>CAVTUX010000003.1:0-675841 GCA_963738045.1 uncultured Verrucomicrobiae bacterium | reverse complement strand
AATATGAGCCCCGCGCCCGCGAGAAGTGTGGTCAAACGCGCCGCTTTCAAGAGCTTGTTTGTATTCAGATCGGTCCGAACCAGCAACGCGCAGAGTGCGCCGACTGCCAGGCTATCCATCCGACAAGGCGTGAGATTATAGATGGCAGCAGAGCTCACGTGATCCGCCTCGAGAAAAACTCGCAGGATCAGGGCTGTCCCGATGCAGATTGCGCTGATACGGATGGCAGTCTTGGGCTGACAGAAAAAGATTACGGCCGGCCAAACCAGGTAAAATTGCTCCTCCACCGCCAGGGACCAAAAGTGAGCCAAATGAAAATCATTGATCAAAGGGTGGGAACTGAGAGCGTAGTCAAAATTCGTCAGGTAAGACCAGAACCAGACTTGCTCGCCCATTTGCTTTCGAATCAATGGCGAAAATTGGTGCACAACCGGCACAAGCACGAAGAGCACGAGCAGGAACCCATAATACAAAGGGAATATCCGAAGGACTCTTCGCATATAAAAGTTCTGAAAGTAGTGGACCCCATCCTTCGCATCGCAAAGAATGCCTGTAATCAAGAAGCCGGACAAAACAAAGAACAGGTCCACCCCGCACCAGCCAACGTTGGAAACTTGATAGAGAACGCCATGAAAAGCGCCGTTGATGTAGCCGCGCGTAAAGTGATAAAGCATCACGAGAAGAATGGCGATACCTCGCACGCCGTCGAGCGCAGGAATATGACCGACTGCGCCTCTATCCATAGCTCTCGATCTTACAACCATCGTGGCAGGCTGTCGGAACAGGTTCACTCATAAAAGCCATCTTGAACGCGACGATAATATCGTCACAAGAGACGCTGCTGCCAGCATAATTCGTTCCCGCTTTGCCTGTAGACGCAATCCTAAATATTCAACATGCAACCAGCCGACGGCACCCGGTTTTTGCTCGAGCCGGCGGAACCAACGGTTGCCTTCTTAGCGGTTTGTTCTTTAGTCCGGACTCTATTGCGCAAGTTGTATCCAAAAAAGAGAGCCAACTACCGTGCCAACTACGGCGCCGCTCCTGCTCCAGTACCGTCTTAAATTTTTCCGTTTCCTCCGCAGTATAAAAATGTCTTACATATCTTGAGTCGTAGATCTCGCTTAGCTTAGTTTTGGAAAACCTGATTGATGTAACAAACTTTTTGTACAAATCCTGCGTACTTTTTTTTGCCACCCACATTCTTGTTTGTCAGCACGAAATCAGAGATCCCTAAAAACGTTTCGAACGCCTTTCGAGCGCAATCGTTCAGTGATTCCAAACGGATGAGAAGAAGGTCTGCCGATTCTCCGCGATATATATGGTATCCTTTTGATTTCGGAAAAGGCTCTTTGAGAACATCGATGCCAAATATCGGTTCCAATTCCTCTTCGAAGAAGCGTTCGTGCTCGTGGCTATGGCCCTCGTACCAGTCGAAAAAGCGCGGGAAAAGTCTGTCCACATCATCGGGGCCTATTTTTATATCGAAATTGCCGCGTAACGGCATTTCATACCCTTGAAAGCGTGATTTTACCCGTACGGCCCCGGGCGAATTCGCATTTTCTACGGTCAGATTCTGGAAAAATTCCGAGATGCTCCGCATAATCGGGCGGCGGACTAAGGTGATTACCTTCCATCTCTTGCCTCCTTTCCGGTCCCTCTTGAGTTGCGAACGTTGAAATTGCGTGTGCCAAGAGCGAAGCGTTCGGTGATGTAGCTCGGTACGAAAATACGCCTTGTTGTCCTTCTCGCGTGTAAATCCACGTTTGTCGGCCAGGAAATGCGTGTCATAGATCGGCCTCCCCAACTCCGATGCCCTGGCCTGAAGCGAGGCCTGAACCGTCTGGGACCCGACTTTCCCCATCGTGAATACCAACACAGGGGCTTCGGGGTATCGCACATGCTCCCGTTTTAGGCGTCGAAGAAAGAGAGCACGGGAGGCGTAGTAGTTTTTTTCCGCCAGCCTACGGAGGATGGGTTTTAACATTGGGCTTGAGCTGTTTCCCAGCAGTTAAGATATTTGCCCGAGCTGCTGAATTTCGATCCTCTACGTTTCAATATCAGCATCCATCGCAATCGAAGTATCAAGCGACCGCGAGAACGAGGTTCACGCAGGGCGCCGGCATCGGTCGTATCACCTTGACTAGCAACTGGGTTTGTCACGCTTTCTCGGACAGCGAAGAACGCATGATTAGTTCAGTTTGGATCCAAATTCGGCGTTTTCCGCTGCAAAAGACTTATGCAGTTTCGTACTGTCGGTTGGACATATTCGACCAAGCGCCGTCGAGTCGCGATCCCCTTATCGTTTCGCTTGCAAGAGGCATTCTATCTCACGAAATGTGTCTCGTGCCGCCCGGCGCCAGTTATAATGCTCGATCACGAGGCGCCGTCCTGCCTCACCCAAACGACGAACTCGATCTCGATCCGACGACAGCTTCAAGAGGATTGCAACCAGCGCATTTGCGTCGTCCGCGGGAAACAGCAGATCCAATTGACCGAGCTGCTCAAAAACCTGGCGGACTTGGGATTGATGTGTCCCTGCGACGGCCAAACCGCTTGCCATGTAGTCGAACAGTTTCAGCGGCGAATTGTAGTCGGCCGGACCCGATCGATAAAGACACAATCCAACATCCATGGCAGCGAGCCATCGGGGCAACGATTCGTAGTCCTCCGAACCATGATACACAACGTTAGCCGGCATCTCGCGCATCCGCCTCAGCCCGTTTCCGATGATGTGGAATCGGATTCGTTCACCTTCTCCCTGGGCCCAGAGAGAGTCAGCGGCTTCTCGAAGCAAGTCAAAATTGTTGTAGTTCAGATCTGCGCTCCCAATCCACACGACATTCAATCGATCGGGACTACGTTCCACCCGCTCGCACCGGGGACACGCCCGGGCGAAACAGCTGCGGATCGGAACCGTTTGGCACGGTGATCACCCTCTTAATGCCGAGATGCTTGCGCACATAATCAGCCAAGGCGTCCGACACGCAAATGGCAAGGTCGCATCCCTTGCCGTAACTCCGAAATTCACGAATGGTGTTGTCAATTTCCTGCCTGGAACGACCAATCACAGCACCATACTCAGGCGAGACATTAAATTCCCAAACGACGATGGGTGAGCCGCACATTTGACGGTAGGGGAATACGCTCGCTCGCAGAGCCCGTGGTGCACCATCTTCCAGGCGAAAGTAAACAACATCCATTTCTCGCAGGGTTAAGAGGCGCTTTATTCTTCCTGTCGGCAAATGTCTCACTTGTGGGTGCTGGCTTCCGGCCGACGTCCAGATCTCATGTCCCAACGCGGTGGCATTATCTATAAACTGTTTCACGTGAACATTCCGTCCAGTGAACCCGTCAAGCAAGTAATACGCGTTGGCGTAAGCGATTCGCATCCCAATGTCTCTTCGTTCAGCGCAGTTCGACTGATCACCCAGCGCCTCTAATTTCTTGACCGTTCCGCCTCAAGTCGCGGATGGCGGAAACCATGTTGCCCAAAGTCTGCAACGGATGAAACAGATAAGCCCTTTTGGCCCAGAACACTGGTCAGACCAACCGCCAGTAGCTCAATGGAACGCCAAGTGCGTTAAAAGCGCGCCGATGGAATTTCCAGAATTCCATGTTCTTGCCCGTTACCGCACTTTGACCCAAAAAGCGATAATAGTCATCCAGGCCGCTCTTGATGTTCATCGCGTTCGGCATCACTGAGATAAAAATGCCCGTACCTTTGCAGCCTCACTAAATGTGCAGGGAGGTAGCTGTTGTACGCCTGCGCCATTGGCGTGTCGGTCGCGCCTTCATGCCTTCGGGTGAAGGTCAGAACCTGGTGAACAAAACCAAAGTCCGTCTTCATCAACATTTCATGACACGTCGCCGTGTCACCGTGCATCAAAAACGTCTCATCATCAATGAACTGCTCTCGGTCCCGAACTAGGTCCGCACGAATCAGAAACTGGCGACAGATTTCACGGCCTGACACTACTGTGCTTGAGTAGGGTAGGCCATTCAAATTAACTTCTTTATCGAACAAGGGACTGCTCGATGCCTTTTTGACTGCGTCTTGTGCTACATTGGAACCGAGGTAGCTTCGCGTCGTGTCATCTAGCGGTTTTGACTTTGGCAAGAAGCCGTGCGCGGCATTCAGACGACGGGGTTCATCTAGCCGATCCCGAGTGTCAAACCAATCAGACATGCCGTTAATCGAGTGAGTCCGGGTTTCTACTCGGGGTGGCCGGGGTAAGGGCGCGAGATTGGACGGCCTCGTCCTGTGGGGTTGTTTCTCGGCCGCAGATCTCAGGGGGAATGCGCATCCATGGTAGAATGCAAACTGCCGCTGCCACTGCTACTCCCAGGAGAACAGTGACCTCATCCACCGGAAAATGCAGAATTTCGGCCAAAGATCTCCCAATCAGAACGGACCAGGTTGTGAGTCCAAAGAACATTCCGCAGATGATCCATCCAACTCCAGGGATGCTCTCTGCAAAGCTGGCCAATTGCTTCACCGCAGGCTTGATCGGGCCGACAAGGCGGGCGAATGGAACAAAGGCACCATATGCGAGGACGTTTATGCCAAACACGATATCAAATAGTGCCCAGACTCCGACGTGAAACAAAACCGCTGCGATGAGGGCCCAATGCCAGAACCGCCTTTTCAAAACGGCTACAATGAAACTTGTTTCCAGCAGAATTGTCGACCAGTCAGCAATTTTCCAAACCGGAGAAGGCCCGAATTTGAGTGCCATCCGGCCTGCGAGCGTGTCATGCCCCACCACCACACGATTAATCGCGAGGTGTCCATACGTGCAGTACGCCGACGGATCAAGCCAACCAGAGGTGAGCTTGGCCCATCCGGCAGTAAGCATGCCCACGGCGATCAACAAGGCGAGGTAGCTCAAGCACCATTGACCGCGTTCCTCGCGTTCATGCGACGCCTGTTTCCCGCGGCTGTCAATTGAGCACGCGCCACCCCACGTCGAAAACGCCATGACAAGCGGAATCACGATCAAGAGGATCTCGTGATTTATCTTCCCAATTGAGTATTCAAAAGATTTTATCGCAAGCAATAGCGCGGCCGTGCCAAGCGATGCCAATCGCGTCTTCCAGCCAACCAAAAGCAATGAAAGAAATGCGGCCAGGCCGACGTTTAGGGTGATCACCAACGAAGCGGGAGGGAAGTCGGGAAACAGAGCTGCCAGGCTGACCGGAGGGGAGAAAAAAGCATGCGGCGCCCGGCCAATCCAAGGGGCAATCGGTGGCACGCTCAACAGCATGTAAAGCGCGTAGATGATTCGAAAGATCGCCAAGTCCATCGTGGAAGCGCGATATTCTTCGAAAATCCACGCATCAATCCGGGCCATCAGTCCAGCTATCATGTCGAGTCCTTGCCCAGGTGGACGACGAATTGACCGGCGGGTTCGCGCCTGGTTTTCGGTGCCCCGTTAGTCGTCTGGACCGTATCAACAAACCAGTCAAACTCGGCACGCTCGATTTCGTGCCCCGGAACTAATCGGATCGTCTGTTGCCGCAACCATCCCCGAATTGAAGCCTCATTCTCCGGCGTCGTACGCTTTCGTTTGCCTTGGTAAAGATCCGGAAAAAATCGCTGACGCAACCGCCGCAGGCGGCCGCCGCCGGATTCGTGATCGTCACGTGCGGAGCCGTCCGACAGCGGGCTGAAGTAGTCGTACATCATGGGGCCGCGGAAGCTCCCCGGGTAGTCCGAAAGCAATTCCCGTGTTGAAAACGGGTACGCATGCCCGGCGCGATCGAAAAAAAACACTTCCATCACATGCACGCGCACGGTGCCGCTCTCGTAGCCCCCGTGGCCAGCGAAACTGGGCATCATAATGCCGGGATACGGTTCACCCACGGTCTGCATGAGAGCGTACTGGATTCCGAGGAGAAAAAAGGTGACGACAAACAGGAGGCGAACCGCGCGCCGCTTCCGATTGGAAATGTCCGTGGCCGCATGCATGGCAGCTATTGATCTAACGTGCAAAGGACGTTGAAAACGGACAAGAAGCGTGGCACCCACAACTCATGCAAAGTTATCGGTTCAATGCCGGGCGAGAACACTTGCCGGACATCGTTACTGACCTCTTGAAAGGAGTCTACCACTTCTTCACCGGGTCTTCTCTAGTCAGGCTGCGTCAGGCTCGGTATTCCGCCAGTTGTACACGCGCGTCGACAATGCTTTAAATGTCTTGACCAGGAGCAACCGCTCGTTCCAAGGTCGGTGAACACGCCAACATTGGTCACCGCAGGAATCACACGATGAGCGGGTTATCACGAATCTTGATCAACCCATCATCGGCCCCATACAACCTATGATCGAAAATGTGAGCCAGAAACATTCTTCCCGCCCAAGGCTTCGAACCCGGCATTGCTGTATCCAAGCCGTAGCACGGAGAAATCTTTCGCAGTTGATGGGCATCGTTGAATTCGGAAATGGCAAGGCGGTCCGCGTTGAAGTCTGAGTAAGTGTGGCCCGTGGACGATCCGAAGTAACACTGTATTCTCGGCAGCAGCGTTTTTTCGTCAGCTTCGAACAGCTTCAAAGCTTTTATCGTCGAGCTGTACAGGCTCATATCAAAGGCCACAAAAGCAACTGGCGCCCGGCTTTGACTGAATGAAAGACTCAATTGTACAATCAACAGGCCCAAGCAGCAGTTCGGCGCTTCTCAGACGCTTTTTGAGCTTCTCGGCATCCATGGGATAGCCGCCTTCCTGGAATAGGTTCGGCGTGTCCCGATAGTCGGTCGGCTTGGGATATCCGGTCCCGCTATCGAATCCATAAACATCGATATCTATCCCAAAGTAGCTTTTCACCTTCTCAGCAATCACCTCAAGGATAACGAGGCCGTTTCCACCCGCCACACCAAGTTCGATGACAGAAACGCGGTTCACTCCCAGGGCCCTGGCGAGGTAGGCGCCCCACACCACGCCCCAAGCGTACTGCGGCCGCGCAGTCGGAAACCCGGGCACTTTTATATGGCCAAACTCGCTGTGAACCTCCCTCACAACCCGCCGATGCCAATAGCTCAGATACTCGCCGGCGCTGTTGAACGTCGGCACACCCCGTTTCTCTTGGTCGGGAGGCTCCATCACCATAATCCGATGAAGAAGGTTCGCACAGGTATTTAGGGGCGGCTTCATCGCCTTAACCAGGACGCGCTTAATCGTTCGTTTAATCAGCGGATTCATGTTCAACCCATATCGTCTGATTACGCGCCCTCATTTCAACGCCCGCAGTTGAGCAGGAGCTGATCCGCCTCGGCGCATCGTCCCTTCTTAAAGCCGATTTGCGGTAATCTGCCGAACGCTTTTGAGAATGCTTCCAGCAGCCTTAAAAGGATGAAGAAGATAGGCCTTTTTTGCCGTCGTAAGACTGGCCCAGGCCAGCCGTCCGTAATTCAATCGAATCCCGAGCGCCTTCAAAGCCTGGCAGTGAAATTTCCAAAAGTCCATGTCTCTGTATGCTACCAGATTTTTTCCCAGGAAGTTGTAGTAGCCTCTCAGGCGACGCTCCATACACCGCTCGAACTCATCCGGTTCGAGGTAGAACGGGCCGTACCTCTTCAACTGCATCATCTTTCCTGGGAGATAGCTGTTCAGCATCAACGCCGTCGGTGTATCCGTAGCGCCCTCGTGTCGCCGGGTGAATGTCAGCACCTGATGGACGAAGCCGAAGTCAGTATTCATCAGCATCTCAAGGCACGCCGCACTGTCGCCGTGCTGGAAAAAGGTGTCATCATCGATGTATTGTTTCCGGCCCCGAATCAGATCCGACCGGATCAGAACCGACGAAGGCGAGCCGAAGACGAACAGGTCGTTCAGGAGAAGTTGACGACAAATTTCACGCCCCGCTACGACCGTGCTCGGATACGGCAAGCCATCCAAATTAACTTCTTTATCGTCCAAGCGATATGAGCTGACAAGTCCGACCGAAGGATTTGCGACGGCGAGATCAACCATACGCTCCAAACACTCGGGAAACATGAAATCGTCCGCGTGGAGTACCTTACAATAGTGGCTCGTCGGCGCGATAAGACTGATCGCAATGTCATGATTAGGACACACTTTGACCAATTCCTGATTGTTATGAATTCTAATCCGCTCGTCCTTCTCTCGCATAACTCTGAGCAATCTCTTGGGTTCGATCGGTGCTACAATTGTTAACGATGATGTATTCCCAGTTCTGATAGGTTTGGCTTATCACGCTCTCAATACATTCCGAAAGATATCGCTCGCCGTTATAAACCGGAGTTACAACGCTTACCAATGGCTTGTCTTTCATTCGACTTTCCGACCTGATATAAAACATTTACAGCTACAAGGTCCTTCCCCACAACCCTGGAAGCGGCCCGAAGCGCAACTCTTCTTACGCGTGTCCCATTCGCCAATAACTCCGAGATTTTCTAACCGGCGAGATTAGCACTTCGAGCCATGGATTCAGAATCATCACTGGGTAATGAATGGGATCATCGTGTTCTCGATATGCTTCATCGACCGACAAGTTTGTCTGCAGGTCGCGATTCCAAAAAAGGCACTTCTATTACACGGAGGCTCACCGCACCGTTCTCATACCCAGAGTTTCCAGTGAACCGGGGCATCATGATGGCGGGATAGGGTTCGCCCGCAGTTTCTACGACAGCGTACTGAAGGCCGAGCAGAAGCAGGGTAATGGCAAACAGAGGGCGAACAAACTGCGAGTCGGCTTGAAAACCCCTGACCGGTCGCACGGCAATCATTGATCTGAACGGTTGAGGAGAATAAAGAAGCGTGAATCGGACCTCGACGGTCGATTTTGTTTATTTTTAGTCAATCGCAATGAGCCCTTGATGGGTTGTCGAATCGTCATCCCCTTAACGCTCCGTCCGCAAAACGCATTCTAGCTCACGAAGCCGCCTTTTGAGGTCAGCTCTTGGCCAAACCTGCGTGGAGCGAGGCGAACGTCCTTTTGTCCTGCGACAGCACTTGAGTGACGTCCGCTTCAAATTTTCGATACAGGTCGTCAACCAAATCCGCTACCATCTGACTTCCTTTTACATTCCAGTGAGTCTCAAAGCCCCTATAGTGTTCCAAACCCAACCGACCTCTACCGGCAACGAAGGGCAAAGTCAATTTGGCACAAATTTCAGCAAGTTGGCTACTCCGGATAATTGACGTCAAACCGGGATCCATCACAAAGATAACTTTTTATTACTTCTTCCCCTTTCCGAGTCAACATGTCCTTGAATGGTATGGACACCACGGCCAACCTGCCGCCCGCCTTCTTGAACGACGTTTGCGCCGTTCGCGATCAGGTATTCGCATGCCGAAAAGATCCGGGCCGACGACGGACCCGGCACAAAAATCTTCGCGCGTCTCTCGGAGAAGGTGCTCAGCCACCTTCTCGCACCCGACGGCCATGGAGACGCGCGCAGGTGACTCGTTACTATTTCCCAAGTCCTTGCTTCCTGGACTTCTTTGACGAAGGGAATCCGGTAGCCTTCCACGCTCGCTTCAACATTGTCCGTTAAGTCGTTCCCAAGATAGATGAACCATACGACTAATTTGCCGCGCATCCGCGATGCCAATTCTCTGATCCACAGATATTCCTGCACCATGTTGTAACCGTTGGCACCGATGGCCTTCACGCGAAGATTGGGATTTAAATCCGCAAAAAAATACTTGTCGCTGGAGGCATGGCCGAACGCATATGAATCACCGAAGACTATTACTTCGACTGCCATCAATCGACGCTGTCCCGCGCCAACCCTCCGAGTCCGTTGTGGTGCGATACACGCCATCATCAGCCAAATGAAATCCAGACATGTTTTCCCGGTTTTTCCAGCCAAACTGTGGATCGAATTGAATAAGTTCCCGCCATAATAGATATGGAGGCTCAATCCACCTGCTGACTAGGCGCGTTGCCACTAGAACAAAGATCAGTGGCAGTAACAGAATTACTAACGGCAGTGCTACAATTGCCGCGACTAATCCCGCAATCAAGGCGACGAAGAGCCGAAATTCATTCATTTCAGGTATTAGAAAAGGGTGTAAACATGTCGTCGGGAGCGTGTCGTCCTCATCCTTGGCCAGAAGAGAAAGAAACGACAGAAACGGAAGTAAAACAATCGCCCATAGGTTGCCGCTCCGACGAGCCCAGCGGACGTAGGCGCGCATCCAGACCGCCTCCTTAATTCCTGCTCCCGCGGAAGGCGCATTATTCTCCTCTCCAACCTGCGGCCCACGCCGGTTCCATCCCGATGACGCTGAGGTCGGTGGTTTGCGGCTAAATCGCGCACCGGCCAGTCCTACCGCTGCGAAGACGATGAAAAAACAGACGCCCATTAGAAGTCGACTTGCCACACGAGCTACCAGGCCGGCCCCTTTGTTCCACACAGTATAGAAGGGTCGAATCCAGTCTGTTCCAAAAAAACCTGCTCCTACGAGAAGAAGGACGGTGATCGCAGAAATTGCCAATGAATGAGGCACCGCCAGAACATGCAGACAGATCGCCGTACTCATGCCGAAGCATCATCGACAGAGCCAGCCAAAACGATCTCAGATGAGCTGCTCGCGGTGGTTCGGGTAATGTCAGCATTTCAGCTAATCCAAGGAGTACACTGCCTTGTAACTTTCCATGTCGAGAATGAGTGGGCTGGTTGCTGATCCTTCAAGAGAACATGGTTCTCGAGAACAAGGCACTCCATTTCGGTCGCCAGAAAGCAACGATAAGCATCTTCCGGTGAACAAACGATTGGTTCACCGCGAATGTTGAAACTGGTATTCACAATAACTGGACACTCGGTTAGCTCGCAAAAGCGCCGCATCAGTCGATAAAATCTCCCATGTCGCTCAGCGTCCACTGTTTGAATTCTCGCAGAGTAATCCACATGAGTGATCGCAGGAAGTCTTGATCGCGGCACGGCAACTCGAATCCTTAGGTCAGGATCCTGCATGCGCAATTTGTCTTCGGAGCTCACGGAAGTCCGCCACTCCTCCCTTACAGGCGCCACTTGCAACATATACGGGCTCTCTTCGTTCGGACGCATCTCGAACACTTTGTCCACGTATTCCTGCAGGACGCAGGGTGCGAAAGGACGAAATGACTCGCGGAATTTGATCTTGAGATTCATCTTCTGCTGCATGCGAGGTGAACGCGGATCACCGATGATGCTGCGGCAGCCAAGAGCGCGAGGGCCGTACTCCATGCGTCCCTGGAACCATCCCACCACTTTTTCCTCGGCCATGAGTCGCGCTACTCGATCCAATAGTGGGCTTTCCTCGGAGTAATATTCGTATTTGGCGCCGCTTGCGTCCAGGAACACTCCGATATCATCATTCTCGAACGATGGCCCAAGAAGCGAGCCCTTTTGACTGTCGTGGGGAAGCGGCTTCCTGGGCTGGCCAAGCTCATGGTGCCAGAAGAGCAAGGCTGCGCCGAGAGCGCCGCCGGCATCTCCAGCAGCCGGCTGAATCCAGATATTCTCGAACGGCCCTTCCCGCAGCAAGCGCCCGTTTGCGACGCAGTTCAAGGCCACGCCACCGGCCAGGACCAGGTTTCGTTTCCGGTAAGCTCGATGCGCATGGCGTGCGGCTTTCAAGACAACTTCTTCACACACCTGCTGAATAGAAGCAGCCAAATCCATCTCCTTTTGACTGATAAATCCCTCCGGCTCTCGCGGAGGGCCACCAAAGAGTTCGTGGAACTTTTCTGAGCGTCATTGTCATCCCCTGGCAATAATTAAAATAAGACATGTCCAAGCCAAGCGATCCGTCCTCCATTACCTTGACGATCTTCTCTCATGATCACGTCCGCGTATTGCGGCATGGCCATACGGAGCGAGCCCCATCAGTTTGTATTCACCTGAATTGACCTTGAAGCCTGTGTAATAAGTAAACGCGGAGTAAAGCATTCCCAAAGAATGCGGAAAACGCATCTCGTAATCCACGGTAATGCGATTTCCTTTTCCTTGCCCGATTGAACTTGTCGCCCATTCACCCACTGCATCCAAGGTCAGAATGGCTGCCTCCTCAAACGGCGATGGAAAAAAGGCGCTGGCCGCGTGCGACTCATGGTGCTCGACAAAGCATATCTGCCCGCGAAATTCGCTTCCGAGTTCGGTCTGAATTCTTTCCGGGAGACGCAATTTGAACTTCGCCCATGACGGCATGGCGCGCCGGAAGGATTCAAACCCCCGTGGAACATAAGCAAGCGACGTCTCAAGGATTCGCTCGAACTTCAGGAACGGTCTCTCATAAAAGACAACATAATCGATGTCCGAGACATTAAGACCCCCTTCCAGGCGACAATAGGTGATCGCGTTGCGTGGAAATCCGGGATCATGCTTTCGACGCGTAAAGCGTTCTTCCTGGGCTGCGGCGACGATGTCCCCGTCCTGGATCAGAGCGGCCGCCGAGTCATGGTAGAAGGCTGATATGCCGAGAATATTTGTTGCCATACAACCGGCCAGATTATTTCACGACGTGTACGAGTTCCTTGTCGTAGCCGCACCATTTTCGAGATCGAAGGACAAATGGACTCTGTCCATAATTACCCAGCGTGCCATGAACCGTCAACGGGACGCGACGCTTCCAATCAAACACTTCCCGGGAATCGGGGTCGAGCAAGCAGATTGAGAAGAACAATCTCTCGTTATTTGCCGGCACAGATTCGAACATGACGTCGATGTAACCTTGGCCGCAAAGCTGTTCGCATTTTATCACATTTTGGTCATGGAAAAAGGTGCCGCTCCGGTCTTTTATGATGATGTCCACGGCTGCTGATACTGCGTCGGCAGAAGCACACTCGTATTCCAGATGCAGCGTGACCGGATCACCCGCGCGCATCTCGGTGATCTCTTTCGATCTTTGATCCAGAAAGGCTACGCGCTTTATCACGACCTTGCCGTTACCGCAGACGCCTTCGCTGCCGTCGTCGAGTGCTTCGCTTTCCAAAAGCATGTCTTGCGCGAATGCGGCGACCCCTTCCTCTGTCTTTCCGAGATATGCGGTGCGGCCCTTCTTTAAGTAGACGACCCGATCGCAGAAATAGTCGATCTTGCTTAATTGGTGCGAAACGAGGATGAATCCCACTCCCCGGTTTCGAAATTCACTTAAGGCATTGAAACATTTGGCCTGAAAGGCCGCATCACCCACGGCCAGAACCTCGTCGAGAAGCAGGCTGTCCGGCCGGCAATGAACCGCCACCGCAAACCCAAGGCGAACAACCATGCCGGAGCTGTAGCTCTGAACTGGTGAATCAATGAATTCTCCGATCTCGGCAAAATCGTATGATGCTCTCGAGTTTGGCATTAATCTCGGCCTTTCTCATACCCAAGAATGGAACCATTCACATAGATGTTCTCGCGCCCACTCAGGAGAGGATTAAAGCCGGCGCCCAAAGCGATCAGAGCGCCCATTCGCCCGCGTACAGTGATCCGTCCTGCATCCGGCTTGATCAAGCCGTTCAACATCTTGAGCAGCGTTGTTTTCCCAGCGCCATTCCTTCCGATAAGGCCGAGGCATTCCCCACGCCGAAGTTCGAATGAGACGTCGTCGACGGCGTAGAATTCCTTGGGTCGCAACTCTGTGTTTGAAATATGCCATCCTATCAGATCAGTGGCGATATCTTGAACGCCGTACTGCAGAGATCTGCGCAGACTCCGGCAAAACTTCTTCTTAACGTTTTCTACCTTTATGAGCGTCTCATTCGACATTTTATTTCCTATTGCAATTCGTTCTGAACGATCGAAGCCGACGTTGGGCCGACTCAATTACCGATGCGCGCGATCAAATGCGGGAGAGCGACTCGATAAACAACCCATCCTGCAAACAACATAATTAACGACATTAACGAAACAAACAGAAATTCGGGCAAAAACGCCGTCGTTCCCAAGGTAAGCCAGTCCCGGCCAACGATTATCAACGGACTGACCGGATTCCAGCGCGAAACCAGCCCGGCCAAACCGGTTGCTCGTGCTGGATAGACCACGGGTGTCAGAAACATCCAAAACGTGGTAATAATGGCCAGGCTCGGCGTAATATCCGTATACAAAACTCCAAAGGGAGTAACTACGAGTCCTACCATGAAGCCCAAAATGATCAGCGCGACGACGACAAATGGAACCAACACTGCCGTCGGAGGAGGCATAAGACGATACCAAAACAAAACTCCGGCCAAAAGTACCAGCCGGATCAAGAAGCTAAATAGGACATCTCCCAGGCCGGCTATCACGATTGCCTCCGGCGGAAACTGGATTTTTGATAGCATTGGTTTTGCCGCAATCACGGACTTAAGGGGAGATTGAACGGCATCAACAAAAACCTGCCAGAACAGCATACTGATCATGACGTAGGCCGGATACGGGATAACAGTTGCCCCGGTGCTAAACAAGCCCTGTGACCTAAGAAACACAAATGGGATTACCGTCGCCAGCGGCGGCAGAAACGCCCAGACATAACCAAGAAGACTTTGTCGATAACGCGCACTAAGATCGCGCATGAAAAGCCGCCAAGCCAATTCCCGGGAGGCTGCCAAATCTCGAAACATCGACAGGAAAAATCGCCCTGGATGGAGCAATTCCGATCGTTGTGTGTACACCACCTCAGTAAGATGCTCGGTATTCATTGCCTCTCAAAGTGACTTTTCTTATTCTTGCGCTTCTCTCGGCAAAAGCCGACTGATTACGGGCACCTCGGCTGGGACTCTTACGAGGCAACGTGCCGTTGTTCCGGTCGTTGTCCCAAAGGAGTCTGCCCGCCATTCGTCAGCCCCCCAGGCGAAACGCTGCGAGTTCGTGCCAATCTCTTGGATGCGGAGAATCCGCCCTGATGAGGTAAATGGTCTTCGCTTCGAAATCCGTTTTGATATTTTCCGGGAGGCCCCGGATAATAACCTTCTTGCGCTCTTCGGGTAGATCGCCATAGACGAGACTGACGTGAGGCTCGTAGATTTCCTGCGGTCGTTTGAAAATGCGCGCCGGCACAGGCATTCGCATTCATTACGGACTGCGTCTTCTCCACCCGCAGAAAAACGCATTTAAAGTATTCGTCCTGGTACGCCGGCTCAGTCAAAAAGATCTTGAAAGGCTTGATTTGGCCTGAAAGTTCCTCGCCGCACTCAGCAAGCTCCTGCTCACTTCCATCGAGGTCCGCCACCAGCGTCACGTGAGGCTCAAACATCACCGTGTTGAGTTCAGTCGCAAGTTTCCGAATTGTCCGCGAAAGAGTTTGGAATGCTTCGCCGGATGGCTTAATCCATAAAACGTAGAGTGGCATTTTCACCTTTATTGAATGTCAGCGCTGACTGGTTGAGGCCAGGGGATCAAACGACTGCATAAAGTAACAATTTGGACTAACGAATTACTCTAAGATCTGAAAATCGCACTGTAACCCCAAGTCCCTGATTTGACCGAGGATCTCCGAAGCGTAGTTTGGATTTGTCGCTATCACAATGTCCGGAGCAATTTGACGCAGTTCGGCCGGAGCTACGACCCTTTGTCCGCTCTTTGGCATGTATCTTCCCTGTCGCTGAGGATTCACATCAACAACATATTCTACCCAGGAGGCGGCGGACGGCACATTAGCGAGCAAGGAAATGGCCCGCATCCCTGAGGCCCAGAGAACAACCTTTTCTTCTGTTTTCGATGCAAATCGAACTCTTCCGACCACTTCTTGAGCTGCGTGGCGTATTCAACGGCGAACCCAGCTACCTGTTGGACGATCTCGGCTATTAATTGAGGATCTTCCGAACGATGTTCCCGAGGCGAGGATGATGGCTTTGCCTCAATTTCCAGCCGAGAATCGCCGAAGACCGAGAGAATATCCAGCACTTCAAAGCCGCATTCCCGAAAGATGCGGGCGAGTGAGGAAGAAGAGAAGAAACAGCCTGCCTCATACATGACATACCAAACATGCTTCTTTCGGAACGCCTCGGCACCATTCGGCACTTCGAAATAGACTACAGTGTCGAGCCGGTCTTCAAGGGCTGCCCGAATGCAGCGCAGGAGGTCGCGCGGCTTCGGAAAGTACTGCAACACACTTCGACACGCAACCAGGTCGGGTTTCAGCGCGCTGTCTTCCGGACCGAAGTTCCTTCGATAGATCGTGATCTGCCGGCGCGATTCTTCGCTGAAGCCCGCTTCGACAAAGGTTGGATCAAAGCCTATCCCTTTTGTGAAACCTGCTGCAATCAGCATTCGCAGGTAGTCTCCCTTGCCACAGCCGATCTCGAGCGCGGTCTTTCCGGTCAGCTTGTAGCGTGATTCAAGCCGGCCGATTGAGCTGCTTACGTACTCCCGATAAGTGTCCGAGTAATACTCCGACGAATCATAATCCGGGCCAAAGGCAATTTTGCCCGGATCGAACGAACTATTCCAAACGTGTCCGCAATTTCGGCAAAGCTCAAGCGTAATATCGCCAAGTTCGCAGTTGAGCGCCTGCAACCGAGTGGGGGCCAGGTAGCCGATCTGTGTGGGCACTCCAAGTTGGGAAAAAAAAGAATGAGTCTGCGCGGACTCGCAGACCGGGCAAGTTGAAGTAGCGATTTCGAGCTTCATTCTGTTAGCGGTGGGCTATCGACAGTGGACCGTCGTTAATTCAGCTACAGGTTGCAAGGCAACTCCTCTGAAGGCTTGAGGATAACATGTCCTGTTTGACGGAAAGATGGCCTATACCGCGGAGAAGGCGACCTGGGCGATCCCTTTGATCTTGGACCCATTTTCATCGCTGTAACAATTCTCAGCCAGGTTAGAAAGCGACGCTACCTATTTGGAATCCGTCTAGTTGAACTGGCGAAACACTGGCTTGACCGGCCTCCCGGCCAAATGACGATCTATCCCGTCCTCCAAGGCACGGCGATACACGCCTAGCGCCGTCGCGATGCCATCAATCGTGCGCTGAATGTCGGAATCCGAATGCGAATAGCTGACGACGAGGGAAGGCATGAGCAAACCCTGACGCATGGTTTCTTGCAGGAAGAGCGTGCGGAAGGCTTGGGATGGCTCTCGCTTCTGATCCAACGTGGCGTAGAGCAGGCAGCAGGGCCGACCTCGCAATTGAAAGTAATCATCCAATTTTAACTCGTGGACCACTTGTCGGATGCCGTCCGACAACTGCCGGCCCTGGCGCCACAGCGTTTCGATGACCGGCTCTTCGCGATAGATGCGCATCGTCTCGATCGCAGCGGCGAGACCGGGATTTTCGGCACCGTTCGTGGTGGACATTAGGAAAACTCGCTCCCGATCGGTCTTAAGTCCGCCACGCTCCATTATTGCACGCCGGCCGACGAGGGCAGAAACCGAAAAGCCGTTGGCAAGCGCCTTGCCGAACGAGGAAAGGTCCGGGGTAACGCCGTGGAACCGCTGTGCACCACCGTTGTCCCAGCGGAAGCCTGTGATCATTTCGTCAAAAATGAGCACTGTGCCCTCCTGCGCGCACAGCTCTTTCAGGGCCGCCAGATATCCCACAGCCGGCTCACACTCGCGCTCCGCCTCCAGGATGACGGCGGCGATGCGCGCCGGATATTGCGCAAACAGTTGGCGCAAGCTATCCAGATTATTGTAGCGGAACTTCACCGTCAGCTGCTGGACCACTTCTGGAACGCCCGCGCTCATGGCAGTCGAGCCGATAAACCAGTCTTCCACGCAAAAGAAAGGATGGTCCGCACAAATGGCTACCATATCCCGGCCGGTGTGGGCGCGAGCGAGTTTGATCGCCCCGCTGGTCGCATCCGATCCGTTCTTCCCAAACTTCACCATTTCAGCTCCGGGAATGAGGTCGCGCAGGGCTTCAGCGCATTCCAGCTCTATGGGAGACGGACGGACGAAGTTGTTGCCCAGTCGAATCTGGCGACAGGCAGCTTCAGCTACCGAGTCGTAAGCATGCCCCAGGGTGACCGAACGCAAACCCATGCCGTACTCGATGTATTCATTTCCGTCCACGTCCCAGACATGGGACCCTTTGCCATGGCTGATGTACACCGGCATGGCCTCGGGATACTGGTCATCGCCCTTGGCATAGGTATGTGATCCGCCAGGGATAACGGAATGAAATTTGGTCTGCAGTGCTTTGGATTTTGTAAACTCCATTTGGCTGTGTTGATTTAGTTCAAAGCGAGCCGGTTGGCCGACCTCGAACTTACTTATTACGCAACGTTCTTCGACTGGCTTTTCGACTTTTTCCCATGGGAACCTTCACGTTGAAAATTGTCCGGATGTCTTTCGAGACAGAAGAGTTTCCGCGTCAGTTTACGACGATCAAACAGTCGAACACCTCGGTGCCACTGGGAACCTCGGGCATCTCAATCGACGAGGGCCACAGTTTAGCGCTGATGGGAAAGCTCAAGAAATTCCGTCACGCTCTGAGCCACCGCATCGGGGCTCAGAGCGTACTTGGCCAGCATGTAATCCTGTGCACCGATGTACGGCGAGAAGGCGTTTGGCACGCCGAGTCGCTTGAATGGCACCTTCAGGTCGAATTGCTCGGCAAACAGTTCCGCAACCGCGCTGCCGAGTCCGCCCACGATGCTATGCTCCTCCAGCGTCAGCACAGCGCCTGTCTCGCGCGCGGCAGCGAGCAAGGCTTCATCATCGAGTGGCTTGAGCGTATGCATCGAAAGCACGCGCGTCTCGATTCCCTTGGCGGCCAGTTTTTCGGCTGCCTGGATCGCGGTCCATAGCATGCCGCCCGTGGAGACAAGTGCTACGTCAGCCCCTTCGCGGCAGCGGATTGCCTTGCCGATCTGAAAGCTGATTTCGCCGGGATGAACCACCGGCTCACCGGCTTTGCCGAGGCGAAGGTAGACCGGGCCCGGATGCGCGATCATGGCGCGCGTTGCGGCCCGCGTTTCCACAGGGTCACCGGGAGCTATCAGGGTGAGATTCGGCAGGCAACGCATCACGCCGAGGTCTTCCATCGCATGGTGCGTAACGCTCATCGCGCCGTAGGCAAAACCGCCGCCGACGGAGACGACCTTCACATTGGCGTCGTGATAGCAAATGTCGTTGCGGATCTGCTCGAGACAGCGAAGCGTCGGGAAATTAGCGATCGAATAGGTGCAGCAGATGCGCCCGCTGAGCGCCATGCCCGCGGCGATTCCGGTCATGTTCTGCTCTGCGACGCCGGCATTGAGAAACTGGTCGGGCCGGTTCTCCATGAACTTTTCCACTACGCGGAAGCCGAGGTCTCCAGTGATAAACATGATGCGCTCGTCGTGCAGAGCGAGTTCGTAAAGCGTGTCGAGGAATGCGTTTCTCATCGGGCTGCCTCGACTTCCGCAAGCGCCTTCGTCAGGTCGTCCCCCTTGGGCGCGCTGTAGTGCCACAAAAGCTTGTCTTCCATGAAACTCACCCCTTTGCCCTTCACTGTGTGCGCCACGATGCAACTCGGCTTGCCCCGCTCAAACGGCACGCTCAGCAACGCGTCGTCAAGCGCGGCGAGATCGTGTCCGTCGAGTTCGCGCACGCCCCAGTTGAAGGCGCGCCACTTGTCCGCCAGCGGGTCGAGGTCGATGACCTCCTTCACCCGGCCGAGGCTCTGAATTTTGTTGTAGTCCACGATGACGGCGAGGTTGTCGAGTCTGTGCTGCGGCGCGAAGAGCGCCGCCTCCCAGTTTGAACCCTCGTCGCACTCGCCGTCGCTAAGGATGACGAACACGCGGTGACTTTTCCCGTCGCGCTTTCCCGCCAGCGCCATGCCGCACGCAACCGGCAGGGCGTGTCCGAGCGAGCCGGTAGAAAGCTCCACGCCCGGAGTGCCTTTGTGCGTCGCGTGCCCGGCGAGGCGCGTGCCGTTTAGATAGTAATTGTCGAGCCAGTCCTTTGGGAAGAAGCCGCACTCGGCCAGCGTCGCATAGAGCGCGGCGCAGCCGTGGCCCTTGCTGAGGAGAAAACGGTCGCGGTCCGGCCAATCGGGATGAGCCGCATCGAAGCGGAGCACCTTGCCGTAAAGCGTGGCGAGGATGTCGGTCATCGAGAGGCACGAACCGATGTGCGAGGAGTTCGCGCGGCTTGTCATCGTGACGACGTGCTTGCGAATGCGCTTGGCAAACTCGGCCACAGAGATTTTTTCGGGATGGTTCACGAGAGAACTCCGTCAGACGGCTGAGATCAAACTTTGCAAATGACGCTCTTCATTCATCTGGCGCGCGATGGATTCGAGCACTTGCGCGGCCAGAACGCCGTCCGCCACCCGGTGATCGAAAGTCAGGCTCAGCCAGACCGTTGGCATCTCACGAATGACGCCGCCATGAGACACCGCCCGCGGCAGAATGCGACCTATGCCGAGGATGCTCGACTGCGGCAGATTAAGTACCGGGGTGAATCCGTCCACGCCGAAGCCGCCGAGATTCGTAATCGTCGAAGTGCCGCCCTCAATCTCGGCGGACTTGATCTGACCCGCACGTGCGCGCCCGGTCAGCTCGCGGATGCGTCGACCGATTTCGGTGATGCTCACGGTATCCGCATCCCTGATCACCGGCACGACAAGCCCCCCTGGCACGGAGCAGGCAAAGCCGATATTAACCTCGTCCAGCAACACCAGTTCGTCGCCGCTGATGACGGAGTTCAACTCTGGCCGTTCGCGCAGCGCGTTCGCCAGGAATTTCACAAAGAACGCGTCGAACGGAACTGAGGCGCCGATCTTCCGGTTGAGTTCGGCGCGCGCCCCGGAAAGTTGTCCGGCGCGGACTTCGCGCTGGAGGGTAAGGGAGACGGCAGCGTTCTGGCTCTGCCTCAGACGCTCTGCAATCACGCGCCTGATGCCGGTAAATGGGATTCGTTCGCGCACGCGCCACGGGATGGGAACGATCGGAGCCATCGCCGGCGCGCGCTTTGACGCTGCCAGGAGGTCCGCTTCAACGATGCGCCCGCCTGGGCCTGAGCCGCGCAAAGTGCTGAGCGGAATGCCGCGCTCGCTCGCAAGCCGACGCGCAATGGGACTCGCTTTGATCCAACCCCCGTCAAGGGCATCGGCTGAACTATTGTGGCTCCGGCCTTGCCCGGATGATGAAGATTGCGCCCCTTGATCCTGAACGCTGCCACGGTCGGAGACAGCGCCGATCGTTGACGCCGGATTCGCCGGCTGTGGAGTGCCAGTTTCCGCCGGAGCCTGCTCCCCCTCCGCCAGCACATAACCGATGATCATCTGCTCCGTCACTCTTGTGCCGACACGCAGGACGTGGTGCAGCAGGCCGCTTGCAGGCGCTGGGACTTCTTGCGTCGCCTTGTCGGTTTCGATTTCGAGCACTGGCTGACCCTCGTTAACGACAGTGCCGGCCGGGTGCAGCCAGGAGACAAGCGTTCCGTCGGCGGTGTACATCCCGAAACTCGGCATGACGATGGGTGAAGCCATCTCTTAACCGATCAGCTCCTTTACCGCTGCGGCAACCTTGTCAGCATTTGGCGTGTAATGCGCTTCGAGCACAGCCGCGAAGGGCACCGGCGTATCTGCAGCGGTGACCGCTTTCACAGGTGCGTCGAGAAAGTCGAAAGCCGCATCGCCGACGCGCGCCGCAATGTCGCGGGCCATCGAACAAACAGGCGTGTCCTCGTCCACCACGACACAGCGATGCGTCCGCTTCACCGACTCGACGATGGTTTCCTCGTCCAGCGGGTTAATGGTGAGCACATCCACCACCTCCGCCTCGATGCCCTGCGCGGCAAGTGCGGTGGCGGCATCCAGACAGACGTGGGTCATGCGACCGATGCCGACGAGCGTCACGTCCCTGCCTTTGCGGACCAGTTCGCACTTGCCGATCGGCGTCGTGTAGGCGTCTTCCGGTACCTGGCCTTTCGCCGAAAGACCGAGAAACTTGTGCTCCATCACAATGACGGGGCCATTGTCGCGAATCGCAGAAATCGTCAGACCCTTTGCATTGCAGGCCGTGCTAGGCACGACGACCTTTAGACCGGGAACATGCGCGAGCGTCGCGTAGAGCGTCTGCGAATGCTGCGCTGCGGCGCCGCCACCGTAGCTGCGTTTGTCGCCGCGCGTGCCGTAGGCGGTGCGGATGACGATCGGCAAGTCGACCTTGCCACCCATCATGTAATGCATCTTGGCAGCCTGATTGATGATCTGGTCGTAACAAACACCAATCAGATCAACGAACATGATCTCCACCACGGGACGCAAACCAGTCATCGCCGCGCCCACAGCCATGCCAACAAAGCCCATCTCGGCGATCGGAGTGTCGATGACACGCTCGGGGCCGAACTCCTTGATCAATCCTCTCGTCGCGCGCATCGGACCGCCCCAGGCATCTGTGAGCCCAAGGTGCGCACGGCCTGCGGCGCCCGCAACGTCTTCGCCGATGACGATGACCGTCGAGTCGCGGCGCATTTCCAGACGCAATGCTTCGTTGATGGCCTGGCCGAAATTGAGTTCGCGAAGTGAGGCGATCTCGCCCGCAATTTGGGAAGCGACCGTCCGGCGGGAACGACCGTGCTGTCGAGTTTCGATGTCGGTTTGAAAATCATCATCGGCCGCCAAAGGGGATACCAGCACCATGGTTGCCGCCATTGCAGCCTTCCTGATCTTTCCCTGTTTTCTCTTTTTCATAAACGGCCGTTCGCCAAATACGGCACTCCTGCAGCGGTTCGCTCTGGAACGTCTCCCGCCTGCCTCAGCGGAACGTAAACATCGGTGTAAAGCTCGCGCGGTTCGGGCACCGGGCTCGACCTGGCAAAGTCAACCGCATGATCAATCAGTTTCTTGTTTTGTGCGTCGATGGCGTCGAGCCTGGCAACCTTGAGCGCCCCGCTCTGTTCCATCTTCGCACGAAACTGCTTCAGGCAATCGCGGTCGCGCGCGACCTGTTCTTCCTCCTTCAAGCGGTAGCGCAACGTGTCGTCGCCCTGATGATGGCCGTAGTAGCGATACGTCTTTGCCTCGATCAACGTCGGACCCTCATCGGCACGCGCGCGCTTCACGGCGGCCTCAGCCGCCTCCCACACCGCGACCACATCCTGGCCATCCACGGTGACGCCCGGCATCTTGTAGCCGGGGGCGCGATCGGAGATCTTCGTGGTCGAGGAGGCGTATTCGACCGGCGTGGCCTGCGCGTAGCCGTTGTTCTCGCAGACAAAAATCACGGGCAACTTCCAGATCGATGCCATGTTCATACACTCGTGCGTGATGCCGATACCCGCGCCGCCGTCGCCGAAGAATGCAACGGCTACTTGCGTGGTCTTGCGCACCTTGGAAGAAAGCGCTGCGCCAAGTGCGTGGCCGACGCTTGCGCCAACGATAGGGTTCACGCCGAGGATGCCCTTGGTAATATCGGTGATGTGCATCGAGCCACCCTTGCCTCGGTTGGTGCCAGTGACCTTGCCAAACAACTCAGCCATCATAGGCGCAACGTCCGCCCCCTTGGCGATGCAGTGGCCGTGACCCCGGTGATTGGAAGCAATCCAGTCATCGTCCTTGAGTGCGGCGCAGACACCGGCTGCGACCGCTTCCTGACCAATGTAGTAATGCACGGCGCCGACGGGCACGCCGGTTTCGACGAGCCACTTCAAGCGCTCCTCGAATTGGCGGATGAGCGACATGCGTTCATACATCCAGAGGAGCTTCTTCGCCGTCAGTGTCGGTTTCAATGTGATGGAGACGTTAGGACCACGCGCCCCGTTCGGCATTACCCAACGAAATCTGGCCGGCTGCGATCGCGGTCGTGCATGATCGGGTCAAGATCAGGAAACTGAGCCCTCGAACTTTCGCCCCCGGGATTCACGCTGCTGCTGCTTCCATTCAACTCGGTCCACCCAACCACTCGCACTTCGGGAATCGGCACGACGAATTTGCCACCCCAGTCGCGCACCCTCGCCATCTCGTCGCTAATTTCCTTCTTCAGGTTCCACGGGAGGATCAGCACGTAGTCCGGTTTGGTCTCAAAAATCTTCTCGGGGCCGTAAATCGGGATGCGCACCCCCGGCATAAAGCGGTTCTGCTTGTAAGGGCTCTTGTCCACCACGTAGTCGACAAGATCAGCGCCAACGCCGCAGTAGTTCACCAGGGTCACACCCTTGGCCGCGGCGCCATAGGCAACGACCTTTTTGCCCTCATCCTTCGCCGCAATGAGAAACTTGAGGAGCTTGCGCTTGGTCGTCTTCACCTTTGCACCGAACGCATCATAGGTCTCCATCTTCTGAAGACCGAAGCTCTCTTCCTTCTCCTTCATCTTCGCGACGCGGTTCGTCACAGCCGCGGCTTCGCTTCCATTCTCATTCTGCCGGCCAAAAATACGAAGTGAGCCGCCGTGCGTTCCGATTTCCTCGACGTCGAAGAGGGTGAGCCCGTGGTGGGAAAATATCTTCTCCACCGCCAGGAACGACAGGTAGGAGAAGTGTTCGTGATATACCGTATCGAACTGGTTCTGTTCCATGAGTCGCAGCAGGTGCGGAAACTCAAATGTGATAACCCCGGCGGGCTTGAGCGCAATTTTCAAACCCCCTACGAAATCATTGATATCGGGAACATGAGCGAGAACGTTGTTGCCAAGGAGCAAATCGGCCGATTTGCCATCGGCGACAAGTTCTTTCGCGGTCTGCACGCCGAAGAATTTCACGACGCTGGGAATCCGCTTCTGCTCCCACGCGACCCTGGCGACGTTGGCCGCCGGCTCGACGCCGAGGACGGGAATGCCCCTGGCCTTGAAGTGCTGGAGCAGGTAGCCATCGTTGCTGGCGATTTCGATAATCTGGCTCGCCCCGTTCAACCCGAAGCGCTCCGTCATCATCTCGCAGTAGCAGCGAGCGTGCTCGACCCAGGTGGTGGAGAAACTGGAGAAGTAAAGGTAATCGCTGAAGATGGCCTCGGGCGACTCGAACTCTTCGAGTTGCGAGAGGAGACAGCGGTCGCAAACCCAGACTTTGAGCGGATAAAGTTTCTCCGCCTTCCGCGCGTCCTCGAACTTCACATAGGAGTTCGCGAGCGGCGACATGCCAAGGTCGCACATGACATGGACGAGCGGCGCCCCGCAGAAACGACATGCAGGCTGGCTCATTGATTAAAACGCAGAACAATCGGGAACAAGGTCACAATCTTGTTTTCCAGAAAAACCTCTGATCGAGCTGACCCGTGCCAATGAGATACTGAAGCTGCTTGAGACGCGTGAAAGCACGGTATTCGAAGGTCTCGAGAGTAAAATCAATCTGGCCGAAGAGTTGGTAGAACTGCTCCACGCCCTTGTCCGCGTCCCAATCGCACTGGAAATCCGGCAGGTGCTTCCGGACTTTGTCAAAGTTGACACGATAACTCCGATTGTCCGAACCTTGCGAACCGAAGATCAGTCTGCAATCGGGAAAAACTTTGGCCACTTTCTCGGCGACTTCCTTAACCTGATAGTTCTGGCCATTGCTCCCGATGTTGAAGATCTCGTTGTGAATGGCGTCGGCCGGTGCATCGAGCGCGCAGGCAATCGCCCGCGCGATGTCCAGTCCATGGACGAGAGGCCGCCACGGTGTGCCATCCGAGATCATTTTGATTTCCCTGGTCGTCCAGGCGAGACCGCAGAGATTGTTTAACAACACATCGAAGCGCTGCCGCGGGGACGCGCCAAACGCCGTCGCGTTGCGAAAATAGCATGGAACGAAATTCGCTATCGGCCAACTGCTTGAGATCCCGTTCGCATAATGTCTTGCAAATTGCATAAGCGGTTTGCGGATTCGGTTTGGTTTCCTCCGTCACCTCGTGATCGGTCGCGACGCCATAGACGGAGCATGAGGACATG
This sequence comes from uncultured Verrucomicrobiae bacterium, assembly GCA_963738045.1. Taxonomy (GTDB): domain Bacteria; phylum Verrucomicrobiota; class Verrucomicrobiia; order Chthoniobacterales; family UBA10450; genus Palsa-1392. The sequence continues at coordinate 650,130 of CAVTUX010000003.1, read as the reverse complement.
TAAATGAAACGCTTTACTCCGGCAGCCTTGGCGGCTTTCGCAAGGTGCACCGTCCCCTGGTGGTTGATTTCGTAGGTAACACTTGAATCGAGTTCACCGAGCGGATCATTGGAAAGCTCCGCCATGTGGACGATGGCGTCGTTGCCTTTTAAGTCATCGCAGGTCAAATGCCGAATGTCCTTTACGAGGGTTGGCAGAGTGTGTCCATTTGCGCGATAGAGGCAGCCATCATTGTAATAGCCGGTATCCAGCCCTGTGACGTCATGACCATGCTCTGACAGGACCGGTCCAAGGAGCGAGCCAAGATAACCTTCGCTTCCGGTGACAAGTACTTTCATGAACCAGGAGCGCAGTCGTTTCTGGGAGACGGTTCTGGAATTATGCGTCACGATGGCCCTGGCAATCTCCAGCGAGGCCGTGGCTGCGGGCGATGGGGCATTGCAGACATGGAGCGCATTGTGTCCTCGGATCATGAGAAAATCGTCCACGAGATTGCCGTCGTTGAGCAAGGCCTGGGCGCGCACGCCGGCCTTGCATGGAACCAGGTCGCCGGAGTGAATCTCCGGGATGAGTCGCTGGAGACTCCGCACAAAAGCGGCCTTGCTGACGGAGCGATAGATCTCCTTCATCCCTTCGGCGAGATTCCTGCGGGCAAGCTTCCAGAAACCGCCGAACGAGATGATTTCGCAAAAATCGCGCAGGTTGAAATCTGTCTTCTCATAGCCCTCTCTTTTAAAAGCCAGGACCGCATTCGGTCCGGCGTGGACTGAGCCGTCGATCATTCTCGTAAAGTGCGTCCCGAGAAACGGAAAATCCGGGTTCGGGACAGGATAGATCAGGGCCTTTACGAGATCACGCCTGTTTGCGGTCAGTTCGTAGTATTCGCCCCGGAACGGTATGATCTTCGCACCTGGGTCCATGCCGGCGAGCCGCGCTACCCGGTCGCTCTGGAGGCCCGCACAACTGACAAGAAATTTCGTCTCGTATTCGCCCGCTGTCGTTTCAATCAGGTGTGTTCGGCCGCAGTCCGTGATCTGCCGGACCTTGTTTCCGAACTTCGCCTCACCCCCTTTTTGCTGGAACAATTCGAGATACTTCCGCGAAACCTGGCGGTAGTCGGTGATGCCGGTGGTGGGCACATGGATTCCAGCCAGGCAACGGACATGCGGTTCAATTTCGTTGACCTCTTGCGGCGAGATTTTCCGGACCGGCAAACCATTTCGCTCGCCGCGCTGGAAGAGGCTGTCCAGCCCTGGCAGTTCCCGTTCCTCCGCGGCCACGATCACCTTACCGCAAATCTGGTACGGAATCCCGTGCTCTCGACAGAACTCGACCATCGAACTCGCGCCCGCTTTGGCAAAGCGCGCCTTGAAGCTGCCCGGTTTGTAGTAGATGCCGGCGTGAATGACGCCCGAGTTTCGGCCGCTCTGGTGCCGCGCAGGCGCGTCTTCCTTTTCCAGCATTACGATGCGAGCCTCGGGATATCGCTCTCCCAAATGCAGGGCAGTGCGAAAGCCCAACGATGCCGCCGCCGATCACCGCATAGTCGTAAGGCCTCATGCCAGACCGAGTGTGATGACTCTGCGCAAGCCGCTTTTGATCGCCCGGCCTCTCACCTACTCTTCTCGTCGTTCCAAATTCTCCAAGCAGCCTTATTGTTCGCCCATAACTCCTCCAGCACGATCTTGTCCCGCAGTGTGTCCATGGGCCGCCAGAACCCAAAGTGGCGAAAAGCCGAGAGCTGTCGTTCGCGGGCGAGACGTTCCATGGGCTCCAGCTCCCAGACGGTGTCATCGCCATCGATGTAACCAAATATCTGGGGCTCGAGAACGAAAAATCCGCCGTTGATCCACGCTCCGTCTCCAGTCGGCTTCTCGCTAAAACTGGAAATAAAGGAATGCTCCTTCTCCAGGGTGAAAACTCCGAAACGTCCCGGCAGCTGGACAGCTGTCAATGACGCAAAAGTCTTCTGTTCCCGGTGAAATTCGATCAGCCCGCGGATATCTACGTCGGCCACACCGTCCCCATAGGTCAGGCAGAAGGTTTCATCACCAACATGCGACTGAATTCGCTTGATGCGTCCGCCGGTCATTGATTCGTCTCCGGTATCGACCAACGTCACGCGCCACGGCTCTACGGAGTGCTGATGAACTTCCATTTTGTTGTTCTTTAGATCGAAAGTAACATCTGCATTCCTTAAAAAATAATTGGCAAAATACTCCTTTATGATGTGCCCTTTGTAGCCGCAGCAGATAACGAAGTCTGTTAGTCCATGGGCCGCGTAGATTTTCATGATGTGCCAGAGGATCGGTTGATGACCGATTTCAATCATCGGCTTGGGACGCACTGCACTTTCCTCACTAATCCGAGTGCCGGATCCTCCTGCGAGAATGACAACTTTCATGACCTGCTTCCCATTGTCTTGTAATTCCTGATCCGATTCCGTGCCACCTTCGCTACGGATCGCGCTCTGGCCGCAGCCTTTCGCAGACCTTCGGACGTACCGATGTCCAGGTAATCGTTGTGACGGAAAACCACGCTTTGCGTTTGCAGCCCTTCGCGAATCGCCGCCTGAATCACTTCTCCCACTGTTATCTCAACCGGCAGGTCCGAGCCAGGACGCTCTGCCGCGACCCTCGGCACGCCGAGATACGCGTGCATGAACTCGGTAAATTTCGATGTCCAGACCGCGAACACCCACGCCAAACCGGACGTGGTTTTCTTCGGCTCGATCAGTAGTTCGTGCACTCGTCCGCTACGGTCGGTGGTGACTATATCCCAGATGCGGATGTCGTGTGCCCGATATAATCCTAAGACGACGTCGGCTCGCGTCGCATCCAGGCGCCTCAGCGCCCGTCGAAAGGCGTGGATTGGCTCGAAGAGAATATCTGGAAACCCGATGGCAACGCGCGATTCCTTCACAAACGGATAGGCTTGATCGAGGGTATACGCTGGGCCATGGGGCCGCCCCATCATCAAATAGCCAATGTCCATTCCGAAGGAAGTGCCATCCCCATAATACTCCGGGATGTCCCATTTGCCCTTCCGTATGATGAAAAAGGTCTTTTGAATTCCACCTGCGCGCATCATCTCAAGAAGGTAATGCGAAACCACTTTTGGTCGCAGCGAGCCGTCCGATATTCGGCGAAGTCCCACAGGTAACACCTCCTTGCTGCATGGCAGCGGGGAAATGCGGCTGCCACGGCCGGCGCAGGGGATGAGTCCGATGACTTCGTTCGTTTGCATAGGAGAGGCCCGCTCACTAAGTGCGCCTGGGAAGCAATGGCGCAACCCTACGACGGTTCAAGCTTCACCAACAGGTTGTTCAGACCTAATTCGGAACACTCCCGATCGACCGCTTCGCGGAAGTCCCGTGCCACGCTTTGTCGACGAATCATTTTGCAATATAGCCAATAGAGAGAAAACGCCGGGTACATGGCCACAAAAACCGCGATTGTCCGGAGCCAGCTGAATCTTGATTGGGCAAGCTGCCGGCGGGCGGCGAATTCATCTGTCATGTAAAAGCGATTGAGCCGACTTTTTCTTAACCTCCCAGCGAGCTGGGGGTTGCGGGCCTGCAAAGAGTCGAGCGCTTTTTTTGCAAGGCGACGGTATTCGCCATGCGCCCGGAGGGGGACAATCTGGTCGCCCTGGGTCGCTTGCTGATCGTGGCGCCGCCAAGTGGCCAGCTTCTCGGGAACATACACAACATTCTCCTCAATTCCTACTCTCATTTCCCATTCGAGATCCGCTCGAGAGTCGCAGTCGGTTCGGAAAAGTCCGAGCCGGTCGAAAACCCGCCGCCGAATTAAGAGCTGAGTGATCGATGTATAGACACAAAACAGGCCGAAATGAAGGAGGCCGTCGTAGGGAGCCCGCCGGATGTGCGGAATGTGAATCCATTCCCCAAGGAAAGCCGGGCTTGGGTAGTTTTCCCATCCATCGGCTGAGTTTACAGGCATGCCGCGCTCGTCGATAATCTGCAGGCCACATTGGCACATTCCGCAATCAGGATTTTGTTCCAAAGCCTGGACCATCTTCTCGAGGCAGTCCGGACTCATCGTATCGTCACTGGTGGCGATGTAAACGTATTCCCCACGCGCTGCACGAATACAATTATTCCAATTCGCATACATTCCCGCACGCGGGGCTTGAGCGACTCGCATGCGTCGCTCTTCGCGTGCCTTTTCCTGGAAAAGCTCCCAGGCTCCGTCGTCGGAGTAATTGTCATAAACAATCAGCTCCCAGTTGGAAAATGACTGAGCAAAGATTGTTTGCAGCCGTTCGTCCAGATAACGACGGTTATTGAGGTTGGGCAAACAAATGGAGACCGCAGGTTTCATCGCTCGGCGCCTAAGTCCATTCTGCGCCAATCGTGGTGTGGCTTGTCCAACTCGGTAGAATCGACCAGGTTTTTACTCTTTTTTTACACCTCTGAGAAAGTTGTTATCATATGGTATTGCGTGCTCAGGCGTGATCACCTGGCACGAGTCGGCCCGGTCGCGGGGTCGCATCACGTCCCAGCTATATTCTTCGAGAACCTGTTCGCCCTTGAGCCCTCCGTCCGGGCGAGACGCGCCCGGCGGTAGCATTCCACGATTTGCCCCGCCTGCGCCCACACCTCTAGTTTGTTGGAAAACCGCCGCGATGGCCGCACAGCCAGAATCCATCGAACCGTCCATACGGCAAGTCTGCGGAATAAGCGCAGCGGGACGCCGCCGAAGCACAGTTTAAAGTGCGAAGGAGGCCCTAACTCCAGAATATCAGCACGGGCTTTATCAAACCACCAGGCCAGGTAATACTGCTTTCGGAGGCGATTCTCCTGCACCGGGTGAAATACGATCGCCGATGGTTCATACCACAACTGCTCCCCTGCCCCCAACAACCGCCTGCCAAATTCGGTGTCCTCGTTACGAATTTGGCTTCCCGGTTGCGGGCCCAAATCCGTCCTGAAACCGCCATATTTCTCGAACACATTCCTCCGGAAAGCCATGTTTGTGCCAAAGGGGGGCTCTGCCAGGCGTTTGGCTTCAAGGCCGAGGTCGAAGACAGCGAGCGGTGCCATGGCGCGGCGTTCGTTCTCTGGCAGCCACGGCGGGCGTGGGCAGTTCCACTTCGCAAGGATACGGCCCCCGCTACCGGCCCACATGCCCTTGAGCAAAGCGGCCGTCAGCATCTGCAACCACCTCGGATCGACTATTACGTCGTCGTCCATGAATGCGAGCACGTCGCCCCGAGCTTCCGCAATGCCACGGTTAAGAGCGCGCGATTTCCCTGGCTCTGATTCAAACAGGTAGCGAAACCGACCAGGGTATCGCCCAATGAAGTCCTCGACCACCTCACGAGTCTGATCGCACGAATTGTTGTCAACCACCAGGACCTCCCATGTGACTGATTCCGGCAAGCGCGAAAGCGCGACGCTACTCAGGGCCTTCATCAGACTCTGGCATCGGTTAAACGTGCACAAGATCACCGTTATGTTCATGCGCTCGCAGCGAGAATGCGCCGCCGGTCATCCGGGGGTCGGAAAGCAAGAAAGCAGCGCACTCTGAGAATTCTCAGAAACGCAACCTCCTTGGCGCCTTGCCCCAGGTTCTCAGGATGGTTCATTTCGCTTCGCTCCAGCAGAGTTAAGCCTGCCTGCCACACCCGGACTGAACGTTGGTTTTGATCCAGGGCAGCTCGTCATGACCATCGGGGCACTCAGCGCCGCCGGTGATTGCCCGGTTCGACCGCGAGCTTCTCTTGGAAGGCAGGACGCTCGAGATGTCATCGAATTGCTTGAGAAGTTTTCGCAGCTTTTTCAACGCCAGAGATCTCCGACGGGTAAAATAGGAACCTGGCATAGAGATAGGCAATCCCTTCACCGAAAACACTTTTTACGCCCTCGCTATAAAGCCACCAATGCTTCGAATCATAGTCTGGATTAGGAACCGCAATGATTCCCACTGTGACGTTATCCCCAAGCGCTTTCTGAAAGAGGAGGCGAGTGCGGCGCGCATGCACGTCTTCGGTCATAACGTTGATTCTGCGCACAGGCAAATTATGGGCATGGAACCAGTTCCGCAACGCCACGGCTGAAGCATATGTACGATCCCGGTCCATGACACGAGAAGGGACCATCTGCACCGAGTCGTCTGCGACGCCATCCTTTCGCAGGAGATCGGCGCTCACGCTGGCCAAAGTCTGGTAATCATTAACATAACCACCGGCCCCCTCAGCCGGTCCGCCCGTCGTAAATACCCGCTCGTAATGATCGCTTTGGTATTCACTTACGGCCGCCCGGATGGCGTATTCGTGGATCCACCCTTCAACCACAAGAACGTTTGCATCCACGCGGTCGGTTACGGCCAGGAACGGGTAAATCCACGAACGAAGGACGCCAAAAGCCAGGAGAACTACGGCAAAAACCACCAGATATCCCCGCGCTGAGAAGCCCCAACGTTCCTTCCGCGTGAGGATTCCCCAGAACTTTCGTCGGACAAGCGTTGGATGGGACTTCGGCGCGGGCGCCGATACGACCGCGGATGGTGGAGAGTTACCTTGCACTCGGGCGAAATCCACGAAATTCCAACAGTTCCCGCAACACCGCGATGAGGTTCGTGGCGGCGCGGCGCGAAGGGGCATAGACCAAAAGGAAAGCGAATCCAGCCAGCAGTCCAACCGGTGCGCAGATGAGCAACTGTTCCACGGGATTGAAATTGCCGACCCTTGCACGAACGAGCCAGGTTGCAGCGACGACGACGGCCCAAAGCGGCAAGTGTGCGAAAAACCGTCCCCACAAATCGAGCGTTGTTACCGGCCCTTGCCGCCCTGCGATATAATATTGGACCGGTATCTGGACCAGGAAGCAGGAAGCCGAAAACGCCAATGCCACTGCCAACGGCCCGAAGTGAACACCTATGAGAAAGGCGACGACTGTCACCGCTGAGTTGATTAGACTGAGTTGGAGGAAATCTCCCCCGCGGGCCTGACTGGTGATCAGCCAGGTAGAGACGCTGCCCAGTGGGAAATGAACGGCCGCAAACGTTAACGCGGCAAAAATAGGGGCGGCCTTTTCCCAGTTGGAGCCGAGAACCACAATCGTCACGGGATGCGCCAGGACGAAAAGCAAACCACCGAAAACAAAACTCACGAGCGCGACGCTCTCATAGGCCTGCAAGACGATCCGGCGGTAGCGCGCAGGCTCACTCTGGAGCCGGGATAAGGTCGGGATAAAAACTGCCTCCAACGGAGGCATGAATTGGTCGATAGGGCGCATGATCAACGCCGCTGCTCTGGAATAGAAGCCAAGCGAAACGGACCCATAGACCCTGCCGATCAACAGTCCATCCGACCCGCTGGCGAGAGACCACAAAAAACTGCTCGCCGTAAGATGGGCGCCAAACTGCAACAGGGATCCTGTTCCACCGCTCCGTCGGGGCAGTTGCGGCCGCCAGCCGGAAAAGGACCATGCGAGAACAAGCGCAACCAACGGAGTGGTCACCTGCATGCCCACCAAAGACCAATAGCCGCATCCTTGCCACGCCATGACAATGCCGACCAGAACACCGGCGGCAGCGGACCAGACCTGCACCGCTGCAATCAATTTGAAACGCATCTGGCGTTTAAGCAGTGCAAGGTGTTGTACAGCCGAACTGCTCAGCAAAAAGGTAACGCAGAGAGCCAGAGTAACATCGACAAGCTTCGGTTCCCGATAGAACCAGGCGATCGCGGGCGAGAGGAAAGCCAAAAGTAAAGTGACCGCTCCGCCCAAGGCAAGATTGGTCCAAAAAAGGTTGGAGACCTGCGCATGAGTGATTCCCTCCCGCTGCACCGTGGCCGTGGACAAGCCCGCGTGATTAAAGATCCGCAAGAAACCCATAATCGCCGTCACCATCGCCACCAGGCCAAAATCCTCCGGCTGCAACAGCCGCGCCAGGACCATGGCGGAAACCAGGCTCAGGAAAAATCTTCCTCCTTGAGCGAAGATCGTAACCGCACTGCCCGAGACGGTGCGCCGCTTGAGATTGGCTAAAAGATGACCAGTTTCGAAATGCTCTTCTTTTCGATCTTCCTTCGCCTCTCGAGGACACATCGCCGCCGAATCGTCGTCGACGATTTCGCCGCCAGGAGGTTCGGGGTTTTCGATTTTCATAAAAACCGGTTCAAACAGCCGGCCTCGAACCACCATCTCCTGTCCGGTTGGCAACGTTTCGACCTTCGACGCAAAGCAAGACCTTGTCCCACGCTCTGACCAAGTCCTCCTTAAGTCGTGGAATAAACAAAGAAGCCCGTCTGGCACGGTCAAAACCGAAAAGAGCTTCGATCCAGGCATACTTCCAACGCAAGCGCGGAGTCTCCAAGTGACCACCAAGCTTCGAGGCAAGCTGTTCAGCTTGCTTAACGATATCAAGCCTGTCCGGGTAGAAATGATGCAACCACGTTTGAAGAAACTTTACACACGCCGCCCGCGTTCTTTTGCTGTCGTCCAGTGAAAGAACGTGAGCCATCTCCAATTGCATACCGAGAAAGACAGACTCGATTTTCTTGCTGGATCTCCCAATGTAGCTGGCGCTGGAAGCAACTAGGCGATAAAACACTCTGGCGTCCGGCACAAAACGGATTCCATCGCTCGCGACGATCGCACGACTGAAGTACTCTCCATCCTCGCCGGATATCAGGCGAGGATCCCAGGGTCCTGCCGCCTGCGTTAACTCTCGGGTGACCAGCCAGGTCGCTGGATTCATGTGCGCGTTGTTTTCCCATTTTCGCACCAGCCATTCCAATGGAGACAAGTCGGCCCAGAGCGGGCTCCGATTAAACGAGGCCCGGTGGGGTCGATAAAGAAAATACCCCCAGGCTGACGAGAGGAGAGTCCGCTTGCTGGCACACTCGTCGGCCACCTCCATCTGAAGTGCGATCTTGTCCGGCGCCAAAAGATCATCCGCGTCCAGCCACTGGATATATTCGCCCTGACTAAGCGAAAAAGCATGGTTTCTGGCGGCGGAGCCTCCCTGATTGGGCTGCGTAACGACAAGCAATTCCTCTGAAGCAAATTCCCGCGTGATCGGCAGGGTTTGGTCGGCAGAGCCGTCATCAATGACGATGATCTCCTTCCGCGGCCACGTCTGGGCCTGAGCGGAGCGGATCGTATCGGCGATCCAGCGCTCGGCGTTATAGGCCGGAATGAGAATGGAAACCAGTGGTTTCATGTGTTCGTCGAATCTGAACTGACCTCGGATCTCTGACCCCTGACATCTGTGCTGCGCAGCAGCTCCGAGTAGACCGCAGCGGTTATGGCCGAGACCTTACCCCACGAGTAGCGCTCATTCGCATAACGCCTGATTTCCGCCCGCCGCGTTTCCAGATTGCGGAACAGGTCGCTCTGGAAATATCGGTCAATCGTGAGCGCAAGATCCGACGCATCCTGCGCTCGAAACAAAGAACCCGTCTCACCTTCGATGATTTCTTCCCTTAGAGTTCCGACATCCGCCGCGATTACAGGCAGCCCGAAGCTGTAGCCGAGAAAGAGCACCCCGCTTTGAAAAATGCGTACGTAGGGCAAAATCAAAACGTCTGCCGCTTTGAAGTATAGTTCTGTCGCCTCATCCGGAACGTATTCGATTTTCTCAAATATCCCATTGCGGACCCCATTGACGGTGATATCGCTCTGAATCTGACTCCAGTAATCTTCCGTCCCTTTCGGCTTTCCCACGATAAGTAGGCGATAGGTGGGGTCGTCCTTCGACACTTTGGCAAAGGCCCCTACCAGGTATTCAAGACCCTTGTAGGGCGCGATGTTCCCAAAAAACAGCATCGTCTTATCGTTGCCGCTTATGCCCAGTTGCTGCTTTGCCTCCGCACTGGAGAGGTCGGTGTTCGGCACGGTATTGTTAATTCCAAATGGAATAACGCTCACTTTGTTTTCCGGAACCTTGAATTCCAAAACAAGGTCGTGTTTCATTTTGCCGGTGTGCACGAAAACGTGGTCGGCCAGCGCATACTGCACTTTCAGAGAGAGGCGGTTCAGCCAGGTGTCGTTTAGATCCCGCTGTCCTGCATTGACGTTATGCGCGGTGAGAACAATCTTCTTGCCGAGCAGCTTGTAATACAAAAGCAGCAGGGTCCGATCGAAGAATTGAAACCTGTTATGCCATAGAATGTGGAAGAGTTTGGGTCTCGCGCCGGCGGCGTAACAGACAAGCTTCACGTAGTAGACAGCAATTCGTAGAACCTTCGCCGCCGTGCCCGCATCCGGTCGTTGATCGCCCCGCAAGTTGCGGAAATTGATTCCCGGATTACTGACCAGCTCCGGAACGCTTAGATCGGTGCTCCCGATAAAATCGACGAATATTCCTGCGGCAGTGAGCGCTTCCGCCAGCCCCAGCGCATACGGTTTGTCCCCACCGCCAGTCAGCAGGGCGACGCGAAGCGTCGGAGGACAGAGGACAGAGGACAGAGTTTTAAAGGAAGCATTCGCTGATGACTGATGACCGAGGGCGGAGGACGGAGTGTCAGCGGAAGCATTCTTCGATGACGGACGACTGAGGGCTGAAGACAGAGGACTGACCTCTGACCGCTGGTCGCTGATTTGATGCTCCACTTGTCTAGTTTCCCACCGCTACCTCGCGGCCATGCCGTCTATCCAGCGCAACCCTTGCTCTGTATTCCGACCTGCATTCCGTTAGTCATTTGCCGGTAGTATGATGGCCCACGAGTAGACGCGGCAAGATTTGTCAGACAATTCTCTTTTTGCGCGTCCGCCAGTATTCTGGTCGACGGCGCACATGGGCGACACACAAAACCGAAATGGTGCCGGACCAAACGAAATAGGCTACATAATACGGAAAGATCTTTAAATTGACGCGACGATACCCTTTGGCTCGGAGGCGAGGTAATTCGGAATTACTGCGAATCCACTGGAATGCCGCACGCGCCTCTTCTTTGAGGGCGCTCCCAAGGCCTGGTTCGATTTCTTCGTAATAGGCAACGGCTTCGTTTAATTCGTCCTCGGCTTCCTTGAGGACTTGTAAATTCATGAAGGGAATCGCCGGTCCAGCTCAGCGAAAACGTCTTCGTAGCTTCGGGCGCAAGCGGTCCCCGCCTTCACTGCGTCCATCCGACGGGCGATTTCCTCTTCCCAGACAGATTCTGCTTCCGGCGAAAACTCGTTGTCTTCCTCGGACAGTTCTAACAGGATTCGCGCCAGCGTGCGGCGCTGCCTGGGGCGCAGCTCCATTGCATCTTTAGCGATCTCAGAGAGAGCTTTCATAATTCGTAAGTTATTATTTCGTCCTCGAATGTCCACGCAGATTTGTAAGGTGAACAGGCAACTGGTGCCGCAAGCGGGTCCTCCGTCTTCCGCGATCCGTCATCTGTCCTCCATCTCAGCATCTCAGCGTTTCAGCTTTCAGCTTTGAAAGTCTGTCATCTGTCATTTGAAAGCCCGGCCGTTGCTTCGCATCCGTTACGGGTCATCTGACTGCGCCCGTCTCAAGTTGAGCCATGACCGCGTTGAATACGTCCTCGACGCTAATGGCAGTCACGGCACGCTCGTCGTAACCGCGTTTATAAAAGAATTCCTCCAACAGCGGCGAGACGATCCTCGTCAAGATCCCGTAGTCGTAAATCTCCCATGGGCTCGTGCAGTTGAAAAGGGTAACGCAATGTGTCCCCGTTCCGAGAGCAAAATGCATGGGCAGACTGTCCCCTCCAACCAAACATCGATGGTTTCTCACATCAGCTAAATGTTCCAGGAGAGAAGACCGCGTCGGCAGCACATTCACAATCAGCCCCTGATCCTGAAGCTCTCGCTTCAGTTCGTCATAATAGGCCCATTTCTTCATCGGCCACACTGCGCCGGCTTCGGCGGCGATCGCGACATCCCCCGATAATCCGGTTTCACTCGGTTCCGGCAGCAAGTACTCCTCGCCCTTAAAACCAAAGCCAAGACCATCAAAAATCAGGTCCTGGTACGTCCGCCGGTTTTGAAACTTCAGTCGGTCGGCTTCCTCTCTGCCGTGGGTGCTGATCAGGCTAAGATCAAACCAGCGCTTCGCATCGTCGGTATAACAAAGCCTATTTCGGGAGTCGACATATGCCCCGAATAATCGCTTGAATTTCAACATCTCCAAATAGTTGCCAACCTCAAGACTGTCCTCGAGGTTTATCACAAGGTCGTACTCAAGGTCCGGAAGATCCCGTCGCGCCTCCCAGCTTGCGCCGCATAAATTATCCCTTAACCCTTCCAACAGCACCGCATTTTTCTTCTCTGTAACCCATGCGATCTGGCCATCGAGCCGCCTGAGCAAAGGCGTGGTCCGGACGACATCGCCGGTCGCGCCAAGCTTGATAATCAGAACCTTCATCGACCGCCAACCAATTCCTCTCGGGTGCTCCTCGTGACCGCCTGAACCACGTCGTTTGTTCCTAGGGGAAGCTCTCGAAAAAAAAGGCGTTCGACCGCTTCCAGCGTTAACACCGCGTTGATTTCGAGGACGTAGTTTTTGCGACCGCGCGTATGCTCAAACGCCATGCTTTGGAGGAAGTCGGAATTCCACAACCCCTGTTTTCCTGCAGCGCTCAGAGTGTCGCTCACATAAGCCGCGAGTTCGCCCCGAAACCAACGGCGGTAATGCAAATACTTGTGAAGCCCGCCGATCCCCATGTCCGACGTAACACGCTGGACCAACGGATCAAGAGGTAAAAGCCAATGAGGAAAGCCTTCGGTGTTCAAGTAGTCGAGCTTGAAGGTTGCCTTCGAAAAGCCGCTTCTTAATATCCTCACAAGGCCGCCGCTCATCCCTAAGTCTCCTTTGTCAGTGGGAATCTTTCCCAGGTCGGCGCTGTTCTTTCGAACAAGCCGCAAGCCGAAATCACGTGACCGACAAAACTCCGCCGGTGCTTGATACGCCAAGGCAACGAGCTCATTGTCGAGGTAAGGAGTCCGGAATCTGACTTGAGACCGACCTGCCATAAGGCTTCCGAAAAGGTTCCAAGGTACCTCCCTAAAGGCCCCAAAGGTCACCGGATGTGTATTCGCACCGATTCCCTGTTCCCATGAGTGCTGCCCGCTCTCGCGTAGTCTTTGACTACCTAGTTTCCGCGAAACCCCGAGTGCCTGCAAAGTGCAGATTTTGCGAAAAATTTCGCCACCATAATTACCTGTGAGCCGCACGGGCGCAATCCCGCGGGCTTGTTGATTCAAGTAGATTTCATGCGTGCCCAATACTCCGAAGCATCCGTCTGTCAGGTAAACCGTCCGATCGGCGTGCCTTGGAAACTCTGATAAGAAATCCGGACCGATGCGGAGAAGTCGGTGGTCAAGACCGCATGTCTTGGCGACTCGTGCAGCCAGCCGGTCGTCGAGCGTTAGACCTCTTTCGCCGGAAAAGGTGTAACATACCGGCTCCTTTTCAGTCTCTGGGCGACAGGCCATGATCATCCGGGTATCGAGCCCACCTGTGAGCGAAATCCCGAGTTTCGACTCGGTTGCAAAATAGCGTGGCAAGACACGTTTGAAAGTCTCCTGGAAATTGGCCTCGAACGCGTCCGGTGCCAATACGGGTTGTGATTCCCAGTTATCCACGGAAAAATATTTGCTTTTATAAGACTTCCCATCCGCAAAGGACCACAGTGATCCACCGGCAAGGGCACTCACCCCTCGAAACACGGTTCGTTCTTCAAGCGTGCAGCCATACGTTACAAACTGCGCGACACCTTCAAGGTCAAAGTCCCTTAGATTTGGGAGAACCCGAAGGAGCGCCTTCGCCTCGCTGGCGAAGTAGACGGAACCATTGCTCTCATGCCAATAGAGTCGTTCAAGCCCGAAACGATCGTTGAACAAAAAGACCTTCCTTCGCCGCTTATCAATCAGCAGTCCGCAGAAGAGCCCGTTCAATCGGTCGACAAAGTGCTCACCCTCCCTCGTGTAGCGGCGGATAAGCCAGTGCGTTCTGGAGTTGACATCGTCACCCTCGGTTGGTTCCGCGCTTGCTTCCGATCCTGGGTCAAAGAAGCATTCCCCGGCGAACAGAAGTGCAATGTCCCTTCGTTCGCTCGTGAAGACTTGCCCTGCGGCAAACGATTCCTCATGCGCGACCCAGCCTCCGTAGACCCCGATCTCTGGTGCAGAATACGTGCCCGAGACATAGAAGCTTTCGTGCTGCATGGAAGCAACCATGCTCCTTACGAATCCCTCGCACTCGACCGGGGCCCTCTGGCTGATGATTCCAACTATTCCGGGCATTTTGATTCAGAGGTCAGAGGGCGGATGTCAGCAGTCAGATGCCGGAGCTGGATAAGCAAAGCATCAACTCAGAAGGCAGCGAACCGAAGCCTCGGGCAGTTGCGGTGATGGGAAGGATTCCGATCCCCGATTTACGCTTGGCAGCGTATACCAGGCCTTGCAATCGATGTCTTAGACCATTCAGCCACGTCTCCAATTTGGCTACGATAAAACGACATTTCAGGCAGGCGTTGGCTGCGCCGCCTTTTCGGACGATTGATTCTTCTGAAAAATCGGGTGAGTCGCAGGGTTGTAACCAAGCTCCTTCATACTGCCTTTCGTCAGCGCGGAAATGATCAGATTATCGACTGGTGAAATCACGTCGCGCCAGCGAGTAGCGGCCTCCGGATCGAACGCCTTTTTCCTTTTGCCTGTTAAACTCGAGGGTTGGTGGTCGTGCCGGCCGCTCTGCGGCTCCAGCATCGCTTCCGAAAACGGCACGTCGATAAAACTGCACAATTCTCTCAGAGTTTCCTCCGGGTCGAACAGCAGGTCCTCATACCGAAACAGCCTGTAATTGCTGAGTTGCTTGAGCTGCTTATGAATTTTCGCCGTCTGCCGATACTGCGCGCAAACGAACCAAACAGCGGCCTTCCTGATAGCCCATCCCAGGCGCGGATGTTCTACGACCTTTATTGCTGTCCCAGATGGATCATTCGTCTTCGACATCGCCAGCGCCCTTGGATCTCTGGTAATGTGGATGACCTTGCAATCCGGAAACCACTTTAGCAGTTCCGGAGTGCGCGTCACATCCACGGGGAACTTGACGCAAGCGCGCTCGTAGCCACTAACACGGGTAATTCCGTTGATGATCGCAGACACAATCGCTCCCAGTGAGCGATCTGACTCTTGGATCTTTCGCGAGACTTCTCTTCGCAGCGCCGGCTCGTCAACTACCCCAATCCCTTCAAATCTCCAAAACGCTCCTTCCAAACCAGCGATCGACTTTTTCGAGAAACACAGCTCCACCATCGTCTCTACATCCTCCGCGCTTGACAAATCCCGTGCCTGACTGTGGAGGAAAAACTTGAAATCCCGCTGTCCGCGGCGACCGAGAAAACGAGGATCACTAAGCCGAAGAATGCCGGGGCAAATCGCCAGTAGATTATGCCAGAGCGTGCTTCCGCTACGATGTGGGCCAACGATGAATATAGGACACTGCATGTTACGCGCTCACTTAATTAGGTCGATTTACAACCCGAAAAGCCTTTTTCTCGAACTTTCGCGCGTACCACTTGGCGCGTAGCTCCAGTAGTCGGATCATCATCCTTTCTGGAATCCAGCCCTTGATTCCCCCATTATGCAAGCGCAGACGGATCGCCAGTTGACCTCTTAATGTGACCGGCACAAAATATTCGGGCACGGGGATTTTGGTAAATCCGTTGCTCTTCTGAAAGTGACCGTGGTCACCTCGGCGCCAAACCGAGTAGACAAAGTAAGGAACACCTTTCTCCGCGCAAATCTCGACAACTTTGCTGACCAGACTATTCATTGGCGCTTTCTCACGGCGCGACTGCTTATCCAGAATTAGCGTTGTCCGAGCAAAGCGATCCAAGATGAAAAACTTGATGAAACCAATCAGTTCGCCGTCACAGTACGCCGTCACAAAGCTGCACACGTCGAGATCTTGGGACAGCTCTCTTTTCACCGTATCAAAATCTTTTCCGTAATGCCAGAAAGGCTTGCCGCGCCGCAGGGGGGAGTCGTTATAGATTCCCATAATTCCGCGGATCAGCGTGTCATTCAGCTCCTCCCTCCGTATTTCGACTCCTAATTTGGCCGCCTTTCGGATCTTATTACGGGCCTTTTGGCTGATCTGCTTTTCAAACCAATGTTTGAACGTAGTAATCGGAATCGCCGCGACATCTCGCAGTTCTCTATAGTAACGGAATTTCGCCTCCGTCTCCGGAATGCGTTGCCAGAATCTAAGGATGTCTATTCGCGTCGGTGCGACTTTCAAGGCTTTTACGGCTTGTTCCGGGTCAACTACATCCTCCTGCCACTCCTTTTTTAGGCTTGCGGTTCTAAGAATTCGTCCAGAGATCACAAAGGTTTGGCTACCGACCCGTACTCCCTCTACGGGCTTTGGCACTCCATTCCAATTGATTGTCTCTTGAACGAGGACGCTATTCACGGAAAACCTAGACGGTGGTTAATTGCTTGTCAGCAGGCCGCATTCCACGAAGCCATTGTTCCAGCATGACCAGGCTGAACAAGAGCTTATGGTTATTTTGCCGTGCAGATTGATGATCACTCAAGAGCCTTCGTACATTCCCCGGCTTCAATAGTTGGAAGATCAGCGAAGACTCGTCCTTGAGTACCCCGGCGAATTTTCCTTCAAGACGTGAATTGAACCACCCATCGACCACATTCACGGCAAAGCCGCGCTTCTTGCGTTTTAGGATGCGGGGCGGCAAATAGCTTTGACAGACTTGCCGGTGAAGCCATTTGCGCGTTCCGTTTCGGATTTTATGGCTTGCGCCTAATCGCTGCGCGTATTCCACGATGGTGCGGTCCAGATACGGGACTCGGGCTTCCAAACCATGGGCCATGGAGAGCTTGTCGGCGTACATCAGCAGCTCGTCCGGCAGCGACGAACGGATTTCCAAGAGCTGAAAGCCACCAAGTTCGTCCGTGTGCGCCATTTGCGGAACCAGATCCTGCCAGTAATCAGGAGATTCGTGGGCTTCTCGTTCGACAAGAACATCGTCCCGAAATAGTCCGTCGATCTCCTCGGCTGGCGCGAGCGAGAATACGTTTTGATAGCGCCTCAGTCGGTCTTCACTCGCGAGCGAACGCACACCGCGTTTTAATGTTTCGTTTCGCGGCAGGCCATTGACCGCCATGCCGAGAATCGAACGGACGCTTGACGGCATGCGACGCCACCAGTTTCCGTAACGAACTCCCAGATGCCGTTTGTAACCGCCAAACAGCTCATCCGGCCCCTGCCCGATGAGGACGACTTTCACATCCTGACGCGCCCGTTGCGAGACAAAATACATCGGAACGATGGAGGAAGCCGCGATCGGCTCCTCCAAACATTCCACGATCTTCGGAAGCGATCGTTCGAATTCGGCCTGGTCGAGCTTCACAGGGATGTGCCGGGCACCTAACAGAGAGGCGGTCTCGGCCGCGTCCGCCAACTCATCATCCTCGAAAGTCTCGCCATAGCCGATCGTGTAGGCCGGCCACGGACCGCCTTGCTCGTTCATCAGCGCCAGGAGCAACCCCGAGTCGAGGCCGCCGCTGAGGAGTATGCCGACCGGCACATCGCTGAGCAGATGCCGTTTTACGGCGCCCCGATACAGTTCCATCAGCTCGTGGGTGGCCTCTTTGTCTTCTTTCGGGCTCGAAAATGGAACCGGCGTGTAATTGTACCAGCGCTTTTCCCGACATTCCCCATCCTCCAGCACCAGCATCGTCCCCGGGGCCAGTTTTCGAATTCCTTCAAAGGTGGTTAGAGGAGAAGGCGTGTAACGGAACCGGAGAAAAAGGTTAAGTGCGACCGGATCCACTTCGGGTTGGGAATCTTTTGCGGCAAGAATGGGACGAATCTCCGAGCCAAAGGTTAGTTGGCCGTCGGCGATCCGGTAGTAGATCAGCTTGATCCCCATGGCATCACGAGCCACAACGAGCCGCTTCCTCTCCACGTCCCAGATGGCAAGACCAAACATGCCGTTTAGGTGATCCAAAACTTCTGTCCCCCACTCTTTGTACCCGTGAATAATCACCTCGGTATCAGAGTTTGTCCGAAAACGATGGCCGCACCACTCGAGTTCAGTGCGCAGCTCTTTGAAATTGTAGATCTCGCCGTTGAAAACAATCCAGACCGTTTTCTCAGCATCAGACATCGGCTGGTGTCCTCCCGCCAGGTCGATGATCGAGAGCCGGCGGAACCCGAAGCCGAGCGCTCCGGAGATGAAATAACCGTCATCGTCCGGGCCGCGGTGCGCGATCGAGTCCGCCATGCGCCGGATCGTTTCCGGTTCAACCGGTTCGTGGCGCAGGAAGTTAAATTGTCCGCAGATGCCGCACATGTTCTGATGACTGATGACTGAGGGCCGATGACTGAAGCCGGATCAAGCAGACTGCTTGCAAAACTTTTCTGGTTTGGCCATCATGGTGCGAAGCATCTGACCAATTCTTGTGCATTTCGCCAACAGGGCCGCTTGTTCTTTCTCCGAGAGATAGTCGCAGGCTGTGGCTGTGTCCAACCAATGCTGCGTTTCAGCCTGTTCTCCGTCGGCGTCTGTCAGTTTGCTTACGAAGTGAGCGACATAGCGGCGTTTTTGCCATGCTTCAGCAAGGTTGGCCCCGACTGACCTTGATGCTCGTCGGATTTGATCAGTCAAAGCATAACGCTCTTCCGCTGGAAACCGCTTCGAGGTTTCGAAGATTTCCTCTTGGACTTCGAATGCCAGTCTATAGACGCGCAAATCCTTAAAGCTCGAAATTCGCTCTATCATTTATTTAATTACGTCGATCCTCCGACCGCCGTCCTCTGTCTTCCGTCATCAGTCCTCTGATCCCTGGCCTTCAGCTCCTCCCGACGTGACCTCGGCAACTCGACATACAGCTGAACGATTGCCGAAGCGTACCTTTTTGTTCGCTCCCTAAATTCTTCCGCCAAGCGCATATTTCAGTATTTCAGCGTATGATTGGCCGGCCGTTGCTCCGCAGCCGTTACGGCAGCTTTGGATACGCTCGCCCCACTCGCTTCCCGCTACCCTCGCGGCTTCCCGTCTATGTCGCTCACCCCAGTCGCTCCATTTCAGTGTTTCAGCTTTTCAGCATTTTGAAAGCGCGACCGCCGTCCTCCGTCGTCCGTCATCAGCCCTCCGTCTCCTATTTCGCACTCGTCTGCTTCAGGGACCGCATCAGGAGTTTTCCAGCTCTAAGGGCAAATCGATTTCGCACGATGACGTTATCTCTTAGCTCGCAAAGCCCACGGCGGAGAGCCACAGAGGCGTGATATTTGATTCCGGATGGACAAGCGTTACCAGGCCGAACCGGAGCCACCTCCACCCGAATGGATAGTTTTTGCGGTTGATAGGCGCTGATCTCAAACATTAAGAAGCCGTTTTCCCTGCTGAACGGCACAACCTTATCCCCCACCAACACACGCTCAACGACTGTCGCTTCCGGAATTCGCCGAAGGAAGCGATACTCGGTTGGCGCTTCCAGCTCATGCTTCAATTCGAACAGGTCAGTAAAGAAACGGACTTCCCACCTGCCTTCGGTCACGCGTCTGCGCGCGTGTGTGCACGTCACAACCTCCGCGAGCGACTTCCATTTCAGGTCCGGCTGCAATTCGGTCAAACGTCGGGCAAACTCTTCCGCTCCCGCCACCCCTTTCCGGAAGAATTCATGGTGCTCGACGAGGATGGCTGGCTTGCCAAGAAACAGCGCCATCGCGAACGCTCCCATTCCATTCCAATAATGTCTTTTAAAAACCGGGAATCCATAGAACGAATCCTGGGCCGGGAGGAGCAGGTCCGCGCCGCAGATTTGGGGGATGGCCAAGTCCCGCGGCACACACGCTGTACAGACCAAACCGAGGAACTGGCGGCTGTCGGCGAACGCCCGCATCGCCTCAAGTGAATATTGTTCTTGCGGACACACCATCAGAGGTTCGATGCCGAGTCCCGTCCGATCACGATGGTGATCCATGCGTTGCCTTGCGACAAAGTTCTTCGATAGCAAGGCCTCATAGTCATTCGATCTGAATTCCCTTTTGGTATGATCGCATCCGTGAGCACAGATACTGAAGCAGTCCGAGTGTTCAAGGAACATCCTCACGTTCTTCGCCCGACTGCGCCAAAGATTCCAGGGGATGAACGCCAGGGTTATGTGATATCCATGCTTTCTCGCTGATCCGAGCAGTTGCTGAAAGTTGATGAATCCGTAATTCTTCCTCAAAAGCGGATCATCAATGACGAGACCCGCCCCTGGATCAGGGTTGTGCCAACATTGGTCGCCGAAAGCCGATCGGAGAAAAATGATGGCTGGGATATATTTGTCTGCAGCATCCTCAAATCCCGTTTCCGCTGGCAAGGGCTGAAAAACATCAAAAACTTCCTTAGTACTCCAAATGAAGACACTCGCTCTTCCCACGCACACATGTGCGAATGCTGGAGTTTGGTCCAACATCATCACAATATCCGCCCGCCCTTCGGAAGAGATCGTCAGGCCCAGCGCCTCATCCGGCCTTCGTGAGTAGGAGTGCGACGCCAGCTCCCCGCTGAACACCCTGGAATCCTTTGGAAAAACCACGCGCCTCGCACTTCCCACCTCGACAACACGACGGACCGAATCATTAGTCAGAACCTGCAAAAACAAGCTGGCCCATTCATCCATCTCGGAAACCAACAGCAACACCGCTGACTCCGTTTCGCAAAGGTGCGTCGCGACTTCCTTGAGCTGGTCTCGCTCACACGTATTCTTCAGGCTTTTAACATCCAACACGATACCTGCACCCTTCTGCGAAGTTAGCGTCGCCACAACCGATGCGAGAAGGCCGACGCTTCCGACGTCAACAAATTCCACCACAAGTCCGAGACACTCTGCAAGACTCTGTAAATGCAGAAGAGCCTTCGACGGATTACCGTGGAAAAGAACTGTCACGCTCGAAAGCGCTTCTTCCGCAGAAAACCTAGCCTTTGTGTTCGTGACCACGAATGTTGCAAACAACGCGCTGAGCCAATTACCTGACGACGACTCGAGAGCATCTGCTGGAATTGAAATCATCCGCGTTCCGCCGTAGCCGCTCAAACTCGGCGAGAGCCATCCCAACAACCTGATCCATATTATAATATCGATAAGTCGCCAGTCGCCCGACGAAGCTGACGTTCTTTTCCAAGGCGGCTCGATCTGCGTACTTTGCATAAAGCGCCTTTGCGTCGGGCGCGGGAATCGGATAATATGCCTCGCGACCGGGGCCAAAGTTCTGCGGATATTCGCGGACGATCGTGGTGGATGGAAGCTTCTGTCCGGTTGCGTGCTTGATTTCGACAATGCGCGTGAAGTCGTGATCGTTTGGATAATTCACCTGCATGGCCCGTTGGAAAAATTCCTGTGACAGTGTTTCTGGCTCAAAACGCAATGATCGATACGGCAAACGGCCGAAGCAATGATCGTAGTATTCATCAATCGGCCCCGTATAGATGACGTGTTTGAATTGCACGTGTTTGCGTGCTTCACGATAGTCGGTGTTGAGTCGTACTTCGATTTTCGGATTCGACAGCATTTTTTGGAACATCGATGTGTACCCATTTTTCGGCAGAGCCTGAAATTTCTCGGAAAGATAACGATCGTCGCGATTGGTGCGGATCGGAATACGACCGCAAACACTTGGATCGAGGTCCTTCGCGTCCCGTTGCCATTGCTTGTGCGTGTAGTTTTTGAAGAACATTTCGTACAACTTCCATCCCACCTGCGAAACGATCACTTCTTCGGAGTTTTTCGGATTGTCGACCTGCACTCGCCACTTGGCGAGCTGGGCCTCCATTTCCTCGCTGGTGGAGGGCTTCCCGATGAGTTGCTCGAACGTGTTTAGATTAATCGGGAATTGCCAGTAGCGACCGTGCGTCCACGACAGAATCTTATACTCGACTGCATGCCACTCGGTGAATTGGCCAAGGTAATCGAGAATCCTCTTGGAGTTGGTCCGGAAGTAGTGCGGCCCATAACGGTGCAGGAGCACGCCTGCGGTGTCGTAATGATCGTAGGCATTGCCGCCGATGTGATTGCGTTTCTCAACAATAAGGCATGTCTTGCCAAGTTGGCTCGTTAGCCGCTCGGCCAACACAGAACCCGCAAAGCCGGCACCAACAATGAGAAAATCAAACTTCACAATATCGTCGAACCCTCATGAGTCTGAGACCCTACGGGGTCCGCCCGCCGTCCTCTGTCGTCCGTTATCTGACCGCTGCGTTCCGAAGTCTCGCGCAGATAGAACGCGAGACTTCGGAACATCTGCGCCTGCCCCCATCGATGCATCGGGACGTTGTCCCAGCCAAAATGCAGCCGGCGCGAACGAAAGGAGCCATCGGGCTTGACCCAATCCTTTAGGATCCCCGCTATAACTGTTTCCAAAGTTACTCCCAAGGCGGGGAAGCGATCACGGAGCAGGAGACAGAGGTTGATGCATTCGGCGCAATCGTAGAGTTCGCGCTTGTAGACAGTCAGACGCGGCGCTTTCGAGAACGGTTTGGGAAGTCCGTCTGCGGCGAAAAGATTCTCCAAATAGTATGCAACGCCCTTGGAGAGTGCTTGCAGACAAGCCTCGTGCCCGGTCAAGGCGTGAATTTTCGCCAGCGCCTTCATTACAAAACAGGTATGATAGTGGTCGACAAAATCCCGAACACCGTCCACGGCATAGAACCACGAGCCGTCAGTATTTTGATTTTCGAGGACAAAGTTCGAGATTTCGTTCGGCAACCTTCCAGTAATCCGGGTTTTCAAACACCTGCGAGGCACTGGTCAGCAAGAAGGCCCGGTAGGCGGCGGCATTGATCACTCCTCCCTCACCAAATGGAGTATAGGAACAACTGCTGGCGGTCGACGAAGTGGGGAAATCCTTGATGTCGTTGGCCGCATGGCGCGCGATCGACGCGGTAATTTGCCTGTATTCATCAGGCAAATCCGGAGGACAGAGGGCGGAGGACGGATGACAGGGATCGGAGGTCGGAGATCCGAGGTCAGAGGTCAGAGATCGGAGGTCAGGTGCCGGAGGACAGACCGCAGAGGACAGAGGGCGGAGGACGGCGGTCGGCGGTCGGCGGTCGCTGACTTCTGATCTCTGATCTCTGATCTCTGACCTCTGACCAAGGATCTCCGCTACTTGAAGAAACGCTTCATAACAGTACGGCGTCGAGGTGATGAGTGGCGTTTGCGCTTTGACGACGCCGTTGCGAGTTACCCAGTCGGATGGATAACCCCAGCAATACTCTCCGAAGCCGGAACAACGCGACGCAACTAGTTCATCTAAAAAGTGCGTGGCGCGTTGCAGATGTCGGAGGTCAGCGGTCAGCTCATATAAGAAGGCGAAACCCATTGCGTAGTGGGCGTCGGCGATCGGGAACCTCTCCGGGTGATGGAAGAAACGGCGTGCGCTGGGGAGGAACGCCTCGACAAAGATCATCGGAGCGACGGCTGCGGTTCCCAGATAGCGATTTCGATAGTAGATGGCTTTCGCGCGACGACCCAGCGACCCAGCAAAAAAGCTCTGATGGTCCCAGGAAGTCTCACCATACCTCTCGAGCCAGCCCGTAAAGTCAGCCAAAACACACGAGCCTTCCTTCGCCCGCGAGCCGTCTGTCACGGTCAGAGGTGTGATCACCGTAATTGCTCTTCTTTTCTTGTCAGGCGAAACGCTTCAGGCTTTCTAAGTCGGATAACCTGGCCAAGGATCGCCCGCAGCTTCTCCATCTGTTCCCGACGATAGAAGCGAATCATTTCCTGGGACACTGGTCGTTTCATTCGCCGGACCGCGGCAGAAGCGTATCCGGCCATCAGTCCGCCAGCGACAAATGGTCTCTTGGGCATTCGGTAAAGGCAACGGAAAAGGTGCCAGATGGGAGATCCACCGAGATAGTATGCTCGCTCTCCGTAATCGAAACTTGCTCCAAGCACACTCCTTTCCGCCATTCCCAGGGTGCGAGAATGATGGAATCGCTTCTCCGGAAAGCATTGCACTTTCCATCCTTTCATGCGAGCGGACATGACTGCAATCCAGTCGACGCCTCCGGCGGGATTTGGGACATAGCCGCCGATCTCTTGGAAGCAGCGATAACGGAACAATTGACAGCCTCCAGCGACATAGTTTTCGCCTTCGAAGCTGTCCTTGGCTGTGTCGTATCCCCCATCCTCGGTAAACGGGGTCCCCGCCACACCCAGCTTTGGGTCCTGCGCAAACTTCTCCATCAGAAACTCAAGATATTCGGCGTCGAAGGAGAGATCCGCGTCCAAATTCCCGATGACATCGAAGTTCAAGGACTGCGCTCGCTCCAAACCGGCATTAAAAGCGTGGACCTTGCCCGCGAAACTGCGGTCGATATGTCGCGGACGCCGGACCAGCTCCATCCATGGATGGAGGGTCGCGTAGCGAGCAACGATCTCTGCCGTGCGATCGCCCGACCCATCATCCACGATGATCCACCGTTCCGGCAGCGCGGTCTGCGCAACCATGGAGTTGAGGGTCTTTTCGATGAACGTCTCCTCGTTGTGTGCGGGAGTGATGAGGACGTATCGCATACCGGGAGTCAGAGGACGGAGGACGGATGGCCGATGACAGAGATCAGATGACAGAAGACCGAGGACTGAGAACTGCCGTCGCATCAGAACTCGGATAAATCTGGGCGAAGATTTCGTCCATGATCCGGGCGGTAAGAGTGATCTCGCGATATGGGATGGGTGGAAGGCCACCCGTTCGGATGCTCTCGTAGAAACGCTCGATCAGGTCCTTCATTCCCGCGTCCTGATGGAGGCGGCCGCGCAAGAAGTCGATGGCGTTGCGCCCTACATTCCTCAGCTGCTCCCTCGCGTTTCCCAAGGGCGGTCCAAAATAGGTCAGGTAACTCTTCCAGGACCGGCTGTTGCTTCGGACGAGGCTCCCGCCCGTGTGATCGACTGTGATCGAGTTTTTCGAGCCGTAAATGCGTAGCTGATTCAATCCGGGTTTGATTTGAGTTGAAAAGCAGAAGAAGGCCGTAGTATCGCTGCCGTCACGAATCAGCACCCTTAGTTCATCCAGCACCTCGTCGCCGCCCAGGCTCTTGAGCCGCGAACTTTGGTGAACGGAGGCCGTCAGCTCCGCCAGGGCGTCGTCGAGAAACTCCGCCAATTTTGCGATCCCGTGGCTGAGAACGTTGTGCAAAAGCTGTCCCGGCAGCTGCCGCACCCAATGATCCCGGTTACCCAGGACTGGGCCCACATAGCTCGTGTCTTCGAGGCTATAGGAGAAATGACTTTCGAGATGAACCGGCTTCCCGCCAAGGAATCCTGCTTTTACGAGCCGGCGCATTTCGAGCATTTCTAACGTGAACTGAAGGTTATGCCCGGCCGTGATTTTCAGATTTCTGCTTTCCGCGAGCGCGATCAACGATTTCGCTTCGTCAGCCGTGACAGTGAACGGCTTCTCAAGATAAACGTGAGCTCCGAACTCGAGACATTGTTTGGCGAGTGAAAAATGACTCTGCGGCGGAGTGGTAATGTGAACAACGTCGGGATTCGTCGCTCCCCGCATTTCCGAGAGATCGGCAAAGCAGTCCGAGACGCAGAAACGCTCGCCCAGTTGCCGAGCCATGAGCACCTCCCGATCGCACAGAGCCACAATCTGGCAATCGGGAATTCGACGGATCGCCTGGACGTGCTGATCCGCGATCTTCCCGCAGCCGACTATGGCAATGCGCAACATTGTCTTCAGAGTTCAGAGTTCAGAGATCAGAAGTCGGCAGTCAGAGGAATCGCTGAAACGTTGGCTTCATCCCTGACTCATCTGTCGTTTACGCGCCATCCTTCGGCCTCTTTCCTCTGCCCTCTGTCTTCTGTCCTCTGTCCTTTGATCTCCGATCTCTCTGGTCGACTTCGTCGCGAGTAAACTGCGCGAGGAACGCTTCCATCGCCCGATCCATCGGGACCCGCGGTGTCCAGCCGAGACGGCCTTTGAGCTTTTGATTCGAGTAGCGGTTGCCCTTCCATTCGGCGGCGCAGCGGCGACGGTTGAAGACCGGCGGGAGTTGGCCTTTGGACCATTTGGAATACTTCTCCCAGACTGCACTCATGCCATAGGCGAGAGAGTACGGAACGCCCACGGAGAAGAATCCATTCGTCTTCTTCTTATAAGCCGCAAGAAACCGCCGGCTGGTGAGCGGCTCATCATCAACGACATTAAAGATCTCTCCATTGATCCCTGGCGTCAGACCTGCAAGCACGATTGCTTCGGCGCAGTTCTCGACAAAAGTCAACGGCAGTCGGTTGGATCCACCGAGATGCATAAAGAAGCCGAATGTGTTTATCCCGATGCGGCCGCTCAAAGCGGGTTTGCCTGGCCCGAACACGGCACCTGGCCGGACGATCACATAAGGGAGTCGCTTTGTTTGGCCGTATTCTCTGACCAACTCCTCCTGTTTCAGCTTTCCGAAACCATAGGCATCGAATCGCTCCTGTGGCGCGTCTTCAAGCGGGCAGGTCTCATCGAGCAGGGCGCCCCGTTCCAGTGTCAAATTTGAATAGACGGCAAAGGAACTGACATTGACAAAGCGTTTCGGCTCGCCCAGCTCCAGGAACGCGTCCATCAAATTGCGCGTGGCGAGGACCGAGTTCATAAACGCCCCCGCGAACGACTTATCAATACCCGCTGCAAGATGGAAGATAAGCACTAAACCTTCGGCCGCTCTTCGGCAATCTTCATTTGAAAGGAGATCTCCCCGAATCACCTCCACGGCGTAGGTCTGAGGGTATCGGCCCAGGATCTCCTCGAGGCGGTTCAGGCTGCTAGACGGTCGAACAAAACAGCGAAGATTTTTGAAGCCGTATTGGAGCAGGGTCTCGACCACCTTGACTCCAATAAAACCATTGGAACCAGTGACCAGAATGTGGTCGTCAACCGAAGCAATATTGTTCGAATTCAAACTGTGTCTGACTCATCCTTTTGCAGCGGAGTAGTCCGCTCTTGCTTTCGTCGTCAGTTCAACGCCTGGTGGAAACCCTCTGCAGAAGGAAGCGCAAATCCATGCGCCGATGAGGTTAGTTGCGCCAGATAGCCGACCATTACGGTGGCAACACCATGAGATGCCGCGGCGGCGAAGGCGGCGTGGACGTCGGGGACGGGGACGGGGTCGGCGATCCGCCGGTCAGCGGGTGCGGGTAAGTATATTCGGTATAGCCTGGCATTGAGGTTTCGTTGTAGTAATCTCGACCGGACTGTAATATCTTCACAGTAGGACTAAAATAAGCGTTGGGGCCAGTAACCTCAGTATTATTCCACGAATAACACGGCGTCGAAATCTGGTCGTTCCATCCCGCCGGAGGAGTAGGACTGGCAACCGAGGCGATGACGGCCCCGCCAGTTCTGCCGGGTTGATCGAGCGCGTAAATGACTCTATAAATCTCCATTGAATCGCCGTTCGTGAATGCGAGCGCAGGAGTGCCGTAGCTGTCGTTATCGCTATAGGTTATTGAAGTAGATGTGCTGGATTGAATTTCAGAATATGTAAGCGTTGAAAGACCTCCAAGATTGGTCGTTCGCGTAACCGAATACCCAGCCCATTGATTTGTGCTCCACGTTCCCGAGTGGGTGACGTTTACGGTCAAACCACTGCTCGCCCCGTTTGCCGTCCCGGTCGCAGACAATCCAGATGGACCTCCACCATACCCGTTTCCGGTGTGGTTAGTCGTGTCGTTTACATCCCATGAGTTTTTTCCGTCTGCTCCGCCCCAAGGACTGAAGGGGAGTTTAGCCCTGTGGATCGCAAGGTCGAGATGCGCCGCGTTCTGATAACCGTCAATCGAGTTGTCGTGGAAAATTGTGACTCCGCTGCGCATTTCTCCAAGAATGCTGTTCGCATTCGATCCGGTCCAAACATTGTCGTAGATGTCAGCAGCTAATCCGCCTCTGTAGCGAGCGCTGCTTTCCGTGCCGTGAACGCTGACCTTCATATTGTAAAGAGCATTGTCGCGCAGGACGAATCTTGCTCCTCCGTATGCGTCCTCGACTGCGTGAATTATGCCGTCCGAAGAAGAAACCGTATTGGTCTCAATGAAAAGCCAGTTGGCGTCCCCGAAGGTTATTCCAGCGTGCCACGAGCCGTCTCCCCTGTCGTAGGAGTCTCCGTCCCACAACCCGCCATAAATGTAGAGCCATGCGTTTATTAGATTCACCGTGTTATGGTCGAAGACTCCGATCACACTGTCCGGCACGATCACGCCCTGTACGTTCTCCCATTTGTTGTTGTCGAATCGGAATGAGCTTCCGTTATTGTTCTTGCCCTCAATTCTTATCACGCCGCTGGGACCATACGCGAACGGCGAGCGCCCTCCGTTTTGAAATTCAATCCCTGTGATGCGCGAAAATCCAGAAGGCAACGCCCATAGAATCATCTGCGTTGATGTTCCGCCATCCCTGATAATCGTGTTTCCGATTCCGTTTCCACGTAGCGTGATCGCCTTTGTAATCGTGAGCTTGGATGTCCAAGTGGCGGTTCCAGCAGGGATCACAACCGTGTCACCGTTCGATGCAGCTGCGATCGCAGTCGTGACATCAGCCTCAGAAACACTGGCAGCGTTTATTATCGAGCCCGAGGCGTGGGCAGAAACTAGCAAACTAAGTAGCAATGAAAATAGTATGGACCTAATCATTGTGCTCCAGTCGAGTAAAGCAGAGCGGTATCCGCCAAGGGCATAATAACCCGGTCCCAAAAATCAATAGCAACTTTCAAAAATTCTCGCATTTCTCGCATGTTATATGTAGCAGCTACTATACCAAGTCGACACCCACCGTAGGCCTTTTCTCCGTCCGGGCAAGACCACAATCCAGGTCGCCGCGCGACAGCGCCTTTCTCAAACTGCCAAACGTCGTTCACCATCCACGACTGCCCTCGCCGGCGATATCCGCAAGCTCCTCTGATCTCCTCACCCGAGTCGACGAAACAATGGAGGAGATTCTCCCATTCGGATATTTTACCGCTATCAGAAAGAAAAACAAGAACATCGTGCTGAGTCCCTTGAAACCGGCCTCGGTCCAGTTGTGAGCTAAAATCGCAAGCAAATACCCCATCTTCAACCGTCCCCAGTCTAAATTTCGCAAGAGGGATTCTCGGCAATTTCTAAAAGCACCGATGATATTTACGGCTAAGATTACAAACCCAACAATCCCGAGGTTGAGGTAGATCTCGAGATACCCATTATGTGCTTGGGTAGGACGCCACCAGTATTTCTCCCAGATCCTCTGAAGCCGGTCGCCGAGCCAAAAACTTTCAAAGCCAGCTCCAAAAATCGGCTGCGTATCTGTTTCCAGAAGCGTAGCCCATAAATCGGCCCTTCCTTCAATCGTCTCATCATGGCCGGTTGTCTGAGCCACGGTGCTATAAAAATTAGAGGTCGTTTGCAGAACGACTAGTATAAGAATACCAATAATCAAATAGCTTCCAACCATTCTTACATTTACGAAGCGCAGCCCGAGAAACAATATCGTCGCCAGTCCAAGCACCAGTGACAGCAGGGAGGTAGCGCTATGCGCTTTCCAAAGACAGTAGGCGACCATAAACAGTAGTCCACCAGTCAGGCGGAGTTCATCACGCCGGGCCGTGCCCTTCTCCAAGCGAAGAGCCTTTAGAAAGTGCCAGAAGAAAAACAGACCCCACAATAGGCAGATTGCCCCGAGGGCGTTCTTGTTGCCCGCTATGCCGCTGGTACTCATTCCACCCCACTCCGACGCGCTCCGACCAAGGGCAGGATAATACTTTATCCATAAAATGGACACGGGAAAGAGCACGTAGGCGCACCTTTTCATCGTGGTTATCAGCGCTTCCTCTAGGTTAGGCTCTGTAAACAAGACGAGTATCATTATGGGATGCCCGAGTATTTTTATCCACCGCTTAAAGGAGACAAATGGAAAATCAGACCAAAAGACAGCCAGAAAACAGTACAAGATAAAGACGGCGAGCCATGCGTTGTCCCGAAGAACCTGGTTCCACTTGACTTGTCTTCTTGAAAGCACCGTCAGGCCCGCTGCGATCAGGACAAAGAAAACGAATGCATCGACCGGGCTTCCCTCTTCAACGGCGGCGGCGCCGAACACAGGCAAACCCAGTAGGTTTAGCCACCACGAGCACGGTCGGGATGCGATGATAAACATCCACAAGGTCGGGAGCCAGATCGCGCCAGTGACGTTCGGCTTCCTGCGGATGTCACGCCGGAAGAGGAAGACGATAAAAGCAATCGTCAGGATTGAAGCGAGGATGGGAGGCATACTACTGTGTCAGAGGACGGGTATCAGATGACCGAAGGCAGATGACGGAGGACGGAATACAGCGCGAGGGTAGCGCTGGATAGGCGGTGACGCCGCGAGGGTAGCGGTGCGGAGGTGGGGAAGCGGAGCATCAAGTCAGAGGAAGATGGCGGAGAGCGGAGATCAGACGGCCTGAGGAAGAGGATCAACCTCAGAGAGGCGATTCCACTACAGCCGGCAATGTGAACTCGAAGGCTTTGGATTCGCTTCGAATGCCCAACTCAGCCGGATCGATTCGCCGATCGAACCGGGTTCGGTCGCCCGAGAGGATCGCTTCCGCGGCTTCCATGCCAGCCAAGGTCGCGATATCGGTTTCGGTGCGATTGACGTAATAAAGGTTTTTGAACTGCTCCAGCTCGGCCAAAAGCTTGAGACGCGCCGGGCTCATCCAGTTGTCCCGGTTTTGCGAGGCGTCAGCTCCGGGAAGTCGCAGCACAAGATGGTCAAAGCACCGGGCAGGGGCCAGCAGGCCCGATCTGGCGCAGTCGTCGAGCGCGAGTTTCGTGACTGATTGGTCGTCCATCTCGATCAGCGTGTCAGGCCCGAAGCAATACATCTCGCAGCAAAGGCAGGTCTTTCCTTTCGGCACCATATCCGGGCTGAAGGCGGAATAGTTGGTGATGCGGCCAATCCTCGTGCTGGGGCAGGTCACCTGAAGCCAGGCATGCGGAAATCGGGGTTCTTCGTTCAAGAACAGGTAGATCAGCACGACGGTGCGCCGCGGTGCGCTTGCAGTGTTGGACGGAGGACTGCTGGCAGATGACCGATGACGGAGGACTGAGGGCGGCGAGGAAACGGAGGACAGAGGACGGATGTCAGAAGACGGAGGGGAAACAGAGGACGGCTGCGCGGATTCCGAAGAAAGAAAGCGTTTGAGCAACTGAGGGGGGATGCTGGAAACGACATGCGTCGGCTTGAAACAGATCGTTTCGTCGCCAATCTGCGCAATGACCGTGTCGATCCGCTGCTCTCTGGTCTCCAATGCCTGACCTCTAACCTCCGACCCCGGACCTGTCTCAAGGGGAGAACAGTTCATTTCCATCACCTTCGCCTGATAGTGAACAGTGGCTCCCGCCTGCACAATTTTCTCCGCCAGCACGTCACAAATCTGGCCGGTGCCTTTTGCCGGGTGACGCCAAATGCCCTTATAGGTGTTGACTTCACTGGTCGAGACGATGCGGGTTGCGAGGCCCTTGAGGGTCGAGAAGAAACTCTCATCCTCGCCATCGGAATGATTCCCGGCGAGTGGCATGTCGGCCCACTTTTTCCCGTTTAGCTTTTCCTGAAAACCCTGTGCGGCGATTCGAGTCAACTGGCATCCGCGCTTTTGGTAAAAGTATTGTTCGACGTTTTGAGGCTCGTGCCGGCCGGGTTTGACGCGCGACCAAACGAAGTCGAACCCGCATCCCAACAACATGTTCCACGGCATCCCGCGGCGAAACCCGCGAAACGCGGGTGACATGTCGAGAATCTGTCCATTGAAGAGGATCCCGCCGCGATGGGCATATTCCCGGTAGTCGTCACCAAGCAGGCCGCTCCAAAAAGCGTCCACCTTGGCAATCCGGTTGTACAATTCCTTGCGCCCGATATCGACGATGAAATCACCACGGCGAATGGAGCGAAACAAACCGCCCGGAACGGAGTCCTTTTCGAGAATGACAGGCTTTAGGCCGGCGGCTGCCAAGACGTAACCCGCGGCCAGACCAGACGTACCCGCGCCCAGAATAAGGGTATGAACCTCGACTGTCTTCATACGCTTTTGACCGAGGCCGGTTTCTTCGCTGGCCTGGCTTTCGCAAGGAAACCCGGGAACGCGCCAGTCAAATCGATTCCGCGCTGCCGGCGAAGGACCCCGCCATAGGAATGAAGATCGTAGACAAGCATCTCAATTCGCCTCTCGAGCGTTTCCGCCGCAATTTTTTCCTCCTTGAGATCGTCCGGGCTGAAGGAAAGTCCATAGGGCATACTCCATGCGTAACACTGCCGCGCCATGGTTCGGAGCTGGTCGATAACCGTTAATCCTTTTTCATGCGAGCAGACTGCCTGGGCGAAAAGTTTGCCGGAGAATTCGTTCCAAAAGTGGTCGAGGAAATTCTTCAATGTGCTGGAAACACTCCCATGGTAGTCAGGAGTGCCAAAGACATAGGCGTCGGCCCGTTCAACTCGTTCTTTGAGATCCAGAAAGCCTGACAATGAAAATGAGGACTGAGGATTGAAGAGAGGCAGCGGTTCCTTGTTCGGGTCAAACACATCAACCTCGTCACCAAGTGCACTTAGGCCTTGCGCAAGGCGCCCGATCACTGTGTGAGTGGCGGAGCTTGCGGCGGAAGTGCCAATCACGCACAGCACTTTTAGAGGCTCTTCAGTCATCTAGCGGAGGACAGAGGTCAGAGGTCAGAGGCCGGAATGCAGCGGGAGCGTAGCGGTGCGGAGCTGGGGAAGCAGAGCATCAAGTCAGCGATCAGAGGGCGGACATCAGGGGCGCTCAACCAGTTGATCTGCGGACCCTGAAACGCTTTCTGAGTCTTGAAAGAAGACTCCAATCTGGTCGGCCACATATTCGATGGCCTGATCAGTCATTTCCGGGTAAATCGGTATCGAAAGAATCCGCGATTGATTGGCGTAGGCGACGGGGAAGTCGGCCGGAGTATGGCCGAGATAGGCGTAGGCCGGATAGAATGGCAGAGCATTCGGGTAATTCAGAACGGTCGAGATGCCGGCGGCTGTCAGATGTTTGCGCAGAGCATCACGATCGTCGGTGCGAATGACGTAGAGGTGATAAACGTGCTCGCCATCAGCGGCAGCCCAGCGGCGTCCGGATGTCGCCGACGCCTTGCAGAAGCTGGTCGTATTGCGCAGCGACGCGCTGGCGCGCCTTCGTCCAGGCGGATAGGTGCGGCAGTTTGACGTTCAGGATGGCTCCCTGGAATCCATCCATCCGGCTGTTGATGCCTTCCATGACGTGATCCCCTTTCCCACCATGTCGGGCGAAGGTGGTCATCCAATCGGCCAAGGCATCATTGTTGGTGAGAGCGCACCCGGCGTCGCCGTAGGCGCCGAAGTTCTTGCCCGGGTAGAACGAATAGGTGGCGACGTCGCCAAACGTGCCAACGAGCTTCCCCTTGTAGCGGGCAAGGTGGGCCTGGGCACAGTCTTCAATCACCCAAAGCTTATGCTTCCGCGCGATGGCCATGATCGGGTCCATATCCGCGGGCTGGCCGTAAAGGTGGACGGGAATAATGCCGACGGTCCGGCTCGTGACGTGTCGCTCGATCTGTGCGGGATCGATCGTGAAGGTCTCATCCTCGGTGTCGCAGAAAACGACCCGCCCGCCGGCTTGCGTAATCGTTTCGGAGGTGGCAATCCAGGTGTGCGCGGTCGTGATGACTTCGTCGCCCGTCTGGATCTTCAGGGCGCGCATCGCGATGTAAATGGCGTCCGTGCCGTTGGCGCATGAGATACAGTGTTTCATCCCGAGGGTCGCGGCCCAGGCCTTCTCGAAGGCATCGACGTGAGGTCCCCGGATAAAGGCGGACTGCGCGATCACATCGGCGATCGCCGCGTCGATTTCGGGCTTGATGCTCAAATACTGAGCGTGCAGGTCGACGAATGGGATCTTCATGAAGTCAGATGTCGGAGGTCGGAGGTCGGAGGTCTGAGGTCGGAGGGCGGAGGGCGGAAGACTGATGACGGAGGACAGAGGAACGGAAGACGGAGCTGATGGTTACGTTCGCTCCTGACAGAATTTTTCGGGCTTGGCCATCATGCTTCCAAGCATCTGACCAATTCTCGCGCATTTAGCGAGCAGGGACATTTGTTCTTTCTCGGAGACGTAACCGCACGCTGACGCCGTATCCAGCCAATGCTGCGTCTCTGACTGTTCTCTCTCCGAGCCATAGGCTACGAGCCGGAGGCCATCAGCGTCTGTCAGCTTGCTTACGAAATGAGCCAAATAGCGGCGCTTTTGCCAGGCTTCAGCAAGGTTAGCTCCTATTGACCTCGATGCCCGGCGGATCTGATCAGTCAATGCATAGCGCTCCTCCGCCGGAAACCGCTTGGAGGTTTCGAAGATCTCCTGTTGAACTTCAAACGCCAATCTGTAAACCCGCAAATCCTTAAAGCTCGATATCTTCTCGCTCACCGTTGCTTTCCTATTAATGTCAGTCGTCTGCCCGCTGTCATCCGTCATCTGTCATCCGTCCTCTCAAGCCTGCGCAGCAGGCGCGCCGGGTTGCCGACATAGATTCCCGGCTCGGTGATATCCTTCGTCACGACCGCACCGGCGCCGACGACGACGTGATCGCAAATCGTGACCGGGCAGGATGGTGGCATTGGTGCCGATGCTGACGTGATTGCCGATTTTTGTCTCTTTCCAGAGATTGCGGTCGCCTCCCGCAGGACCGCCGGTGTCGAACAGGTCGTTGATGAACATCGCGCCGTGGGAAACGAAGCAGTCGTCTCCAATCACTACCAGCTCGCAGATGAAGGCGTGCGATTGGATCCGGCATCGTTGCCCGATCCGTACTCCCTTTTGAATTTCCACGAATGGCCCGACAAAGGAATTGTCGCCGATCGTGCACCCGTAAAGGTTGACCGGCTGCACGACGGTAACGTCCTTCCCGAATGTGACCCCGGCGATACCGGCGGCGCGAAGGTCGGGCTCATTCATGACTCACTATTCTCCATTGGAGCGGAAAGGCCGGGCGCGCTCGAGGATCGAGACGACGCTCGCGGGCGTGCGAGATGTCGGTGAGCGGTTGCTTGATTGCCCAGGACGCAATCTCGAAAATGCTCCACCTCGACGCGAAGCGGTTCCTTGAATTGAATCTGGGGAAGAAGAATGTCTCCGCTCCGATAGTTGAACTGGAGCGGACGAGGGTTATCAAAGTCCATGTTCTCACCGAGGATCGCCTTGCGATCGATTCCCTTGTCGTAAATGGCGATCTTGCTCTCAGCGATGTCGTCGTAAACGACCATCTTCTTCGAGCCCACGACGATCATCTTGCGAACCTTTTGCGGATCGAGCCAACTGACATGGATGTTGGCGATCACCTTGGATGGGTATTCGAGATTAAGAAACACCACGTCGTCGATCCCCTTCTGCATGAAATCCATCCCCTGCCGGGAGACCGCGACCGGCTCGAGGCCGCCGAGCCAATACTGAATGATGCTGATGTCGTGCGGAGCGAAATTCCACAAGGCATCGATATCGGCACGGATCCGGCCAAGGTTCAGGCGCTGGCTATAGATATAGCGAATATCGCCAAGCTCCCGGCCATCGATCAGCTTCTTTACGTGGCGCACCGCCGCGTTGTAAACGAAGGTGTGCCCTGCCATGACAATGAGGCGTTTCTCGACCGCAATTCGAGCCAGCTCATCCACCTCACTGGTCTTGGTGGCCAGACGGCTTTTCGACGAAGACGTGCTTGCCGGAGTCCAGAACTTTTCGGGCAAGATCGAAATGAGTCGCGGCCGGCGTCGCGATGACGACGGCGTTGACCTCCGGATCGTTCAGAGCAATGTCGATGGAGTCGACGGCGCGAGTGCGTGGGAAATTCGTTTCCACAAAGGCCCGCCGCTCGGGGCTTGAGTCCACGACGTAGCGAACCTCGCATCCCGTCAGGGTCGGAGAAATTGCGGAGCAGGTTGGGCCCCCAATAGCCGCAGCCAAATTGCGCCAAGACCAAAGACTTTGAATCCGTCTCCCGTTTGTTACTCATGCTTGAAGTTGCGAGACGAGGACGGCGCCGGCCCGATCTGACGATGACAGCGGCCCCGACTGTGCCAGAACGCCATTGTGCCGCCGCAATTCAAGCGCCGGCAACTTGTCATCGGATCCGTCCACCCCAGCGTCGATCAATCCTCCGTCTGCGGTTTCGAACCGAGCCAACCTGCGTTTCCGGAACCACGAAACCGCCTGCCCTGCAGTCGCGAACCACGCTCCTCTCTCCCTTAGTCCGACGAGTAGCTCGCGATAGGTCTGATCCCAAAGCCTCTCCGGCGCAACGCTGCGATCATGCCAGTTCACAGTAAGCACCCCGGCAAAGCGAACCGAATTCGCCAGCACTTCATCCAGAACGACCCTGGCCTCGCTTGGTTTCAAATTCATGTAGGCAGGGAAAAAGAGCGCTGTATCCATGACATGCATCGGCAGTTCGAGAAATCGATTCACACCGGGAGGCCGAAACACCTGGCTTGTCCCGGCACGGTAACCGACGGTCTCGTTGTAGCCAAAGGTCGAATCGTAAGAGAACCCGGCTCGTTCAAGCAAGACCGGGGACTCTTGATTGAAATAGAGCCAGTGCATTCGAATCCCGATTTCCGGTTGGCCTGTAACGCTTTGAACCGCTTCCCTCTCCAGGCGTCCTTTCGACGCGTCGCACCAGGCGTCAATGCCATGAGTGCCAACTTCACAGCCCTGGGACAAGAGTGCTTGAAGCTCGTCTCCAATTTCCTCCAGATCGTAGTGCACGGCCCGCCGCGAAGGAGCAAGCCCCTTCGCGCTCACTCCCGGATCGTTTCTCCGTGGGATGACAAAAAAGGTCGAGGGAGAGCCATCCTCCATCTCGCGATAACGACGGAATGTCTTCCAAAAATCCTTTACCAACCCCAGATAGACAAGGGGAAGAGAGAGTGCCGCCCTCCAGTTCGTGAAGAGCTGTTGGAATGATTTTCGACCCGCGCAAAGACTAAACAATGATCCGAAAGTTGCCCGATAGAGAAAGCCAAACGTCGAATGGTCCCATCGATGGTTCCGGATTCCGAAATGGTCAACATCATGGGTCAAACAAACAATGAAGTTGTAGCCCGCAGGGACGGGCGGGATCTCAGCAAGTGAAATCGAATGACCCACGATCAAATCGCGGAGGACAGATATGTGGAGATCGAGAGTAGGGATGCGCGCGTGGCGGGGCGGTTGACCCTTCCAAGCAGGAGTTCGACTTCTGCAAACAGATCGAACCCGATCCGGACCAGAGGGGGGCCCGAAAACGAGAGTTCGAGTCCGATGGTTTCTCCACCTTCGTTTTGCAGGACGGTCTTACCGGGACCTGCTAAACTGACATAGCTCCCGTGGATTGGGATGCGATCTCCCTGGCAAGAGACGATTGTGCTTTGGCGTCGGGCACTTCTTATTATTCTTGCCTGCGCATCAGCCGCGTTTTCTCCGCTTCCATAGACCAAGGACAATCCAGGAGCGTTTTCGACACACTTCGCACCGGAACAAATCAAAACATCGTAGGCAACCCCCGGGCGCCAAAACTCCCAGGGAGTCTTGAACAGTTCAAAAAACTCGCGAATGACCGGGCGCTCCGCATCGTTGCAACAACACCAATCATCTACTGCTTCCGATCATGGAAGGCAACGCCTTCAGAAATGCCTGCCTCAGGTCTCCTGCCACCGATTCAATGTCGACAAAGTTCCTCGATCGAGTGGATGAAGTTCTCTTTCTGCCGAGTCCAGTTATTGGCCAGGTAAACCTCCTGACCGCGCACGAACGAATCGGGTCGTCTCTTCCCGGTTGAAGTAGGCAAACTCGATCTTTCGAGCGAGGTCCCTGCTGTCGCCCGCCTCAAAAAAGAGCAGCGCGTCCTTTCCAAAGTAATCCTCAATTCCAAGGGTGCGAGGCGCGACAACAGGCTTGCCAAGCGACAAATATTCAAAGATGCGAGTGGGAGTATTGATCTCAGTAAATGTGTTGCGGTGATTCGGAATCACTCCAAGGTCGCAATGCTGGATCGCTTCGACGATGCCCGTGCGGTCTTTCACCCCCAGGTAATCAACCCGGTCCTGCAGTCCCCGCTTTTCGGCGGACGCCATGACTTCCTCAAGGAACGAGCTTCTCTCTCCGCAAACGATAAGTCTGGCTGCGGGAACCCGCTCTTTCGCGATCTCCAGGGCATCCACGGCCAGGTCCAACCCGTTGCGGGGAACGAGGGAACCATGATAGAGAATGGAAAATGGACCGGCTGGGTCACTCCCATTTGAGCCATTCGAGTGCGGCGCCTGGAACTTAAAAACATGATCATCGGGGGCGTTCATGACCACGATCATCTTTTCCGGCGGACAACCCCTTGACTCGTAGATACGCTTACAGGCGAGATTGACGGTGACCGCGAGATCGGCAAAGCCAACGCTCCACTTCTCCAGGCGCTTTAAAAGCCGGACGCTAAGGCTGATTCTTTCAGCCCAAAAATCGTCTGCATCAGCTCGGGCATCGGGTCGTGAAGATCCAATATGACCTTCGCTCCAGAGCATCCTGGGCACGAGCGCGGCAAAGACGAGCACGTCCGGCATATTGTGGACATGCACCAGATCGTATCTGCGAAACATGGAACGGAATGCCAGTTGGACGAATGAGCCGCAGGATGAAGGTGGAATATTGGGCGAGATATCTCAACTTGCCGCCCCGGCACCGTTTTAGAGCGAATGCGAAATAGTTGATGCCGCCAATCGTTTCGCGCCGGGGTTCGGTCGCGGTCTCTTTGCAGGCAGATGATATCAACGGCCATTCCCTCCGCCGCAAGGGCTTCGGCGGCCCGGCGTGGGCGAGCATCTCCTGGGAAATAGGAAAACAGGAGGACGGCGGCGCGTTTGCCGCGAAGGCGCGACGTTTGATTGGATTCGCGGCCGTTGAGCGCCAGGGTCGGCGATTTGACCTCTGAGCGAGCGGCAAGAAGGCGGTTGGGGCCGGGGACGGCCTCCCTCGACGCCGGGCGCTGCACAAAGCTGGCCAGCGCGCCCGGCAGAACCTGCCAATATTGGTCGGCATAGTTCGAGCGAAGATATTCGAGTAATTCGCGATAGAGCCTGACGGGATACTGGCCGCTGACGCGAGTCCATCCGTTGAAACTCATGTAGTCGGGATGCGTGTCAAGCAAAACGAGCCCGTGGTGTTTGGCGATCCAATCGAGCTTCCCTTTCCAGATGTCACAGGTCGTTTCACCCAGGAGCCGGAAAAGTGTGGAATCCTGGGGCAACGTGTAAGGGAGTTCGGCATAGCCGCCGGCTCGGCCGGCGGAATGACGAATTTCGAATGACGAATTTCGAATGGCACCGTCCTCGGCGACCGGAGGGCGCGGGACCCAGAAGGGGAAGATGGTGTTCCGGCCATCCGGCTGGGGTTCGAAGGGGTCGGTATCGAAGGTGGACATGTCGTATTCGATGTCGAAGTTGTGGAGCCAATCGAGGTTGTGGAGCATGAACCCGGAGCGAAAACCGACCGCGTTCCAATCACGCAAGTATTGGTTGATGCGCATGCGCGCGCGACCGGAATTCGGCGACGGAACGAAAAGCCGAGCCGTCGTGTCTCAAGTCGTGCACCCCCACTTCAAAGCCGTTCGGTTCAGTTCCTGGCGGAAGGCAAAGGGACGCGGTAGCTTCCTTCGGGGATGAAATTGAAGGAGGAGCGAAGGCCCATCTCCGTCTCGAGCTCCATGAGTGCGGCGGCATCGTTCAGGCCCGCGTTCCCTCAACGTCGTGGGTCAGCACGACTGCAAACTTTCTTGCCGCCGGGCCAACCGGGCCAGCCCTGCCGGCGGTTATTCAGAGCCCGGCATGATGGGCCAAACGTCTGAAACCCGCGGCGCGGCGACGCATCGCCAGACTGCGACGCACGGCCATGCGGAGCCGCTGCGGGACGAAGGGCTTTACGCCGTAGTAGATTCTATTGCGGAGCACGTTCTAAAAAGCGGAAATTACGGCGGAAATCCTGGAACCGGTGGAAACGCGCGAATGTGGGAAGGTGGGATTCAGAAGTCGGAAGGTGATTTGTCGAAATGGCGATCATCGAGGAAAGCCACTGCTCCCGACCCTCCTGGCAAATTCGAAGATCCTCAAATCGCCTGGCGAAACTCATCGCGCGATTTTTTCACCTTCAAACCTTCGAACATTTACACTCCTTGCTTGGATCGTGGCAAATCGGGGAAAAGCCGAGACCAGAACCGTGGAGAGCGGAACGTCCTAACGTCCGAATCTGGAAGATGCGAAGGTTGGATGGCGCGGCGCAGGTCATTTGTGGAAAGCGGAAACGGAAAGCGGTCAGCGTACGGTGTTTTTGCAAAGCGATTCCGGCCTCTCGCCTTTAGCTGTCAGCTTTTCACGTTTTCAGCTTTCTCCGTCTATCCTTCGGGGCATCGGTCACGTCCAGCCAGTGCGGCGTGTAGGAGCGGGCTTTGTTGAAGATCACGGAGACGTTCTTCCGCTCGACGACCAGATGCCGGTAGCTGCGTTTGACCGTATCGCGGCTGGTCTCATCCGCCTCCACCACCATGAGCATCTTGTCCATGAAGCCCGACATGCCCAGGGTCGGGCTGGTCTGGGTGAGGGGTGGCATGTCAAAAATGATGTAGTCGAAATCGCTTGCCTTGAGATTGGGCATCATCTCGAAGAATTTCTTCAGGCCGAGTTGGGCCAGGCCCCGCCGTGCTCGACCCGACCGTGGCGAGGTAAAGATTTTCGGCAGCCGACTCCGCCGTCGCCGTTGGATTGGAGAACCGCAGGAAAGGAAAGAGCGGGACGCCCTTTGAAGAAGGGATGGACATCGCCTGGTCCCAGTTTCACGTCGACGAGCAAGACTTTGCCGTCGTGCACCTCCGAGAGTGCCGCTGCGATTCCCGCAGCGAGGGTGGAAGTGCCAGCGCCTGCTAGTCAGACCGGTAACTCCGATCAGTTTCGGCTTGTGCGTCATCTGATGGCGCTCGAAGTAAAGATTCAGGCGGTCCCGGATCGCTTCGACGTAAGGCCGAACAAAATGGTTAGTGTCCCAAGGCGCGATCTGGAGGCCCGCTGGGCCGCCGAGGCCAGCTCCGGCGGGCTGCCGTCATTGGGGGCAGGCAACGCGGACCCGCACCGCTGCCGCTCCGATATGGAATGGAAAGTAAGAAGCGGAATCCCGAGTTGATTTTCCAATTCCGAGCTAACCTTTGACGGTGCGATTCAGGATCAGCTCGAGCAGAAGCGCGATCGCCGCACCGACTACGAGTCCGCCCGCAGCGAGGCCCCCGGCAAGCTTGTTGCGGCTTTTCGTCTCAAGAATCGGCGGAGAAGCCTTCTGGACGGCACTGATGTTCGGCATCTTTGAGGGATCGAGCGCCTCATCGATCCGCGCCTTCTCGAGAGTCGCCTGAAAATATTTGTAGTTCGCTTCTTCCAATTCTTCCTTCCGTTCCAATTCCGCGATTTGCGGCCGAAGATCGGAAAGTTGATCGATCTTCTCTCTGCACATCGTGCAGCCGCTGCTTCAGCGCGGTGACCCGCGCTTCGAAGCCGGCAAAGCGCGCTTTCTCCAATGCAGGATCCAACCCTGCGTTCCCTCCCCCGCCGCCGCCACGGCCAAGGCTGCGCACGGTATCGGGCAGGGAGGGATAGGCCGCCTCCATGTCGCGCCGCTGCTTTTCCAGCTCCTTGATCTGGCGCTGGTTTGCCTGGACGATCGAGTTTGCGTCCGTGTATTTGGAACGAAGGACTCCCTCAGTTTGATGAAGCTGTTGCAATTGCCCAAGCAGAGCCTGGTATTGCAGGATGTCGCTGTTGGTCGCCTGGGGCTTTCGAGGGAGGCGTGGGGCCGGTTGCGCGGAGGCAGGCTTTCTTCCGGAGGCCGGCGTGATTTTTTCGGCTGGCTTGCTTTCCTTTCCTCGCGGTGCTCCGTCCGCGGCCGCCGCTGGACCGGATGCCGTGGTTCCTTCCCAGAATCCGCCTGCCGATTTCCTTGACCCGCGCCTTCTGCTCGGCCAGTTGCGCCTCCGCATCGCTGCAACTGATCCTGTGTCTTGGTCAGTTCCGCATCCAGCGCGGCCGTGCCACTGGCAAGGGAAATAATTCCCGCCTTCTCCCGGAGCGGCTTGAGGGCGTCCTCGGTCTGATTGAGTTGGGCGCGGACCTGATCGGTCTGCTGGGTGACAAAATCAAAGGCCCCGGCAGAACGGTGCACTTCCAGGTGCTTGACGAAATAGCGTGTGATGAGTTCGTTCAGAACAACTGGGGCAAGCGCCGGATCCCGGTTCTCATAAGAAACAAAGAGGATGTTGCTTCCTTTTCCAAAATTGACGGTGAGGCCCTTGCTGATCTGACCCGCAGCCTCGCTGGCAGTTGGGTTCCTGGCGCGCGGAAGGAGTTTTTGGGGGCCGACCGCCTCAGCCGCCTGGACCGCGAGATCCCAGCTGTTCAGGATTTCCGCTTCCGAGGCGATGACGCTATCGCTGCTCTGGGAATTCCGGGCGGTCGTATCGATCGTCGGATCGACACCGCTTCTCTCGACGATGTAGCGGACGAGCAGCTTGGCCTCCGAGACGTATTCAGGCGGATAAAAGAAATAGACGGCGACCGCGCTGAGCAGTCCGAGCAGCGTCAGGACCAGGATCAAGCGTTTATGCTTGAACAGCGCGCGCAGGACACCGCTGAAGCTGAGCACCGACGGCTGCGGCTGGGCGATTTCTGGCATAAATGAACCTCTAGTCGAGGTGTGGATAAAGCAAGTGGCCGGCCACCTGGTTTACGGCCGCGGGCATGTCGGCTGAAAAAGCGACTGGAAATCCCAGGATGATGGGGACTGACAGCGACGCACGTCTGGCTCTTCGTCTCGAAGCGACAGTAGGTGATTGTTCTCTCGGACGTTCCCCACCCCAACTTGAAACGGCGGAGGCCCTCGTGTTCGAAAGCGGTCCGGCCAAAGTCGAGCTGCTGCACGCCGCTTTGGGCGAGAAAACGAATCGCCTCCCACATCACCAAATTGTTCCCTCGCAGACTCTGTTTCGATTGATCAGAGGCACCGAACTTATAGATCGCTTTGTCACCCCAAACAAAGAAGATCGCCGCCGCCACCGGGCGTCGTGCCGCGTCGGGTGAGAACGACGAATCCCAGCCCGGGCTGGATGATTTGCTGGTAAATCTGGGCAAAAAATCTGCGCGGCTGCGGTGGAACACCGTGGCGTTTTCTGGTGAGGACGTGCAGCGAGATGAACTTCTCCAACGCCTCCGGAGTGCGCTCAACGTTTGCGGTGAGACCGCTGGCCTCGCCCTTTCGAATGGCGCGACGAACGGAACCGCCTAACCGGGAAAAGAGCCCTTCGGCTCCGGTCCGCAAATCAAGCGCATGACCATAAAATGTCCCCGGTAAACGGACCTCCGTGGCCAGTCGGAATTCGCCACGAAACTCGGCGTGCCGCCACTTTCTTTCCCGAGCCAGCGCGCCCACCGCGCGCCGCAAGGCCAAAATCTCGACGCCCGGAAAAAGGAGCGGCGAACACGAATCACTGAAAGGCAGGCAAACCCCTCGGCGACCGGTCAGAGCGCTGGCCACTTCCAGCAACGGAAGCAAGGCAACTGTTTTTCCATCCTGGGAAAAGTGAAGATAGAACGGCCTATGGTGGTAGGTACCAGCCAGCACGTTCGCCCAGGCAGAGCTATGAAAGAAGCCGGCGTCCGGATGAGTTCGCACCAAATGATCCCAGTCCGATCCAGCGAGTGGATCAACAGGTTCGACGCTGAGATGAGGAGGACCTTCGCTGTCCGTCCAATCGGAGAGATTCATACCTTTCGACCGGTCCAGATTATGGCTGGTCGGAAGCGTACTGTAGCGGCGATCAGTGACCGCAGAAACCGCGATCGTCTTTCGGCATCTTTGATGTCCATTGAGCGCCGCAGCAAAGCGAAGACGGCTTTCGGTTTTATTCGCCAGCGTGGCGGTTTCCGTGATCATGAGCGCGACCATGTCCCTTTCAAGGTAATGCAGCAACGCCGAGTGACTTTTCCACGGCCTCCACTACCCGCTCGATTTGATGCTCCGACAATTCGGGATACATGGGAAGAGAAATGAATTCCGCCGAGGTGCGCTCCGAGACGGGAAACGTGTTCTTCTGGTAGGCGAGATGCTGGTAGGCAGTCTGAAGATGAATCGGCACGGGATAGTGAATGCCACAGCCAATTCCCTGTTCCTGCAACGCGCTCATCACCCGATCGCGTTCCTGCACTCGGATGGCATAGATGTGGTAAACATGCCGTGCGTAGTCAGCTTCCTGGGGAACGCCCACTCCTTCCATCCCGGC
The DNA here is from genome assembly GCA_963738045.1 of uncultured Verrucomicrobiae bacterium. GTDB lineage: Bacteria > Verrucomicrobiota > Verrucomicrobiia > Chthoniobacterales > UBA10450 > Palsa-1392. Next base: position 605,810 of record CAVTUX010000003.1, on the reverse strand, counting down.
AAAGGCATGGTTGTAGGCGGCAGCGTGGGCGCGGCGTTTTTGATTGCCTTGGTCCAAGTGCCGGAGCTTGACCTGAAGGACGGCGGCCTGGATCCCATCCATTCGGCAGTTCCAACCCACCATCGTGTGCTGATATTTCCGGACCTGTCCGTGATCGCGCAGAATGCGAATCTTCCGGGCCAGCTCGGCGTCGTTGGTCACGACCGCTCCCGCTTCGCCAAAGGCACCGAGGTTCTTGCCCGGATAAAAGCTGAAGCAACCGGCATCGCCGATTGATCCGGCTTTTCGCCCCTTGTATTCCGCTCCGTGCGCCTGGGCCGAATCTTCGATCACGCGCAGCCCGTGACGCCGGGCAAATTCCAGGATCGGCTCAAGGTCGGCCGGCTGGCCAAAAAGATGAACTGGTATGATGGCCTTTGTTCGCGGCGTCAGCGCGCTCTCGAGCGCGGCCGGATCCATCGTGTAGGTGCGCTCATCGATGTCGACGAAGACCGGCGTCGCACCACAAAAACTGATCGCCTCGGTGGTGGCGATGAACGTGCTTGGCACGGTGATGACCTCGTCACCCCGACCAATCCCGCAGGCCAGCAAAGCCAGCCAGAGCGCATCGGTGCCATTCCCAACGCCGATCGCGTGTTCGCAGCCACAGAAGGTGGCAAAGTCGCCTTCAAATGACTCGACAAAAGGGCCGCCGGCAAAGGCGCCGGAGTCGATCACCTTCGCGATAGCTCGATCCAGTTCGGAGCGGAGCGGCGCGTGTTGCGCATGGAGATCAAGAAGCGGAACGGTCAAGATAATCTGTCTTCATTGCACCCGGCCGCAACTCGGACTGGGTTTGCGGCCGACTGCGACGCGGAAGGGCGGGTTTCGAGTCACTACGCTGCCAATCTCAAACGCATTTCGCTCCAGCGAGCTAGAGCGGTGCCCGATTCGATCAATGCTCGGAAATTGATCCCCGTCCTGGCAACAAGATCAGGATGGAGTCCTTCGTTGGGGATCCCCGGCGCGATTAGTCGGTGAGCCGCAGTCGCGTTGCTCATCGATTGGCGACGATGGATCGCCTCTGGTCGCCGCCAGCGCGCGCCGAAGAGAGCGGCGCTCGGTGCCGGGGCCGAACAACCTCGACCGGAGCACCATTCGATTTCAGGGAGAGGCTCGCCGCCTCGAGAATTCGAACCAACTCCAGACCTTCGCGGCCGCCACTCAACGGTTCGAGGCCGTGCTCGATGCACTCGAGGAAGTGCTCGCAGACCGATTTGAGCGGCTCCTTCTGGTTAACATACGGGATGTAGCTGTCCCCGTAATGGTAGGAGTACTCAAACTCGGCGTAGGTGTCATAATGCGGCGGACGCTCCACCCGGACATCATAAACCTGAATCTTCTCTCGCGTTTTCAAATCGTCGTAAATGATCATTCGCTGGGTGCCGACAATGGTCATTTCGCGCACTTTGCGCGGCTCGAGCCAGCTGCTCTGAATGGTGGCAAAGCGCTTTTGCCCGAAGGTGAGCGACATGTTGGTGATATCCTCGATGTGCGGCGTAACATGGGCGTTGCCCTGGCAGTTTACCAAAGCAGGAGACTCGCCGAGAATGTGGAGGATGATCGAGATGTCGTGTGGCGCGAGGTCCCACGCCACATTGATGTCCTTTTGGAAGAGCCCAAGGTTGAGCCGCCGGGAATTTATGTAGCGAATGTCGCCGAGATCACCGGCCTTAATAATCTGCATGATCTTTTCGATCGCAGCTGAGTAAAGAAAGGTGTGGTCGATCATGAGGACCAGACCCTTTTGCTCGGCGATCTCGATCAACTCCTCGCACTCAGCCGAGGATGCAGCCATTGGCTTCTCAATCAAAGTGTGTTTGCCCGCCAGCAAGCTCGCCTTGGCCAGGCGGTAATGGTACCGGACCGGCGTGGCAATGATGATGGCGTCCAGCTCCCCATCAGCCAGAAGAGTCTCATCATCGCGCACGGCCTGGATTTCTGGATAGAGAGAGCGCAGGTGGGCGATGCGCGCTTCACTGGCATCGCAAATCGTTTTCATCTTGCAGTTTGGAAGGGTGCGGAAATTGCGGACCAGGAGTGGTCCCCAATAGCCGCAACCGAGCACTCCAATCCGCGTGGGTTGCCGCGGTCTTTGGCCGTTTGTTTTCATATTCTTTCGTCAGAAGCCGTTCCGGATGCTGTCGATTCTGCCGAACGCGCAGTCCACGATCGGAACAACTGCAAGGTGATAACAGGAAGCGTCTTAGCCATGATCCAAAGATCGAGCCAAATCGACATCGTGCGCGCATAGTGGATGTCCATGGCAATCATCTCGTTGAAGGTGGTTTTGTTTTTGCCGTTGACCTGCCAGTAGCCAGTGATCCCCGGGGGCGCGTCGACCCTGTTTTTCTGCCATGGTCGATAGCAGGAAAACTCGAGATCGGTACACGGGCGCGGGCCGACCAGGCTCATTTCCCCGCGCAGGACATTAAAGATTTGCGGTAATTCATCCAAGCCGCTGGCGCGAAGAAGGCGGCCAAGAGGAATCAGACGAGTGTCGGAAGCATCCAGCTTGGTCATCGGCGTCTCTTCACGGATCAAGCGCTTGAGGTATTGTTCGTGACTTTGGGTTTCCGCATTCACTTTCATACTCCTGAACTTGTAGATCAGAAAGGGCCGTCCGCGGAAACCGATCCGGCGCTGCCGGTAAAAGATCGGACCGGGAGCAACTATCTTGATGCCGTACATGATCACGACCATCAAAGGCAACCAGATAATGGAAGTGGCGCTGATTAATAACAGGTCGAAGATCCGTTTCCAGCGCGGGAAAGTGCGATGCGATGCGCCATAGGCGCCGGCACGAACCCGGTCGGAATCAGTGCTTAAGCCTGTGCCAGTTGCAGGCGAAGAATTGAGCGAAGCAGTCGGAAACAGAATACGAGACATCGGAAGAGAGAAGTTGAGGGTTTGGCGAAAGGAAAATCAGAAGCAGATTTCAGGGCCCGGGCACGCGCGGAATAAATTCCGGCTGGGCTTAAGGAACCACATTTTTGGACAGCTCTGCCCAGCAGCGTATTCTAAAAACCCGGCGGCCACCGAGTGGCCGGAGCGGGAAGCGGAGGGTGCAAGTTGCGCCCTTGAAGGCGAAGAATACATATTCTGGGGACGAGGCCCGGTCCGTCCTGGCTCAGCGCCACGAACCCGCCAACTGCAGTTGTCGAGCCACGCTCCGCAGCGTTTTGGAACCGGACGGCCGATCAGGGCAAGCCTCCGCCATTGGTCGTTTGCCCGTTTTAGGCAGAGGCATCACGGCAGTTCCGTTCCAGCAATGTTACTCGTTAGGCGAGCGGTCCCGAAGAATGAATGTTCCCCGTGACCCCAGGTCTTCCCGAGTTAAGGATTTAGCGTAGGCTTTTCGTCAGCTGTGCGTCAAGAACAACAGTGTAAAGGTTTTTTGTCACTTTCGGGGCTTCCGCACGTCCCGACCGGATCTGACGGAGGAAAGAAGGGACATGCAAGGAAATCGCGGCAAAGAGTAGGCGAGTAGCTTTTTCCGAAAAGGGTGAATTTTGTCCACGATTGCCAACGCGGGGGGCTCCCCCGCGATTTTGATTCTTGTGGGCCCATTTCAGATTTGTGGTCGTCTGGTCGAGATGACGTTCAAAATTGGCGCCTCAAGCTCCACGGTCCGGTTTAGCAGATCAAAAAGAACGCGGACCCTCTCCTTCGCTGGGAGCAATCCCGTGACAATTGCCTCCAGCCCTTTGAACGGACCGTGAGTAATCTGAATTGGTTCGCCGATTTTTATTTCCTGATCGATTGTGACCAATTCCGCTTCTCCAGTCCGCTGGCGCAGAACCGCCATGATTTCAGGGTCCATCACCGCGACCTGGTCTCCGAACTGGACAATCTGATGGACGCCGGCGGCATACCGGACATCCCGGTGCCGTTCCCGATAGACGAACTCCGCAAAAAGGTATCCCGGGAACATCGCCTCGACGAACCACATCGGTCCGCGTCGGGTCGGTCGACGAAAGCGAAGACGAGGTGCGAAACAATTCACCTTCAGATCTTTTCTCAATCCAATGGCGGCAAAGTGCTCGCGCTTTGATTGTGTCTTAAGACAGAACCAAAGCGGCTCTGCCTGCAGAAACAGTTGGTCAGGAGTGAGAGTCAAGAAATTCTGGAACTATTGTGTGAACGAAGGCGCGTCGGAAGCGACATGTGGCGCAAGATTACTTCGTTTTTCTCCGAGTCCGAACGCCTGTCCCACCAATCGAATCGAAGTTTCTGCATTCATCCTTGATCGCGGAATCAAAGTCGATTCGAGACTAGAAGGTGAGGTGCGCCCCAATCGAGTAGCGGTTGCGCGAGTAGTTTCGGCCGGGCTGGGCCGAGCTCACTTCGGAGTGATCAAAGCTCGCATCGAAGGCCAACTTGGGGTTGAGTTGGTAACGGGCGCTGAGCGAAAGATCAAAAACATTTTCGGTAAAGGAAGGCCCAATCGTCGCGAGCGAGGTTCCCTGCTGGTTCTCTTGGTGATTGTAGTTGAACGCGAGCGATGAGCTGATGCGCCCCGTGAAGGCGTGGTTGAGTTGCAGGCCGGTGCGAAGGGTTTTCTGCGTGGCGACCCCCTGCTGTTGAGGTTGTTCGACCGAATAGCTCCCGGTCCAACTCAGCGCACTATGACGGCCCAGCGCGTAGTTCAGCGAACCTTGGAAGTTGGGATTGGTCTGGCTCCCACCCACGCCGTTGTAGGAGCGAATCGAGGCACCTGCCTGAAACTGGGCGCGCAAGCGACGGCTGAAACTGTGCTCGATTCCCGCCAGGAAAAATTGGGTGGTCGAATCGAGCGGGGCCGTGACGTAGTTGACCAGGAGAATACTATACTCGCCGGTCAAAACGGTCGTTCTCGTCAACCCAAATCGAAGCTGCTCTCCAAAGGTATTTTCCTGTCGATCGGTGAATGCGGCCGTCGCTTGGTTTTCATAACGAACAAGCAGCAAAGAATAGCTGCTGACGAGCGACAGGCGACGGGTCAACTCGTAGCTGGCCCAGATCTTGTCGCTCGTGTTGAAATAATTGCCGCTGAATTGATTTGTCCCGACGTTGGTATTGAGATTTGGCTCGGACAGGTAGGCGGCGTCGAGGCTGGCATTCAAGGTGAGACGGGGCGTGAACCTGTGGCTGAGCGAAAGATCGAAGAAGCCGTTCGCATCCGTGCGCTGCCCGAGGTAATTGAAGGCGCCGCCCCCGGTTACGATCCCCAGCTGGGTGGTCTGACTCGGCATCTGATACGAAAGAGTGATCTGCTCGTTGGTGAACCAAGCGCCCACTGCTGGCGACCTGGTGAGGAAGTTGTCGTCGTAGCCGGTTTGGAACTGCGTGTAAATCTCGACACGCGGAATTGACCGCAACCAGTTCGCCACGGTGTCCGTTGCGGAAGGCGAATTGTCCTGAGGATTAATTTCGAGCGTCGGATCTGCCCCCCGCACCGGGAGCTGTGAACCGATCAGCGCAAGAAGGGAAAGGATTAAGGGCAACGATCGATATCTCCGTGGTTTCGTCACCCGCGCGCCCATACCGGCGCCCTCTCGAATCCGGAGATGTCGACACATTCGACAACCTGCCTCTGGGAATTTCAGACTTTTGAACATAAGGATGTCGATCACCGGCGTCTTGAAGAGCGTCGCCTCAAGCGACGGGCCTTGTGGAGCGCCAAACGCATTTGGTATAGCAAACGGTATGCGAAGCAAGCCACAAGATTCTGGAGGGAACCATTTGCCTCTTCGGACAACCGTCAATCCGCCCTCAAGCTGAAATAGCGGGCTGATTCCGAATCGTCGCGTTTATTCGGAGCGGCCGGAGCGTCCAAGAGAACAAGACGCGATCCATTAGAATTCGTTCCAACCAATCCAACGCGCGGCCCGTCATGATCGTTGCCCGGTTCCAGCGGAAAAAATCGAGCGCCCCGACCACCCGCTTCAGGAGAACGAGCGCGGTATGGAGATTGCTGCAATGAGAGGCGATGATTTTCATCGGCATTGGATTTGCGGTGGCGTCTCTGTCCCTTTTGGCACGCGAACTATTTCGGGCGCCGGAGGCGTTCGAGGACAAGACGGGACTGACAATCATCCGATCAACACATCTTCACGGGACGAAAACCGAGAGTCAATCCGGTCGTCCGGTTTGCAAAGCGGCCTGAGCCTCTGGCTCCGGTCAACTGATTTCGTCTCCCGCGAAACTCGGCGCTTCCGATCCAATCATTCGGACGATTCGCGCCATCCGTCGCTATTCGCGCCGGATTTGATTTCACTCCGCAATTGGAAAAGGTCGCTTGAAACCGACAATCATCGAAAATTTGCAGGTTCGCGACATCGCGCCATTTGGTTTGGGGAATTCAGCGAAAGGCGCTGAATCATAAGGAAACGAAGAGAAACAACGTTTGAATTTGACTTTCCGGTTCACTTTTCCTCTCTCGGACCTGGGCACGCGAAAGAACTGAAGCCTTCCCTGATTCCTGATCATCGTGGTTGGAATGGTCTGTCTGCAACGCGCGCGATTTCGCGAGCCTGACAAGAGGATGAACACGACTTTTTTGAAACACTTCCGGTTACCCCTGATCGTTACATTCCTGTCGTTTTTTGCGACAGAGGCGACCGCGGCAACCGCCACGCTTTCCTGGAGCCCCAACGCCGAGCAGGACATCGCCGGATATCGCCTTTATTACGGCACCGCGGCAGCACCGTACAACACAGTGATCGACGTGAATACAACAACGGCGACCGCCTCGGATTTGGTCGACGGCGCAACCTACACGTTCGCCGTAACCGCCTACAATACCGCCGGGGCGGAGAGCGCCTTTTCGACGCCGGTATCCGACACGCCCGGATCTGCCAGGGTGATTCCGCCAGCGGTTCTGTTCAATGTCTCCGCCCGCACGTTCGTCGAGACGGGCGAAAACGTCATGATCGGGGGATTCATTCTCGACGGAATCGTGGCCAAAAAAGTGGCGCTGCGGGCAATCGGTCCTTCCCTGGGAGCGGCTGGAGTAGCTAATGCGCTGGCCGATCCGTTTTTCCAGCTATTGGATTCCAATGGATCCATCGTGGCCTCGAATGACGACTGGAATTTCCCAAGTGAAGAAGTCAGCGCGCTTGGCCTCGCTCCCGGCGATCCGCGCGAAGCAGCGCTCGTCGCGACGCTCTCACCCGGGGCCTATACCGCGATCGTGAGCGGTAACGGATCGACGACCGGCGTGGCTCTGTTTGAACTTTATGATCTGGCTCCCGCAACCAGCCGGATCGCAAATATTTCGACGCGAGGTCGAGTCGAATCCGGGGACAAGGTGATGATCGGCGGTTTCATCCTGGGCAGCACGACGCCCACCGAGATGATTGTGCGTGCGATTGGGCCATCGTTGGTCCCAGGCGGCGTCATGGATGCCCTGCTCGACCCCACGCTGGAAATCTACGACAGCAACGGCACTCTACGGAGCTCGAATGACAACTGGCGAACAGACCAAGAGGCTGAAATTATCGCCAGCACAGTTCCGCCAACGGACGACCGCGAAGCGGCGATCGTCGCAACGCTCCCTCCCAGCGCCTACTCGGCCGTGATCCGCGGCACGAATGGTGCCACCGGCGTCGCGCTCTTCGAAGTCTACGCGCTCAACCAGTAAAGGAATCGCGCCGCGATTCCATTGCCGGGCACAAGGTGCGCGCCTTGGGTGGCTGAACGAGGTGCGGTCCAAAATAGCGAGAAAAGCCCGGGACTGGCCGCCGGAACCGACATTTTCGGACGCCGAAGATCAAGTTTCTACTGCTGCTTTTTGTCAACTGTCCACCGGCCGAAAAAATTCGTATCCTGAAATTCAGCGCTGGGCATGGCGTCTGCCTTTTACGGATTCGTTAGGGGCACTTCGAATGCGTCCCCTGGACGGGAGTTGTTTGAGCAGGGACAAACTCGCGCCGGCCGTTCGATTGATGGCGCGGGACCTTTTTCTCCGGGGCGAACGCATCCATCCCGGCTCCGGCGGCCCCGGATCTCGCCAGCAATCAATTCCCGCAGCTATTTTCCTTCCCGCATCAGAACGGGCGACGCGGGCAGCTTGTCGAGAACAATGTTCTTCCTGCCATCATAACGACCAAAGGCGAGGACGCCGGTCGGGCATTGCTGGACGCAGGCTGAGCAGCGCACGCACTCAGGGTCTTCCATGGGCATGCCCTTGTTCGCAAAATTCATGATGTCGATGCCCTGGTGACAGACCGACGTGCAGACATTGCAGGAAATGCATTTGTGCTTGTTAGCGAAAATCCGGTAACGCGAGAAGCGCGTGTAGATGTGCATGAGGGCGGCGAGCGGGCAGGCGAAGCGGCACCACACGCGGCCGCTGAACCAAAAATACAATCCGACCCCAAGAATGCCGGCCATGAAAATGTCAACGCTCCAGGCGTAGTTGAGAAACGGGATGCCCTCGAAAAGCTTGTGATACCAATGCGTCGGCCACGACTCCTCGCCGAGCGCCCAACCGGCGATGCGCAGGCCGAGGATGGCAAAGGCGAACAGGAGCACGGCCTGGCCAACCATGTTGAGCCGGTTCCAAAACGGGCCGTGCGGCATTTTCGAGCGGTAGGAATCGCCCATCGTCTCGGCCAGCGCGCCACAGGAACAGATCCAGCCACAGTAGGCGCCCTTGCCCCAGCGGAAAATAATGAGCGGGATAATGACGAATGTCTGGACGAAACAGATCCCGAGCCAGAGCCACATCGGGTGATCGGTGAAGACGTTGTAGACATTGAGCGGGAAGGCGAGGATGAAACCGTAGGCCCGCCAGTAGGCACGCTCGTGGCCTAACGAGCCGTCATAGCTTTCAAAAAGATGGTCGGCCAGCCAGCGCAAGGGATGGCCGGTTTCGAAGAAACCGTTGTGTCCCATCCAGGGCAGAATGATTTCCGGCAGGATGAAGAGCGGGATGCATTGCGAGCAGATGAGGACAATCGTCTGCCACTTGACATAGGGCGTGCGCCGCCGCCGGATACGCCGCACGCCGAAGACAAAAACACAGGCACAATAGGCCAGCGTGTAATAGAAGGAAGGATTCCCAAGGCCGCGCCTGATCGTGTAGAGGAGGCTCGTCTCGCGGCTCGACCATTGGGCGATTTTGCCACCGGTTGCATCAATCGCTTTCGGCACATTGTAGGGAAAGGCGTGATGCTGGCTCACCCACCGCTGCACCGGAAACTCCTGCGGATGGTTGCTCTTCCAATGGTAAAGCACGACGCAGAAGAGGAGAAAAGCGAGACAACTGATCCAGGTGATCGGGCGCCAATCGCCGCGCACATGCAGGCCGCTGCGCCGGAAGAACTCGAGCGGCGCTTCGCGGCCGATCATTGAAAAGACCGCGTCGTTAGGCAGCGTCACCTCGCTGCCGTCTTCCTTCTTCAACGTCACCTTGTCGGGCTCGATGCGCGTTACCGTCGTGGCCATGGCCAATGTCACGGACCCGGGCGGCGCGTCCTTCATCATCTCGCTCGAAAAGGCCGTCGTAACCCGCTCAGAACTCGGCCGCTCCACCTGCACGTTCGCTTTCGGATCGTGCTCCAGCATTTTCAGCTGCTCGATATTCTCCGGCTTGGGGCGGGCGAACTCCGCTTTGCGATAGCTGAGCGTCACCCTCGCGCCGGAGCCGGCCAGCGCGATCGCAGACTCGAGCGCGCTGTCGCCCCCACCGACAACGAGCACGTCCTGTCCGCTGAAATCCTTCGGGTCATAAAGCCGGTTATAGACCCTGTCCATATCCTCGCCGGGACATCCGAGCTTGCGATGATTGCCGCTGCGCCCGATCGCCACGATCGCCCGGCGCGCCCGCGTGATGGTCTTCGCCTTGTCGCCATGATGGAGAAGAATCTCTTTCCCCCGCGCCTCGATCCGCTCGATCCGCGCTTCAGTAAACTCAATGCCCGCCGCATTGCGCTGGTCCTCCATTTCCTCAAGCAAGGATTCCTTCACGTCCCTGGTGAAATGGAGACCGCCCTCGAGTTTGAGATCCGTGGGGTAGGTGTAAATCGGTTTCGCCTTGGGAAAATTCACCACGGTCGAGAACGGCTGCGTCGCTTCGAAGATCTTGAAATTCAACTCTGCTTTTTGCGCTTCGATCGCCGCCGAGACGCCCGATACGCCGCCACCGACGATCGCCAGATCGAGCACTCCATCCTTCGTCCTTCCGCCTTCAATTTTCCGAAAATCCGGCTCGGCCAAAATCGCATGGACCGCTTCCGCGCCTGTCTTGGAGGAAAACTTCAGCAGCGGGATGCCGGTAAGATCGCCCACGATCCGCACACCCGGAATATTAGTGACACCGAACTCGCCTGACTCCGGCAATTTCTCCACCACGCCGGCGGGCCAGCGGGTGTGCAGCCAGCGAGTATATCGCTTGATCGGGTTAAACATACGGTCTGCGGCGGCGCAGTCTTATTGGAAAACAGAGAATGCCGGAAGGCAATTATTCCCGTCCCGGCAGGCGAAGGATGCCAGGCCGCATTGCGCAGGCCCGGAGCCTGGCCGGCTTCTCGCGCCGCTCACTGAAAGCCTCGACCTAACGCACTTCACCGGTGCCGCTGCCGGAAGAGCCACGCTTCGTGAACCTCCAGTTCGTTAGGCGGATCATCCTTGCCTAACGAATCGAGTTCGACCGCCGGTTGACTTGCGCACGCCTCACGATAGCCTTTCGCAGGATGATAAATGTGACTGATCGCGCCGTTGCTCACCTCCGCACGCTGCTCGCCGAACAACCGGCCCCGGCCGGCAAAGGCCTGCGCGTGCAGGTGGCGAAAGGCGGCTGCTCCGGCCTGCAATACGAGATGTCGCTCGGCGAACGTGAGGAAGGCGACGCCGTCGTGCAGCGCGAGGACGTAGCTTTTTTCGTTGGTCCCGAGAGCGCAGATTTTCTCCGCGACGCCACCCTCGACTTCGAGGACGGGCTGACCGGCGCCGGTTTTCGTATTGTGAATCCAAATGCCGCCCGGACCTGCGGCTGCGGAACTTCCTTCGAGCCGGTCCGTCCGGCCTAACGAGCGAGGGCGGGCGACTGGCGACGGCCTGGCATGGAACCGGATCTTTTTCGCTTCGACGATCATCCCGCCTTTGAGCGCAAGCGAACCAATTTCTTTGGCTGGACGATTCTCATCCTCCTCCTCTGCGGAGTCACCCTTGCCGCCTGGCTCGGCAGTTTCTACATCATCGGGCAACCGGAACGGCCGGAGAGTTATCGCATTCTCCAAAAGCTGCACAAGATCGAGCCGCCCAAACGCTTCGCCTTGACCGCGGCGCCGGCGGGCGAATTCCTCAATCCGAAACAGCTTTACGAGCGCTATCAGTCAATGGGGCCGGCGGAGCTGGCGCGCAAGGATGCCGAGCTGACGCGCAATTTCATCCGCAATTTTCAGCAGGTGCACGGGCTGGTTACCTATGTCGTCGGTCGGTTCAGCATCATCGGCGCGCGCCAGCTTACACCGAACGATCTCTTTACCTCGGGCGCGGCGGCGCTGACGCGCGCGGTCGACCAACCCGCTTTACTCATGGAGCATGCCTTCACAACAGCGAACGAGCATGACGCCAAGCTGCTTGAGGAGCGGCTCGTGATGGGAATGGATGTAAATCTCGAGCGCAGCCACGATCTTTCCGCAGTCGTGCATGCGGAACGGCTCCCGGACGGACGCGTCCTGATCACGGCCGTGCCGCTGCTTTATGGAAGTTACGCGGTCACGCGCGGAACCGGAACTTTCAGCCTCGAGCCACCAGCCGATCTCAACCTCGCGGCCGGCTGGCCGCTTTTCAAAACTGAAATGCGCCACACAGCTGAGAGCCGTTATAACAGCTATCGCTCGCGCCTCGCCCCGGCCACCAGCACCCTGCCGATCGTCGGGCTGTCCCCTGCAAACACTGCGCCGCCCGCGCAGGACGCTCTGGTCCGGGTGGAACCCGCGGTACCGCTGGAGGTAGAGCCGTCGCCCCCGCTGCCATCACACCGGCTCGGGAAAAAGACGACTCTGGCGAAGTGGAATGAAAACTCGCCCGCTCTTGCCTCGTCCTCTCCTGTCACGGTGCGTCGGGCCCTGCCGGTCACGTCAGACGCCGCATCTGCGCCTAACGAGGCGACGTTCGCCTGCGCCAATGGTGATGCGGGCCCTGCCGGTTACTTCGTCTCCGCCGGCAGGAGCGCTCACCTCTACCACGGGCGCGACCTGGAAAACTTTCGCCCCAGGCGACGCGCCGGCGGGACGAATACTCGACAACGCCGGTCTGCGCGAGGTGGCCAATTCCGGGACACGCGGTGAGCGCATGTATTTGAAGGGGCAGTTCGTGGTCAATTTCGCCGATGCCAATCGCGCCGTGCTTCGTCCGACAGGCCCTCAATCCGCGCCGGCGGGCGAACTGGGACGCAACGTGCGCGTGATCGTCGATTATCCGGCCGGGGCGCCGTTGCCCGAGCCCGGGACGACCGTCGATCGCGACAGTACCCGTCCCTACGAAGTGACCGAAGTGCGCCGCCAGTCCGACGGCCAGCTCAACGTCTTCGTGCGCGAGATTATCAAGCCGTAATCAGCGCAGGATAACAGCGCCGTCACGGATCTCGGCAGTGCTGACGTTGTACTTTGCGGCACCACTGAGCGCCCAGCCGAGAACGGAGGTGCCGCCAACATTAATCGAGAGCACGCCGGACGGCATCGGGTATCCGTTGGCCTCGACTTTCGACACCTGCAACGCCGAAATCGGAGTTGGTCCATTGGTCGTAATGACGAAACTGCCATTCAGATAGCCGCGCGGAAATCCCGGGACCTTGTTGGACGGAATGCTCAACTGCACGTGCGCAGTGTTGCCACTCAGGCTAACGGAAGCATGTCCGCGTGACTTCGGATTGGCGGCGATCAATCCGTTGATTTCAGCGGCAGTCACGACCAGTTGCCGCTCCGGTGTCGGAGCTGCAGTGGGAGCGGGCGTTTCGTTGGGCTCAGCCGAGGCCATCGGAGCCGGAGTGGGCACGGGCGGAGTCGCTTTGAATTCATCAATTCGTTCCCTGATGTCGACCAGAGCCTGCGGGTTCAACTCCTTGACCGGCAGGGCCGCCGGCCTCTGCGCGATCACGCCATGGGACAAGAAAAGATAGCTGCCGACGACGAGAAGCAAAAAGATCAGGGCGCTCGCGATAACGAGCGCCAAACAACCTTTGCCGAAGCAGCCCATGCCGCTCGGCTTCGGAGGCGGTTCAATCCAGGTCGGGTTCGTGGAATCGATCGCCATCCGTTCAGTTCATCAGCTGACTCTGCGTTGTCATCAATTTTTCGTAAAGCTCCTGCAATCCATCGGAGAGCAAACGGGTCCGGCCGAGGACCGGCATGAAGTTCGTGTCTCCGGCCCAGCGCGGGACGATGTGCAGATGCAAATGATCCACCACTCCGGCGCCGGCTGGCGTGCCGAGGTTAAGGCCGAGGTTGAAACCCTGTGCTTTCATGACATGGCGGAGAAGAGTTTGAGCGTGCACGGCCAGGCCCCAGAGTTCAAGCACCTCTTCTTCGCCTAACGCCGAAATTTCCGCCGTCTTCCGGTAAGGCACGGCCATGAGATGACCGACAGCGTAAGGATAACGATTCATCATCAGGAAGGTGTTCTTCCGGCGGGTGAGGACGAGATGCGCCGCGTCGTCACTCGTCTGCGCGGCCTCGCTCAGGAAATTGGGATTGCGATTTTCGATCTCGAAATACTCCACCCGCCACGGGCACCAGAGGGCTTCGATCTCAGCTTTTGGAAACTCCATTGACTCGTTAGGCAAAATCGTTCAGGGAGCGTATCGGCTGGGCTGGAGATGTCGAGCGCGCGTTTTCGCGCGGATGACGTCTGGGCGGACGCGGGCGTCGCCGGGGCTTGGATGCAGACCGATCTCCACCCATTCCTCCCCCGCCCTTGCGCTCGCATAGCGAGGCGATCACCGCGCCCTGGCGCGCACAAAGAGCGAGTAATGCGGAAGATCGGCCGCCTTTTCCGAGACGAGCCGCAACTCCGCCCCCGGCAGCATCGAAAGCCATGGGCGGGCCGGTTCACCGCGCACCACCAGTGCGTCCAGCATTCCCTCGAGCCATTGCGCTTGGGCCTCCTTGGGAGAGAGGAAATGATCGCATCTCAGGTAGAGCAACATCCCCTCCTCCTCTTCCCCTACCACGGCATAACGCCAGCCGTGCTCCTTCGCTTCCGCCCGCACTTCTTGCGAAAACCGTACCAGCGCATCGCTCCGCGAACGGTAGGATTCGCCGATTTTCCCTGCGACGTAACCACCCGTGAAAACGCCGGCGAAGACAAGCGCGGCCACCAGCCACGGTTGCACCTGACGCTGCCACGCACGGTTTTGCCACACCACACCGATCTGCGCGCCGAGCAAGAGACAGAGCGGCGGCACGACCGGGAAAATCCTGTCAACCCGCTTCGACGGAATGATCGACATCAAGACCAGGCCGCCAACACTCCAGCAGACCAGCCAAACGGTGTCAGGCCGCATTTGCAGGGAAAGCTGTTCCCGGCGCCGCCAAAAAAAAATCCCAAGCCCGATGATCATCAGGCTCCAGGGAGCGAACTTGTGCAGGAGGTGCGGGAGGTAAAAATAAATCGGCTGCGGTTTGTGAATCGTCTCGCCAAAACGCCCGGCGAATTCCTGCACCACCACGCTTTCGTAAAAGCCCGGTTGCCTGACGATGCCGCCCGCCACCCAGATGAGAAAGATCGCGAACGAAAAGATCCAGGGCCACCACCCGCTCCACCCGCTCGGGGCACGCCCTTTGCGCCGCAGAATTTGATAGACGATCAACCCGGGCAAGATGAAGGCATAAATGATCGGCCCCTTGATTAACATCGCAGCCGTCAGGAGCAGAAACGCGATGACTCGATCGCGCGGCGTCCAGCCCTCCGCCCGCCGAATTTTCCGCCAGATCTGTGCTCCGATGAGGAAGGTAACGAGCGCAAGCGGCATGTCCGTGCGCACCAGCGTGGCCAGCCGCGGCGAGAGCAAGTTGAGACCAAAGGCGCTCAGCGCGATGAAACCGCCACTCGCGCCATAAACCGCAGTGGCCTCCCGTGCGATCAACCAGAGAAGAAGGAGCGCCGCGCCTAATGACGGGATTCGCCACGCGCCCTCCCACCAGCGGGTCGTTTCATAGAGCGCCGCGGAAATCCAGCCGACCAGCGGCGGCTTCGTCGCGACGCTTTCCTTCGGCGTGTGCTGGTAGAGCCAGTGCCCCTGCCTCACCATCTCGAATGAGGTGTAGGCCTGCTTGGCCTGATCGTAATCATCCAGCGTCCAGGGCAGGTTGGTGACGACGAAAAACACCGCGCAAAGCGCCAGCACGACCCCCCGGACCGACACCGCGGGAAACGGCGACGACGACAATTCCGGCATGGCGGCAAACTCGCCGGAGAATCTCGCCCGTGGCAAGAGCCTTTTGTTGGCCAAGTCCGCGCGAAGCCAATCCGTTTTGGCAGTTCCGCTACGGGAACATCCCGTGCCCGATGCGCGAACTTCCTAAAGCAACTGCCGCAAAACGCGCAGCCAGTTGCCACATAGAATTTTTTCGATCTCGTCGTCGCTGAAGCCGCGCTCGATCAGCTTGCGCGTAACGTTGCGCGCATCGGCATGGTTATCGAGCTCCGGCAAAAAATGCGGGCGCGTGAGTTTCGCTTCCATCACCTCCAGCTCCGCCGCCGGCATTTGGTGCCAGAGAAACTGACAGAAATCGAAACCGATCCCGACGCCTTCGATCCCGATCAGGCCAACCACATGCTCTATGTGATCGACATACCGGTCGAGCGTCGCCTCCTCTTTCGTTGGACTAACGAGAATGGCGTTGATCCCGATGACTCCGCCGCGCGCGCCAATCATCTTGATCTGCTCATCGCTGATGTTGCGCTCGATGTCGAAATAGCGGCGGGCATTGGTGTGAGAAACAATCAGGGGACGCTTCGTCAGGCCGACAATTTCCTCAAAGCCCGCCGGGTTGATGTGCGCGAGGTCGAGCATGATCCCGAGGCGCTCGGACTCGCGCACGAGGTCGCGGCCGAAGTCCGTCAGCCCATGCGCGGGCGATCCGCCGGCGGCAAAGATTCCACCGGCGGCGGCCGCATTTTCCCTCGCATGCGTGAGCGAAATGGCGCGCAGCCCAAGGTCGTAAAAGATTCTCAGCAGATTCAGGTCCTCGCCGAGCGGTTCCGCGCCTTCCATCGTGAGGAGAAGTGCGATACGCTCTTCGACCCCGGCGCGTTCGATCTCGGCGAAAGTCGTGCAGAGCATCAACTCCGGGGTGTGCTCGATCTCCACGCGAAGGAGCGCGACCTGGTCGAGCGTGACACGCAGCGCCTGGTCGGGCAGATACTTGTCCTCGGCGTAAACCGCCACCCCTAACAATCGAGCATTGCCAGTTTGGAACTGCGCCAGGAAATCCTGCGCCACCACGCCGCGCCGGTCGCGGTTCCAAAAAAGGCCGAGTGGAAGATCGAAGTGCATGTCGATCACTCCGCAGCGCTGCAGGCGGTCGATTCGTTCGTTAATGTTGCTGGATGAGGGCATGAATGGCCTAACGATTAGTTCTTCGGCGCAGCGGCCAGAAGTTCAAGGATGGCACGGGCCGCGGTCTCGTCCGCATCGCCCGGGCCGAGGTTTGCGATCACTTCGTCAAAATCAGCCGTCATCCGGTCGCGCCGGCCGCGGTCGTGCAACAAGCTCAGGACTTCGCGCGCGATGACGGCGGGTTGCGCCTTGCCCTGAATGAATTCGGGAACAATCTCGCGGTTCGCGAGCACGTTGGGCATCCCGAGGTGTTTTACCTCGATCAGCATCTTGCCGGCAAGATAGGTCAGGTTCGCCACTTTGTAGATCAGGACGAACGGCAATCGGAAGAATGCTGCCTCGAGCGTGGCCGTGCCCGAGGCGACCACAGCGGCGGCGCTGCGCTGCATCGTGCTTGCCGCCTGACCGATGGTGATGTTGATTTCACCCAAAGAGTCGCTGGACATGCGGAAGCATGTCCCTCCGGAGGGACGCGCTTCCGCGCGGCCAGCTGGGAAATGGCTACGGATTAGATCCGCGAGCGCGGGCGAAGCGGCCGCGATCTCGAAACGCAATTCAGACCGCTCCGTATGCAACGCTCGCATAACCTCGATCAGGATCGGCATGAGCTGTCGCACTTCGCGTGCCCGACTCCCCGGGAAAAGGCCGACCAGGTTCGGATCGCGTGGCGTGTCGATCCGTCTTGCCTCCAGGTTCTCGATCATGGGATGGCCGACGAAGATGGTGCGCAGTCCCGACTTTTCGTAGAGATCGACCTCGAACGGAAAGATGCAGAGCATCAGGTCGAGCCAGCGCGCCATCTTGGGAATGCGACTCCGGTTCCAGGCCCAGACCTGGGGGCTGATGTAGTAGATGATTTTTCCGCCTAACGAACTTTCGTGCAGCGCGCGCGCGAGGCGAAGGTTGAAGCCCGGGTAATCGATCAGGACAACAGCGTCCGGTTTTACGTCGCGGATTTCATCGAGGGTCCGGGCGAATTCCCGGCGGAAATAGCCGTAATGCTTCAGTACCTCCCAGAGCCCGACCACGCCCGCTTCGTCGCTCCAATCGCGAAACTGGTCGCCCGCCTGCGCCTTCATCTTCGGACCGCCCCGGCCTGACAATGCAACATCGAGCTGCAAACGCTGGAGCGACTCCATCAAAGCGGCCCCGTGATTGTCGCCGCTCGCCTCCCCCGCAACGAAGTAAAGTCTTGTCATGGCTGCGGTTTCGGCAAATCGGACATGCGGAAGCATGTCCCTCCGGAGGGATGCGCTTCCGCGCGTCCAGTGTGTTGGCTCACCATCGTAGCTCGTTCAGAACGCCTTGATACGGCCAGTCTTTCGCGTCCGCCACCAGCCCATGCCGCACAGGGTTACTGCGGACATAATCCCACTTCTCGTCATAACTTTCGCTCCGGCGCAGTTGGCGATCCCAATGATGGCGCTGCCAGATCGACCCGCCGCTTTCGTCTAAAGCCCGGGTGACGATTGCTTTCCAATACTGCATCCAACGCTCAAGAGAAGGCGCGTTAGATCCGTTAGGTGCGCAGAAGAAATGGACGTGATCCGGCATGATAACGTACCGACCAACGAACCATCGTGTGGCTTGGTTCCAAGCCATTACGATCGCATCATGAGCTCTTGGCGATGCAAGAATGTTCCGGCGCTTCGCCGTGCAAAACGTGACGAAGATGATGATCGATCGATTATGCCTTTCCGATGGCGGCAAATGAAGCGGATGCCGGCGATCGCGCTTCTTCTGTGGACCTGCGGAAGCAGGTCCCTCCGGAGGAACGCGCTTCCGCGCGTCCACGAGATCACCGGACGCCTTCAATTGTTCAATCACGTTTCGCCAATTCGCTTCGTAATCTCGATCGCCAGCTCGAGGGCGGCGGTGGCTTCGAAACCGGAAACTTTCGGCCGCAAACCGGTGCGCGCACATTCGATGAAGGAGAGAAGCTGGTGCTGGAGCGGTTCCCCGGGCTCGATCTCAACCGCAGCGCGTTCGATCCCGGTGGCGGTGCGGCGAAAAATTTCGCCGGTCTGATTCTGATAATCGAGCGAGAGATACGCGTCCTCCTGGAAGACGCGGATCTTGCGCATTCGCTCCGGGCTAATACGGCTCGAGGTGATGTTGGCGATACAGCTGTTCTCAAAGCGCAACCGCGCATTCGCAATATCCTCGCGCCGGCTCAAGACCGGCACGCCGACCGCGTCGATCGACTGGACCGGCGACCTAACGAGATGCAAAATGATTTCGAGATCATGGATCATGAGATCGAGCACCACACCGATGTCGGTGCTGCGATTGGGAAAAGGCGAGAGGCGATGCGCCTCGATGAAGCGCGGATGGATCAGCCGGGCCTCAAGCGCGCTCAGGACCGGGTTGAACCGCTCGACGTGCCCGACCTGCAAGACCAACTGACGTTGTGCGGCGAGTTGTGCCAGTTCGCTGGCCTGAGCCGTGTCTTCCGCGATCGGTTTTTCGATCAGCACATGTTTCCCTTTTTCCAGGAGCGGACGCGCCACCGCGAAATGAGAATTCGTCGGGGTTGCAACAGAAGCGGCATCGATCAATCCGGCAAATTCTTCGAGCGAAGAGGCGGCCCGCACCTTGTATTGCTCCGCGATTTTCGCGGCCGCCTGGGCGTCGGTGTCGAAAATTGAGGTAAACTCGGCGGCGCCGGTTTCAGCATAGAGCCGGGCGTGATTTTTTCCGATGTGGCCGACACCGACGACTCCGATCCGCAGATTTCTCATGAGCGCGCGCGATTAGAAAATGCGAAGGACATGGCGGAAAGTGCCAGTGAACCGCAGCCATGAAGCAAACGCAAACTGATTGGGACGAGGCCTATCGCCGGCGCGAGACGCCGTGGGAGAAAGGAAAACCGCATCCCGCGCTGCTGGATTTCCTGGCGGAGAATGGGCCGCTGGTCGGGGAGATTTGCGTCCCGGGCTGCGGCTCCGGGCATGATGTGCGCGCCCTGAGCACATCGCAGAATCACGTGCTGGGAATTGATCTTGCGACGCGCGCGATCGCGAAGGCGAAGTCACGGCCGCGAATCGCAAACGAAGAATTTCTTCTGGCTGATCTCTTCGACTTGCCGGCGCAATTCGATCACGAGTTCGATTGGGTTTTCGAGCACACCTGCTTTTGCGCGATCGATCCGCGGCTGCGTCAGGACTACGTTGACGCCGTCGTCACGCTCCTGAAGCCGCAAGGAAAATTGCTTGCGATCTTTTTTCCCAATCCGGACCACGACGAGCCTGGGCCGCCCTATGGCGTAGGCCTGGAAGAGCTGGAGAAATTTTTCGCTCCTCACTTCGTGCTGGAACGCGAATGGATCCCGCAACGGACCCATCCCGGCCGCGAGGGTCGCGAATTGATACGCGTCCTCGCGCGTTCGGAGGGACTCGCCGCGGCGAGTCCAGGCCCCACCGCCTCCCGCTCTTAAGATCCTGGACGTACGGAAGCACATCCCTCCGTTGGAGGATCCTGCGTCTGCGGTTAGATTTGCACGTTCTGAAACGCTTCATTCTCATCCTTGCCCTCGCGCTGATCGCAGGCGCGACCGGCATTTATATCGACTGGCATTGGAAACGCCCGCTATCCCCGCGCGGCGGACGGTACTTCTTCCATCGAGTCGAGCTGCCTGTGCCCTCATTCAGCCAAGGCGACGCAAGATGGCGCGACGACGCGCTCGGCGGCGTGCCCGAGAATGGTACCCTCGGCGAAGCCGGCTGCGCGGTCGCCGCAGCCGCGATGGTCTTCCAGTCCTACGGCATCAAGACCGACCCGCAGCAACTCAACTGGTTTCTCACCGCCGTGGGCGGTTACACCGACCAGGGCTGGCTCTACTGGGACCGCGCCGCCTGGTGGGCGCCCGACCGTGTCCGCCACATCTACGAAGACCTGCCATCCTACGCCCTGATCGATTCCAACCTCGCCCGCGGCAACCCCGTCATCGTGCGGGTGCGTTTCCGCAGCGGGATCACCCACTTCGTCGTCATCGCCGGCAAAGAGGGCTTCGACTACCTTATCCGCGACCCCGGCCCCGGCGCCGCCAAAGGCTACTATCCCCTGCGCGAACTCGGGAGCGATATCGAGGCGCTGAGATTTTATGAGCCGCTGACGCCCGCAACGAACGCGCCCGCGATTGCAACGAAAATCCAACGCTGACTCCGGATATTTCCTTCGGATTTCGCCCTCGATTGGCGACTCGGTCATTACGAGGGGCGTGCTTCGTGCGGAATACGTCCCTGCGGAGATCAGCGGGGATGTGCTTTATACCAGTTGTAGGTGCGGGCGATGCCTTCACGGAGCGGGATTTTTGCTTTCCAACCTAACGATCTGATTTTCGAAATGTCGAGCAGCTTGCGCGGCGTGCCGTCGGGTTGGCTTCGATCCCAGATCAGCTCGCCGTCAAAACCGACTACTTCGCAGATCAACTCGGCCAACTCGCGAATCGTCAGGTCCGTTCCGGTACCGATGTTGATGATCTCGGGACTATCGTAATTCTGGAGAAGAAATAGGCAGGCCGAAGCGAGATCGTCGACATGGAGGAATTCGCGGCGCGGCTCGCCGGAACCCCAAACGACAATCTCAGACGCGCCCGATTCCTTCGCTTCATGCGCCTTGCGCAAAAGCGCCGGCCAGGACATGCGACTTCTCGAGATCGAAGTTGTCGTTCGGCCCGTAGAGATTGGTCGGCATGGCCGAGATGAAGTTCGCGCCGTATTCGCGGGCATAAGCCTGGCACAGCTTGATTCCTGCGATTTTGGCAATCGCGTAGGCTTCGTTCGTCGGCTCGAGCGGGCCGCCTAACAATGCGCTTTCCGGGATCGGCTGCGGGGCAAGCTTTGGATAAATACAGGAGCTGCCAAGGAAGAGCAGCTTGCGCACTCTGTTTTCGTGCGCGGCGTGGATGATGTTGTTCTGGATCTGGAGGTTTTCGAACAGAAACTCGACCGGCTCGTCGTTGTTCGCCTTGATTCCGCCGACGCGCGCCGCTGCCATGACGACAATAGTCGGCTTTTCGCGCACGAAAAATTCATCCACCGCCGCGCGATTCGTCAGGTCAAGCTCCGCCCGCGTGCGGGTAAGCAGGCGGCGAAATCCCTCCGCACTCAGCTTGCGATGGAGAGCGCTGCCGACCAGACCGCGATGCCCGGCGATGAAGATTGAGTCGTCCTTTTCCATCAAGATTCCCGCAGCATGCGTTTTGCATTTTCTTTTTCAAGCTGCGGCATAATGCTCCGAGCCGTGGCCAGGAAAGAGGAACCGATTGCCGTCCAAAAAACCTACACGCTTTTCTTCGGCGGAAAATTCGTCCGAAGCGAGAGCGGCCGGGTCACGCCCGCGCAGGTCAACGGCCAGGTGATTGCGAATTTTCCCGGTGCGTGCCGCAAGGATTTCCGCGATGCGGTGGTGGCAGCGCGCGGCGCGCTGGCTGGCTGGTCAAACGTGAGCGCCTATTTGCGCGGCCAGATTGTTTATCGCGGCGCCGAGATTTTGGAGATGCGCCGATTGGAGCTGGAAGCAGTAATCGCCCGCGCAGTGGGAAAACGAAACGCTCGCGCGCGGGAGGAAACGGGCCTGACGATCGATCGCCTCGTCCACTTTGCGGGATGGACGGACAAGTTCGGCCAGATTTTTGGCGCGGTGAAACGTGCCGCGAACGCTGAAAGCCCGGGACTGAAAGACGAAGGCGGCAGAAAATCCGTATCTGGATTCTCGACACGGTGGAGATGAAACCGGCGTGGCACCCGATCGGACTGTAGAAGAAGGGAGAAAACCTGACCTCGCCTAACGACCTTTCTTCTCCTTCCTTCTTCCAGCAGACCATCAAACTGGCCTAACGAATCTCATGATGGTCAAATCATTGCCCCTGCTGCTCGCGGCAAGCGCCGCTTTCCTTATTTTGGGCGACCTGCTGGTCTGGGTGGTGGCGCGCTTGTTGCGCAGTAATCGCGAGCAGATCGCGGCCCGCGGGCCTTTGGCCGCAGAGCAGGAATTCGCGCTGCGCGAGCCGGGTGCGCTCCTGCTTATCGTTGAGGTGCCGCGTTTCGGATCGAACTTTCGCCAGTTTGAATTCGACGTGATCGAGAAGGCCACCGGGCAGGCGACGAAGTTGAGCTACGACTTCGTGCGCGCCCAAGGTGCGGTCTACGGGGTGAACACGATGCGGGTTCCACTCGGCCGAATCATGGTTGAACGGCCCGGGCCGTATCTGGTGCGGATCGCTGGATTGCAGAGCGAGGCGGACTACTCCCGGAGTCGAATCATGTTCTCGCGTCCTTATCTTGGAAGAATGGTGTTCCAGATCATCGGGATCGTGATTTGCGCGATCGGCATGTTGCTAAGTTTGCTGCTGGCACTTTGGCAGGTGTTGCCGCTGCAGCGCGGGTGAAATTGCCCCGGATGAAGCGACGATGTTTTGTTCGTTGGTGGACTTCCAGCGAAGGCAGGAAGCGAAAATAGTTGCGGTGGTGATTGATTCGAAAACAGATTGTGCGCTAACGTTGGTTCCGGATCGGAACATGCGAGATGGCCTTCCTCACTGACCTAACCGAGGACTGCATGGGGATCATCCATGTCGGGACGGGCGTGGTGACCGGCGGCGAAATTCTTGAGGGCTGCAAATCCGACCGGGCGCTGGTTCAGGTTACCGCGAACTTTCACTACAAGCTGGTCGACCTCTCGGCGGCCACCGAGCTACAGATTACCGAGAAGGAACTCAGAGAGATCGTGGAAGAAGACCGGGTGATCGCAACCTTCCGGCCGCATGCGGCCGTGGTCGTCGTCGCGCCGAACGACCTCATTCGTGCGATCGCGCGGCACTGGGAAATTCTGGTGGAAGAGCTGGGCTGGAGCACCCACATCTCGCGAACACGCGCCGAGGCTTCGGACTGGCTGATCGAAAACGCCGCCGCCGCGCCATTGGAAGGGTAGAGCCGGCAACGGCCGATCGAGGATTTCGTTGACAGCCAAAGAGCGTCCTGTTGCATAACGGCGACTGCGCGGCGCAAACTCGAGATGGCTTACCTGAACGAAAATTATCTCAAGCTCCAGGCGGGTTATCTTTTCCCCGAGATCGGCCGGCGGGTGAAAGACTTTTGCGAAGCCAATCCCGACGCGGCCAAACGAGTGATCCGCTGCGGCATCGGCAACGTCACTGAACCGCTCCCCATGGCAGCGGTGAACGCGATGAAAGCAGCGGTGGACGAGCTTGCGGTACGGGAAACCTTTCGTGGCTATGGCCACGAGCAGGGTGGCGACTTTCTCCGGAGCAGGATTGCAAAGGTTGATTATGGCGCGCGCGGGATCGAGATCGCGGAGGACGAGATCTTTATCTCCGACGGATCGAAGAGCGATTGCGGATTCATCCTCGACGTGCTGGGGGATCGAAACCGGATCGCAATTACCAATCCAGTCTATCCGGTCTACGTCGACACCAATGTGATGGCAGGGCACACCGGAGCGGTGGACGAAACCGGGCGCTACGAAGGAATCATTTATTTGCCGTGTCGGGCGGAGAACGGCTTCGTGCCCTCACCGCCGGACGAGCATGCCAACGTCGTTTACCTTTGCTTCCCGAACAATCCGACCGGTGCCGTGGCGAAGCGCGCGCAGCTCGAGACGTGGGTTGCTTACGCGCAGGAGCACAAGGCAATCCTCCTCTACGATGCGGCCTACGAGGGATACATCAGCGAGCCGGGAATCCCGCGCTCGATCTTTGAGATTCCGGGCGCGACGGAACGGGCGGTGGAATTTCGCAGCTTTTCCAAAACCGGCGGATTCACCGGAGTGCGCTGCGGATTTACGGTCATGACAAAGCGGCTCCACGCGCAGACGAGCGACGGCCGCGAATTGCCGCTGCATCGTCTCTGGCACCGTCGCTGGAGCACCAAAGCCAACAGCGTGAGTTATCCGGTGCAGCGCGGAGCGGAAGCGCTTTACAGCGACGAAGGCCAGGCCCAGGTGCGCGGCTTGATCGAGCATTACATGGGTAATGCCCGCCTCCTGAGCGCGGCTGCGACGCACGCCGGGCTCGCCGTCTACGGCGGGAAGAATGCGCCCTACATCTGGGTGCGAACGCCGGCTGGCCTAACGAGCTGGCAAATGTTTGATCGGATGTTGCAGGAGTTGAACGTGGTCATCACTCCGGGGAGCGGTTTTGGCTCGGAAGGGGAAGGTTATTTTCGCATCTCGGCCTTCAACAGCCGGGCCAACGCGGAGGAAGTGGCGCGGCGGCTGGAAGCCGCAGCATTCTCTTGATCGTGCTCCCTTCAAATTGAGATCGAGCGCAGGGGGAGAAGAGCGAATGCCTTGCGCGGGGCGGATCCGGCCTACAACTTATCGGCTTGGAAAAAGAAGAAGCGCACGGTTTCTCGCGCAAGCTGCCGCAGCTTTACCGGTTCTGTTTTCTCATGACCGGCGATTCGGCCCGCGCGCTGGAAGCTTTTCAAAAAACTCTGCGGGAAGCGGCGTTGCTCGCGGCCCGCGGACAGTTACCGAGCGATGGGCTTTGGCCATTTCACGAGGCGCGCCATCAATCTCTCGCGCTCACCAGGAACGACGCACAAGCCGAGCCGATGACGCCCCCAGAGGAACCGATCGGGCCCGACGGCGCGGCCCGTGTCGCCCAGTTGGAGGCGAGCCAGCTGGCGGCATGGATTTCCGCCGCGCCGGAACCGCAACGGAGCGCGCTCGCTTTTTTCTATCTGAATGAATTCACGCACCGTGAGATGCAGAACCTGCTCGACGTGAAAATGAATGAACTGGCAAGCCTCATCTCGCGTGGTCGCTCACAATTTCAGGCCTGGCTCAACACCGTGACGGAGGCGCCATGAGACGCTGGCTCTCGCGCCGCAAACGCGATCTGCTCGAATGCGCGCCGATCAGCGATGCGCCGCCGAGCGATCGGGCGATGCGGTCGGCGCTGGAGACCGCGCGCACGATCCCGGAGGCGGCGGCGAGCCTCAGCGCGCAACACCAGTTTGATGTCGCACTGGCCGATCTCGTGCGACAGATCGAGATCCCGAAAGACGCGGCAGAGTGGTTCGTCAATGCGACCCTGATCAAAGGCGCGAAGCGCAGTTGGAAAAAGACGGCGCGTCATCCGGCGATCCTGGCCACCGTGCTCGCTGTGCTGGTGATGGCCGGGATCGCAATCTTCCTTCTCGTCGAGCACCTGCAGGAATTTCCCGGATCGGCGACCGCGAAAAAGATGCTCGTTGTTGCAGGCAACGCCCGCCACTTCCAGTTCGACCAGGTCAACACCGACGCGATCAATCTCGGTGATTACTTCTTCATGAAATTCCAGCTCGAGCACTTCGATATTCCGATCCAGTTCGCGGATCTGCGGGCGCGGGAGACGCGGGTGTTTGATGACGAGGACGGCGAGCGCGTTGCGCAGGTCGTGCTGGCCGAAAGCGGGATGCAATTTTTTATCTACCAGGCAGAGAAGGAAGACCCGCGTGGCAGCCCGACACCATCGCGTTTGTCCTGGCGCTACGTGGAAGCCGAAGGCTGGGCCGGAGCGGTGACTGAGCGCGATGGAGTTTGCTTCATGATCGCGATGCACGGGAGTGAGGGCGAATTGCGCTCGTATCTGGCCGATCGGCAAAAGTAGCGGGGCGCTATTTCTTGTTAGCTTTCTTCGCAATGCGAGGCGCGCGTTGACACGTTCGACCTGCCATTCAATTTTACCGGCTCGCGCGCGGGACAAACTCGGTGGTCAAAGAGCGCCGAAAGCTCGCGGATTTATCGCCCTCGTCTGACGACTGGATAGATTGGCTCTCAACGCCAGGGTAGCTCAGTGGTAGAGCAGGGGACTCATAAGCCCTTGGTCGGGAGTTCAACTCTCCCCCCTGGCAGTCTCGATGTAGCGGCGGCCATCTCGACCGCAAAGAGGAAGCAGCATTTGGGAACCTCGCGACCGGGCGATATGCACGCCATTACACCCGCGGGCGGAAATTGGAAATAAATCCAAGAGGTCTGGCACCTCCCCTGCTCTAGCAATGATACCCGATTTGACTTTGAATGAACGTTCATTCATTGTCCTTCCCCTTATGCCACGCAAACGGACCGAAGCCGCCGATGATCGCCGCCGACAAATCCTCGATGCGGCCATCGTTCGCTTTGCCAGGTCCGGTTTTCACCAGACGAGCATGCACGACATCAGCACGGAGGCCGGGATCAGCGTTGGCCTCATCTATCGCTATTTCAAGAACAAGGACGAGGTCATTTCTGCGATCGCCACGGAACACAAAAAAGAGATCGCGCAGTTGCTGGAGCGAGCCGGCCAGGCGCCAACCCTGCTTGAATCGCTCGAGATCTTGTTCACGTCCCACTGCTGCGAAGATTCGCCGCAGGTCATCTCGACCTTTGTGGTGGATCTCTTTGCCGAAGCCGGGCGCAATCCGCGGGTGGCAAAACTGGTGCGCGATGTCGTGCGGACCAAGGCGAAAGGCGTGACTGATCTAATCGCGCGCTCGCCCGATTCAAAACATGTTGCGCATGGACTCGAAGCGCGAGAAATCGCGGAGATGATTTTCGCAATGAACGATGGAACAATGATGCGCAGCGTGTTGCAGCCGGCGTCAAAGTCCGCGGCCAAGCAGCGTGCGCATCAATTGGACGTTGCTCGCACTCTCTGGCGACTGCTCTTTAGAAACAACTCTCATGCAAACTGCCACGCCTAGACTTCCCACCACATCCGCGCCGCCTGCGCGCAAACGCAGCCTCGTGCGGCCGATAATTCTGGTCATCGCCGGTCTTGTCCTTATTTTCCTGGTTCTTGCCGGAATCAAGGCGTTGCAGTTTTACACGATGATCTCGGCGGGCAAGAAGATGGTCCCGCCGCCAACAACTGTGACGAGCGCGGCCGTCAAACAAGCCGATTGGCAACCGACCCTTAGTGCGATTGGTTCCATCTCCCCCGTCCAAGGGGCCACGATCAGCGCGGAAATTCCCGGCATGGTGTCGGCGATCGATTTTGAATCCGGCCAGCCGGTAAAGAAGGGCGATCTTCTCCTGAAACTCGACGCTTCCGCCGAGATCGCACAGTTGCATTCCGCGCAAGCCGACGCCGAATTGGCCAAGTCCGACCTCGATCGGGCGCATGATCTCGCCAGCCGCAAAGTCATTTCTAAGGCCGAGCTGGATGCGGCCGAATCCAAGTATTCGCAGAAAAAAGCGATGGTCGATAACATGCAGGCGATCATTGACAAGAAGGAAATCCACGCGCCATTTGATGGCGTCGCGGGCATCCGTTCGGTCAATCCCGGCCAGATGGTCGCGGCCGGCGATCCGCTCGTTTCGCTGCAAACGCTCGATCACGTCTTCGTCGATTTTTCGCTCCCGCAAAAAGACCTCGGAAGAATCTCAAACGATCTCCCGGTTCGTGTCACGACTGACGCCGTTCCCGGTCGCGAATTCAGCGGGGCGCTGAGCGCGATCAATCCATCGGTTGACCCGGCGACACGCAACGTGAAGGTGCAGGCGACGCTCAACAACAAGGACCACGCCCTGCGGGCGGGCATGTTTGCCAAAGTAGAAGTGCTCCTGCCGGAGAAGAATTCAGTTCTCTACATCCCCGCGACATCGGTTGTCAATGCGCCTTATGGAGACTCGGTTTACGTGATTGAAAAGAAGCACGACGAAAAAACAAAACAGGATGAACTGGTCTTGCGTCAGCAGTTCGTCCGATTGGGCGAAACGCGAGGCGATTTCGTCGCGGTCACGGAAGGATTGAAGGCAGGACAGCAGGTGGTCAGCACGGGAGCCTTCAAATTGCGGAACGGCATGCACGCCGTGATCGACAACACCCTCGCTCCGAAAGCCGAGCTCAATCCCACACCGAGCGACACCTAGCGAAGAATTGCGAGCGTGAAGTCCTTTACCGATCTCTTCATCCGCCGGCCGGTGCTCGCGCTGGTCGTCAGCCTGGTGATCATTATCGCAGGCCTGCAGGCGATTTCTTCACTCAACGTCAGGCAATATCCGCGCAGCGATATTGCATCGGTCACCGTCAAGACGATTTACGTGGGCGCAAGCGCAGAACTGGTGCGCGGCTTCATCACCACGCCTCTCGAGCGCGCGATCGCGGCCGCCGATGGCATTGATTATCTGCAATCGCAAAGTTCGCAGGGCGTCTCAACAATTACCGCGCACCTGAAACTCAACTACGACTCGAACAAAGCGCTCTCCGAGATCAGCTCCAAGGTCAATCAGGAGCGGAACAATCTGCCCCCGGAAGCCGAGGTGCCGGTGATCAACATCGAGCCGGCCGATTCTCAATACGCTTCCGCCTATCTCAGCTTCACTTCCAATATTCTAAAGGCGAATGAGATTACCGACTACCTCACCCGCATTGTGCAACCGCGCCTGACGGCCCTTCCCGGCGTCCAACGGGCAGAGATCCTCGGTGGCCGTACTTTTGCCATGCGCATCTGGCTCAAGCCAGATCGCATGGCCGCCCTCAATGTGAGCCCGGAGCAGGTGCGCCAGGCGCTCGCGGCCAATAACTTCCTTTCCGCGGTCGGCAGCACCAAAGGTTCGCTCATTCAGGTCGATCTTACGGCCAATACCGATCTCCATTCGGTGCAGGATTTCAAAAATCTTGTGGTCAGGCAGGAAAACAACGTCCTCGTCAAGCTGGGCGACATTGCGGACGTGGTGCTCGGTGCTGAGGATTACAACTCCGAAGTTCGGTTCTCGGCCGAACGCGCCGTTTTCATGGGCATCTTCGTTTTGCCGAACGCCAATTCAATCGACGTGATCAAACGCGTCCGGGTCGAGCTGGGCGATATCCAGAAGGAACTCCCGACTGGCCTGCAAGGGCGCATCGCCTACGACGGCACGGAATACATCAACACCGCAATTCACGACGTCTTTCACACTTTGATGGAGACGCTCCTCATCGTTGTGATCGTGATCTTCCTTTTCCTTGGCTCATGGCGTTCGGTCATCATTCCCGTGGTTGCGATCCCGATATCCCTCATCGGCGGAGTCTTCCTCATGCAGGTTTTTGGTTTCACGATCAACCTGCTCACCCTCCTCGCGATCGTTCTCTCAGTCGGTCTGGTGGTGGACGATGCGATTGTGGTGGTGGAAAACGTCGAGCGTCATCTGCGCGAAGGACTCAGCCCAACCAACGCCGCTCTTTTGGGCGCGCGCGAGCTGATTGGGCCGATCATCGCCATGACGATTACCCTTGCTGCGGTCTACGTGCCGATCGGCATCCAGGGCGGTCTGACCGGGACGCTATTCCGCGAGTTTGCTTTTACCCTGGCTGGAGCTGTCATCATTTCCGGCGTTGTCGCGCTCACGCTCTCGCCCATGATGTCGGCCCAACTCTTGCGGGCGAGCGCCGAGGAGCACGGCTTTGCCGGCAAGGTCAACCATACCTTTGATCGCATCCGCGAGTCGTATGGGCGAATGCTCGATCGTACCCTGCTGGTGCGCCCGGCGGTTTACACTGCCTGGGTCGGCTTGTCGCTTCTCGCGCTTCTCCTCCTCAAGTTTTCCATTTCGATGAACAGTGAGCTGGCGCCGACCGAAGACCAGGGGGTTATCTTCGGTATCATCGATGCGCCCGCCAACGCGACCATCGAACAAACCTCTGCCTTTGCCGACGCGGCGGAGAAGGATTTCCTCAGCTTCCCAGAGACGAATTTTACTTTCCAGCTCACCTTCCCGTCGAGCGGTTTCGGCGGCATGGTGTTTAAACCCTGGGGCAAGCGAAAGAAAACGCCGTTTCAACTCATGCCCGAGGTCCAGAAAAAGCTCGCCGCGATTCCTGGCATCCAGATGTTCCCAGCAATGCCGCCGGCCCTGCCCGGTGGCGGGCAGTTCCCGGTTGAGTTCGTCATTCTCTCCACCGCCGAACCCGAACAGATGCTCGATTTCGCCAAGCAACTGCAGGCCGCTGCAATGAAGAGCGGCAAGTTCGCTTTCCCACCGATCATCGATACCAAGATCGATCAGCCACAGGCTGAGATCGTGATCGATCACGACAAAGCCGCAGCGATTGGCCTCAACCTTCAGCAGGTCGGCGCAGATCTTTCCGCGATGATGGGCGGCAACTTTGTCAACCGCTTCGACATCGCTGGCCGCGCCTACAAGGTCATTCCGCAAATCAAGCGAATCGATCGACTCAACCCCCGTCAGTTGGAGAACATCTACGTCACTGGACCGAAGGGGAAATTGATCCAGCTCAGCACCATCGCGACCATTCGCGACAAGGTGGTGCCGCGCTCGCTTAACCGATTGCAGCAGCTCAACGCGATCACGATCAGCGGCGTCTCGATCGTGCCGATCGATCAGGCGCTCAAGGTTCTGGAAAACGAAGCGGCCACGATTCTGCCGAAGGGTTACTCGGTTGATTACACCGGCGAGTCGCGCCAACTGCGGGTCGAAGGCGATAAGTTCCTACCTGCGCTTGGACTAGCCTTCATCCTCATCTTTCTCGTCCTCGCGGCGCAGTTCAACAGTTTCCGCGATCCGCTCATTATTCTCTTTGGCTCAGTCCCACTGGCCATGTTCGGTGCGCTTATTTTCACTTTCCTGAAAATGCCTGTCGCCGGCATTCCGTTCTTTACCAACGGCTGGACGACGACCATGAACATCTATTCACAGGTCGGTCTCGTGACTCTCGTGGGACTGATCTCGAAAAATGGGATCCTGATCGTCGAGTTTGCCAACAAGCTGCAGCTTCAGGGCTTCGATAAAGTGGCCGCAGTGGCGCAAGCCGCCCGTACGCGGTTGCGGCCGATCCTGATGACGACGATCGCGACGGTCGCAGGTCATTTCCCGCTTGTCCTTGTGACCGGCGCCGGCGCCAGAGCACGTAACTCGATCGGTCTGGTCCTGGTCGGTGGAATGAGCATCGGAACGATCTTTACGCTTTTCATCGTGCCGTCGCTCTACGTGCTGATCGCTCGGACGCACCGCGAAGGAGCGCCCGAAACGGCGGAGGCCGAGACCGAATCAGAGCTGCCACCGGAACGCGAGCTGCTTCCGGAATTTGCTGACGCCTGATAAAAGGGCGGTTGCTGTCGACGGATCAGGCGGGCGGTTCTTCTTCAGGCGCAGTTCCTTCGCGACGGGCCGCGATTTCATTGCACGCTCGCAAGTCGAGTTTTCCGGTCGCCAGCACTGGAATTTGTTCCACCCGTTTGATCGTCTTCGGGATCCACAAGTTTGGAACACCGGCTTCCTGCAGCTGGACGCGCAGTTTCGCCTGATCGATTTCAATCGTGCTCAGGAGCACAAGCGCTTCGCCCTTTTGCGAATCGATCACCGCAGCAACGGCAATGGCGCGTTCGCCCTCGTTTCCGAGCCCGAGCGCGGCCTGAATCTGGTGTTCCACGGTTTCGTGCGGAACCATTTCGCCGCCGATTTTGGAGAAGCGCGAGAGCCGGCCTTCGATGAAAAGAAAACCGTCCTGATCGAATCGCCCGAGGTCGCCGGTTTTGAGCCAACCATCCTGCAGCACTTCGGCTGTGCGCGCGGGGTCATTCAGGTATCCTTCAAAAATATTCGGCCCGCGAAGCCAGAGCATGCCGGAGTCGTGCAGGGAAAGCTTGCGACCTGTTTCCGGTTCGCGAATTTCGGCCGCCAACCCCGGAACCAACTTGCCGACCGAGCCGGGGCGATTGGAAGGTTGCACCGTCTCGCCCGGTTGCGACGGCTTCGGGTCGGGCAGATTCACGCTCACCACCGGTGACGTTTCTGTCAGACCGTAACCTTCGAAAACCGGCTTTCCGAGCCGCTCTTCAAACGCTTCCGCCAGATTACGGGGTAATTTCTCTGCGCCGGTGATCGTCAGGCGGACACTCTGGAATTGCTTCGCCTCCGCCTTGCGCAGATAGCCGCGAAGAAAGGTCGGTGCCGCCAGCACGACTGTCACGCGATAGCGGTCGATCAGCTCGGCGCACTTGGCCGCCTCAAGCGGATTCGGATAAGTCACGATGCGCACCCCGTCGATGAGCGGGAACCAAAGCGTCACCGGTACAGCCAAAGCTGTGGAAAAATGGAAGCGAAGCCAGGATCAGATCCTCCCTGGTCGCGTCGAGCACGACGCGGAATTGCGCGACATTGCCGACAACATTGTAGTGACTCAGAACCACCCCTTTGGGATCGCCCGAGCTGCCGCTCGTGAAGAGCAAGACCGCTTCCTCGTGTCCGCCTTCTCTGGGCACTTCGAGCCAGCGGATCAGGATGCACGCCGGAAACAGAATCGCCGCCATCCACCAGAAAAAAATCCGCCCCTTCATCGCAGGCAGCAGCTCGTCGAGCTGAATCGTCTTCTGCGGCCAGGGAAAATCGGGCAGGCGTTTAGCGAAGGCATTCGCCGAGATCGCCGTCGTCAGGCCGGCAATCTCCTCGGCCCGTGCGAGCGCACTCCGGCCGCTGGTGAAATTCAATCCCACCGGCACCTTGCCCGCGAGCACGACGGCCAGATTCGCCACCACTCCGCCCTTGCTCGCCGGCAGCACGATGGCAATGCGTCTCTCGGGACAGACGCGGCGAAGATAACGGCTCAGCGCCGCGGCCGCGCCCAACAATTTGCTTCGGCTAAGCGCCGACCCGTCCATGCCGTCTATTACCGCGGTGCGAAACGGATGCCGCGCCAGCCCACGCATGGCGGCCGCTCCGAGCGATTGACGCAGCGTCGGCCGCCGGCTGAAACAACTCTCGCCTAACTGCAAAAGCCGTTCGCGCACTGTCGCCGTATTGGCTTCGTTAGGCGAAAGCGGCGCGCCGAATTCGACCGCCGCGGGATACGGGACATGACGGGGCCATTTGCGAAAAAAACGTCCGCCCTGGAAGGAAAAAATCGAGCCCCAGAGTTGATCCAGCCAGACCGGAACGACCGGTGCTGCAGCCTGGCGCGCGATTAGTTGATAGCCACGCCGTAATCCGCCCAGGACTCCGGAACGAGTCAATTCTCCCTCGGGAAACACACAGACAATCTCGCCGTCGCAAATCATCTCCACCGCCATCCGCATCGCCTGCTTCGCGCGCCGCGGAGTGATCGGAATACAGCGTGTGGTGCGCAGGATCGGATGAAGAAAGCGGTTCCGATAATATTCCTGCGCGATCATGAAACGGATCGGCCGCGGACAGGCGAGGAGAAGAACGATCGCGTCAACCCATGTGATGTGGTTGGGCAAAAGCAGAAAGCCGCCGCGCGGCAACCGCTCCACGCCCACAGCCGTGACGCGATAAATCATTCGCACCAGTGGCATCCCAAAGAAACGAAGCGCGCGCTCGGCGGCGGAAATAGGCGGCATGGAATTATGATTTACAATCGACGCTTCGCCCACTGCAATCGGCAATTCCATGATGGTCGCACAGAGGGAAGTCAAATCGGGAGCGTGGATGGCGATGGGCTTACTCCTCGCCATCAACCTGTTTAATTACATCGACCGGCAGGTCCTCGCCGCCGTCGAACCGTGGATCCGTGCCACCTTCTTTTCCGCCACGGATGTAAACGCAATGGCGATCACCGGGACGCTCGGCAGCGCATTTCTCATCACTTACATGCTGAGCGCACCCATCCTTGGCTGGCTCTCCGATCGCTTTTCGCGCTGGCTAATTGTCGGATGCACCGTGATTTTGTGGAGTCTGGCAACGGCGGCGTCAGGCTTGGCCGTTAGTTTCGCCATGCTTTTTGCCACGCGTGTGCTGGTCGGCATTGGCGAAGGCGGCTACGGCCCGGCCGCTCCAACTATCCTGGCCGACCACTTTCCGCTCGAAACGCGCGGACGAATTCTCGCCCTCTTTTGCGCCGCGATTCCGGTGGGAAGCGCGCTCGGCTATGTCCTGGGCGGCGCAGTCCTGACCCACTTCCGTTTCATCCCGGAGGCGGAAAGGTGGCGCTATGCATTTTATTTCGCGGCCATTCCCGGTTTTCTCCTTGGCGTCTACGCTCTGTTCCAGCGCGATCCGCGCACGTGTACCGGAGTTCGCGAGGAACGACAACGGGCCGAGCGATCGGACTACCGTGCGCTCGTCCATACCCGATCGTATGTCTTAAATTGCGCGGCCCAAACCGCCATGACCTTCGCCCTCGGCGGAATTGGCTTCTGGGTCGCTGCGTATCTGAAGTTTCGCGGCGAACCAGCCTCTGCCACGCAAATGTTTGGGGTCATCATCGCGGGTACCGGACTCGTTTCGACCCTGGTGGGGGGTGGCTTGGCGATCAGCTGCGCGCGAGAATATCGGGTTCATACTTTCTCGTCTCCGGCTTGGGGATGTTGCTCGCCTGCCCGTTTTTTGTCGCGATGCTTTTCACCCCGTTTCCACGCGCATGGTGGCTGATGGCGGCCTCGGTTTTTTTTATGTTCCTAAATACCGGCCCTTCGAACACCGCCCTGGCAAACGTCGCTCTGCCCAAGGTTCGCGCGACGGCTTTCGCGCTCAACATTCTCGTGATTCACGCCCTCGGGGACGTGCTCGCCTTTCCCACCATCGGCTATGTGGCCGGGCATACCAATTGGACGATCGCCTTCCTCTTTGTCTCGGGGATCATGCTCCTTTCCGGCGTCCTTTGGCTGCTCGGCATGAAATCTCTCGACGCCGATACCCTTCGCGTGGAACGAGCCATAACCGGGGAAGACAATTCGCCTAACGATTCAGCGGTTGGATTGCCCTAGACCTGCACCTCTTGGAATCAGCGCGTCCCGGGCCGATCGTGCAGATGAACATCCTCGGCTTCCGCTTCGGCAAAGGCGATCGCCGCTTCGTTAGGCCGGCCAATCTTGTGCAACAGTTGGCTCATCATCAACCAGCTTTCCGCCCGATAAGGCGCAGCCACCAGACAGGTCTTTAACTCGGTGATGGCGCGATCGGGATAACCCACGTCGGCCAGCGCTTTGATGTAACGCTGCTCGATCGTCCAGTCGGAAGGCCCGAGCCGCGAGGCCAGGCGCAGCCGCATCAGGTCGACCGTACCGGTCTCTCGATTTTCCAATACGGTTAGGCTTTCCTGCGCCCGAGCCTGCAACTCCGGCGGTTCTTTGATTTTTTTCAGCAGTTCACGCGCGCCTGCAAAATCGCGCTCCTTTATTTTTACCGCGGCGAGGTTGAGGCGGGCGAGAGCACTGTCCGGATCCTTACCCAGAGCACTCTCCAGTGCCGCCCGCGCGGCTTCGAGATGACCTTCGCTCAATTCCAATCCACCGAGGTTAATCAGCATCCGGGCGGAGTCGCCGCCCTCGGCGATCGTGCGGGTCAAAAAGGTCCGCTGATCTTTCCAATCGAAGGTGCGGGCAAAAGTGCGGACCGGGAGGCAGAGAAACCAGATCGTTAGGCAAACGTAGATCACTTTCGAGCCTGTCGAATTGAGCGCGACCGCTGCGGCGAGAAAAAGAAATGCGCTCGGCAGATAGAGCCAGTGCTCCGCCACGGTGGCGTTCAGCGGGATAATTCCGCTGATCGGGAGATAGCAGACATACGCCAGCAGGAGCGGGAAAAAGATCGCGGGACGATGGCGCGCACGCCAGAGCGCATAGGCCGCCCCCCCGATCAGAACGAAACCGAGCAGCGTTTGCAACTCCCGCCATGATGCGGCGTTCATGCTCGCCGGCGCAAACCCAGATGGATGCGTCTCGACGTCGCGCTCCATGTGGAGATGCCACGGGAATAGAAGCAGCCCCGTATACTCAGCCACGGCACGCGCCACGATGATCGGACGAACGAGGAGCGGCCTCGAGGCTGGCGCGGGTGGCGCGATGTGTTCCGCCGGCAGACGCAAACTCAGGTAGACAATCAGGACCGTGGCTACGAGAGCGGTCGCGCCCAACAATGCCGCGCGCCCACGCTGCGCGACGACAACGATGAACCAAAGAAGCAAGAAGATGAGTCCCATTTCCTTGCTCAACGCGCTGGCCAGAAAACAAAGAGCGGCCCCGACAGCAAAAGCCCATTTCTGATTCCCGCTGGCGCGCAGCATGCGGAGCCCGAGAAAGAGCCCGCAGAAACCGAAGGCCGCCGCGAGCGGATCAGCACGGCCCGCCACATAAACCACCGCAGCGCTCTGTACCGGATGCAGCAACCAGACGAGCGCCGTCAGGAAAGCGACCCCGAAGCGCCGCCCGGATTCCATTTTGCACCAGCCAAGAAATTCCTCGGCGAAATAGAACAACGCGATCGCCGCCGCCGCATGCCACAGAATGCTGACGAGATGATATCCCATCGGCGAAACAAAGAAGGCCGCGTAATCGAGCGTGTAGCTCAGCCGTTGCAGCGGCCGGTAGAAGTCGGACGCCGCCGCGTCCGTGAACAGAAAGTGCTGAAACCCTTCCCAGATCAGCCGCCAACTGCGAATCAGCGGATCGCGCAGAACGAGCGCCTGGTCGTCCCAGACAAAGCCGTTGCGCAGTGCCGGCGCATAGGTTGCCAGCGCGGCAACGAGCAAAAGGAATGGCGCGATGATTTGCTTCCGACGCGCCCACCATCCGGCTGGACGGGACGATGGCATGTGTAAATTGGGCGATGTCACGCGCGGTTCGAGGAGTGCTTCTGCCGGCATTGCTGCTTCTCCTCGCCAGCAGTGCGCGTGCCGCCGGTGTCCCGCCCAATTGCGAACAATTGATCGTCGCTCTGGCTCCGAATTGGGATTCGATGAAGGGCGTGCTGCAACGGTTCGAACGTTCCGGCGACGGTCCGTGGCGCAGTGTGGGTGAGCCCGTGCCCGTTCTCTTTGGGAAAAACGGTCTGGCCTGGGGTCGCGGCCTCGCCGGGCAGGAGGAAAGCGGCCTGCACAAAAAGGAGCGTGACGGTCGCGCGCCGGCCGGAGTTTTCCGGATCGGAAAGATCTATACCTACGATCCGGCGCTGCCGCCGGGCGCCGATTTTCCGTTTCATCAGGTGACCAGCGCCGACGCCTGGATCGATGATCCGAAGCGGCCGGATTATAATCGTTTTGTTATGATCGACGATCCGGAACACCCGCCGCCCTGGTTCGCGAAGGAAAAAATGCGACACCACGATTTCGCCTACCGCTGGCTGGTCGAGATTCGACACAACTCCGATCCGCCCGTGCCTAACGAAGGGAGCGCGATCTTCTTTCACATCCGGCGCGGTGTCTCGCGTCCGACCTCGGGCTGCACTACGATGGCGGAGAGCGAACTGGTGCGTCTCATCACCTGGCTGCGGGCCGAGCGCCATCCCTGTTATGTTCTTCTCCCGCGCGCTGTTTATGAGGCAAAAGCAGGCGTTTGGAATTTGCCTGCGCTCAATCTCATCACGCGCGCACAAAAATTCTAAAATTCGTGCCCGGTGCATTTGCATAACGGAAAAGTTGACCTTACGCTCCACTCGTTAGGCTAAAAGAGAGCCAAAAAGACTATGAGGAAACGATCCAATCCCGACTCTGAACAAAACATCAAGCGCATCGACACCAAGCCGCGCGCCAAGAAACAAACGCACGGATTTCAAGTGCACTTCGTTCGTGGCTCATCGACCGGCACGAGAATGTTCAGCGACGCCGTTTATGGAGGCAAAGAACAGGCCCGCAAGGCGGCCCGCAAATATCGCCGCGAAGTGATGGGGGATCTCCCGGCGCGAACCACGTTAACCAAAAAAGGCGCAAGCAAGCCGGTAGCAAAGAAGGCCGTGGCAAAGAAAGCAATGGCAAAGAAAGCCGTGGCGAAAAAGACAGCGGCCAAAAAAGCCCGTCCAGCCTTTGTCCGCCGTTAGGCGACCTGGTTCGTTAGGCTGGCGCGCGCTTCTCGCCAGCATCCGACGAAGCCAGGCGCGAAATCGTCCGGCCTTTCTTCGACCCAGCGCTCCACCAATTCGAGCGGAAAAAACTGCACTGCGTCGATCTCGGAGCGGGCCAGCGTGAATGGTCCTTCCTGCTTCCCGCGATAAAGCCAGATAAATTCCTGCCCCGTCTGTTCCGAGGCCGGCAGCTTGGCCACCCGCGACAGGTCCGTCGTCGCTCCCAGTTCCTCGCGCAGCTCGCGCGCGGCTGTGGCATCATATTCTTCCCCGACTCCCACGTGACCGGCCGCGCTCGAATCCCAGAGCCCGGAATGCCGGTCCTTCCAACGCGAACGTTTCTGCAAAAGCAGTTCGCCCGCGTGGTTGAAAAGAAAGATGTGGACCGCCCGATGTCGCAAGTTATTCCCATGCACTTCACGCCGGGACGCAGCCCCGATCACGCGATCGTTTTCATCCACGACCGCGAACTTCTCATCGAGTTCCGTGCCCGCGTTTTCAGCGCCGGGCGGCTGGACTAGATTTGCCAGCGCGATCCATTGCTCGAGTGCCAATTCCTCGGCCCGGGCCTGTACCGTCGCGCCGATCTCAGCCGCAGCCCGCCGCCAGTCCGCGACGTATTCCCGGAGCAACTTGCCGACCTGCTTTCTACGTTGCGAAAAACCGCGCCGAACCAGCGCGAGAAACAAATCGCGATCATAATCGGGTAACTCGCCGGGAGCGCGGGGAGTCAGGCGAATGAAGGCGGAATCGACCTCGGGTTGCGGAAGAAAAACGGACGCAGGAACCGTGCGCAGATAATCGACGCGGTATTGTGATTGCAAGACGAGGCTGAGAATTCCGTAATCTTTGGAACCCGGCGCGGCCGAGAATCGCTCCGCGACCTCCTTCTGTAACATCAACAGAGCGAGCGTCATCGGCGTTGGTACCGCAAGGAATCGAAGCAGGATCTCGCTCGCGATGTTGTACGGAAGATTGCCTAACAACTTGATGGGTCCGCGAGGAAAAAGTCGCCGCACGTCGAACTCGAGCGCGTCGCCGTGGACGATCTCGAAAGGCTTCTCCGCGAAACGCTGGCGAAGGAACTCCACCAGCCGCCCATCCTTTTCGATCGCCAAAACTCTTGCGCCCGCCGCCAGCGCCGGCTCAGTCAGGGCGCCGAGGCCCGGTCCGATTTCAACCACGAAATCCGTCGGCGAGAGTTGCGCCTTCTGCACGATCCAGCGTGCGAGATTTTGATCGTGCATGAAATTTTGCCCGAGCGTCTTCACCGGCACAACGCGGATTTCTCGCAGAACGTTTCTGATTTCTGAAAGCTTCATCGGCGCGGAAAAAATGGACGAACGTCAGGGCGGATACGAGTCGGTTTGTTCACAGATTTCTGTGAACAAATTGCACCGAAAACCGGGACATTATTCACAAGTTATTCAATCGGCGCTTTGAGCACAGTGACTGCTGCGCGAACGCCTCGCTCCGGGAAACGGCCAGAGTCGTGTTGTTGATGCAAACATCGTCGCGCGGTTTCGAAGGGCGGAACGTCTACCGTTTCTTGCTCCGCTCCGAGAGCGCTTTCGGTTTCCTTCCCGGCAACGCGATGGGCTTCTTCTTGTGCTGCGCAAAAGCGCGGCGCGCATCACGCAGAGTTGCACCCTCGATGAAGTAGACCATCGCGGCGCGTCCGATCGCGAACGTTCCAGCGCCGGCAACCATTCCGCAAACCACATTCCCCCAACCCGGAAAAAATTTTAGCGCCGCGCGGGTCCCTTCGCGAAGAATCATCCCGAGGCCGACGTTCGCACCGAGAGCGCCAACAAATTCGGTCGCCGCGCGCAGACTTCGTTCGCGGCCGCTGACATACATGATGCCCGAGACCATAACCAATTGGAGGGTGGTGAGGATCGGCAGATCAGCCAGCGGGATCGGCTGCGCGCCGATCGCGGCACAGATCGCGCTGGTCGATTTCACCAGCATTTCGGCGATCTCGGCCTGGGCATGTTTGTCCCCCCCGCTGCGCACCAACTCGACCCGCGCTTCGTTAGGCAATTCGCCGGCCAGGACACGGCGCAAATTCGGGCCTAACGAATAGACGCCGACCAGGCTCGCACAGATGGCGGGAGACCCCATCTCCTGCCTGAGGAGAGAGGGCGCATTCTTCGGCTGCAACTCGATTACCTTCGCCCCGGCCGTGCCCTTGCCATTGGAGCCGAGCAACTTTTCCAGACGTTCGATCTCTTTTCGCGTCGTCACCTTTGCCTCGCGCTCGGCGGGCAGGAAGAAAAAGAGATCGGCCGGTTGTTGCTGCAACTCATCGCGCACCAGCGTAAGGGCCGCATCGTCCGCCCCGCGCGCGTCCAGCAGATAG
Organism: uncultured Verrucomicrobiae bacterium; assembly: GCA_963738045.1. Taxonomy (GTDB): domain Bacteria; phylum Verrucomicrobiota; class Verrucomicrobiia; order Chthoniobacterales; family UBA10450; genus Palsa-1392. The sequence goes on along the minus strand of CAVTUX010000003.1, from coordinate 565,137 downwards.
ATGGAACCGTGCTCGCCGAGCGAAATCTTCTGCCAGCGAAAAAGGCCGGTTAGTGTCGCGCGTGACGGCGCTTCATCGGCGTCGGGGGCAAAGATTCGCGCTACGAATTCGAGCAGCGGCATCGGATCCGGACCGGTGAGAACGAAACGCGGCGGACGTTGCTGAAGAAAAAGTTCCTTCAACGGGGTCAGCTCGCTCAGGACCGGTTTTCGAATCGAATCCGGCAGTTTGCCGAGGAAACCCTCGAGGCGTTCGACGATGTGGAGCAGAGCGGAATTGTTCATCGCGGCGCAGTCATCGCAGGCAACATGAATCGAGCGCGCACGATTTGCGAATCCAGCGTCGTCTGCGGGGCCGGTGGAAAGAGCAGCCAGACCGTGCTAGTGAATCGCCCCGGGCGCGCGTCCGGCCTAACGACTCATGTTTTCACAACTCGGCGACAAACTTCAGGACATCTTCAAGGATCTGCGCGGGCATGGTTCGATCAGCGAAACGAACGTCAGCGATGCGATGCGCCAGGTGCGGCTCGCTTTGCTCGAAGCCGATGTCGATTACAAAGTCGCGAAGAATTTCGTCTCGCGGGTCAAGGACAAGGCGCTGGGCGAAGAGGTGCTGCACAGCATCACGCCCGGCCAGCAGGTTGTTAAAATTTTTCACGACGAACTGACCGCGCTCCTGGGCGACGATGCTGCGCCTCTCAATCTCGAAAAGCCCGCGCGCATCCTGATGGTCGGTTTGAACGGCGCCGGCAAGACGACCTCGTCCGCCAAACTCGCGGCCTACCTCAAGAAACAGGGACGCGCGCCGCTTCTCGTCGCCTGCGATTTGCAGCGGCCGGCGGCAATCGAGCAACTGGCAACATTGGGCAAGCAGGTCGGCGTACCGGTCTACACGCCCTCGCCTAACGAGAAGGATGTGAAGCGCGCAGCGGCGGCAAGCCTGGATTGGGCCGCGCAGCAAAACGGGAACGTTCAGATTTTCGATACCGCCGGGCGCCAGGAAATCGACACGGCGCTGATCGAGGAAATCAAACAGCTCAAGGAATTCCTCAAACCCCAAGAAGTGTTGCTCGTGGCCGATGCGGCGACCGGCCAGCAGGCAGTCAGTGTCGCCACGCATTTCCACGAAGCGCTCGGCATCACTGGCATCATCCTGACAAAACTTGACGGCGACGCCCGCGGTGGCGCAGCGCTCTCGATGCGCGAAGTGACGCAGCGCCCGATCAAGTTTGCTGGAGTCGGCGAAAAGCTGGACCAATTCGAGCCGTTCGTGCCCGATCGCCTCGCGGGACGCATCCTCGGGATGGGCGACATTGTCGGGTTGGTCGAGAAGGCCGCCGAAGCGATTGACGAAGAGGAAGCCGCGCGGATGGAGACCAAGCTGCGGACGGCGTCATTCGATTTCAACGATTTCCTCGCCCAATTCAAAATGATGCGGAAGCTCGGGCCGCTCGAAAACATTCTCGGGATGCTCCCCGGAATGAACAACCTGAAGGGCGTGAACATCGACGAAAAGCAGATCAAGCGGACCGAAGCGATCGTCCTTTCAATGACGGAGAAGGAACGCAAACGTCCCGATATTCTCAATGCGCGCCGGCGGCAGCGGATCGCTCGTGGAAGCGGAAGCAGCGTGACGGAAGTGAACGATCTGCTCCAGCGTTTCAATCAAATGCGCAAGCTGATGAAGAACGCCGGCAAGATGAAGCGCATGATGGCGCAGATGTCGCGAATGAAGAGCTGACTTGCGATTTGCCCGATTTGGGCGATTCGTTCCCTCCCTCCGGAGCTCAACTAACAACTCTCAGCTCTCAACTTCCGCAAATGGCCGTTTCAATCAGACTACGCAGAGAAGGCGCGAAGAATCGCCCCTATTACAAGGTCGTCGTGGCCGACAGTCGCAGCCCGCGTGACGGGAAATTCATCGAGATCATCGGCACCTACGATCCAAAGATGCAGGGCGAAAACAGCACGCTCAAAATCGATCGGGCCGAGCACTGGATCGCGCGTGGCGCACAACCCTCGGACACGGTGCGCAGCTTGTTGAAAAAGAACAAGGCGCGCGCTGCGGCGGCGCCGGCTGAAACCGCGCCAGCGGAGGTTGCCAGCGCTCCCGCCGCGGAAGCCGGGGCGGAATAGTCTGCCCTGCGGCAGATCTCCTCGGAGGGACAGGCTTCTGCATGTCCTCACCTTCCGAAAACGCTTCCCTCCGCAAAGTCGGAATTGGACAATCAGGGCCGCATCGCTAGGCTCGAACCGTGAGACAGTTCCTCGAGTTCATCATCCGGCAGCTCGTCGAATTCCCCGACGAAGTCATGCTCTCGGAAATTCCCCAGGGCCGCCTGACCGTCTTCCGGCTGCAAATGCGCCAGAGCGATGTCGGACGGATCATCGGGCGCAACGGGCAAACAATTCGCGCGATTCGCGCCCTGCTCTCAAGTGCCGCGGCCCGGCACGGGCAGAAGGCGACGATTGATATCGTGGAATAAAACCAGCGGTTCGCAGGGATCCTCTGTCTAGCGAGATCTCACACGGAGCCCAGTCTCTAGAATGTCATTTGACCTTCAGCCACATTTAAGAGGCGAACTAATCGCCCTCCGTCCACTCGCACCAGAAGATTGGGCCGATCTTTTTTCGGTCGCGTCGGATCCACTCGTCTGGGAACAGCATCCGGAAAGCGATCGCTATAGAGAAGATGTCTTCCGCGGCTACTTCCGCGGAGCGCTGGAATCCGACGGAGCCTTTGTCATCCTGGATGCGAAGACGCAACAGATTATAGGGAGCACTCGGTATCACGGCTACGACCCGGAAATATCGGAGATCGAAATTGGATGGACGTTCCTGGCGCGAAATTATTGGGGCGGGCGTTACAACCGGGAGCTGAAACAACTCATGCTGAATCACGCCTTTCAGTTTGTGGAGAGCGTGATTTTTTACGTCGGGGAAAATAATATTCGCTCCCAAAAGGGCACGGAAAAGATTGGTGGAATCAGATGTGGGTTGGCGGAACGGACTGATTCAAGGGGTCGCCCGGCCTTCAACGTGAAGTATGTGATTAGGAAGCCGGTGTAAACTGAAGTGGCGGTTTCCCAGGGCAGATTTGCGATTGCAGATCTCGGGTTTGCGGAGCGGATAGCGAGCCTCCCTTTTTTCCGTGGCCCGGTCAGTTCCTTCCGCCTGGTCCTAATCCTTGGCTCTGAGTGAAGAGGCAGGAGGAAGGACGACTAGCGATAAATCTCCACGCTGATCTTCCCGTCTGCGTCCACCGTCCCGCGATACATTCCCGAAGTATTGAACGGCATCGCGAAGTTCCCTTGCCTGTCGATCGCGATCAGGCCGCCGGTTCCGCCCAGTTTACCCACCTTGTCGATCGCCGCCGCCGCCGCCTTCTTCAACGGGATCCCCTTGTATTCCATCATCGCCGAGACGTTGTAGGCAGCGACGGAGCGAATGAAATATTCGCCGTCGCCCGTGCACGAGACCGCGCAGGTACGGTTGTTCGCATAGGTACCCGCGCCGATGATTGGCGAATCGCCGATACGGCCGAATAGCTTGTTTGTTGTCCCGCCGGTCGAGGTACCGGCCGCGACATTGCCCGCCTTGTCCAGCGCAACTGCACCGACCGTGCCGTGGCGGTCCTTGTCGCTCAGCGGGGCGGGCGACTTCTTCGCTTTTTCGTTTTGGAGCGACTGCCAGCGCTCGTCGGTGTAGAAATATTTCTGGTCGACGAACTTCACTCCCATCTTTTTTGCGAACACCTCCGCGCCTTCCCCATAGAGCATCACGTGCGGCGACTTTTCCATCACCAACCGCGCGAGGCTGATTGGGTTGCGAATGCGTTTGACGCCCGCGACAGCGCCGGCGCTCAGCGTCCTTCCATCCATAATCGAGGCGTCCATTTCATTCGTTCCCTCGTGGGTAAAGACAGCACCTTTGCCGGCGTTGAAAAGCGGGTTGTCCTCCAAAACGCGGATCGCGGCCTCAACGGCATCGAGGCTGGAACCGCCGCGCTCCAGCACGGCGTAGCCGGCCTTGAGCGCCTGTTCGACTCCTTCCCGATGCGCCTTTTCGTTCTCCGCCGTCATTTGGCTGCGCTCGATCGTGCCCGCGCCGCCATGGATCACCATGCCGAATTTCATTGGTTGGTCTTTCTGTTGTGCTGCGGCGGATCCGGCCATGAGCAGTGCGCCGAGGCAGATCGCGAGGTGTCGTCGAAGCATATTTGGGATTCCGGTTTGCCGCGCGCGGCGAATAGCACAGATTTCCGCGCGCCAAGCCCGAAAACTTGCCGCTCTTGCGAAGTAAGGCAACTTCACCGCTAATGGCCGTGAACGAACAACACGCGCCGGGCACCGCCGAAACCATCGTGCACGCTCCGGCTGATCTCGTCGCCGACGTCGGCGAGAAAAGTCGCTCTCTGCTCGTGGAAGTCGGGAGCATGTTCTGGTTCATCATCAACACGGTCGGCGAAACACTCGATCGCATGCGCCGTGGGCGGGTGCCGTTTCGGGCCACGAGTTTCTTCCGTTACACCGAGCGGGCCGGGGTTGGCTCGGTGCCGCTGGTTGCGATGGTTTCGTTTTTTCTTGGCCTCACGATGGCGCTTTTGACCGGCTACCAGCTGGAGCGTTTCGGCACGGAGCGCCTTGTTCCCGGGCTGGTTGCGATCGCATTTACCCGCGAGCTGGGACCCCTCCTTACCGGCATCATGCTTGCGGCGCGGATCGGCGCTTCCTTTACCGCTGAGCTGGGTACGATGCAGGTCTCCGAGGAAGTGGAAGCGATTGAAGCGATGGGCATCGGTCCGCTCCGCTTTCTGGTCGCGCCGCGGATGCTCGCGCTCTTCGCCCTGATGCCGTGCCTGAGCGTGATCTCGAGCCTCGCCGCCATCTTCGCCAGCGCTCTTATTTCGCACGCCTATTTCAATATCGCTTTCATTTACTTCCAGGATCTCGTTCTTCACGCTTTGCTCATCCGCGACATCGTCACCGGAATTTTGAAGAGCTTCCTTTTTGGGATTTTGATCGGCGCGATCGCCTGTTATCGCGGACTCACAGTGAAAGGCGGCGCGGCCGGCGTTGGCACCGCCACGACCTCCAGCGTGGTCACGGCAATCACGACCGTGATTGGTTTCGATACGCTCTTTAACATCGTCTACATCGTATTCTTCCCGTGAGCCATCCGCAGAATCACGTTATCGAGCTGCGCGATGTGGGACTCGATTTTCCCGGGAAAAGGGTGCTCGACGGCGTTTCGTTGAAAGTCGAGCCGCTCGACCGGCTCGTCATCATGGGTCAGAGCGGCAGCGGCAAGAGCACCATTCTGCGGCTCATCCTCGGCATCCTGCAGCCGACTACGGGCGAAATCTTCTTTAAGCAATTTGAAATCTCGCGCCTGCGGCGCCGCAAGCTGCAGCAGGTACGTGCCCGAATCGGGATGGTCTACCAGTATTCCGCCCTCCTCAGCTCGCGCAATGTGCGGGACAACGTCGCCCTTCCGCTCGAAGAATTGACCCGCAAAACGACCGCTGAGATCGAGAAGATCGTGGATCAAAAGCTCGATCTGGTCGGAATGCTTGATTCCAAATACCAGATGCCATCCGAGCTGAGCGGCGGCATGCGCAAACGCGTCAGCCTGGCCCGCGCCCTCGTGCTCGATCCCGAGATGGTTCTTTTCGATGAACCCTCCGCCGGTCTCGACCCTGTGATCAGCTCCGTAATCGACGAGCTAATCATCAGCCTGACTGAGCGGTCTCACGCGACTTCGATTATTGTGACCCATGAAATGGACAGTGCCTTTCGCATTGCCACGCGCATGGCGATGCTTTATGAGGGCAAGGTCATCGCCGACGCTGAACCGGAGCGTTTCAAGAAATCGGACAATCCGGTCGTGCAACAATTCCTGAGCGGCAGCACCGAAGGCCCCATCCTGGAAGGAAGCAAAGATGCAGTTGCGACGAAATGAGATCATGACCGGCCTGCTCGTCCTGAGCACGGTCGCGGTCCTGACGTTTATCCTCATCCTGCTCGGCGCGCCGGGATTGTTTCGGCCACTGGTCATTTACAAGCTCTACTTCGACAACGCCGCCGGCATCAAACTGGGCGCGCCCGTTCTCCTTGCCGGGCGCAAGGTTGGTCAGGTCAGATCTCTCAATTCGCCCGTCTCGCGCGAAGAAGCCGCCCACGCCCTCGAAGCCGCCGCTAACCTCGGCACCTTGGTCGGCCCATCGGGAACGCCCGCGCCCGGCGCCCTGCCGCGCCTCGAAGTACGGATTGATATCGAGGTCGATCGCACCGCGCTGGTCTACAAGAATTCGAGCGTCCGCCTCCTGACCCTGGGATTGTTGGGTGACACCGCCATCGACATCTCGGGTGGAACCGATCACTCGAGCCGGGCGGAGGCCGGCCAGGTCTTCATCGGCAATCGTGTGCCTGATTTCTCGGAGGCAATCGCCAATCTGCTCGGCATTGTGCAGCCGGTGGCGACCGAGGCGACCGCGACCTTGAAAGAACTGCAACAGACCGTCAGGCACATCAGCAAGATCACGGACGACGATGCTCCCCTCACCCTGGCGCTCGGCCAATTTAAGATCTTCACCGAGCACCTCAACGAACTGACCGCCTCCGACAGTCCCCTTTCAAAATCGCTCGAAAATATCGAAGACCTGAGCAACCAACTGACGAAGGACAACAATATCACGGTCACGCTGGCAAATTTTCGCGACGCTTCCAAGAAGTTGGAAGCCGCGCTCGACAGCCTCGATCCTGACCTGAAGGCGACTCTCAGCAACGCGAAGGACTTCACCGCCACCATCCGCACCCAGCCATGGCGGCTGATCTGGCCGACCACCAAAAAATACCCGCAGGACGAAGCCACCCCGATACCGGTCCGCCGGGCAAAGCAGGTCAAACCGCGTCGCGCTATCCCATAATCCAAGTCACTTTCGCGAGTGGCGCGTCTTCGCCCAGCCAGGTCTTGATCGATGGCCGGGCCGCGAAGAGCCAGCGTTTTCACTATGCCCAGGCAAGAAAGTCCGGCGTCATGAAAATACTGCGCATATCTTCGGATATCGCATTTTTCGCTTTTTTTCGAAACGTGAAATAAGCAGGATTTTTCGGCAATTAAGTTTGATATGGCAGCTTCGAAGGAACCAGAAAACGCGAAGAATTTCTTTCCGAGCGGCGCGATTTTTTTCTTTGTTTTGCTGCTTCTGTTTTATGCCGCGATCTGGTTCTTGATCTACTGGATCATGATTTCGCGGAGCTGAAGGCGATGACAATCACCGAGTTGGAAAAGCGCGTTCTCCTGGTCGCCCTGATGTTTGTCATGGTGCTCTTCGGGTTCGCTGCCCTGGCGGTCAATGTTTTTCACATCGGCCTGCCGACCTGTCTCACCAGCGTGAAGCCGTTTCAAAAGGGCGAACTGATTAGTCACTCGCCGACGCACTACGAGCTGCACTACGTCGCACGAATGTGGAAATTTGAACCCGAAGAAGTAACGGTGCCAGCGGGGTCGATTGTGGATGTCTACCTGAGTACCGCGGATGTCACCCACGGACTTCTCCTCGTAGGAACCGATCTGAATCTAATGGCGGTGCCCGGTGTGGTGAATTACGCGCGGGTGAAATTCGATCAGCCGCGCGTCTACCAGGCGATTTGCCATGAATACTGCGGGACGGGCCATGATCGCATGGCCGCGACCCTTCGGGTGGTGGACGCAGCGACTTTTCACGCGCAGCCCGCCGCTCCAACCACTGCCGCGACGCCGACTGATCCGGGTTATCGTCTGATCGAGAAAAACGATTGTCTTACCTGCCACTCGCTTAATGGCGTGTCCGATATTGGCCCCAGCTTCAAAGGTCTTTATGGCAGCACCAGAAAGCTGACCGATGGCTCGGTCGTGGTTGCGAATGACGCTTATCTGCGTGAGTCGATCCTCCATCCCGACGCCAAGGTTGTGGCAGGGTTTGACGACGTCATGCCGGCGCCCACTCTCACCGATGAAGAAGTCGACGAAATCATCGAGTATCTGAAGACGATTAAGTAATTGCCGATGGAACTGACCAGCGAACGCGCAATCGATATCGAGCCCGGGCTCAGGCGAATGATCTTGATCGAACTCATCTTCCCGATGGTTCTATTGATCCTCGGCATTTACCACGGGCTCATGCAGGTGCTCTATCGTTCGGGAATTATTCGGAGAAGGGAATTTCTCGACCTCGAATATTTCCAGGGATTAACCCTGCACGGTGTAGTCAACGCGATCGTTTTCACCACCTTTTTTGCGGTCGCATTCGGATATGCCGTCATTCGTTTCCATCTGAGACGGCCCCTGAACATGAAAGTGGCTTGGCTTTCGTTTGCGCTCATGATTGTCGGGACACTCTTAGCCGCCGTCGCCATCCTTTCCGGGCAGGCGACCGTTCTTTATACTTTTTACCCGCCACTGCGCGCCCATCCGGCATTTTATGTGGGCCTCGTTCTGGTCGTGATTGGTTCGTGGATGGCCTTCTTTAACTGGCTGCCTCCCTACTTTGCCTGGAAACGTGAGCATCCTGGCGAAAAGATGCCGCTCGCGGTCGTTGGCATCTTCGCCACCTTTATCGTCTGGGTGATCGCCACCATCCCGGTGGCGATCGAGATCATTTTCATGCTCATCCCTTGGTCGATGGGCTGGGTGCCGACGGTGAATGTACCGCTCGCACGGATGCTCTTCTGGTTCTTTGGCCATCCGCTCGTCTACTTCTGGCTTCTGCCGGCCTACGTCATGTACTACACGATGTTGCCGAAGCTGGCGGGCGGGAAGCTGTATTCCGACTTTGCCGGCCGACTTACTTTCCTCTGGCTGGTGCTGTATTCGGCGCCAGTTGGAATTCATCACCAGTTCACCGAGCCCGGGATCAGCGACACGTGGAAGTTCGTGCACGCCTTTTTCACCATGCTGGTCGCCGTTCCCAGCTTTGTTACCGCTTTCACCATGGCAGCTTCCATGGAATACGGGGCGCGCCAGAACGGGGGCCGCGGTCTGGTCGGCTGGTGGGGCAAACTTCCCTATCTCGACAAGGATCGCTGGCTATTTTCCTATCTCTTCTCCGGCTTGGTTATCTTCATCTTTGGGGGAATCACAGGAATCGTTAACGCCTCTTACAACCTCAACACCGTTGTTCATAATACAACCTGGCTTCCGGCACATTTCCATCAAACCGTCGCCGGACCGGTCTTTCTCTCCTTTATCGGAATGAGCCTGTTCCTGGTCGCAAAGCTGACCGGCAAGAGGGTCAAGCTACCAACCTGCAACATCTGGGTGCCTTACATCTGGACGCTCGGAATCATGATCTTTTCTTCCGGCGGATTTGTTTCCGGTGCGGGAGGCGAGCCGCGGCGCACCAATCTTGGGCTCAGCTACGCCAACCCGCAGTCGCCGCTCTATCAAGCCGACTGGCACTCTTCCGCCGTTTTCACCAGCGTCGGCGGAATCATCATGACGATCGCCGCGCTCATGTTTTTTGTTGTTTTCTTCGGCACGCTTTTCGGCCGGTCGCTCGAACGAGGCGCCCTGGAATTGATTGTCTCAGAGCCTTACCACGATGAGCGCATTCCGGCAGTGCAAAGTTTCACACCCTGGCTTATTGGGGCTGCGCTTTTGCTCGTTATCGCCTACGCGCCACCCCTTACTCAGACCATGCGGAGTCACTTTCCCGGAGCGCCACCCTACTCCCCTCACCGGCCGGTCCCGCTGAATGTTGCACCAGGCTCCTAAAGTTGACGTGAGGCGCTTATTTCCGGCTCTTGCTCTGGCGTTCGTTCTTGCGGGCAATCTCTTTGCCGGTGCTATCAAAGATGTTGCCCCGCAAGCTGGAAACACCGTTCCGCCAGTTATCTGGACTGATGAGAGCGGAAGCGTCCATCGCTTGACAGAATTCGCTGGTTATCCCGTTATTCTGCTGCCGATCTACACACGTTGCAGGACGGCCTGCGTAAACAACGTCGGGCAGTTGAAGGAGGCACTCTCTGAGGCTTCGGCTGATCCCACGCAATTTCGTGTCCTGCTTTTTTCGTTCGACCCGACCGACACTCCTGACGTACTGACCGCCTACCGATCGCGTGAGAAAATCCCGCTTGGATGGTCAATTGGCACCGGTTCACGCCAGGATATCGAAACGCTGCTCGAATCGATCGGATTTCAATATGGACAGGCCGGGAAGGAATATACCCACCCCAACGTCCTGGTATTTCTGGACACCAATCTCCGGGTCGCGAAATGGATTTACGGCGACGAGTATTCAGGTCGAGATATCGACGCGGCGTTTAGAGTCGCTGCCGGTGAGAGCGACTGGATCGGCCGGCATTCCGATGTGCTATACGCCCTCCTGCTTTTTGCGGTGTCGATCTTTTGCGTCGCCTTCTGCTATTACGCGCTGCATTTGATCGTGCTCCGACGGGCCAGCCAAACGGCCGCCGCCGACCAACTGTAGGAGCGGCCTCTCGTTCCGATCCTAAGAGCGACGCAACCGTATCTTCACGCGTGAGCGCGATGATGGTGTCGCAGAATGCGCAAGCGTTCCTTATCGACTTGCCCGCCGATGAAGAGAATGCAAACCGCCAATCCGAAGCCAGCCAGTATCGCATCGACAAGGAAGGCCGCGTGGATTCCATTTACGAGCGAGTCGGCTGTCGCAACAAGAGCTGTATTCAAACCAAGGCCTATCGACCCGCCGGCAATCTGAAACATATAGATGATCCCTCCCGCGAGACTCGATCGGGATGGATCCAGGGCGGTTACGGCAGCAGTCGTGATTGACGAGTAGAAGAGACCAACCCCGATGCCAAGCACGACCATACCCGCAATGAGATTGCCGTACTTCGTCGCCGAGTCGACGGTCGACAGCATGAAGATACCGACGGCGAGGAAAGCCGCGCCCAGTGAGACGATCAGTTTGGGTCCCATTTTTTCATAGAGCGGCCCGGCCACGAACGAGGTCACGGCAAACGTACCCATCAGCGGCAACAATCCGATGCCCGATGCGGAGGCGGAGTAGCCGAGCACTTTGGTCATGAACTGCGGCAAATAGAGTAGCGCGGCAAAAAAAATCGCCGACATCAATAGCACCGCCATGCAGGCGGGCCCAAAAGTGCGATTCTTGAGCACGTCGGGGGGCACAAGGGCCATCGCGCCGACGCGCCGTTCGATCAACATTAGCCCAACGAACGATATCGGAACGAGCGCGAAAAGGACGACGATCACCGGATTCGTCCAGCCCAAATCGATCCCCTGATCGAGCGCGAAGAGAAGCGCGAGGAGACCGACCGAGAGGCAGGCGATCCCGCCGTAGTCCACACGACGGTCCGAGAGCGTTCCTCCGTCTGCCCGGACGACGCGCCAGGTAACCAGCATGGCAAACGCAGCAATCGGAAAGTTCAGGAAGAAAATCCAGCGCCAACTGGCCGCGTCGGTCAGTGCGCCTCCGATAAGGGGCCCAACTGCGTTTCCAAACCCGGCCGCACCCAGGATCAAGCCGCCCGCCAGGCCAGCCTTGCTCTTCGGTAAGAGAGAGTAAGTCATGCCCAGGATGGCTGGCCACATCATGGCGCCGCCCACGCCCATCAGCGCCCGGCAAGTCAGCAGCAGCCCGATCCTTGGCGCGAAACCTCCGAGCGTCGAGAAAACGGCGAATATGCCCGCACCCAGGAAGAAGATTCGACGGCGGCCAAACATATCAGCTAGCCGACCGCCCGTGACAATCAGCACCCCGAACACTAAAGCGTAGCCGTTGATGACCCACTGTACCGTAGTGACGTCGGCACCAAACTCCCGCTCCATCGCCGGGAGCGCCACGCTCAAGGCAGTGAAATCATTGGCAACGACAAGAACCGCCAGTGCCATCGCGGCGAGGCCCAGGATGGTGCCCTTATTCAGCCGATCTTCGTCGTGTGCCATAGTGAAAACTGATGCTTCCAAGGAGGGGTAATGTCCCGATGGAACGCAACCCGCCGAGTGTCCCGCGAAAATGAGCAGCGTTACGCCGATTCCGCGTTCGAATCAAAGCTCATCCAGATTATGACCAGTCTTGGGAAAGACTGTCAAAGATTTTTCAATCCTGTCGCCAGTCCGGGACCAATTCGATGCCATCCGAGGCCAGTCTGCAAACATGCTTGACGCAGTTGCGCTCGAAGCATGAGATGAGATCTATCAATAATATGAAATCAATCACTAAACAGATTATCGCTCTGACCGTGCTCAGCCTTTGCGCCACACCTCTCGCGCGTGCTGGATCCGCTGGTAACGTTGAAGCAAAACTCAAATCAATGGAGGACACCTGGGCTGCATCCCAGTTGCAAAAAGATCACGGCGCCAGCGTCGTGCAGGGGTTGCTGGCCGACGACTACTTCGGAGTCAACGCAAAGGGTAAGATGCAAAACAAAACCGCGCGGATTGAGAGTATCCAGAATGATACCGACACCTATACCTCTTCGAAAAACAACCAAATGGAAGTGCATCTCTACGGGGACCACTTGGCCACGGTCTGCGGCATTTCGTCGGAAGCAGGCAAGGACAAGAATGGGAAGCACTTCAGTCGCTCTTACGCCTGGGTCGACACCTGGATGGAACGCAACGGCCAGTGGCATTGCATTACAGGGTCCGGTACGCTCCTGACCAAGTAAATGACGCGCGGTCCGCTCACGACGCATCTCTGGCTACCGCACCCCTGTATCAATATTCAGGTCAACTCGGACGGTTTCGTTGGAAACTGCCGTGAATGGTCGTGGCTTTGCCCGTACATGTCCGGGCGCCCGCCCTTTTACATCCAGGACATAATCCCCCGGCGGCAGAGCTACGCGATAGTTCCCTTTACTGTCGGCGATGACACGCATGATCTCTTTCCCGTCCCGCTCCAAAATGATAAGCGGATATCTGGCATAAACCTGGGCCGTCGGAACCGAAGCCTTGCCATCGGAAAGCTCGACCTCATCGCCTCCGACGATGGACAAATGGCCCTCCAGAATACCCATGGGCCCACCCTCGATCGATGCGAGGCAAGCCGAGAGCGCGAGCGCACCGCCTAGAATCCAGCTCTTAGCGGCTGGTAACATAAAACAAATGGGCGGGACAGCAGACCTGTCCCGCCCATTGATAGTGTGACTCCTACGGCAGGTTCATCACCCAGGCACTCCGGCCATGGGTGGCAGCGTAGAGCTTGCGTGCGGCCACGTTGATCGTTATGCCCGCCACCTCGACCTTGGGAAGGCCACTGCCAGCCACCTCCCAGTCAGTCGAGCCATTGGGCAGCCTTAAAACTCCCCAGTCATTCGAGACGTAGAGATCACCGTTGGAATCGTGCGCGATCCCCGTGGCCGGGAAATCAGGAAATCCGGTTGCTCCTGACCCATCGATATTCGTCCAGGTGGCCGTCCCAGCGCCGGGGTCGTAGGTCACCGAAAAGACGTGTCCCGGTGTTGTCGGCGTCAACGAGCTGTAACTTGAATAGGATATCCACGCGTGGTTGGAATCCGCTGGGTCGATCGCAATGCCGCTAATGAATCGGGCTGGGTTGTTCACATCGAGCGCGTCGATCCGGGTGTAGGTCACGGCGTTCGCAGAACTGTCGGCGTTACTGGAAACGAAAACTCGGCCCAAAGTCGTCGCAGCCCAGAGCGCCGACGTATCCGATGCGGTACGGGCGAGGGCGGCGACATTGCCACCGGCACGCGTCGTTCCGCGGTAGTCGGTCGAGCTGGTGGTCAGATTCGTTGCACCCGCGGGCCCGATCGCGACAAAGTCGCCGCATCCGACCTGAGCGCCTGAGGTCGTGAACTCCGGGCAATTTGCTTCAAGAGTCGCCTGATCGCCGGCCCAATCCTGCGTTCGCCAGACGCTCTGCGCACCTTCGAAAATTGTCTCGCCAGCAAGCGGGCTCGGATCGGCAATGATCGGCGCATAAAACTGCGCTCCCTCTCCGCTGAGGACAATCGGAGCACTGGCAATGACCCATTTTAACGGATCACCGTTCCGGAAGTTCACATCGTGAAAACGTGAGGTGAACGAGTTGAAGCGCATCGCCGAGTTCGTCACGCTGAACCCGGACTGACCGCCATCGCCGTAAATCATCTGCGGCCAGGCCGTATTTGTGCGCCTTTGAAATGTCCCGTTGTCCTGTGTCCCTCCCTGCAGGCGTTTCGGATTATCCGCTGCGAAGGACAAGCTTTGGAACTGGAGCGTCGATAGCCCTTTGTTGATACTGCCAAGGCGTGTCGGCACCGAAGCGAGCAACTCCTGGCAGGTCGTCAGATCCGTGCCGGTCAGCCCGCGATCGGTGCACTGCGACGAGATATCGGCAAATTGGCCGCTCGAACGCATCAGGCCGCCGTCAGATCCAAAGATCGCGATATCGGTGCCGGGGACTTCCGCGACCGCGTGACTATCCGGATGCATGCCATTGGGCGCAATCGGATTTGGCTGGCAACAGCTTTCCGGGGGGGTCGGCTTGGTCGTGGCGTCCCACGTCACATCGTTAAAACTGGTTCCCGCATCGGTCGAGCGCAAGAAGGCGCGACCATTGGTCGAGAAGCCGTAAGTGGCATAGGAGTAAGAGCCGCCGAGGTAGACCACGTCTGGCTTGCCGGCGGGCGAGTAGACGACGTTATCGTACCAGCACTGCGCCGTGCAGTAACCAAGACTCGCAGGGGTCGTCAAATCGGTGAAAGTCGGGGAGCCAGTTGACACGTCATCGCTTCGGAAAAAACGGGCCTGGCCAATTCCCGAGTCGGTATCGGTGCCTTCGCCCACATACATCCTCGTCGTCCCGTCCAACGGCGTCACGGTCAGCTCAGGACGATCATTCGCGCTCATCGGATTAAGCGCCGGCTTGATCTGAGACCAAGATGCGCCGTCATCATTCGAACGCCAGACACCGCCGCCAGTGAAGCGCGGCACTCCCGCCGTTCGCGGAAACGTGCCGAGGTAAACGATGCTCGCGTCGGTTGGATCGACCGCGATGTGGTTGACACCACGCGTCGAGCCGAAGCTCGACTGGATGATTCCGGCGTCGTTTTCAAGCGTCGGATTCAGACACACCGCTTCGGAATTAATCAGAGCGAAGGTGGCTCCCCCGTCGGTCGATTTCCACAGCCCAAAGGGCGGAAGGCCAGGCGCAAGGCTGACCGCACCACCGCTCGAGACCGAGCTAACTCCGCGGACACCACGGGTAGAGCCGACATAGATCGTGCTGCCGTTCACCACGATCGACGAGATAGCGCGCCCATCGAAGGCCCGGCCAGTGTATTCCGGCGCCGTTCTGATGCCGTAGGTCCCGGGCGGCGCTCCAAGCGCGGCGTCGCAATCGACATCCTCGGAAGCCGCCGATGTCTCGGCCGCTAGCTGCGTCCACGTGTCACCGCCGTCGGTCGACTTGTAAATCCCAAATCCAGCCTCCGAGTCAGCCGACGCGTTCGCTTCGCCCGTCCCCGCGTAGAGAGTGTTAGTCGCCGCATCGTACGTCAGAGCGCCAATCGCGTTTGTCGCGAAGCTATCGGAAATGAAGGTCCAGGTAACGCCGCTATTTGAGAGCGAATTATCCGTCCGCCAAATCCCGCCGCCGGCGGCCGCCGCCCATACCCGGCAATTCTGCTTTGTGCAGCCGGGGGCCATCGCCAAGGCTGTGATTCGGCCGGAAGTTGTATAGGGGACACCGCTAAACGTCAGCACATTGGGGAAATTGGCCTCGCTTGGCCCGACCAGATTCCACGCCGCGCTAGTATTCCTGTTCCCGGTCGCGGCTGCGATCGAGGCCCACATTTGGTGCGCATTAGCTGTCAATTTGAAGGGCACGTATGGCGCGGGATACGCGCGCTGCGCGTATTGTTCCTCTGCGTAAGCAGTCGGCCCTCCTTCCCGTTCCGGGCCAGGCATTGCCTGCCGGTTGCCAGGCTGCACATCGGGATCCTGCCGGTGTTTATTAAGGGCGCGACGGCTGTCTGTGTTCCCCACCATCAGTGGACCGTAGGGATTGAGGGCGACATAAGTCATGGCGGATGCAGCCGAAACGAGCATGACTGCGCAGAGAACGCGCACAAAGGTGGCGAGACGGTTTTTAGGCGGTGTGTTCATAGGTTTAGATCTTGGATGTTGAAGAGCGATTTTTAACCGCAGGTTGCGAAATGAACCTTGCACGCGTCAAGTCTTTGTCGTTATCTTTTCATGACAATAGACTGATATTTTTGTAAGATAAAGTAACGCTGGATCTGAGGAGTGCTCCAGAGAAAAAATCTGAGGTGGAGCCAAGGGACTCAGTAATCTTGGAGAACGGCGGAGAGCTGTCGTAATGGTCGACCCCGCATTTTCACCTGCATCTGGGGTGGTTCGAACAAACCATGGCATTCGAGAAGCGGCGGCAGTGTTCGGGGCTTCGAACCGGCCTATTAGAGGATATTGCCCTGGCGCGAGGGCGTCGAGGGTTGTTGGGGCAGCTACGGATCTCCCAGGACATGCGAAATGGAGTCCGCGACGCGGGTTCAACCCGGCGTGCTCTCGGCGCAGTCGATCACTCCGCCTGGGGACGGGTTAGCCGGCCAATGCGCGGACGAGCCCCGCCAGAAATAGGAGGAAGAGGAGCCCCAGAACGAGCAGGCTGGTGTAGACGATGCGATCCTGCCTTCGCGCCCGCCGTGCCGCCTGCGCGTACGGGATCCGCGTGAAACTTACCATGGTGTAGAGTGGGAGATAGAGACCCGGGAACAGGCCCTCGAGGGTGTGGTCGAGTTTCTTCCTTGCCCGGAAGGCGCGCGAGGCCGTTTTGTCGCGCATCTCGATGAAGTTGTGCACCGCAAGATCGGCGAGAGCGTCGGCATTCTCTTTCCGCCTGACAAAATACTCGGCAAAGGCACGCTTACGGTCGCCAGGGAACTCCGCCAGACATTCGTCAAAGACCACGCAATCCTCGAAGGCAGCGTTCATCCCCTGCCCGTAGAAGGGCACGACGGCGTGGGCCGCGTCACCAACGAGCGCGACCTTGTCCTCGTAATGCCACGGCGCGCAACGGATGGTGACGAGCGAGCCGGTTGGGTTCTCGTGGAAGTCGTCGAGGAGCGCGGGCATGAGTGGGACGGCATCGGGAAATTCGTCGTCGAAGAAGTGGTGGACTTCGTCGTCGGTGGTGGCGGTAGCGAAGCTGCGCGGGCCGTCGAACTCCCAAAAAAGAGTGCAGGTAAAGGAGCCATCGGGGTTTGGCAGAGCAATCATCATGAAACTCTTGCGCGGCCAGATGTGGAGCGCGTTTTTTTCCATCCGCCACGAGCCGTCGGCCGCCGGCGGTATGGTGAGCTCCTTGTAGCCGTGGGCGAGATAACTCTGGCTATATTCGAAACGGTTGAGCCGTTGCATCGCTCCGCGCACGGCGGAGAAGGCGCCGTCGACCCCGATGATCGCGTCCCCGCGCGCCTCGACGGTCTCGTTAGTCTCGGTGTTGAGGAGTTGAGCGGTAGCGGAGTCGAGGTCGACGTCGAGGCAACGGTGGTTAAATTTTGCCCGCACATTGGGATAGCGTTGCGCCGCCTCGATCACGACGGTATTGAGGGCGCCGCGACCGATCGAGTTGATATGCTTGGCCGGGTCGCGGTCGTAGGGCGAAAAATGCAAGGCGCCTGATTTATCGTGGATCATGCGGCCCCGCATCGGGATGGCGTGCTGCATCACCTCATCCGCGATCCCGAGCTGCTCGAGGGCATGAATGCCACGCGTGGAAACCGCGAGGTTGATGGAGCGGCCACCCACCGTGTTACCTGCGCGTGGATCGGGGCGCCGCTCGTAGAGATCGACCTCATCGCCCCGCCGACCGAGGTAGCCGGCGAGCAAGCCGCCCGCCAGCCCACTGCCGATGAGGGTGAATTTCGATTTCATCTGCGCTCCACCGTGGCCGATTCCAGAGATTTTCCAAGTCCGCACAGCGACATCGAACCAAACCGGGCGATGACATTTTGCGCGTGACTAAGACTGGCGGAACGCCCAATTCTGCTGCCGATGCGAATCGGCGGCATTATCGGGATCGGCTTGGCGCGCCCTACCGTTGGCACCGCGACTGCTGGAAACAGGCATCCATCGCCATGAAACCCGAGCCCGAACCCGACCCTCCCGAACAGGGCAGAGGCAAAACTTTTGAGCTAAAGGCCGTGCTCTTGGTCGACGACGACAAGCAACTGGCCTCGGCTTTGCAATGGATTCTGGCGGATGAAAATTTTCTCGTTGACGTTGCCTTTGACGGCGAGGAAGCGCTCCTCAAGGTCAAGGCGCACAGTTACGACGCGGTCATCTGCGACTTGAAGATGCCGCAACTCCGGGGCGACCAGTTCTACCTCCAATCCCGGGAGCTCCGGCCGGAGCTTGCCGATCGCTTTATTTTCATCACCGGTTATGCGACTGATCCTCAGGTCCGTCATTTCCTGGTCGAGAACGAAGTAAAGTTCCTCGTGAAACCCTTCCCGATCGCCGGGCTGATCAGCTGCGTGCGGGAATTGCTCAACTGACGTGCCAGGGGCGCTGACGCCCTAGGCGGGACCGTCTTAACGGTGGATACGGACTGAGTTCGTAGCTTCGCCGGACGTGCTGCGCGACGTCCGCTTCCCGCCGGGTCGAGCCGGAAGCCTTGCCTGATCCCCTCGGGGCGCGAGCCAAGTCAGTGATGTTCGCTGAGGATCTGCGCGAAGCGCCAGACCTCGTGAAACGTGTTGTAAAGCGGCGTCGGTGCGACCCGAATCACGTTCGGTTCGCGGAAATCTGTCTTCACCCCGGCAGCCTCGAGTTTCTTGAACAATTCTTTTGGATGCTCGTGCACCAGGATTGATAACTGGGAACCTCGTTCGTCGGCCAGCCTCGGCGTGATGATGGTAAGGAGCTTCGACGGCGCGCGATCGAGCAGAAATTGCAGATATCCCGTCAACCGTTCCGATTTTGCGCGCAGTGGCTCCATTCCTCCGGCATCATCAAAAATTGCGAAGGAAGTGCGCAGCGGCGCCATCGCCAGGATGGGCGGATTGCTCAGTTGCCAGGAGTCGGCGGAGGGCACCGGAATGAAGTCCGGCTCAAGCTGCATGCGGAAGCGCGTGGCCGGATCGTTGCCCCACCAGCCGGCGAGACGCGGCAGGTCGCGATTGGTCGCGTGCCGTTCGTGCACAAATGCGCCCGCCACCGCGCCCGGCCCGGAGTTGAGGTATTTGTAGGAACACCAGACGGCGAAATCAACGTTCCAATCATGCAGCCGCAGCGGAACGTTGCCGGCGGCATGGGCGAGATCGATGCCAACGAGGCAGCCACGCTTTTGCGCCGCCTCGGTGATTTTCGCGAGGTCAAAAAACTGCCCGGTGAAAAAGTTTACTCCGGCAAAAAGAACAAGTGCGATCTGGTCGCCCTCCTTCTCGATCAGGGCTTCGATGTCCTCCTCTCGGAGCGCCTGCTCCCCTGCCCGTGGCCAGGCGAGCACGAGGGATTTGTCAGACTCAAAACCGCGATGCGCGATCTGCGATTTGATTGCGTAGGTGTCGGAAGGGAAGGCCGGATCTTCCATCAGGATCTTGTTCCGCGCTTTCGTCGGTCGATAAAACGTCGCCATCAAAAGGTGGAGGTTCACTGTCAGGCTGTTCATGCAGACGACCTCGTCAGGCTGTCCGCCGACCAGCCGCGCTGCGGGCTCACGCAGCGTCTCGTGATAGGAATACCAGGGTGTGGCGGCATCGAAATGCCCGTCTACCCCGAGGCGCGCCCAATCGTCCAGCTCCTGGTCAACGATCGCTCTCGTCGCCTTCGGCATCAGGCCTAACGAATTACCGACAAAGTAAATCAGCGGTTGGCCATCGCCGCCGACCGGGATATGAAAGCGATCGCGAAAGGCACGAAGCGAATCCTCGCGATCCTGTTGCAATGCGAACTCTTCGTCCGCGGAGTAGGAATGTGACATGGTAAGCTTTTGCGAATCGTCAACGAAGCCAGCCGACGCGGTGGCGTATTTGGGCTCGCACGCGAAAGATTACGTTCCAGTTTCCATCGAGCAATTCCAGCGGCCGTTCGGGCGAAGTGCCGAATGTCGCGGGCGCCCAGTCTTTTCGAAAATGAACGGCCCAGGCCTGGCGGGCCGCAATCGCGTCCTTCATGAGGGCGTGACTCGCCTCGAAGTGTTGCATTCGTCGCAGGTGATCGGTCTGACGCTGCATTTCCTCCACCTGCCGACGTTGCGCGTGGGTCTGAGAACGCGCGTAAACAAGCGAGACCGTCGCGAGAATCGCGCCCGCAACTCCGGTCAATATGCCTGCATCGATGTTCACGCTATTAGTTCTCGACCGTTTCAAAAGGAATCTGCAATGGCCGCGCTTTCAATCCAGGAAATCAGAGAGGTGACTTCCGGAGGTCAGCGAAAACTTCTGAAAATTTGTCTTGCCGGGTCACTCACAATTTCGTTAGGCCTTCGGTTGCCAACAAAAAACAACTATGAACTCACTCATCCTATTGTCTCAAAGTTCCGTGCTAAAATCCTTCGCAACTATATTCCTCGCGCAAGACCCCGGCGAAAATGCCATGCGCAGCGCCGGGGGCGGCCTCATGGGAGGTCTCTCCGGGATCGTTTCCTTAGTCATCTGCCTGGTGATCATTATTGGTTTGTGGAAGGTTTTCACCAAGGCCGGTCAGCCCGGTTGGATGTCGATTATCCCGATCCTCAATTTTTACATCCTGTGCAAAATCGCCGGCCGACCCGGCTGGTGGCTGTTGTTGATGCTAATCCCGTTGGTCAATTTCGTTATCTGGATCATTCTTTCCCTCGACATTTCCAAGAACTTCGGCAAAGGCGCCGGGTTCGGCATCGGCATAGCGTTTCTCTCCTTCATCTTTCTGCCCATCCTTGGCTTTGGCGACGCAAAGTAACCAGGGCGCGGCGATGACCTGATCTGTCTGATGCGCTAGCGAAATCACTGATTTCGCAACACTCAGGAAGGCGAGGCTCTTTCGACTGGTTACTGCGTTCATTCGCTTGTGGCTTCACGGCCCGCGCGCATAAATAAACGGCTTCCGGCGCTGGTCCCGCTACCACAGGGTTGATCAATGTGGGGAGGGCCTTTGTGCCCCGATCGGAAAGACCGACGACGACCTCCATTCATCGGGGCACAAAGGCCCCTCCCACATTATTTACGCGGAGCGGCGATTACTTTGAGTTCGATCGCGATTGGCGTCGGGAGCGCACCAACCTCGACCGTTGTGCGGGTCGGGTTCGGCTTTCCGGGACCAGCGAAGTACTCGGGATAAATCCGGTTAAAGATTGGGAAATCCTTTTTCATGTTCGTGAGGAACACGGTCACGTCGACGATGTCGTTCCAGCTTGCGCCCGCGTCTTCCAGGACCAGCCGAACGTTTTCGAAGACGGCGTGGCACTGCTTCTCGATGTCATAGCTCACAATGTTGCGCTCGGCATCGAGCGTGACGCCGGGAATTTCCTTGCTCCCCCTCACCCTCGGTCCGATCCCGGAAAGGAAGAGCAGATTACCGACTCGTTTTGCATGCGGAAACGCGCCGACTGGTTCCGCGGCACGCTGACTTTCAAAGGATTGGCTCATATCTGTTCAGGTTTTCTCCCACGGATTTCGCAAATTTGCGCAGATTTTTTCCGACCTCTGCGTCCAGCTTGATTCGCATTCTTGGGCGCTCACGGAGCAGTGGAGTTTTCTGCGGCGACTAAAACAATCTTGCCACGTTATGCGGTTGGCCGGCCAGCATCTCGTGCGCGCGGCGCGCTTCCGCGAGTGGCAAGACTTCTCCGACGTTAGTGGTGAGTTGCTTCGAGTCGAACAGACTCGCGATCCGGGTCAGACCCTGAGTCGTTACGGCGACGAGAAAAAATACGCCTTTGATTTGGTGTTGCTTGCATTTGCGCTGGTCCGGCAGCGAGACCGACGAGACGAGAACCCCACCGGGCTTGAGGATTTCGAAGGATCGCTCCTGGTTTTCGCCACCGACAGTATCGAACACAACATCGATGTTTTCTACCTCCAGCCTCGAAACGCTTCTTCTTGGCGTCAATCACCTGATCGGCTCCAAGATTGCGCACATATTCCAGATCGCGCGGGAAGGCCGTGGCAATGACTTCGGCCCCGGCGCGTTTCGCGAGTTGCACGGCATAGGCACCGACATTCCCGGCCGCGCCGTGCACCAGCACTCGTTTCCCGGCCTCGACCTGCCCATAGTCGAAGGCCATCTCCATGCGGTGCTTGCCACGACCGGGACGAACGCGGCTTCGATATGGCTGAGGCGACGTGGTTTCGCGGCGATCATGCCGGCTTCCGCGACCGCATACTGGGCATAAGCGCCAGTGAATTTCGCATTCGTTAGGCCGTACACTTCGTCGCCGGCTTGGAAATCTGCCACGCCCTCGCCGACCTCGGCGACGCTGCCGGAGAGATCGCATCCCAGTGTCAACGACAACGAGTGAGCGATTACGCTCTTCCCGCCTCTGACCCAGGCGTCCCATGGACCAACCCCAGCCGCTTGCACTCGGACCAACACCTGACCTTTGTCCGGCCGAGGTCGCGCGACCTCTTCAAACGCGATCACTTCCGGCCCGCCAAACTGATGGACGCGCGCGGCCTTCATGCCTGCGCTATCAACGGTTTTCATCTCGCCATTTCAATGCCTTGGAAGAGCGGCCTCGGATCTGAATTTCGAATTCTATCGTGCGAGGCAGACGTTTTTCGTTTCGGTGAAAAAGCGAAGCGCTTCCTCGCCGCCCTCGCGCCCGACGCCGCTCTGTTTCATCCCGCCAAACGGGACCCTCAGATCGCGCACCAGCCAGCAGTTCACCCAGACTGTGCCGGTGTGAATCTGTTCCGCGACGCGGTGGGCGCGGTTCAGGTTTTGCGTCCAGACGCTGGATGACAAGCCGTAGTCAACGTCGTTGGCGTAGCGCACGACCTCCTCTTCGCTGTCGAAAGGGGTGATTGTCACCACCGGTCCGAAGATTTCCTCGCGGTTGACCCGGCAGGCGACCGGCAGGCCGGTAATCACGGTCGGCGGGAAAAAATAACCGCCACGGCAGCGTTCGTTAGGCGGGGGGGACGCCGAACCGCCCAGCGCGATCTTCCCGCCCTCCTGCTGCGCGAGGTCGACATAAAACTTCACCTTCTCGAGCTGCACTTGAGAAACGATCGCGCCTTGGTCAGTCTTCTCATCCAGCGGATCGCCCTGTTTCAACTGCGACACCTTTTCAGTGAAACGCCTGACAAACTCGTCGTACTTCGGGCGCTCGACAAAAACGCGCGAGCCACAAAGGCAGACCTGGCCCTGGTTGGCGAAAGAGGATCGCACGCTGGCGGCAATCGCGGCCTCGAGATCGGCGTCAGCAAAAATGATGTTCGGATTTTTGCCGCCCAGTTCGAGCGAGATTTTCTTGAAGAGCGGCGCGCCCGCTTCCGCCACTTTGCGACCGGTCACCGTGCCGCCGGTGAAGGAAATCGTGCCGATCTTCGGATGCGCGGTAATCGCGGCGCCGACATTCGGGCCGGTGCCATGCACGATGTTGAGCACGCCGTTCGGCAGGCCCGCTTCGCGGCAGACTTCGCAAAGCAAAAACGCCGTCATTGGAGTGAGCTCACTTGGTTTTGCAACTGCCGTATTCCCGACAGCAATGGCGGGCGCGATTTTCCAGCTGAGCAAATAGAGCGGCAGGTTCCACGGAGAAATCAGCCCGACGACGCCGCGCGGTTGACGCAACGTGTAGTTGAAAGCCACGCCATCCGTGACATGCGCCTCATTCGCGGTGTGCAGAATGGCGGTCGCGAAAAAACGGAAATTGCTTGAGGCACGCGGAATATCGAGACTGCGTGCGAGCGCAAGCGGTTTGCCGGTGTCGATCGATTCCGCGCGGGCAAATTTTTCGAGATCGCGCTCGATCAAATCCGCGATACGCAAAAGGATGCGCGAGCGTTCCGCAGCCGGCGTGCCCGACCAGGATGGGAAAGCTTTCTCCGCCGCCGCCACCGCCAGCTCGACATCGCGCGCATCGCTGTCGGGCACCCGCGAATACGGCTTGCCCGTTGCCGGCTCGATGTTGTCGAGGTACCTCGCACTCGTCGGCCCAACGAGCTCACCGTCGATAAAGTTTTGGATTTGGATCGTTTCCTTCTGCACCGTTGAATCTCAGTATACATATGGTTTTCCCGGGCAACAGCCCGCGCGGAGACTGCAGGAAAAGGGGCGCCAGAGAACGGGCCGACGCTTCTTTGTAGAAAAGTCCCTCAGTCATTCGTGCAGTGGAAAGCGGGCAATTCTGCGCCATCGTGTTTGCCGTGAGTGAGCAAGAAAATCCATGGATCGAGATTGTGCCGGGCATCAAGCGTCGCACGATCACTGCCGGCGCCTCGATGTATCAGATGCGCGCGGAACTGGAGGCGGGCAGTCGCCTGCCGGAACATGCCCATCCGCAGGAACAGATCGCGCATGTCATCAAAGGCCGCCTCAAGCTCACCGTCGCGGGCGTACCCCACGAGCTGGCGGCGGGCGACGCGGTTTACATTGCGAGCAACGTGCCGCATAGCGGCGAGACGATCGAAAAGACGACGGTCATCGACACCTTTAGTCCGCCGCGTGAAGATTATCTCGCGCTCGATGAAAAGGCGCGGCGCGCTGGTTGAATGAAAATCATTTCCGGCGGCCAAACCGGCGTCGATCGGGCCGCGCTCGATGTCGCGCTCTCGTTAGGCATACCGTGCGGCGGCTGGTGCCCGGCCGATCGGTGCGACGAAGACGGAATCATTCCGGCTCGTTATCCGGTGACGGAATTGCCGGACGGCGGTTACCTCGAGCGAACCGCACGCAACGTCCGCGAAGCCGACGCCACGCTGATCATTCATCCTGGATTACCGCTCCAGGGCGGCACAAAGGCGACCGCTGATTTTTGCACGGAAGCGAAGCGGCCGGCCCTGCTCATCGACGCCAGTCTCAGCTCGAGCGCCGAAGGTGCGGAGCAGATTATCGATTTCGTTAGGGCAAACCAGGTCGAGGTCTTGAATGTCGCCGGCCCGCGCGCCAGCGAATGGCCGCAGGGCTATGATTTCGCTGCCGAGACGCTGACGAAATTTCTCCGCCATGCAGCGAGCGACAGGCGAGCGCCGAAACTGTCGTTCGTTGTCCCGGCGCATAACGAGGAACACGAACTGCCGGACACTCTGCACGCCATCCGGGCGGGCGCCGAGGCCTCGAAGGAGACCTACGAAATCATTGTCGTCGACGACGCCTCAACCGATGCGACCGCCGCCATCGCCCGACAATTTGGCGCCCGGGTCGTCCCGGTAAATCGCCGGCAGATCGCGGCGGTGCGAAACGCGGGCGCATGCGTCGCAAGAGGCGATGTTCTCTTTTTCGTCGATGCAGATACGCAGATCAGGCCGGGTCATGTGACCTCGGGACTGCGGGCGCTCGCTGAAGGTTA
The DNA here is from genome assembly GCA_963738045.1 of uncultured Verrucomicrobiae bacterium. Classification (GTDB taxonomy): domain Bacteria; phylum Verrucomicrobiota; class Verrucomicrobiia; order Chthoniobacterales; family UBA10450; genus Palsa-1392. Next base: position 539,688 of record CAVTUX010000003.1, on the reverse strand, counting down.
CTCCGGGGGAAGCGCGCGCCTGGCGATGGACAGCCATTTGCCGTTTTGGGCGCGCGTTTTTGTCCGAGGCTTTTGCACCGTTTACTTCGGCCTTGTTGGGCTCGGGGCGGGCGCGTTCATTTTCACGCGACGCAGCTCGTTCGAAGCAGTCGGCGGATTCGACGAGCAATATTTTGCCGGCGAAGAAGTCTATCTCACCCTCGCGCTCGAAGAAGCTTGGGCCGTTCAAAATTCTGCGCGAACCGATCGTCACCTCCGCGCGCAAGGTGCGGATGCATTCGCCGCGTTTCGTGCTCACCCAGAGCTTCTTCATCGTCCTTGGCGGAAAAAACTCGTTGCGGAATCGAAAACGACTCTCGCTCTGGTATGACGGCAAACGCGAGCGCCACGCGAGCTGACGAAAAGGTTGAGCACGCTCGGCTGGAGGATTAGAGGAAAGGAAACATCCCGACCTATGGAAAAAAAAGTGCAACCTGCAATTGACCTGAATGATTGGATCGAAGCGCACGGCGACAAATTCAAGCCGCCGGTGAGCAACCAATACCTCTACGACGGGCGGGATTTTTTTGTCATGGTGATCAAGGGCCCGAACGCGCGAAACGATTTTCACCAGGTCGATTCGGAAGAGTATTTTTACCAGCTCAAGGGCGACATTAAAGTGCGCATCCGCGAGGGCGACAAGATCGTCGATTACCCCGTGCGCGAAGGTGAAACTTTCTTTATACCGCCTAACGTTCCGCACGCTCCGGTCCGCCCGCCCGACACGTTAGGCGTGGTGGTCGAGCGCCGCCGCCCGCCGGGCGAACACGAGCATGTCATTTTCTTCTGCGCAAATTGCGGGGCGCTGGTGGAAGACATCGACTTCGATTGCGGCGATATCGTGCAGCACTTCAGCCAGGCGATGCTCGATTTCTGGAACGACGACGCGCGACGCACCTGCAAGAAGTGCGGCACAAAGATCGAGCAACCCGGACCGACAAAGCCCTTCTAATGGATAATCGGCGATCCGGTGTAGAAGTGGTCGGGTCAGCTGCACCCGTTTGGCTGTGGCCGACACGCCCGCCACTCCATCGATGAAGATCGACCTCCACACCCATATCCTCCCGCGCGAATGGCCCGACCTCGACGCCAAGTACGGCTATGCCGGATTCGTTAGGCTGGATCATTATCAACCGTGTTGCGCGCGGATGATGATCGGCGACCGCTTTTTCCGCGAAATCAGCGACAACGTCTGGGACCCGGAGCGTCGGATCGAAGACTGCGACCGCGTGGGCATCTCCATGCAGGTGCTTTCGACCGTGCCGGTCATGTTCAGTTATTGGGCGAAGCCGGCCGACGCGCTCGATCTTTCCCGCCGGCTGAATGACCACATTGCGGAGGTGGTCCACGCTCATCCCACCCGCTTCGCCGGCCTCGGCACGATTCCGTTGCAGGATGCCGACCTGGCCGCGCAGGAGCTGGAGCGCTGCGTCAGCGAGCTCGGTCTGCGCGGCGCGCAAATCGCCACGCACGTCGACGCCAACGAACATTTCGGGCGCCTCGATCCGTTGAACCTCGACAATGCTTCGCTCCAGCCGGTTTGGAGCGCGGCGGAACAATTGGGCGCCGCAATTTTTGTTCATCCCTGGGATATGGTAGGGAAAGAACGGATGCCGAACTACTGGCTGCCGTGGCTGGTTGGCATGCCGGCGGAAACGTCGCTTGCCATTTGCTCGATGATCTTCGGCGGCGTCTTCGAGCGCTTCCCAAACCTGCGCGTCGCCTTTGCCCACGGCGGCGGCGCATTTCCCTTCACCATCGGGCGCATCGAACACGGTTTTCATGTCCGACCCGATCTCTGCGCCACGGACACGAACATTAATCCGCGCAATTATCTCGCCGCAACCGGAGCGGCCGGCTCGCTTCTACGTCGATTCGCTGGTGCACGATCCGGATGCGCTCCGCCTGCTCCTCAAGCTTTTTGGCGCGCAACGCGTCGCGCTCGGCTCCGATTACCCCTTCCCGTTAGGTGAGACCAATCCGGGCAGACTTATCGAATCGATGAACATCTCTTCGAAAGAAAGACGCCAACTCCTTTCGGGAACCGCAAAGAATTTCCTGGGTTTGGACTGAAACGCGACCTCTTATGACTCAGCCGAAACATATCCTGACGACGTTCGACGAGGCGCTGGCCGCCCTGCGTGACAGCGTGCTGACCATGTCGAGCCTGACCGCGCGCAGCCTGAGAACGCGCTCAACGGCCTGCGGGAACGGAATGACGATCTTTGCCTGCAAGCGATTGTCGACGACGAAGAGATTGATCAAATGGAGATGCAGATCGACAAGGATGGAATCGAATTACTGCTGCGGTTCCAGCCGGTCGCCTCGGATCTGCGCCGGGTGGTCGCGGCGATGAAACTTTCACCCAATCTCGAACGGATCGCGGACGAATCGGTCAGCATCGCGCGCAAGGCGCGCAAGCTAAACCAACATCGCGAACTGGCGGAGGTCGACCTGATCACCTCGATGGGCGCTTACGCCATGCAGATGTTTAGAGACGGCGTCGACGCTTATGCCCGCGAAGATGAGGAGCAAGGCCGCGCCTTGAAGGAGCGCGACAAGGGGCTCAACGCGCTGAACTCCGACGCCGCGCGGCAATTGCTCGCGCGTGTGGCGCAGGACCCCGAGCAACTTCGCGGCTACCTGAATTTGCTCTTTATCGCCAAACATCTCGAGCGCGTCGGCGATCATGCCACCAACATCGGGGAGGACGCCGTTTACGCGGCTGCGGCGGAGGACATCCGGCATCAGCCTTCCAACACTTAAGAGATCCGACCAAAGCAGCGGGACTGCACTTTCAGCTTGGCGAAGCGACCGTTTTCCATTACGCCGAGAACGTTGTCGACTCAAAGCGGCTGCTTCTCCGGGATGTTAGGCCGGATAAGAATGGCAAAAGCCGAGCGAATTTCCATGTTCTCAATCCAAAAACTCCTAGGACACGATCAAAAATTCTTCGACCTTCTCGAAGCAAGCGCCCAACAGGCTGACACCAGCGTGCATCATCTGGTCGCAATCCTCGCCAGGCTCGAGCAGCATGATTCGCCCCAGAGTCTCGAAGAGTTCGTGCACAGCCGGCGCAAGGACAAGCAGATCACACAGGAACTGACCGAGCAGCTTTGCAAGACTTTCGTCACTCCGTTCGAACGGGAAGACATCCAGGCTCTCGCCGCCGCTCTCTATAAGATTCCGAAGACGGTGGAGAAAATCGGCGAGCGTATTCTGATTTGTCCCGGCGATCTGCACGGTCGCAATTTTCAGAAGCATCTCGAACTGCTCGATCAAGCGGCCGAAACCGTTCTGGCGATGGTGAAGGAACTGCGCAAAGGAACCAACGCCGCCACCGCCCGGGAAATGAACTCACGGCTGCAAACAATCGAGGGTGACGCCGACAAGCTGGAGCTGGATCTGTTGCGCGACCTCTATCAGGGCTCCTACGACCCAAAGCAGGTCATCTTTCTGCGCGACCTTTATGAACTGTTGGAAAAGGTGATCGACCGCTGCCGCGACGCGGGCAACATCATCCTGCAGGTCGTGCTCAAGTATTCCTAGGGTTCTAAGAGCAAGCCCGCATGGTTCTCTTCATTGTTGTCGTCCTGGCGGCCCTTCTCTTCGAATACATCAACGGCTTCCACGACGCCGCGAACGCGATCGCCACCGTCGTGTCGACCAAGGTCCTGACTCCGCGGCAGGCCATTGTGATGGCGGCTTTCTTTAACCTCACCGGCGGACTGATGGGAACAGCGGTTGCCTCCACCATCGGTCAGGGAATGGTCGACTTGAAGGTCGTTACCATGCCAGCCATCCTTTGCGCGCTGCTCAGCGCGATCGTGTGGAATGTTATTACCTGGCTGCTCGGCCTGCCGTCGAGCTCCAGTCATGCCCTGATCGGCGGACTCTGCGGAGCAGCTCTGGCGACCGCCGGCGGCGACTTTTCAGTCCTGAAATGGCGGACAGGTCTCCTTCCCAAGGTCATTGTTCCAATGATTACTTCGCCGATCGCGGGCTTCATCGTGGGCGCCTTGCTCATGTTCCTGCTCATCATCATCCTGCGACCCTACACGCCGCACCTCGTGCATCGGATCTTTGGCAAACTCCAACTCGTAAGCGCGGCCTGGATGGCCCACAGCCATGGGACCAACGACGCGCAGAAAACGATGGGCATCATCGCCCTTGCCCTCTTCACCGGCACCACCGGTGACACCTTCCATCACTTGCCGCGATTGTTCCATTTCCTGATTACGCCGGAGTTCAAGGTTCCATCATGGGTCGTTGTCTTGTGCGCCGCGACGATGGCCGCCGGGACTGCCGCCGGCGGCTGGCGTATTATCCGCACGCTCGGTCACAAGATGGTCAAGCTGCAACCTGTGCACGGCTTTGCCGCGGAAACCACCGCCGCCGTCATCATTCAGGCTGCCAGCTCCTACGGCATCCCGCTTTCCACAACTCACGTCATCTCGACCTCGATCATGGGCGTAGGCGCCGTGAAACGCTTCAGCGGAGTCAAATGGACTCTCGTCGAGCGCATCGTCTGGGCATGGGTCTTGACGCTTCCCTGCACCGCTCTCATCGGTTATATTCTGGCTCGCGCCGCCGCCGCATTCTAGCCGGTTGACGATACCGGACCACCACTGATAGGACTAGGGCATGAGCGCAATTCGACTACTCGTTGGCACACGCAAAGGCGCCTTTGTCCTCACCTCCGACGGCAAGCGCACAGATTGGAAAGTCAGCGGTCCGCACTTTGCGGGCTGGGAAATTTATCATCTCAAAGGCTCGCCGGTGGATCCGAATCGGATCTACGCCTCGCAATCCTCGGGCTGGTTTGGTCAACTGATCCAACGCTCGAACGACGGCGGCGAAACCTGGGAAGCGGTCGGAAAAGACTTCAACTACGACGGCACGCCCGGCACCCACCAATGGTATGACGGCACCCAGCATCCCTGGGAATTCAAACGCGTCTGGCATCTCGAACCGTCGCTGACCGATCCCGACATGGTTTATGCGGGCGTGGAGGATGCCGCGCTCTTCCGCACCGCCGACGGCGGCCGCGACCTGGCAGGAACTGCCCGGGTTACGCAGCGCAAAAGGAAATCTCTGGCAGCCGGGAGCAGGCGGAATGTGTCTGCACACCATCCTCCTCGACCCGGGCAATCCCGATCGCATCTTCGTCGCCATCTCCGCCGCGGGCGCCTTTCGCACCGACGACGGCGGCAAGAGTTGGACGCCGATCAATAAAGGTCTCAAATCCCAATATGAATTGCCCGATTCGACCGCCGAGGTCGGTCACTGCGTGCATCACGTCGCGATGCATCCTTCGCGTCCCGGCGTTCTTTTCATGCAAAAACATTGGGACGTGATGCGGAGCGATAACGCCGGCGACATGTGGAACGAAGTGAGTGACAACCTGCCGTCCGATTTCGGTTTCCCGATCGACGTGCATGCCCACGAACCGGAGACCATCTATGTCGTTCCGATCAAGAGCGACTCGGAACATTTTCCGCCGGATGGAAAGCTGCGCGTTTACCGCAGCCGGACAGGCGGCAATCAATGGGAAGCGCCTAACGAAGGGACTTCCGCAAAGCGATTGCTACGTCAATGTGCTGCGCGACGCGATGGCGGTCGATTCGCTCGATAAATGCGGGGTCTACTTCGGCACGACCGGTGGGCAGGTCTACGCCTCTGCGGACGCCGGCGACAGCTGGAAGGCGAGTCGTGCACGACCTGCCGGCGGTCCTTTCCGTCGAAGCCCAGACCCTGCCATGATTCGGGTGGTACTGCCGGCCCATCTCCGCACTCTGGCTGGCGTGAACGATGAAGTGCAGTTGGAAGTTGAGGGCGCGGTCACGCAACGCACCGTTCTCGACGCTCTCGAAGCGCGTTACCCGACTTTGCGCGGGACCGTCCGCGATCAGACAACACACAAACGCCGTGCGCTCGTCAGATTCTTTGCATGCACCGAAGATCTCTCCCACGAATCACCCGATGCTCCCCTTCCCGACCTGGTTGCGACTGGCGCCGAACCTTTCTTCATCGTCGGCGCGATGGCCGGCGGATAGTAGACTGTCGAAAAACTCCAAAGCGGTGATTCGTCCACAGATTTCGCAGATTTCCACAGAGAAGATGATGAAAGCCTTTCGCAAAATCTGCGTTCATCGGTACTGCAACAGACGCGAAGCGACGGCCAGGCTTTCCAATCTGTGGACTATAGCTTCCTAGATCGGTCGAGTGCGATTACTAGGTGTATCAGTCAAATTGAGACCGCCATGGCAGAGCCTGGACATGCGGAAGCATGTCCCTCCGGAGGGACGCGCTTCCGCGCGTCCACGCTCGCGCCCGCAGCCGACGGTCTGGGTTCAAGTGATACAGTGCACTAGCAGAAGCATGAGGAGCGGATGCCTCCCGATGTAACGATTCAACGAATCACGAATCACGAGCTTCGTTTCCCATGCGGCTAAGGTATTCCCGATCCCACGCCGCCGGAATACTCTCGCGCGGCGAGTAAGGCCCCGGTTGGTAGGCACGCGAAGCAATCCCCTGCTGGCTCAGCTCACACACGTGCCAATCCTGCCTGTTTGTCATATCCCAAAACTCAACCGCATCCCCGGGATTGTAGCCGGGATCGCTCATCACGGCCGCGTCAGGGTGAAAGTACCAATCACAGACGATGCGCGTTCGATTCGGTGAAAGCGGCCAGATCAAATGAACCATCACATAATCGGGATGCAGACTCAGCAGCATGTTGGGGAAAATTGAGTAATAGAAAACGCGGGCGTGATCCTCGCCTTTCACCTCGCCCACCGGCCGGGCGCACGCCTTCCCGCTCATCGTCAGGCTCTGACCTTTGGCAATGGTCATGAACCCGCCGAGAAAAGGCCCTTCCGCAAGATCGTTCTCCGCCGAATCGTAAGGCGACACCTTGGATAATGCCGGATGCACTCCGGGGCAGTGATAACACTCGGAGTAATTCTGGAAGATCAGCTTCCAGTTGGCCTGTACATCGTACTCAATCCGCCGGGCGGCGCGCAATCGTGGCAGATTCCAGTGCGTGAATTTCCCGGCCAACGGCGCGAAGGCCTTTTCCAGCGGCGCCGGCTCGTCTGCGAGACTAACGAAAATAAAACCTTCCCATTGCGCCGCGTTGACGGCGTGCAAGGGATAATCGCTCTTCTCAAAACCGGGCACCTCGTCCATGTGCGGCGCGCCGATCAGGCGCCCATCAAGCCCATAGGTCCAGGCATGATAGGGGCATTGAATCGCCGCGCCATGTCCGCTCGCCTCCTCGCACAAACGGGTTCCGCGATGACGACAGACATTGTAAAACGCCCGGATCTCTCCCCCCTTATCGCGCAGGATGATCAGGCTCTCTCCAGCCACCTCCTGCACGAAATAATCCCCCGCCCTGGCAAGCTGGCTCTGGTGCCCAACACAGATCCATCCCCGCGCGAAAATCTTTCTCTGCTCCTCGGCAAAAACCTCGGGTGAGATAAAATAACGTTGCGGCAAAGTCCGGGCGCCGACGGTAAAAGTCTCCGTCGTCTTCCGAAAGGCGGAAGGCGGGGGAGTCGTCGCTACGGTTGCCATCGCGAGATGCTCCAATGCTCCTTCACATGCGTCAAGCAGGCGGGACGGTAGCGGGGCGGAGCAGCGGGCGACACTCCGAAAGCCTTCGCCAGCATGCAGCCCGCCTTCCTTCCGACGTAGCGCCGTTATCGAGACTTGCCTCGACTGCAAAAAACTGTTTGGAATTGCCGCATGGACCCGAACGAACCGCGCATCGAAATCTTCGCTCCCTTCGGCGAGGCATTTGAACTGACGAAGAAAATTCTTTTCCAGCCCTTCGATCTGGCGAAGTGGTTCGTGATCGGTTTCGCCGCCTGGCTCGCCACCTTCTTCAGCGGCGGCGGCGGCTTCAATTACAATCGCAGCTGGGGCAAGCAGGATTGGAACTGGCATTGGAAATCGGAGCATGTCGGCCGGCAATTCAACATGCACAACACGCCGCCCTGGGTCGTGCCGGCAATCATTGTCGGTGTCCTTGTTTTCCTCGTTTTCCTCGCCCTTCTCCTCTGGTTGAACGCGCGCGGCCGCTTCATGTTTACCGATTGCATCGTGCGCAATCGCGGCGCGATTGCCGAGCCCTGGCGGGAATATCGCGCCGAAGGAAATCGCTACTTCATTTTTCAGATCGTGATTTCGATCTGCAGCATGCTCATTTTCGGCGGCCTCGCAGTGATCTACTTCGTCGGTTCCTACATGGGACACACGATCGTGCCGCTCGCGCTCATCATTCTTTTCGGCGTTGCCTTCGTCCTCATCGCCCTGCTCGTCGCGCTCATCATGAAATTGATGGTGCCGGTGATGTATCGTCAGCGCTGCTCGGCGATGGACGCGTTTCGAGACCTCTGGCAACTGATCGTGGCCAACCCGGGCGTCTTCATCCTTTTCTGTCTTTTCTACATCCTGCTCTTTATCGCGGCTGGGATGATCGGCTGCCTCGCCGCCTGTGTCACCTGCTGCATCGCAGCGCTGCCCTACATCGGCACTGTCATCCTTCTCCCGGTCGTGATGGTGCTCTACGCTTTCCCGCTCTGTTTTCTCCGGCAATTCGGCGACCCGTATGATGTCTGGGCCGTCGTTAGGCCAGCGGAACCGTTGCCGCCGCCAACGACACCACCCCCGCCGCCGCCCATCCCGCCGGTCCAGGAAACTCCGCCACCCGCATGAGCGTCTTGCTCCCGGAGGGACGTGCTTCCGCACGTCCTGCACCCAAATCGCACCTCGCCCCGATCGAGATCCGCTGGCGCATCGTCAGCCTTGCCCTCCTGCTGGCCGCCCTCCTCGCGCTGGCCCTGATCGATCCCACCGCGCCACCGAACTGGTTTCCGTTCGCCACCTCCTGCGGCGCCATCACCGGCCTGCCCTGCATCTTTTGCGGCACGACCCGCGCGTTGCATCATCTCTTGCACGGCGAATTCGGGCGCGCCCTCTACTTCAACTGGCTCTCCTACCCGATCCTCGCCGGAGCCTTCGCCCTCCTGTCTTGCAATGCCGTCGAGCTCTTCCTCGGCCGCAACCTTCTCGCCCGCCTGCCGCATCCGCACCTGACGCGGGCACGCTGGGGCGCTCTCGCCGCCGGCTTCGTTCTCCTTTGGTGCCTGCAGGTATACCTTGCCGTCTCGCAGCACAAGACCGAGCTGCTTAATCCCAAGGGACCGCTTTACTCGTTAGTCTGCCGCCTCGATCACTGATTTTGCTCTTTCCTGAAACTCGTCGCTTTCCTCTTCCTCCGCGATCGCGAAGTGCGAGGCAAATAATCCTGGATTGCGAGAGAGTTTTCGCTGCTCTTCGATCCTCGTCTGGCATTCCACGGTAAAGCGGGCAAAGGGAATCGCCCGCAGTCGGGCAAGCGGGATTGGCCGTCCCGACATCTCGCAGATGCCGTAACTGCCCTCTTCGATTCGTTGCAACGCCGCGTCGATCTCGAAAAGCGCATCGGTCTCCTGCGAGAGAAGAGAAAGAACAAAATCCCGATCGCACGCGTCGCTTCCCGCGTCGCCGTTATGCGTGGAGAAGGCGGAACTGTCTGCCTTCTCCAGCCGCGTCTCCCGCGCGATGCCATTCATCGAGCTCACCAGCGCAGCCCGCAACTCGATCAGCTTTGCCTGTTGACCGCGCAGAAAACCATTGCGCGCTTTCCCCTTCCGCTTCTGCCGCGGCGCGCCGCCCGGTCGCCAATCGGCCGTCGCCCATTGATTGGAATCGGTCGAGGCCCAGATCTCTGCTGTGGTTTGTGAGTTGTTTGCCGGCTGCAAGGTTTCGATACGCATGCGGCCATCTTGCACGGCTTCTGTGACACTATGATGACTTCCATGTGGCGATTGTGTGAATCATTTGCGACGCCTCTTGCCGGTCGCGGCAGCCGTTTCCGTGGGCAATTCGCCCGGCCCGGAAACGCCGCGTTTTTTCCACGTTGTAGCGGTGCCGACCTCAGCTTCATTTTTGGCAGGATTCAAGAACCAGTCGCCGCTGCACCTCCCGAATCCAGCGGACTCTTGACCCCGATGCCCGGCTTATTGAGCACGTGGGTATAAATCATGGTGGTCGAAACATCCTTGTGCCCGAGCAGCTCCTGCACCGTCCGAATGTCATAGCCATTCTCGAGTAGATGGGTCGCAAACGAGTGCCGCAGCGTATGACAAGTCGCCGGCTTCGCGATCCCCGAAGCGCGGACCGCCTTCTTCACCGCCAGTTGCAACGCGCTCTCTTCGATGTGATGGCGCCGCCTGCGTGCGGCGACCTCCGCTTCCGCACGCGGATCGCTGCGAAAGCCGCGTGGAAGGAAAACCCATTGCCATCCCCATTCGCGCGCAGCGTTCGGATATTTCTGGCCAGCGCATCGGGCAAATCACTCCGGCCAGACCGCTCTCGAGATCCTCCTCAAATTGCGCCCGCACCTTCGGCCGAGGCGCTGCAAGGACGCCGCCAGCTTGATCGGCAACATGGTAACCGATCTTTTGCCCCTTTGCCGTCGCGCACCGCGATCCTCGCGTAGTCAAAATCGACATCTTTTACCCGTAGCCGCACGCACTCCATCAGGCGCAACCGCTCCCGTAAAGCAGGCCCGCCATCAGGCGGGGAATTCCATGCAGATGCGCGAATAGCTTGCGCACCTCATCTCGCGTCAGCACCACCGGCAGCCGTGTCGGTCTCTTTGCCCGCTGCACGTTGCCGAGCCACCCGATCTCTTCTTTTAAGACTTGCTTATAGAGGAACAGTAGCGCGCTCAGAGCTTGGTTTTGAGTCGAGGCAGCAACATCCTTACGACACGCCAGATGGTCAGGAATGCGCCGATCTCCTCCTCGCCATCTCGCGCGGATGTCGCATCCGATGGAAGCGAATGAAGCGCGCGACCCAATCGCAATAGGATCGCTCGGTGCGCAGGCTGTAATGCCTCAGGCGCATCATATCGCGCACCTGATCGAGCAATTTTTTTCCTTGCGGGAGGCCGGGGCGGGTTCTAGAAGGGGATCCATGGATTCGGTTTTTACCGTTCCTCCTTCCCCGAAGCAAGCCCGGATTAGGCCGAATTATCCCGCAATAAAAGGCGGGATTTTCCGGCCGACTTCTCGTTAGACGGATGCGATGCTCCTCGTTTATTGCCTCGTCGCAGTTGTGGTGGTTGCGTTGTGCGTCGCCATCTACAGCGGCACCGGAGGCCGCGCTTGGTTCGGCACGCGAGAGTCGCCGGTCGAGATCGTGGGCCGTTCCGTCCGGCTCACCGAGATCGATGGTCTCGGCGTTTCCCGATCCTGTTCCTATCACCGCGATCATCGCCGACCACGACGCCTCCAATTCGAGCCGCGTTCTCTCGGCCGTTTGTTGTCGAGGGCAGGGACGGAGCTTTGCGTGGATCCGAGCACGACATGCCGGATACCCTGTTTCGGGCGCAGGGCGTCGTTCGACGTTTGTTTTATGGCAGCTTGGAGTCTGGTCGGCGATTCACTGCCCGAATTCAGATTCTCTGAAGTTTGTCTTTCCTGTATGCCGCGTTTTCCGTCTAACCATGCGATGGAGCGAACAGCGGACCGCTGTACGCTCCACTTTTGAGATGACTTCCACACTTCCACTCCGAGCGACGCGCGCCCTCGTCCGCCGTCGCTCATCTTGTTCTCGTTGATATGGCTGTGGATTTGTCAAGTGGCAGAAGAAGTCTGTGTTTGGATCGCGTTCATATAATAAGGGTCACCAGAAGCGGGTGTGAGACGGCCGGGTCAGTCGGGGTGAATTAGGTTCCCGGCGGTTGGTGATGCTGATATTCGCGGGCTATCCCCTGGTCTTGCGACCAAAGGACCTATCCGCATTCTTTTATTTCACCGCAGCCCTTTTCCAACAGTCTAGGTGACGCGTGCTCGGGCTCTTGGGATTGCTCCTCATAGCCCTAACGCAACGAGACATCGTGGGTTGGCTACCGTGACCCGGCCGCCTCAGATCCGCTTCCGTGGTTTATGGTTTGTCTGTGATCGAATTCCCGGGTTGGTTCCTCCTTTGGTTACGGTTCCCCTCGAATAACTCTGTCAGAGAGATGGAGATTGGCGCCTGGTAACAGGATTGGGTGCGCAAGAGCTCCCAGATAAAACCGCAGAGCTCGCGCGCGATCGCCACCATCGCCTTGTTGCGCTGGAGGCGGCGCCCGAGCAGCCGGGTGTAGCGATGGTGCAAGCGGTTCTGCGCCCGCCAGCTGATCGCGCGCACCTCCCTGGGTTGACCTTCCTGGCGCCGGCTCAGGTGCGCGGATACTTTGGGCGGGGTGGCGTAATGTTGCGCGCACTCCACCAGTAGCCAGCGCAGCGTGAGAATTACCGCATTTAGTGATGTGCCCCTGGCGCCGTTTGTCACTCGAAGTGTTCTCCGTCGGCACCAATCCGAGATAGGCCATGACCTGGCGCGGATGAGCAAAGCGATGCACTTCTCCCAGCTCACTCACCAGGATCATGGCCGCGACGGTTTGAAAACCCTTCATCGCCATCAGGGCGCGCACCGCCGGCGCCAGCCGCCATTGCTCCAGCAGATCGCGCATCCCCGCTTCGCAGCGCGCGATCCGTTCCCCGGCCGCCGCGATCCCTTGCAGATACTCTTCCAGGATCACTTTCATGGCCGGATGCGGCAGGACCAGCTCGCGCAGATAACGCTCGTGGGCCGCGCTCCAGCTGCTCTTGCCCTGGTAACGATAACCATGGCGCAGGAGGAACCCTTTTAAGCGATGGCGCGCCCGGCGCCGGTCATCCACCGCATCGGTCCGCGCCCGGCACAGATCGCGGATCGCTTCATCGGTCGCTTCGGGAATGTAGACCGCGGTCAGTTCCCCGGCCCGCAGGAGCCGGGCCAGTTTGCGCGCATCGCGTTTGTCAGTTTTGACCCGCTCACCCGGCCGCGTCGGGATCAGCGAGGGCGCGACCACCGTCGCACGCCACCCCCAGCTGGCGCAGCCGCCGCGCCAGCCCAAACCCGCACGGCCCCGCCTCGTAACAGACTTCCAGGCTTGCTCCTTGCCATGCGCCTGGCGGATCGTGCGATCCACTTTTTCAGCGCGTGCAGATCGTTGCTGATCGTCCCGTGTAGGCGCACCTCGCCGTTGCGCCCGCCGTCGGCCATCGCGATGCGATCCGATCTTTGTGGACATCCAGTCCGAGATAGAGTTTTTTTTTCATTGGTGTGTTTGCTGGTTCTCGTTGTTAAACTGCAACGCTCCGGAACCCTCGTGTCCCGGCCGTTGGTGCGGCTCTGCTCCACCTCAAAAAGGCGGAGTAGCCCGCGAGAATATATGAACGGCAAACACACCCTCTTTTTCAACCGCACGTTCGCGCGTTCACACCCCGCCCGCAGCCATAAAGTCTAGACGTGAACGTCGACTACCTCACGAACAAACCATCCTAATGCGGAATTCCATCATGACAGAACTTCAACGTTCCATGCGCGAAGTCTTCTCGAAGCATCGGTTGGCTCTGGTGGTTCATGTTCAGCGTCGTTTTTACCTTCATCACGCTTTTGGAGGAGGTGCTTCGCTTTTGCGACGTGATTCCGCCCAGTTTTGCCCATACTACCGTTGGGCGCATCGGCCTCGCTGGATTCGTTGCACTAGTTGGTCTTTTCGGCTCGCGTCGTTCTTCCGATCCCTCATGATACCGTCCCTAACGTCTAACCTGACGCTGGAGCCGACCGCGAGCCGCTGTACTATCCAGCTTCTTCATGATTTCAATTCGTCAATCCGCGGCCACGCGCGCCTCCGCTCGCGGCGGCTCATCTTGTTCTCGTTGATATGGCTGTCGATCTGTCAAGTGGCAAAAGGAGTCTGGTGCGAGTGTTGGCATCGCTTTCATTTTAAAGAGGGAGTAGGAGCGGGTCGGAGGCGGCTGATCAGTCGGGGTGAGTTAGTTTCCCGGCGGTTGGTTATGCTGATATGCGCGGGCTATCCGGTCCCGCCAAGGCGGGGCCAGGACCTATCCGCATTCTTTTTGTTCACCGCAGCCTTGGTCCAACAGTCTAGGTGACGCGTGCTCGGGCTGGGATTGCTCCAGCGCCCTTAACGCAACGAGACATCGTGGGTTGGCTACCGTGACCGGCCGCCTCGGATCCGCTCCTGCTTTGGCTTATGTGTGTCGCTCTTCTTTGCTTCGGTCTTTCCTCCTTGTTGGTTCGTTCGTTCGTACTGTTCCCCTCGAACCACTCTTTAGACAGAAGTGGCTGGCGCCTCGTAACAGGGTTGGGTGCGCAAGAGTTCCCAGATAAAACCGCAGAGCTCCCGCGCGATGGCCACGATCGCCTTGTTGCGCTGGAGGCGCCGCGCGAGCAGGCGGGTGTAGCGCTGGTGCAAGCGGTTCTGCGCTTTCCAACTAATGGCGCGCACTTGCTGGCGTTGGCCTTCCTGGCGCCGGCTCAGTTCCTTGCTCACTTTGGGCGGGGCTGCGTAATGCTGGGCGCACTCGACCAATAACCAGCGGGCATGGGGGTTGCCGCATTTGGTAATGTGACCCTGGCGTCGGCGCTCACTCGAAGTGTTCTCCGTGGGACCAACCCCAGATAGGCCATGACTTGGCGCGGATGAGCAAAGCGATGCACTTCTCCCAGCTCGCTCACCAGGATCATGGCCGCCACGGAGCGAAAACCTTTCAGCGCCTGGAGGGCGCCGACGGCCGGCGCCAGCCGCCATTGCTCCAGCAGAGCGCGCATCGCCCCCTCGCAGCGCTCGATCCGTTCCCCGGCCGCCGCGATCCCCTGGAGATACTCTTCCAGGATCACCTTCATGGCCGGATGGGGCAGGACCAGCTCGCGCAGGTAGCGCTCATGGGCCGCGCTCCAGTTGCTCTTGCCCCGGTAACGATACCCGTGGCGCAGGAGGAACCCTTTTAAGCGATGGCGCCCGCGGCGCCGATCGTCCACCGCATCGGTCCGCGCCCGGCACAAGTCCCGGATCGCTTCGTCGGTCGCTTCAGGAATGTAAACCGCGCTCAGTTCCCCGGCCCGCAGGAGCCGGGCCAGTTTGCGCGCATCGCGTCGGTCGGTCTTGATCCGCTCGCCCGGTCGCCGCGGGATCATGGAGGGGGCCACCACCTCGCACTCGATCCCCAGTTGGCGCAAACGCCGCGCGATCCCAAACCCGCACGGCCCCGCTTCGTAGCAGGCGTGCAGGCGCACTTCCTTCCCGTGCGCCTGGCGCAGCCGTGCCATCCACTTCTCCAGCGCCTGCAGATCGTTGCTGATGACTCCGTTGTCGCGCACCTCTCCAGTGCGCCCGCTCTCGGCCACCGCGGTGGCGATCCGATCCTTGTGGACATCCAGTCCCAGATAGAGTTCTTTTTTCATTGGTGTGTTTGCTGGTTCTCTGTTGTTAAAACTGCAACGCTCCGGATCCCTCGGGTCCCGGCCGTTGCTGCGGCTCTGCTCCCCCTCAAAAAGGAGGCGTAGCCCGCGAGTAAATATGAACGGCAAACACACCCTCTTTCAACCCCGTGCTCGCGCGTTCACCCCGCGACCGCAGCCATAAGGTCTAGGGGCAAACATGTTACGAGGGATTGAATGAGCCTATTCTACAAATTCCAGTATCTGATTGGGATGACGCCGTGGGAACGGATGCCGTCACTCCCGATAGGCAAACAGGCTTTTGCGCTCCTTGATCGAGAGGAAAGCGGACGGGAATTACCCTACGGGCGCGCGCTCGATCTCGGATGCGGCACCGGGTACTGGTCGGTGCAGCTGGCTCAGCGCGGGTGGGAGGTAACCGGCGTCGACATCGTGCCGATGGCGGTGCGCACCGCCCGCGACCGCGCACGTAGAGCCGGCGTCGAGGCTCAATTCGTCAAAGGCAGCGTCACGGCGCTGGCGGCTGCAGGCATCGGCTCGGGATTTCGCCTCATACTGGACTTTGGCGTTGTGCATGGCCTGCCAGCCGAGGAGGTGCGGGCTGTCGCCCGTGAGGTAACGAGGGTGGCAATCGAGGACGCGACGCTCATGATGTATGCGTTCTCACCAGGTCGCAGAGGCCCCCTGCCGCGAGGGATCAATCGGGAAGAGATTGAAAAAGCTTATGGGGGATGGACGATCATTCATGAGGAAGCATTCGATTTGACCGGGCTTCCTCGTTTTGTGGAGAAAGCACGCCCTCGCTTTTACTGCCTTCGCCGCAGATGATCGTGTTGCGTCATGGCAGCGGGACTGCATCGGCTCGTCGGCGCGGGGGGGCGGAAGGATCGTTCAGCGCCGCCCGGGAAATCGAGCGTACGCGAACCGTAAACATGGCGGCTAACAAGATCACTGAAGCGAATTCGGGCGGGCTATGTCAGTCGGCAATTCGGACGCGCTGGGCCGCCCGCATCGCTCAGTTCTGTCGTTAGATGTTGACACGCCACTCGTCGAATCAAAGATCATTTATGGACAAGATTGAAGCAATCGGCAGAACGGAACTGAAAGAAGCGCCGTCAACCCCAGGCATCCTGCGCGAAATGGCTTTCAGTTCTGAGCGGGCAATATTCATTCGCGCCAAAGTCGCCGGCAAAGTTGCCACGGGATGGCACCACCATGGAGACAGAGAGGTCTTCGGCTACGTCGTTCGAGGGCGACTCAGGTTTGAGTCTGGCCCGGGCGGGAAGGAGACTACGGATGTCGACACGAATGGATTCTTCCATTTGCCGCAAGGCATAGTCCATCGCGATGTGAACGCTTGGCCAGAGGAGCAGGAGCTTGTCATAGCATTTGTAGGGACCGGCCAGCTTGTCGTCAACCTCGACAGGCCAGAGCCGGCATGAGGCTTCCGGGGAAATCGACGTGGCCACCAAATCATCTAACCCCTATGAAGAGTGTCAACGGGTGAGTTGGTAGTTTGCTGGTTACATTAGTTTTGGTTGGTGGGTGGGTTAAAGTCGGCTTCCGGGAACGCTTCCTCTTCTTTTTCCGCTGAGACTCTTCAGCGGCTGATACTCCTATCCGCGCCTGGCGCTCTTGCTCGCAGCGCAATGTGACTTATGCCGTCCGGTGAAGCGGAACGTGGGCGCGGTCCAATCTAAAGCGACGAAGCTCGTCGTTTCACGGTTCAGGTTAGACCCCGGACACGCGCCACGTTCCAAAGGGTTTGTTTGGTCAGGTGTTTGGATCTTGGATTGGGTGTAGCTCCTTTCTGTTCCCCTCGAACTGACTCCTTAAATGGTTAATCCGAGCTGCTCCGCGCGGCAGCGGCCGGTGTGGATGCGCCACAGGTCGACCGCGAGATGGCGCGCCACGGCCACAATCGCCTTCTTGCGCAGTGCGCCGGTGGCGCGCGAGCCTTTGCACAGAATACCGAGCCGTTTCGCCACCGGGGGATATTGCGGCTGGAAGCGCACCATGCGCCAGGCGCACTCCACCAGAGCGGCGCGCACCCGCGGGTTGCCTCGTTTGGTTACGCTCCCCTCTTCCCGATGCGCTCGCCCGGACAGAGACCGGTGTAGGAACTGACGGTGCGCCGGTTGTGGAACCGACGCCAGTCGCAGATCTCGCGGCTCAGCACCACGGTGGTCAATTTGCCCAGCCCGACCGGGATGGACTTGGGAAACGGGACGGCGCGCCGGGGACATGCGCGGCGCCTGCTCTTCCTGGCCCCTGCGTTTCTTCTCTGCCGTATGGACGCAGATCGGTCCCGATCTCTAAGGCGTCGGGCTGGCCTTCGGCACGGACTCGCCGGCGCGCTTGTGTCGCGCGGGTCGCCTCTCCGCGGCACTCGAATCAGGGCTGGCCGACGGATGTGCCCTTTCTTCGTGGCGCCTTTCTCGACGCGCGGCCCGGTCGCGCGATCGTGTCGGACTCGGGGAAGGCGGAACCGAGGCAGCCTGGTGTGGCTTATCGCCGGGATTGGACAAAGGTGTCGCAGTTGCGACCGCGTCGTGGGGAACGTCGCCGGGTGCAGGATTCTCGCCAGGGCTGTTCATCACGTCATTGCGACCGCGATGCATCAGCATGTCGTTGTTGCGGACCGGATGGTGCCGCTCGGAAGCGGCGCCGTTTTCCATGTGTGCCTGTTCACTCACCCGCCGGGGCGGCTCACCTTGGACGCCTAAGCCGGCGTGCACAGTCATGTGGGCCCCGGGCTGCACTCCGTAATAGCTATAAACATGGCGCACCCATTCGGGACGGCTGTACTCATCGATCCGGGAGCTTTCCCAAACCGGAGCGCTCTCCAGTTTTTCACGATCGACCGTCACCTGATAAGTGCGCTCGTCCGAGCCGGGAGCGAGGATCGACCAAGGCACTGCGACGGATCGGCCGGTTCCGCCGCTTTCGGTCGTGCTGAGGACGACATAAGCCATGCAGCCGGTTTCTCGATCCAGCACAACGTTGCCAATTTGCCCTATCTCAGCTCCTTGGGGATCGGTAACTCGCGAGCCGACCATCGTGCTCGTGGGGAGATAGTTCGTTGTAGTGGTGGCGGAGGTGGATTGCGCCCGTCCCTCTGCCGTAATCAAACCGAAAAGAAGAAAGACACTGAGCCTCAAGGCGAGAGTAGCAATGATTGTTTTCATATTAATCAATCCCCAAGTTGGGCCTGGCTGGGTTGCGGCCCTGAATTGGAATCGCGGCTCGCCGGAAACCCGGTTGCATTTAAGCTATCGGTGCATCAGCACTCTATTTGTATTTTCTTTGGCACGAGCGCACCAATCAGCGCTACATCCACCCGGTATGCCAGACGCGAATCTACAGTTAAAAGCAATGATGCATGGAAAGGATTTGTGACGATGAAAAAGATACTCCTGATTCTGGCTTGCGCAGCGGTGGCGCCCCTGGCCTTTACGCAGACCGTGACCACCGATACCACGCAAACAACTTCGACGGATCCGGCGACCGGGACGACCGAAATCAAGACGACGACCACCACCACCCACCGGAACGGGACGGTCACCATCTTTGAGCCGGGCAAGCTTATCGTGGTGCGCGAAGAGGGCGTAACCAACCCAGTCAGCTATATGCTGAGCAAGACGGTGCATTATGTAAACAGCGCCGGCGAAGCAGTCGACCGGAACATGATTCGCCCGGGCAAACAGGTGCACGTCTATTACGATCGTGATGACGATACGCAAGTCGTAACCCGGGTTATGGTAGACCAAAATTGACCGGACAAGAACCCCACCCGGAATGAGGCCGCAGGACAATGCCTAGTGGACTGCTGTAGATATTGTGGGTCATGCACAAGTGGTTACTGTCGAAAGTAGTTGTAGCGTGGGCCACGATTGGCCTGCTTGTAAGCGGCGCCACAACAGTAGAAGCAAATCCATTCGCGAGGTTCCTGTATTCCATAAGGCATCGACATCATCAGTCTGTCGCGTCGCACCGGCATAAATACGCCGGCAAAGCCGCGTCCGCTGCTGGCCGGGAAACCGCCTCCGTTCGACCTGACACGACGCAACAGAACTCGGCCGAACTGCTACAGGCGACTACCTCGGGAAGAACTGCATCTCCCCGGGCAACGAATGAGACCGAACGGCGGCTGCCCGTTGGCATTTCCGTGCCAAACAAACCGGGCTTCGTGAAAAGCCCCTACACTCAGAATCAAGCCTTAATCGATGTTCGCGGTTTTCCCAGCGGCACCCGAGTGAAAGATCCCTATACCGGCAAGACTTTCGTAACGCCATAAGGAATCCTATTGCCTCGCTTTCTCCGCCGACATCGGAGACGACGACAGGCAGACCCGCCGACTGCGCTTCGATGATCGCTGGGACAGCGCAAAGGGGGACGATTCTAGAAGTTGAAAATGGCGTCGATGCCGGCGGTAAATTGGTGGCTTGAATCTCGATTGGAATACGGCGTCGTATTGGAAGATAAAGCCGCGTCGTAGCGCAGCTCCGGCCTGATCATGAGGCCGCCGGGTCGTTTCAAGAACGGCAGTTTGAAGGTGGCGCCGACCGTCACTTCGTTGTACGTGCCGGCGCTGAAGAACGTGCGCGGGTCGATGTTGTTTGTCTTGCCGCGTTCGATGTCGATGAAGTTGTCGTTGGCCGCGAAGCTGCCGACAAAGAAGCCGGTGTTGTCGCGGAAGACCTCCTCGCGCAGGCCGAGCAAAAGCCAGTCATTCACCGCGTAGACAAGATAACCGGCCGCGCCATAGGCGCGGGCCCCACCGGGCACGCTCTCATCCACGGTATAATTTCCCTCGAGGATCGCGGTCAATTTGTCCGTCGCCTTCCAGGTAACGACAAGGTCGTTCAGATAGCGCTGGTCATGATTGTCGTGAGGGTTTTCCGGCCCGATGTGGGTCGTGGCGAGAGCGGTCAATTTCCCGTCCAGAAAGGCGAGACCGACACCACCATCGAAGGCCACGGAGCTGTTGTTATCGGTCGTGGCCGTATTCACGCCGCGGGTCAAACCGGCGTAAAGATCGAGACCCTTGGTGGGATGAAACGTCGTCAGCACGCCGGAATTATTGAGCGGAAGACCGAAGTTAAAAATGTAGCTGTGAGAATAAAAAACGTTCGGGCGTGGGTCGATCGTTTCCGCGCCTTCCAGCGTGACAAACTTGCCACCTTTGATGTCGAGGCCGCCAGCTGTGTTCGGAATCGGTACGTGCAAGAGGACCCACGTTTCGACCACGTCCGGTTCCAGAAGTTCATGCTCGGTATTGTCGAGAAAACCGACCGAATGGATGTAGCGGGCGTCGCTGCCGTAGGTGAATTGCGTCTTGAAGCCCCAGTCGAATTTGTCGCTCGCATCACCGAGCACGCGCTCGGCTGTGACGACGATCTGGTTCAGAAGCAGTTTGTTGGACCGATCGGTAAAAAGATGGCCGAAGTTTTGTCCAGTGGACGCCGGATCGGGATTGCCGGTTATCCCCGTCTCGATCCAACCGTAAAATCTAAGTCGTGGGGCCGGCGCGATTACGTCCTGCGCCAGAATTGCGCCCGCCCACAGACTGGAGGCCAGGGCAAAAAGAGAAAACGGCCGGTCTTTCGCGGCAGCGGCCTGACGAAGGTGGATCGCGCGGTTTTCACTTGGAAAAAAGCATGTCGACTAACGAAAAATGGTGCTTGGAATAAAATTCCGAACCGTTATAAACGTCGGCAACCAAAACTCCAATCATATGTTCGACACAGGAACTACCGGCTTCATGCTTCTCGCCACCAGCCTCGTCATGCTCATGACGCCCGGGCTCGCGTTTTTCTACGGCGGGCTCGCGGGCAAACGAAACATTCTCGGGATCATGATCCAGAGTTTTGTTTCGATGGGCATCACCACCATCATGTGGTTCATCTGCGGCTATTCGCTCTGCTTCAGCGGCGACGCCTTGGGCGGGCTTATCGGCAACCTCGACAAGGCGTTCATGCACGGGGTGAATTTGAACTCGCCCTTCCCGGGCAATCATAGTCTCCCGGAATTCGTCTTCATGGCTTACCAGATGATGTTCGCCATCATCACGCCCGCACTCATCACGGGCGCCTTCGTCAATCGAATTACCTTCAAGGCTTACCTTGCGTTTCTCGTCCTTTGGCAACTGTTCGTTTATTACCCCTTCGCGCACATGGTCTGGGGAGGCGGCTTGCTCGCGCACTGGGGCGTGCTCGATTTTGCCGGCGGCATCGTGGTGCATGCCATCGCCGGTTTTGCCGCGCTTGCCTCGGTTTTCTACGTCGGCCAACGCCGCGACAAGCAATCGCCGCCAAACAGCATTCCGCTGATCGCCATCGGCACCGGGTTGCTCTGGTTTGGATGGTATGGCTTTAACGCTGGCAGCGAGCTGGCGGTCAACGCCATTACCGGGCTGGCGTTTTTGAACACGGACATCGCCGCCTCGTTCGCGGCCATCGTCTGGCTGGTGATCGAATGGACCGTGCAACGCCGGCCGAAATTCGTCGGGCTCATGACCGGCGCGGTTGCGGGTCTGGCTACAATCACCCCGGCGGCCGGCTATGTTTCGTTACCTTCCGGAGCCATCATCGGGATGGCAGCGGGCGTGGTCTGTTATCTGGCGGTCCATTTGAAAAACAAGCTCGGCTGGGATGACGCCCTCGATGTCTGGGGCGTGCACGGAATCGGCGGCGGCCTCGGTGTGATCCTGCTCGGCGTCTTCGCGTCCAAGGCAGTGAATGCCGGCGGCGCCGATGGATTGCTGGCAGGCGGAACCCACTTCTTCGTCGTGCAATGCCTCGCCGTTCTCGGCGCGGCGCTCTATGCTTTCCTCTTCACCTACCTGATGCTGGCGGTGATCAACCTGTTTACAACGGTCAAGGTTGCGGAAGCGGACGAGGATCTCGGGCTTGACGCCTCGCTGCACGGCGAACGCGCTTACGATTCCGGGGCATTGTAAGCAATCGGGAGCTGCTGGATGGAACGCGATAAAATCATTTTCTTTCGCAATCTGTTCCTGCGCATGTTTGTGGTCGGGCTTGTGGTTGCTCTCCTTCTGCTCGGCGCGACGCTGGCTTTCTGGCATGTCGCCGCCGGCTGGGTGATGCATCTCTTCAGCGTGGATGAGAAAACGCTCGGAAGCATCCTCCTGACTTTCTTCACCAATGTGCGGATTGTGGTTCTTTTCCTCTTCCTTGTCCCTGCGATCGCGCTGCATTGGACAGCGAAGAAATACTGAAAGCACAGACCGCCGCAAAAAACGCAGGTGAGATAGCTGGACTTGGGTTCGTTAGGCGCGCGCCGGACTGTCCCCGAGCAGCTCGACCGCGGCAAGGCAAATGTCATCGACAAATTCGTTCGTGCCGGTGAAGGCCTGCGCTTGGGCGAGCAGGAACTGAGCAGCGTCGATCCGGGCGCCGGAATTGGCCCCCCTCTTTTCAGCCCGGCCAGGGCCCATTGGCTGCCGGCCGTATTTTCCGCCTCGATAATTCCGTCAGTGAAAAGAAGCACGAGATCGCCCGGGCTCAGTTGCGTGGTCGTCGTCTCCGAATTGCGCGCCGGGAAAAAACCCAAGCGCCGCTGCGTGTTTCAATTTGAGCAGATGACAATGCGGCACGCCCGGGCCGGTCATCATGCGCCCTTGCCCAATCTTTATCAGTACTTGTCGCGAACGCTTTGTTACGTTTGTGTGAAGACGCGGCCTCGCCTGAAGATCATGTGGAATCGAACCCGCGGTGGCGTGCAAACATTTCCGGCCGAGAGTGGATGAGGACAATCGTCCTTCAAGCATTTCCGATATGAAAGGTCGCAGGATTCTTCTCGTCATCGCGGCCGGGGCCACGTCGGCTGGCCTGGCCTATCTCGGCACCGGCCTGCACCCAGTCTGGTGGTGTCTTTGGCTGGCGCCGGTTCCTGTGCTCGCGCTCGCGACGCGCCTCGGCCGCGGCGCGGCTTTTCTGCTCGCTTTCAGCGCGTGGCTGCTCGGCGCACTCAATGAATGGAACTACTTCACCCACGGGATTGAGGTGCCGCTCCCGCTCATAGCTATCGTGATTTTGGTCCCCGCTCTTGTCTTCGGCTTGTGTGTTCTCTTCGCGCGCAGCTTTCTGCTCCGCGGGTCACTCTTCCTGGGTGCGTTTGCTTTTCCCGTTTCCTGGGTGGCCTACGAATATCTCACGGAGGTCGGCTCTCCTAACAGCACCTTTGGCAATCTCGGCTACACCCAGATGGATTTTCTCCCCATCATCCAGATCGCTTCGATCACCGGCATCTGGGGGATCAGTTTCATCGTGTTTCTGTTTGCCGGGACAATCGCGAGCGCTTTTGAGCGGCGCCGGAAAGCCTCGACAACGCCGCGTACTCGCGCTCACGGTCGGCGCCTTGCTTTGCCTTCTGTTTTTCTTCGGCGAGTGGCGCTTGTCGAACCATCCTGCCGCTTCATCCGTCAGAGTGACGCTGATGGCCAAGGATGTGCCGATTAGCATCTATCTCGGCTCGGAAGAACAAGCGCTGAAACTGTTGGGAGAGTATGCCGCCGAAGTCCAACGCTCGACACCGGCCGGGACACAGGTGGTCGTCCTGCCGGAAAAAATCGCGCGCGTAAATGAGAGTGACCTGGCGAAAGTTGACGCGCTCTTTGCATCGGCTGCCGTGGCCAGACGCATTGCGATCGATCTGGGAGTGGTTCGCAAAACGTCTGACGGCGCCTTTAACTCTTCGCGCTTTTATTCGCCGGAGGGAAAGGTGGAGGCGAATTACGACAAGCATCATCTCCTGCCTGGGGTCGAACCGGAAAAGCCCGGGGATAAGCGGGTCGTGCTCGACGAGCCTTCAGGACGCTGGGGATTGCAGATCTGCAAGGATATGGACTTCCCGCAGCTCAGTCGCCAATACGGCGCGGAGGGTGCGGACCTGCTCCTCGTCCCAGCCTGGGACTTCGGGCTCGATCGCTGGCTGCATTCTCGCATGGCCATGTTGCGCGCAGTCGAGAATGGTTTTGCGCTGGCGCGTTCCGCTCGCTACGGGCTCCTGACTCTGAGCGACAATCGCGGCCGCGTTCTGGCTGAGCTTCCGACGGTCTCCGGGCAGTTCGTTTCAATCACCGGACAGTTGAACGTCGAAAAGGAGAGAACCTTCTACACGCGATCGGGTGATTGGTTTGGATGGGTTTGCGTTGCCGCGCTTATCATACTGTTAACGGCGCGCTTTCTTTGGCCAACCAAACGACGCGTGGCCGCGCCTCCGAGTTGAGGCGGTGCATCCGACGTCCTTCCTCAGACGTATTATTTCGGTATGAAATCGAAGTTTTTGCTGATCGGCGCGGCCTTATGCGCGGCGATCACCTATGCGTTCTACAAAACCTCGCGCTTCGGCGCGGAAATGGTGCGCTACGAAGTCCAGCGCAAGGATGGCCGCTTCGAGGTCCGGCGTTATCCCAGGGTTGCCGTTGCCCGTACCGCCATGCGCAACCGTGGCGAAGACGCTAGCTTTCGGCGGCTCTTTGATTTCATCAGCGGCGCGAACGTGCGCAACGAGCACATCCCCATGACCACACCGGTCCTGCTCGAAGGCGAACCGGGCGCGCCCGGTTTGATGAGTTTCCTCATGCCCGAGACAACCGAGCGGCGCGGGGTCCCCCACCCGCGCGCTGGCGGGATTGACCTCGCGCAACGACCGGAGGCGAAGGTGGCCGTGCTACGCTTCCGGGGCGGGATGCGCGAGAAGCGGGAGCGCCGGGCGATCGCGGAGTTGCGCGCCTGGATGCGCGACCACTCTTTTGAGTCAGAAGGCGAACCGATCATCGCCTACTACGACGCGCCCTTCATTCCCGGCCCGCTGCGGCGCAACGAAGCGATGCTGCGTATTGCTCGTTAGGCACGCGGCAGCACGAGCTGACGACGACGTTCGAAGTTCACGGTCGCGCGCTACTCGAGCCCCTCGCGATTCTCTGGATTCACTTCGCCTGTCGCGGCGGCCTCGGCCGCGATTTCACCTTCAGATTGATGCGGCGCCGGTGAATTGAGTCAGATCAAATACGGAGGGACATGCTTCCGCATGTCCAGGACACAGCGCACGGCGTCGCTCATCCCGCTCGGAACTCAAGGCGTCACTGCACTAGTCAAATTCCTCGTGCGGTCAGCGCGCACCTCGGCGCGAGGAAAACCGATGCGAACGCCGCCCGTTGTTCCGCGCGACGCCATTGCCGCCGCCGCGATGGCCGGAATTTCCCGGGCGTTTGGATTCCATCCTGGGCGGAGAGAACCGCCGTTCGCCCCTCCTTTTTTCCTTTACACGGTCGTCGATTTCGATTCATCATCGCCGGACGATGAGTCCAACCGCCAGACAGCAACCGCCAGACAGCAACCGCCAGACAGCAACCAAAAGCCAGACAGAACCACCAGACAGCACGACACCTAACAAGCAAACTTCGGTTCCTCTTGCCTCTGGCTTCCTCCGCTTTTCTGCTCTGCAGCCAGCACGTTTTCGCTGATTGCGACGGCCCTGAGGCTTCGCCCGTTCCGCAGGAAACCTCTCTTAGGCGACGAACATGCGAAGCGCGCTTAATAACCGGGTCCCCAACATTGCCACAGAATACATCCTCCCTACCATCAGCCTCCATGCGTTCCTTTACTGGCATACCACAAACAGCTTTACAGGCAATTGTGTGAGCACCGACGTGATCAACTTCTTCAACACCTACAAATGAAAACGTTCACTCCAAAACTTAGTGTCGCGATTGCCGCTGCGCTGCTCTTTGGGGTAGCGCAGGAGGAAGCAGTGGCAGGAAGTGCTACCTGGAGCGCCAATCCAACCAGTGGCGATTGGAACACGGCGGACAATTGGATGCCAAATACTGTCCCGAACGGTTCGTTGGACGTGGCGACTTTCTCCACGTCTAGCTTGACACAGGTAGGAACGTCGGACCTCACTGAGGTCGGTGCAATCAGCTTCCGCTCTGGAGCAGATCCATTCACGATCAGCGCAGAGCCAGGCTATCCGCTCACCATCAGCGGAGAAGGTATCAGCAACGCTTCCGGTAATGTACAGACCTTTGTGTCGGTAGTTGATGGCTATCTTACGGGAGCTATCTTTTTTGAAAATAATGCAACCGCAGGCGAGATGACGAGCTTTAGCGGACCGGGTGGTGTCTTCATCTTCAATGACTCCTCGTCGGCCGGTTCGGCCAGCTTTGATATCATCAGCACGACCATCCAGGCCCATTTGGAGTTCTTCGATAGCACGACGGCGGCAGATGCAACGCTTACGGTCAGTAACTACAGCCTGGTCGACTTCTTTGGTAACTCCACGGCGGCCAATGCTGTAATACAGGCGAATACTGGTGGTGGTGTGAGTTTTGGGGATAACGCCACCGCCGATCATACGATCATTACCTTTAACAGCGACGGAGCCCAATCCATTGGAAGTGGAATGGGCTTCGAACAGTTTGCCACCGCCGCCAACGGCAGCTTTATCCTGGGCGGCGCAACCAGCAACACTGGAGCTGCCAGCTACGTCACCTTCACCGAGGAGAGCACAGCGGGCGAGGCGACCTTTGTCCTCAACGGAGGCAGCGCCAACGGCGCGGCCGGAACGGTGATGACTTTCTACGACACATCCACGGCGGCCAATGCCACCATCACGGTCAATGGTGGAACCAACGGAGGCAAGGGCGCCTCCGTGAACGTGAACGACTCTTCCCTTGGCGGCACGGCTCACTTCGCCATCTACGGCAATGGCGACCTCGACATCCACCGACAGGATCTCGGCGGGGTGACCATCGGCTCGCTCGAAGGCAATGGCCGCGTCCTTCTCGGGGCGGACCAGCTGGGCGTCGGCAGCGCCAACACTAGCACCACCTTCTCCGGCTCGATTCAGGATGGGAGCAATGGCGGCGGGGGCAGCCTGAGCAAGCTCGGCACCGCCACCCTGACCTTGAGCGGAGCCAACACCTACACCGGAGGCACCTCTATCAGCGCCGGTGCTTTGGTCGCGAACAGCACGAGCGGCTCGGCCACCGGCACCGGGAACGTAGCCGTAAACGGAGGCACCCTTGGCGGCGGGGGCACGATCGCTGGCGCAGTCACGGTCGGAACCGGGAGTAACAGCGGGGCAGTCCTGCAACCCAGCTTTGGCACAAACAAGAAGGTGACTCTCACCATCCAAGAGCTGCTCACCTTCAACGCCGATGCGACCTACAGCTTTGGCCTGAAGAACAAGAGGGCCGAGATCGTGGCCAATCGAGTCACGATCATGAGCGGGGCGCAATTCACCATGACCGCACCGAACCGCAGACTCCCCGCGCACAAGACCGCAACCGTGATCAGTAATACCTCCGCCACCCCGATCAGCGGCACCTTCGCCAATCTCCCTGACGGGGGCACGATCACGGTCGGGAACAACACCTTCCAGGCCAACTACGAGGGTGGGGACGGGAATGATCTGACGCTGACGGTGCTGCCGTAGGCGTTGTTCCACTGCAAACCCGTCACCGTAGAGAAGACCATAATCGAAAACCAGACCTTGGCATTCGCCTGATCGAAGAATTCGCCATCGACATAAATCTGCAGCGATTTGGGTCGCGGACGATTTGCGCCCGGCAGTCTGCGAAGAGGTCGGCTCCGAGATGATCGATGCCGGAGCCCTCGAGATCGCACGACTGCTCGAGCCGGTCGCGCTGCACTGGATTCACCTCGCCTATCGCTGCGGTCTCGGCCGCGATTTCGCCTTCAAAGTGATGCGGCGCCAAGGAATTGAGCCAGATCAAAATGAACATTGATGTGAGCCAGTCGAAGAGTGCGCTACCGGACGAGTGGAAGCTCGTCGCTCCGGAGGGACATGCTTCCGCATGTCCAGGAAGCAACGCACGGCGTCGCTCATCCCGCTCGGAACTCAAGGCGTCACTGCGCCAGTCAAATTCCCCGGGCGGTCAGCGCGTACCTCGGCGCGAGGAAAACCGATGCGAACGCCGCCCGTTGTTCCGCGCGGTGCCATTGCCGCCGCCGCGATGGCCGGAGTTTCCAGGGCGTTTCGATTCCATCCTGGGCGGAGAGAACCGGCGTTCGCCCCTCCTTTTTTCCTTTACACGGTCGTCGATTTCGATTCATCATCGCCGGACCATGAGTCCAACCGCCAGACAGCAACCGCCAGACAGCAACCGCCAGACAGCAACCGCCAGACAGCAACCGCCAGACAGCAACCGCCAGACAGCAAACAGCAGACAGCAACCACCAGACAGCACGACACCTAACAAGCAAACTTCGGTTCCTCTTGCCTCTGGCTTCCTCCGCTCTTCTGCTCTGCAGCCAGCACGTTTTCGCTGATTGCGACGGCCCTGAGGCTTTGCCCGTCCCGCAGGAAACCCCTCTCAGGCGACGAACATGCGAAGCGCGCCTAATAACCGGGTCCCCAACATTGCCACAGAATACATCCTACCTACCATTAGCCTCCATGCGTTCCTTTACTGGCATACCACAAACAGCTTTACAGGGAATTGCGTGAGCACCGATGTGATCAACTTCTTCAACACCTACAAATGAAAATCTTCACTTCAAAATTATTGTTGCGATTGCCGCTGCGCTGCTCTTTGGGGTAGCGCAGGAGGAAGCAGTGGCAGGCAGCGCTACTTGGAGCGCCAATCCAACCAGCGGCGATTGGAACACGGCGGCAAATTGGATGCCGCTACGATACCTAACGGCACTTCCGATATCGCGACCTTCGGGCAGTCGGCCGTCACCAATCTGTCGATTAACACGACTTCCGTAAGCGTGGACAGCATCGTTTATGAGGCTGGCGCCTCTCCTTATACGATAACAACTGCCAGCGCGAACCTGTCTCTCTATGGAAGCGGGATCGTGAACAATTCGGGGCAGTGCAGTCGTTCAACATGGGCGAGAACCTCATCATGTTCTTCTACGATTTCGCCACCGCAGGCGAGATGACGAACCTTGGCGGGCCAGGTGGTCAGTTCGTTTTCTATAATTCCTCGTCGGCCGGTTCGGCCAGCTTTGACATCATCAGCACAACCATCCAGGCTCAGTGTAATTTCTCGAAGCTCGTCGACCGCATCGGATGCAACCATTACGGACATCAACGCCCTAGTCGACTTCTTTGATTACTCTACCGCAGCCAATGCCATAGTACAGGCGGATGCTGGTGGTTTTGTGATTTTTGCGGATGACGCCACGGCCGATCATGCGATCATTACCGTTAACAGCGACGGAAACCAATACGTTGGAAGTGGAATAGACTTCCAACAGTTTGCCACCGCCGCCAACGGCAGCTTTACCGCGAGCGGCGCGACGACCAGCACTGGATTTGCCAGTTATATTACCTTCACCGAGGAGAGCACAGCGGCCAATGCGCAGTTTGTCCTCAACGGAGGCAGCGCCAACGGCGCGGCCGGAACGGTGATGACTTTCTATGACACTTCCACGGCGGCCAATGCCACGATCACGGCGAATGGTGGAACCAACGGAGGCAAGGGCGCCTCCGTGAACATGAACGAGTCTTCCCTTGGCGGCACCGCTCACTTCGCCGTCTACGGCAATGGCGACCTCGACATCCACCGGCAGGATCTCGGCGGGGTGACCATCGGCTCGCTCGAAGGCGATGGCCGCGTCCTTCTCGGGGCGGACCAGCTGGGCATCGGCAGCGCTAACAACAGCACCATCTTCTCCGGCTCGATTCAGGATGGGAGCATTGGCGGCGGCAGCCTGAGCAAGCTCGGTACCGGCACCCTGACCTTGAGCGGAGCCAACACCTACACCGGAGGCACCTATATCAGCGCCGGTGCTTTGGTCGCAAGCAACACCAGCGGCTCGGCCACCGGCACCGGGAACGTGGCTGTCAACGGAGGCACCCTTGGGGGCGGGGGCACGATCGCTGGCGCAGTCACGGTCGGAACCGGGAGTAACAGCGGGGCAGTCCTGCAGCCCAGCTTTGGCACAAACAAGAAGGTGACTCTCACCATCCAAGGGCTGCTCACCTTCAACGCCGATGCGACCTACAGCTTTGGCCTAAAGAACAAGAGGGCCGAGATCGTGGCCAATCGGAGTCACGATCATGAGCGGGGCGCAATTCACCATGACCGCACCGAACCGCAGACTCCCCGCGCACAAGACCGCAACCGTGATCAGTAATACCTCCGCCACCCCGATCAGCGGCACCTTTGCCAACCTGCCCGATGGCGGAACGATCACCATCGGAGTCAACACCTTCCAAGCCAACTACGAAGGCGGCGACGGCAATGATCTGACGCTGACGGTGCTGCCGTAGGGGATGTTCCATTGCGAACCCGTCACCGTAGAGAAGACCATAATCGAAAACCGAGACCCTGGCGTTCGCCTGATCGAAGAATTCGCCATCGACATAAATCTGCTCTGGATTCACCTTGCCTATCGCGGCGGTCTCGGCCGCGATTTCGCCTTCAGATTGATGCGGCGCCAATGAATTTAGTCAGATCAAAATGAACATTGAAGCGAGCCAGTCGAAGAGCGTGCTGCTGGACGAACGGAAGCTCGTCGCTCCGGAGGGACATGCTTCCGCATGTCCAGGACGTACCGTCGCTCATCCCGCGCGGAACTCGATGACTCACTGCACTGGCTAAGCTCCCCGCGCGGTCAGCGCGAGCCGCGCCGCGACGAAAAACGATGCGAACGCCGCCCGTTATTCCGCGCGGTGCCATTGCCGCCGCCGCGATGGCCGGAGTCTCCCGGGCGTTTCGATTCCATCCTGGGTGGAGAGAACCGCCGTTCGCCCCTCCCCTGCTCTTCGCGCGGCAAAGGCGCGGCATCGTAATCGAAACCTTCCGCGCGCTTCCTCAGCACTCCGCGACCAATGAACCGCTCGAGTGAGCGCAACGGTCCCTGATCCTCCGGCGTGATGAAACTGATCGCATCGCCGATGGCATGCGCCCGACCCGTGCGCCCAATGCGATGAACGTAATCCTCCGAGTGCATCGGGAAGTCGTAGTTCACCACGTGCGAAATCCCATCCACGTCGATGCCGCGCGCCGCGATGTCGGTCGCCACGAGCACCCGCACCGCGCCCGACTTGAAATCCTTCAGCGCGCGCAGCCGCTGGTTTTGCGAACGATTGGAATGGATGGTGCCGGTCTTGATCCCGCTGCTTTCGAGCCGGCGGGCGATCCGATCGGCCCCGTGCTTGGTGCGTGCGAAGACGAGCACCGTATCGAATTGCGGATCGCCCAGGAGATGAAGCAGCAAGGCCGGCTTCAGGTGCGAACGCACTTCGTAGGCAAACTGGGTTACCGTCTCGGCGGGATTGGCGCGCCGGCCGATCTCCACGATCTTGGGTGATTGTTGGAACTGGTGAGTTAACTCCTCGATCTCCCGCGAGAGTGACGCGGAAAACATCAGCGTCTGACGCTTTTGCGGGAGCGCTTTCACGATCCGGCGAATCGGCGGGAGAAAACCCATGTCGAGCATCCGATCGGCTTCATCGAGCACGAGAAACTCGACGTGGGAAAGATTGGCGGCGCGTTGTTCCATCAGATCGATCAGGCGTCCCGGGGTAGCAACGACAAGGTCAACGCCGGAACGCAGGGCCGCGATCTGTGGACGCTCGCTCACTCCGCCGAACACCGTCGCCATGCGCAATGGCAGATGTTTCGCGTAAGCGCGCACGTTCTCCTCGATCTGGACCACGAGTTCACGGGTCGGCGCCACGACCAGCGCGCGCGGACCGCGCCGTTGCCCGTTCTGGATCGAAGCGGCCAGCTTGGTCAGGATCGGCAGGACGAACGCTGCCGTTTTCCCGGTCCCAGTTTGCGCGATACCGATGACATCGTGCCCCGCGAGAATGTGCGGGATGGCTGCGACCTGAATCGGAGTCGGCTCGGTGTAACCCGCGTCGTCCACGGCTTGCAAAACCTGGGGCGAAAGATGGAGTGCGCGAAAGGACATGGTGGCCGGGACTATCGTCGGTTGCGCTCAATCCGCATCTTTTCTTCCATGAGGGCGCGAGGCGGATTTCTCCAGGAGTCCTCGGAGAGGCCAGTTCAAACGTGCATCGCCATCGGTTCTTCAGCATAGTAAGATCGAATGGCCCCTGACTCGAAAACGAATTTTTCGTTGAAAATCGGGCACGTCCTGTTCATCGATCTGGTCGGCTATTCCAAGCTCCTGATCGAGCAGCAGAAGGATCGGCTGCACCAGCTTACTGAAATCGTGCTCGCGACGGGGCAGGTCGCGAAGGCGTCAAACGAACAACTCGTTAGGCTACCGACGGGTGATGGGATGGCGCTGGTCTTTCGGAACAGTGCGGAGGAGCCAGCGCAGTGCGCGCTCGAGATTGCGCAGGCGCTCAAGGCCCAACCGGACATTCGGGTGCGGATGGGAATTCACAGTGGGCCCGTGAGCGAGGTGAGCGATGTGAACGGGCGCACCAATATCGCGGGTGCGGGCATCAATATGGCGCAGCGGGTGATGGATTGTGGCGATGCCGGGCACATTCTCCTTTCCAAGCATGTCGCCGAGGATCTCGAAGAATACGAACAATGGCGACCCCTCTTGCACGACCTTGGAACCTGCGAAGTAAAACACGGAGTGCGCGTCTCCATCGTGAACGTTCACACCGATCAAGTGGGCAATCCGCAACTGCCCAGAAAGTTCCAAGCCCTGAAGAAGCATAGAGAGCGCGTGCGTTGGGCGACGATGACGGCCGCATTGCTCGCCCTCGCGGCGCTCGTCGCCGCCCTTGTCCTGTTTTCCAGGAAATCGACAAGATCGGCATCAATTATTTCGGAAAAAAGTATAGCAGTGCTTCCGTTCGAAAACCGGAGCGAAGACAAAGCGAACGCTTATTTTGCCGACGGCATCCAGGACGAAATTCTGACCCGCTTATCCAAGATCGCCGATCTGAAGGTGATCTCGCGCACATCGACGCAGCATTACAAAAGCGCGCCGGAAAACCTGCCTGAGATCGCCAGGCAACTTGGCGTTGCCCACATCGTGGAGGGAAGCGTGCAGAAGAGTGGCGACGCTGTGCGTGTGAATGTGCAGCTAATAAAAGCAGCTAACGATTCCCATCTCTGGGCCGATACCTACGACAGAAGACTGACGGACATATTTTCGGTCGAGAGCGAGGTAGCCAAAGCCATCGCCGATCAGTTGCGGGTGAAACTTACCGGCCGGGAAGAACAAGTCATCGCCGCGAAACCGACGGACAATCCTGAGGCTTACGATGCCTACCTGCGTGGTCTGGCTTATACATTGAAAACGCAAAACACACCAGCCAACGCCCTTGGCGCACAGAAATATCTCAGAGAAGCGGTGCGGTTGGACCCGAAGTTCGCTCTTAGCTGGGCGCTGCTGTCATACGTTGATTCCGTTGGCTACAGC
The DNA here is from genome assembly GCA_963738045.1 of uncultured Verrucomicrobiae bacterium. Classification (GTDB taxonomy): domain Bacteria; phylum Verrucomicrobiota; class Verrucomicrobiia; order Chthoniobacterales; family UBA10450; genus Palsa-1392. The sequence goes on along the minus strand of CAVTUX010000003.1, from coordinate 505,930 downwards.
AGCCTCAGTCTTCAGCCAACGGTCGCGCTCCGTGAAGAGGCACGGCAGGCAGCCGAAACCGCGCTCACTCTTCAGCCCAATCTTGGCGAGGCCGTCTTGGCTAAGGGATATTACCACTACTCTTGTCTAAAGGATTACGACACGGCGGTGCGTTACTTTGAGCAAGCACGTCAGCTCTTACCCAATAGCAGCCGGATTCCTGAATCGCTGGCCTATGTCGAGCGAAGGCGCGGCCAGTGGGACCGAAGCGAGTCGTATTTCAACGAAGCCGAGCGGCTCGATCCGCGCGACGTTAACCTACTCGCCCAGCACGCGCTTTCCTATATGGAGCTTCGTCGTTTCCCGGAAGCGGTGCGGAAGCTTGATCAGGTTCTCGATATCACGCCCGACGACCTGGATACACTTGTGCTAAAGGCGGCTATCGCACAAGCCGAGGGCGATCTGCCGCGGGCTTGGGCGATCCTTGCCCGGCTCCCTGTTACGGACGATTTCGGTGCGCTGGAAATACAGGCTTACCAAGCGATTCTGGAACGCCGACCTGCACAAATTATCTCTCGGCTAAAGGAAATACTTGCCAAGCCTGATCCAGCGTTGGGTTTTTACAATGGCGAGCTGCGTTTTTGGCTAGGCTGGGCGCAGGAGGTCGCCGGTGACCATGCTGCCGCCCAGGAAAGTTGGCAACAGGCGCGTAGCGAACTGGAACCATTCCTAAAAAAACAGTCGGAAAATGTCGGCCTCATTGCAGATCTCACCCTGATCAATATGGGCCTCGGCGACAAAGCTGCCGCGTTAGCGCTGGCGGAGCAGGCCATGGCAGCGAATCCGATCGAGAAAGACGCGTTAGATGGGCCCATTCCGATCGAGATCTTCGCCCGGGTGGCAGCGCGTGTGGGAGAACCTGACCGCGCCATTACCGCTTTACAGAAACTACTCTCGATACCGTACAATGGCGCACTGGCAGCGGCCCCGCTCACTCCTGCGCTGCTCCGACTCGATCCAATGTTCGATCCGCTGCGCAGCGATCCGCGCTTTCAAAAACTCTGTGAAAAGAAGCAGCCATAACGTCGGGAGAATGCATGGCGCCTGAATCCGAGAGCAATCTGCGGCTGGAGATCGGGCATGTTCTTTTCATCGACATCGTCGGCTACTCGAAGCTGCTAATCGAGGAACAGAAGGAACGCTTACGGCAACTGACCGGGATCGTGCTGGCTACTTCGCAAGTGGCCAAGTCGACCAATGAGCAACTCGTCAGGCTCCCAACCGGCGATGGCATGGCCCTGGTTTTTCGCAACAGTTCCGAGGAACCGGCGCGTTGTGCGCTCGAGATCGCCGAAGCGCTTAAGAAGCATCCGGAGATTCCGGTGCGAATGGGGATCCATAGCGGCCCGGTGAGTGAAGTGACCGACGTGAGCGGGCGCGCCAACATCGCCGGTGCTGGGATCAACATGGCGCAGCGAGTGATGGATTGCGGCGATGCCGGTCACATCCTGCTCTCCAAACATGTAGCGGAAGATTTGGAGCAGTATGGGCATTGGAAGGCGCAGCTCCACGACTTGGGCGAATGCGAAGTGAAGCATGGTGTGCGTTTTGGCGTGGTCAATCTCTACAGGGATGACGTTGGCAATCCGCAGCTCCCCAAAAAGTTTCAGTCTCTCAGGCAGCAACGAAGCCGAGTGCGCTGGGCCGGCATCGCCGCAACACTCCTTCTTCTGGCTGCGGTCCTCGCTGCGTTCCTGTTCATCCTGCGTAAACCAGCGCGTTCGCTCTTCGTGGCGCCGGAAAAATCGATCGCCGTGCTCCCGTTCGAAAACCTGAGCAGCGATAGGGAAAACGCATACTTTGCCGACGGCATTCAGGACGAAATCCTCACGCGCCTCTCGAAGATCGCCGATTTGAAGGTGATCTCGCGCACATCCACCCAGCATTACAAGAGTGCGCCGGAAAACCTCCCTGAGATTGCCCGCCAACTGGGCGCGGCGCACATTCTGGAAGGCAGCGTGCAGAAGAATGTCAACGCGGTGCGGGTGAACGTGCAGCTCATCAAAGCGGCCAACGATTCGCATCTTTGGGCCGAGACTTTTGACCGCAAGCTCACTGATATCTTTTCTGTGGAAAGCGAAGTAGCGAAAGCGATAGCCGATCAGTTGCGAGTGAAACTAACCGGGCGGGAAGAGAAAGTCATCGCGGCCAAACCAACCGACAACCCCGAGGCCTACGATGCTTACCTGCGCGGGCTGGCTTATACTCTGAAAGCACAAAATTCACCGGCTAACTCTCTCGGCGCGCAAAAGCATTTGAGAGAAGCGGTGCGCCTCGACCCGAAGTTTGCCCTTGCCTGGGCGCTCCTATCCTATGTCGATTCAGTCGGCTACATCGGAATTACTCTTCAACCGACGGAAGCGCTCCGAGAAGAAGCGCGGCAAGCGGCCGAGACCGCGCTTACTCTCCAACCCAATCTCGGCGAGGGATTGATCGCCAAAGGTTATTACTACTACGCCTATCTCAAAGATTACCCCACCGCGGTCCGTTACTTCGAGCAGGCACGCCCCTTCCTGCCCAATAGCAGCCGGATTCCTGAATCGCTGGCCTACGTGGCGCGCAGAGCAGGCCGATGGGAGCAAAGCGAGGCCTTTTTCAACCAGGCCGAGCGGCTCGACCCACGCGATGTGAACCTGCTTAGCCAGCACGCGCTTTCCTACATGCTTCTTCGTCGTTTCCCCGAAGCGCTGCGGAAGCTGGATCAGGTTCTCAACATTACGCCGGACGACGTTGATACCGTGGCGCTGAAAGCATCCATTGCCCAAGCCGAAGGCGATTTGCCGCGTGCTTCAGCTCTTCTCGGTCCTCTTCACCCTGCCGCCGAGAATACCGTCGCGCTGGAGACACAAGTCTACCAGGCGATCCTCGAGCGCCGGTCCGCCCCCATCATCCCTCGCTTAAAGGAGATACTGGCCACGCCTGACGCGGGGTTGGGTTATTTTGGCGGCGAGCTGCGATTTTGGTTAGGCTGGGCGCAGGAAGTCGCAGGCGACCATTCTGCTGCCGAGGAAAGCTGGCAACAGGCGCATACCGAACTGGAACCTTTCCTCAAGGAGCAGCCCGACAACTATAACCTCATGCAAGATCTCGCCCTGGTTGAGATGGGGCTGGGCAACAAAGCCGCAGCCATCTCCATGGCCGAACGAGCCATGGCCGCGAATCCAATTGAGAAAGACGTTATCGATGGCCCCGCTCCGATCGAGATCCTCGCCCGGGTCACGGCGCGGATGGGAGAGGCCGACCGAGCGATTGCCGCCCTCGAAAAACTGCTCTCGATACCGTATGAGGGCGCGCTACCTGTAGGCAACGCGCCGCTTACTTCCGCGCTCCTCCGACTCGATCCGATGTTCGATCCGCTCCGAAATGATCCGCGGTTCCAAAAACTTTGCGAAGACAAATAGCCATAAAGACAGGAGGATAAATGGCGACTGAAACCGAGAACAATCTTCGACCTCGAGATCGGGCATGTCCTGTTCATCGATCTGGTCGGGTATTCCAAGCTCTTGATCGAGGAGCAGAAGGACCGGTTGAGTCAGCTCACCGAAATCGTGCTCGCGACCGAGCAAGTGCGCGAGGCTCCTGACGAACAACTCGTTAGGCTACCGACGGGGGACGGGATGGCGCTGGTCTTTCGCAACAGCGCCGAGGAGCCGGCGCGCTGTGCGCTCGAGATTGCCCAGGCGCTCAAGGCGCACCCGGAGATCGTGGTGCGGATGGGAATTCACAGCTAGCAGTTACGGATTTTCGCTTCTCAGTTTTCTGAGACGGTTCAGTATCCCTTACTGACATTCAAACCGGGTGCGACTTATTCTCACACTCTTTGCAAAGCGAAAGTCGCCACGCTTGGGAAGCGTGGCGACTCGATTTGGCGATCTGTGAGCGATAGAGCTGACAGCCGTCCTCGCAGAGTTAAAGAGGGTTTCTCTTTCTGTGTTCCGTAGCTTTACCAGCTCTCGACGACCGTTTGCGGCGCAGGTTTGTTCAGTTCGAGCTGGACACTTACTTTTTGGAGACCCGTGGTGAGAGCTTCAATCTGTTTCTGTTGCTCCGCGAACTCCTTCTTTAACTGCGCGATAGTCGCTTTCTGTTCCTGCACCGTGCGGTGTTCTTTAAGGAACTCGTTCAGTAACATCGCGTTCACGGCTTCATACCTGACGGTGTAAGGCTTACCTTCGTTATCGCGAGCCACCAAGTCTGGGTTGACCTCCTCCACTTGCTCAGCGACAAGGCCAAACTGCGGGATGCTATTCGGATCGAGTGCTCTCTTGTAGTGAAACATTACCGGTTTCAAGCCAAAGATCGCTTCGCTCGCCTTATCCATCGGTTTGATCTCATCCTTGAAACGCGCTGAGGAGGTGACTATGCCGAGGTGACCGTCGGTCCCAATGATAACCGCGACGCCGCCTGGAACAGTTGTTCCACTGATGCCGGCGATAAATGCGTCCGTCTGGTCCCCCTCCGTGCCGATGCGGATCTTACCGGACTCGCCCGCAACACCTTGGTTGCCAATTTCGATATTGTGACTGCCTGTCGTGAGATTAATACCAGCGCGAGCGCCCAAGGCGATATTGCGGTTGCCGGTGGTGTTTCTATAGAGTGCCGAAGAACCCTCGGCCGTGTTGCGGATGCCGGTCATGTTATTTTGGAGCGCACCAGTACCGGTGGCCGTGTTGTCGTTGCCGGTGGTGTTGCTAAAGAGCGCAAGAAAACCATGGGCCACGTTGTTGAAGCTGGTGGTGTTGCTAAAAAGCGCAAGACGACCGGTGGCCGTGTTCTCGTGGCCGGTCGTGTTCGAAAAGAGCGCTCCGTCCCCAGTCGCCGCGTTGTTGTTGCCGGTGGTGTTGCTAAGCAGCGCGTTGCGACCAATAGCCATGTTGTGGTCGCCTGTCGTGTTGGCATTGAGCGCACTATAACCAAAGGCCGTGTTCAGGCCGGCTGTGTCGTTAGCAAGCGCTAACGAACCAGCGGCCGTATCGTTCGAGCCATCGGTAATACTATAGAGCGCATCGAAACCAACCGCCGTGTTGTCGGTGCCGGTGGTGAGACTGAAGAGCGCACCATCACCGTCCGCAGTGTTTTGGTTGGGCAGGCCTTCGTCCGTCGTCGCCGGCGCGCTCGACGAAAGCGCAAAGCAGACGAGGACGAGAGCAATGGGAAGAAAACCGCGTCGCAAAAGCGACCGATAAATTGGATTTGTTACATCTAGAGTTTTCATATTTCTTGTTTTTGCTTTGGTGTTTTGCCTTTCATTGCGTTCATTGCGATAAAGCGAAAAAGAGCGATCAAAGTGATCATCTAAATTGAGATTTTTTGCGGGAAACCCCTTACTTGAGGGAACGGATGCGCCCTTTCACAAAAGGAGTTCTGTCATGAAACCCTGGAAACGGCAGCGCCAGTCGAAAGCTATGTCGGGCGCGGGATTTCCGTTGGAATCCCATGCGTAAACTGTAATTTCAATATCGCTCGCTTGAGAAGTGCCGGGGTCGGTCATGAACGTATATTCGGCAGTTAGAAGCAAAGGAATACTTCCACGCGGCGTGGCGATTACGTTGACGGGTTCCGCTAGATGTCGTATTTTGTATGATGGTAAGAAGCCCGTAAGACGAAAGACGCTCTTCCCATCGCTGCCGGCTGAAGAGACTCCACTCACGTCGAGTGAAGATGCAAGATTTTCGTACCTGGCCTCAAAGAGCAGATTTTTGTACGTGACAATACCGGTTGGATAATCTGCTCCTCCTATTGTCTGTACGGTTGCACCCAATAGGTAAAATAGGGGGGGCTTAACGATGCCCCTAATTGCCTCTAGATCGGCCTTTACATCCGGACTCTCGGCCACCTTTTTGGATTGTATCTCTTTTCTTGTTTTCATGATTTCGTTTTTCTGGTTTTGGTTTTGTTTTGGTTATCCAGTGCTGCTGCACTTGAGTGGAAAGCGCCCAGTGTGAGCCAGGAGGTTTGAAATAGTTTCGTGGTTGCCTTTCATTGCCATAAAGCGAAAATGGGCGATCAAAGTGATCATTTGAATCGAGGTTGTTTCGGCGAACCTTCCTCCGTGCCCGGCATGCATCCAAGCGGGGCAAGCAACCGCCTTTGAGATTCGCCGGGTGGGGGCGATTGACTCAGGACGAGTGCCGACATTGGCGTACATCCAATTTTAATCGCAAATTTTCGGAGATTTCGTCCCAGCGGCTTATTGCAGAGAATATCCGCTGGGACGATTTGCACTGCGATCAGAGCGGAGTCGTTATTGAGGACAAGGGGTCGGTGTGGGAGCCGAACAAGTCGGCACCACGCAATTAGCTGGCTGATCAGCGTCGATCCTTCGCGGCTGGCCCGCCGGAACGATCTGGACGACCATGTTTACCGCGCATTCCGTCCCTTCGTTACGGATCAGGTGTACGTCCCCGCAGCCTACGTCTGTGAAGCTGTCGCCTGCATGGTAAACCGTCGGCGTGCAGCTGGGGTCGTCAGCCTCGTAGACGGTGAGTTCGCCAGACAGGATGGTGATCAGGCTTGGCCCCGGATGCGTGTGCCACCCAGAATGAGCCCCGACCGGCCACGTATTTCGGACGATATAAAGGTCCGAATCTCCCCTCACCTTCATCTTGATGCCCCACCCATACTGCTGCATCTCGTTGCACAGCAAGTCGAGCGAGCCAGAGGGAAAGTGGCCCGTCGCCAGCGTTTCGCTGGCGAGCGCGCATGAGGGCGTTGCGTGGGCCGGCACGGGTGTCACCGTGGCCAGCGCGACAAGTGCAGGTGCGATGACGAGTGGCAGGATTCGTATTTTTTTGAAGTAAGTCAGTGGATTCATTGTTGTTTCTTTCCTTTGGTTTTTGGTTTGGCTTTCATTGCGATAAGGCGCGAAAAAGCGATCAAAATGATCATCTGAATTTGGAATTTTTCTGCGTGCGCAGATTTTGTTGGGCTGGTAGGCTGTGAAGGCCATGATGGATACGCCCGCGGTTTCTCACCAAAGAGTGACGGAGCTCCTGGGAAAATGGAGTCAAGGGGACGATGCCGCCCTCGCGGAATTAACGCCGCTGGTTTATGAGGAAATCCGACGCCTCGCCCACCGTCATATGGGCGGAGAACGCCCCGGCCACACGCTGCAAACGACGGCGCTGGTCAATGAGGCTTATCTGCGCCTGGCCGACCAAACCAATCCACGCTGGCAGAACCGCGCCCACTTCTTCGCCATCGCCGCCCGAGCGATGCGCCAAATTCTGGTCAGTTACGGCAGGAGTAACCGAGCGCAAAAACGCGGCGGCGGCGCATTCAAGGTAGAGTTGGACGAAGCAGCAATTGTCTCACCGGAGCAATCGAAGGAATTTGTTGATCTACACGAGGCACTGGAAAGACTGGTCACGCTCGACCCAAGAAAAGCTCAAGTCGTCGAACTAAAATATTTCGGCGGGCTCAACTATGACGAGATCGCAGAGGTGCTCAAGATTTCACCTGTAACGGTGAGGCGCGACTGGGAATTTGCCAAAGTATGGCTGTATAACGAATTGCACAACGCGGACTAACTGAATTAAACTCCTCGTTACCCTCGGATAGCGGGGTCGAATATGACGCCGGCGCGATTTCAAACGATTGAGGAAATCTTTCGTGCAGCGCTCGATCAAGAGCCGGACCAGATCGGCGCATTCCTGGCCGCCGCCTGTGAGGGCGATGAGCTTTTGCGCCGTAAAGTTGAAGCGCTCCTCGTTTCGCGTCAGCGAGCAGGCAGCTTCATTGAAACCCCTGGTGCGGCCTTCGCAACGCGGATTATTGAAAATCGGCAGGCTGATTTGCTCGTCGGTCAGACGATCGGCCACTACAAAATTTCTGAACGAATCGGCACCGGCGGGATGGGCGAAGTCTATCTGGCCACTGACGTGACAGCGGGCCGCAATGCTGCACTGAAGCTCCTGCCCCTACGTTTTACCGGTGACATCGAGCGCCTGAAGCGGTTTGAACAAGAAGCGCACGCCGTAGTCGCGCTCAATCATCCAAATATCCTGACGGTTTACGAGATCGGCGAGGATCGTTCAATTCATTATATTGCCAGTGAACTGATCGAAGGCGAGACGCTGCGTCAACGTCTGATGCGCGGACCGATGCAGCTGAGTGAAGCGGTTGAGATCGCGACCCAGGTGGCGAGTGCCCTCGCCGCCGCCCACCAGGCGGGCATTGTTCATCGCGACATCAAGCCGGAGAACATCATGCTCCGGCCCGACGGTTACGTAAAAGTGCTCGACTTCGGGATTGCGAAACTGGCCGAACAAGGACCGTTGACGGTTTCGACAGACGAAGCGCTCTTGCCGGCTCAAACTAACCTTGGCTCGATCCTCGGCACCGTTCCTTACATGTCGCCGGAACAGACACGTGGCGCGTCGGTTGGTAAGGAGACAGACGTCTGGAGTCTTGGCGTAGTTCTTTACGAAATGGTTACCGGACATGAGCCATTCCCTGGCGAAAACCCTCGAGAGATTGTGACTTCAATCTTACAAAAGGAGCCGTCGCCGCTCACAAGTTACCTCGCGCACACTCCCACTGAGCTTCAGCAGATCATCAGCAAAACGCTGCGCAAAGATCGAACAAAACGGTACCAGAGCGTCAGCGAGCTGCTTCAAGCGCTCAAAAATCTACGCCACAAACTAGAATTGAAGGCTGCGCCTTTATGGTTGCGCTGGGCGCGATCGCCGATTGCGTTGCTGATCGCGTTGCTAATGCTTGCCGCTGCGCTGGCGGTTCCGTTCTATCGACATCGCGACGTTGTGACGAGTTTACCGTCGGAGAAAAGCATCGCGGTGCTGCCATTCTTAGATCTTAGCCAGGCAAAAGATCAGGAATATTTCTGCGACGGCGTAAGCGAAGAAATTCTCGATGCTCTGGCAAAAGTCGATGGGTTGCGCGTCGTTGGCCGCATCTCGTCATTTTCATTCAAAGGGAAGAACGCGAACGCGAGCGAAATTGGGAAGAAGCTAAACGTCGCGAATGTGCTGGAGGGAACTTTGCGTCGCGAGGGTAATCGCGTTCGGATAACCACAGAGTTGATTGATGCACGCAAGGGTTTCCGGATTTGGTCGGAAACATACGAACGCGAATTGCAGGGGATGTTTGCGCTCCAGGATGAAATCGCCCGCGCAATTGTTGAAGCGCTCAAGATCAAGCTCGCGGTTTCGCTTCCTGCCCGCGAACAACCGAATACAGAGGCATACGATCTTTATCTACAAGGTCTCTATTTCTCGAACAAAAGCACGGAGGAGGATTTGCGCAGGGCGCTCAGTTTCTTTCAGCGCTGTCTCGAGAAAGATCCGACTTTTTCACGGGCCTGGACCGGGATCGCAAAAGTCTGGTATTTTTTGGCCGATGTCTATGTAAAGCCGCTGGAAGCTTATCCGCTCTCAAGGGCGGCAGCGATGAAGGCGATTGCGCTCGACGAGAGAGATGCGGAAGCACATTGCTACCTTAGTGAAGCCAAACGTGTTCTCGACTGGGACCTCGCTGGCGCGGATGCGGAACTGACGCGCGCGCTCCAGCTCGATCCTAATTCTGCGCCGGCTCACTTTTTTTCGGGCCTGCATCCGCTCCTCCGCGGTGAGCTAAAAGACGGCCTTCGACTTATCCTCGAGGCTCAGAAATTAGATCCGGTGTCGCCTATCACGAGCTATGTTGCCACCGCCGCCTATCTGGCTAATGACCGAGTTGATGACGCCATTGCCGAAGGCCAGCGGACGCTCCAGCTCGATCCGAATTATTTTTATCTGGATTCGCTTCTTGCCGCGGGATATCGCGAGAAGGGGAATTTCCCGGAAGCGATCGCGCTTTACACAAAAGCCGAGGAGGCCACGCATTTGCCAAGTAGTGGCCTTGCCATCACCTACACTCGAATGGGCCGCGAGATCGAGGCGCGAAATATTCTTGCTCAACTTTTCCAAGCAAGAGAGAAACGCTACGTCTCAGCACCTCTGATCGCCGCGGTCGCAGTCGCGCTTGGCGACAAGGAGGGAGCTTTTCGGGAACTCGAACGCGCCTATGCAGAGCACTCGGGAGTATTGCAATGGGTCGCGTTTCTCCCCGAATTTCGTGCGCTTCGTTCCGACGCACGTTTCCCTCTTTTGTTACGGCAAATCGGCGCTTCGCAGGACACAATTTTGGCGATCACCGAGACAACGCTGTCAGAGACAGTCGACCCGAACGCGCAGGGTCACTTGAAGCTCAAAATTGGAGTAAAGCCACGACCCGGCACGCAGAATGGCCACGTCGTGAGGATTAAAGTTGATTTCTACGACCTAACGAAAGACAACAGATTTAAGCCAACTAATGCCGGGGTCAGCTATAACTGGCTTAGCTCTGGCCGGGACTGGACGGACCCGACTCCAAAGTTTTTGGCCGCGACTTACCTGCGTCCAAAGAGCAAACTACCTTCACCTGATGAACGACGATTCGGCGGATTTGTGGTCAGGGTGTATTTCGACGGCCAACTGCAGGATGCGCGAGCAGTTCCGCAAGAATTGTTGACTATTTTTCCGGCCCCAGATTAGGTCGCCGCTCCGCCGAATGCGACCGTTAGCCCACGGCACACGGCAATTTGCGAACCGAGAAGAATTCGGCCCAAGGTTTTCCAAAACGAAGCTTGTCAATGTAGAAACAACTCTGTTAGAGGTGTCCGCACAGGAATACCCCGGAATGAATGAAGAAGACTTTTGAACCCGGCCTGTGCCTTGCAATCGCGGCAGGCTTCTTTTGTCCCGTCCCTTTGACGTTTGCGCAGGATCCATCGCCCTCGCCGCAGACAACCGCCCGGTCTGACGTTACAGTCGAGGAAGTTATCGTGACCGGTTCAAACATTCCGACTGCAGAGGAAGTCTCTCCGAACCCGGTCATTATTCTCAACCGGGACCTAATCAATAAATCCGGTCAGGGCACCACCACGGAGCAGTTTCTTAGGATCCAGCCGGTGATGAATGCAAGCGGCATCCCGGTTAGTAACAACGCCGACGCCTCGGGCGGCCCGACAGGCACAGCTGCGGTTTCGCTGCGCGGGTTCGACCCAGGCGCTACCCTGGTTCTTGTCGATGGGCGGCGCGTCGCGCCGTTTCCCGGGAACGCCAACTCGGGCGCCGGATTCATCGATTTGCTTACCCTTCCCATTTCCGCAGTCCAGAGCATCGAGATTCTGACAGATGGCGCCTCCACTACCTATGGAGCTGACGCGGTTGCCGGCGTCATTAACCTCAAGTTCTACAAAGATTATCGTGGCGCCCAACTGACCCTGTATTACGGTGACACCCTGGACAAAGATGCCGGTCTTTACAGCGGCGACATTCTCTTTGGAACAGGCGACGATAAACTGAGCGTGGCTGGTGACATCTTCTTTTATCACCATAATTCACTCTTTAACAGGGACCGCGGCAACACCCAGAAGGGGAAGTTCCTGAGCAACAACGCGAGCCCGGCCAACTTTGAGGTAGGCACGGCAGTGGCGCTAGCGGCCGGCGCAGTGTTTGGAACGGCTGGTGTGCCTGGTCAGATACCGTCGGACGCTGACATAACGATATTTACCACTGCGCCGCTCGGTACTAACGGTCTTGCACCGGTAGGCCGGTATATCTACGATACGCACCAGGTCAGAAGCGGACTCGGTATTCTACCCGGCTTCAACGTCTCCCAGTTCAGTAGTTCCTTTCCGGAACAGGAACGCCGGGGCGGCTATGTCTCTTTCAACGATAAGATCTGCAACGATCAGCTCCAGCTTTACGGTGACTGCTATTACGCCGACGTAAAGTCGCATGATGAACTGGCGCCAACCGCCACCGGCTTCTTCGAGGACCCTGGCTCATTTGTGATCTTCATCCCACCGCATGCTCCCATCGCGGCTGGAGACGAGCCTCCGCATACTCCGAGTGCTGAGGACGTTGGCGCACCTCCGGGCGCCTTTAACCCATTCAACCCGTTTGGGCAGTTCATCTCGGGCGGCTCTAGTGCGCGGCTTGCCGGTTTCGGTAATCGATTGTATGATAACGAAAACGAAGCCTGGCTGAGCACTATCGGCATAAAAGGAGACAAGCTCTTTGATGGAAGCTGGGGCTACGACGCTGGGTTCCGCTATAGCCAAATCCTGAGTATTAGTCAGATCCGGGACGCTGATGGCCCGCGATTTGAGCGCATTCTCAACGCAAACGATTCGCTCTTTAATCCGACCTCGAATGATTTTATTGGGCAAACGATACCGTACAATCCGTTCGACGATTTCAGGGCTCCCATCGCAACCAACCTGCCGTTGATCAACTTTGCGACGCTGCATCGGCGCGATTTTCTTACCTCCAAGCTCGCGACCTTGGACTTGAACATTTACACAACCGGCCTGTTTGATTTGCCTGGCGGTCCAGTCGGACTTGCCTTGGGCGGTTTTTTCGGTCGGGAAACCTACGAGATCAATCCAGATGACCAAGCCAGCATCCTTACTCCGGAGGAGCTTGGTACCGGCGGTGTCACCCCTGTGAAAGCCGGCCGCAAAGAAGTGGCCTTTTATGGCGAATTACGCGTTCCAATTTTCAGCCCGGAAATGAAAATTCCAGGACTTCATTCGCTAGAGTTGGACGCAGGAGCCCGTTTTGAGGAATTTATGAATAATAACACAAACGTGCTAGTACCCAAAGTGGCGTTGCGCTGGCAGCCGTTTGATGAGCAACTGACCATTCGCAACACCTGGGGCGAAGGCTTTCTCGAGCCCTCAATGACCGAGTTGTATGGACCTACAGTTTTCGGTCTCGGGCCGACAACTTTCCTGGGCGAAACTAATGCGGAAACAACCATCAACGAACTCCCCAACAGGAACCTTGCCCCAGAACATGACCGGACGTGGACGGGCGGTTTTCTTTACACGCCGAAATGGATCCCGCCGCAATGGGGAAGTCTGACATTCACGGTTGATTTCTGGGACATCGAGCGGACCGGCCTTGTTGGGGGGGTTGCTCCTCAGGCGATAATTGATGAATTTGTCGCGCAGGGGGGTATGGGCCTGGGTTCGGTTAGAATGATAACCGGTATGCTACAGCCCCAACCTGGGCAGAGCGCGGTTTTATTCGATTCTGGAGGCGCTCTTGTCGGGGTCGCGAGTCCGCTTCTAAACGGTGGGAGGCAGGACGCGCGCGGAGTTGATCTTGAACTTCGGTACCAAATTCAAACGCCCGTTGGGACATTTACTTCTCTGACCCGCACAACTTATCTGGAAGACTTCGTGTTTGCCTTCCCCGGAAGCAAACAAGCGTTCCACGTGGCCGGGCGCAGCAACAGCGATTTTATCGAGGGCATGTTCTTCGGATCACCGGCCGGCGGCGACGGCTGGATGCGATGGAGGGGGATAGAAAACCTTGACTGGACGTGGAAGAACTGGGACCTGAACTGGACCGTGCATTACATTGGTGGATTCCGAGAAGAAGTCTTTGCCAAACGGTTCGATGGAATTGAGAAACTACATTATGTTAAAGCAACCTGGTTCACAGACGCTTTGCTCTCCTACAGTTTTATCTCCACCCCTCCTGAAGAGTCTCAGCCTGTGGCAGGCTACTCCAAGGGTGGCAGGGAGGTCATAACCAACAAAGAGGGTAAGCCCATGGAAAGCACTGCGACTTATTCGATGCCCTTCTGGAAAGCGGTCTTGAATAACACCACCTTCACCGTTGGCGTGAATAACATATTCGGCGAGGACCCGCCGGCGGAGAATGGATTCGAATATGGCGATTATTTAAATAAATACCCGGGATTCCTATATGATAATTTGGGACGATTCGTCTATGTTCGAGTGATAAAGAAGTTCTAACCACCGGTGGCGCTTTAGTTCACGGGCGGCCGCGCCGAATCTCTTCTGCGTTTGGTTACACCTCCGGGTGGCGCTGTAATTAATTGCGGGATCGGCGTCGACGGCTGCACGATTCCCGTGGTGAAAACGATTATCGCACAATGAGCTGTTGTAAGCGTCGTTAGTCTGCGGCGTCATGTTCCAACGCAATGCCTCCGCGGAATTCGGATGACAAACCCGAAAAAGGTCTAACCAACGCCGGCCTAGGGTCGCGGAGCAGGTGTCGTGGAGGTTCGGACCGGTTCTGCTCCTATCCCACCGCCAACACCGAAGTAAAATCCGGGACCTTGCTCGCTCCCATTCTGAATCGCCGCGATGGAACAGCCAAACCATTTGTAGCGCCATTGCAGCCCGCCGGCCCACGGAACATGAGTATCCACGTCGTTGTCCCGGGTATCGATCTCGCCAATCGCATAAAAATGCCACGGAAGTTGAACTTCTATCCCGCCATATCCGCGGGTAATGTTCGAGACCGGTGCGTCGTCGTCGAGCCACGCTTCCCGGAATCCACCTTGAAAGGTGATTGTCTTCAGGAAGCCCTTCTCATTAATCGGGATCGTCTTTGAAGCGGCAAAGAACGCGTTAACGGCATTATTCACATTGGCGGGTGTCCCCAATCGTGCGTAGCTGCCAACGCTCACCTCGGGCCACCATTGGTCTACTCGATCGCGCAGCAGGCGAATTCTAACCATTGGACCGCCGATAACGTACGTGTCGTCGCGTTTCGGCGGGCCATCTAAACTCACGTTAAACAAATCGCCAACAAATCCCAGTTCGAGCCAGTCCCGAACCCCATAACTCAAAAGAATCCCGTGTCCCTGGACGTCCACTCCTTCCGGCAGACTGGGAACAAAAATGCAGTAATTGAGGATGAGTGTTCCCTGCGGAAGAGTAGCGGATGTCGGATTGATAAACATTCCCGATGGGCCTTCCAGAGTAATCAGGCCGCGCGATTCTCTGGCAGTCGGGACCTCAACGATGCTACCTTCATTTTGCAGGTTCGTATCTTCTGCTTCGATCATGGATTGTTGACCGGCAAAGCTCGAAACCGCGCCGAAAACAGCGTGGAAGCAAATGACAAGACAACGGTTCATCCGGAAAGAAGACGAGACAACCCAAGTCCAACACCACGCGGAAACTTGTATTGATGAAGCGCGGTGTCAACCCAAATCTTGGTCAGCTAGACGAACGCGCAGGATTCCTACCCGTGTTGGCCAGCTTTTTGGATGGCCTCCTGCAGCATACTGATGAGCGAAATCACCCGGTCATTGAACAGCCCGGAACGTTTCACCAGTTGTGCTTCGCGCAGTATCGCCTGGAGCAGACCCTCAGCGCCTTCATCGGCCAGAGTATCCACAACAGTCTGCATTTTGGTGAGTCCGCCAGGGTCACCTCGCAAGACAGCGAGGAACGGAGCATAGACGCGTTCTTGAAAAGGATCTCCTCCCCACGACAACATGGCTGCTTTCCGCCAGAGATCGGTAGCGGCCGCGGCGTCACCTTGCAGCGCTTTGCCGATGCCGAGGCGAAAACAAGAAAAAGCGTAGGGATCTTTCTGGTAGGCTTGGTTGAGATATTGAGCTGCCTGCGAAACCAGCGATGGATCGGCGGGCGAACTCGCTTTTTCTAACAAGATGTAGGCGAGATTGACTCGAGCGACAGAATCAACCCGTTTCATATCCGATCCGACCAGACTCTTCAAAAGCTCAATCGAGCGCGGATCGTCCCGGTCATTCATGTAAGTGGCATTTGCCAGTTGTAAAAGCGGCCCAACCGCATTGGGTCGCGCGCCGATCGCTCGATTGCATTCCTGCATGGCCAAACGGTACCGACCAAGGTCGAAATAGGCCGTGCCAAGGCCGGCATGAGCGCCGTAATCCGGTTCGCTTCGGCGAAGGGCCGCGCCTAACGATCTTTCATATTGCTTGATCGCTTCATGAATTCGCCCCTGTTCCAGTAGAATATTGCCAAAACCCACAGCCGGTTTGGGCGAGCCCGGATCAATTTGCTCCGCCTGGCGGTAGAGTCCCTCCGCTCTTGGAAAATCGGGATCTGCGCCAACCGCGTAAACGTTTCCGAGTCCGACATACGCCTCAGCCAAATTACTCGGACCAGTCGCCTGAGTTCCGCCTGTCCCCCAGGTATCCCCTTCAATTGCGATCGCTTTGTTATACGCGTCGATCGCTTCCGACAGAATCGGCGTGTCTCGCGGGCCGCCCGAGGGGTAAAACTGCCGGACCAAAGTGTCCCCAATCCCGAACCAGGGCGAGGAGCGAGAGGGCTTGCGACGGGCTGCTTCTTTAAAATCCTGGAGGGCAGAAGAATAATTTCGAGACTCCAGCGACAAATAACCGGCCTCGAGCAGTTCACGAAATTTGA
Source organism: uncultured Verrucomicrobiae bacterium (assembly GCA_963738045.1). Classification (GTDB taxonomy): domain Bacteria; phylum Verrucomicrobiota; class Verrucomicrobiia; order Chthoniobacterales; family UBA10450; genus Palsa-1392. Next base: position 489,660 of record CAVTUX010000003.1, on the reverse strand, counting down.
TCTCTTGCCGCGCGCGCCAGGCATAGATCATCAAACCGGCGCAACCCGCGGCCAAAACGGCAACTACTGTGAGTGCGATCCTTCTCTGTTTCCGGAGCCGCTGCCGTTGGCGAGCGGCGACCCGGGCGACTTCTTCCCGTTCCCGCCGCGCGGTGCGACTGGCCAGAGCCACCGGGGTTAGGACATCGTGAGTCAGCTCGACCCGGCGAATTCCGCTGCGTTCCTCAACGACCAGAAGTCTGCGTTGCACGAGGTCGGTGATCGCTCCCAGCGCTTCTTCCTTTCCGACTCCAGCCCGCGAAAGTTCCGCTTCGGCTGTGTCGAGAGTTACGGCCTGGCGATACCCGGCATCGGACAAGAGCCGGTTCTCCACGAATTCGCGGACCGCCGGGGAGCGGTTCGAAAAGGCATCTCCGTAAAACTTCTCGAGAATCTTCTCACTGCGTCCGTCCAGCTGTTCGGCGGAGATAATCTCTTCACCGGCGGCGCGACGTTGCGTGTTCAATTCGGCGCACATCAGACTGAGTAACGGTGGAATCGCGTCGATCTCCTCCAACGGGACGTCCGGTTGCACTCCGGCGACAAATCGCACAACCGCAGCGGCGACTTTGGGAGAAACAATAGGCGGTTTTCCCGGGCGAAGACTGCCCGGCTCGATCACTGCTTCGACTGCCTGCTCGCCACTTAATGGCGGAAGCTCCATTCGGTTATCCATCAACGCCGGCAACTGCCAGCGCCAGCGTTCCGGGAGATGAAGAAAATCCTCGCGCAGGGAAAGCAGAACTTTGGCGACCCGGCTTTGGTAATTCAGTCGGTCCGCCAGCGCCTCGTCGGTTTCAATCCTTGCACGGACATCTTCGGGCATCCGGTTTTCCACAATCGCGGCGATCGTTTCGCGAAAATCGTCAACCACATCCCGGCGCTGTTCACCAATTGTAAAAATCTCCTCGAACTGGTCGAAAATAAAAACAGGCCGGATTGCAGCCGAGCCGTTCTCCTCGATCAGACCGCACTCCGGATCATGGAGAAGCAGCCAAAGGTTCGATGTACGCAGGCAGACATCAGAAAGATCGGCATGGTCGGCCGACTTCAGCGCTTCGCTCAATGCTTCGATCATCTGCCGGCTGATGCCCGGCGCATTCTCGTCGTAGCGCACGCGAATGCTGACCGGGAAAAAACCAGCCTCCCGAAGTTTCGGAATCAAACCCGCCTGAATCAGGGAGGTTTTTCCAAGCCCGGATTGCCCAAACAAGACGGTAAGGGGCTTGTGCAAGACTCGCTCAAAAAGATCCTGCAATTCTGCTGTCCGGCCGAAGAAATAGCGCTGCGTCTCTTCGGTGAAGGAATGCAACCCCAGCCAGGGCGATTCCGGGTCAACACCACCGGAGCCCTGGAGGACGACGTTTACCGAACTCATTGAAGCGGAGACTGAGCCCTCCGTTCCATCAACTGCCGCAAATAGTCGCCAAAATCTTTCGTGACTTCGCCTCCCGGCAAATAAGTGGCCTGAACATTGCGGAAGCTTCGCGGCTCGCGCCTGGTCGGCAGCGGCGAATCATCAATCACCACCGGCACGTAAAACTCTTCCCCTTCCGAGAACATTGCCTGCCATTCCGCAGCCCAATTCCGTTCCTGATGGAAGTATCCAGCTGGCGCTGCTTCGGTCGTCCGTGAGATAATGGAGAGAAAAAGCGAGCATCGTCCTTTCACTTCGTCTTCCAGGTTATTGTGCCAATTGCCCCCCGGTTTGAGCCGTTCCCGATCGTACCAAACCAGGCATCCATGCCGCTCCAGTCCGGCCTTAATCCTCCGGGCAGTCTCTTCATCCTCACGTGCGTAACTCATGAATATTGCCCCGCCCGGCATCTCCGCTTCCGGAGGCGGAACAAATTCGCTCTTTTTGCCTTCCAGCGCCGGATGCTTTTCCCGCCAACGCCGCCCCAGATCGAGGACAAACTCCGATGGATCACACTCAATGACATGGATGTTTCGGGTTACCCCGCCGAAGAACATCACCATCCCTTCCGAACCCGGCGCCACCGGTCCCACCGCCAGAACTTCCGTGTTGGGACGGGCTTCGGAAAGCCGTGACTGTTTGATAATCCGAAAAAAGAAGCGGACCAGCCAATCCGAAAAATTCAGCCCGATAACGAGTAACCCATGTTCCTTGAGATCCCGGGCCAGTTTCTCCATTACCGGCAGATACTGATGCAGAGCACAAACAAATTCGAGCGCATCCTCCTCCCACACCACGTATTCCGGACTGGGCGAAACATTGCCCAAAAGATGGTAAACCGTGGCCCGGCTTAGTTCGGACTTCCTCACCGGCAGATCCTTCAAAGCTGCTTCGGGGAAGAATGACAACTTTTGGGTAAGCGATTGTCCGCCATAGCGCTCGGCGTTGAGGGCGTTCTCAAGCAAAGGATCGAAGGTTGTACTAATGAAAAGATTGAAAGCAGATATCGCCGCGAGCTCGCGGAGAGCGCTTCCGGGCTCTGGACATTCGTCCCGGAGAATGCGTTGCAGCCGCGTGTAAATCATGTTACGCGCCCCGCCCCGCAAGAGATGCCGGCAGACAACTTCATTCAACGTGGGCGCGTTCGAGAGACAGTCCGGGGGAATCTGAAGTTTTTCGGCAAGGTTCATTGCCAGCCAGCGATAAAGATTCCGGTTATCGGGTCCGAACGTCACGATGCTTTCACCGATCACCGGAACGACTCTTCCCTCCTCGATGAAAACCAGAAGGTCCTCCCAGAAATCAGGATCAGATGGTATGGCCACGGGAAATAAAGGTAGTTTCTCTTGATAAATTGTAGCGGAAAAAAACGCAGAAGCACAAAGACAAATGAAACGCCGGGCTTGCTCGAACCCGCCATTTTGCTGGACCAACCGAAGGGACGCCTAACTCAACGTTTCGGGCGAACAAGACGGCAGAACGGCAGTTTTGTCTTGAAACCGCGGGCGTTCCTGCGCAAGATTCCGTTTCTGTCTCATGAGCGAGATCGAGTTCGTATCCTCCCACATCCCACCAAGACTCATCCCGGTGAATTCCGGACCGAGCTGATAGTAGAGGCAGGCTCAGCTGCTCGTGCGTCTTGAACCTCGCTTCGATCGCCGGCCAGACCACGGATCGGAAATCATCCGCCGTCACTTCGCCCTCTCCCGAAATGGCCAGTACCCTCTTCGGGGAAACCTGAAAGGATCCGGATCATTTTCTTCTGCAAGGTAATCGCTTTCTCCCTGCGGAATGAGCCCGTATTATTTTGTCAGCCAGCGGAACGCGCGCCTGACGAATGCCCTGGCGTCCTGCTCGACGCAGACGCCGTGAGCTAGAATCAGTTTATCGAAGTCCCAGGAGAGCAACTTCTCGAGTGATCGCCGCGCCAACCGCCGGTTGGTGAAGGAAAGCCGAATATCGATCGGCACGCCGCCCTGTGGGAAGGCGACCCCCGGCGAGCCTCAAGAGCGCATTGCGCAGCGGCCGGCCCTTCGCGAGTGGATCGTTCTGGATGAAATCGCCGAAGAGCAGGGATGATGATTGCTTCATATGAAATGCCTTCTTCCTTCCTTGTTCAAGGGGTGTTGAGCGAATCGGTCACGGTGAGGCGGCCGACGATCAGCTCGCCGATTTCGAGCCGCCCGATTCTGGCGCGGCCGACAACGAGGCGCCCGATGGCGAGCGCCCCCAGGGCGAATGCGCCGAGGGCGATCGTGCCGGCTGCCAGTGCTCCCATCGATTGCGCCCCGATCGCGACGGCTCGGGCTCTAACGACTCCCTTTTCCTGAATGATCTTTCCTGGATTGGTCATGATGATATTCTCGCTCTTCTGGCTGCCCGCGCATCCATCGAAGATTGTTTGGTGCAGGTAGCTTCACTCCAGGCGTCACCTACTAGGAGGACGGGAAGGTGAAAAGTAAATTGCCGTAACGGCTGGCGAAGTAAGCGTCGGGAAAGCCCGTTCGGTCTGTCGATCCGCTACGACAAATACCAAAAGGCTCGTCAGACCTTGAAGGTTCAGCTAAATATTTTGCCAGGCAAAGGAATCAAACATGAGGGCAAACAAACTTATCTGCTTGGTGATTGGCGTAATGCTCGTCGCTCGGGCGTGGGCCGGGGAAGTCACGATCGTGAACAATGTGCTTGGGCCGGAAGGGCCGTTATACATTGACGGCAACCTTTACTACGTCGGCTGGGTCTCGAACACGCTCTCGAAGTGGGACGGCAAAACGACGACCGTACTGAATCACACCGACGGCTGCGGCCACAACGGCCTGGCTCTCACGAAAGAGAAGACGTTTCTCCTCGCCTGTACCGACGAGCATGGCGCGATCATGGAACTCGACATGACCGGCAAACAGCTGCGCCGTTGGGATGCCGATAAAAACGGCCAGCCATTTGCGGGCGGCATCAATGACATTGTCGTCGCGCCTAACGGCGCTGCCTACGCCACGGTCTTCGGTCCGTATCAGGATGTGCCCACGGCCGTGGTGGGAAAAATTCTTTATCTTGCGCCGGGCGGCCAGCAATGGGTCGAGGTTGCGAACGATCTCAATTACGCCAACGGAATCGGCGTTTCACCCGACCAGAAAACTCTCTACGTCAGTGAAACCGTCGGGAATTGCATCCTGAAATTCACGATCAATGACGACGGCACGTTGAGCCATCGCTCCAATTTTGCCCTGCTCAATCTTCTCGTAAAAGACAAGAACAAGTCCTGGTGGCTCGGGCCCGACAGCATGAAGATCGACCGCAAAGGCAACATGTATGTGGCCCAATGGTTCGGCGGCAAGATTCTTAAGATTTCTCCCGAAGGCAAGCTGCTGCACGTCTTCGAGATCGCGGCGGGCGATGGCACAACCAACGTCGCTTTCGACGAAAACGAGAAAGACTTGTTCGTCACGGTGGTAAAGGATCCAAAGGATCCGCAGGCCAAGGGCAGCGTGGTGAAGATTGCCAACGTTAAGTAGCGCTTCGATCTCGTCCGAGATTTGCCTTCTACGGGAGGGCACGTACCATGGGCGGATTGCCATGAAGAAGGAGTGCCGCAGTGTCGATTCCGCAGAAATCACCTGCGGAGCTGTTCGCGAAATCCGGGCGATCAACCTTCGTCCTGAAGGCTTCTACAAGAGAGCGTCTCTCATTGTCCTGCTTGCTGTTTTTGCCGTTTCACCGCAGGCAGCAAAGGCGACCCAGGCGGATGACACGACGATTACGATTACGGGACAAACTCCCGGATCGGTCCCTTTCCTAAGCCAGCTCACGCTGATCGCGAGCGATACCAGCGTCATTAAAGACGTGCAGTTCACGATTTCCCCGAAGCCGGGATCGGTGACTCGCCCCTTATCGGGAACCTTTTCGAACGATTACCTGGTCGAGCAAGGTTATCTCGTGCCGTCCGAGGGAGAGATTTTTCTGCCGGTTTACGGACTCTACGACGGCTATGCAAATACCGTTACGCTCACGTATCGCTTCCTTGACGGTTCTTCGAAGCAGGATGCGACGACGATCACGACAACCTCCTTTGCCGACCCTTGTGGTTACAATAACCCAACCTACCTGCAACACCGCACTGACAGCACGACCTTGAGTTACGATTATATCCTGATAAAGGGGAGTTGTGAAAGTTATTCCCCCGCGATTATCGACACAGATGGCGCGCTCCGTTGGATGGTGCCGGTCCCGCCGAGTTTCGCAGCCACCGCGGGTTTCTTTGATAATGCAGTATTCTACGCCTACGGCGCACAGCTCTACCGTGTCAACCTCGATGGAGTTGTCACACCTGTGGCGAATTACAGTGGCAGTGGAGTGAGCGACTTCCACCATAATATGGACCGTGGCAAAACAGGAATTCTCCTCGAGCCCGATACGCCAGACCAGGTTGAATCAACCATCATGGAGGTCGATTATTCCGGCAACATTATCAAGACGTGGCACATGGATCAGATCATCAGCGCCGCGATGTTGGCCGACGGAGAAAATCCGGACTTGTTCGTTTACCCGTCGCCAAACGATTGGTTTCATAACAACGCTGTCACCTACAACCGGGCGGATGATTCACTAATCGTCTCCAGTCGCGAGAATTTCTTGATCTGTATCGATTACGAAACGGGTGCCATCAAGTGGATCCTGGGCGACCCGACTAAGCTCTGGTACCTGTTCCCTGCACTGAATCAGTACGCCCTTACGCTGCCTGCCGGCAGCCTTCCACCCATTGGCCAGCATGCCGTTTCAATCACGTATGATCAAAACATCATGGTCTTCGACAACGGATTGAACAGTTTTTTCCAACAACCTCCGGGGGACTTGCGAACCTATGCCAGCCCCCGGAAATATCGTTTGGACTTAACTGCGAAAACAGCCACCGAAGTCTGGAATTACGAGATGGGGCAGAGCGTTGTCAGTCCCGTCTGTGGAAGCGTTTACGAGGATGCGCCGCTGAACTACCTGGTTGACTATGCAGATGTCAATGGCCTCAACGGCACCCATCAATATGCTCAACTTATTGGCCTGGATGCGGCGGGCGAGAAGATATTTTATTTCCAGTATCCTACGGACTTTTGTTTCGCGGCCTTCAACTCCGTGCCGCTCCATCTGGAGTCCACCTCTTTCCCAGCGGTTGAGTCCCTGGCACTTAATTTGTCCACGCGGGGATTGATCGGGACAGCTGAAGACTCGCTTATCGGAGGTTTTATCGTTACCGGCACAGATGCGAAACGGGTGGTACTGCGTGCGCTCGGGCCCTCCTTACAGCTTCCCAACGCTGCTTCGGATCCCACGCTTTCGGTCTTTGATTCGGCTGGCCATGTGATCGCGAGCAACGATGATTGGCAGACTGATCCCGGCGCAGGGGAAATTGCTGCCGATGGCCTTGCGCCGACAGACGCCGCGGAGGCTGCGACCGTTCAAAGTCTGGTCCCCGGGGCTTATACTTTCGTTGTGACAGATAAGGACACGACGTCCGGGATCGGGTTGGTGGAGGCTTACGATCTCTCGCCTCTTGCGGGGTCGAAGCTGGCCAATCTTAGCACCCGGGGTCTCGTGGAAACGGGCGATAATGTTCTTATCAGTGGTTTTATCGTCGGCGAGGTTGGCAGCAATACGCTTGTTATTCGCGCGCTCGGACCGTCTCTCGCCTCGGCCGGAATCAGCGACCCGCTTAGCGACCCGATATTGACGGTTTACGACAGCAATGGCGCCGTGATCGGCGGCAATGACAACTGGGAGGACGATATCAGCGCGCTGCAGATCGAAGAGAATGGTCTTGCGCCCAGCAAGACCGCCGAATCCGCCACCATTCTCCACCTGCCAGCGGGAGCCTACACGGCGATCGTCACTGGGAGCCACGGTTCGACGGGCGTGGGTTTGGTCGAACTATTCGACCTGTGAGATAGATGCCCGTGACGATAGGGAAGAGGCTTTTCCTTTCGATGCGATAAAGAGCGTCGATGGTGTTAGCGGCCGACAACGTCGACGAGTGAGGGAAGGTCATTGCTCCTTCGCGCACGCCGAAACGGATGCATCGAAGGGCGGAAAGTGCGTGTGAAGTTTAGCTGACAGCGAGCGGTTCGCCAGGCACGAAGCGCTGTCATTTCTGCGGGATTTCCTCAAACTCGCCGCGCTCGCGATTTTTGCGGACACGATCCCAGGGGAAGCATTTGCCGTTCATGGCCACGTAAACTCCGGGCGGCAGGATTTGCACGAACGAGAGCGCGCTGCCGAGATTGAAAAGACCGTCGGAGCTGCCAAAGGCCCACGGTATCATCGCGCCAGTGAGCACCACGGTTTTCCCCGAGACGGCGCGCGCCACGGCGGCGGCGGTTTCCGTCATCGTGTCGGTGCCATGGGTGATGACGATGCGCTCCTCCTGAGCCTGCTGACAGTTCTGCACGATGACCGCGCGGTCGGCATCCGTCATTTCAAGGCTGTCGATCATCATGACGGTGCGAATTGTAACCTCTACGCGCGAGCGACCCCGCCGGAGCATCTCACCGAGGTGTGTGTCCTTGAAATAGAGTTGGCCGGTACGCTCGTTGTATTCCTTATCAAAGGTGCCGCCGGTGACGAGAATTCGGATGGGCATGGCTGTTTATCAATTAACGGGAGGCTTGGGCACTGGCGCGGCCATGCCGCCAATGATCTGCCAGCCGCCAGGAGTTCGAATCCAGGTGTGAGTGAGTTTGATGGTCTCGGCTTTATCGTGGCCCTCTTTGTCGATCCAATGTTCCGTGAGCCAACAGTGAGTAACAACGACGTTCTCCGTCGCCTGGCTGGCAGCCGGTTCCAGGCTGTAGGACGCGAGGCGCAATCCCTTCTTTTGAGCATCAGTAATCCAATCGGTGATGTGATCTTTTCTTGCCGGCCTGGCGCTTGAGGATGGCCATCCAACAAAATTCGGATGCCATAAATTCCGATAGCTCTCGAGGTCGAGCGCCTTGACGTATTCCCAATAGGAATGCTCCAGCTTCCAAACCGCCTGTTCTTCTGCGGACTGCCCGGCAAAGACGGTGCACGCAGTCAACAGCAGGACAACCGCAACAGAGATTCGCTTCATTTTATTCCCTTCTTTTTCACTCGAGCAATTGGGAGCGGCCAGTCTTTCACGGCGCGGCCGGGCCGACAAGGCAATTGCGCTTCGGATTACCCGCCTAGGGCGTGGAGGTAATCGCCGAGTGCCTGACCTTTTCTTCCAACCTGGCAAAGCGCGGGTCGTCAAACAAGGACGCCAGCCACGAGTAAAAGCGCGGCGTGCTCACTCGCGCGGAGCGATCGTCGCAAGCCTGGTCGAGGGCGGCGAACGCTTTGTCCTTCTCCCCAAGCGCGGCGTAGATCGCGGCGAGATGGGCTTGGTCCACGTAGCGCTGCTGGGCGAGAGTTTCCAGATCAGTAAGGATTCGCCGGGCGCGATCCGTCTGCCCCATGTGGGCATAGCAAATCGCGAGCTGGAAATTTGGCTGCTTCATTAACCCGGCGGGCAATGATTCGTAGCGCGTGATCGCTTCCTGCCAGCGACCTTCTGCAGCATAAACGCTCGCAGTCGGGTCACACGTCGTAGAAAAAGCGCGGATCGATTTCCATCACGCGCTGCGCGAATTGCATCGCGGAGTTATAGTCGCCGGATGCGATATCGATGAAGCATTCAAACATCAGCGGCCAGGTATAGAAGGGGTCGAGGGCGCGAGCTTTCTCCAGTTCGGCGCGACCGCCATCAAAATCGCGCTCCACCCGCGCCAGATACCATCCCAGCCAGCGATGTGCATCGGAGGAATTCGGATCGAGCGCGACCGCGCGTTCCAGCTCACGCCGGGCCAGGGGAAAATTGCGATCGTAGAGCATGGACACCGCGCCCAGCCAAATATGACCCACACCGCGCCCTTCATCCGTCTCCACCGCCATGAGCGCGGCCCGCCGCATCGGACCCAAAACGTTGCGCGGCGCGCGATAGGCGTCGGCAATCGTGAGGTAAGCTCCGGCCAGGTCGCCCCAGGCCATCGCGTAATGCGAATCCTCCGTCACCGCTTGCCGCAGAAGGTCGATCTTCCCTTCCAGACTCTTCTCATCGGAGTGTGCTCCCAGGGCATGGGCACGCAGGAAGAGGTCGTGAGCACGCGCGCTTGTCGTCGGCGGAGCGCGCAGCCGCTGTTCCTGGTCGGGCGCGAGTTTTACCTTCAAGGCATTGGCGACCTTTTCCGCGACTTCGCCCTGCACAGTAAGGACATCCTGGTTATTGCGCCGATAGCTCTCTGCCCAAAGCTGCCGGCGGGTCTGAGTCTCGATAAGCCGGACGTTGATCAAAACATCGGCGTCGGTTTTCTGCACGCTTCCCTCGAGCACGGTCGCGACCTTCAGCTCCCGGCCGAGCCCGCGCAGGTCTTCGGGATGACTTTGATATTTCTGAGTCGAAGGTACGCGACCGGACGGCCAGTTCACGCACCTGACCGAGATTGGTCAGGATTTCATCCTGCATTCCGCTCACGAAGTAAGCGTTCGACTTGTCATCACTGAGATTCTCGAAGGGTAGGACGGCGATCGCTTTGGGACTAATTTCGGCCGAGGCCCGGCGGGCCTCTTCGATCCCCTGCTGGGACTGGAGGAAGCGAAAGATCATCACCCCGATCGCGACAAACGCGACGACCACGATCAAGGCAGTCAGCTTGCGACCGGTCTGACGGGTAATAGACCGGCCCCGATCAACTGCCTCGGTGCGCTTGATTCCCTCCGGCGTCAATTCGAAGGCCCACGCGCAAACTACGGCGACGGGAAAGCCGACGACGATGAGCAGGATAACCAGTCTGACGACCCCGTTTGAAATCTCGAAAAACGGAAAGACCTGAGTCGCGACCTGAATGAGCAACCAGGCGACGACCGCATAAGCGATCGTAACCTTGTATACGTTGCGTCGCTTCAGCTCGGCGAAGAAGCCACTGGAATTCATCCTTCCGGTTTCGACGAATAGATTTGCTCGACCAGTTTCTCAAACCGCGGATCGCCTCGCAGGGAGTCGAGCCTTCGATCGATCTTGATGCTGCCAAAGACGCCGGTGTCAAAGGCTGCACCATCTTTGTAGCTCTCCTCCAGCAACCGCAGCGCTTCGTCTTTTTCGCCGAGTGACAGGTGAATCACTGCGAGCGCATAGGCCGAGACATAGTGTTGCCGCGATGCAGTCGTCAGGTCGTCCAGTATCTTGCGCGCCTCTTTCTTTCTCCCTGCGAGAGCGTAGGCCCGGGCGAGCGAGGCCAGGGCAGCCGGATCGGGATTGAGTTGCGTCGCTTTTTCGTATTGAGCGATCGCCTCTGCGATCTGGCCTTTGTCGTCGTAAGCCTGACCGAGAAACCAGTGCGTGAGATCAAAAGTTGGATCCATCTCGATCGTTTTGCGCAATTGCTCGATGGCTTCATTATCCCGGCCCGCCACCGCCAGGGTCGAGCCGACGACGCAATTGATGACGAGAGAGAGCGGATCAAGGTCCTGCGCGCGCTTGAGTTCAGCGACGCCCTCGTCGAAGCGCCCTTCACCCTGGAGCGCCTCTCCATACCAGTGATGGGCCGTAGCATAGTTGGGGTTGAGCTCGATTGCGCGCTGAAACTCTGGCAGGGATGCAGCGTACTGCATGTTCAAGACAAGGGCGTTGGCCAGCGATGTGTGCGCTTCGGACAGGGTGTCATCGAGTTGCACCGCCTTGCGGGCGGCGGCCAGTGCTTTTCGAGCATCATCCTTTGGCGGAGTGGAGGCGTAGTACGGAAAAACCGCGTGCGCATCAGCGAGCCCGGAATACGCCAGCGCGTAGGCCGGATCCTGCGCGATCGCTTGCTCAAAGTAGTTAATCGCCTTCTTCAGGTTTTCAGGATTGCGTTTGTTCCAGAAGTAACGCCCCTTCAAATAGAGCTGGTGCGCTTTCGGGTCTTCCGTCGGCCGCGAGGCCAGGACATGTTCCGCCGAACCGGTCAGTTTGGCCTGCAGATTTCTCGCGATGGCCTTTGCGATGTCGCTTTCCACCGCAAAGACATCAGTCAATTTGCGATCATAGGTCTCGGCCCAGAGATCCGCGCCGGTCGCGGCGTGAATCAACTGCACATTGACCCGTACCTGATCGCTTGGTTTTTGCACGCGGCCCTCCAGAATGTTGGCAACGCCAAGCTGGCGCGCGATCCGGGGCAGATCATCGGGCGAACTCTTGAATCGTTCTGTGGAGGTACGTGAGATGACCTTCAACTCCGCGATCTTGGCCAGGCGGGTCAGGATTTCGTCATGAATACCTTCGCTGAAGTAGGCGTTCTCTGGGTCGCGGCTTAGATTGTCGAAAGGCAGCACCGCGATCGATTTTGGCGGAGCCGCGGCCGCACTGATTTGCGGAGCGCCCGATTTGAAGTGCATGAACAGGACTCCAGCAACAAGAACGAGAACGGCTGCGATGGCCAGCCCAATCCGAAGCCTTCGCGTTGCTTTGCGCCGCGCGATCGTGCCGGCCAACTTTGCCGGAACGGTGGCGTTGCCAAAATCGTCGCCGAAGAGACTTGTGATCGATAGCTTGAGGCCGTGCTTCACTTCGCACTCGCCCAGATGGTGCAGGCTCGTCGACCATTGCCGGAATTGCGCGAGATCCTCCGCCACGCGCTGCGAGAGAAGGATGTGACCGGCATCGCCGCAGTCCATCACTCGCTGCGCCATGTTGATCCCCGCGCCGGCGATATTGGTGCGTCCGTTCACGTCGGTTACTTCGCTCACTGGACCGCTATTGATTCCCATGCGCACCGCAATCTCCGGATGCGCCTTTAGCGCCTGCGCAATCTCGACCGCACATTGCGCCGGCTCCTCGGGACTGTTCCGAAAAACCAGCGCCATCCCATCGCCTGTCGGCAGCCGGACGATTTGCTCGTCGGGCGATTCGTGCACCTGTCCCGTCGCGAGCACGATGTCAGTGAGTCGGCGCAGGCGCTCCTTTTGTTCGTCGATCAAAAGTTTGGAATAGCCCACCAGATCGATGAACAAAACGTGCCCGATTTCGAGCCGAAGATTATTTTCCGATTCCGATGCCATTTGTTCTCGCACTCACTTTCACCCGTTTCGCGTGCGAGGCGAATCGAGCAAGGAAAGGTAGCGCAGGCTTCCAGCTTGCGGGCTCCAGGCACATCGATGCTCTGCGCTCGGTGACCGCCAGCAATGACTGCTGAACTCTAACTGAACGACTGTCTTGGCGCCGGTGGCTCTTCGCTCGCGCTGAATTTCCGTTGCTAGTCGAGCCTCTGAATTTTGGATCCCTGGATTCCGATTCCTCCCATGAGGCCCCGCTGATCGAAGGTGAAGGCGTAGATGCCACTGTGGAGTGTCTCGGTGTTCATCGTGCGAGCCATGCCCTGGTCCACCACGACCAGGCTCGGGGCGGAACCGATTCGACCAACCGTGCGCCGCGTTCACCCAGTCGAGCGCCTTTTGATTCATGAAGAAGAGAGCGTAACCGAACTTCTGCGCGCCCGCCTGCAATCCATAGGACGCCGCCGTCGTCCGGTAGCGGCCGGCTGCTTTGTCACCGTAGAAGAGGATCCCCTGGCCGCTCTGCCCGCCAAAAATGAATCCTGCTTTCACGACATTGGGAAAAACAAGCACACCCAGGGCCTTCTCCGACACCCCGCGGGCGGCAGGGTTCTGCGCGATCAGTTGGCGGAGAGCGGCGCGCGCGTCGCTCGTCAGGCTGGCTGATGCTCCTTGCGTCGTGAGCAGTGTCACAGCGGCAATCAACAGCGAAGCTGAATATTTCAACCTCGATCGTAGATTCATATTAGTGGTTCTATTGCTGGTTACTTCTTGTGTCTGGAGGTGGCGTGTGATTCTATTTGGCAGTTGTCCCGGCAACGTGTCCTGGTCCTGGTTTTGGTTTGGCTGTCGGAAAGAGCAGGGTGAAGTTCAATCGCAAACCCCAATCGGGCCCTCCGCTCGGAGCTTCGGCATAATAGCGGCCACCGAACTGGATGCTGACCGGCTGCTTTCCGATTTTCAGAATCTGACTCACTGTTAGGTTAAATGGCACGGTCCACTGACTGTTTTCCCAGTCATAGGTCGACTCCATATCCAGGCCGAAGGTCGTATGGGTCTTCGTGGTGTAATTGAGGAACGGCTGAAGATAGGTGGCGTTGATGTTCTGCTCGTTGTTATTGCCGCCGACACTCCAAATCTGATTGGCCAGGATGCCGACGGTCCAGCCTCCTTTTTGCACGAGACCGACGAACGTTGGCCCGAGACCCCACTTATTCGGGCCGAGGAGATCATCAGTGGCCGTGGGATAGTAACCGACTGGGCCCAGACCCCAGATGAGGCCGCCGGGGCCGGGCGCCTTGGGCGAAAGGAAGAAACTCTGTGTGGTATTCCCAAGGCCCGATTGGGTGCCGGAGTGGCCAAAGACATCGCTCTGCGAGATGACGGGCAGGATCGTGCGCACGATCAGGTTCCAATCCTTGCTGATGGAAATCGGGATGACCGGCTGAATGTTGAGGGTGAATTTGTGACCGTTGGCTGGCCCGATATTGAAATCCTCGTTCGCCTGGAAGGGTACGCTGATGAGCGAGGAGATGGGGTTGCTCAGTTGTTTGGCGAGCTCCGCGGCTTGATCGCTGTCCGATTCCGCCCCCGCGCTTTCGGCTGTTGCCGTTCTGTTCACGTTGACCACGGGAGACTCGGCGGCGGGTAACGTCGAAACCGACAGAAGGAGGGCTGCCATGATTGCGCCTGGCCCGAACGATCTTTTGCTGTGTTCAGTTTTCATGTCAAGAGAATGGAGCTGTGTCCTTCAGATCAAGATATTGGACTTTGGTTCCATATCCGCGAGAAAAGGCAACCGCGCATTCGCAGGTTTTTGGGCAGCTCGCCAGGCAGAGATGGAGGATTCGGCGGGTGGCGTTCTCTCCGGCTTTACGGAGAGTCGTCCGGCATCAGGTGTTCCTCGATCCGTCTTGTGCTCGCAGGAATCAAACGGCCATTCTGGTCGTAGCTCAGCATCAGGACCCAGCCGAAGACGGAATCAGGCCATTTGCCACGCGGCAGCAGGCTGTCAGGCGCCGCTCCGAGCGCCCGAAGAAGAGACGGGATGTCCGTGTGGTGCCAGGAAATTAGAATCCGCTTTCCCTGATCATTTTTGCGCAGGGCCGCCGCCAGTTCGGCCGTCTGACCGCTGCTGAAATGCGTATCGACGTGCAATTTTTCGGCCTTGGCAAAAGGCTCGACCGTCAGGCGCGGGCGATGGCTATCCTTTGAGTCTTTGGCAGCAAAAACAACGTTCGGGCACAGTCGCTGGGAATCGACGGTGAAGTCTTGGAAATAGTGCTTATACGCTTTGGCCCGCTCTTTGCCGAGAGGCGAGAGATCGACGCCACTGGCGGGTTTTTCCCCATGGCGAATAATCAGTACGACGGCGTTCTTCGGCCCGTCCTGGGCATCCGCCGCGATTGCGAGCGTAGAAACAAAAAGGAGGGAGACGAAGAGGCATCTGTGCATGCGTGTGACGGTTCAGGTGCGCGGGTCGAATGTCAACGTGGTGCGATTGCAATTATCGTTTTGTAACCCGGTTAGCCACGTTTCTATTTCCTTTCTTTTGGCGAGAGAGAGATGACAAATTTTTCAAAATCCGGATCGCCACGTAATGGAGCCCAGGCCGGATCGCGCAGAAGATATCCGTAATCGAGAAAGCCCGGAACGTGGACGAGCTTTTTGATCGCCTCTAGCGCGAGGGCCTTTTCACCGGTCCAAGTGTACACCTGCGCCAAACCCTGAAGAACCAGCGGCCCATCGTAGGCATCTTTCGAGATCGGCATTAACTCCACCGCGCGTCGCCCTTCGGCAAGGGCCTGCGCTTTGCGGCCAAGCCCGGCATCGATCTGAGCGAGGACAGCAAGGGCGCGCGGCTCGTCGTTCTGGACCTGCGGCCTCTTTTCCAAAGCGGCACGCGCGGCGGCGAAGGCGGTTTGTGTCGTTAGGTCATCGCCTTGGGCGCGCGCGATCTCCGCTTCGTACCAGGCACGCGGATAATAAAACGTGTAATCCACGTCCTGAAATTCGGAGAGCGGCGACGACGCCAGCGCCCGCGATGCTCTCGCGTAATCGCGATCGATCAAGGCGACGAGCACGCGGACGGAAGTGATTCCCGAGGCGGGATTGATCTCCATCGGCAGCGCCGCCAAAGCCGTGCGGAGCTGCTCCACCTTCCCGCTTTTCGCAAACTCCGCGACCGCGGCGTAGGTCTGGAAAAGACGCGCATTTGCCGGAAAACGCTCCGCCTGTTTCTCCCACCAGCGGCGAGCGGTATCGAATTGCCGCAACTGCCGATAATGATCGCCGAGCAGATTGACCGCATCCAGGTTGCGCGGATCCAATTCGACCGCTTTCTCGAATTCCCTGGTGGATTCCTCCCAGCGACCGCGCCGCCGGTCGATGTAGCCCGCAAGCACGCAGAGGGGCGCGCTGTTTGGCAGACCCGGCCGCGCCACTGTGAGCTCTGCCGACGCGCGTTCGTAGTCGCGGTAGCAGCGAAAATAATAATCGGCTTTCGCGAGGTGCGCTTCGCTCGAATCGGGCTGCAGCCGAAGCGCCGTATCGACCGCGTCCTTGGCCAGCGTGCGACGTTGTGGCGTGGCATCGAGCCCGAGGAAGTAAATCAGGTCGTGCGCTCGAGCGGTATAACAGTAGGCAAGGACAAAAGCCGGATCGCGTTTTGCGGCGTCGCTGAGCAGGTCGACTGCTTTGAGAAGAGCGCTCCGCAAGTCGGTTTGATCGAGATAGCTTTCAACAACGTTCTTTGCCTTAAGATATAGCTCGTACGCGACCAGGTCCGTCGTTGGTTTCTGGTTGATTGCCGTTTCTTCCGCAGTCGAGAGTTTGGCGCGCAGATGCTCGGCTATGTTGCGGGCGATCTCGCTCTGAATCGCGAAAATATCGGACAGATTACGATCGTAATGATCGGCCCAGATCTGCGCGTCGCTTCGCGCGTCAACCAGTTGGGCGTTCACCCGCACCTCGTCCCTGACCCGCTGCACACTTCCTTCCACGACGTAGGAGACAGCGAGTTGCCGGGCGATCGTGCGCAGGTCGCGTGGCGCTCCGCTTTTTGTACCTGCATCACGCTCGTCCGGCTGATCACTTTCAGATCAGCGATCATCGCAAGGTCGGTGAGGATTTCTTCCTGCACTCCATCGGTAAAGAATGCGTTCTCGGGATTGGCGCTGAGATTCTCGAAGGGGAGAACAGCGATGCTCTTCTCCGGGATCGTCGGGCTCATCGAAACCGACGGTCCTGGCGTTGCCGTGGCCTTCCTTTGCCAGGGATGCCGTTGAGAAAAAAGGAAAACGCCAGCGAAAAGAAACCCGCTCAGGAGCAGGATGCCACCCAGTACGCTCCAACGGACCCGGCGGTTGGCCCCGTCAGTAGCCGTCACTGGTACAAATTCCGAACCTTTTTGTTCGTTAGGATTTTTGAGTTTCTCCGGCCGGGCCGGATTACCGAGTTGCTCGGCGTAGAGGTTCACGAGATGGAGGCGAAATCCGTGCTTCACTTCGCATTCACCGAGAGCATGCAGACGCGGCGACCATTGCCGATATTGTCCGAGATCGTCGGCTACATGTTGCGAAAGGAGAATGTGCCCGGCATCGCCGCAGTCCATTACCCGTTGCGCAATGTTAATCCCAGCCCCGGCGATGTTGCTGCGCCCGCTCACGTCCGTCATTTCGCTCACCGGGCCGCTGTGAATTCCCATCCGCACCGCGATCTCCGGATGCGCCTTGAGCGCTTGCGCGATCTCGAGCGCGCAGCGCGCCGGCTCCTCGGAACTGTTGCGAAAGACCAGGGCCATCCCATCGCCGGTTGGAAGCCTAACGAGTTGTTCGTTAGGCGCCTCGCGCACTTGCGCCGTCGCCAGGACAATCTCGGTCAGTTCGTGCATCCGCTCCTTCTGCTCTTCAATCAAGAGCTTGGAGTAACCGACCAGATCGATGAACAAAACGTGCCCGATCTCGAGTCGAAGATTGTTCTCGGATTCAGGCGGCACAACTTTGATTTTACAGAGGCCGAAAGCCAGTCGCGACTTTTTTCGGGGGGCGTTGCCCCTTCCGTCGAGCGTAATTGATTCCCGCGCTTGCTTGTCTAAGAACCGCGGGTTTGATCACAACGCGAACGAATCATTTTCTGGCGCGATTCTGGTCTCTGTCTCGCTCGCTAGTCGGCGAAACGAATTGACTTACCAGGAATCGGCGCACTATTGGACTGTTTCGCAGAAAAGCGAGAACCCGGTTTTTCAACCGGTTTGGCGGCAACAGCTAACAATCGTCGTCGCCGCGACCAAATGCATTGAGTGTGGTCAGCTCAGACATGCGGGGGTTTTCCCCGCAGGAGAAGAGAAATGAAGAAACTAATATTGGTATTAATCGCGTCGGCCTGTTGCTCGGCGTTCACGATCAACGCGTCGGCTCAGCAAGCCGACCAGGCGATCGCCGATGCGGTGATTGCAATTACGAAGGCGCAATGGGCGGCTGGAATAAAAGCTCCAACGAACGTTGCTGCACAAACGAAGGACATGTCGGACGACTACACGGAGTTCAACGCCCAGTACGCCACGCGGCTTGATGGGAAGGCGATGAATTCGCAGCTTGCGGAGGCGTCAACGAAAGACTCGACCAAGCAGCTCGCGGCGGAAATGGCGAATCCCAAGGTCCAGGTCTACAACGGGGATGTGGCCATTCTGAGTTACAACTATGTCGGCCTAACCCAGAACAAGGACGGAACGACGGAACCGAACCGGGCAAAATCCACCCGCGTTTATGTGAAAAAGGGCGACAAATGGATGTTGGTCCACGCAAACTTCGCGGCTGATCCGCTGCCCAAACAATAGCTGAGAAACCTAAGAAGGGGCCACCCGCGCGCGCTCTGCGCTGCTGGTGGCCTCTTATCTTATCCGACCGTCCGCCGCCTGGAAGAAGTGAAGATGTCGAGGACAAGAGTGGTGATCAATCCGCACGGATGAGAGCGAATCACTCCTTTCACGATTTGCCCCTGACCGCCTTTCTCCGCCCGTCGCAAAAGGCCAAACAAAGCGTTGACATTCCGTCTCCCGAACGATGAGACTACCGCTTCACGCCAGGTAACTTACCTGACGCGAAGCAACCATAAACCTCTAAACCTACTATCAACGACATTATGAAACACATCATCCCATTGGCCATTTTGGCCACCGCCGCCCTCGCCTGGACGGGTTGCAACAACAAAACCGCAGACGCCGTTAAGGAAAAATCCGACGAAGCCAAGCAGGCCGTGGCGGCCAAGGTCGACGAGGCCAAAGACGCCGCTGACAAGCAGATCGATGCCGCAAAAGAAGCGGCGAAGGAAAAAGCGCCCGCGGCGGCCGCCGCAGTGGACAGTATGGCGGAACAGGCCAAGAGCGCGACGCAGAATGCAGCCGACACGACGAAGGATGCTGCTGAAAAGGCTGTGGACAAGGTCCAGGATGCTGCGAGCGACGCAATGGATTCCGCAAAAACAGCGATGACGCCGGCCGCTCCAGCGGATTCGACCTCCGGATCGCCGAACCCATAGCGAGCGTCCCTACGGAAAAAATCAACCTCGGCTTCGGAAGAAGCCGGGGCTTTTTTTTATCGTAAATGGAGATGGCGTCCTCGCCGTAATTCAGGAGTGGTCAACCTCCCTCGAGTGGCGAAATCGGAAGGGGCGGGAACAGTGCTCGATCCCCCTCTCGCAGCGCAAGCTACCTGGCCACCGGCTTGCTCCGCGACTTTGAGTGCGAGGAGCCGTGTCCTACAGCGTCTGATATTCGGTGGTCGAAGCCTTTGGCGGATTCGGCGCGGATGCCGTCCGGATCGCCGCCCAGCGGGCTTTCATGGCAGCCGAAAGCTGCGCCCGACGCTCAGGTGAGAGATTCAGTTTCCTTTTTACTTTCGCGGGGGCAGTTGATGCGCTCGCCGCCGTCTTGGCCGCAGCGCGAGCGGCCGATTTCTTCTTTGCCTTGGCCGCGTCTGCTTTCAGCTGCGCTTCAAGTTTCCGTTTCAACTTGGCAAGTTTTCTTGAATCTTCCCGCAGCCGGGTTTCGAGTCGACGGATCCTTTTCTTGAGAGTTTTAGTCTTCATAAGCGCACCCAAAGTCTCGTACCGCAAGTAAAGCAACGGACAAAAACGAAGTCGAGTTTATTAGAGACCTTTCCAATGTCACGCCATTATTTGGCGGTTGCATCATCCTGAAACCAAGGCGTCGCCACACCATTAAGGCTGCTCGAAAATCCTGTTATCGATGGCCGGGTTGACCGTGAGGCCGCGGATCGTCGTGGTCTCAAGAACCTTGCCCGTTTTCAGATCGGTCTCGGTGTTGGCAAACGGAAATATCACCCCTCCGACTTTTCGGAAATCGGACATCTGTTGCTCGATCGTGGTCGGCGTCGGATCAACGTCAACATGAAGAGCACGAACGTCGCGCCGACGCGTGATCAGCCATGAATTTGGATCGACATAGAGCGTCGTGACATAGCCATCGGCCAAAGTGAGCTGGAGAAGGTAGTAATTGACGCCGCCGATTTCTTCTCGACCGGTCAAGGCAATACGGTGACCGCGCGACCGCAGCTCGTGGAGCCCGTAAAGATTTCCCGGCAGCTCAACGCCATGGCGCAGTGCTGCCGTCGCCTTGGGAGATTCTTCGACTGTCTCAGTACCCTTTCCTTTCCACTGCCAGCCGCGCCTTCCGTCGAATGCCTCTGTATAGACATGTTTTCCGTCGGCATTCACATCGATTCGCATCTTGCCGGGGCGCGCGGCGCGATAGGTTCCGTCGACCGCAAAACCTGGATCGACAATGTGCAGATCGATCGCGACCGAGTGCACCGACTCGATGGCCTGCCGTCCGCCTATCGCTTCGGTGTTTCGGTTGATGATTTCGTCGACGGAAATGGGAGTGCGCCTGCAACCGGCGCCGGCCGCGACCAGTGCGATGGCCAGAAGGAGTTGAAGATGGGAACAGGCACGAGGCAACGACATGGTTTGAATAACAACGCCGCAGGAAACCCGATTTGTCTAAACGCGTCCGCTCTATAGCGATCGGGCAGGGAAAGGGTAAAGCAGTGCGCGAGGAACAATCCACAGATTTCGCAGATTGGCGCAGATGAGAGTGGTCCAGCGGCGGCCGGCAAGAATTTGTGTCAATTCAGGTCATCTCGCTAGAAGTTCTCGAATTAGCTCGCGACGCTAATTCGCCGCCGCAGCAGGCCGAGCGCGATCAATACGCCGCCCAATACCACGACCGTATTGCCGGACTCAGGGACGCGGTCACCATTCAAGCTAAACGCCATATCGGCGGCCAACTGGCTACGATTGCCAAAGAAGTCCTGGTATAAGATGCCGTCGACGCCCGTAGCACTCGTCCAGCACCGATCGGCTCGAGGTCATTGTCGCCGGGATAGAGCTCACTGATCTTGTCCGGGATGTGAACCAGAGTGCGTTTCTCAACGACCGGAGCGCATGGAGTAAGGCGGCCTTCATCAATCGCTGTCTCAGTCTACGCGAAAACGGTTCGCGCCATACATCTGCTTCAACCGATTCGAAAGAGCCGGCGCAAATGATTCTGATCGTTGACCTCCAACCTTAGGCAAAGCGATCCGGATTGAGCAGCGTCAGGTCGATACTCGGTTTACGACCGACCAGCGTCTCGGCCACGAGCAGGCCGGTGATGGGTGCCAACGTCACACCCAGCATGGCGTGGCCGCACGCCGCCGTCAGGTTTGACGGTCGCGCGAAGCGTCCAATGTATGGCAGGCCGTCGGGCGAGACCGGGCGGTAACCGAACCACGGCTTGATGCCGGCAAAGTCGTCCGCGCGGAAATCCGGAAAGTAGTCCTGTGCTGCCGCGATGATTTGCTCGACGCGCTCGGGCCGCACGTTATCGGTGTGACCGCTGATCTCCATCGTGCCACCGAAGCGCAACGTGTCGCCCATCGGAGTCACGGCCACCCGGCGCTCGGTCAGGATCAGCGATTTACTGAATTTGAACCGGGGCTGCTCAATTGTTAGGCTGTAGCCCTTTCCCGGCTGCATCGGGAGGCGCAGACCAAGACCGCGCAACGTCGCCGGCGCCCATGAACCGATCGCGATCACGTATTCGTCCGCGACGAGTTCTCCTATTGTTGTCGAGACACCCGTGATGCGTCCCGCCGCACTGCTCCAGCCGCGGACGCTCGTGTCCCAATGGAATTTGACTCTCTTTTGTTTGAGCAGCGCGACGAGCGTTGGGATGAGTTTCCGCGGCGTGAGGTGCGCGTCGATTGGAAAATAGATGGAGCCGGCGACGTCGAGGCGCGCGCCTGGCTCCATCTCGGCGGTTTGCCGGGGATCGAGCGCGCGCGCTTCCACGCCCAATTCGTTCGCGAGACGCCCCAGCCCCTCCATCTCGTGCTCGAGGGCCTCGGGTGTTTTGTAGAGATTGAGCAGACCCTCCGTGCGCAGTTCGAATGCGTTGCCGGTCGTCTCCGCCAGTTCAACGAACAATTGGCGGCCGGCCAGGCAGAGATCGCGCAGCACGGGCGCGGCACGGCGCGTGTGTCCGGGCGTGCAATTCCGCGCAAACAGCCAGCCCCAGCGGACAAGCTCCGGATCGAGTCGCGGTTTGATGTAAAACGGGCTCCGCGAACTGGCCATCCATTTCAGGCCCTGCCAGACCATTCCCGGCGCTGAGATCGGCGCGAGATGGCTCGGCGAGACGTAGCCTGCGCTCCCGTGCGCACATGAATCGGCGCCCAACGCATTGCGTTCGATCACCGTGACGGCAAAGCCTTCGCGCGCGAGATAGTGCGCGGTGCAAAGGCCGACGACGCCGGCACCGCAAACAATCACTCTTCGTGAATCGCTCATCGTGATGAGGTCATTTGCCAACTCATGTCTGAAGGCGCGCCTTCAGACAAGCGCGCGAACACGGACAGGTGGACCCGTGTCGCAGACTGACGCGGTGCCAATCGTCCAACGAACTGAGGACGGAGGACATGGTGATTCGTGAATCGTGAAACGGCTGAGCGGGAAGGCAAAACTGACAGCTGAAAGGCTGAACGCGGGTCGTAGTAGCGAATCCATCGCCGCAAGTTGATCGGGAATCATTAACGGACTCTCTAGAACGGGTCGTTAGGCGGTTGTTTCACAGACCGAGGATGAAAACCGGCCCGACCGCCGCGAGACCCGCGACGACTTGGATTGCCAGCACGAGCAAGGCTGACCGCGGCGCCTGCGGCAGCCATCGGATTGCGAAGAAGAGAACGATCGGCACCTGGCCGACCATGAGCAGTTGCCAGAGGTGGGCGGGTGTCCCCTCGTCCGGCTCCCGTGCTGGGCCGTAGATCGCGATGTGAAAGAGCACGATCGCAAGCGCGAGGAGCGACATCGCGATGGGAAGAAAGGCACTCGGGCGCCTGAGTATGCCGGTGATGCCATCTGCCATGTTGCTGTTTGGTGGTGGCGCCTCGAGGTCAGGTCGCGCACGGGTCATCGTCGGAGTCACTCCCGCCTTTTGCCGGCAAGGCGAAGCGCCCAAAGGCAAAGCGCCCCCGCGCCAACAAGGGCAACCCATGATATCCACATCGGCACGACCCAGCCTGCCACCTGGGCAGGCCAACCAAGAAGCAGTCTGAGGACGTGGAGCAGTGCAACGGCACCCAAAAACAGCGCCGGAAATTACCATGTAGCGTCGCATGTCATCATCTCCTCTTTTGAGTCAGGCGGTCGCATTGTTGGCCGAAGTCCCGGCGCGTATCAGTCCGTAAAGAGTGAGGAATAACGCCACGAGGATGGTTACACCACAGATCAGAAGTGTGTTCGAAACCAGCGCACTGTCGGTGCCATGCGGCGGCGGAAATTTCTCGTTGATCGTCGGCATGAGCTTCGACGAGGCGCCGAGGAAGCCAGCGATCAGGCCCGCCCCGCCGTTGGTCCACGTGCCAATTTGCAGGGTTGCAAACCACACTCTGAGCGCAGCCGAATTCAGGTGCATCTCCCTGACGAGGAGGCCGAGCGCGATCATAAAGACGCCGTTGGCGGTGAACTCGATATGAGCCATCACGACGCCGCGAAACCAGGCGACTGCGGGCGGCGGAATGAACCCGACCAGGCAGCCGACCGTGATCTGGAGAACCCCCAGGATCAAAGTCCAACGCCGGAGGGTTCCTTTCAATTTATCGATGTCAGTTGTCATGGGTTGCAGTGTAACAATGAAATGCTGACGTGGGTGGAATAAGAAAGTGCCGGGCGATCCACGGGCTTGCGGATCGCGATCCCTGATCGTCAACCAGGGAGGCCGACAGAGAGCGGACGGCAGGCGTATGAGATGCAGGTCGAGGATTGGACGATGGAGGGTTTCCCCTCTTTCTTGACGGCGTGACGGTTTTTCTTGGGTGCGGGTTTGCGGCGAAGTATCGCGAAGGCGGCGGCAATTTTTCCGTGCCGCTACAGTGGATGCTCGGTTTGCGCCGCCTGAAGCAGGACGCGATCTGGATCGAACTGCTGCCGGCGACGAAGGACCGCGCGCACGACGAGGCTTGCATCGCAAATTTCCAACGGCAGCTCCGCGCCCACGGGCTCGCCGGACGTTATTGCCTTCTCTACAAGGAAACGACGGGCGACGCCCATGATCTCGATGCGTTGCGTTGCACCGGTATTTCCCGGCGCGAACTGCGCGCCCGGCTGGCCGCACCGAATGTTCTTCTCAACCTTTCCTATTCTCTGCATCCCCCTCTCCTGCTCGAATTCGAGCGGCGGATTTTCTGCGATCTCGACCCGAGCGAGATTTTCTATTGGATGACGAAGCTCGACCTTGGTCAGGAACTGCATCACGAGTTCTGGACGATTGGGCTCAATGTGAACGGTGCGGATTGCCGCTTGCCGAAGTCGCCGCTGGCCTGGCGCATTTTTTTCCCGCTGGTCGATACGCAACTGCTCCAGCCGCGACGCCGCCCACGTGCCCGACGGCCGAAGTTTACCACCATTGGGCAATGGTACTGGGACGGCAGCGTGGAGGTGAATGGAGAATTTCCGGATCTCTCGAAGCAGCACGCGTTTGCGCCATATCTTGAACTGCCCGCGCGCGTGCCGGAAGCGCAGTGGGAGCTGGCGATGAATATCAATGCCGATGACCCGGAGGCGGAGCGGCTACAAGCGCTCGGATGGCAACTGATTTCTCCGCATCAAGTGGCCAGCACGCCGGCGAAATATCGGCGCTACCTCGCTTCGGCGGCCGCGGAGTTTACCACCATCAAAGGGGTCGATGTGATGTGGCAGACCGGTTGGTTAAGCGACCGCGCGGCGGCGTTTCTCGCCATCGGCCGACCGGTGATCACGGAAGATACCGGCGCTGCGAGATATCTGCCGAAGAAAAGCGGCATGTTCTTCGTGCGCGACGCAGCGGAGGCGGCAGCGGCGGCGAGTGAGATTCTGGGTGACTGGGAGCGGCTCTCTCGTGAGGGACGCGAATGCGCGATGGAGGTTTTCGATTCGGCGAAAAACCTCCGCAAGATTCTCGGTCTTTGACCGGTCGAAATCGGGCCGAAAAAACCGCTTGGATTCCCCGTTGCAAAAGCAAAACGGGGTGTTACTCGTGTTGCCGTTATGGCCGATCTCATCAAAGCGGACGAGCTGAAGAATCGCCTGAAAAAAATCCCGGAGTGGGAGCTCGAGAAGAAGCATCTCGAACGCACTTTCGAGTTCGACGAGTTTTCTGAGGCGATTGATTTTGTGAACAGCGTCGCGGAGGTGGCCGAGGAGGAAGAGCATCATCCCGACATCGACATTCGTTTCAACAAGGTGCGGTTGATTCTTTCCACCCACAGCAAGGGCGGTCTGACCGATCTCGATTTTCAGCTGGCAGAGCGAATCGACACGCTTTCGGAATAGCGTTCATGGCACAGCCAAACGGCGATCCCGCCGCCCCGAGCCGGGCCCGGCTGATTGTCGCGGCGCTCATCGTGGTGCTGGTGGTGGCGCTGGTCTGGTGGGTGATCGATTATCGGCAAAAGCCGCCTCCGCCGCCGAATAAAATTGGCCAACGGGTCAGGTAGGAAACGCCAGCTGGAAGCTCGCGCTACCTTGGCGTACGACCTTCGTCGGCGTCGATGAATTGGAACATCGTCTGGATATCGTCGCGATCGGCAAGACCGCTCTCCTTCTTGCGACGTTCGAGGGTAGGCGTGATTTCGTCGTTCCAGCCGCATTTCCGCATGAATGTGTTCCAGTTTTCCATGTCTTCCTCGGAAGGTTTGCGTCCGCGCTCGAACGCCCAGCGCCAAATCTCCTCGTCGGTTCCGCCCTGTTGCAGGACACGCGCGACCAGGTCCTCGTATTTCACCGCGAGGAAGCGCACACAGCGGCCGTCGAACCCGCTCCCCAGTTTCTCGATATACTCCGGCGGCAGCTCGCCCCGGGCATGGGCGCGGATCTTGTCGAGCATCCGACCGAAGTAAACCAGCCCGCCAACCTTCTCGGCGGGACTGCGGGCGGGAAATGGTTTTGTCGTCATCTTGGGAAGGTGCGCTCCGGATTGTCCCTTGTCCACGGCGCGCCAGTGTCGGACAATCAATGGGGATGGATCGGATCGCAGGGCTCGAGACCGAATACGGCTGCCTGGTCAGCGGGGAGGCGGCGCACCCCAATGGCGACGCCTGGCCGGTGCGGGTGAAGAATCATCTCTTTCGCAAAATGCGGGCGGGCGTGATCGACCTGCATTATCGCGATTACGAGGAACCGCCGGGCAACGGCGGATTCCTCCTCAACGGCGGCCGCATCTACCTCGACATGGGGCATCTCGAATATGCCTCCCCGGAATGCCGCCAGTTGCGCGATGTCGTGGCCTACGACCTGGCGGGCGACCAACTGCTGCAATCCGCGCTCGATTCGTTAGGCGCGACCGGGCTGGTCTCCTTCATCAAGAATAACGTCGATCATCACACGGGCGCGACCTTTGGTTGCCACGAGAACTACCTGATGCGGCGCGAGGCGCAGTTCACGCCGCCCGCGCTCGGGGCGCTGCTCGCTTTTCTCGCTACTCGCCAGATTTTCACCGGCGCCGGCCGGGTCGGGCAGGCCAATCCCCTCGCCTTCGACTTCGAGGTTCCGCCGACGGAGGAAGCAATCGACTTCCAGCTGAGTCAGCGGGCGGATCACATCGTGAACGACATTTACCAGTGGGTGCAGTTCAACCGCGCGATCATCAACGCGCGCGATGAGCCGCTGGCCGATTATCGAAAATATCGGCGGCTGCACCTGCTGATTGGCGATTCCAACATGAGCCCGTTTGCCAATGCGCTGAAGATCGGGACGACGGCCTGCATTCTCTCGCTTCTCGAGGCGGAGCTTTTGCCTAACGACCTGACTTTGCTCGACGCAGTGCAGGCGACGCGCGAGATCTCGCGCGATCCTGCGCGACGCTGGATCGTGGAACTGGAAGACGGCCGCTCGATTGGCGCGCTCGATGTGCAATGGCAACTGCATGCGCTCGCGGCGCAGCATCTCGGGGGCCGCGATGAAGAAACCGACTGGCTGCTGGAGAGCTGGAGCTATACCCTCGATGCCCTGCCTAACAAACCCGAGTCGCTCCTCGGCGGAGTCGATTGGATCAGCAAGAAATGGCTGCTCGAAACCTTCATGGCGGCGGAGAATCTCTCCTGGAACGATCCCTGGCTGCAAAGTCTCGACCTCGAGTACCACAACATAGATCCGGCGCGCGGTCTCTTCTTTGGCCTCAAGCCGGCGAAGCGCATCGGCGAATGGAACAATCTCGCGCGGCAGAAGAATGCCGCGCACACGCCGCCGTCCGATACCCGGGCGCGGGGCCGCGCCCGCGCCGTGGCCGCTTTCCGAAAAGAGAAGCGACCCTATGTGATCAACTGGGATTCAATCGCCTGCGAGAGTCACGATTTTCTCGTCATGGGCGATCCTTTCCAGACTTATGTAAACGAGATCGAGCAATTCATCCGGTCGCGCCGCTGGAGCGATCCGTCCGGGCTGCCCGGGACGTAGAAATCAGTTGCCGCTGCGGAGTGAAACCCTAGATTCCGCCACTCAACCCGCTCACAAGCCATGATCAACGTAATGCGCAAGCACCACAAGATCCTGATGATCGTCATCACGGCTCTCGTCTGTATTTCCTTTTCCTGGTACTGGAACCGGACCGACTTCGCGCAGATGGGCAACGCGGCCGTGGGCAAGATCTACGATCACCCGGTTTCGCAGGTCGAGTTTCAGCGCAATGTCCGACTGCTCCGCCTCGCCAACCAGCTCGGCATGCGCGATCTCATGCAGGGGTTAACCATCGGCGCGCAGAGCGAAAGCGAAGCTTACGACAACTTTGCCTGGAACCTGATTGTGCTGCGCCACGAGGCGGAACAGCTCGGCATCCAGCCGACGACCGCGGAGATCGCCGACGCCGTGAAAGCGCTGCCCGCCTTCCGGACTGAGAATGGCTTCGATCTGGAGCGCTACAACGATCTGGTCGATCACGCCCTTGCGCCGATGGGCTTTTCCCAGGCGCAGATCGAGGAACTGGCCGCCGACCAGATCGCGCTCGATCGGGTGAAAAAAATTCTCAGTGCGGGCGTGAGCGTGCCGGAATCCGAAATGCGTCACGACTTCGACCATGCCTACGCCAGGATGGAGGTGAGCGTGGTGCGCTTTCACCCGGAGGATTTTGGGAAGGATGTGCAGGTGAGCGACGACCAGATCGCAAAGTATTTCGAAGGCCACAAAGCGGAGCTGAAAACGGAAGAAAAACGGAAGGTACAGATCGTCCAGTTTGGCCTGAACGACGAGGAGAAGAAGCTGAAGGGGAAAGAGCGAATCGAGGTCCTGCAGAAACTGGCCGACAAAGCGAATGATTTTATGGAAGCGCTTCAGGCCAAAGGCGCGGATTTTGCGCAGGTGGCGGCGAAGTTCCAAATCACGCCAAAGGAGACCGGAGAATTCAGCAAAGAAAAGCCCGATCCGACGCTGAAGTCGACGCCGCAGCTCGTGACGGCGGCTTTTGCCCTAACGAAAGAGACGCCCAACAGCGAGGCGATTCAGACCTCTGACGGCTTTGACCTGCTCCACCTCGAGACGGTGGAGCCGTCGCGACCGCTGACAAAAGAGGAGGCGCAGCCGCAGATTGTCGAGGCGATCAAGAAACAACTGGTGGAACAGATGATCGCAACGAAGGCGGCCGAAGTTGCGCGCAAGTTGCGGGAGGATTTGAAGAGCGGCAAAGGGCTCCAGGAAGCCGCAACGGAGGCGGGCGTGAAGGCAGAAAAGCTTCCCGCGTTTGCCCTCGTCGATACTCCGCCCGGCGCCACGCCGTCGCCGACCCCCGAGAAAAAAGACGATAGTCCCGACCTGCAAACGATCAAGCAATCCGCGAGCACCCTGAGCCCAGGCGGCGTGAGCGATTATGTGAGCACGCCGGCGGGCGGATTGATCGTGGTGCTCGAAAAACGGGAGGAACCGGGGCCGGCGCAGTTTGAAAAGTCGCGCCGTATCATCGAGGAACTAGCGTTGACGAACGCCGGCCAGGCTGTTTTCTACGAATGGCTGCGCGACCGTCGCCGCGCGGCGGGGATAGAGGAAGCCACCGCGCAAAAGGCGACCGGCTAATCGGCGGCGACCGAGCCAGCCTCAAGATGGAAGAGGTCGACGAAATCTTCGACGACGCCAACGGCGACCTCGCGATCGGCGAACTGGAAAGTGCGGTGGAAAAATATCGACGCTGCGTGGAACTGGACCCGCAGTTCTTCGACGGCTGGCATGCGCTCGGGATGGCGTTGATGAAGCTCGGGCGTTTTCCGGAGGCGATCGAGGCCGGCAAGAAAACGGTCGAACTCAAGCCTAACGATCAGATCGGCTGGACCAGTCTCTCGCTATTCTACAATCGCAACGGCGATATTCAGGAAGCCGAAGCCGCGGGAACGAAGGCCAAGATTCTTTCCTGGGGCGGGAAAATCGCGAAGGAATAGAGCACGTTCCGGAGGGACGTGCTTCCGCACGTCCAGATTCTGCCTTGCGTGCCTCAAGGGAAAGAACACGCCGAAGCACGTTCCACCGCTACTTCCCGATCCAGCGGTAGAAGCTCTGGTAGTGGCCGATGCCGCTGCGGTAGTTGACGTAGGTCGCGAGGGCGAGAAGCGGGAAATTCTGGCGATACATGTCGTATTTCAGATAGAAGACGCGCGGGAATCCGGTGCCGGTGATTTCCAGTTCATCCCAGGCGCCATCCGCGCGCTGCGTATCGAGCAGATAACGCAAACCGCTCTGCACGCTCGGGCGATCGAGATCGCCACAGGCGCACAATCCCATCAGCGCCCACGCGGTCTGCGATGCGGTGCTCGGGCCTTTGCCCTTGAGATCCGGGTTTTCGTAGGAGGCGCAACTTTCACCCCAGCCCCCGTCGTCGTTCTGGCAGCTCTCGAGCCAGTCGCGGCCGCGCAAGATCCAGTTCTGATTCATGTCCTCGCCGATCGCCCGCAGGCCGCGCAGGACCTGCCACGTGCCATAGATGTAGTTCACGCCCCAGCGGCCATACCACGATCCGTCGTCCTCCTGCGTGTGGCGCAGGTAACGAATCGCCCGGCGCACCAATGATCGCCCGGGATTAAAGCCGATGTAGCCCAGCAATTCGAGCGTTCGCGCCGTGAGATCACTGCAGGTCGGATCGAGGATCGCGTTGTGATCGGCAAAGGGCATGTCCTCCAGCCAGGGTTGGGTCACGTCCTTGTCGAAAGCCGCCCAACCGCCGTCCTGGCATTGAAAGCTCAGTTGCCAGGCAAGGGCGCGCTCAAAAATTCTCGCCAACTCCGACTGCTCGTTAGGCCGGACGAGCCGCAGCGCCATCAGGACCATGGCGGTGTCGTCCGTGTCCGGATAAAAAATGTTGTTGTGTTCGAAAGCCCAACCGCTCGCTTCGGGATGCGGATTGTTCACCGTCCAATCGCAGCGCACGCGGACCTCCTTGTTTACGAGCCACTGCGCGGCGCGTTGCAGCGCGGGATGTTGCGCCGGGAATCCGGATTCGCCGAGCGCTATGATATTGATCGCAGTATCCCAAACCGGCGAAAGACAGGGCTGGATGCGGAAGTCATCCGGATCGTCCACGAAGAGACCGGCGAAATCGTTCAGCGCCTTTTGGTAAAGCGAGTGGTCTTTCGGATAACCAAGAGTGCGCAGGGCGATGATGGAATTGAGCATCGCCGGAAAAACTGCGGCCAGCCCGTCGCTCCCCTCCCCGATGCGTTCCACCATCCAGCGTTCTGCTTCCTCGAGCGCGCGCTGACGCAGCGCCTTGCTGTGCATCGGCTCAAGCAGTTTGAGCGCGCGATCCGCGCGCAGGAAAAAATTGCGCCAGGTCAGGAGGCGTTCATCGCGCGCGAGGGTAAAATCGTTCCCCTCCGTCCCGACCGGATAAAGCTCGTGCAGCTGTTTGTTTTCCGGCAACTCACGGGTCGGCTTGAAGTGGTTGATGATCGCGAGCGGCATGAGCATGGCCCGGCTCCACGACGACATTTTGTAGATGTGAAAGAAGCACCAGCTCGGGAGAATTACCATCTCGACTGGGATGGCGGGCAAATATTTCCAGGGGAACTGGCCTAACAATGCCAGGTAAAGCTTGCTGTAGGTGTTCATGCGGGGAATGCCGCCGAGACGGAGGATATTGGCGCGCGCTTCCTGCATGAAGGGCGCGTCGGGGCTGTGGCCGGCAAGCTTGAGCGCGAAATAAGCTTTAACGCAGGCGTTGATCTCGCTCGGGCCCCCGTAGTAAATATTCCAGCCGCCGTCCGGGAGCTGGCGTCCCAGGATGTGTTTTACGCAGCGGCGCTGCAGGGTCTCGTCCACCTCGTCCACCCAATGCATGAAGAGGACGTAATCGGAGCAGAGCGTGCTATCGACCATCAGTTCGCCGACCCAGTGGCCGTCCGGTTTTTGCTGGCGAAGGAGATTTTGTTGTGCAAGGTCAATCGCTTCCGCGAGTTCGTCGTTAGTCGTTAGGCGAGGTGAATCCTCGCGCCGAACGCCGGGTAGGTTGATGACTTTGCCTGGTAACAAGGAAGGTGGAGAGGTTGAGGAGTTGAGAGGACTCAGGAAGGCTGCGCGCTTTTTCGTGCGGTGATTCTGCTAAAAAAAGAGGCGGCGAGTGGACCGCTGGAGAAACCTGTGTTGTCCCGTCGGAGTTTGAGAAGGGCCGGAGACAATGGCCGTGCTTCCGGCCACAACCTCTCAAACGGATAAACGTATCGCCGGCTCATCCTCTCAACTTCTCAACCACTCCGCTGCTCAACTCTTCAACTCGCTTTTTGCGCGTGCTCTGCTTTTTTCCCGGTCAGATGGCCGTTGCCGGAGGTTACACCGTTGTAGACGGTAATCTCGTTGCCTTTGCCGGTCGGTTTGGGTTTCGGACCGAAATTGAATCGCACGGTCTTCCATGTATCGCCGGGCTGCGCGTTGAGGCCGAGACTGGCGGTCGGCTCGTAGCCGCAATGCACCATGCAATTCTCGCAACGGCTGTCCTTCACAACGCCGTTTTCGACCCCGTATTTGTCCCACTGCACTTTGTCCAGAAGTTCCTGGTAGCTGGAATAATGCGCGTCCGTCATCAGGTAGCACGGGCCTTTCCAGCCCGCGATGTTGCGCGTCGGGATCGCCCAGGCGGAGCAGGTCAGATCGCGTTTGCCAGCGAGAAACTCGAAATAGATCGGCGTCCCAAAAAGAGTGTAGTTCTTCATCCACTCCTCGATCTTTCTGAATTTCTCGATCGTCATCTTGCGGGTGAGAAAGAAGTTTTCCGGCTGGAGGTTGAGCCGCTTGATCATGTCTTTCTTCGCCGCGTCGTATTCGTAGCCCGGTGAAATCGTATGCCCGTCCACGCCGAGATCGCTCAGGAAATCGAACATCTGCTCGACTTCGTCCATGTCAGTCTCCTTGTAGATCGTGGTGTTGGTCGCGACCTGGTAGCCGAGCTCCTTCGCCATCTTGATCGCGAGGATGCATTCCTTGAAGACGCCCTCGCGTTCCACGATCAGATCGTGCGTCCGCTCGAGACCATCGAGGTGAACGTTCCAGTACATCCACTTGCTCGGGCCGATCGTCGGCTTGGCCGGATCCTTGGGGCCTTGTTGAATGGCGGCTGCGTCTTTCTCGCTCAGCAATCCGGCCGCCATCAACGCAGTGATCTTTTGCTCGATAAAGATGGCCCGTTTCGGATACTCCGCCGCCATCCATTCGCGCATCTTTTTGCGCATGAACATGGCGTTGGTGCAGATGTAAATGATGCGGTGTTGTTCGTGCAGGCCCTGCACCAGGGCTTCGATCTGCGGATAGATGAGCGGTTCGCCGCCGCAGATCGAGACCATCGGCGCGTTGCATTCCTGCGCCGCCGAAAGGCAATCCTCCAGCGGCAGGATGTCTTTCAAAGAAGTCGAATATTCACGAATCCGACCGCAACCGGTGCACGTAAGATTACAGGTGTGCAGCGGCTCGAGCTGAAGCACGGTGGCAAATTTCTGCGTCCCACGAAGCTTGTGGCCGACAATATAGGCGGCAATCTTGCTCGTAAGTGCGAGAGGAAATCTCATAAGTGCCCGGATACTAACAAGCGCTTCCAGACTGTCAATGGAGCCGTCCGCAGGCGGGCCAACCCGGTTGCTGCCGGCGCCATAGCCGAGTCTATTCCCGGATGGCCCTGATTCCAGAGGAAAAAAGAAACGTGGCGGTGTTGGGCGCGTCGCCGAAGCCGGATCGCTACTCGAACCAGGCGATTCGGCTCCTCGGCTGCTTCGACTATCGGCCGATCCCGGTCAACCCGGCTTACGAGGAAATCGAGGAGTTGACCTGTTTTCCAAACCTGGCCGCGATCGCAGAACCGGTGCACACGATCACAATTTACCTTGGCCCGGCGCGTTCGACGCCGTTGATCGAAGAGATCCTGGCCGCAAATCCGCAAAGGGTCATCATGAATCCCGGGGCCGAGAACGAAGAGCTGGCCGCCGCGGCCAGCGGCGCCGGGATTGAGGTCGTGGAAGGTTGCACCCTCGTGATGCTGAAGACCGGGCTGTTTTGATCCGGAGGGACGTGCTTCTGCACGTCCCCAATTGTGGCCTCGGGCGTTTTTGGATCTTGGACCTGCAGAGCAAGTTCAGCCTCCGATCAATGCCGACGCGACAAGTGTTTTCAACGTTAAACTGCGAATAATGGCACCGCTAACGCTCCTCGCTTTGCTCCTTACGGCTGAGGTGAATTTCGTCGCGTCTGCCGGATCGTTGGAGTTGCCATTCACGCCCCGGCCCGCCTGCCGTGAGATTGTCGGCGATGAATGGGCGCGCTCCTTTCCGCGATGCATTTGCCTATGAGCCGTTGAATGAAACTACTTCACGGATCGAAATAGAGGTCGTTCAAAAGCGCGGACGTTTGGTAATGTTTCAGGCATGTTGTTTCGGTTTCCAAATTTCCAGTGGATCTGCGTGCGATGAGTTGGATTACCATTGTCTGGTCGATGGACGCCGCGGTGTGTTTCACACTTGCGGGAATATATTTGCTGGTTTGGTGCAAGGAGCGCGACGGGTGGATGTATTTGCTATTTTCGTGCAGCGCCGTGGCGGCCGGGGTCATCGCAGGGCTCGAGTTGGCCTCGATGCGCGCGGAGACGGCCGCGCAATACGGCTCGCTGATGCGATGGGCGCATCTCCCGGTCTGGGTGTTGGTCGTGTCGGTCGTCTGGTTCGTGCGGCTCTATCTCCGCGCCGGGCGATCGTGGCTGGCATGGAGTGTCTGTGGCCTGCGCACACTGGCCTTGGTCCTCAATTTCGTTTTAACGCCGAATCTCAACTACCGGGAAATCACGAGCCTCCGGCACCTCTCGTGGTGGGGAGGAGAGACGGTCGCGGCGCCGATCGGCGTGCCGAACACCTGGACCTTGGTTGGCGAACTCGGTTTGCTGTTGCTCATCATCTTTTTCGTGGATGCCACGATTACGGTATGGCGACGTGGCGACCGGGGGCGTGCGCTCGTTTTGGGCGGAAGCGCAATTGCTTTCACCACGTTTGCGCTCGGGCAATCGGCGCTGGTGATTTGGGGAGGCATCGAATCGCCATTCTTCGTCAGCTTCCCGTACCTGGGCATCATTGCGGCGATGGGCTATGAGTTGAGCTACGACGTCTTCCGCGCGGCACAGCTCGCGCGGCAGTTGCAGGCGAGCGAAGCTGAGTTGCGCGAGACCGAGCAGCGCATGGAACTCGCGGCCAGCGCGGCCGAACTCGGCATGTGGGTGTGGGACATCGAGCGTAATGAGGTTTGGCTTACGGACAACAGGCGTACCCGGTTTGGCTTCGCGCCGTCGGAGAAACTCGACATTGAGCGGCTCCAGGCTTTAGTCCATCCGGAGGATCGCGAATCGGCGCGCGTGGCTGTGGAGAACGCTTTGAACACCGGCGCAGAATATGACACTGAGTACCGGGTCGTGCTGCCGGATGGGCAGGTGCGTTGGATGGCCGGGCGCGGCCGTGTCGAGTTCAACCGCGCAGGCAAGCCGGCACGAATGCGCGGTGTTTCGCTCGACATCACCGCCCGCTGCCGTGCGGAACAGGAGTTGCAGCAATTGCGACAGGAGATCGCTCATGTGAGCCGCGTATCGATGATGGGCCAGCTCGCCTCGGCGCTGGCGCATGAGATCAATCAGCCGCTCGGCGCGATCTTGCGCAACGCGGAGGCGGCAGAGCTTTTCATCCGGCACGAATCGCCAGACCTCAACGAAATCCGCGCCATCCTTGCCGACATCCGAAAGGACGACCAGCGCGCGAGCGCGGTGATCAGCCGAATGCGCGCGCTACTCAAGGGGCAAAGCGTCGAGAAGCATCCGATCAAGGTCGGCGAACTCATCGGCGAAGTCGCAGCTCTCGCTCGCGTCGATGCCGCGACGCGGCAGGTAAAGCTCGAAACGAATGTATCGCTCGGATTACCATTGGTAAACGGCGATCGCGTGCATCTCGAGCAAGTGCTGCTCAATCTCATCCTCAATGGAATGGACGCGCTCAATGAAACCACACGGAACGATCGGCGCGTGACTGTCTGTGCCCAGCTCGACGCTCCTCAATCCATCGAGATTGCCGTGAGCGATAACGGCTCGGGGATTCCTGCGGACAAAGTCGCGCACGTCTTCGAGCCGTTCTTTACAACCAAGCCCCAAGGCATGGGCATGGGTCTGCCGATCTCGCGCACGATTATAGAAGCGCACGGCGGGCGCCTCTGGGCCGAGAACAACAACGGCAGCGGGGCAACGTTTCGTTTCACGCTGCGAGCTGCGGGGAACGCCAGCGCGACATGAGCGCAGCTGCGCCGACCATTCACATTGTCGATGACGACACTTCTTTCCTCGCCGCGACCGCCCGGCTGCTGCGTGCGAGCGGGTTTGCGGTGAAGACTTTCGCATCGGCTTCAGAATTTCTAACGCAGCGCGAGATCGAAGCTGCGGGCTGCGCGGTGGTGGATTTGCAAATGCCGGGCTTGAACGGACTCGATCTGCAATTGGCGCTGGGGCGGACGCGAAACCCGATACCCGTCATTTTCCTCACCGGCCAGGGCGACATTCCGATGAGTGTGCGGGCGATGCGCGAAGGGGCGGAGGATTTTTTGACCAAGACCGCGCCTAAGGCAGCACTGCTCCATGCGATCCAGCGGGCGCTCGCTCGCGATGCGCGCGAACGCGAGGAGCGAGTGCGACGACGCGAGATATGCGCGCGATTCGAGAAACTGACGGAACGCGAGCGCGAAGTGCTCGGGCATGTAGTTCGCGGACGCTTGAACAAACAGATCGCCGGAGACCTCCGCATCCATGAACGCACGGTGAAGCTGCATCGCACCAGTATCACGACGAAGCTGCGCGCGCCCTCCGTGGCGGAATTGACGCGCCTCGCGCACGAGGCGGGCCTCCTTCCCTAAGGGGCAGTAGTCCCTTCTTTGCGGCGGGGGCTACGGTGCTCACATGCCTTCAACGAGTCGCTCCACACCCATTTATGTCGCCGTCGTCGATGATGACGAAAGCGTTTGCCGATCACTCAGCAGACTTCTGCGTGCGTCGAACATTCTGGCGGTTACTTATTCCTCTGCTGAAGCCTTCCTCGCGGATACGAAGCATCCGCGATTTGACTGCCTCGTGCTCGACATCCAACTCGGCGGCATGTCGGGCATCGAGCTCGCGCAGCAACTCGCGGATCAGACTGACCCCACGCCCATCATCTTCATCACTGCGCATGACGACGAGGAAACATGGGAGCACGCGATGGCTGCGTGTGGCGCAGCCTACTTCAGCAAGAGCGACTGCGGCGCCGACGTGCTCGATGCCATCCACCGACTGGCCGCTTGAGCCGCCCCTTTCTCCTACGCGAGAAACTAGTCTAAGATGTCTCCACGACCGGCCACAGCGAGGAAGCACGTCCGCCGAATATTGTTAGTCGACGGAACGGAAGTCGTCCGGCTTGGATTAGACAAGATTATCGCTGCAGCTTCGGGTCTAATGGTCTGCGCGGCGACGGGGGACTACGACGACGTTACAGGTCTCTTGAAGCGTCACCGGCCACATTTGATGATCGCTGAGCCGTTTCACCATTGCCAGGACGGAATTAACTGGATCAAAGATCTGGCTCGTGCGTTTCCGCAAACGAAGATTCTGGTTGCATCTTCAAACGCGGACACGACATACGCAGAGCGCGCCTTGTGCGCCGGTGCTTCGGGCTACTGGATGAAAGGTGGCCCGGCCGCTGAGCTGCTGGAAGCGATCGAGCTGGTTCTTGGTGGAGAACCGTACGTGAGCCCTCGTATCGCGTTGCTTGCGGTTCGCGAATTGATCGATCGGCAGGCGAAAGTTCCAAGCCAAGAGGTCCAGTTGAGCGATCGAGAATTGAATATGCTCGCTCTGATTTGC
This sequence comes from uncultured Verrucomicrobiae bacterium, assembly GCA_963738045.1. Lineage (GTDB taxonomy): Bacteria > Verrucomicrobiota > Verrucomicrobiia > Chthoniobacterales > UBA10450 > Palsa-1392. The sequence goes on along the minus strand of CAVTUX010000003.1, from coordinate 452,227 downwards.
GTTGGTCACAGCGTTGGTCGAATTGCGCAAGAGCTCAAGATCAGTCGCAAGTCCGTCAAATCGTATTGCGAACACATCAAGCTGAAGCTCGATTATTCCGACGCGAAATCTCTTAAGCAAGGCGCGCGCAAGTTCTCACCCTAGGTAGGCGCGCCGACGGAAATGAAAGCAATGATCAAGAGTTTCCTGCTGATAGAGGTTGCCCTCTTCTGGACGGTGATTCTGCCGATCGCGGCGCTCTTTGCGTTGGTCATTGCTATCCGGAAGAGGACGTTGTTGGTGGAAGACGCGAAGGTCCTTGGCTGCAGGCGCACGCCCGCCCCTGCGCCGGGCCCTCTCGCCATCCCTATCGCCCCAACCAACCGCGCCGGATCAAACTCACCGCGATCGCCGCGAGGAGGAGCGAGACCAGTTTCGAAACGCCGTTGATCCCCTGTTTGCCCATCCATTTTGTAAGACGATCGGCATAGCAAAAAACCACCGCCACGATCACCAGGTTCACGCTCAACGACAGCAGCGTGTAGATTACTCCGACTGAGTCGGTCAAAACCAGGAGCGCGGTGAGCAGGGCCGGACCGGCGATCAGGGGCATGCCGAGCGGAACGATCCCAAACGATTCGGTCGTGACCCGCTTCTCTCCTCCGACATCGAGCAGGTCGCGGACGGCGAAGACGAGCAGGATCAGGCCGCCCGCCACTTGGAAATCCGCCACCGTGATCCCGAGGGCCTTGAAAACCAGCTTCCCAAGAAACATGAATCCGATCGAAATCGCGAGCGCGGTCGCAATGCCGAGGTACGCCTCCTGATGGCGGCGGTTCACATCGACGTTCGCCCCGAGCCCGATAAAAATCGCCACCATCCCGATGGCATCGATCGCGACAAAGATCGGGATGAAGGCAATGAGGAATTTGGTCACGAAATCTCGCATCGCGGGGATTCTCCATCGCCCATCGCTAATTTCCAATTGCCAAATGCCGCGATGCAGCTTGAAGTGTTGCTGCGTTGCGGCAACTGAGGCTGCTTTAACGCTTTAACTCTTCATCGCTTCACCGACCAAATTCCTATGAAACACATCCTGCTCGTTAGTCTGCTCGGCACGTTCGCCGTTTCGCTCCACGCCGAGGCTGTCAAAAGCCTTTCCGATTTTCAGGCCGCGGCCGAGAAGGCGAACGAAATCCTGGTCATCCCCGATTGGCCGAAAACGCCGGACGAAGTCCAGGGCAATATCAACACCACGATCGCCAAAGCTGACGCTGCGCTCGGCGTGATCGGGAAACAGGACCTGAGCAAAGTGACCTTCGCGAGCACGGTCGGCGCGCTCGACGACGTCCAGAACGATGCGACCATCGCAATCAACAAGACGGTCGTCGTCCAGCAGACCAACCAGGATGCGGCGATGCGCGATGCGGCCGAGAAAGCGATCAAGGTTTTCCAGGATTGGGCGGTCGGGATCGATTATCGCGAGGACGTTTACAAAGCGGTGAAGGCCTACGCCGACACGAACCCGAAGCTGGACGGCGAGGACGCACTCCTTCTCGAGCACACGATGCGCGATTATCGCCGGGCCGGCCTTGCGCTGCCGCCGGAAAAACGCGCCGAAGTGGAAAAGCTGCGCAAGGAGCTGGCGAAACTCGAGACCGATTTCGAGGCCAACATCGTCGCGGTGAAAGCGCCGGTCACCTTCACCAAGGAAGAGTTGGAAGGCGTACCGGATAGCGTTCTCGAATCGCCGGGGGTGAAGACCGGGGACGACACCTACACCATCATGGCCAATGTCACTTTCCAGTACAACACGGTCGAGGAAACGGCGAAAAAGGAAGAGACGCGCAAGCATCTCAACGAAGTGCGCTTCAATCTCGCGCGCGAGAAGAATGTGCCGGTGCTGAACGACATGCTCGCCCATCGCAACCAGATCGCGCTCAAGCTCGGCTACAAATCGTGGGACGATTTCCAGACGGAAATCAAAATGGCCAAGACCGGGGCCGCGGCCAAGACGTTCATCAACGATCTCATCGCCGGGATTCAGCCAAAGTTCGACGCCGAAGTTGCGGAGCTGCGCAAGCTCAAGGTGGCGGAGACCAAGGATCCCAACGCGCAGATCAACATCTGGGACTGGCGCTACTTTCAGAACGAGCTCAAGAAGGAAAAATACACCGTCGATACCGAAGCGCTGCGCGTTTTCTTCCCCTTCCAGCGCACGCTCGAAGGGATGTTCAACATCTACCAGAGCATCTTCGGGCTCAAGTTTACCAAGATCATCGCCCCGGAAAAATGGGTCAACGATTTGCAGCTCTACATGGTGACCGACGCCGCCAGCGGGCAGCCGCTAGGCATGTTCTATCTCGACATGTTCCCGCGCGAAGGAAAGTTTAATCACTTTGCCGAGTTCGGAATTGTTCCCGGAAAATTGCTGCCCGACGGAAAGTATCAGCGCCCGACGGTCGCACTCCTTTGCAACTTCCCGCCCCCTCAGAAGGACAAGCCATCGCTTCTCAGCCATCAGGATGTCGAGACTCTTTTCCACGAATTCGGCCACGCTCTCCACTCCATCGTGACGACTGCGAAGTATGTCCGCTTCTCCGGAACCAGCGTGCCGGCCGACTTTGTCGAGGCGCCCTCGCAAATGCTGCAAAACTGGGTCTGGAACAAGAAGGTGCTCGACACCTTCGCGGCCGATTATCGAAATCCGTCGAAGAAAATTTCCGCCGCGACGATCGCGAAGATGAAGGAAGCAAAGCTCGCGACCGTCGGTGTCTTTTATCGGCGACAGTTCGCCTTTGCCGACATCGATCTCGCCTTGCACGACGTTCATCCGGAGGCGCAACCCTACGACTGCGTGGCGATGTCGAACCCGATTCTGCAAAAGGTCTTCCTGCCAATTAATCCCGATACCGCCTTCGTCGCCTACTTCGGTCACCTCGCCGGATACGACGCCGGCTACTACGGCTATGCCTGGGCGGATGCGATCGCCGCCGATATGGCGACCGTCTTCGAAAAAGCGCCTAACGGATTCCTCGACAAGGCGGCCGGGATGAAATTGCGCAAGGAAATCTACGCGCCCGGCGGCTCACGCGACATCGACATCTCGATCCACAACTTCCTCGGCCGCGATCGCTCGATTCAGCCTTACCTGAAAACGTTGGGCATCGAGACGCCGGCGAAGCCCAAGGGCAGTCCCTCGAAAAATAGCGGCGACGCCGAAGCGTCGCCGTCCAAGCCCTAACGCGACAAGTTCTGGTTCCGTCTTCCGGGGGAGCGCGGGCGACCCGCCCGCTGGCAAAGGCGACTCGCCTTCGCGAACTTTTCGGCGAGCGATTCGTTAGGATGGCGTGACATGAAGGGCGCCCTCTTTCGCGCTAAGTTAGCAGCTTCATGAAACGACTCGTCCACATCTCACTCGCCTTTTTCGCCACTTCACTCATCGTCGTCGCCGTCCCGATTGAGCCACCAAAGGAAGCCAAGAACGCAATCGATGCGGCCGGCCTGCTCGAACACATCAAGGTTCTTGGCTCGGACAAGTTTGAAGGCCGCGCGCCCGGCACTCGCGGCGAAGATCTTTCGGTGCAGTACATCACCGGGCAGTTCAAGAAGCTCGGTCTCAAGCCGGGCAATCCCAACGGCACCTACACCCAGGAAGTCCCGATGGCCGGCATCCTCACGACCCCGAGCGCCACTTTCACCGTCGGCGACGACAAAATGGTGCTGCATTCGCCTGATGAGTTTGTCGCCTTCAGCCAGCGCGTCGCGCCCAGCATCGAGGTGAAGAATTCCGACCTCGTCTTCGTCGGCTACGGGGTCGTCGCGCCGGAATATGGCTGGGACGATTTCAAGGGCGCCGACCTGAAGGGCAAAACACTCGTCTTCCTGGTCAATGATCCGCCGATTCCAGATCCGAACGATCCGACGAAGCTCGACGACAAGCTGTTTAAGGGAAAGGCCATGACCTACTACGGCCGTTGGACCTACAAATACGAGATCGCGGCCGAGAAAGGCGCCGCTGCCGCAGTCATCGTGCACGAGACCATCCCGGCCGCTTATCCCTGGTCGGTGGTGGAGAACAGCAACGCGAAGGAAAATTTCGTCATTGATGCGCCGGACAAGAACATGAAGACGCTCGCCGTCCGTTCCTGGATCACGCTCGACGAAGCGAAGAAGCTCTTCGCGGCGGCTGGGAAAGATTTCGGCAGATGAAAAAGGACGCATTGAGCAAGGATTTCAAACCGGTGTCGTTAGGCGGAAAGCGGATTTCTCCCTGCAAAACAAGATTCGCAAATTCAAATCGCACAATGTGATCGGCAAACTCGAAGGGAGCGATCCGCAGAAGAAAAATGAATACATCATCTACAGCGCGCATTGGGACCACCTCGGGCGCGATCCGCACTTAAAGGGCGACCAGATCTACAACGGCGCGCTCGACAACGCCTCGGGCGTGGCGAGCATCCTCGAGATCGCGCAGGCCTTCAAGAAGCTCCCGCAACCGCCGCCGCGCAGCATCCTTTTCCTCGCCACCACCGGCGAGGAAGCGAATTTGTTAGGCGCGAAATATTACGCCGAGCATCCGCTCTACCCGCTCGATCACACTCTGGCCGACATCAACATCGACATCGTCAATCCCTGGGGCAAAACCCGCGACATCGAAGATATCAGTTACGGCAACTCGACCCTGGATGAAATGTTTGCCCAGGACGCCGAGCTCCAGGGCCGCGTGGCAAAGCCCAACAGCGAGCCGGAAAAAGGGAGCTTCTTTCGCGCCGATCACTTCGAGCTTTCGAAGCTGGGCGTGCCGGCCCTATATCCCGGGAGCAAGCCGAAAGACTTCATCGGCAAGCCAGCCGATTACGGACAAAAAATGAGCGACGACTACACGCTGCATCATTACCACCAGGTCTCCGACGAGGTGAATCCGGCCTGGGATTTATCCGGCGCGGTGCAGGACGATCAACTGCTCTTCGAAGTCGGCTACCAGGTTGCGAACGGCGATCAATATCCGACCTGGACGCCCGGTTCCGAGTTCAAGGCAAAGCGTGACGCAATGATGGCGCACAAGCAGTAATCAGTCGCGAATCTGGTCGGGCGAGCCACGGGAATTCGGTGGAGCGAGACTCCGTCGAGCCGGCGTTGCGGGTCAATCGCGCAAGCCGCGCGCAACATCTTGGATTCCCAACCCTGGGTCGATTCGATAGATTCCCGCCATGCATTCTTCGTTAACGATCATCAGCCTGCTGGTCGGAATTGCGCTACTCCTTTTCGGGCGTCGTCTCTTCTGGCTTTTCGTCGCGGCGCTCGGCTTTGCGATTGGCTTGGAGCTCGCCCCTTATCTCAGCCATAACCCACCCCTCTGGCTCTCTCTGCTTCTCTCCCTTGGCCTCGGCCTGGCCGGCGCCCTCCTCGCCCTGCTCTTGCAAAAGCTTGCCATCGCCATCGCCGGATTTCTCGCTGGCGGAAGCCTTGCCGTCGCCCTCGTCGCGGCCTTCCTGGCCAATTCCGCGCATTACTCCGCCATCACTTTTGTCATCGGCGGAATCATCGGTGCGCTCGTGCTGGTCGCGCTCTTTGACTGGGCGCTGATCATTTTCTCGGCGATCGAAGGCGCGCGCTTAATCACCGGCGGCATCCATCTGCCCAGCACCGGCACGACCATCCTCCTCGTCGTGCTCGCCCTCGTTGGCATCATGGTGCAGGCCTCGATGTTCCGCAGACGCACCCAGCACCGTCCAATCTAGCGCGGGGAGCGCACTACCCGCCCGCCGTGCGCGGGCGACTTGCATGCTGGCGCTGGCGACCCGCCAGGCTGGACTTTGCTGAGGGGCGATTTGTTGGGAGAAGTTGGTCGCAGATTGCCGTTTTCCAAAGAGTTCCCAGTTCAACAACCAGACAGTCAATCAACCACGAAATAGGATTCCGCCCTAACAATCGCCCTTAATACCATCCGCTTCGCGTGTCTGACTAATCGGGGGTCGGAATGAAGCAAACGCCTAACGAAACAGAAATCGTTATCCCAGCCGCTCTACCCTCATGGCCAGGCCAGCATTCTAGAAACCACCCCAGGCTGGCATTTCTTTGCCGCGCTCATCGCGGCCCTCACGCTGGTGGTCGCTACCCTGTAAGTTGCGACCAGAAGCGGTTCCGATTCGGTTCGGCCCCTTTCCAGACCGCGGTGCGACAAGTATGAACGCGTGACATTTGCCCGCCCATCGATCTCTCCGTTTGGGAATCCATGTCTTCCAGGATTTGGTCAAATGATCGCCGCCTATGGCAATCGATATATTTCGACCAAGCTAACGCCTGTACGATTGTCCTTGCCTGCGACTATCGCGGTGTAGTTCCCGGGGAATAGGGTCGCCGCCAAGGCGGATTCCTTGGCGTTGGCGGGCGTCAAGTCAGCAGCCGCGATCTCAGCCGCCTGTGCCGAGTCATCCGCCCAATTATCGTCAAAAGCGATTTCACTTCCGTTGGCATCGCGCAAATCCAAGGTGGGATCAGCTAGGGTTCCGCTCACGCCGTGTTCAATCAGCGAGGGGCCAAGAGCGCGAACCACCACACTCGCAGGCCCATCAGTCGCACCGAGAATAAAACCGCCGATCATTACATCGTCGCCCGTCCCGACCAGACCACGGGAACTGATGTTAGCCAGTTGCGAACCAACCCCTTGGTCGAGATCATATACTTCAACCAAACCTACACCTGTATCACCATTCTGGCCGTGCAAGACAGCAGTGTAAGCCCCGGATGCAAGCGTTTCGACAAGGGCCGACTCCAACGCATTGGTTGGCGCTATCCCTGTTGCTTCGATCGCGGCTTCCTGGCTTTCCTTCCAATTGTCATTGACCAAGACCGTGCCATCAGGTTCATGTAACTCAAGCACGGGATCGGCCAATACTCCAGTAACGCCCAGCGCGGCCAGAGATGGACCGATGCCTCTGAGAATCACTTTCTTCGGGGTAGTGCCGGTTATGATAAAGCCGCCAATCAACACGTTGTCATCCGTCAAGACGTTGAGTCGAGTGGAAATGTTAAGCGCCGAAGACGTTGCTCCGGGCCAATTGAATAATTGAGTGGAGGAAGCGGATCCCAAGGGGTTAGTGACAGTAATCCTTCCGGTCGTAGCACCGTCCGGCACCGTGGTACTTGATGTGCGTCGAATCCTGAATGGTAAAAGTCGCTGCAGTGCCATTAAATAGAACACTCGATGTTCCAGCCAAATAACGGCCAGTTAATATTACAGAAGCTCCCGCCTGACCAGTCGGTGGATAGAAGCCCATGACTTCAGGCCGAGATGCCGTAAAACGAAAAATGATACCGCCATCAGGCGGATCATCACTCGCATATCCAAAGCCTGTGCCGTAAATGTAACCGTCGGAAGCCTGAATGAAAGGTCCTGTTGCCGTGACCTGCTTTGCACCATCAAAGGTAGCCAAGTCTCCTTCCGTAGTAATGTTGTAAATCAGATCCGGCTGCCCTTGAACATAACTTTCGACACCATAGAAACTGCCATCCGCCGCCCGAATTAGATCGCCGGACCCGTAAAAACTGATCGGACCCGGGAAAGACGCGAGGGTAGTCAGGACACCGTCAGGAGTAACACGATAAAACGTGCCGCCAGCGTTTGCGCCACCAGCGGAAGTAGTTCCATAGAGGTCGCCATCCAGGCCTTCTGCCACTCTACCGAAAGGATTTAGACCATTTTCAGGAGCGCTGGAGTCAAAAGTCGCAAGAATACTTTCGACTCCCGTTGATGTCACTTTGAAGATCAAGCCACCTGAATGCTCAAAGTTGTAGGATTCCGTTCCGTAAAATGTTCCATCGGTCGCCTGCATCAGAACGAAGAAGCCGCCAGCGTCGTTGAGGTCAAGCGGCGTGAAGACGCTGACATCTCCATTGGGCACTACGTGAAACATTGTCCCGTGCCCGAGTGCGCCCCCTGCAATGGTCAGTCCATAGAAGCTTCCGTCTAGGGCACGCATGAGATCGGTCGCTCCATAGCCGAGCGTTGCGTTGAAAGACTGGAAAACAGAAAGGTTTCCTTGAGTCGTGAAAGTGAAGACCGCTGCCAACCCAACGTCAGTAGCACCATAGAAAGTGCCATCCGTTGCTTGGAAGACTGGTGTAGCCAGCGCACCGATTGTCTCTTCATTTAGAAAACCAATAGTCGAGATAACGCCGCCGGGTGTGATTTTGAAGATCGTTCCATCGTTGAAAAAGGGCCCCCCCTCTCGGGTAGATCCATAGAAGTTTCCGTCGGTCCCCTCGGTTATGCCGTAAGGACGACTTCCGTATTGTGATGTGAAACGGGCGAACGTTTCCGCATAGATCGGGGCTGCAGCCTGCGCGCCAGAAATATGGATACTAATGAGCAGTGTCGATAAGAACCAGCTTCTCACGGATGCGAAGATTACCATTCTCGAAACGGACACAATAACAAAAAGTCGATCGGCAAGAGAATTACCAAATAAGCGCTATTGGAGATTATAGATCTCAATCAAGGCGATGCCAGTCGAATCTCCCTGTCCTCGAACGATTGCGGTGTAACTGCCAGGCTGCGGGATCGCGAGCAGCGCCGATTCCTGGCCAAAAGTCGGCGCGAGGTTGTCATCCATGATGGTTTGCGCATCGGCACTGTCCATCCAGTTGTCGTTAAAAGCGATAACGTTGCCATTAAAGTCTGTACAACTCCAAGGTTGGATCTTGCAACGCGTCCATCACCCCGCTATCGGCGAGCGAGGGGCCAAGCGCACGCACCACCACCGGGGCGCCGACGAAATAACTTGGACCGACAATGAAGCCGCCAATCATCACATTGTCACCCGTTTGAACGAAGCCACGGCTGCTGATGTTAGCCACCTGCGAGGCCGCAGGTTGTGCGTCGAGATCGTAGATCTCCACCAGGGCAACTCCCGAGGTATCTCCGGCGCCCCGAACAACCGCAGTATATGCGCCAGAATTGAGTGTGGCCACGATCGCTGATTCACGGTCGTCGGTCGGAGGAATGCCTGTATCAATGATTTCCTCTTCCTGAGTATCCTTCCAGTTGTCATTTGTAATGACTGTTCCATCAGGCTCATGCAGTTCCAGTAATGGGTCCGCGAGCGGTCCTGAAACGTTCATAGAGGCTAGCGAAGGCCCAAGCGCACGAAGAAGGACCTTTTTGGGAGCTGCACCGGTGGTAATGAAGCCCCCGATCAGCGCTTTCTCGCCCGTTTCCACATCGTCCCGGGTAGAAATATTAAGAAGCCGAAAGAACGGAGAAAGAGTCGGGAGTTCGGGCGCAAGCTGGAAATCAAGTTGTTGGATCGAGGCATTGAGCGCACCAGTATCGGCGCCGATCGCGGTCGCGGCTGCAGAACCAAAGGTGAAGACGATACTGACCTTGTAGGTGCCATGAAGCGTGTTAATGGGCAAGACCGGTGGAGCTAGTTGGTATTGATGCAGCCCGGGTTGGACAATTACCGGAGGGCTACTCGTCCCCATTGGAATCCCGATCGGCTCGATAATAACACTGATAAGCGTCTGGAAGGTAACGAGTAGAGTGCTGGTGGAATCGATTGTGAAACTGTAAATTGGGGAGAAGTTATCGCCTGCAGCCCCGGTAAATGCGCCATCCACTTCCACTGTAGCCGTGCCGCCGGCCGATGGAATGATGCTTGTGTTGCCGGAAAGGTGGATCACGTCGCCCGTAACGCCCGGCGGATTCGTCTCCAGCTGCAATTGCACTTGGTTGTCCACAAACGCATCCGATGGAGTGAAGGTTGGTCCCGAGGTGACCGCGATAGTTCCGGCTGAGGCAGAAACGCAGAGAAGTGGCGCGGCCGCAATTGCCGCGAGGTAGAAACGAAGCGGAAATCTCATGGTTACTTTTGAGCTTTCAAAACTGCAGTGAATCCAACTGGTAAGCCTCAATCAGCGCGACTCCTATCGAATCGCCGTTGCCCCGCACGATAGCGGTGTAGTTACCAGGCACAGCGGTCACAAGCAGAGCCGCTTCGCGCGGGTCGGTCGGCCCCAGGTTTTGACTGATGATGGTTTGCGCATCGGCGCCATCCATCCAGTTATCGTTCGTGGCGATCACGTCCTCCTCGCCGTTGTGTACTTCCAAGAACGGGTCTTCGAGCGCACCATTCACGCCGTGCTCGCTTAGGGAAGGTCCAATGCCGCGTACAACGACCGAGGCATCGCTATAATCCGTAGGACCAACGATGAAGCCGCCGATCATCACATCATCCCCGGTTTGGACGAGACCGCGAGTACTAATATTGCCCAACTCGGAAAGCGCTGAGATCTTTACAGTCCCTGCCGAACTAGCCTCGCGTGAGAGGAGCACGAAAGTGAAGACTGCGCCGCCAAGGAGGGTGACGACAGGAGATTTCATATTCCGGGTAGGATGTCAAATTTGACAAAATCGTGCCATTTTCCAACACCAAATGTTCGGCCAGCACGTGATTTGTCAATCTCATCTTTTGTAATGCTACAGCTTGAGATATGAAATCTTCCGATCATATCTGGAGAATGATGGACTTTGGAAGCGAGGAGAGTCTTACCGGGATCGGTCCTTGATCGTACGAGGTAGGAGCGGCAACGGCCGTGCGCCGCTCCTAGTGCCGGAAGTGCCGCACGCCGGTAAAGATCATGGCGAGGTCGCACTCGTCGGCGGCGGCGATCACTTCGGCGTCGCGAACGGAGCCACCCGGTTGAATCGCCGCGGTCGCGCCGGCATCGGCGGCCGCGGTGAGGCCATCGGGGAACGGGAAGAAGGCGTCGCTCGCGACTGCGCTTCCTCTGAGCGAAAGACCCGCTTCCTGTGCTTTCCAGACCGCGATGCGTGATGCGTCGACGCGCGACATCTGGCCGGCACCGATCCCGAGGGTGCGATCCGCGCTCGCATAGACGATGGCGTTTGATTTGACGTGTTTGACGACACGCCAGCCGAATTGCATCGCGGCTGTCTCCTGACTGGGTTGGCGGACGTTTCGTGACAACTTTGGTCTCCAGATCGGTCAGGGCCTCGGAATCCTTTTGCTGCACGAGCAATCCGCCGCGAACGGAACGCAGATCGAGTTCTTCGTTTTCGTCAGGCGTAGCCGGTTGCAGCGCGCGCATCAGGCGCAGGTTTTTCTTTTTCTGGAGGAGGGCGCGGGCGTCGGATTCAAACTCGGGGGCGATGATGACTTCGCTGAAAATTTCGCTGATCGCTTTCGCGACCGCGAGATTAAGCGGGCGATTGCAGATGATGATACCGCCGAAGGGCGCCTGCTTGTCGGTCGCGAAGGCTTTCAGCCAGGCTTCGCGCAGGTCGGGGTCGCTCCCCACCCCACAGGGATTGGTGTGCTTCAGGATCGCGACAGTCGGTTCGGAGAATTCATCGATCAGGTCGGTCGCGGCGCTGATATCCAGCAGGTTGTTAAAGGAAAGCTCCTTGCCGTGCAGCTTCTCGAAGTGTTCTCCGAAATTTCCGTAGAGCGCGGCTTTCTGGTGCGGATTTTCGCCGTAACGCAACCGGCTGACGAGCGGCACCGAGATGGAAAACGAGGTTTCGGTTTTCTGTTTCGCGTTCAGGAAGGTTGCAATCGCACGGTCGTAATCGGAGGTGGTGATGAAGGCCTTGATCGCGAGGCGCTCGCGCAACTTGAGCGTCGTTTCGCCCTCGCGATCGCGCATTTCCTCCAGCACCGCCTCGTAATCCGCCGGGTCGACCACGACCGTGACGGACTGATAATTCTTCGAGGCGCTGCGCAACATGGCGGGCCCGCCGATGTCGATCTGCTCGATGGCCTCGGCCAGTTTCACGCCGGGCTTTGCGATCGTGGCCTCAAACGGATAGAGATTCGCCACCAGGAGATCGATCGGTTCGATCCCGTGCTCGCGCGCGGCCGTTTCGTGTTCCTTGTCCCCGCGCAGAAACAGAAGTCCGCCGTGCACTTTCGGATGGAGCGTCTTCACCCGGCCATCGAGGATCTCAGGCGACCCGGTAAAGCTGGAAACTTCGCGCGCCTTGATCCCTTCCTGGCGCAGCAGACTCGCGGTGCCGCCGGTGGAAAGGATTTCGACTCCCATCTTCTCGAGCGCGCGCGCGAAATCGGCCACGCCGGTCTTGTCGGAAACGGAAATAAGAGCGCGTTTGATTTTCATGAGGATTTTCGCTCGACGAGAAAGTAGGCGACCGCATACATGACGAGTCCAAAGGCGAGCGACAACCCGAGGGAAAGCGCGAAGCCCGGCAGGTTGGCGACGCCCGGGTCGCCCGCATAAAGCGCGCGCCGAACGGCGGCGACCCCGTAGGTGACGGGATTGATGTGCACCAACCAAAAGATCCAGGAGTGCGGGTTGGTCGCGGGAAAGAGCGCGCCGGACATGAGCCAGAGCGGAATGAGAAAGACGTTCATAATGGCGTGAAAACCCTGGGTCGATTCCATCGGCCAGGCGACGAGAAAACCAAGACCGGTGAGGCCAAAGCCGACGACGAAGAGTGTCCCGAGACACACCAGGAGTCGCTCGGGCGTGATGTGAATGCCGACGAACGGCGCGAGCAAGAGAAAGATCAACCCCTGCAATAGCGCGAGGGTGGTGCCGCCGAGTATCTTCCCGCAGACGATGCTCCCGGGCGAGATGGGCGCGACCAGGACCGACTGGAGAAAGCCTTCGCGCCGATCTTCGATGATCGAGATGGTCGAAAAGATGGCGGTGAAAAGCATGATGAGAATGAGCGTGCCGGGATAAAAATACTCAAGGTAGCTGACGCCGTCAGGCGACGAGCCGGCGTGAAACGACGGCCCGATTCCCGAGCCGATGAGAAACCAGAAAACGAGCGGCGTGAGGAGCGCGCCGACGATGCGGTTGCGCTGCCGGTAGAAACGCACGATCTCGCGCTGCCAGAGGGTCGCGGTGGGTAAAAGAAAAAAGCCGGAGCGTTTCCCTCCGGCGCTGACGGCCGCTGCGTTCATACCCGTTGTCGAACCACGAGACAGGATTCTTGTCCACAGATTCCACAGATTTTCACCGAGAAGAAAAACTAAATCTGTGTCAATCTGCGAAATCCGTGGATAGAACAGCCTAACGATCGAGGACGATGTGTTTCGCCGCCGGATAGAGGACCGGGCAGCAGCCGATCGTTTCGCAGAAGGCTTTGCTGAAATGGCTCAGGCTCGAGTAGCCGACTTCGGTCGCGGCCTCGGTCACATTGTAGCGGCCGCTACGCAGCAGCTCGGCGGCGCGTTCCATCCGCGCATTGCGCAGGAACTGCGGAATCGTCAGGCCAACTTCCCGCGAAAAAATCCGGCTGAGGTAAAACGGGCTGCACCCGACTTCCTGCCCGAGCATCTCGAGAGTCGGCGGATTGGTCAGGTCGCGCACCAACAGTTCCTTCGTCCGCATCACGCGATCGCGCGCGACTCGTTTCTGCCGCATGCAAAAAAATTCCGGATCCTTCGGCTCGAAAAGGAAATGCGACATCAGCTCGAGCGCCTTGCTCTGATACCAGAGGATGCGCGCCGCTTTCGGCACCGGCGGCTCGGCCAGGCTGGCGACGATTGCGCGCTGCTCGGCCGACATCGGTTGGGGTGCCGAGACGACGCTCTGTTCTTTTCTCGGGAAAATTACTTCGCGCATGGCCGGCGCGAGGTCGCCTTCGGAGGGCGCAAGCTGTTTTTGCAGATGCTCTCGCGAATACTCGAGCGTGACAAAGCGATGATGATCGTGCGCCCGCCGCGTCGCCCGGAGCGGCTCGTCCCCGATCGCGTAATAGCCCGATCTGCTCGGCCCGTAATCGTGGATCGCGTTGCCCCGCCCGATCGCGCCGCGGCCGTCGAGATTGAGACAAAACTCGATGCTACGCGGACGGAAACTCTCCGCCCAATCAAGCGGCTGGCTGGTGGTGAAGTCGTGCCACTCGATGCAAATCCCCATCTCCTCGAAGCTGCCGTAGAGCCGCTGCCAGCCGTGGCTTACGTTTGTCCACGCCGCCTGAGTTGGAAGTTCGCCTTTCATCGTGATTATTTTCGGATGCGCGCCATGGAATGCAAGACTCGTCTGTAGTGGCGTTCTTTGACCGTCGAACGGCGCGTTACCCCAACAAAGACATGACGCTCATAGAGCGCCGCTACATGATCGACTCCCCGACCACGCTCATTTATCCTTAAAAAAATCGACGAACGAGCGTTTCACCTTGAAAAACGTGCGCTTCACGTCGTCTCCCGCCTGGCGAAAAGCGTGCGTCACCGAGTTTTGGTCGCCATTGGCTCCTTCGTGATTGGCCTCGTCGCTTTGCTCGGCCGTCATCGCGGTTTGGTCGCCACCGGCGAAGAGTCCTTCCGTGCGGGTGACGGTGCCGTGATTGGCACCGATGAAGATTTTTCCGGCCTGCTCGCCGTTCTGCCGGAGCAAGGCCACCATCCAGATCGGGTTGCCGCGTTGATCGACCCGCAGCGTGTAGTCCACTGTCGCGAAATTGACGTGCGACTTCTGCGCGGTTTGCCGGGCGAGCGTGTAGGCGCCGCTCGAATCGAGATTCAGTTTTGCCGTATCAATGACCGGGCCTAACGAACTCTCGACCGAGGAGCGCAAAGGCGTGCGCTCGGAGACGATCTGATCGTTGCCCACTTCGACCTCGCGCACCCCGCCGCGGGCCTGCGAATCATCGAGCAGGATCTTCCACGTCGCCGGCTGCGGGTCTCCATTGGTCCCGCTAACCTCGATGACGTGATTAACGAAATCGCGTTTCAACTGCTTGCCGACCGTACGCATCGCTTCGTAGGCCGTCGGCCGTTGCTGGGCCAGGACCGGCGTGCCTACCAAGAGGAGTGCGAAGAGCAATTTCGACATGCGAAAATAGTGCATGCCTCATCGCCGATTGCCAGCGGTGATCGATGGCAGCGGATGAAGTCCGGGAGGCGCAGGCGAAAACTCATTGAAAGACCGTCGGAATTTCGCCAGCTTGCCATCGGACCGAGGAGCCGGTTTGTTAGGCGCGCTCGTGGTGATGAAGAAAGCGAAGAAGAAAATCGAATTCTCCAGTCACACCGGCAACCTCGCCCTGATGCGCACCTGCGTGCGCCGTTTTCTCGAAGCGTTTCCGTTTAGCGAACGCCAACGAACGCTTATGGTGCTCGGGGTAGACGAGGCCTGCACCAACATCATCCGACACGCCTACCATCTGCGGGACGACCAACTCATCTCGCTCTCGCTCGAGGAGAAAAGCGATTGCGTCTGCCTGCGCCTGCGGGATTACGGCAAGCAGGCGAAACCCAATTCGATCAAGGATCGGCCGCCGGATTTGATCAAGCCGGGCGGACTCGGTCTGCACCTGATCCGCAACGCCTTTGACCAGGTCGACTACGTTCTGCGCAGCCGTGGGACGGAGTTGGTGCTGACGAAAAATCTGGAATAGGAGCAAACCTGATTGACGGAATTGTTTGACCGCGAATTACACGGATTTCACAGATGGGGAGCGGGGTGGCCGGAGGCCGCCTCATCTTTTTGCTTCCATCCCATCCGTGTCATCCGCGTAATCCGTGGTTCATTCTTCGAATCGCATGATGACTCCGCCACCACCTGATCCGGCCTTCGAGATTTCCTTGCGGCCGCCGATGTTCAGCGAGTTCACCGGCCAGGTGAAGGTTTGTGAACGGATCGAGGTGTTGGTCGAAGCGGCGAAGAAGCGCGGCGATGTGCTCGAGCATATCTTGCTCAGCGGCCCGCCCGGTCTCGGCAAGACGACGCTGGCGCACATCATCGCGAATGCGATGAGCGTCAACATCAAGAACACGAGCGGGCCGGTGATCGAAAAGGCCGGCGAGCTGGCAGGACTGCTGACGAGCCTGGAAAAAGGCGATGTCCTTTTCATCGACGAAATTCACCGGCTCCAGCCGACGATCGAGGAGTATCTCTATCCCGCGATGGAGGACTACAAACTCGACATCATCATTGATCAGGGACCGCAGGCGCGCAGCCTGCAATTGCGGTTGCCGAAATTCACCCTGATCGGCGCCACCACGCGCTCGGGGATGTTGAGCGCTCCGCTCCGTTCGCGTTTTGGGATGACGGCCCGGCTCGATTATTACAGCGCGGAGGAGATGCAGAAAATCATTCTGCGCAGCGCGGGATTGTTGAATGTGGAGATCGATCACGCCGGCGCGGCCGAGATCGCGACCCGCACACGCGGGACGCCGCGGACGGCGAATAATCTCCTGCGCTGGGTGCGCGATTACGTACAGGTGAAAGCGGACGGCCGCATCACCGCCGAACTGGCGGATCGCGCCCTAACGATGCTCGAAATCGATCGCGACGGATTCGACGAGTGGGACAAGCGGATTCTGGAAACGCTGATTCACAAGTTCAGTGGCGGACCGGTCGGACTGAACTCGCTCGCGGTGGCGGTCGGCGAAGAAGCCGGCACGCTTGAGGAAGTGAACGAGCCCTACCTGATCATGGAAGGCTACATCAAGCGCACGGCGCAAGGTCGGGTCGCCTTGCCTAACGCCTACCGAAAACTGGGAATCAAGCCACCGGTCGGACCGCAGAGCGAATTGTTTGGCTCGTGAAAACGACGGCGCGCACAACTGCTCCGGGGAGCGCACGCGACCCGCGTGCTGTTTGCGGCGACTCGCCGCAAACATTCGTGCTAGGCCCGGTCGGGGGGAAAAGTTCGCGATGGCGAGTCGCCATCGCCAGCACGCGAGTCGCGTGCGCTCCCCAGACTCGCCAGCCGCGATTCGCATGAACGGAGAAACCGATCTCTTTCCAAGCGTCGCGAGAGTCCTGAGCGTCGCCGAGTTGACGCGCTCGATCCGCAATTTGCTCGAGGCGCAATTCGGCACGGTTTGGGTACAGGGGGAAATTTCGAATTACAAAAAGCACCCGTCCGGCCACCAATATTTCACCCTCAAGGACCAGCGGGCCGCGATCGCTTGCGTGATTTTTCGTAACACGTTGCCGCCCTTTCCCACGCCTCTGACCGATGGGATGCAGGTCCAGGTTTATGGCAACGTCACCGTTTTCGAAGCGCGCGGGCAGTATCAGCTCAGCGTGCAGATCATCCAGTCGCGCGGGCTCGGGCTTTTGCAGGCGAAGTTCGAAGCGCTCAAGCGCAAACTGGAAGCGGAAGGGGTTTTTGACGCAGCGCGCAAACGCCCGGTGCCGAAATTTCCGCGCCGCATCGGGATCGTCACCTCACCGAGCGGCGCCGCCATTCAGGACATGCTCAACATTCTGCGCCGGCGCGCGCCGGGCGCGCAGATTCTGATCAATCCGGTACGGGTGCAGGGCAGCGGCGCTTCGCTCGAGATCGCGACCGCCATCCGTGAGCTGAGCGCGCCTAACAAATCATGGAAACCGCTCGACGTGCTCGTCGTCGCGCGCGGCGGCGGCAGCATCGAGGACCTGTGGGAATTCAACGAGGAAATCGTCGCGCGGGCGATCATCCACTCGGCCATTCCGGTCGTCTCGGCCGTGGGCCACGAAGTTGATTTCACGATCGCGGATTTCGTCGCCGACCTGCGTGCGCCAACCCCGAGCGCGGCCGCGGAGTTGATTGTTCCCGACGTGCGCGACCTCGAGCGGCGAACGCGCGAATTGCAAAACAGCCTGGAAAAATGCTGGCGCAACTTCGTCGCGCAGGCGCGCGGCCGGCTCAGCGCGGTTTCCGAAAAAGCGCTGTTCCGGGAACTGAGCCGGCGACTGCGCGAAGCGCAGCAACAGCTCGATGTCGCGAAGGAATCGCTTCCTCGCACGGTTGAACAACGCCGCCTCGCGGAGAGAAACCGCCTCACCAAATCGGCCCTGGCGCTGAAGGCGCACAATCCAGCGCGCGAACTCGCAGCCTGCCGGCAACGGTTGCGGGAAATTCAGCGCCGCCTGGGCGAATGTTCCCGGCAGCGCCTGACGACCGCACGCCGGCGCTGGGAACGCACCGCGGGCATGCTCCGCCTCCTCGGCCCGGAAGGAACGCTGCAGCGAGGCTACAGCATCACCCGCGACGAGAAAGGAAATCTCCTTCGCACCGTCGCACTCGTTAGGCCGAGGATGCGCATTCGCACGCGCCTGAGTGATGGCGAGTTTGAATCCGACGTTTCTTCGCCGGCGACTTAGCGTCGGCGCATCGCCCGCGTTCCGGCTCTATTCCGGATTAACCGCTGTGTTCGTGGTGCCGAGCCAGTTTGCTGGGTCGCTCGTGTCGAAGATACTCGTCTTGGGTCCCGCGGCAGAAGTCCGCGTCGGCGTCAGGATTGTTCCGTCGCACGCAAGATTGTTCACGCTGCCGTCGCAGTTCAAAACAATCGCGCGTTTCCCAGCCCAAACGCCTCCTTTTTGTGTCTTGTCGGTGGTGTACTGGGGCGGATTCGCAGCCGGATCGACAAATCCGTCAGCCACCAGCGGGAAGGAAGAGTTGGAGGTTTCGCCCAGGTTCAGAATGTAGGAGTAGCTGTTCTCACCTGCTGCCAGGGTATAGGTATAATTGCCGCCAACTGGGTTCTGATCGATCCGGTTGTCCGGCGTCGTCTTGGTGTAAGCCGATCCCTTGACCGCAAAAATTTCCTCGTTGGTCAGATAAGCGGGAAAGAGCTCGCGAAAAGCCTGGTTCGCGTTGGTGATCGCAGCACTGTTGGGATCATCAGGATCGACGGTGTTGGGAAAATTGCCGCCATGATCGGCCGCAAAGAGTTTTAAGGTGACGCCAAGCTGTCGAATATTTGACAGATCTTTCGTCTGGTTTGCCCGCTCCGTCACCGTGTTAAAAACGGGAAAAGCGATGCTCGCCAAAATGGCGATGATGGTGATGACAACGAGGAGCTCGATGAGCGTGAATGCGGATGGGGTTTTGTTCATATGGGTATTGGGGTTGGGTGTTTGGGTTGGGTTGGGGTTAGTGCTGGGGGGTTGAGAATTGGGGGCTGGGGGTCTTGCGGACCGGGGTATTGGGTATCGGAACGGCCCGAGAATCGGAAACGGGGCCAAGGGGCGTCAAGCGAAAAAAAAGTTTTTTTCGAGAAAGCGGCGACCAGGAGGAATGACCGCTATGCTCCTCCGTGAGGCGCTCCGCTCCGGGACGCCTCGCCCTTGAAGGCGATGACGGCGAGTGGCGGCAGATTCACTACGATGGAATGCATCCGCCCCTGCCATTCGACTGCCTCCGCTTCCAGCCCGCCGAGGTTGCCCACGTTGCTTCCGCCGTAGGTCTCGCCATCGGTGTTGATGATCTCCCGATAAAAGCCGTCGTTAGGCACGCCCAGCCGGTAGTTGTAGCGCACCACCGGCGTGGCATTGACTGCGAAGACAAGGACCTCGCCTTCGCGCGAGCGGCGCAGGAATGCGACGATGCACTGATCGGCGTCGTGAAAATCAATCCACTCGAAGCCTTCGTGCGTGTCGTCCATATCCCAGAGCGCGGGCTCATTGCGGTAGACGTGATTGAGATGTTGCACCAGCCGGCGCAGTCCATCGTGGCGCGGCAGGCTGGTCAAATCCCAATCGAGGCTGCGATCGTGATCCCACTCGCGCCATTGCCCAAATTCGCCGCCCATGAAGAGTAGCTTTTTCCCCGGATGTCCATACATCCAGGCGTAGAACATCCTTAGGTTGGCAAACTTCTGCCATTCGTCGCCCGGCATTTTGTTGATCATCGAACCTTTGCCATGCACCACTTCGTCGTGGCTGAGGACGAGGACGAAGTGCTCCTGCCAGGCATACATGATGGAAAAGGTGACGCTCCCCTGATGAAAGCGCCGGTAGATCGGATCGAGCGCCATGTAATGCAGGAAGTCGTGCATCCAACCCATGTTCCATTTGAAACCGAAGCCGAGCCCGCCGAGGTAGATCGGCCGCGAAACGCCGGGCCAGGCGGTTGATTCTTCCGCGATCGTCATGACCCCGGGGAAATTCTCGTAACAGCGTTCGTTAGTCTGTTTCAGGAAAAAGACCGCCTCGAGATTTTCGCGGCCGCCAAATTGGTTCGGGATCCACTGCCCCGGTTCACGCGAATAATCGAGATAAAGCATCGAGGCGACCGCATCCACTCGCAGGCCGTCGATGTGATATTTGTCGAGCCAGAAGAGCGCGTTGGCACTGAGAAAGTTCCGCACCTCGTTGCGTCCAAAATTGAAAATCAGCGTGCCCCAATCACGGTGCTCGCCCTGCCGCGGATCGGCGTGCTCATAGAGATCGGTCCCGTCAAACTCCGCCAAAGCATGGGCGTCTTTCGGGAAATGTGCCGGCACCCAGTCCATAATCACGCCGAGGCCGGCGCGATGGCAGGCATCAATGAAATGCCGCAGTTCGTCGGGATTACCGAACCGGCTCGTTGGGGCGTAATAATTCGTCACCTGATAACCCCACGAGCCCTCGAACGGATGCTCCGCGATCGGGAGCAACTCGAGATGAGTGAAGCCCATCTCGAGCACGTAAGGCAGCAGCGTTTCTGCAAACTCCAAATAGCTGAGAGAGCGATTCCCGTCCTCGACCACGCGCCGCCATGAGCCGAGGTGCACCTCGTAAATGCTGACCGCGCTGCGATGCCATTGCTTCTGCGGCCGCTCCGCCATCCATTGCTGGTCGCTCCATTGGTAACGCTCGAGGTCGTAAACCAGCGACGAGGTCTGCGCGCCGTGCTGGCTGAAGAAGCCAAACGGATCGCTCTTCAGCAGAAGCCCGCCCGTCTGGGTCTTGATCTCGTATTTGTAATGCGCCCCTTCCTTCACCCCCGGGATGAAGATTTCCCAGACGCCGCTCCCAACCAGCTTGCGCATCGGGTTGACGCGGCCGTCCCAGAAATTGAAATCGCCCACCACGCTCACCCGGGCTGCGTTCGGGGCCCAGACTGCGAAATAGACGCCGCGCTCGCCGCTTGCCGCGCCGGAGCCGGGCGCAGGCGGGCCGATCTCGCGCAGATGCGCGCCAAACTTGTCGTAAAGCCGTTTGTGATTTCCTTCGCCGAAGAGGTGCAGATCCACCTCACCCATGATCGGTCCGTAGCTGTAGGGATCGCGCAGGAGATGCTCCGAGCCGTCGAAGGCGAGCACTTTAACGAGGTATGGAAAGTCGGGCGATTCGTTAGGCACAGTCGCCTGGTAAAGCCCCTCGATGTGGAGCCGGTCGGCCGGGAAAACTTTCGAGCGATCGTTTGCCGCCACGACCTGAATCTCCTTCGCTTCCGGCCGGAAAATGCGGATCACCGTGTCCTCCCCCACGCGATGCGGGCCAAGGACGCGGAAGGGATCATCATGGGAACCGTGCAGGAGCGCAGCGATCTCGTTCGGATCGATCGGGTGAATGGAAAATGAACTCATGAGTCGCTAAAGAGACTAACGGCGGAGGTCGGCATTGCAATTATGGGAGCGAAATCGAGCCGGTCATCGCCGGACGGACCGTTTTTAATTTTCATTACCTCCAGCCTCACCGATATTTTGCCGATGGCTGAGACTCCGAGCGATCCAACTGAGGCGTTGCTGCGCTCCTACAGCGCGGGCGGTGGTATTAACTACCTCGACGCCGCTGCCACCCTCCCTTCGCGCCCGGCGATCGACACGGCCTGCGTCGAATTGCTCAGCCTGCTCTTTCCCGGGTTTCACGGCGAGCCAGTCATTCATCCGGGCGATCTGCCCGATCTGACCCGCAGCCGGATTCGCTCGCTCTACGTCCGGTTGCATCCCGAGATGTGCAAAAGCCTCGCCCGGCGCGGCGGTAACGGCTCGGTCGAGCCCGACGCCGATCGCATCCTGAAGGATTTCTTTTCCAAGCTGGCGGGCGTGCGCGAGATGCTCTGGACCGATATCGACGCCGCCTACGAAGGCGATCCGGCCTCGACCAGTTTCGAGGAGATCATTCTCGCCTATCCGTCGCTCGAAGCGATCGCGATCCAGCGCATGGCGCACATTCTTTACCAGGCGGATCTGCCCCTTATCCCGCGCATGATGACGGAATGGGCCCACGGCCGCACCGGGATCGACATTCATCCCGGGGCGCAGATCGGCAGCTATTTTTTTATCGATCACGGCACCGGGGTGGTGATCGGTGAGACGTGCGTGATCGGGTCGCGGGTGAAGCTCTATCACGGGGTGACGCTGGGCGCGCGCAGCTTCCAAAAGGACGAAGAGGGCCACATCAAGAAAGGCGGCAAACGTCATCCCAATGTCGAAGACACCGTCACGATTTATCCCAACTCGACCGTGCTCGGCGGCGAGACCGTCATCGGTGCGCGGAGCACAATCGGCGGCAACGTTTTTCTCACCCACAGCGTGCCGCCCGATTCGCTCGTCTCCTACGATGCGAAACAATTTCAGATCATGCTCAAGCGCGAACGCGTTTTGACCGAGCCTAACGAATCGGCTCCCCGATGATCTACCTCGATTACAACGCGACCACGCCGCTCTTTAGCGCGGCCTGGCGCGCGATGCAGCCGTATTTTGGAGAGTATTTTGGCAATCCCTCGAGCGTGCACCGCGCAGGGCGCGAAACGCGGGCGGCGATCGATGACGCGCGCGACCGGCTTGCGGGATTGTTAGGCGCGAAACCGCACGAGATCATCTTTACGAGCGGCGGAACGGAATCGAACAACCTCGCGATCCTCGGGCTTGCCCGGGTCAGCGCGTCTAACGGAAAGCATTTGATCAGCAACCGGGCGGAGCATCACGCCGTCCTGCACGCGCTCGAGCATCTCGAAAAGCAGGAAGGATTTGAAGTGACATGGCTGAGTGTTTCGCCCGCGGGCCTGATCGATCCGGATGAACTCGAACGGGCCATTCGACCGGACACGGTGCTGGTCTCGATCATGACCGCCAATAATGAGACGGGCGTGATCCAGCCGATGGAGGAAATCTCGGCGCGCTGCCGGAAGCACGGTGTGCTCCTGCACAGCGACATGGTGCAGTCATTTGGCAAGCTGGCCTTTCCGGTAGAGCGAGACTCCGTCGAGCTGGGAACGGCGGGCGGCGGCGGGGAGAATTTCTTCTCCCCGGCTCGACGGAGTCTCGCCCCACCGGAGCGGCGCGCTTCCGCGCGGGCGGCTTCTTTGCTCTGCGACGCGGCCAGCTTCGGCGCGCACAAGTTTTACGGGCCGAAAGGCGCTGGCTTTCTCTACCTGCGCGTCCGGACTGCCGATCGATCGCATTCAATTTGGCGGCGCCCATGAAAGCGAGCGCCGCCCGGGGACCGAGAATGTCCCGGCCATCGTCGGCATGGCGGCGGCCGCGGAAGAAGTCTTGCGAGATTTGCCCGATGAACAGGCGCGCGAGCGCGAGCTGCGCGACGAGTTGTGGCGCGGGATCGAACGCGTCTGCCCCGAGGCGCAGCAAAACGCTGCCACGGCGCCGCGTTTGGCCAACACCCTGAACGTCAGCTTCCCCGGTTTCCCGTCCGAAACCATGCTCATGGCGCTCGATCTCGAAGGCGTCTGCGCCTCGAGCGGGTCAGCCTGCATGGTGGGTTCGGTCGTCGCTTCGCACGTCCTCCTCGCGATGGGCCTGCCGCCGGAGCGGGCCGCCTCGGCCATTCGCTTTTCGTTAGGCAGGGAAACGACGGCGGCCGAAATCGAAGCGACGATCGCGGCCATCTATCGCGTCTTGCAGCGGCGAAAATCTGCCGACGCGAGCAGTTCGGGGCAACATGCTGTCGTTTAGCCAGCTCGAACTTTCTCTTGCGCCGTCCGTTCCCGAAAAAGCACCGGGTCGCGATCCGGCGCTGGAAGCGCTGGCGCGCGCCTTATTCCTCGAGCACGGCGCGACTACACTGGCCGGGCAAATCCGCGTTGAATGGTCGAAGCGACTTCGCTCCGTCGCCGGACGCGCGGAATACGGCCATGCGCGTGTTCTGCTCAACTGCCGTCTTTGCGCCTTTGGCGAGGCGGAAATCGATCGCACCCTGCGCCATGAGCTGGCGCATCTCATCGCGCAATTTCGCGCCGGCTGCCGGCGGATTTTCCCACACGGCACGGAATGGCGTCGGGCCTGCGCCGACCTTGGAATCGCAGGCGAAGCGCGCTGCCATAATCTCCCTTTCCCGATTCATCGCCAGAAACGCCGCTTCCTCTACGCCTGCCCGTGTTGCCGGCGCGATTATCCGCGCACCCGACCGCTCCGTCGCACCTCAGCCTGTCTTGACTGCTGCCGTGCCTTTAACCGTGGGCGCTATGATGGCCGCTTCAAGCTACGACTCGTTAGGCGTTAGGCGGCAGGCGACTCCGATTCCAATTCAGAGGAGCGCCGTCCACTGGCCTGCGCGAACTTTTACATGACGTTCCATGGCAAGGAAGCTGGCGCCCATTCGCATCGCTCGCCCCCCGGCGTCGCGGCGAGTCGCCGCGACGGGCAGGCGAGTCACCTGCGCTCCCCGGAAAGCTTGCGGCCACGCCTTGGGTTCCTGTAGGACTGCTCGGTGGCGGATGACGATGATTTTCTGGAAAAAACAGGCTTCCGCCGCATGGCTCGCGGCTTACGAAGCGCACATCGAGGAGTTCGCCGGACTGGGTCTTGCCGTCATCGCGCGGCCCGGGCGGAACAGGAGCCTCGTGCAGGTGATTTGCCCGAGGCGTTCGAAAGCTGAAAGGCTGCAGCGCAATTTTGGAGGGACGATCGAGGTCCTGCCCAGCGATTGGTCGTCAGTCTCCCCGCCGCATCCGCCAATCCGGATCGGCCGCCGTCTGGAAATCGTAAGCCAACCGACGCCCTCGTCCGGCTCGGACGACAGACTCCGGCTCATTATCCCGGCCGCCGGCGCATTTGGCACCGGCGAACATTCGACCACGGCAATGTCGCTCCGCCTGCTCGAGGAGGCGACGCGAGAACTGCCCGCGGGCTGGCGCCTGCTCGACGCAGGAACCGGCACCGGGATTCTCGCTCTCGCCGCACGACGTCTCAACGCCGTAGAGGTTCTCGGACTCGACAACGATCCCCGGGCCGTCGCGCACGCACGGCAAAACGCGCGGCTCAATCGCATCGGCCGGACAAAGTTCATCACCGCTGATATTCTCCGGTGGAAACCGCACACGCGTTACGAGGTCGTCACTGCGAACCTCTTCAGCGAACTTTTAATCGCTGCCCTGCCGATTCTCCGGCGCGCGCTTCGGCCCGACGGCTGCCTGATCGCTTCCGGCATCCTGCGCGAGCAAACTGAATCCGTCGCGCACGCGCTTACCAAGGCTCGATTCCATCTTGCGCAACAACGCCGTCGGGGAAAATGGGTCGCGCTGCTCTCGTCCCGGAAAAGCTAGTTGAAGGCCCGTTAGTCGCAGCTACCTTCCTCGCGTCCGAGCGACTTCGATTGCCTGCAAACCCGCGGCTGAATCCGTCAAGCCGCTCAGGATCCTCTATGCAGGCTGAAGAACTTTCCTACGTCATCGTCACTCCCTACTCGATGCGCAAATCGCGCACCGGCGGCATCGTTTCCCGCCTCATCTCCCGCACCGGGCTCGACCTCGTCGGCGGGCGCATGTTCGCCCCGAGCGAAGAACTCGTCAGGCGCTACACCGAGGGCATCGTGACCTCGAAGGACCCCGGGCATCGCGCCACCCAGGAGTTGATCCGCGATTACGTGCAAAAGAATTTCACCGGCGAACGCAAGGGCCAGCATCCGCGCGTGCTGCTGCTCGTTTTTCGCGGTCCGGATGCGATCGAAAAAATCCGCCACGTCGTCGGCCACATCGTGCACGAGCGGACGAGCGGCGAAACGATTCGCGATACCTACGGCGATTACATCACCGATGAAGCCGGCAAGGTGACCTACTTCGAGCCGGGCGTGATCGCTTCGCTCGATGCGGAGTCGGTCGAGGAAAATCTGAAGCTCTGGGCGGAATTTTCCGACAGCGATGGCGGCATCCTTGATGATGTCATCACCTATCCGGCGGATGCGAAGGTTGAGAAGTCGCTCGTCCTGATCAAGCCGGACAATTTCAAGTTTCCAAACATCCGGCCGGGCGGCGTGATCGAAGTTTTCTCGCGCACCGGGCTCTACATCATCGGCTTCAAAGTGCACCGGATGAGCGTGGCCCAGGCGGAAGAATTTTACGGACCGGTCCTCGCCGTGCTGAAGGATAAACTCGGCGCCGAAAAAGGCCGCGAAGCCTGGGAAGACATCGTCGAGTTCATGTCCGGCAGACGGCCGAGCGCGACGAACGACCAGGAGCGCCTCGCGCCCGGCACCGAGAAATGCATCGCGATCGTTTACCAGGGCGAAGACGCGGTGCGCAAAATCCGCGACGTGCTCGGCCCGACCGATCCGAGCAAGGCGCCACCCGGTTCGATCCGCCGGGAATTCGGCCAGACCATCATGATCAATGCGGCCCACGCCTCCGACTCCGCCGAGAACGCGAAACGCGAGATGGAGATCGTGCAGGTGCGCGAGAACAACCTCAAACCTTTGATTGAAAACTTCTTCGCGCGCCGATAGCTTGCGCTCCCCTTTTACCAACCACTTGATCACTTCAACCATGGAAATCTCAACGCGCGCCGCGCAACTCACCCCCTCACTCACTCTCTCGATCGACAGCAAAGCGAAGGCGATGAAGAGCGAAGGGATCGACATCTGCGGTTTCGGCGCGGGTGAACCTGATTTCGACACGCCGGACCACATCAAGGCGGCGGCCATTGCTGCGCTCGAAGCCGGCTTTACGAAATACACGCCCAGCTCCGGCCTGCCGGAATTGCGCCAGGCGATCGCAGACAAACTCGCGGCCGATAACGGGCTCGAGTATCGCCCCAGCCAGGTGATCGTGAGCAACGGCGCAAAGCATTCCTGTTACAACGCCATTCTTGCCACCTGCGAGCGCGGCGACGAAGTCATTATCCCCTCGCCCTACTGGGTGAGCTATCCCGACATGGTGCGGCTCGCCGGCGCGGAACCCGTGATCGTGCCAACGAACGAGCGCAACAGCTGGAAGATGACGGCCGAGGAATTCGAAAACGCCATGACGCCGCGAACCAAAATGGTGATCATCAACAGCCCGGGCAATCCGACCGGCTCCGTCTACACCCGGGAAGAACTGGAAGCGATCGTCGAGGTAGCGGCCGAGGAAGACATCTACATTTTGTCCGACGAGATCTACGAGAAGCTGGTCTACGACGACGCGCAGCATGTCAGCATCGCGTCTCTCTCGAAGCAGGCCTACGACCTCACCATCACGGTCAACGGTTTCAGCAAATCCTACGCGATGACCGGCTGGCGACTCGGCTACATGGGCGCGCCGGAAGAGATCGCGAAAGCGGTCGATTCGATCCAAAGCCACAGCACTTCGAACCCGTGCTCCTTTGCGCAGAAAGGCGCGATCGCCGCGCTCAAGGGCGACCAGCAGCCGCTTTCCGACATGCACGACGAGTTCGATATGCGCCGCAACTACATGTACGACCGCATCTCGAAGATCCCGAACATCACCGCGGTCAAACCGCAGGGCGCCTTCTACGTTCTGGTCAACATCAGTCAGCTCGGTTTGAGTTCGCAGAATTTCTCCGATCGGCTCCTGAGCAAAGCCAACGTCGCGGTCATTCCCGGCGTCGCCTTTGGCGACGATCGCACCATCCGGCTGAGTTACGCGACGAGCATCGACGTGATCAAGAAGGGGCTCGATCGTTTCCAGGATTTCTGCCGCACGCTCTAGTGGACGTTGAAGGGTTGAAACGATGAAGCGTTGAAGCGGTCTTGTTTCCGCTGCAACGCTTTAACTCGTTATCGCTTCAACGCTGCCACGCATGCCCGGCTCGTTCGCTCTCATCCTCCACGCTCATCTCCCTTTCGTCCGGCATCCCGAGCACGAGGATTTCCTCGAGGAAGACTGGCTCTTCGAAGCTCTCACCGAAACCTACCTCCCGCTGCTGAGCATGATGCGCCGGTTGATGGAGGAAGGAGTCGCGTTCCATCTCACGATGTCGCTCACACCGACCCTCGGCGCGATGCTCCGAGACGAACTGCTCCAGCAACGATACCTCCGCCACCTCGAACGGCTGATTGGGCTCGCGCAACAGGAGATCGAGCGAAATCGGAATCATCCGACGCTCGCGGACCTGGCGCGATTTTACGCCGATCTCTTTACCGGGACGCGCGAATTTTACGACCAGACTCTCGGGCGCGATGTCGTCAGGGCATTTCGCGAACTGCAGGACGCGGGTAGTCTCGAAATCATCGCCAGCGCCGCGACCCACGCCTTCCTCCCGTTGCTGCATGATTTTCCCGAGGCGCAGCGCGCCCAGATCCACCTCGGCTGCGACAGCTACCGGGAAATGTTCGGCTGCGAACCGCGCGGTTTTTGGCTGCCGGAATGCGGCTACAGCGACGGGCTCGATTCTGTTTTGCAGACTGCAAACATTCGCTGGTTCGTCCTCGATTCTCACGGCCTGATGTTTGCGCAGCCGCGGCCGTATCACGCCATCTTCGCTCCCTGCTACACGCCGGCCGGCCCGGCTGCTTTCGCGCGCGATCGCGAATCGAATCGCGAAGTCTGGAGCGCTGAAGCCGGTTATCCGGGCGATCCGCTTTACCGCGATTTTTATCGCGACCTCGGCTTTGACCGTTCAGAGGAGGAACTGGCGCCATTTCTTCGTCCGCCTGGTGTGCGGAAATTCAGCGGGATCAAATATCATCGTGTCAGCAGTGGGAGGGAGAAGGAATTCTATGATCCCGCCGCCGCCCTGGCCCGCGCCGATGAACATGCGCGCGATCTTTTCGCCAAGTGCGCCGCTCGCTTCCGCGGCCTGCAGGAGATGAACTTCGACCCGGTGATCGTGAGTCCGTTCGACGCCGAGCTCTTTGGCCATTGGTGGTTTGAAGGCCCGCGCTTCCTCGAAACTTTCCTCCGCCTGGCGAGCGCACCTGACGATTTTCACCTCGGTACGCCGACTGAATTTCTCAAAACGCATGGGAAACACCAGGTCGTCATGCCAAACCCCTCGAGCTGGGGAGAGCGCGGCTTCAACAGCGTCTGGCTGGACGAAAAAAACGCCTGGATTTATCCGCATCTGCACGCCGCCACCCGCCGCATGACGGAGGTAGCGCGGCGGCATCGCGATACGCGTGATCCTGCGATCGAGCGCGCGCTCAGGCAAGCCGCGCGCGAGCTGCTTCTGGCGCAGGGGAGCGATTGGGCTTTTCTGATCAAGACCAACAGCGCACCGGAATACGCGTCGCAGCGGACGAAGGATCATCTCCTGCGCTTCAACCGCCTTTACGAGGAACTCTGCGCGGCGCAGATCGATTTCGAATTTCTTGGCGAATGCGAATCGCGGGCTAACCTTTTCCCACGATCTGAACTGGCGATATTACCTCTAGCTCACCTCGACATGCGCCTCGCCATTCTGTTCTTCGTCCTCGGCCTGGCCGCCGCGGTCGCACAGGAAACGCCCACGCCTTCTCTCTCGACCCCTCCGTCGCCCACGCCTTCCGTCGCGCCTCGGCGCACCGTTCTGTTGCGCTTCGCCCTGCCGCCGCTCGAAGGCACGATCAGTCTCGGAATTTATGATCGGAGCGGGAAGCTCGTCCGCGTTCTTCATCGCGAAGACGCCATCTCCGAGTTCACGGCCGGCCACGACGCGCTGGAGACAAACTGGGATGGAACCGACGACGACGGCAAACCCTTGCCTGACGGAAAGTACAGCGCGCGCGGCTACGTCGTCGGCGACCTCAAGGTCGAAGGCGTCGATTATTTCTTTAACGATTGGGTGACGGACGAAAATTCACCCCACATTCTCCGCCTCTCTCAGCTCTGGATGGAGCACGGCGAGCTGCGAATCGATGCGGAGCTGGCCGGCGGGAAAAAGACAACCTTCGTCTGCGACCAATCGAATGGCGCTATTCAAAGCGAAGCCGCTCCGATAACGGGCGTTCATTGCAATCAGATCGGTATGCTTCCGCGCGTTGTCGACTGCGCAGTGGGAATGGACGGAACGACCTGGGTCATTGATTCAGCTGAGGCCGGCGGACCGCGCGCGGTCAAACAATTTTCCAGAAGTCACGAGATTCTGCGCCAGCTCGATTACGTGGCCGACGATCCGCAACCGGAGCGGATCGAGGCTTCCCCGACCGAGGAAACCATTTTCCTCCTCGAAGCGCAACAAACTCGTCGAGCGATTCCGCGGTTTGGCCCTGGTGCACATTGCGACGGATTCTCCGAATCAAGCCGTTTCCGATTGGAGGAGCCTTTTCGACAAGAAAATCGTCGCGCACCAAAACTTCGCGATCGAAAACAACCGGCCCGTGGCCGCCTCCGCCGCTCCCCGGAGCGAAGCGCAAAAGGTAAACCAGCAATTGCGCCCCAATCCTTTGCAACACGATGAACCGGGCAGCGTCGCGCTGGCGATCGGGATCGACACGGACGGCAGTTTTTTGAAAACGGCCGACGGCCTCCCGCTGCGCACGATCAGCGACACGCCTAATCTCATTCGCACGCTCGTCTCCCGGCCTAACGACAGCGCACTCGATGTCTTTCAGGACGACGGCGCGGTCGTCGAGCAGTTCCGCGTTTCGAATCTCGCGCAAATGATTGCTTTCGACTGCGGCGATTTCGAGTTGAAGTAAGAGCGATGCCACGCGACATCGTTTACTTCGATCTCGAAACCCAACGGACCGCCAATGACGCCGGCGGATGGGATCGCAAGGGCAACATGCAAATGTCGATCGGCGTCACCTACAGTACGCGCAGTGGCCGCTACGAAATCTTCGACGAATCGCGCGTCCACGACCTGATC
The DNA here is from genome assembly GCA_963738045.1 of uncultured Verrucomicrobiae bacterium. Lineage (GTDB taxonomy): Bacteria > Verrucomicrobiota > Verrucomicrobiia > Chthoniobacterales > UBA10450 > Palsa-1392. Next base: position 421,583 of record CAVTUX010000003.1, on the reverse strand, counting down.
GAGCGCCTGCGACGGGCCGATCTTGTCATCGGATTCAACGTCCTCAATTTCGATTATCACGTCCTGATGGGCTACACCGTGCTCGACCTGGCGCACGAGCTGCCCACCGCCGATCTCATGCTCGATATGGAGAGCAAACTCGGCCATCGCCTCGGTCTCGACGCCATCGCGCAGGCCACGTTAGGCGTGCAAAAAACCGCCGCCAGCCTCGACGCCATCCGCTGGTGGCGCGAAGGACGCATCGTCGAGATCGCGGAATATTGCTGCTTCGACGTGAAGGTGACGCGCCTCGTGCACGAGCACGGCTGCCGTCACAAGGAGCTTTTCTTTCAAGACCGTTTTGCCCGCAGGCAGCGGGTCGAGGTCGATTGGGAGCTGTAACACCCTTAGCTAGCCTGGTGGAGCGAGACTCCGTCGAGCTGAGAGAAGAGAACCCTGCCAGCCACCACTCTCCGGCTCGACAGTGTCTCGCCCCACCCAATCCTTCCGCGGAGGCCGGCGTTGCTACCGAATTTCCACCTCAACCGGCAGGCAGTGATTGATCATGTAACTGCCGCGATCGGGATCGCGCTCCATCGGCTGGGTGCGACCGCGCGAATCGGTCGCCCGCGCCAGCAGACTGCAGGGCCCGGGCACGCTCGGCACGCGCCAGTCGTAATGCCAGAGTCGCCAGCTATTCGGCGCCAGATTCTCCCCTAACGATGCCTCCGCCCACCTTTGCCCGCCATCGGCGCTGATTTCCACCCGCACAATCTCCGCCTCCGCCGTCCAGGCCGCACCACTCACGCGGTAGGTTGGCCCGGCCGCGATGATCTCGTGGCTGCCGGGCCGGGCGATGGCGGCCTTGACCAGCATCTCTGTGATCGGAACGATTCGCGCGCCGCCTGCCCCACGTTCCCAGAAAGTGTAGTCGACCGTCTGATAATACCCGTGAAACGGCTGCTCGGTTACCGTGATGCGCTGGAGCCATTTTACCGCCGCCATCCCATACCAGCCCGGCACGATGGCACGGAGCGGAAACCCGTGCGCCGGAGAAAGGGGCTCGTTGTTCATCCGCAGGGCAAGGAGGACGTCTTGCCGGGCTTTGCCTAACGACAAGCTGCGCGTGTAAAAGATTTTTCCGGCCGGTCGCGGCGGCTCGGCGATCGCTCCGCTGTCCGCTGCCTTCCAGGATGACTTCGCAAGCACGCGACGTGCAGCGCGCCTCGCGGAGCAGCTCGCCTAACGAAACTCCGGTCCATTCCGCGTTGCCGACCGCGCCCATCTCCCACTGCACGCCCTTGACCTTGGGCTGGAGAAAAATGCGGCTGTTGCCGGCGCATTCCATCGTCGCCGGCACCGTCATCGACGGCCGGATGAGCAGGTCGGCGTAGGATAATTCCAATGGCTGCTCGACCGCGCCTTCGATCTGCAAACGCCAGTTTGACAGGTCGATCTGCGGAACGGGGAAATGGGAGCGGACATAAAACTTCTCGTTAGGCGTAATCGGCCCGTTGAGCGTCCCGAACGGCATCTCGAGGTTGGCCGGTTCATTTTCGCGGATGATCATGGTCGGTCAAGTTTAGTTCGCACAGTTTTCGGAAACCCAGCGCAAATAATCGGGCAGACCGCGCTCGATCGGAAGCGCGATGATTTCCGGGACCTCGTAGGGATGAAGCTGGCGCAAAGTCGCTTCCAAGGCGGAATAACGCTCGGCCGCCGTCTTGAAAAGCACCAGCGTCTCGTTCGCGTTTTCCACTTTTCTCTGCCACCAGTAGATTGATTCGATCGGCGGCAAGATGTTGGCGCAAGCGGCGCAATGCTCCTCGACCAATTGCCGCGCGATCCGCCGCGCCTTCTCAGCGTCTGGAAAGGTGCTCAGGACGAGCAGGATCTCCTTGGCCATTATTCGCCAGGCAAGTTGTCTCCGGCCATGGGTGGAGCTTATCACGAGCGGGTGGCTAGGCGCGACCGGTTTTAAAATCTCGCATGGCTCGACTCAGCCGTGCATTCTTTCGCCATGCAAATTTTACGGTCGGCTTTTCTTACCGGACTTCTCGTCCTTTCGATCGGGTCGCTGCGCGCGCAAAGCGAGGAGGATCTAGCAATCATCAAAAAGGTCCAGGATGCAGTCGCAAACGCTCCCTCCTCGCGCGTGACGTCGATCGTGACCGATCGCAGTTCCGGCGCGGAGGTCGAGAAGATTGTGGTCGAGCGGGAGCAGCCGGATAAAGTGCATTTTATCACCACTGACAACGGCGCGGCAGGCACGGAAATGGTCTCCGATGGCAAGCGCAACCTGATGCGCCACGGCCCTAACGAACCTTGGAAATCGCTCCCGGTGAACATGAGCGCGATGATGAACGCCAGCCTGAGCAATCTCGCGCAGGACACGTTTCGCGAAGAACACGGACATTTGAAACTCCTTGGCTCGGATCAGGTCAACGGCACGGCAGCAAAGGTTTACGAGCTCACCACCGACGATAACTCCTCCAAAATCTGGTTGGCGACCGACACTTCGCGGCCGCTCAAGGCCGAGCGTGATTACAAAGGGCCTGGACCCATCCCGCGCATGAAGGACGGAGCCGGCCGTAAGCTCGATCTCAACGCCCTGCGCGACCAACTCAAGGCGGCCAAAACCGAACGCCAGCTCCATTCCGTGACCACCTTCGACTACGATCCCTCGATCAAGGTCACGCTGCCGAACTAGAGCGGCGGTCGCTTTTCGTTAGGCGAGGTTCAGGCCGCGACGACCGCAGCGTGCCGGCAAATCCAGCCGCCCGCGACTACCACGTTGTAGTCGTAACAGACCGCCGCCTGCCCCGGCGTAACCGCCTTCTGCGCTTCCTCCAGCCGGACGAGGGCGCGATCGCCCTCGAGCGGAATGAGCGTGGCGGCCGTCCCGGGATGGCTGTAGCGAATTTTCACCGTCACGGCGAGCAGCTCGTCGCTCGGGGCCCGGCTGCTCCAGTTCAGACGTTCGATTTCAAATTCCTCGACCAGCAGATCCTCCGCCTCACCAACGAAAACGCGGTTGGTCTCCGGGTCGATATCGACCACGTAGCGCGGACGGGGCGAACCGCCGGGCAGACCTTTGCGCTGGCCGATGGTGAACATCTCGATGCCTTCATGCTCGGCGAGAAAATTGCCCGAGAGATCGTAGATCCCGCCCCGATGAAATTCAGTTTCGCCGAGATGGCCGCGGAGGAAGGCCTTGTAATCGTTCCCAGGGACGAAACAGATCTCCTGGCTGTCGACTTTGTCGGCGACCTTCAGGCCTAACGAGCGCGCGATCTCGCGGATCTCCGGCTTGGACATTGTCCCCAGCGGCGTGAGCGCGCGACGCAATTGCGCCTGGCGGAGGCTGAAGAGGAAATAGGACTGGTCTTTGCGCGGGTCACGGCCTTTGCGCAGGATGGCGCGATCGGCTCGATGCTCGATGATTGCGTAGTGACCGGTTGCGATATGATCGCAATCCAGTGCGCGCGCCTTTTCCCAAAGGCTGCCGAACTTGAGCTTCTCGTTGCACATGACGCAGGGATTCGGCGTTCGCCCCGCCTGGTATTCGCTCGAAAAATAGTCGATCACGACGCGCTCGAACTGGTCGGCCTCGTCGACCACGTAATGCGCGAATGCCTAACGAATGGGCGACGCCGCGCGCGTCCGCGATCGCCTGCGGTCCGCAGCATTTGTCCTCCGCCCGCGAGATGCAGTCCTGCGGCCAGACCTTCATCGTCACACCGACAACGTCGTAGCCTTGCTCGCGCAGGAGGTAGCCGGCGACGCTGGAATCGACCCCGCCGCTCATGCCGAGGAGGACGCGCTCTTTCTTTGCGTTCATTCGAGCGCGTAAAGTCGGTGCGATCGGCGGGATGGTCAACGTTCTCGAAAAAGGCGCACGCTACTGATCGACGTTGTCATCCCGAGCCGCGCAGACGGCGAAGGACCTCCCAATTGCAATCCAAACGCTCCCATCAGGGGAACGCGATCATTCCATCGGAGAGGTCAGTAGCGACCGTAGTCGGAGGGATTCACAATTCCGACATAGCGAGTCATCTGAAAAGTGCAGTCGCCCGGTTTGCCCTTGCGAAAACCGGGGACAAATTTCGCCGAAGCGAGCATGTCCACTTCGTATGCTCCCAGATTATAGCCGCGCGGTTCCTCCGACAGCACCCGGCTTGAGAGCAACTTGCCTTTTCCGTCCACATGCAACTCGAGCCTTACGGCGCCATTCTTGTATCTCCGCGTGAACGCATCGAGTCGCGGATCGTTGCCGACCGAACGCGCAGTGCCAAAGATTTCCTGAGGGGCAACGAAGTCGTCGAAGCGCGCCAGGGCATCGGGGTCTTGGTTTGCCAACACCCGGAGGTGAGGCACGGAGTGCGCGAAAAACAAAACGGTCCCGCGGAAGTAAACCGGGACAGGCTTGTCGTTCGCGATCGCCGGAACAAAGCGAGATCGTTGGAGCGCGCGCAGGATTTCATTTTTCAATAAACGCGATCCGGGGGTGACGCGATTTACCTCTGCGAAATCCATCCCCTTCCCCGGCGGGAATACTCCCCGCGTAAACATCACAGCGCCGTCCGGTTCTCCTTTCTGCAAGAGCTTCTGCACATTTATCAGGTTCACCAGGGATTTGGCTCCAGTGCCTACGAGCGCGGGGCGAAAGGCAGGTTCGCCGCCGCTGAGGGCAGAGGTCAGGCCCAGACAAACAACGAAGGGGAGGAACCAGATTCTGGAGGTAATCATCGCGGCGTTTAAAGGGGATTTGCCTGGCGGATGCAATCAAAAAGCTTGCCACCTTACAGCCTAACGACTCGTCGCTTGACGAAACCGGGCCGCGTTTCGCTGCACCGGGACGCTCACGAACGGACTGTCGCGCAGGGTGAAGCGCCACGGGAAATCTTTCGCCCGGCTGATGCCGATCCGCGGATCGGCCAGGACCTCAACCTGGTCGTTAGGCCGAGACTGGAAAGAATGCGCCGGGTCGGAGGAGAGATCGATTTCGTGATAACGCCTTGTGATCGCGAGGGCCTGGGTCAGCTTGCCGGGTCCGGAGCAGAGTCGTTTCAGTTCCTCCACCCCGCGCCGCTTCCGCATCAACGCCAGTCCGCGCCGCGGCTCGATCGCCCGAATGAGGATGAGCCCGTCGCGCGGTCCGCCTTTCACGAGCACATTCAGCATCCAATGCACGCCGTAGTTGAAATAAATGTAGGCCGCACCCGGTTGGTTGTGTTTGACGAAGGCACGCGCGCTCGGCCGGCTGAAGGCGTGAGAGGCTTCGTCGCCTTCCACGAGATACGCTTCGGTCTCGACCACAATTCCGGCGCAATTCCCCCAGACCAGTTCGGTGCCGATCAAATGCGCGGCGCAATCCAGCGGATCGGTTTTAAAGAAATTCGCGGAAAGCACGCCGAATCTTAGCAAAGCCTCGCCGCCCCGCGAACCGCGGAAAATTCCGCGAAGTCCGTCCCTCCGAAGAACTGTGCTTTGACGCGAGCCGAAAAGCCCAGCGTATGGATCACCCAGGTGGCAGTTGAGAGCAGCCAGCCTTTACAATCTCCGGTATGAGTAACCGCGAACCGCCCAATCCTGCTCAAAGGTGCAGGCGACCGGCTTCCCGTTGCGAAAGCCGGGGATAAACTTCGCGGTCGCGTAGGCTTTCAAGGCGGCGGCGGCGATATTCAACCCAGTCGGCTCTTCGCGGACCAGATGCCGGTCACGCACTTTGCCGGCGGCATCGACTGTGATCGAGAGCACGGCATGGCCCGCCCGAGTGTGCATTTTCACCACCTCGAGCAAGGGCTGGGCACCTTCCCAATCCTCGGAACCGAGCAGCATTTGGGGCTCGATGTAGTCGCTTTGCTTCTCAACTTCGTCCCGATCCTGATTGGCAAAGACACGCAGGTAGGGATGGCCATCGCGGACCACGAAAATCACCGTGCCGTGAAAGGCGACGCCGACTCTTTTGCCGTCTATCACTGCCGGGACGAAAGAGGCTCGTCTCAACTCCTTTTCCACCTCTGCCTTCAGGGCCTTGGAATTGTCACTGGCGTGACACCAAATCCAGAGAACAGAGCCTGACGAATCATCGTCAATCGCGACATCGAACATCACCACCCCATTTCCCTGACCCCGCTTCACCAGCTTCTGGCAATCGATCAGATTTACGATCGACTTCGGACCGTTGCCGACCAATGCGGGACGGAACTGATGCCCCGTCGCGTTACCCGGCGACGCGAGCTGGAGAAAGGAAAAAACAGAGAAAACCAGCAGCAAGTTGCGCGGCCCCGGGAGTAAACTCATCGACATGATGTGAACACAAATCGCCCCCTCGTCGTCAAGCTCGATGGTCTTCAGACGGTGGACGGCGAGCCAATTTCCAACTCCGAGCGCCGAACGATTCGATGCTGGCGAAAGTATGCGACGAGAGCGTCGCGCCCCTGAATCGGATGGAAGGCGCATCGGGCCTCGGGAGACTTCAGCATCTCGCGCAGTTTCATGAAGCGATGCCCGCCGCTGCTGGCATCAAAGGTATTCATGGCAATGCGATAGCGCCGGGCGGGATCGAGCGGACGACCGTCGGCCAGGCGCAGGTTCGTCAGGCGGCGATTTTTCCCTTCACCGACGACGTTGAACCGGAACCCCACTAAACCGCGCGTCTCGCGATTTTCGAAGACTTCTTCCATCATGACCTTGAGTGCGACCGGATCCAGCTCCGCGCTAACCAGGAAATTCTCGAAAGGTAAAATCGTCCAGAGATCGCCCACCGTCTTTCGACCTTTCTCGAATGAATGCTCGTCAAACAAGCCGTGGAAGACACCGTCGATCGTTAGGCCGCGCTCCTCGAGCGCTTCTGAGATCGCGGCAGCAATAAGACTGGCGACCGCGCATGGCTCGCCGGGCGGGGCTTTTGCGCTCAGCGTATCGGCCAGCTCTCCCACAGGTTCGGCCAACGCCGCACTCGCGCGATCGAGCTGCGCCTGGGTTCGACTCAGAATCACCGGATCGAGCGCGACGCGATCATCCATGAGTTCGGTCCGCGCTTCCTGATGCAGCAACTTTTTGGAATTTCGGTCGAAAAGCAGATCGACCCGGCCGGCGTGAATCCCGAAGTGATCGGCCTGGGTCAGGATCACGCCGTTCGTCAGGCGACTCTCGATCGCCTGGTGAGTGTGGCCCGCGATGAAAACCGCGGCTTCCGGAAATTCGAGGGTCAGAGAGATGGCGCGATTGGCGAAATCATCGCCGCCCGTTCGTTCCTTCAATCCCATGTGGCCGGCGAGAACGATGGCATCCACGCCTAACGACTTTGCCTGGCGAATGGCGCGTCGCGCAGCATCAACCGGGTCCTGGAAGTCGATTCCTTCCGTGAACCTGGGCAGAAACCAGAACGGCATTCCAGGGGTCGTCAGGCCAATGATCGCCAGCTTGATTCCAGCAATCTCCTTGAGGATGAACGGCTGGATGCGACTGAAAGGATGGCCGCGTTCGTCGAATGCGCCTGCCGGCTTTCCTAGCAACGCCGTGTTCGCCGCCAGGACAGGCATGGTGGAACGCGCGACGGCGTGGAGGAACGGCTCCATTCCCCAATCGAACTCGTGATTACCGACGATCCAGGCGTCGTAACGCAGCAGGTTAAGGAGGTCGATCATCATTCGTCCCTCGTCGCTGAGGGCGAACTGCGTGCCCTGATAAACGTCGCCGACATCGATCAGAAGCGAGTTGGGATTTTCCCGGCGCCAAAGCGCGATCTGCGTCGCACACCGCGCGAGGCCGCCCAGATCGGGACGGCCGTCATAATCCGCTGTCGGCAGGATGTGACCATGCAGATCGGTCGTGTGAAGAATCGAAAGTCGGACAATATCCGGCGATAACTCCTGCGCCGCCCGCAGCCAGGGCGGGGCGAGCAGAGCTGTCGCCGCACCACCGAGGAGACGGAGAAACCGGCGGCGATCTGGAGATGGAACCCGCACGACCCTCGATTTTTGACGGCATCCGGTCGCAGGACAATCTTTTTCGCGCCATGAAACTCGAGGAGATCGATCACGTCGCGATTGCCGTGCCCGATATGGATCGGACGATCGCCTGGTATACCGAGGTTCTCGGATTCCAGCGCCGGCACGCCGAGGAATGGAATGGCGTCCCGGCCTTCATTGGGCTTGGATCGACGGCAATTGCCCTTTTCCCGCAAGAGCAAACGTCAGCCGGCCAACCGGCGCGCGGTGGCCCGCTGTTGCATCTCGCTTTTCGCACCGACCGGCCAGGATTCGTCAGGGCGCAGGAAGAATTGAGGCAGCGAAAAATTTCCTTTCGCTTCGAGGATCACGAAATTGCGCACTCGATTTACTTCCGTGATTTGAACGATCTGCCGCTCGAGATCACGACCTACGAGCTGGTCTGAAGAAAGGAAAAATGGAGCGGGTGACGAGACTCGAACTCGCAACGTCCTCCTTGGCAAGGAGGTGCTCTACCACTGAGCTACACCCGCGGCCGCAATGGCGGAGAGCAATAATGTCCAGCGGCTCGGGCCGCGCAAGGCTTTATTCCCATCTTCGCACCCGGGAATAGGCTCGGAAAACATTGCCAGGTAGATCCACAGTTTGACGGGTGGTGTTACAATCCCGCTCATGTCCACGCTCCATGCTTCCGTCGGCGCCCTTTTTGTGCTGCAACTTTTCGTCTCGGCTTTTTTCGGGATTCTTTTTCTTCAATCCGGCATCGACAAGATCGTCGATCGGCGCGGCAATCTGGAATGGCTAACCGGTCACTTCTCCAAGAGTCCGCTTGCCGGGATGGTTCCGCTTATGGTCGGTGTCATTACCATCCTGGAGCTGTCGGCCGGCGCGCTCAGCGCGATCGGGTGCCTGATTGTCTTGTTGCGCCGCGATGCCACGATCGCTTTCTATGGCGCGATCCTCGCCGGACTCGCGCTGCTCGCGCTTTTTTTCGGTCAACGCATGGCGAAGGATTATGCCGGAGCCGCCGCGCTCGCTCCCTATTTCCTGGTTGTGATCGTGGCCATCATCTGTCTCGGACAAAGCTGAAAGCGTCCGCCGCAATCCTCCTCGCCCTGACATTGGGGGCTGGCGCCAAGGCGGAAACCGGGCTCATTCCCCCGCCCGCCGGCAAGCTTTACCAGGGCCTCTTTTTTAGCGCGCCCACCCCGGGCAGCGACGATGAGAATGAACACAACGTCACCCCGGGCGATGTCGATGTGTTCGAAAAGGCCGTCGGCTCGAAAGTCATCTGGGTTTATTTTTCCGACAATTGGTTCGAATCGCGCGCCTTTCCTGGGAAGACCTGCGAATGGATTCGATCGTCAGGCAAGATCCCTTACATCCGTCTCATGCTGCGCTCGGACCTCGACCAGCGGCATGCCGAGAAACAGTTTAGTCTGGCGAATATCTGTGCCGGCCGTTTCGATGATGATTTGCGCGCCTGGGCAATCGCGGCGCGCGACGCGGGCGGCCCGATCCTGATCGAATGGGGCACGGAACCGAACGGCGAGTGGTTCGCCTGGAATGGAAAATGGAATGGCCACGCCGCGGGACCGGCCGGCTACGTGGAAGCCTGGCGCCACATCGTCGATGTGATGCGAGCCGCCGGCGCCAGCAACCTGCAATGGGTCTGGCATGTAAACTGGGACGATGTGCCGGAAACGCATTGGAACCGGATGGAGCGCTATTTCCCAGGCGACACGTACTGCGATTGGATGGCGATCAGCGCCTACGGACCGCTGACCCCGCGCACGGTCGAGGTCGAGAGTTTTCGTGAAGAGATCGATCACGCCTATCCGCGCCTGACGAAACTCGCACCCGGCAAACCGATCATCGTAGCCGAGTTTGGTTGCGACATTCATCATCGCAAAGTGAGGGCGGCGCAGTGGGCGCGCGCCGCCCTGCAGGATCTCTTCTCCGCGCGCTGGCCGGCGATTATCGGCTTCGCCTGGTGGAACGAAAGCTGGGAGAACGATGACAACGCCGCGCACAACTCGGATCTCAATATTTTGCACGACCCGGCCCTGACCGCGGTCTTCCGGGAAGAGCTGGAGAAACATCGCGACCAGATTCAGGAAAGGCCGCGCCTCGAGGAGAAACGTTAGGCGGCTGGGTTTTGCCAAATCGCCCGCCGGGTCCGATGCTCGGGGATGGTTCAGATCTCAGTCGATTATACCGGAAAGCTGCATTGCAGCGCAAGGCACGGCCCCTCGGGCGCCGTCCTCTCGACGGACGCCCCGCTCGATAACCAGGGAAAAGGCGAAGCATTTTCTCCGACCGATCTCGTCGCGACCGCGCTCGGCACCTGCATCGCGACGACGATGGCAATCGTCGCGGAACGGCACGGAGTGGAATTGAAAGGAATGACGGTGCAGGTGCACGAAAGAGATGGCGAACGATCCGCGCCGGATCGGGCGCCTGACGAGCGAGGTGCACATTCCGCTGCCGGCCGATCATCCCAATCGTGAGCTGCTGGAGAAGACCGCGCTCGGGTGTCCGGTCCATCGCAGTCTGGCGGCGGAGATGGAACGGCCGACGAATTTTTCTGGGAAGGCTAGTGGGTTGGCAGGCGAGGCGCTCTGCCCTAACGACGACAAGTCGCGCAGTTCCGCGGTTTGTTCAGAACAGCGACCCTTGCCTTGGCGTATTTCTTACTGCCCGAGCACCCAGGCGAAGATCAATGGCGCGCAAATCGTGGCGTCGCTTTCGACCACGAACTTCGGAGTGGAGGCCGCGAGCTTGCCCCAGGTGATTTTCTCGTTCGGCACGGCGCCAGAGTAGCTGCCGTAGCTCGTCGTCGAATCGCTGATTTGGCAGAAATAACCCCACAGCGGCACCCCGGTGCGCTCCAGATCCTGGTGCAGCATCGGGACGACGCAGATCGGGAAATCGCCGGCGATGCCGCCGCCGATCTGGAAAAAACCGATTGAGCCCTCGCGGTTGCGCAGCTTCTTCGCGTTCTTCGTGTAGTAGTCCGCGAGCCAGGTCATGTATTCGATGCCCGTGCGCACGGTGTGCACGTTCCTCACGTCGCCGCGGATCACCGCCGCCGCATACATGTTGCCGAGCGTCGCATCCTCCCAGCCCGGCACGATGATCGGCAGATTCTTTTCGCAGGCCGCGAGCATCCAGGAATGCTTCGGGTCGATCTGATAGCTCTTCTTCAGCTTACCGCTGCGAAGAATCTTATACATGAACTCATGCGGAAAATAATGCTCTCCGGCGCGGTCGGCCGCGATCCACTCTTCGAGCACCGCCTTCTCGATCCGCCGCATCGCCTCCATCTCCGGGATGCAGGTGTCGGTCACGCGATTCATGTGCCGGGCGAGCAGTTGCTGCTCGTCCTGTGGCGTCAGCTCCCGGTAGTGCGGCACCCGCTCGTAATGATCGTGCGCGACGAGATTGAAAATATCCTCTTCGAGGTTCGCGCCGGTGCGAGACGATCAGGTGCACCTTGTCGCGACGGATCATCTCCGCCAACGAGATGCCGAGCTCGGCGGTCGACATTGCGCCCGCGAGCGTCACCAGCATCTTGCCGCCGGCGGCGAGGTGTGCCTCGTACCCCTTGGCCGCGTCGAGCAACGCGGCGGCGTTAAAGTGGCGATAATTCTGCGCGATGAATTTCGAGACCGGGCCTTTTTTTGCCGCGAGCGCGGCGTTGATCTCTTCCGGGCTTTTTGAGCGTCGTTTGGCTTTCATTGCTTGGGCAACTCTGGTCGGGCGGGATACAACCAACGCATGTAATCCGCCACGCCTTTTTCCAGCGGGAACTTCGGCTCGTAGCCTAACGACTTGCGCACGTTGGTCAGGTCGGCCTCGGTGTGATTCTGGTAATGGGCGTGCGGATTGTCGAAATATTCCGGCTCGAAATTTGTGCCTAACGTCTGGTTGAGGATCGCGATCAACTCGTTGAAGGAGCGCGCCTGGCCCGAGCCGAGATTGTAAATGCCGCTCTCCTTCGCCTCGAGCGCGCGGAGCGTTCCCTGCACGATGTCCTTCACGTAAACGAAATCGCGCTTCTGCTCGCCGTGTTTGAAAATGCGCGGGCGCTTCCCTTCCTTCATCTGCCGCGAGAGATGCAAAATCATGCTCGCCGGCACGCCTTTGTGCGCTTCGCGCGGACCGTAAACGTTGAAATAACGCAGGCCGACGATCTTCCATTCCGGATCGTCCGCCGCCGCGCGCCGCGCGAGATTGTCCATGATCACCTTGGAGAAGGCGTAAACGTTGGCCGGCGCGGCCTCGTCCGCTTCCGTGTTCACGCCGCTGGCCGCGCCGTAGGTCGCGGCCGAGGAAGCGTAGACGATGCGGGTGCGATTCGGCTGGGCGAAACGAAGCAGCCGGCGAAAACTCTCGACGTTGTCGTGCACCTGCGGGAATTGGTCGTGCAAGGTCGTGTCGGTGATCGAGGCGAGATGAAAAATGCCGTCGAACTTTTCCTCGCCAAATTGCGTCCGCCAGTCGAGCGAGGCCAGATCGGCCGCCACGAAATCGCCGCGATAACCGCGCAGATTTTTGAAATCGCCGGAGCGAAAATCGTCGATCACCGTCAGGCGCGCGTCGGGATATTTCTCCTGCAGAGCGAGGACGAGATTGGAGCCGATGAAGCCGGCGCCGCCGGTGACGAGAAAGTTGGGGTTTTTCAAGGTGCATGGCGCGAAGTTTTGGGAAGGCTGACAAATAAATCTTGAGGGCGGAAGCGCAAGCCGCTACTTCTGGGCGCAGTTCTTTGCGAGTTTGATTCAGTGGATCGGCGCGAGAAATCCCGTGTGAACCGGGAGCAGTTGCGCTGCTGTAACTGGATACGACTTCCCATGAGCCAATCGTTAGCCGCCGCTAGCCGGACGGCGGTGAAGGCGTGGGGATGAAGGCGTGTCGAAAGCAAAGTTCTGAAGCCAGGAGCCAGAATATTTGCCCGCTCCACCTCATTCGTGTGGCGCGCTGTAGCGGCGGTCTGTGATCGCCGGTCTTCTACGCGCGCCCCGCGACAAAACTTCTTCGCAAAAAAGAAGAATGAGAGACGTGGAGCGAACCGCCGGCAAGTGACGAGTCCGCCTCTCACATATTGGAGGTAACTTGTCATGCTTGGAATTGCATCAGTGCGCGGCGTCGGAGACTCCGGGGAGCGCACGCGCCTCGCGCGCTGGTGCGGTGTTCCACCGCGCGAACTTTGCTGGCCTGGATCGAGTCGAAAGGCGTCTCGCCACGGCTGGAAACCGTCGCGTCGCGCAGCGCCGCGGGCACGCGACGCGTGCGCTCCCCGGAGCTCTGGCTCGCATCGTTGAGTGTTTTCGCGTCGTCGTTAGGCATCGCCCGCGCGCAGGATGCGGTCACTCGCCCGAGACGGCCGAGCTGGTCATCAGCGCGACGCGATTTCCGACTCTCGGAAGATGAAACGCCGGCCAGCGTGAGCGTCATCACTTCGGAGGATTTCGACATCCACCAGACCGAACGCGTGGCCGACGCGCTGCGGCAGGTGCCGGGACTCTCGGTCGTGCAAAGCGGATCGCCCGGACAACTCACTTCCGTTTTCACCCGCGGTCTGCGCAGCGAACACACCCAGGTGCTGATCGATGGCGTCCCGATCAACCAGGGTCTGGCCGGCCTCTTCAATTTCGCCGACCTCACGATCGACGACATCGATCGGATCGAAGTGGTGCGCGGACCGCAGAGCACGATTTACGGACCGCGCGCGCTCGCCGGCGTCATCCAGATTTTCACCAAACAGGGAGAGCGAAACGCCGGAGACGTCGGCCAGTTTCGAAGGCGGCAGCTACGACACCTTTCGCGAATCGCTCGCCAGCTCCGGCAAGATCGGACAGTTTGATTATTCGTTAGGCGCGAGCCGGCTCGATACCGATAACGCCCGGCCGAACAATCAATACCGGCTCTCGAGATTTCGTCGGCAACCTCGGCTGGTCGCCTAACGACCAGTTGCGGATCAGCAGTCTTTTCACCTACTCGCTGGCCGACACCGGCAATCCCAACACGATTTTCGATCCGAAACCGTTCGATAATTTCCTGACCGAACGCTGGCTGATCGCGCCGCATCTCGATTGGCGGCCCTCCGACGAATGGGAGCACAAGCTGATCGTCGCCTACGACGAAGAACGGCAGGTGAACGATCCGAACGAGGACGGCTTCGTCGGCCCGACCCGGCGCGCTCTTCACGCGCCTGACGATCGATTATCAGAACAACTTTCGGCCGACGACCTGGCTCACGCTCACTTCCGGCTTCTTCTTCAGCGAGGTCGATGCCGGCCAGGAGCGGCCCTTCGTCTCGCAGGATTTCGGGCCGCAGCCGACCTTCATCAGCGATTACACGGAGGAGCGCGCGGTCTATCTTGGAAGCGAGCGCGACGCCGTTGCCCGGACTGAATCTCGTCGCCGGCGGGCGCTACGACCATTTCAACCAATTCGGCGGCATCTGGACCTACCGCTTCGCCGGCAGTTACCGGATCGCGCCGACGGACACGATCGTGCATGCGAGCGTCGCGACCGGCTTCAGTCCGCCGAGCAGCCAGGACAAAATCTTTGGGAACAATTTCGGGCTCAAGCCGGAAGAAGATCTCGGCTGGGAGATCGGCCTCGAGCAGCAACTTCTGGGAAGACCGGGTCAAGATCGCCGCGACCTATTTTCACAACGACCTCTCGAACCTGATCGGCTTCAACGGCCTCTTCGACACCCTCAATCTGGGCGCAGCCCGGACCCAGGGCGTGGAAACGGAACTGGAGGTTGCGGCCAATGCGCGGACCTGATTTTCTCCGCCAGCTACACCTATCTCGACGCCGAGAACACTTCCGCAGCCGACATCACGCAGTTGCCCGGCGCGCGTCTGCCGCGCCGGCCGCGCAACGAAGTTTACGTCTCCGGCTCCTATCTCTGGTGCGGACAAGCTGCGCACGACGGCGGAGGCGAAATTTGTCAACGCGCGCGAAGAACTGAATTTCGGCGGCCCGAATTTCGACATCGAAGATTATTCGTTCGCAAATTTCGCGGCCGAATATGTCTGCAACCCGCATCTCACGATCTTCGGCCGGGTCGATAACCTGACGAACGAGCATTATGCGGAAGTTTTTGGCTTTCCGGCGCTGGGACGAGCGGCTTATGGCGGATTTCGCGTTTCGTTTTGACCGCCAGCCAGAAAATGTTTCCACGTCCCGTGCATTTTACGCAAGGGGTGTGGCCACGACCTGCCGTTGTGCTATGATTCGCCCTTTGGAAAACCGGTTATGAAGGAACATGCTTTGAGTTGGCTCGGCACCGTGGCTGCCGATTGTTTACCTCGTTCTGACGGGGGTGGTGTCGTTCGTCCTCGGCATGTGGTTAACCCGCTCCTGTTGCAACATGCCAGGACCTTGCGCGTCCGGGATTGCGAATCGGCCCTCAACACCCAGATCGCAGCTCTCTCGATCAGCCTCGCCACCGCCCAGGAAAAAAACACCCGGATCCCCGACTGGAATCCGAAGCGAGCCGCGGCGGAGCGCCAGATTCAGAGTTGCGCGACAGCAGACGCAGTCGGCCAGGCGCATAGTACGTTCGAAACGCAACTGGCCGAGGAACGCAAGGCAGCGGCGGAAAAGCTCGCGCTCCTCAACGAGGCCCAGACGCGTTTCTCCGATACCTTCAAGGCTCTCTCGGCGGACGCCCTCCGGCATAACAACACCTCGTTTCTGGAGTTGGCGAAATCGACCCTCGAAAAAACGCAGGAAGGCGCGCGCGGCGATTTGGAAAAACGGCAGCAAGCGATCGATGCGCTGGTCAAGCCGGTGCGCGAATCGCTCGAGAAAGTCGATGCAAAAATCAACGAACTGGAGAAGGCGCGATCCGGCGCCTACGAATCTCTCACCACGCAGGTGCGATCCCTGGCCGAGACGCAAAATTATTTGCGCTCCGAGACGAGCAACCTGGTGCGGGCGCTTGCGTTCTCCGATCGTGCGCGGGCGCTGGGGAGAAATCCAGTTGCGCCGCGTGGTCGAGCTGGCGGGGATGGTCGACCATTGCGATTTCCTCGAACAGACCTCCGTCCAGACGGAGGATGGACGTCTCCGGCCGGATATGATCGTGCATTTGCCGGCGGGCAAAACGATCGTGGTGGACGCCAAGGCTTCGTTGAATGCCTACCTCGAAGCGCTGGAGGCGAGCGACGACGATGCGCGCGCGAACTCGCCTCGAGCAACACGCCGCTCCAGGTGCGCACGCACATCGAGAAACTCTCGCGCAAAGCCTATTGGGAGCAGTTCGAGAGCGCGCCGGATTTCGTCATTCTGTTTTTGCCGGGCGAAATGTTTTTCAGTGCCGCGCTGGAACGCGATCCGATGCTGATCGAGTTCGGCGCCGATAAAAAAATCATCCTCGCGACCCCGACGACGCTGATCGCGCTCCTGCGCGCCGTTTGTTACGGCTGGCGGCAGGAAAAGCTGGCGCAGAACGCGCGAGAAATCAGCCAGCTCGGGGGCGAGTTATACAAGCGTTTCGCCGATCTATCGGTCGCATTTCGGAAGAGCTCGGCAAGAGCCTGAACAGCTCGGTGGAAGCTTACAATCGAGCAGTGGGCAACATTGAAACCCGTGTCCTGGTGACGGCGCGGAAGTTCAAGGAACTCGGCGCCACGCCTCTCGGGATGGAGATTGAAGAGTTGCCGCAGGTGGAGCAGATCGCGCGCGACTTGCAGGCCCCGGAGTTGCTGCCCGTCCTCCAATGGCGACTCGAATCAGAGCGAGCGTTGCAGAACGAAAGCAGCGGTCCGATCGAGTGACTTCGCGGCCATCCCGCGCCCGCACAAGCGAAACGCCTACAATACCGCGTCCCACTTGCTCTTGTCCTTGAGCATGATCTCGCGCAGCAGCGGATCGGCGGCATGCCGTGGTTGAGGATTTCGTTGTGGAATTTTTCGAGCGAAAAATTCGCTCCTTCCTGCGCCTTGTAATCGTCGCGCAGTTTCAGGATCTGCCATTTGCCTAACGTGTAATTGAGATAGCCGGGATCGAACGTCCCGCGCATCGCTTCCGACATCGAGGGCTTTTCCTCGTAGTAACAGTTCTCGTGAAAAAATTTGGCCGCGTCGGCGACCGACATCCCCTGGGTGTGCATCTTGATCGAGACGCAAAGCCGGCAGAGCCGGAGGAGCGCCTCATCGGCCTGCGCCATGCGATATTTCGCGGCCCGCACCTTTTGTTCCGGCGTCGGATCTCGGCCGCGCTGCCGAACCCTTCATCGAGCATCATTTTCTCGGTGTAATGCGCCCAGCCTTCGATGAAGGCGTAGCTGCCGAAAATCTTCTCGACCTGGGTCGCCGTCGACGCGTTGAGGTGCAGGAACTGCACGTAATGCCCGGGATACGCCTCGTGAATCGAGACGACATCAGCGTGTAATAATTGAACGAGGTCAGCCATTCGTTCTTTTGTTTTTCCGTCCAGTTCTCCTCGGTCGGCGTGACGTAGTAATAGGCCTGCGTCGCCTTTTTCTCGAACGGCCCGGGCGTATCCATCGAGGCAAAGGTGGTCGCGCGATCGAACTGCGGCGTCGGCCGTCACGCGTCGCGCGCACGTCGGACGGGATCGCGACGATATGATGATCGAGCACAAACTGCCGAATCTGGTCGAGGTCCTTCGCCACGTCCGTCATCGAGCTCGCCCGGCTTCGGGTGTTCGCTTTGGATTTGTTTGAAAACGTCGATCGGCGTTTTCTTCGGATCGATGATTTTCGCCGCGGCGGCGAAGATGCCCTGTTCCTCTTTCAGGCGCTGCAAGCCGAGCGCGAGGATTTTGTCCGGCGGAAGATCGACCAGTTCGGTCTCGGCGAGCATTCGTTGATATTTGGCGGTGCCGATCGCGAAATCCGCCGTCGCTTTCGGCAGCCTCTCTTTCGCCAGCCAGGCCGCGTAATCGCGCAGCGCCGCCGCGGCTTTTTTGTTCGCGTCCTGGAAAGCGGCCATGAGCGGCTCGTCGCTCCAAGTCTTTCACCGCCGCGGCCAGGTCCTTCTCCAGAAAATCGGCTGATCCATTTGCGATCTGGATCGCCAGCTCGACGTAGGGTTTGGGCAGCACCGGGGCGAGATTCGTCTTTGCCGCGGTCATGATGTTGGCCGTTTGGTCCTCGATCGTGACGATGTCCCGCACCCGATCATCGAGCGGTTTGAAGTCGCGCTTGATGTAAATGTTGACGTCGATCGCACGGGCGTAGGTCATCGGGTTCCGGTCGAAGATTCCCATGTCCTCGATCTGGAAAAGCTCACGCGCGATCGCCGTCAGCAGAATGCGGCGATCGATATCGATCCGTGCGCTCAGGGTGCCAGGATCGATCTTGGAAAGCTGCGTCTGGAAGCGATTCAAACGTTCGATTTCCGCATCGATCGCGAGCCGGGTGTAATCCCCGATCTTGCCGTCGTATTGATGCAAGCCGAGCGCGACGCCCTGGAGCGGCCGAGCCGCCAGATAACCGCCAATGAAATCGAGTGCGATCTTTTCGAAATCCGCATCCCCTTTCTTGGTTTCCGTGTCCGCTGCAAAGCTCGAGCCGGCCATGCCAAGGGAAACAAGGAAGGCCAGGAAAAGCAGGCGGCACGGCGAATTCATCCGCCCAGTGTAAAAGTGGATTTCCGGCTTGTCATGCCTGACCGGTTGGCAAAACCGAAGGAATGAACGACAATCGCATCGTCTGCGTCCAATCATGACAATTATGAAGCGTTCCGGGCAGTTGAGCAGGTTTCTTACGGTAGCTGCCGTCAGTGTCTTTCTCTGGTGGGGTGTCGCCGCCGCGGGGGCGGCTGATCCCGAGCCGACCAACCCAGAGCCCGCTGCCACCGCCAGCCCGACCGACGACAACGGGTATTCCGAGATCGGGACCTTAGCCAAGGCGATCGAGCTCATCCGGCAGGATTACGTCGATGGCAACAAAGTGAGCTATCACGACCTCATCTATGCCGCGATGAAGGGCATGCTCTCCTCGCTCGACCCGCACAGTCAGTTCATGGACTCGGACGATTTCAAGGACATGCAGGACGACACCCGCAGCCGCTTTAACGGCCTCGGCGTCGAGGTCGCGGTCCGCGACGGAGTGCTCACGGTTGTGGCGCCGATGGAAGACACCCCGGCGGCCAAAGCCGGTATCCAGGCGGGTGACCAGATTTTGAAAATCAACGGGGCCTCGACCGAAAAGCTGGGCTTGCAGGACGCCATCGATGTCTTGCGCGGCGAGCCCGGACAGAAAATTACCCTGACGATTTTGCGTCCCTCGACCCAGGAGATCAAAGACTACGCGCTGGAGCGGAAGGAAATCAAAGTCGCGAGCGTGAAAGGCGGTCGCCTGCTCGATCCGGAATTGACTGGGCCGTTCAAGGTCGGCTACGTGCGCATCGTGCAATTCAACGAACCAACCGCGGAAGAGTTCGGCAAGGTGCTGGACTCTTTGCAAAAGCAGGGGATGCAGGCGCTGGTGCTCGACCTGCGCAACAACCCGGGTGGTTTGCTCAACAGCGCAGTCGACGTTCTCGGGCAATTTCTGCCACCCAATACCAAAGTTGTCTCGACTCAGGGCCGCACCACTTCACAGAAGCATGATTACTCGACCCCGGCCGGGTTGAAGGAACGGCCGCGTTTCCCGCTCGTTGTTTTGGTCAACGAAGGCAG
Source organism: uncultured Verrucomicrobiae bacterium (assembly GCA_963738045.1). Classification (GTDB taxonomy): domain Bacteria; phylum Verrucomicrobiota; class Verrucomicrobiia; order Chthoniobacterales; family UBA10450; genus Palsa-1392. The sequence continues at coordinate 401,973 of CAVTUX010000003.1, read as the reverse complement.
CGCCAGCGGATCGGAAATCGTGGCCGGCGCGCTGAAGGATTTGCATCGCGCAATCGTCGTCGGCGAGACGACTTTCGGTAAGGGTTCGGTGCAAAATGTGATGCAGTTGCCTGATGGATCGGCCCTGCGTTTTACGACCGCGAAATACTACACGCCGAGCAAGACGGTGATCCAGGGTAACGGCGTCGTGCCAAACATTCTCGTACCGCTGACCCCGGAGCAGGAGCGCGCCGTTGCGTCCCTGCGCAACAACGACAAGATGCCACCGACAGAGGCGACCAGCATCATCAAGTCCAAGGATCTGCAAATGATGCGCGGGATTGACGCGCTCAAAGGCGTCATGATTTACGCGCAGCAGACCGCGCCGAAAGGCAGTGCGGTGAAGAAGTGAAGTCTTCCACGGAGGACACGAGGGAGTCATTTGTCGTTTTAGCTTCGTGTTCTTCGTGTCTTTCATGGTGAATGAATTCATTGCTCCTCGCGATCGAAACGTCCTGCGACGAAACGGCGATCGCCGTCCTGCGCGGGCGTGAGCTGCTCGCGAGTGAAGTCGCGTCGCAGATCGCAGCGCATCAGCCTTACGGAGGCGTGGTGCCGGAAGTTGCCTCGCGGCATCATCTCCAGTATGCGCCCAGGCTGCTCGAGGCGGCGGTTGAGCACGCCTGCGTCTCGTTAGGCGAGGTCAGTGCTTTTGCCGCCACGAGCGGGCCAGGCCTGGCCAGCTCGCTCATGATCGGTACTTCGCTGGCAAAGGGACTCGCCCTTGGTTTCGGGAAACCATATCTCGCCATCAACCACCTCGAAGGCCACCTGCTCTCGCCCTTTTTTGGGAACGCAAACGGAATTGAACCTAATGTTTCTCTGATCGTGAGCGGCGGCCATACCCTGCTCGTCGACGTCCAAGCCGTGGCCGACTATCGGATCATGGGTCGCACGGTTGACGACGCGGCCGGCGAAGCCTTCGACAAGGTAGCCAAGATGCTCGGCCTCGCCTATCCGGGCGGCCCCGAAATCGAACGCTGCGCGCAGGGCGGCGATTCGGCCCGGTTCGATTTGCCGCGCAGCATGCTTCACTCCGGCGATTTGAACTTCAGCTTCAGCGGATTGAAAACCGCCGTGCGCTATTTACTCCCAAAACTGACGCGAACGCCTGAGGACGAGCGTGATCTATGCGCTTCGTTTCAGCGCGCGGTCGTCGATGTGCTGGTCGCGAAGACCATCGCTGCGGCGCGCCAGGCGGGGCGCAGTCTCGTCACAGTCAGCGGCGGAGTCAGTTGCAACGAAGATCTGCGCGCCCAGATGTCGTCCGGCTGTCAGCGCGCCGGGCTGGAGCTGCGCTTTGCCTCGCCTCGACTCTGCACGGACAATGCCGCCATGATCGCCTATGCCGCGCAGTTGCGCTTCGCGCGCAACGAATCCACTCCCCTCACGAACGAGATCAATCCCAATCTCGCACTCACCTAGTCGGTGCTCCCCGGAAGATCAGTATTCGCGCTCGAGGAGATAATTGGCGAGAGCATGCAGGGTTTGCCCGCGTTTGCCCAACGGTCGTAACGCGTCGTGGGCACGCCGCGTCAGGCGCGCGGCTTCGGCGCGCGATTTCTCCAGCCCGAGCACCGATGGATAGGTCGCCTTTTGCGCCGCAGCGTCTTTCCCCGCGCTCTTTCCCAGCTTCTCGCTCGTCTGGGTCACGTCGAGGATGTCGTCGATCACTTGAAAGGCGAGCCCAAGGGCGCGACCGAAATCGCTGACTGTGCGCAATTGCGCTGGAGTTGCGTTGGCGCTCATCGCGCCCAGCCGAACGGAGGTCGTGAGTAGCGCGGCCGTCTTGTTCTCGTGAATGTAACGAAGTTGCGCGCGGTTGATTGGTTGGCCTTCGCCTTCCAAATCCGCAACCTGGCCGGCAATCAGTTTGCGGCTCCCGGCGGCAACGGAAATCTCACGGAAAATCTCGCGCAAATCGTAGCGCGGCCACGCGTCCGCCTGGGCGGCGATCTCAAAGGCGATCGTAAGGAGCGCGTCGCCGGCCAGCACCGCGATGCCGTCGCCAAAGACCCTGTGGCAAGTGGCCCGCCCGCGCCGGAAATCGTCGTTATCCATGCTCGGAAGATCGTCGTGAATGAGTGAGTAGGTGTGGATGCACTCGACTGCGCAGGCCAGCGGCAGCGCACTTTTCGTCAGGCCTCCGCAGGCTTCGGCTGCGGCCAGGCAGAGGATCGGGCGCAAGCGTTTGCCGCCGGCGAAAAGCGAGTAGCGCATGGCCTTGTGGATCGTCGCCGGTTTGCTCGAAGCCTTCGGCAGAAAACGATCGAGCGCGCGATCAACCTCTTTTTGGCGCGCAGCGAGATAGCGTTTCAGATCCACGATCTCGCGAATGTGGGAAGATGCGACGAGTAACGCAACCAGAAGTTTGGCCGCCTACACCGGAAGCACCACGGTGAGCGCGGGGGTCTTGCTCGCCAGCAACAAGACTGGCTCCGCCACCGGCACCGGAAACGTGGCGGTCAACGGCGGCACGCTCGGCGGCGGCGGCATCATCGCCGAGCCGGTCACAGTCGGGACTGGCAGTAACAGCGGCGCGATCCTCCAGCCAGGCTTTGGCACAAATAAGAAAGTGACGCTCACTATTCAGGGTCTGCTGACCTTCAACGCCGATGCGACCTACAGCTTCACCTTAAAGAACAAAAAAGCCGAGATCGCAGCCAACGGAGTCACCATCATAAGCGGGGCGCAATTCGCCATGACCGGGCCGAGGAAAAAACTCCGTCCCGGCATAACCGCGACGATGATCAGTAACACTTCGGCGACGCCAATCAACGGTACCTTCACCAACCTCCCCGCTGGCGGCACGATCACGGTCGGGAACAACACCTTCAAAGCCAATTACGAAGGCGGCGATGGTAACGATCTCACGCTGACTGTTCAATAGGTCCGGCTTTCGACCGACGGACTTTGCTAGACTGCATCTGGCGAAAACCGGAGTCGAGGAAAGAGAAGAACGCCAGATTATCTTCTTGCTCCGCCGCCATCCAGATCGCTACACTGCTCGCCATGAAAACCGGTCGATTCCTTCCATTTTTGTGCGCCTTGAGCGCTCTTCCGCTTCCACTTCTTACTCTTGCCGTTGAGCCGCCGCCCGGCGGCGGCTATCCCGGCGAAAATACAGCCGTGGGCGATGATGCGCTTTTCAGCCTCACTACCGGCACGAACAACTCGGGCATCGGATATGAGGCGCTCTATAATACCACTACCGGTTTTGGTAATGTGGCAAACGGTCACAATGCGCTATTTAGCAGTACCACGGGCGTTAACAACACCGCCGTCGGGGAAAGCGCGCTCTATAACACCACGACCAATCGTAACACCGCGACCGGTGCGTTCGCTCTTTTTTCCAATACGGTCGGCGGCGGCACGGCGGACGGTGCTTTCGCATTGTATAGCAATACCTCTGGCTCTTTCAACGTCGCTGTCGGTGAGTACACGATGTATTACAACACGACCGGCACCAGCAACACCGCAGTCGGTGATACCGCGATGGAGTATAACACCACTGGCGGCAACAACGTGGCGATGGGAGCTGGCGCGCTGTTCAACAACGATACCGGCTTCAACAATACCGGCATCGGAGATGCCGCGCTCGTGCAAAATATGTCCGGCGCCTATAATGTGGCCGTGGGAGTGAATGCATTGACCTACTCCCGAAGGGGCAACTATAACATCGCATTGGGGACCTATGCGGGCTTCAACCTGAAATCAGGTGACTACAACATCTACATTGGAAATAATGCACTGGCGAGCGAGTCAGGCTCGATTCGCATCGGAGACCGGAGGTATAATACGAACACCTACATTGCCGGCATCAGCGGGGTGACGGTCGCCGCCGGCGCGCAGGTGGTCGTGGACAGCACCGGGCACCTGGGCACCGTGACTTCCTCAGCCCGCTTCAAGGATAACATCCGGCCAATGAAGGACGCGAGCACGGCGATTCTCTCGCTCCAGCCGGTGACTTTCCGTTACAAGAAAGAACTGGATTCGTCAGGCGTCCCGCAGTTCGGCCTTGTCGCCGAGCAGGTGGCAAAGGTGGATCCCGACCTCGTCATCAACGACGACAACGGCAAACCTTACACCGTGCGCTACGAAGCGGTGAATGCGATGTTGCTCAACGAGTTTCTCAAAGAGCATCGCAAGGTGGAAGCCCAGGCGCAGATCAACCAAGAACAGGCGGCGACTAACCAGCAGCTGAAAAATGCTTTGGCGAAAGACGAGGAAACAATCAAAGTGCTCGCCGCTGCATTGAAGGAGCAGGGAGCCCAAATTCAGAAGGTCGGAGCGCAGTTGGCCGCGCAGAATGCGGCAGCGCGTCTGGTCAGCAGCCCGTAAATCGCGGGGCCATTAAGTATAGAATGAGTTACCAGTACAGAGATCCAAACCACCACTCGTATACGTACTGGCACTCGGTAAATGACGATCCCAACGGCGGAAATGAGTGCGTAAGCCAACAAGTGATCGACTTCCTACTGGCTCAGCCATGACTACATCGTTCAACAGACTCACGTTTCTCACTGCCGTTGCGCTGCTATTACTGGCCGCGCGGCGGCCTTCCCTAGGCGGCAGTGCCACTTGGAATCAAAACCCTACAAGTGGGGATTGGAACACAGCGGCGGATTGGACGCCACAAACCGTTCCGAACTCAACCACCGATATCGCGACCTTTGATGCATCAAACGTTACGAATGTATCGGTTAGTTTGGGTTCCGTTATCAACCTTGACAGTGCAGTCTTCAACAGTGGGGCGCCGGCCTACACAATCACTCTTGATGTAAGCAATCTAATTCTGAACGGAACCGGGTTCGTAAATAACTCGGGCTCGGTTCAATCAGTGCTCATTCCAGAGCAGGATCACTTAGTCGGTGGCCTGTTTTTGTTTAACAGCGCCAGTGCCGGGGTCATGACAACTTATAGCGGTGGATTTTTCGATTTCGAAGATTTTTCCTCCGCCGGTTCATCGACGTTTGATGTTTCGTCCGACTCTCTTCAAGCCAGCATGTACCTTCAGGGGCTCCAGCACAGCCGGAGATGCGACCATCAACGCCAGCGCTTTTTCCGTCGTCACCTTCTACGACAGTTCGGTTGGCGGAAACGCCACCCTGAACCTCAGTACCGCGGCATTTGTGCTCTTTGAGGGCAGCAACAACGCTGAGCATATGACCGGTAACTGCGTCGGCGGGAATCAACAGTTTGCTTCCCAGATCGATTTCGAGGGTTTCTCGAGTGCCGGCGACGGCACCTTCACGGCGGTGGGCGGAAGCACGAGCGGCGAGCAAGGTGGCCTTATTCTGTTCGACAACCTTGCGACGGCAGACAATGCCACCTTCATCATCAACGGCGGCATGGGCGCAGGACTGTCCGGGACAACGTTAGCCTTCATCGACAACACCACCGCCGCCAATGCCAGCATCACCGCCAACGGGGGCGTGGATGGCTCTGAGGGTGGATTGATTTCCTTCGAGGATAGATCCAAAGGGGGCACCTGCAGTATCGCCCTCTCCGGCAATGCCGAGCTGGACATCAGCGCCCACCAATCCCCAAGCGTCACCATCGGCTCGCTGGCTGGCGCGGGCTCTGTTTTGCTCGGAGCAAACGCGCTGACAGTTGGCGCCAACAACCAGAGCACGACCTTCACCGGAGTGATCCAGGAGAGCGGCTCGCTGACCAAGATCGGCACCGGCACTCTTCTCCTGAGCGGCTCCAATACTTACACCGGAGCGACCACCGTAAACCGCGGCGTCTTAAACGCCGGGAACAAGCGAGGTTCAGCCACCGGCACCGGCGTGGTGAACGTCAACACCGGAACCCTGGGCGGGAAAGGCATCATTACAGGTCCGACCACGATCGGGACCGGGAGCGGGAGCGGCGCCTTCCTCGCCCCGGCCGTGGGGAGTACAAGCAAACCACCCTGACCATCCAAAGCGCCCTGACCTTGAACGCGGATGCGACCTATACCTACAGCTTCAAAGCCAGGAGGAACCAATCCCGCACCGACCTGGTCGTTGCCAACGGAGTCACGATCAACGGCGCCACCCTGGACCTGGCCGGCACGACCATCGGCAGCCTGAATCGCGGCCTGATCCTGACCCTGATCAGCAACACGAGCCCAAACCCGATCAGCGGCGCCTTTAGCAACCTGCCCGATGGCGCGATTGTGAATGTGAACGGCAACAATCTCCAGGCCAGCTACAGCGGCGGCGATGGCAACGACCTCACCCTCACGGTCGTTCCGTGAAGCATTCGATCGGGGAATCGCAGCCCGGCTCCGCCGCCGAGCCTAACCGCCGACGGCCTGGTAATGCCCGAGCCCACGTTTCCACATCATGTTGGCCGCGGCCCACATTGCCAACACCCAGCCACACTGGATGGCAAGAGCACCGAGCATCTCCGCGCCGCGCAGCCGCCCTTGGAAAATCGCAATCGGGCAGAAGAGCTCGTAATAAAACGGCAGCCATTTCATCACCGCCTGGATCGCCGGCGGCATGATGTCGAGCGGGAACATTTGGCCACCGAGGAAATATTCGAAGCTGTAGACGATGAAAACAATGGTCGAGATCTCGAGAATCCAGAAGGCCATCATGGAAAGCGCATAGGTGAGAAAAAACTGGATGAGCGCCGACATGACCATCGAGAAAAACGCCGTTCCCCAGATCAGGGCGGCGTCCGGCAAAATAATGAAGCGCCGAAAATAAAGGAAAATGGCCGCGATGGGCAGAATCGTGACCGCGGTATAAACGAGCCGGCCGCTGAGGAAAATGCTGAAACGGTAGCCGAGATAGTTGACCGGCTTGGTGAGGAAGGAGTTGATCTGGCCTTCGCGAATATCGGCCGCGATCTGCCATTCATCCTCGGTCGGCGTGACGAGGTTGCTCACCAGGATAGTAAGCAGGTAGTAGTAGATCATCGAGCCGTAGTCGTAGCCGCGCATCCCGCCGCCGCTTTCGTGGAAAATCGCGCGCCAGAGAAAGATGGTACCAACGAGTGGGATAAGGCCAAAGACCGCGCGCAGGAAATAATTCCAGCGATAGACGAAGGTGTTTTGAATCCCGAGATTGAAAACCGTAAGATATTTTCGCGTCTGCATTTGTCGGGCGAGAATTACCAGCGGCTCGGCAGGTGGCGCATCTGGCGATTCTGCCAGCGGCTCAGGAGCAGCAAAGCGCAAATCGCGCCGATCAGGGCCATGAACATGTCTTCCTGTGTGTCCCAGACGTCGCCCTGGGTGCCGAGAAAAGCGGTCGAGGCCGCGCCACCCACCAGAGCCGCGGCCCATTCGAAGAGCTCGTAGAGCGCGCTGATCCCCATGCAGATCAAAATAATGATGGCAAAACGCCAGCCGCCCGAGGTCACAATGCGCAGCCTGATGAACAGCTCACGCGCGATGAGGGCCGGAACAAAGCCCTGCGCGAAATGGCCGAGTCGGTCGAAGTGATTCCGGTGCCAGCCGAAAATCGGCTGGATCCAGTTAAACAAGGGCACCCGCGCATAGGTATAATGCCCGCCGACGCAGAGCAGCATCATGTGGAGCGCGATGAGGGTGTAGACGAGAGTCGTGAATCGGAAACTCGAGTAGGTGAAAACGAGGATCAATCCGCCGATAATGGCGGGCATCACCTCCAACCACCAGGTCAGCCGATCGTAGGGTTGCCAGCCGGACCAAACGAAAACGACCGCAGTCGCCGCCAAGAGCATAAGATGGAGCGGCGAGATGCGGGTATTCATTTCGGGGATGCTTCCGCAAGTTCCACCGCAAGTCGAATCGCAGCGATCATGCTCTCGGGGCGCGCGGTGCCGCGGCCGGCAATGGCAAAGGCGGTACCGTGATCAGGACTGGTGCGCGGGAAAGGCAAACCAAGCGTCACATTCACCCCTTCATGAAAAGCGTGAAGCTTGAGCGGAATCAAACCCTGATCGTGATACATGCAAAGGACGGCATCGAATTCTCCCTCGACCGCACGATAAAAGATCGTGTCGGGCGAGAACGGACCGGAGAAGACGGCCGGGGCTTGACGCTCGAGGGTCGAGATTTGATTCAACTCTTCGATCGCCGGGGAGATGATCTCGATCTCTTCGCGGCCAAGCGCGCCGCTTTCGCCGGCGTGAGGATTCAAACCCGCAACCGCAATGCGCGCCGTACCGCGCCGGGCGAGAAAGTCGGCCAGGAGCAAACCGATCCGCACGATCTCGGAGGCGCGCAAGTTTTGCGGGACGGCGGCGAGAGGGATGTGGGTGGTGACAAGCGCGACGGTGAGGCGACCGCCGGTGAGGAGCATGGCGAAGTTTTCCACTCCGCTGCGCGCGGCGAAGAACTCCGTTTGTCCGGGAAATTGGAACCCGACCTCGTAGAGGTTGGCCTTGTGAATCGGGCCGGTGACGATGGCATCGATCTCGCCCGCGAGAGCAAGCCGGGCTGCTTCCTCGAGCGCGGCGCGGGCGTCGCTCGCGCTGGCGCGAGTGGGTTTGCCTAACGAATGGCCTTCTGTCTCGCCGAGCACGCGATAGTCCGCCTCCGGCAATTTGCCGGAAGTGAGCGCGGCCCGAATAATCTCGGGGCCGATGCCGGCGGGATCGCCGAGCGTGATACCGATTCGTTTGCCCATGCTGCGCGCAATCTCAGCAGCGGGAGCAAGAGAGGCAACTCGCCTCCCTTGGATGCAGGAGGAGCGTAGCTTAAAAGGTCTTGATGTAGGCCTTGGAGCGGAGGCTGGCGAGCCAGTGATCCTGCAACTGCTTCGCCTGCTCCTGGCGCAAGCGCCCTTCAATGTCGTCGCGGACATCCTTGAGCGGCTTCACTTCCCCACCCTGCCGCGCTTCCACTTTCAAGATGTAATAATTGCCGCCGACTTCGATGACATCGCTGATTGCGCCCGGATGCAGATTGAAGGCGACATCAGTGAGCGGTTTTGAAAGCGTCTTGTCATCGATCCAGCCCCAATCGCCGCCCAGATCACGCGTGCTGTCCTCCGAGTACATCTGCGCCATCTTGTCGAAATCGGCGCCCGTGATGAGCTTGCCGCGAATCTCTTCCGCCATCGCTTTCTGCGCGCTGGCGCCGCCGCTATCCGCGTGTCCCGGGATCATGATCATGCGCAGTTTCACCTGCGCCTTGCTGGAGAAGAGTTCCTTATGCTGGCGGTAAAACTCCTCGATTTTGGCCGGCGGGATGATGAGATCCGATTTCACGTTTTTCGCCCGCATCGCCTGCACGATGATCTTTTCCCGCTCGAGGTCGCGGAATTTCGACATGGTGTATTTCTGCGCCTCCATCGTTTTAATGAAGGCGGCGCGGTCGCCGCCAAATTGGTCCCGGATCACCTCATCCACTTTTGCGTCGATGAAATGCGGCGGAATCACGAGCTTCTCTTTATCGAAAGCCTGAATGATGAGCTGACGATCGATCAGATCCTGGAGCGCAGCCTTGCGCAGCTCGGTAATCCTTTTCACCAGCTCCTCACCGGAATACTGCGCGCGGAGCAAACGTTCCCGGGGCTCGACGACGTCGCGCACTTCGGAATAGGTGATCACCTTGTCGTTCACAATCGCAGCGATGCCATTGACCGATTCCGCCCCTCGGGTCGGCGAAGCGATCGCCGCCACGCCGAGGCAGGAGAAGGCCATGAGCGTCGCCATCGGGTAACGCCAAACGAAATCTAAAGTTGCCTTAGCCATTGCAATACCTCAGGGAGATTGAGTTCGATTCTATCGGAAGTTAAACGAGGAAACTTCCCGCCGACAAGGATAAAATCACCCCGCCGGCTGAGCATCAACTTGCTCTCGCGCACCTCGACCCGAGATGACTCGAGCCCGGGCGGCGGAAAGCTTGATTTCGCTTAGGAGAAGTAAATTGTCAACCGCGGGAGGCCACTTCCCGAAGCGATCGCGCCAGTCGCGCCGGAGGCGCTGGAGTTGCTCGGCGGTCGTGATTTCGGCCAGATGCCGGTAGGCTTGAATACGAAGCGCGGCGTCGCTGATGTAGGAAGTGGGAATAAACGCCGGCCGCAGCTTTCCGGGTCCGGCGGCGAGATATTCGCCTTCGTTGGTCGCGACGAAATCGAGCCGGACTTCGACTTCAAGGCGGGGCCGGAGTTTCTCGCCTTTCAATTGCGCGACCGCCTGCTTCAAAAGCTGGCAGTAAAGATCGAAGCCGACCGCGACGATGTGCCCGCTCTGCGCGGTGCCGAGAATGCTGCCCGCGCCGCGAATTTCCAGGTCGCGCATCGCGATGCGGAAACCCGCGCCTAACGAGCTGTATTGCTTGATGGCGTTGATTCGTTTGCGCGCTGCGCCCACCGTCATCATCTCGCGCGGGAGGAGAAGATAGGCATAGGCCTTGTGCTCGGCGCGCCCGACCCGCCCGCGCAGTTGATAGAGATCGGCCAGCCCGAAGCGATCCGCGCGATCGATGATGATCGTGTTCGCGTTCGGAATATCGAGCCCGCTCTCGATGATCGTGGTGCAAACGAGCACGTCGATTTTTCCCGCGACGAAGCGCTGCATGACGTCTTCGAGTTCGTCCGCGCCCATCTGGCCGTGGCCAAACTCGACCCGCGCCTCGGGCAAAGCTCCGCGATCCGATCGCGCACTCTCTGGATCGACATGACCCGGTTGTGCAGGAAATAAACCTGGCCCTGGCGCTCCAGCTCGCGATTGATCGCGTCGCGAATGATGCGCTCGTCGTAGCCGCAAATCGACCGTCTCGACCGGCAGCCGATTGAGCGGCGGCGTCTCGATCGTGGACATGTCCTTCACCCCGACTAACGACAGGTAAAGCGTGCGCGGAATCGGCGTGGCGGAAAGCGTGAGCACATCGACGAGCTTGAAGAGCTCCTTGAATTTTTCCTTGTGCAGCACGCCGAAGCGCTGCTCCTCGTCGATCACGACGAGGCCGAGATCCTTGAAAACGACGTCGCCGGAGATGAGCCGATGCGTGCCGACGACGACATCGACGCCGCCGTCGCGCAATTGCTCGAGCACCTTGCGCTGTTCGGCGTGCGAGCGGAACCGGCTCAGCATTTCGATGCGCACCGGGTAATCGAGCATTCGCTGGCGAAAGGTCTCGAAGTGCTGCTGCGCCAGCACGGTCGTGGGCGTGAGCACGGCGACTTGCTTGCCTTCCATCACCGCTTTGAAGGCGGCGCGAATCGCGACCTCCGTTTTGCCGAAACCGACGTCGCCGCAGATCAGGCGATCCATCGAGCGCGGCTCCTCCATGTCGCGCTTCGTCTCGGCGATCGCTTTCAATTGATCGGGCGTTTCGCGGAACGGGAAGGAATGTTCGAACTCGAGCTGCCATTTCGTGTCGGCGCCGAAGGCGTGACCAGGCTGCGTCTCGCGCTCGGCCTGAAGCGCGAGCATTTTGCCCGCGTAATCGAAAATCGAGGCAGCCGCGTTCTTCTTCGCACGCGACCATTTCGCATCGGCGAGCGAACTGAGCGGCGGTGATTTTTTCCCGACGCCGACGTAGCGCGAGACCATGTAAGCCTGCTCGAGGGGGACGTAGAGCTTCGCCTCGTCCGCGAACTCGATCGTGAGGACCTCGTTCGCCTCGGTCCGCACCAATTTTCTGCAATCCGAGAAATCGGCCGATGCCGTGCTCGAGATGGACGACGAGATCGCCTTCGTTGCAGCTCGCTGAAATCGATCTGCGCGCCGCTGCGCTGCCGAATTTTGCGCGCGCGCTGGAGACGACGCCGGCCGTGAGTCGGCGCGCGACCGAAAAGCTCGGCTGCCGCGAGTACGACGAGATTGGCCGCCGGAAAACAAAAGCCGCGGGAGAGCGTTCCTTCGATCAAGTCGATCCCGCCTAACGAAATCCAGCCTCGGCCATGATCTCGCGAAAACGCTCGATCTCTCCTTCGGTCTGGAAATAGATTGCGATCCGCGATCCGCTTTCTCGCCAGGTCGTCAGGCGGGAGAAAAACTGCTGCCGCTTCGCCTCCGCGATGATGAATTCCCCGGTGTCGAATTCGCCGATCTCGCAATCCACAAAGGCACCGCTGAAGTCTTCAATCGCATCACCGCTCCCCGTCGGCAGCCTTCACTGATCTGGATGCCTCGAGCGTCCGCCTCCTCCTGCTCGTCCTCGATCACGCACTCGGAGATGCTCCTTTCCGATGTAATCGCGCACTTTGCCGCTCTGGTCATCCGCCGCGCCCAACAACAGCTCGACCTCATTCAAATTGCGCGAGCGAGGTCTGAGTATCGAGATCGAATTCGCGCAGCGACTCGATCGCGTCGCCGAAGAACTCGGCCCGAATTGGAGCAGCCGCCTGCCAGGAAAAAACATCCACAATCCCGCCGCGGACCGCGAACTGCCCGCGCGTCGTGACCTGCGCGGCGCGCTCGTAACCCGCCTCGCCTAACGAGTCGATCATCTGTTCGAGCGACTCGGCCGTTCCCCGCCGCAAGCGCAAGGCGGCGGCCCGCAACGCGCCACGCCGCGGCGCCGGTTGATCGAGGCTCGCACGCGTCGCGACGATCACCTGCCGCTTTTTTCCGTGCTCGACCTGGCTGAGGAGCGCGAGCCGCTCGGCCGCGATCTCCTGGTCGGGGAGAATGTTTTCCATCGCGAGAAATTCGGCCTCCGGGAGAAAGAGCGCATCCGGCAACCAGTTTGTCAGGCTTTCGTGGAGCAGCTCCTGGCGTCCGGACGCTTGGGCAGATGACCCAGAGCGTTTTGCGAAACTTCGCTGCGCAATGACCGCGACGAGAAATGAGCGCGCCGACTCGATGACATGTGAGAAAGCGACGGGGCGTTCTCCGCGCTGGAGCGCTTCCAGCTGGCGCGCGATCGGTTCGGCCGACGCGACGATTTTCAGGAACTCAGCGCCGTTCGATTTTTCCACGTCGTCCTCTCGCCGAAGGGCAAGGAAGTTCAATCTGCCGCGAGTGGCCCGCCTTCAACTTCGCTGCCGCCCTAGACTTCGCGCCCGACCGCGGCGGCAACCGCACGGATTCGCCTAACGAGATCGGCAAAGACTTCCGGCCGCAACGCCTGCTCGCCGTCGCTCCGCGCGCGCTCCGGTTCGTCGTGCACTTCGATCATGAGGGCGTCGGCGCCCGCCGCGACGGCCGCGAGCGCCATTTGCGGAATGTAATCGCGCAAGCCGATGCCGTGCGTCGGATCGACCACCACCGGCAACTGCGTTTTGGCTTTCAGGATCGGGACCGCATTCAGGTCGAGCGTGTTGCGGGTCATCGTTTCGAAGGTGCGAATGCCGCGTTCGCAAAGGAGGACGTTTGGGTTGCCTTCGCTCAGGATGTATTCCGCGCTCATGAGCAGATCGTTAATCGTGGCGCTGAAACCGCGCTTGAGCATGACCGGCAGTCGACTCCGGCCCACTTCCTTGAAGAGGGCAAAGTTCTGCATGTTACGCGAGCCGATCTGGAGGCAGTCGGCATATTTTTCCATCACCGCCAGATCGCGCGTGTCCATGATCTCGGTGATGATTGGCAAACCGGTCTCGGCCCGCGCTTCGGCCAGAAAACGCAGACCGTCTTCGCCCAAACCCTGAAAGCTGTAGGGCGAAGTGCGCGGTTTGAAAGCGCCGCCGCGCAGCACGCGCGCGCCAGCTTTCTTGACCAGGGTCGCGATCGAAAGAGCCTGTTCTTTGCTCTCCACCGAGCATGGCCCGGAGATCAGCGCAACGCGCTGCCCGCTGCCGAATTTGCACCTCGCCGATCGAGACCGGCGGAGGCAGAGCGCCGTTTTCCTGCGCAACGAGCTTGTAGGGTTTCATCACCGGGACGACCGACTCGACTCCGGCGATGGCGGCGAACGGTTTTTCCCGGATCAGTTCTTCGGGACCGAGCACGCCAATCACGACGCGCGATTCACCGCGCATGACCTGGGATTGAAGACCAAACTCCTCGATGCGCGCCACGATGTGGTCGATCTGCGCCTCGGTCACGGCCGGTTGGGTGATGATGATCATGGCGCGAGGAGGAGGAGTCTAACCTCTGCGTGACGGCGGGCAACCCTGCGAGGGCAGAGAGAACCCTCTACGGCGTGATTGTAACCGGCGTGCCGACATTGACGGAATTGTAGAAATCTTCCGCCATGAATTCCGGCATCCGAATGCAACCGTGAGAGGCCGGATAGCCGGGCAAATAGCCGGCGTGCAGTGCCAAAGCCGGCAGCGATCCGCATGTAATACGGCATCGGCGCGCCTTTGTAGTGTGTGCCGGGCGGCTTTGGATCTTTCTCGTTTGTCGATGTTAGGCACGACGACGTTGTCGTTTTCGTCGACGTAATCGCCATAAATACTGGAGGCGTGATCGATGTCCTTCTCGATGATCTTGAATTGCCCGATCGGCGTATCGAGACCCTCCCGGCCGGTCGAAAGCTGCGAGATTCCGACCAATTGTCCGCCTTTGTAAAAATAGGCGCGCTGCTCGCCGAGACTGATCTTGATCGAGGGCTTGCCCGGCACTCCTTCGCCGTCCCAATAGGAGACGTTGTCTACTCGGCGCAGTCGAGGCGACCGGCTGATCGCCGTAGACGCCGCCGAGATATTGGGTTTGCCCGTAGGCGAGCCGCGGATCGTCCTCGCCGCAGCCGGCCAGGATCGCAGAGCGCAGAATGCGCCAAGCGCGAACAAGAAACGCGGGAAAAGAGGACATATGAAGCGTTTTCACGACAGGAAGCGCAACTAACGTAGGCACGCTTCCGAAAGTCAAGACAGCCGGGTCTGACAGCGGGCGGGACGGTCGCGGCTTGAATTCTGCTTAAATTTGCTGAGACTGGCGACCGTCGCCTAAACATTCGCTTATAGAACTCCATGCCCACTTACGAATATGCATGCAAAAATGCGGGCAGAATTTCGATGCCTTCCAATCGATGCGCGACGAGCCCTATCGGATTTGCCCGAAGGAACTCTGCCGCCAGGCCAAGTGGGGCAAGGGCAAAGTCAAACGCCTGCTCGGGACCGGCGCGGGCCTGATTTTCAAAGGCTCCGGCTTCTACATCACCGATTATCGGAGCGATTCCTACAAGGACGCGGCGAAGAAGGAATCGTCGACCGGAGGCGGAAAGAGCGGCGGAGAGAACGCGGGTGGCAAGCCGGAGAACAAGCCCGCGATCCCAGCGGCGAAAAAACCTGAGCCGAAGGGCAAAAAGGATTCCGAAGCATGACCAAGCTCGTTTGTACGGATTGCCAACACGAAAACGAGTTGGAGCGAATCTACTGCCACAACTGCGGGGCGCGCCTTGATCGCACCAAACTCATCAAGGAAAAAATCGAGCAGGGACGCTCCGACGCAAAAGCGCAAGCGCATCTCAAAAAGCTGTTTGACCCGCGACGCGGTCGCGCAAAACGCCTGGCCGCAAAGCTGACTAAAACAATCGTCGGAGCGCTGGTCTGCGCGGGGCTGATCCTGATGCTGCTGCCGCCCGATCTTCCGCCGGAATCAAAGACCTACACCTTTGCCCCCATGATCAACATGGATTTGGTCTCCGCGGTATCGAGCCACCGCACCACCCCACTGGTTTATGACGAAGCGCAGGTGAACAGCTATCTCGCCGTTAATGTCCGTCGCAAGGACAGCCCAGCCAGCAAGGGTCTCTTTCCGTTGCGCCGAATCCAGGTGCAGTTCGACGAAGGACGCTGCAGCGTCAGCACGGAGCGCCAGCTCTATGGATTGCCGATCTACAGCGGAGGTTCTTACCGCGTCTCGATTGAGCAGGGGAAAATTATCGCCGCTGCCACCGGCGGCTATATCGGCCGCCTCGCAATCCCTTCCTCCCTGATGAAAATCGCCGGGCCGCTGATGCAAAAAGCCTGGGAGACGATGGCTCGGGAAAAAGGCTCCGTTGCCAAGCTCTCTGGCATCGAGTTTCATCCGCAATCGGTCACGCTAATCGCCGCACGGTGATCAGGCGAATCGAGCGGCTGCAACCGGCGCTCGGGAAATACGCATCCCAACCCAACGCTGCAGAGCTGGCGCGGTCATTCGTCGTCCTGCTTTGAAAAATCTGAATCCAAACGCCCCGGTCTGCGCATCTCAATGCAAAGGACAATTATGAAAATCACCTTCTTGCGAATTAAACTGTTCAGTTACTTTTGCTGCGTCGTCGCTCTCGCCTGCACCGTGCACGGCCAAAGTCCCACGCCGCCCGCTGACACCGGGGCGCCAGTCCCCACCCCGGCGATGAATGCAGCCGCCACTTCGACCGCGGCGCCTGTCGCCACAACTCCGGTCGGGGCCGCCACTGCTGCGCCTGCAGTCGCCGCCTCGCCCGTGGTCGCGCCCTCCACCAGCCCCGACACGGAGGAAGATTTCGATAAAGCGATCGAACAAGAAGATTCGGAAACATTTCAAGGTCGATTTCGACACCGATCATTCCGGGCACAATTCCGACGATGTTCCCTGGATTGCAGTGCCGATTGTGCTGATTGTGTTTCTGACCATCTTCGGGCTCCCGGTCGCGGTGGTTGGGATCATCCTCTATTTCAGCTTCTCGAAGAGCCGCGCCATGCATAAGACCGTCCGGATGATGGTCGAGAAAGGCCAGCCCGTTCCCGAGGCGTTGCTGAATCCGCCACCCGTTATCCGGCAGCGCTCCGATCTGCGCCGCGGCGTTGTCCTCCTCATGGTCGGCGCCGGCCTGATGGTCTTCTTCGGCGCGGTCAACGACTGGGAAGGCGGCGTCTGGAGCCTTGGCATTATCCCGTTCCTCATCGGGGCCGGATACCTGCTGGTCTGGAGACTGGATGTGTCCGCAAGATAACGCTTCCCCCAGGGTGTAAACTCCTGAGGTGCCGCTTAATGATGCCGATCTCGTCGCGCGGGTTCTTCTTGAGGATGATCACCACGCCTTTGCCGAGTTGGTCCGAAACCATCAGTCCGCCGTCCGTGGTCTGCTCCGCCAGCTCACGCGGAGCGACCTGGCGCTGGCTGATGATCTTGCGCAGGAAACTTTCCTGCGCGCTTACAAAAACATCCGCAGCTTTCGCGGCGAGGCAAAATTCTCCACCTGGCTTTATCGCATTGCCTATAACTGTTTCCGTGAGGAGGCCCGCAAACGAAAAGAACTGGTCGGAATCGACGAAAGTCAGCTCGAGGCCGAGCACGATCCACAAACCGTCGACCCCGCCCTGAAACACGATCTCATGCACGCGCTCCAACTTCTTCCTCTGCACGAGCGATCGGCCATTTTGCTTTGCTGCCAGAATGGTCTATCGCATGATGAAGCCGCGCGCGTTTTGGAAATCCCTCTCGGCACAGTCAAAACCAATGTCTTGCGCGGACGGGAGAAATTGAAGAAAATGCTTGCGGAGTGGGGACCCGCCTGACAATGGACGAACAACTTTCAGAAGATTGGCTCGAGCGGCGCCTGCGCGAAGAGATGCCCTATATCGATGACGATGGCTTCACCGCGCGCGTCGTGCAGAAATTGCCGGCGGCCGCATCACCGCCTCTCCTTCCGCGCCGTCATCCTGCTCGAGCATCACGCTGCTCGCCAGCGCTCTCACCTACGTCCTCTCCGATGGCGGCCGGTTTTTCGTTGTCGAGGCCTATCGCTTCCTCTCCATGCCGCTGCTTTTTGTTAGTCTGGTCGCGATCTGCGGCACGCTCGTCATGACCGCGATCGCCGCCGGCGCCGCCCTTTCCAACGTTCGCACGCAACGTTAGGCACGGTGCCTAACGATCCGCAAAGATCGAGCGCGCCGCCTCGACATCACGCGCGATTTGCTTTCGCAATGCGGCAAGGTTTTCGAACTTCTGCTCCGAGCGCAGGTATTGCAGAAAGCGCAGCTCGACGTTTTCTCCGTAAAGATCGCGATCGAAATCAAAAAGGTGAAACTCCAGCACCCGCTGCAGCGAGCCGTCGTCGACCGTCGGGCGCACGCCGAGATTCACTACCCCGCGCACAGTTTTCCCATTGAGTAACCCCTCCGCGGCATAGACTCCGTTAGGCGGAAACTGCTCGCTATGCGCGCTCAGGTTCGCGGTCGGAAAGCCGAGGCTGCGCCCGAGGTGTTTCCCCTCCTCCACCGTCCCGAGAATGGTGTAATCACGACCCAGCATCCGCCGCGCAGCGGCGAAGTCTCCTGTCTCGACCGCCTGGCGGATCGCGGTACTGCTGATGATCTTTTCCTGCGAGGTGACCGGTTCCACCCCGACTACATTGAAGCCGAGCTCGGCTCCAAGCTTCTTCAAGAGCGCGAGGTTACCGGCACGATTCTTACCGAACGACCATTCCTGGCCGACGCAAATTTCGCGCAATGGCCGGGCCGACTCGACCAGTTGCCTGACGAAATTTTCCGGCAAGGTCGAGGCCAACTCACGATCAAACCTAAGCACGAGCAAATGCGACACCCCCAGACCGCGAATGAGCGAAATCTTGTGCGGCGTCGCGGTCAGGAGCCGCGGGCTTTTCTCCGGCCGGAGAATCTTTGCCGGGTGCGGATCAAACGTAACCACGACAGCCGTGCCGCCCGCTTCGGCAGCGTGCCGCGCGGCAGTCGAGATGACCGCCTGATGTCCAAGGTGGACGCCGTCAAAGACGCCGATGGCGAGAAAAACCGGACCAGGGATCTGCGCCAGCTCCGGGATCGACCGCAGGATTTGCATCTGCTCGTCGTTCGTTAGGCTCCGCGCATCCGCGAAACCTCGGGCAGCGTGAGGATTTTCCCCAGCAAATCGACCGGATCGCCGGTCTTGATTTCATCGACCGTCACAGCGCGGGCGAGATCGAAACGCCCGGAACGGGTGCGACGCAACTCCTTGAGATGCGCGCCACAACCGAGCGCCTGGCCGATGTCGTGCGCGTAGGTGCGCACGTAAAACCCTTTGCTGCAGAGGACGGTGAAGTCGATCTCCGGCGGTGCGATGCGGTCGATGCTGTAGCGATAAACGTGCACGAGACGCGGCTCGCGCTCGACCGTCTTACCCTGTCGCGCCAGCTTGTAGAGCGGCACCCCGCCCTGTTTGATCGCCGAGACCATCGGCGGCATCTGGTAAAAATCGCCGCGGAATTTTTCGAAAGCCGCCCGAACATCGTCTTCGGTCAACCCCGGCACCGGCCGTTCCTCGATCACCTGCCCGGCCCGGTCCTGGGTATCGGTCGTCTGGCCTAACGAGAGCGTGCCGACATATTCCTTGTCCTCGCTCATGAGCAGATCCTGGATCTTGGTCCCGCGGCCCAGGGTAAGAATGAGCAGGCCCGTCGCGATCGGATCAAGCGTGCCGCAATGGCCGACCTTTTTGATCTGGAGCTGCCGCCTGACGAGTGCGACGACATCGTGCGAAGTCATGCCGGCGGCTTTGTCGACGAGCAGGACGCCGTCCGGTGTGGCGCTCAGGGACATGGCGGGTTCGTTAAAGCGGTGAAGCGGTGAAGCGAGGAGGCGCCGGAAATCATGGCGGCTTCAGCCCTGCATCGTTTCAACGGACTTCACCGCCACCTCGATCACACGTTTCGCCACATCATCCAGCGTTCCCGGCACGCGCGCGCCCGCCGCCAGCTTGTGGCCGCCGCCCTTGAAACTGAGGCAGATTGCGCACACGTCCGCCCGCTCATCCTTCGAGCGCATGCTGACCCGGACTTTCCCGGCCTCCAGTTCCTCAAAGAAAATTGCGATGATCACGCCCTGGATGGCGCGGAGATGGTCGATCAAGCCTTCGTTATCCTCGGGAATGACGCCGAGTTCGTTGGCCGTCGCGAGCGGAAGACTGAAGCTCGCCACCTTGCCGTCGGCGTCGAAATGCATCCGGTCGAGCAGGACGCGCAAGAGTTCGATCCGCCGCCGCGGATAGCTTTCGTAAAGCTTTTGACTCAACTCCCCGACTTTGATTCCGCAGCGCAGAATATCGGCCGCGATCTCAAACGTGCGCGCGGTCGTGTTTGGGTACTGGAATGAGCCGGTATCGGTCGAGATGGCAGCGAAAAGGTTTTCCGCGATCGGTTCGTCGAGGGGCAAATCCTGGCTCTGGAGCAACTCGAAAAGAATCTGGCCCGTAGCCGGCGCAATCGGATCGATGTGCACCAAATCGCCGTAACGCGGGTTGCTCGGGTGATGGTCGATATTGATCCAGACCTGAGCGTTGCCGATCGCCGCGAGGCAATTGTCGCCGAGTCGCTGGCGAGTGGCGGTGTCGAGCGCGAGCACGACATCGAAATCCTCTGGTTCGTTAGGCGGAAGGGAAACCAGCTTGCCTCCCGGGAGAAAAGAGAACTTCTCGAGCAATCCTTCTTCATTCCAAACTTTCACTTTCTTGCCCAGCTTCTGCAGCGCGAGACCCATTGCGATCTGACTGCCGAGGGCGTCGCCATCGGGACGGACGTGACTGAGCACCACATAGCTTTCGTGGCGGCGCAAAACCTCCGCGATCTCCGCGAAAGTCGAGTTCGTTAGGCCGGCAGGTAGAGAGACGGCTGTGTCAGTGGCAGGCTCGACCGTAGTGGTATTCATTTGGTTTCGTCGCTGGGCGGAGGTTCGATTTCCTGCAGGATCTCGAGGACGCGCGCGCCGCGCTCGATTGAATCGTCGAGATGGAAAACCAGGTGCGGAGTGTATTTCAAAACGATGTGCCGCGACAAACCGGCCTGCAACGCAGCGCGATTCTCCTCCAGCTTTGGAAGAACCTCCTTGCGGCCATCGGTGCCGAGCACGCTGACGTAGACATGCGCCGACTTCAGATCGGGCGTGACATCGACCTGGTTCACGGTCACGAGTGCACCTCCAAAGGTCATTTCGCGCACGAATAAGACACTCAATTCCCTTTTGAGGAGTTCATTCACGCGGAGAAGTCGGTGTTTCATGGTGGTCGCGGTAAAGCGTTGCAAACGGCAGGATGTTGAAGCGGGAATTAGACCAGCCGGTTCAACGCTTCATCGCTCTAACGGTTCAACGCCCTCACAATTTCTGCGGAACCTGCTCGAGTTGATAACACTCGATGATATCGCCGACCTGGTATTCGCTGAAATCCCCCAGCTTGATGCCGCACTCGAGGCCGACCCGGACTTCCTTCACATCGTCCTGAAAACGGCGCAGGGTCGAGAGTCCGCCATCGTAAACCGGCTGGCGGCGGCGCAGGACGCGAGCGCGCCCGGTGCGGCTGATGCGCCCGTCGGTCACGAGGCAGCCGGCGACGATCCCGCGGCTCAACTGGAAGACCTGTTTCACCTCGGCGTGACCAATGACGGTCTCGCGATGTTCGGGATCGAGCAAACCGGCCATCGCTTCCTTGATCTGGTCGATCAACTCGTAAATGATGCTGTAAAGCTTCACCTGCACGCCTTCGCGTTTCGCCGCGCCGACTGCGTTGCTCTCGACCTTGACGTTGAATCCGACAACAACGGCGTTCGAGGCGCTGGCGAGAAGGATATCGGATTCCGAGATCGGACCGACGCCGGAGTGAATCATTTCCAGGTCGATTTTCTTGCTCTCAATTTGGCCTAACGACGCGGTGAGCGCTTCGAGCGAACCCTGCGCGTCGCACTTCAAGACAAGGCGCAAAACCTTCTTCCCGTCGGCTGATTCCAGCAGGCTTTCCAGCGTGGCGCGCTGCGGCATGCTCAGTTTTTCCGCGCGCTTGGCGGCGAGTCTTTCCTCGCTCAACACCTTGGCGGATTTCTCCGATTCCATGACGAGGAATTCGTCGCCGGCATTCGGCAAACCGGTAAAGCCGAGAACCTTCACCGGCGTTGAGGGACCGGCGACCTTGAGCGGTTTGCCGCAGTCGTCGACCAGCGATTTCACTTTGCCGCCATAATCGCCGCAGATGAATGGCTCGCCGACTTTGAGGGTACCCATCTGCACGATGACGGTCGCGGTCGGGCCGCGGCCGGGCTCGACCTGAGCTTCGATCACGGTCCCGCGCGGAACCGCGGTTGGCGAAGCTTTCAACTCCATCACTTCGGCCTGCACGACCATGTTCTCGAGCAGGTCTTCGATACCAATCCCTTTTGTGGCCGAGACCGGCACCGCGATCGTTTCGCCGCCCCAGTCCTCCGGCGTCAGCCCGTGTTCCTGCAGCTGCTGTTTCACACGATCGACGTTCGCCGAAGGAAGATCGATCTTGTTGATCGCGACCATGATTTTCACGTGCGGCGCGGCCTTGGCATGATGGATCGCCTCGATCGTTTGCGGCATGAGGCCGTCATCGGCCGCGACTACGAGGACAACGATATCGGTCACGTTGGCCCCGCGGGCGCGCATGGCGGTAAAGGCGGCGTGACCGGGCGTGTCGAGAAAGGTAATGCGCGTCCCTTTGTGATCGACCGAGTAAGCCCCGATGTGTTGGGTGATGCCGCCGGCTTCGCCCGCTGCCACCCGCGTCTTGCGGATCGCGTCCATGAGCGAGGTCTTTCCGTGGTCGACGTGACCCATGAAGGTGATGATCGGCGCCCGTAGCTTGAGCTCTTCTTCCTTCTCGATCACCGGCGGCGGGGGCGCGATCACCACTTCCGGCACCTTATGGACACCGCCGCCTTTTTCACGGCGCTCCATCTCGAACACGAAGCCGTGTTTCTCGCAAATCTTGCCCGCCACTTCCGGCTCCACCGTCAGGTTCGGATTGGCGAAAATGTTATAGTCGTCCATCAGCTCCTTGATGAGCTGGAAATTTTTCAAGCCAAGCTGTGTGGCGAGATCCTTCACAATGATCGGTGGCTTGATGTGAATGATCTTGCGGCCGTCTTCAGTTTCTTCGCTTTCGACTTCCCCAACTTCCTCCGTGGCGGCGGCGGGAGCCGGTGGCTCGACACGCGGCGACTCGGGCGCGATTGCAGGTGTGCGAATGCGCGAGATCGGAGGAAGGATCGTGCGCTTGGTTGCCTCGTCGGTCAGCGCGCGCTTCGGTTTGGGCGCCTGCGGGTCGATAAGTGAGACGCTCTCCACCGCTGGTTTCACAGGTGGCGGCTCGAGTGTGACCGGCGTGACCGGTGCGGGCGCCGGCCTCTTCGCTGTGATCGGTGCAAAGGCGGATTTTGTCACCGGAGGGGTGGGCGCCGTCGTCTTGCCCGGGCGCGCCGGCGGTTTCACCGGAGCTTTTGCTTCGGCGGCTCCGTCCTTGGTTGGCGCAGCTGCCGGCTCTTCCGCTTTGGTCGCCTTGGAAGGTTTGGCGGTCTTGGTGGTCTTGGTTTTAGCGCGGCTACGAGTCGACGACTTGGCGGCGGTGGACTTCGCCGCCTTGCGGGCGGGCGCTTTGGTCGCCGTAGATTTGGTCGTCGTTTTCGTTGGCATTTAAATTCCTTAAAAATCTGCTCATGGCCGTGAGCGGTTAGGCGAGGCCATGACTAGGGCGAAACAGGTTCACGATGCACCGCCTCAAAAATTTCGCGCGCCTTCGCTTCGTCCACCTCGAGGATATCAACGAGGTCCTGCATCTCAGCGTCGCGCAAACCTTCGAGATTGGTAAAGCCGGTTTTCACCAAAGTCATCGCCTGCTCCTCGGTGATCGGCAACGAAGTCGAGAGCGTTTGCGCCGCCTGCGCGACCTTTTGTTCGACCGCGGTCGTGCTCGGCGCTTCCTTCTCGATGTTTATCTCCCAGCCCGTGAGCCGCGAAGTGAGCCGCGCATTCTGGCCCTTTTTCCCGATCGCGAGTGAGAGCTGGTCTTCGTCCACGGAAATGGTCGCGCTCTTTTTCTCCACGTCGAAGACAAGATTTTTGACCTTTGCCGGCTTGAGCGCCTCGAGCACGAATTCCTTCGGATCGGAGCTCCAACGAATGATATCGACCTTTTCGTTGTTCAACTCGCGCACAATGTTCTTTACCCGTGAGCCGCGCATACCGACGCACGCGCCGACAGGATCGACTTTCGGGTTGTCGCTGAAGACCGCGATCTTGGTCCGGTAACCGGCTTCGCGCGCAATCCCACGAATCTCGACCGTGCCGTCGGCGATCTCGCTCACTTCGAGCTCGAAAAGCCGCCGGACGAAATTGGGATGACTGCGCGAGATGATGATCTCGGGGCCGCGCGCGCCGTTCTCGACCGCGACGACATAGGCGCGCAGGCGGTCGCCGACATTGTAGTCTTCGACCACGACGCGCTCGCGCTGCGGCATGACGGCTTCAAATTTTCCCAGATCAAGAATGACGTCGGAGCGATCGAAGCGTCGCACGGTGCCGCTCACGATCTCGCCGGCACGATCCTTGAACTCCTCGTAAATCATTTCCTTCTCAACCTGGCGGATGCGCTGCATCATCGCCTGCTTCGCGGTCTGGGCCGCGATCCGTCCGAAGTTTTTCGGCGTCACTTCCACTTCGACGGCTTCGCCAACTTGCGCGTCAGGTTTGATCTTGCGTGCTTTTTCAACGGAGATTTCGTCCTGTGGATTAGTCACTGTTTCGGCCACGAGGAGGTTGGCGAGGGCGCGGATTTCTCCGGTTTTCGGGTCGATATCGATGTGCAGATCGCGCGAGGCACCAACACTTTTCTTCGACGCCGAGAGAAGGGCGTTCGAAACCGCCTCGATCAGGATCTCGCGTTTGATTCCGCGTTCCCGCTCCAGGTAGTCGAGCATGGCAATGAATTCGGCGTTCATAAGATCAGAGCCCGCAGACAAAAAAGAGTGGGACACTGGCTCCCACTCCAATCCACAACGGACTAGGCCGGGAACTTACTTTTGCCGGCGGGGTTCGTCAAGTTGAGGTCCGCCTAACGAAAACGCGGGACGAGAGATCCTCTGGACAGCGCAGGCGAGCCACGAGCAAAGATGAGGACGGCATTGGCTGCTTTGAATGACCCGGCTACACTTCTGCGGATGCGGCGCAGTTTTCTTCTCGTCACCCTGGTTTGGGCGGCGATCTATTTGCCGCGGCTCGGATCGCTCGAGCTGAAGAGCGAAGAAGGCCGGCGTGTTCTCCCCGCAGTCACAATGCTGCAAACCGGTAACTACATTGTACCGCAAGTCGGGAGCGAACCGTACCTGCGCAAACCGCCGCTGGTGAACTGGCTCGTCGCCGGGTCTTTCAAAATCTTCAAGGTGCGCAACGAATGGGCGGCGCGACTTCCTTCCGTGCTCTGTGTGTTTGCGGTCGCGCTCGCTTTTCTCGCGCTCGCCCGCAGGGCGCTCGGCCCCAACGGATCACTCGCCGCCGCCATGATGTGGCTGACCAATTTCGGCCTGCTCGAAAAAGGCCGGCTGATCGAGATCGAGGCGCTCTATGTTTCCCTCACCGCGCTCGCCTTCATCTGCTGGTTGAGCTGGTGGCAGGAACCCCGCCGCCGCTGGCTTGCCTGGACGGTGCCGTGGATTTTTCTCGGGCTCGCGCTGCTGGCGAAAGGTCCGCTCGCTTTGCTTTTCTTCTACGCCGTCGTGTTTGCTGTTCTTTGGCGGGCCAAAGCCCTGCGTCAACTCTGGAGCTGGCCGCATCTCGTCGGGATTCTCTTGATGCTCGCGATCTTCGGGGCCTGGGCGGTTCCCTATTTTCAAATGACGCAAGCTCAGCACGTGGCGGTGGTTTGGTCGCGGCAGTTTTCCGGGCGACTATCGGGGGAAGATTTCAAGCTCGGCGACTGGCTGCTCAACATCCCGCGCGGCATCGCCTATTTGCTGCCATGGGTGATTCTCTTTCCCTTCGCCCGCTTCGCCGCTCTCGATGATGAAGCCGAACAAAGTCTTGGCCGCGGTTTGTCGTTAGGCATCGCCGCTCCGTTTCTCATCGTTAGTCTGGCGCCCGGGCGCGCTCCCGCGTTACACCATGCCGCTGCTCGCGCCCTCCATCTGGCTGCTCGCGCTTTTCATCCGGGCGCACGCCCTCGTCTGGCCGCAGCAACTGCGTCGCGTCATCACCTGGACGGTTGGAGCGGTGACTGTGGCGATGCTGGTCTACTCGCTCGCGATCATCCCGCTTCTTCAACGCCGCGAGAAGGTCCGCCCAATCGCGCGCCGCCTCGAGGCGGCGATCCCGCCTAACGAGACTCTTTATGCCGTCGATCCCGAATACCAGCCGTATCTTTTCTATCTGCGGCGGCCGATCGACTACGTCAGCCAGGTGAGCGACCTCCCGCGCGCCGCGCGCTTCATCCTCGTCCAGCCGGAGAACGAAAAGGCCGCCGAGCAATCGACGCTCTGGCGACCGCAATACCCGCAGCCGATCCTGCGGATCAAAGATTATCGCGGACGCCGCGTCATTCTCCTGCGGATCGCGGAGGGTCTACCGGCCGGCGATTGACAAAGACGTGCTCACGGATTCGTTAGCAAGCTAACGATGAGCCAGATTGATCCCGAGACCATTGGGCAGCTCGTCCAGGAGACGGCGCGCGTCTGGCGCCACAAGCTCGATCAGCGCCTTCGTCCGCTCGGCTTGAGCCAGGCGAAGTGGCGGACTCTGGCGCACCTCTCACGCGGACATCTGACTCAATGCGATCTGGCCCAGCGCCTCAGCATCGAAGAGCCGACCCTCGCGCGATTGTTGGGCAAACTCGAGCAGGACCGCTGGATCAAGCGCGAAAACGCAACGCACGATCGCCGCTGCAAGACTGTCCATCTCCAGCCGAAGTCGAGCGCACTCCTTGAGGAGATTCAAAAGACCGCGCGCGACCTGCGCCACGAACTCATTGAAACGGTGTCGCCGCGTGACCTGCAGATTTGTCTGCAAGTGCTGACCGAGATTCGGAATCGGGCCGTTGGCGTTTCGAACGCAACGGGATCCAACGGCGTCCATCGCAAAGGCCGGAACGGAAACCGCAACAACAAATGATCGCCACTCAAAAGGTTGGCACCGCGACCCGCGACGCCGTTAATGGACTCGAGCAGCGTTTCGGACGCAAACGTCTCTACATTGGCGCTGGCCTCGCCGGACTCATCGTTCTTCTGCTTCTCATCCGCGTCTTCACTACCGGGCACACGACCTCGCCGCCCCCCCCGCCGCGACCGGTCGCGGTCGCAAAGGTGATCACGCAGGATGTCCCGCTCTACCTTGATGAAATCGGCACCTGCGCCGCCTACGAATCGGTCCAGGTGCAGGCGCAGGTGAGCGGGCAGATCGTCGAGCGCCATTTCAGGGACGGCGCCGACGTAAAGAAAGGCGATCTCCTTTTCACGATCGACCAGCGTCCATATCAAGCTGCCCTCGACGCAGCGAAAGCCGACAACATATTGGCCCAGGCGAATCTTAAACGGCAGTTGGAATTACAAGCCAAGGAGGTCACCGCGACTCAGGACCTCGACACTGCGCGGGCAAACGCCATGCGGACACAGGCAGCGGTGGACGCGGCACAGGTGAATCTCGATTACTGCTCCATTCGCTCGCCGATCAATGGCCGCATTGGCCTGCGCCAGGTCGATGTCGGAAACACGGTAACCTCCGGCAGTAACGGCGCAGTCCTCGTCGCAATCGACAATCTCGATCCGATCTACACTGATTTCACCGTGGCCGAGCCCGATATCCCACTTGTTAGGCGATACCTCGGCAACCCCAATCTAAAAGTGCTGACCGATGCCGCGAACGACAACATTCCTCCGCGCGAAGGCAGTCTCTATTTCATTGCCAACACCCTGCAACCGGGAACCGGAACCGTGCAGACCCGCGCCGTCACCCCGAATCCGGATCATGCGCTCTGGCCCGCGCAGTTTGTCCATGTCCGCCTGATCCTCGACACGATCAGGAATGCCCGGCTCGTTCCGAGTGGCGCCGTCCAGATCGGCCAGAACGGCCCCTACATCTTCGTCGTGAAAAAGGATTCCACCCTCGATCTCCGTCAGGTGAAGCCGGGGCAGAAGCAAAGCGGAGATCTCATTGTCATCAAGGAAGGCGTCGAGCCAGGCGAAACGGTCGTGATCCGCGGCCAACTGCAACTTGCCCCGGGGACAAAGGTCGTCGTGAAGGAGGATGTGAAGACCTCCACTGACGAAACCGGCGGAGACGGGGCCGACACGGCGCCCTAACGAATGCCAAAATCGGACGGCAACGGCTGGGAAGAGAAACCGGGTGACGGCAGCGCGCGGGACGTGCCGACCGGGCGCGCCCGCGCTCGGAGCGAAAACACACCTGCGAAAAAGCTGGTGCAATTTTCCTCCGGTCTTTCCCGGCCTTTCATCCAGCGGCCTGTGATGACGATGCTGTTAACGGCATCGATCATCGTTTTCGGCATTTTGACTTACAATCAACTGGCAGTGAACGACCTGCCGGCGGTCGATTACCCCGTCATTCGGGTAAACGTTTCCTATCCGGGTGCGAACCCGGAAACGATGGCCAACAGCATCGCCACGCCGCTGGAAAAACAGTTTACCCAAATCCCGGGCCTCGCTCTGACGACCAGCACCAGCTCTCAGGGCAACACCGCAATCATTCTGCAATTCGACCTCAGCAAAGGGATTGACGCCGCGGCGACCGACGTGCAGTCGGCCATCCAACGGGCATCCGGCCAGTTGCCAAGCGATCTTCCCAGCCCGCCCACTTTCACGAAGTCGAATCCCAACGATCAACCAGTCATGTATGTCGCCCTAACGAGTGACACCTTGAGCGACGGCGAGCTTTATCGCTATGGGTCGACCGAAGTCGCGCAGCGGATTAACATTTTGCCCGGCGTTTCGGAGGTCAATATCTACGGCGTGAAGGGCGCGATTCGGGTCAAGGTTGATCCTGGCGCGCTCGCCTCGCGCGGCATGACCTTCGCCGATTTGTCAGCCGCAATCCGCGCTGGCACCGCTTACTCTGGCGCCGGTCAGTTCGATGGAGCAAACAAGTCCATCACGCTACGGCCTAACGGGCAGATTGGCACCGCCGAGGGCTACCGCAATCTTATCATCAAGCAGACGGCCAATGCCGCCCCGGTTTACCTCCGGGACGTGGCCCGTGTCATCGACGGCGTCGAGAACGAGCGGCTCTCGCGACATTTCTTCGTTAGGGGATTTCATCCGCCGGCTTCCGTCATCGTCTTCGCCGTCTCGCGGCAGGCCGGCGCGAACGCTGTCGAGGTCGCGCGCTCGGTGCGCGCCTTGTTGCCCGGTTTACAGCGAGAGTTGCCGGGGTCGATCCACCTCATTCCCGTCCATGATCGCTCGGCCTCGATCGTCAATTCGCTGCATGACGTCCAGGAGACGCTCGCCATCGCCTTCGCCCTCGTCATCTTTGTCATCTTTGTCTTTCTCGGGCGCGCCAGCGACACGCTGATCCCGATGGTCGCGCTGCCGATGTCATTCCTCATCACTTTTGTCGCGATGTGGGAGTTCGGTTTTTCGATCAATAACCTGACGCTGATGGCGCTCACCCTGGCCATCGGCTTCCTCGTCGACGACGCGATCGTCTTCCTCGAGAATGTCGTCAGACGCGCCGAAGCCGGGGAATCTATTTACCGCGCCACCCTCAACAGCGCGGGCGAAATTTCCTTCACCATTCTTTCGATGACGCTGTCGCTCGCGGCGGTCTTCATCCCGCTCGCCTTTATGCCGGGTTTACTAGGCCGGATTTTCCGCGAGTTCGCCATCACCATCATTGTCGCGATTCTCGCCTCGGGTCTCGTTTCGTTAACGCTCACGCCTTTAATGTGTTCGCGGATTCTGGCGGAGCGGGGCCCCAGTCACATCAAAACCTGGACGGAGCGAATTTTTCACCGAGTCTTTGAGCCCACCCTCCGATTTTACAGCCGTTCGCTCGATTGGTTTCTCGATCGCGGTTGGCTCGCCCTGCCGATCATCCTCGCCTGCGCCTTCGGTGTATGGTTCTTCTTCAAGCAGCTTCCCTTCACTCTGCTACCGACTGGCGACAGCGGGACGATTCGCGGCTTTTTCATCGTCCAGGAAGGCGCCTCGCCCGACCAGCAACGCCGGCTCCAAGAAAAACTCGATCCCGTCCTGCAGGCCAATCCTGCAGTCGATAAGTATTTCACGGTTGCGGGGCGCTCTGGCCTCGGCGCGGGTGTTTTTACCGTGCTCTTCTTGAAAGACGCAAGCCGGCGCCCCGATATCGACACGGTGACGGCGCAACTTCGGAAAGCGTGCAGCGAAATTCCAGGCGTTTTCCCGACGCTCAATCCGCAACCGGTCCTGCAAATTAACATCGGAGCGACCGGCAGCTCGTTCGGCCGTTACACCTACGTCTTGAGCGGCATCAACCCGGACGACGTTTATGCCGCGGCCGATAAACTGGAGGCCCGGCTGGCAACCTACGATGGGTTTGCCAGCCCGCCGCGTTCCGATCTTTTCCGCAACACGCCCAACCTCGACATCAATATCGAGCGCGGCCGCGCCGGACTCTACGGTGTCTCCACTACTCAGCTCGAGAGCCTGCTGCGCGCCGCCTATTCGCAAAACTATGTCTACCTCATCAAGGAAGCCGACGATCAGTATCAGGTGATTGTCGAAGCCGACGATAAGGCCCGCTCGGGCCCGCAGGACTTTCGCCAAATCTACGTTAAGCCCGATAACGGCACCAAACTGATTCCGATCCGCGCGATTACGAACTCGAAGGAGGCGCTTGGCCTGCAATCGGTCAATCACACCAATCAATTCACCAGCGTCACCTTTGGCTTCGATACCAAACCGGGCGTAGCCCTCGGCGACGTGAGCAACTTCATCAAAAAGACCGCGGCGGAGGTGCTGTCTCCGACGGTCAAGGGGGAGCTGCAGGGCGAAGGCCTCGTACTCCAGCAACTCTTCGATGCACTTCCTTTCCTCATCCTCGCGGCCGTCTTCGTCATGTATGTGATTCTCGGTATTCTCTACGAGAGCTACGTGCATCCGATCACGGTGCTCTCCACGCTCTTCCCCGCGGTTGTCGGCGGACTGATGACCCTATGGCTTTTCAATTCCACCCTCTCACTCTATTCCGTGATCGGTCTCTTCCTCCTCATGGGCATCGTAAAGAAGAACGGCATCATGATTGTCGACTTCGCGCTCCATCGGCTTGATGAAGGATATGAACGCCGCGCCGCCATTCACGAAGCGAGCGTCGAACGTTTTCGCCCAATCATTATGACGACGCTGGCCGCCTTGATGGGCGCGCTCCCCATCGCCTTCGGCTTTGGGGCCGACGGCTCCTCGCGCCGGCCGCTCGGCCTTGTCATCGTCGGCGGACTGATCGTTTCGCAGTTGATTACGCTCTATATCACGCCCGTGATTTATCTGGCGCTGGAATGGTTCCAGGAACGAGTGCTTGACCGCGTACCGTTTCTGCGCAGCGCGCACACCCACCACGAGGCCGATGCCGAAAGGCACGGCACAAACTTGGAACCGGCGTCGGTTGGGGTACGCTGAGCGCCCACAGATCGGGGCACCAAGGCCCCTCCCACATTGCCTAACGAGAGACGACCCACTCCATCGCTTTCGAGGCAAGTCGGTCGAAAGCTTTCACCGCCAGCTCGAGATGGTCCTCTTTTGTATCCTCGATCTTGTTATGGCTGATCCCGTGCAGGCTTTGCACAAACATCATTACCGTCGGCACACCAGCGCGCGCTACTTCGGCGGCATCGTGCAGCGGGCCGGAAGGCAGGCGATGCGAATTTCCACAGATCTCGCGAATCGCTTCATCACAAAAATTGATCAACTGGTCGTTGAACGGCATCGGTTCGATTTGCCAGAGTCGCTCCCACGAGGCGGTCACGTTTCCTTCCTGCGCAAATCGTTCGCTCGCTTCCCGCGCCTCGCGCAACATCGCCGCCAGCTCCGTCGCATCGAGATGGCGCTGGTCGAGTGTGATCCGGCATTCCTCCACCACGCTGGTGACAATTCCCGGTTTCGTCAGGCAGGAGCCTATCGTGCAGACCCCGCCGTGGCGTTCGGTGATGCGATAAATCTCCGGGCTCATCCTGGCCGCGGCAAGAAACGCGTCTTTCCGTTTGTTCATCGGAGTGCTCCCGGAATGCGCCGCCTGCCCATGAAAAGTGATGGCGTGTCGCTCAACCCCAAATGTCCCAAGGACCGCGCCTAACGGCAGGCCGAGATCGAGCAGGACCGGACCCTGTTCGATGTGCAGCTCGATGCAAGCGGCCGCATTCTTGAGTTGGTGGCCGCTCATTTTTACCCGCTCGAAATCAATCCCCTGCTCCCGCAGCGCGGTCGGCAAACTAATCCCCTCTTTGTCCGTCAGGCCACGCGCTTCCTCCATGTCGAGATTGCCCGAGCAGGCGGAGGAACCGAACAGGCTTTTCCCAAAACGCGCGCCTTCTTCATCGGCCCAATCGACCAGGCGCACCGTCACCGGCGGCTGCCCCGCGAATTCCGCACGGATGCGCCGCAGAATTTCCAAGCCGGCGAGAGTGTTGAGCGAACCATCGAGCCAGCCGCCGTCGGGCACCGAATCGATGTGTCCGCCGATGAGCAGCGCTCTCTCCGAATCGCCGCGCAACGTCATCCAAAGATTGCCGGCTTCGTCGCGCTCGACCTCCGCCCCTACTTCTCTCGCTTTGCTTTCCAGCCAGCTCCGCGCCTTTGCCCACGTCGGAGTAAAAGCGATTCGTTGAGCGCCGTTCTCATCGCTCGTCAAGGCGC
Organism: uncultured Verrucomicrobiae bacterium; assembly: GCA_963738045.1. GTDB lineage: Bacteria > Verrucomicrobiota > Verrucomicrobiia > Chthoniobacterales > UBA10450 > Palsa-1392. The sequence goes on along the minus strand of CAVTUX010000003.1, from coordinate 369,539 downwards.
GCAGTTCCTTCAGTTCATCGATCGTGCGGCGCGGATTCAGCTGACTCACTGCCTAACCGTAGAAGTGGATGGCAAAGGCACAAGGGGCCGTGGGTTCACCCGGGCAGGCTGGAAGGCTGCCCGCCGAGTCAGTCAGAATGACTGACTTCCTTCCTCTACAGATCCGTGAACGCGTCGCGCTTCAGGATGGTGCCGCGCGTTCCCTGTTGCTGAATCAACTTCGCCACCAGGCCGGTCCACCCCGTCTGATGACTGGCGCCCAGGCCGCCGCCCGTGTCGCCATGGAAATACTCATGAAAAAGATACCGCTCGCGATCGGCTGCGCCGCCTAACGAATCGCCGGAGGCGCGAGTGAAGGGTCGCTCGCCCTTTTCATCGCGCAGCCAGAGCTTGATCAGACGATTCGAGAGCTCGTTCCCGATCTGATCGAGGGTCATGAACCGTCCCGAGCCAGTCGGGCATTCGACTTTGAAATCGTCCCCGTAGTAGTGATGAAATCTTTGCAAAGACTCAATGAGGAGAAAATTGATCGGGAACCAGACCGGGCCGCGCCAATTCGAGTTGCCGCCGAAGAGGCCGGTCTGCGATTCCGCCGGCTCGTAGTTAATCATCTTACGCTCGCCGCGCACTTCAAGAACGTAGGGATTACTCTCGTGAAACTTGCTCAGCGAGCGGACCCCGTAGTCACTCAGGAATTCATTCGGATCGAGCATTCGGCGCAGCAGACACTTCATTCGGTGCCCGCGGGTGAGGGCGATCAGGTGGCGATCGCCGCTCCCAGGTTCGTACCAACGCGAGATCAGACTGGCCAAATCGGGCCGGTTGGTCAGATACCACTCGAGCCGTTCGCGAAAACCAGGCATCGCTTCGAGCAGAGCCGGCTCCAATACTTCCACGGCCAGCAGCGGCATGAGGCCGACTAACGAATGGACCCGCAAGGGGAGATAGCGGTTCCCCGGCGTATGCAGGACGTCGTAGAAAAATTCGTCCGTTTCGTCCCAGAGTCCGATCCCCCGACCGCCGACGTTGTTCATGGCCGCGGCGATCCCGAGAAAGTGCTCGAAGAACTTGGTCGCGATGTTTTCGTATACTGGATTATCCCGTGCCAGCTCGAGTGCAGTCCGCATCATCGTCAGGCAGAACATTCCCATCCAGCTCGTGCCGTCGCTCTGCTCGAGCCGGGTGCCATCGGGAAACGACGTGCTCCGGTCGAAGACCCCGATGTTGTCGAGACCAAGAAAGCCACCCTCAAAAATATTGCGCCCGCCGGAGTCCTTGCGATTAACCCACCAGGTGAAGTTGATCAGCAGCTTGTGGAAGACCGTTTCGAGAAAGGCGCGGTCCCCTTTGCCGGTGGCATGCTGTTCGATCTTATAGACGCGCCAGGCAGCCCAACCGATGACCGGTGGATTAACGTCGCCGAAATTCCATTCGTAAGCCGGGATCTGGCCGTTGGGATGCTGGTACCATTCGCGGACGATGATATCGAGTTGCGCCTTGGCAAAGTGCGGGTCGACAAGCGCGAGCGGGATGCAATGGAAAGCGAGGTCCCAGGCCGCATACCAGGGAAATTCCCAAGTGTCGGGCATCGACATCACACGCTCATTGTAGAGATGGTGCCACGCGGCGTTGCGGCCGGTCTTGCGCTCGGCTGGCGGCGGCGGCTGGGCAGAGTCGCCCTCCAACCATTGCTCGACCACATAGTAATAGAACTGCTTTGTCCAGAGCATCCCGGCGAGCGCCTGTCGCTGGATGGCACAATGTTCCTCGCTCAAACAACTCGGCGTGAGTGCCCGGTAAAACTCGTCTGCTTCCGCGCGTCGCTGCGCGAAGAGACGGTCGAAATCGTCGAAGGCAGAAACGGCCGGTTCCTTGATCCGCTGCAGCCGCAGCCGAATCGGACGCGATTCCGACGGACCGACCGCGAGCCGGTAATGCGCCGCGGCTTTCGTTCCCATGCGTTCCGAATTGACGGCCGCAGTGTTTCCCGTCACCACCGCCTCATGAAATGCGTCCTTCACGTGTGGTGACGGGTTCGGCACGCCGTAAAGCAACTGCACGTTGGTCTCGTTCTCGGTGAAAAGGAGCGGCCCCGCTGCTTCGCACACCAGACGGTATTCACCGAGCGCGTCGTGGCTCGCCTCGATCACCCCCAGCGCGTCGGAATGATCGCGCCCGACCCGTAGATTCGGCCGCGTCTTGTCCTCGCCCCAGCTCCAGGTATTGCGAAACCAGAGCGTCGGCAGAAGGTGGAGCACGGCCGCTTCCGGTCCGCGGTTGGTCACTGTGGCGCGAATCAGGATGTCATCCTCGGTCGCCTTGGCGTATTCGATCGTGATCTCAAAGTAGCGGTTCTCGCGCAAGACGCCGGTGTCCCAGAGTTCGAACTCCGGCTCCATCCTGGTGCGTTCGGCATTGCGCCTGACCAGTTCTTCGTAGGGGAATGTCGCCTGCGGATAACGATAGGTCATCCGCATGTAGGCGTGGCTCGGCGTGTTATCCTCGAAAAAGAAAATCTCCTTCACGTCCTCGCCGTGATTCCCCTGCGGACCGGTCAGGCCAAAGAGGCGCTCTTTCAGAATCGGATCGCGCTCATTCCAGAAGGCGAAAGCAAAACAAAGCCGCTGTTTGTAATCGCAAATCCCGCCGATGCCATCCTCGCCCCAGCGATAGGCGCGGGAGCGGGCGTGCTCGTGCGGGAAATAATTCCAGGCGTCGCCATTCGCGCTGTAATCCTCCCGCACCGTACCCCACTGTCGCTCGCTCAGGTACGGGCCCCAAAGGTGCCAGCGTTCTTCGCGATGGTCGTTCTGCTCGACGCGTTGTTGTTCGGCGTTCATAAAGCGGGCGATCGGTGGAGCGAGACTCGGTTCGAGCCGGGGGCGGCACCCTCGGCGCGAAACACGCACTCTCTCTGGCTCGACGGAGTCGAGCCCTACCGACGATTCATTTCTGCGCATGAAGATACTTCGCGAACCAGCCAAGGTAACGCTGGTAGCGATCGAGGATGTAGCTCGGCTTCTTGAGGCCGTGAAATTGCCCCGGGTAAATGACCAATTCGGTCGGCACGCCTAGCGTTCGCAACGCTTGATACATTTGCTCGCTGTTGAGGAGCGGGACGTTGAAGTCGCTTTCGCCGCAGAGGAAAAGCGTCGGCGTCTTGATCTTGTCGGCATGCAGGAACGGATAGGAAATTTTCATCCACACATCGGGATGCTCCCAGGGCGAGCCCAGCTCGTATTCATAGTCACGGATGTATTGGTCGGTCCCGTAGCCGGCCAGAATATTCGAAATCGAAGCGCCGCTGACCGCCGCCTTGAAGCGGGTCGTGCTCGCGATGAGATAATTCGTCGACATCCCGCCGTAGCTCCATCCGCCGACGACCAACCGATCCGGATCAGCGATCCCGCGCTTCACCGCGTCGTCCACCGCGGCAAGATCGTCCTGCACGTCGACGCTGCCCCATGCGGCGTAAATCCCCATCGCGTAATCGGTCCCGCGTCCGGTCGAACCACGCGGATTTGGCAAAACCACGGCATAACCATTGGCGGCAAAGAGCTGTTTCTCGAAGTCGAATTCGTTCATGTATTGCGATTGCGGACCGCCGTGCGGCCGCAGCAGCGTCGGCAGCTTATGGCCAGCCTTTTCGTTAGGGGGATGAACGATTAAGCCGTGCACCTCAGTTCCATCCCAACTCTTGAATTCTGTTTCCTCGACCCGCCCAAGCTGGATTTTTGCCAGGAAGGCGTCGTTCTGTTTCGTCAGGCAACGCAGCTTGCCATTCTCCACCGCGAAGATTTCGTAGGGCCGCTCTGGCGTGCTCGCTCGAACGATAGTCTGACCCTCTTTGCCAAGATCGTAGGCAGTCACGGCACGCCGGCCGGTCACGACCGGGACTGGGCGCACTGGCATTCCCGGTGGCGACAACGGGCAGATGCATCAGCAGTTCGGTGCCGTCGTTTTCTTCGAGGACGAAAATCGATTTCCCATCCGGTGCCCAGCGCGGCTGAGCGAGATTGCGATCGAGATCGGGGGTCAGGATTTTCGCCGTGCCACCGGCGGCCGGAATGATGGCGAGAGAATGCGTCGCGTATTCGATCTTCTTCGGATCGCCGCCGTGAAGGTAGGCGATCGTTTTGCCATCCGGACTCCAAGCCGGCGCACTTTCCCATTCAGGATGCGCGTCCGCCTCCGGCGTTGTCGTCAACTGGCGCTCTTTCGCGCCGGCCTTCGGCTTCAATCAGGTAGACGTCCCAGTTTTCCGTCCGGTCGGGATCGGCTCCGCGCTTCGTGACGAAAGCGATTTCCTTTCCGTTGGGCGACCAGGCCGGCAATACGTCGTCGTGCGAGCCGCTCGTCAGGCTCTCCAGTTTGCGGCTCGCGAGATCGAGCAGCTTGAGGTGCGACCAGCGATTTGTGAGGTAGCCATCGATGTCCTGCTTGAACTGATACCGGTCGATCACGATCGGAGGCACGGTTTTCTTTTCCTTCTCCTTCGCCTCCGGCTCGCGCGGATCGGGATCGTGCACCACGAGGACGAGGCGTTTGGAATCCGGCGACCAGGCGAAGTCATCGATGCTCCCTTTTTCCTTCGTCAGTTGCTCCGCTTCACCACCGGCGCTGGAGAGAATCCAGAGCTGGTCGTTCTCGTTTTCGTCTCCGCGGTCGGAAAGGAAGGCGATCCATTTACCGTCCGGGCTCCAGCGCGGATGCGTCTGCTGCTTATCACCAAAAGTAAGGGCACGATTTTCCGAGCCGTCCCATTGCGCCAGCCAGAGATTGCGCGGCTGTTTGTCTTTCGCCAGGTCAACCGTCCCGACGACGTAGGCCACGCTCTTACCGTCGGGCGAGAGCGCAGGCTCATCGACATCACGGATGGAGGCGAAATCCTCCGGTTTCAGCAGGCGCTTTTGTTCAGCCGCAAAAGTGCCTGAAACGGAGAGCGTGAGCAGGAAAACGACGAGGCGACAACGCATAAGGGAGGAGCCCTACATGATTGCCGCCGCCCGCGCGAGCAAAACTGACGCTGATCCCCCGGGACATGCCAGAAACGCCGGCGTGCAAACCGAACCGGACTTTCTTGATTTTACCTACTTCTCCATTGTCATCGACATGACTTCACAGGTCTCCGATCTACAGATCACCTCGCCGGAAATCCGCCGCTGGGCGCTCCTGCACGGCATCGTCTCCCTCGCCTTCAACACCGCTATCCTCGCCCTGAGCATCAATGTCCTCTCCGGCTTGCTTTAAGCCGGGCGCCCTCTGGGAATGGAGAGAGACGGCGTGATCTCAGTTCCAAAAAAAAATTGCCCACCAGACAGAATCCGCCTTACAACCGTCACGACGGCATGACCTGCACCAAATCGCTCAGCCTGCCGAGAGGAATCGTGCGATGAAACTCGCCAGCGTTGCCATGATCCTGGGAGCCTTGAATGAAGCCGGGGTCGCGCCTTGGTCGTCGGCGGTCTCGCGGTCAACGCTCATGGCTACCTGCGTTTCACCAACTACGCCGATTTCGCCGTCGAACTGATACCCGAGAATATTCACCGCGCTTTCGATGCACTTGCGCGTTTGGGCTACCAGCCGCGAGTGCCAATCACCGCCGCGCAATTCGCCGACCCGGCGATGCGCGCTAGTTGGATTCGCGACAAAGGAATGAAGGTCTTGCAGTTTGCGAGCGACGCCCATCGCGAGACCCCCATCGATGTCTTTGTCATCGAGCCATTTGATTTCGAAGAAGAATATCGGCCGCGCTCTTACCGACACGGTCGAGATCCCCAACCAGGCACCCGTCCTGGCCCGTCATGTGGCGATTCCGGCGCTCATCACAATGAAAGAAGCCGTCGGGCGACCGCAAGATCTCGACGACATCGATTGGAGCCTGACGACGTGGGAAGGAAGCAGGCGCGCGGAATTGCGCGATTGGATGAAACTTACCCTGACCCAAAAGTGGATGACGCTGGAGGCGATGTGCGATCACGCCCGGGCCACGCTCGAATGGCGACGCCGGGAAGGCCTGCCCTACATCGATCCCTACACCCGCCAACTCGTCCCCGGCAGAGCGGCCGTCGCCCGAGAAGAACCGCCGGGTCCAATTGAAAAGCCCTGAACCACGGATTACGCGGATAATGAAGAGGTGGCGCGAGCTCCCAGCCCGCGGGTCGGACGGGCGCGTCCCGCGGCGGAACATACGCTGGCGTGGGTTGCATTGCTGATCCTCATGCGATCCCGAGTCTCCAGTTGTGCTCCAGGCGCCACAGTTCGTAACAGACGGAAACGGGGCCGAGGACGAGAGACCAGAAAAGGATGGCGACCAAGGCACGGATGAGATTCGGAAGGCTCACGGCCCCGCAACGCCACCATGCCCCCGCGTCCGGGGGAACCATCTGTCTTGATTCAGACACATTCATCTTCACCAGACTTCTACGGGAACAGCAGATCGAAGTTTCAGAAAGATTGAAAAAACTTTGGATAATCGCGGATTTTACACAGAAGCAAAAATTCGAAAGCGCGGACGATTCCAAGTTCCTCACCCAATCCGTTTCGATGCATCAGTGTGATCCACGCAATATGTGGTTGGCACGCATTTGCCGCTCCCGGCGCCGGGCAGCCGTCTCGCTCGTTCAACCCAGCAGGCTACGATTGGAAGCCAATTCTCATTGTTCAGGTTCGATTCCTCATGCAGAGCCGTCCTAGTAACAGGAGCGACGACCGAAATTCAGCGAACTAGATCAATGTAGTCCAGGACAAACTGATACCCTTGGCTGTTTGGATTACGTCCTGTAACCAAAAACTGAAATAATGTCTGGCCGGCTTCGGTAAACGTAACCTTCCCAAGATCCAAGACCTCATAATCAACATCCGCCGAGTAATTGTCCCGAGCAGATCCCAGATTCACGCCGTCAATCGCGAGCTGGACAATTCCGCCATGATCGCTTTTCCGAACCCCCACTTTGACGTCATACGTTCCTGCGCAGGGAATCGTCACCTTATATGTAACAAAATTGCCTGGCGCCTTTGCGTTCAGGAGCATGCCCGCCCGTCTGCTCAAATTAGCATCGACGACCCGTTTGAGTTGCGCTGTCGAACCCGCCGCCAATTCCTCAGCCTCAAGATGGCTGGCCGGCACCAACTCGAGGTAATCGAAGACAAGGCTACACTTGGTGCAATTTGAATTCCGCCCTGTGACTAGGAACTGAAAAGCTTTCTGCCCGGCATTTGCGAACCTCACGGTCCCAAGATCGCGCAAGCAATAACCATTGCTTGAAGTGCATGCACGGTCTTTCTGGACATACCCCTGCTTTAGGCCATCAGTGAACAACTGAAATGTGCCTGTGTTCCTGCCCGTCTTGGTCTTCACCCTGACATTGTAAACTCCGGGCTCAGCGATTCGAACTCCGTAGGTGACGTAGTCCTCCAGACGGGTCGCTTTTAAGAGCATGGCAGAGCCTCCGCTTAGGTTTTGATCATGAATTGTCTCGCATGGCGCGGAGTGGGCTTCTACCGGCAGTCTTTCGGCCTCAAAGTAAGGATCGAAATCAAGGTAATCGCAGACAAACTCATAGCCGCCACTATGCGGATTTCGGTCTGTTATCAGGAACTGGAAGGTCTTCGCCCCGGAGTCCGAAAATTTGACCTGTCCAAGGTCCCGGACCTCGTAGCCCACGGTGGGGGAATATCCATCCTGAGGGGATCCTTGGTTTTTGCCATCGATCGCGAGTTGAAAAATACCCTGGTTAGCGTTTGTCCTGATCCCAGCCTTCACATCGTAGGTTCCGCGGCTGGTTTTCGGGACCGTATAGGTAACGTAGTCGCCGATCTTCGTGGCCTTAAGCAGCCCAGCCGCCCCTCCGCTTGTCAGTGGATCATCTGTAAAAAACACATAATCCGTCCCCTCTGATCTCGCCATGCTCAACGCCTCGGCCTCCATGTCGTGCAAGGCGATGAAAAAGTTAAGCGGTGCGGTGCCGGTTCCATTCTGCTCGCTTTGCGCGAAGAGTTGAATTCGGCGGGGCGGAGGCTCTTTCTTGATGGTCTCAATCCCATTGCTCCCGTCTGCGTATTGTCTGGCAGGCGCGTTTCTTGTGAAAATATCAGGTTCGGCATCGCCAGTGTAGACGCCCGAAATCGTTCCGGTTGCGCGATCGAAACTCAAACCATTGGGCAACAACCCATCTAACGTTCCATCGAGTCCGAGGTAGTCCAAGGAAGTGGTTGGCGCATCCGCGGTGATCTTATAGGAAAAAAACTCATTCGGAACGAGCGTAGCGTTCGAACCGCTGGTGATTACGGGAAATAGCGGATCGGAGACGAATGTGAGCTCCAAATAAGATTGCGAGGCATCACTATCCGTGAGCTTTAGTCCCACTCCGAAGCTCCTGGGCGAGTCATCCGACGTCGGAGGCACCATGCCGGAGATGAGGCCTGTCCCCGGGTCGATGGTCATTAGGGGGCCCCTGCCCGCTTCATAGGGCAGGCCAGTGGCCGCGAGCTTCGTATCTGAACTGGCATTGTTTGTCAACACTTGGAATGTGAACGGCTGACCGACCCGGCCGGTCACGCAGGTACTGCTAACAATACTTGGGAGTTGGGACACAGGGGGAAGCGCATGTCCTACATAAAAACTAACGTCCTTGAAACCAGAGCCGCTCCCATTGGTCGCCTGTAATTTCACCACAAAGCCTCGAACAGGAGTTGTCGGAGTACCGGAAATGATGCCCCGGTCGCGATCAATGCTGAGGCCACGAGGTAAGAGAGACGCGTCATAGCTGGTAGGATTATTTGTCGCCGTGATTTGGTAGATAAACTGCTCACCTACCCTTGCCACCACCGCTGCGCCGCCCACCGCGTAAATTGTATTACCAACTACCGCAGCACCAAGAAGGTACCGGGCCGTTGGCATGGGAACATCGGTCGTCCACATGTCGAGGGCGGGATCGTAAACATCAACCGTCGAAATTATCCCGTCGGTGGTGGATCCGCCCATGACATAGACTTTATCGTCCACAACGGCAGCAGCCGACTGGAGTCTCGGATGAGGCATCCTTGAGGCTTTCGTCGTCCAGGCTCCAAAACCGCCATTGGCATCGGGATCGAACTCCTCGACCGTATCAACCACACCGTTATCCTCTTTTTCTCCACCGATTGCATAGATCTTGCCGTTGACTGCGGCCACAGCAGGAGCGCTTCGCGGTATGTTCAGACGGTGCTTGGGTGTCCAGATGCCTGTTGCCGGATCGTATACCTCCACCCATGGGAGAGCGATGAAATCGGGCGCGACTGTAGCGCCCCCAACCGCATAGAGGAGATGATTCACGCTATCGACGCCGAGGCCGACCGAAAGCCGAGGCCTCAGAAGATCTGGCTTCGTGGACCAGCTGTCCGTTGCGGGGTCGTATGCCTGGACCGTACCGAGGGCCGTGTCGCCGCACGTAAGATTCGTCGTGAACCCGCCGACCACATAAATTGTGTTGTCGAGCGTGGCACCCGACGGTCGGAAACGAAGCGGTGGAGGCATGTCACTTAATCCGGTTATCCAGAAGTCCCCATCCGGATCATAGGCCTCGACCGTCGCCACCGAACCGCCGCAGCTGAGAACCGCCCCGCCGATGGCGTAAACTCTCCCATTGGCGGCAGCAGTCGCGAAAGCCGCGCGGGCCGTCGGCATCGGCGCCATGCTTGTCCAGGCGGGATCGGGATCGCCAAGGCGAAAGGCTGTGTTGACGCTCAGAGTACGCAGATCTCCCGGATTCGTAATCACTGGAGCTTGTGCGTAAAGCGCCGCGGTCGATGCAAAAACGCAACTCGAGGCGGCGAGCCCGAGCAAGGCCCGTAGCGCAAAGCCGCCAGGATTGAGTCGGGGGTTCATGAGGACCTCCGCTCTGTGTAATCAATTTGTCGCCGAGCCGTCAAGACTATTCCAAGCCTTCTTCGACCAATTGATCTGGTGACAGAAAGGCTTGCGGAAACATCAAACGACGCTCGATCATTCGTAAGCAGCCCGGATGTCAACGTAAGCAAACAGGTTGTCATTTCGGATTTTTCAGGGACTGCAAAAGCTGAGCATATTTCTCTGTGACCGGGTCCTTCTGCCCCAGCGTCGTACGAGCGCGTTCCTCGGCTCCCTCGGCAATCTTGATGGCTTCCTCGATCCTGCCTTGACGCGCAAAACCAGTCGCAAATTTTACTATGAAACTCACCGTGTCGGGATAGCCCGGGCCGAGTTCCTCTTCCATCGACTTCATGACGTCTCCAATTTGGATCTCCGCTTCTTCGACCCTGCCCTGGCCGAGAACGGCGACGGCCAGGTTGGCGCGACTGTTCAGTGTCAGACGGTGATTCGGACCAAGCACCTTGTCTTCGAGGCCGATGATTTGACGACACTCAGCTTCTGCCTTGGAAAACTTTCCTTCGTCATCTAGCAGCTCGGCAAGATTGTTGCGAGTATTCAGCGTGTCGGCGTGTTTGGGACCAATCACTTTCTCCTGCAGCTGGATTACCATCCTGTACTCCGCTTCGGCCGCCGGGTACTGATGGTTCGCCTGCAAGGCCGTGGCCAAATCCATGCGATCATTCAGCGTTACGGGATGCTCCCGTCCATAGACCTTTTCGTCGAGCCTGATAACATGGCGGTAAGATGAGATCGCCTCGGCATATTTACCCTGGTCGTTGAGTGTATTAGCCAGGCCTATGCGCGCCGCCATTGTCCGCCGGTGCTCTGGACCAATTACGTTCTCGTCTAACTTGAGCACTTCGCGGTAAAGCCGCTCGGCTTCCGCAAATTTACCTTCGTGATAGAGCGCGCTGGCAAGATTGTAACGACTAAGCAGTGTGTCCGGATGTTCGAATCCGAGGATTTTTTCCCGGAGCTTGACCACCTGGCGTGCTTCAGCTTCGGCCTCTGCATGCTTCTCCTCTTCATTCAGCGCATAAATAAGCCGGTTGCGACTGGCCAGCGTCTCGGGATGTTCCGGTCCGAGGGCGCGAGAACGGATCTCGATAACGCTCCGATATTGTTTCTCCGCATCGCCGTATTTTCCCTGTGCGAATAAGAGATCAGCAATTGAGTCGTGCAGGTTGGCCCATTCCTCCGAATTGCGGTTAGCGTCGGCAAATTTTTCCGCTTCTCGAAAATACTGCATTGCTCGCGGATATTGAATCCGGGCTTGAGCGGAGAGGCCCGCTAATTCCAACGCATCGATGACGGCCTTTGCATTGACCGGTGTAACTTTCCTGGCCTCGCTGGCCGCCTGCACGGCCCAACGCTCCGCTTCGCCGTAGTCCTTCGCTACATAGGCGGCATTTGCCCGCTCATAGGCTGAGGCGTTCGGCGTCCGTTTGAGGTAGGCGGCGAAGGGCGGCAGCTTTCCGCGCAATTGTTTGGCGTCAATCCCGAGCTCCCTGGAAAGCCGCAGATAAACGTCTTCCTCCATTTGTTTCTCACCCGGCTGGCAGACTTGCGCCTCCATTTGCGCAAACTCCATGACGCCTTGGCGGAGTCTTGCCATCTCCGCTTGCGCCAAGGCCTCGGCACGCCGGTGCCAGGTAAATAAACCGCCGATGAGCAGGAGCATTGCGACCAAGGCCGCTGCCGCTCCCGCAAGCATGGGATTGCGCCGTGACCAACGCCATAATTGCGCGGGGGGTAACACCGGTCGGGCGATAATGGGTCGACCTTCCAACCACCGCTCGAGATCCTCGGCCAGGTCGCCGGCGGAGAGATAGCGCGCAGTTGGATCGCGCTCCAGGCAGCGGGCACAGATCGTCTCCAAGTCCCGATCGGTGTTTGGGACTAACGAACGTAGTCTGGGCGCGGGTTTGTCGCTGGCCTGATGGATGACGGCGAGCGCGTGCTCGCCGAGAAACGGCGGACGGCCCGAAAGGAGGTCAAACAGGATAGCGCCCAGGCTGTAGACATCGGCGGCAGGCTTGAGATTGGCGGCGGGACCTTCCGCCTGTTCGGGCGCAATGTAACCAGGCGTCCCAAAAATCGTCAGCGTTCTTGTCAGGTCGCTCGAGGAGTCGAGCCATTTGGCGAGGCCGAAGTCACTCACCAACGGTTCACCCCGTCCATCGAGCAGGATGTTACCCGGTTTCAGGTCGCGATGGAGGATACCTTGCCGATGCGCATACTGCACGGCACGGGTGACCTTTGCCATCAGTCGCACGATTTCGCGTTGATCATCGCGCAACGCCGGGCCGACCTCCTGCAGGCTGCCGCCTGAGGCATATTTCATACTGAAGAAGGACGTGCCATCCTCGCTCTCCCCTACTTCGTAGATCGGCAGAATGTTGGGATGATCGAGACTCGCCGCTGCTTCTGCTTCGCGCCGGAATCGCGCGAGTGTACCGCGCGAGTCGGCGTGATAACTCAGGACGCGCTTGAGGGCAACGATGCGCCGGGAGTGACGCTGCCGGGCGCGATAGATCACACCCATCCCGCCCCGGCCGATTTCCTCAAGAATTTCGTAATTGCCAAGCCGCCAGTGGGTGTCGGCCACGTCGACGGCGTCGAGCGCCGCCGCGAATTCATCCCCCCCAATATTCTCCGCTTCTTCCGCGCCGGCGCGAAGGAGACAGGAGAGGCAGAGGCCGTGGGCAATGCGCGAGATAGTGTGGCAACGAGGGCACTCGTCTGGTGTGGCAGCCAGCGTCGCCATTGAATCGGTCAGGCCAAGGAAGGTCGAAACGTTAAGGAGCATACGATTCACGAATTTCCCTCTCTCCCCGCAGCCAGCGCAGTGACTAGGTAATGCAATTCATCATCGACCTCTTCCGGTCGCACGATGGTTTCGGCTACCTCCGCTCGGAGTAGCTGGCGATAGCGCCGGCGAAGTTGATGCAAGAGTCGCTTGATCTCGGCTGCGCCCACGCCCAGTTCGCGCGCCAGTTTTTCGTATGAGACATCGTCGCGATCCGCCGCGAGCGCCGTGCTCAAGACATCAAAGACGCGGCGCCGGCCACGGCTTTCGCATTCTTCCTGCAAACGGCGCAGAGCCTGTTCGGCCATCGTCGCCGCCCAGCGCACATCGAAAATCCGCTCGGCCGGCCAGGTCTCCAAAGCCGTTGCTGGAATCGCGAGGCGCGATGGCGCTTCCGCCATCCATTCATCCCAGGAAACGAACTGAACATCGCCGCCTCGCTTTCGCGCGTGCGCCTTGGCGTGGCTGTCGATCAGGAAATTTTGGAGCGACGCGAGCAGAAGCGAACGGAACCGGCCGCGGTCAGCGTTCGCCCGTTGAAGCAGATCACCCTTCAAGATCATAAGGAAAAACTCCTGCGTGAGGTCCTGCGCATCCTCCAAGCTGTTTCCGTAGCGGCTGATGAAGGCAAAGATGGGTCGCCAATAGATGCGGCAGAGCTGGGCGAGCGCCTCGCGGGCCTTTTTCTCCTCGCCTTCGCCATCCATGGAAGAGAGGATCAGGCTCCAACGAGTCGTTACGAAACGGCCGTAGTTTCCACCTCCATCGGGCGCCGCGTCCTGGGACATGGGAACCGATGTTCTCGGAAATCACACCAGCGCTCAAGCTAAATGTGCGAGGGGGCGAGCGGGCTGCGTTTTCGTCTTGCAGCGGGCGACGCCTCGTGTGAGGCAGGAAATACGCGATCGCTTCGGCCGTCTGCCAAAGCGATCGCGGGGGAAAAGCCGCTCTTGCTCCAGAGGGAAAAGCCGCCTTCCGCCTCGCGCTGTCAGCCTGTGCCAGAGAACAATCCATCGCCGAGGGTCGTGACGAGGCTCCGGAACAAAAACAATCCATCGCTACCCATCTTCTACGGAAGTTACCGATCGAAGTTCTCGAAAATCTTTTGAATCTCGCGTCGCAGGAGGGGCCTGCCTCTACAATGGGCTTTTCTTCGAACGCATTCCGTGCGGATTTGTCTCACCATGCCTATGAGATCAACGCAGGAAATTACCCAACAGGTCCAGGAGTTGGGACAATGGATTTCGCCTTTGCGCGAGCAGGTCAGTCACGTCGTGGTCGGCCAGAAATATCTGGTTGACCGGCTCTTGCTCGGATTGCTCGCCAATGGCCACATCCTGCTCGAGGGCGTTCCCGGCCTTGCCAAGACGCTCACGGTCAAGACGATGGCAGCCTGCATCCAGACCGGCTTCCAGCGTTTGCAATTTACGCCCGACCTTTTGCCGGCGGATTTGATTGGCACACTGATCTATAACCCGCGCAGCGGCGAATTTACGACCAAGCTGGGCCCGATTTTTTCGAACCTGATCCTGGCGGATGAAATCAACCGTGCTCCGGCGAAGGTGCAGAGCGCGCTGCTGGAAGCAATGCAGGAACGCCAGGTCACGATCGGCGACAAGACCTACCCGCTGGCCGATCCTTTTCTTGTTCTCGCGACGGAAAACCCGCTCGAGCAGGAAGGCACCTACCAACTGCCCGAAGCGCAGCTCGATCGCTTCATGCTCAAGCTCAATGTCGGCTATCCGGCAAAAACGGAAGAGCGGCGCATTCTCGATCTGATGGCGACTTCCGCGCCCGGATCTGCATGTCGATCCGGTTGTCGCGCCGGAGCAGATCATCGCCGCGCGCGAGCTGGTGAACCAAATTTACATCGATGATCGGGTGAAGGACTACATCGTCGACGTCGTCTGGGCGACGCGTGAACCGGCGTCGTATCGACTCGAGCTGGAAGGTCTGGTTCGGTATGGCGCTTCGCCTCGCGCCACGATTTACCTCGCGCTTGCCGCCCGCGCCTACGCCTTCCTGAACGGCCGCGGCTACGTCACGCCTCAGGACATCAAGAGCATCGGCGCGGACGTGCTGCGCCATCGCATTATCGTGAGCTACGAAGCCGAAGCCGAAAGCGTGACGAGCGAGACGGTGATCGAACGAATTTTCGCAGGGCTGCCGGTACCGTGATCGGCGGTGAAACGAAAATCACGGCACTCGAACTTTGCTCGCGAAGCAGCGAGCGAAAGGCAGACGCCCGCCGAAATCCTGAAAAAGATCCGCGCGCTCGAGATCAAGACCAAGGGTCTCGTGCAATCGGCTTTCGCGGGCGATTACCACAGCGTCTTCAAGGGGCGCGGGATGAATTTTGAGGACGTGCGCGAATATCAGCCGGGCGACGAAATTCGCGCGATCGACTGGAATGTGACCGCGCGGCTCGGCAACGCCTTCGTGAAAAAGTTCACCGAGGAACGCGAACTGACCGTCATGCTCGTGGTCGACGTGAGCGCTTCGGGAAATTTCGGCAGCGTCGCGCAATCGAAACGCGAGCTGGCCGCGGAAGTCGCCTGTCTGCTCGCTTTCAGCGCCATCCGGAACAACGACAAAGTCGGGCTCGTGCTCTTTTCCGATCAGGTCGAGCTTTTCATTCCGCCGAAAAAAGGGCGCTCGCATACCCTGCGTTTGATCCGCGAAATTCTGTTTTTCGAGCCGCAAGGGCCGCGGCACGCTGCCGAGCCTGGCGCTTGATTATTTGAACCACGTCGTCACCCGGCGCTCGGTCGTTTTCTTCATCTCCGATTTTCAGGCGGAGGATTTTTCCCGCGCCCTCACAATCACGAGCCGACGGCACGATTTCATCGCCATCCGGATCGACGACGAGCGCGAAGAATCGCTGCCCGATATCGGGCATCATCACTCTGGAAGACGCCGAGACGGGCGAACAAATCGAAATCAACACCGGCGATCGCCGCACCCGGGTGCGTTTCAGCGAGGCGGCGCAGGCGCAGCGTGCCGAGATCACCCACACCCTGCGGCGCAACAACATCGACGCCATCTCGCTCCGCACCGGCGACGATTACCTCCCGGCGCTGCGCGCGTTTTTCAAACAACGCGAGGCGCGCATGGGGCGTCGTTAGGCCGAAAATCCATGCACATTTTTCTCGCACAGGAATTTCACGACATCACCGGGCCGGTGGATTATTTCCTCCTTCAGCCCTGGATGATTTTCTGCGCGGTCGCGGGCACCCTGCTGCTCGTTGGCCTGACGATCTGGCTGATCAAACGCTGGCGGAATCGGCCGGTCGCGGTCAAGACGCCGCGGCAACGCGCGCTCGATCTTCTGGCCCGAATCGAAACCCAGATCGACAACTGACTCCCTATCAATTCAGCATTCGCGTCTCAGATATCCTGCGGCGCTACGTGACCGAGCAATATCAGTTGCCGGTCACGCGCCAGACCTCGGTCGAGTTTCTCAATGCGCTCGCCGCGGCCTCACCCTTCTCCGCCGATGAGCAATCGCTCCTGAGCGATTTCCTGAATCGCTGCGACCTGATCAAGTTTGCGCGCTACGACGCGACCCGGGAAGACAGCCGGCTTCTGCTCGATGAAGCGGAGCGTTTTGTGAAAGGAGGCGCGCTTGAGCCTGCCTGATTTCTGGTCGCCCAATTCGCCCTGGGGATTTTCCTTCGCGCATCCCTGGCTGCTCTTGCTGCTCCTGCTTGGTGCCGCTGCTGGTCTGGCTGCGCGGGCAGCGCGGCGCGGCGGCGGCCCTCGTTTTTTCCTCCACCTCGAGGCTGCGCGCGCTCGGCAAGCGCAGCACCTCGCGCGCGGGCCGCATCATGCATGGCCTGCTTTATCTCGCGCTCGCCATTCTCATTTTCGCTCTCGCCCGCCCGCAGCTCGGCAAAAGCCTGACCGAAGTCGAAGCGAGCGGGATCGACATCATGGTCGTGCTCGACGTTTCCGGCTCGATGTTGACCAAGGATTTCACGGTCGGGGGCGATTCCGCGACGCGGATCGACGCCATCCGCGAAGTGACGCGCAAGTTTATCGAAGCCCGGCCTAACGACCGGGTCGGGAATCATCGCCTTTGCCGGACGGCCCTATGTCGTTAGTCCGCTCACCCTCGATCACGATTGGCTGCTGCAAAATCTGGAGCGGGTGCGGATCGGCCTGGTCGAGGATGGGACCGCGATCGGATCGGCCATGGCTTCGGCCGCCAATCGCTTGAACGACAAGAAATCGAAGAGCCGCGCCATCGTTCTCCTGACCGACGGCGAAAACAACGCCGGCAAAATTCCGCCGAACACTGCGGCGGAAGCGATCAAGGCGCTCAAGATTCCAGCTTTATGCGATCGGCGCCGGGATCAACGGCATCGCGCCCGTGCCGGTTTTTGATCCGTCGAACGGCCGACCGGTGACGGACGTGGCGGGCAACATCATTTATCGCAATCAGCGGGTGCAGTTCAACGAAGCGGGCTTGAAAGAAGTGGCGAAAATCGCCGGCGGCCAGTTCTTCCGCGCGACCGATACCGACTCGCTCGAGAACATTTATAGCCGACATCGACAAGATGGAGAAGTCGACCGTCTCGGTGAAAAAATATCAGCAGTATCGCGATTTGTTCCCGGTCTGCCTGATGGCGGGTGCGGGCATTCTGCTGGCCGAGCTGCTCCTCTCGCAAACCATCTGGAAGAAGCTGCCGTGAGGAGACGATGAAGCGTCTAAAAGTTGAAGTGTTGAAGCGGCTCTCGCTTCTGCGGTTCATCCCTTCATCGCTTCGACCCTCAACTCTTCAGCGCTTCCACTCGCTCATGACCTTCGGATCACCCAATCTGGCTTTGGGCGTTTGCTCGCGCTCCCGGCGCTGGCTTTTTTCTTCGCCCGCGCGGAGCAGCGCGGAGCGGAAAAGCTGCAACAGTTTGTCGCCGCGCGTCTCCTGCCGCAACTGGCCGGGACGGTCAATCGCACCCGGCGCATCCTTCGTTTCATCCTTCTCCTTCTCGTCCTCGCCCTCGTCCTCGTTAGTCTGGCGCGCCCGCGCTGGGGCTACGCCTACGACGAGGTGAAACGCAAGGGACTCGATCTCCTCCTCGCGGTCGATGTCTCGCGCAGCATGCTCTCAAACGACGTGCAGCCGAATCGCCTCGAGCGGGTCAAGCTCGCGACCCAGGATTTGATCAACGAGCTGCAGGGCGATCGCGTCGGCCTGATCGCTTTCGCCGGGCGCGCTTTCCTCCAGGCTCCGCTCACGATCGACTACGACGCGGCGGTCGATTCGATCAACGAACTCGACACCAAGATCATCCCGGAAGGCGGGACCAACATTTCCGACGCGATCGCGCTCGCCACCCGCACTTTTGGCAAATCCGCCATCGGCAATCGCGCCCTGATCATTTTCACCGATGGCGAAGATCTGAGCGGCGACGCGGTGCGCGCGGCCAAGGCGGCGGCGGACGCGGGCGTGCAGCATTTTCACCGTCGGCGTCGGCACGCCGGGCGGCTCGCTCATTCCGATCCAGAGCGACAACGGCGGGACCGCCTTTGTGAAGGACGCGAAGGGCGAAGTGGTGAAATCGAAGCTCGACGAGACGCGCCTGCGCGAAATCGCGCAGGCGGCGGACGGATTTTATCTCCATCTCGAAAACGGCCCGCGGACGATGAAGCAACTCTTCCACGACGGGCTGGCCAAAATGCAGGTGGCCGACATCAACGCGCGCTTCTCGCGCCGGCCGATCGAGCGTTACGAATGGCCGCTGGCGGCGGCGATTCTGCTCTTCGCGCTCGCGCTCTTGATCAACGAGCGCAAAGGATCGCGCGGACGTCCGCCTGTAGCGACGGGCTATGACCGTCCGTCGCTCAGCAAACCGACCGAGCGCCAAGGTCACAGAACGCCCCTGCCATCGATCGCGAGCCGCGCGATTCTTCTCCTGCTCGTTGCGGCATTCGGCGCGCGCCGCTTCTGCCGGCTTGAACTCTACGAGCAGCAAAAATTTCCCGAGGCCTACGACCATTTCCAAAAGACGTTGCAGGAAAATCCCGGCGCGCGGCAGACGCGACCGGATCCAGTTCGATGCCGGGGCCGCCGCCTACAAAATGAAGGACTACAACAAGGCGCTGCAGTCCTTCAGTCAGGCGTTGCTCTCGAAAAATCCGCATCTGCAAAGCGAGAGCCATTACAACCTCGGCAACACTCTCTACGAGCGCGGCGCAGCGGAGAAGAGCGACGCGAAGAAGCTGACGAACTGGGAGGGCGCGCTCAAGCATTACGAGGAAACGCTCAAGGCCGAGCCGCAAAACAAGAACGCGAAGGACAACTACGAGTACGTCAAAAAGAAGATCGAGGAGCTGAAGAAAAAGCAGGAACAAAAACCGCCGCCGACACCCACCGTCCCGTCGCCTTCGCCCTCGCCGCAAAAGAACCAGAAAAACGATCAAAAGCAGAACGACAAGAACCAGCAGCAAGAACGACAACAGAAGAACGACCAGCAGCAAAAAGATCAGCAACAGCAGCAGTCGCAGGGCGGGCAGGGCTCAGGCAAGGGCAAGAAATCGGAGAACAACCAGCAATCGCCGACGCCAACGCCAACACCCGCCGACCCCGACGCGGGGTCAGCCGACCCCGGCGCCCAGTCCTACACCGGCAAGCCCGAGCCCAACTCCGGGTGAAAATGGCGCCGGACAATCGCCGACTCCGATCCGCCTTCAGCCGGGCGAGCAGGATCGGGCGCTTCACCCACGCCCGGAGAACGAAGGAACTCCGTCTCCCACTCCGGGTTCCGCGGACCAGAATGGCGGCGAAAACGGCGAACAACCCAGCCCGAGCCCGGCCGGCACGCCGGAGAAACCGCCGACCGGCGAAGTGAAAGGCGCGGGCGAAGAAAAACCGAAAGAGTCTCCGCAACCGGCGCAGGCCGCCGAGGCCGAGCCGGAGAAGGAAGGCGAGATGAGTCCGAAGCAAGCAGCCACGCTTCTCCAATCGATGAAAGATGAAGAGGAGAAAGTCCAGCTTGATGAACACAAGCCTGTGCGTCCTGTCTATAACGACTGGTAACTGGCGTGTTTGAAGTTTGATGTGCGATGTTTGATTTAAGAATGGCGTTTTTCCGATCACGCACAGTCAGGCTCCTGCTCGCGGCTCTCCTCGCCTGCGCGGCGATCACGGCCGCACGGGCCGATGCCCCGACCGTGACGGCGGTTCTCACCAGCTCGGAAACGGAAGTCGACCAGCCGGTACAGTTGCAGATCAAGGTGACGCGGCGATTCCAACGCGACTCCGCCTAGCGACATCGCGGTGGACGGACTCGACATTCGCTACAGCGGCCAGTCGCAATTGGTCGAGGGGCGCAACTTTCGCTTCACCTATAGTTTTGTTTACAATTACACGATCCTCCCGCTCAAGGCCGGCACCTTCACCATCCCGCCGCAAGTCGTGAAAACGAGCAGCGGCACGCTCCGCACGCCGGCCCTGACCCTGAACGTCGCGCCTAACGATGACGGCACGACTACCTCGCGCCGCGGCAGCCGCAGCGGCGGAGGCACGGCTTCGATCGACGAGAAGACATTCTTTTCGCCGAGCTGGTGATCCCAAAAACAACCGCCTATGTCGGCGAGCCGATTCCGGCCGAGATCCGACTCGGGCTTCAATACCCGGGTCCCGCACCGCCTGATTGAGGGCGCGACCCTGAGCGGCCAGGGATTCACCATCCAGCGTATGCCGAACCCGGAGCAGACCCTCGAGTCGATCAACGGCCGCTCCTATGAAATCGTGACCTTCAAGACGGCGATCACCCCGATAAAGAGCGGCAAGCTCGAAATCGCGGCCAAGGACGCCAAGGCCATCGTGCAAATCCCGCAAAGACGAGGCAACCGGCCGCGTTCGCCATTCGATCTTTTCGGGATGGATGACCCTTTTAACGATCCGTTTTTCAATGATCCCTTGGCCAGCATGGGTGAACAGCGCGAAGTGAAATTCTCGAGCAAGACAACAACGATCGACGTCAAGCCCCTGCCGCCAAATCCGCCGCCCGATTTTTCGGGCGCGGTCGGACATTTCTCCCTTACGACGGAAGTAAAACCGAAGACGGCACAGGTTGGCGACCCGCTTACCGTGACGGCGAACATTTCCGGCCGCGGCAACTTCGATGCGGTGACCGCACCGACGCTGGAAAGCGATCGCGGCTGGCACACCTATCCGCCCAGCGCGAATTTCAAGCCGGACGACGACATCGGGATCAGCGGCACCAAAACCTTTGAGATGGTGCTCACGCCTAACGAACCGAAGAAAGCCGTGCCGCCGCTCGTCTTCTCCTATTTCGATCCCTTGAAGGAAAGCTACGTCACGCTCAAGGGCGACAAGCTGCCGGTCGTGGTGGAGGGAAGTCCGCTCGCCACGGCGACCCCGGCAATCGCGAGCGCTTCGACGACACCGCCACCAGCCGCCGCCAGGCCGACCGTCGCACCTCAGGCTCAGGATATTCTTTATCAGCTGACCGATCACGGCGGCTGGGGGCAAAGCTTTACGCCGGTCTTCATGCAACCCGATCTTCTGGGCGGCACAGGCCATGCCGTTCCTCGGCTTGATCGGATTCTTCGGCTGGGAAATGCGGAAACGCCGCCTCGAAAATCGCGAAGGCCAACGCCGCGCCGCCTGGGAACATGAAACCGCTGAACTGCAACGCAAGCTGCGCCGCGCCGACGACCCGCCCGACCAATATTTTGCCGAGGCTTTGCGCGTGGTGCAGTTGAAAACCGCCCTCGCCTCCGGCAGCCGGCGCGATTGAACCCAATATCGTCGACGCGGAAACGGCCGTCGCGGCCTTCGATCTGCCGGACGAGAAGCGCGATCGGGTGCGCGAACTCTTCCGGCGGAGCGACGAACTGCGGTACAGCGGCCGGGAAAACGGCCACGGCAAGGTCGCGGAAGAAACGCGACGTGAAGTGCTCGAACTCATCGACAGTCTGGCCTGAGATGCGCACGTTGCTTTTCGCTCTTCTCAGTTCCTGTTTGCCTGATCTCGGAAGCTTTCGGCGCAGCGCCGGCGCAGGCCAATGCCGATGCGAAATTCACTCAGCGCAAATGCGGACTATGCCGCGGGCAAATTCCCGGACGCAATTGCGGGCTATGAATCGCTGGTCAAGAGCGGCCAATGGAATCCGAGCCTGTTCTATAATCTCGGCAACGCCTATTTCCGCACCGATGATCTTGGCCGTGCGATCCTGAATTACGAACGCGCGCTCGCACTCAACCCGTCGCAGCCCGAAGCGCGGGCCAACCTTGCCCTCGTGCGCGATCGGGCCCGGGCACTCGAACTCCAAACGGGTTGGGCGGAACAGCATCTCGATTTCCTTACCCGCGATCAATACACTTGGCTCGCGATGGTGGCCTTCTGGATTGCGGTCGCGATTGTGGCTGGGCTCTATTTATCCAAACGCCGGCCGGTGGTTTGGATTTTCGCGCTTCTTCTCTCCTGCGTGATCGCAGCCGGCACGACGGCCGCGGTTTATCTGCTCGAGACCGGGAGTGCGGGATACGATCTCGCGATTGTGACCGGGAAGGATATCCAGGCCCGGCTTGCCACAACGGAGAGCGCAGGGACGGTCCTCGTCCTGCCGCCAGGAAGCGAAATCAAGATTCTCAGCACGCGCGGGAGTTGGGATTACGCAGCTTTGCCTAACGATCTGCGAGGCTGGATTCCGTCCGGCAGTGCCGAACGGGTGCGGCTCTAAAGCGCCCTCCCCACATTGCTTCCACCCTTCGCCGGTTGAGATGCGCCGGTTTACCCTCATCTTGAAGCGATGAACGCAGAGATGGAAATCGGGACGAACAAGAAAGCGTTCCAGATCAATCTCGACATCAAACGCTATGGGACTTTCGCCGAGATCGGCGCCGGGCAGGAAGTGGCGCGGCGCTTTTTCCAGGTCGGCGGCGCCGCCGGCACGATCGCGAAGACCATGTCCGCCTACGACATGCAGTTTAGCGACGCGATTTATGGTCCGACCGATCGCTACGTAGGTCGCGCGCGGCTCGGGACGATGCTCGATCGCGAGTACCGATTGTTGATCGAGCGCCTCGACGAAAAGTTAGGGGACGAGCGGACGTTCTTCGTTTTCGCCGATACGGTCGCGGCGCGCAGCTTCAAACAGCATAACGAATCGCATGGCTGGCTCGGGATGCGCTTCCAATCCGAACCGCGCAGCGAACCGAGCCAAATCATCATCCACGTCCGGATGCTGGATGAAGCGAATATTGACCAGCAGGAAGCGCTCGGCGTGATCGGCGTGAATCTAATCTATGGCGCGTTTTACCTTCAACAGCCGGAAAAATTGATCGCGTCCCTGCAGGAAAACCTCGGCCCGCATCGGATGCAGGTGGACATGATCAAGTTTTCCGGCCCCGCCTACCAGGCAGTCGACAACCGGCTTATGAGTCTGCAACTGGTGAGCCAGGCACTGACGAATGCGGTCATGTTCACGTCCGATGGCGAGACGGTCCAGCCGGCGGAGGTCTTCTATAAAAAATCGATCATCGTCGAGCGCGGCAGCTTTCGCCCTGTCACCCACGCGACCAACGACATGCTGGAGGGCGCACGGAGCATCTTCCTTAGCCGGCCGGGCGCAAAAGATGAGGAGTTGGTCGTGTTGATGGAAATGACGCTGCAAAATCTGCTCTCGGACGGGCAGCTCAATCACGCTGATTTTCTGGCCCGGGTCGATATCCTGGGTTCGTTAGGCCGGACCGTTCTGATTTCGAAATTTGGCGAATACTATCGGCTGGCGGGTTACCTCTCGCGTTACACGAACAAGCCGATTGCCCTTGTCATGGGCGTGCCGAGCCTGGACGAAATCTTCGACGAAAAATATTATCTCAACCTCGAAGGCGGAATTCTCGAAGCGCTCGGCCGAATGTTCAAAGGCGACCTCAAGCTCCTTGTTTACCCGGTGGAGGATGACCAAACCGGCGGCCTCATCACCGCGAAGCAGCTCGAGGTCGCGCCCAACCTGCGGCATCTTTATCAGTACCTGATCGACAACGGTTTCATCCAGGAGATCCAAAGTTTCCATCGTGAATACCTGAAGATTTTTCCGTCCGATGTGCTCGCGAAAATGCGCGCAGGCGATCCGACTTGGGAAACGATGGTGCCTCCAGAAGTTTCACGCATGATCAAGGCACGCGGATTTTTTGGATACCGCGCTGCGGCTGCGGCGTAGGCCGCCTGGCAAATCGGCGACCAAAGGTCTCTCCACGTTTTTTCAAAAGCGTGACGCGCCCGGCATGGTTTTCGCTTTAACGAAGCGCAAGCTCATGGGCAAGCCTGCGAATTCAGTCATCGGCATCGATCTCGGCAAGCACCACTTCAAGAGTGTGTTGTTGCAACGGAAAGGCGAGAACCGTTTTGTCCTGACCAACTTCGCCTCGCGTCCCGTGCCCGAATCGATCGGCAGTGCCGACGAACTGGCGCAGCAGATCAGACTTCTGCTCAAGGATCTCGGCGGCAGCGCCAAAGGTTGCGCCTTGGCCGTCTCTGATCCGGGCGCGCTCGTACGCATCATCGAGCAGCCGAGCACACCAATACAGCTGCTCCGCAGCGCGTTGCGGCTTAACGGCCTCGCCGTCCTAAACCAGGAATGCAGGGATTTTGTGCTCGATTGCGCGCCGGTCTCAGCGGTGGCGATGGCGGGGGTGGCCTCCAACGGAACGGCAGTTGAGAATACAGGCAAGACGCGCTATCTCGTCGGCGGGATGCTGCGCCCGGCGGTGAAACAAATTTCCGAGGCGATGAGCAAAATGAAAACCGCTCCCAGCCTCCTCCAGCTCGCGCCGATCTGTTCCTTTAACGCGTTTGAATTCGCCTATCCCGAAACCTTTCACAACGAAGCCTTTCTCCTCCTCGACATGGGACACCTGCAAACCACGGTGCTGATCGGTCAGAAGACGGAGCTGAAGCTGGTGCGCAGCGTGGATTACGGGGGCAAGCTGTTTGCTGAAGCGCTGACCGCGGAAGGCGCGGTCAACGCTGAAACGGCGCGAATCCTTATGCAACAGGGCGACGCCGGCATGGCCGAAACCTGCCGTGAGTCGCTTCTTGGCCTGGCCACGGAAGTGAATAACTCGATTGGATTCTTCGAGGGCCAGTGCGAAGAAAGCATCCACCGGATTTTTGTCTCTGGCGGCATGGCGAAGACGGAAATGATTTTGCAAACTCTGAGCGACGAGCTCGGTCTGCCTTGTGAGATTTGGGATCCGCTTGAGACCTGCGAGGTGGCGCTACCACCGGCCAAGCGACAGGCGCTCGCGAGCGAGTTCGTTTCCCTCAACGTCGCCTGCGGCGCAGCCATCTCCTACCTGAAAACCGCCTGACGATGGCCCTGCAACTCAATCTTCTCCACGAGGAATTCACCGAGGAACGCCAGCGCAAGCGCGACCCGCTTAAGCTTGGCATCATAGCGCTGATTGCATTTGGAGCGATCTTCCTCCTCTACTATGGCTGGAACGCCTACCGGACGATTTACATTCGAAGCCAGCTCAACGTTGCCGAGCGCGAGTGGAAAAAGGTCGAACCGCAAGTGATCGCCGCGCAGAAGCGTGCGACCGAACTGCACCGGATTATTGACAGCACCAAGGTGCTCGACGCCTCGATCGAGGAGCGCTTCTATTGGGCGCCGTTTCTCGCGATCATTTCCCATTGCGTCGCGCCCAACATTCAGATCACCAGTCTTGACGGCGGCCTCGTTGAAACGAACCGGCCGGTCACTGTCACCATTGAAGGCCTCGCCGCAGCTCGCGAGCCGCGTGCCGCCGCGGAAGAACTTCGGCAACTTCTGAGCGAGCAGCTCGAGAAAAGCTATTACAACGTAAAAGTGACCTTCAAAAACCTGGAGGACCTCGACACTCTCGTCAACCTCTCGGGTAACCCCACCGCCAGCGCGCGTTTCGTTCTTGACATCACCTTTGATCCGGCGTCGGGCGATCCGACGAAAAAACCGGAGCCAGCGACCAAGGAAGCCCCGAAAACGAAATGACGCTGAAAACACTAAACAAGGATCAGATTCAAAAGATCATCCTAAGCACCCTCGGCCTGATCGGGTTGATCTACTGCTATTTCACCTTCTTCCTCGGGCCTCTGAACCGAAGCCGCGCGGCGATGATGAAAACCATGGCCGATGTGCAGGCGAAGACCGCCGATTCAAAAACCGAGTTGAAAAAGACCGTGAATCTCGAGCTGCAGGCAAAGGAAGCAACCGGCCGCTACGAAGCGCTCGAGCGTACCACCGCGGACGGTGCACCGATCGCGTGGTTCCCGCCTAAGATCCGTACCTTCTTTGCCAAGTACAGACATCGACAAAGTCACAGCCCGTCTCGAATCGAGCGGCGATTTCAAACAACCTGAGATGTCGGACTGGATCAAGGATACCTGGGCGATCGAGCTGCCCGAGAGCGATTACGACGCGCTCGGCAGAGCGATCGCCGACTTGGAGAACACCGAGCCGCTCCTCGCCATCCAGCGCATCGTCATTCATGGCGTGCCCGAGCAGCCACAGTATCAGCAGGTCCGCCTCTACGCTCAGACTGCCCTCTTTAAGAAATGAAAAAGCTCCTTCTCGCCATCTGCCTAGCGAGTCTGTCGCTCGACGCCGCCCGCGCCAAGGACGCCGTGACGACGGTCGAATTAAAGCGCAAATCAAGCTTCGATGCGGGTGACGCGCGCGATCCTTTCTGGCCGATCGGCTGGAAGAAGCCGGGCCCGAAGATTGGCGGGGGAACGGCCCTCGCGCCCGAAGCCTTTTCGCTCACTTCGGTCACGGTGGGCAGCGGCACTCATTTCGCGATCTTGAACGGAAAGATCATGCAGGAAGGTCAGCAATTTGGCCTGCAACTCGGCAACCAGATTTACCAGATCACCCTGCGAGCGATCGAAGACGGCAGAGTCATCGTCGCCTACGAGGATTCCGAAATCGTCGTCCCGCTGCGCCGGAAGTAAGGCCGAAATCGCATGCGGGACACGGCGCCCCGCGAAGCCCGGCAATGCACGGCGCTTAATAAAACTCGCGATAACTCCGCGCATTCGTCTCCAGTCTTTTCCGGAGCGTTTTTTGCGGATCATCTGCCTTCGTGCTGCGCAAAACCCCCGCCATGCACAAGCGGACCATTCCGACAAAATCGTCGATCGCAACAAACTCGGCCGCAATGGTGCCGTTCGGCGTGATGTTGTGATAGTTGCCGAGCGCGAGGCTGGCCGCGGCGCAGGTGTAGTCATAAAGCTGGTAGGCAGTCGCTTCGCAGGTTCCGCCGTCGAGCAGGCAACGTTGCACCGGAATTTCTTCCTCGGTTGCGATGCTGAGCAGTCGGGCCGTCGCCGGGCCATCAAAGCTCGAAACCTTGTCCCCCACCCGGATGATCGGCCCCTTGCCGATCTCCGCCGTCCCGCGTGGCGTGCTCGTTTCGAGCGACAGAATCGTCAGGTTGCGCGCAAGGATGTTGGCCTGCGCGAGCTTGATGGCACCGACGAAACCCACCTCCTCCGCCCGCGTGAAGAGGCCAACGCAATGCGCTGCCGCGTCTATTTCTTCCAACTCCCGAAAGACACAGATGATTTCTGCGCAGCCAAGCAAATCGTCGCAGGCGCGGGAATGAATCTGCCGGTCGCGAACCTCAAAGGCTGGAAGGTCCCACATCTCGAAATCACCGAATGATTTCGTCTTCGGATCCTGTCGGTAGCGTTCCGGCACCGAGCCAAGAAATTTCATCTCGCCGTTCTTGCTCCGCACCCAGCCCGGATGATCCATGTGCGCGGCCAGCGCCCATCCCGCCTTCGCGCTCCGTCCTCGCCGGTAATGCGCGATCACGTTTCCAAAACGATCGCGCTCAAACTTCACGTGCGGACAACGAACGAGCTGCCTTTCAATTTCCGCCCGCACCGCGTCCTCATGAAATGGCGCCGTCGGCTGGTTCGCCAGCGCTTCGACAACCGCGAGCATTTCTTTCTCGCGCATCCTTGCCTAACGATCCGCGGCTTGCAGCCGGGCCAGTGGCACGAACTCGGCCTCGTGCAACACCACCGGTCTCGTCCCGCGCAGGAAGCGCCACCATTGCCAGGCGCAACCGGTCACGATGAGAAAGACGAGAACCAGAAAGGCGAGCGCGACGAGCGCATCGATTCGCCAGATCAAGGCCTGCCGCGCGAAATCCGCGCTGGTCGGAGCCGGCCGCAACTTTCGCATCCACCATCTGCGCGCCGCTCAGAAATCCGATTCTCGGGTCGGGTGAAAACAGCTTGAGGTATCCGGCCGAAAAGGTCACCACCACCATGAAGACCAGCGGGACCAGCGTCGTCCAAACGTAGCGCGCCTGGCCCATTTTGATCAGGATGGTAGTTCCGAGACAGAGAGCGATGACGGAGAGAAGCTGGTTGGCCAGACCAAAGAGCGGCCAGAGGCTGTTAATTCCGCCTAACGGATCGAGCACGCCTTGATAAAGAAACCACCCCCAGGCGCTGACCAGAAGCACGCTGGCCAGAATGTTCGCGCCCCATGCGCGCGTGTTGCCGAGCGGGCGCCAGACCTGGCCTAACAAGTCCTGAAGAAGGAAACGCCCCACCCGCGTCCCGGCGTCGATCGTCGTCAGGATAAAGAGCGCCTCAAACATGATGGCAAAGTGATACCAAAGGGCGAGCGCCGTCGGGCTGGGCGAGATCCGGGCAAACATGTGCGCCATCCCAACCGCAAAGGTCGGAGCCCCGCCCGCGCGTCCAAACATTGTGCTTTCCCCGAGATCACTCGCGAGGTGCTGCATCTCGGTTTCGGTGACAGGAAACCCGGCGGCAGAGACCTTCGCCACCACCTCCTGCGGCGTGCCCTTCGCGTTAATCGCAAAATATTGCCCGGGCGAAAGAACGCAGGCCGCTATGATTGCCATCAAGGCCACCATCATCTCGGTCACCATCGCGCCGTAACCAATGTCGCGAATACGCGATTCGCGCTCCAGCATTTTCGGCGTTGTGCCGGAAGCGATCAGGGAATGAAAACCGGAAACCGCGCCGCATGCGATCGTGATGCAAACGAAGGGAAAAACCGGCCCGGCAAAGACAAGCCCTGTTCCATCGATGAAGCGCGAGAGAGCCGGCATTTGTAGTGTCGGATGGATGATGATGACTGCGACCGCCAACGCCGCAACCGCGCCCAGTTTCAAGAACGTGCTCAGATAATCGCGCGGCGTGAGGAGCAGCCAGACCGGCAACGCCGACGCGGCGAAACCATAAATGATCACCGCCCAGGCGAGCCATTTCTGGCCGTGGCGAAACCAACCCTCGACCATGGGAAACTGCGGGAGAAATTGACCGCCCCAGACCGCGAAGAGGAGGCCCAGCAAACCAAAAACCGTCACCCAACCGATGCCGACGCGACCAGAACGAAGTCCGATTCCCATGATGAACGCGACTGGAATCGTCATCGCCATCGTGAAAACGCCCCACGGACTCTTGGCCAGCGCCTGCACGACGACGAGCGCCAGCACAGCGAGCAGGATGATCATAATCGAAAGCACGCTGATGAGCGCGAGCGCGCCGATCGTGCTTCCAATCTCCTCCTTCACCATTTGGCCGAGGGTTTTGCCTCGGCGCCGGACCGAAGCGAAAAGAACAATCATGTCGTGGACGCCGCCGCCCAAGGTCGCCCCGATCAGGATCCAGAGGGTGCCGGGCAGGTAGCCGAACTGCGCCGCCAGCACCGGTCCGACGAGCGGTCCGGGTCCTGCGATCGCAGCAAAGTGATGACCGAACGCCATCCAGCGATTGGTCGGGACGAAATCTCTGCCGTCATCCACGACCAGGGCGGGCGTGGCGCGCTCGTCATTCAGAACGAGCACCTTTGCCGCGAGCCACTTGCTGTAGAAACGGTAGCTTATCGCCACTGCACAGAGGCCGGCGGTCACGATCCAAAGGGCGTTGACCGGTTCGCCGCGGGCGAAAGCAAGAACCGCAACCGCGGCGGCGCCGAGAAGGCCGATTCCAAGCCAGAGAAGAAATTTAAGGATCCGGATCATGGCAGGCGGGCCGAGTATAACGCTTCGCGCATTCGATCGGCAATCACGGAGGGACGAGCTTCTGCTCGTCCATGGACGTGCGGAAGCTCGTCCCTCCGATTTACCCTAACGAGTCGCGCATTCGTTCGAGCTGCGCGAGGCGCTCGGCGAAATCGCTTTCCCGCTGCCGGTGCTCGGCCACCACTGCGGCAGGCGCGTTAGCGACGAAATTTTGGTTCGCTAGTTTTTTTCGCACCGTTACCAGCTCGGCTTCCATCTTTGCGATCTCTTTTCCAAGCCGATTCCGTTCCGCCTCGACATCGATCAAACCTTCCAGCGGCAGATAAAGTGCGCCGAGCGGCGTGAGAGCCGTCGGCGTTCCCCTGGTCGCTTCATACTTTTGCGGGAGGTCGAGCCGTTCGGCGTTGAGCAGGATGCGCAAGACGGCCGCCTCCTCGTCGGGCAGAGGATTTGGCGGGACCAACACGAACGCAACTCGCTTGTTCGAAGCGATGTTGAAATCTCTCCGCAACCGGCGCCCCGCAATCACGGTTTCGTATTTGGCGTTAGCAAATTGCTTGTCGTTAGGCGTGAGGCCGTAGTGTCTCTTGAAGTCGTCATCCAGCGGCTGCGGCCAGTGGGCGAACTGGATCGTCTGCTCACCCTGACCCTCCGGCAGATCACGATTGAAACCGAGTCCGTGCCAAAGCTCCTCGGTGATGAATGGCATGAAGGGATGAAACAAGCGCAACGCGTGGCCGAGAACAAAGTCGATCACCGCCAGTGTGTTCGTCTTCCGCGACGAGCCGCCATCTCCGGGGAGCGCACGCGACTCGCGTGCTGTTGATGGCGACTCGCCATCAACCTCTTCGGCAAGCTCCGCTCCCGGTTCGCTCGGCGAATCGCCGAGCGAGGCACGCGAGTCACGTGCGCTCCCCAGGCTCGCTTTGCTCGCCTCCAGATACCAATCGCAAAACTCGCTCCAGAAAAAGCGGTAGAGCGCCTGCGCCGCCTCGTTGAAATGGTAGCCCTCAAGCGCCTCGGTCACGGCGCGGATCGCAGTGTCGAGGCGCAACAGAATCCATTTGTCGTCACTCGTTAGGCGCTTCGGATCGATCTCGCCTTCTGTTTCGCCACCCTGCATTTCGCGGAACCGCGCGGCGTTCCAGAGCTTGTTGGCAAAATTGCGTCCTTCCTCGATCTGCTTCTCATCGAAGCGAATATCCAGACCGCTGGGCGCGATCCGCATCAGGCCAAAACGCAAACCATCTGCGCCATATTTCACGATCAAATCGAGCGGGTCGGGCGAGTTGCCTAACGACTTGCTCATCTTCCGCCCCTGTCCGTCGCGGATCAGCCCGGTGAAGAAGACGTCGCGGAACGGCGCCTGCCCGGTGTACTCCAGTCCCGCCATGATCATGCGGGCAACCCAGAAAAAGATAATGTCGGGCGCAGTCACGAGATCGTTGGTCGGATAGAATTTCTTGCGCGTCACCGTGTCCATCGTCTCGAATGGCCAGAGCCAGCTCGAGAACCAGGTGTCGAGCACATCGGGATCCTGGGTCCAGTTCTCCGAGTCGTCAGGCGGCTCAATGTCGACGCGGATGTCTTTGCCGGAGGTTTCGGATTTCGGACTTCGGATTTCGGATTTTTCCTTCCGGTACCAAACCGGGATACGATGGCCCCACCAAAGCTGCCGGCTGATGCACCAATCCTGAATGTTCTCCAGCCAATGCTGGTAAACCGTTTCCCAACGCTCGGGGCGAAAATGAATCGCGCTCTTCGGACCGACCGCGGCGCGCGCTTCTTCCACCTGGGGATATTTCAGGAACCATTGCTCGCTCAGGCGCGGCTCGATCGGAACGCCGGCCCGCTCGCTGAACCCAACCGTGCTCTCATGCGGTTCTTCCTTCGCCAGAAGCCCGCGCTCCGCGAGCAGTTCGGCCGCTTTCTTGCGCGCCACGAAGCGATCCAGACCATCGAGCTCCGGAACACCGGGGCAATTGATCCTGCCGTTGGGATGCAGGACATCGATCACCGGCAGACCGTGCCGCTGACCGATCTCGAAATCGAGTTTGTCATGCGCCGGGGTCACTTTCAGAACACCGGTGCCGAATTCCGGATCGATCCCCGGATCGCCGATCACCGGCAATTCCGCGCGATCGAGCGGGCGCCAGACTTTTTTTCCTAACGACGAGCGGTAGCGTGCATCATCAGGATGGACGGCCAGCGCGACGTCGGCCATGATCGTCTCCGGCCGGGTCGTCGCGACTTCGATGAAATGCCCCGGGTCGTCGACCAGCTCGTAGCGGACATAATAGAGCGCCGATTTCTGCGGCGTCGGGATGACCTCTTCGTCGGAGAGCGCGGTGAGCGCGACCGGATCCCAGTTCACCATCCGGCGTCCGCGATAGATGAGCCCCTTGCGATAAAGATCGACGAAGGTGCGCTGGACCGCGCGCGAGTAATCGGCGTCCATCGTGAAACGCTCGCGCGACCAGTCACAGGAACAGCCAAGCCGCTTCAGTTGCTCGATGATGATGCCGCCGTGTTTCTCCTTCCATTCCCAGACACGGCGGAGGAATTCCTCGCGCCCGAGGTCGCGCCGCGTCTTGCCTTCTTCCTTGCGGATTTTCCGTTCGACCACTGTCTGGGTCGCGATGCCGGCGTGATCGACGCCCGGCAGCCAAAGGACTTCCTTACCTAGCATGCGGGCGCGTCGAGCGAGGATGTCCTGGATCGTGTTATTTAAAACGTGGCCAAGGGTCAGAACGCCCGTGACGTTCGGCGGCGGGATGACGATTGAGTAGGCCGGCTTGGCCGACGTGGGGTCGGCCGTGAAACACCCGTCCGCCAGCCAGCGTGCGTACCATTTCGCCTCAACCGCCTGCGGCTCGTAGGCCTTGGAAAGTTCCGCCATGGGGAGCAATCATCGAAGAGCACACGCCGATTGCAAAACGAAAAGGCACGCCGCGGATGTGCTAGGTTGCCAGCGATGGAAAAGGTGAACCTCGCGGAAAAGTTCGGCGCGTTCGCGGAACATTGGCGACCCAAGATCGTCGGCGAATTGAATGGCCAGGAAGTGAAGCTGGTGAAATTCCAAGGCGTGTTTCCGTGGCATCATCACGAGAAGGAGGACGAACTTTTCCTCGTCTGGCGCGGCCGGATGCGGATCGAATTTCGCGACCGGATTGTCGAGTTGAGAGCCGGAGAATTTCTCGTCGTCCCGCATGGAATGGAACATCGCACTGCGGCTGATGAGGAGGCGGAGGTCATGCTTTTCGAGCCGGCCGCGACCCGCAATACCGGGAGCGCGCAGGAATCGGAGTTCACCGCGCCGGCAGGCGTCCGGATTTAGCGCAGCCGTGGGCGCTTGCGCTACCTTGTCATCCCGAACCTGGCGCAGCGCGCTGAGGGACCTCTCCAATGGTCTTCAAGCGCCTTGGCTCTTTCTGCACACCTTAGACCTTGGGCGAGGTCCCTCGCCGTCTGCGCGGTTCGGGATGACACGGCAGGGGCCGCGTGATCGTGGATGAAAACCTCGCGCTACCATATTGCTTGCGAGCGGTGGCCGGCCCCGGCAGGTTTCGACCTGTGTCACCAGCCAAACTCGCCCTGCTGTGCGCGGTCCTGCTCGCTTTCGTTAGTCGGGCCGCGGCCGAGGATTGGAAAATCATCCGGTCCGATGGCCGCGATTACGTCAGCTTCACGAACGTGGCGATGTGGTATCAGGAGCAGCTCGGGCAGGCGATCGCGCAATCGGTCGCAACCTATAATCGCGCGATCAATTTCCAGAATGCCGGGCCGATGATCGCCTCCGCCACGACCAACCATCCGCCGCACACACACACGATCACGGAGTCGTCAGGCACAAGGCCGACCGTGTCGGCCAAACCGGCACCGGCCCGAAGCCCCGCCGCGCAGGCTCCGAATTAAATGAATACCAGCCAAGCCGGGGTCGCCGCCCGGGAACGACCAATCGGCGTCTTCGACTCCGGCATCGGCGGCCTCACGGTGGTGAGCGCGTTGCGGGCGCTTTTGCCTAACGAGACGATTCATTATTTGGGCGACACCGCCCGCGTCCCATACGGCGGCCGGAGTGCTGCGACGGTCGAGCGTTATAGCCTCGAGATCACCGCCATGTTGCTCGAGGAAAATTGCAAGGCCATCGTCGTT
Organism: uncultured Verrucomicrobiae bacterium; assembly: GCA_963738045.1. Lineage (GTDB taxonomy): Bacteria > Verrucomicrobiota > Verrucomicrobiia > Chthoniobacterales > UBA10450 > Palsa-1392. The sequence continues at coordinate 335,656 of CAVTUX010000003.1, read as the reverse complement.
GCCTGCAACACCGCTTCGGCCCTCGCCCTCGCGACGCTGGAATCGAGCACGCCGGTCCCGGTCGTTGGCGTGATCCGGCCCGGGGCGGAAGCCGCCGTCGCCGCGACCCACAACGGCCATATCGGTGTGATCGGGACGCGCGCTACGATCAAGAGCGGCGCCTACGAACGCGCCATCCAGGCGCTCGATCCCGCCCTCCGCGTCTCGGTCCGCGCCTGCCCGCTCTTCGTCCCGCTGATCGAAGAAGGCTGGCTTGAAGGCGCGATCACGGATGGCGTCGTCAAACAATACCTGCAGCCTTTGGTCGAAGCGGGGATTGATACGCTCGTCCTCGGCTGCACCCATTATCCGCTCCTGCGCGGGACGATCGCGGAGTTTCTTGGAGAAACCGTACAGTTGGTCGACTCGGCGGAAAATTGTGCTCGCGCCGTCTCGCGATTGCTGGCTGGGGAGAACTTGCGCGCTATGCCGACGGGGAAGGGAGAACTATCGATCGCGTTAACCGATCCGCCGGACGTTTTTCTCGAGGTGGCCCGGACAGCTCTGCACCTCGATATCGGTGAAGTTGAACTGCAGCCCGGTGATTCATCCGGCAAAGTAGCGCGAGCCGCGAGCTTGCGAGATTCATCACCGAGCAGGCTGCAAGGTTCCGCTACCCTCGCTTCGGCAGACTGGCGACAACCAGATCGTAAGAGTGGTCGATCAGCCGGCGCAGCTCCGCTGTCGGAATCCGGCCGCCCAGTTCGATCGTGTTCCAATGCTTCTTGTTCATGTGGTAACCGGGCTGCACCTCCTCATAGCGGTCGCGCAGATCGAGCGCGCGCTCGGGATCGCATTTCAGGTTCACATGCGTCGGAACATCGTCGAGCGAGGCCAGGGCAAAGATTTTTCCACCAACTTTAAAAACGAGCGTGTCTGGTCCGAAGGGCGTGCTTTCGGTCACCTTCGGTTTCGTCAGGCAGTATTCGCGGAAATCTTCAAGGTTCATGTGAGGGCCAATCTAACTAGGACGCGCTGTTTCGCCGATCGACCCCCGGACGCGCGGAAGCGCGTCCCTCCGGAGGGACATGCTTCTGCATGTCCAGGATCGCGTTAGGCGATCGCATCAGCGAGCCGCCTTGGCAGGTCGACGATGGCCACCCGTTCCTGCTCCATGCTGTCGCGATGGCGCAGAGTGACGGTGTCGCGCAACGCCGGATCGCGTTCGCCGAGCGTCTCAAAATCGATCGTGATGCCGAAGGGCGTGCCCGCTTCGTCCTGGCGGCGATAACGCCGGCCGATCGCGCCGGTTTCGTCGTAGAAAACATTCATGTGCGGCCGGAGCAGCGCCTGCACCTCGCGTGCTTTTTCCACCAGCGCCGGCTGGTTTTTCAAAAGTGGAAAGACGCCCGCCTTGATCGGCGCCACGCGCGGATGAAAGCGGAGCACGACGCGCGTTTCGCTTTTGCCTTTCTCGTCAGTAACGCGTTTCCTCGTCGTAGGCCTCGCAGATCAGCGCGAGGACGGTGCGATCGACGCCCGCGCTCGGTTCGACGACGTGCGGCGTGAAGCGCTGCTTGGTTTCCTCGTCGAAATAATCAAGCGGCTTGCCGCTCGCCGTCTGGTGCTGGGTGAGATCGTAGTCGGTTCGGTAGGCGACGCCTTCGAGTTCCTGCCGGCCGAACGGGAACTCGTATTCGATGTCGTAAGTGCCCTTCGAATAAAAGGCGCGATCAGCGTCTGGCACGGTGAGGACATGCAGCCTTTCGCGCGGGAGCCCGATGTTTTCGTAAAACCTAAGCCGCTCCTCGAGCCAGTAATCGAGCAGCTCCATCCCCTGTTCCGGTCGGCAAAAATATTCCAGCTCCATTTGCTCGAACTCGCGCGAGCGAAAAATGTAGTTGCGCGGGTTGATCTCGTTCCGAAACGCCTTCCCGATTTGCGCGATGCCGAAGGGCAATTTCTTGCGCGAGGTATCGAGCACGTTCTTGAACTGGACGAAGATCGACTGCGCTGTTTCGGGTCGCAGGTAGGCGATCGATTCGGGATCGGCCGACGCCCCCATCTGGGTCGAGAACATCAGGTTGAACGGACGGGGCGCAGGAAAGCTCCGCCCCGCAATAGGGGCATGCTATTTTCCGGCATCAGTCTCAGTTGCGGCGACCGACAACCTCGACTGATCAGCCCCGGGGCGACCCTCAAGCCGAATCTGCACCTTCGCTTTCCTGAGAGCGTCCTCTTTAGATTCGCCCCCTGCTGAGATCTTCGTCGAGCTTGGTGTGCCTCCTTCTGGATTAAAAACGACATCGAAGAGGGCAAAAATCGGTGTCGTCGAACCGACCTGATCCGCGCGAAAGCGCCGCTTGCAATGGCCGCAATCCACCATCGGATCGCTGAACGTATCCTCGTGCCCGCTCGCCTTGAGACCGCGCGATGAGTGAGAATGGCGCCATCCATCCCGACGACGTCGTCGCGCTCGCGCACCATCACGCGCCACCAGTAGTCCTTCAGGTTGCGCTTCAGCTCGACGCCGAGCGGGCCGTAATCCCAGACGCCGTTGAGGCCGCCGTAGATTTCGCTCGCCTGGAAAATAAAGCCGCGCCGTTTGCACAGGCTGACGATTTTTTCCATTCGCTGCGGGTCGTTGCTGCTCATTGAAGAAGGATTAGACCACGGATCTCACGGATAACACGCATGGAGAAGAGAGAAGGAGAACAAAGTTCTTCCATCCGTGAAATCCGCGTAATCCGCGGTCGAAAAAGCTCGAGGATTTATTGCGCGACCGTGACCTCGGTCTTGACCGAGTTGGCGATGAAACAGTTTTCGTGCGCGAAGTGGTGCATCTCCTCGATGTCCTTTTCGCTCGGCTGATTTTCGCCCGAGAATTTTAGCTTTGGATGCAGCTCGACGCGGGTGATGGCGAGTTTGCCCTCGGCATTTTTCTCCATGTGGCCGACGGCTTCGTCGACGTATTCGTCGAGCAGGAATTTCTTCTTACAGGCGACGGCGAGGAAGGTAAGCATGTGGCAGCTGGAGAGCGAAGCGACGAAGGCTTCTTCGGGATCGACCAGCTTGGGATTGCCGAGATAAGCCGGGGCGGCCGTAGCCTGCATTTCGTGGCCGCCGTCGAAGCTCCAGGTGTGGTCGCGATTGTAGGTTTTGTATTCGAAGTCGGGCGTGGCGCGCTTCCAGGTGAGCGTCATTTTGTGTTCGGACATGCCTTTAAATAGGTGCCGAGCCGCAATTCGCAAGCGACGCTGAATTGCGCTCGCTCGGTGGAACAAATCTTGCACTTAAAGGAGCACTGCGACGCGACGGTCGACAAAAAACCGCGCTTCGGCAGCCACATTCCACGAAAATGACCCACGAAGATCTGCAAGCACTCCTGACCGCCATGCTGGAAAGCGGCGAAGGCGTATCCGACTGCCTCTTCATCAACGGAAAACCGCCCTTCGTCGAGCGCTACGGAAAATTGCACGAGCTGCCGATGGAGGAGCCGGGCGCGACCCTGCAGTCCGCGCACATCGACGCCATGGCTGACCTGCTCCTTGCCGACAGTGAGCGGCTTCACGCCGACCTCGCCGACGACCGGTTCCTGCGACACCAGCTACGCCTTCCCGGCGACCTGGCCCGCTTCCGGGTCAACATCTACCGGCAAAATGGCCACACCGGCATCGTCATGCGCAAACTGCAATCGCAGGTGCCGACGATCGAATCGTTAGGCTTGCCGCCCATTTTCTCACGAGATCGTGAAGGAAAAAAACGGCATCATTTTCGTCACCGGCAGCACCGGCAGCGGCAAGACCACCACCCAGGCTGCGATGCTAAACGAGCTCAACCAGACCCAGGAAGTGCACGTCGTCACGCTCGAGGACCCGATCGAATTTGTTCACCCGCATGGCAAGGCGGCCTTCAGCCAGCGCGAAATGGGCAAGGACTTCCCCGATTTTGCGACCGGCTTGCGCGCGGCCCTGCGCCAGGCGCCGAAGGTGATCCTGATCGGCGAAGTGCGCGACCGCGAAACGATGGAGATCGCTCTCACCGCCTCCGAAACCGGGTCACCTCGTTTTCTGCACGCTGCACACGATCAACGCCGGCCAGAGCATCAACCGCATCCTTGGTCTCTTCACGACCGACGAAGAAAAACAGGTGCGCGAACGGCTCGCCGACACCTTGCGTTACATCGTGAGCCAGCGCCTGGTCAACAAAGTCGACGAGGGCCGTCTTCTCGTGACCGAAATCATGGGCAGCAGCCTGCGCACGCGCGAAACCCTGCTCTACGGCGAAGCGAAAATCGCACCTTCCAGGAGATCATCGAGGCCGGCAGCACGCTGGGCTGGCACAGCTTCGATCAATCCCTCATGCGGGCCTTCGAAGAGGACCTCATCTCCGAAGAAACCGCGCTCCTCTTCTGCACCCACAAAAACAAAATGCGCCGCGACCTCGAGATGGCGAAGAAAGTTGCGCTACCCGGCTCGACGACGAGCCATCGGGCTTAAAAATGGCGTCGCTCTGAAACGAAATAATGAAGACTGGAAATGACGATCGTCTGCGGCAGGAACTCCGCCTCGCCCAGCTCGAAATCAAAGTGCTGCGCGAGCAACTGCTCAAGTCCGTCCAGGAGGCGCAGCGGACCGCGGGACGAGATGGAGGAAATTGCCGACAAGCCGGCCGGTTCGAGATCCGGAGAACACGTCATCGTCCCGATGGTGCCCAACGAAAAAGCGTTCGAACGCACACAAGAAATCGTCGAGGCAACGGCGATCCTCCGCGCGTCCTTTACGTCGAAGACAGCGAACCCAATTTCCGCCTGGTCGAAAACGTCCTGCGGGATCGCCCGGGAACCGATCTGCATCTGGGCCGAAACCGGGGAGGAAGCACTCGAGATGGCCGCAGCGAAACCGCCGCATCTCGTCCTGCTCGATCTCGACCTGCCCGACATCCACGGCAGCAAAGTGCTCGAAAGTCTGCAGGCGCAGCCAGGCCACGGCAGAAACACCGGTCATCGTGATCAGCGCCGACGCCACCCCGAGCCAGATCGAGCGCATGCTCGCCGCCGGGGCGCATAATTACCTGACCAAGCCGTTCGATATTCGCCGCTTCCTCTGCATGTTTGACGAAGTCTTCGCCACCGCCTGACGAACGGCGCGAGCGGCGATCTTTATTTGCCGCCGCGGCCGCTGCGCCGATGGTCCGCGCCTGATGGAGCGGCGCCAGTTTTCCCGCGCAAATTTTCTGCCGTCGCTGCGGTACCCGGCAAATTCTCCTCGGGCTCACCATCCTCGCTCTCTTCCTGGCGGGGATCTCCGCTGCGCCGCGTGGCCTGGGAAAAGACGACCCATCTGCGCTTCCAGCGCGACATCGCGAACGGCTTTTATTGGGGCAACCAGACGCTGGCGGAAGGCCACCGGCTTTCGCCGCGGAGCCAGAGCCGGATTCGTGGCGGATTTTTGCGCGCGGCTACTTCGGGCTCTACGACCGGGTCGAGCCCAACGCCTACGAGAAAAATTATTACCTCGATTATCCGCCGCTCCGGCTCCTCGTCATGTCGGTCTGGGCCAGGAGGTGCGGGCCAAATTTCCCGGCGCGGAAGATGGGACGCCCGAATACGTCGAGCCGCTCCTTTTCGTTAATCTCTTCTGCGAGCTGCTCACGGCCGGCGGGATTTTCCTTCTCGTTAGGCTGGGAGTGCGCCGGGCTTCCGGTGCGACCGACTCGGGTTGCTTGCATCGTCTCCCGCCGGCCGAACGCGGCTGGGTCTGCGGTTTGCTCGCCGCGAGCGTGGCATGGCTCGAGCCTTCGCTCATCCTCGACGCCCATGCCTGGCCGCAATGGGACGTCTGGATCTTGCCCTTTTATTTGTTTGCAGCGCTTGCCGCCCTCACGAGACGCTGGTTCTGGTGCGGCTGCCTGCTTGCCATCGGCGGAATGCTTAAGGGCCAACTCCTCTTCGTCGCGCCGTTTTTTATCTTCTGGCCGCTCTGGCAAAAGCGCTGGGCCCGCGCCGGACGCGTGCTGGCAGGTTTTGTTGCAACGTTCGCGGTCGTCGTTTCGCCCTGGCTGCTGCGGCGCGCCTCAGCCTGGGCGCATCGTGGCGGCGGTTGCACTGGTCGTTGCCGCCATTCTTCGGCGCCGCGCTTCGCCCAACACCTGGGCCTGGACGGCTGGCCTTGCCGGGGTCGCTGCTTTTGCCGTCGGCGCGCTTGGCAACGGGAGTTTCGCCTGGTTGAAGATCGGTTTCCTCTACGGCAGCGAACGGTATCCCTACCTCTTCATCAGCTCCTGCTACAACCTCCCCTCCCTTCTCTCCGACTGGAACCTCTCGCTCAAGGCGCCGTTTTGGTCGGTCCATCTCGGGTCGCTTCACCTCGTCCTTACCCTTCAATGGACCCTGCGCCTGATCTATCTCGCCGCCCTCGTGCTCTGCGCGCGCGGCGCCGCCCGCCACGCTCGCCGTCGCGACCCGCGTCTCCTCATCGCCATTGCCACGCCCTGGCTGCTCATGTTCGCGCTCCTCGCGCAAATGCATGAACGCTATCTGCTCTGGGGCGCCGTCCTCAGTGCCGTCGCGCTCGGGGTCAGCGTGCGCCTGAGCCGTGCTCCATTTTATCTTCTCCGCCATGAGCGCCACCATGATCACGCACGTGCTTTTGGTGGATAAAAAGCTCGGCCCAACGCTGCTCGACGATCGATTTTCTCGAGCGCATGCGGCCGATCGCCTCCTGCGTTCTGCTGGTCTGCGTCGCGATCTATTTCCGCGAAGTATTTTCCACTCGCGCGCCGCACTTCCGTCCGCGGCCCAAGGTTGAGCCGAGCGAAGAAGCGGCGCCGCTCGCCCTGGCCGTCGCGGTAGAGGAAGCGTAGAGACTCCGGACCAGGGCGCGCAGATCAAAAAATCGTCCGTCGTCGAAAGACCCTCGCCGCGCGTTCCTCTTGACTCGTCACTCGCCATTGGTCACTTATCACTTCCGCTTGCGCGCGCGATTAGCTCAGTGGTAGAGCGCTTGCTTCACACGCAAGAAGTCGCAGGTTCGAACCCTGCATCGCGCACCATCTTCCGTATTAGGGGCTAGGCGTTGGCGTAGGTGTCGACGTGGCGGTCGCAGTGGGAACGGGTGTGGGCGTAGGCGTTGGACTTCCCGGTTGGAGTCCTCTTCTGTAGGTTACGAAAAGTGTCGCTCCGGACACAGGCGCCACTGTTATTTGAGCTGGGCCGGGAATCACTACCTTTTTCATAAACTCCGGTGGAACAGATGTCTCCTCGTCGACGAGAGAAGCCACCAGGACATTGCTCGTTGCACCGTCAGCCGTCACCGTCACCACACCGCGCTGACTGCTGCCTTCCTGCGTAAAATTCCGAATGGTCAGGAATTGCCCGTCGGGCACATCGAGTGTCAGGGATTCACTCGTCGGCGTGATCATTACACTCTTGAAATCACCAGCGATAACGGAAGACGCCACGGCGCAAAGCAAGACGATGACGAGTTTTACCGTCTGCCTCTTCATCCTGATCTCATCCTTCGGCTCGCTCCCATGAGTCCACGAGCGCTGCTTTTAGTTGCTCTCTTTTCGGTAAGTGATGAAACAGTCCGTCGCGTCCGCAGGACACGTTACGGTAACCGTTGCAGGGCCAGCTATAACCACATTGCTAATCACTTCCAACGGGATCGCGGTAGACGAGGTGCCTGAGTCGAGGATGGCTGCCGTGAGAACATTCGCCGTTCCGGTGTCAGTGGTCACCGTCACGACCCCGCGGCTTGTTCCGCCTTCCTGCGTAAAGTTGCGGATCACCAGGAAACGACTGTCCCCAACCGCGATCGTCAGAGAGCCTCCCGGCGTGATCGTCGCGCTTTGGAAGGATCCGGCCAAAGCCAAGACTGCGGACGCACAAAAAACGACGGCAATTAGAGATCGCGCAGCGATGGTTTTCACCTGGCCGAGGCTACTCCTGTTTAGTCCCGGAAGCAATCGCCATTTGCGTCATGCGCTTACCGACGTCTGCAGGCTATGCTCTATGGCGGTCAAGGCCGATCACCTCGTGCAGTCGGCCTGTTTTGGCGCAGGTAGAAACGTTAGACGTAGCTGTGGTATTCCGGCTCATACATCAGCGACCGGACGTAGGCGTCGAGATCGGCCGGGACGGGCACGCCGGCCAATCCTTTTTCAAATGCAACGCGGATCACTGCCACGGCGACGGCGCGAGAAACTTCACGAATATGCGTGAGACGCGGATACACCCTGCCCTGCTCCAATTCCGCCGGCGAAACCTGGTGCGCGAGGGCGCGCGCCGCTGCGAGAAACATCTCATCGGTCACGAGCCGGCTTGCGCAGGCGATCACACCCAGGCCGACGCCCGGAAAGATGTAGGCATTGTTCCCCTGCCCCGGCACGAAAAGACGGCCGAATAACGACACTGCATCGAACGGGCTTCCGCTGGCAAAAATGGCGCGGCCTTCGGTCCAGCGATACGCTTCCTCAGCCGTGCATTCGACGAGGGAGGTAGGATTCGACAAAGCAAAGACGATCGGGCGCGCCGCCTGGCGGCCGGCGGCTTCGAGCACCGCGCGCGAGAATACTCCCGGTTTTCCGGAAACGCCGATCAACGCGCTTGGCCGCACGCTTTCGACGATTGCCACCGTGTCGGTCAGCGGAGCGTGATCCTGCGCAAAGACGGCCTTGTGACTGGAGAGATCATTCCGGCTCCGCACCACCAGCCCCTTCGAATCCACAAACCAGCAGCGCGCGCGGGCTTCGTTCTCCGGCAGCCCGGCTTCGATCAGTGCCCTAACGAAAAGGCTTGCGATGCCGATGCCGGCTTCGCCCGCGCCGAAAAACAAGACTCTTTGATCGCGCAGACTCTCGCCCGTGATGCGGAGCGCGCCGTAGATACCCGCGAGCGCGACCGCCGCCGTGCCCTGGATGTCGTCGTTAAACGTGCAGACGCGCTCCTGGTATCGTTCCAGCAGGCGAAAGGCATTCTCGTTTCCGAAGTCTTCGAATTGAATCAGCAGCCGCGGAAAGAGTTCGTTCGCGGCGACAACAAACTCGTCGATCAGCGCATCGTATTCCGGACCGCGCAGACGCCGCTGATGGAGGCCGAAGTAAAGCGGATCGACCAACAGCTCGGCGTTGTTTGTGCCCGCATCGATCGTCACTGGCAGGCACTGCGACGGATGCACCCCGGCGCAGGCCGCGTAGAGCATCAGTTTGCCTACCGGTATCCCCATGCCGTCGCTCCCCAGGTCGCCGAGGCCGAGAATGCGCTCGCCATCGGTCACCACGATGACGCGCACATCGCGCCCCGGCCAGTTACGCAAGACCTCCGCCACGCGACCCCGATCTTCCACAGAAATGTAGAGCCCGCCCGGGCGCCGGAAAATTCTGTCGTACTGCTGGCACGCCTCTCCCACCGTCGGCGTGTAGACGATCGGCATCAGTTGCTCGATTTGGTCGATCAGGACGCGGTAAAAGAGCGTCTGGTTTCGTCCCGCCAGCGCGATGAGCGCGATGTAGCGTTCGAGGTTGGTCGATTTGCGCGCCAGATTGCCGAGCACGCGCTCGACCTGCTCGGGCTGCGTTTGGGCGCGCGGCGGCAGCAGCCCGCGCAAGCCAAGCGCATCGCGTTCGGCCGCGGTAAAAGCGCTCCCCTTATTTAGAACCGGATTGTGCAGCAGCTCTGCACCGTGCGGGAAATTCTTCTCGGGCATTTTCTTGATTCTGGGCAGCATCAACGACAAGAGGGGCTGTGCTCAAGCCCTTCGAGAAGAGTTCCGGAAATCCTTCCGAAGAAATGCGCAGATCACCACGCCTGCGCCAATCTTCGACGAGTGCCGCCTGGCTGACATCACATTGGCCAGATCGCTTTTTTGCGCCGAATGCGCAGCTCTTGGTCGCGCCATTTGAATTGCGACCAACCGATCACCAAATCAGTTTCTCGACCGTAGCCGGGTTGGCTCGCTATGGCGTCTCATCCTTCCAAACGATGAAATGCTGATGGGAAATGCGCATCGCAATCCTCCCGGCCACCCGATGACGATCAAAAGCGGCCAGCATTTCCCCGCGGGGAACCGCTTGAAAATGGCTGCCGAGTAGGAATCGCATGATGTGCAGCCGGTTTTCTTCCGAATCCGGGAAGGCAAGATCATAGGTTACGTTTTCGGTGCAATGGGCGACGCACTGATTCAGTAGCGCGGATTCGAGATCCTCCGCCGTGTGATAGGGCACCTTCTCGCCAATCAGCCCAAAGCAGTGATTCCAAAATTGAATGAGCAAGTTTTCCTGACCGGCCAAGGCGCAAAGAAACAATCCCGAAGAACTGAGGCTGCGCCAGAGGGGGGACACGGTCGTTTCCAGATTGGGGACGTAGTAAAGAGAGTGATTGGCCAGCACCAGATCAAAGCAACCGTTCAGGTCGGGTGGCAATGCCGGCCAGACCCGTAGCGGATGCGCGCTGAACTGGCGCACTCGTTCCGCAGCCTGTTGACGGTAGATCTCGACCGGCTCTGCCAGTGAAAGTTGAAGATTTTCTGCCGAAATTCGAAGTGCCGAGAGAAGCTGCGCCAAAAACCGTCCTTCGCCGCAGCCGAAGTCCAACATGCAGACGGATCGGCCAGACGCCTTCAACGTCTGCAGGTGGGGGAGGTAGGCCGGACATCTTCTTCCGCCTCCGTGGAATGCTCTTCGAAGAACTCATAATCAGCGCGGATTGGCGCAAAATCTTGCAGCATAATAGTCCCGAAGGTCTATAAGGCCCGATCGGCAGCCATGCCTTCACCTTTCGAAAATTGGTAATTGCCGACAACCCACGCAACGATTATCAAAGAAATCCAACCTACAAAAGGAAGATATGAAACAAGCTAAAATCGCAATCCAGTTGGTCTGCGCAGCCGCGCTGGCCGCTCTTCTCCCCGGGTGCAATACCACGGGAACAACCGCAGCGGGTAGCACCGCCGCGGCCACCACAGGATCAGCGTCACAAATAGTGCCGATGCTGGTCGAAGCAGGTTTTAAAACTTATTCCGCGAAGACGGCGGACCAAATAGCGCACATTCAAAGCCTGCCGCCGGACAAAATCACGAAGGTGAACCGGCAGGGGACTTACATGTGGGTTTTTCCCGATGCCGCCAACAACCAGGTTTACGCCGGCAACAGCCACCAGTACAAAACCTTTCGTAACCTGCGCATGTCGAAGACCAACCTCGACTCTGACAAAGACCTCGTCACGGCCTTTAGCGGGCCCGGAGGCAGGTCGGTTAAGATTTACGACGGCTTTGTGCCGATGAATTCATTGGATTGACCTGCCCGTCGGTCGCTTCTGACCGCCCCTTGGCGGCTCTTGTCGCTGCGACACGCGCCGCCATTTTCTCAACGAACTCGGTGGGTTTGCCTGCGAGCAAACCCACCGAGTCATGTGGCCCGGCCAGGATTGTTGCCTGCCCCCTATCCTTCAACAATGGGACCTCTCTTGTCGATACACCGCTAGCGAATCCCGAAAAACGCCTCCAGCGCCCGCGTTCCGAGCACCTGCCAGATCTTGATCACCTCATACACGATCACGGTCGTGAAACTCACCGCCAACCAGACACAGACCGCTTCGACGGGCAGATTCGACCACGCGCCAATGTGGAGTCCCATCATCGTCTCCGGGCGATATCCCCACCACCCGTATGGCACGCCGAGTGTGACCTCCCAAAGCAAACTGATGAGCAGGATCATGAAAAACGTGAAGCTAAACGCCCGCCAGTTGATGAACGGTCGCGTGGTGTAAAAGAAGCCGGTCGAGGGCACCAATGACGCCGCCACGAGGTAGGTAAAGTACCATGGGAACCCTGCGGGCGAACCCGAGAAGACCTTCTTGTAGATGGCCGCCGCGGCGATGAGCGCCACGCCGAGCAAAACCGACGGCAGATGAAATCGCACCAGCCGTGGGATGCCATTCGCCGCGGCGGCGTAATCGGGCACGTTATAGGCGCGCACCCAGGTACTCATCGGCCCAGATATAGCTTAGGAGCACGATCATGAATCCCGTCAGGTAGAACAAGAATTCTTCGACCGGGATCGGCCCGCCAATCCCCGGCACGTTGATCCCGAGCGTCGCGCCCGTATTCGGAAAGGTGAAGAAGGCATTGCCAAAGAGGAGATCGAGCGCAAAGCCCACCGGCGCCAGGACCGCGATTGTGCGCCAGAATGATTTCCGCGGGAACTGGAGATCAGGCCGGCGGGCGAACCACCAGGCCAGCGCCGCGATTGGCACGAGGAACAGGAGCAGACTCACCGTGTAACCCAGCGGCGTGGGATTCTCCGAATCGATCCGAAGCACTCCCGGCTGCGCCACCCGACGCAGAGTGAGCATAGCTGGAATCACCAGCAGCGCGACGATCGCGAACACTATCTGAAACGACTGCTTGGTCCGGCGGTCATGATTTGGCGTCTCCGAGCGATTCGATTCCATAAACGCTATGCGCCCGTTGCGTTCGCCGGCATGTCGTTGCGCCTGCCGGCGAAGTCGATCAGGCGATTCCCTGAGAGCTTTCGATTTCCTGCCTTCAATCCAAGGAATACCTCGTACATGCCTACCCTTCAATTCCCGCCGACCGAACTTGTCAAGATTTGAGCCCGCCCTCCGATTTTCAGGTTTCCAGCGCGAGTGCGAGATCCCTCGCTCTCTTCGCGACGCGGGATGACAGGCATGGGCCGCCGCGCTACGCTCGAACCTCTGCAAACGATTGCCGAAATCATCACCCAACTGGAGGCCATCATCGCCGAATGCGCCGCGGCCAACGACCGCGCCGGCTACTTCGCGGTCCTCTATCATCGGGTCACGAAAGAGGTCGCGGCCAGCATCGTTCGGGGCGACTTCGAAGACGGCGTGCGCATGGAGCGGTTGGACGTGAACTTCGCCAATCACTATCTCCGCGCCTACGAGGATTGGCGCGCCGGCCGCGCTCCGGCCGCTTCCTGGCAGCTCGCCTTCGAGGCCGCGGCCAATCGACTTCCGCTCGTCCTGCAACACCTCCTCCTGGGCATGAACGCCCATATCAATTTCGATCTCGGCCTCGCCAGCGTAGAGACGATGAAAGGCTACGATCTCGAGGACCTGCACCCGGACTTCAACGAAATAAACCGCATCCTCGGCAGCATGATCGCGCTCGTGGAAGACCGCCTCACCCGGGTCAACCCGCTCCTCCGGCTCCTGCATTTGCGGTGGATCCGATCGGACGACCTGCTCGTCCAGTTCAGTATCCAGACCGCGCGCGAAGGCGCCTGGCAGTTTGCTCTCGAAGTAAATCAAAAAGACGACCGCGAATCTGCCACCTGCGTCCAACGCCGCGACGCCCTTATCGCCGCACTCGGCCAGACGATCGCCCGTCCTTGCACCCTCTCGCTCCGCCTCATGATCCAATTAATCCGCCTCTTCGAACCGAGAAAAGTAACCACCGTCATTCATCTGCTGGCCGATTAACTTTTGCCGATCCGATCGCGGTGCCTGCCATCGATAAGACGCTCTTGACCGGTCAGGAGCGCCACGGGGATGCTCCGGATCCAGATCGAATCAGGCATCGAGTTCGTTCGAATGTCGCTTCCAGAGAAAGAGGAGGTAGAAGACACCGAGGAATAACAGCCAGACTGAAAGGTTAAACGTGATCCGCGTCACAAACGAGATCCAGGAATCGTAAACTGCCAGATAATGCACAGCGGGTCGTGAGAGATATTCCGAGGGCAGCGCGCGCATCGCCTCCATGACGCCTTCTTTCACGTTTGCTTCGACCAGCATCTCGCCCAGCAGCACCAACATCCCGACGCTGTAGACGACGAAGCTGAAAAATCTTAGGGCAAGATTCGCGCGGTGCAGGAAGTAGTAGATCGCCACCACCATGCCGAAATTGATCGTGATCATCTGGGCGAACCAGCTCACTTCGTGCTCGGTGGTCGAGCGCGCCAGATTGAGCAAATCGAGTTCTGTCACGATGACTCGAGTTTGTAGTTACTGCGGTGCGGCATGGCAAGGAAGTAGCAGATGGGTAATTTGGGTCAGCGCTTCAAGGATCAATCCCGGTTGCCCCGCCTTTTATGGCGATAGAGAGCTGTGACTCCGCCCCGACCACCGGCTCGTCCAAATCGTCGCCGCGCATTTGGTGAATGGCGCCTCGCCCTTTAGGCCGCTTCTAGCTTGATGGCTTGGGGGCCATCAGCGGATAAGTCAAACCGGCCAGAATCGCACCTGCCATTGGCGCGACCCAAAACATCCAGAGTTGTTGCAGCGCCCAGCCGCCTACAAAAAGGGCCGGCCCGGTGCTGCGCGCGGGGTTGACCGAGAGGTTCGTAACCGGGATGCCGATGAGATGAATCAGCGTCAGTCCCAAACCGATGGCAATCGGGGCAAAGCCCTTGGGGGCGCGCTCGTCGGTCGCGCCAAGAATGATGAACAGGAAAAAGAAGGTGAGTACGGTCTCCGAGACGAAGGCGGCGAGCGCTGAATAGTGGCCGGGCGAATGTTCGCCAAAACCATTGGCCGCAAAACCGCCGGCCGTGGAAAACCCGGCCTGGCCACTGGCGATGACATAGAGCACCGAGGCTCCTGCAACGCTAGCGAGCAGTTGGACAAGGATGTAAGGCAGCAGTTCAGCCCCGCGGAAGCGGCCGCCCACCCACAAGCCAACCGAGACGGCCGGGTTGAGGTGACAACCGGAGATGTGCCCGATGGCAAAAGCCATCGTTAGAACGGTCAAGCCGAAGGCAAAGGCCACACCCACCAGGCCGATGCCCAGACTGATCGGGGTGGTGCCTTCGATGGCAATGAACTTCGACGCCAGCACGGCACTGCCGCAGCCACCAAATACCAGCCAGAAGGTTCCAAAGAATTCCGCGAGCAATTTGTTTTTCATGATTGAGTCTCCTGGTTAATTCAGCGAGCCGGATGTTCCACGAGCAAAGCGGCAACCGTCAAGGCACGAAATGCGAAAATCGTCTCCTGACCACCCGGCACCAGGCCGACGTTCGAGAGACGGCTCGCTCCTCACGCTCGCGGGTTAAAAGACGGCAACCTGCAAACCGCCGCCAGCGGGATCGTTGGTCCTGTGATGATTTGATGCCCGATCGCGATTCCCCCGATAACTTCGATTCCTGCCTACCGGTTGGGCTGAGGCGTGTAACGGAGGTAGGGCTTTATCTTGCGCACACCTTTGGGGAACAGCCTGGCCGCATCCTCGTCGGAGACCGCTGGCACCACGATGCAATCCTGGCCGTCTTTCCAGTCAGCCGGCGTCGCCACCTTGTGTTTGGCGGTGAGCTGGAGTGAGTCAATCACGCGCAGGATCTCGAGGAAGTTGCGACCGGTGCTGGCCGGATAGGTGATGGTGAGCTTCACCTTCTTGTCCGGCCCGATGATGAACACCGAACGGACAGTCGCCTGGTCGTCCGCGTTGGAATGGATCATGTCGTAAGCCACCGCCACCTTGCGCTCCGGATCGGCGATGATCGGGAAATTCATCGTGCAGGACTGGGTCTCGTTGATGTCCTTGATCCACTCCTGGTGCGAAGCGAGAGGATCGACGCTGATCGCCATGACCTTCGCGTTGCGCCTGGCAAACTCATCCTTGATCCTGGCCACCGTGCCCAACTCGGTCGTGCAGACCGGAGTAAAATCGGCCGGGTGCGAGAAGAGCACTCCCCAGTCATCTCCCAGCCATTGGTGGAAATCGACGGTGCCTTCTGTCGTTTGTGCGGTGAAGTTGGGCGCGATATCGCCTAATCTGATTGCCATGGGTATGCCTGGTTGTGGTGGTTGACCTTTTCTCGAAAGTTGCGGCCGAGACCAAGACAGCCCCGATGGGCGGCGCAAGATCAATCGAATCGAGAACGCAAACTCGGCGTCCAGGGCAGTCAGTAATATTCCCGAGGAGCCTAACCGTTCGTCGAGCGACGACGTTGACCAGCGATGAAGATAAGTCCGCCGAGCAGGTTCGCCGCAATAGTGACGATGATAATTTTGGCGGCAAAACCTTCGCGACTCTCGACAGGCACGATCGGGAAAATCGTCAGCACGATATAAAGAGCGGTCACAGAGAAACCGGTTGCCGAGGCGATCCGGAGCCAGACCGGAGCGCGTGAGGGTAACGCGCGTAACCCACAGATCGGAATGGCGAAGAGGACCAGATAGGCGATCCCATAGAAGATCCCAGCGGCATTGTCGATGACTTGAAAGGCTTCCTGCGCACCGACGCCGACCTGGCTCGCAACGGCGAAGATAAGAGTCACGGTCCCGACGAAAATGATTGAGTTAACCGGTGTCTTGTAGCGCGGTTGCAATCGGGTAAACCATGCCGGCAGGAGCGAGTCCCAGCCGGCAACCATCGGCAATCTGGTGTTACCGGTGAAGTAGATGCTGACAAGGGCAATGGAGCGTCCAGCCAACATCAGAATCGCGATCGAGGCAATGGTCGACCCTGCGCCAAACGCCCGCGCCCCCGCGCTCAAAGCTTGCGGCACGGGTCCGATAAGGTCGAGGTCGGCGAACCTCGTGTAGGCCATGACTGAGCTGGTGCCGAGAATGAACATGAGTGCGATGATGGGTGCGGCGATCAGGACGGAGCGGCCAATGTTCTTCGCCGGCGCACGCGTTTCGCCAGCCAGGATGGCGACATACTCAAACCCGCTCAGGGCACCGAGCGCCATCTTGCTGAAGATGTTCAGGCTGAACAACGAGGCGGTGGGCAGGGCCCATTCAATCGGATGATATTCCGGCAATTTGCCCGTTGCCCGGGCGAGGAAAGGCAACGCGATGAGTGCGCCATAGGTGACGAGGAGGAGAAGCGCGCCGGTATTATGGACCCATTTACCAAGGCTAAGTCCTCGAATGGTGACAAGAATCAGGACAGCGAACAGGACTCCGTTCAAGACCGAGACAAAGACGCGACTGGCTGGCAGCCAGGCCGCAGTTGGCCCGATTGCGTAGGCGACGTTGGTGGCAATCACGAGACCGGTCCCGGCCATGACGCTGATCCCGAGCAGCCATAGATTCCAGGCAACCATGAAGCCGGTGAATTCGTTGAAGCCAAGCTTCGCCCATTGGTAGAGACCGCCCTCCAGCGGCATGATCCGATTCAGGTAGATGATCACACCCGCGATCGGCAGATAGAATAATAGAATCGCGAGAAGCCAATAGACGGTCTGCGATGAACCGAGCTTCGCCGCGGTGCCTACCCAGGAGCTGCCGACGACGAAGACAATCTGGGTAAGGACGAGATCACGTAGCCCGAGCTCTTTCTTAAAGCCGGCGCTCTGCGCCTCGACACGTTGCTCCTCTTCGCGGAAAGTTTGGTCGCTCAAGTTTTTCTTTTTCTTCGCCGAAAGCTGGTCGCCGCGCTTCTGGCTGGATTTAGGGGCAAATGCCGAGACCGGTCTAGCCAAAACATTGGCTTTCCTTGCTTCGCGGCGCCGCATTTATTTGGCGCGGGAGGAATTGGAGTCGAACGGGGCATCCCAAAAAACAGCCCCGGGGGCGGTGCCAATTCGTATCGCCAGTGGAAAACCGGCCGCAAGGACCGATGATCAAAAACCGACGCGCTTCCTCCGGGTTTTCGCGCTGAATAGTTCTCCTTGTCTGGCGTATCACAAATGATACCATAGGCTGGTGCCTGCGCTGCGCCCGTTGCCTGTGCTTTTCTTCCGAACGGAAGCGGGAAACGAGCCGGTGCGTGAGTGGCTGAAAGGATTGCCCGCAGATGAGCGTCGTGTCATCGGCGAAGATCTGAAAACGGTGCAATTTCGCTGGCCGCTCGGGATGCCGCTGGTGCGGAGCATGGGTAACGGGATATGGGAGGTGCGTTCACGTTTGCGCACACGAATCGCTCGTTGCCTGTTCTGCGTCTCCGGCGACCAGATCGTGCTACTCCATGGCTTCATTAAGAAGACACAGAAAACTCCAACCGAGGACAAGGCTCTGGCCTTGAAACGAAAAAATGCCTACGACAAAGCCTAAGCGAAAGAAGAACCCACACGCCGGAAGCAGTCTTGATGACTTCCTGAAAGAGGAAGGCATCCTCGAGGAAGTGGAAGCCGCCGCTCTCAAGCGTGCTCTGGCCTTGAAGATCGCTGACTTCATGGATAAGAAGCACCTCCAAAAGACCGCCATGGCGCGTGAGATGCGAACCTCACGAGCAGCGCTCGATCGCCTGCTTGACCCGGATAATACTTCAGTCACGCTGGGGACCTTGACCCGCGCCGCTCGGGCACTGGGCCGAAAACTAAAAATCGATCTCGTCCCGGTGTAATCGGACTACACCGGAAAGAGGCGTATGACTAAAACCGCGCTCACGGCGAATTAAGGGAACATCGCGACGGGACAGGCTTCGGCCGGAAACGGAGTTTGCTTGAAACCCCGTTCCGGACCAGAATTGCGCAACGTAATCATGACAAAAAGACCTTCCTCGATCAATCGCGCAGCCTCCAAGAGGCGACACTTACTCGGTCTCACCTTCAGCCTCCTTCTGGCGGCTGCAGCGTTCGCCATCCAGGTCAAAGCGGCGTCCGAAAAGACCGGGGAGAGTGAGTCAAAGGCTGCGCCCAGTCCGACCCCTGACTTTAAGCCCGAATCCACCAGCAGCGCGGGCAACGTAACCGTCGAAGGCGGCCGAGTCGATTATCAAGCTGTCGCCGGCACTTTGGTCTGTACATCCAAAAGGCTGGGATGACGCGGCCTTGCCTGGAGGCCAGGAAAACAAGGAGAGCGAAAACGACAACGAAAAGAATCCGACGGCGGAGGCCTCGATGTTTTACGTGGCCTATACCAAGCAGAAGGTTGAAGCGGACAAACGGCCCATCACGTTTCTGTTCAATGGCGGGCCCGGCTCTTCGACGGTCTGGCTGCACATGGGCGCGTTTGGACCCCGGCGAGTGATCACGGCGGACGACGCGCACACCCCGGCTGCGCCCTATCAAATTGTTAATAACGACTACAGCCTGCTGGACGCCAGCGATTTGGTCTTTGTGGACGCTCCCGGCACCGGCTTCAGTCGCGTCGCAGGGAAGGATAAGGGAAAAAGCTTCTACGGCGTGGACCCGGACGCGCACGCGTTCGCGGAGTTCATCGTGGCGTATCTGAGCAAGTATGGTCGCTGGAACTCGCCCAAGTACCTCTTCGGTGAAAGCTACGGCACTCCTCGCGCCGCTGTGCTGGTGAACCTGCTCGAAAGCGAATACAGCCTCGACTTGAACGGCGTTATCATGCTCTCGCAGATCCTGAACTTCGATCTGAGCGTGGATGAACCGGAAAACAATCCCGGAATCGAGGCGCCCTACGTCGTAGCACTGCCGACTTACGCGGCCACAGCCTGGTATCATCACAAGTTGCCCGGCCCGAATTCTCCCGCCGCGCTCGAATCTTTCCTCAAGGAAGTGGAGGAGTTCGCCATGAAGGACTACGCGAACGCCTTGGCGCAGGGAGCGACTCTGCCGAAAGCCGAGCGCCAGGCCATCGCCGAAAAACTACACGCTTACACCGGCCTTCCCGTCAGCTATATTCTCAAGGCCAATTTGCGCATCGACGGCGGCGAGTTCGAGAAGAACCTCCAGGACGATACCGACACCACCACCGGCCGGCTCGACACGCGTTTCTCGGGGCCGACCATGGATCCGTTGAGCAAGGAGGCCGAATACGATCCACAGTCCGCCGCCATCAGCTCCGCCTATGTGTCCGCCTTCAACGACTACGTGAGAAAGACCTTGCACTATGGGGCTGACAAAAAGTTTCTGCCCGAAATTGAGCTGTGGAAGACTTGGAACTTCCAGCACCAGCCGCCGGGCGCACACCGGCCGCTGCAACAGGCGACCAACACCATGCCGGACCTGGCCAGCGCCATGAAATACAATCCGGATCTGCGAATTCTTTTGACTGGCGGCTATTTCGATCTGGCTACGCCCTTTTATGAAGGCTGGTATGAAATGCATCACCTGCCTATTCCACCCAGGCTCCAGGACCACATTGAATATCACTACTATCAGTCGGGCCACATGGTCTACGCCCACCAGGAGTCGCTCAAAGCACTCCACGACGACGCAGCAGCGTTCATCCACTCGACGGATCACCTGGGCAAGTAATCTCCCGGCGATCGCCCGCCTTTGCCAGGCATCGGATTTTCCCGACCCTATTTTCTCCGCTCCAGTCTGTGAAATTCCCGAGCTCACTTCGGACCGCGCTCGTCTCGGTCTGGCCGCTGGCAGTTGCTCTTTCCGCTTCCTCGGCGTCGGAGCAGGAGCGGCCCTATCTTGTCATCCCGGAAACCACTTCTCCCAACCAGCAATACGCCGTCGTCTGGACGCTTCCGAAGGGGCCCCAGATTGACTGGGAAAAATTTCGCAGCGGCGAGCGCAACAGCGATTATCTGCCGAACTTTGCCAACCCTCGGAGCGAGATCGAAGACAATCTCATCGAGCTAAAATCCGGCCGGAAGCTGGCGACGGTGGCATCGGGATACTGGGCCCTGCCTGAAGGCGATCATAGCTCTGGCTTAATGTTCCGCCCTGACAAGGAGTTCATGGAAGTCGCGTGGTCGCCTCCGAGTGACTTTGTTCTCGTGCTTTGCAGGCGTAGCAGTCCCGAGAGAGATTCAATCCGCGCTTTCCATCTCGGGGCCGATGCCGTCGTGAGTCAAATGGACTGCGTCCACGATCTGGAAGAGGCGCTGCGTGCCTTCCTGAAAAAGCGACACCGGCAGGAATACGAGCGCGTCAAAGTTGATCCCAACCTTCATTTCTCAGAGCTGAAGTCGCTCGGCGGTTCCAGGTTCAGCCTCAACGGGGCCGCAAAGCTTTTGAACGAGTATGAAAACGGAATTTACAGAGGGGCAACTTTCAAGTTCGAACTCCGCCCCGGCAAGGAAGGCAAGCTGAGCCTCCATCTCCTCGGCTTCACCGAGCTGGATTTGGACGAAGCTTCCTAAAATGGGTGACGCGCCGCTCACGCCTTGCCGTCATTGCTTTAACTAAGCACCACGAGATGGGAAACGACTAAAGATGAACCCTCATCGACGGACTCGCCCGTACCTGTTAACCTCCGAGCATGAAAGCCAACCGATTAGTATGCCTGCTTCTGGTGCTTTGCGACGCCACTGCGTGGAAATCGTTTGCGGAAGAAACCAGCACCGAGCAAAAACCGATCGCGGAAATCAAGGCTAAGGCGGAAAAGGGTGAGGCCGAATCGCAGTTTCAGCTCGGACGCCGCTATGACAGTGGCGAAGGTCTGCCCCGGGATTCGGTCGCAGCGGTGAAATGGTATCGCAAAGCCGCCGAGCAAAATCACGGAAATGCTCAATACAACCTCGGCGTTTGCTATGCCGACGGCGAAGGTGTGGCGCAGGACAATGCGGAGGCAGCGAAGTGGTATCGGAAAGCCGCGGACCAGAATATCGCCAGAGCGCAAAGCACTTTGGGCGCCGGCTACGAGAACGGCATTGGCGTGCCGAAGGATGAAGCGGAGGCGGTGAAGTGGTACCGCAAAGCCGCAGATCAAAATGACGCCAGGGGTCAATACTACCTCGGACTCTGCTACGCCACAGGAGCCGGCGCGCCGCGGGATGCTGTCGAGGCCGTGAAATGGTTCCGCAAGGCCGCGGAGCAGAACTTAGCACAGGCTCAAGGCATTTTGAGCATCCACTACGAGAACGGCTGGGGTTCGGCGGAGGATCTACCGGAGGCCTACAAGTGGCGGCTCCTGGCGGCGGGGCAAGGCATTGAAGACTCAAAGAAGGAATTGGCCACGTTGGCCGAGAAAATGACACCGGAGCAAAAAGCGGAGGGAGAAAAACGGGCACGCGAGTTCAAGCCTCGCCTGGCGCCATCCCCTTGAGCGGTGACAGATCAGCATGGATGGCCTCCCCCCAACCAATTTTCGGCATCAAAGCAAATCACCTGATTTCGATTCTTCTTATGAACGTTTCCAAGGCAGCGCGGATTGTGTCCGCGCTCTTCATCTTCGCGGCCACGCCTGGCCATTCCGAGATCGAAGCGCCGGATCAGACCGGACCGTTTCTGGTCCTGGCAGACACCACCTCGCCTGACGGCCACTACGCGGTGGCCTGGGGATTGCCGAAGCATCCTGAGATTTGGGCGGAAGTGCGTCGCTGGGAACGAGAACATCCGCCCAGCAAGGAAGGAGCCGAAGATGACTCGAAGCAGGCCAAGGACGTTTTTGAAAAAGTGGCCAGTGTCGCCGAGGACGTTGAGAACTACCTCGTGGATCTGTGCGAGGGAAAAATCATCCACACGCTCGCCACACGGCGAACTCCCAGCGTGCTGGATCGAAGTCTCGAACCGGACTTTTATGTTGCGGCCGACATTCGCCCAAACCGCCACGGCCTCGAGGTCGTCTGGTCAACGACCGGTGATCTGGTTCTGGTGAATCACACCTATCGCTGGGATTGCGTGAGCTTTTGCGCGGTATCGCTCATTGACGGCCGGCCGGGACACGAACTGGACTTGAACAAACAACTGGGCGACGCCGTGCGAACCTTTGTGGTGAAATCATCGCCGGATCTCTCGGATTCCAAGAGCGACTTGAATGTCTCTTTTTCCGATCTGAAGCAAAACAGCGACACCAAGTTCTCGGTCCATGCAGAGACGGGCCTAGGCAAGAAGTGGGCGGGCGACGGAGCGGATATCGAATTCACGCTCGCCTTTTCGAGCAAGGCAACGACGGCAAGGGTGCTCGCCATTCGTGCGCCAGGCGCGAAGGAGTGACGAGGTCGCCGCTCAGGATTTTTCGAAAGTCTCCTTCTTCTCCACTTTTTTGATCGTCGCCTGCCGCTGCGAATCGATCTCGAGGGTGATCGTTATCTGCCAACCCCAGGTGCCGTTCTCTCCGCCCCAGCAATTGTTTGATCGCAGAATCACACCACCTGATTTCAGCCATCGCACGAAGGTGAGGTCACCGATTGTAATCCCCATGGAATTCGGAATTCGGGGTCAGTGTGCAAATCTTGACAAACGTCCCCTTAGCCCGCCCCGCGCATTGCCCCAGCCACAAACGATCCGAGCCTCCGCGGCACTTTGCCGCGATGACTTTCCGCACGCCGCAAGAGCTGGCTCACATTCGCCGCGCTTCGCATCTTCAGCCTCTCGGCCAGCCACTCCTGGGAAACGGTCGTCTGTTTCCATAATAGCTCTGCCAGAGCCACCTTTCTCGGATCGCTCCCCTTTAGTTTCGCGAGATCGGCCCGATCCAATCCTGCCGCTGCCAATCCTTCGCGCAACCATTGCTCCGCTTGCTTGAGACCGTGCGTCTGCCGGACCGCGCTCGAGCGATAGGCCCGCGACTTCGTCCGCTTGATCGCGCCCTCGGCCAGTTTCAGCATTCGTTCTCCAAAACGCTGGCTCCCCCAATACCAGCCTCGCCGCAAATGGCTGCAACGTGCGTCCATCTCTTCGGGCAATGGAACCGTCCCGCACCGCTTCCCCGCCTCCTCGACCGCTCGCCGCTCCAGCCGCTCGACCATCCGGCGCCGCCCGGCCACCGTATCCGCCAATCCAAACACCGCCAACCCCTCGGCCGCCGCCAGCCACTCCGGTCGCCGACTCGGAGGGACCGCGTAGCCCGTGCTCAGGCTGCTCCATGGATAATCCAAAACGCTCTCTCGCTTTTTCACCCGGACCAGCCCCGCGCGCACGGGATTGAGATGGATATAATCCAGCAGCGTCTCGTAATAGAAGGGCGCTCGCCCCTCCACCGCCACCGCCTTGTAACGGTCTCCAAATACTCGGCCCCAGGCCCGGTGCCGCACGTTGAAACGGCGGGTCACGGTGTTTTGCAGCCACTGCATCCCCGCCACCAGATTGGGTTCCGGAGTCTCGATCATGAGGTGGTAGTGATTGCTCAACAGCACCCACCCATGCACGCGCCAGCCCGTCATGGCGCACGCTTCCCCCAGCGCTCTGCACGAACAGCCGCCGATCCTCCTCATCGAGGAAAATCGCCTCCCGCCGGTTGCCCCGCGCCATCACGTGATAAAACGCCCCCGCAAACTCAATCCGAACACTCCGCGGCATGACTCCCGTTAATCGTCTCCGAGCGTTTTGTCAAGATTTGCACACTGACCCCCATTTTTTTGTGCGATTCCGCACCCGCCAGGCCGTCCGCGTGCTCGTGCGCCCCGATCAAATTGGATTAGTTGCCACAACCGCCCAGTGCGTCGGCAGCTGACTGCAGCGACGCGATATCCGAATTTAGGGCGCTGGGATCGGATAGTACGGCTAGCCGAACCGGTGTTAGCCCGACATGGCTAAAGAAAGGTTCGCCAAGGTCCAGGACTCCTTGAATCCCGACCGCGGTGTGCAACACGTCTGAAGCCGATGCAGATTAATCGCGCAGACATTTCCAAGGACCGCAACTCAAACACAACAGATCGCCACCAGCGGGGTGTCCTCCGCCGTTCCCCATAGAAAAACACGGAGCAAGCTCGACCGCCGCCTTGTTGAACTCTTGAACGGAGGACAGCAACGGCGACGGCAGGTGATTGACCACATCGACTAACGGTTTCAGCAGCGCGAGGATTTTCAGCATGCACTTAACCAAAGCGAGCCACGACGCGATCTGCCTCTGCAGGTCTGCAGTCATGGTGCAATCCATTGATGCATCGTTAGCTTCGACGATTGGATGCAAACTAGCACCGGTCGGAAGTTGTACGGTTTGCGCCCCGCGGATTCTGGCGGTGAATTGGTGCCGTCCCACACCTTTCCGATCACGAAAGGATATTTAACGTCGGCATTCTCGAATGCCACGACTTCGTCACCGGTTCCGAATCGTATCGTAAGATTACGACCGCGCAGGGGGCTGACGACCCGCGCCCACTCTTTCGCACCGCCGGCCTGAGCCGACAACTAATCTGAACGCGGCCCAGATTTCAGGATCCCTAACCTCACAAACCACAGCAGTTGCTACTCCGTTGATCATGGCTCGAAGCTGCTTCTCTCGTCATGGCCGGATCATTCGCCATCCGGCAATAAAAAACGATTCCAGTGCGTTGCCAAAGAGCCCACCGAACGGCAGCGCATCGGGGGGAATTAAATTGCTTAAACTCGGGTCAGTGTGCAAATCTTGACACAATCTCCTCAGCCTGCCCGCGCATCGCCCCGGCCACAAACGATCCGAGCCGGCGCGGCACTTTGCCGCGGTGACCTTCCGCGCGCCGCAAGAGCTGACTGACATTCGCCGCGCTTCGCATCTTCAGTCTCTCGGTCAGCCACTCCTGGCGCACGCTTCCCCCATCGTCCACACGAACAGCCGGCGATCCTGGTCATCAAGGAAACCGCCTCCCGCCGGTTGCCCCGCGCCATCACGTGATAAAACGCGCCCGCAAACTCAATCCGAACACTCCGCGGCATCACGCCCGTTAATGAAGCCTCAACCTTTTGTCAAGCGAGTCATTCGGGGTCACGAGTCATTCGGGGTCAGAGCTTGAATCTCGGCAAATTACTAGCTTTGAATTTGTCCGAGCAGTAGCGACTCACGCTGCTGGGATGCCCCAGTCCGAGCTCACGCGCAATCCACGCGTTCGGCACCGCCGTCCGGTTTCGAAAGAGCCGCGCGATCGGGATTTTGCGAGGGTCGTTCCGTTTCAACGCGGATAATGTCACTTCGCTCCAGGGCCACTTCCTCCAGACTCAGACGCAGCAGTCGTTCGGCCTCTTCCAAGTCGTGGCTGCGGCGCACAGCTCCATCCACGGCCTTGCCGCGACTCAGCTTCTCGCCAGCGGATTCAAGCAGCCCCAGCACGCGCTCGCGGAAGCTCGCTTCCCCCAGGCACCACCCGCGCCGCAGCGCGTCGGTCTCATCCTTTAAAGCGCCGCTCAGTTCGTCCAACGCCCGTTGCCGCATCCGCTCCGCATACTCTCGCCGCCCGGCTCGCGTATCCTCCAGCCCAAGTTCACCCAGAACGCGGAGCGGCTCAAACCAAGCCGGGCGCTCTGCCCGTGCCGCATACCAGCGGTAGCTGCTCCAGCGGTAATCGTAGAGCCGCTCCTCGAGCGAGATCATCCGCGCGCGCACCGGGTTGAGGTGAATGTAATCGCTCAGAGTGGTGAAGTAGCCACGCGTCTCCGGGTCGACCACCACCGATTTATAGCGTCCTTGAAACAGGTGGCCGCTCAGGCGGTGACGCCGGTTGAAGCGAATCGTGTAGGTGGTCTGAAACCAGCGCATACCTGCGACCAGGTTCGGCTCCGGGGTTTCCACCAGCAGATGATAGTGATTGGTCATCAAGACCAGCGCATGCACGCGCCACCCGCAGCGGGCGCAGACCTGGCTCAGGGTGCGGAGAAATGTTTCGCGGTCTGGATTATCGCGAAAGATCGCCTCCTGCCGATCGCCCCGGTCGAGCAAATGATAAACTGCGCCGGGAAACTCGACTCGTGCTTTGCGAGGCATTGGAGGACTTTAGCGTCGTCGGAATGCGCCGGTCGAGCCCAAAACGCCGAGATTTAAGCTCTGACCCCGGGCTCTCTGACCCCGGGCTCTCTTAGGTCGGGATCGGCTGCGCCTCCTTCCAGGTCGCAACAGAAACACGGACGCGACAGCGCGCGTCCCTCCAGGCATCGCGCAGGGTCAGGCTGCAACTTTCTTGCTTTCCCGCGTTCCGATTCGCCTAACTTCCTGCGCGGACCGGTGTCCATATTTGGAACTCGGACGAGTAGTCGCAGAAGGCGATCTTTCCGATTTTGCTCGATGGCTTGCGGCCGGTCGCGATATACAGCGTTATGAAGTCTTTCCAGCGCGGTCATCTCGTCGTCGCCACGACCGTCGCTGGATCGGAGCGCCAATCCCGATGATTCGCGCGTCCATCGCATTGCTAGTCACCTTGCCGCTGGCAGCCGCTTTTTCCGCTCCCTCAGCGCCGGAACGATCCTATCTCGTCATTCCAGAAACCACTTCTCCCAACGAGCAATACGCCGTCGTCTGGACGCTTCCGAAGGGGCCCCAGATTGACTGGGAAAAATTCCGCGCCGGCGAGCGCAACAGCGATTATCTGCCGGACTTCGCCAACCCTCAGGAGCGAGATCGAAGACAATCTCATCGAGCTAAAAACCGGCCGGAAGCTTGCGACCGTTTCATCGGGATACTGGGCTCTGCCCGAAGGCGATCATAGCTCTGGCTTAATGTTCCGCCCTGACAACGAGTTCATGGAAGTCGCGTGGTCGCCTCCGAGTGACTTCGTTCTCGTGCTTCATCACTGGCGCGGCAGACCCGAGAGAGATTCACTCCGCGCCTTCCAACTCGGAGCCGGTGCCGTCGTTAGTCAAATGGACTGCGGCCGCGATCTGGAAGAGGCGCTGCGAGCCTTCCTGAAAAAGCGACACCGGCAGGAATACGAGCGCGTCAAAGATGATCCTAACCTTCGTTTCTCCGAGCTGAAGTCGCTCGGCGGTTCCCGGTTCAGCCTCAATGGGATCGCAAAGCTTCTGAACGAGTATGAAAACGGGATTTACAGAGGAGCAACGTTCAAGTTCGAACTCCGCCCCGGCAAGGAAGGCAAGCTGAGCCTCCACGTCCTCGGCTTCACCGAGCTGGATTTGGACGAAGCTAACTAGAAGGTGAATCGGATCTCCAAGGCAGCGCTGATGGTTTCCGCGCTCTTCATCTTCGCGGCGACAACTGGCCATTCCGGGATCGAAGCTCCGGGTCTGACCGGGCCGTTCCTAGTCTTGGCCGACACGACATCGCCTGACGGCCACTACGCGGTGGCCTGGGGATTGCCCAAGCATCCTGAGATTTGGGCAGAAGTGCTTCACTGGGAACGGGACCATCCGCCGAGCAAGGAGCAAGACCGAACAGGAATCGAAGCAGGCCGAGAACGTTTTTGAAAAAGTGGCCAGCGTCGCCGAGGACGTTGAGAACTATCTCGTGGATCTGCGCGAGGGAAAAATCATCCACACGCCCGGCCACGCGGCGAACTCCCGGTGTGCTGGATCGAAGTCTCGAGCCGGACTACTATGTCGCGGCCGACATTCGCCCAAACCGCCATGGCCTCGAGGTCGTCTGGTCAGCGACCGGTGATCTGGTTCTGGTGAATCACACCTATCGCTGGGATTGCGTGAGCTTTTGCGCGGTATCGCTCATTGACGGCCGGCCGGGACACGAGCTGGACTTGAACAAACAACTGGGCGACGCCGTGCGGGCCTTTGTGGCGAAATCATCGCCGGGACTCTCCCGGGTTCCAAGAGTGACCTGAATGTCGCCTTTTCCGAGCCTGAAGCAAAACAGCGACACCAAGTTCTCCGTCCATGCGGACGCGGTCATGGGCAAGCAATGGGCAAGCGACGGGGCGGATATCGAATTTACGCTCGCCGCTTCGAGCAAGGCAACTACGGCAAAGGTGCTCGCCATCCGCGCACCCGGCACGAAGGAGTGACGAGGTCGCCGGAATCTCTTAGCGCCATCAGAACGCGCTTCGTCGACTTATGCTGTAGCCGTTCCGCTCTGCCGGGGCGCGGCCATTTATGAGATGGCTTTTGATACCTTTGAACGTTCGGTCACAAACCAACCCGCGAGGTGTTTTGAGCGATGGCTTTTAGATTAAGCTGGTCGCTGAGATAGGCCTGCAGGTAGCGCAGCGGATGCGTCCGGTCTTTCGACGCGACGCTCCAGGAATGATTTGAGATACTTGATCGCGAGTGGGCGAGTGCGAATGGCCGCCAATAAATCGGCGCGATATTCCGCCTGCTCCAGGTCAGCGAAAATGTTCGCCAGTCGCACGGAAGCTTCGGGCTGCAAATCCCGTTTCGAGTCATCGTCCAACTGCGCAATCGTAAGATCGAGCGCTTTTCCCCAGTCATGGGTGCGCCAGAGAGTCATCCCGCGCAGATTGCGCACATCGGCGGCGTAGCGGCCATTGGGATATTGCCGATCGTAATCGTCCAGCGCAGCCAGCACCCGCTTCGGGTTGAACGGCTCCGGCTGATAGGATTTTTGGACGATCTCAAATACTCTGTCCTCTGGCGTTGCCCAAGGCGGCGGAACGCCTACCTCGCAAATGTAGGGCCGCGAGAGTCCCTGCACCGATCGGGCGAGGACAAACAAGGCCGCTTCGCGTTTGCGGCTGCGCGGATATTTCTTGAGAAACTCCCGCGTCATCTTTTCCATCGCCGCGTAGTTGCGCGATTTTAGCGTGACCTTCGCGCCATCGCCTTTCGGATCGATGATGTCCGTTTCGAGTTCGATTCGGTCTCCCGAAATCAGTCCGATTCGGCTGAATTCGAGATAATCGGCCACCGATTGCATCGCGGGATTTTGCAGGGCGCTATCGATCCGCGCGCGGATTTCGTCGTCCTTGTTGGCCGGGGATTCTTCGAACGGGCCAGGGTGATCCCAGCCGTTACTCTGCAGGACCATGAAGCGGATCGGGACGTAAATCTGCTGCATCTCCCGAGTCAGATTTGGCTCGGAGGAAAACTGCATGAGATCGTCGAGAAAATTTATCAGCGTCGCGTCACGAATCGAAGTGATTTCGCTCCTGACCATGGCGTCGAGTTGCCGCACCTCGTTCGCAAATCGGGACGGTTCCGCCACGCTGGCCAATTCCGGCAGGAGCGCGACACGCTTGAGAAGATCGCGGTCGAGGCGCGCGTCATCCCAGTCTTGTCCATCGTCTTTTGATCCAAAGCCTCCAAAATCGTCGAAGGGATATCCCATGATGTGAGCATCACGGAGGCGGAACTCAGAGAAATAGGCCCATTCTGGCGTTGGCGGCGGCGGAAAATTCCAATAGGCGGCCAGTCGTTTCGCTTCCACCGAATCGGGACATTCGCGGCCGCAATTTTGCGTAAATCTCTCGTGAGACCGCTTCCCCTTTTATCTCGCGTGCGCGCTCTTCCGCGTAGTCGGAGACGCGGGCGATTTTCGGCATTGTTTCTAACGCTTTCCAGCGTGTCTGCGCGGCCAAAGGGGTGCCGGGGTGGGCGCGCGCCGCCGCCATCCACCAGCGCGCGGCATGTCGCAGCTCGTCGCGCTGCTCTAACTCGCTATCGACATCTTTGAGTCCGAGCGACCGGCCATTCAAGCGGCGCTCCGTGGCGTCCAGCACAGATCCTTGCAGCAGACCAAGTAGCGCATCGAGCGGCGCCTGCAGCAGTTTGCCGCGGGCGTCCGACCATGCGTCGCCCAGCCTGGCCAGCGCGGCCGCTTTGTCCGGCGCTGATCCGTTCGCGGCCGCGGTTAGTCTCTCCAGGTTTTCGGCCACGAGTTTGAACTGTTCCGGCGGCATGAATTTTTTCGCTTCGGCGAAGTTCTCCTGCGCCAGGTAACGTTCTGCGATCGCTGCCCGCAGCTCCGTCTTGCCCGCGGCATCGAAGTCAGCGCTGCCCAACGCCGTCGCGAGTTCTGTCAGGGGCGCAAAATTCAGCAGGGTATCGATCGCCTCCTGCACTTGATTGAGATTGGCGCCGGTGATGTTCGGATAGACCGCGCTTTCCTTAACACTCCAATCGGCTTCGCTCGCCGGAAACTCGTGCGCGCCGGTGTAAGGCGAATTTTCGAAAGCGGCCTCAGCGCTGGTTTCCTCCCCGGCGCTTTCATCGCGATTCGGCAGCAGGTGCGCGAGTTCCACGAGCGCGCCGCCGGCGTCATGGTTGTCCTGCAAGGCGAAAGCGAGGCGCAGGCGGACTCCTGGTGTGATCGGCGTGTTCGGAAACCGGGCGAGCAATTTGCGATAAGTGGCGATCGCATCCGCGGCTTTGCCGGCGCGTTGCAAGGCAATCGCGCGCACCAGCAGGAGATCGTCGCTTTGTTCCAACTCCGCGGGGGCGAGATCGGTCAGTTGGAGCGCTTGCTCTTGATTTCCATTTGCGCTCGCGGCCTGGGCGAGGAGCGCCAGATAGCGCGGCTGCCAATCGCCTGCTTTGTAGAGTTGCTTCTGTTTCGCGACGGCCGCCGCGATCCGCGGCAGGATGGCTCGTCGCCATTTCTTGACGTCGGCCGGCTGGTCGAATTTCCCGTCATAATTATCCGCCTCCCGCGCGCTCAAAACCAGATAGGTGAATCCCATCGCGATCCGGGGATGACGCGCGATCAGAGCGAAGGCCGCATCACCGTCCGGCGTCGCCGCCACCGCCGCGAGCGAACGCTCGCACATGAAGATGGCCGACTTGAGAGTCTCGGGATGTCCCGGCGTTTCGGCCTGGGCAATGTAGCAGTCGAGCGCGTCCAAATAACTTCCGGCATCAAAGGCGAGCGCACCCAGCCAGCCGAGCGCGTCGGCGACAAAGCGGCCCTGCGGATATTGCTTTCGATAGCGGTCGAAGAGTTCAGTCGCGCGTTTTCGTGCGCTGATCGTCTCTGCATCCGGCGGCGATTCTTCGCCATCATTCACATTCTTGCGCGTTTCAGAGAAGGCGCAGCGCGCATCCATGAAAAGCGCGATCTCAGCGCGGGGATGCCGCGGAAATTCCCTCACGACTTTTTGAAACCACTTCCGGCAATCTTCGCGATCGCCCGGTCCGGTAAGTCTGCGCGCCGCACAGATACATCCAGTGGGCTTTGAGTGGACCCGACGTTTCGTTGGCGCGTTTCTCCAGGTCAACTTCTGCTGTATCCGGAGCGTTATCCGTCGCGGCTCCCTCGCCGCTCGAAGTCACGAAAAACAGATCCTTATTCTCCACCCGCCATTTGATGTAATCGGCCGCCGCACTCTTGTCGCCGGCGGAACCGGAGAGGACGTCGCGCACGTCGTGCAGCAGATTGCACCAATCGCCCCTGCTCGAGTAATGCTGACGGGCGCGCGCCAGCAAACCATCAACCACTGGCAGAAGTTGCGCCGGAGATTCCGTCCGCAGCCGCTCGGAAATTTTCAGGATTTCGGCCGTGAAATCTGACGATTCGTTATCCGCCGGTTTGGCGCCCGTCTCGAGAAAGATTTCCCCCAGCGATTTGCCGGGGAGGAAATCAAGCGACTCTCCGACCGTAATCGCCGGCGTATCCAACTCGTCGCCGCCGGTCGCATATGCCTGCGAGAAGGAGAACGCCGCCAGGGCCGCGATCAGGATTTCTGCGCGTAACCTCATTCTTTGCATGGTTTCCATTCTGATTGGGAACTGTTCACAATTCGAAACCGAGTCTGAGAAAAGTCAGCGCCCGGCGCGAGCCGAATGAAACCGCTCTTCAACGACTGCCCGGCCCGCAACTGACTGAAGAAGAAAGTCAGGCGCGTGGCGAGAGGAATCATCACGGTGCTGGAATGCGCATCACGTTCGATCTCCCCACGGACCCGCCAGAAATCGCCTTCTTCCGCCTCGCGAAAAATCGGCGTTTCGCTTTCGATCTGCAGAGCATAGCCGCGAGGGACCGATTCTGTTCCGGTCCGAAAAAGCGGCGCCAGATCACCATCACCTTCATTCGTTAGTTCGAGTTGATCGGAGTCGCTCGCCTTTTTCAAAGTCAGTCGCGGGATGGCATCGAGGCGTTGCAACTGACGCAACGACCAGCCGCTCGCGGCGGTTGAATCCGGAAGTCGAAAAATGACGATCCCGCGCGCGGAAGTCTTTTGTGCCGCCGTCATCAACTCGGCCAACGCCGCTCGCTCCGGCCACCTGGCTGCGAGAATTTGCTTCTCGCGCACGAGCGTGTTGCCGATCCGGGTGTCGGCGCGGGCCCGAAACACGGTCAGACCAAGCCTGGTCTCTCGATCAGGAACGAGCGCGTCATTGAAGCAGACCGAATCCCAATTCCATTCCCGGATATGGCCGCGCGATTTTCCATCCGGGTCATAGACCGTGAGGCGCGTAAAGTTGGGAAGACCAACCCGCCATGGAGTTCGACAGCGATTCCATTCTGCGAGCCACGCCCTGGTTTTTTCCGGGACAATCACGGGCACCGGCGACGCCCCGGGCACGACCGGATCGGCGGCGAAATCGTAGAGCATCGGCAACATCTCCACGACGCTGCTGCCCAAGTCAGCCAGTGCGGGCTGGCGAATCCAACCAGGCAACGCGGTGATGCTCAATCCCGGAACGAGTTTCCGGATCTCCTTCAGCACCGCAGCGTATTCGGGCAAAAGTCGATCGGGGCAATCATAGTCGATCTGTAACTGACCGCGGCCACGCGTCGCTGCCGCAATCGCGGCAAGCAACGAACGCGTGGCTTCGGGTGTGAAAGGGGCGCGCTCGTGGGATTCCAGGCGCAAGACCGGAATGACCTCGATCTTCGGGATGGAAGGAAGAAAGAAGCGCGCTTTCCATTGCCAGGAGTTCCCGCTGTTCTCCAATTGGCCGACTTGCCAATAAAGCGTGTGGACTCCCTGCGCGGAAAGCTCCGCCAGGTCGCTCTCTGAGGGAGGCTCACTTCGTTGCCAGGCCCAGTAGGAAGTTTCGAAAGAAAGCGCTGAGCTGACCGAGAAAACGGCCGTCAGCGCAGCAACAATCCAGACGAGATGTTTCATCCTCGAAGACTTTCTTTCCGTTTGTCCGCCATCGCGGCCATCGCCACAACCGTCTTATTACATTCCGGAGCTGATGGCGATGTCGGGAAAATCTTTGGCGAAGCGGTCGTAAAAGTCGTGATGAATCCTCGCCGATTTCCCCGCTAACAGCCCGGCCTTCGCCAGGTGCCTGACACCCGTGCAAACCGACATCGTCACGTCCGCCGTCGGCGCAATCTTTCCCAGCCACTCCCGCAGTTTATCCGACCCGCGCTGCGCTCCGATCACGGCCACCTTGCACGCAGGCGCGTTCTCGAACGTGCAGAGAGAAGACGAAAGAAAGGCGAAAGGGGTCGGTTCTTGATATTGACACCTACGGCAGCACGGGCCACTCTCGCGTCATGGCCCGCAAGATGAGAGTCGAGTATCCCGGTGCGATCTACCACGCCATGAATCGCGGCGACCGGCGCGAGCCCATCTTCCTCGACGATGCGGATCGTCAGCGCTTCGTTGAGACCCTCGCCGAGGTGTGCGCCAAGACCGGCTGGCAGGTTCACGCCTATGTCCTCATGCCGAACCATTTTCATCTGGTGGTCGAGACGCCCCAGCCGAATCTGGTCGCCGGGATGAAATGGTTTCTGGGCACTTATACCAGCCGCTTCAACCGCCGGCACAAGCTCTCGGGCCACCTCTTCGCCGGACGCTACAAATCGCTGATCGTCGATGGTTCGGGCGCCGGCTATCTCCGGAGCGTGTGCGATTACGTTCATCTCAATCCCGCCCGGGTCCGCGGAAGCGGGATGTTGCCGGTGGACCAGCCCTTGAAGCGTTTTGCCTGGGGCAGTTGGCCAGCGTATCTGCTGGCTCCGTCGAAACGCCCGGCCTGGCTGCGGGTAGACCGGCTGCTGGGTGAATGGGGCATCCCAAAAGACAGCCCGGCGGGGCGGCGCCAGCTCGAGCGGGCGGTAGAAGCGCGGCGCGGGGAAGATAACGAGGAGTTCCACCTGGTGCGGCGTGGCTGGTGTCTGGGCGACGAAACATTTCGACAGGAGTTGCTGGCGCAAATGCGCGAGGGGATCGGGGCAGAGCATTACGGGGAGGAGCGGGCGCAGACGGCGGAAGCGATGGCGGAACAAATCATCGCCGAGGAATTGAAGCGGCGGCGATCGACAGAGGCGGCTCTCAGGACGCAGCCCAAGGGGGATCCGGCTAAGGTGACCTTGGCGGCACGGCTGCGGGCGGAGACGACGATGACGGTAGGTTGGATCGCAGAACGCCTCGGGATGGGCAGCCGGGGCTACCTCAATCACTTGCTCTATCGCCAGAGAAAATCCGCCCGCAAGTAGCCATTATCAAGAACCGACCCCTAATCGCGCTAATCGATAACCATGGAGGGCACCGACCCGGCGCGTCTTGGAATAGCCGAGTCCTCCCGAAGGAACTGTGGGCCTCGCGAGAGGACTCGCCCTAACGAATTCCTACTCGACCACCGTGAGGGTGAGATCGTTCCCGTTCCCGCCTTCATAGCTCACGTGGAAGCTGTTATTTCCAGCGGCAAAGATCGAGTCATCCGCCAGGTTGCCAAAGCGGCCGTGGATGGCATTGCCTCCCCTGCAGCGACCGCACGGATCGGGTGCGCGATCGTCGATCACCGTGAGGATCATCCCGACCGGCAGGGTTCCGTTGCCGAGGAGGATGAGGTTGAATTGAGCCGCCGAGCTGATCGATACCTGCTGCGCCGAGACCATGTCGACGTGGCCGGTGTTCGTGTCTAGTTCGCAGTTATAGACCGCATCAGAATGGAAGGAGAGGATCTCGCCAAAGTGCAGATTTCCCACGCCATTGATCCCCGGTGAGAGGAATCCGCCTCCCAGTCCGCCGCCGCCGATCGTCGTCTTCCCACCGACCCGGCCAGTGCCCGCGAGTGTGCCGCCGAAGACCCGCACCCGCGATCCACCCGTGGCGGAGCCACTAGTATTCGCCACCATGAGGGTGCCGCCGCGCACTGCCGTGCGCGCATAGGCGTTGGCGGCGGTGAGGGTCAAGGTGCCGCTGCCGGTCTTGATGAGATTGCCGCTGTGAATGACCCCGGAGAAGGTCGTGTCTTTGTTGTTAGCGCCCACTTCCAAGCCCCGCTCGAAGTGCGAAAGCACCTGGCCCGCGCCTTCGAGCGAGCCGATAGCGGTCTGACCGTTCGATGGCGTGCCCGTGATGTCCAGCGTGCCGTCGCTCGCCAGCTCCACCGAAGCCTGCCCGCCCATGGCTTGGTCGGAGAACTTGATGCTCCCGCCATTATCGGCCGTCAGCGTCACTTTCCCGGCCTTCGCCGTCCCGGAGAATTCAATTGAACCGCCCGAGGCACTGAGGGTTTGCGGCACGTTGGATTGGTTGTCGACGCCTGAGCCTTCTACGCTGAGCGACTGTCCTGCCGGGCAGGTGATCGTAAAGCCACTCGCGCCGGGATTGAAGACAACGCCCTCGACCGTCACCGGGGCCGAAAGGGAGACGCCGGTCTGATTGGATAAGTCGAAGCTGGCGGTATCGCTGGCGCCATCAGGGACCGTACCCGAGGACCAGTTGACCGCTGTGTTCCAGTCGGCGCTGGTGGGATCGTTCAGCCAGGTTCCGCTCTCTGCGAGAACCATGGTGCTGAGGCTGAGGAAAGCCAGAGGGGCGAGGCCCGCTAACCTGGCGATTCGGGGGCATGGGTATACTTTCACAATACCAAAATTCCAAAGATCTTGGGCGGCCTTGTCAAGATTTTTTTTGGTGCGCACTCTGCGCAATCACAAGCGACGCCTCTTCGGCGGTTTCTCCGCAACGCGCTATGAAGGAGCAGAAGGGGTCGCGTTGGGGTTGTCCTGAATTGGCGGACATTGGGCTTGGGGTCAAAAACCCGAGAGGCCCACATGAAAACGCAGATCAGCAAACCAGCTCATGAGAGTACGAGCTACACGAAGGAGTATAAAGAGGAAGCCCTCTCGTTATGGCGCGCGAGCGGCCGCAGCGCGGCGAAGCTGGGAATCCGCCCCTAGCTCTAGCTCCTCGATTCATGTCCACTCGGCGTCGAAAAACGCACCTCTCCGGCAACAGCCCGTATTGAGATGAATGTAATCGGCCACTACCAAAGTCCTACAAACTTTGAATCCAAACCAACCAAATTATCCCTTCTACTGTCCGTGAAAACGGAGCAAGCCCAAACCGACCCCTATTCCTATTCCTATTCCTATTAGACAGATACCATGCGGCGTTGTTGCCTCAAGTACGACTATGCTGAATCGCTTAGCCAGTTTGGAAACACTCTTTCGAGTGAGCCGCCATCAATTGCGTGGAGAGTTAGTTCAATCGAGTCTCCCGGGGTAGCTTGGTCGATCTCCGCTTTGACCCGGGCAGCACTATCCCGATCGATAATAACACCATGTCCAATGACGCGTGATGGGCCGAGCTTGAACAGGACGTCCAAACATTTCCGCACGGGCTCCTCATTTATTTCAACGTTCAAAGAACCCGGGGCTCGAAAACTATCTACATTTGCGATAATTTTGGCCTTGTCGAATAAGGCAGTCATCGAATTAAGGGGAAGACGACCCGTCTTCACAATCTCGTAAAGGTGTTCGATTTCGTCGATATCAGATTCCGCAAATCGTCCGCGGTACGGGATGGCAACCGTGGTTCGCAACTGGATATAGACAATCTTTTCCAGGAGTTCGACCAAAGCGGGATTTGGGACTTCCCCGCTCCCGGGATCATCTGAAGTAGGAAATTCAATCCCGTATTCCGCGTGTTCGAGCACGAGCTTGCCCGGAAGAGCCAGCCCATGCTGAAACCGGAACCAGTCCAGTGCCTGGCGGCAATTAGCGGCCGCCAAGTTTGTTCTATATGAAAATTGGAAAGCGAGTCTGCCCTCGTCCTTGCGAGTCACAACAGTAAACAGCCATGGAGCATTCTGATGCTCATTCGTCAAGGTGGCCTCTTCGGTTCCGGCTTGGATCGTCCTGAGTTGGATGCCGGGTAACACGGCAGTATAGCCTTCGTCACAAACCCGCTTGAAATTCCAGATCACGGGTGCAGATGGGTTCGGTGTAAAAGTGAAAGAGACTGCTTTGTCTTCCGTCAATCCGTACAGTTTCTTTAGAAGTTCGCTCATTTCGATGCCTTTAATCTGCTCCTTCGAGATCGTAAAGCCGGAACCCGCTTTGATGAAACGCTCGTACTCCGCGCGCACTTGCTTGCCAGCTTCACCTTCGAGCGAAATGTGAAAGGCGATCGATTGAGGAGGAGGCGTAGCCCCTGAATCGATAGGCTTTAGGTTAAACGTCATTTTCTCCTCCGAGAGGTGAATCTCGGCACGAAAGCCAGGAAACTGCTCGCTAAGGAGTGTTTGAAGCTGTTGAATCGAGTCGAAAATGGTCTTCTCCGGCTGATATTTCTTAATCCATTCCCAAATCTGATCGGCGTTGAGGTATTCCGTGTCCCTGGCTAGACCATTTCTCTCCAGGATAGTGCCAGCAGCGTTAAGGAATTCAGTGGGAATGCGATTGCCGACTACGACCAGGCATCGGTCAATCTTGCGCTGTTTTCCCGTTCTAGAGTCGTGATATGGGCTGGCAAAGCACTGTTCAACCTGCGCAACAACTTCTCCTGCGCTACCTGCGCCAGAAGCCCTTCCGTTCACTTTTCGCTTTACGACTACGGCGTAATTCAATCGGTCGCGCAGTTCGCCAGCCTTCCACATCACGATGTCTTTACCCTGTTCCAGTGGCCCACCGTGATATTCATAAACGTCGCTGTAGCCCATTGCGCTGAAGAGCGGTATTAGAACATCCTTTCGAAGTTGCGCCTCCGAAATCCTTTCGAGTTGCGCGCGCGTAAGCATATTCAATTAAAGCCGTCTTTACTTTCGTAGAGCGTAGTACAGTTCCTCATCCAGAATTTCTCGGACCGTCACCGGCCGACTCTTCCTACCTTCTTTGTGCCGAAAGCGATCGCTCTCGTAGAGTGCTTCGCCAGTGCAATCGAAACCGACGAGGCGCATGAGACGGGGTCGAGTCTTAAACAGTTTAATATTTCGACAACACCCGGGATCCCCTGCCCAAAAACGTAAGTTACAGCAACTCGCCCACCAGCGCCCTCGCCTGGTCCGCAGGAATGCCGGTTTTGCGGAAGGCGAGCGGGCCTTCGCCCGTGTGGAGGACGGGTTCCAGGTCTTCCAGTGACGGCAGATCGGTGCGGCGCCAGAAGAGGCCGATCGGGAGTTCGTCGCCCCATTGGTAGCCGCGGTCGATCGCCGCGTGCAGATCGGTCGGGTCGTGGCCCTGTTCCTCCAGCATCTTGATGCGCGGGTTAAACCACTGGTAGGTATTGTCCTTGTTGTAGGTGACGCAGGGACTAAACACGTCGACGAGCGCGAAGCCTTTGTGCTGGATCGCGCCCTTGATCATCTCGACCATGTGTTTCTGTTTGCCGCTAAAAGCGCGCGCGACGTAGGTCGCCCCCCCGACAATCGCCATCGGGATCGGGTTGATCGGGTTCTCGACGCTGCCGTAAGGCGTGCTCTTGGTCTTCATCCCCTTGACGCTGGTGGGCGAGACCTGGCCAGTCGTTAGGCCATAAATCTGGTTGTCCATCACGATGTAGGTGAGGTCGACGTTGCGCCGCATGGTGTGGACGAAATGGTTGCCGCCGATCCCGTAGCCGTCGCCGTCGCCGCCGGTGCAGATGACTTTCAGTTCGTGATTCGCCAGCTTGACGCCGGTCGCCACGGCGAGGGAGCGACCATGCAGGGTGTGCATGCCGTAGGTGTTCATGTAACCCGGCAGGTTCGAGGAGCAGCCGATCCCACTGATGACGCAGACCTGAGCCGGCTGAAGTCCGAGCTCGAAGACGGCGGTCTGAAGCGCGGCGAGCACGGAGAAATCGCCGCAGCCGGGGCACCAGTCGGGGTGGATGCGGCCTTTGTACGTTTCCTTGGTGAGTTGGGCGGGCTCTTTCGTTCCGCCTTCGTTAAGGCTACGGCGTGACAAGGGTTCAACAGGTGCGCTCATTTTAGTTAGAGGTCAGAGATCAGAAGTCGGGTTTCAGATGTCAGTTTTCAGCGGTCATGCGAGCACTTCGTGGATGGGGACGGATAGTTTTGTTTTGCCGGCGAGTTGCTCTTTGACTGCTTCGACGATGTGATGGGGCATGAAGGGTTCGCCGTCGTATTTGCGGATGTGGCCGTGGGCGTCGAAGCCGGTCTCGCTCCGGAGGTAGCGGGCGAACTGGCCGCTGTAGCTGTTCTCAACGATGATGACGTGCTTGCTCTGCGCGAGGAGGCGGCTGATCTCGACGGCGTGGAATGGGACGATCCATTTTATGTGCAAATGATTGGCCACGATCCCCTCCTCGCCAGCGAGTTTCTCGACCGCTTCGCGAATCACGCCGTCGGTTGAACCCCAGCCGACGAGCGTGACGGCGGCGTTTTCGGGTCCGAAGAGTTTGGGCGGAGCGACGTCGTTGATCGCTGCCTTCATTTTGCGGCCGCGTTTCTCGACCATCATGCGGCGGATATTCGGGTTGGTGAACTCGTCGCTCACGAGGGTGCCGTCCTCGTCATGCTCGTCGGTCGCGGCGGTGAAGATGTGACCGGGGACGCCGGGGACGGCGCGCGGGGAGATGCCGCTTTCGGTGTTCTTGAAACGCAGGTAGGTTTTGTCGCCATAGCCGCTGCCGGGACTTGCGCTAGTGCTCTTTCCGTTAGGCAAAATCAGCTCGCCGCGATCGATCGTCGACGTTGAAGTCGAGATCGTCGGGATCAATGCTCGAGGTGCCTTCGGAGATGAGGAGGTCGGCCAGGACGAGGCCGGGGCACTGGTATTTGTCGCAGAGGTTAAACAGCTCCGGAATCGTCTGGAACAAATCGAGCTGGCTCGTCGGCGCCACGACCAGCTTGGGGTAATCGCCCTGCCCCGCGCCGAGAATCTGCCAGAGATCGCCTTGCTCGGTCTTGGTCGGCACGCCGGTGGCCGGTCCGGCGCGTTGCACATCGACGCAGACGACCGGCGTTTCGATCATGCCCGGCCATGCCGACGGCTTCGGTCATGAGGGCAAAGCCGCCGCCGCTCGTCGCGCACATCGCACGGCAACCGGCATGGGCCGCGCCGATGACCATGTTCATGACGCCAATCTCGTCCTCGACCTGCCGGACCATGATGCCGAGCTGCCGCGCGTGCTGCGCCATCCACATGAGCACGCCGGTGGACGGGCTCATCGGGTAAGCGGCGTAAAATTTTACGCCCGCCGCCGCGCCGCCCATGGCGGTGGCCTGGTTGCCGGTGACGATGCCTAACGGCTTCGCGCCTACTGGCGCCTTCCACGAGAACGGTTTGAAATTCTGCGCCGCATATTCGTAGCCGGCCCGGGCGACGGCGATGTTTCCGGCCACGACCTCTTCGCCCTTTTTCTTGAACTGACGGGAGACGACCGATTCGAGCGGCTCCGATTCGATCCCGAGTAACTGGAGCGCGGCGCCGAGCGCGGCGGTATTGACCGCGAGCTTGTTGCCCTTGGTCAGTTCCTTCATCGGCATCGGACAAAGCTGGACGCCGTCGGCCGCCTGACCGGGCGTGACTTTTTCGCTGTCGTAAATCGCGCAGGCGCCGGCTTTCAAGAGGCGAAGGTGGCGATCCATCGTGTCCTGGTTGAGCGGGATGAAGACGTCGATCTTGTCCCCCATGTTGGTGCACGGGCGCGTCGCTCGCGCGAATGGTCAGGAAAGTGTGCCCGCCGCGGATGATCGACTGGTAGGCGTTGTAGGCGTTGAGATGGAGCCCGCGCCGGGCAAAGATGCGGGCGAGAATGTCGCCGGTGGAAGCGATGCCCTGACCGTTTTCGCCGCCGATGCCGACTGCAAAATCGATTTTCGTGTTTTTTGCCATCTGAATATTGGAAGTGCAATCTGCGGGACGGAGCGCGCTTCGGCAAATTCAAACGCCGCCGAATTGGGCCAACGTCAATTTCTGCCCGGGATTCGCAGGCTTCGTTCTACCGATTTATTGCTGTCGCCGCCGCAGGTATTCGCTTCGGAACTGTTCCAATCGGCGCACATCCTGAATGTCCTTCTCCCGGCCAGTGGCGCGTTTGCTGGCGATGATGTCGTCGAGCGACGCCACTGGAAAGCGACCTCCCTCCAGAGTGGAGCGGCTCTTGGCCAACTCGAAACTCTCGATGCCATCCGGCGCATGAATCAGGTCCAGGGCAAAGGGTCCTGATTTTAGAAGAACTATTTCGCTGCCGCTCAAGATCGAAACCGTCAGCGCGGGTCCCAGCTCGAATCCGAGCGCCCGCAATGCGCGCAGCACCCGCTCGGCATTTTGCTCGGAACGCGGCAGGAAAATATCCACATCCTGAGTCGTTTCCGGGTAACCCAGGAGGATGGCCCCGCTCTTGCCGATGAAAAGATAATCCACGCCTTCACGAGCAAAAGCGGTCGCCAGTTCCTCTGCCTGGGCGGGGGTGAACTTGCTTTCGGGCATGGACGTTATCGTCCCCCCGGCGCGAGACGATATCCCAGGTAGGCCGGCAGAACGCGATCACACCAGCGTCGGTATTCCGCCATAGTCGCAAAGGCGCGCACTGGCGCATCATCGAGCACCGGCTTGTGCACATGGCAGAAGCCATATTTGATCCGCGTCATGACATCGCGCTCGAGCTGACGCCGGCACTGGTCGCGCCAGGCCGCCTCTTCCTGCCCGTCCTTCATTGCTTCGAACGATACGGCTTTCGATCGCCCTGTCACCTCTGGCGCCGCCGCCGATCGCCCGACTCTCGCCGAGAGATCAACTCGGCCGGGTCACTTGCTGAAACGGAACTCCATCTGGCAAAGGTGCGGCCGGCTCTCGGCGGCGAGGCGGAGACGCAAGTGCCCGGAGCATGGCGAGACCGCGCGGGACGCGCCGCGGTTGCCGCCGAATGTTCAGGGGAGCTGCCACGCGACGATTGATGCCAATATTTTTTGTCATGCGAGCAATCTAAACGCCCGGGTCGGACATCGGCTGTCCGACAGACAAAAATAATTTCTTTTTTTCTCAAACCCCTCTGCCGCCACGGCGCGCCGGTTTAGGATCCGACCGTGCGGGAGCACGGAAAATTTTCATCACAACGTCTATGTGATTCTGCTCGACCCGGCGGTGCTGAAACACCGCTCGATCCTGCGCCTCAATCCGAAGCGCGATCCGGACAAGCCATGCGTTTACGTCGGGATGACCGGGCTCCCAGTCGAGCACCGTTTCGAGAATCACAAGCACGGCTACAAATCCTCGTGGGTGGTGAAAAAATATGGGGTGCGTCTCCTGCCCGAACTTTTCGAGCACCTAAACCCGATGCCATTCGAGGCCGCGGTGCAGATGGAAAAGGAGCTCGCGGAAGATCTGCGCGCCGAGGGCTATACCGTTACTGGCGGGACGTAGCCTGACGCGGCTCTGGTGGAAGTTTGCCGACTTTACCAAGGGCGAACTACGATCCCAAAAAACGTCAGCTTGCCAGCAATTCTCGACACCGGGGCAGGGCCCGATCTTCCCAGTGTGAAATAAGATGCTGCTGTGTGCGACTTTGAGCTTCTCTTTCCAGATCAGGCTCGTTATGAAATCGGGGAGAACCGACGGGAACAGGAGAAACCATGTTTTATTTTCGAATCGATCGAGTGCGTTTCCTGGATAATGGCGGAGTCAAATCCGGCCTGGGAATTTTCGGGCACGACTTTGCCCAGGTAAAATTTCTTAGCATCGTCACCCCTTCCGACCAGAACGTGCCCCAGCTGGATAAGTGGATGAAGACGAACGATCCCACGGCCAAGCAAACGGCCCTGGAGAAACTGGTGCGCAAAGCGCTCAGCACGCGCGCACTCACCGAGGTCGATCGCGTGCAGGACAACATACCAGTGAGCTTCGGCGATACCGGGCTCGTTCTTTACGAGGCCGATGAAATTCCGGAGGCGTTCACCTGGACCTTTGTCGCGGTGCGTTCCTCGCTCGAGGTGCGCGAGGCAGCGGGAGATGTAAACGAAATCCTGGGCGAACCTGGGTTCGCATCTTTCTCCACCAACGTCCTTAGCCTGATCCAAACCGGCGCGGCACTGGCCAACCCGGCCTATGCCGCAGCGATTGAGGTGGCCAAGTTTGTCGCGCAAGCCGGGGCACAACGGCTGATGAAGAAGGGCGATCGCCAGCTCGGCGCGGTCACAACAAGCTTTATCCGGTCGGAACATTATCCTGCCGGCATCCGCGAAAGCCACGACGTACATGACATGACGGGCAACATGTTTTTCGACTACACCATCTTTGGTT
The DNA here is from genome assembly GCA_963738045.1 of uncultured Verrucomicrobiae bacterium. Lineage (GTDB taxonomy): Bacteria > Verrucomicrobiota > Verrucomicrobiia > Chthoniobacterales > UBA10450 > Palsa-1392. The sequence goes on along the minus strand of CAVTUX010000003.1, from coordinate 291,960 downwards.
ACAAACGAGCGCTGCCCGTCATCCGGAAGAAACGCAAGCGATGAGAAAAACCCGTCAGTCCACCGCTCGTCCGGCGAAGAAATCTTTGAAGAAAACGGCGCCAGCGAAAAAGCGGGACGCAGGGACCGGGACGCGAACTCGCCGGCCCACGCGGAAGAAAGCGAAGTCCGCTGAGCCGGAAGTGCGCCGGGCGATTCCGCTCGAATACGTCACAACGGACGAGGTCAACCTGCGCGCCGCTCCCGACATGGCGGCGGCAAAGCTGAACGGCGGCCTGCTCGGCAAAGGGACGCGGGTGAAGATTGCTCCCCAGGATTGGTGGTATGTGGAAGTGGAGCACTCGATGACCGCCTCGGGCGTCCTGCGCGGCTGGCTCTCCAACTCGGTTCTGCGCCGCGCGACCGACGCCGATAAGGGCCCGACCACGCCGCTGCCCGAAGTTCCGGCACCCCCGACGCCGGTCGACGCCGCCGCCCATGCCGAGTTGCGAAGGAAAATGGCCGAATCGATCGTGAATTTCGAGGCGCGGCGCGATGCGCAGGGGCACCTCCGAGTTTACGCCCTGCCCGCAGGTGATGGTGGCGGGCGCTACGAGGTTGCCGGAATCAACGAACGTTACGATCCCGCAGAGGCGGCAAAGCTGCGCAACATGATTAACGCCGGCCAATACGACGAAGCCGAACGCGAAGCCGTGGAATACATCGCACAATACACCGACGTGGTGGCCAAATGGACCACCGTGCCGGCGATTGAGGCCTACCTGCGAGATTGCACCTTCAATCGCGGACCGGGTGGTGCGGCCAAGATCCTGCAAATGGCGTTGGGCGTGACGGTGGACGGCGGCGTTGGCCCGGAAACGCTTGGCGCACTGCGCAAGGCGGAGAAGGACCCTGCCAAACTCCTCGCGAAGCTTCGCGTGGCGCGCGAGCAATACGAGCTGCGGGTGGCCGGCCGCCGGGAGAAATTCTGGAAAGGCCTGGTCAACCGCTGGGACAATTCGCTCACCTTTGCGAGAAGCGTGGCCTGAGCGGAGAACGGCCGTCGGCCCGAGTTGTGTTCGTTAGGCGACAACCTGCGTCGCCTTGCGCAAGCGGGCACCGAGCGCTCGGTACCATCATCATTTCGCCCACGTTCTCGGGCGACCAAGCCGACCAGTCCATTGACTGGTTACCACTGCTTCCGCGGCCTACTCGCAGCCGCCGACCGGGTCTCGCTGGTCGTCCTGATTTCTGTTTGCGTGCTCCTGCACGAAGCGGGCCACGCGCTGGCCGCGGCTCAACCCAGGCGAGGAAGAGGAGAAAAGTGACTGATTCCTGATTTCGATTCCGGCGATTCGCGCGACGCGAAATGACCAGCGCATGTTACTTTCTTCCGCTGCTTCGCAGCACTGCTTGGTTGACGCCGGCGGGTCAGAAATGAAGTCGCAATTTTTCCTAAACCAACCAGTCCGGCGAAGCGAGAGCGCGCTTCCCCCACCGACGCGCGCGCCGCTCGCCTTTCATCGCCGCCTTCCCGGCTATCAACCGACACCGCTGATCGACGCGCCTGAGCTGGCGCACATGCTCGGCATCGGACAGGTGCTGGTCAAAGACGAGTCGAAGCGTCTTGGGCTGCCCGCTTTCAAGATTCTCGGCGCGTCGTGGGCGGTTTATCGCGCGCTCGAAAAACGAGCAGCCGAAGCAACGGACGGACGTGCTGGAAAGCACGACCGTTGCTCCGTATCCTATTCGGCTGCACGTCCGGGACTCGCCGCGGCGGGTCCCTCCGGAACCTTCGAGCCGTGGTCGACGGTCGAGGAACTTGCGGAGCGTCTCGCGTCTCTTAAGCCGCTGACGTTGGTGACGGCGACCGACGGCAATCACGGACGTGGCGTTGCGCACGTTGCGGCGCTCTTTGGATTCGGGGCCCGGATTTTCGTTCCGACCGGGACCGCCGAGGCGCGCATCGATGGCATCGCGAGCGAAGGTGCCCTCGTCGAAGTGGTCGATGGCACTTATGACGACGCCGTCCTACGCGCCGCGCGCGAAGCCAACGATCGCTCTTTCGTTATCTCGGACACGTCGTGGCCGGGTTACGAAGAGATTCCGCGCTGGGTGATGGAAGGTTACTCCACCATGCTCTGGGAGATCGACGACGAGCTGGCGCGCCTTGGAAAAAAAAATGCCGATCTCCTGGCGGTACCAGTCGGCGTTGGCGCGCTTGCCGCCGCCGTCGTCAGGCATTACTGCGACCGGAAGCCTAACGAGTCTCCGAAGATCTTGAGCGTCGAGCCGCTCCATGCCGCCTGCATGCTCGCGGCAATGGAGGCGGGCGAAATCGTTACCGTTCCTGGACCGCATGATTCGATCATGGCCGGCTTGAACTGCGGCCGGGTATCGATCACCGCCTGGCCAATCGTCTCGACCGGTATCGACGCCTTCATCGCGATCTCCGACGAACGCGCGCGCGAAGCGATGCGTGCGCTGGCCCGGGTCGGCATCGTTGCCGGTGAAACCGGCGCAGCCAGTTTGGCCGGGTTGATTGAGTTGCTAACCGGCTCTGAAAGCGCTTACCACCGCGCGAACCTGGGGATCACCGAGCGCAGCCGTGCCCTGGTCCTCGTTACTGAAGGAGCGACTGATCCTGCTGCTTATGAACGGGTGGTCGGCAAACGGCCGCAAGCCTAACGACAGAAGGGACGAAAAGGACTTAAGGACTGCGGCCTTTGGCTCGTTCGGCGAGACGGGTGCGGGTCATGCGCTCGCGCAGACCACCCTCTTTGACGAAGGCTTCTTCCAGGTGGCGCAATTGCCGGTCGAGCAGAAAGTTGGTTAGCTTGATCAGGCCGATCATTACGTTGGCTGCGATGGCCGGGTCGGGGTGTTCGATGCCTTTTCGGAAGGTGTCATAGCTCGCGTTGGGTGTGCGACTCAACTGGCTGAGACGGCAAGCGTGAGGGTGGTTCTTGCTCCACTCGATGATGCCGCGCCCGCGCATGAAATCGCGGTAATCTTCGAGTAGTTCCTCCAGACTGGCTCGAGCCACGTTGGTGAGCTTGATTTCTGTTTGCTTGGAAGTGCCGGAGGCACGGCTGCCTTCGAGAATGTTCTGTTTCCCGGAACGCGCGGCCTGCACCATCTGGCCGACGGTGCGGTCGTGCCTGCCCAAGAAGCGCCGGCAAAAATGGACCGTTCCGTCGTAGATGATGCGAGCTTTCTGAAAGGAAAGGAGGTTTTCGTAACCGCCATGGCTGGGGATGAAGTGGTGGAGCATGGGGTGATTTTCTCAAATGGACATAAGGGACGAAAAGGACAAAAGCGACATTTTGGGACGGCATCAGTCCCTTTTGACTCTTCCGCCCCCTCGGTCGCTTTGCCAGCCCTTACCCCGAGGCTCTCCCTGAGGCGAGCCTTTGCAGGGCCAGCCTAACGAGATCCTCGGCGGCCGCGATTTCCCTGCCGCTTTGCTGAATGTCGCGTACCGCCTTGTGCGCCTCGACCTGTTTGTAACCGAGCGCAATCAGGGCGAGAACTGCCTCGTTGGCCTGCTCCTGCTCGGGGGTTGGCGCCTGGGCGCCACTCGCCACTTCCCAGGCCGCCGCCACGCCGAGCTTGTCTTTTAGTTCAAGGACGATTCGCTCAGCCGTTTTTTTGCCGAGCCCACTGATTTTCGAAAGCGACGCCACGTCGGAGTTCACGACCGCACTTTTGAAATAGCTCACGCTCATCCCGCTGAGCACGGCGAGGGCGAGCTTCGGCCCGATCCCGCTGACGTGATTGACGAGCAACCGAAACAGATCACGCTCCGCCGCAGTCATGAAGCCGTAGAGAATCTGCGCATCCTCTCGCACGTGCAGATGAGTCAGGATATGGACCGTCTCACCAGGGGCGGGCAGTTTGTCGATAGCTGGAAAGCGGGATGAAAATTCGTAACCGACGCCTCCAACATCGACGATGGCCTGGGTAGGAAGCGCACTCGTTAGGCGACCGTGCAAAAAAGTGATCATGTGTTTTTCAAAATGAGGGTGAGATCGACCCACCGGCCCTTCGCTATGTCGAAGCCGTGGGTGGTAAACTTCCGATACCCGCTCGGCAACGTCGGGTAAAGTCGATCCGCCACTTTACTCGGCAGGACGACAAAGTGCGGGCCGGCGCTGGCAAGGAACGGCGGAATCTGGTCTGGCTGCAAGGTCGCGACGTCACGATTGTTTTCCCGATTGTACTGCAGGAAGCCGCGCACCCGGCTGCGAAAATTCCAGACCAGGCTCGGCGCATCGAAGTCGTAAGCGGCGAAATCCATCCCAGGTTGGAGAAAGGGTTAAGCCTTCTTGAAGAGGACCGCCGAAGGAAAATAAGGCGCGATCAAAGGGAACCCGATCAGGGCCACGGCGAGCATGATTGCCGCGGTCAGGCCCGACCACCAGCGAAGCGTTCGTTCGCGCACGCCTGCCTCCAGCCAATGCCGCGCAAGCAGCAGCGCGAGCAGCGGAAAGGCCGGCAGAATGTAATGCGGCAGCTTCGTTTTTACGATGGTGAAAATCACCACGATGACGGCGATGCCCAGCGATGAGATAGAGATCGAGTGGGTCGCGCTTCTTCCAAAGCTGGCGGGCGAGCCAGGGAATCTTGACCGACCAGGGCGCGAAGCTGATGAAGATAGTGAGAAAATAGAATGGCAGAGAAACGAGCGCGGTCACGATCGAGCTGCCGCCATGCCCCTGCAGGGTGCCGAAGGAACGCCCGACGACATGGTACCCGAGTCCGATCGCAAGGAATTCACCATGCGTGCGGAGGAGCGCAGGCACGCCCCAGAGCGCGACGAGCCCCAGCATGAGCAAAATCCCCCTAACGAAAAGAAAACGGCCGGCAACGTGCGGGACCGGCCGGAGAGACTGCGCGACGATAACCGTGCCGAGCGGCATCCAACCGATCGGGCCCTTGGCCAGAAAAGCGAGCGCGAGCGCGAGATAAAAAAGCCACCACCATTCGCGCAGGCCGGTCGGCCTAACGACCACGCTGCGCCAGGTCCCGCCAAACCGGTCGCGCAGCAATTCGTAGCCGGCCCAATGCGCCAGGGTCATGAAAAGGACCAGCCACATGTCGGCCACCGCAGCCTTGGCGTGGATGAAAGTCTGGAGGCAGAGGGTGAAAATGATCGCGGCCCAAAACCCGGCGCGAGCCATCCCAAGACGCGCGCCCCAGCCAAAAATCACGACCGCAGTCAGCGCCGCCGCCAGCGCGCTGGGCAGCCGCGCCGCGAACGGGTTCTCGCCAAAGAGATGATAACTGGCGACCTGACACCAATAGGTGAGTGGTGGTTTGTCGAAACGATAACGATTGTTGAAATACGGCACGACATAATCGCCACGCTCGATCATCTCGCGCGAAGCCTCGGCAAAACGCGGCTCATCGCGATCCACCAGCGGCAGCGACCAGGTGCCGGCCAGATGAAAAAGCAGGCACCCGCAGAAGAGGGCGAGGAAATTGCGAGTTGCAGGTTGCAAGAGAGCGATTGAATGATGGCGCAGGCCGAAACTCAACCGGCAAATTTTCGATGCATAAAATCGCGCCGGCCTGGAAATGGTTGCTTCTCCTCCTGCTCGCAATCATCGTCATCGCCGCCTCCTTTCATTTCGACGCCGCCGCGCGTCAATGGGTCGTCGAGCATTCCAATCGCACCGTTAAACAGGTGATGCGCAATGTCAGCCGCTTCGGCGACTGGCCGGAGCACGTTCTCGCCGGATTGCTCCTCATCGCCATCGCGGCGTGGCGCGGCAACAAGCGCTGGATCCATCTCGGCCTAACGATGATCGTGGCCTGCGCGCTCGCCGGCATCGCGGCGCGCGGGGTGAAGATCGCGACTGGCCGCGCTCGTCCCTCGGTCAAACAGGAGCTCGGATGGAACGGACCGCGTCTCAGTTCCAAATATAACTCCTTCCCGAGCGGTCACACCGCCGCGACCACCGCCTTCTTCGGCGTCCTTTTCTTTGCCAACCGCCGCGTCGCACTCGCCCTCCTGCCCATCCCGCTCCTCATTGCCGCTTCGCGCATGTACGTCGCAGCGCATTATCTGTCGGACGTTGTTTGCGCCGCCATCCTCGGCCTCTTCTGCGCCTGGCTCTGCGCGCGCTGGCGCCCGCCACCAATCAGCAATTAACAATTAGCTGGCGGAGGGGGTGGGATTCGAACCCACGAGGGCTTGCGCCCTGCCGGTTTTCAAGACCGGAGCCATCAACCACTCGACCACCCCTCCAAAGATGCTTCGCCTTGCCTGGCGTCGGCTGGCGAAACGCGGGCCACATTAGCGCAGGAGAGATTGACGCGGCAAATCTTCCCTAATAGCCAGCCAGAGATCTTTGGAATATTCCCAGTCGGCTATCGGGTTCCGGCGAGCTCGGCGTTGACAAATTTGACGAGGTCGTCGGTGAGATACGGTTTCGCGAGGAAGCCGTGTTCTTTGTCCCGCTCAAACTCCGGACCGATCAGTTCAGCGCTGTAGCCGCTGGTGAAGATCACCTTCAAGTCGGGCTTATCGACCATGAGTTTTTGCGCAAGCTCGCGGCCGGAAATTGATTCGGGCATGACCACGTCGGTGAGCAGCAGGTCGATCTCCTCGCGGCGTTCGGCCCAAAGATCGAGGGCCTCCTGCCCATTGGCGGCTGAAAGCACCTGGTAGCCGCGTGAGCTGAGGGCAGTGCTGACGAAATCACGGAGCATCTCTTCATCCTCCGCGAGTAGGATTGTGGCATCGCGATGCGGGGTCGGACTCTCCCGACTCGGCGCCCGGGCCGCTGGCCGGTTCGGTGACTGTTTCAACGGGAACTTCCTCGATAACGCCATCGCTCAGGGGGAGGAAGGCGCGTATGGTGGCACCGCGCCCAAGGGCGCTCTCGACTTCGATCCAGCCGTTGTGCTGCTTAAGCACGCCATAGACCGTGGCCATGCCCATGCCGGTACCTTTACCAGGCTCCTTGGTGGTAAAAAACGGCTCGAAGATGCGACTCATGGTAGCCGCGTCCATCCCGTGTCCGTCATCTTTCACCGTCAGGCAAACGTGGGAACCAAGCTGCGCCTCGGAGCTGCGGGCCCGGTAGGCTTCGTCAATTACGATCTCGGCGGTGGAGAGGGTGAGCCGGCCGCCATTGGGCATGGCGTCGCGGGCGTTGAGCGCAAGGTTCATGATGACCTGATCGACGCTGCTCGCGTCGGCGTAGACGAGCGGCAACCCGGAAGCGAACTGAGTATCGATGGAGATATGCTCGCCGATGATGCGGCGGAGCATGGTGGCCGTTTGCCTGACGATTTCATTCAGATCAAGCGATCGGCGCTGGATCATTTGTTTGCGGCTGTAAGCAAGAAGCTGGCGGGTGAGGGCTGTCGCCCGCTCGGCCGCCTGCTGTACTTGTCGGAGATAGGAGGCAAGTTTCCCATCAAGCTGCGGAATTCCGCTCTGCATCATCGAGGAGTATCCGAGAATGACGGTCAGCATGTTATTGAAGTCGTGAGCGACGCCGGCCGCGAGACGGCCCACGGCTTCCATTTTTTGCGCATGGCGAAGTTCGTTTTCGAGCCGGACGCGCTCGGTGATATCTTGAAGAATGAAAAGATGGTAGGGGGCCTCGGCGAGGGCGAGATTTTCCGCCGAGACGAGGACTTCGCGCACATCGTCCTTGGCCGTTCGGACGCTTGCCGCGAGCCCGCGGACGAGGCGCCGCCCAGCGAGTGCGTCGCGCAGGATGCTGGCCATGGTTGGGTCACTCCACCACTGCACTTTGCCGGCGAGCACAGCGTCACGCGACGCGTCGACCAGCGCGAGGAAGCTGGCATTCGCGTCGAGGCAGTCCGAGCCATCCGGTCGCTGGATGACCATGGGCACCGGGCTGCCGTGGAAAGCCTTGGAAAATCGCTCCTCGGAGCGACGCAACGCCTCCTCGGCTGCAACGCGTTCGGCGACTTCGCCGATGAGCCGGGCATTGGCCTCGCGCAACTCCGCGGTGCGCAGACTTACGAGCGCGTCGAGTTCCTCCATCTGCCGGGAGGCCATCTGCGTGAGCTGCCACTTTTTCGAGAGAGCATGTGCCATCTGAAGCACCTCGACATTGTCGAAGGGTTTCTTGAGGATGAGTAGCTGATCGGTGTTGCCGATCGCTTTGGAAATCTCGTCCCACGAGTAATCCGAGTAGGCCGTGCAAATAACAATCTGGAGATCGCCAAACTCGGCCCAGATACGCGTAATCGTCTCGATGCCATCCCAGCCGGGAGGCATCCGCACATCCACGAATGCAACGGCGTAAGGATCGCCGTCCGCGACGGCGGCGCGTACTTTCTCGAGACCCTCCTCTCCCTGGAAGGCTGAATCGATCTGAAAGATCGACTCGCGCGAAGCGGGCGCCTCACCAAAGATGGCTGCCTCCTCATCTTCGAGTTCGCCTGCCAGGACCGAGTTCACTGGGCTAAGGACTTTTCGAAAGTCCTCATGAATCGCCGGGTTATCGTCAATAACAAGAATTCTATTGGTGATCCGTTTAGCGGTCGGTTGTGACATATTCATGAACGGGCGTGGGAGCTACGGGGAGTTCCAAAGTAAAGGTGGCACCGCGGCGGAGACCGAGACTGCCAGCACTCAGTGAGCCACCCATCTCCCTGGCGGCGAGCGCGCCGCTGTGCAGCCCGAAGCCATGCCCGTCCTTGCGGGTCGTAAACCCGTGGCTAAAGATGAGCGCCAGATTCTCCGGCGAAATGCCGATACCGTTATCCGCTACGACGATGCGGACCGTGTTCTCGTTCGACGGGGCGATGGTAACGGTGATCCGTTTATCGAGGCGTTGCACATCCTCGAGCGCATATTTGGCATTGCGGAACAGATTAATGAGAATTTGCAGCACCCGGTGCCGGTCAACGTGGACCGGCGGCGAAGGGGAAAAGCGCCGCTCAACCACCACACCATGGCGTTCGAAGGCGCCCATGTTCATCGCGATCGCGTCCTCGACTAGCTGGTCGGCCTGCAGGTTCTCGAAGGCGCCGCTGACCTTCGCGTAGCTCTGTTGCATGGCCACGACTTCCTTGATGTGCTCGATGTTGCGCGCGAGGAGAGCGACTTCGTCCAGGATTTGAGCGTTTTCTTCGAGAAGGTATTGACTGAGCTTCGCCAAATAGCCGGGAAGCTTCCGCCCGTTGGGATCGTGCGCGAGGAAGTCGCCCAGATCGCCGTTGCGCTCCGTGAGCAAGGTCGCCGCCCTGCCCAGCTTGGATACTTTCGAGGCGCGCAACTTTTCCACGACGAGTCCGGCCGAAACGTTCACGCTGTTGAGGACATTGCCGACGTTATGAAGAACACCGGTGGCGACTTCTGCCATGCCGGCGAGGCGCGAAGTTTCGAGCAGTCTCTGTTGCGAATCGCGCAGCATGACCTCCGCCGTCGTGCGCTCGCTGATATCGCGGATCACGCCGCTACAGAATGTGCCGGAAGCGGTCTGCCAGGTAGACAACCCCAGTTGAAATGGAAACTCCGTTCCGTTCTTGCGCAGACCGAAAAGCTCCACCGTCTTGTCGAAGCCTTCGACGCCGCCAGTCTTGCAGAAGCTGGCCAAACCGGTCTCGTACATCGCGCGAAAACGCTCTGGGATGAGGATCGAGAGGGGCTGGCCGCGAATCTCATCGGCTTCGTAACCGAACATCAGGCGCGCACCCTTATTCCATGAGACCGCACGCCCAGCGCGATCGGCGATGATAATTGCGTCTCGAGCCGATTCCGCGACGGAACGAAAACGCTCCTCGCTTTCGCGCAGAGCCGCATCCTGCGATTGAATCTGGGCGAGCATCTGGTTGAAGGCGTCGGCCAGCATACCCACCTCGTCGCTGCCCGATTTTTGCGCACGCACGGTGTAGTCCTTCTCCTGCGCGATCCGATGCGCGGTGGATGCAAGACGCAGAATCGGTGCCGTCACCAAATGCTGGAATTGGCTGGAGAGGAAAAAGGCGATGAGAAGTGAGACCGCCAGAACGAGCGCAAGGATGCCACCGTAGAGCCTGAGCAGGTCGAAATAGGCCCCCTGAAAATCAGCCTGCAGATAGAGTATCCCCTCGTGCTGACCGTTGCTGATCACCGGCTGGCCGAGCGATACCCGCGTGCCATGAACGCCCAGGCCCCCGCCCGACGAGGCGAGCTTGAGCTCGGTCGCGTCGTCTTCCGCCCCAAAGTGCGCGAAGCGTGTGCCGTCATCCAAGACGAAGCTCGCAGAGACGATCTGTGGCATCGCATCGAGTCCCGCGAGCATCTCGCTGGCGCGCCCAGGGTCGTGGGAGAGCGCGGCGACGGCGACGTTATTCGCGGCAATCTTGCCCGTTACCGTTAGCTGGTTGATGAGGTCTTTTCTGATCGACCAGGCTTGAACGGCAAAGAGCACCGTGCAGGCGAGGAGCAAAACCACACAGGACGTAAGCTCGACCACAAGGGTGATCTTTTGCCGCATCGATCGATCTCGGAGGGGTTGCATGGCTGGTTCAGAGTTCTGGCGTTGCCCAAATCACTTGGGTGGGAGGCTAGATCGCAATTCGCGTGCCGCACCTTCATGAAATTCCAATCCAACGGACCGGCGACTGGCGACGGGATTTTCGCCGGAAGGAACCTACTCCGGTGGCGTCTCGCCGTGCGCGGCGAAATATTCTCGCAGGTAAACAAGATCGCCCGCGTCTTTCTCGCAATGGGTATGCGCCTTCATTCGCCAGAGAAGGCGGGGCGAGGCGAACGGTATCGGCACTCCCTGCACCTCGCGAATGACCACGCCTTTGGCCACTTCCGCATAGTCGATCCCGTCGCGACGATGAGATCGAAGTCGCCGGTTGGCCTCGGGTATCCCGACTGAATGATCGCAAAGCCGCCGATTACCACATACCCGCACCAATTTCATTCAGGCGACGGCAGAGGAAAACTAGATCGCTCTCGGTCGGCAACCGCGGTTCTAGGTCTCAGAACCGTGAGCGCTTTTCACCAGCATCTCGATCATCCATTGGTCGGCTTCTTCATGGGATTTGAAGCGGAAAACACCCTTCAGACAAAGCCCCCCGTGAGCAAAACTCTGCCGCAGCTCGTTTGCTGTTTCTTGTGCTTCCATCCCGAACTTCCAGGCGTCCCGGAGCTTTCGTCGGCCGACGGTCTTCCGGGCCGGATCTTCAATGTTGATCACCGCGTAGCTCATTTGCCCTTTGGTCTGCCATCTTCCCGCCTAACGAGCAAGGACGCTCAGGCCGGGATGACTTTCAGCGCCGCATCCATGCGCTCGAGGACTTTTCCACGTCCAAGGATCTCGAGGAGATGATAGAGGCTGGGGCCGGCGTTGCTCCCGGTAACGGCGAGACGCGTTGGGTGGACGAGCGCGCCGACTTTCACACCGAGCACCCCGGCCGTTGACTTGAGCGCGGTCTCGATGGAGAGGGCGTCGAAGTTTTCCAAGGTAGCGAAGGCGTCGCGCAGAGCTTGCAGGCGCGGTTTGTTTTCCGCGATGAAATGTTTCGCCACGCCCTCCGGTTGGTAGCTGATTTCGTCGGCAAAATAGAAACCGCAATAAGCCGGCAGCTCGCTGAAGATGCGGAACTTTCCTTTGCAGGTATCGAGCGCAGCCTCCACGTAGTCGGGCGAATAATCCGCCGTGTCGAGCCCGGCTTTGGCGAGTGCGATCAGGGCGAGGGCGCGGAAGCGATCGTCGGGCAATTCGCGCGCGTATTCGCCATTCAGCCAGGTGCATTTGGCGAGATCGAACGAGGCGTTCTTGCGATGAATTTTCTCCAGCTCAAACAGCCGGATGACTTCCTCGATCTCGATCTTTTCCCGGTTGTCCTTCGGCGACCAGCCGAGAAGGCAAAGGTAATTGCGCACCGCCTCGGGGAGAAAACCTTCCTCGATGTAGGTGTTGAGACTCGCCCCGGCGTCGCGCTTGCTCATCTTCGATCCGTCCTGGTTGAGAATGAGCGGGATGTGAGCGAAGCGCGGCGGCTCGGCCCCGAGCGCGCGGTAAAGCTCGATGTGCTTCGGCGTGTTCGAGAGATGATCCTCGCCCCGGATGACGTGGCTGATCTCCATCTCGATGTCGTCGACCACGTTGACGAAATGAAAAATCCACGAGCCGTCCGGCCGCCGAATCGTCATGTCGGGATGGGTTTCTTCGTTCGAGAGGTCGAAATCGATCCTGCCGCAGACGATGTCGTCGACCACGACGTGCTCGCGGGGCGAGCGGAAACGGATCGCGCCATTGTCTTCAAAAAGGTGGCCGTCAGCCTCCAGTTTCGCGAGGTGACGCTCGTAGATTTCTCTGCGCTCGCTTTGAAAATACGGCCCGAAATCTCCGCCCACCTGCGGGCCTTCATCCCAGTCAAGGCCGAGCCAGCGAAGTCCGTCATAGATGGCCTGCGCGGCTTCGGCGGTGTTGCGCGCCTCGTCGGTGTCCTCGATGCGCAGGACGAATGTGCCGCCGGCGTGATGGGCAAAAAGCCAGTTGAAGAGCGCGGTGCGCGCGCCCCCGATGTGGAGGTAACCAGTCGGCGAAGGAGCGAAGCGAACTCGGACAGATGAAGCCATGCTACTGTCATCCTGAGCGAAAGCGAAGGACCTCGCAAACGCGGACATGGTCGCGCGAGCGACCGCCCCACGGCCTATTCGACAAAAATCTTGCCCGCGCGTCGCCGCGCATACCGCCCACGAGCGAGATTGATTCGGGCCGGAGCGCCGCCGGCCAGGAGTTGCCTGACGTGCTCGATGACAGCAAAGCCCAGTTCCGATACGCCGCGTTGCGCCAGCCAATTCCGGATGACACGGCGCTGGAGCGCGGGTGCGAGCGCGCGAACGGACGCCACCGGCAGCTCCTCACTTTTCGTTAGGCCCACCGGGGTTTGCGACTCAAGGAAATCTTCTTCCTCAGCCAGAACAGTGGCGGCTCGCCAGATCGTTGCGCGAATATTACGTCCAAACTGTTTTTCCAGCGCCGGAATGATTTTGTGCCGCATCCGATTGCGTCGAGCATGCAACTTCTTGTTCGTGGCGTCATCGCGGAATTTCAGCCGATGCTCCTTGAGGTATTGGTCGATCTCCGAACGCCAGACCCCGAGGAGCGGCCGCAAGATTTCGAGCGAACCGTAATTTGATCTCGGACGCATTGCACCGAGCCCGCGCCCTCCGGCGCCGCGAAAGAGGTTGAGCAAAAACGTTTCCACCTGATCATCCGCCTGGTGCGCAAGGAAGATCCCCGGGCAATGCCGTCGCCGGCCAACCTTCCCGAAAAACGCCAATCGCTCCTGACGTGCCGTGGTTTCGATTGATTGTTTCCTCAGTTTCGCGAGCGCGGTAATATCCGCGGAGCCGATCTCGAATTTCAGCCCATGTTTTCCGGCGAGACGTTCGACGAAGCGTGCGTCCGCTTTTCCCGCTCGACCGCGCAGGCCGTGCTCAAAATGGCAGACGATCAACCGCCCGTAGCCTAACGACACCAGCCAATGCAGGAGTGCGACCGAATCGCGTCCGCCCGAAACGCCAACAAGATACCGGTGATCGTTAGGCAAAGCCGCCAGGCATTCCCTCCCCCATTCCCGCGATGGGCGCTGTTTCATGGAGTCGCAGCCCGCAATCCCCGCTCGCCCAGCCAGGGAAAATGCCGCCGGGCGATTCGCTTGAGGCCAAAGGGTTCGATCGCTTTCCGCCGGATGTGCTCAAGCGCGTCGGCCACTGAATCGGTCACGTAAACCAAGTCCAGGTCCGCTCGATTAATCGTCCCAAGCTGCGCCATTTTTTCCAGCAGCGCGGTCAGTTCCCGCCAGTACTCCGTGCCCATCACGACGACGGGAAAGTTCTGGATCTTGCCGGTCTGGACGAGGGTAAGCGCCTCAAACAATTCGTCGAGCGTGCCGACGCCCCCGGGCATGACGACAAAGGCATAGGAGTATTTCACGAGGAGCGTTTTGCGGACGAAGAAATAGTAGAGCGTGACACAGAGATCGAGGTATTCGTTGGGCCGCTGCTCGTAGGGCAGCTTGATGTTGCAACCGACGGAACGGCCACCGACTTCGCGCGCGCCGCGATTAGCCGCTTCCATGATGCCGGGGCCGGCGCCCGTCATGACGGTGAAACCCATTCGCGCGATGCCCGCGCCCATTTCGCGCGCCAGTTCGTAAGCCGGGCTGCCGGGTTTGATCCGCGCCGAGCCAAAGACGGTTACGCAGGGTCCAACAAAATGGAGGACGCGAAAACCGCGCAGGAAATCCGCCATGACATGGAAGAGCGTAAAGAGTTCAGCGAGCCGCGAGCGGGGCCCAAGAAGCATGATCTCATCGGCGCGCTCGGCCGGCGCGGTCGAGGCCGTGGCGGTCGAAATGCGAGCTGTCGCCGGTGGAGACGGTTGTTTCACGCCATTGGATTAGCAATGGGCGCGGCGTTGCACAATCGCGGGAAGAGGTTCGCGCCAGTTTTTTCGTTCAGCCTGCCGGCCGCCGCAGCGGGGTGAAGCTAAGGACGATGATCTCCGCGTGGCGCGGTTCCCAATGGCTGACGTCGACCCGGAAGCGGCCGACGCGTCCGCCGCGCGTGTTCTGTTTTTGGTAGAGGAGTCGGAAAAGGCTTTCCTTTTCCGGCCGGGTGAAGAAGGCGCTGTCGATGAATTCATTCACCCAATTCATCTCGCGGTCGTCGGTCAGGTAATAGGTAACCTGGAGATCTTCGTCCGAGTTTTCGACAATGATGACCGAGTAATTGTAGGTGCGGGAGTTGAGCCATTCGCCCTCATAAAAGATGACGCAACGCTTCTGCACTTCGGTGGGACGGATGTGCAAAGTGTCGGAAAAGAACGAGCGCACATTGGCAAAGGTGAGCGGCTGCGGCGACGGAGATGAGGCGGCGTTTATCGCGGACACAAACGCGAGCGGCGTTAGGCAAACAAAAATCAGGCGTTTCATTTCTTTATGGTCTCGGCAGGAGCACGCCGGGCTCGCACCCGACTTGGCACCACCAGCACCGGGCAGGACGCATGACGTACGACATATTCTGCCGTGCTTCCGAGCAGGGCATGTTTCACTCCCGTTCTCCCATGGGTGGAAGTGACAATCAATTCCACCCGCAGCTCCCTGGCCCGCACGCAAATCTGCTCGCCGACGTGACCGTTCTCGAGCGTGCTATCGACCGCAATACCCTCCTGCGCGACAGCGGTAACCAGCTCCTTCATCTGCTGGCGTGCAGCCGTTTCCGCCGCCGCCACGAGCGGTGGGTAGTCGTAGAGCAGATATTTCGAATTGGCGGTGTAATAATGAAGGTCGATCGAATGCAGGAGGAAGAGCTTCGAGTCGAACTCCTTCGCAAGCGCCCTGGCGACGGCCACTCCTTCCGCCGAACAGCGCGAGAAATCGACCGGGACGAGAATCTTCCGGAAAAGCGCGCGATCGCGCCGAGAGTTGCCTAACGAATGGAGGACAAGGACGGGACAGGGCGCGTGACGCACAACGCGCTCGGCCGTACTCCCGAGAACGAGATGCTTGAGGCCTGTCTGCCCGCGCGTGCCGGTGATGATCAGGTCGATCTCGAGTTCGCGGGCGAGCCGGCAGATTTCCTCGAAGGGTCTGCCCTTGACGGCATGAATGTTTTCCCGCCGGACCGGCAGCACCTCTTTCGCTGCGAACTCCTTCAGGTGCGATCGAACTCGGCGTTCTACTTCGATCTCCGGCACGATCAGCGGCAGCGCCATCAGGCCGGCAAGCGGAACGTCGGCAGCAACAACGTGCACCAGGTGCGGCTCGGCGCCGAACTTTCTGAGCAGCGGCACGGCAAAGGCGAGGGCCGCACGCGAGGGCGGAGAAAAATCAACAGCCACCAGGACGCGACGAATCTGAAATTGGCGGGCGCGCTGATTTACGGGGCCGGGACCCTTCACGTTTCCGCTCCCGCATTCGAGCCGTTGGCATGTTTTGCCGGCGAGCACCGCGCACCCGGATGTCCCCACGGATCGCATGAGACCTCTGCGCCCGCATCCGGCCGGGTGACTTGTTCGAACGCCGCGTGCAAGTGCTCGATCGAGACCGGCTTCCCGAGGCAGGCTGCCGCACCCCGCCGCGTCACGAACGGCTCCATGTGACTTTCCTCCATCGATGTGAGCGCAATGATCGGCGGCCGCTGGTGCAAGGCGCTGATCGCTTCGAGCAACGGGAGCCCCTCCGAGCCGGGGTCAACGTCGACCACAATGCTGTCGATGCGATCAAATTCCCGACTCAAAATGGCGAAAGCATCCTGTTCTCCTCGACTCAAACGCACCCCGTGCCCGGTCCGGGCGCCCGCTTCCAGCACGACGCCGGCGGAATCAGCATCTGCATCCACCAAAAGTATGATTTTTCCCTCCATGTCCGCCCTTTCGTTAGGCAACGATAGGCCGAGCAGAGCGGGCTTCTTGGCGTTTGTTGGCAAAAAGAAAGCGTTTCTTGCGCGGAAGTCGCTTCTTATCGGGCGAGACTCTTCGCAAGCGGAAACAACTCCGGATTGAGCGGCTTTTGTTTCCTGACGATTTCGCCTAACGACGTCGCGGTTATCTCGGAACGCTGCATCCCAATGAGGACCCCGCGGCTGCCGGAGAGGAGATGGTCAGCCGCCGCCGCGCCGAGCCGCGTGGCCAGAACACGATCGAAGGCGGTCGGTGCGCCGCCGCGCTGGACGTGCCCGAGCTTGGTCACGCGCAGTTCGAATTGCAGGCGCGCCCGGTGCTCGGTGAAATAGGCCGCCAGCCTCTCGGCGTTGTAGGCCGCGCCCTCTGCGACGACCACAAGGGCGTGCGACTTGCCCCGGGCGTACGCGTCGCGCAGCTCGTCCGCAACCGCCTCGGGATCGGTCGGCACTTCGGGAATGACGATCACGTCCGCGCCGCCGGCCAGCCCCGCCATCAAACCGAGATAGCCGCAGTTGCGCCCCATCGTCTCGACCAGAAAGCCGCGACGATGCGACAAGGCGGTCACTTTCAAGCGGTCGATTGCTTCAAGCGCGATGTTCAGGGCCGTGTCCACGCCGATCGTGACATCGGTTCCGCAAAGGTCGTTGTCGATCGTGGACGCGACTCCGACAACGGCCAAGCCGCGCTGCGCGATCTCGTGGGCGCCGGCCTGCGAGCCGTTGCCACCGATCACAACCAACCCCTCGATCCCGCGCGTGGCCAAAGACTCCATCCCACAAGTCACGCCCGCATCGGCGCAAAATTCCGCGCAACGCGCACTGCCCAGCATGGTGCCGCCAAGTTGCAAGATGCGGCCGACATCGCGCGGCCCGAGTGGCACAAGATCATTCGCCATCAGCCCGGCGTAGCCCCGGCGAACGCCGAACACTTCCGCTCCATGATAGATTGCGCGACGCGTCACCGCGCGAATCGCGGCGTTCATACCGGGCGCATCGCCGCCGCTGGTGAGAAGGGCGATTCGTTTCATTGGCCCGACAAGAAATGCATGGCACTTCGCAATGCCCGCTCAGCAGGCGGTCGCGTCGGCGTCCTGATTACACACATATGGAAGCAGTCACCCAAGGCAGCCCAATTCAGGTGGCGATGCAATTGAAAAAGCAGCCGCCGGATCGTTGGAAGACGAGGCCGGATGAGGAACGCGCCGGCGCTTGCAAGTTTGGCGTGACCTTTCGCCCGGCTAGCGGTCATTTTCGAGCGTGAACTCGAGCTGGCACAGAATGGGATCACAGCCGCGGCATCGGATGATGCTGGTCTTCGCCGCATTTTGTGGGCTTTGCACGCTGGCCGGGTTTCTCCTCTCGAAGCTCGGCGCGCCGGCGCTCGCCGCGCTGCCGTTTTTTGTCGCCGCCTATCTCAGCGGCGGGTGGTTTGCCTCGATCCAGCTCGCCGGCGAACTGCGGCGCGGAGTTTTCGATATTAACCTCCTCATGATCGTGGTGGCGATTGGCGCGGCTACGGTCGGCGCATGGGCGGAAGGTGGCACGTTGCTCTTCCTTTTTTCGCTCAGCAACGCGCTTGAGCAGTTCGCCAATTATCGCACGGAGCAAACGATCAGCTCGCTCCTCAAGGCAGCCCCAGAGACCGTTTGCCGGCGAGAGAATGGCGAGTGGGTCGATGTTCCCGCCGACTCGTTAGGCGTGGGCGATGAATTGCTCGTCAAGCCGGGCGACCTTTTCCCGACCGATGGTGAAGTGTGCGAAGGCGCGACCTCGGCCGACGAGTCCGCGCTGACCGGCGAAGCGCTCCCCGTTTCAAAGCGTCCCGGCGATCCGGTGAGCGGCGGGACGGTCAACCTCGAGGGCCGGGCGGTGATTCGCGTGCGCCGGCTGCCAGGCGAGAGCGCGGTGCAGCGGATCATTGACTTGATCGAGAGCGCGCGCGAACAGAAGGCGCCGGCGCAGCGTTTCACCGACACGTTTACGCGCTACTACACGGTCGTGGTCCTGGCCGGCAGCGTTGCCTTTTTGGGCTGGCTCCTGCTCGGGCAACGCGAGCCGTTTGCCCGGGCGCTCTATCACATGATGACGTTGCTCGTCGTCGCCTCGCCCTGCGCGCTCGTGCTTTCAATTCCTTCCGCCATTCTGGTTGCGATTGCCGCCGGGGCGCGCCAGGGAATCCTCTTCCGTGGCGGCGTGGCTGTGGAAACACTCGCAGGGGTCAATCATTTCGCCTTCGACAAAACAGGCACCCTGACGACGGGTGAACTGGAGGTCGCGCGAATCGAGACAGTGGGACTAACGGCGCCGGAGGAAGCGCTCGCCACCGCTGCCGCGGTGGCGCAAAATTCAACCCATCCCCTTTCCCGCGCTGTCGTGGCGGAGGCGGAACGCCGCAACCTCGAACTGGCTGCAAGCGAGGGAGTGACGAATATTCCCGGTTTCGGGATGGAAGCGAGAGTCGGCCCCGGCCTCGTCGTGGTCGGCAGCCGCCGCCTGATGGAGGAGCGCGGATTCAATGTCGCACCATTCCCCTCGAGCGGCGCGGAGGCCGAGGTTTGGGTCGCGCAAGAGGTGCTGCTGGGCGTGATCTACCTGCGCGACCGGCTCCGGCCGGCCACCCCGTCGGTGATCGCCGCCTTGAAGGACGAAGGCGACTCAGTCGCGCTCGTCTCGGGCGATCGCGCATCGGCCGCGGAAATGGTGGCGCGCGCCGCCGGGATCGAGGAAGTGCACGCCGACCTCACGCCTAACGAAAAGCTGAAATGGATTCACCGCTGGCGACAGGAAGGAAAGAGGGTCGCGATGGTGGGCGATGGAATCAACGACGCCCCGAGTCTGATCGCAGCCGATGTCGGGCTCGGAATGGGCGCGCGCGGTTCGGACGCGGCCCTCGCCCAGGCCGACGTGATCCTGATGCACGACCGGATCCAAAATGTCCCGGCAGCTTTGCGCCTGAGTCGGCAAGCGCGCCGCATTATCCGGCAAAACCTGTTCGTGTCGTTAGGCACGGTTGCCATCCTTGTGACCTTTGCGCTCGCGCAAAAAATTCAACTCGCGCTCGGCGTGGTCGGTCATGAAGGCAGCACCGTCGTGGTTGTGCTCAACGGTTTGCGGCTGCTCCGGGTCAGACCTGGCCGCAATACTTGAAGAGAAGCATCTCGGCCGAATTTTCCCGGTAATAAAACCGGATCGCGCCGTCACGGCCAACGTAGTCGCTCCGGACGCTGCAACTCGCGCGGCGGCTGTGCACCTGATGAATCCCGAGCCGGTCCCGCAGATAAAGCGCGCCCCAGGCTTCGGCGAAAATCGCCCGACCGGCCTTCGCAGTGAGCAACTCCTCCAGCGCCGGCCGCTCGATCTCGCGATAGACGATCGGAGTCGTGCGCTCGAGCTGCGCGTAATCGAGGTCAGCAACCGGAAAGACACCGGGCGCCGGCAATTCCGACCAGGTGGACGCCAGCACGCCCACTCGCATCCGCGGATCGAATCCATCAGCCGCGTGCCTGAGCGACCAGGTGCTGATTGAGACGCGCAGCAATCCAAAACCCCCCGCGCGAATCGTGATCCAGAAGTGGTCGATCTTGGCAGGATCGACATCGACTTCTTTTAAGAAGCTGACGATTTCGCCGGCGCCGACGACGAATTCATCCGCGCGGAAGACGAAGTCAGCGCTCTTGTTGCAGGCAGTCGGCGAGTTCCCCACCAGGATCGAAGCATGACTCGACCCGGCGCAGATGGCGAACAATTAACTCGCGCCAAAAATTAGTCACTATGAAAAACATTACGGCCGACGAGCCACGCGATGAGAGCGATGAAGCCGGCGGCGAGCAAGACAATCAGGTAGTCCATGGTTCGTTGTTTCTGTTCGTTAGGCGGGGGATGCCGTGGAGGATTTCAGTTTGCGTTCACGCTGGCTGCGAAAGGCGGGAACCGGCCCCGTTGAGCAGACGTGGCCCCAGCGATCACAAGTCGCTGGAATCGATCGACGACTAATCCTCCAGTCATGATCAACCGCCGGAGCAGCCAGGCTGAGCCGCAGCTCGTCCCTCAGCATGAACGTGCTTGTCTGCACAAAATAACTAACGGCAGTGCCAATCGAACCGCTTGGCGATCCTTGTCATTTTTTGTGCGTTTTTTGCGCGCCAGGGGATTGCGTCGCAGTTTGCGCGTTTGGGGGATAAGTCCGCTGGTGCAACACGAAATCGTCGGGAGCACGATACGATATCGGTGCTCGAAATTCAGCTCCACGCCGAGGAACGAATCGTCGCCGTCTCCGGAGAGCTTTCCTGGATGTCAAGCACGATCGACCTCACGACCACAACGCAAATGGGACGGAGGAGGAGGATTGGTCTACGATGTGGACTGCAACCAACCGAGCAACGCGCAGGTCCTTGCGCAAGCGGCCGACAAACTAAAGAAGGTCGTCCAGCATGCTAACGCTTCCAGCGGGGCGCGCTGACAGAAAACAAGTCTTGAACCGGATGGCGTCCTCTCGGTGCCGTCGCCACACTAATTCGACTGTTCGCCTCGATCGAAGATCGCAATTCGCATTCGGGCCCACGGCTATGGACCAAATGCCAGATCAAAGGGCGCCAACCCTGTACCAGTAATTGTGTCAGAGACGGTCAGCGACGGAATATCGATAACCGTTAAAGTCGTGTCGCTGGCGTTGCACACGTAGAGCTTCGTATCGTCTGGGTTGGCCAGGATAGTGAAAGGATGGTGTCCGGTGGGGAGCGTTGCGAGGACGGTATGCGTGGCGGTATCAATGGCCGAAACCGTGTCGGAATATCCATTTTCTACGAAGGCCTTCGTTCCATCATGCGTAAATACCACTCTCTGGGGAAGGTTTCCGGTAGGGATGGTCGCGATCACAGTCAATGTGGTGGTATCGATGACAGAGACTGTGCCAGTCCCCTGGTTGGTCGCGTAAACCTCCTCGCCGTTGGGGGTAACGCCAATTCCGAGCGGTCCTCGTCCCACGGGAATGGTCGCGATCACTTGGTTCGTCGCCGTGTCGATGGCGGATACGGAATTGCCCTTGTCGTTGGCGACGTAGACGCGGTCACCGGCGGAAGAGATGCAAAGACGACGGGAGCCAGGCGCAGTGGGGATATTCGTTACCTGGTAGGTCGTGGTATCAATCACGTCCACTTCTCCCCTGGAAAAGTTCGCGATATACGCGGAGCGCCCATCCGGCGTGAACAAGACGTGTTTGGCCCAATGTCCGGGGATAAAAACAGTGGTGATGATCTGATTGGTTGCCGTATCAATCACGTCGACGGGACAGTTGCCATGGTGGCCACCTTGATGCACGACGAAAACACGTCCACCATCCGGCGTGATAGCGCTTTCTCCGGGTAGCGCGCTCACCGAGATGGTGTCAGTAGTCGTGCGCGTCACTGTGTCTAGAACCGAGATGCTTGCGGAAAGCCCGTCGGAAACAAAGGCCTTGCGCCGATCCGGTGTCATCGCAATACGAATCGGGAAAGAGCCCACGGAGATTTGGGTGACTACCTGGTTGGTCGAGGTGTCGATCACAGCAACCTCATTGGCGTGTCTCGCAGGGCAAAAAAGGGATTGGGCCAAAGCCGAGGAGGCGAAGGCAAAGCCGGAAATAGTCAACAGCAAAGGCAGGCGATATGTCTTCATAACTAAGAAAATGGATTAGAGTCCCTGCAATTTGCATTCGGGCCCACGGCTATGGACCAAATGCCAGGTCAAAGGGCGCCGACCCTACGTTAGCGATTGTGTCAGAGACGGTCAGCGACGGAATATCGATAACCGTTAAAGTCGTGTCGGTGGAGTTGCACACGTAGACTTTCGTATCGTCTGCGTTGATCAGCATCGTCCAAGGATGGTGTCCGACGGGGAGCGTTGCGCTGACCGTATGCGTGGCGGTGTCAATGGCCGAAACAGTGTCGGAATATCCATTTTGTACGAAGGCCTTCGTTCCATCATGGGTAATGACCACTCTCTGGCAAAGGTTTCCGGTAGGGATGGTCGCGACCACACTCAATGCTGTGGTATTGATGGCAGAGACTGTCCCATCCTGCTGGTTGGTCGCATAAACCTCCTCGCCGTTGGGGGTAATGCCAATTCCGAGCGGGCGGCGTCCAACAGGAATGCTTGCGATCACTTGGTTCGTTGCCGTGTCGATGGCGGATACGGAGTTGCTCCCGTTGTTGGGGGTGTAGACGCGGTCACCCGCGGGAGAGATGCAAAGACGACGGGGGCGACCCCCGGTGGGGATACTCGTTACCTGGTAGGTAGTGGTATCAATCGCGTCCACTTCTCCATAGGAATTATTCGAGACATATGCAGTACTTCCATCCGGCGTGAACAAGATGTCTTTGGCCTGATTCCCGGGAAGAAGGACAGTCGTGATGATCTGATTGGTTGCCGTATCAATGACGTTGACGGGACAGTTGCCATGGAGGCCGCTTTCATGCAGGACGAAAACACGTCCACCATCCGGCGTGACAGCGATCTCTCCGGGTACCGCGCTCACCGGGATGGTGTCAGTAGTCGTGCGCGCCACCGTGTCCAGAACCGAGACGGTCCTGGACTTCGCATCGGTAACAAAGGCCTTAAGGAGATCCGGTGTCATCGCAATACGAATCGGGAAACGCCCCACCGGGATCTGGGTGAGTACCCTGGTTGGTCGAGGTGTCGATCACAGCAACCTCATCGGAATATCTCGCGGGGCAAAAAAGGGATTGGGCCAAAGCCGAGGAGGCCAAGGCAAAGGCGAAAATAGTCAACAGCAAAGGCAGGCGATATGTCTTCATAGCTAAGAAAATCGTTTGCACCTTATCTGCCTGGGATCAAGCGTGAAGTTGCGAACGTGGGAGCGGGCGCGGTGATCGGCTCGGTGATTCGCGGCCTAACGAAAAGCTAGGCAGCGCTCCGTGGCTGGTTCCGAATGATCCGCGGCACGGCGGCGCGGGCCAGCTTTGTGAACTCCTCCACCGCGCTGTTCGAGCCGGAATCAATCAGACGGAGCAGCCCGATTTCGAGCGCCAGATTTTTTCCCTTCAGTCTGATGGCGGTGAGATCGCTTGCGCCCCGCAACGCGATCTTGGGCATGAGCGCGGCCGCCTTGAGCGGAGCGAGGGAGCGTAGAAGCGTTTCGATGGCATTAATCTCGGCGATGATCCGCGGCCGCACCTGATGTTCGCGGCAGATCGCGTCACTCATGCGCCTCATAACGAAGGTATCGGGGAGCTGGAGGATGCGTTCCTGGTGGAGTTCAGTGAGGTCGATCACCCGCCGTTTCGCCCACGGGTGACTGTGATGCACGACGAGCGCGAATTGATCAGTGCAAAGCCGCTCGTAATGCAGGTTAGGTGAGTGGCGGGTGAGGAAACCGAGGCCGACATCCATCCGCCCTTCTTCCAGTGCGGTCTCAATTTCCGTGGAGGAAATCTCTTCGACGTTGAGGCTGACGCCGGGATGGGTGGCCGCGAACATCCCAAGCAATTGCGGAATCAGGGCGACGTTGAGGATCGGGACGACGCCGAGGTGGAGCGCGCCGCGCATCTGTCCCGGCTCAATGCTGAGTTCTTGAAGAAAATTTTCGATCTGCCGCAGAATGCCGTGGGCGTGTTCTTGGAAGATTTGCCCGGCAGAGGTGAGCAGGATCCGCTTACCGCGGCGCTGAAAAAGGTTGACGCGCAACGCTGTCTCGAGGTCGCGCATCTGCTGGGAGATGTTGGGCTGGGAAAGGCCGAGCCGGTCGGCAGCGCGGCTGAAGCTGCCCGCTTCGGCCACGGCGAGGAAGTAACGCAAATGCCGAATTTCAAGGGGATCGTGAATCATCCCTTGAGATTGCCCAGTGATGGCACGGCTGGCAACGCTGCAAAATTCATGAAATTTGTCTTCTGTAAATACGACTTATTATTTGATGGTCGAGACGGTAGCGCCGAAGAAAGATGTGCGCGAAGCGACGGCGTAAAGGATTCGACACGTTTCAACGGAGTTTGTTTCCATGGATGGCGGTCTGACTCCCGGGACGCGTGGAACTTGAGCGGCCCCGCGATCAGAGCAGCGAGGATTTTCTGCGTCCTCGGGGCGACATCCTCGAGACACTGCACTTCGCTGGCCAGCCGCTGGCCGGGAACGACAACTGAGGGGCGGCCGTTGCCGCCGACTACGCGGCGAAATCCCTCCGCGATCGTGCGGAAGAAAAGGGCAAGCGCCGCGCCAGGCGATCCATTGAGGGCCTGTTCCAATCGCCTGCCGCAGGCAAGCCAGACGCAAATCCGGATGGACGGCGCTCGGCCGCCGCTCTACATCTTCTCTCCTCTAACAC
The DNA here is from genome assembly GCA_963738045.1 of uncultured Verrucomicrobiae bacterium. GTDB lineage: Bacteria > Verrucomicrobiota > Verrucomicrobiia > Chthoniobacterales > UBA10450 > Palsa-1392. The sequence continues at coordinate 267,260 of CAVTUX010000003.1, read as the reverse complement.
TCGATGCCCCGCCGACGAAAATTTCCAATCGATGACGATGAATCCGGTCGTCCCGCCCCGGCGATGAGGCCACCGCTCGCTCCGGGCGAACCGACTGATCTCGAATTGATGGAGGGAATTCAGCAGGAGGATCCCGAAGCCCTCTCCAAGCTTTACGATCGCTACAGCGGGATCATCAAGGCCCTTATCCTGCGCGTGGTACACAACGAACCCGAGGCAGACGACTTGCTACAAGAGATTTTCATGGAGCTCTGGAACCAGGCGAAGAACTTCTCGGCCCAAAAAGGCAAGCCACTTGGTTGGATGGTGACGCTGGCGCGGCGGCGGGCGATCGATGGCCTGCGCAAGAAGCAAGCCTACCTGCGGGCCGGCGAGCGGTTTCAGATTGAGAAGGAACAACAGCCCGACGCCTGGGTGCACAATGCGACCGAGGAAGAAATCAACTTCTCTGATACCCGGATGCTGATTCGTAAGGTGATCAACGGTTTGCCTCCGGCGCAGCAGCGGGCGATTGACCTGGCATTTTTTCGCGGCATGAGCCAGCGCGAAATCGCGGCCCATACGAATACACCTTTGGGAACGGTAAAAACGCGCCTCGAACTGGGGCTGAAAAAGATCTACGACGGCCTCAAAGAATTGAAAGATGAGCTTTGAAGAATTCCAGAAAAGCGCCCGGCTCTACGTGATCGGTGCGCTGGAAGACAACGAGATCCGCGAATTCGAAAAGGCGCGAGCGAAATTTGGCCAGAAGGCAGAGGCTTTCATCACCGAATGCTATCGGCTGCACGAAGCATTCGCGCTCAGCCTGCGACCCGCGAAGTCATCTCAGGCCTTGAAGGAACGGCTGATGAAAATGGTCCACGAACGAAAGAAGCAGGGCGCCCCGGTTTCGCGGAGGCCAAAGACCTAACGGCAGCGATTTGATTACTCGTTAGGCGAAGCGGGGTCGCAGTCCATCTCGCGCAGAATGAATTCCTGGAGAAACCCGTAAAAGTTCACCTGGAAAAGGCTCAGGTCGCGCCGGGAACCGATCGGCGAGCGATAGTGATCGCACAGTTCGGCCTCGCTGAAATCATATTTCGCCGCGATCGCGAGCCGTGCCTGGTTGAGGGCGTTGAGCCAGGCCTCGGAGTGTTCATGCGGGATGCGCAGGGCGCGGTTGGCGAATGGTTTCTCGTTTGCCTCCAGTTCGCGCAGATCGGTTTCGACGATCTCGGTCGCATTCTGGAAATGACGTCGTAGCTCCGGTTCGACATAGAGTTTCCACTCCGCGCAGAACTCTTTCTCGTTAGGGCTGACCGGTGGACTGAACAGCCGTTGTTCCGCCGCGGAAGCAACATCGGTCCTGGTGCTGACCGGGATCTGGCGCAAAAGCTCCGCCAGAAAAGGATCGATCTCGCTGATCTCGAGCGCGCCGTTGTTGCGAAAGACCTCCATCTCAGTTCACCTGCTCGATCGTCGCGAGCAGCAGGTAGCCGTGCAATTGCTGGACAAACAGCTCGGCGCGCTCCCGCACCCCGCTCCACAGAATCGAGCGTCCCTTCTGATGCACCTCGAGCATGTGCAGTTCGGCCTTTTCCTTCGGATAACCAAAGACCTTTTGAAAGACCATCGTGACGTAGCTCATCAGATTCACCGGATCGTTATGCACAACCACATTCCAGGGCAAATCGACCGCCTCCTTGCTCCTGGTTTCCTCGGTGATCGCCGGGCTTTCTACGGCGCTGGAAATCTCCAGAAAAGCTGGCATAACGACGAACCCGGTGGGCTTCACGTTCCGGCCAGTAACCGGTGCGAAATGGATAAGCGGACGAGCCAAAGCATAACAAAAACCATAACACGCAGGGGATTTGAATCAATCCCTCCCACAGGCTGGCCGATTTCTTAAGACGAAGCCCGCACAACAATCCTTTCCTGGACACGCTGCATCCGGCGCCGAGCTACTGGCGCGCGATCGTCGAATCCGTGCAAATGGAGCAAGCCGTGAACAAGGTATGTGCGCAGCTCATGCTCGAGCGAAATCCCGTAGGCTGCCGCCTGACGCCGCGCGGTCTCGACGCTGATGAATATCTCGCCGTGCTGGAAAGTAATCACGTCGGTCGGCCCGGCAATCTGCATAAAACGGCGATGCAGCTCGCTGATCTTGTGATCAGAAACCAGCACCACGTTGACTTCTTTCAGAGCCGTTAGGCCGTGCCCGCTTCCCGCCGCGCAGAGAGGCAGCGCGCGGACCGCAAAGCGCGCCAGCGAGTCCCGGTCGACCGCGATCATGCGTTGCCGATTGTGCACAGCGATGGTGGGCAAGTTCATTTTCGACGCTTCTCATCCAACGACCTGAGCAATCGAAAAAGCATCTCGAGACGCGGTACGGCGACCCCCGCCGCCTGCGCGTGCCGGAGCGTCTCGCCCCAGATCGACTCAATCTCCAACGGCCGGCCCGCCTCATAATCGAGGAGGGTCGAAGGCCTGTAGGCGTCCATCGCTTTTGTTCGCCTCATCAGATCGAGCGCGACGGCAGTAGGCAACCGATGTCCGCAGGCATTCGCGATTGCGATCGTTTCGTCCATCAGCTCGACCGTCAGTTGTCGCAATCGGTCGTCAGCCAGAATCGCGGCCGTATCGAGGCCGCCGGCCACGATGGAGAGTCCATTGAATGGAATGTTCCAGACGAGTTTGCGCCAGCGTTCCAGCGCCAGGTCGTCCGCCACGTTGCAAACGACCCCACAACGTTTGAACTCCCACGCGACGTTGTGCGTACGCGGCTGCGGATGATCGCGATATTCGCCAATCGTCAGGCGACCGGCGTCGAGACGCTCCACTACTCCCGGCGCCGTGCGGTTGAGGGAAATATAGCAAAGGCCACCCAGGATCCGCTCGGCCCCGAAATGCCCGGCGAGAAAGTCTTCATTCCCAAGTCCATTCTGCAGCGTCAGGATCATGGTCTGCTCGCCTAACAATGGCGGAATGAGTGACGGCAATCCCGCATTCGAAGTGGTTTTGACCGCAACGATGACCAGGCCGCATACTCCGATCTCTTGCGTCGAACGGTAGGCCTGCACCTTGGGCACGTGAATGTTTTCCTTCTTGCTCCGAAGGCGCAGCCCGCGTTTGCGCACCGCATCGTAGTCGCTCCGGAGAAGGAAATGCACGTCGCGCCCGAAGTGCGCCAGCTTCCCGCCATAATAAAGCCCGATCGCACCCGAGCCGACGATGGCAATGCGGAGGTTTGGAAGCGTGTGCTTCATTTCGTTGAGCGAGCGGGCGATTGAGGGATTTAGCGATTTGCTTCGGCGGTTGCGCGGGAGCTAGAGAAGATCTTCAACAGTTCCTCACATTCGTCGTGCAACGCGTACATCGAAGCCGCGCTGACGATTTTCGCATCGACAACCAAGTCCAGCCAAAAGGCAGTTTCGTCCGCTTCCTCGACCACAACCGCCATTTTCGAAATGAACTCTGCTTTTGATCGCGCTCGACAAGCCGCGCGATAGTTCGCCGCGACCGACGTTCCCGACCGCAGGAACTGCCGGCCGATGACCCGTGCTTCATCCGTTTTAGGCAGAGCGGTGAAAGCTCGTACGATGGCCACGGCGAACGCCTTCGTTCGAGTCTGGAGCGCCTTCGCCCGATCCAGTTTGTTTGGCTCATCCCTCATTCGCTCAATCCCTCAATCACTCACTCCCTCACTCCCTCACTCCCTCAATGCTCTCATCCCAGCGGCCGTTGCTCGGCCTGGAAGTTTCGCGTGATGAGACGCGCGCCTTTGTTGAAGGTGACGTATGCCCAGGCCCACTGGAACAGCACCAGGATCCGGTTTCGAAAACCGACCAGATAAATCACGTGAACAAAAAGCCACGCGAGCCAGGCGAGAAAGCCGCTGAAGTGGACGAAGTTTAGGTCGGCTACGGCGCGGTTGCGGCCGATCGTGGCCATGCTGCCTTTGTCCCAGTAATAAAAACGCTGCGGCTTCGCCCCTGCGACCATATGCAGGATGTTAGTCGCCGCGTGGCGCCCCTCCTGGATCGCGACCGGCGAAACGCCTGGCAAAGGTTTGCCCTCCTTGGAGGTGAATTTGGCCAGGTCGCCGATTACCTGCACCTCGGGATGACCGGGAATCGTCAGGTCATCCTGCACGATGACCCGGCCGGCCCGGTCCACCGCCACACCAAGGGTCTTCCCCACGAAGGAAGCGGCGTTTCCCGCCGCCCAGATTTTGACCCGGCATGGAATGAACTTCCCGGCCACCTCCAGGCCGTTCTCAGTCAGATCACCGGCGTGCGTTCCGGTAATCACCTCAACCCCCAGTTCTTGTAACTGTTTCTGCGCACTGGCCGAGAGGTCTTCCGGATAACTTGCCAGAACCCGCTTCTCGCCTTCGACCAGAATGACGCGCGCGTTCGACGGATCGATATGGCGAAAATCCTTCGCCAACGTCTCGCGCGCGATCTCGGCGATCGCTCCCGCCATTTCCACCCCGGTCGGGCCGCCACCGACAATAACAAAGTTCATCGCCGCGGCCCTCGCCTCCGGGTCGGTTGTCTTCTCGGCAAACTCGAAGGCCATTAAAATGCGACGCCGAATTTCAATCGCATCCTCGAGACTCTTCAGTCCAGGAGCGAGTTTTTCCCATTCGTCATGACCGAAATAAGAATGGCGAGCGCCGGTCGCAACGATGAGGTAATCGTACGGGATCTCGCGATCCGCGGTTCGCACGGTTCGGCCCGCGACGTTGACCGCCTTCACCTCGGCCAGAATGACTTCGATGTTTTCGTACTTTCCCAGAATGCCGCGCACCGGCGCGGCAATATCCGCCGGAGAAAGCGCCGCCGTGGCCACCTGGTAAAGCAACGGCTGAAAGAGATGATAATTTGTCCGGTCGATCACCGTCACTTGAACCGGCTTGTCGGCCAGCTGCTTTGCCGCCTCGAGTCCGCCGAAACCGGCTCCGAGAATCACGACGCGTGGGTTGGTCGGATCTTCGTTTTCCATCGGGAAATGATGATCGGATTCATCGGTCGGTAAACAGAAAATCGGTTGTCAGCCTCGGGGGACGTGCTTATCTTCCGCGCCTTATGCCGAAGCCCATCGCGCGCAGCAAGACGAGGAAATCAGTCGCCAAACGGTTCAAGATCACCGGAACGGGCAAGGTATTGCGCTCGCATGCCAAGCGCCGGCACCTCCTCTCGGCCAAGAGCGCCAAGAGCAAACGTCAGCTCGCGAAATCGGCTCTGGTCGACAAAACCGACGTTCAGCGAATCAAGGCGAACCTGCCTTTCGCCTGAAGCGTGCTGTCCCTGAGGTGCGCCCTGGGTCTCTAGGAAAGGCTTGACGCGCCGGGCATCCGCTCTCTAAAAGAGAAGCCCTTTATGAAATGTGCTTCCTCTTTCCGCGGGCGTGGTCTTTTATTTTTCCTCCTGGTCGCGATCGCTCTGGCGGCTCCTGCGGCGCGCGGGCAGAACAGCGCCGCGGATCGGGCACGACTGCTTAGCAGTCAATCGCCAGCGTTCACACCATCCCCAAACGTCAACGCCAACGGTGTCGATCAAAATTACGCCGCCTCCACCCCTAACGACAGCGACCTGGGAGAACAGGCGATCCTGAAGCGGGCCGATCAATACCAACCGTTCACGCTCGAAGCGGGCGTTCCTGTTTACTACACCTCAAACGTCGCGCTGGTGAACAGCGGCGAGGTCGGCGCCGTCATCACCGCTCCGGTCATAGGGCTGACTTACGCGCCGAAATTCCAGCGTACGCTTTATGGCGAGTTCACCATTCGGCAGCAGTTTTTTTACTACACCAACAATTTGAGCAGTTTCAATTTCGCCAGCTTCGATGCGATCGCCGGCCTGACTTATTTCATACCGAAGTTCCATAATCTGGTATTGCGCGCCGGTCTTGACTTCAATCGGCTTACGCCCACGGATAGCTTTGACGCTTTCTTTTCCAATCTCGGGTTCGCGCTCAATGCCGAGGTCCCGATCCCCATCGGACGCGCGCAGCAGGTATCATTTGGGACGTTTGCCAACATCAGCCTTTATGCGGATTCGCAGCCACCGCGTCGCAACGATTTCGGTATCTATGCAGGTTATGCGGTGAATCTGAGCCGCAATTTTTCAATCAACGCTGCCAGCACCTTTGTCGTGCGACCTTACGATTCCGGCGGCCGGACGGATGTAAGTGAAGTCCTTTCTCTTAGCGCCAACTATCACATTCGCGACTGGCTGACCGTGAGTGCAATCAGCACTTATGTAGCTAATCAATCGAATCAAAGCGTCTTCCGTTACAACGTCTTCAACGGCGGCGGTGGCGTTACGCTTAGTTTGAAATTCTGATCTCGGACGGTCTTCACGGGAAGGTTGTCCTGGTTCGTTGGTTAGAACTCCAAAATCGACCTCAATTTCATGGGTTCGTCCGACGGAGTCGGCCAGCCAGCGTCGAGATTTGCGCGCCGGCTGCGGCAGCTTCCGCCTAGGTTTTTGCGCTTCCATTCGGGACACCGGCGATTACCTCCTCCCTAAGTGTCGGGGGAGACGACGGTTTTCTCGCGATCACCGCGACCACGGGCGGCATCGCGATCGGAGCCGATATTGAAGCGTCGACCGGATCGAGCGGCGCTGATGCCCCGGCGGGCCAAGGTGGTTCGGTTACTCTCACGGCCAACGCCGGCGCAGTGACGGTGAACAATCGCGTCCAAGTTTCGCACAACACGGTGAACCGGCGGAGCGCCTCGGGCGGATCGATCGCGCTCAAGAGCGGGAGAATCTCCGGCGTTGCGATCAATGTCGACAACACCGGGCAATTGCTCTCCCTTCTCGACGCGGCCGCTACCGGCGCCGGGTGGAAAAATCATCATCCAGGCCACTGCTCCGACCGGCAACAGCCAGGTCAACGTCAGCGGCACGCTGCAAGCCGACCGCGGCACGGTCGACATCCGCCATTCCGGGAGCAGCGGCCAGATCAACCTAACGAATGCCGACGTCCATGCCGACACCTTCAAAGTCGCCGCCCTCGGGAACAACGGTGTCCTGCGGGTCGGCGGCGGCAGTCTCTCCGCCGACACCACCCTGCAACTCTACGCGCACGAACGGAAATGGCCAGGTGGTCTTTGTCGGCAACGTGAGCTTGAACGGCAACTCGACCAAGAGCATCGCGGGCAACAGTGTCACGATTAACAATGGCGTGCTGGTTAACGTCACCGACCCGAAAGCATCGGTCTACGTCAACAGCACCGGTCAATTGCCGAACGCCAACTACTCTGGCTTTGGCGGAAACGGCCACACCACCGGCACCTTTGGCGGCTCGGGCGCAAATCCGCCCCAGCCGCTCGGCAACGCCCCCGCCCTCGGCCTTCCTCCCGGCGGTTAGTTCGCTCCCAGCGCTGTTTTTCCATGCCAGACGGTACCCGCGCTTCGGCACAGCGATGCGGCGACACCCCGTCGGCCGGGAAGGTCGACGACCCCGGGAACACCATTTGCCGCAGTCCACGAGAACTATCGTAAATCGCGAAGGCTTGACGCTGCGCGCCACGATTCGGTCACAACGTTCTTGCTCGTACCATCGACTCTCCCGCGTCACGATGGCCTCCTGGGCCAGCCGCGCGGGATCGTTAGGCGTGGCGGGCCGGACAGTTCGTTAGCCAATCAAAGGATTCATCTCAATGAAAAAAAATGTCTCGTTAGCCACCAACCGCTCCACCCCTCCTTCACCTGCCGCCCTCGGCCAAGCAATTCGCCCTCTTGCGCCGTCGTCTTGCGCTCCTTCCCGCTCGCCTCGCGCATGCGGCGCCAAGCTGAAGGAAGCCCGCGTCAGCTCAGGTGGTCCAGGACGTCAAACTTCTTCCCGGCCAGGCCGCCCCGCGCCCGGCGCTCGATCAGCGATGAGAGTGCGCGAAGGCACCGCCGTTCGCACCGGTCTGGAATCGCGCGCCGAACTCACTCTTCACCGACGCGACCCTCGCCCGCCTCGGCGCGAACACGATTTTCAGTTTCGACCAGGGCACCCGCAACCTCCAGCTCGGCGGCGGCGCCATGCTCCTGCGCGTTCCGAAAAATGCCGGCGGCGCGCAGATCAACACCGCCGCCATCACCGCCGCCATCACCGGCACGACAATGCTGATCGAGTTTCATCCCGACGCCTACTGCAAATTCATCATGCTCGAGGGCACCGGCGCGCATCTTCCGCAACGACCGCGTCGGCGAATCGGTCCTCCTCCACGCCGGGCCAGATGTTGATCGTGAATCCCAAGGGCAAAGGCCTGCCCGAGCCGGTCGATGTCGACCTGGATCGGCTGATGAAAACTTCGCTTCTCATCACCGGCTTCGGTCCGCTCCCGAGCCTCGACCTGATCGCGCAGGCAATTCTCGCGCAAACGAAGATGAAGAACGACGGCGGTTTGATCGAAACCAATCTCGTCATTTTCGGCGGTGGCACGCTTGTGTCCAAGCTCGACCCGACGAACGCCAACGCAATCGACCAGGCGAATGCGAGTGGCGCCCGTCCACTGCAATCGCAGACGATGACTCCCACTCCTCCACCCATAACACCCACGCCACCGCCCATCACTCCTACACCTCCACCCATCACCCCGACTCCGACACCCATGACACCCACGCCGACGCCGATGACTCCCACGCCGACGCCGATGACTCCGACGCCGACACCCATTACGCCGACGCCGAGCCCGAGCAAATACGGAACGCCCACGCCCATTTCCTCTCCAGTCCCCTACGTCATCAGCAGCGCAACTACGATTGAGACTGATCCCACCATCACGACCAATGGCGTCACCGATTACGGCAAGATCTATCGCGGCCCGACTTTGGATGGCCCGGCTTCGGTCTGGTTCTTTACCGCGACTTCGGCTTTCGATACGAAAATCGGGTTAGATGCTTTCTTTGTACCACCAGTCCGTATGTGCCACTGGCCGCGCTGAAGTTTCTCGCTTTGAATTTGACCGGCAATCCCACGATCTCGATCGCGAACGGCGGGCCGACCAATCTCGCGCTCATCAGCGTGGGTGATATCACCTCCGGGCCGCCGGGCGGCACCATCACCTTCAGCGGGCTCGACGCACTCTTCCTCGGCACGCAGGACGGCTCGATCACGCTTACATCCGATCTCGCTTTCCAGGGCATTCCCGCCATCGGCATCTATGCCCGCGGTCCAGACTCGACTCTTACTTTCGATTCCACGGTCGCGGGCACGGCCTACTTCGCGCTGGAGTCGGAAGGGAGCATCCTCTTGAACAATGAGTTGAGCGTAACCGAGACCAACGTCTCTGGCTCGCAACTGAATGTTTCTTTGCAATCCGGCGGCGATTTCACAGCCAGCAATGGTCTCACCATCAACCTCGATAATTCCGAAGGCGGCGTCCTTAATTCGAGCACGGACGTGCAGTTGACGACGGGCGGCAACCTGACCGCTAACGGTGAAACCGGCTTGAGCCTAACGATCTCGAATAATGGCGCCGGACAGATAAGCGACGACGCTTCGTTGGACGTAAGCACTGGCGGCGGCCTGACGGCCAGCGCGATCAATCTCCTGATCAATAATCGCGACAGCGGATCGATCGGCGGCGATGGGACGGTTTCAACGAACGTTAGCGGCGCGCTCGCCACGACCGGCGACGCGACGTTCGTCATTTCCGATCGCGACGACGGTGGCGGCGCCGGAACGATTGGCGGCAACGCCTCGGTGACACTGACGGCCGCCAGCGCTAACATCGGCGGAAATTTAATAGCGGCCACTAGTGAAGCCGCGGGCGGACAAATGGCGAGCGCCTTGGTCGCCATCAATGTGACCGGCGACATCACGACTGGAAGTGGCCTCCAGTTCTCCATTCAGAATGGTGGTTTCAATCCTTTCGGAGTGTTCGAAGGCGGCGGAACGATCGACCAGGATGCCATCGCTTCCCTCACCGCAACTAACGTTACGACTGGCGACTTTCTCACCGGCCTCATCTCGAACCTGGACGGCGGCCAAATCGGTGGAAGCGCCGCGCTTGGCCTCGCTCTGACAGGCAATCTCAGTTCCCAGGGCGACGTCACTTTCCAAATCGACAATAGCACCTCGATGGGCAATCTTTTCTCCAGCATCGGCTCCAGTGCCACCATCGGTGTCAGCGTAGCTGGCAACCTGAGCGCCAATAGCGAGAACGGGCTCGCCGTAACGATCTTAAACAACAACAACGGCTACATCGGCGGCGAGGCTCTGGCCAACGTTGTTGTGGGCGGGACCCTCACGGCGACCACGGCCAATCTCCTCATCGATAATAGCAACGGCGGTTCGATTGGATCCGCTGTCGGGTTGGATTTGTTAGGGAGCCAAGGATCGATCGATGGCGATCTGGTGACCGTCATCGCCAATAATTCGGGCGGCAGTATTCTTGGCAGTAGCGCTCTGCTTGTTTCCTTTACGGGAGATTTGAGCACCGACGGTGAGGCGGACTTTATCATCGATAACTCAGCTTTCAGTGACTTTGGATTCACAGTCGGAGGAAATATTGCGCAGGACGCCGCCATCGGACTGATTGGCCAGGATATTTCCACCGGCAGCGGCCTCTACACCTTTCTTTACAACGACGGGGGCGGCCATATCGGCGGCGACGCCTCCATCGCGGGAGCGATCTTCGGAAATCTTACGACCCAGGGTGACCTCTTCTTTGACATCGAAAACTCCGCCGACCCGGGTCAAGACGGAACGCTTCCCGGCGGCACAATCGACGGCGATGCCGCGTCGCGGTCGCGGGGGCGGCAACATTGTCTCGCACGGTGTGGGCGAGTTTGCGGTCCTGAATAACGACTACCGTTACCTCGATCAGGGTGGGACGATCCTGGGCATGCGACCGTTGACATGGCGCGACGGGTATCACGACGACCGACTTTTTTCAGCCGCTGATCAACAACACCAATGGAACTATCGGGGGCGACGCCAACCTGTCGGTCATTGCGAGCGGAGACATCAGCATCGGGACAGAGACCTATTTCAACATCCTCAATAGCAACGGCGCAATCGGAGGAGACGCGCTCTCCAATGTGACCGCGAACAATTTCACCAGCGGAGACACTTTCGAATTTCAGATCCTCAATGACGGCGGCAGCATTGGCGGCAATGCCACCCTCACCGCCGATCTTGCCGGCAGCCTAACGAGCACGGGAACGGCGACGATTCAAATTACGAATGGCGGCGGCAGCATCGGCGAAAACGCATCCATTAGTCTGACGGCGAATGCGCTTTCGGCTCCGTCTCTCCTCGCCCAGATCGATGACTCTGGCGGTTCGATCGGTGGCGATGCAGCGATCACCTTCAACATCTCTCAATCGCTCACTACGACCAGTGATGCCACGTTTAACATCGACCTGACCCCGGAAGGGCACGCGCACGCCGGCAACGGCCAGCCGGCGACAATCGGGACGATCGACTTCAACGGCGGCACTTATGAAGTCGGCGGCACCCTTCTCGCCACCATCATTGGTGGCGACGGCGGAATCACAATCAGCACCGCCACGATGCATGCCGACATCCTGAAGATCGGCGCCCTCGGCGACAATGGCACCCTAACGATCGGCGGCGGCAGCATTTCCGGCGACACACTTTTGAAACTCTATGCCCCGGGAGCAATGGAATGATCGACTTTGTCTCCAACGTGACCCTGAACAGCAACAGCAGCGTGCTCATCGCAGGCAACACTGTCACGGTCCATAACGGAGTCATCGTGACGATCGCAGGGGATGACGGCGTTACGGCTGCGGTTTACACCAATGTCCCGAACTACACCGGGTCGGGCGGAAACGGGACCACGACCGGAATGTTTGCCGGTAACGGCGCGACAACCCACCCATTTGACCAGGCCCCGCCGTTTGGTCCGGCAACGCCTGCAAAAGGCTCTACGACCTCGATTGCAACCACTGGTCCGACTCCGGCCACGAATCCTGCTTTGCCGGGAAACGGTGGCAGCGGAGCAGACACGATCGTCCACCGGGTGAGGCCACGCGTTGCAATCGCTAGGGTCGCAGATTCGAACGAGTTGCTGGATCTGGCGGATAAAGCCATGTCCGCTCCGACCCAAACGGGCCGCAGCAAATCGAACACGCCAACAGGCAGGACGGCGCACGATCCGATCAGCGCTTTGCCAGCGAAGGGACGGCCATTATTTCCACGTCCAAATCCTGCTTCGGAAGAGCTGACCCTTAATCAACGCGGAGGCGGCCGACCGGCGTCGCTGCCCTGATCGCCGCGCGCGGGCGCGAATTGAGTTGACTCGTTAGGCCGACATATCCGGAGCACGGGTTTCCCGACCGTGCTTAGCCTAGTCACGTAATTGTTCCTCCATGTAGCCCGACCCGAGCGCAATCCCCGCGAGCAAGCGCCCCAGCCGTCGCCAGCGGCACCGGATCAAATGGCGCCGGCGGCAGCGCCACCACTCCCCTCTCATCCACCGCCGCCGGTGCATTCACATATCGCCCGCGGCGCGGCGCACGAAACGTTCCGCGAATCGCTCGAGCCGATCGGGCAATTCACCGCATCGCTCATCGGAATCCCGTGCCCGCAACCGACCACGTTAGGCCGCAGCTCCGCCAGTTTCCGCACCGAGCGCGGGTTGCGCTCCCAATCCATGTTGAAAGGCGCGCCAGCCGCGCGACAGTTCCTTTTTCCCACCGATCAAGCCCGTCCACGAATCCATGTTCATGGTCGCAAACGCATCGCCCGCCAGAAGCACCCGGTCCGACTGCACGATAAAATGAAACGTGCCCGGGCGAATGCCCGGGCGTCGCGATCCATTCCAGTCAGGCATACCCCGGCAACTCGCCGTCCGGCAATTCGCGCACCCGCTCGCCCAGGTCGCGCGCTCGAAAGGCATGAAGCGCGAGAGAAACGCCATCGCCCCGCCGATCGTCGGGTCCGGCGGCGGATAAGCCGAGCGACCCGTCAGGTAAGGCAATCTCCATCCGATGGGCGTAAATCGGCACATCCCATCGCTTCGGCCAGTTGCCGCGGCCGACCCGGCGTGATCGAAATGACCATGCGTGAGATAAATCGCCTCCGGCCGCGACGCCGGCGCCGAAGCGCGCTTCGGCGGCCTGCGAAAATCTGCTCCGCGCGCCCGGGCAATCCGGTATCATCAGGGCCCAGGGTCCACCGGGTGGCCGACGAAGTAGGCATTGACGAAACTGATCGGCAGCCAGCCGACATCGGGAGCAATTCGTTCGATCGCTTTCATGGGATAAGAATGCCTGCCAGGATAAATCGAAATCAAGCCGCGATCTTGTCGGAAATCCTAAGAATTCGGAAAGTGCTGCGCCCGATCGAGAAATTCAGACGCGCCTCCCAAATCGGGTCGCAAAGCCCCTCCCACATTGCACACGCCACGCCGCCGCGTGCTATCATGACCAACGTCTGACCGGGTTTGAGATCGGTCGGCTTGGAGATCAGTCCGGAATTGGCCTCCAGGATCCTGTGCCAACGCGGCCGAGCTGTTGTAAAATTTGCGCGCGATCGAGGCCAGGGTATCGCCCCGCTGCACCGTTAGCTGCGTTCTTTTCCCGCTCCGCTTCGATCTTCTCGTTAGGCTTGGCTGCTTCGGCGGCGGCTTTTTCCGCCGCGCTCGCTGCTTTCTTCGCCTCCCAGTGTTCCCCGATCTGCTTGCGCAGACGCGAGATTTTCATTGCGCAACCGCACCAGCTTCAGCCCGCGGCACCATCGAGTCGCCGGTCAGGTTGGTGAGCAAAGTCAGCTCATCGCGTTTCATGAAACCCTTCACTTCCTGGGCCCGTTTCCCGCTCGGCTCGAGCGCGAGGAAACGCTTGAAATGATGCAGCGCGTTGAGCGGATCATTCAATTTGTCGTCGTAAATCAGGGCCAGCTTGTAATGGATATCGGCCGAGCGGGCGTGCCATCGAGCGCCGTCTCGTAAAGATTGATCGCCTCGGCATAGCTGCCCTCCGCCGTCTTCGCGTCCGCATCCTTGCTCAGTTGCGTCTTGCGCGCGGGGTGATCATCCGGTCGCAACCGGCCAATCCTAACGGAAAGAAAAAAAGAGCCACCAAAGCAACTCCTGCTCCTGCTCCTAATCCTGCTCCAATCTTCATGGGAGCGGGATTCGGAGCAGGAGCAGGAGCATGAGCAAGGATGAAAAACTAATAGCGCGGAACACTGGGATCGATCTCCTCCGACCAGGCGTCGATTCCGCCCGCCACATTCGCCACTCTGGCAAATCCCGCCGAACGCAAAAACTCCGCCGCCCGCTCGCTCCGCACCCCGCTGTGACAAATGACAAAAATCTCCTTCTCCCGATCCAGCTCCCGCCACGCGCCGGCAATTCGCCTAACGGAATCAGATTCGCTCCCTCGATTCGCGCCATCTCAAATTCAAACGGCTCGCGCACGTCGAGCAGGATCCACGGCCGGCCCGAAGCCATCCGCTCTTCCAGCTCGCGCACCTGGATCTGCGGCACGGCCGCGGTCAGATCCGGCGCGCCCTGGCAAAACATTTCATAATCGATCGGCGCCGTGATCGTGGGCTGCTCCCCGCAAACGGGACAGTCGGGATCGCGCCGCAGATTGAACTCGCGAAACTTCATCTTCAGCGCGTCGAAGTGCAGCAGGCGGCCGACGAACGAGCTCGCCAATCCCGAGAATGAGCTTGATCGCCTCCGTCGCCTGCATCGTCCCCACGATCCCGGGCAGCACGCCGAGCACGCCGGCTTCCGCGCAGCTCGGCACTTCGCCCGGTGCGGCGGTTCGGGAAAAAGGCAGCGGTAACAGGGCCCGCCAAGGTGCGGCGCGAAAACTGTCGTCTGACCGTCGAAGCGAAAAATCGAGCCGTAGACGTTAGGCTTGCCCGCGAACACCGCGACGTCGTTCGAAAGATAACGGGTGGCGAAATTGTCCGTTCCGTCCACGATCAAATCGTAGTCCCGCAAAATTTCCTCCGCGTTTCCGCTCGTGAAACGGCAGGCGTGCATCCGCACCTGATGTCCGGATTCATGTCCGCCAGACGATCGCGCGCCGATTCCGTTTTCGGCGCGGCCGATGTCTTTCGTGCCGTGGAGCAGCTGGCGATGCAGATTGGAAAGCGCGACCCGGTCGTCATCCACCAACCCGATTGTGCCCACCCCGGCCGCGGCCAGATAAAGCGCTGCGGGCGAACCGAGCCCACCCGCGCCCGAGACACAGAACGCGCGCCGCCTTGAGCTTTTCCTGCCCGGCCGCCCGATCTCGGGCAGCATGATATGGCGCGAATAGCGCCGGCGCTCGTCCGCGCTCAGACCGGTGCTGCGACCTTTTCGCTCTGAGGCGAGGCGCTCCTATTTTTTCACCAGCTCCCATTTGATCCCCACGATCCGCTGATCCGCGAAGCGCTTCAAGGATTTCGGGAAGACGAGATAAATCGCGCCCCGCGCTCGATGAAACCGACGCAACCGAACTCCGTCCCGCTCTCCGGAGCGTTGCGATCGTCATGATGCGCGCCCGCCGGATCTGTGCCTGCAACCGCTGATCCTTCTTCGGCTCCTGCCAGAGCGTGTAGACGCGGGGCGGCCCGCACGCATCGACCACGATCGCGAAGCGGGTGTTCTTCGTCGTCATTACCTTCATCATCACCGGCTCGGTTTGAATGAACGCAATGTCGCCGGGATCGTCGAACATGAAACGATTTTCCCAGTAGAGCTTCGACTGCCTCCGAAGACGCGGTGCACCCGCAGAAGCTCAAGACCGGTTTCGATTCTTGTCACGACTCAGCAGGCGGTTTCCCGTTTCCACCACAGGTCGCTGATCAGATATGGTTTCCGATTTTCCAAATCCGTGTTTGCCGGGGTGCCGGAAGAGATGGCGGATGAAGCGAATCGAGTACGCGAAGATCGCTAGGATGACTCGTCGGCGTCTGGAGCCAGACCCCGAAGCCGGCGAGTTTTCTCGCAAGAGTGATTTGCTCGGGCGTTTGCTTTGCGCTTGCATCAAAAGACGTTAAGACGTTTAATCTCAGGCGTGAAGTATTCCGATCAGAAGCGAAAGCCGGGAGCGGTGCGGGATGCGATCGTCGAGGCGCTGGCTTATCGGCCGAACGGGGCCACGGTGGCGGAGATCGCGAGCGAGGTAAGCGCGCGGATCGGCGAGACGCCCGCTTCTTCGGTACGATCGTATCTGCGGCTCAATACGCCGCGGCTCTTTACGAAAGTGGATCGCGGGCATTATCGCGTGCGGGAGGATGCGCAGACAATGCTGGCGTTTCCGAATGGCGGGGTGTCGTATGTAGAAGGAGGAAGTCGAAACGGTCGGCGGCCGGAGACCGCAGCGATAGGGAGGAAAAGCACCGAGGTTCGGATTGGGAAGGCGCGTCTTGTTTGCGCGGATTGCTTCAAGTGGCTCTCGGATGCGGCCCAGGACAGCATCGAGGCGGTAGTGACCGATCCGCCCTACGGGTTGGTCGAATACAGCGAACTGGAACAGGAAAAATTGCGCGCGGGTCGCGGAGGCGTTTGGCGTATTCCACCTTCCTTCGATGGCAATAAGCGGGCGCCGTTGCCGCGTTTCACAGTTTTGTCACGGGATGATATTGCGGATCTGGAGCGTTTCTTTTTCGGATGGGCCCGTCTTCTTTTGCCGATCGTGGTGCCGGGAGCGCATGTGCTCGTGGCGTCGAATCCGTTGCTCTCGTTCGTAGTGGCCAATGCGGTGACTCGCGCCGGTTTCGAGCGACGGGGCGAGATCATCCGCCTAACGATGACGATGCGCGGCGGCGATCGGCCGAAGGCGGCGCACGAGGAGTTTGCCGATGTCAGCGTGATGCCGCGCTCGATGTGGGAGCCGTGGCTGATTTTCCGAAAACCGATCGATGGCCGCGTGCAGGATAACCTTCGGCGGTGGAAGACGGGCGGCTTTCGGCGGCCATCAAAGGATCAGCCGTTTGGGGATGTGATCGAATCATCGCCGACCCGCAAGCAGGAGCGTGCGCTCGCGCCGCATCCGAGCCTCAAGCCCCAGGCGTTTCTGAGAAAAATCGTGCGAGCGGTTTTGCCGTTGGGCGAGGGGACGATTCTCGATCCTTTTTCCGGCGCGGGTTCGACGCTCGCGGCGGCGGAGGCAGTCGGATACGCCAGTATCGGAATCGAGAAGGATCCGCGCTATTTCGAAATCGCGCGCGAAGCCATCCCGAAACTGCAAGCGCTCCGGGTCAGCTAATCTTTTCGCGGTAAATCCAGTTGCTGCGCAGCTTCAAAATTCCCTCGCGATGCAAGGTGGCCGTGCGTGTGCCGAGTTCGCCTCGCGGATTCTTGCGGAAATCGGCGATCGTGACCTGGCCGAGGTAGATTTCGGTAAAGGTCATGGCTCGACGGTCGCGTGCAGGCTCGGTCCTGGTGTCCACTTCGTAGACGAAGACGGCCATCCATTGGTCGCGCGCTCCGTGGGTGTCAACAGCGCCTCCGCTCTTCCGCGTGGTTTTGATTTCTACGCCTTCGCTGCCGGCCTTGATCGAGTCGTTAGGGTAGGCGCCTTTCACAATTAGATCGGGGTGACCGTTGAAAAAGCGGTTCAGGGTGAGAACGCGCGCGTGCTTTGCCATGCTCGCGGTGAGCAAGTCTGAGAGCAGTCCCGACATGATCGCGGGCCGGAGAAAGTCGTCGAGGCGCTCAAGTCCCTTTTCGAGCAGACCCGTATTTACATCGAAGAACAGATCGTAAACGTCCTGCATCGCGATCTCGAAATCTTCGAGTCGCAGTTGAAAGGGAAGCTGCGCGGTCGGGTTGAAATTGTCTCGCCTTGGGCGGTTCCGCTCTGCTGCCATCGCGGGCGAGACTAGTAACCTGCCTCGCAAACGTCAACGTGGGAGAACAAACAATCGAAAGTGCTCGCAGGAAAAGTCCGCCAGAGGACTACGGCAAAGAGGATCAGACTACCGTTGCTGCATTCCTGCCCTGGCGGGGTTCGTTAGTCCCCAGTCCATAGCCCCTGACGGAAGAGAAAGTTCCTGCGAAGCAGGCCAGCGCGCAATCTGTTTCTCCACCATCGCGTCGCGCCGGCATGCCCGGCGTGAGTTCGCCTAACGAATCACAGACCGAGCAGCTCGCGCTGCCATTGCACGAGGAAGGTCTCGCTGCGCTCGGGATCGGCGGCGATTCCTTCCAGCGCGCTGCGCGGGGCGATGAAGGCCGGATCGATCGCCAGCTCCTTCGCGTGCTGATCGCGGCGCCGCCGCAGTTCCTCCAACTTCTTGTCGAAGCCCGGGCGTGCGCGTTCGGCTCGCCGCGTGCCGGCCGTTGCGGCCAGGCCGACTCCGGCAGCTCGAGCGCCGCCTGCGCCGCGGCGAGAAATCCCTCGCCGTCGCCGATCGGAGAGATGGCGAAACTCCGGCGTCTCGCCCGCCACGAACCGCTTCGCGGCCTCGATCATCGCGCTGTTTTGCAGAATGTGAAAAGAGGGCCGGTCGGCCTGCTGCGCCTCGCGATCGCGCCACTGCCAGATGGCGCGCAGCACCGCGCCGGTCCGCGGCCGGCAAAGTGCCGCTGCCGGTGATGCGCCACGCTTCATCGGGGTCGCGTTCGCGCGAGACCATCGTCTGCTCGAGCGCGCGCTGACACGATTGGCGGAACCATTCCATTCGGCCGAGCGCCTGCATTTGCTTCTTCCATTTTCGCCGCCAGCGGCAGGAGAAAATGGGTGTCGTTTTTGGCGTATTCTTCCATCGCGGGCGGGAGCGGCCGGCGCGCCCAGTTGGCCTTTTGCGATCCCTTCGCCAGGGTGACGCCGAAATATTGCTGCACCAGCGCCGCATAGCTGAATTCGCGCAGCCCGAGCATGCGCGCCGCGATCACGGTGTCGAAAACTTCGCGCACCGGAAGATCAAAGGAGCGGCGCAACAGGCGCAGATCGAAATCCATTCCCTGGAGGACGATTTCCTTCTCCGCCAGGACGGTGCAGAGCGGCTGCAAATCGACCGGCGCCAGCGGATCGACCAGCAAATCCTCGCCGTCGAAGGTGAGCTGAATGAGGCAGAGCTTTTCAAAATAGCAGTGCAAACTGTCGGCCTCGGTATCGACCGCGATGCGGTCGAAACTGGCAGAGCCGCGGGAGAATCTCCGCGAGTTGTGAGTCGGACGCGATCACCGCAGGCCGGCCAGCAAGAGTTCCGCGTTGGTTTTGGTCGCCTGCAGGTTTTTGATCAACATCTCCATCGCTTCGAGCGGCGGGAGCGCGGCCATCGTTTTGCGCAGCAACTTCACCCGCTCCCATTCCTCGGGATGATAGAGCAGGTCTTCGCGCCGCGTCCCGGATTGCAGGATGTGGATCGCGGGATAAAGCCGTTTCTCGACCAGCGAACGATCGAGATGCAGCTCCATGTTTCCGGTGCCCTTGAACTCTTCAAAAATCACTTCGTCCATCCGGCTGCCGGTCTCGATCAGGGCGCGTCGCCAGAATCGTCAGGCTGCCGCCTTCCTCGACGTTGCGGGCCGCGCCGAAAAAGCGCTTCGGCTTGAGCAGCGCCTTGGACTCGACCCCGCCCGACATGGTGCGGCCCTTGCCTTTGACGAGCGAGTTATAGCCGCGCGCCAGTCGCGTAATGCTGTCGAGCAGGAGGACGACATCCTTCTTTTGCTCGACCAGGCGCTTGGCCCGCTCGCTCACCAGCTCCGCTACCTGCACGTGGCGGGTCGGAGGTTCGTCGAAGGTCGAGCAGTAAATCTGGCAATCGACTTCGCGCCGCAGGTCGGTCACTTCCTCCGGCCGCTCATCGACGAGCAGGATGATGAGCACGATGTCGGGATGATTCATGCGAATCGCTTTCGCGATCTGCTTGAGCAGGATCGTTTTCCCGACACGCGGCGGGGCGACGATCAAGCCGCGCTGCCCGCGCCCGAGCGGAGTGAGCAAATCGACCGCGCGCACGCAGACCGAATCCGATCGTATCGTTTTCCAGCATGATCCGGCCCTCGGGATAAAGCGGAGTGAGGCTGTCGAACGCGGTCGGCGCCTGCCATTCCTCGGGCGGCTGGCCTTCGATCGTCGAGGATGCGATCGAGCATCATGCCTTTCTCGCGATCGCGCGGCGCGCGGATCGTGCCGGCGAGCGCCTGGCCGGGCCGCAGGCCAAATTGCCGAATGAGAAAATGCGGCACGCCGACATCCTCCGGGAGCGGGAGAAAATTGTAGCGCGGCGAACGCAGGATGGCCGGCCCGTCGTTAGGCAGCTCGAGGAAGCCGCTCGTCCGCACCTGCTGTCCGCGCGCCGACGGCGTGGCGCACGAGATCGAGAATCTAGCTGGTGCCGGGTCCGGCCCGGATGCGGCCGAATCTCGGCCGGCGTCAAACCACTCCTGCAAGCGCGGCCGGCTCCATTTCCTGGAGCTCCTGCGAGGTCAAGCGGCGGGAAGGTCGGGCTCCGGCTTTTCGTTAGGCGATTTCCGTCGATCTCAGGTTCGGGCGGCGGCGCTCGGTCACGGTCGAATTGTGGGGCTTCTTCGTCCATCAAGTTGGCGGCCAGAAATCGCGCGAGGATTGCGGCCTGCGCCTCAAGATTGGAGAGCGGTCCGTTATTCCAGACGACGTGATCGGCCCGGGAGATTTTTTGCGGGAGCGGCATTTGCGAGGAGATCATGGCGAGAGCGTCAGCAGGGCGAGAGACGGGTGCGGGCGATCAGCCGTTGCCGCTGGATCTCCTGCGAGCAGGCAACGACCACGACGCAGTCGCATAACTTTTCACCTTCGGTTTCATAGAGAAGTGGGATATCGGCCAGAAAAATTTCGCCGGATTGTCGGCTTTGTTCCGCTTCAGCAGCCCACTGACGGCGGATGCGCGGATGCAGGATTTGCTCGAGCGCGCGCTTCTTTCCCTGGTCGGCAAAGACTATGGCGCGAAGTGCGGCCCGATTCAAATCGCCGCTCGCAGAAAAAATCTCGGGGCCAAATTGCTCTCGCAAGAGCCGGCGCACCTCATCGTCCTCATCCGTCAGCTGGCGCGCGGCCCGATCGGCGTCAAAAAGCCGCGCCCCCGTCAGCTCTTGCAGGAGCGGGAGAAAGTGGATTTGCCGGTGGAATGCCGCCGGTTATCCCGATGACGGTGCAAGGTTTGGACATTACGGGAGGCAAATTCGCGGTATCGCAGCAGCCGCCGATTCCTTTTTCAAGAAGATTTGAGTCGTCGTCTCATGGCAAGCTGTTGTTGCGAATTGTACTCGCCGGCTTGGCGCGGCCGTCACTTTGACCGGGCTGCGACCATTGGTACGCCTTAAGTGCAGCGCCGGTTCTTTACACTCATTGGTGTATCTTGCCCCGCTCCCAGCCGGTTCGGACAACTGTTTCTTTTTATCTGGTTCCTTCGGTTTTGACCCATAGCCCACTAACAGTCAAATCCGGGCAACGCCGACACGACCCATCCGCTACCCCTTTGGAATTTGGTGGAACTAAAAAGCAATACGACCGACTCCTTTGGCCCGTTCCGACTTCGAGCCCAGACTGCCCTAGTGAGTCACCGAACGCCTAAGCATACATCTGAGGTTGTCTGACAAAAATTTTGAGTAAGGTTAACAATTGGAAGATCAGGCGGATTCGGCAAACTGGAGTTCGAGTTGAGGAAACGAAAGGCGCAGAACGGAGGCGTGTCCATACACTTGACATTTGATGGTGAAGAGCGCGCTGCGGAAACATCTGATTGCAATCGAATTTCAGATGAAAGGACGCGACCCCGGTTTATCCACTATCCCCTCGCAAGCCCTAGCTGACCAGCTTCAATGAGCAACGACCCAAAAGAAGCTTTGCCTCCGCAGGGCAGGAACTTGGGAATTTTGGTCGTCGGAGATCACGCTAGCGCGTTGAGAGTATTGGTCCGCTTGCTCGATCATTTCGGCATGGACATCCGATCGCTTTTTGTTTGCGGCGCCCTCCTATTTTTCGCAGGTGTCGCTTACGGTGCCGGCTCTTATCAGCGCACGAGAGACGGAAAAACGCTCGTCTGGAATGATTCACCTAAACGTGGCGAGGTGGCGACGTGGTCCGGCAAGCGCGACAAGAATGGATTCGCCGTTGGCTCTGGGACACTGACCTGGTATAAATTTGTGCCAACAATCATCACTGGCTCCCTGATTCCGGATACCAGAAGATACGCGGTCGTCATCGACCGTGATTCAGGCAAAATGGTGAAGGGCAAATTCAAGGGAGTTGTCACGTCCGTCGATGCCAATGGAAAAAGATTGCAGACGATCTTTGTTAACGGAGTTAAGAGGCCGGTGAATGGGCGGCCGCAGAATCGCCGAAGCCCTCGTAAAAAGGCGACCCGCGCGCCAACCCCAGCAGTGACAGCAATCCCAACCCCGGAGCAAACTCCTGCGTCAACTCCACAGCAAACGGCCACGCCGACTTCAGAGCGCACCCCTACACCAGCCACACTGACCCCGACGCCAGCTCCAGAGCAGAGCCCTTCGCCAGCCGCACAAGAAACCCCGACTGCAGTCCCACAACAGACGGCCACTTTTGCGCCGAAGCGGACGACGACCCGAACGTCGAAGCAACAAGCCAGGCAACCTGATATCCAAAGCACAATCGTCCCAATGCCAACCCCGCCTGGCGATTCTCTACGCTCGCGCACCGAGCCGCCATTGGCTTTACCGAAGCCGCCGCCTGCTCTGGACGGACAAACCGTCGCCGAGTTAGACACTGTGTACCAGGCGGCAGTTAAGGACGATGACGTCGCCGTAATGGATCGGATTTTGGCCGATGACTTTGTTTTGGTAACAGACCGCGGTGTTTCTTTGACGAAAGCCGACTTGATCAAGGAAGCGCGAGAAAAACGGACGATCTACGAGCACCAGGAGGAGGAAAAAGGCACGCAGAAGGTGCGAATATGGCGCGATACGGCTGTTGTTACTGCACTGTTGAGGATCAAAGGCACGACAGGCCAACACCCCTTCGATTACAAAGTCTGGTTCACTGAGACCTACGTTCGGACGGCTACTGGGTGGCGTTACGTATTTGGCCAAGCTTCGATTCCGTTGCCGGAACCGGACACGAAATAGTTTTTCGATCACCTGATTGGTCTTTTACCACAACTATTGCGCGCGGCAGCGCACTTGACACGAACTTGGCAAATGCCTCGAATAGTGCTTGAGGCGATTGAGGGCCCGAAACTGATCGCGCAGTTCCGGGTTGTTCAGTCTCCCCGCACCGGGCGCTCTTTGGATGAGTAGCCGCCGGCAGCACGCTGCTCGGCCTCGGATTCGAATTAGGCGAAAAAAATGTTCGCCTTTAAGATGCGAACGTTCGGTTAATTTTCGTTAGGCTCCGGTTCGCCGCCCACTACCGTGCGACCAGCAATCGCGCGAAGATTGCGGCCTGCGCCTCAAGATTCGAGAGAAGTCCGTTGTTCCAGACGAGGTGATCGGCCCGGGAGATTTTTTGCGGGAGTGGCATTTGCGAGGAGATCATGGCGAGAGCGTCAGAGGGCGGGAGACGAGTTCGGGTGATCAGCCGTTGCAGCTGGATCGTTTGCGAACAGGCAACGACCACGACGCGGTCGCATAACGTTTCACCTTTGGTTTCATAGAGAAGTGGGATTTCGGCCAGAAAAATTTCGCCGGATTGACGGCTTTGTTCCGCTTCAGTGGCCCACTGACGGCGGATGCGCGGATGCAGGATTTGCTCGAGCGCGCGCTTCTTTCCCTTGTCGGCAAAGACTATCGCGCGAAGTGCCGCCCGATTCAAATCACCGCTCGCAGAAAAAATCACCGGGCCAAATTCCTCGCGCAGGAGCATGCGCACCTCGGCATCCTCGTCGACGAGCCGCCGCGCCGCCTGATCGGCATCGAAAAGCTTCGCGCACGCCAGTTCGTGCAGGCGTTGGCTAAAAGTGGATTTACCGGTGGAAATTCCGCCCGTGATTCCAATAACATGACAGGGTCTGGGCATTGCGTGAAAGCCGCTTCTAAGGGAAGCGATCGAATCTCGTCAACCTTTGTCCGCCTTTCCAGCAGCGCATGGACATGCGGAAGCATGTCCCTCCGGAGCGACGCGCTTCCGCGCGTCCAGGCTCGCGCCGGCAGCCGCCGGTCTTGGTTCAAGTGATGCACTCCTCTAGTAACCCGCAGCCTGTCCGTCTTTGCGCGATTCGCTTGCGCCGACATAGACGCGCTGGCCGTCGTGCATCTCGACTTTGATCGCCTGATAACCGCCGTAGCCGCCGACGTCGAGGCGCACATTGTGGCCGCGCTTGCATCAGCTCGCGTGCGGTCTCGTAAGGAATGCCGCTTTCGAGCTCGACGTAACCGCCGTTCTCCATCTTTTCGCCGGTCGGTTCGTTGTCGCCTTCGTGCTGCCAGCGGGCGGCGTCGCCGGCTTCCTGCACGTTCAGACCGAAATCGATCTGGTTGGTCAGCACCTGCACGTGACCCTGCGGCTGCATCCCCCCGCCCATCACGCCGAACGCCTCCCACGGCTTGCCGTCCTTCATCACGAACCCCGGGATGATGGTGTGGAAGGGGCGTTTGCCCGGCGCGTAAACGTTGGCGTGGCCCGGCTCCATCGAGAAAAGTTCGCCGCGATCCTGAAACATGAAGCCGAGCCCGGGCACGACGATGCCGCTCCCCATCCCGCGATAGTTGCTTTGAATGAGCGAGACCATGTTGCCTTCGTCATCGGCTGTGCACATGTAAATCGTGTCGCCCTGGTCGAGCGCGGGATTGCCGGGCGCGACGGTTTTTGCGGCGTGCTTCGGGTCGATCAACTTGCGCCGCTCCGCCGCGTAACTTTTCGAGAGCAAACCTTTGAGCGGAATCTTGGAGAAGGCGGGATCGGCGTAAAACTTCGCGCGATCGGCCCAGACGATTTTCTTCGCCTCAATCATGGTGTGCAAGGTGTCGGGCGAATTGCGGCCCATCGCCTTCAAATCGAATCCTTCGAGAATGTTCAGGATTTGCAGCGCAGCGATGCCCTGGCCGTTAGGCGGCATTTCGAAAACGTCGTAACCGCGATAATTCGTCGAGACCGGATCGACCCAGGTGCTGGTATGCTTTTCGAAATCGGCTTTGCGCAGATAGCCGCCATTCGCTTGCATGAAGGCGTCGATCTTGTCCGCGATCTCACCCTTATAGAAAGCGTCGCGCCCCTGCTCGCCGATCAAACGCAGCGTGTGGGCGAGCGCGGGATTCTTGAAAATGTCGCCTTTGGCCGGCGTGCGGCCTTTGCCATCGAGGGTGTAGGTTTCGAGAAAGGCGCCGGGCAAGCCTTTGTAAATCCGCGGTCCGAACGACCAGTAAAAGGAGATCAGGTCAGTGACTGGAAAACCTTCCTCCGCGTAATGGATGGCCGGCGCGAGATCGTCGCCTAACGAGAGCTTCCCGAATTTCGCGTGCAGCTCCGACCAAGCGTCGACGCAGCCGGGCACGCTGATGGGCAGCATCCCAGTGGGCGGGATCGTCTGGCGATGCAGTTTGTCGAGCTCGGCCTTCATCTGGTCGTAGCTCAAGCCGAGGGGCGAACGGCCGCTGCCGTTGATTCCGTAAAGCTTGTTCTCCTTCGCGCTGTAAACGATGGCGAAGAGATCGCCGCCGACGCCGTTGGAAACCGGTTCCATCAAACCGAGGGTCGCGTTCGCGGCGATCGCCGCATCGACCGCGCTGCCGCCGCGTTTCAGGATCTCGAGACCGACCTGCGTGGCCAGGGGCACGCTCGTGCAAACCATGCCATGCCGCGCCAGCACCTCCGAACGGGTGGCAAAAGTCTTCCCGGTGATCCGATCGATTTGAGCCTCGAGCGGAAGAACGGGGATGAGAAGCGCGGCAAGGGCAAAGGCAAAGCGGCTGAGTAAAGACATGGACGAAGAGTAACGCGTCACGTCAGCGAAGAAAACTACCGTGTAAGCCTCGTGCGCCTGACCGATCGAAACTGTGAAATGCGGCTTTGGGTGCGGCGATCCAGATCGCAAGGCGCCTCTGCGCGGAGCTACTTCTTGTAAGACGGGAGATTGGGCAGGACCGGCGGCTCAAGCTGGGCGTCGGTTTCCTCTTCTTCTTCCTGCGTGTTGATCGGCTGACCGGCGGGATTGACCAGACGCGCCGTCACGAAAATGATCAGGTTGCGCTTGATATGTTGCTCGGAGTTGGAGCGGAAAAGGCGCCCAACCAGTGGGAGGTCGCCGACGATCGGCGTGCGATCCTCGGTCTTCTGCACGTCTTCGCGCATCAGCCCGCCGAGCACGACGGTCTGGCCATCCCAGACGCTCACGCTCGTTGTCACTTTGCGCGAGCTAAAGATCGGCTGGTTAATGACGTTAGGCGTGAGGACCTGCATCGAGCTGACACCCAGCGCGTTGGTCGAAAATGTCTGGATGGGACTTCCGTAGTTGATGAAGCCTTCAAACTCGACCACCTGAGGCACGAGGTTGAGGTCGATCGTGACCCCATCGGGGCCAACGACGGGTTCGACCTCCAGAGTTACACCGGTATTCCGCGTTTCAAAACCAGTCGGAGTCGTTGGCGTCACGGGAAATGCATTACTGGTGGTTCCACCGACCACCGAGGTCCCGGTGGCTCCCGTTGTCTGCGGAATTTTCGGCGGATCGAACTGCGTCGGATAACGAAATTCCCGAACGATCTCGATCACGGCGCGCTGACCGCTCTTGGTCGTGACGCGCGGCGCGGAGAGAAGATCGACGCCTTTCTTTTGGTTCAGTGCTCTCACCACAACCTGAAATTGCGGATTGGTGAAAACTCCAGCCAGGGAAAAGAAGCCGGGCGCGACCGCGCTGGTACCCGGGACCCCAAAGAGAAGTGCATCAATCGCGTTGGCCGTAATCGCCAGGTCTCCACTGCGATTGCCGGCAGTGACGGGAAACTGGCCGACCGGCACGCCGTCCACTACGAAAGGGTAGTTGGCGGGGTTTACGCCCGGAGCAGTGCCGGAGGTCCCACCGGCACCGTAGACTCCCTGACTGCCAATCTTAAATGGTCCCAATAACGAATCGAAGCCAAGCTCCTTCTGATTGACTTGCGAGATCTCAACGAACTTCGATTCAATTTCCACCTGCTTGGGGCCAGCGACGTTGGCCTGTTCCACCAGCGCGTCGACCAGTTCGAGATTTTCCTCCGTGTTGCGCACGATCAGGCGGCTGCTTTGCGGCAGAAAATTGGCACTCGCGCCGGGCGGAAACGGAACGCCCTGATCCTTCAGAAAATCGAGCGCGGTCTGGCGATTTACCAGTTGCTGACCGCCTGTCGTTTCCTGGGTATCCTTGCCCCCGCCCTGTCCGACACGCGAAGCCGGGCGGTCGAGCGCAGCCGCGCCGATGTTGACCGAACTGCCGATGAAGCCGGGCGGGACGCGATATTCTTTCGTGAAAAGATCGTTGCTCTGTTCACTGATCGGGATGATCGAAACTGCGTACGGCTCCACCTTCACTTTTAAGCCGGCCTGGCTCGCAACATAACGCAGCGCCTCGCCTAACGGAATTTCAGTGAGCGTGATCGTAATCCGCGCATCTGAGGGTGAGATCGAGGCCGCGCCCGGATTCGGCGCCGCTACCGGTGTCGGCTCAACTCCGGTCTCTGGCGCTGCGCCGGGGAGAGGCGGCGTGCTCTCCGGTAACGGTACGGGCGCTTCCGGACGGCCTAACGAAGTGGTGCGCAGAACGATATCGATCCCGCGTTTGCCCTCCGTCGAGGGATCATTCGCCGCCGCCTGCTGACGGACAAAATCGATCGCCTCCCGGATGCTCGCGTCGCGAAATTCGATCTTCGGAATGATGATGCTGTTGAGCTTGTTCGTGATCCGGGCCGTGCCGCCGGCATCGCGTGCAAAGGCGTCGCTAATCGGGCCGACCGACTGACCGTACTGGCGGACGGGTTCTTGCCAGCTTTTTTGGACCTCCCAAAGCTGGCGGGAGCGGGTCTCGTTGTAAGCCTCCTCGCCGTAGTGCGCCTTCGTCAGGTCAATCCGTTCTTCGCCGCGGCGCGCGGCGACGTTATAGGGATCGAGATTGAGGACCTGCTCGTATTTCTTAAAAGCGAGATCGTAACGACCCGAGTTATAGTAGCCCTCGGCGTCGCTCAGGAGTTTCTTTACATCTTCGACCTTGGCGATGAACTTCGAGCCCATCGTCTTGTTGAAATAACCGGGCTCGGCCAGATGAGCGAGGAGCTCGAGCGCCGGGCGATAATTCGGATCGTACTGATCGCTCACTACTTCCCTGACGATCTGCTCCGCTTCGCCATACTTTCCCTCAGCGATACGCTGTTCGGCCAGCTTCAGTCCGCTCTCGCAGAAACCCTTGAGCGCGGCATCATGCTGGTTGGCGGTTGTGAGAGCATCGGGCAAAAAGGTCACTGCAATCCGGAATTCATCATGCGCCTTGGCAAAATCCTTCGCCTGCACCGCGAACTGTCCACGAGCAAGCGCGTCCTGTCCTCGCACCACCGCGGCCTGTCGCCGGGCGATCTCGCGCTCGGCGATGCTCCGCACATTTTGCGCGACGGCCAACGGTCCAACGGCGAGTAATAGAGTGAGCAAGAGCGGGATGGAACGGCGGGGAAAGGTCATGAGAGGATTCCGGTTAATGGTGGGGAGACGGAAACTGAGGCAGTCCTATGGTTTGGCCGGACCGATCTCGATTTTCTCGTTGGGTTTTTGGGTGTCTATGATGATGGCTTTATCGGGCTGAACGTCGAGCAATTTATATTTGATTTCTTCACGCGGTTTCAATGAAAAATCCTGATCTTTTTGGACCGCGAAGGACCGTTCAACTCCGCCCCAATCATAAAGGAAGTTTGCGACCGACTCCGGCGAGGTGGCGCGCTTTTCTTTCACCAAGACGACAATGTCGTGCGTGTCGGACTGTTCGAGCGTCAATTCTGAGATGTCGATCATCGTTCCGTATTTGTCGGTGTCGGATTTCTCGGTGTACTTCGCCAGCTTGTAGTTTGTTCCAGCGACCGTTTGCCCGAGGTGGAGGAACTGCGTCGGCTTGCCTCTGTCAACATTGTTGATCGCGTAGGTGTCGCCGATCGAGGAGGAAAAAATGAGAGGGAAGATCTCCTTGGCATAGGAACGCAGCTTGAGCTTAAAGGTGTAGGGTGGGTGCGATTCCTTATCGACCGGGTTGGATTGGCCACTCCACTCGTCGAGGTTGGTGAAACCGTCGCTGTCCGGATCCTGGACAAGGACGTTGGCCTCGGTCGTGGGGAGGCCGAAGTCTTCCAACCAGTCGTTAGGCACGGGCGGATGGAGAAGGGTGTTGCGAAGGGTCGCAGGCTGCCCGTCCGCCCCAACAAAATGCTTTTCCGGAACGAACAATCCGGAGCGCCCGGCCGCCGTCCATTGCGTCGGCGCCCGCAATCGCTCCATCGCCTTCGTGATCTCCGGCCCCTTGCCCGCCGGGATTCTGCTGTTCGGGGGCGGCACATTTTGCAGGGCACTGAATCGTTCACTGAAGCCGGAGGCGCCGAGCAAGATAAAGAGCGCGCAAAGAATGAGGAAGAGCGCAGCGGCGAGGACGGCCGCGCGATCATGGTTCGTCCGAAGCCATTCCATTGCCTAACGAGGCTCCTTTTCCGGGAGAGTGAATTTTAGAATTTCGATTTTCGCCGCCACGTCGATATGTTCGGTCCCGACGATAAAGGAGACGGCTGGCTCCTTCCCCTTGGCTCCAGGCGCGGGCGACGCCGGCGCCGGGGTCGTTGTCTCCGGCGTCCCGCGCTTCGGACCTTTGTCGACCTGATTTTTCACCAGGAGCGCACGGATGATGTAGAACTGGTCGTTGGCGGCGGCGATTTCGTTGCAGACTCGGCGCGCAGAGGCGGGGCTGCATGAAAACGAGACGTTGACTGACGTTCGATCGACGATTTCCTCTTTTGTCGCCGCGGGCTTCAGCGGCTTTGCCGGACGCGATGCGGCCGGCGGAGTCGGGCTTCGGCCCGCTTTTTCCTGCGGAAGCGGAGTGCGGGTCAGGCTGTTGAGCGTATCCACATGCGCCTCGATGATCGTATTCGCGATCCATTCGACGGCGCGCAACTGCTGGCCGAGACGCGGGGCGGCCTCGCTATTCGGCAGCGACGTCGCGTAGTCGTCGAAGCCAAGGTAAAAATTGACCGGCAGCTGGACCTTGTTCGCCGCCGCCCGCTCGCTTATCGCCGTGAAAGCGAGTCGCAGTTGCGCCTGGAATTCGTTAGGCTGAAGCGGCAGTTGCGCGAACATCCGGTTCTTCAGATCATTTTCGAGCGCAAGCAGTGCGGTACCATAGCTCTCGGTTTGCGCCCTGGTCTTGCGCAAATTCTCTTCGTTTGGAAAGGGCGTACTCCGACGCAGACGGGTCAGTTCATTGATTGTCTGCTCGAGCCGGGACTGTGCCTCGTCCGCCGCGCCCTTTTCGTGGAGAAGGAACCAGGCACTCATGAGCATGGCGAGAGAAAATGCCCCGAGGAAGATGCCAAGGAATCTGTTTTGCCGAAACCAGCTCATGGCAGGGCGAAAGGCTGGCGCAATTTCAGTCGCAACTCGTAGGGGTAGGCCCATTCCGTGCTCGTCGGCGTGCTCGGCTTGATCACCTCGGACTGTTTGTTCGGATCGACCTCGAAGACGGTCGAGCCAATCAGGTTCCGAAAATAATCGACCACGATTTCCTGCTGCTTCGGGTTAGAGAGATAAAGTCCCCTGACGAATACGCCGTCGACCATCGGAACGTTCTTCTTGTTTGTCGCTCCAGGACTGCGGCCTATCGCCGAAGATGCAGGTGCCGCTTGCACTGCGCCCAGCTCTTTTTCGTCCACGATGCGACCGCCGGAAGTCGGCGCGAGCTCCGTGATCCAAATATTCTCCTCCGGCAGGCGCGTATTCAGATCATCGAGAATGCGCAGCCACACCCCGCGGTCGCTGATCGCGCTCAGCAGAGGCGTGGTCGCGTCGTCGAGCGCGGCGATCTCCCTGCGCAACTGATTGAGCTGAGTTTCGATGCTCCGCATCCGGGCGACCTGAATCTGCGCAGTCTCGACGACATGCGTTTCAACCTGATCCGCTCGCAGAAAATAGAAGCCCCAGGCGAGCAGGCCGAGCACGAAAGAGACGCCCGCCAGGATGAAGAACGGCTGGCGTTGCGCAAGGCGCTCTCGGAGCACGACGACTGTTGGGCGCAGGTTCAACTCCATCGGGCACGTCATCGTGTTGCGCAGGGCGAGTCCGACCAGTTCGCCTAACAAGTGCGCGGAACGCGCCGCTTCTTCGGCCACGACCACATTCGAGACGGTCACGTTGCGGAGCGGATTGAAGAACTCCGTCGGCATCTGGAGTTTCTCGTGAAAAAACTCGCGCACATAAGGCGTGCTCGCTGCGCCGCCGCAGAGGAAGACGCGCTCGGGCCGGCTCTCCTGCTGCTGCGTTCGATAGAAACTAATCGAGCGCGCCACCTCGGCGTGCAGCCGCGTCATGCCACCGCGGATCACCTGCGCGACGCGCGCGACATCCGGGTCAGAGGCCTCCGCTTCGGGGCCGCCAAGACTAGCGAATCCGTCGTGCCTCTTGCGCAGCTCGGCCGCGTCGAAGCGCTCGTTAAATTCCTTCGCGATCGCCGACGTGATCGAACTACCGCCGATCGGGATGCTGCGGCTGAAGATTTTTCCCGGCGCGACGAAAAGCAGATTGGTCGTTCGCGCCCCGATGTAGATGACGAGCGAAGAGCCGGTCAGCTCGCTGTAGTTGAAACGAAACGCGTTGTAGAGCGCCATCGGCGCAACGTTGACCCGCCTGGTCTGCAAGCCGGCTGCCTCGACCGCGGCGTTCATCCCCTCGAGCAGGTCGGCCTTGATCGCGACCAGCACGACCTCGATTTTGTCCGCCTCGCTGCTGGCGACGAGCTGATAATCCCAGACCACTTCCTCGAGGGGAAAAGGCACATTTTGTTGTGCCTCGAAAGTGATGATGCGTTCGATTTTATCCCGATCGACCAGGGGCAGTTTCACAAAACGGGCGAAGACCGATTGCCCCGGAACCGCGTAATCGATCGGGCCGCCCTTGATCCCGAGCTCGCACAGCATGTCGGACAACGCCTCGCTGATCTGGCGGTTGCGGTCTGTTTCCGCAGCGGGATCGGCCAAGATCTCCCGGCACCGATAGCCGGTGAGGACAACGCCGCCGTTAGGCCCAGGCTGGAACGCGGCCAATCTTAGCGTTTGCGAGCCGAGGTCAAGACAGAGGATGCGGGGGGGAGCTGACATGAATCGCGATCAACGGCCGACCGGTTTGACCTGTTCGTAGTAACCCCAAAACAGGGGTGCGAATGGCGTCTCGCTCTTGTCCAGAACCAAGCCGGGCAAGGTTGGCAGGGAAGCGAACCATTGTGGCCGGGCCCGGGCCATACTCAACTCGTCTTTCACCTCTCCTTTTTCTAATACCTGCACGGCAACATTTTCCACCGAGGTCGTATTCGGCGGGCGACTGCGCAGGACATAAGCCAGTGCATGCGGCGGCACATACACGCAGGAGTAAAGTTCCCGGCCCGCAAGCACGTTGACGTGCCTCACTTCGCCGGTCAGCACCTTGCCATTCATCAGGATGTAATACTTGAGGGTCAGCTCCTCCGTGAACTCGGGCGCGGCCGAGAACTGGACATCAACCCGGAGCCAGCGTTCATGCGTCTCGCGCTTCTGTTCGGCGCCGCTGTAGTTAAATTGCGGCGTCGTAATCAGGTCGCGGCTAATCTTCGTGATTTGGAAATCGTTCCTGTGATTTTGTGCGAAAACGGAGCCGGCGAGACCCAAAGCAAAAATCGACAGGGGGATCCTTCGGTTCATGGGTTGGGCATTTTGAGACAAAGCACGCCAGAAAAGCGAGCAAGAATTGTCAGGCGTCTTCGAAAGGCCGGCTTCGCCTTCGGCCGCGAGCTTGCATTACGCACTGCCCGATCTTCGGAAAATCGCCAATACAGTCCAGCACCAGGGACGGGTCCCAGAGGTTTAGAGCCGCGTACTTACCTGCGGCAATCTGCTCGGACGCACCGGGATTTTGATGTTCGCCGGTCGGCGTTGACAAAAACGTTGCCAAATTTATGGCGAATATGGTACTCCTTGTAAATGTCAATCCGCCATCGGGAACCAGTCTTCACCATCGGTCGAGAGCCGCTCGTCGCTGGAACGATTGTCTTTCGAAACTACATCCGGGCCCGCAAACAACACCAGCGGCAGCTGAGATGGAACGCTCTCGCGTCCCGTCTTCGCCTCTTTCGGCGGACTCCGGTAAAGAAGTAGCATCTCAGCCCCAACGCACGGCAACAGCCCGGAAATCACCCCATTGGCTTAGCGCCGCTGGTGTAATGAGTTGTCATGTGAAGAGACGCTGCAAGATGTAGGCGTCATGTCATCAAATCGCTATAATTGCGTGGCCTCTTGGCTCGACAGGACGGCGCCCGGGCCGGGTACTCGGCCTCGGAAACGTCTGGATCTGGCGGAGACGCTTTTTTTCATTTGGGGAGCATCCCCACCTCTATCAAACCCGCAGGTCTAACCACCGGGCAAGAGGAAGACTCGATGAAAAAGCAAACACCGTTCACCTCATCAAAGGCAATTGTTGCAAAACTAGCTGCCGATCTTTTCGGTTTATCGGGAATCTGGGATCCGGGGAAGCGGTCGATGCCACCGCGCAAGGTGCGAACATCACAGACGCATCTTACGGGACGGGTGCACTGGAGAATGTGACGACTGGTATTCAGCCTTCAGCCTTTGGCTATCACCCCCTCCATTAAAACACCACCGACGACTACAACACGGCTACCCGTCCGCGCATGGGCTAGGTGCCGCAGTCACTTTGTTTTGAGACGTGGGATATCTTTTGGGCTTCAGCGGGAGAGATGCCGTGGCTGGCGTTGATGTGAAAGCGGCGCAGCAAATACTCCTCGAAGGAAATCCACTCGCCCTGATACTCGACCGTGCGTGACCAGGCACAGATGGTGACAAGGGTGTTGAGTTGCTCCTTTCTTTCCTTTGTCTGACGGGCCGTACGGCTGACCAAACAGGCAATAATGGCGAGCAAGGCTACGCGAATAAGAGCGTTGACCGCGATATACGGAAACGGAAATGGGGTGTCCACGAACGTAGCAATGAAGAGCCGTCCGAGAGGGAGAAGGACGGCCAGTGAATAAGACAAGCGAGCGCCGTAAAACCACGCTGACAAGCCAACCGGAACGACAAACAGAATGGGGAATTGCAGAAATCGGCCCGTGACCAGATCGAGCAGCAAGATGGATGCGCTCAACAAAACGTAGGTCACGCTGTGCGACAGAGCCCAGAGCGTGAAGCGTCCGAAAGCGCTGGCAGGCTTTGCACTTGGCGAATTGGCTGGCGCGCTCACTTGGGTCAGTTACAGGGTGCGCCGGACGAGGAAAAGCTCCGATTCGCCGAGCGGGAACACCAATGGCCGCGAGGTCGAACCGTGCTAATCACCTGAAAGCTGGGATCCATAGAGCGGCTCGCCATCGCTTGCCGTAGAAGAGGCGATTTGCGATCCAGTTCCTGCCGCACCGAGCGAGAATGGGGTGGAACGCGGCATGGTGACAAGGGGATTCTGCCTCGCCTCGCGACGAACCGAAACTGCCGTCGCCAGGTCTAGTCCGGCAATCCAGTTAATCCTGGCTGAGAAAATAACGTCCTACCGCTGATTCGCGCGCTCCAGCCATTGCCGAAAGTATTCGATCGTGCGCGTGATTCCTTCCTCAAACTCGACCTTTGGTTCCCAGCCGAGGATCGTCTTCGCGCGCGTGATGTCGGGCTGGCGCACCTTCGGGTCGTCCACTGGGAGCGGCTTGTATTCGATCCCCGATTTCGTGCCGGTGATGCGGATGATCTCATCGGCGAATTGTTTGATCGTCATTTCGCGCGGGTTGCCGATGTTGACCGGCTCGTGGAAATCCGACTGCGAAAGCCGGTAGATCCCGTCGATCAAATCGGAGACGTAACAAAACGAGCGGGTCTGCGAGCCGTCGCCAAAAATGGTGAGCGGCTGGGCCCCAAGCGCCTGGCCGATGAAGGCCGGGACGACCCGCCCGTCGCGCAATCGCATGCGCGGCCCGTAGGTGTTAAAGATGCGGACGATCCTGGTGTCGACGCCGTGATAACGATGATAGGCCATCGTGATCGCCTCCGCGAAACGCTTCGCTTCATCGTAAACGCCGCGCGGACCGATCGGGTTGACGTTCCCCCAGTAGTCTTCCCGCTGCGGATGGACGAGCGGGTCGCCGTAGCATTCGGAGGTCGAGGCGAGGAGAAACCTCGCCTTCTTCGCCTTGGCGAGGCCGAGCGTGTTGTGCGTCCCAAGGGCACCGACTTTCAAGGTCGGGATGGGCAGCTCGAGATAATCGATCGGGCTGGCCGGCGACGCGAAATGGAAGACGTAATCGATCTCGTCCGGGACCAGTAAATACCGGGTCACATCCTGCTTGATGAAGCGGTAACTTTCGTTCCCGGCGAGGTGCTCGATGTTGCTGAGGTGGCCGGTGATCAGGTTGTCGATCGCGATCACGTGATGGCCCTCTGCGAGGAGCCGGTCGGTCAGATGCGAGCCAAGAAATCCGGCCCCGCCGGTGACGACGGAAACAGGTTGTTTGGCGGAATGTGCAGGCATTAGCGCGCTTTATCTACCGGCTGGGCGCCGGGTTGGCGAGGAAGATTTTCGACCGCTCACCGCGGCGCTAGTCTGGTTCGCCCCGGGTAGTTTCGAAGCGATCAGCGCATTGAGCGCGCGCAGGATCGCGAAGTTCTCCGCCAAGAGTTCTTCCTCTTCGATTTGAAATCTCAAGTTCCTTCTCGATCAGGGCGACAAGGCGCATGAGCCCGAGCGAATCGATCGGAACGGCCCGGGATCCGTGACCGGCGGCAAGGACGCGCGGCTTTGTCGAGAAACTCGATGATCGTCGGCAGTAAATTCATTGATCAAGAGTAAACCGCAACTTGAGCTCCGGATCCCTAAGCCTCAGCCATCTCGAGTCCGCGGCCACGTCCGATCCCCCCTCGGTGCTGAGCACCGGGACGGCTGAATCCCTTCGCAGAGGAGGAAAATGGGAGGGGAAGAGCCACCACGCCCGCCACCGCTATTGAGGACCTCAGTTCTCATACAGTAAAGGCGTTTTGGTTTTGCATCCTCACGCTCGACCGGGTTGTTGGCGTGCTGGAGAAGCAGCGGGAATCGAGCCCGAGACCCACGGCTCAGTTCCTTGCCATCGTCATCGTTCGCCAACCGAACTTCAAGCCCTGAAGATCTTTAGGCTCCAGATGTGAGATTTCCATAAGATGCAGGAAACGGGGTCCTTCCACCCAGTCCTGCCTCGAGCTTGCGCCGAGTCGAGCGTTTTAATACCTTGCGCCCAGGCGAAAAGGAGGTCTTCCATGTGTCGAAACATCAAAACTCTGCATAACTTTCAGCCGCCTGCCACGGACGAAGAAATCCGGGCGTCGGCCGTGCAGTATGTGCGAAAGCTCAGTGGGTTTGCCAAGCCGTCGAAAGCGAACGAACTCGCATTCGACCGAGCCATTTTGGAGGTGACGCAGGCGTCGCGCACCCTGCTGGATTCTCTGGTGACCAACGCTCCGCCACGCGATCGCGAACGCGAACGCTTGAAAGCATCCGCCAGATTCCGCTCCCGAATGGGGGTCGGGATCGCGTAGCGAACCGGCCCCGAAGCGGTAACTTTCGTTCCCGCCGAGGTGCTCGATGTTGGTGAGGTGGCCCGTGATCAGGTTGTCGATCGCGATCACGCAATGGCCCTCGGCGAGGAGCCGGTCGGTCAGATGCGAGCCAAGAAATCCGGCCCCGCCCGTGACAACGGAAACAGGTTGCTGATTGGCGGGCTGCGCGGGCATGGCGCGTTTTATCTAATGCGAGAATGGCGTTTTGCGAGCAGAAACGCGCAGCATTCACACTCCCCGGGCACGGCGGCAGTCGGCCAGAAGCATTCCGTCGCGAGTCGAAAACCTTCCGGGAAGTTGCCGCTCTTCAAGGCATCGCTGACGAAAAGTTTGACCAGGATCAGGGAAGTTTGCAGATGCTCATGATCCTGGCGTCTGGGCGTTCGCTCAGATTCTCTTTGCATTCATCCGCGAGCTGGAAAATACCGTCGAGGAGATCTCGCTGAGTTGCGCGGCAATAGTTTGAAAAGTTTTCGCTCACGACCCGAACAAAGGCATTTGCAGTTTGTAAATCCATAACTTGTTCAGTGATTGTTACATGCGGCTTCTGTCAAATAAGTGTCGAAATGCTTACAAATGCCAGCGATGGCCGAGCAAATGCTGACAGCATGTGAAACCTGGGCCATATTGTGAAGACTTCGATTAGTAACCCTCGGTCTCGAGGCTGCAGCTTGAACTCAAGCTATGAATTCAAAAACGGATAATGTGGTAATTATTGGCGGCGGACCGGCCGGGTCAGCCTTGGGATGCTACCTGTCGAAAGCGGGGATCAAGAACACGATCTACGAGGCAGCCAACCATCCCCGGGCTCACGTGGGCGAGTCGATGGTCATGTCATCCGTCCAGGTGTTTGACGAGATTGGATTTTTGCCCGTGCTGGAGCGGGAGGGTTTTGTCAAGAAACATGGGGCCTCGTGGCATCCACCGGTACGCAAGGGAGAGGCGGCGATTGCGTTCAGCGAGTTTCCCTCGCCCCATGTGAAGCAGGACTACACGTATCACGTGGATCGGCAGAAGTTTGACCTCCTGCTGTTGAAGCATGCGGAGAGTCTGGGCACCAAGGTTTACCAGGGAATCAGCGCGACCAGAGTGCTATTTGACGACGAAAATTACGCTCGCGGTGTACGCGTTCGTTTGGCCGAACAAGAGATCGACATTCCGGCCCGTCTGGTGGTGGACGCAACCGGCCGCCAAACGCTGCTCGGAAAGCAACTCAAGGTGAAAAAGAACGATCCTAATTTTGATCAGTTTGCAGTCCATGCGTGGTTTGAGAACGTCGACAAGAGCCAGAGAGACTCAGCGGAATATATCCATATCTATTTCCTGCCGGTGGAGAGGGGCTGGGCCTGGCAAATCCCCATCACGCATGAGATCACCTCGATGGGCGTCGTGGCAGAGAAGGCCGTGTTTAAAAGCGGACGGTTGGAACCGGGCGAATATTTTCAGAAATACGTCGATTCAAACCCCGACCTCGCGCACGCGATGCGGAACGCCAAACGCGTCAACGACTTCAAGCTGGAGGGCGACTACAGCTATAAGATGGACACGTTTGCGGGCAACGGTTTTGTCCTGATTGGCGACGCGGCCCGATTTGTCGACCCGATTTTCTCGTCGGGGGTAAGTGTGGCGCTTTTTAGCGCGAAGTATTCAGCGGAACGGATCAATTACGCCTTCGAAAACAACGATTTCAGCGAGGCGGCTCTTAAACCCTATGAGAAGAAGCTCCGTTGCGGCACAGAGATCTGGTATGAATTCATCCGGCTCTACTACAAGTTACTCCCGGCCTTCACTCATTTTATCAAATCCAAGGAACACCGCATAGAGGTGCTGCGCCTGCTTCAGGGGGAGGTGTTTGATCGTCGGGAAGTGCCGGTTTTGGACGCGATGCGGAAGTTTATCCACACCGTCGAGACAACGCCCGGCCACGTATTCGCGGGTGTGCTTTCTGATATTTCGATAGATTGATCGGGAGTCGCGGCTGCGCTTCTAAATCCGACTCTCTTTGCAGCCGCGGCAGCTTTTAATGCGGTAGAGGTCCGGATTCGCGGCCCAAGAGCTGGCTCCCACAATTCGAAAACAGACAGGGCGACGCTGTCCACATTTGGCGGCGCCGTTTCCGTCCAAAGATGCTCAAAAGCGGCCTCGTCATGGTCGCCGTGAGGAGTGCCACGATAACGAGCGTGCTGGTTTCCTGCCCGGCTACCAGAGAATCAGCGTGCCGCCGGAGACTGAAAGCGCGGCCAGAGGCTCGACTTTTCTCCCCGGGCCTGTTCTATTTGTGGCAGAGGAGAACGGGTTGAAAAAGATAAACAGCAAGGAAATCAAAGAGTATCCCTGGGCTTCGCCGAAAGGGAAATTTGTCGGTGCCGGGAAGGACATTTCGGAAGCGCTCGGCTGGGATCCGAAGTCCGGCGACGCAAGGGCGCGGCATCCCTTTGCGGTGGAGATTCTTCGGATCGCGCCGGGCCAGACTCCCTACCCCTATCATTCGCATGCTGCGCAATGGGAGTTCTATCACGTCATCTCAGGTAGAGGCGTCGCCCGCGATGACTCCGGCAAAACGCCGATCGCGCAAGGCGACGCCTTCATCTATGGGCCGGGCGAGGCGCACCAGTTGATCAATGACAACCCGGAAGACCTCATCCTTTATGTCATCGCCGATAATCCGATCGGTGAGTCCTGCTATTATCCGGACAGTAAGAAGTGGCTCGTTTGCTCGCCGGAGCGGAGACTCCTGCGCGGGGAAGCATTGGATTACTTCGATGGTGAAGAGTGAGTCTACATGGTAGCGCGAGCGTCCAGCTTACGAGTTCGATTCTGGGCGGACCTGATGCCCAGCGCTACGTTTGGCTAAAAACCGATCGTGAAAAGACAACCCAAGCCGGTCTCATTACGCGTCGGGCAGCTTGAGTTTCTAAAGCTCAACGCCAAGGGACAGGAGTGGCGCGATATCTATCACTGGATTCTCGCGCTCAGTTGGCCGCGTTTCATCCTCCTCCTGCTCGGAACCTATCTGAGTATCAACCTGGCCTTTGCCGGTCTCTACACCGTCGGCGGACCCTGCATCGCGGAGATGAGGTCCGGATCCTATCTCGAAGCCTTCTTCTTCAGCGCCGAGACCCTGGCAACGGTGGGTTACGGCCATATGTATCCGGCGACGCTCTATGGTCATATCATTACGACGAGCGAGATCATGGTGGGATTGTTCCTGCTTGCGGTCATGACCGGTTTGATCTTTGTTCGCTTTTCCCGGCCTACCGCACGCATCTCGTTCAGTGACAGCCTCGTGATTGCCCCTTTCGACGGGCAACCAACCCTGATGTTGCGCGTGGCCAACATGCGAACCCACAGCATGGTGGAGGCTGAGTTCCGGCTCATGATGCATCGGGATGAGCCGACCCGGGAAGGTGATGTGATCCGGCGCTTTTATT
The DNA here is from genome assembly GCA_963738045.1 of uncultured Verrucomicrobiae bacterium. Taxonomy (GTDB): domain Bacteria; phylum Verrucomicrobiota; class Verrucomicrobiia; order Chthoniobacterales; family UBA10450; genus Palsa-1392. Next base: position 227,195 of record CAVTUX010000003.1, on the reverse strand, counting down.
CGCTCAAGCTCCACTTCGACCGGTTGCTGGCTTTCCCGACTGTTCTCACGCTCCGGCATACGATCGATGAGCGTAGCCCGCTCCATGGTATCACGCCCGAGCTTCTGCGCAGCAGCGAGACGCGACTGATGGCTTCGGTGGTTTGCGTTGATACCGTCATCCCGGCCTCGGTGCAAAGTCAGCAGGGTTATAGCTGGCGTGATATTCGCTTCGGTGAGCGTTTCGTCGAAATCTACACTGAGCTGGGGACTGATCGGCTCAGCGTGGATTACGGGCGGATCCACGAGACTGAGCCAGTCCCCGACGGCTCGGAAGTTCGAGAGACGCCCGTCCCGGTGGCAATCAAGGGCTCGGTTTGATTCGTTACCGGCGGCTCCGACTGGCGACGGCCGAGAAAGCAGATTGAGGAAGCGTCAGACAAACGACGATGGCTTACCCTTCTTTTTTCCAATTCCTCGAAGCACTTGATCGGGGCGGCGAGCTGTAGCGCGTCACGACCCCGGTCGAGACCGATCTCGCGATCGCGGAATGGGCGGACCGCGAAATGAAGCCACGGCCGGCGGCAGGGCGCTGCTTTTCGAGCGGCCGTTGATCGACGGCAAGCCCTCCAGGTTTCCAGTCGCCATCAACACCATGGGTTCGGAGAAGCGGATGGCGCTGGCTCTGCAGAGGCCGAGCGTCGCGGATGTGGCGCAAAAATTCAACTCATCCTCAAGCGAGACACGACCGGAAGGGCCGTTTGGCGATCACACTGGACTTTGCACTGCGATTGAGGAGTACCCGGTATTTCATCTCACCGCGATCACGGACCGGCGCGAATCAGATAGGACACAGCCGATTGAGAGCACATGGCCACTCTACTCGAGAGGTTTGATACCGCCCCGATGCCTTCATGAACTGCGCCGTATTGGGCAATGCCGCGACCCTTCAATCGATCCATCAAGCCAGACTCGGTGAACGGCGATGCCCGGAGTTACTCGAGCACATCAGCCGAGCGTGAAGCCGGACATTGTCGGGGAATGCTGTCCCTAGTTGAAGCGCCGCCAACCGGGCCCGCAAATGCAGAAGCAATCGCAGTTTCTTCTCGACATCGCGGTCGCGTGTTTGTTATTTCTGCGTTTGTCATGAAACCAAGCCGTGTCGGCTCCAGAAGGCCGGCTGTGATCACAAACTCTCGTTGGTTAGCTTACGCGACGGCCGGGCTTGCCAGCTCCTTTGCAGCCGATCAATCGGCTGACGCCGAGATTCATTACTCCGGCCCACTGAACATTACCTTTGACGCGTCTCCCGGGCACCCTGTGCGCATGAAGTTCCCACTCAACAACGGCAGCGCCTACTTTGGCTTGGCCAATCTGCGTGCTCCGCAGCCTTGGACCGGATACGGCATGGCCGGCTTTCTCATTAAGGCCCCGGGGCGTGCTGGATTCGCCGCCACCAGCTACGGCGTGTATCGCTGGGTCTCTCAACTGACTTATGGCGAGACCATTTCGCAACACCAGTTTCTTCAAAACAAATTGCAACATGGTCTGTACTTTGACAATAAACTGGGGAAGTTGGTCAAATACTACGACAATTATGGCCATTGGAACCGGGGTGATACCGGCTTTGTTGCCTTCAAGTTCGACGCCGGGACTGGCATCCAATATGGCTGGGCCCGCGTCCACATCGAGGGCAACCCACCCCTGACTGGCGACTTTACGCTAATTGATTACGCTTACGGCGATCCCGGTGATCAGCTTACTGCTGGCCAGACGTTGAGTAACGAAACGGTTCCGAAGGACGGCGGTATCGGTTGGCTCGCCCTGGGAGCCGCGGGGCTTCTGGCATGGCGCAAGGGACGGTCGCGAGCCGCACGTTAGTTGTCCAGTTGCTAGTAGCTGGTGAGGAGGCTTCAGCACGTGATGCTGGTACGCTGAAGTTTTCCGCCATATTCTTTTTCCATGGCTGAGGTCTCCCAGCAGCGACAAGTTCTGCTGATCGGATGGGATGCGGCCGATTGGGAGCTTATAACGCCGCTGCTCGAGCAAGGTCTGATGCCGACGCTCGACGCTCTGATCAACCGCGGAGTGATGGGCAATCTGGCTACCCTCCAGCCCATCCTTTCGCCGATGTTATGGAATTCTGTTGCGACCGGTAAGTTTGCCGACAAACATGGAATTCACGGATTCATTGAGCCGGATCCGGTCAATGGCGGCGCTCGGCCTTACACCAGCACCTCGCGTAAGTGCAAAGCTCTCTGGAATATCTTAACTCAGAGCGAACTTAGGAGTAACGTCGTTGGCTGGTGGGCGAGTCATCCTGCAGAGCCGATCAATGGCACAGTTGTGACCAACGCTTTTGGCGGGGTGCAATTCGATCCGCATAACGGCTGGATCGTGCCCAAAGGAGCTATCCATCCGGAGCAGCGAAGCGCGGAGCTGGCGCGGTTCAAAATCTTCCCTGACGAACTTACAGAGGCTCATATCCTGCCTTTCATTCCCGACGCGGCAAAGATCGACCAGAAGAAAGACAAGCGACTTAGCGGTTTCGCCAAGATCCTAAGTGACAATGCCTCGGTGCATGCGGTCGCGACAGCGTTGATGGAAAGCGAGCCATGGGATTTCACCGCGGTCTATTACGACGGCATCGACCACCTCTCGCATGCTTTCATGCACTATCATCCGCCGAAGCTGGAGTGGATTAGAGCGGAAGACTTCGCCATGTACAAGGATGTCGTAAAGGGCGCTTACCGTTTCCATGACATGATGCTGGAGCGCTTGCTTGATCTTGCCGGGCCTGAGACGACAGTCATTCTCTGTTCGGATCATGGCTTCGAATCCGGGTCGCAGCGCCCGCGGGGCACGCCGCGAGAACCGGCTGGACCGGCGGCGTGGCACCGGCAGTACGGTATCTTCGTCATGGCCGGAGCAGGAATCCGCCGCGACGAACGCATCTACGGCGCGAGCTTGATCGATATCGCGCCAACTGTTCTCACTCTGTTCGACCTTCCGGTTGGCCAGGACATGGACGGCCGGCCTTTGCTGGAAGCCTTCGAAAAGATGCCGGAAGTGAAAACCATTCCGAGCTGGGAATCAGTCGAAGGCGAGAGTGGAAAGCACACGGGCGAGCAGCAGCTCGACCCGGCCCTGGCGGGCGAAGTCATGCAGCAATTCGCAGCCTTGGGTTATATCGAAAATCCTGGTACGGATAAACAGAAAGCAGCCGAGTCGGCCGAAATTGAAGCCAAATACAATGTCGCTCGCACGCTCCTCTGGAAAGGTCAGCCGGAAGCGGCTCGTCCTCTTCTGGAAGAAATCGTCAGGCGAAGGCCCTGGGAAGATCGCTTCTTGCATCAATTGGCGACTTGTTATTTCCAAGGTGGTTACCTGGCCCAGACCGAGGGCTTGCTTCGCGCTATCTCGGACGGCCACGAGCCGGACATCGCCGGCGACAAACTGTTTTGGGCGCGAGTGAAACTCGCGCGCGGCGATCTCGGTGGCGCACTGCGTGCCCTGCTCGACGCCGAAGAAGCCGCGCCGCAAAATGCCACTTTCTATCTTCAGCTGGGCGAAGCTTATCTTCGCCTGGCGCAGTTACAAAACGCCGTCGCTGCTTTCCACAAAGCTTTGGCCCTCGATGAAGATAATGCCCGCGCGTTTCTCGGGCTTTCCAGCGCCTTTCGCCGGATAGGCGATAATCAGCGGACCGTCGATTGTGCCATGCGAGCCGTGAGCCTGCTTCATCGTTTACCCATGGCCCATTTCAATCTAGGCGTCGGCCTCACGCGCTCCGGAGACAGCGAGCGGGCAACACTCGCTTTCGAAACAGCCCTTCGCTTCCAACCCAGGATGACAAATGCGCATCGCTATCTCGCTCTCATACATCGCCAGGAAGGCGGCGATGCGGAGAAAGCCCGCTTTCACCGAGAAGAGCTGTTGCGCCTTGGTCGAGAGCGACAGCGAGGTGGAGCGCTTTCCGATTCGAAGCGCGAACAACTCTTCGACCTGCCCGACATCCCCAAGCGCGAGGAACGTATTGCCATCTTACTTAAGGAGAGACCCGACCCCAAGCCAGAGGAGGAAAAGTCCGGCAAGACCTTTGTCATCGTTTCGGGCCTGCCGCGTTCCGGCACTTCGCTAATGATGCAGATGCTGGAAGCGGGCGGGCTGCCGCCAATGATCGATAGGGTTCGTGCAGCCGACGTCGATAACCCACGCGGCTATTACGAATGGGAGGCGATCAAGCAGATCGGCAAAAAACCGGAGCTACTGGATGATAAAGCGGTCCAAGGGCGTGCGATCAAATGCATTTCCATGCTTCTCCCGCAGATGCCCGTACGCCATCAATACAAAGTGATTTTTATGATGCGGCCGCTCGCCGAAGTGGCCGCGTCGCAAATGGCAATGACAACACGGCTGGGAACCAAGGGTGCGGATCTGGCGAGCGACCAGCTCGAGCGCGGATTGCGGGCGCACCGGGAAGAAGTGCGACGCTGGGGCTCGCATGCTCCCCACTTCGAGTGGCTCGAGATCGATTATCCGTCAATGGTGCGCGACCCCGCGTCGGCCATTTCGCGGCTTGTCGAATTTCTCGGCCGAGAGCGCTTACCTAACGAAAAGGTGATGACGATGGTAATTGATCCGTCGCTGTGTCGCTGCAAGGCATAGTTGAGGGGATTGAGTCAATTCAATCCCGTCATTTTCGTTGCACCTAAGCGCGAGATTCCTTCTTCGACGGGTTGACCGCGGCAATGGCTGGAGGGAATCCGCTCTGTCAGCGCCCGCTTTGTGGCATTTCGATGAGGCCGAGCGTTGGGAACGTTTGGGGGAAGCGACGGAGCCCTTCTCTCCAGGTGAAGCTACCAGTCTCAGCGCTAGAGTTTCGCGATCGTCTCCGAGTTGTCGGAGCTGAAGGATAGACGGAGTGATTCGCTTCACTCGCTCTCGATGCGCGAAATATCACTCGAATTGGCCCAAAGAGTAGCCCGGGTCCAGTAATGGTATGCGAACTGGCCAGAGTTCGAAAATGGGAGTAAAGGAGCTTCTGGTAACAATCATGGCTTACGCTTCGTTTTCAGAGTTTGTCAGCCGGCTGGAAAATGCGGGCGAGCTGACGCGAGTCACGATTCCCGTGGATACTGAGCTGGCGATCGCGGAATGGGCGGACCGCGAGATGAAATCGCCGGGTGGCGGGAAGGCGCTGCACTTCGAGCAGCCCATGATCGATGGGAAGGCATCGAAGTTTCCGCTCGCTATCAATACGATGGGATCGGAGAAGCGAATGGCGATGGCGCTCCAGGTCGAGAGCATCGGTGATCTCGCGCGGGAGATTGCGCTCATCTTGAAGGCGAAACCACCGACCGATTTGCGCGAAGGCTGGAGTTTGCTCAAACAGGGAATCAACCTTCTTCACGCGCGGCCGAAGCATGTGAAAAGCGCGGCCTGCCAGGAAGTGGTCTGCCGCTTCGACAGTCCAATTCACGATTCACAATTCACGATTCACGATCTGCCAATCCTCAAATGCTGGCCGAAGGACGGCGGGCGTTTCATCACCCTGCCAAACGTTCACACCCGCGATCCGGAAACTGGCGCGCGCAACCTCGGGATGTACCGCATGCAGGTTTACGACGGCCTCACGACTGGGATGCACTGGCAGGTGCACAAGGTCGGCGCGCGGCATGGCAGGCTATACTACGACCGCAACGAACGGATGCCGGTCGCGGTCACGATTGGAGGCGATCCCGCCTACACTTTCGCCGCGACCGCGCCATTGCCGGACGGGCTCGACGAAATTCTCTTCGCCGGTTTCGTGCGCAAGAAATCGGTCGAGCTGGTCAAGTGCCTAACGAACGAACTGGAGGTGCCGGCCGATGTCGATTTCGTGCTCGAAGGCTACGTCCAGCCGGGCGAGACACGACCAGAAGGACCGTTCGGCGATCACACCGGTTTCTATACGGCGGTGGAAGACTATCCGGTCTTCCATCTTACCGCCATCACGCATCGGCGCGAGGCGATCTATCCGACCACGATCGTCGGCATTCCACCGATGGAAGATTTTTATCTCGGCTCGGCCAGCGTGCGGATTTTTCTTCCAGTGTTCAAAATGAACTTCCCCGAGATCGTGGACATGGCGCTGCCGGCGGAAGGCGTTTTTCACAACCTCGTCTTCGTCAGCATTCGCAAGCATTACGCCTACCAGGCCTTTAAGGTGATGCACGGGCTCTGGGGCATGGGGCAGATGATGTTCAGCAAATATATCGTGGTGGTGGACGACGATTGCGATGTGCAGAACACGAGCGAAGTCCTCTTCCGCCTCTGTGCCAACACCGATCCGGAACGCGACAGCACCATCATCACGAACCCGAGCGATTCACTCGATCATGCGCCGAGCGTGCAGAACGTCGGCTCGCACATGGGGCTCGACGCGACGCGCAAACTGCCCGGCGAAGGCTATCACCGCGGCTGGCCCGAGCTGGTGCGGATGAACGAAGAGACGCGCAAATTGGTCGACGCACTGCAAGCAAAGTTGTAGCGGCGGTCTGCGACCGTCGCCGTCTTCCGGGAGCCACGCGCTCAACGGTCATAGACCGCCGCTACGCCCGGAAATCGTCAGGGCTTGATGAAAATTCCGCCGGTCGAGGGATCGCGCACCATGGCGCCGCGCGGCACGCCACGGACGTTCGATCACGTTGTACGGCCGATACGGGCTATAGACGTAGCCTGGCGTCCCAGTCCAGCGAGCGACCGGATAACCACCGGGAGGCGGGTGATAATATTGCGCCTGATCCGACGCGACCGCCGCGCCGAGGAGAGCTCCGGCAGCAGCTCCGGCGGCGGCACCGATCCCTGCGCCCCGACCCGTGCCGGTCGCGACGGCACCGATGAGCGCGCCGGTAGCTGCGCCGCTAACGGCGCCGAAACCTGCCCCCTGACCCTCGGGCGTTTCGCAGGAACTCAGACCCAGCGCGAGAAGGCTCGCAGCCGCGATCGCCGGGATAAAATATTTTTTCATGATGCTTTAGATTCGAAGGTTGAGGTTAAGACGGACGTTCCGGCCGGTTATTCAGGCAAGCTTCAACAACTGGCGCAAGGCGTGCAAGAACTTTGAGAGCTTGCTCAGCCGGTAGTCGTGCTCGAAAACCCGGAAACGGTCGCGTTCCATCTGCGACAAAAGCGCGCCATAAATCGAAGCCATGATCTCGGCGCTGACCATCGAGCGGCGATCCTCCGGCGGCAGGAAGGCGGCGGCTTTGCGAAAATACTCGTGGGCCCGATCTGCCTCGAACTGCATGAGCCCGACGAATCGCTCGTCGTAAATCCGCGCCGCCAGGTCGGCGCCCGAATAATCAAAGCGGACCAGGTCCTCTTGCGGCAAATAGATGCGGCCGTTGGCGAAATCGCGGGCCACATCGCGCAGGATGTTGGTAACCTGGAGGGCCAGGCCGAGTTCGACGGCGTATTCTTTGCAGGCCGGATTCTTGTAGCCAAAAATCTCAATGCTGACGATCCCGACCGCGCTCGCCACCCGGTAACAATACTGACGCAGCGCGGCAAAGGTTTCATAGCGGGAGATCGTCAGATCCATCTCCACACCGTCGATAATCTCTTCCAGCATGGCCGGCGTAATCGGGTATCTGCTCATCAGGCCGCGCACCTCGGGCGCCAGCACCGGCTCGTCCGACAGCGGGCCGTGGAGCGCCTTGCGCCAGCCGATGAGCTGACCGGTCTTTTCCGCGGGCGCAAGTTGGGGCGAGTCCGCGATATCGTCGATCAGGCGGCAAAAGGCGTAGAAGATGGTGATGTCGTCACGGCGTTCCCTGCCTAACGAGATAAAGGCGAAAGCGAGATTGGATTTGCTCGCGCGCGTGATCTCCTCGGCGGTGGAAGCGGGTGGCGGCATGGCTCAATAGCGGATCCAGGCTTCGCGATTCACCTGCCCAATTTCACACTGCCGGAAGAGACACACCCAGCTCGCCAGCAGCCAGCCGGTGACGAAGGCGCGCGCCAGAAGGTAAAGCAGTTTCCAGAGAATGAGAGCGAGCGGACGCTCGGTGGCGGCAGCACGAACGACCGTGTCGGCGAGGGCGAGAAACCAAAAGTGCAGCCCGCAGATTAACAGGAACCAAACAAAACGAAAAGCGTGCCGTCGGACGAATTGCCAGTGCGCCCGGAACGCTTCGCGCAGAGTCTCGTTGTGCAAGGTGAGTGAAATCTGCATCGCAGCAAAAGAGAGGATGAGCGCGGCCATCACGCAACGTCCGGTCGGCAGATAATCGAGTACGTCCGGCACATTGCGAAAGTAGGCGACGAGAAGCGGGAGACGAAGGAGGAGCATACTGGCGAGCACCACCAGCCCGACCCATTTCAGGACAAAGCTGAAACGGCGCATGGCAAAGCGAAGCAATTCTCGCTCCCGAAAGTGCAGTCCCTTGATCCACGCGAGCGAGACCGTGATGAGGTAGACCTGGATATAGACCGCGCAAAGGTATTCGAAAACGAAAGCCACCGTATCGACCACCGCCGAGGTCTGGAGAAAGTGCGCAGGCGAAAGAAAGCCGGCGTGATCCGGCAGGAGCCAATAGATGAGCGGTTTAAAAGGCGAAGCGAGCGCGCCGAGCAAAACCGCGACGTAAATCAGCCAGCCGCCGGGACCGAACTGCCGGCGCACGGCGCGCGCCAGGCTGAGATGGAGCCCGCGCCAGTTCACAATGAGGAGAACCGCCGCGATGACGGAGAGCGGAAAGGTCGTGGCGGCGGCATCGAAGATTCCCGCAACCGATTCAAGGGTATGGAGCAGGCTCTCGCGCCAGACGTCAGAGAACGGCGGCCAATGCCAGAGCGGGAGAGCAAATTGCCCGAGCCGCAGATCAGCCGTGCCATTGAGCGGAGTAAAAACCGCAAACTGAAAAGCGGCGTAGGCGAGCGCGAGAAAGGCGAAAACAAACCAGAGACGCTTGAAACGCAAGACACAGCGGAAGCCGTCCCGCAGCGCAACCCGCACCGGGTTGGTCCGCATGACAAGCAGATACCCGCCCGCCATGCCGAGGAGGGAAAGAAGAGTTGGCGTGATGGAGTAGTTGAGTAGTGGGGCTGCGAGCGATCCCATCACTCCAATACTCCAGGATCGCCGCCCTAACGAATTAAGCCCCAGTGCCGGTCAAACGGCCAGTAAACCAAAAGCCCGCGGCCGACCACATTTTCCTCCGGCACCGGCCCCCAGTAACGGCTGTCGTAGCTGTTGTAGCTGTTGTCGCCCATCGCAAAATAGTGATGCGAGGGCACAACGAATGTCGCCTTCGGCGTGGAGAGTCCCGGACCGAAGGCGCCACTCGAGAGCTGCATTCTTTGCGGCCCTTGCGAGTAACCGCGATACGGCGGCTTCGCCTCCATCACGCGCTTGATCCCATAGCTGTGCGCTGGCTGACCGTTGATGTATAGCTTGGGCGAATCGATTCGCAGCTCGTCGCCCGGCGTGCCGGTCAGGCGTTTGATGTAATAGGGCGCGCCTGCCTCGGGATCTTCGCGGATACCGAGAATGTGGTTGGTGCGAAAAACAAAAACATCGCCACGACGCGGATGAATGAAGTTATAGCTGAACTTGTCGACGAAAACCTGGTCGCCGGTATCGATGGCGCCACGCGCCATGATCTGGCCGCGATGATAGCGATTGCCGGGGTAAACCTGGAAATCCTGGCGCAGAATCTCCGGCGGCGCGTAGACCGTGAACGATTGACGGTCGCACACGATGCGGGAGAGGGTGAAAAAGAAGAGAAATTTTCGCGAAGTGATCCTCTCGACGATGTTCTCATCGCCGGAAACGACGTTGATGTAATTGCGACCCAGGACCACGAAGTCAACGATCTGGGTGAGAAAGTTGGGCGCGGGCTCGGTCGAAGGATGACCGATGATGCCGTTGAGGGTCGGTTGCATCGAGCCAGTCGGGATTTTGAACGGCTGAATGAAATAGGAACGAATGCCGACCGCGACCACAATCGCGACGAGGATAACCTCGACATTCTCCCGCCAGACGGCGTCCTTGTGCGGCGGAGTGTGGGCGTCGAGGAGGGCGTCGAGCCGCTCCGATTCCTCGTGGGCGGCGCGATTGTCCCGCGCCTTGAGGGCAGCCCGCACCTTTTCGATCTGCGCCTGAAGCTCTGCGATCGTTTCAGCGCTCAAACGGTCGCGCCGATAACGAATCAACTTCTCGGCATGGCGAATAAGGAGGTGACTGTGCTTGATGTAGCGCGGTTGAAACATGCGGCGAAACGCTAGCTGAGGAATGGGCTTTGCAAAGTAGCTTTGTCGGCGAGTTCGCACCGAAACTGGGCTGGTGGGGCGAGACTCTGTCGAGCCTGGGCGGGCGCGCGGTCATAAGTGCAGTCTCCCCCCGGCTCGACGGAGTGTCGCTCCACCAGGATGGCAAATCTCACTGCGATGATTTCAAGACCTCGATGAAGGCTTCCTGCGGGATGTTGATTTTGCCGATGCTCTTCATCCGTTTTTTCCCTTCCTTCTGTTTCTCCAGCAGCTTGCGCTTGCGCGTAATGTCGCCGCCGTAGCACTTGGCGGTGACGTTTTTGCGCAGGGCCGAAATCGTCTCGCGGGCCACGATCTTGCCGCCGATCGCCGCCTGGATCGCGACCTGGTAGAGCTGACTCGGGATCACTTCCTTGAGCTTCGAGGCGAGCTGGCGGCCGCGCGCTTCCGCGCGATCGCGGTGCACGATGGTCGAGAAGGCGTCGACCGGCTCGCTGTTCACGAGCAGGTCGAGCTTGACCAGCTTCGAGGCGCGATAGCCGGCGTGCTCGTAATCCATCGAGGCGTAGCCGCGGCTGATGCTTTTGATCTTGTCGTTGAAATCGACCAGGATTTCGTTCAACGGCAGCTCGCAGTGGAGCATGACGCGGCGGGTGTCGAGCGACTCGGTGTGGTCCATCGTCGCCGCGTTTCTCGAGGATGAGCTGGAGGATGTCGCCGATGCATTCGTTAGGGCAAAGAATGTAGGCGCGCACGATCGGCTCGCGGATTTCCTCGATCACGCTCGGGTCGGGTAAATGCGCCGGGTTATCGACCAGCACGACTTCGCCGCGCGTCGTCAGAACCTCGTAAATGACGCTCGGGGAGGTGGCGATGATGTCCATGTCGTACTCGCGCCGGAGCCGTTCCTGGATGATCTCCATGTGGAGCAACCCGAGAAAACCGCAGCGATAACCGAAGCCGAGCGCAACGGAACTTTCCGGCTGGTAAACGAAGGCGGAGTCGTTCATCCGCAGCTTGCCGATCGCGGTTTTCAAGTGCTCGAAATCGGCGGTGTTGATCGGGTAAATTCCGCTGAAAACCATCGGGTGAATTTCCTGGAAACCGGGCAGCGGCTCTTTCGCCGGATGGCGCTGATCGGTCATGGTGTCGCCGATCTTCAACTCCGAAGTCGTCTTGATGTTGGCGATGACGTAGCCCACGTCGCCCGCCTGGAGTTTCGGCCGGGCGAACATCTTCGGAGTAAAGACGCCCACCTCCTTCACTTCGTAACGCGTGTCGGTGCTCATCACCTTGATGTGTTGATCGGCCTCGACTTTGCCCGAGAAAACGCGGACATAGGCAACCACACCGCGGTAAATGTCAAAAACCGAATCGAAGACGAGGGCACGCAAGATGTCGTCCTGCGGTTTCGGCGGCGGCGGGATCCGGTGGACCACGGCCTCGAGAATCTCGTCGATCCCGATGCCCATTTTCGCGCTGCAATCGATCGCTTCCTCGGCGGGAATGGCGAGGATTTCCTCGAGCTGGCGATGTACCGCGGGGAGATCGGCGTTCGGCAAGTCGATCTTATTGATCACCGGCACGATCGTCAGGCCCTGTTTGTGGGCGAGGTGCACGTTCGCAACCGTCTGCGCCTCGACGCCCTGGGCCGCGTCCACAATGAGGAGCGCGCCTTCACAGGCTGCGAGACTGCGCGAGACTTCATAGGCAAAATCGACGTGACCTGGTGTATCGAGCAGGTTGAGGTGGTATTCCTGGCCGTCCTTGGACGTGTAACGCATTGCCACCGGATGCGCCTTGATCGTGATCCCCCGTTCCCGCTCCAGATCCATCGAATCGAGGAGCTGATCCTGTTTCTCGCGGTCGTGGATCGTGCCGGTGCGCTCGAGCAATCGATCCGACAAGGTTGTTTTGCCATGATCGATATGCGCGATGATGCAGAAATTGCGGGTCAGCTCGATCGACATGAAGGGGCACACTATGCGGGTGTGCCGCGGGATGGTCAACGGACCCGCCCATGTGACGGAACAGCGACGACCCACTCGGTTTGTCATCCCGATCCGCCGAAGGACGGAGTGGGACTGCTCAAATTATGTGATAGTCGTTAGGCAGAAAAGCGCTGCGAGATTGCCTGCGAGGTCCTTCGCCGCGCTTCGCCGGCTCAGGATGACAAGCGGAGAGATGTTCGCGCGGTTGCCTCTAGGCCAACCGGGCAATCGCAGACTGGTAAACGGCGGGGATTTCCTCCGGCCTAACGACGGTCGCATTCAGGTCGCGGAGCAGTCCGTCTTCTATTCCGTAAATCCAGCCATGCACCGACAACTCCTGGCCGCGCTCCCAGGCGTCGAGGAGGATGGTGGTCTGACAAACATTCGCAACCTGTTCGATGACGTTTAGCTCGCACAGCCTCCGGAAGGTTTCCGGTTCGGCGCTGAACTGCCCGAGATTCGAGGCGTGCTTCCGTCGCACATCCTGGATGTGACGCAGCCAGTTGTCGCTCAGGCCGAGACGGTGGCGGCGCAACGCGGTCTGCACGCCGCTGCAACCATAATGTCCACAGACGATGATGTGACGGACCTTCAGAACATCGACCGCGAACTGGATGACGGAGAGACAATTGAGGTCGGTGTGCACGACGAGGTTGGCCACGTTGCGATGCACGAACAATTCGCCTGGGAGCAGGCCGACGATTTCGTTCGCGGGCACGCGGCTATCGGAGCAACCGATCCAAAGATATTGGGGCGATTGCTGCCGGGAAAGCTTGAGAAAAAAATCGGCGTCCTGTGCCCGGATGCGTTCCGCCCAGGCTTTGTTGTTGGCGAAGAGGTGGCCCAGCGTGCGCATCAGGAGCAAGACGATCGGTTCCGCAGAACAAGATCAGCGGACGCGGGAAGAGGCGAGCAAAAATCGCAATCCGCCGCCGCTTTTATTCGCGATCCAGACGGCGGACAAACCGGTTCCGATTGACGGCCTCGAAGCGGTTGCGCCTGTAGAGCGGAATCGCCCGACGATGGTCGGCATCGACTTCCAGATCGAGCGCTGCCCAGCCGCGCTCGGTCGCAGCCGCCAGCACCGCGGCGAGCAACCGGGAGCCGACTCCTTTGCCGCGCCAATCGGGCAAAACGTAAAACTCCTCCAGCCATCCGCTCCAGCCACCATGCTCCAGGCTAAGAATACGCGCGGCATAGGCAACTCCGACGGGCGAACCCTCGGAATTCGCCGACAGCACGAAGCCTTCGTCCGGCTGCGTCCGCAAAGCGACGAGGTCCTGCATGCAGTTCCTCCTGAGAACGAATGATGTGATGTTCACGATGCTGCCGCTCGAAGAGCGCGAGCAGAGGACCGAGCTCTTGCGTGTCGGCAGATCCAATCGTGATTTCGTTCATGACCCAGTCGCGGAAATTTGCTTCCGCGCCGCCGGCGGCCACGGGAGCTTTTGGATCTTCACATTCTGCAGGATGAGTTTGTCGTCCTTGATTCGATAGGTCTCCCATACGGCGACGATCTGGTGCTTCAAATTATCGAATCCAAGATTGGTCTTCACCTGCAACTCGCTCGATTTTGTCCAGCCATGCGCGAAAACGAAGAGCTTCAGGAAATGTGTCGCATTCAGGGCGGGGAAACGTTCGGTTACCCGATCCCGGAGCGACTTGACCAGACGCTCGTAGGCATCGGGTTCGGCCTTACCTTGCGGACCCGTGTCGACCGGCGTTTTGATAGCCCGTCCGTCGCCTAACGAAAAGACCCAAAGGTAATCGCCGCTGTTCGCGCGACGGTTGTCGACCGCTACATAACGCCCGTCGGGGCTCCAGAACGCATCAATCAGGTAACCCTCGGTCGGGAATTGGGAAAGGATGTGCTCCCCTGCCCGGACCGTGAGGGTAAGAAAACCATCGTCGGGGTCGGAACCGGGCAACGCCGTCTCGAGCATTTTGACAGAGTGTTTGCCATTGGGAGAAAACAATTCGCGTGGAGGCCCACTCTCCGCGGAGAGCTCTGGCCGCGCGATAAGAGCGACGCAGGCCAGAAAAAGGAAAATCGCTTTCATCGCAACACGCTCTGCGAATCGGAAGCACGCGCTTTTTTGCGGTGCCATCTTGGTTCGTCCGCCACGCTCAAGGCGAACGTCCGCTCGTGAGCACGCTTGCCCTTCCCGTAGTACCATGAGGTTGTCGAGTGCGATCGCACTCGGGCGGGCCGCACAGCCGAGCGCGAGAGTCACGATTAGAGAGGAATCGGTTCATCGTCATCCACAAGAGACGGCTACGCAGAAAACGCGGCGAGCCAATCTCGCCGCCTAACGAGAAGCATTCCTTCTGCCTGGTATCGCCCGGCTCGCAAGGGTTGCGAGGCTGCGCGATCGCGCCCAAAAATAAGAAAGAGGCGCGCCGCCACTGGCAGCGCGCCTCTCGAGAGTTCCAGCTTGTGATTGTTCGTTTATTTCCCGTAACGCTTGGAAACTTCGTCCCAGTTCACCGTGTTCCACCACGCTTTGAGATAATCGGGACGACGGTTTTGGTATTTCAGGTAATAGGCGTGCTCCCAGACGTCCACCCCAAGGACCGGCGTGCCCTCACATCCGGCGATCGCTTTGCCCATGAGAGGGCTGTCCTGATTGGCAGTGGAACAAACTTCGAGCCCGCCGCTTTTGTTTTTGATCAGCCAGGCCCAGCCGCTGCCGAAGCGTTTCGCGCCCGCATCGGCCAGTTTTTCCTTGAACGCGTCGAAGCTGCCAAAGGCGGATTTGATGTCATCGGCCAGTTTGCCTTTCGGATCGCCGCCGCCGTTTGGGCCCATGATTTGCCAGAAGAACGAATGATTGGCATGACCGCCGCCGTTGTTCCGCACTGCAGCGCGGATTTCTTCCGGCACAGCACTCGAGGTTGCCGATCAGGTCCTCGATCGATTTGCCTTCAAGGCCGGCCTTGCCCTCGATCGCTTTGTTCAAGTTGGTGACGTACGCCTGGTGATGTTTATCGTGATGGATCTCCATCGTCTTCGCATCGATGTGCGGTTCCAGTGCATCGTTCGGGTAGGGTAATTTTGGTAGTTCGTATGCCATAAGAATTGAAACTTCGGACTGCTTTGCGCAGTTGGGTAGCTTTTTTTCCAGCACGCCTCGGGCTCGCTCACTTGCGCAAGCGAGGGGCAGAGGTTACTTCCCCCGAGTTTGACCATGGAAAATATCTCCGTCCGCCGTCTGACGATCTCGCTCTGCTCTCTTATTTTTCTTCTCGGTGCGTTCTCTGCTTGCCACCGCAAAACCGAAACCGGCGCCGCAGCCTCGCCTGCGTCGTCGCCGACAGTCACTCCCCTCGCAGGCGAATCCGCCGCGCAACCAGCCATTGCCGGACCAGTCACCCCCGCGCTCGTCACTGAGGGGGGTGATTCGATCACCCACTACCTCCATTATCCGAAGGACCCGGAAGCGTCGAAGCTCGACGGGGCGGTCCAATTTTATTGCGACATTACCGACACCGGAATGGTGGAAAGCACGCAAGCGCTGGTCGGGAAAAATGACGCCTTTAAGGCAGCGGTACAGGCCGCGCTCGATTGGGGACGCTTTACGCCCGCGACTGTGAATGGAGATCCAGTCCGCGCCTATCTCGGCGGCACTGTCCTCTTCATGCACCAAAACAACGAAGAAGTGATCGTGGTCTCCCTCGCGACCCACGACCGCGACCGCGTGGGCAAGCTGGAAAATTATGTTCAGCCGCAGCTGCTCGGCGGGCTGCGCCTTCTGATGGAGAAAGCGATCAGCACCCTCACCCAGGGCGTTCTCGTTAACGGCCAGGCGGAAGTGCTCGTGAATGTAAACGACAAGGGCGCAGTCACGGGCACCTCAGCCATCTCAGAGAATCCGAAAGGCAGCGGCCTCGGCAACCTGCTGGAAAGCGCATTGAAGAAGGCGCAGTTCACTCCCGCCTACGAGAACGGAAAAGCGACGGCCGGCGGCATCAATGTCGTGGCCGACTTCGGGAAGTTCTGATTCCGGTTGCCGCTAGGCGGCGGCGGAATCTTTCGCGACCGGGCGATCGTCGTTTTCGAGCAGCTTTTTGAAATGGAGCTGGCCGACGCGGCGGCCATCGGTTTGCGTGACCGTGACCCGGTAATCCTCGATCTGCACCTGCTCGCCCTGTTTCGGAAGGTGACCCAGCAAGTGGGTAACATAACCGCCGACCGTGCTGACATCGGCATTCTCCAGCTCGATATCAGCCAGGTCGCGCAACTCATAAAGCCCGAGTCCGCCGGCAACCGTGAACTCCTGGTCGTTGATCTTGCGAAACTCCGCCTTCTCCGTGTCGAACTCGTCCTGGATATCGCCGACCAATTCCTCGAGCACGTTCTCCATCGTCACCATCCCGACCGTGCCGCCATATTCGTCAACCACGATCGCAAGATGGGCGTGCCTGACGAGAAAGAGATTGAGCAGTTTCTCGAGCGACATCATTTCCGGCACCGGGATCAGGTCGCGCCGGATCTTCATCAGGTCGGGCGCGGGATCGCGCATCATCGGCACCAATTCTTTGATGTGAATGAGGCCGATCGTGTTGTCGAGATGCCCGCGGCAGAGCGGGAAACCGAGTATGACGCGACTCGAGCGCCTTCTTCACGTTGTCGTCGAAGCTCTCCTCGATATCGAGGTAGACCACGTCGGCCCGCGGCGTCATGATGTCGCGCACCACCCGCCGGCGCATGTCGAGCGCGTTGACCAGGATCTCACGACCAATTGAAGAGACTTCGTCAGATTGTTCGCTCTCATCGAGAATCAGCCGCAGTTCTTCCTCGCTGTGGGCGATCTCGCCTTCCTTCATCGGCTCAGTCCGCAGGATGTGACGCAGCACCCAGTTCGCTGAGACATTCAAAAACCAGATCGCCGGTTTGAAAACGATGTAAAAAAAGCGGAGCGGCCCGCTCACGATGAGTGTTGCCGTGACCGGCTTGCGAATTGCGAGAATCTTGGGCGACTGCTCACCAAGCACGATGTGCAGGAAAGTGATGATCGAGAAAGCGAGCAGGAATGAAACGGACGTAATGACGGTCGGGGAGCTGATCCCGAAAAGGGCGAACACCGGCTGCAGCACCTGCGCGAGGAAAGGTTCCCCCACCCAGCCGAGCCCAAGGCTGGCGAGAGTGATCCCGAGCTGACAGGCGGAAAGATAGGCATCGAGATCGCCCACCACGCTCTGCGCTTTGGCCGCGCGCGTGTTTCCCTCCTCGGCTAGTGCTTCCAATTGGCTCAGGCGGATTTTCACCAAGGCAAACTCTGCCGCCACGAAAAAGCCGTTCAGGAAAACGAGCGCCGCGATCGCGATCAGCTTGCCAAATACAAGCCCAGGCGAACCCCAATGTTGAGTCACGCCTTCGGCGACTGTCGCGAAGGCCAAAATTGATAGGAAAAAATTCATGGAGCGGATGCGGAGGCAGGCACCCGAGAGCCCGACTGGAGCGGGCTACCAGCTCGACTTGGTCACACCGGGAATGAGACCGGCGGAGGCGAGCTCGCGAAAGGTCAGGCGGGAAACCTTGAAACGGCGAATGAAAGCGCGACGGCGTCCGCTCACCTGGCAGCGGTTGACCACGCGGGTGGGGCTGGCATCGCGCGGCAGTTGCGAAAGCCCGATGTAATCCTTCTTCGCCTTGAGCTCAGCCCGAAGCGCGGCGTATTTCGCCACCGTCTTGCGCTTGCGTTCATTGCGATTGATCCACGAAGTCTTCGCCATAAGGGAACGCGGAAGTTAGCGGGAAAAGCGCCGGGCGCAACCGATTTTCTTCCCGCGGCGGCCTGTTCCTGAGGGAGGACCTTTTATCGTCCCAAACATAACGTGGACAGAAGTTTGATCCAAAGCTGCCGGGTATTGATGAATTACCAGGTTGGGAGATTCTCCGTCCCACCGTTCCGCGGACAAATCTCAGTCCTTTGCCTCACTGCTATTGAAAAAGGTGACAGCCCGGCACACGGGGCTCCGTGATCAGAGCATTCATTGACGTTATCGGGTCGCCATCCGAAGTAGGAGAATGATCGAAGAGCGGATGCGGAAAATCGAGAAGCGGATCGAGGAGGCGCCGGGTCTGCCTGAAACCGAACGGGGAAAACTCCTGCAACTGGTGGCGACGTTGCGCGATGAGGTCGCCGCCCTGGCGCGCAGCCACGAGGAGGATGCACAAAGCATCGCGCATTTTCTCGATGCCTCGACTCACGAAATCAGCCGAACGAAGAAGCAAGCCAAACTGATCGAGGCCGCCCGACATGGCCTGACCGCGTCGGTCGAGGATTTCGAACGCACCCATCCCAAGCTGTTTGAAACGGTCAGCCAGGCGGCGGTCGTTTTGGCAAACATGGGACTTTAGCGGAGCTGCCCGATTATCGCTCGCAAAGCGCCAAAGCCGAGCACGGAACCCTTGCTTCCTCGCCGACCTTCGCCACTACTGTAACTGTAATTAGGATCGCATCTGGCGTCCGACCGCGTATGCAAAAACGTAGCTTTTAGGATGTTTCCGTTACCAGGCAAAAGTTTTCCGGCAGACGCTGAAACGTTACGCGCAGCGTTGGAAGAGAGTCTGCGCAAGGTAGTAACGCCGGCGGGACCGATGGTAACGGTGGAGGAGAATAGTTATCCCGAGCTGGCTGCGATTCGCCTGTCGCTTGATGGCGCGACGGCGAACGATCGTTTGCCTCCGCGCCCGGCACCGCCCACGGGAAAAGCCGAACCGGCTTTGCGGGTGCAATACTTTGAGTTGAGCGGTCGGCCGGTGCACGTACAAGGCGCAGCCATCGATCTGAGTTGTCGGGCGCGCGAGGTCGAGATCGGCCAGGCGCGCGATGCCGAGGGCAAGGTGCTGCTGCTTTTGCAAAATGCGGCGGAAGGAAGTGTGGAGATCTCGATCCCGGTCCCCGAGCTCGAGACGCTCGTGCGCACGGGTGCGACCGCCGCCGCTAGAAAACAGGGTGTCATTCTCGAGGACGTTCGCCTGCAATTGCTCACCCGCTCGGAACGCGCGCTCGACGCCGCGGTGCAGGTGCGCGCGCGAAAGCTTTTCCTCAATGCCGCGATTCGCATCAACGCCAGCCTGGAGATCGACGACCGACTGAATGCGCGCCTCTCCGGACTCGAATGTGCCGGCGAAGGCACTCTCGGCACGCTCGCCTGCGGCTTTCTCGGGCCGCAATTGCAGCGGTTGAACAACCGCGACTTCTCTCTCCTGGCCCTGCCCTTGGGAGAATTGCGATTGCGCGATGTGCAAATCGCGGTTGGCGACGAGTTGCGGGTGACAACGAAGCTGGGAGGAAGTGAGACAATTAGAGATTGAGTGAGCGAGTGATCTCCCGCTCAATTACTCAATGAAGACACGCGGTAGCCTCGCGATTTTGCTGGCTTTGGCGGCAGCACGACTCGCCCTGCATTGCGCCACCAACTGGCACTACGGCTTTCATCGTGACGAACTCGGGGTGCTGGATGACGCGCGTTTTCTCGACTGGGGTTATGTTTCCTATCCGCCCTTCACTCCGTTTGTCGCCCGGGTTGCACTGATTCTCTTTGGGCCATCCCTCGTCGGGCTGCGCTTCTTTGCCGCGCTCGCGCAAAGCGTCGCAATGGTCATCACCGGTTTGATGGCACGGGAGCTCGGGGGACGGCGCTGGGCGCAGGTGGTCGCCGCACTGGCCACGGCCGTCTCGCCGATGTCGGTCTGCATGGGAACGATGTTTCAATACATCTCCTTTGATTATCTCTGGTGGGTGCTGGCGGCGTACTTCGTGATCCGACTCTTGCGCAGCGAAAATCCGCACTGGTGGTTCGCGATCGGCGCCGTTCTTGGCCTCGGGATGATGACCAAATACACGATGATCTTTTTCGTCACCGGAATCGTCGCCGGAGTCGTGCTCACACCGGCGCGCCGCTACCTGATGAGCCCGTGGCTCTGGGCGGGCGCGGTACTTTCGCTTGTGATCTTCGCGCCCAACATCATCTGGCAGATGCAACACAATTTTGTTTCGCTTGCTTTCCTGAATCACATCCATGCGCGCGATGTCGAGATCGGCCGGACCGACGGCTTCCTCGTGCAGCAGCTTTTCGTGAGCGCAAATTTGTTCACCCTCCCGTTGTGGCTCGCGGGGCTTTACTTCTATTTCGTCTCCCCAGCCGGCCGCCGTTTTCGCGCCCTTGGTTGGATGTTCCTTGTTCCGCTCGTTCTTTTCTTCCTGGCGCGTGGCCGCGCCTATTACATGGCACCGGCTTACCCGATGCTTTTGGCGGCGGGAACGGTCTGCTGGGATGGTTGGCTCGAGCGGCGGAGCGCGATCGGTAGGCGCCTCGGACGGGGTGCGACCTGGACGGCGCTCGCCGCCGGTGCTGCCTTCAGCGCTGTTACGATAATGCCGATTGCAGCGATCAATTCGTGGGGCTGGCGCCTGACGAGCAAGCTGCACGATAACTTTACCGAACAAATCGGCTGGCCGGAACTGGCGCAGACCGTCGCCAGGATCTACGCCGCACTGCCCGAGACCGAGAAATCGCGCACCGCGATTCTGGCCGGCAATTACGGCGAGGCCGGTGCGATCAATCTCTATGGCGCCCAATACGAACTGCCCGAAGTGATCAGCGGAATCAACACCTACTGGTGGCGCGGTTATGGCGCGCAGCCACCCGAGGTTGTGATCCTGGTCGGCTTCTCGCGCGAGTCGGCTGAATGGTTTGCCAAGGATGTCGAGCTCGTCGGGCACGTCACAAATCCCTATGGTGTACGAAATGAGGAAACGAAGGATCATCCGGATATTTTTGTCTGTCGCGGATTCAAGAAGTCCTGGCCGGAGTTCTGGAAAGGTTTCCAGCGTTTCGGGTGAGAAATTGCGGCGACCCACGGTCGGGGCGACGGTAACAGACAATTCCCCGTTGCCGGCCGGCAGCCAACTTCGTGGACGTTGCCTAACAACATGCTGATCAAGATCGGGTTCGACATCGAATTTGAACTGCGCGGACCAACTCCCATGGTCCTGATGCTCTTCGTCCATCCCTCGCGCCAGGCCGATTTGCGGCAACCGGAGGAATTACAGGTCGAGCCAACTGTCCCCGTTTCCTACTACACCGACCTCTTCGGGAACCGCTGCGCGCGCCTCTTCGCGCCGGCGGGCAATCTGCGCCTCGCGCTCGAGACGCAGATCGAGGACAGTGGCGAACCTGATCCGCAATCCCCGAACGCGATCCAGCACGCGATCGAAAATCTGCCTGACGAGACCCTGGCTTTCCTCATGCCGAGCCGTTATTGCGAAGTGGACAAGCTGACCGATATCGCCTGGAAGCTTTTCGGCGAGACGCCGCCCGGTTGGGCGCGGGTGAAGGCAATCTGCGACTGGGTGCACAGTCACATTACCTTTGGTTATCATTTTGCCCATCCGTCGAAATCGGCCTTCGATGTTTACCAGAGCGGCGAGGGCGTCTGCCGCGATTTCAGTCATCTTGCGCTCACTTTCTGTCGTTGCCTCAACATCCCGGCACGCTATGCAACCGGCTACATGGGAGACATCGGAGTGCCGATCGTTCTGCCGATGGATTTCAGCGGCTGGTTTGAAGTGTATCTCGGCGATCGCTGGCACGCCTTCGACGCCCGCCATAACGTCCCGCGCATCGGTCGGGTGGTAATGGCGGTCGGGCGCGACGCGGCGGATGTCGCCCTAACGACCAACTTCGGGAGCGCGACGCTGAAGAAGTTTTTCGTCATCAGCGACGAAATCCCGGCGGATCCCGCCTAATGACAGGGCCACTATTGCTTGCTCAGGCGATAGAAAAGAATTCCGCCGATAACGATAAAGAGGACGTTCGGGAACCAGACGAGCAAATCCGGATGGATATTCGCGTTGGAACGCATCGTGTCGGCGATGATGATGAAGAGAAAATAGAAAACCGCCACGATCAGACCGGTGGTGAAACCGACCGAAGTCTCCCGCCGGTGTGTGGTAATGCCCAGCGGCACTCCGATGAGGGCAAAGGCGATGCAGGAAAAGGGAAATGAAAAGCGTTTGTTGATCTCCGTACGGGTCGCGCTGCGGTCTGCGCGACCTGCGTCCGATCTTAATTGCTCCATCAACTGGGAAAGGGAGAGCGCGGAGCGGGTCGGGCGCTTCTTCTCTTTTTCGTAAAGTTCCTCGAGACTGATCGGCAGAGTGCCCTCGGCGAGGCTGATGCCGTCGCGAATCTTGCGCAGGTCGTAGGGATTCTTCGCATCGCGTTCCTGGTAACGCGCATCGTAAAGGTGCAGAAGGAGCCGCTTGTTAGGCAAATCCGTTTCCAGCTTGCCCGTGCGCGCATGCGTCACCCGCACCGGAAGGTCGTGGTCATCCATTTGGAAAACGATGATGTTCTCCAGCTTGTTCCCGTCCTTTTTACCTACGTAAATCTTGCGCCCGGGAAACTGATCGATCACCTGATCGCCTCCGAAAAGCGCGATCGGGTTTTGCGTCGCCAGATCGAAGATACTGCTGCGCAATTTCTCCTGTGCAGCGGGCGCGACATCCACATTGAGCCAGAGGCAAATGACGGTGCAGACAATCGCGAGCGCCGCCAGCGGAAAGGAAACGCGCGTCACGCTGACGCCATTGGCCCGGAGCGCGATCAGCTCGTTATCCGCCGAGAGCCGCCCGAAGACGAGCAGGACCGCGGTCAGCAGTCCCCACGGAATCGTGAAGATGAGCGAGAAGGGCAAGACGTAGGCGATGAAGGTGAGGAGAAACTGCAGCGGGACATCGTGGTTCACGAGCAGCGGGAGAAGCTTGCGAAAGATGTTGCCGACCACGAGCACGAGGCTGAGGACCGCGATAGCGAACAGCACATTCACGATCAGCTCGCGGCCGACGAAGCGATCGATCAATTTCATGACAGCTTTTCCAAGTGCCGTTCCATCCCGCTCGCAACCCCCCTTGTCAACGCCTATCCGGGCAGAACGACGCAGTCGAAGCAAAGCTGGCCGGGAAGCACCTCCTCGCGTCTGCGAAGGCAATTATGAAAAACATGAAAAAAAGATTGGCCATGAATCGGAATTTTTGATACATCCATCGACGCCTCTTTCGAGGGTTCCTATGAAAAACGACGATAACGAGATCGACAATGCAGAAGCTCGTTCGTCCCGACACCCTGCCGATAATGGCCCCAGCCGCCGCAAGTTTCTCGGCCAGGTAAGTGCGGCCTTGGCGACGGGTGCAATGTTAGGCAAGATCCCTCGCGCTTCCGCCCAAACCTCCGCGATCGGAGATGGCGTCGCAGCGCCGGAAAACCTCGATCCGCGGGTCAGACAATCCTTTGCCATCCGCGTCGCGGCAGCGACCAAGGAAGCGCTCATTCCAGTGCCGCCCCACACAACCAACGGCGACGAACAGCTTTACCCCGACAAATCCGGCACGTACAGCAAGGTCGTGCTGCAAGACGGGATCGGTCTCGTAAACCTCGCAGCCTTCAATACCTTCCGGCGCGCCATTAACACCGGCCGATTTGGCGACTTTGAAAACATTATTACCGGCGGCCCGCGGACGATGAATGGGCCGCTCGGCGGTCGTGCCTTCGCCTTGGAGGGCAGCGATGATGTTCAGTTTGGCAACGCCACTTCGCCAGCCAACCAAATCAACCAGATTGTTGTGCCGCCTGCTCCCGCCGCCGCGAGCGAGGCTTATGGAACGGAGTTGATCGAACTCTACTGGGCTTCGCTCCTGCGCGATGTGGCCTTCACGGACTACGCTTCCAATGAAATCGCCACCCAGGCAGCCGCCGAACTTACCACCATGCCGACCTACGCTGGTCCGCGAGATGGCTCGGGTAATGTGACGCCCGATCTGCTTTTCCGCGGCCCGTATCCAGGCGACACGCTCGGGCCTTACGTCTCCCAGTTTTATCTTCAGCCCACCTACATGGGCGTACAGCCGATGAGTCAGCAACTGGTCACTTTCGTGCCGGACGTCGATTACATGACCGACCCGGTGACGTTCCAACAGGTCCAGAATGGCATCGATACCGGAGCGACCCTCCAGTTCGATTCGCAACTGCGCTACCTGCACAATGGCCGCGGCCTCAACTCCTACACGCACGTTGACGTGCTCTTCCAAACATTCTTTACCGCCTATCTTGTGTTGGGCAGCCTTGGAGTCCCGGTCAATCCGGGAAATCCGTATGCTCATGCGATCAAGCAGAACGGCTTCGGCACCTTTGGCGGACCCGATTTTGCAGCGACGATGGCGACTGCCGCTCATCAGGCGCTGAACAACGTCTGGTATCAAAAGTGGTGGATTCACCTTCGGCATCGTCCTGAATCGGGCGGCGCGATCGCTCGCCAGATGCTGAGCGGTTTCGGCAACACGATCGACGTGCAGCTCAACAGCAATGTCCTCAATTCGCAGGCAGTCCAGGCGAGCTTCAACAAGTATGGCGATTACTTCCTTTCGCAGGCCTTCCCCGAAGGCTCGCCTTCGCACCCGTCGTATCCGACCGGTCACGGCGCCGTGGCAGGCGCATGTATCACCGTCCTAAAGTTCTTCTTCGATGGAAATTTTGTCATTCCCAATCCGGTCGTCTCGACTAACGACGGCCTTTCGCTGGTTCCCTATACCGGTTCGGACCAGTTGACGGTCAACGGTGAGCTGAACAAGCTGGCCAACAACGTTTCGTTTGCCCATGGACTTCACGCCGGCATTCACTGGCGCAGCGACACCGCCTCCTCTATTCAACTGGGAGAGGCAGTCGCGATCAGTATGTTGCAGGATCGGGCCGCGACCTACGCCGAGAAGTTCACCGTCAGTTTTGAGAAAATCGACGGCACGATCGCGACCATCTCCAATCAATAGTTGCGCCGGCATCGTCCTCAGGCATCGTCGTTAGGCAGTTTGCTTCCGGCGCGAGTTGGCTAACTTGATCGCCGCATGTCTGAGGCACTCTACGACGTGGCCATTATCGGCGGCGGCCCCGCGGGCAGCACCTCGGCCACCCTGCTCGCACGGGCCGGCCGGCGCGTCATCGTCTGCGAGCGGGAGAAATTTCCCCGCTTCCACATCGGCGAATCGCTTCTCCCGGTAAGCATGAAAACCTTCACTCGCCTCGGCGTGCACGAGAAATTCGAGCGCGCCGGGTTCCTGCGAAAGTTCGGCGGCGAAATGACCAGTTCCTGCTGCGAGGAGGGAGTAAAATTTTATTTTAAGGACGGGTACCGCTCGCAGATTGAATCGACCTATCAGGTGCCGCGGGCCGAGTTCGACAAGGTCCTGCTCGACCATGCGGCCGAGAACGGGGCCGAAGTCCGCGAACAGACCGGGGTCGATGGCGTTGAGTTTTTCCCCGATCGTGTCGAGTTGCAGTTGCAATCGAAATTCGTCGCCACGGAAAAGATCAGAGCGCGCTATGTGATCGATGCCAGCGGCCGCCACTCTGTTCTCGGGAATCATTTCAAGCTCAAGCAACCCTATTCGCATCTGCAAAAGATCTCGATTTTCGCCCACTACGAGGGCGTCGATCTGGAAGAGGGCCGGGACGCTAGTCTCACCCGCCAGGTACGCGCAGCCGACCGCTGGTTTTGGTATGTGCCGTTGCCTAACGATCGCTCCAGCATCGGTGTCGTCCTCGACAGCGCGCTCTACAGGCAGGCGCGCAAATCACCCGAGCAGTTCCTCGCGGAATCGCTCGCCGAACAACCGTTTCTCGCCCGGCGCATGAGCCGCGCCCGCCGCGTCACGCCCGCCTGCGCCAGTGCAGACTTTTCCTATCGCCTAACGCGGCTGACCGGCGATCGCTGGATGCTGGCCGGCGATGCGGCCGGTTTCATCGACCCGGTTTTCAGCAGCGGTGTTTTTCTCGCCCTCCTCGCCGGCGAACAATGCGCCGACATTCTCGACGTTGTGCTCGATCATCCACGCAAAGCGCCGCGCCTCTTTGCCCAATACGAGCGGCTCCTCCGTCGGGTCATGAAAGGCTACCTGCGTTTCGTCGACGCCTGGTATTCGAAGGAATTCATCGAGGTTTTCCTCTACCCGCAGGACCTGCTCCAGATTCCGCCGGCCGTGAACGCCGTCCTCGGCGGAAATATTGGCGGGAGCTTCGCCATCCGCTGGCGCATGTCGGTCTTCTATTTCATCGTCTGGTTGCAGCGCTACCTGCCGCTCTGCCCGCGCCGCACCCTGATCCCAAAGAAGAGCGGACGACCCGCGACCGAATCGCTCCGTTCCGCCGCCTGACGTTAATGGATTTTCATGAAGGTGAAAGCTGCCAAAGTGTGAGGCGCGTTTCTGCGGCGACAAGCGCGCTGCCTGTAACAAAAATTGGGGCACCCGTAACGCGGCCCCGCAGGCATAGGGCGAGGCCGGTCTTTCGCAGGCCCCCGCCCCATTTGCTCCTCCTCGCTCTTCTTTGCCTGTCGAGTTGTGAAACGCTACGCCACCAATTCGTCCAGCCGACGCCGAATTGGCAGGCCAAGGTGGGCCAGCTCCAATATCGCGGCCCAAAAACCTCGCTCATCGGCGATGTGCTGATCCGTTATTCCAGCGCTGGAGACTTTGAACTGACTTTCAGCAAAGGGCCCGGCGTCACTCTCCTGACGGTGCGGCAGGACGACAAGTTTGTTCGGGTCAGCGGCCCCCTCGCCCGCGGCTCGTGGTCGGGCCCGCCGAACGAAGCACCGTCGCGCCTCCGCGGCTGGATCTCGCTTCGCCAACTTTTCCTCCAGGGGAAGGCTGAATCGATCGTCCGACAGAAAGTTGGCCGCGACAGTTTTACTTTTGCCTTCTGACCGCGGGCGGTCGCTGATGTCGTACTCGAAACTTGTCGCCCGCCTCGTCACGCAGCGTCGGGGTTTCGTCTGGCTCGCGGTTGCCCTCATCGCCGGGCTCAGTCTCTACGTCCTCATTACTCGCCTGACCCTTGACACCGAGGTGCTGGATTTGCTTCCAGGAAAATTCGAATCGGTCCAAGGCCTCAAGGTTTACAACAAAGACTTTGCCCAGACCCGCGAGCTGACTTTCGCCCTAGTCTGCCAGCCTGATGACGTTGATCGCCTGGAGGAATTTGCGCCGATCTTCGCCGAGCGCCTGCGGCGACAGCCGTGGAGCACGCGCGTCCTGAGCGGTTCGCCGATCGAAACGCCGGAAGGAATTCACGACCTCCAGGGCCTCGCCGTTCCACTGCTTTTGAATCTCGAGCCCAAGGCCTTTGATCAGGCCATCGCCATTCTGCAACCGGCCAAATTGCAGGCGCGGCTCGATCGTTTGCACCAGGAAATCGAAGCCGGCTCGCCCCGGCCCGAGTTTGAACTTTCGCTCGATCCGTTAGGCGTTCTCACCCCCGCGCTCAAGCCCTTCGCCGGAAACACCGCGCTCCAGGAAGGCCAGCCGCTCGCCTCGACTGATCACACCACACGCGTCATTCTCACCGTTACCAACCAGCCATCGATCAGCGCTTTCGACTGCCAGGCATTGATGAAAAAGGTGAACGCCTTCCGCGCCACCGCGAGCAAGGGCTGGGAAGGCAGCGCCCCGCTTCAAATCCTCGTCACCGGTCGCTCCGCCTACGTCGCCGAAATTTCGCTCAGCATGCGCCACGACATCGTCATCACGCTCTTTAGTTCGATCTTTCTCGTCAGCGGCGTTTTCTACATCGGCTTCCGGCGCTGGCTCCCGCTCGTCGGGATGGGCTTCTCGCTTCTTCTCTGTTGCCTGGTCGCCCTCGCCTGCGGGCTGCTCATTTTCCACCAGCTCAACATGGTGACGATCGGGATGTGCGCCATCCTCATCGGGCTCGGAGTCGATTTCGCCATCCTGATTTTCGGCCGCTACCAACAGGCGCGAAACGAAGGCCGCGCACACGCCCCGGCGGTCGAGGAGGCCGTGGCCAAACTGGGACGCGCCATTTTCTTTGGCGCCCTAACGACTGCGGTCGGCTTCCTCGCTTTGCTTCTGGCGGGCGCGAGCGGTTTTACACAGCTCGGCGTCTTAATTGCGATCGGTATCCTGGTCGCCGCGGTTTGCATGACGACCGTTTTCTTTCTCTTCACCCGCCAGCGCTCGCTCCCGCCGCAGCACGACTGGATCCTTGCGCTGGTCAGGCTCTATGTCGGCCGCATGCTGCGCGCCCCGGGTTTAATCCTCTGGATTGCGGTTCCGATTCTGCTTCTGCTTTTCGCGCTCGCGATCGTGCCGAAGCCGCCCCTTGTTTTCGACTCCAGCGCTCATTCGATGGAACCCAAGTCGAGCGAGGCCGGCTACGCTCTTAAGACGATCATGGCAAGAATGCCGACTCGCTGGGAGCCGGTTCTCGGCATCGTACACGCGCCTGACGAGGAGCAATTGCACGCCGACTGGCAGAAAATCGAAGCGCATTGGCGAGAACTCAAGCAGGCCGGCAAGATCAAGGATTTCTCCACCCCGGCCGCACTCGCGCTCTCTCCGCGGATGATGGAACAAAATCGCCGGCGTCTCGGCGCGGTCGATTTCGCCGCCGCCCGCCGGGCGCTGGAGGAAGCGATCGTCAGGGAAGGATTCCGCCGCGAGACATTCGGGGCGGGCTTCAGACTCCTCGACCAGCTTGAAGGCGTCGCGCGCGGCACAATGGCCATTCCGGACTGGCGCAAAGCGCTGCCCGCTTCTTCAAGCTGGTGGTTCCTCGTCGATCGCTACTTTGCGGCGGACCCGCTCCTCACGGTCGGATTCGTGACCACGAAGAACCCGGTCGAAACTTCCGAGCAAAAGGAAATGCTGGAGCGCGAGCTGCCGGTCGCCGGTGCGCCGATGACTCTCTCGGGCTGGAGTTTCACCCTCACCGACCTCATCCCATGGTCGCGCAGCCAATTGATCCTGATCAGCACGCTGATGGCATTTTTTGACGCTTCCCTCCTCGCCATTCTCTATCGCGACTGGCGACTCTGGCTGATCCAACTCGTCACTCTCGCGCTCGCGATGGGGGCGATGATCACGACCATGAAATTGGCGCACATCTACCTCAATCTGCTCAACGTCCTCGCCTTCCGTCTCGTCCTCGCGATCGGCGTCGACTACGGCATTTACGTCCTGCTCGTTTGGCAGAAAGCGCGCGAGGTCGAGCACGACGTGGCTGGCGTCGTGAAGCCCGTCGCACTGGCGGGCCTGACCGCGATCGCTGGCTTCGGTTCGCTGGGCTTCGCCAATAATCCGACCCTGAGCGGTCTCGGCATCGCCTGCGCCATCGGGCTGACCTGGAGCCTGTTGGCCACGATTTTCTTCACTCTTCCCGCCGCCGCGCTCGTCGAACCGAGGACGATTAAATCAGGCCACGACGCAGCGCGTCAGGCGAGGGGCGAAGCCGGGCTTTCAAGGCAGACAAGCAGGAAGAATTTGCCAACCTGAGCAGGTTGATCGACTTCATTTCCTGCTTTCCTGCCTTCCTGATTCAATTTTCCGCATGGAACCTCATGGCAGGAGGTCCTTTTAAGAAGTCATGCAGACCAAATTTGCTCTCCTTCTCATCCTGCTTCTGTCCGTATTCAACGTGGCCCAGGCCCAGCCGCTCGGCCCTAACGAGGTCAAGGTGCTCCTCGAGAGCATCCGGGCGAAGCACGCCGCTGCGCCCCAGGTAGAGGCCGATTTCCAGGAAGAAAAAGACGTTCATCTCATGAACGAACCGATCAAAAGCTCGGGCAAGGTTTGGTTCGCCGCCCCAAACAAGTTCCGGCGCGAAGTGAAGGGCAATTCGCCCAGCATCACGGTGAGCGACGGACAACAGCTCTGGATTTACTACCCGAAGTTCCAATCGGCCGAGCACTATTCGTTGGGCAAACACTCCCCGCTCGACGCCGGCATTGCCGCCCTGACCGCGGCCCTCAACCTCGATAACGTGGAAAACAGCTACCACATCACGGCGCACAAACTGGAGCAGGGCTACGAGCTACAGCTCGTCCCGCGCAATCCATCGCTCAAGCGTCTTCTCAAAACCTTCACTGTCCAGATGAGTGCGGGCCTTGAAGTGCACCGGACGGAAATGGACCAGCCGAACGGCGATCACATTGTGACCATTTACGCGAACGAATCCCGCGTCCCGATTCCGCCGGCAACCTTTGAGTTCACTCCCCCGCCCGGAACCAACGTGACCAACCCGCTCGGTCGTTAGCGGCGAAGGAACAGCTGTGTCATGCCGCGCGAAGAGCTGTAGGCTTCGGCATGCTGCCGGCCGATAATCCAGAAATCTCGGTCATTATTCCGGTCGCGAACGAAGCGGTGGCCTTGCCGCTCTGCCTGGCGCGAATCAATGGCGCGCCCAACGAGATTATCGTGGTCGACGCCAGGAGCGAAGACCAGAGCAGTGCGATCGCCCGAGCGGCTGGTTGCCGGCTAATCGAGTGTCCCGAGCGGCATCGTGCGCGTCAGATGAATTGCGGCGCGGCCCAGGCACGCGGTGAGATTCTCCTTTTTCTCCACGCAGACACCTGGCTGCCCAGCCGCGCGCTGGCCAGAATCGCCGAAGCGATTGGCCGTGACGGAGCCGTCGGAGGCGGCTTCGCCCGGCGCTACCGATCGAGGTCAGTCGCACTCGCGCTCACCAGCCGCCTCGCCAGTCTGCGCAATCGACTTTGCGGCTGGCATCTCGGCGACCAGGCAATTTTTGTTCGGCGCGATATTTTTGAAAAACTCGGCGGTTATCGCGATCTCCCAATTTTTGAAGATCTCGATTTTTCCCGGCGACTTCGGCGCCTCGGTAAGACCGCCACTCTCACTCCGCCCGTCTCTTCTTCGGCTCGCCGATTCGTCGCGAAGGGCCCGCTCCGCACGACCTGGAACGACCTCCTCCTAACCGGTCAATATTTGTCGGGAAAAAATCCGAATCAGCTTTGCCAAGCGCGCGCGGATCGCCTAAAAACTCTGCAAACCTATGAACGAATACCTTGATCGCCTCGACCAACAGATCGCTGCCCGCCATCTCCTGACCCATCCGTTTTACCTCGCCTGGACGCGGGGCGAATTGCACAAGGCAACGCTGGCCGATTACGCCTGCCAGTATTACCGGCACGTGGTCGCTTTCCCGACTTATCTCTCCGCGGTGCATGCGCGCTGCGACGATCAAGCGACCCGCCGCCAGCTCCTCGCCAACCTGATCGACGAAGAAGCGGGCGATCCAAATCATCCGCAACTCTGGCGCAACTTCGCCGCCACCCTCGGCGTCACACCTGAGGAACTCGACGACGCCAGAGCCTGGCCGGAGACCGCCGAATTGATCGCGACGTTCCGTTCCGTTTGCAGCGAGGGCGACATCGCGGCGGGACTCGCCGCGCTTTACGCCTACGAGAGCCAGATCCCGGCGGTCTCCGAGTCGAAGATCGACGGTCTCATCAGGCACTACTATTTCGAAGACCCGGAAAGTTATCGCTATTTCACCGTCCACATCGAAGCGGATCGCGAGCATGCTGCGGCGGAGCGGGCGTTGCTGAAGAAAAATATCCGCCCGGAGAATTCCGCCGCTGCAAGCCAGGCGGCTGATCGTGTTCTTGGCGCGCTCTGGAAATTGCTTTCCGGCGTGTGCCGCCGCCACGACATCGCTTGTTAGGTCGTCAAAGGCGCTTCTCGTAACAGACGCTGAGCGGGTCGTCGCGATAACGGCCAAACGGTTCGATTCGGCGGTAACCAGAGGTCTCGTACAAACGAATCGCGTGCGACTGTTTGGAGCCTGTCTCGAGTCGTGCCGTGGAATAGCCATCCGCTTGTGCAAGCTTTTCAAGCTGGTTGAGAATCGCGCGCGCAATGCCGCGGCGGCGTAGCGCTGGTTCCACATACATGCGCTTGATCTCAACCACGCCCGGTTCCGCGTCGGAGAATGGACGCCAGGCTCCGCAACCGACCGGCTCCCCTGCCAGCCAGGCGATGACAAAACCCGCCCGCGGGCCCGCGATCTCGTTAGGCGAAAAACGGCGCCGCGCTCAACTCCGGATAGAGGTTGCCAAGTTCGTCCCAGAGACGTTGCACCAAACGCAAGGTCTCCGGCGCCGCAGCATCCGCGCGCCTAACGACGCAGTCCGGAGGCCGGGCTCGGATAAGCCCGCCCCTTCCAGCGCACCGGGCGACCGAGCAGGAACCGTCCGAGTCCAAACCACTGGATGCTGAGCAAGGCGACGATCGCCAGCGGATGCAAGAATGCGCCCGCCAGCGGCTGGCGGAACCGTCGAAGCGCAACGAGCCGTGGCAGCAGAGCAAAACAGGCCGCCATTCCGGCCAGGATTTGCACGGCGCTCGCGCTGGCCGCGAAGGCGAGAGCAAAGGGCACGACCTGGCCTAACGACAGAAGCAGCGTCATCGGCAGGATGAGCTTCGGCGCACCGAGACCTTCGTGAGTATTTTTCGCCAGACCGCGCCAGACTTCGCCGTTGCGTCGATACATCCGGCAGGTCGCCAGCGCGGTTGCGTCAAAGAGATCGGTACGAAAACCATGCGCGCGGAATTTTTTCGGCAACGCCAGCCCTTCGTGAATGCGATCGTG
This sequence comes from uncultured Verrucomicrobiae bacterium, assembly GCA_963738045.1. GTDB lineage: Bacteria > Verrucomicrobiota > Verrucomicrobiia > Chthoniobacterales > UBA10450 > Palsa-1392. The sequence continues at coordinate 194,497 of CAVTUX010000003.1, read as the reverse complement.
AATCGCCTCATGCCCACCTGTCGCGTGATAAGCCGCCGCGTCGGCGACGAATAGTTGACCACAACCCACGCCGTAAGCCAGATGACGCGAACGCCGCATGCGCTTGAGGGGCAGGAATCCGAGCAGGAGAAAGTGGATGAGCGGAATCAACAGTTGCTCGGAAAAAGTGATTGTGATCTCTCTCGGCACACCGCTCGCCAGTTGCGCACCGGATTGTTCGAGAAAGGCTGCCAGGCGCGGCGCGGCTCCGGGCGCGAGTCGCACGTCGGCATCCACGAAAATCAAAACGGGCTCTCCGGCAGCGGTCGCAAGTTGGGCGCAGGCGAAATTCTTCCCGCACCAGCCAGCGGGCAGCGGCTGGCCGGTGATCAGCCGGAGTGACGGCTCCCGGGCGGCGATTTGCCTGACGATCTCGGCCGTCCGATCGCTCGACCCATCATCGAGCACGATGACTTGGGCCGCACCGCTGCCAAGGGCGGCATGGACTGTCGCCTCGATGTTTTCTTCCTCGTCGCGCGCCGGAATGAGAACGGCTGCCCGGGTCGTCGCTGAGGTCGAAACCGGCGGCGGCCGGAGCGCGCGCAGGTTCCGCAGAAAAAGCAGCGCGGGACCGGTAGCGCAGAGCAGCGACAGAGCCGCGAGCCAGGTCATAGCGGAGAATGATCAGCGCGAAACGCTTCTCCGCGCAACCGGGCTCGGATTCGGCGCGAAAGATCGTAGGGCACGCTCACTCCGCCCTTTCCCCTATGCAAAACCTGCCACTCGTTAGGCAAACGGCGTTGCGCGGCCCCGGCCAGCATTAGCTGCGTCGCAGCCAGGCGCTGGGCCAGAGACTCACCATCGCCCCCCGGCCTCGCTCGACCGAAGGCGAGCAAGACCTCCGGCTGCCGCTCTTCCCAAAACGGGTACTCGATCGCGAGCGGAACGAAGAGCGCCTCCGGCGCGTGCGCGGCAAGATGCTCGATCCCGGGCGCCAGTGCGAGCGGTGTGCGGACGTCGGCAAACTTGCCCTGCGGAGTCAGAAAGAGCGCGCTCTCCGGGCGCTCCAGAATCGCGCGCGAAGCGCGCAAGAATTGCGCCGCCCCCCGCGTCGTGCCGGATTCCACCGGGAAGAATCCGAGCCGTTTGAAAAAGCGATAGCGCTCGAGAGCCGTCGCCTCGATCGGACCATAGGCCCGGCGGTTGGGAAAAAATCGCCGCGCGAGAAAGAGACAAACGAGCGGGTCCCACCAGGCGGCGTGGTTCAGGAAAATAACAAGCGGCTTGCCCAATTCGTTAGGCGCCAGGGCCGTCCCCAGGACGCGAACCGCATGAAAATGTCGCCCCAAATAATTTGTGGCATACGCGCCGAAGAAACGGAGGAGCGGCCGCGAAATTTCCGGGAGCGTGCCCGATGCCCTCACACGTGTTCGAGTTCCGGCTCCGGGCAGCGCGCACGGCCGGCCACAAACTCGGGCTTTGCCCCGGCATCGTGGCCAAGGTCCTGATCGAGCGCATCGGCCGCGATCCACCCCGACATCAGCACCATCGGCATTCCGGGTCCGGGGTGGGCCGCGCCGCCCGCGAGATAAAGTCCGCGCAGATCGGGGCTGCGATTGCTCGGCTTGAACGCTCCCGTCCAGCGGCCATGGCTTGCAATCCCATAGATGGCTCCATTGAGCACGGCATAACGATCGTGAATATCCTGCGGAGTGAGCGCGGCCTCGGTCACTATCTGACCATCGATCTCCAGGCCTGCGGCCCGCCGCAACTTTTCCAGAATGACGTAGCGGTACTCCGGAAACATCTTCGACCAATCGTGGTGCGGCCGCAGAAACGGCGTGTGCACCAGAACGTAGAGCGCTTCGCCGCCCTCTGGTGCGACGGAGGGATCGGTCCCGGCCGGCGCGCAAACATAACAGGTGGGGTCGGGCGCCGGCTCGCCCTGGCGGTAGATGGAATCAAATTCCTCGTCCGGATCGTGCGAGAAAACAAAGTTGTGATGCAGTAACTGGGGCAGACGCCGTTTGAGTCCGAGGTAAAGCACCACGCCAGAACAGGCCGGCTCGTAACGCCGGCGGCGCTCGAACTTTTTCACTCCGCCGAGCAACTCGCGATGGGTGCGAACGGCGTCAGAGTTGGACACAACGGCATCCAGCCTAACCATCTCACCGTCTTCCAGCTCCAACCCGCTGACTGCGCCTGCTTGCGTGGTAATTCTGCGCACCCCGCAGTTCGTGCGGAGTTCCACGCCCAACTCCAGCGCCAACTGGCAAAGAGCGCGTGCGATTTCACCCGTCCCGCCCCGCGGATAGGTGATGGCTTCGCTCGTCTGCATATGCGCGATCCCACAGAGGACGGCGGGTGACGCGTCCGGCGCGGAGCCGACATATTGCGTGAAGTGATCGACCATCTGGGCAACCCGCTTGTCGGGAATGAAACTGCGCACCGTGCCCGCCACCGTGCGACCCATCCGCATCGCCAGGACGTTGCCCAATGTGCCGGCCTCGACCATGTTGGGCGCGTTAAACATGTCGCGCAGACCGCCGATCGGTCGATAGAAAAACCAATTGCGTGAGATGCGGTGCAAGCGCTCGGAAAGCTGAAGAAACCGATCATAGCCGGCGGCGGAATCAGTTTCGGGCGAGAACCGGGTCAGCACTTCGCGCATTTTTCCGAGATCGGAATGGAGATCGAGCGTGCTGCCATCATCGAAGAATGAGCGCCACTGCGGATCGAGCCTGACGAGATCCAACGATTCTTCGAGATCTCGCCCGGCCTCGGCAAAGATCCGGCGCAAGACCGAGGGAAGAGTGAGAATGGTCGGACCCATGTCGAAGCGAAAGCCATCCTGTTCCAGCACCGCGGCCTTGCCGCCCAGCCAGTCGTTGCGCTCGAAGAGCACGACCGAGTAGCCACGCGCCGCGAGCGTGCAGGCCGAAGCCAGCCCTCCTAATCCGCCGCCGATAATTCCAACGCGTTTCATCTATTCGCAGAGGCTGTAGGGACGGCGGTATCGGCCGCACGAACGGTGGGTGCATTCTCAACCGCGCCAGGTTCCGCGGGCGACACGCCCGCCTCCCTGCCCCGTTGGCGCGCGGCTCGCCAAAGTGCTCGAATCGATTTCAAGCGATCCCGGCCCTGGCCGTGTGCCAGTTTGATGTAGGCCGCGAAGAGGTCTTCGTCGCCCGGACGCACCTCCTGCAGATGCGGCAACCAGCGCGCCCGGCGCACCGCGACGACATGCGGATAAGTCAGCTCGAGCAAACCCTCGGCCCCGCGCGTCGTGCCAAAGCCGCTCGCCCGCACCCCGCCAAACGGGAAGCGCGGATCAGCCGTAGGCACGATCGCGTCGTTGATCGTGACGAAGCCGGTCGGCAATCGGCGCGCAAACTCGCGCGCAGTCGCTTCATCGGCGGAAAAAATCGCCGCCCCCAGCCCGTGTTCCATCCGTCGGGCGAACTCGATCGCTTCGTCGTCCTCCGCGAAAGAGCGAATCTCCAGATCAAACACCGAAAGTTCGCTCAGCCGTTTCGTTAGGCCGAAGGCGATCGATTGATGCACAAGCACGATCCGCGGCGCGATGCAGGTTTGCCCGGCGTTCAAGCTGCGTCCAAAAGCAATGGCCCGCGCTGCACGTTCCAGATCAGCATCCTGTCTGACGAAAACGGGATCGACCCCTGAAAGCTCAAAAACTCCCGGAGTATTACGCGCCGCCATAAGGGCAAGCAGGTTGCGACCATTCGCTGACGACCCGGTAAAGAGAACCTTGTCGACCCCGGCGCGTATTGCCTCTTGCGCGGAAGTGGGCGGCTCGGGCAACAGTTGAATGAGGTCGGGCGGGCAGAGATCGGCCTGGAGAAGCTGATCGACCAGCCAGCGCAACGGCGCGGTGCAGCCCCCCGCCGGCTTGAGGAGGACGGCGTTGCCGGCAACGAGCGCCTGAATCATCTGCACGCCGGGCAGGAAGAGTGGGTAATTACGCGGTCCAACGATCAGAACCTCCCCGAACGGTTTGCGTGCGATCGTAAAGCTGCTGCCGCGGAGCCAGAGCGGACGACCGCGCGCACCGAACTTTTTCGGACGCAAAATGCGAGCCGCGTTCCGTTCCAGGAAACGGCAGGCATCGAGCAGCGGGATCACTTCCGCGACCATCTTTTCCGCCACTGGCCGGTCGTTAGGCGCAGCCGCCAGTTGGCCGAACCGGGACGCGTTCCGCACAATTGCTGCCCGCAGATGCGCAACGAGCGCGACCCGGCGCCCGACCGGAATCGCTTCCCAGCTCCTTTGCGCCTCTCGGACAGCGTCGGTTGAACTCATCACGCCGCCACCTCTTCCATCGGCTGCACCGGCGATTCCGCCCTGATCCCCAAATCCTCCAGGAGGAGCCGCGAGCTGATCCGCGCCGATTCAAAAATCACCGGCAACCCGCTGCCCGGATGTGTACCGCCGCCCACCAGGTAAACGCCGTCCACATCTTCGAAGCGATTGTGCGGTCGCAAATGAAGGAGCTGCCGAAGATTGTGCGCGAGATTGAAGGTGGCGCCGCGATGGATCTCGTATTGCCTGTCCCAATCCGCCGGCGTCAGCACGCGCTCGAAACGGATACGGGGTTCGAGATCGGTGAAACCAGCCTGGGCCGCCCGTTGCAGAATGAGGGAGCGAAAACGGTCGCGTTCGTGCGACCAATCGACGTTGGGATGCTGGTGGGTCACCGGCGCAAGGCAATAAATCGTGCTCATGCCGGCGGGCGCAAGGGAAGGATCGGTGACCGAGGCGTTCTGAATATAGAAAGACGGATCCTCCGAAAGGACGTGCTGGTTTTCGATCTCATCGAGATTCCGCGCGTAATCCGCCGCGATATGGATGTTGTGATGCGGCAGGTCGTAGCGGCCTTCGATCCCGAGGTAGAGCATGAAGGTCGAACAGGAAAACTTCTTCCGCGCCATCCTGCGCCGGTTCCAGCGCCGCAGTTTCCCGTCAGGGAAAAGCCGTGCCATGGCGCGCGCGAAATCCGCGTTCAAGACAATTGCGTCCGCTTCATAAACCGCGCGGCAGGTGCGGACGCCGGTGGCGCGGCGGCCTTGCAACAACACTTCCTCGACCGGCTCGTCGAGCTGAATTTCCACCCCAATCCGACGGGCCACGCGCGCCAGGGCGGTCGTGATCGCGCCACAGCCGCCTAACGGATGAAAGACACCGTATTCGTACTCGAGGAAGGAGAGAATGGAGAAGAGACTCGGGCAGCGGAACGGCGACATGCCGAGATATTTTGATTGGAAAGAAAAGGCGAGCCGGATGCGTTCATCGGAAAAAAAATCGCGCAGGTAAGTATCGACCGATTGATGCGGACGGAGCATCGGGAGCAGTTTAAAGAGGCGAGGCGTAAGGATGTCGCGCCAGCCGGAAAACGCATTCTCGAGACAGGGCTGCATGCGCGCGAGCTTGCGCCGGTTGTCGTCGAGGAAACGTCCGAAACCAGCGGCGTCCTGAGGTGCGAGCGCGCCGATCTGGCGTTCCATTTCCGCCCGGTTCGGCGTGCAATCCAGAGTCCCGCCACTACCGAAGGTGAGCCGATACTGCGGGTCGAGCCTGACCATTTCGACCTCCGCCGCGAGCGAGCTGCCGGCGGCGCGAAAAATTTCGTCGAGCACGCGTGGATAAAGAAGGAAGGTCGGCCCGAGATCGAACTTGAAACCGTTCGCTTCGATCGTGGAAGTACGTCCACCAATGATCGGCAGCCGTTCCAGGACCCGAACACGCATTCCGCCAGCGGCGAGGAGGATGGAAGCCGCCAGGCCCCCGGGGCCGGCGCCGATGACGACGGCTTCGCGGGTCGCGGGTCGAGCGGAATTGATTGTGGGCACGGAGCGCATTCAAGGCGTTCTCCGCCTGAACGCTGCAAACGGATTCATTCCGTTGCGGAATCATTGGTAACGATCGGGGCAAGCTGCGCCGGTCAGGTTGAAGCCGTTCGATTCTCTTGGCCCAAAGTCGAGCCAGCTAGCGGCCTAGCTTTTCTCCGGGCGCAAATAGAGCGTGCCGCTGTTGAAATCGAAAATCGCTCCGTGCAAGCCGAGATACTCCGCGCCCAGTAATCCGCCGGCCTGGAGCTCGCCGCCGATGATATCCGCGTCGAGGTCGCTGATCGTGACGCTGGCGTTCTTGATCGCGAAGTCGCCGACCTTCAGCTCGGAGAAATGACTGTAACCGATTCCGCGACCTTTGGTTCCGAGTCCCTGAGCATTCAACCCGGTGTCGTAGCCGCCGATCCGCGCCTTGCGCGCAAACTGCCGGTCGATGACGGTGAAAAATGCTCCCGTGTCTACGATCAGCTTGCACGGGGCGTTGTTGATCACCGCCGCAACCTCCAAATGCTCTCCCACCAGGGAAAGCTTGATCGGTGTATATCCTTGTTTCGTCAGGATGGAATGAATGCCGTCCGCGATTCCTTTCATTTGTCCGCCGGGATGAGCGAGGAGGAGGTGATTGTTGAGGTCGAGCACCACACCGTACTTGAGCATCTCGCGCAGACCGAACAGGCCATCGGTGAGCCCGTAAGGACGATACAACCCATTGCCGACGAAATCGGAGAGGACAACGGCCTTCACGTTCACGAGGGCGAGATTTCCCATCGTGAGCTGATGGATCGTGACGACGCCGATTTTCTCTTTGCCTTTGCCAAACGCGCCGTGCACGTGCTCGTTTGTCTCCGTTGGCAGGAGCCCGAATTTTTTCACGCTTGCCTTGAAAATGATCGAGGTCGGTGAGCCGGTGTCGATCGTCAGGTCACCGACCTTGCCGTTGGCACTAATTGGGATGCGATAGGCATTTTCCGTGCTTACGAACTGGGCACCGCCGTAACCGTGCGAGACGACAAACGCATCGAGCGCCGTGAGTGGCGCGGAACTGTGCGCGGTCGCACGCGTGAGCACGAGCAGGAGCATGGGAACAATGATTCGTCGCATGAGAGCAGGAAATAATTGTTCCAGCGTGCCTGGTCAATCGCGCAAAGACCGGGCCGCTAACTCGCGCCTTCAATTCCATCCCGCGTCGTTCTAAGCTCGCCACCATGGAACACCACTTTCTGCGTGGCGCCCGCGTCTACCTATCCGGGCCGATGGATTTCGTCGCCTCGCGCGCGGACGAAAAGAAGCTCGGCTGGCGCAACCGAGTGGGCGCCTTCCTGCGGGAAAAGGGCGCGATTGTTTTCGATCCCTGGTTCAAGCCGGAGGTACGCGGCGCCCGGCAATACGGCCTGGAGGACATCCACACGATCGATGTGCGCGCGGAGTGGACTTTCGAACCGGGCCAGACCGGTGACGCAAAGCGCGCGCAATGCGCCGAGAGGTTCTGGGAAACGCTCCACATCGATTTGCGGATGGTGGATACGAGCGACTTCACCATCGCCTTTGTGCCGACAAATATTTACAGCGTCGGCACAGTGCATGAAATCGTGCTATCGCGGCTGCAAAGAAAGCCGGTGCTTTTCGTTAGCCCGCCGGTTGCTTTTCCTGCCCTCGAACTCCTGCGCGCTCACCTCGAGCAGGGCCGAGACACGCACGCGTTGCAACTTCTGGATCGGCTGATCTCAGAAGTTCCGATAAAACCGAATCCCGCGGCGATCCCCAGCCTTTGGTATATGCCGCTCGTCGGCGGCGGAAATTTCTTCGATGGGTTCGGCTTTGCGAATTACCGGGAGAAATTCGATTGGTCGGAGATCCCGATGGACGAGCGGGAGGATAATCAACCTCCGCAAAATCCGCTCCTTCCTTTCCTGGAACGACTGGCGCACGAGCTTCCGCAACGCTGGAATGATCGTCTGAAGAAATACGTTCCTGACGATGACTGGCTGCTCTGGGAATTGGAGATCCCGCCGGGCGACGAGGCGCACAAGTAATTGCAGCGTTACGACGTCATCGTGATTGGTGGCGGGGCCGCCGGCCTGATGTCTGCCTTCACCGCCGGTCGGCGCGGTCGGCGCGTCGCTCTGCTCGAGCACAACGGGCGGGTCGGTCTCAAAATCGCCATCTCCGGCGGCGGTCGCTGTAATTTCACGAACGTCCTGGCCGCGCCGGAAAATTATCTCTCTGGCAATCCGCGCTTCTGCGCCTCGGCCCTTGCCCGCTATACGCCGCAGGATTTCATCGCGCTGGTGGAGAAACATCGGATCCCGTTTCACGAGAAAAAACTGGGGCAGCTCTTCTGCGATTTCAGTTCGCGCCAAATCATCGACCTGCTGCTTGCGGAATGCGCGATCGCGGAGGTGGAGGTGCGCTGCGGCTGCCGCGTCGCGTCGGTCGACAAATCAACCACTGGTTTTTCGTTAGGCACAAATCTTGGCGAGCTGGAATGCGATTCCCTTGTCATCGCGACTGGCGGGTTGTCGCTCCCGCGACTCGGTGCTTCCGATTTCGGCTATCGCATCGCGGAACAGTTCGGCTTGTGCCTCAGCGCAGCACGCCCGGGTCTGGTGCCCTTAACGCTGGCGGACGAGGAACGCGCCGCTTTCGCATCCTTGAGCGGCGTGTCGCTGCCGGTCGTAGCGCGGGCCGATGGCGGGTCGTTTGCCGAGGCGATGCTCGTCACTCATCGGGGGTTAAGCGGTCCGGCGATCCTGCAAGTTTCGTCATTCTGGCGCGCAGGCGAAACCGTCACGCTCGATCTGCTCCCGCACCATCCGGGAAGCGATTGGCTGCTCGCGCAACGCGATTCAAAATTCACCGCGCAGAGTTTGCTTGAGCGCGAATGGCCAGCGCGTTTCGCCGAGGTGTGGTGCTCCCGTTACGCTTCACCCAAACCGCTCGCCCAAGTGCGAAAAATCGAACTCGAGCAACTTGCCCGTCTCCTCCGTGCCTGGCCGGTCCGGCCTGACGATACCGAAGGTTATCCCAAAGCCGAGGTCACGGTCGGCGGGGTCGAGACAAGCGAACTCTCCTCCAAAACGATGGAAGCGCGCCGTGTTCCCGGGCTTTATTTCATCGGCGAAGTGGTCGACGTGACCGGCTGGCTGGGCGGCTACAATTTTCAGTGGGCCTGGGCCAGCGGCCACGCCGCGGGCGAAGTTGCCTGAGGCGTGCGTTCTTCAGTCGACCAGGCGGGCGTGCGGCTTCGGTTGAATCTCCCGCCCCTGCCGGCGCGCGTAGACCTGGGTAAATTCCGCACCGAAAAAGCTGATCAGAGCCGAGTAATAAACCCACACGAGAAGAACGGCGAAGGAACCGGCCGCGCCAAAGGCGCTCCCGATCGCAGCGTGCCCGAGATAAATGCCGATGAGATGTTTGCCCACGTTAAAGAGAACCGAGGTGACGACCGCGCCGATCCAGACGTTGCGCCACTCGATCCGGACGTTGGGCAAATACTTGTAAATCATCGCGAAGAGAATCGCGACGACGAGCAAAGAGATCGCGACGTTGCCCGATTGCCAGAGCCAGGGCACCGAAGGCATCCGGTGGGTCAGATAATCCTGGGCCGCGGTGAGCGCGGCACTCAGCAAAAGCGAGACGAGGAGCAGAAAGCCCACCCCGAGGGCGACCGCAAAAGAGCGCAAACGATTGAGCAAAAAATCGAGAATGAGGCCGCGCCGCACTTTCGACTTCACGCCCCAGATTTGGTTCAAGGCCGATTGCAAATCCGCAAACACGACCGTGGCGCTGACCATCAGGACCACCACCCCGATCGCAATCTGCCACGCGCCTCTGCCAAGGCCGGCCGACGATTCGAGGACCTGGCGGATCGTGCTCGCGCCCTCGTCTCCGACGAGGCGCTGGATTTCCTCCACGACCTGATTGACCGCCGTCTCCCTGGCGAAGAAAAGGCTGACCGCGCCGACCGCGATCAGGAGGACGGGTGCCATCGAGAAGATCGTGTAAAAAGCGAGCGCGGCGGCCAGACGAAAGACGTTGTCCTGCCACCACTCGACTGCCGAATTTTTCAAGAGCATCATGCCTTCATGCAATTTCGTTTCGCCTCCCATCTTCGTAACCAAACGTTCTCTTCCTGGAGGCCGGGAGCAAGCAGCCTAACGAGGAATCAGAATTGTCAGCGCGCCACGCCCGGCGCATGATCACACGAGAGATGAAAACCTGGATCGGCACCTCGGGCTTTCAATACACCGAATGGAAAGGCTCCTTTTATCCGGAGGACTTACCCGCAAGCAAGATGCTGCCCTATTTCGCGGAACGCCTCTTCACGACCGAAATCAATTACACCTTTCATCGCATCCCCTCGCCCAAGACGATCGAGAACTGGCAGGCGCAGACTCCGGAGAATTTTCGCTTCGCGCTCAAGGCGCCGCAGAAAATCACCCACTTCGCGAAGCTGCGCGATTGCCAGGACACGCTGGGCTACTTTTGCCGCGTCGCGGCACAGCTCGGCGACCGGCTCGGGCCGATCCTGTTTCAGCTCCCGCCAAATTTCAAAAAGGACGCGGATGTGCTTGCTGCATTTCTGCGCGAGCTGCCGACCATCCGTGCGGCTTTTGAATTCCGGCACGTCTCCTGGCTCGACGAGGAGATCTTTGACCTGCTCAGGTCGCGCAACATCGCGCTTTGTCTGGCCGACACGGAGAAGCTGGCCGCGCCGACGGCCGTTACCGCCGATTATGGCTATCTCCGGTTGCGACGAGAAGATTACATGGACGCCGATATCGCCCGCTGGGCGGAGTTCGTTAGGGAAAAGGCGGCGGACTGGCAGGAGGTCTTCGTTTACTTCAAACACGAGGAAAGCGGCATCGGTCCCAAACTCGCAAGCCAAATGATCGAGCGGATGAATTCCTGATGGAAGCGATTGGCGAAAATTTGGCCCGGGTTCGGGAGCAGATTGCGGCGGCGGCGGCGCGCTCGGGGCGATCGCCTAACGACATTGAGCTGGTTGCCGTTTCCAAAGCGCATCCGGCCGAGAAAGTGCAAGCTGCGGTCGAAGCCGGTCAGCTCCTTTTTGGCGAAAGCCGGGTGCAGGAAGCGCGCGCCAAGATCCCCCTCCTGCCCTCGCGCCTCCGCTGGCATTTCATCGGCCACCTCCAGAAGAACAAGATCCGGCACGCCCTCCCGCTCTTCGAACTCTTTCACGGAATCGGCTCGCTTGCCCTCGCCGAGGACATGCAGCGCATCGCTGACGAAGAAGGAATGCGGCCACGGATCTTGCTCGAGGTGAACGTGGCAGGCGAAGCAAGCAAACACGGTTTCTCCCCGGAAGCGCTGCGGCGCGACCTGGAATCCGTTCTGTCGTTAGGCCGCTTGTCGATTGAAGGTCTCATGACGATCCCGCCGCTCGCTCCGGAAGCGGAAGCATCGCGCCGCTACTTCGTCGCGCTGCGCGAATTGCGCGACGAGGTGGAGGCTGAGTTCAACCTCAAGCTGCCGCAGCTTTCGATGGGCATGAGCGGCGATTTTCCGATCGCGATCGAGGAAGGCGCGACCCTCGTACGAGTCGGCACCGCGATTTTTGGCGAGCGCTCGCGCCCAAAACGCGACTGATTCGCTTCCTGATGAAAGACGCATCCGCCGCCCGCCTCGGTTTGCATTGCCTCTGCCGCGCGAATTGCTAGGCTTTCCCGACAATGCGATTGGAGCCGGTCAACATCGAGCAAGTCGGGAGCGAACTCGCCATTCAATGGAAGGACGGGACGGAGACCTTTCTGCCGCTTCGCTTTCTCCGCACCGCCTGCCCCTGCGCGGCCTGCGGCGGGGAGCCCGATGTGCTCGGCGATGTCGTCCGGCCGAATGTCAGTTATACCGATCAGAGCTTTGAGCTCCGCAGCTGGAATCTGGTCGGCGGCTACGCCTTCCAGCCGACCTGGTGCGACGGACATAATACCGGTCTTTACCCCTTCGATTATCTCCGCCGGATCGATCCGGCGCGGCCTTCATAAGACATGAATCGTCCGCTCAAAATCTCGCTCCTCCTCTTTTTCTTCGCTCTCTGCGGCACGGCGATGATCGCGACGCATCTCACGCGGCAACGCACTCCGGTGCCGGCGGCGCGGGAACTCTATTCGGTGGTGAACCGGCAGCTCTGCGATTTTCGCGCGGCCGATTTCGAGAGCGCCTATCAGCATGCCGCCGCCGGCGTGCAGGAGAAATTTTCGCGTTCGCAATTTGAGCTCATGATTCGGCGCGATTTTTCCTCGTTGACTCAGACGGCCCAGGTAGAATTCGGCGCTGTTCGCGCGGCCGGGGCGGGCGCGCTCGTTCCCGTCTACCTGACCACCCCTGATGGACTGACGCGCGCCTATCTTTACAGCTTCACCGCAGAGCGGGATGGCTGGAAAATTGATGGCGTGCAGCCGTTCGGTCCCCAGCCGGTCCGCCGTTTGCCCGGCGTCCACATCTAGGAGCCGGCCCGCCGTGCCTCAGCCTAACGAATGGGCAGGGTGATGCGGAGTAGACCGGTCCCGTGTGCTGCAGGCCGAAGTTCGCTCCCGGCAGCGCTCGCGGGCACAAGGAAGAATTCGCCGGGGACGATTGGCAACCCATTCACTTCCACCGCCCCATGCAGGCAAACAAAAAGAGCGAAGGCCGCGCCTTCCGAGGCATGGCGCCCTTCCCTGAGATCCCACTTCTCGACCACGAAATGCCGGCATCGCACCAGCTCTTCGTCAGGCGATCGGATGACTTCCGGCTCGAAATCATTGAAGTCTATCGCCTGCAAAGCTTCCTCGATTTGCAGCCGGCGCGGCGTTCCGTCGGTGGCGCACCGATTCCAGTCGAAGAGGCGAAATGTGGTGTCGCTGTTCTCCTGAATCTCGATAAGCAAATTGCCGGCGCCGATCGCATGCAACCGTCCGCTCGGCACAAAAAGCGCGTCGCCGGTTTTGACTTCGAGCCGGTGTACGAGATCGGCGGCTTTTCCATTCTGCACTGCCCGTTCGAGTTGGCTTCGGTCGACGCCCCGGCGTAAACCCGAATAGATTTCTCCGCCGCTCACGACATACCACATCTCGGTTTTGCTTTCGCCTCCGAGCGCGCGGACCGCGTCGGCGCCGGGATGCACCTGGAGCGAAAGTTTTTCCTCCGCATCGAGAAGCTTGGCAAAAATCGGGAAACGCGGCGCATCCGGCATCTCCTCACCGAAGATCTCCACCCGATGATCGCGCCAGAGCTCGTGCAATGTTTTCCCCTTCCAAGGTCCCTGCCGAACGACGCTCTGCGCTTCCGGCCGGTCGACGATCTCCCACGATTCGCCAATTTTTTTGTCCGCCGGAAGTTTCTTTCCCAACAGCCTCTCGAGCCGTCGCCCACCCCAGACGCGCTCCATGAAGAGCGGTTCGAAAACGAGAGGTTGAGTGGGCGCAACGGTCATTCGGTCGCGAGATTAGCCCGAGAGAGCCGGTTTGTCAGACAACGTCCGCCGTTTAGAGTGCGACCTTGAGTTTCCGCGGAATCCTTAAGGCCTGGCTGCCGGTCGTGCTTTGGATCGCGCTGATGTTTTTCGGCTCAACCGACCTCATGTCGGCCGAGCACACCTCGCGATTTCTGATTCCCTTTCTTCGCTGGTTGGACCCGAACATTTCACTGGTCACGATCGCGCACATCCACGTTTTCTTGCGCAAGGCAGCCCATGTGATGGAATACGCGATCCTGACTGGCTTGCTCTTTCGCGCGTTGCACGGGTTGATCGACCGCTTCTGGCGACGGGCGGCGGTGGCGTTCGTCCCGGCCATGATTTTCGCCGCGGTCGACGAATTCCATCAAATGTTCGTCCCTTCGCGCAACGGCTCGATCTATGATGTGCTAATTGACTACAGTGGCGCGTTTCTCGGCATCTTGATCTGCCGCGTCATTCACCTCGCGCTGACGCGGCGTGGGCGGGCGGCGGGATGACTGCGCCCGGCGCAGGGTTCTCGATAAGGTTTCACTTCCACGGCGAACTGCCGTTTTTCGTTAGGCCAAAACGCGGGACGAGCTTTGTCCACAGGAAGCTGCGCGAGAAGACCTCGGTTAAAGACGCCATCGAGGCCTGCGGCGTGCCGCATCCCGAGATCGATCTGATTTTGATCAATGGCGCACCTGTCTCCTTTCGACGCTGTCTGGAGTCGGACGCGGCGATTGATGTTTATCCGGTCTCTGCAGGTGCGGATCTGTTTCCCAACGCGCGTTTGCAGCAGCGCGGCGTTGTGCGCTTCGTTGCTGATGGGCACCTCGGAAAACTGACACGGGATCTGCGATTGTTGGGCATCGACGTTGCCTATCGCCCGGTCGCTTCGGACGCGGAACTGGTCGCTCTTTCCGTCGAGGAAGATCGGGCGTTACTCACCCGCGACCGGCTTCTCCTGATGCGCGCCGCGGTCGCGAGCGGGTATTACCCGCGTTCGCAGTTGGCCGAGGAGCAGACGCGCGAGGTTATCGATCGCTTCGATCTGCGCGGAATCATCGCGCCCTTCACGCGCTGTCTGCGTTGCAACGGAGCGCTCGGCGCCGTGCCGAAGGCGGAAATTGTTGAGCAACTGGAGCCGCTCACCAAAATTTACTACCAAGCGTTCCGCCGCTGCCACCAATGCGGCCAGATTTATTGGAGCGGCTCGCACTTTGAAAAGCTGCAGAAGCGCGTCGAGCGGCTGTTGGGCGATCAGAAGTGACGACGGGCAAATTCGCGACCGGAGCCGCTTTTCAGATATTTTTCAAAAGCCCTGGCTCTAGTTTCAGAACGGAAGGCAAGCGACATTTGAATTTTCCAAGGTCTGCCTTTTGCAGTGCAACTGCAGCTTCCCCGGTTGTGCTCTTGCAGCCGGGCCTTTAGATCGGCCGTTACGCCCGTGTAGTGCGCCGATTCGTTGATCTCGCTTACCAGGATGTAGACGTAGTAGAATTTGTTCATCGGCTGGCCTGCCAAGCCGTAGTCTTGAAGCGCTGGGACTAATTTTCATCTGAAAAAGCCCGCCTTCGTTTCTCTCCGGCGTGGCAGCCGCAGCTTCACGCTGCGCTCCAAGCGAAGGCTGGGCCTGAAAGGATTCGAACCTTTGACCCTGCGCTTATCAAGCGCATGCTCTAACCAGCTGAGCTACAGGCCCGGGAGGCGCGAGGCGCGCCGAAGGAGTGAATAGTGATGGGTGATCGGTGGTTGGTCAAGGCACCCAGGCGCGATTCGCGATTCCGCCTTCAGGCCCAGGAAATCTCCTCCTCGACTGCGATTCACGTTTAGCTCAACGAAGTTCCATGTATGGTGTCGAACCCGTCGTGAAATTTCATCTCGCCCTCATCGCGCTTCTCGCAGCGCAGTTTTCCTTGGCGCAAGCGACCACGCCAGAAGCGAGCCCACCCGCCGTTTCCGTCCCGCCGCTCCGCTTCCAGCATGAAACATTGCCTAACGGATTGCAGGTGTATTCGGTGGAAGATCATTCCAGCCCCACGGTGGCGGTCCAGGTCTGGTACCATGTCGGCTCGAAGGATGATCCGCAGGGCCGCAGCGGCTTCGCCCACCTTTTCGAACACATGATGTTTAAGGGCAACGCGCACCTCACACCCGATACCTTCGAAAACCTGACGGAGAACATCGGCGGCGAAAACAATGCCTACACCGCCGAGGACGTGACGGTTTACCACGAAGTCGTGCCGTCGAATTATCTGGAGCCGATCCTCTGGGCGGAGGCGGAACGAATGTCGTCCCTCGCGCTTAACGAAAAGAATTTCAACTCCGAGCGCGACGTGGTGAAGGAGGAATATCGCCAGCGCATCCTGGCCAATCCTTACGGCGAATTTTTTCTCGACACGATTAGGAATTCCTATGCCGTCCATCCCTACAAACGGCCAGGAATCGGCAATATCTCTGAGCTCGATGCTTCGAAGCTCCCGGAAGTGCGCGCCTTTCATTCCACCTTTTACCGGCCGGACAACGCCACTCTCATCGTGGTGGGCGATTTTCAGTCTGACAAATTGCACGACTGGGTGAAAAAATATTTCGGCGCGATCAAGAAACCGGCGGAGAAGATTCCGCGGGTGACGGCGAAGGAGCCGCTAAGGCAGAAAGACAAGGAGATCGTCGAATACAGTCCGAAAGCCCCTTTGCCGGCGATTGCGATCACTTATCTCGCACCTTCGATCCGAAGCGCGGACACGCCCGCGCTTCAACTCGCAGCGGAGATCCTCGCGGGCGGCGAATCGTCCCGGCTCTACCAGGCGATGGTTTACCGCGAGCAGGTCGCGCAGCGCGTGACGTTCGATGCCGACCTGAACGAGGACCTCGGCCTGCTGACTACGCGTATGATTCTGGCGAGCGGCAAGTCGCCCGCCGAAGCCGAGGCTTCGCTCCGCAAACAGATCGACGACGTTTTGAAAAACGGCGTCACGGAAGCCGAACTGGAAAAAGCGAAAACCCGCTTCCTAACCGGCAAGTTGCTGGAACGCGAGACGAACAACGGCAAGGCGAGCGCGCTCGGAGAGGCGGCGGTTCTTTACGGCGATCCGAATCGAGTCAACACCGATCTCGCCCAATTGCAGGCCGTAACCAGCGCGCAGATCAAAGAGGTTCTAAACCGTTATCTCTCGGGCCCGAAAAAGGTCGTGATCGAATACCTGCCGGAAGCAATGAAAGCGAAGGGGGAAATGACGAAGGCCAAATGACGAATGCCGAATCAATGACGAATCACAAAATGACGAGACCTCAGCGCAAATCGAACTTCGGACTTCGGAATTCCTTCGGATTTCGACATTCGGGTTTCGTCATTATCGCCTCGACGCTCTGCGCGCTTGTTTGCCTAACGGCCATCGATTCCGCCTTCGCGATCGGCGGGGTCGACACCCCGCCCGCACCCTCCGCGAAGCACGAAACGAAATTCCCGACCCCGAAGGAAACGCGCCTCGAAAATGGGCTGCGCGTGATCGTGGTCGAGCGTCCCGGTCTCCCGCTCCTCGCCGCGCAGCTCGTGATCCGCAGCGGTGCCGAGGTCGACCCGCCAAATCTCGCCGGTGCCGCCAGCATGACCGGAGCGTTGTTAACCAAAGGAACCGAGACGATGTCGGCGCCGGAAATCGCGAGCGCGATCGAGTCGTTAGGCGGTTCGATCGATTCCGGGACGGGCTGGGACTTTTCCGCGGCGAGCCTGGTGGTGATATCGACCGAAGCCGACGCCGCGCTCAAGATTCTGGCCGACGTTGTCAGGCATCCGGTCTTTAAACAGGAGGAAATCGGCCGGCTGAAAAGCCAGTTGCTCGACGGCTTGCGCGTTGCCCTGCAGCAGCCGGGTTCGCTGGCCCGCTTCGCCGCAGCGCGGGTCCTCTTCGGTGCCGGCGCCTACGGTCACGCGGCCAACGGGACGCTCGAGACAGTGCCGGCCATCAAGCGCCCCGATATTGTGCAAATTTATCAAAAATATTATCAGCCGCGTAATGCCGCCTTCGTTCTCGCCGGCGATGTCACCCTCGAGCAGGGAAAGGCGTTCGCGGAGAAATATTTTGGCGATTGGAAAAACGTCACGGCTTCGCCTGACGAAGTGTTGCATTCGGGTGCAGCCGATTGGAAACCCGAAAGCGTGGTCATCGACATGCCGGAGGCGGGACAGGCGGCCGTCATGCTGGCGCGGCCGTCGATCAAGCGCGTTTCGCCCGATTATTACGCTGCACTGGTCGCCAATGCAGGACTGGGCAACGGATTCATCTCGCGCCTCAACCGCGAAATCAGAATCAAGCGTGGCCTGAGCTATGGGGCGGGCAGCTCGCTCGATCCGCGACGCGAAGCGGGCCCGTTCAGCGCTTCCGCTCAGACCAAGAATGAGTCCGCGGCCGAGGTTGCAGAGTTGATGGACGCGGAATTGAAGAGCCTGGTGAGCGATCCGGTGAAGGATGAAGAATTGAAATCGCGCGAGGCGGTCCTGACCGGACGTTACGCGAGAGCGCTGGAGACGAATGAGGGTTTCGCCTCGAAAATTTCCGATCTGGCAGTTTACAATCTGCCGCTCGATACGCTCGATAAATACATCCCGTCGATCGACGCGGTGACTCGTGACGCGGTAACGGATTTCGCCAGGAAATATCTCGATCAGCCGATGAGTCTGATCATCGCGGGCAAGGCCAGCGCATTCCTTGACGCGCTGAAGAAGACTTCTCCAGGCGTGAAGGTGATCGAGCAAAAAGATCTCGACCTGAATCGCGCCGACCTGACGAAGTAACACAGGCTTCCAGTCCGCCAACGGACGGACTCGCTGCGGCGAGCCTGTTTTGTCGGGCGGACGTTTCGCCCGCAGGTTGCCGGATTATGCAGGCGAGACGCCCGCATGCCCGGTTGGAAACTGAGAATGCGCCAGATGCGGGAGCGCGCCGGATCGGCCAGAAGACGAAAGGCGTTCCATCGCGTCCGCCAATGCCGCGCGCCCGCAGCGCGTTCGTTAGTCATCGCTCGCCGCCTCCGCAAACGCCACCTCGCCGGCGCGCAAATCGAACTCCACTTCCGCAGGCGTTCCAAAAATGCGCGCCCGTTCCTGGTCAAACTCTCCCTCCCAGCGCGCCACGACCACGGTCGCAAGACAGTTGCCGATCAGGTTGACGCAGGTCCGTCCCATATCCATCAGCTCATCCACGCCGAAGATCACCGCCACTCCGATCGGCCCGAGACCGGCGGGAAGAAAGCTGTTCAAAGTTGCGAGCAGGATGACGAGCGACGCGCGCGGCACCGCAGCCACACCCTTTGAAGTGATCATAAGGGCGAGCATGATCGTGATCTGTTGCGCAAGCCCAACGTGATGCCCGGTCGTCGTCTCCGCCGCCTGGGCGACGAAGACCGAGGCCATCGCGAGATACAGGGTCGAGCCGTCGAGATTGAAGGAATAACCGGTCGGCATGACGAGCCCGACGATGTGGGGCGGAACACCAAAGCGTTCCATCGATTCCATCGCCTTGGGCAGGGCCGATTCGCTGCTCGTCGTGGCGAAGGCGAGTGCCGCCGGCTCGCGGACTGCCCAACGAACTGGCGGAGCGGAATCCGCAGGAGAAGAATCACGCTGCCGAAGACGAGCACGATGAAGAGAACGAGCGCGAGATAGAGCGAAAGGATAAGGTTGCCGAGGTTGAGGAGGACCCCGAGCCCCTGGGTGCCAATCGTATGCGCCATGGCCGCGCCGACACCGATGGGCGCGAACATCATGACGTAGTTGGTGAATTTGAACATCACCTGCATCAGGCTCTCCGCTACCTGCACGATTATTTTGCCCTTTTCGCCAATGGCCGAGACCGCCATCGCGAAGAGAACAGAGAAAGCGACGATCTGGAGGACGTTGCCCCGCGCCATCGCATCGATGATGCTCGCCGGGAAAATGTGGGTGATGGTTTCGAGGAGCGTCTTCGGATGGGTGTGTGCGACGGTGTTGACGATCTCGTTAGGCCCAGCCACCAGCGCAACGCCGACGCCGGGTTTGGTGAAATTGACCACAGCCAGCCCGATGAAGAGCGCCGCCGTGGTCGCGATCTCGAAATAGACAATCGCCTTGAAGCCCATCCGCCCAACTTTTTTCAAACTTCCGGCTCCTGCGATGCCAGCGACGATGGTCGAAAAGACGAGAGGTGCGATGATCGCCTTGATCAGGTTGAGGAAAATGTCGCGGAGGAAATAAACCTTGTTTCCCCAGTCCGGTCGCAGCCAGCCGATGAATCCGCCCACGACCAGTCCGATGAAAATCTGAACGGTGAGCGAAGGCCGATACCACGGGCGCCGCACCGGTAGAGAGTTTGCGTCGCGTGCCGGAATCATCCTGCTTTGGAGTAACACAATTGCGAACGATGAGAAGTTTTTCTCAGGCGCGGACTAGCCTGACGAAGAGGGATTCTTTTGTCGACGCCGTGCGACCGGTCGGGTGAGCGAAGACTGCGTGAGTCGACACGGGGCTGGAAAGCATCGCCCACCGTTTATCGGAAGACTGCGCTGACGGTGCCGGACAATCGCATTGCAATTCCGGGTGTCTTTGCGCACCAGTCAAATCGTAGGTTTCCGGCGAAACCGGCACCTGAATCCTATCTCTTTCCACCGAGCGAAGAATCGCTTCTCCCGAGTGATCGCCTTCCGAAGTTTTCGCTTACGCGGGCGTAGATCAACGCGAGATGACATTGCATCAGCGCGTCGTCGAAAGCATCCATCGCTTCCTCCCGCGGGGCCCACGAAGCCGTAGCAAAGACCGAGGTTCGCGTGACGCGCACGATATTTGGATCCTGCGGAGCAAGCTTTTGCATCCGCTCGAAACCGGCCAACGCTTCCTCCCAATGGCCCTGGCACCGCGACGGATTACGGCAACGCTTCCCGTTGCTTTCTCGAAATTACCCGTCCCCTAGGCAAAAGAGATACTCGACGCGTCGAGCTGATCCTGCTTTCCGATCTTTTCCCCAGGTAACGTCAATTTCCCTCGTGCCCGTCCCCCTCCCGGCTCGAGGACAAAGAATCCGGCTTCGCCGCCCCCGGAGGTGACATTCACGACGGGCGAATGCGATAGACGAACCATCGCGCCGCAGACCTCGCCGCGGAAGAGAAAGGGATTTGTATCGACGAACATCGGCTGCAAGCTCCACTCGTTTTCGCCGAAAACAGGAAACTCTTCCGGATACAAATCGACCGCCTCCTGCACGACAAAATCCCCGCGCAGCGCCGTCGTGAGGGCCTCATCCCACTCGCTCTCGCTCAGCCGCGCGCCGAGGTAAAGACCATGCCCGCCATAGTCATCGTTGGGCTTGAGCACGAGACGGGCGCGCTCCTGCCTGACGAATTTCAGCAGCTCGACATTGCGCCCTTGGCAGGTTGTCCGCCGGTCGCTTAAGCGTCTGGTCCAGGGAACGCATTGGCGAATCGCGTCCAGTTCGTCAGCGCTAAACCAGCCCTGATGCGCTTCGTCCGTCAGCGGCTCGAAGCTGGCTTTTTTGTGCATGATCTTGCAGCGAAATGGATTCACCAGGCAAACCGCACGGTCGCGATAAGCGGAGATGATCGGCGCGGCCTGGGCAGAATTCGCGAGCAGTTCGTGGATGATTACTCGTTTGTAAACGAGATCGATCGCAAAATCGCCGCAGCGCAGCTTGCCCTTCTCATAGGTGAGCTCCTCGGGGGAAGCGATGATCGTGCGAACGCCCTGGCTGACGAAGTAATTTCGCAGCAGCACAAATTCATTCGCGGTCGGCAAATCCTCCCAGTCGACGATGGCAATATTCGGCCGACCGGCGCCGCCCCATTCCCGGTAGGTCGCGAGCAGCGTCTCGAGCAGTTTTTGCATGGGCGAGAACTGGCGCAGCCGATAGCGCTCGGCGAAAGTGGACATCTCGGGAAGCTCGAAAAGCACCCGGTTCAGTCCCTCCTGGTCGGAGAGGCTCGATGGGTTCTCCGCGTTGTATTCGACGAACTTGATCTCCTCGCCGTGAACAAATCCGTCCATCCGGCTGGTGATCGAGGCGCCCGAGAATCCGGGATCAACCAGCGCGAGCTCCTGCTCTGCTTCGGTTAGTCCCAGCTCGTCCATGATCGTAGGAGATTGCACGGCGGCCGCGGCGACTTTCTCCAGCGCGGCGGCGACCAATTCGGTTTTCTTCGAGAGTTGCTGAAACTGCTTTTGCTCCAGCAAATGCGGACGCAGCGCCACCCCGATGGGCCGGTCGCCATAGACCAACAGGTCGCGGCGCATCGCGGCGCGCAACTTCTCGAAAATCACGCGCGATAAACCAGCGTCGGAATGAAGCAGCTGGTGATATTCCGCAATCGCTTGCTCGCGCAGAGTCATGGATGCAAAAGTATCGACTTTTATTGAGAAACAAAAGAACGGCCGCCACGGGGCCGGTCTTGGTATGGCAACCGTCTCTCAGCTCAGACGACTAATCAGCAAGCTCGTGCCATAATGCACGTTCGCTTTCCATGCCCGACCGATTATATCCGCATCCCGTCGATCTCGCACTGGTTCCGGGCGCGCGCAACGCCATCCGCGTCTGTTTGCGTCTGCAACCGGACGAGCGAATCACCATCATCACGGACGAGGCCACGCGCGATATTGCGGCCGCGCTCCAGGCGGAAGTCGAAGAGGTGGGAGCGGACTACAGTTTGTTCGTGCTCGAACATCACGCCCGCCGCCCGCTCAAATTCATCCCGGAGCCAATCCTGGAGGATCTTGGCACTTCGCAGGTTTCGATTTTCGCGGCTCGTTCGCTGCCGGGTGAGCTCGGCTCACGCACCCAGGTCACAACCGTTGTAACCAACTACGGTATTCGCCACGCCCACATGGTGGGCATTACCCACGCCATCATGTGCGAGGGCATGCGGGCCGACTTCGGCCAGATCGATGCCTTTAGCCAGCGACTGGTGGAACGGGCGCGCGCCGCGGGTCGCATCACCTGCCGGACGCCGGCCGGCACGGATTTCGAAGCGGAGTTCTCGCCGGAACTGAATTGGCTCAAGACCAGCGGCATTAT
The DNA here is from genome assembly GCA_963738045.1 of uncultured Verrucomicrobiae bacterium. GTDB lineage: Bacteria > Verrucomicrobiota > Verrucomicrobiia > Chthoniobacterales > UBA10450 > Palsa-1392. The sequence goes on along the minus strand of CAVTUX010000003.1, from coordinate 172,154 downwards.
TCAAAAGGAGAAATGGGGCAATCTGCCGGGCGGCGAAATTCTGACCTCGCCGCTGAACACGAACGGCGTCTTTGTCGTTGACGGGGTCGTCGGTGATTATCTCTGCGAGCGTTACGGCGATCTGCAGGCGGCTCCCCTCACGATCGAAGTGGAGAACAGTCGCATCCGTTCGCTCAAATCCGCGAACAAGGATTTGCGGGACGATTTCCTCCGCTACACCAGCACCGATGAGAATAGCAACCGGGTAGGCGAATTTGCCATCGGAACAAATACTGCCTGCACTCAGGTCACCGGCAATATTCTGCAGGACGAGAAAATCCCCGGCGTCCACATTGCCTTTGGCGATCCCTACGGCGAGCACACCGGGGCGAACTGGCTTTCCCATAGCCATATCGACTGCGTCGGGCGCGACTTCGATATCTGGTTCGACGGCGAACCGGTCATGCGCGCCGGGCAGTTTCTGATCTGAAGCGCTGCCCAACAGAAGCGACCGCTCAGCCAACGCTGACGATCTCATTGCCGGAACGCCGGCCGTGCGCGCCGCGACCTTTGCCCGACCAACGGAAAGTTCTTAGGCTTGCCCGCAACCAATGCGGCAAAGCGCGGATCATTGCGGATGACGTCCCATTCCCAGCGCAGCTTCAGGTCGTTGGCGGTCACGCTGTGGTCCACGCTGTCCACCGCGCCGGGCGTCACGGCGAGACGTTCGAGCAAAGCAAAAGCGCGATCGTTTTCGCCCACGCGGGCATAGATCAATGCGAGATAACATTGCATCAGCACGCCGTCGAAAGCATCGACGGCTTCCGGCTTTAGCTCGACCGCGTGCTGTCCTTCGCAAATCGCTTCCTCCCGCCGCCCCATGAAGCTGTAGCAAAGGCCGAGGTTCGCGTGACGCACCGCCACCTCGGGCGATTCGCGCACCTGCTTTTCGAAGTTGGCCGCCGCGACCGCAAATTCCTCCTGCGCTTGCGCCTTATCCCCGCGCGCCAATGCCGTCAGCCCGAGCAGAAAACTTTTCGGAGTCCCACCACCATTCATGTAATCGAGTTTTTCCCGAGGCGAATCCTTCAAAATATGCGCTGCTTCGGCAAAATCGCGCTCCAGCATCGCTCCTTCCCAGCGGCAACAAACGACCACGCCATCCGGATCGACTCCGACCGGAATGTCCGCCAGCCGCGCTCGCAAGGCTTGGGGATCGCCCTTCCACCAAAACTCGACGTAGCCAGTTTGAATCCTGGCTGTGATCGAATCCGGGGCGAGCGCGCGCCAGCGCGCCGCCGCCTTCGCCGCTGCCGGCCAGCGCCGCAGCGCAGTGTTCGTGATCAGAATATTGCGCACGATGTTTGGATCCTGCGGAGCGAGCTTTTGCATCCGCTCGAAACCGGCCAGCGCCTCCTCCCAATGGCCCTGGCGCCGGTGAATCGCGGCCACCTCAAAACCGACGGCGACGTCGTTAGGCGCAAAACGCTCTGCCACCGCCAGCTCGCGCAGGGCCGCGGCATAATCCTTTTCCATCCAGTAAGAACAAAGCCCCAGCGCCTGATGCGCTTCGCTCAGGTCCGGTCGCAACTCCAAGGCCCTCTCGGCCGCGCTGCGGGCTTTCTCCCTCCAACTCTCCAGTGGTTCGTGAAAGTGATAAATTTCCGCTCGTGTGATCGCCAGCATGGCATGGGCGAGGGCAAATTTTGGATCCAATTGCACGGCCTGCGAAAAAATTTGCTCCGCCATCCGCAAATCCTGCAGAAGCCTGTCCGGCTTTGCTTCCAGCTGGCGCGCGCGCAGATAAAGGACGTAGGCGTCGGCATTATCGGTCGGCTTCTTTTCGACTCGGGCTTTTTCCTCCGGGCTGAGTCTGGCGTGGAGCGCCGCGGCGATCTCCTGCGCGAGTTCGCCCTGCAAAGTGAGCGCGTTGGAGATCGTGCGGTCATAACGTTTCGCCCAGATTTGGCGATCCGTCCGGGCGTCGATTAACTGGACCGTGACCGCGACCCGATCGCCGGCGCGCCGCACGCTTCCTTCGAGAATGCTGGCCACGTCGAGCGCGTCGCCGATTTCGCGCAGACTCTTTTTCCCCTCTCCGCGGTAGGGCAGAGTGGACAGACGGCTGATGACGCGCAGGTCGCCGATTTTCGAGAGGCTGGTCAGGATGTCATCCTGGATGCCATCGGCAAAGAACGCGTTCCCCTCATCAGCGGTCATGTTTTCGAAGGGCAGCACTGCGATACTCTTGTCAATCGACTGGGGACGGAAGCGGGCAAACAGGAGGAGCGAAACCGCCACCGTCAGGATCCCGATAATGGTGAAATCAATCATCCGGCCCCACTGCGTCCGCGTCGCAAGATCGACCTCGCCCACGTGGACGAAACCTTCCGGCGTCAGGTCGTAAACCCAGGCCAGCAGCATCGCGATCGGGAACCCTGCGATGCAGACGATCACGATGAGCCGCACCGTCGCGTTCGGGATACCGAAAAATGGGAAGACCTGCGTCGCGATCTGAATGAGCAGCCAGCTCACCACGCAATAGGCCAGGGCCGCGCGGTAGACATTCCGGCGTTTTAGTTCGGTGAGAAAATTTCCGAGGCGCAGCGGCCGAGCGAGCGATCTCCTGCTCCGGCGCAGCAGGAGGGCGCCTGTTTTCCTGTCGCCCGGACCGGCCAGGGTCATCGTTTGATCGATTCTTTCCATTCATGGATTTCTGACGAAATCGGAGGGCGAAGTTCCGAGTTCCGTCCGATCCGGGCGCTATGTGCTTGGGGCCCCGACCAGTTTTTACGCTTGTCCGAGAAGCGAAAGGCAGTCAGTATGATCTCAAAGACAGCCCCTTGAAGGTCGTATGCCGGATGAACCCGAACCACGCATATTCGCCACCACCCGCTGGAGCCTCATCCTCGTTGGCGCCGGTTTTGAGAGTGGCGAGCAGCAGGCGAGCGAAGCCCTCGCCGAGCTTTGCCGCACCTATTGGCGTCCCGTCTTTTCCTTCATCCAACGCCGCGGCTATTCAAGCGACGACGCCCGGGATCTCACCCAGGATTTTTTTCTCATGATCCTGGAGAAAAACTGGCTCCGGGACGCGGATAAAAACCGGGGACGCTTTCGCTCCTTTCTCCTCGGTTCGGTGCAGAATTTTCTCGGGCACGCCACTGAGCGGAAGCAGGCGCAGAAGCGCGGCGGCGGGTTGCATTTCGTGCCGTGGGAAGAATGGATGGCGGACGCGTTAGCGCAGGAATCGATGATCAACCAGGCCTGGGAAGCGCTCCCGCCGGAGGGATTTTTCGATTTGCGCTGGGCGACGACGGTGGTGGATCAGGCCATGCGGCGCCTGCGCGAGGAATGCGAAGCCAAGGGGACGGCTGCGACTTTTTGAAACGCTGAGCGATCATCTCGCCGCGGAGCGAAGCGAAACCTCCTACGCAAATCTCGCGGCCAGCCTGAACATCGCCGAGACGATGGTGAAGAAGCAGTTGCACAATCTGCGGCAGCGCTATCGCTGGCTGTTGCGCGAGGAAGTCGCCCAAACCGTTGAAAACCCGGCAGAGGTCGATGATGAGATCCGCTATCTCTGCTCCGCCCTGGCCACCGTGACATGAATTGGCGACATTGGCAGAGACAAGAAGGAGTGGCTCTCTAAGCCATGAGTTCCCCCGGCTTCCCCGCTTCGAACGGCACCGCGCCTGAGCAGGCTAATTGTCTCCTGCGCGAAGCGATGGGCCAGGAGGGCGAAGAATGCGCGGAGACTTTCGCCAGCGTCCTCGCGGAAGCGGAAGTCGAAGATACTCACTGGCAGCTCGGCAACTACGAGGTCCTGGAAGCGATCGGCCGCGGCGGGATGGGCGTGATCTATCGCGCGCGGCAGCGTTATTCGCGCCGCATCGTCGCGCTCAAACGCGTCCTCGCCTATCAGGCCGAATCGCCCGAGACACTGGTCCGTTTCCGGCGCGAAGCCGAGGCGGTGGCGAAGCTCGATCATCCCAACATCCTGCCGATTTACGAGATCGGCCAGAGCGAGGAAGGGCTGCCCTTCTACAGCATGAAGTTCGCGAGTGGCGGAAGCCTGCGCGCCGCCGCGCCGGGCCTGCAAGCGCAGCCTAACGAATGTGCACGACTCATGGCCAAGGTCGCGCGCGCGATCGATTACGCGCACCAGCGCGGAATACTGCATCGTGATTTGCAGCCGGGAAACATCCTGCTCGATGAAAACGGCGAGCCCTTGGTCTCGGATTTCGGGCTCGCAAAATGGCTGACCGAAAGCAGCGATCTCACCCGCACACTCACCGCCTTTGGAACGCCCGGTTACATTGCCCCGGAACAAGCCGACAACGCCGCCGGCGATCTCACCCCGGCATCAGACGTTTACAGTCTCGGCGCGATCCTCTTTAACCTTCTCGCGGGCCGGCCACCATTTGTCGGCGCGAATGCCCTCGCGGTTATCCACCAGGCGGCCGCGCAACCGGCGCCCAAGCTCCGCGTCGCTCGCGCCCGCACTCGATCGCGATCTGGAAACCATCTGCGCCCGCTGCCTTGAGCGCGATCCAGAAGCCCGCTATCAAACCGCAGGCGCTCTGGCCGAAGATCTCGAGCGCTGGCTCGATGGTCGCCCGATTCTCGCCCGGCCGGTATCTATCCGCCGGCTCGCCTCTGGCGCTGGTCTCGCCGCAATCCCATCCTGGCCGGCGCCGCCGCCGCCTGTTTTTTGTTAGGCGCGACCGTCCTCTGGATGCTGCCTAACCAGACCGGTATGGCAGCCGCAACTTCCACTGTCAGAGAAGAGCGTTGCGGTGCTCCCATTTCAAAACCTGAATCACGACGATGAGGACGCGGTTTTCGCTGACGGCGTGCAGAACGAAATCCTGACCGACCTGGCCAAGGTCGCGGACTTGAAAGTCATCAGCCGCACCAGCGTGATGCAATACAAGGCGGGTGCGGCCCGCAACCTGAAGGAGATCGGCGCGCGAGCTGGGCGTTTCCTATGTGGTCGAAGGCAGCGTCCAGCGCGAGGGGGACGGACGCGTGTGACTGCGCAGTTGATCGACGCCCGCACCGACACCCATGTCTGGGCCAAGACCTACGATCGTCAGTTGGCCGATGTTTTCGCCATTCAAAGCGAGATTGCGCAAAAGATCACCAGGCAACTGGGCGCCAAAATTTCCCTGCAAGAGCGCACCGCGATGGCGAAAAAGCCGACGCAGAACATCAAAGCATTCGAAGATTACATTCGGGCCCGCGCGCTGATGGAAACGCCGTACGCCGATTTCGATTTCGGAGACAACCTGACCAAGGCGATCGGACTGCTGAAGCAAGCCGTCACGAAAGACCCACAATTCGCCCTCGCCTATTGCGCTTTGGCAGAAGCAAAAATTCACCGTGAGCACCATACCCGATCAGGGAACCAAGGACGACCTCGCCGAGGCGAAGGCGGCCTTGCAGGAGGCGCATCGCCTCGCGCCAGAAGCGGGCGAGACATTTTTCGCGCAGGCGCTCTACGAATACTACGCCGATATGGACTTTAACCGCGCCCTGGCCACCCTCGAAATGGCGGCGCGTTCCCTGCCGAATAACGCCAAGGTCTACACGACCAGGGGACTGCTGGAGCGACGACTGGGCCGCTGGAATGAGTCCCTGCGCCATCTCAAGCGCGCGATCGAACTGGATCCCAAAAAACTCAATACCTATTCCATCGCATTGGAGACGGCGGAGATTCTGCGCCACTATGCCGAAGCCCGCCGCGTCGCTGATGCCGCAATCGCTGCTTTTCCAGCTCAGGCGGACGTCTTCCGCTCGGAAGAAGGCTTCTTATTCCTGGACGAGGGCGATATCGCAGCCGCGCGCCGGCAGTTAGACATGATCGGATCGAAAGATTCCGGCGTCGTTCTTTCCTTCTGGGTTTCGTTTTACGAGAGGCACTACCGTGAGGCAGCACAAGTGATGGAGGGCTTGCCATTCGTCGAGGTCCGGGATTACTTCCTGGCGCGCCTGGCCATGGTGCCAAACGCTCTCGAAAATCCACGTGACGCACTCCAGGATGCCCTGGCTCGCAATGCGGAAACATTCGCAAACCCGCCCCCTGACTATGACCCGGCGCTGAGGATTGTCCCTTTGCTTCATGCGGCTTTGGGCAACAAAACGGAGGCTATTCGGACAGCAAAACGAGCGGTCGAGCTTTATCCGGTAAGCAAGGACTCTTACTCGGGTGAGGGTCCACTTCACGTTCTGGCTCTCGTTTATGCATCGACGGGTGAAAAAGACCGGGCGTTCCAAGTGCTTTCTACCCTCGTCAAATTGCCAGGGTTACCTTACAGGGCTCTCAAATTTAGTCCAGCCTGGGATAATCTGCGCAGCGATCCGCGTTTCGAGAAAATTCTCGCTCAGGCATCCAAGCCCCTTTAGCGCTCCCTTATCCTGGTCTCTGCCCCCTTCGGCAAAAGAATTCCGGAACTTCGTTCGGGGTTTTCGTCAGAAACTCATGACGGACAATCAAACCTCAACTCAACGAAAGGAAACAACCTAATGAAAATAATCCAAGCAATTAAAAACACGAAAAACCATACCTTCATCACGCTCCTCTGCCTCCTGGGGCTGATTTGTCTGGGCCTGGCGCCCAACACTCAAGCGTCGAACCCGCACTCCATCGTGGGTCTCTGGGTCTCCCATTACGTCAGCACCACGAACGGATCGGAAGCGTACACCCATGATCAATGGTACAGTGACGGCCTCGAGTTCGAAGCCGGCACTGTTGCTCCCGGCGCAGTCTGCCAGGGCACGTACGAACGCATTTCCAACGGAAGCTATCGCCTCTATCACGTCGCCTGGACCTTTGACCCATCCACCGGCGTAAATAACGGCTACTGGGATGAGCACCTCATCGCTACCGTCAGTTCCGATGGCCAGAGTTACTCCGGCACGTATGCAAGAAAGTTCTACGACGTTCAACGGTAACTTCCTTTTCGAAGATGACGGAACATTTACCTCCACGCGCCTGACGACGAGGAATTAGTCTGGCACTTCGGCCGCCGGCTGGAAGACAGGCTTCAGGCCTGTCTTCGCCGGCGGCTCTGGAGGCGGTCACAATGGCAGCGAGACCAGGAATTCTACTCTGTGCTCTAAGGAAAACCGCTTGTCTGTTTTTCTGTGCCACAGTCTCGGCGGGTTACGCGACGAACCCCTTCGATGTCCCGCTCGTCCGAGGAACCGATGTGGTGCGCTCCAGGCCCGCAGTGCCTGATCGGGAAGTCACCCGTTTCCCCCACGAGTTCCGCTCGATGAATTCCGGAACTTCGATCAGGTTTTCCGTCAGAAGACAATAACGGACAACCTTAACCAAAGGAAATGAATCAAATGAAAAGATTGCACGAATCCGCGCACAACCGCGCACAACAACAGGGAGATGAACATGCTGAACCTTAGCGAGCATTTGCGGCTGAATTCCGCCGACTTGGACATCAATGACGCCCTGACCCAGCCCGTCTCCGTCCTGCTCGGAGTCGACGATCAGACCGTTGCCGCGTTGGATAGTATCGGCGTGAAGACGGTCTTCGATCTTGGTTCTTCCAGGGTGTTCGCAGAGGCGTCTTCCGTGGTCGCAAGTGCGACTTCTGTTTCGGGTAACCTGCCCTCCGATCTTCTAAAGAAGAGCGCAAAGTGGACAACTCCCAGTGATCTCCCGGGGTTGCCTCTCGACTCCCTGCAGGGCGTTTCCCACACGGTGGCGGACGCCCTCAAGTCTGCACTGGATGTGGACAACCTGCGGGACTTCGTTTACTGGCCGCCCCGCCAAGTCGCGCGCCAACTGTTGAATGGTGAAGTGAATCCGCAGTCCAGCAACGGCGAGGATCCCCTGTCCGAGCGGTTGCGCCCTGCTCTGGGCGAATATCCCACCGAGCGCGTCTACTACGACAAGCTGGTGATGCTGGGAATGGCCGACACCCAGAACCTTTCTCCGTTATCCGGCCGCCTTTCTCTCGAAACGGGCCTTCAGCAAGCCGGGTTCGGAGAGGTGGCCGTGGGTGCCATGTTTACTTTTTCCCAGTCCTGGTTTGCCCAAGGTATCACTCTTGGTCACATGCTCCACTCCCTGGCCCTGGCGCCCGGGGAGGCGACACGGATCGCTGTGATCGACTGGTCGCGGCGGACGAGCGCGACCGCCAGCGAGGATATCGCTGAATCCGAGCGACTGGACGACGCCACCCGCCACTCGAGGGCCGTCAGCGAGGTGCAGAACGCGGTCGCCAGGGAAATGCAGCGCGGTGAATCCATGAGCGACGGTTGGTCGAAGTCCACGTCGGACGCACATGGCTATTCCGGCAGTATCGGCGGCGGCGCCGCCGGCGTTGTCGGGAAGGTGTCTGCCGTCATCGGCTTTGGCGGCGGCGGCTCAAAGACCCACCAGGAGTCCGAGACTACGTCGTCGGCCACGAGCGCCTCATGGTCGATCGGCAGCCGTTCGGTAGCCGCCAACTTATCGCAAAATGTCAATGACCGGACCGAGCAGCACGCTACTTCCGTGCGCAACCGCCGCGCTTCCGCTGTGCGTGAGGTATCGCAAGCCGAACATGAGCAGGTCAGCACGAGGGTTGTCGCCAATTACAATCACATGCACGCCCTGACCGTCCAATATTACGAGGTTGTCCAGCTCTACCGCGTGCAGGTGCGCCTCCACCGGACGCAGCGGGTCATTTTCCTGCCCTTCGATATCCTGGACTTTTCAGGAAGTAACGCCATGGAACTGGTGGCGCGCTTTCGCGGTCAGCTCCTGGCCGCAGCCATCACGCCGCGCGCGGCTGATCTGCTCCTCGACGAGGTCGGTGTGGTGGAAATCCGAGGCGGCGTGCGCGTCGATACGCACATCGTTCTGCCGGCGGCTCCCATCAGCGGCAGCACCTTGGCGGGCAGAGCCATTGGTGCGTCCGCCGGCGGCCTCGCATCTTCCTCCGGCAACGGTGGCACCGAGGGCGAGACTGGCGCGGCAGAGCCGAGGACCCGAACCATCACGGCGATCCGTGAGGGCGATCTTGCGGGAACGCTACCCGGCAACGCCAAGCTGGTGGCTATCAGCTTTGAGGACATCGGCGTTGCGCGCGTGCGCCTCAACCAGACGGGTGTCCCTGCCGGAACCGTGCTGGCGGTACCGCCCAACACGGATCAGGTGGCTCCGGCGACCCCAATTCGTTTGGGTAGTATCGGCAGCATTGATGTGGCCAGCGCCGACGGCAATGCCGACAGCGGGACCATGACCCTGCATTGCGAAATCGATGGTCGGGCTTCCACGGTTCCTGTTCCAATCTCGGCGGACGACGGCATGCGCTTGCAGAAAGTGGCGTTCCTAACGGCCGATCCATCTGACCGCGGCGCAGAGTTGAAGGCGCACCTCCAGGCCAACCGAGCCTATTATACCCGGGCGGTTCTGAGCAGTCTCGATACCGCCAACCTGTCCATGTTGCTATCGCCCTTCTCCTGGAACGGAAAGCCGCTGATCGACCAGGTAGAGCCGGTGCCCGTCACGGTCGCAGGGAACTATCTGGTGCTGCGCGCTCCGGTTGATGATTCGGAACCCGCCGGCTTCGGCACCACATCCAGGAGTTGGGAAGCGGTTCTGAAGGAGCGCGGCATGACCGCTGAAAACAACGATACGCGGCTCATCCCCATTCCCACCGACGGAGTCTTTGCTGAGGCCGTTCTCGGTCGTTCCAATTCCGCCGAAAAACTGGACATCACGCGCTTCTGGAACTGGCAGGATTCCCCCATCCCGCTGCAGCCGACGGAAATCGCGCCCATCAATACGGACAGCCGCGCCACCGCGGAAAATCTCGCGCCGGGCCAGCTTTCCGCGCCCGTGCTCAACATCGCCAACCCCACCCCTCTACCGGACCCAACGGGTTTATCGGCAATCATCGGGACGCTGGCCAATGGCAACATGTTCCGCGACATGAGCGGCCTCGCTGGCACCCAGACCACCGCACAGCAGGCAAGCGCGGGTACGCTGTCGGCCGCGACCGAGGCAGGCCGTATCGCCAGCGAAAACTTCAAGGCGTCAACTCAGCAGGCTACCGAAATGGGCAAGGCTTCGGTCGATCTTTGGAAAGCCAACGCTTCCGCCAATTCTTCGCGCACCATTTCCGAAAAGGGTGCCACGCTCAACAAAGCGCGCGACATGGACAACCGGGGCGTCGGCAAGAAGAATGGCGGCGATGCCGGCGCATCCAATGGGCAGACGGGGACCGGCTCCACTGCACAGAACAACGGAGGGACAAACGCGCATCTCTGAATCGACCGCATCCGGGCAGAGCGCCCCCGTTCCCAATGAGCTCATTGCCCATGAGCTCAATCAAGGTGTCTCACCCGAGGCCGTCGGCAGAACCAAAGATTCCCTGATGAACGGGGACGTATCTCCCTTGCCAGCGCCACCCGCGGCGCCTTCAGAGCGGCCGCAACCGAAGATTACGCCAACCGACACCAGTGTGATCTCGCTGGTTCAGGCTGATGTGAAGACGGCCGGACTCCAGTTGGCGCAGTCTCGATTCTACCTATGGCTCTGCACCGAAACGCCGATGACTTCTCGGTGTTTCTGAAATGGGTGAACAGTGGCACCGAGATTTATCTGAACATTCCGCGTTTCCTTAAGCGCGTTGAGATTTTCAAGGAGGGAACATTGCCGGCGGTCATGCAAGGCGGCTCTATTCCTTCATCCATCAGCCCACAGCTAGCTCTAGATTCGGAGCGGGCTACAGTCGTAGCGCACATTCGCCGCGGCTTGCAGCGAGCGCAGCAATTCGGCATGGCCGGGGGCATCCCAAGACTTTTGCCGAAATGGCGCAACTGGCGGAGGAGACCTATGCGCAAGACGAAATATGGATAAGTCAGCAATCCACCCGAGACTTTTTCGTAAACGGCATTGGCTTGCCTGACTGGTTTATAACGGAAACACCCCGCAAAATGGCTTTATTAACTTCTTCAAGGAGGTCGTGAGCTCCGCGAAAGACGATTTAAAGAACATTAAAGAAATGGCGCCTGACTCCGAGATAAGGAATGCGATGATTAATCGCTCTATTCTTCCAGTATCGATCCAAGGAAATCCCAATTACCTGATCCGAGACCTCTACAAGGACAAGTGATGGGGCCGAACATGAGCTGCTTTAGGGTCAGGCCTTTTTTGCGCGGTCGTGAAGTGAAATGCCTGAGTCTAAATCGGCTTTCTCAACAACGGTATGAGCGACGAATCAATGAGATTGTCGGAAGTGCAAATCAAGGCGCTGCGCAGCTTAGCGGCCGGCGAAAAATGCGACGACAAAAAGACGCTTACGCTCCTGTGTACGGATGGGATGGTTTCTCGCGAGCTCTTCTCTGGAATTTACAAAGTCACACGGATCGGCGAGCGCGCCCTTAAGAAAAGCAAGCTCTGAAGCGAGACCAAATCCTGTGGCCATTATTAGCCGCGAATTGATCACTGATTCGGGGTGTGCACACGACACAGGAGTTCATCCGCAATCTCACCGTGGGCGGACCAAACGGTGCGCCAAGGTGCAACCCCGCGCTGACCGACCCCGGAGTGCGTCCTCAATTCCGCTGCGCCTTTTCGCCTTCGCGCGCAGGCACTGTCCCTGCTTCCTCCAATATTCCCCCGATCGCTTCGCTTCTCTTAGCCTAACGAAGAACTGTTGGCAAGGCAGCCAGCAGCCTTGCAGCGCGCCAAGATGCTGGAGTTGTAACCGACATTCTCGCCGGGTCCGGCAAGGAATTTCCGGAACTTCGATCAGGTTTTCCGTCAGAAAACAATAACGGACAACCTCAAGTCAAAGGAAAACAACCGATCATGAAAAACATCATGAAAATCACACTCCCACTCGCCGTTTTGCTCGCTCTCTTCTTTGCAGGCAGCCTCGGCCTTCAGGCGGGCGAAATTTACGGCACGCTGAGGGAATCGGGCCGGCCGGTGGAAAAAGGCGCGGGCATCGAAATCACAGCACCGGGCGGAACCAAGATCGGCTCCGGCACGACCGACCAATTTGGCTCTTACCGCGTGTTCGTGAAGCCAAAGGGAAAATGCACACTTATCGTCCATTATCGGGGCAGGGCCTTCGATCCGCTCGCAATCTACTCCTACAGTAATGCTGTGCGATACGATCTCACGATTGAGGGCGATCAGTTGCGGAGGAAGTAAGCATGGCTGCAGAAACAAAGGACAAATGGGATAAAGCCGACGTTATCCTGAAGCCGCTCGGGGGTCTTCTCGCGGCCCTGTCAGTGGCGGTTGTCGGCTATTTGCTAAATTCGGCGCTGCATAAGCACCAGGCGATTGAGAGCAACATCCGCCTCTATTCGGAGTTGATGAGCCAGCGCGAGCAGGCCGAGAGCGCGCTGCGCAAGGATATGTTTACCTCCATCATCGATTCGTTCCTTGCTCCCAACGGCGCTGCGCCAGCTCCGCTCGGCGCAGTGGAGCGCGACACTGGAGAAATCGGCGAACTCACGGGTGATCGGTCGCTCGAGCGCAAGCTCCTTAACCTCGAGTTGCTGGCCTACAACTTCCATGAGTCGCTCAATCTCCAGCCGCTCTTCCTGGATCTCCAAAAAGAGATCGGACGGGACACAAACCCGGTCGAGCGGGACGAATTCTCGAAGCGCTTGAAACGAGTCGCGTGCGACGTAGCGGCGAAACAGGCGGCAGTGCTCAAAGCGGAAGGGGTGGGCGAGGAAACGCCATTTACAATCATTCTAAGTGATTTAGAAGAGCCAGGCGAGACGGACGAAAGCGAGTCGGGGGCCGTCATCACGCAGGAACTTGAGGGCGTCAAGCGACGCTTTCGAGTTTTTGTCTTGGACGCAGATGCTGATCGGGAAGAGGTGAAGTTGCGACTAGTGGTCCAGAAATGGGAGGAAGGCGAGGTCCAAAAACAAGAGGAAGTCCAGAAGCAGAAGGAAGGCAAGTGGATAGACGAAATAGCACCGACCCCCTTCTGGGTCGGTCCTTTTGATTTCCCAATGATCGATAATTTGCGGCTCCCTAGTAACCAACGCTGTGCGTTTGTCCTGAACAACTTCACGAAGGGCGTAAGCGCGGACTTCAGCCTCATCTCTTTCCCCGGCTCCTACGCCAGCCTGAAAGAGAAGCCTTATTATCAAGACATCGTGCGGGACCTGGTCGCAAGTTCCAAGAAGATGAAACAATAACGGACATCCTCAACAAAAAGGAAAACAACCAAAGCGCCGCTCCTTGGATGCCGCTGGAAATGGTCGAAGACGATGAAGACAATTCCACCTGACCGCGCTCAGCGAGAGCCAAGGCAAGAAACGCCTGCCATTTCGCATGAATTGGAGAGTTCAGCTGCTGGGGGCGGTGAGACCTAGTCATGAAAACGAAGTTGGCTAAAGCTTTATGTCTCTTTCTTTGCGGGGCGGTTTCGGCCGTTTACGCAGGCAGCCCATTCGACATCCCGATGGCGCCGTCGGATGTCGCACCACATCAGCACACGACCGCGCTCTTAAGCGGTCCGGCCATTTTCCCCTATGAATTCCGTTCCATCGATGGGACAGGCAACAACCCGATCGATCCCCTGCGCGGTTCCGCGGGCGTCGCGCTTTTGCGCCATACCACAATCGGCTATGGCGATGGATCGGGCACACCGGCGGGCGCCGATCAACGGAGCACGCGCGAGATCAGCAACCTCGTCTGTGCGCAAACTGAGTCGCTCCCGAACCCTGAAGAAACCTCCGACTACCTCTGGCAATGGGGCCAGTTCATCGACCACGGTATCGATCTCACGCCGGCCATGAGTCCGGCCGAGCCTTTCAACATTCCCGTGCCCCTGGGCGATCCCTGGTTTGACCCGGAAGGCACTGGAACGCAGGTCATCGGGCTCGATCGCTCCCTCTACCAGATGGTGCATGGAGTGCGTCAGCAGTTAAACGTCATTACCGCTTTCATTGATGGCTCGCAGGTTTATGGGTCCGATGAGGCGCGCGCGCTCGAACTGCGGACGCTCGATGGCAGCGGCCGGCTCAAGGTGAGCGAAGGGAACCTGCTGCCCTACAACATCCATGGCTTCCCAAACCTGCCCGATAACAGCCCGACCTACTTCCTCGCCGGCGACGTGCGAGCGAACGAACAAGTCGGCCTGACGACGATGCACACCCTCTTTGTGCGCGAGCATAATTACTGGGCCAGGTTGATCAGGAACAACAGCCCTACCTTGATGACGACGGTATCTACTACCGGGCCCGAGCCATTGTCGGCGCGGAGATCCAGATCATCACCTACCGGGATTTCATCCCGCGGTTACTGGGACGAAACGCGCTTCTCCCTTACGCCGGATACAACCCTTATCTCGATCCGGGAATCGAGAACGCCTTCTCGACCGCCGCCTATCGGGTCGGCCATACGATGTTGTCGCCTGTTCTGCTCCGGCTGGATGCGAACAACCAGTCGATCGGCGATCTGCAGCTCTGCGGGATGCCTTCTTTAATCCGAGCCGAGATCAGCGGACCCGGAATCGAGGTCTATCTGCGCGGCCTGGCGAAACAGGCCGCATCAAACCATCGACGGATACATGGTCGATGAGGTTCGTAACTTCCTCTTCGGCCCGCCAGGAGCCGGTGGATTCGATCTCGCGGCGCTGAACATGCAGCGCGGGCGCGATCACGGCCTGCCGCGCTACAACGTGGTGCGACAGGACTTCGGCCTCGCGCCCAAGCACTCATTCGCTGAGGTCTGCTCCGACCCGCTCATGCAGGCCAAGCTCGCCTCCTGCTATAATACCGTTGATGACATCGACGTCTGGGTTGGCGCGCTGGCGGAGGATCACGTCAACGGCGGCCAGGTCGGTGAGCTCATCTTCACCATCCTGAAGGATCAGTTCACGCGGCTGCGCGACGGCGACCGGTTCTGGTATCAGACCTACCTGCCGCGGTCGTGGGTGCGGCATCTGGAAAGGCAAACGCTCAGCACGATCATTCGACGCAACACACCGATCCGAAACGAACTGCAGCGTAACGTTTTCCTTGTGCCGAACGCTCCGTAACCCATGCCGCTCCGGTTCTCTGGGCGAACGATCCGGGGTCGATCGAAAACGAGTGGCGGTGCCATGTAACGAGACAGCGTCTTGTCAGCTCTTTGGTGCACGGCGAACACGGAAAGTCAGGAATTGGGGTCAGCGGCGGGGGTCAGCGGCAAAATCTTGAGATGATCGAATGCGAAGCCTGAGCCTCATGTTGCTTCCTCTGCCCAGCTCGTGAGGCGCGCCTGACCGGCAGGCAACCCGCTTGCCCGCCTTCTTTGAATTCGCCCCGCAAGAATGGCTTGCGTTTTGTGCTGAGGACGCTACGTTTTCGCACTCACAGCAACCTCAACGGACAAAATCATTATGGGCATCATGAGTTTCATCCGCGGCCAACTGATCGAGATCATCGAGTGGACCGACGATTCACGCGACACGATCTCGTTCCGCTTCGAAGATAACGACGCCGAGATCAAGCGCGGCGCGCAGTTGATCGTGCGCGAATCGCAGGTCGCGCAGTTCGTTTATCTGGGCGAATTCGGCGACACTTTCGGGCCGGGCAAGCACAGCCTGACGACCGACAACATCCCGATCCTGACCACGCTCAAGTCGTGGAAGTACGGCTTCGAGTCGCCCTTCAAGGCGGACGTTTATTTCGTCACCACCCGCCTCTTTACCGGCAACAAGTGGGGCACCTCGAATCCGATCATGATGCGCGACCAGGACTTCGGGATCGTGCGCGTGCGCGCCTTCGGCACCTACGATTTCCGGGTCAGCGACCCGAAGCTGATGCTGAAGGAAGTCGCCGGCTCCGATCGTAATTTCCGGCTCGATGAATTCACCGAGACGATGCGGTCGCGTATCGTCAGCATCTTCAGCGACGCGCTCGCGAGCGCGAAAATTCCGGTGCTCGATGTCGCGACACGTTACCAGGAAGTGGGCGAGGCGCTTCTCCCGCTCATCAATCCGATCATCCAGGCGAAGTACGGAATCGAGCTGGCCAGCTTCGTCCTCGAGAACGTCTCCGTGCCGGCGGAAGTCGAGCAGGCGATCGACAAACGCTCGAGCATGGCGGCGGTCGGAAACTTGAACGATTTCGTGAAATTCCAGATGGCGCAGGGGATGGAAAAAGGCGGCAGCGCGGGCGGAGTCGCGACGGAGATGGCGGTCGGTCTCGCCATGGCGCAACAGATCATGCAGCAGCAAAACTCGTTGCAATCGACTGCGCCGTCCGGAAGTCCGGCTACCCCGGGCGCCGCCGCTCCGATCGCTTCGGCGATGCCGGAACTGCTCTCGCCCGCGCAAGCCGCGGAGTCGTTAGGCGTGAGCGAGGCCGATGTGATGCAGAGCCTCGAAAGCGGCGACCTGAAGGGAAAGAAAATCGGCTCCACCTATCGGATCACGCGCGCAGCGTTGAACGACTTCTTGCAGAGTTAGGATATGGCGGAGCTCACCGCCCGCGAGCGTTTCGAATGTCCGTCGTGCGGGGGCGCGGCGGAATGGTCGCCGGCCAAGCAGGCGCTCGTCTGCCCGTTCTGCGGAGCGGTTTCACCGATGCAGCCAAATGTTGCCGCGGTCGGCGCGGTGCAGGAGCACGATCTCGCGGCCGCGCTGAACGCCATCCCGGAAAGCGCGCGCGGCTGGCAAACCGCGACCCGTTGCGTGAAATGCCAGAGCTGCCAGGCGATCTCCGTCTTCAAGCCGGAACGCGTCGCGCAGACCTGCGACTTCTGCGGCTCGCCCGCGCTCGTCCCCTACGACGAAATCAAGCCGCCGATCCGGCCGGAGAGCGTGCTGCCGTTCAAGCTCACCCAGGGCGAAGTGCGCGACAAAGTGCATGCCTGGTATCGCAGCCGCTGGTTCGCGCCGAATCGTTTCAAGAACCGCGCATTTACCGACACCATCCACGGGCTTTATCTGCCCTACTGGACCTTTGACGCCCAGGTCGCCGCGCAATGGACCGCCGAGGCGGGCTATTATTACTACACGACCGAGACCTATCGCGACGCGAAGGGCAACACCCAGACGCGTCAGGTGCAGCACGTGCGCTGGGAATACGCCAGCGGCGCGCTCGATCATTTCTTCGATGATGAACTGGTGCCCGCTTCCCGCGGGGTGCCGGCGGATTTATTGCGCCGGATCGAGCCTTTCCCGACGAAAGACCTCGCGCCCTACGACGCCGGTTATGTCTCCGGCTGGGTGGTGGAGCAATACCAGATCGACCTTGTCGCCGCCGCGCAGCGTTCACGCGAAGCGATGGACGCGAAGCTCCGCCAACTCTGCGCGGCACAAATCCCGGGAGATACCCATCGCAACCTGCAAGTCGCGGCCGATTACAGCGGACAGACATTCAAGCACGTCCTTCTGCCAATCTGGCTCCTGAATTATCAATACAGCAGCACCACCTACCGCATCGTCGCCAATGGCGTCACCGGCGCCCTCGCCGGAAAATATCCGAAGAGCTGGATCAAGGTCGGCCTCTTCGTCATCGTGGTCGCGATCGTGCTGCTCTTCATCTTTATCTACGGCCAGAACTGAGCGCCTAACGAACATCAGCCATTCTGTCGGTCGCCCGAAAACAGCGTTGTCGCCGCGGGCGTTGTTGTAGCCGGGGTCGGCGACCCCAGTTAGGCGGCCACCTCCGAAGCTGGGAGCCAGGCATTCGAGCTCTGCCTCGCTCGATAATTCAGGTGAAAACGATTGACTTATCAATGCCGGCGCACTATCGCAGCGGCTCACTGTCGAAGAAAACAGAACTGGTCGCTGCTCGCGCTGGTTGATCCCGGGTTCTACTCTCAAGGCCATACGGGGACAATTCGGGTCAAAGCCGGCGACATCGCGGTCCTCTTGATCGGTCCCGCGCTACAGACCGTTCGGTAGGCGCTCTCGCGTCGCGAGATCGTATCGGTCGACGGGCGGATCCGGGACCCGCCTGGCGCGGATTGGCCTCGATTGGAAAACTGGTCTAAAAGGCCGCCACCTCGACTAGCATGAACCCGAAGGTGGCGCGAGCTTCCAGCTTGGCCGCAATGTTTCTCACATATCTTACCTGCACGTCCTGCGGTCTCCGCCACGAATGGCGGCAACTGCAGAATCTCTGCGCCGTCTGCCACAAGCCGCTCTTCCCGGTCTACGATCTAGAAGCTGCGGGCCGGACACTGACGCGTGAAGCGCTGACCGGCCGCGAGCGATCGCTCTGGCGTTATCGCGAAGTCTTGCCGCTGCCGCTGGACGTTGCGCCGGTGTCGTTAGGCGAAGGCGGCACGCCGCTGCTGCGCGCGGCGCGCTTCGGCGCGAGCCTGGGCCTGACCAATCTCTGGGTTAAGGATGAAGCACAAAACCCGACCCAGAGTTTCAAGGCGCGCGGAATGGCCGTCGCCGTCTCGATGGCGAAATACCTCGGCGCCACGAAACTGGCCGTGCCGACGGCCGGCAACGCAGGCGGCGCGCTTGCCGCATATGCCGCACGGGCAGGGCTCGAGGCGCACATTTTCATGCCCGACGACACTCCACGCGCGAACGTGATCGAGTGTCGCGAGCTTGGCGCGCAGGTTACCCTGATCGATGGCTTGATCACGGATTGCGGAGCCGAGATCGCGCGACGTAAGGAGAAGGAGGGCTGGTTCGACCTCTCTACACTGAAAGAGCCGTATCGCGCGGAGGGAAAGAAGACACTGGGCTACGAGCTGGCTGAGCAATCCGATTGGAAGCTTCCGGACGTGATCCTCTACCCAACCGGCGGCGGCACCGGACTGATCGGCATGTGGAAGGCATTCGATGAAATGGAAGCCCTGGGCTGGATCGGGGCGAAGCGTCCGCGCATGTTTTCGGTCCAGGCTGCTGGATGCGCTCCAATCGTTCGCGCTTTCGAAGCCGGCGAGAACAGTGCCGCCGAATTCCCTGATGCGCACACCTGCGCCTCCGGTCTGCGGGTGCCGAAGGCGGTCGGAGATTTTCTCATGCTCAAGATCCTGCGCGACTCTCAAGGTGGCGCCGTCACGGTCGATGACGAGACGATGATTCGGACAACGCGCGAAGTCGGCGCCAAGGAAGGCCTTTTCGTCGCTCCGGAGGGTGCGGCCTGTTTCGCCGCTTTGCGGTCGCTTTGCGCGGCAGAAAAGATTTCGTCGGAAGAGCAAATCGTTATCTTCAACACGGGCTCGGGAATCAAGTATCTCGAGTGCTACGAGAAGTAACGCAGCGTTAGTCGTCGAAAGATCTGATCCAGCGAAGCTGCGGATTTGAAGATTTTTGACCTACAGTCGTTTTCTGGCGAAAGCCCGTCCGGATGCAGACTTCAAATATTGCTCAAAGTCCGAAGCACGGGTTCGACTTTGAAAGGCAACGTAGGTCTTCAGGTGCCAGGGTTTCCATTTGGCTGTATGCGGCACACGCCCGGCATTGTGGCTTTGGAGACGCTTGCGCAAATCGTCCGTCAACCCGGTATAGAATCGCCGCTCATCCGCGTCGCTCTGGAGGATGTAGACGTAATGCATAAGCGGTCCGCCTTCGTCCCGCAGTCGCGGGACTCCGGCGCGACGGGGGCTTGCCGAGTCGTAGCTCGCCGCGTTCGCCCTCGCAAGCTCGAAGCGGTCCGCCTTCGCCAAGGCTTCGGCGCGACAGTCTTCGCGCTCCGCTATCGCGGCGAGCGAAGACTGGAGGCAAGGGGATTCGAACCCCTGACATCCAGCTTGCAAAGCTGGCGCTCTACCAACTGAGCTATGCCCCCGCAGTGGAATTCCGAATGTCGAATGTCGAAATCCGAATGCAACCAACAAAAAATGCCGGACAGCAAAGCCGTCCGGCATTTTAGAGTCAGCAATCAAACAAAAACTGAATTGTGCGCTACCGTTTCGATTCTCTCTGAGCTCTGGTTTCTTTCGATTCCAGAGGGCTTAACGGCATCTCCAAAACCCCGAAGGATTTCGGTCTTAGCCGTCGACCTGCGCTGAGACATCCACTTTTCGATTCACGGTTTAACGTTTCTCGAATCGCGGTGCTCAGCACTTCTCCTTAGAAAGGAGGTGATCCAGCCGCAGGTTCCCCTACGGCTACCTTGTTACGACTTCATCCCAGTTACCGCTCATAGCGTAGGGCGCTGCTCCCCTTGCGGGTTGGCGCGCGCACTTCGGCTACAAGTGACTTCCATGATGTGACGGGCGGTGTGTACAAGGCCCGGGAACGTATTCACGGCGTCGTAGCTGATACGCCATTACTAGCGATTCCGGCTTCATGGAGGCGAGTTGCAGCCTCCAATCCGAACTGGGCCCAGTTTTGATAGATTTCCTCCACCTCGCGGTCTCGGATCGTTCTGTACTGGGCATTGTAGTACGTGTGCAGCCCTGGCCGTAAGGGCCATACTGACTTGACGTCGTCCCCACCTTCCTCCCCGTTTCACAGGGCAGTCTGAACAGAGTGCTGTCCAATCAAGGACGTGGCAACAGTTCACAGGGGTTGCGCTCGTTGCGGGACTTAACCCAACATCTCACGACACGAGCTGACGACAGCCATGCAGCACCTGTGCAAATTCTCCCTTTCGACACTCACGCGGCTTTCACCCGCTTAGAGATGCATGTCAAGGCCAGGTAAGGTTCTTCGCGTTGCATCGAATTAAGCCACATACTCCACCGCTTGTGCGGGCCCCCGTCAATTTCTTTGAGTTTTAATCTTGCGACCGTACTCCCCAGGCGGCACGTTTAACGCGTTAGCTCCGGCGCGGAAGGGGTCGAATCCTCCCACACCAAACGTGCACCGTTTACTGCCAGGACTACCGGGGTATCTAATCCCGTTTGCTCCCCTGGCCTTCGTGCCTCAGTGTCAGGAACTGTCCAGAGACCCGCCTTCGCCACTGGTCTTCCTCACGATCTCTACGCATTTCACTGCTACACCGTGAATTCCAGTCTCCTCTCCAGTCCTCAAGCACCGCAGTATCGAATGCAGTTTCGGAGTTAAGCTCCGAAATTTCACACCCGACTTACGGCGCCACCTACGCACCCTTTACGCCCAATGAATCCGAACAACGCTTGAGACCTCTGTATTACCGCGGCTGCTGGCACAGAGTTAGCCGTCTCTTCCTCTTCTGGTACTATCAAGCTCCGCGCAGTTAACGCGTCAGCCATTGTTCCCAAATGACAGGAGTTTACAACCCGAAAGCCTTCATCCTCCACGCGGCGTCGCTCCTTCAGGGTTGCCCCCATTGAGAAAAATTCTCGACTGCTGCCACCCGTAGGTGTCTGGACCGTGTCTCAGTTCCAGTGTGGCTGGTCGTCCTCTCAGACCAGCTACCCGTCATAGCCTTGGTGAGCCGTTACCTCACCAACTAGCTGATAGGCCGCGGGCTCATCAAGAAGCGCCAGGTTGCCCCGGCTTTGATGTCGGAAAGATGTCTTCCCTGATCACATGCGGTATTAATTCGCCTTTCGGCGAGCTATCCCCCACTTCTCGGCAGATTGCCCACGTGTTACGCACCCGTTCGCCACTAAACTTTTCCCGGTATTGCTACCAGAAAAAGTCCCGTTCGACTTGCATGTCTTATCCACGCCGCCAGCGTTCGTTCTGAGCCAGAATCAAACTCTCCGTAAAAATTTGGAGCCGGTGGTCATTGCTGACTCCGGACAAAGTTTGTCGATCCCGCGTTTGCGGGATCGAAATTCTGACCATTCTTGCCCAGCCACCTGCCGTAGCAGAAAGCCGGGTTCGTCCGATCTTTTAATTAAGATCACCGGTTCATGAGAACCGGCGAAATTTTTGTTCAAAGAAAATCGACGTATAACGCACAATTCAATTTTCGCTGACTTCTACCTTCTGAACTTCGTTCGATTGAAAAAATCCGTCGTGATGACGAAATCCAGAATTGCACTTTCAAAGATCAACCGTTCTCCTGTCCGCTCCACGACAAACGCCGTCCGTTCGTTGAATCCAACAAACCGCGGCTCGCGTTGAGCCAGAGAAGAACACACCGAGGAACCCGGGACCGCCATCAGCGGACGAACAAAGTATCGCAGCGAGATCGCTCGTCAACGCGAAATCTGCACTTTTCTGCAAGATTTTTTTGCGGGCGAACAAGTGGTCAAAGCGCAGCAGCAGCCTGTGGCCTCGCCAGCGGGCAGAACGCGTTCTTCAGACGTGGCCACCGCATCCCGAGTTGCGCCGTTCCCATTGCACTGTAGAACGGGCAGACCATGCAGCGCCGTTTCCTGCCTCCGATTCTTCTGCTGCTCACGGCGCTGCTCTGGAGTCTGGGCGGGGTCCTCATTAAGTCGATTGATTGGCCGGCGATGGCGATCGCGGGCGGCCGCAGCGCGATCGCGATTCCGCTCATGCTGGCGTGCAGCGGGCGGCCCCGGTTCACCTTTTCGCGGGCGCAAATCGGCGGTGCGATCGGTTATGCATTGACGGTCGTGCTTTTTGTCTTTGCGACGCGCATGACGACCGCGGCGAACGCGATCTTCCTGCAATACACGGCGCCGATTTACGTCGCGATTATCGGTCGTTGGTATCTGGGCGAGCGGGCCCTGCGCGTCGATTGGCTCGTGATCGCGGTCGCTCTGCTGGGGATCGCCCTTTTCTTCTTCGACCGGCTAACGGTCGCCGGCTTCTGGGGCAACGTCATCGCGCTTGGGAGCGGACTTGCCTTCGCTTCGGTCGCGCTTTTCTTGCGCAAGGAAAAGGCGGGCTCGCCGGTTGCAAGCATCATCCTGGGCAACATCGTGGTCGCGCTCGCCGGAGTGCCTTTCATGTTGCAAACATCGTTAGGCGAAGGCGGCCTCTGGCGCCTGGTCTTGCTCGGCACGCTGCAGCTTGGCCTGCCCTACGTTCTGTATTCCACCGCGATCAAGCATGTGACCGCGCTCGAAGCGACGCTCATTCCGTTGCTCGAACCGGTCCTGAATCCGCTCTGGGTCATGCTCGCTCTGGGCGAACGTCCCGGACCGTGGGCGATGGTGGGAGGATTACTCGTGCTCGGCGCCGTGCTCGGTCGCGGAGCGTTGATGGTGCGGGGACGACGTGAAAAGAGGAATCCTGGCGCTCAAACTTAACTCGTTAGTCGCGCGTCAAACGCGATCCTATTTCCAGCACGCCGCAGCGAAATCGAGGAAAGAATCGGTCGGGCTACTGAATCCAGCCGCCAGCAGATTGCACCGGCACAAGCTGATCCCGACGGGTCACCCAAACCGCAATCGCTTTGCGGGGAGCATTTTCGCCGGTTGAACCGATCGTCATGCTGCCAATCGCGCGACCCGCCTCGCTTTTCATCGGCCCGTTTTGCTGGGAGAGAACGACAAAGTCGTGTTGCAGGTTTCGGCCGCTGTTTTCACCCGCGCCGATCTTCGAGGAAATGCCCGAACCAAGGAACGCGAGATGAGCCTCCCACTCGCCGGCCTCGTCCTGGGCGGGACGAAATTCGATCGACCAAGTTTTGCCATCGTCGCTCGAGACGCGCAGCGCTCCCACCGGCTTGCCCTCAGGCGAAGGCAACTTGCCCGACCAGTTTCTCCATTCCCGCCCGTTCAGGACAAAAGCCGGGGTGTAGACCGATTCACTTTGCCAGAGCGCCGCGTAACGACTTTGGCGTTCGGTCCATTGCTTCGAGGCAAAACGATCGGGCCAGCCGAGCCGGTCCCAGTAATCGACGTGAAAGGCAATCGGCACGAACTCCTTCCATAAACCAGGATTGCTCTTCAGCCGGCTCAACCAGGCTTCGGCGGGAGGGCAACTGCTGCAACCTTCGGAGGTATAAAGTTCGATTAGCATCGTCTGTTGCGGACCGCTTTCGAAGCGCATCTCAGCCGCCGCGTTCATCGTTAGGCAAAGGGCCAAACCGGCGGCGAAGAGCATGGTTTTCATGATTCGTTAAGAGCAAATCCGCGCCAAAGTATTCCAAACAAAGCGATTCGTTAGGCGAGATGGAGGATGTGCTTGATCCCGCGCACCGGGATCACGACCCAGTCCGGCCGATGATTCAATTCGTAGCCGACCTCGTAGACCGCTTTGTCGAGCAGGTACGCTTCCAGCAGCGGCATGAGATCGCTTTCCTTTTGCGGGAGGAATATCGCACCGGTCGCCGTCGCCAGATAGCTCTCAAGGAAAGTGGCGCTTATTTGCCGATACCAAAGATCGGCCCAGCACTCGAGAAAGGGCACGTCTTCGCTCCGCATCGATGGCCGCCAGAGAGCGGCGTAGGCGGCGTATTGAAACGATCGCATCATTCCAGTGACGTCACGCAGCGCCGAGCGCTTCAGTTTTCGTTCGCTCAGCGGTCGCGCTGGTTCGCCTTCGAAATCGAGAATCACGAAGTCCTTCCCCGTGCTCAGTAGTTGTCCGAGATGGTAATCGCCATGAATGCGAATCTTGCTTGCGGAGGCGTGGCGTTCGAGGGTCTGCTGTTCCGAGGCGAGAATCTGCTGTTCCGCAGACAGGACCTGCGCTGCCTCGGCCCGGAACGCTTCCGGCAAATCGGGGAGCTTCTTCTGCAAAAGCGCGAACGCACGCCGAAGCGAAGCGCGCATTGACTGATAGACCGAGCGTTGCGCCATGGCATTGAACGGCTCGGGCGCGAAGGCCTTGTCCGCCGAGCCCGACGCGAGTGCGAGATGCATTTCCCCCGTTCGCTGTCCCATCAATTTTGCTTTCTCGGGATAAACGCCGCCGAACAATTCATCGTGCAACGGACCGGATGCGACGGCAGCGGCTTGCAGGTCGCCCTTGCGTTCCAGCACCCGCTCAAAATAACGACCGACCGCATCGAGGGTCAGCGTCCAGGCATCGCCCTCGTTAGAGGCGGCCGTCTGCAGAAGCGCGATCACGGTCGGCTCCACCCGCGGGCGACGATATTCGACCGAACCGACGAAAGCCGGGACATGGGAAAAATGGCACCGCTCGCTCAGGAAACGCGTGACCTCCACGTCGGGATTCAGGCCGTCCTCCAGCTTGCGGTAGAGCTTGAGGAAAAACCGGTCCTCGAAGAGCATTGAGGAGTTGCTCTGCTCGGCATTGAGCACCTGCGAAGCCGGCACCTTGCCGTCCGGCTCTTGCGCCAGCAACACGCTGCCGACACCGACGAGATGGCCACTCTGGCCTTTGAGATTAGCGCCGCTCGCCATCAATCGGAAAAGCTTTTCCCGAAAATCCGCATCCCAGACCGCATCATAAAGGACCGCCCGTTGCGCTTCGATGCGCGCGATGACCGCCTGGGGCGAATTGCGGGCGATTGCATCCGCCGCCGCGCCCGTCGCCAACTGCACCGGGAGCGAATAAATGTCCGGCGCGCCGTCGGTATAATCGACCCGCAGGAGCCAAAACTGCGCCGCGCCATCGGCCATCGGAATTTGCTCGACCATGCGCATCTCGCGGATGTGCCGTGCCTTGGCGCCAAACCATCGGCAATTGCGCAGGTAGTCGGGCAAGATCTGACGCTCGAGTTCCGCCCGGGGAGTCTTCGCGAGCAGCGCCGGGAGTTTCGCCTCGACGTTGATCGTGGGCACGACTCGTTTCTTCACCGAACGTTTCGGGGCATATGATTGGAACGCAAACCAGTAATGGCCATGCGGACCGATCGTTAGGAAATAGGGCGACTTTTTGATCGATGGAAAAAGGTTGCGGCTAAAAACCTCCATCGGCACACACCCGGCAAACCGCGAGAGATCGATCTCCACTGGCTGGGAGAAGCGCGACAAATTCACCACCACCAGAATAGTCTCGTCCTCGTAGCGCCGGAGAAAGGCGAGCACCTTCGAATTATCCGGGAAAAGGAACTCCAGCGAACCGCGCGAGAACGCGCGAAAGTTTTTCCGCATCGCGATAACGCGCCGCATCCACCAAAGAAGCGACGACAGATTTTTCTGCTGATTCTCGACGTTGATCGCCTCGTAATGATATTCGGGATCGATCGTAATCGGCAGGTAAAGCTGTTGCGGATTCGCCTTGGAAAAACCGGCATTTCGATCGCTGCTCCATTGCATCGGGGTGCGGCAACCGTTGCGATCGCCGAGGTAAAAATTGTCCCCCATCCCGATCTCGTCGCCGTAGTAGAGCACCGGCGTGCCCGGCATGGAGAAGAGGAGAACATTCAGCAACTCGATCTTGCGCCGGTTATTAGCGAGGAGCGGCGCGAGCCGGCGACGGATCCCCAGATTGATCCGCGCGGTGGGATCGGTCGCGTAGACGCGCCACATGTAGTCGCGCTCTTCGTCGGTCACCATCTCGAGGGTCAGCTCGTCGTGATTGCGCAAAAACATCGCCCACTGGCATGTGTCGGGAATCGCCGGTGTCTGCTCGAGGATGTCGATGATCGGAAAACGATCCTCCATTTGCAGTGCCATGAACATCCGCGGCATGAGCGGGAAATGGAAATTCATGTGCGACTCGTCGCCCTCGCCGAAGTATTTGACCGCGTCTTCCGGCCACTGGTTGGCCTCGGCCAGCAGCATGCGACCGGGGAATTTCGCGTCCATGTGGGCACGCAACTCTTTCAGATATTCGTGCGTCTCGCGCAGGTTCTCGCAGTTCGTCCCTTCGCGCTCGTAGAGATAAGGAATGGCATCGAGCCGCAGACCGTCGACGCCCATGCCCAGCCAGAAATCGAGCACCTTCTGCACGGTCTCGTGCACCGCCGGGTTATCGAAATTCAAGTCCGGCTGGTGGGAGTAAAAGCGGTGCCAGTAGTAGGCCTTCGCGACCGGATCCCAGGACCAGTTAGAAGTTTCGAAGTCTTTGAATATGATCCGCGCATCCTTGTATTTCTCCGGCGAATCGCTCCAGACATATAAATCTCGGTCCGGCGACCCTGGCGCCGCCCGCCGTGAAGCCTGGAACCACGGATTCTGATCCGAGGTATGATTGATCACCAATTCCGTGATCACCCGGAGTCCGCGCTCGTGCGCCGCGGCGAGAAACGCCTGAAAGTCGGCGAGAGTGCCATAGTTCGGGTTAACGTCGAAATAATCCGCGATGTCGTATCCGTCATCGCGCATCGGCGAGGGATAAAACGGCAGTAACCAGATCGCGGTCGCGCCCAGTTCCTGAAGGTAATCGAGTTTCTCAATCAGCCCGCGGAAATCGCCCATCCCGTCCCCGTCGCTATCCTGAAACGTCTTGACGTGCAGCTCGTAGATGACCGCGTCTTTGTACCAGAGTGGATCGGGAACGAGGAGATCATCGCGCATCCGCTTACCTTTGCGCAGAACAAGCCGGGCGCAATTTCCCTGCCGAAAATGAGTGAAAATCGTTTTTGACCCTGACTTTTTGCCAGGCTGAGGACAGGTTTAGGACGCGCCAGAGCCAGGCATGGTCATGCTCGGATCCAACCATCCAAAAACGCAATTCACCCGCAGCGGTGATCTCCATATCGCCTACCAGGTGACCGGCGAAGGTCCGCTCGACCTTGTCTACGTTCCGGGTTGGATTTCGCATGTCGAGCTGGCCTGGGAAGAACCAACTCTGGCCGCCTTTCTTCACCGGCTCGCTTCTTTTTCCCGAATGATCCTTTTCGACAAACGCGGAACGGGTCTCTCTGATCGCGTGCCTAGCGATCAATACCCGACTCTGGAGCAGCGGATGGATGACGTCCGGGCGGTGATGGACGCGGTTGGATCGGAGCAGGCTGCCCTTTTCGGATTTTCCGAAGGTGGCAATATGAGCGCGCTCTTCGCCGCCACGTATCCAGAACGAACGACCGCCCTGGTCATGTTCGGCACGTTCGCGAAACGGATTTGGAGCCCGGATTATCCCTGGGCGCCCGCTCCAAAGGAGCGCCAGCGAAGCTACGACCTGATCGAGAACAAATGGGCCGATCTGCTCGACGCGAAGCGATATGCGCCGAGCAAGGCGGATGACCCGGCTTTTTGCGAGCGCCTGGCGACGTATCTCCGGCGCTCAGCCAGCCCAGGCGCGGCCCTTTGCCTCCTGCGCATGAATACGCAGATCGACATCCGCCGCATATTGCCCGCGATCCGCGTCCCGACCCTGGTCATTCATCGCACGGGCGACCTGGAGGCAAAGGTTGGAGAGGGACGCTGGATCGCTTCCCAGATTCCGCAGGCCCGCTTTGTCGAGTTGCCTGGCCCAGATCACTTCCCTTGGGTCGGCGACGCTGATGCCGTTTTAGATGAAATTGAAGAGTTCCTCACCGGCGAGCGGCGGATGCCGGAGCCGGATCGCGTTCTGGCAACGGTGATGTTTACCGATCTCGTGAGTTCAACCGAGCGCGCGGCGAGCATGAGCGATCGCGACTGGCTTGATTTGCTCAAGCAACATCACGCGCTCGTGCGTAAAGAGCTGGCGCGCTTTCGCGGGAAGGAAATCAAAACCGCTGGCGACGGCTTTCTCGCCACCTTCGATGGACCGGCGCGGGCAGTGCGTTGTTGATGTGCGATTCGCGCCAGTGTGCGCTCTCTTGGCCTGGACGTTCGTGTCGGGCTCCACACCGGCGAAATCGAGCTGGTGGGGAACGATATTGCGGGCATCGCGGTACACATTGCCGCCAGGGTGTGCTCGCTCGCTCGTGCAGGTGAAGTCTTGGTTTCCAGCACGGTCAAGAACCTCGTCGTTGGCTCCGGTCTCGACTTTGCCGATCGCGGTCGGCAGACGCTAAAGGGCATTCCCGATCAGTGGCGTATCTTCCTGACCGATTGATCAGGAATAGAGATACTCGTCGTGATATTCGCGCTGGGGCGCGAATTGCACGCTTTCGCTTCCACTTTCCGGATACTCGAAAATTTTTCCCTCGTAGTTGCGGATGACGATTTTCTCGTTGTCGTGGTAGAGGACGTAGCCGGGATTGATCGGCACCTTGCCGCCGCCGCCGGGTGCGTCGATGACGAATTGCGGGATCGCATAGCCGGTGGTGTGACCGCGCAGGCCTTCGATGATCTCGATGCCCTTCGCGACCGACGCGCGGAGGTGGGAGGAGCCGTTGATGAGGTCGCACTGGTAAAGGTAGTAGGGGCGCACCCGACAGATGAGGAGCTTGTGCACGAGGTTTTTCATCGTCTCGAGATTGTCGTTCACGCCCGCGAGCAGGACACTCTGGTTGCCCAACGGGACGCCGTGGTTTGCCAGTCGTTCGAGCGCGACCCGCACTTCCGTCGTGAGTTCGCGCGGGTGATTGACGTGGATGCTCATCCAGAGCGGATGATACTTTTGCAGCATCGCGCAAAGCTCAGGCGTGATCCGTTGCGGGAGAAAGATCGGCACACGGGTACCGATACGAAGAAATTCGATATGCGGGATCGCGCGCAGCCGGCTGAGGATTTTCTCCAGCTTCGTATCGCTGAAAAGCAGCGCGTCACCGCCGGAGAGAAGCACGTCGCGCACTTCGGTGTGTTCTTCGAGATAGCGAAACGCGGCTTCGAATTCGGTGTGCAGTTCCTGTTCGCCCACTCCGCTGACGACCCGGCTCCGCGTACAATAGCGGCAGTAGCTCGCGCAACGATCGGTGACGAGAAAGAGCACGCGATCGGGATAACGATGAACGAGTCCCGGCACCGGCATGTGCGAATCTTCGCCGCACGGGTCCGCCATGTCGTAGGGCGACGCCCACGTTTCCTCGATCCGCGGGATGACCTGGCGCCGGATTGGGCAATCCGGATTATCGGACTCGATCAGGTTGAAAAAATGCGGCGTTATCGCGAGAGCGAGTTTGTCGCCCGAAAGCAGCACACCCGCCCGCTCCGCCTCGGAAAGAACGAGATGTTCCTCGAGTTGGGCGAGCGAAGTGATGCGGTTCTGCAACTGCCATTTCCAGTCATTCCAGAGTTCGGGCGCAATATTCGGGGAAGTATCCGGGCGCGTGGGAGACGAACTCTTTTCCGTCCTTTTTGCCGTCGGCAAGAGTGAGCATTTTGATTTGAAGAATAAAAGCTAAAGGCCGCTAAATTTTGTGTCAATGAAGGCACCTTCGGGTGCGCCCCGACCCTCCAGGTCCGTCCCGCCGCCCACTCTCGCTCCTCGTGCTCGTGCCGGCCCAGAGCTGTTTGCTGTGAGTATGCTTCCCGCTACTGTTTTGAACGGCGCCCAGCGCGCCCTGTCGAAAACTGCCACTTATGCGTCGTTTCTTTTGCACCCTTTTTCTCGCGCATCATCGCGGGTCCGTCTCTGCTCTGCGCACAAGCGGCTCCGGCGCCGGTTGCGTCCCAAGCAACCCCGACCGTCCCACCCGAAGCGGCCGCGCCGGGGAAGGATGTGGTGCACCAGCTCAACAGGGCGTTCGAAAAAGTCTTCGAGACAGTCGCGCCGAGCGTCGTGATCATTGAGGTAACCAAGAAAAACCGACGGCAACGAGACCTCCCTCGACGATCTATTTTTCCAGGCGCCGGACGATCCGCATCACCGCCAGATGCCGGAGCCGGTGCAAAGTGAAGGCTCCGGATTCATCGTTAGGCAGGACGGCTACATCTACACCAATTTCCACGTCGTGGAGGGCGCGGACAAAGTAGAGGTGAAGCTGAAAGACGGGCGCGAGTTTGCGGCCAAGGTGGTCGGCACCGACGAGAAAACGGACATCGCGGTGGTGAAAGTGGACGCGACCAATCTCCCGATCGTGCAGTTGGCGGACAGCGACGCGGTACGGGTCGGACAATTCGCCTTCGCGATCGGGGCGCCGTTCAAGCTCGACTACACCTTTACCTATGGAGTGATCAGCGGAAAAGGCCGGAGCAAATTGCTCGAGACCGGTGGCTACAACATCGCGGATTATTTGCAGACCGATACCTCGATCAATCCGGGCAACAGTGGCGGCCCGCTTTGCGACATCGACGGCAAGGTCGTGGGCATGAACACGCTCATCAACGGTCTCAACCGCGGGCTCGGTTTCGCTATCCCGAGCAACCTGGTGAACGAAATCGGCACCCAGTTGATCGCCGGGAAGAAAATCGTCCGGCCATGGCTCGGGATCCGGATCGAAACGTTAGGGGACGATTCTTCGCTTCGCGATTTTTTCAAGGGCGTCGATAAGGGAGTGGTGGTGCGCACGATCGAAGCCGACGCGCCCGCTTACAAGAGCGACCTGCGACCGTTCGACGTAATCACCCAAATCGACGGCACGCCGGTCACGACCGACACGCAGTTGCAGCGCGAGATTTTGAAAAAGAAGGTTGGGCAAAACGTGGAACTGGGCGTCTGGCGCAAGGGACAGACGATGAAGATTTCGGTCACAACGGGCGAATTGCCTAACGATATCGGGCAACCGGCCGCGCTCCAGCCCGCGCCGCAGGCGGAACCGCGGGAGGAAGACATCAACAAGTTTGGGCTGCAGGTGCAGGATCTGACCAAGGAAGTCGCGACGCGGCTGAAATTGAAGGTGGAGCAAGGTGTCATCGTGACCGACGTGGCGGACGACAGCATCGCCGCCACGCAGGACATCCAACGTGAGGATGTGATTACGGAGGTGGATGGCCACCCGGTGACCAATGTGGCCAGCTTCCGCGCCGCTCTCTCCAAGGCCGATCCGGTGCGCGGTATTCTGCTTTACCTCGATCGCCGGGGCAGCCGGACGTTTGCAGTTTTGAAGACGGCGCCAGTAGCGGCATTCCGGCGCGCGAGATGATGAGGCGGCTTCCGCGCGCGAGCGCACTGTTATTTTTTTTCGCCGACCGTCGCCATCGCGCAAGCCGAATGGCGGATCAGCAACTCGACACGGGAAGCTTCGCCTAACGAATCGGTCGACCACTGGACGACCAAAGTCGAAAATTCCGAGACGGGGGCAAGCGCCACCCTGCATTTCGCCGTTTTCGACACTCGCCTTGCGACCCTGCGCGTCATCGATCAACCAAACGCGCCGCGGCGCGACCTTGCCGAGGTGATGACGGGAACAAAAGCTCTGGCTGCGGTCAATGGCGGCTACTTCGATCCGGAGGATGCGCCGGTCGGTTTGCTCGTGAGCGAAGGGCGTGTTCTTGCGCCCTTGCGCAAAGCGAAGCTGCTTAGCGGCGTGCTTTTCGCGACCAGGAGCCGGGTCGATGTCGTCAGGGCCACGCGCTTTTCAATGAGCGGCGAAATCAAATCTGCGCTCCAATGCGGGCCGCTCCTGGCGGAACGCAGCGGGGCGGTGGCGGGGTTGAATGATGCACGGTCCGCCCGGCGAACCTTCGCAGCGGTGGACGGAAAGGGCCGCGCCGCCCTGGGGGTTTGTTCCGCAGTTTCGCTCGCAGAGTTGGGCCGGATTCTTTGCCTAACGAATACGGCCGGAAAAATGAAAATCGTGCGCGCCCTTAATCTGGATGGCGGATCTTCGAGCGCGTTTTGGTTTGCCGGCAGGGATGGAATTACCTCGATCGCGGAACAAAAGACCGTGCGCGATTTCGTGGCGATCATGCCGCGCTGAACCGATCGTCCACCGATTCTGCAGATTTCCCAAAGATTCGCAACCGGCTCCCTTCACTCTGCGAAAATCTGTGTAATTGTGGGCGCCTTATGCGCACTTTCGGCCGGTTTCTCTGTAACGGTGAAGACGCTTACGGCGAAGTCCTGGGCGACGAGGTGCACTTTCTCACCCAGCCGTTTTGGCTCGGCCTGACGTTTAGCGGGAAGATCCGCTCGTTAGGCGAACTCACCGTCGATGTGCCGGTCGCGCCGGGCAAGGTAATCGCGGTCGGCCTGAACTACAGCGAGCACATCAAGGAAATGCAGCGGACCGAGATCGGCTCGCCGCTGATCTGGTTCAAGGCGCCGAGCTCGCTCCTTCCCCACAACGGCACCATCCGAATCGCCTTTCCGGAGCACAGGACGGATTTCGAGACCGAACTTGCGGTCGTGATCGGCACGCCGGCCAAAAACGTCAGCGCAGCGAACGCGCTCGACCATGTCTTCGGTTACACGATTGGCGAAGACATCAGCGATCGCGATTTACAGAAATCAGAAAGACAGTTTTCGCGCTGCAAATCTTTCGACACCTACACGCCCCTCGGGCCGTTCGTTTACACCGGGGTTGAAGTGGGCGACCTCGAGATTTCGCTGCGCCAGAACGGCGAAGTAAAGCAGCATGCGCGGACCAGCCAGATGATTTATTCCGTGGCCGAGATCATCGAATTCGCGAGCCAATCACTCACGCTTTTCCCGGGAGATTTGATCCTGACGGGGACGCCCTCGGGAGTCGGCCCGCTGCGGGCGGGCGACGAGCTGATTGCCCAGGTAGAAGATTGGCCGATCTTGCGGAACCGGGTCGAAAACACGGACTGCTGATGAAAAAAGTCTTGCCTGGAGGCAATTTGCTCTGCTTGCTTTACATCCATTGTGTTGGTGAATCCGAAATCACAAATGTCTTTGGAAGTAATCGCCACCGGCGAAAGAATAAAAAAAAATTGCTGGACGGGCGATTATTTCCTCTGTGATAAAAGAACCACGTTCAAACAAAGCCGGAAACTTCGGTCGAACCTCAACCTGCCTAATATGAAAAAATCGCTAATCGTTAGTCTGTGCTCCGTCACCCTCGCGCTCAATAGCTTCGCTCAAGATCCGGCCGCCTCCCCGGCGATCAGTCCGGCCGAAGCAGCGCCCGCTGGTGTCGCGGCATCTCCCGCCCTTTCTACTGTACCGGAAGCAGCAGCTCCCGGTGCTTCTGTCGGAGCGGCGCTTGGGACAACAGTGCCGCCGGCACCGGACACAACTCCCGCGACAGCCGACACTTCACCGGCTGCCGACACTTCACCGGCTGCTGTTACTTCACCGGCTGCTGTCACTTCACCGGCCGCTGTTACTTCACCCACTGTCACAGCCGCTGTGACGCCCGAAGCCAGCCCCGCTCCATCGGAGTCCACGGCTAGCTCGAATTTCTTCATTCGAAACTTCAGGGCGGGCGGGCCGATCATGTGGCCGATCCTGATCGTCTCCATCG
The DNA here is from genome assembly GCA_963738045.1 of uncultured Verrucomicrobiae bacterium. Classification (GTDB taxonomy): domain Bacteria; phylum Verrucomicrobiota; class Verrucomicrobiia; order Chthoniobacterales; family UBA10450; genus Palsa-1392. The sequence continues at coordinate 138,341 of CAVTUX010000003.1, read as the reverse complement.
TCTCCTTGTTTGTGGTCATCGATCGCTGCATCTGGTGGGGGTTCCGCTGGTTTCGCCGCGATCCGAAACGGGTCGAAAAGGTCTTCACCGCGCTCGAGAGCGGCGACGTGAACGAAGCCTCAAAACTGGCACGCGGCACGGCCGACCCGGTTTTACGCATGATTTGGAACGGCTTAAATCATCAGCACGCGTCGCTCCAGGGGGCGCTGCAAGTAGCCGCCGGGATCGAGATCAAACGTGCGGGCCATTACCTTGTTGTGATGGACACGCTGGTTACCCTCGCGCCGCTGCTCGGCTTGTTGGGCACGATCACGGGGTTGATTCGCTCGTTTAGCTTGCTCGGGAGCGAAGAACTTGCCGTGCAAGCCGTCACCGGCGGTATCGCGGAAGCGCTGATCGCGACGGCGTGCGGTCTTGGCATCGCGATTTTCGCGCTGATTCCGTTTAACTTTTTCTCGTCTCGAGTGTCTAACTTAGAGTTCGAACTACAAACGGCAGCGACGAATCTTGAGGTTATGTTGGGAGCTCAAAACACGGGCGAGGTAAGCATTGTCAAGGCAGCCCAAAGCTCCGCCCATGGATCGTCCCTCTAACGAATAAGGATCCCTCTAATGCGTGTAAGCTCACCAATTCCGCACCACAAAGCACGGATTGAGATCATTCCGTTGATCGACATCATGTTTTTTCTCCTGGCGAGCTTCATGATGGTGAGCCTGAGCCAGGTGCACGTGAAGGGCATTAAGGTGAATCTTCCTACTGGCCTTATGGGTCAGACCCAGTCAAGGCGTGAGTATGTGGCTCTCTCAGTGGATAAGGACGGCAACATTTATTATGACAAAGCGGAGGTGGATCCGAACGAGATTTATCAGAGGTTGCTGCACGTGCATCGCATCAGTCCGGGCGCCAAGATTTTCATTCGTGGCGATCGCGATGCCTACCACGGCGATATCTTGCGATTGATCGAGCAGGTGCGCGCAGCAGGTTTTTACAAGATCGCTTTTGAAGTGAAGAGCCCGTCGCTGCCCACTCAATCTGCCCCATAATTCGAGAATCATGGCCAAAGCAATATTCTATAAGCCGCGGCCCCGGTGGCACTTCGTTGGTTCCCTGGCGGCCGCCGTCGCAATCGAACTTGCCGCTGTGGCCATAGCCAGCATTCATCGGTCGGAGCCACCTCCCGAGGAGATTGTCATGCCGTCAGCACCGATCGACGCCGTCATCACTGAGTTACCTCCGGAGTCGACGCCGCCACCCGAGGAAGAACCGCCTCCGCCCCCTCCGCCGCCAGATGAACCGACTGAGTTCACCATTCAAGAGCCAACCCCTCCTCCGCGGCCGCCGAACGCCCCAACCCCGAAGCCGAGACCGAGAGTCTCGCAGAATAAAGGCACGGGCTACAGCGGGGTGGCTAACTATTCGTCGGCTAGGGCTAATTGGGTCAGTGCGCCGCACCCTACTTACCCTTACGAAGCACGGCGCATGAAGCAGACCGGCAGCGGCAGATTCGTCATCACATTTGATGACAGTGGCAGTGCAACGAACGTCTCAGCCGCCCAGAGCACCGGGAGCCCGATTCTCGATCAGACTTCTATCAACACGTTCATGCGCTGGCGCTGTAAGCCCGGCGCTTATCACAAGGTCATTGTGCCGATTACCTATACGCTGCAAGGCGCCCAACTCTAAACGAACTCTGCCGCTATGACGTTCAATTCGCCAGTTCCAAAAAAAAGGGCCCGCATAGAGATCATTCCTCTGATCGATATCATGTTCTTCCTCCTGGCCAGTTTCATGATGGTGAGCCTGAGTCAGGTACACATGAAGGGCATTCGCGTGAACCTGCCAGCGATAGTCCCACCGACTCAACCGACGGCGACGCCGCCCCCGAACGACCACATCAGTGTGTTTGTCGATCCCGACGGCATCGTCCATTTCGATAAGGAAGTCGTGACTGACGGTGATGTGATGCCGCGTCTCCTCGCGCTTTACAAGGCAAATCACGGTGTGAAGATCTACATCAGCGCGGACAGAGAAGCACTCCACGGGGACGTGATGAAGTTGCTCGATCGCGTGCGCTCGGCAGGAATCGAGAAAGTCGCCTACGAAATCAAAATAAAGCACGGCGCACCGGGAGCACCGGGTGTGCCGGGAGCACCGGGCGTGCCGGGGGCGGCAGGTGCGCCTGTAGCGCCCGGTTCGGCGCCACCACCTCCACCACCTCCTCCGCCTCCCAATCCGTAATTCGTTAGGCGGCTCCTTCTGTTGGCGTTCCTCCCCGATACTCGGATTGTCTGACAGTGCGGCGCCGTCAGTTGGGGGCGCTGGCTGGAGTTCCCCCATTGCTTAACGACACCGGCAAGACTCTCAACCGAGGCGGCCCGCCAATTCGTGATTGCAGCCTGGCCGAATTGATCTCAACTTGCGCTCGCCGCTCTCAGTTCGGATGCGGTGAAAAAGAGATGGCACGTCCAAAATCCAAAAATGTCGGCGTGATCGGACTCGGGATCATCGGGTCGCGGATCGCGGGCACACTGCGCAAGCGCGGCCTGCAGGTTTTCGTCTGGAATCGCACCCCGCGTCCGGAGCAAAATTTTGTCGGTTCGCCAGCCGAAGTTGCGGAGCTCTGCGACGTGCTCCAGATCTTTGTCGCGGACGACGAAGCTCTGCTCGAGATGGCGCGGCAGCTCAGCCCTGCCCTGACAGCGCATCACATTGTGACCGCGCATTGCACCGTCTCGCCGGAAAGCATGCGAGCTGCAGCCGAGATCGTGCAGCGGCGCGGCGCGCGGTTCCTCGACGCGCCGTTTACCGGGAGCAAGGTTGCTGCCGAGAATGGCCAGCTCGTTTACTACATCGCCGGCGATGAGGCGGCCCTCAAACAAGTGCGGCCGATCCTCGAAGCAAGCAGCAAGGAAATCGTCGTGCTCGGGGAGAAAATCGGCGACGCCTCGATCATGAAGGTGGCGACCAACATGGTCACCGCCGCCACCGCTCAGATTGCGGCAGAGGCGCTCGCAATCGTCCGCAAAGCGGGGATCGCGCCGGAGCTTTTTACCCGCGCAATGAAGAGCAACGCAAGCAATTCGACCACGATCGAAATGAAAGCGCCGATGATGGTGGCAGGCGATTTCGAACCCCATTTCTCGGTCAAACACATGCTGAAGGATGTGCTCATCGGGTTGAAGCTGGCCCAGGGATATGGGCTCCATCTGCCCGTGACTGAGGTCTCGAGCGACATGTTGCTCGAGGAGATGAAGCAGGGACGTGGGGACGCCGATTACTCCTCGGTCGCGCAGAAGTATTTTCCCGCACCCCCGAAGATCGCCAGCCAGGAACCGGCGATATTCGTGGAGATGCCCAAACCGGTGGAGATGCCGGTCACGCAGAAAAAAGAAGAGGGCGTGGCCAAACCAGCCGAATCGGTAGCTGCGGTGCAAAAGGTTGTAGAAAAGCCAATCGAACCGGCACCACAGACGAACGTGGCCGAGACGCCAACCGTCAAACCAAAGCCGGAGGCAATTCAAGACCAGACCGGGCAAGAGGAAGCGAAGAAAGAAGAGATCCCGCAAGGCGCCAATCTTTCCGGAGGGATTCGCGGCTGGTTGAGCCGGTTGGGCGCGTCATCACGGCGCGAGTCCTGATGCCGCTTTTCGACCTTTCCGATCGCGTCAAGCTGCGCCTGCGCGGGCAGTGATCGGGTGCGGTTTCTCAACGGACAAGTGACGAACGACGTCCGCAAAGCAAACGCCAACCTTTCGATGCCGGCCTGTGTTGCTGAACGCGAAAGGAAAAATCGACGCTTTCGTTACGATTAGCGCAGAGCGCGGAGGCCTTGCTCCTCGATGCCGATGCGGAGCTGCGCGAGACGCTTGCACCGCGCCTCGAGCGTTATCTCATCGCGGACGAAGTCACGATCGAAGATGTAACCGCGGAGCTTGCGCTTTTTCATGTCACAGGAAAACCGCTCCGGCTTTGCCTGACGAACCAGCCTGGCGCCGCGGCAAACGTTTCGGCATGGCCGGTTGGGATCTTATAGTCGAGGCCGCGGAGCATGATCGGGTGCTGGAAGCGCTCGCTGAGGATGAAACACTTTGCGATGCGGATTGCGCCGAACGGCTGCGGATCGAACAAGGCGTTCCGCGCTGGGGCCGTGAATTGACCGATCAGATCATCCCGGTCGAAGCGAACCTGGAGGACGACGCGATCGATTACGCGAAAGGCTGCTATATCGGGCAGGAAGTGATTTCGCGCATGAAAATATCCGGGCAAACGAACAAGCGGCTCTGCGGGTTGGTCTGCAGTTGAGGATGGTCCGCTTTCATGCCCGCGTTGCGACTTTGCACCAGCGATGGCGAGAAGGACGTCGGCTGGATCACGAGCGCGACACGGAGCGATCGGTTAGGCAAAGAGATCGGGCTCGGGTATGTGAAGCGCGGTTTCAATCAAGCTCGGCAACCGCTTGTGCGCATTGAAAGCAAACGACACGGCGAATGAGGTAGAGGTCGCAGCATTGCCTTTCCGTGTAGGCACGTCTTTCTTGTTCGCGGGAATTGTTTCTGTCGCGGAAGCAGCCGGGCTTCGCGAGCGAGAAGCTACGGGATTGACCCTTTCGCGCCTCCTCCCTACTTTGGCCCCTCTGCTCCATGGCCAAGGTCTCCGTCAAAAACGTTTTCAAAATTTATCCCGGCGAGAAGGGCGGCGACGTGACGGCGGTGAAAGATGTCAGCCTGGAGATCGCCGATCGCGAGTTTGTTGTCCTTGTCGGACCGATCGGGTTGCGGGAAATCAACCACCCTGCGCATGATCGCCGGCCTCGAGGAAATCTCGAAGGGCGATATTTACATCGGCGACAAACGGGTCAACGACGTCGCGCCGAAAGACCGCGATATCGCGATGGTCTTCCAAAATTACGCGCTCTATCCGCACATGAGCGTCTACGACAATCTCGCCTTCGGCCTGAAGCTGCGAAAATTTCCCAAGACCGAAATCAAAAAACGGGTGGTCGACGCCGCCAGCATTCTCGGGATCGAAGTCGTTGCTCGAGCGCAAACCGAAAGCGCTCTCCGGCGGGCAGCGGCAGCGGGTCGCGGTCGGGCGCGCGATCGTCAGCCAACCGAAGGTTTTCCTCTTCGACGAACCGCTCTCGAATCTCGACGCCAAGATGCGGGTCCAGATGCGGACGGAAATCACCAAGCTCCATCAGCGCCTCCAGGCGACGATGATTTACGTCACGCACGACCAGATCGAGGCGATGACGATGGGCGACCGCATCGTGGTGATGAACGACGGCGTCGTGCAGCAAAACGACGCGCCGCTCGCGCTCTACAACGAGCCGGCCAACTTTTCGTCGCCGGCTTTCTCGGCAGTCCGCCGATGAATTTCGTCTCCGGCACGCTGAAACAGGACAGGCGACAAAATCCGCTTCTGCGAGATCGAGGGCGGAACGATCGAGGTCGCGTTTCCCGGCCGCGGACCGACCGGCAGCGCGTGAGTTTATCGGGAAAGACGTGATCCTCGGGATTCGCCCGGAAGATCTCGAGGTCGCGACCTTCACCCGCAAGGAAGGCAAGGCCGCGGGCGTCGGGTTCCCGGCCATCGTGGACATCGTCGAGCCGATGGGCGCAGAGACTAATCTCTACCTGCAAACCGGCGCGCACACCCTCGTTTGTCGCAGTCAGGGCGCGTTCGATCACCGCGAGGCGGGGCGCCGGCTGCAGTTCGAAATGAACCTGACAAAGGCCCATCTCTTCGATCCAGCTTCCACAAGTCGCCTCCGCTGAAGTCTCTTTCGCCGAGATATTTTCTTCCCGAGGCAGAGATTTGCTTGCGAATGAATGCGCGCTCTGCGTATAAACACATTTTCGCTTCAGTAGTTCCGCAATCGGAGGTCAATGTGAACCAACGATTACTTGCCGAAATTGGCCGCACCCAGCGCCTGGAAATTCTCAATACGCTCAAGCGCACCCGCGGGCTCTCCGTCAACCAGCTCGTCGCGAAAATGAAGATGAGCTACATGGGCATCAAACAGCATTGCCTCACGCTCGAGCGCGACGGTTACCTCGACACCTGGCGTCGCCCGCAAAAAATGGGCCGGCCCGAAATGGTCTATCGCCTGACCCGCCGCAGCCACGGGCTTTTCCAGGCCGACAGCAACGCCTTTACCCTCGATCTGCTGCAATCGATCGAGGAAATCTACGGACCAAACGCGCCGGAGAAGTTGCTCTACAACCTGTTTGAACGGAAAACCAACGCGCTCAGGGGAAAAGTGAAAGGCGACACGGTCGAGGAACGGGCGAAATCGCTCGCCGCCATCCGCGACGAGGAAGGTCACATGTCGCAATTCGTCAACGAACCGAACGAAGGCGGCCCGCAAATTCTCGAATGCCATTCGCCCGATCATGAATTTGATCGAGAAATACGAGATCATCGGCCGGCTCGAGCAGGAGATGTTTGAGAAAATCCTCGGCGCGCCGGTGCGGCGGGAAGAAACCCGCACCTCAGGACTCTACGAAGCCGCCTTTTATTTCGCGCTCTGAAATCCGCTTCTCATTTCGCGCGCTGATTTTGCAGAGACGGCGTGTCAGCCGCAAGCGACCTTTGCCCTTCGGCAGAGCGCGTCTTTCGCGGCCGGCGCGGCCGCCTCTGACTCCGCAATCCCCTCAACGCCGCGGTCAATTTGCCCTTTCGCCACTCCGCGATTTCTGATTGATTGAACGATGCCCAGCCAATTCCCGGCTGCCGTCATCGAGAATCTGCAACCGCTCATCGATGGCGGCCGTTATCCGATCAAGCGCGTCATTGGCGAAGACGTGGTCGTCGAGGCGGACATTTTCAAGGATGGCCACGACATCGTCGCCGCCGCTCTGAAATGGCGCGTGCTTGGCCAACCAGACTGGCACGAGACCGCGATGAAATTCGTCGATAACGATCGCTGGCGCGGCGTCTTTTCCCTCTACGAAAACGCCACCTACGAATACACGGTCGAAGCCTGGACCGATGTCTTCGGCGGTTGGCAGCATGAGTATGCGGCCAAATTCGAGGCCGGCCTCGCCGATCTGACGAGCGAAAAACTGGAAGGCGCAGCGTCTGCTCGCCGCCGCCGCCAAACGCTCCCGCGGCGCCGATGCCAAACGCCTGCGCGAGTTCGCCGAGGAAATGCGCACCGGCGACAACGCCGAGGTCAATCGCCTCGCCCATTCCGGCGAACTCGAGGTCCTGATGGCCACCTACGCCGCGCGCTACGGCGCCACCCAATACGCGCCCGCCGCCGCGCGTGATCGTCGATCGCGTCGCCGCCCGCACCGCCGCCTGGTATGAATTTTTCCCCCGCTCCGCCGAAGGTCGGGCCGATCGCGGCTCGACCTTTCGCGATTGCCTTGGGCGGGTCGATGACGCCAAAGCGATGGGGTTCGACGTCCTTTATTTCCCGCCCGATCCATCCGATCGGCCTCACGAATCGCAAAGGCCGCAACAATTCCGTCACCTGCAAGCCGGGCGAACCGGGCGTCCCCTACGCGATCGGCAATCGCAACCTCGGCCTGCCGAACGGCGGCGGCCACAAGGACGTTGAGCCGTCGTTAGGCACGCTGGAGGATTTCGCCTGGCTGGAGAAACAAATCCGCCGTCGCGGGATGGAGATCGCGCTCGATTTCGCGATCAACTGCTCGCCCGATCATCCCTACGTCGCGGAGCACCCGGAGTGGTTCTACAAGCGCCCCGACGGCACGATCAAATACGCCGAAAATCCGCCGAAAAAATACGAGGACATTTACCCGCTCAATTTCCGCTGCGCGAACTGGCAGGAGCTGTGGGAGGAGATGAAGAGCATCATCCTCTTCTGGGCGGAGCACGGCGTGCGCATTTTCCGGGTCGATAATCCGCACACCAAGCCGGTCGCTTTTTGGGAGTTTCTCATCGCGCGGCGTGCGGGAGAAATTTCCCGACACGATCTTTCTCTCGGAAGCTTTCACCCGGCCGAAAATGATGAAGGCGCTGGCCAAGGCCGGCTTCACCCAGAGCTACACCTATTTCACCTGGCGCACGAGCAAATCAGGAGCTGACCGAGTATTTCACCGAGCTCACCCAGACGGAGATGCGCGAATATTTTCGCGGCAATCTCTTCACCAACACGCCGGATATTTTGCCGCTCCATCTGCAGACCGGCGGGCGTCCGATGTTTCAGATTCGCGCCGTGCTCGCGGCCACGCTGTCGAGCGTTTACGGCATCTACAGCGGGTTCGAGCTTTGCGAAAACGCCGCGCTCCCCGGCCGCGAAGAGTATCTCGATTCGGAGAAATACCAGCTCAAGGAGCGCGACTGGGACGCGCCCGGGAACATCAAGGACGCTGATCACGAAGCTGAACCGGATCCGGCGCGAGAACCGCGCGCTCCATTTCTACGACAACCTCCGTTTCCACCCGGCGACAACGAGCGCGCTGCTTTTCTACAGCAAGATGACGCCGGCGCGCGACAGCATCATTCTCGTCATCGTGAATCTCGATCCGCTTTACACCCAGAGCGGATTTGTCGAGGCGCCGATCGAGCATTTTGGCGAGATCGGCAGCGACAGCTACGAAGTGCACGACCTGCTGACCGACACGCGCTACATCTGGCACGGGAGACGCAACTACGTCGCGCTCCATCCCGGCGTGCAGCCGGCGCATATCTTCCGGGTGCGGCGCTTGAACGGCTGACGCTTTCGTCTAACAAGTGCGACAAGTATTCGCTCACTTACTTGGGCGCCCGGCTCATTCCGTCAAGAAAGGGCGGCGTGTCTCGAAATAGACCGGATCAAGGGGATTCAAGCTCGGCGGTTGGGCCGGATGCCAGGAGATTCTGTCAAGCAAGCGAATGAGCAGCGGGACCGGCGTTTGTCAGCGCCGTCCGCCCCCTTTTCGGTGGGGCGAGACTCTGTCGAGCCGGACGAAGACAACGCAGCAGCAGCCCGCCCTCACCAGCTCGACGGAGTCTCGCTCTACCAATCTCCCACCAATTATCGCCTGCCGATGAACGGGCCCACGCCGCGCGCTGTCTCTCCTCCGGTGAAGTTGCATCGCCAGTGCCCGCGCCTATGCTAAGCCCCAATTGAGCATGAAACGTTTCCTTTCACTGCTCGTTGTCCTGGCGAGCGCCGCTCCGCCTTCGCCCAGGCTCCGCGCGCCCGATCAGCCGTCCTCCCGCGCACGACCAATCTCCTCGAAGCCATGATCGCCGCCGGGCCGGTCATGCTGCTGCTTTTCCTCCTCTCGATCTTCTCCGTCATGATGATCGTCGTCTATCTTTTTCACCATTCGCCGCGGCGCGATCGTGAGCAGCGGCTACATGGCGACGGCCGACGCCCTCCTGCGGAAACGCGATTATCTCGGCCTGCTCGCGGTCTCGAATCGCCATGGCGAAGCGATCGCGCGCGTCGTGCAGAAGACGCTCGATTTCATGACGAAAAATCCGAACGCCGATTTCGCGCAGGCGCGCGAGATCGCGGAGACGGAAGGCACCCGAGTCGCGACCAACCTGCACAATCGCGTCACCTATCTGGCCGACATCGCGACGATCGGGCCGCTGGTCGGTTTGTTCGGCACCGTCATCGGCATCATCCGCTCGTTTGGCGCGCTCGGCTCCGAGCTCGGCCCGACGCGCTACATTCTGCTTTCGAAAGGCATCAGCGAAGCGCTCATCAACACTTGTGGCGGCCTCGGCATCGGCATCACCGCGATGATTTTCTACGCCTTCTTCCGCGGGCGCGCGCAGCGCCTCGTCTCCGATCTCGAATCCGCCAGCACCCACATCATCGCGCTCCTCTCGCTGCAGCAGAATCCGGCCGGCGGCGGGAACGCGCTCCGGTCCTGCTCGAAGATGAATTTTGAGCCGCGTTAGGCGTCGAAACTTTTGCGTTTCTCCCGGGCGCTAATTGGCCAGATGAATTTCCGCAGTCGCACCGCTCCACAACATCCCGGGCATCCAGCTCGCGCCGCTGGTCGACGTGCTCCTGCTGCTCCTCATTTTTTTCCTCCTGACCTGGAACGCGGCCCGGAACGAAAACGAGCTCGACATCAAAATCCCGAAAGCGAGCGCGGCGAAGGAGAAAATCCGCGCCGATCGGCGACGTGATCGTGAACGTGAAAGCCGACGGCAACGTGGTCGTGAATCGGCGCACCCTTTCCGGGCCCGACCTGACGAGCTTGCTTAAAGGCCTGGTGCAGCTCAATCCCGATCAGGCGGTCGTGATCCGCGGCGATGAAGCCGGCGCCTACAAATACATCGTCGAACGTGCTCAACACTTGCAGCGAAGCCGGGGTCACGAACGTCGCCTTCGCGACCGCGAAATGAAGTCGCGGCGAGTGCAGAGCCGCGCTCGTCGTCGCGGCGGCTGGTTCTGCTCTTGCGCCCGCGGCGCCGGCGCAGGTACGACGCCCATGCCGGTGCGGCGCGCCATTCCGGTGCAGGAGCCGCCGGTCGCACGCGCCATCCCGGTCGAAACGCCGTCACGCCGAGCCGTCGAGAGCCGACCGATCCGGCGGGCGCTCCCGGTGCCCGAGGCAACCGAAGTGCCGCTCCCGCCAACCGCAGGCGACCCAGCCGCTCGAGCAGCGACACGCCATCTGAGGGCGGCAGAGTCGCCGGAGCAGCGTCAGCTCAATTACGCCAACGGACTTTTCGGCCGCAAACTCTACGATCTCGCGATCCCGGAGTACGAAAAATTTCTCGGCCTTTACCCGAACTCGCCCGATCGCGCGGCCGCGCTTTTCTACATGGGCGAAGCCTATCGCGTGCTCAATCGCATCGCCCGCCGCACGCACCAGTTTTCAAAGTGTGCTGAGCGATTTCCCCGACAACGAACTGGCCGGGCCCGCTTCCTACGGCCTCGCGGAAATTTTCTTCAACGACAAAGATTACGCGTCTGCGCTGCCCGCTTTTTCATCGCGCCGCGGCGAAGGTGAAAGTCATCCTCGCTCGCTCTCTCCGCGCGCTATTTTGAAGCGCGCTGCCTGGAAAATCTCGATCGCAAAGATGAAGCGCGCGATGTTTATCAGCAGGTCATCGCGGTCGAGAATCCCAATCCATTCCGCGACGATTCGCGCCTCGCGGTCGGCGCGATTTTTCTCGCGGCCGGCCGCAAGAGCCGATGCGCTGAAACAGTTTGAAGCGCTCGCCACCGAGACGAGCAAGCCGTCGCTCAAAGCGGAAGCGACGGTCCGCGCCGGACTCGGTCGCGCTCGATCTCGCGCAAGACGGACAAAGGCAAACCGGACAAGGCGATGACCGCGAAAGCGACCGCCCTTTTGCAAAAAGGACGCAACACTGCCGGAAGCAGGGCGCTGGAGCGGAATCGCCGCGGTCGGCTTGCTCCGGCTCGAGTATCAGGCCGGCCAATACGCGCAGGCGGTCGCCGATTACCAAAAGAGCAAAGACGAGGTCCCGGAGGAAGTGCGGCCCGAGATGATGTTGCTCGCCGGCGAACAGCCAGCGCCAGCTCGGCCACTACAAGGAAGCGCAGGAACTCTATCGCCAGATCGTGCAGAAATATCCCGAGCCGCGACGGAGGCGAAGGACGCGCAATACCAGCGGCTGATCGGACTCTACAACGCGAATGATCCGGCGTTGCGCGACGAGATCGACGCCTTCATCAACGACAATCCAGACGGGCGAACACGCCGATCAGGCGAAGCTTGCTCAAAGCCGAGGCGCTCTACAAGGCGCAGGATTTCGCCGGCTGCCGCGCCGCTTTACGCCGGACTGCGCGATTCGAAATCTCTCGACCAAACTGCGGGCCGAAGCGGCTTTCAAACTCGGCTGGTGTTACGTGCAGACAAAAGAGCCCGACAGGGCGATCGAGGCCTTCGCCTATTTTCTGCAGGCGTTCCCGGACAATCCGCAGGTCCCGTCCGCCCTCGCCCAGCGCGCCCTCGCCTATCAGGAAACGCAAACAATACGATCGCGCGCGGAGAGATCTCGAGCACTTGCTCGCCAATTACCCTGGCGCGCCCGAACGCGAAGCCGCCCTGCAACAAAAGGCTCTCATCCTCGGCCAACTCGACGACGCCAAGGGCATGGCCGCGACGTTCCAGCAGCTGCTGAAGGAATTTCCGAAGAGCGCGGCGGCGGCGCAGGCGCATTACTACATCGGCAAGGCGGCCTTCGAGGCGAAGGATTACGAGACCGCGATCGCGGAGATGAACCAGGCGCGCCAGCTAAACAAGGATCAATACGGCGGCCCGGCCGCGCTTCGCATCATGTCGTCCTACTTTTATCTGAAGCAGCGCGACGCCCTCGCGAAGGAGGTCGACAAGTTCTATGCCGCCTCGCCCAACGGACAAGTCCCGGCGGAAATTCTCGAGTGGCTCGGGATCGAATTTTACAACGCGAAAAATTATGCCACCGCCGCCAAATATCTCACCGCGCTGAGCAAGACCGGCAACGTCACGCAGCGTGAAACCCGACTTCTGGTTTTATCTCGGCGACGCGCAGATGAAAATCGAATCAGCCGGCCGAAGCGGAAGCTTCGCTCCAGAAATTTTTGGAAACGACGACCGACCCGGCCGCGAAAGCGAAAGCGCTCCTCGCCCTGGGCGAAGCGAAAATCGGCGCGCACAAACCGGACGACGCGCAAAAGATCGCGGAAGAAATCATGAAGCTGCAACCGGAAGGCCGGGTCAACGCGCAGGCGCGCCTGCTCGCAGGCGACGTGGAGATGGAACGCCAGCAATTCGAAGAAGCGGGCAAAGCCTTCATGAGCGTCGCCCTGCTCTACGATGATCCCGAGATCACCCCGCAGGCGCTGGCCAAAGCGGCCAAGGCCTACCAAAAAGCCGGCAAACCCGACGAAGCCGAGCGGGCCAGCGCGCAACTCCACCAAAAATATCCCGACTACGCTGGCGGCTGATTCCGGCGTGCGACCTCGCGGGAGGGACGACCTCTGTGTCGTCCGTGTTTGGAAACGGGGACGGAGCCCCTTCCTCTGGTGGGGCGAGACTCCGTCGAGCCGGACGAGGCACGCCGCGGACGCATTAATCTTCTAATGCCATGCAGCTCGCTACGGACACGGCAAATGAAGCAAGCGTTTCGAGCGGCAACGGCGCGAGAAACTTCTGTGCGTCGTCGATCTGCAGAACCGGCCGCGCCAGACAGGCCGCGAGAAAACTGAGATCCGGCGTCGCCGCCAGGCCCGCCTGCGCGATTGAGCTGCAATCGCGCAAGTTGCCTAACGACGCGCTCGACATTTTCCCGGCAATTTTTCCGCGAGGTAAAATGCACCGTGCAAACTCCCGGCGCGGTCGCCTCGATCTCCGGCGCGAGGGTCGCGGCGTGATGGAGCAAAATTTCACCGGCGATTTTCTCCTGAGCGCGGGCGCGCGGTTTGATGATCAGACTCAAACACCGCGCCAGCCCCTGGCTCGGGGTCATTCCCACATTTACCCCGGCTGCGGCGGCGCTGGGCGTGAGCTGGAGGATGGTCGCTTTCGCTTCTTCGTTCATCGAGCAACGCGACCGGCTTGGCGCGCAGCTCCGGCTTGTGCCGCAGCGCCGCCTGCAATTCGAAATCGGGCAGATAAAGAGCGGCGAACATGATGGTGAGATTGAAGCGATGTAATCGTAAGCGTTCTCGGCGGAGGAAGCGTGGCTTGTAGTTGAGAGGTCCTTCGCCGTTTGAAAGCCCGGCCTCGCCCTGCGGGCTGCGTTACGGGCGCGGCTCAGGATGACAAGCTTTCGCTTCAACGCTTTAACGTTTCAATCAGCACGCCATCTCCCCCTCCCTTCTCCACTTGTTAGGCTGGACCCGCTGCACCCGAATCTTTAACCGCGCCTGTAAATCGTCGGGCGCCCAGTCGAGCTGCAGGAGGGTCCAGCGATTCTCCAAAGCCAGCTTCCATTGCGCGCTGCTGATCATGCTCCGCGGAGTCAAAACCAGAAACGCTGTCGGCCCCGGCTCGACCAAACGTTGCAGGCGATACCAGTTGCTTGTGGGAATCCGGCCCAATTCCGCCAGCGGGTTAAGAACGAAATCGAGAATCACGAGCGGAAAATTCCCGTCACGCAAAAGCAGGTCGGCCGCCTGCATCGCCTCGCTCGCTTTCCGGCAACGCACCCAAAGCAGATGGCGCAGCGCGGCGCCGCCGATGGATTGCGGATCAAACGAATCGCGTCCGTCGATCAGGGCGATGAAATAGCGCTCGCGGCAGGCGCGTTGCAGGAGCACGGCAATGATCGACGCGCTGCCGGCATTCGGAGGCACGCTGGTTAATTCCGTCATTGCCCCTTTCGTCAGGCCGCCGCCCAACGTTTCGTCGAAAGCGGGCAAGCCGGTGACGAATCGGTCGGCCGGCGGCAACGGCTCCTGCGGAAAGCGTTCCGCCAGAAGCTTGCGCAGATCGATGATCCTGCTCGCCCCCATGCCGGAAAGATGGCACCGAAACAAATATGTTCAAAAACACATTAAAGACGTCCTGGTGTCATCCCCTGAGCTGCGCAGGCGGCGAAGGACCTCACGAGCGATCGCAACATTGCTTTTAAGAGCGACGTTGCACGTAGTTCGCAAAGGTCCCTCTCCGTCCTGCAGCGGATCGGGATGACAACGCAGGTGGGCGAACCTATTTAGGGAATTGCTTGCGCACCAGCGAAGTCATCACTCCTTGAATCCGCAATTCGCGCGCCGGAATCAGATCGGGAAATTTCGGGTTTTCCGCTTTCAAATACGGCCGGCCGCGCTCAGTCACGTAGCGTTTCAATGTTGTCTCGCCATCGATCAACGCCGCGACGATGTCGCCATTCTTTGCCGTCTGCCGATCCTCCAGAATCACGATGTCGCCATCGAGAATGTGCGCACCGATCATGGAATCGCCGCGCACCCGCAAGGCAAAAGTGCGCGCACTGCGCGAGGCGTTGAGCGAATCGAGATCGAGCGCAACATGGCCTTCGATGTTTTGCTCGGCCAGCGTCGCCATACCGGCCGGGATCTCGCCGTAGATCGGAATATCCACCACCCGGCTATGCGGCGCAGAGGTGATCAAGGCGCGCGCCTTGCGCGCGTGGCGCTGGAGGAAACCCTTTCGCTCCAGCGCAGCGATGTATTGCATGACCGAGGTCTGACTCGCGAACCCGAAATGTTCCTGGATTTCGCGCGTGCTCGGGGTCAGGCCTTTGCTGCGCTGTTCGGCCTGGATGAATTGCAGGATGTTCTTTTGCCCGGGCGTGAGCATATGAACATGTTGGCGAAAACATGTACCCACGCAACTGAGAATGTGGGAGGGGCCTTTGCGCCCCGAAAGGGGGTCAGGGAGCGACAGCGGATAGGGGCACCAAGGTCCCTCCAACGTTAGGCGCTCGCTGAAAATTGAAACTTCTTTTCCGACGTCTGCTCGCGCAGGCGGGTGAGATAGGCGATGGAATCGTAGCGCTCCACCAGCCACTTCAATTCGTCAGGCGAACCGACCTTCCCGTGCGGCAGTTGCCCGAGCTCGGCTTCGTAGGTAGCGCGCAACTGCTCCTCCAGCCTGCTCAGCCGTTCTTCCAACTTCCCCCGTTCCGGCTGCAACAAGGCGCGAGAGAGCGTGCTCGCCGCCTCGTTATTCCGGAGCAGCCAGCGCTCGATCTCGCGCAACAACGTTCCGGTATTCCAAAACAACTCCGCCACCGACGGTGGCACCGGCCGGCCCGCCGTCAGGTCTGCGCCTTCCAGAGTGAGCAAGATGGTGCAGGCGCAGCTTCGGCTCGCTCAGGACCCGAAACGCTTCGTTCAATTCCGCGTCCGCCGGCTCGCGTGCGAGCGAGCGCGAAATATTTCTCCTTCAGCTTTTCCGGATCGAGCCAGGGCCGCCGCGCTTCACCGAGGAGCGCGAAGTAATCGGTCATGCCGAGAAACTCTCGCCGCAGGAACAGTGCGCGACCGCGTTCGGGTTCGTCACTTTAAACCCGCCCTTTTGCAGGTCGTCGCTGAAATCCAAGACCGAGCCGCTGACGAAAAGCGCGCTCTTCGGATCGACCACCACCCGCACATTGCAGGACTCGACCATGATGTCGCGGTTGGCCGGGCCATCGACCAAATCCATCTTGTATTGCAGCCCGGAGCAACCGCCGCCGATGACTGCGACGCGCAACGCGCCGTGGGCGCGCCCCTGCTTTTGCAGGAGCGAAGTGAGTTTGCGCGAGGCGTTCTCCGTCACTTTGACGAGACGCTCGTTGCCGATTTTGAATTTGATCTCGCCGTTAGGCGAACGGGCTGCGGACACGGGGAGAACTTACGCGTTTCCAGGCAGGTCGCCAGTTGGAGGGCAACGCTCCGTCGTTACCGACACTCAAACCAGACAAGGCAATGACGGAGCATTGCCCTCCAGCCCCACGAGATGATCGTGGGCGATTTCCTCCACTTCGCCCAGCGTGCTGACGTGCTGGAATTTTTCGCGCAGCAGTTTGCTCGCCGGCATTCCCTTCGAATACGCCATCAGCCGTCCGCGCATCGAGCGCATGGCGAGGTCTTCGATGCCGCATTCCTCCACCGCCAGCTCGCAATGCCGCTGGATCAGCGCCCATTTCTCCGCCGGCTCGGGCGGCGGCAGCAGCTCGCCGGTCGCGAGATAATGTTTCGTCTGGGAAAAAATCCAGGGCGAACTCATCGCGGCGCGCCCGATCATCGCTCCGGCGATGCCCGATTCCGCCCTCCGCTGCGCGACATCGGCGGCGCTGAAAAGATCGCCGTTGCCGATCACCGGGAATGGAGACCGCGGCAGCCACCTGCGCGATCACTTCCCAATCGGCCGCGCCGGAATAGCCCTGCGCGCGAGTGCGCCCGTGCACCGCGAGAGCGGCAATGCCTAACGACTCCAGAAGTTGCGCCACGCTGACCGCGTTGATCGTAGCTGTCGTCCCAACCGGTGCGGATCTTGGCCGTCACCGGCAGGGACGCGACCGCCCTGACGACCGCTTCCGCCACTCTGCCCAGCGTCGGGCAATCCTTGAGCAGTGCGGAGCCGCCGTTTTTCGCCACCACCTTGTTGACTGGGCAGCCGAAATTGAGATCGATGAAATCCGGCTGGACCCAATCGACCACCTGCCGCGCCGCTTCCGCCATGTGCTCGGCATTGCCGCCGAAAAGCTGCACGCCGATCGGGCGCTCGATTTCGTCGAAGTCGAGGTAGCCGCGGGTACGCGCGTTGCGCCGGAAGACGCCTTCCGAAGAGACGAACTCCGTCACGAGGACATCCGCGCCGCGCTCCTTGCAGAGCTGGCGGAAAATCTTGTCCGACACGCCAGCCATCGGCGCGAGGTAGAGCGGGAAACGTCCGTTGGAAAACCAGGGAAGCATGGGAACAAATTAAATGACGAAATCCGAATGACGAAATCCGAATGCGGCAGCAAACGCGCACCGACTTTCATCATTCGCCATTGTTTCGGATTTCCTCATTCGAGCTTCGTCATTAAGCCAACGACCTCGGCCTGGACGGCTCCAGTTCATCCAGATGCAATTGCGGATCGGGCACGACGAAGACGTCGCCGGTCTTGGCGTGTTCGTAAATCAGGACGCGGCCCCGGTCGCGATCCTCGGTTTGGATTTGCTTGAGAATTCGTTTTCGCTCCAGCATCGCGGCGAGCACGTAGCAGGCATTGGCGTTGGCACGATCCGCCGCTCGCCACGAGACGGCGGAAAAGTTCCTCGGCGTTCTCCTTTGGCAAAGGATCGGGCGGCGCGGCCGGCGGCGGCTCGAAACGCGTCCGCCAAAAAGAGAACGGCTGCAGATTTTCGTTCCGCTGCTGCCAGGCTTCTTCGCTCAAATCCTGCCGGCGAAAGCCATCGCCTTCGCGAAAGAGCAGGGTGTAAAAATTCTCGCCCGAGGCAAAAGGCCGGCCGGTCACCGCGCACACTTCGGCGCGGTGCTGGATCGACCATTCATCAGCCAGGGGATTCATCGCGCGCGCAAACTACGCCAGAGCACAGCGCGGATTAAAGCTGGGCGCCTCGCGGTTCGTCGCGCGCAGACGCAGCAAATAGAGACCGATCACGAAAAAAGATCAGGTTCGGCGTCCAGGCCGCGACGATCGGCGAGACGCGGTCGCCTTCCCCAAGCGCGAGAAAGAGGTGGGTCAAAAAATTCATCGTAAAGACGAGCCCGATCGCCACCGCCACGCTGGCGAGAATGCCGCGGCGCGAGAAACCGATCCCGAGCGGCGTCGCCATGATGGCCACGACCATACAGGTCCAGGGCAGAGCCCAACGATATTGCAGCTGGGTGCGGAAAGGCGCGAGCAGGGTCTGGGAAAATCGGAGTTGTAGCGCAGATATTCCTGCAGCTCGGAGATGCCGAGAAATTCCGGGCGCACGTTGGCGCTGCTCAGACGGTAGGGCGTTTCGCTCCAGCCGGTGATCGTCAGGGACGGCAACAGCTTTTCATCCGTAATGTTGCCGGCGATGTCGTAGTTGACCACCTTCGCCCTCTCCAGCCGCCAGCTTTTCGTGGCCGGCTCGTAGAACGCCTCGGTCGCGATGTAATTGCGGATAATATTTCCCTGCGCATCCTGCTGCACGATCTGCACGCCGCTGAACTGATTCGAATTCCGGCCGAAAGCGCGCGATATACCAGGTTCGGTTGTCCGTCCGGTTGCGGAAGACCTGCGCGGTGATCACCACTTCGCGCACTCCGCCGCGATTGACCTGGTCGAAGAAATTCTTGCGCGCCAGCTCGGCGTGAGCGGCGAGGGAATAATTGAGCGCTAGGGTCACCCCAGTGGTGAGAAGACCGATGATGAGCAACGGGAAAACAAGCCGCGGCACGCTCACCCCGGCGGTCAGCATCGAGACGATTTCGTTCGCGCGCGACATCCGGCCGAGACGAAAAGAGCAGCGCGAGAAGCAACGAAACCGGCAGGAGAATCACGAGGACCTGCGGAATCTGCGTCCAGTAAAACTGCACGACCAGCCCGAATGGCGCGTGCTCGTCGAAGATCGTGGAGCTGTTGTCGCTGATGTCGAAGATGAGCCAGATGGAGAGGAAGCCGATGATGCAATAGATGTAGGGCTGGAGGAAATTCCGGACGATGTAGCGGTCGAGCAGTCTCATTGGAGAAAATTCGAATTTCGAATTTCTCGAAATTCGAAACAAGCCGAAATCCAAAGATCCAAATTCCAGACGGCTGGGCCGCGGAGTTTTGGACATTGGATTTTGCATTCGTGCTTGTTTCGGATTTCGACATTCGATATTCGGATTTCCCGCGTAACTTGCGCGGCATGATCGCGCTCAAAGATTCTCTCGGGAGCGATTTTGTCGAGCGGGTGCGGACGATTTTTGCCGAGGAGGGCCTGCTCGCCAAGGCGCGCAACTTTCGAATATCGCCCGCGAGCAACAGGCGATGGCGGCGGCCGTCGCGCAGACGCTCGAAGAAGAGCGCCATCTCGTGGTCGAAGCCGGCACCGGCGTGGGCAAATCGCTTGCCTACCTCATTCCGGCGACCCTTTTCGCGATCGAGAAAAAGAAGAAGGCGATCATCTCGACGCACACGATCAACCTCCAGGAACAACTGCTGCACAAGGACATCCCGATCGTGAAAAAAATTCTCCCGGTCGAGTTCGAGGCCGCGCTCATGAAAGGCCGGCAGAATTATCTTTGTCCGCGCCGCCTGCAGCGCGCAATCCAGAGCGCGAACGAACTTTTCAACACGACCGAGCAGGCCGATCTCGCGCGGCTGGCCGATTGGGCGCGCACAACGATCGACGGCACCCTGAGCGATCTGCCGATTGAACCCGATCCAAAAGTCTGGACGCAGGTTTGCAGCGAAGCGCACATCTGCACGGCGAAAACCTGCGGACAAAATTCGCGTTGTTTCTTCCAGCAGGCGCGCCGGCGGCTCCTCGCGGCCGACGTGGTGGTGATCAATCACACGCTGCTCTTCATGCTCCTCGGCGGATCGGAAGAACAGGAGGAACGCGACGAAGGCTATCTTTTCCCTAACGACTTCCTGATTTTCGACGAAGCGCACACTCTCGAGCAGGTGGCCTCGCGGCAGATCGGGATCGGCGTTTCGCAATTTGGACTGCGCTCCACCATCCAGCGGCTCTACAACGCGCGGTCCAAGAAGGGACTTTTCACTGTCACGCGCGACGCCGCCGGGGTGACGCTGGCCGCGTCGCTGGTCGAGGAGGCGGATCGCTTTTTCGCCGCAGTCGATGAGCGGGCGAATTTCAAGAAAGGGCGCGAATACCGGGTGCGCGAAGCGGATTTCGTGGAGGACCAGATCACGGGGCGACTCGCGGCGCTCCAGGTGCGTATCAGCGAGGTGGTGCGAAAAACGGAAGACGAACTTCTGAAATCCGAACTGCAGGAACTCGGGCGACGAATCGCCGACGCGCGCGAAGGCATCTCGATTTTCCTGCAACAAAGCGCGGAAGAATCATGTCTACTGGATCGAGCGCACGGGAAAAGCCGCCCAGAATATCACGCTTAACGCCGCCCCGATCGATGTCGCGCCGGTCCTGCGTCGAATGCTTTTCCGGGAAGGCTGCACCAGCATCCTGACGAGTGCGACGCTCGCAGTCGGCCGCCCCGACCTCGCTTATTTTCGGCGGCGAATCGGAGCCAGCGATTCGGAGCCGCTGCAGCTCGGGAGTCCGTTCGATTTCCAGAAACAGATGAAGCTCTTCGTCGTGCGCAAGATGCCGGACCCGCGCGACGAGACCTACGGCGCGGCGCTCGCCGAATGGGTGGCGCATTTCGTCGCCGACACCGACGGACGCGCTTTTGTGCTTTTCACCAGCTACCGCGCGATGCAGCAACTGGCCTCGGAGATGGAAGATTTTTTCGCTGAGGCAAAAAATGAACCTGCTCGTCCAGGGCAAAGGCGCGCCGCGCAGCCAGCTTCTCGAGCAGTTCAAAAACACGCCACGCAGCGTGCTTTTCGGGACGGACAGTTTTTGGATGGGCGTGGACGTGCCGGGCGCGGCGCTTTCGAACGTCATCATCACGCGGCTGCCTTTCGCCGTCCCGGATCATCCGCTGATCGAAGCCAAACTCGAGCTGATCCAGGCGCGCGGCGGCGATGCTTTCACCGAATTCTCGCTTCCGGAGGCGATCCTGAAATTCCGCCAAGGCGTCGGGCGCCTGATCCGGACGAAGAGCGATCACGGCATCGTGGTCATTCTCGACAACCGCGTCGTGACGAAGACATATGGCCGGGCTTTTCTTAAAGCCCTGCCGCAATGCCCGGTGAAGATTTTGTAACGGTGCCAAAGGTTGCGTTAGTTTCCCAACTGTGACGCGTTTCGCCTTCGCCTTCCTTATTGCCGCGACTGCATTCCTGGCCGGGATGGCGGTGGATCGTTACGCCCTCTCACCCTCGCGGCCGCTGGTCGCATCCGGCGCGAAGGGCGCGAAATCGTCAAACGACAAGCCGCTTATCGCCCAACTGGTGGCGCAACTTCCGGCGGCGACTTCCGCTCCGGCCAAGCCCGGCCAGGCGTCTCCCTCTGCCAGCCCGGCTTCCGACGAGGAAATCATGGCGGCGTTGAAAAGCGCGATGGCGCATCCTTCCGATCGGCACGGCTATCTCGAAGCGAGCAAATTGATCGATGGGATCGACCCGAAAAATATCCGTCCCATCATCGCCGCCTTTCAAGACCTGCCTAACCAGCGCGAGAAATCGATGTATCTCGGCGATGCTCATTTCGCGCTGGGCGGAAGTGCGAACCGCAGGCCGCGCTCGACTACGCTCAAAGCAACGGCAACGCCTCCGATCGCAGAATGATCGTCGCCGCCGCTGTCCGCTCGTGGGCGGAGAAGGACGCGAACGCAGCCAACGCCTGGGTGCAGCAACTTCCGCCCGGCCAGGAACGCGATCGTGCGATGCAGGCTGTCGTCTCTTCCCTGGCCGAAACCGATCCACAGGCCGCCCTCAACCTGCTGCAAACAATGCCCAGTGGGGGCAGCAGCCGGCAAAGTCTCTACTGGCCGATTTTTTCCCGCTGGGCCAGCACCGATCCCGTCGCCGCCGGCGCAGCGTGCCGCGCTTCTCCCGCCCGGATTGCGGGCACGACGCCGCCCTTCAGGTCGTCGCGTCCACCTGGGCAAACGACAATCCGGAAGCGGCCTTTGCCTGGGCCAGCACTTTGCCGACCGGTCAGGCGCACGACAACGCGCTGCAAACCATTTTTTCTGCCTGGGCAAACAAGGATCCACAGCGGGCCGCGAGCATGATCGCGGCATTGCCGCTCGGGCCGATGCGCGATCGCGCGGCCGGCAACATCGCGCGCCAATGGGCCCAGAACGACCCGGTCGCGGCTCTTGCCTGGGCGCAAGAGCTGCCCGGCGGCGAAGGCAAGAATCGCGCAGTGCACAGCGTTCTCTCGAGCTGGGCACAAATGCGACCCGGCCGCGGCCGCCAATTACGTCGCCACGTTGCCGGGCGGCAAGGCGCAGGAAGACGCCGTCAAACTGGTTGCGCGGCAACTCGCCAACGCCGATCTCGAGACCGCCTTGAGCTGGGCGCAAAAACTCCCCGCGGGCGCCACGCGTCAGAACGCGCTCGATCCCATCATCTCGCAATGGAGCCAAACCGATCCGGCCGCCGCGGCAGAATTTGCCCTAACGAATAGCAGCGGTGATACACGCCGCAGTCTGCTCGCCAATATTTCGCGGCAATGGGCACAGAACGATCCGCAGGCCGCGCTCAATTGGGCGCAGAATTTGACCGACCCGGACGAGCGTACCACGGTCCTGCCCAGCATCATTTCCGTCCGTGGCAGAAAACGACCCGGCCAAAGCCGCGCAAATGACATCGCGACTCTCCGGCGATGCACAGAACGCCGCAGCAAATTCCGTCATCTCGCAATGGGCCTCGAGCGATCCGCAAGCCGCCGCCGCCTGGGCGGAGTCGTTCCCCGACGGAACCATGCGCGCACAAATCTTCGGAAACCTGATCAACTCGTGGGGAAGAAGTGATCCGACCGCAGCCGCGAGCTGGCTTGAGAGTTTATCCGACGGACCTTCGCGGGACCGGGCGGTGAGCGCCTTTACGAGGGACATCACGTCGTCCGATCCCCAGGCCGCAGCGCAATGGGCGGCGACGATCAGCGATGACAACCTGCGTAATGGGCAGATGGAATCCGTCGCGCGCGACTGGCTGAAAAGCGACCCGCGCAACGCCTCCACTTGGATCGCGAATTCATCGTTGCCAGACGACGCAAAGGCGCGCCTGCTGACGCCAAACGGATAAGGCCGCCAAAGGGTTTGGGGCCTTGAGCCAGATCTTCTTGAGGTCCTTCGCCGGGGCCTCCCAAGGACCCTTTGGTGGGGGCGAGAGTCCGTCGAGCCTGGGGAAAGATGATGCTCTCGAGACGACGCGCGCCCTCCGGCTCGACAGAGTCTCGCCCTACCGATAATATGTTCCATTGAACATGTTTCACTTCGGCCTTAACTTTGCCCTGTGCGGAGGAAAGCGTCGGAGAAAAAATCCACCCATCTCAAACCAGACTCGACCGCCGCCGCCCTGCGACGGGCGACGGAAATTTCCCGCATCATTGCCATCCTCCACAAATGGGGCGTCCATACCCTGGGCGACCTCGCGGCCCTCCCCCAGGATGATCTTGCCGCCCGGCTCGGACCGGAAGCGGCCCGCCTCTGGGAACAGGCAAGTGGCAAATCAACCCGTCTGTTGCGACTCGTTAGGCCACGAGAAATCTTTGCGGAAGAAATCGAGTTCGAGCACGAAATCGAAACGGCCGAGCCGCTCCTCTTCGTCCTGCAACGATTTCTCGAACAACTCACCCGGCGGCTCGGCACGATTTACCTCGTCGCCCAGGAGCTGGTCCTTCGCCTCACTTTTGCCGATCCGCCAAAGGACGGATTCGCGCCGGCGAATAAAACGAGCTACCAACATCGTTTTCAAATTCCCGATCCGACCAACTCGGTTGAGCTGTTATTTCGTCTCCTCCAGTGCCATCTGGAAAATTTTCGCACCGACCATCCAATTGTGGCCGTGGCGCTGGAAGCGCAGCCGGCTCGGCCGGGGCGGCAACAGTTCAATTTTTTCGAGACCCCGCTGCGCGACCCCGGCCGGCTGCAGGAAACGCTCACCCGGCTCACGGGATTGTTAGGCAAAGAACGGGTCGGAAGGCCGGTGCGGGAGGATTCACACCGCGCGGATGCTTTCCATCTCGAGCCGTTCGTTTGGAATCTGACGGAAACGCCGGGCGAATTGCCTGACGAAAACAAGCCGATGATCGGGCCGGCGTTGCGCCGGCTGCGGCGCGATCGTTCTTCTTCACCCGGGGCCGCGGTCCTCGCCCGGCAGGGACCTTATCTCGCCTCGGGAGATTGGTGGGATGAAGAAAAATGGCAGCGGGCAGAGTGGGATTTACAACTGGCCGACAGTGTCGTCTGTCGCTGCCAGAAGCGCGGGGGTGGCTGGACTCTGGAGGGGATTTATGACTAGGGGACGTGCAGGGTCAAAACGTTGAAGCGTGCTCCAATTCCATCCGTTTTCACGCTTCAACGTTTCATCGCTTTATCGCAAGCATGTCCTACATCGAACTACACACTGCCAGCGCTTTCAGCTTTCTCCGCGGCGCCTCTTTCCCCGAGCAACTGGCCGAGCGTGCGGCCGAGCTGGGATTGCCCGCGGTCGCTTTGCTCGATCGCAACGGCGTCTATGGCGCGCAACGTTTTTCCGTCGCCTGCCGCGAACATGGGGTACGGCCCATCATCGGCGCCGACCTCATGATGGAAGACGGCAGTCTTCTGTCGGTCTTGGTCGAGACTCGCACCGGCTATAAAAATCTGTGCGAGCTGCTTACCCAGGCGCATCTGCGGAGCGAAAAAGGAAGCTGCGCGGTGCGCTGGGAAGAACTCCCCGAGTTTGCCGAGGGACTGATTCCCCTGCTGGGGAGCGCACGCGACTCGCCGCAAACCTCTTCGCCGACGGCGTCTGTAAGCCACCCAGCCCTCCGGCGAGTCGCCGGAGGGAGCACGCGGGTCGCCCGCACACAGGCGGGCAGGCAGTGCGCTCCCCGGAATCTCGCGCACCGCGCGCAACTTCTGATCGACGCGTTTGGACGCGATCGCGTTTATGTCGAGCTTCAGCGCCATCTGGTGCGCGGCGAGGAACGCATGAATCGGAGCTTGATCGACCTCGCGGATCATCATCGGCTCCCTTTGCTGGCGACGAACGGCGTGCAGTACGCCAGACCGCTCGGACGCGAAGTGCTCGATGTTTTCACCTGCATCCGCGAGCACACCCATCTCGACGCCGCCGGCACTCGCCTGTCGATTAATGCGGAGCGCCATTTAAAGAGCGCAGCGGAAATGAAAGCGCTCTTTCGCGATCGGCCCGACGCGGTCGCCAACACCCTCCGCCTGTTGGAGCGCCTCCAGTTTTCCCTCGAAAATCTGGGCTACGATTTCCCCGATTACCCGGTGCCCGACGGCCACTCGATGGATTCGTTCCTGCGCACGATCACCCTTTTCGGCGCGCAACAGCGCTACGCCGCGATCAGCTCGGCGGTAAAAGCGAAGCTCAATGAGGAGCTCGCGTTGATCGAGAAACTCGGCTTCTCCGGTTATTTTTTGATCGTCTGGGACGTCGTCAATTTTTGCCGTGAAAACAACATCATGGTGCAGGGCCGCGGGAGCGCGGCGAACAGCGCGGTTTGCTTTTGTCTCGGGATCACGCCGGTCGATCCGGTGAGCAACCATCTCGTCTTCGAGCGTTTCCTGAATGAGAACCGCAAAGGCTGGCCCGATATCGATCTCGATCTCCCGAGCGGTGATCGGCGGGAAAGCGTTATTCAGGAAATTTATCGGCGTTACGGCAAACATGGCGCGGCCATGACCGCGAACGTGATCACTTATCGCGGACGGAGCGCGGCGCGCGAGATCGGCAAGACGCTCAATTTTGCGCCGAACATTCTCGACCGTTTCTCGCACCTCTTTGCGCACGGCGATTTTCCGCACACCCTCGATCTCGAGGCGCAGATCGAGCAATCCGGTTTGCCGAAGGCGCATCCGCGGATGCCGGCATTCGTCAGGCTGTATCAGGCGATTTACGGATTGCCGCGCCATCTCGGGCAGCACTCGGGCGGGATGATCATCTGCCAGGACAAACTCAGCTCTTTCGTCCCGCTCGAAAACGCCTCGATGCCGGGCCGGGTCGTCGCGCAATGGGACAAGGACGATTGCGAAGATCTCGGAATCGTGAAGGTCGACTTGTTAGGCCTGGGCATGATGGCGGTGATGCAGGACACCTTCGAGCTTTGCCGGGAACGCGGGCGGCCACTCGATCTTGCTCACATCCCGAAGGATGACCCCGCCACCTACGAGATAATGCAAAAGGCCGACACGATCGGCGTCTTCCAAATCGAGAGCCGGGCCCAGATGGCGACGCTGCCGCGGCTGAAACCGGAATGTTTTTACGACGTTGTGATCGAGGTCGCGATTATTCGCCCGGGACCGATCCAGGGCGACATGGTGCATCCCTATCTGGGACGGAGGGCGGGACGTGAACCGGTGACTTATTTTGACGAGCGGCTGAAACCAATCCTGGAGCGAACGCTAGGCGTGCCGCTTTTCCAGGAGCAAATGCTCAAGATCGCGATGATCATGGCCGACTTTTCCGGCGCGGAAGCGGAGGAACTGCGGCGCGCGCTCAGCTTTCATCGCTCGGTCGAACGGATGGAAAAAGTGAGCGTGAAGCTGCGCGCTGGGCTCGAGAAGAATGGCGTCGCACCAGAGGTGATGGTGAAGATCATCCAGGCGATCAGCTCGTTTGCGCTCTACGGATTTCCCGAGTCGCATGCGATCAGTTTCGCGATTCTCGCCTATGGCAGCGCCTATCTGAAAGTGCACCGCGCGGCGGAGTTTTACGCCAGTCTGCTCAACAATCAGCCGATGGGATTTTACAGCCCGGCCACGATTGTGAAAGACGCGCGCCGGCACGGGATTCGGATGCGGCCGGTCTGTGTCGCGGCGTCGGAATGGCGCTGCGTGGTGGAGTCGGATGAGAGCGTGCGGCTGGGATTTTGCGTGGTAAATGGGTTGCGGCAGGAGCATGCGGAAGAACTCGTCAGGCAACGTGGTGAGCATGGTTTTGCGTCGCTGGAAGATTTCAAGCGGCGCGTTTGCCTGACGAAGGAGGAACTGCGGACGCTGGCGGAATTGGGAGCGCTCAATTGTTTGGCAGAGCATCGACGGGCGGCGCTTTGGGATGTGGAAGAGACGTTGCATGACGATCTGCTGGGGAGCGCACTGCCTGCCCGCCTGTGTGCGGGCGACTCGCGTGCCCCGTCCGGCGATTCGCCGAATGGCCGCGTGGCTAACACCTGCCGGGAACAAAGAGCTTTTCGTCGAGTCGCCGAAAAGAGCACGTGGGTCGCCCGCACACAGGCGGGCAGGCAGTGCGCTCCCCGGAAAGATTCGCCGCTCGCGGCCATGACGCTGCCAGAACGGGTGCAGGCTGATTACGAGGGGATGAATCTCACGACCGGACCGCATCCGATGATGCTGGTGCGGGAGCAGTTGCCGAATGTCTGGCGGGCGAGCGATCTGGCTCAGGCGCGGCATGGTTCGACCGTGCAAATTGCGGGCAATGTGATTTGCCGGCAGCGGCCGGGGACGGCAAAGGGTTTTGTCTTCGTTAGTCTGGAAGATGAGACGGGCGTCGCAAACGCGATCGTGACTCCGGATTTGTTTGAGCGATTGCGGCTGGTGATTACGGAAGAACCGTTTCTCGTCATCGAAGGGGAAGTGCAGAACACCGACAACGTCGTGCTCGTGAAAGCGAGGAGGATTTGGCCGCTTGCCCAGACGCAAGTGGGCGGAAGCGCGTCGCACGATTTTCGTTAGGCGCTTTCGCGGGGCTCTCTCTGTTTGGTGGAGCGAGACTCTGTCGAGCCGGGGGAGAGGTCGTTCTGTCATTAACGCGCGCTCTCCGGCTCGACGGAGTCTCGCCCCACCAGGAGAGACAAAGAGAGCCCTTAGTGACAACCGCAACCCGGACCGCAGGACCTGCCGACGGAACCGACCGATGGTCCGGTAGATCCACCGGGCACGTGTACGCCATAGCCGCCGGAGATGATGCGCTTGACCGGTTCACCCGTTTCCGGATCGGTGCGAAGCGGCTCGTCCTTCATGCTCTGCCTGACTTCGAAGCGCCGCGTCGGCTTGGAGGGATCGGTGGTTTCGTAAACGTAGGTTGGCATAACGAGTAGTGTGGCTTAACCGGCCGCATGCCGCCTTGCTGCTTCTTTCGGTTGGGCCGCGATCTCGGTGGACTGTCCGTCCGCTTGCATCCATTCGGTGTGGAAAACGCCTGGCTTGTCCACCCGCTCGTAGGTGTGGGCGCCAAAGAAATCGCGCTGCGCCTGGAGCAGGTTGGATGGAAGCCGAGCCTGGCGGTAGCTGTCGAAATAGCCTAACGAAGCGCTAAAGGCCGGCACCGCCACGCCCTGTTGCACGGCGGCCGCGACCGCGATCCGCCAGTTGTGCTGCGTCTTTTGGATGATGTCGGTGAAGTAGGAATCAAGGAGCAGATTGTGCAAGGCCGGATCGCGCTCATAGGCTTCGCGAATGCGGTTGAGAAACTTTGCGCGAATAATGCAGCCGCCGCGCCAGATGGTGGCGATATCACCGAAGTTCAGACTCCAATCGAATTCCCTGCTGGCTGCGCCTAACAACTCCATCCCCTGGGCGTAGGAAACAATTTTGGAAGCGTAGAGCGCGTCGCGCACCGCCGTGATCAAACCGTCACGATTCCCGCTGAATTTTTCGACCTTCGGTTGCGGCAGGATCTTCGACGCCGCGACCCGGTCTTCTTTGTGCGAAGAGATGACGCGCGCTTCGACCGCGGCGTTGATCGTCGAGATGACGACCGACTGGCGAATGGCTGATTGCAGCGTCCAGATGCCGGTGCCTTTCTGGCCCGCCTTGTCGAGGATCACGTCGACCATCGGTTTCCCGGTCTCGGGATCTTTCTTGCGAAAAATCTGCGCCGTGATGTCGATCAGGTAGCTATCGAGATCGCCACGGTTCCATTCTGAGAAGATGTCGGCCAGTTCGTTAGTCGTTAGGCAAAGGACGCCGCTGAGGATGGCGTAAGCTTCGCAGATCAACTGCATGTCGCCGTACTCAATCCCGTTGTGCACCATCTTGACGTAATGACCGGCGCCGTTCGGACCCATGTAACGGCAGCAGGGCTCGCCATCGACCACGGCCGCGATCTTGCGATAGATCGGCGCGATGATATCCCACGAAGCGCGCGAGCCTCCGGGCATGAGCGAAGGACCCTTGAGCGCGCCTTCCTCGCCGCCGGAAACGCCGCAACCGACGAAATGAATCCCCTGCCCTTCGAGTTCCTTGCAGCGCCGCTGGGTATCGGTGAAAAGCGAATTGCCGCCGTCGATGATGACGTCGCCTTTTTCCAGCAACGGCACGAGCTGGCTGATGACGGAATCGACCGGCGCCCCGGCCTTGACCATGATCATGGCCTTGCGCGGCCGTTGCAGCGCGCCGACGAATTCCTCCATCGTCGTGGTCGGCTGGATGTTTTTTCCCTTGCCGCGGCCGGCGGCGAATTTCTCCGTCACGGCCGTGGTACGATTATAGACGGCAACCGTGAAGCCTTTCGACTCCATGTTGAGGACGAGGTTTTCGCCCATCACCGCGAGGCCGATGAGGCCAATATCACATTGATTCGTTTTCATTTTGGGTATCTCCTGAACGCGTCACCGCGCCCGGGCGGCAGGTCGAGCGGGGCGCGCAGAAGCAGATGGCAACTTGGCACTCGGAAATCCTTATCACAACCGCTTCGCTCCGGGCACCCGCAAAAAGATGGCACGACGGGACGGGCGCAACGGTGGATTTCTGGGGCGTGGTGCGGGCGCGAGAGGACGGGCGCGAGATATCCGGGATCGAGTACGAAGCGCACCGGGCGATGGCGCAACACCAGATGGAAACGATTGCGACGCAGCGCGCACCAGGAGTTTGGACTGCTCGAGGTCATTCTCCATCATCGGATCGGATTTGTCGCGGCGGGCGAGGCGTCGCTCTTCCTCCGCGTAGCGAGCGCACACCGGGACGGCCGCTTACCGAGGCAGCGCCTGGATCGTCGCTGAGTTGAAGAAAAAAGTGCCGATCTGGAAGCGTCCGTTTTCGTCAGACAAAGCCGAAGCACGCGGCGGTTCTGGAATGAACTGGGCCAATCGTCTCACCCTTGGCCGGCTCGTTCTCACGGTCCTGTTTGTCTTCTCGCTCAGCTCGATCTGGGCTTATGGCCGAGGACGACGCTCTTGTTCTCTTCATCCTCGCCGGGGTGAGCGATTACTTCGATGGCGAAATCGCGCGGCGCTACCAGGTCGTGACCAAGTTTGGCAAACTGATGGACCCGCTGGTCGACAAGGTGATGATGGCAGCGGCGTTCATCTGCCTCGTCCCGCTCGGAGCGGTCCCGGCCTGGGTGGCGACGATCGTGGTCGCGCGCGATTTTCTCATTACGGGGCTGCGACTGCTGGCTTCCTCGGACGGAGTGGTGCTGCCGGCGGAGCGAATGGGGAAACACAAGACTTCGTGGCAGATCGCGACGGTGATCTTTTTCCTTTTGCTTCTCTCGGTCCGCGAGGTCCGGCCAGCGGTGTGGAGGAGCGCGTGGTGGCAGAACGCATGGCTCTATGGCGGCGACACTCTGCTCTGGATCACCATCGGCCTGACGATCTACTCGGGACTGGGTTATCTTTGGCGGCATCGCGGTTTGATCAGGAATCCGACGCGTTCCGGCGAGTTGTAGACGCCCTCCTCCAGGCGATGTGGATGCCGATCGGGCGGCGAAGCCAAAATGATTAGCTGAACGCCAAAGGAATTTCGTTCTCGCCTACTTCGCAGCGGGTGATGGAGTCGCCGCGAGGGTTGGTGCGGGCGAAGGCGGCGGTGGACACGGTCCGATGAATGAGCCCGGGTGCGTATGCAGAAAATCATCGACCTGGCTCTCTCGCACCGCGCGCGGCGTGCCGTTTTCGCAGACGAGCCGAAGCGCCTCAAGCGGATCGAATCCTTCGTCCGCGCCGGCGCTGGTCCCAATCAGCGGGGCCTGCTCGGTCGGGCTCGCCGCATTCGGTTCGTCGCCATCGAGGTCATTCTTGGTCAGCCGGCGGGTTGTGCTTTGAATTGTTTCAACACAATTTGGCGCCCCCGCGATCGCGGCTTTGCCGATCGTCGCGACCGAAGTGGCATCCGCAGAAACCGCCGCGGCTACGATCGACCCGACAACTTCACAATTGATCTTCCCGCTGCAACGCAGGACGGTCGCGACGATGTCGCTGGCAAGCTCAGGCCGCGCCGTCAGCGCCGCCGAGGTAATCGCCGGGGCCGCACTGCGACTTTTCCGCACCGCGCCACAGACCGCGGATAGAAGCTCCGCCTTGTCCGCACTTTTGATCGTCGTCTTGCCCGACAAACCGCTCTCGATCATCTCGGCCGGCGAAAGTTCGCGCGCGAGCGCGCCCGGAGAAGGCCCCAGCCAAAAAGCGGCTGCGAGCATGCCAACGCCTGCAAAGAGGAAAAGAAACCGCACCGTCTTGGCCACCCATCGCCGGTGTGAAAGAGATCTGCCTGGCAAGCCACCCATGACTTATTTTCACCCGTGAAGAAAAGCGGGCAAAGGGAATCGAACCCGCATGGCCAGCTTGGAAGGCTGGAACTTTACCATTAAGCTATGCCCGCGCGCAGTTTAAGTTTGCGCGACGGCTTTGAGTTGCCAAGTTTTTTCCAGACCATCATGCGATACCGCCGAGCTTGCCAAGTGCGCAGCGCCCGGTTAGCAACTGCCTTATGAAATCATTGCGCCTCTTCGCGGTCGCTTTTCTCGCGATCCTTTCCACTGCCCGGGCCGACCTCACCATCGTTCAAAAAGTCGAGGGAACCGACGGCCTGCACGAGATTACGATGAAAGTAAAAGGCGACAAGGCGCGGGTCGAAGTCAGCCCGCAGGTCACCACCATCCTCGACGCCAAGACCGGCGAGCTGACGAATCTGCTGCACGACAAGAAACTCGTCATGCGCATTTCCGGCGACAATGCCATAGCCATGGCTGACATGGCCAAATCATTCGTGAAAAAGGAAGCCCCTGGGCAGACAACGCCCAAGCCGACCGGCAAGAAAGAAACCATCAACGGCTATGAGACCTCGGAATACGTGACTGACTCGCCCAAATTCCATGCTTCCTATTGGGTCGCGACTTCCTATCCCGACTACAAAAACATCATGGAGCAAATGGCCATCCTGCAAAAAGGCGCCTTCGCGCCATCAGCAAGGACATGCCAGACTACCACGCACTTCCCGGTCTGCCGTTACGCACCCAGGTAAAATATTCCGACCAGCCCGAGATCACGAGCACGATCGAATCCGTTAGCCTCGCTCCCCTGCCCGACTCCGATTTCACCGTGCCGGCTGATTACTCCGAAGTGAAGATGCCCGACTTTCACAGAAAACAGGAGCCGGCCAACAGCCCGACGACACCCGACAATCCATGACCTCCGGCCTTCGGCCGCGCTTTATCCTCGCCTCGGCGTCGCCGCGCCGGCGCCAACTGCTGGCCGACGCCGGTTTCGAGTTCGACGTCGTCGCGCCGGAGGTGGATGAAGTCTCTTCCACCAAACTCACTCTGCGCGAAGCGACGAGCTGGAATGCGCTCCGCAAAGGGCTCGCCGTCGCGCGCGCCCATCCCGACGCCGTCGTCCTGGCCGCAGACACGCTCGTCGCGCTCGGACACGAGGTGCTCGGCAAACCCGCCGATCGCGCCGAGGCTGTGCGCATCCTGCGCCTGCTCAGTGGCCGGACTCACGAGGTGGCCTCTGGGATCTTCATCGCCCACCTGCGCCGCGGGAAGTCTGAGACGTTCTGCGTCACCTCGCGGGTGATTTTTCAAACGCTGAGCGATCGGATGATCGAGGATTATCTCACGCGGATCGATCCGCTCGACAAAGCCGGCGCCTACGCCGCGCAGGGCGAGGGCGGGACGATCATCGCGCGGATCGTTGGCTCGCGGAGCAACGTCATCGGACTTCCGGTGGAGAAGACCCGCAGCGCGCTCGCCCGCTTTGGCATTTCGCCGCACCGACATCCAGGGCCTGACGCCTAACGAATTTCCAGGATTTCGCGTTCTTTCGGCGGGGACGCGCTCCGCCTTTCGCCACCCTCACGCCGCAGGACGCGATAGAGGTACCAGACGATGAAGCAATTGACGGCCAAAATAATAACCACGACCGCGCCCGGATGGAAGATGGCGTGCCGGATTTCGAACGGGATGAGCGCCGCCGTCGCCACCACCATCAGGAACTCGGCCCAGCGTTGCTGCAAATAAACGCCGACACCTTCCGTACAGAGCACAACCGCGGAGAAGAGCGCGACCAATCCCGTCACCTGAAGCAGCCCACCCGTGACCGCATCCTGCAGTCGGTTCAGGAGATAAAGCATCGCCTGGCTGTGCGCCACCATCAGCTCGCCATCGACCCAATCGGAGATGGCATCCAGCCAGCGCGTCCGGCTATGCAGAAAGAGCAGCGAAATCCCGATGCTGAGCAGGAGCAGGCCCTGCAGAATCTTGAAAATCGCGATCATCTTGAGGTAACGAACGCGCCGCTGCGGCCGCAGCATATTGGGGATCGTCGCCTCGTCGCTCATCCCGTTACGTCTCGCAGAAGCAACCGCGATCTCAAGCGGCGAGACTCTGCCGGCAACAGATCTCAAGCTTGTTTCCGCTCGGATCTTCAAAGAAGACGGCGTAATAACCGGGCGAATATTCCCGCCAAAGCGCCGGGCCTTCCAGATTCAGGCCACCCGCCTGCCTGACGACTTCCGCGAGGCGATCCACCTCCTCCCGGCTCTCCGCCCAAAAGGCGATCCGGTTGTCGTTAGGCTGATATTCCGCCATCTCGGTAAAGCCAAAAAACTCCACCGGACCCTCGCCCGGCGCCTGCCAGATGCACCACTCGTCGCCGCTCGAATCGATCGTGAAACCAAGCTCCGGCAGCAAGCGCGCATAGAAGCGCTTTGCCGCCGCCAGATCGCGCACCCGCAAATCAATGTGATCAAATCGTCGACTCTTCATCGTCGTTAGGCCGGCCTGAGCAACCAGCGCGCGATCGAAAGATAAAAGAGCAAAGTCAAAAGATCCGCCAACGCCAGCGTGAGCGGACCGGCGGCGATTTTTGGATCGAGCCGCAGGGCGTGCAGCAGTGCCGGAATGCTCAGACCGAGGAGACAGGCCATGACGAGCGAGGTAAGAATGCTCGCGCCGATCACCGTTGCGGGCCAGCCCGCGTCGAGCCAAAACCAGACAATCCCCGCCACGAGCAAACCGCAGGCTGTGCCTAACAATAAGGCCGTCGCCACCTCGTGCCGAAACGTCCTCAGATACCAGCGCAATGTCGGTCGGGTCGACCGCAGCGCCTGGATCGTGACGGCCATCGATTGAATGCTTACACTTTCCCCGAGCCCCAGCACGAGCGTAAGGAAAAATGCAATCACCAGGCTTTGCGCCAGAGTGAGCGCAAACGCGCTCGCCAGGAGCGCGCAGGCCGTCCCGCTGATGATCGTGGCCAGCAGCCACGGAAACCGGTAGCGAAACGCCTTGAACGGGCCCGCGTCGCGCACCTGCGCGACATGAAATCCGATCGTCTCGAAGACATCTTCGTGCTGCTCGCGCTCTGCGATGTCGAAGACTTCCTCGGTGAAAACGCCGATGTCGATCAGGCCCACGATGCGGCGCTCTGCATCCACCACCGGGAAGGCAAAGAACTTGTGCAGCACAAAAAATTCACACGCTTC
Source organism: uncultured Verrucomicrobiae bacterium (assembly GCA_963738045.1). Classification (GTDB taxonomy): domain Bacteria; phylum Verrucomicrobiota; class Verrucomicrobiia; order Chthoniobacterales; family UBA10450; genus Palsa-1392. The sequence continues at coordinate 103,560 of CAVTUX010000003.1, read as the reverse complement.
GAGCAAAGTCGCGCTGCGCGGAATCGCGATCACGCGCCTGATCATCAGGTCGCCGATCCGTTGTTCGGGCATGGCCGTAAGCAGGCGCCGCGTCGGGAGCACACCGACCAATCGCCGGTCTTCATCGACGACATAAAAGTAAACGATCTTTTCCCCGATCCCCTCCCGCCGCAGAGTCTCCAGCGCCTGGTGCGCCGTCATGGTCTCGCGCAGTTGCGCAAAATCCTGCCGGGTAAAATTGGTCACCGGCTGGTCGAGATGCTGCGGCGCGGCGTTCATCGCGCTTGATCATAAACGCGCCGCCTTGACAGCGCGAGGCGATGCCGACCTTCGAAAGAAGATAGACCGGGAACCGACGACCAGGGCGCGCAGCTGCGCTTTTTTCCTTGTCCCACCCGGTAGACTCTGCGAAAACGACGCATCGCAATGAACTCGCCCTCCCCGGGTCGCGGCCTGACGCCGCGCCGCAACTCAAGCCCATTCGCCCCCAAACTCAAACTTCCATCGCCCCCTGCCCGCGCCGTGTTAGACGAACAATTGTTCGCCTTTAAAGACGAACGTTCGTCTGATTCTCGTTAAAAACACGGGTCACAGTGGTGTGCCAGAGGTAGTAGTAAGTATGGTAAGCTAATGAAGGTCGCACTAACTTAGGCGTCGCCGCGCGCATCCTTGCGCAGAGATTTGTCCCTGAATTGTCACCAAAGCTTTGAAATGGTCGTGGCTAGTTTTCACTTGACAAATAAGCCCTGAGGGTGTAAAATGTAATCTGTGTTCACCGGTCGGACGGTGACCACTATTAACCCAAAAAACTCCTCAGAACTATGTCATCACTAATCCATCAAACCATCCCAGAACGGCACGTCTCCTCCTTCTTAACTAAAGGTCACTACTTCAGAGCCTGCTCTGAGTTTGAAGATAAAGAGGAGTTTCGCTACGGCTATTGTCTTTTCAATTCTTGCTTCACATCAGCAAAAGAACTCGAAGCGTGCATTAAGGACACGCACAGCAACTCAGAAGTGAATCAGTGGATCCAATCCACTGGAGTGTCTTGCTGGGTGCGGAACATAAAGGACGAGGCGCGTATGTGGCAGTACCACGGCAACAAAGGTCCCGCGATCCGCGTCGCGATGGACAGGGAAGACTTTACGCGGCATGTCGAATCTCAGACCCACAAATTTGCTCACGGCGATGTAACTTATGAAGGATTGACTTCAGGAGTCCGTCCTCAGTTTCTAGGCAAATGGCACCTTGGAGAAGCCTCGGATGCCATCCACAACCTATTCTTCCATAAGCGTCTTTGCTATGACTGGGAAGACGAATTTAGGGCGGTGTTATTTTCTCAACACGGAGATTCGATTCAGATGAACCCGAATTTGATCTATTCTGTGAAGATTTCCCCGCTCGGGAAGCTCGATTCGAAGCTGCGGTCTCATCTTCGCGAAATGTTTGGAGATCGGTTGATTGAGTCTGATGCGGATCAAAAGGCATTCGACTCAAAACGCAGCAACAAGATTGACGAGACAATAACAAGTAGCACGCTCGGCCCGATGTTCGAGAAACTGCGCCGCCTAGAGGCCCACTCAAACTGCATCGGAAGGGATTGGAATAACCCTAAGAGTTCTCAGCCGATTGGGCCGGTCGTTGAAGTAACGGCAAAAATACACGAATTGAGGCACGCCATCTTGGCAGAACAGGAAACCATGAAGAATCCTACCGCCGGGACTTTGCCGGGTTCTTGATCGCCACCCGGGCCTCGGCGTTTGAGGTTCGCGCAGCGACCTCGCGCCACGCCTCAACCTCGCCGGGGATCGGTGTGCGAATCCAGCTGCCGTCCTAATCGCGGACGAACGTCGATAAGTTTCGCCCTTGGAGCAGAAGCAGATAGCGAAGGAATCCTAGATTCTCGACGAGTTCTTGGTAGGTAAAGAGAACGGGGTCGCGTCTCAATCTTGACAGCCACGGCGTTCAGACCTGGATTCTACTGTTAAAAATTGCTGCCTGACCTCTAATTGTGCGACTCCGCGGAAAAATATGAATGGCAAACGCACCGCTTCTTTCAACGCCGCGCTTGCTCGCTCACCCCGCGCCCGCAGCCATAAGGTCTAGATGGGCTGTTTATTGAAGCTGCCAGTGACCCATGGTCCAGTGATACGTTTGGTTTCTTGTTTGGGAGGGCCATGCACAACACACGCATCCATGCCGATCAGAACGGCGAGTCACATTTCGAAGAAGTCGAGATTGGTTTCTCACCCGTGAACTTTGCGCCTCCCGCCCTACCACTCGATGTCTCTTTCCGGACGCGCAACTTGATCACGAGCGACAGCCTGCCTTCCTTTCATCAATCTCAATGACGTCTGCGATCTCATTAAGGCCGATGACACCGGATGATCTGGCGCTTGTGTCGCAGCTGGGAATTACCTCCAAACAATCATGGGGATACGACGCCGATCAGATGAGAATTTTTGCTGATCAGCTTACTCTTTTCCGAGGCGCTTTCGCAGAGCTGCTCGAGGCGGAGGTGGCCTGTCTCGAAGGGCAAATTGTCGGCTATTACACGCTGCGGCAACACGAAGACGGAAAGACGGAATTGGAACATCTGTTCATCGCGCCGAAGTGGTTTCACCAGGGCATCGGAAGCGTCCTTTTCAGAAGGGCTTTACAACAGGCCACCAGACGAGGAATTGCAAGGCTTACGATTATCGCCGATCCGCACTCTGCTGGTTTCTATGAGAGATTTGGGGCGATAAAGGTTGGTGATCATCAGTCGAGGATCCCGGGACGGGTGATTCCGATATATGAGATCGAAACTGAGACGCAGAGCGGCTAACCAATCGAGAAAAGTGGGGGTTAGAGCAGTTGCCGAAAATCATTTCCTGGTAGCGCACTGGGAGGCGACGGTTTGTGGATCGTCGATAAAGGCTTTGAGTGCGCTGAGCAAGCGCTCGGTTAATTGCTCGGGAGTGCGGGCGATGAAGTCGGTGAAGTAGTCGGCTTTGAGGCGCAACCAGAGTCGTTCAATGGGGTTAAAGTCAGGGCTGTAAGTAGGCAGATAGGCCCGCTCAAAATGATGCCAAGTCAGGCGCTCGGCCTTATGCCAACTGGCGTTGTCAATGAGGAGGAGGCGCCGTTTGCCCGGCTCGGGAGGAATGGTCTCGGCCAGTTGATCCAAAAAGCATTGGAAACAGTCGGTGTTCATGGCATCAAAGACCATGGCGAAGCTCTGGCCGGTGGCGGGGCAGACTGCGCCCACCACGTTGGCTCGGATATGATCACCCAGGTAGGGCAGGCGCGGGCGACTCCCCCGCGCGCTCCAGCGCCGGCGCGGCCGCGGATCGCCTTCCACCCCGCACTCATCGCCATACCACAGTTCGATCGTGGGGTCCTGCCGCAGCTCAGCCAGCCGCTCGAGGAAGGCGGCCCGCTCGGCTTCATCCTGCCGCTCGGGCCAGCGCTGCGGGACACGCAAGTTGTAATCGAGCTGGTGGAGATAGCGAATGACGGTGCGATAGCCCAGTTCCAGAGCGAGTTGCTCTTTTAACCAGCCGTGGAGCTTGACTCCGGTCCAGTGGCCCTGGCCCGCTTGAGCCGGCTCTTCGAGCACCGGCACCAACAGATCGCGCACCCGCTCCAGCTTCACTTTGCGCGGACGACCCGGGCGCGGCTTGCTCGCCAACCCGTCGATCCCGCCCCGGTTGAAGGCTAAAATCCAGAGCCGCACCATCCGTTCACTCCGGCCAAAGAGATCGGCCACCTGCGCCCGCGAATGACCCAAAAGCAACGCGCGGATCGCCCCCAGCCGCCGGTAGCTCCGCTTGTTGCGCGCGGCTTCCATCGCCACGAGCAGCTCCCCGTCACTCGCGTTTTCTCCGTTTGGCTCCAGGCAATCGCTACGCAACAATCAGCTTCAAGCATAAGAAGCCAATTCGTACAACCACAAAATGTTGTTAGCCGGAAACTTTTTTTGGCAGTCGCTCTAGTGTGCAAATCTTGACACAAAGCTCGTTCTTTCTCGAGCTGGTTTTCTGATCTGCGTTTTCATGTGGACTCCTCGGGTTTTTGACCCCAAGCCCATTGTCCGTCAAATCAGGGCAACCCCACCCTGACCCCATTCTGCGCGCTCCCGGTGTGACCGACCCGCAGCAGCCCTTCCACCCAGGGCACGAACTCGCTCGGCCCGAACCGCCGCGCCGCCTTCGGCAGCAATTGATCGGTACTGCGCCACCGCCACGTAGAGCCGGGCATGGACATCCAGCCCGATCTTGATCACCGCCGAGGCAAGCTTTATCTTCTTTCCGGTCCGCTCGAGTGAGCAGACCCCTTCGTGATGAACGATTGTTTTATTCATAAGCGGGTGAGTCTAAACCGCTCACCCGCTTCTCTTCATGCCATCTAATCGCTGGAGCTGACTGCGAGCCGTCGTACGACTTTGTTTTCCGTGTCTACTTCCTTTTCACCCGCTGCAAGACGCATTCCCGCTCGTGGCAGCTCACTCTGTTCTCGTTAGCCCCTTCACGCCATGAAATCTATTGCATCACTCCTGCTCCTGGTAGCGATCAGCGCCTCTGCTCAGCACGCCCATCCGCTGGATCCTTTGAGCGCAGAGGAAATTGCAACTATGGTTGGTCTGGTCAAAACGAGGCACGGCAAGCCGAACGATCTCCTGTTCCCGATGGTGTCGCTGCAAGAGCCCTCCAAAGACGAAATGGCTCAATACAAGTCAGGCAAAGCGATCCCTCGTCGCGGTTTTGCGTTGGTTTACGATCGAAAGGAGGGCCTGCTGATTGAGGCGGTCGTCGACTTGAAGGCTAACAAGGTGCTGACCTGGACAAAAAAGCCTGGAAAGAGAGGCCTGGTTACCGAAGACGAAGAAGAAGAAGCCAAAAAGATCGTCAGAGCAGATAAGCGCTGGCAAGAGGCGCTGCGCGAACGAGGAGTTGAAAACCCCGATAATGTCTTCCTTTCGATCTGGGCTCCGGGGGAGGTGTTGGGCAATGTCGACGATACATTCCCCTTGTTAAGGGTAATTCCCTATTTTTGTGAAAAGGGAGAAGTAAATTGTTACGGGCGGCCAATCGAGGGATTGGTCGCCTTGGTCGACTTGTCCCACAAAAAGGTGGTCAAGCTAACCACCTCCGAGAACGTCGGTTTTCCGAAACAAAGCGCAGACTTCTTCGACCCAAAGTTGCGTGGTCCTCAACGGCAAGGTCTTAAGCCACTCAATATTCTTCAGCCGCAGGGCCCAAGCTTTGTAAAAAACGGCTATGAGATCTGCTGGCAGAACTGGCGTATTCGCTACGCTATGAATCCACGTGAAGGGCTGGTTCTCTATGATATTGGTTACGAGGACGGCGGCAGGGTTCGTCCTATTCTGGATCGTGCTTCGCTGTCGGAAATGGTCGTGCCCTACGGAGACCCGGGAGAAGCCTGGAACTGGCGAGCTGCTTTTGACGAGGGCGAATACGGCATTGGATGGCTAGCCAGCCCGCTTAAGCGCGGGGAGGATGTGCCTGAGAATGCTGCGCTCTTTCCGGCTGTTTTTGCGGATGACCTGGGAAACGTGGATTTGCGCGAAGACGTACTTGCTATTTACGAGCGCGAGGTTGGCCTCCTCTGGAAACATATGGATGAGCGGGTATATGATAGGGACGAAGCGCGAGCGGTCACGCGTCGAGCGCGTGAGCTTGTTTTCTACTTCATCACCACAGTCGGCAATTACGATTACGGCTTGCGCTGGATTTTCCGCCAGGATGGCTCGATTCAAGTGCAGGCAGATCTCACGGGCATCCTGCTCGCCAAAGCAGTAGAGTCAAATGGTTGCCAAATCTGTGAGCAGGTAAACGAAGTCTCGAGGGACTTGAATCACAAGGTGACCATCGTGCCAAATGGGGATCAGCAATTCGGCACTCTCGTCAGCAGAAACGTGGTCGGTGTCAATCACCAGCACATTTTAAGCTTTCGGCTGGACTTTGCGGTGGACGGCGAGAAGAACAGTTTTGCAGAAATGAACGTACGGCCATACGCCGGCCCCGGAAATCCACGGGCCAACGCCTTTCTCCAAACCGAGACTGTCTTTGCGAAGGAATACGAGGCTCGCCGAAACCTGAGCCTCGAACATCACCGCACCTGGAAGGTGTTCAATTCGAGTCAGCGAACTGCTCTCGGACATCATCCGTCGTACATGTTGGTCTCGGGAGAAAACGCTACCCCGTATCTGGGTAAAGACACGCAGCTACGCAAACGGGCGGCATTTATGGATCATCACGTTTGGGTTACACGCTATCATCCGCGCGAGCTCTACGCCGCAGGCGACTACCCACGTCAAAATCCCAAAGTGGACGGATTGTCCATTTGGAGCGGGGACGAATCCATCAACAATCAAGACCTGGTGTTGTGGTACACTCTCACGGTGACTCACGTTCCAAGGCCGGAAGAATGGCCGGTCATGCCCACACAGGAGGCGGGGTTTCGTTTGGTGCCATGGGGATTCTTCACGCAAAATCCGGCGTTGGATTTGCCGGAATAGCCGGTGTGCTTGCCCCCCTTGGGCGAATTCTTTCGGGATTCGGTAACCGAGCGCGAGCCGAGGGGGTTCGTGTCGATTTAGACGCGACCCGTGCCTCCTCGACCCGTCTGCTCCCAGGCAGGTGACTGAGGCGGCTTGATCGCCTCGGAAGAACGGTTCCGCTCGCCCATCTTTAGCGTCTTGGTAAGTGGGAAGGTAATGGCGAAGCGTGGTTGTGAACCGCGCCGATTCTCCGGGGAGCGCGGGCGCCTCGCCCGCTGTGTCACGCGCCTCGCGAGACACTGGCCGTGCGCGCAGAGGCTTTTGGCGAGGGCGCCAAAAAGAGCGGGCGGGGCGCCCGCGCTCCTCAGAAGGGCTGCTGGCACGCCCATCGTGGAATTCAGGACGCTAATCACAGCAGGCGTCAGCAGGAGGATCGGTTTGTCTTTCCCGCCACCGCGAGTCTGCGACTGGTTTTAAATGTCCTGGCCGTTGCTTCGCATCCGTTGCTTCAGGTTCCAGATTGAATGTTCCATGCCGGGCCACGGACGTGACGGCGCACGTCCCTCCAGACGCGACCAGAGAAGGCTTGCCAGCTCGCTCATGCGCAGGCAAGCTGACGCAACGATGCAGATCACCACCTCTTCTGGCGCTTCCGCGTCGCCCTTTCCGCCGGGGTTTAAGTTTCATCCGTTTCGTTTCATCCTTGGGCTGATCGGGTTCATCGGCATTTTGCTGACGCTGCTCTCGCTCCTTTTCGGGTTCGTTTCCATCCCGACGAACTCGGTCGGCGTGAAGCTGCGCTTTGGCGCCTACCACAGCACGGAAGGGCCGGGCCTGGCCTACGCCATTCCCTATGTCGATGAGATCCGGATTGTCCCGACACAGCGTTTGTTGAAACTGGAGTTCGGGTTCAGCACGCCGGGCGCAACGAACGGTTTTCAAGGTGATCAGCAACCCGAAGACACGGAAACGATGATCACGGGCGACCTCAATACCGCTCTCGTCCCGTGGGTCGTGCAATACCGGATCATGGATCCCAAGCAATACCTTTTTGGCGCGCGCGAGCCTGAGCAGACCCTGCGCGACCTCTCGGAAAGCGTGATGCGCGAGGTGATCGGCGACCGGACGGTCGATGAAGTCCTCACGATTGGGCGGCACGACATCGAAACGGCGGCGCTCGATCGGTTGGCAAAGTTGTCGTCGGAATACGGCCTCGGATTGCAGATCCAGCAGGTGCAGCTCGCGACGGTGCGTCCGCCGCCGGCAGTGCAGGCGGCGTTTAACGAAGTGAACCAGGCGCAGCAGGAAAAGCAGACGGCGATCAACCAGGCGTGGGCGATCTACAACGACGCCGTGCCCAATGCCCGCGGCCAGGCCAAGGAGCGCGAGAAACAGGCGGAGGCCTATGCCTTTCGCCGGGTCAACGGAGCGAAGGGCGACACGGAGAAATTTACTCTGCTCCTGAAGGAATACGCCAAAGCGCCGGAGATCACGCGGCAACGGCTTTATTTCGAAGCGATGCAATCGATCCTGCCGGCGCTCGATCGCAAGGTGATCGTCGACGACAGCATCAAGGGAGTGCTGCAAACCCTGCCGCTGATGTCGCCGATGCCCGCCGCAACCCCGGCGCCGCAACCATGAAGAAAGAGATGGACAATAATCATCGAGTCACTGCGCACCGATCCTGCCATCTCGGTGGGGCGAGACTCCGTCGAGCCGGGGAAGGCGGGTTGCTGTCGGTAGACGTTTCCCCTGGCTCGACGGAGTCTCGCCCCACCACTCTGGCTCCATCCGAATTGCCTAACGAAACCTAACGAACCATGGCTGATATCTATCGTCCGCATTTTTCCACCCGCTTCGTCGGGTTCATGCAGAATCCGGTGCTCGCGATCATCGGAGTTATTGTCCTCTTTGTGGCGCTAAAGTGGGCCACCTTCCTGTTTACCGTGCATCAGTACGAGACCGCAATTGTAACCCGGTTTGGCAAGGCTATCCGGGTGGAGACAACGCCGGGCTTGAAATTCAAGGTGCCGATGATCGACGCCGTGCATCGCTTCGACAATCGCATTCTCGCCTGGGACGGACCGCCGACGGAAACGCCGACCAAGGACAAGCTCTACCTGATCGTCGATTGTTTCGCGCGCTGGCGGATAAGCGATCCGCTTCTCTATTACAATCGCCTGAATGACGAGCGCAGCGCTCTCTCGCGCCTCGACGACATCCTCGGCAGCGAAACCCGCACCGCCGTCGCCTCCAACGACCTGGTCGAGATTGTCAGGGTCACCAAAGGGCGTCAGCCGGTGCACGACGCAGAGCTGGAAAAGAGCGGCACCGTGCTCCCGAGCAATCTGCCGGATATCGAACTCGGTCGGAGCGCGATCGAGGAACAGATCACCCAGCGCGCCCGACAGAAAATCGAGGGCTTCGGGATTGAGCTGCTCGACGAGCGATTCAAGCGGAGCAAATACAACCCGGCCGTCGCCGAAAAAATCATCGAACGGATGTCGAGCGAACGGCACCAGATCGCGTCGAAGTTCCGCTCCGAAGGACGCGGCGAAGCAGCCAACATCAGCGGACAAAAGGAGAGTGACGTCGCTTCCATTCAGTCTGCCGCGACCCGCAACGCGCTCAAGACCGAGGGCGAAGCCGATGCCGAAGCGGCGCAGATTTACGCCGCGGCCTACGCATCGCCCGAGGCACACGAGCTCTACTCCTTCCAGCGCCGGCTGGAAGTGGCGCGTGATGCTTTCGCGCGTGACACGACCGCCGTCCTCTCGACCGGGAGCGACTTCGGCGGCGTGCTGAAATCGATCGGCGCCGCCGGAAAGCCACCGGCTCCCGCCGCGACTCCGGCGCGCTAGTTGCATGGCGTCGTTGGGCGGACGACTCGTTGTGCGAGATGAAGAAGCATTTTGCTCTCTGCCTGCTCGTCGCAGGGCTCGGCTGCATCCTCGGCGGGTGCGCGGCCGATCAACAGACGACCGCCGACAATCCGAATGAGGTCGAGTCGAGCGGTGTGAAAAGTTATGGCGAAGCGAGCGTCTTTTACGGACACGGCGCCGGGCATTAGCGCGCGCCGACTTCCGCTGTGCGGCAGCCCGATTCGTTAGGGTGCCACCGGCGCTAATCATCGCACTCGCCGCGCGCCGGCCGCTTTGGAGATAAAGCTCGACCGCTCGGTCAGGTATTCTTGGGTTTGATCTCGCCGCTCAACAATCGCTCTATTTCATCCGCCACTTCGAGTTTCTGCGCCCACCGCCTCCCGTACTTCTTGTCCAGGGCACCAGCTTGCACGGCGATGATGCCGGCCACGTCGCCCAATTGCCGCTCGGAAGGCGAAATGCGATTCCAAACGAGCTTGTGCAAGATGACATCTTCGGTGGTGGCGATCCACGCGGGTTCACCGAAGAGGCTGACCGGTGCGCGTCGCCGGAGCATTTCCTGATCGAACGGTTCAGGCCGTGCCAGCCAGAAATTGACTTTCAAGGCCGAGCGGAGGTCGATGGCGTTGAACTGATGGGGTGGTTGATAGGCCGCTCGCACCGCTGCTTCCTCGAGGTAAAAATCACGGCTGAATTCCTGAACGATGTGCGGAACGGCAACCAACGGCAGTTGCACGACAAAGTCCAAATCGTGGGTGGATCGAGGAACGCCCCAGTAGTTGCTCGCCATCGAACCGGTGAGGTAATAGACAACCCCGGTCCGATTCAAACGGCGCAAGCAATCCACCAGGAGCTCACGCTCATTCATTCGGCGCGGGTCAACTCGAGGCGGCGGTGCAGCAGTTGCTCCACCTCGGCGGCATTGGCTGCGGGATGCGCCCGGCGAATCCCTTCGCGCGCGATGTCACAGGAGAGTTCGTGCAACTCCAGCGCGACCGCCAACCGTTGTTCGCCGGTCATCTGACGATAACGTTCGATCTGCTTGTCCAACGCCGTTCCCGCGGTCATCAAGCTTCGATAAACCAGGGGCCGACGACTGACAACTGCCGGATTCGCCGGAGAAATCCATCCGAACACCGATGACGTTCTCATCGCCGATCGCAAGAAGTAGGAGAGCTTGCCGAAGGCATTCGTCAGGCGGGATCCCCGGCTTCCGACAATAAACAATGCCCCGTCATCTCAGCCGGCTTTGGCAAACCGAGCAGGAAAAGCAGGGTCGGTGCAATGTCGGCCAGGATCCCGCTCTCCAGCCGAAAGTTCTTTGCGTCCTCCGCGACATAAATCAGGTGCACGAGGTTGGTCGTGTGCGCGGTGTTGGGCGAGCCGTCCGGATTGCGCATCAACTCGCAATTGCCGTGGTCGGCCGTGACGAGGAGTTTGCCGCCTAGCGACAACACGGCGGGCACGAGTCGCGCCACGCAGGCGTCGATCGTTTCGACCGCCCTTGTACCCGCTTCGACGATCCCGGTGTGCCCCACCATGTCGGGATTGGCGTAGTTCAGAATGATCAGGTCGTATTGATCGAGCCGGCTCAGGACTTCGTCCGTCACTTGCACCGCGCTCATCTCCGGCTGCAAATCGTAGGTCGCGACCTTGGGCGATGGAATGATCTTGCGATCCTCGCCCGGCACCGGTTTTTCCACCCCGCCGTTAAAGAAATAGGTCACGTGTGGATACTTTTCCGTCTCGGCAATGCGCAACTGCTTTTTGCCCGCCGCGCTCGCCACATCGCCGAGAATGTTCCTGAGCGACTGCGGTCCGAAAACGATCGGGCAACCATAGGTGATGTCATACTCGGTGAGGGTGACGTAATGCACGCGTGGCCAGACTTCCCGCTCGAAGCCATTGAAATCCTTGAAAAGAAAAGCCTGCGAGAGTTGCCGGGCGCGATCGGCGCGGAAGTTGAAGAAGATGACGGTATCGCCGTCGTGAATGCGTTGTTCGTTAGGCTCGGCAAAGATCAACGCCGGCATGAACTCGTCCGTCTTGTCCTTGGCGTAATGCCGGCTAACTGCGGCCGAAGGCGTGTCCTGGCAAACTTCCCCGCGGCCGAGGACGATCGCGTCCCAGGCGAGCTTGGTCCGGTCCCAGCGCCGGTCGCGATCCATCGCAAAATAGCGGCCGACGACGGTGATGATCCTCGCCTCGCTTTTCGCCAACTCCGCAGCGCAGGTCGCCAGATAACCCGCTCCGCCGGTCGGCGAAGTATCACGCCCGTCAGTGATGGCGTGCACGAGAATTTGCTCCACGCCCGCTTTCTTTGCCGCCGCAGCCAGAGCGACTAGATGCTCATAATGGCTATGCACGCCGCCATCGGAAACCAGCCCGATAAAGTGCAGCCGTCCGTTGCGCGCTTTCGCAAAGGCCTCTCGCAAAACTTCGTTCCGCTCCAGTTCGCCCTCCGCGATCGCTTTGTTAATCCGGGTTAGGTCCTGATAAACGATCCGGCCCGCGCCGAGGTTAAGATGGCCGACCTCGGAGTTTCCCATTTGCCCCGCCGGCAGGCCAACGTCCTCGCCGCTCGCGCTCAGGGTGGCGCAGGGATATTCGCGATAGAGTCGATCGTGAAACGGGGTTTGCGCGAGGAGGGTGGCGTCGCCGTTCTTTTCCCGCGCCGCTTTTCCGCCCGGATTAATCCCCCATCCATCGCGAATGACCAAAACGATCGGCTTTGCCATAGAGCGCACTCTCCCGGCAGGCGCGCCCGCTCTCAAGCGGTTTCCCGTGCCTGCGGGATTGACAACGCGGTCCGCCGCTCGCTCTATCGACTAAATGAAATGGCGCAACCAGATCCTTGCGCTCCTTTGCCTGGCGATCTTCATCGGCTTTGGGGTGCTCTATTTTCGCCATTGGGTGGTGCAAAAACCGTTTGGGATTGTGCTCTTCGTCGGGGAAGGCCTGACACCCGATCGCATCGCTGCGACTCGCGCCTATGCGGGCGGGGCCAGTTCGCGGCTGGCGATCGAGTCGCTCCCTGCGATGGCGCTGCTCACGAATTACTCGCAGGATTTCGCCGTGCCCGACGAAGCCGCCGCTGCCACCACTCTTGCGACGGGCGTGAAGGTCAACAATCGCAGCCTCGGCATCGGTCCTAACGACAAACGCCTGCGCAGCATCATTGATCTGGCGCGCGACAAGGGCCGCGCCATCGGTGTGGTGACAAACGGCCGGCTGACGGATCCGACGGTGGCGGCGTTCTATGCCACCGGGAAAGGCGACGTCGCGCAGCAACTGGCGGACGGGAAAAAAATCGACATCGCACTCGGCGGCGGCCGGGCAAATTTTTTACCGGAAGCCAAAGGCGGGCGCCGCACTGACGGACGCGACCTGATGCTGGAGATGCGCCGCAACGGGTACGAGATCGTGCGTAGCAACGCCGAGCTCGAAGCCATCCCGCAGTGGCGGCGGCCGAAGTTGCTCGGTCTTTTCAGCGAAGGCGAGATGGCTTATGCGAACGAAATCGCCGCCGGCAGCGAACAACCGTCGCTGGCCGACATGACGCGGCGCGCCATCCAGTTGCTGCAATGGAATACGAGCGGTTACCTGCTCATCGTTGATGCCGGCCTGATGGGCGCCGCCGCGCGCGAAAATCACGGCGAGCGCACCCTGGCCGAAACGGTCCAGCTTGATCAGGCGATCGCGGTCGCAGCTAGCTACGCTGGTGAGAAATCAACCATTCTTGTCGCCGGGAATTTTGGAATCGGCGGGCTCTCGCTCAACGGATTCCCCTTCCGGCGCGACAGCGGGGTCGCGCTGCTCGGCATCAATTCGTCCGGCGAACCCGCCCTCACTTGGGCAACGGGCCCCAATGGAATCGTCACTCGCAGTCTGCCGCCGGGCTCCGCCCCGGAAGATCCCGCTCCGCCCGGCGAAGGTCCGGCGCCGGTTGGCGGACAGGAGCCGGCCGCGGTCTACGCGCCCTGGGCGCGTAACACAGTCGACGACGTGCTCGCCGCCGGAAGCGGGCCAGGCACAGAAACGCTCCACGGCTTCCTCGACAACACGGTCATCTTCAAAATCATCGCCGACCAGTTGTAGCCGCTTCGCCGCGCGAAGCGCTCGATGAAATTCCGCGTGCTCTGCCCTCAATCGTCGGTGCGCGCTGCATCCGTCTGCCGAGCGGACCAAATCCCGAGCTTTTCAGCCTTTGCGGACTGTCCGGCAGTTAGCAGCTGCTCTTTCACTCGATCAAATTCCTTCTGAGAGATTCTTAAGTGCAATCCCGGCATTAAAGTAAAGAGCAACGCGGCTGGAACACAGCCCTTTCGCACGAGTTCCACGCCTAGGTTATCCTGCTTGTCAACAATCCAGACAAAGATCAATTTCGACTTTGGGTTGCGATTGTTAAACGGTTCTTCGATTGCGACTGGAACCGCGATCGCGCTCGGATGCTCTTTGAGCCAGGCAACCAGATATGCCCTACATTCTGAAGGTAGCTCCTGCCTCAAAAAGCCAAGGAAGAGCAAAGAATAATACAGGTCAGGGTTGGTCTTGTCTTTGCCCAAAGTGGGAAACGACCACTCTATCTCATTGGCATTTTTTGCAGGAGCAACACACACGAGCAGCGTTAGGAGCAGGGACACTCCAACGATTGCCTTTTTCATAGCGGTCAACATGCGATAGCTTCGCTAAGGTTACCTCCCGCCACCGTTGCCCTTCCCTATTCGTAGCGCAAGGCCTCGATCGGGTCGAGGCGGGCTGCTTCGCGCGCGGGGTAAAAACCAAAGAAGATCCCGACCGCCGCGCTGACGAAGAACGCGGCCACGATCGATGGAATCGAGATGAGCGTCGGCCAGTGCGCCACCACCGAAAGGACGCGCGAAGTGCCAAGCCCGAGCAGAATCCCGATCACTCCGCCGATCGCACTCAGGGTCACTGCCTCGATCAGGAATTGGGTGAGGATGTCGCGGCCATGCGCGCCGACTGCAAGCCGCACCCCAATCTCGCGCGTCCGCTCGGTCACGCTCACGAGCATGATGTTCATGATCCCGATCCCACCGACGACGAGCGAGACGCTGGCGATCGCGCCTAACAACAACGTCATGACCTTGGAAGTGGCGGTCGCCGTTTCCGCAATCTCCTGCTGATTGCGCACCGTAAAATCATCGTCGCTCCCGGGGCGAATGTTATGCCGCTGGCGCAGGAGCGACGTAATCTGCTGTTGCGCCGGCTCGAGATCGTCCGGCGTGGCCACCTGCACATCGATGCCGCGCAAGGTCGTGCCGCCGACGACCCGTTTCATCGCGCTGGTGTAGGGCATGATGACGATGTCGTCCTGATCATTGCCCTGCGGACTCAGCCCTTTTGGAGTCAACACTCCGGTGACGAGAAAGGGCACACCTTTGACCCGCAAAATCTGCCCGAGGGGATTCTGCGCGCCAAAAATCTGCTTTGCCGTTGTCTGACCGATGACGCAGACCTTGTTTGCGCTTCGCACATCCTGTTCGCTGAAAACTGCGCCATCGCTCAGCGGCCATTTCCGGATGTCGAAATATTCCGGCGATTCACCCCAAATGCGGGTGAACCAGTTTTGATTGCCGGCCGAGACCTGCCCGGTCGAGACGATTTCATCGCTCACTGCGATCACGCCGGGCACTTCGCGGCGAATCGCATCAGCGTCTTCGATCTTCAAGGTACCGGCACTGCCCCAACCGGTATGTACGCCGCTGGCCGTGACGCTGCCGGAGAAAATTAAAATCACGTTCTCGCCCAGGCTCGCAATCTGCGCTTCGACCTGCGCTTTCGCGCCGTTGCCGATGCTGACCATCGCAATGACCGCGCCGACGCCAATGATGATGCCGAGCGCAGTCAGGACCGAGCGCAGCTTGTTTCGGCGCAAAGCGCGAAAGGCAATCTTGAGGGTCGAGTTGATCTTCATAATCGCGCCTCGGTCTCGACCATCTCGGAGAGTTTCTTCGCCTCGACCTCCGCCGAGAGCCGCTGCTTTACGAGACGGTCGTATTGCACCAGGCCATCGCGCATCACGATGTTGCGCCTGGCGTAGGCGGCGATATCCGATTCGTGCGTGACCATAATGATGGTGATGCCGCGCTCGTTTAGTTCCTGGAAAATTCCCATGATCTCGATGCTGGTGCGACTGTCGAGGTTGCCGGTCGGCTCGTCGGCCAGAACCACTTCCGGCTCGTTGATGAGCGCACGGGCAATCGCCACGCGCTGTTGCTGGCCACCCGAAAGCTGACTGGGATGGTGATCTTCGCGTCCGGCGAGGCCGACCGAGGCGAGGACCTTTTCGCCCCGGGCCTGCAACTCCGCACTCGTTAGGCGATGCTCGCCGTAGAGAAGCGGCAGCTCGACGTTTTCCAGGGCCGACGTGCGGGCGAGAAGATTGAAGCTCTGAAAAACGAAACCGAGTTTGCGATTGCGAATATCGGCCAGCTCATCGCGGCCGAGGTTTGAAACATCGCATCCGTCGAGGAGGTAGCGCCCCTGCGACGGACGGTCGAGGCAACCGAGGATGTTCATCAGGGTCGATTTCCCGGACCCGCTCGAACCCATGATCGCGACGAACTCCCCCCGTGCGATCTCGAGCGAAACGCCGCAGACGGCGTGCACATCCACCTCGCCCGTCCGGTAGATCTTGTGGACGTCCTCCAGCCTAACGACCGCTTGATCTGCCATTCCAAGCGTACCTAGAAGCGGCGCCGACCGCCGCCGAATGGGTTGTTGCTTTCCGGACGCCTGCGCGGCTTTGCCCATCGCCGCGGTAACGACGTGATCGCCCTCTTTCAGCCCGGAGATGACCTCAGTGTAGATGCCATCGCTGATTCCTGTTTTGATCTTGACCGGCTCCGGGGTTCTGGAGCCGGAAGGCAAAAGATAAACCGTCTTCTCGATCTGATGCGGTCCCGCTTTTCCACCCTGCGTCCGGCGCCAGGAAGGGCCACCCGAGGACGTTGAGGGCCCGGCCACGGCTGGCTGGAAGCGCAGTGCCGCGTTGCTGACCTTCAGGACATTATCGCGATGGGCGACGATGATCGAGACGTTTGCGGTCATCCCGGGCTTGAGTTTCAGGTCGGCGTTGTTCACGCCGATGACGGTGTCGTAAGTCACAACGTTCTGCACCGTCGTGGGCGCGTTGCGGACCTGCACGACGTCGCCATGAAAGGTGCGATTCGGGAAAGCGTCGACCGTGAAATCGACTTTCTGTCCCTGCTCGATCGCCCCGACGTCCGCCTCCGCGACATTGGTGTCGATCTGCATCTTGGCGAGATCATTCGCGATCGTGAAAATGACGGGCGCCGACAGGC
Source organism: uncultured Verrucomicrobiae bacterium (assembly GCA_963738045.1). Lineage (GTDB taxonomy): Bacteria > Verrucomicrobiota > Verrucomicrobiia > Chthoniobacterales > UBA10450 > Palsa-1392. The sequence goes on along the minus strand of CAVTUX010000003.1, from coordinate 86,845 downwards.
TGGCGGCTACGGTCTGGCCGACGTCGACGCTGCGCGAAATGACCGTCCCATCGATCGGCGAAGTGATCGTGCAATGATCGAGATCGGTCTTCGCCTTGTCGAGCGCGCCTTGTTTGATCATGACGTTGGCCTCCGCCTGGTGAAGCGTGGCGACGGCCTGGTCGAGATCGGATTGGGCGGAGCTTTGTTTCTTGACCAGATCCTGGGTACGCGCGGCGTTTATTTTGGCCAGCTCGAGCGCGGCTTGCGCGCTCGCCAGATCGCCCTGCGCCTGAGTGACCGCGGCCTTGAAAACCGCCGGGTCGATCTCAGCCACCACCTGACCGGCTTTCACGTTCGAATTGTAGTCGACGTACAACTTCGAAACATTCCCGGAAATCTGACTCCCCACCTGCACATTGACAACGGGGTTGAGAGTGCCGGTGGCGGTGACCGCCTGCGTGATGGCGCCACGGGAAACTTCGGCCGTGCGATAGACGGCGTCGCCGGAGCTACTCCAGTGTCGATAGAGCCAGAACGCCGCCAGAAGCAGCGCAAGACCGAGCAGGTACGGGTAGAAGCGCTTCATCGGCCTGGCGCCTTGATCGACTGAAGCGCGGCGTCCGTCAACCGGGGCCGCTTTGGCCGCGCTTCCATTCGGAAGATTCTGCGGCCCAGGTCTGCGTGTTTGACTCGACATCCAAATAGATGACAACAAGGAGGGGTGCGCCGTTACATCGAAATCTACTCGATCATGCTGCGCAACTCGCTCATTCGCGAAGTGGGAAGCGCTCCCCGGTCAGCCCGAGGATCAGAAGTGCGAAGCCCGCTCCTATGGTTCGTTCACGACTTGGAGCCAAACCGGGCTGATCCGTCGATTGAAAATTTCGTTCCCGGAATAAACCGCCGAGATCGCATGCTCGCCGGCAGTAAGCGCGGAGGTCGAGAAACTCGCCGTCCCCTGCCGGATTCGGCCCGTCCCCAGAACGATCGGCCCCTCCCTGAAGGTGACCCGTCCATCAAGAGTCCCCGTTTCGGGAAAAGTGGGCGCGATCGTCGCGGTGAAAGTGACTTCCTCCCCGATCTGGGAAGGATTGGCCGAACTCGTTAGGCTGACCTGCGTCCCCCCCGTATTCAGAAGCACGCTGACGTTCTCGAATCGGTCCGATACCATCACATCGGGCGCGCCGTCGCGATTGACATCGGCAATTTCCAATTCGCCCTGCACCAGAGCGCCGGAGAAATAATCGACCCCGTCCTGAAAGGTGCCATCACCATTCCCGAGCAGGACGTTGACCTGATCGCTCGCAGCCAGGAGATCGAGCCGGCCATCGCCATTGAGGTCAGCGGTTTTCAACTGGCCATCGGCGAAAGAGATGAATTGACCGGCTTGAAACGTTCCGTCGCCATTGCCCAGGAAAAGGCGCGGATTTCCGCCGAGAATCAGGTCCGGATTTCGATCGTGATTGAAATCGCCGCTCACCATTGTGGTCCCGACAACGATGAGATCGATTGGGCTTTGAAACGTTCCGTCGCCGTTACCGAGATAGACCCCGACCCGCGCACTCGAGCTGTTGTTGACCGCGAGATCGAGATCGTGATCGCGATTGAAATCCACCGCCAGGATGACGTTCGGATTTCGCGCCGCCGGGTAGTTGATCGGGGATAGGAAAGTGCCGTCGCCGTTGCCTAACAAAATACTGACTTCTTCGGTGTTGGCGTTTGCCGTCGCGAGATCGAGCCGTCGATCGTGGTTAAAATCGGCGGCGACTTCGGCAAGCGGATCCACGCCCGGGATCAGGCTAAGCGGCGCGCCAAAAGTCCCGTCGCCATTGCCGAGATAAACGTAAGCGCCGGAAGTGAGGGCGGCATCGCTTGTCACGGCGAGATCGAGCCGCCTGTCGCGATTGAAATCCACCGCCAGCAAATCGTTAGGCTGGACCATCCCAAAGAGTGCGCCCTGCGTGAACGCGCCGTCGCCTGCGCCCGACAGGATCGAAATCGTGTCGGTCGGTTGTTTACCCAATGCCAGATCCAAGCGGCTGTCGCGATTGAAGTCACCGCTTGCGAGAGCCTCGATCATCGTTCCGCCCGAATAAACTCGGGCGGCGTCGAAGGTGCCGTCACCGTTCCCAAACGCCACGCTGACCGAAAAGAGATCGCCGGTGGCAACGGCGTCGGCGGCGCCATCCTGATTGAAATCGTCGACCAAGACGAAGTTCGTTCCGATGCCAAAGGTCGCGTCGAAGTGGAAGGTGCCACCGCCCTGCCCGAGGAGCACATTTGCGCCGTTGCCTCCTCCGACGAGGAGATCGAGGACGTTGTCTTCGTCCAACATGGCAAGCGTAACAGTCCTGGCCGCGCCGGGCGTTTGTTCGTTAGTCGGATTTTGGAACGTGCCGTCGCCGTTCCCCAAGCGGACACTGACTGTTTTTCCCTCGCCCCCCGCGATCACGAGGTCGAGACGGCTATTGCCGTTCAGATCGGAAGTTGTCACGTCGGTTGCCGAGCCCGTGGTGTGGGAAAGCAACGGCGCGGAGAAAGTGCCGTCACCGTTTCCGAGAAGAATCGCCAGGTCGTTGGGCGAGTCGGTCTGGTTTTCATCGGCCACCGCGAAATCGAGGTCGCCATCCAAATCGAAATCGGCAACGGCAAAGCGAAGAGGATTCTGGCCTGCCGGATACAAAATCGGGGCTTGAAAGCTTCCGTTTCCCTGCCCTAACGACACGGCAATCCATCCTTCACCGGCCTGTGCCAGGCCATGAGCCGCCACCGCCAGATCGAGATTCCCGTCGTCGTCCAAGTCGACCAAAGCGATTCCGCGCGGCGAAGAAGGAATAGTGAGCGAAGTCGCGGCGCTGAATGAGCCGTCCCCGTTGCCGAGGAAGATGCTGACCGAATCACTGCTGGAATTCGAGACGACCAGATCGACTTCGCCATCGGCGTTTAAATCGCCGGCCGCGATCCCGAACGGGCTATTCCCAGCCGTATAGTCGGTCGCGCTACCAAATGTGCCACCGCTCTGCCCTAACAATACGCTCATGTTGTCGCCGTTCTGGTTTGCCGTCGCGAGATCGGGCAGACCGTCGTGATTGAAATCACCGGTGACGGCTGCGACCGGCAGTTGCCCGGTCGGATAAGTGGCCGGAGCAAGAAGGCGGCCGAGATCGGCAGCGGCGATGGCGACGGATGTGAAGAGCAGCGAAGTAACGCTGCACAGGATGCGATTCTTCTGGGACATGACTTACCTCCTTTAAGGTTTGCCCAGTGGCGGAGCCCGACATTCCAGTGAGGGACACGCTCGGCCGAATGGGCGTTAGCGTTGCCGTCATTCTGCAAATTGAGCGCGGCGGAGTCAATCCTTTCGTAACATTTCTTTCAGGCGCGAACCAATGCCGCGCGGTCCGGGCAGGCGGTTGACTTCACCCCTTGGTCGCGAGATGAAACGCGATGCGCCGTTACATCGAAATCTACTCGATCATGCTGCGCAACTCGCTTATCCGCGAGATGAGCTTCAAGGCGAACTTCATCCTTTGGATGATCGTGGAGGTGCTCTGGTTCTGTGGGCAGATCCTTTTTTTCAGCATCATCTTTGGGCAGGTCAACCGGATCGGTGACTGGACGAAATGGGAAGTGGTGCTGCTCGTCGGCACGCACCAAATCATCGCGCAGTTGTTCCAGGCATTCTTCTTTACCAACGTCGCCAACATTCCCGAGCTCGTGCGGACCGGGAAACTCGACTCGCTCCTTGTCCTGCCGCTCGACAGCCAGTTTGCGGTCTCAACCAAGCAATTCGGCCTCGATAGCGTGATCAACGCACTCATTGGTGCGTTCGTGGTCATCTTCTCGCTCCGACAATTGCACATCGTCCCGGGCCCGTGGGCAATCATGCTTTATCTCGTGGCGCTCGGATTCGGTGTCGCAATCCATTACTCGATCATGCTGACGCTTGCCGCCGTCAGTTTTTGGATCGTTCGCGCGCAGGGGCTCGTCTACGGTTACTTCAACTTCCTCAACATCGCGCGCTATCCCGATGTCATTTTCCCGCAGGTGTTTCGCTGGGTTTTCGGCTGGATCATTCCCGTTGTCATCGTGGCCAACATTCCAGCGCGCCTGCTCATCAAATCGTTAGGTCAACCCACCTGGCTGATGTTTCATCTCATCGTCGCCGGCACGATCGCGGCCCTGATCAGCCGTGCCTTCTGGCGCTGGGCGCTACAGCATTATTCGAGTGCCAGTTCCTGAGCGAAACGGGCTCGCAGACGGGGAAAAGGCGACCTTCGAAATCGCGCCGAAACCGCTTGCGCTGGAAATTAATTGCCCTTAATTACCCTCCCTTCACTCCGGACGAGAGCGATACGCAGCTCCGACCAACTTCTCTATGGCTCGTTCAACCAAGAAATCATCTCCCAAAAAACCTGCGAAGAAAGCCGCCGCGAAGAAAACCGCGACACGGAAGGCACCTGTCGCCAGGAAGCGAAACGCCCCGGCCAAGAAAAAGGCAGTGAAAGCCGCCGCGCCGCGCAAGGCGACCAAGTCGCACAAGCTCGTTGTCAAATCACGCAAGTCCGCAGCCAAGTTGCACAAGCCCGCGAAGTCACAGAAGGCCTCGGTCAAATCACACAAACAAAGCGCTTCGGCGGTCCGATCGGCCAATAGCAAAGCCGGGAAGGCGAGCGGCAAGAACAATCAAACGTTCACGATTATCGGCAACCATGTAAAACCCAAGGAGCGGCGGCTCGATCCGTTTACTCGGGCACAGAAGGAGAAGCTCTTGCAACTGCGCGACGCGATGGTCGATTCCATGGCCGGGCGTTGCGCAGGACACTTTGCGCGCACGTGCCGAGGGCAGCGAAGCCTCCGCTTTCGGCATGCATCAGGCGGATGCCGGGAGCGACGCCTACGACCGCGATTTCGCGCTCAGCCTCTTGTCGCAGGAACAGGACGCCCTTTACGAGATCGACGAAGCGCTCAAGCGGATCGATCTCGGCACCTATGGCAAATGCGAGATGTCGGGCAAACCGATCGCGCACGCGCGCCTGGAGGCGATTCCCTTTGCCCGTTACACGGTCGAATGCCAGTCGCAGCTCGAGAAACAGAGCAAAGCGTCGCGCGTTCGCCAGTCGGTCACCTCGCTCTTTGGCCTGACGGATGACGAAGCCCGCGAAGGCGAGGAAGAGGAGCCGGTCGCCGAGACCAAGGAATAACCAAGATGGCCCAGGAAATCATCACGCTGGAATGCACCGAAGCGAAAGCTGCCGGCGCACCCGCTTCGCGCTACATGACGACGCGGAACAAGAAAAGCCCGCGCACGCCAAACCGGCTGGAAAAGAAAAAATATAATCCCTTCATGAAGCGGCACACGCTTCACCGGGAGACCAAGTAAGCATGCAACCAAAAACCGCCAAACGCCGTTCCGCCTTTCGCCGCGCCAATCGCACCATGCCGCGCCGCCGCATCGACATCGCGGCCGAGGCGATCGATTACAAAAATCCCGATCTGCTGAGAAAATTCGTCACCGAAAGCGGAAAGATCCTGCCGCGCCGCGTCACCGGGCATGCCGGCGCACATGCACCGCAAAATCACGCGCGAAATCAAGCGCAGCCGCTCGGTGCTCTTGATGAAGTAAGCAGCGAGCGCGGCGTTCTGCGAACGCCGCCGCCAATGACGGCTGGACCGCAGGTAATTGCGCGTCTTCGGTCGTGTCTGTGGACATCGCGGCCGGACCGAGTTGCCGCTCAGTCCGGCCGGTGAATGCAACGGTTAAGGGACGATGCGATCGGTCAGCGTGTCGTGATGCAGAGCGCAGTGTTGCGCAGCTCAAACCAGCCGCCCTGGCCTTTGTTCGTCTGCGCGATGCTGTTCTTTTCCCCTTCGGCGTATTTCTCCCAGCTGATCGTAATGGACAATGGCGAGGAAATTCCAGGGCGCGCCTTCCAGGTGCGCGAGCAGGACGTTGCCCGAAGCCGTATCGCCGGGCGTCGCTGCGCTCAGCATTTTCTCCAGTTCATCGCGATGACCCGGCAGCGGCCCGATAATCCGAAACGACATAAACCGAGCCGGTTGTCTTCGCGGCATCGCCATCGAGCCCCATCGCTTTCGCAAATTCCGCCCAGGCGGGCCGGCGACAAAAGTGTCGTCATGCCATTCGCGTCAAGCGCGCGTTGCGGCGGCGTCATCGGCGTTCCGCCCATCTCGACTGTCGCCTTCGTGCCGATGTGTTCGATCGCGACGTAATCCCACGAATCGCCGTCCTGATGACGCAGGACAATTCCTTTGGGATCCGGATGCTTCGGATCCGGTTCTTTCAGCCAATCTTGCAGTTCCTTGGCTTTGCCGAGGGCGGCCTTGACGAAGAAGACGTGATAAACGTCGGTTCGCTTCGGCGCTGCGCCCGTTTTCGCCGGACTGGCGAGCTTTGGGCCTGCAGGGTCGCAAGCGGCAGCTAGGAGTGCGACCGCGAGTGCGCGTGTAAGTAATTTCATCTTTTCCTTTCGTTATCGATGATTAAAGCCCGCCTTGAAACCGAACGGTTCCAACCCAGGCTTGATCAAAGCGAGAGCTTTGACTGCGTTGAGTTTGTGCCGGGCGGTCCCGGCGATGTCAAGCCTTACCGGGAAGCCGAACTTGGATTCACTCGAGGCGTCTCACGCGATCGCGCGCGCGTTCAGGCCTTGCGCGTCCGTTCGCCCTGCTCGATCAGCTTCCAGAATTCGCGCGTCTTGCCGAGCTGATCGTCTTCCGCCATCGGCAGTTTGCTGCGGAAAAGAAAATCCCGCAGCGTGTTTTTGTGCAGGACGCGATGCACGGTGATGCCTTCCGGGCTGCGCTCGAAATAGATGCGGTAATCTTTCGCGCGATAACGATGGAGCTTTTTGCCCTCGCGCTTGATCACGCCGAATCGGCTCGTGTCGAGGTTGTCGAGGTCTTCCGGTAAAATTTGGAACTCGGCGAGCAAGATCGAGCTGGAGCGTCTTCGGCAGCGCCGCCATCTCCGCCGCGCTCAGTTCGTTGAAGATGATCTGGAACATGGGCGTGTTTGGTCGTGGAGCGTCAAAGAGTTTAAGGATTGAAGCGGCCGAGGCGCGACCGCTTCCAACGTTTCATCGCTTCACGTATGTACACCCGCCGCACCCGGCTGCCAATGCCGGTAAAAATTTCCCACGCGATCGTCCCCGCACGCGCCGCTACTTCCGCGACGAAAATTTCCTCGCCACCCTGTCTGCCCGATCAGCACGACTTCGTCGCCCAGCTCAACGTCAGGCAACGGAGTCACATCCACCATGGTCAGGTCCATCGTAATGCGGCCGAGTACCGGACAGCGTTGGCCGCGGATCAGGACCGACGCGTCGCGGTTCGAGAGCGAGCGCGGGATAACCATCCGCGTAACCAGCACTGATCGTGGCGACCCGCATCGGCCGCGCGGTGGTAAAGGTGCGCCCGTAACTGATGCTGCGCCCCGCCGGAAGATCGCGCAGGAGTGCGACGCGTGACTTCAGGGCCAGGACCGGTTGGAGAAATTTCTGTTCCGCCGGGAGCGGCGCGCTGCCGTAGAGCATGAGCCCGGCGCGCACGATGTCGAAGCGATGTTTGCGCGGAGCCGAGAATGCCGGCGCTGAGCAGGACATGCACTTTGAAGGAGCCGGGAACGCGCGCCCGCATTTGCCTAACGAGTTGATCGAACTGGGCGAGCTGGCTTTCGGTAAAAGCGGCGTCTTCATCCGCGACCGGCAGATGGGTCGAGACGCTGTGGAGATGAGATCCGGCAACTGCGAAATCTTTCCCAGCTCAGCGATCGCGTCGTCCTGCCAGCAACCCATCCGACCCATCCCGGTATCGATCGCGAAGTTGATCCCGCCGCGATTGCCTGCGAAGGCGCGCGCTTCCTCAAAACTCGAGACGGAAGGAATGAAGCCCTGCTCGTGGATCGCCGCCCGCTCCTGCGGAAGCGAGGGACCAAGGATCAAAATCGGATGCGGTAATCCGCTGGCGCGCAGCTCCTGCGCCTCATGCAGATTTGCGACGCCGAAAATCTGCGCTTCTTCCCGCACAGCGGCAGCCACCTCGACCATTCCGTGGCCGTAGCCGTTCGCCTTCACGACCGCGAGCAGGGCCACCTTCGGCCCAACCCGCTCCCGGGCGACACGGGCGTTATGGCGCAGCGCTGCGCGATCGACTTCCGCCCAACAACGATCTGTGCCTGACGAATTCATCTTGCCGGAGCCGTGATGTACGGCGCGCGCAGGTAAATCGGCTCCAGCGCTTCGTCGGAGTGTCCGTTCATGCGCCGCGCGAGCTCCATCAACCGCAGAGCCGAGGGATATTCCATAATCACCTTCTCAAATTGCTCCAGTGGCTGCGTCGCAAGGACCGGCAACGCCTGCGCATCGCGTAGCTTCGCCCGAATCTCCTCTTCGCTCGCGAGGATGGGTCCTTCCACGCATTGGCCATCCACCACGTGGGCGAAGACAAACGAATTCCGGCGCGCGTCGCCGACAAAGAGATATTCCTCCCGATCAATCGCACAGACCGAGGGAAGACCGCACAGGCGCGCGCCGGATGCGAGAGCGCAGGCCGAGCGCGGTGGCAATCGCGATCCGCACTCCCGCATAGGAGCCGGGCCCCAGCCCAACCACGATGAGATCGGGCGGCGCGCCTGCGCGATATACCGCGCGCAGATTTTCGTAGAATAATCCGGAGTCCTTCCGGTCGGCCGGGAATGCCTGCGACCTCGCTCTTACCGCAGTCGTCGCAAAATGCGACGCTGCCAACCGGCGAAGAAAGCTCCAGGGCAAGCACCTTCATTTCCGCCTCCTCGTTGATGATGCGTTGTGATTCGCCGTCCGACTCGAGTCGCAGCCAGCGCGTGCGCGCGGGCAGGACTTGGGGAAAGCGGTCCGCCCATTCGATCACGGTGATGCCGCCCTCCTCGAGGTATTCATCGAAGCCGATCTCGTCGATTTCGGAGCGTTCCTTCAGCCGGTAAAAATCAAAGTGAAAAACCGGGAGCCGGCCGCACCGATATTCATGAACGAGAGTGAAGGTGGGGCTGGTCGCCTCTTCCGCGCTTTCAAGACCCTGGAGCAGACCCTTGACAAAATGCGTCTTGCCTGCGCCGAGGTCGCCAATGAGCGCGACGACGTCGTTAGGTCGGAGGGTCTGCGCCCAATCGCGTGCGAAGGCGATCGTTTCTTCCACGCTATTGGAAGTGAATGTAGCCATGGGGCAATTGCTGACTGCTGACCGCTGATTGCTGATTGAGGCGCCCGATGCGTGTCAGTGGGAGTTGCGGGAACATTTTCCGCCATTTTTTCTCGAGAACTGCAGCGTCGTTAGGCGAAAGCGCGAAAAGTAATTCGTAATCTTCACCGTCGCTGATCGCCGCTTCGATCGAGCAACCCCGCGCGCGAGGAAGAGCGTTCTTGTCGATCTCAAAGCCGACGCCGCTCGCTCTTGCCAGGCGCGGCAGGTCGGCGCCAAGGCCGTCGCTTAGATCCATCAGCGCGTGGATGCGGAAGTTTTTGCGTCAACCAGCGCGCCTCGTTGATTCGCGGAACGAAGTTCAGATGGCGGCCGTTGTTTGAACCGCCCAGCCGACCCGTAACGAAAAGGATGTCGCCGCCCTTGCCACCACTTCGCAGGACGCAGCGCTTCTTTTCGACCGAACCCGTGGCGCTGATCGAAATCACGATCGGTCCTGTCGTGCTGCTCGTTTCTCCGCCGACGATCGCGACGTCGAATCGACCGGCGGCGCGCTCCAGACCCTGGTAAAGTTGCGTCATCCAGCGCGCCTCGCGCTCAGCCGGAGCGACCAGAGTGACGACGGCATAGTGCGGCAGACCCGACATGGCGGCGAAGTCGCTCAGCGTTCGCATCATCGCCTTCCAACCGATCGCGTGTTGGCTTTTCGTTAGGCTGGAAATGCACGCCTTCGACGACGCAATCGGTTTTCAGGAGAAGCAACCGGTTCTGCGCCGGCCCCTTCAGGACCGCACAATCGTCGCCCGGCCCAACAACGACGTCCGGACCGCGACTTGAGCCGCGCCACCAGCTGCGCGATCAGCCGGTCCTCACCCAACTCGCGCAGTTTCATTGCGGGATCAGATTGGGAAAGGCGAGCGCGCTGAGGGAGAAGAAATTAAAGAGGGCGTGCATCGTCATCGAAACGAGGATCGAGCCACTCCATTCGTAGGCGAGAGTGAAACATCCGCCGAGCACAAAGAGCGGCAAGAGGCTCGGTAAATGGACGTGTACGGCCCCGAAGAGGAGCGCATTCAGGACCAGACCGGGGCCGCGGCCCAGGTAACGCTTGAGCACGCCGTAGAGGAAGAAGCGAAAAATAAATTCTTCCGCGAACGGCGCGATCGTGATCGCGAGGACGATGATGAGAATGCGTTGCTGGAGCGTTTCCGAGCCGGTAAACATCTGGACGATCTGTTGTTTGCTCGACCCTCCGCCCAACACCCAGCGCGAGATGCCATCAGCCGCAAAGATCAACGGATAGGCCGCAAAAAGCAGGACCGCCGCCGTACTCACGATGCGGCCAAAGCTGGGCCCGGAAAATCCTCCTAACGACATCACGCTGAAGCCGCGTAACTGAAGCAGCGCGGTGAGAATGGAAACAACAGCGAGGGAGAAACCGCCGGTGATAAGAAGATCGCGCGTCTGGAAAACGCGTATTCTGCACCTTGGCGGCCGCGATGACATTGAGGACAAACCAGCCAATGAGCAGAACCGCCGCGATCGCTTCCGGAAAACCGAGCTGTCTTTCGCCTAACGCCGCCGCGCCGTCGTGCCGCGCCGCGACCTGGCGGAAGAGCGAGAGGTAGACATAAAGCCCCGCAATGACGAGCAGCGTGTTAATCAGGCTGTCGAACATCTCGGCAGCGCGCTGCTAAGGAGCGTAAAAGCTTGGGAGAAAATAGGCGCGTCCGCTCTCCAATTGCGGAGCGAGCTGACCGGGTAATGAGAGTTCGATCTTGGTGTCGCCGCTCTTTGTCAGCATGCGGAAAACGCGGCCGAGGCTGAAGGGCGGGCCGTACTTCACGACCTTCGCATCCGGCGCGTGACCGAGTTCTTTCGCCTTGGCGTAGGCATCCTCGATCTGGCCAAGGCCGTCGATCAATTTGTCGTCCAGCGCATCGCGCCCGGAGAGAATGCGCCCGTCCGCAATCCCATTGCGCAAGGCGTCGGCCGACAGGTTGCGTTCCTTGGCCACGATCCCGAGGAACTTATCGTAGGTCTTCATCACGAAGCTTTGGATGTAATCGTGTTCCTCGGGCGTGATCGGCCGGGCGCCGTTCAGCATGTCCTTGAATTTCCCGCTTTTGAAGACAACGGAGGCGAGCCCGATCTTGTTGAAAAGCTGTTCGTAGTTCAGCGTTTGAATGATGACGCCGATGCTCCCGGTAATGCTCGTGTCGTTCGCCATCAGGTATTTTCCACCGCAGGAAACGTAGTAACCGCCGGAGGCCGCGAGCGATTCCATGTAAACGACGACCGGCTTCTTCGCCCGCGTCATTACGACTGCGTTGTAAATCATGTCCGACGCGGTCACTTCGCCGCCGGGCGAATCGACCTCGAGCACGACCGCACGCACGTTGTTGTCGTTGCGGGCCTGTTCGAGTTCCCAGCGCAAATCGTCCACCATCGACTCGCCGACATTGCCGGCCACCCCGGTGCTGATCAATCCCCGCAGCGAGATGACGGCGATCTTGTTCGAGCTGCCACGAGTTCCGCGCTGCAGGATCATCTCGTTAAAGCGCGGACGGTATTCCACTTCGGCTCGACCACCCTCAAATCGCTGGAAGGCGGTCACGGCGAGAATGAAATTCATCAGCACGCTGGCGCACAACGCCACGAACAGAAAGATGCTCAGACAACCCAGGTTTCGATTCGCCGCCATGCCCGGATGAAATCGCCGAAGAACGGCGCAGGCACAAGCGCTTTTCCGGAGAAAACCGTGCTTCGCCGCAGCTGGCAGAGAAGCTGCTCTTGCTTTGTGGTAATTATGACACCGTTAAGTCCAAGCGGTCATCTCCAGAAGAGCGAGGCAACGGTCCGGCCGCACCGGAAGCACCGCACCAAAGGCGCCCGGCGCCCACGAAAGCGCGGTCCGGGCGTCAAAGTCGATGAAGAAAAGATTCGTCCCGCGGTCGGCACGCTTTCCCGCACCAAAAGCCTCCTCCTGGCCGCGCTCAAAGTCTGGGAGCTAAAAAACGGCATCCGCGATTAATGTAGCGGCGGCCGTGTCGGCCGCTTTGGAAGCCGACCGCCGTGTCGTCCGAGTCTCTTCTTCAATCGCGCCGCTTTTCTGGGAGGCAGTAAGCAGGAGCCCCGAGTCGCGAGGCTCCTGCGGAGAAGCTGCTAATGCGATCAGCCTTGCGCCGTAATGCGGGTGGCTGTGAGTGTGCCAGCAACCTCGAACAGGAAGTTCCCGCTCAGGTCGTAGAACTTCTGGTCGAAGGTGCCCGAATAGGTTCTGCCGTCAGCGCTGACGGTATTGGTTTGTGTTTCCAAAATGCGCCCGTTGAACACTCCATTCGCATCGAACGTATAGACGACGTGATAGAGCTGGACGATGCCGTTGCCCATCGTTTTGAAGGTTCCCTGGCAAACTGCGCCCGGGTAGACGGAGTTGACTTCGAATTCCAGGCCATCGCTGTGGTACTGGTCATAGGTCTCGAAAAGCAGGGTGTTGCCCTGGAAGTAATGGAGATTCCAGAGGCCGACGATGGATGGACGCCCGGCGGCTTGCGTCGCCGGCATCAGTCCGAAGCAGGCCAGCGCCAGCGCGAAGAGCGCCGGGATGGTCTTTCGATAATAGTGAGTTTGATTTTGCATATGTTGGTTTCCTTTTTGTTTTGTTGTTTAACCGTCACTGAGTAATGCAGGAACTCCGGCCGAAGGTTATGCGAATGCGCAAAGAAAAGTGCCGAACAGAGGGCACCGGAAGGCTTTCGACAGCCGGCGGAGGCGAGTGCCACCGGAGAAGCGCAGGATTACCTGACGGCTATTGCTTGGGGCGCGAGGGAGGCGACTATTTTCTCGAAGCGGGTATCGCCTCGCAATGAATCCCAGCAGGGATTGAGAAGGAGATCGCCGTAGGATGGACCGCCCGGAGCCTTTGCGAGATTCTCGAGTTGCTCGATCGCTAGCTCGCGCTCACCAGTCCAGGCATAAACCAAGGCCAGGTTAGTGACAGGTACTATACCTGTGAGCGCATCCTTTGTAATCGGAAGCAGGTCGACCGCCTGCTTGGCTTCGCGGATCGCCTCTTCGTTGCGACCGAGCCCGGCATCGAAACGGGAGGCTTGGAGGAAATACCCTTCGTCCTGCTGTTGATCGCCCAAGTCTGCATCCAGCTGCTTGCGCGCACCGGTTAAAATGGTTTTCGCTTTCAACTCATCACCCCGGTAGCGCGCGATCATCGCGCCCACCCAACTGCTGTCCGCGAGCACTGGCGTCGTCGAAACTTCTCGGGGATGGCAGCAAGCACCCGGCTGGCCGCATCATAATCGCGCAGGTATAGGGCGGCGGCGAGGCGAGTTTCCCACACTTCATAAGTCGGACTCCAGCTCTGCGGCAGTTGCGCTAGAACAGCCCGGGCGCCGGCCGGATCGCCGATGTCCAACTTTAGCTCAGCCAACGCTAACTGAGCCCAGTTACCTAAACTCTGTCCCACGACGTCTTTTTCGAGGTCATGTTTCCAGAGGTCATAGCGACGCAGGTAACGGCAATCCTGCACCAGGTGGTAGGCGATCTCCTCATTGCGCGGGTCGAGTTCACGGGCTGTTTGCAAATTGGCAAGCGAAGCGTCCCAACGGTTGACGTGACGATCCACGCGGCCGGCGATGAACAGCGTCTCAGAGTCATTCGGCAGAGTGCGGCGAGCGATAGCCAGCTCGCTGGACGCCCGATCGTAATCGCTGGAGTATAAGTAATAGCGTGCCAGCTCCCGGTGGGTCTCCCCCAAGTCTGGTCGCAACCGCAACGCCGTCTCGACCGCTTTCTTTGCCAGGTCCAAGTCGCTTGGATCGCCAGTGCTTGTGAAAAGGTCATCCTGTAATTTCGCGAGGGCGCACCAGGCGAGGACAAACATCGGATCGCGTTGCGTCGCCTCCTCCAGAAGTTTCACTTTCCGGGCCATTGCTTTTTTCGCCCCCTGCCAGTCGTCCCACGAGCTAATGGCCTTGGCCTCGGTGTAAAGCCCGTAAGCCTTTAAATCGGTCGTGGGCTGCTCGCCGATGGTCGTTTTTTCCCCCGGCGAGATCCTGGCGCGGAGTTGAACCGCAATCTCTTGTGCGATCTCGGTCTGAACGGCGAAAATGTCAGTCAACCCGCGATCGTATGCCTCGGCCCAGACATGTAGATCGGTCCGGGTATCGATGAGCTGGGTATTCAAACGAACCCTGTCACCGGTTCTGCGCACGCTTCCTTCCAGGACGTGTGACACATGCAGGGCTTGGCCGATTTGCCGGGCATTTTGCACGCCGCGATATTGCATCACGCTGGTGCGGCTGATGACTTTCAGATCCGCGATTTTGGCCAGTTTGGTTAGGATATCGTCCTGAATCCCATCCGCGAACGTGGCATCCTCCTTGTCCCCATCGAGATTCTCAAAGGGCAACACGGCGATACCTGCCGGTGGCGGTTCCGGCGCGCGATTCCAAAACAACGCCCCAACGGCCGCTGACAAAGCGACCAGCAACGGGAGCAGCACGGCCATGGTCGGATTGCGGCGAATCCACTTCCGGCCTCGCGTGAAGATCCCGGTGCGACGCGCCTGAATCGGTTCGTGCCGCAACCAGCGTTCGAGATCTTCCGCCAGAGCGAGGGCCGACGGATAACGGCGCTGCGGATCCTTCTCAAGACACTTCAAACAGATCGTTGTCAGGTCGTGGTCCACTTTCGGATTCCAGAGACGCGGATTCCGCGGTTCGGTCTCCAGGACCAGCCGGATGGTTTCGTAAGTTGTGCCACCGGCGAAAGGTGGATGGCCGGTGAGCAGTTGGTAGAAAACGGCGCCGAGTCCGTAGACGTCGGTCGCACTCGTGAGTTGCGTGCTTTCTCCCCGCGCTTGTTCCGGCGCGATGTAGCTCGGCGTGCCCAGGACCTCCATCGTGCGTGTCACCGTGCTCTCCGTTTCAACCAAACGCGCCAGACCGAAGTCGGCCAGATGCGGCTCGCCCCGAGCGTCGAGCAGAATGTTTCCCGGTTTGATGTCGCGATGCAGGATGCCGCGCTCATGCGCGTACTGCACGGTGCGCGCGAGGCTCGCGATGATTTCTGCGGCCCGCCGCAGCGGAATCATTTCGCGCGAGCCAAGTTGATCGAGCTGGCCGCCTTCCTCCAGCTTCATGCTGAAGTAGCACGCGCCATCGCGCTCACCGATTTCGTAAATCGGGATGATGCGTGGGTGCTCCAGGCTGGCGGCCGCTTCGGCCTCGCGCCGGAAACGTTTCAAATGCGTCTCGGTCGCCCAGTGCCCGAGCGCGATCACCTTCAGGGCGACAATCCGGTTCAGACTTTTCTGCCGCGCGCGATAAACGACCCCCTGGCCGCCGCGACCGATTTGCTCCAGCAATTCGTAGTCGCCAAACTCTCCCAGGATTGGTTCATGCGCCTCATCATCCTTCAGCAAATCGAGACCGGTTTCCAAAAGGCACGCCGGACAATAATCAGTCGGGGCGTCGGCGAAAATCTTCGCTCTACACCTCTCACAGAGCCTGGTGCCGCCGTCCGTGGCTTGCCCGGCACGATCTTTGGTCATCTCCATGGTTAATGCAGAAGATTCGGAGCAAGGTTACGTTCGCAAAACCGCAATCAAATGGCGCAACTCGTCCTCGAGCTCATCGGGACTGGCTACGGTGTGGGAAATCTGCTCGCGCAACAGCTCGCGATAGCGCACCCGGAGTCGATGAAACGCCTGCTTCACCGCGTTCTCAGTCATGCCCAACTCATCTGCGATTTCCGCTTGCGAAGGATGCCCGGGTTCACCAACGAGCAGGAGCTTTAACCGATCGAACAATAGACCTCTCCCGTCGGCGCGGTACTCCTCGTCGAGACCCGCCAGAACCTGATCGAGGACCGCCATCGCCCACCGCTTTTCGTAAATCTGGTCGGCGGTCAGGCTTGCCACCGGCTCCAGATCAAACCGGTGTTGGGCAAATATTTCGTCAAGCGAAAGTGGCTGCTGGCCACGGCCGCGCTTCATCGCGGTTACCCGTTCCCGCTCGTTCGCCAGAAAATGCTTCAGCGAGACGAGCAGGTAGGAACGCAGCCGCCCTTTCTCCCGCCGCGCTGCATCAAAGTCGCGACGCTCCAGCCAGCGCGCGAAGAATTCCTGGGTTAAATCCTTTGCTTCTTCCACCGGATGACCTTCCCGCCGGATGAAAGCGTAAAGCGGCATCCAGTAAGTGCGACAAAGCGCCTCGAGCGCAGCGTCTGCCGCCGGCGATTGGCCTTGAGCCGTGAGCACAACGCTCCAGTGCGTCGTAGCAAAAGTCACTGCGCCGGCATCGGCGTCAGGGCCTGAGGTGGAAGGGTTCATTAATGGCCTCGACAGGTTCAATCCTGCCAAAGTCGACGGCTGCTAACAATGGAAAATGTGGTGCCGGAATGCTTGTCGCCCTCGGCCTCCGAGCCCCAAAAAACGCTGCCAATTCCCGACAGCCCCTGCCGCCGCGCCTCGAACATGCGCCTGGAAGGGGATTGCAGTGAAGTGGCACCCGGTTACTTTCGTGCCAGGGCGCCCATAGCTCAGCCGGATAGAGCATCGGATTTCTAATCCGACGGTCGGAGGTTCGAGTCCTCCTGGGCGCGCACTGGCGCGCCGAGATTCGAGATGCTTTCAATCGTGAATCGATGATGCCCAAGGCCTCGATTCACGTGTCTCGATTCACGATTCTCGGACCCACTTCCGCTCGTGCTCGAGGAGCCACTTCTTGCGCCAAAGACCGCCGCCGTAGCCGCACAAGGTACCATCGGCGCGGATGACGCGATGACAGGGAATGATGATGGCCATCATATTCATGCCATTGGCCCGACCAACCGCGCGTCGCGCGCCCGGATCGCCGAGTTGCTCGGCCATCCAGGAGTAGGAACGCGTTTGGCCGACCGGGATGGAGCGCAGGACTTCCCAGGCACGCAGTTGAAACTCCGAGCCGACCGGCGCGAGCGGGATCTCGAACTCGAGATTTTTCCCCGCGAAATAATCGGCCAGTTGCTTTCGCGTTGCGGTGAGATGCGGATGGTCTCCCGGAACGACGCTCTTGCCCAGGCGCTGGCGCAGGATCGGCAGCTCGCGTTCCAAAGCGCGGCGATCGCCAAATTCCAGGAGCCGTAATCCCTCATCGTCGGCTACCGCCAGCATCGTGCCGAGCGGCGTCGTCAGGCGTTCGGCGAAAAGACAATCGCGCCGTTTCGCGGTCGTCGGCGGATCGCCGAAGATTTTGGTAAAGGCTTCGCGAAATCCACTCTCGGAACCGAACCCGCTGCCGTTGCGCGCTTCGTCGACGCGTTCGCCCCGGCGCACGTTGCGCAGGGCGAGGCCCATCCGGCGCGCGCGGTGATAGGCCTGGAAAGTCATCCCGTAGTAGCGCTTGAACTGTCGCCGCGCGGTCGAGGGATCGATCGCGAGCGAGGCCAGCTCCTTGTCGGTCAGCCGGCCGTCGGGCGCTTTCTCCACTTCGGCCCGCAGCCGCTCGATCAATTCCGGCGCGGGTCGCACCGGGTCCATCGGGTGACAACGCAAACAGGGTCGATAACCGCCGATCAAGGCCTCGTTAGGGGAGGGGAAGAATTCGACATTTTCCCGGGCCGGTTTTTTCGCGCTGCAGGTCGGCCGACAGAAGATGCCGGTCGTGCGGACCCCGACGAAGAAGATGCCTTCAAAGCTCGGGTCGCTCTCGACCAGGGCCTGATACATGGTGTCGTTAGGCGGAAGAAGTTCGAGCGTTTTCATGCGCGTTCAATGGTGAAGGTGTAGCAGCCGCGGTCGGCGCTGCGGGCCTGTAGAAATTCAGTTTCCGGGTTGGCGAGCAGCTTTTCAATGACCGTTTCGGGGTTGCCGTCGAGCGGCCGCTTCGGCCGCGATCATATCCTGTTGCGAGTTGTAGGCGCGAATGACCCGGCCGTTGCGAAAATCCGCCGGATACTGATCCGTCGCCTCGTAGCGTAGGCACGGTTCGGCATGAACGAAGATCGGTCCGCTCTCTGAGTAGGGGCGGCCCGCCGGGATCGAGGCATATGGGAACAAAATGACTTGTTCGCCCGGCTGCGCCCATTGCAGGCAATGCCGGCATGGATAAGCGGACGGCGAGTCGACTTCCATCACGGCATGATCGGAAGCGCCCGCTCGCGCCCGGCGGCGAGCCGCCTCCGCGACCTCGGTTGCTAAGCGGCACGACGCGATAGTTTGTTTTGCATGAACCAGCCTAAGCGCGAACTCCACGACTCGCGCATCGACGGAATTCGGGCAGGTAATTCCGCGAATGTGGGAGCCGCCTTTGTGCGGCGACGCGATCGGAGCACAAAGGCCCCTCCCACATTGGGGATGGCTTACCAGCGATGGAAGGCGGGATGGCCTTCCTTGACCGCGACGAACGTGCCGCGACAGGTTGCGCAGACCTTGCCGCCTGCCGTCAATGTGCCCTCGATCGTGGCGCGGTCGGCCGATGATTCGACTACCTTGGCGGAAAGGAAAACCGAGTCGTTCGTCGGCGTCGGGCGGAGGAGCTTGATCGCGTAATCGGCCGTCACCGTGCAGGGAACGCGATCTTCGCCCGCCTGCTTCATGAGATGATAAGCGGCCGTCCAGTTGCAATGGCAATCGAGCAACGTGCCGATGATCCCGCCATTCAGGACGCCGGGGAAGGCTTCGTATTTCGGCTCCGGTTTCCATTCCGCCACGACCGCGTCGCCTTCCGGAAAACTGCGGATGCGCAGGCCTTCCGGCGTTGGCCGGACCGCAGCCCCAACAGGCGTTGTTAGGCGCGTATTCTTCCTGGAGCGATTTGGTTCTTCATTTCATGGTGCGCGAGCTTCCAGCTTGCTTGTCCGGTCTCGCGCTACACTTTCGCGCCGTTTGGTGAAACGCCCTTGTAGGGCCGCATCTCCGGGCCGGTGTAAAGTGAACGCGGCCGAATCAGGCGGTTGTTGTCCTGCTGTTCCACGACGTGCGCGCACCAGCCGGCGACCCGCGAGGCGGCGAAGATCGGGGTGTTCAAGGCGGGCGGAAACTCCAGCATGGTGAAGACGGGCGCGGCATAGAGATCGACGTTGGCGCAGAGATGCTTCTCGCGTTCCATCGTGGCCTCGAGGGTTTCGCAGATCGGCACCCAATCCTCCTTCCCGACCCGCTTGCCGAGGTCGCGCGCGATCTCGCGCATGATCGGCACCCGCGAGTCGCCTTTTTTGTAAACCCGATGGCCGAAGCCCATGATCTTGGCCTTCTTCGCCAGCGCGTCCATCATCCATTTCTCGGCGCGATCGGGCGTCTTGATATCGTCGAGCATTTTCATCGACTCTTCGTTCGCGCCGCCATGGAGCGGGCCCTTCAAGCGTCCCGCAGGCGCTCGTGACCGCGGCATACATGTCGGCCAGGGTCGAAGCCGTCACGCGGGCGGCAAAGGTCGAGGCGTTGAATTCGTGATCGGCGTAGAGGATCAGGATCGTGTCCATCATCCGGACTTTCCAATCCTGCGGCACTTCGCCGTTCAGTTTGTAGAAAAGATTGCCCGCCACGGTCAGGTCCGGGTGCTCCGCCAGGGGATCGAGACCTAACGAAATGCGGTAGCCGTCCATGATCAGCGTCGAAACCTGCGCGATCAGGCGAGTCGCCTTGCGGATGTTGGCCTCGTGCGAGTTGTCGTTCAGGTCGGGATCGAAGGGCGCGAGCATGGAAACGCCGGTGCGCAGCATATCCATCGGATGCGTTTTTTTCGGCAACAGCCGCAGCATACTCGAGCACCTCTTTCGGCAGAGGCCGCGCCGCCGCGATCTCCATGCGAAAGCGTTGGAGCTCTCCCATGTTGGGCAGTTGACCTTTCAGGAGGAGGTAGGCGACTTCCTCGAAGCTGGCTTTGTCCGCCATCTCGTGAATGTCGTAGCCGCGATACATCAGGCCGGCATTGGGATCGACCCAGCAGATTTCGGTTTCGCCGGCGATCACGCCGGCGAGGCCGGGGCTGAAGGCTGGTTTTTGTTCAGTGCTCATAAATTTTTCGGGCGTCCGGGTCATGGCGGGAACGGCGCGTTCAACATGACGCGCTCCGATGACTTTTCAAACCTCGCGATAACCGGGCCAGCTTTCGGCTGCCGGATCGTAATCCAGCGTCTCGTAAAGTTCCTTCCGCGTCTGCATCCTCCCGAGCCAGCCCTCGGCCGATTCGGCCTCTTTCAAAGCCCGGAAGAATTCGTCGGTCGTTCTCATCGAAACGCGAAACGCGCTCTGCGGGAAGATGACCATGCGATAGCCAAGCTCGCCCAGTTCCCGCACCGGGAGCAGCGGACTTTTTCCGAATTCCGTCATGTTCGCGAGCAACGGCACTCTCACTTCCCGCGCGAAATCTCGAAACTCTTCCCTGGTCTGAAGCGCCTCCGGAAAAATGGCATCGGCTCCCGCCGCGACGTAAGCCTGTGCACGCGCCACCGCACCCTCGAAATTTTCCAGCGCCCGCGAATCGGTCCGCGCGATGACAAGAAAATCGCGATCACGCTTCGCCGCCACGGCGGCGCGGATTTTAGCCGACATCTCTTCCGTCTCGACCAGGCGCTTCCCGGCGAGGTGTCCGCAGCGCTTGGGAAACTCCTGATCTTCCAAATGGCATCCGGCCAGTCCGGCGCGCTCGAGTTCATAGATCGTGCGACCCACATTCTCGGCGCCGCCAAACCCGGTGTCCGCGTCGACGATCGCGGGAATTTTGACGGCGTGCGCGATGAAGCCGGCGAGGGTCGCAACTTCATTCAAGGTCAGCAGCCCGACATCCGGCAAACCCGCTGTGCAATTGGCGAGCCCTGCGCCGCTGATATAGACCGCGTCAAATCCTGCGCGCTCCACCTGCCGCGCCATCGAGGCGTTTGGCACCCCCGGCATCGCCACGATGCCTTGCGCGATAAGCGTTCGAAGCGCAGCGGCTTGGCTGATCTGATTCATAGTCGTGCGTTACGACAAATCCCGGGCGTTGAAATCCGAAATCCGAAATCCGAAGTTCGAAACAATCTCGAATTCAAAAATTCAAAACAAGGCTGCGCCGCCGCGCTTCCATTTGTCATTTTAGCCTTCTTGTTCTTCTGACTCGGTTCGGATTTCGACATTCGGATTTCGGATTTTCTCCTAAGGCATTCTTGCCAGCTTCATCAGTTCACTGGGATTCTTCGCTTCGTCCAGCTTCCAGCCCGCTGCCAGGATTTTTCGCGCGCCCGCTTCGCCCAGTTCCGGCACGACGAGTGCGTTGAACTTCCCTTCCAGTTGCTGGTCGCTCACCGGATTGAAGGCGTTGCCTAATGGGTAGTCGACCCGCTTCGTCAGCACCCGGCCATCTTGCAAAGTGACGTGCACGATGTTGGCCACGGCCTTGGCATAGAGCGAGGTCAGCTCGTCGTTGCGCTCCACCGTCACGGTCTCGAGGAATTTCCAGATCGCCGGATCGGTGAAGCGTGCCGGCTGGAATTGCTTCTCGCTCACCTCGCCATCGATCAACGCAATCGCGGTGATGTAAGGCAGACTGTGGTCGGCCGTCTCGCGCGTCTCCGGTTTCCATTTCTCCGGCTCACTCCCGATGATGTCGACCGAGGCATCGTGGCTCTCGATTCGGACCGACTTGATCTTCGACGGGTCGCCAATCTCCTTGCGCAAGAACATGGCCGCCTCGATCGCGCTCTGGCTGTGATATTCGGCCGGCCAGTACTTGATGCT
Source organism: uncultured Verrucomicrobiae bacterium (assembly GCA_963738045.1). GTDB lineage: Bacteria > Verrucomicrobiota > Verrucomicrobiia > Chthoniobacterales > UBA10450 > Palsa-1392. Next base: position 64,947 of record CAVTUX010000003.1, on the reverse strand, counting down.
GGTGTTAAGGATCATCGCCGCCGTGCCTTCGTTGGCTTTCTCCGCCTTCGGCCGTTTCACGAAAACTTCGCCCACGTTGCCTAACGAGACGCCGAGCTGTTTCTCAAAACCCATCTGGCCTTCGAAAATCGGTGCGGGCCCGGTCATGCCGGCGCGTGCGAGGAGCGCGGCATAGACACCGTGCCGCGCTGCATTGGCAAAGGCCACGCCTTTCCAATGCGAGAGTTCCCCGACCCGCGCCTGCCGGAAGGCCGCGCAGTTAACCCCCGCGATGTTGACCGCATGGCGCGTCTTCTCCAGGTCGAGCTTCATCAGGCGCGCCGCGGCCAGCGCAGTCGAGAACGCGCCATAAGTCGGATGATCCCAGCCCCGCGCGCGAATGCTCGCCGCGTCACAAAAACGGCATTGCACTTCGTAGGCGAGCGCGATCGCAGTGATCAGCTCCTGCCCATTCGCACCCACGCTCTCGGCTACTGCCAGCGCGGCGGCGATGTTATCGCTCGGGTGCGCCGGTTCCTTGGAAAGATACGTGTCGTTGTAATCGAAATAACGAATGCAACAGCCGGTCGCGAAAGCGGCCCAGTCCGGCGGCGCCTGATGATCGGTGCCGATGATCGTAGCGCCGTGTTTGGCCGAGAAATCGGAGGCGACCTTTCTCGCGATCACGCACGGTTCCTCGTGCCATGCGCCGAGCGCGCAGCCGAAGGAATCGATCACCCGGCGTTTCACCTCGTGCACCACTTCGGGCGAGAGATCTTTGTAGTTCAGTGAACAGGCGTATTCCGCGAGACGATGGGCGAGTGATTTGGACATAAGAGAGCCTGCAATCTGGCGATGAATCGCGGCGCGGCAAGCCGGCGGTTTCGTGCCGTGCACGGCGGCGGCAGCGTCCAGCTTCGGCCCTGGCGTTTGAAGCGGCAGCCGATCTTGACTTTGATGTTTTTTTCGATCACGCAGCTGCCACTGCGTAGGGCCGCCAGACGGCGGCCGATCGAGCGCCGGAAGCGTTGCCAAGCCAAGGCGCCGGCCAAAGAGCGCCAGTCGCTGAGCCCTGGCGATCTAACTCTTGTTTTGCAGGCTCCATTGCAGTCGCGCCCCACCCGTGCCTGGCGCCGCTTGCGCCCGCTGTAATGGGGATGCCCAACCGGGAAATGCGCCACAGCCGAGTCTCGATTGCGTCCTCTTTGCTGCCGCTTGAGATTGGTCGAATCAAGCTCGCTCACGACCACTGCGGCAGGCCGCGCCTGGGCCCGATCGGGCCACCACCCGCTCTCCAGTTGAGCGCATAGTTTGGCCCCGTGAAACTGGACGCATTTCCAGATCAACCAGGCGCTTGCCTTGGCTGCGCAACCAGCGCGTGAGCTTTCCAGCCGCCGGTCGATAATTACGCCACACCGCCGGAAAAAGTATCCGGGTCGCCTTGGGCGCGAGCAAAATTTTGCTGAGCGTCAGGTAACGCCGGTCGGCCCTAAAAGCTCCACAGACAACCAACTGCTGACCTCTTGGGAAAGAGCCTCCTGTTCCCCTGCCCAGTTGGGCTGCCCGAGCTGAAAAACCGGCAAAATTGCCAACGAGAGGGCCGCTGGAGCGGATCGCCGACAGGGCCAAATTAGCCGATTGCTCCGACGCGAGAGAGGCAAGACACTTAGGGAAACAGCCGCTTCCCTCGTGTGCCAGAAGAGAAAAGCTGTCGACAAGAGTCTAGTAACGCTTCGCCGGGTCCTCTTTGCTTTTGTTCCGGGCCAGGATCACGGAGTAGTAGAGGGTGATTCCAGCGCGGAAAACGGAACACTGGAAATCTGGTTGTCTTAGCGACGCGGGGGCATATGACCTGCTTTTTGGGGAACGCAGCCGATGCTCCTGGTTTGAAGAAAGGGTTGGCGCTTATTCCTCAATAGCATGCGATTTCTCCTGACCGCGTCACTCGCCGCGAGCGCGATTTTCCAATGCGCGGCCGGCCCGATCGACTTCACTCCCACGGAGGGGCAACGCCAGCTGGAAGGCATGATATTTCCGCTGGTCATGTTTCACCAGGACGACCATCTCATCACGTATGAGCCGCCACGAGGCTGGACTTACACCGGAGATCCGGCCCACGTGGTGCTAACCCCTCCGAAGGTCTCGCAAGCGCGGGCCAGCATGGAACAGGTGCCGCTCCCGTCGCCCCAGACCTTCGACGAGGCGACCGTCGAGCAACTACGACAGGTGGTGCTTGGCTCCTTGCCGCCCGACGCGCAAAACGTCCAGTTTGTGGCGGCGGAAAACAACCCTGTCCGGATCAATCAGCAAGACAGTTACGAAATCACAGCCAGCTACAGTTACTTTGGCCAGCCTTACCAAGTGAGCGTGATCTTCGCGAATCTCGGAGATTTGCAAGTGCGTTTTCGAATCGTGACGCGGAAGGAGGACTTTGAGGAACTCCACCGCGCGTTTCGGGGCAGCCTGTTCAGCCTGCACTGGTCATGATTCGCGGGATGTCGTGACCTGGCCAAAGCGGCCAGGAACCACCGTCAATACCACTTCCTGCTCGCTAATTAGCCCATCGCCCTGCGGAAGCGCGGCCGCGAAACCAAAGAACCGACTACTAATTCATGTACCAGCGAGAGCGCCGGTAGTCAAAGGAAGCGAGGACGCCGGGCGGCGGCGTTGAAACGAAATTGGTGTCGAAGTACCAGGCGCGATTAGGCGGGTTGTAAACGTTGCTGGCGCCCCATTTGCCGATCGCTTGATGGCTCTGGTAGAGCTCAATCATCGAGCCATAATAGGTCATGGTCTTGCCCGACCAATTCTCAAGAAAACGCGGGAAGTTTTCCAGGCCGCCGCTGTAGTAGCCGCTGCCCGATGGGACGATGCCCGAGAGAATGGCCGCATTTACAGTGGTGGGGCTGGCAGCGGGAACGGTGCCGGATTTGGAGTCGACCCACGAATTGGAAAGGACGGTGACAGCATCGGCGATAATTGCGGCCGGCTTACGGGTGTAACCGGAGACGGTTGGTTTGGTGGGATCCCCGGAGTTGGAAGGCGGCTGAGTGGAGCCGACGGTTCCAGTATTGTAATCGCCCTGCACGTAAATTGGATTGCCGCTCGCAATTGTTAGTCCGCCGCCGGGGAGACTGCCGCCATCCGTCAGCCGGATGGCGCGTTTGGCCTTGACGCCGTTCGGATCAGCGCTCGTATCCACGACGTAGATGAGATTATTAACAACTTGCCCCGAAACGGTTTTTGAAATGGTGAAGTTGACCTTGCTACTGCTGGAATTCATCGCCGTGGCAATGGCGCCCACATCAAGAGTCGCCAGTCGAATGGAGCCGTTGCCGGTAGTGGCGCCTTCACGGTTGTCGGTGATGGTTTGATTGGTGGTGATGGCGGCCTTGATTGCGGTCGCGGTGTTGACGTCGTTGGTAGTGCCGCCCTTCTTCGTCGTAATATTGGTGATGTCGGTGCCGCTGGCGTTGTAGATCTTGACGTTGTTCGAGCCGTCGATGGTGACAACGACACCGGCCTGGGTTTGGAAGCGGTAGGGATCCAAAGTGGTGCTGCTGGTAGTGTAATCGATGAGCTGATGGTAGTCGGAGAGCGCGACACCGTAGGGCTGTTGGGATTGGTCGGCTGCCGGCGGCAATCCGGCCGCCCAAGTGGGGCTGGTCGGCGTTTCCGGATGGGTATTGTCCCCAGGCGCGAAGCCAATCGACCAAATGTCAACGTAGGTTGTCTTGCCATTCAATGTGAGGGTATTGTGGCCCGTATAGAGACTGCCATTGGAGTGAACGTCGCCACTGATTACCATTGGCGCGCCGGGATGAATCTCAAGATCGTTGCCGTAAAAGGCGGCATAGCGCCAAAGGGAGAGGCTCTCCTTTTGGAAAACCCGGCGTACCCGGGCGACAATCGGTCCCGGGGTCATTCGGGTCGGTCAACATTCTTCGCATTTATAGTCGGAATGACCACGTCGGCGGTGGCGAGGTAATAATAGCTCAAATCGCCGTGATTTGGACCAGCGATCGGTGCCGGGGTGGAGGCACCGGCCGTCTGTGCGTTCCAATAGGAGTCGAGTGGATAGATCACCGTAGTTCGAGAAGCGTGTACCGCGCGACGCCCGGAAAATTGCCCGGCGTTGGCGTGGGAATTTCGTTATCGAAATCGCTCCGTTTGAAAATTTTGGTCTGGTTCGTGCGACAGATCGCGCGCCAGGCCGAAAACGCCATCTCCGTGCTTGCGTCGCCGATGTTAGTCGCCTGGCGCAAGAGAAGGCTGCGCTGAACGTTTCGGCTGATGGAATTGGTGTATTGCAGGGCGAGTTCGACGAACACGCCGACGATGATCATCGTCATCAGAGTAACGAGGAGGGTATTTCCCGTTTGGGCGGTGTGGTTGGGATTTCGTTTCATTGTGTGTTAGTCAAGCGACAGCGAAATGGAATCATGGAACTGATGAACATGTTGACGGCAGCGTAACCGCGATTGCTGAAGCTCGGCTCGACGGTCGAGAGATTGATCGCCGCGACGAACCGGTTCTGCAATCCACCACTGGACTGGAGAGGCACCGTAAAGGGAACCGTGGAAACGAGGTTGCGGGTGATGACCTTGTAGTTGGCGAGGTCATTGGTAGGATAGTAACGTAACTCCGTACCGACGACCGCATAGCTGACCCGTCTCGTGATGAAGGCGGTGATGATGTAGCTGACCCCGCTATCGCCTTCGATTCCGTCTCCGGAATTCCAATGGCGGTACCGATTCCAGTCGCCGGAGTCGACAGATTAACTTCCGCTTGGAGCCAGCTGCCGACGTGGACACGATGTCGTATTCGATGCTGTGGGAAGGAATGTTAAAGCGCGCTTCCGGCGGCGGATTGTAACCCGGACAATAGAGAACCACCGATTTATCCGTGGCAGCGGCATTCGCCACAACCGGAAAGGGGCCCGCGTTATATGATTGAAACGATATGCCAGCCGCCGGAAAGGGCTGGCCGTTGGCATCCAGTTCAGCAACCGGCTGCAGATTAGTGTCGATGAGTGCCGGGATTGAAACTGAGCTATGAATGTTCGCAAGCATTTGGTCCACTCCCGATCGGGCCTGCTGGTGGGCGGAGTTGACAGCGGTATTTTTCGCGTAGAGAACCATCCCGGAGTTCAAGACAAGAAAAAGCATCAGGCCCACGAGAGTCACGATCCCTATCGTAACGAGCATTTCCACGAGAGTGAATCCGCCGGGGATTCCCGCCGCGATGAGTTCATACGTCGGAGGCGCGCATGGCGTTCAACTGCACGCGGTAGGTTTTGCTACGATAGACGTAGGTCACTACGACGGTCGCGGAATAGAGGTTGAGGCTCTGACTCTGGGTCACGACGTTGTTGCTCGTAACCGTCGTCACCATTTGACCGTTAATAGCGTGCGTCTGGCCGTTGGCCCCGGCGGGTTCGGAATAGATCGTGACCGTTTGAGCCCCGCTCGTCCCAACAGCCCATTCGTTAGTCGTGCCGAACTCGCCGGATTGCGGATTGAAGGGAGAGTCCGTCAAGAGGTAATCAATTCGACTCTGGGCCGCCGTCTCGGCGCCGGTGTAAAGGCGGGCGATGGAGGCATAATTGTTCGCCTGGGTAAGCGCCCAAATTGAACTGCCGGCCAATAGACCAAGCAGCGAAGTGGCAATGAGCACCTCAAGCAAGGTAAAACCAGTGCGAAAAGCACCCGGGCAGGCAGGAGAATTTTTGGTGGCAGGATACATTGTGGCGGGACGAATACAGCAATGCGCATGCCGAACCGTCTCTGCGCGGCCGACCGGACGGGCGCTCATTCAGGTTCGCGACGCCCTTTGGCTCTGGCAAAACGGAGACTTTGCCGATCGGAGCCGGCGAGTCTCCTCAACTACTGAGATCGAGAACGGAGGGTTGGCTCACTTGCTGGAATCGTGCCGATCGAGAGGCAAGACGCATCAGAAACAGATGTTTTCCCGTGTGCCGCAGTAGAAAACCCGTCGACTGGATATGGTAATTATATTTGGAATTAAAATAATTGTAGACCTTGAGAATCGTTTGTGCGAAAACCGAATTTATGAAATTCGATCGTCTGATTAATTCGGGCGTGAGCGGTGGCAGCAAACCTTCTTCGCCGCGTGCCTGCTCAGTTGCAGTTCAAACCGCTGGCCGGCGGTTCCTTTTCGCCTTCGCCGCGATCGTTTGCGCCGGCATCGTCGCCTCTGCTGGGGCCGCAATAACGCCGCTGAATTCCCGACCCAATCCAGCCAATACCAAGGACTCGTTCAACATAAGCGCGAGGCACTTTCAGCTGTTTACTGCCTCGACCACGAGCGAAACCGGCACCTCTTTGGGCTCGGATTCGGAGTCTCACTTTTTCAACAACGGCGCTCAAATCGGCACCACGCTGACGCCCCGCCCGGCAATGCAGGCGCTTTTTCCGATCATTAGTTTCTTTGCCGCGGTTGCGTTCGCACACCTCTCGCGGCGTAGCGCCCAACTCGAGGCGCTGGTGAAAATCGAGCGGTAGGCAGTTTGGTTCATGGGTCAGGGTTGGGTGAGACCGTCCCCCGCAAGGGGGACGGTTTTTTTCCCGCCCACTGAGTCGGCAAGCGATGTCGCACTAATCGGCGGATCACGCTCTCAGAATCGGCTTTGCGGTGGTTCCCGCGGTGGGCGATTGTTTTCCCTCCGGAGTAAATTCCCCGAACGAATTACCCGCCAACCGCCATCTGCGCGGTGGCGATTTCGAGCAATTCGGTGGTGATGCTGGCCTGGCGCATCTTGTTGTACTCGAGGGTAAGGTCCTTGATGAACTGGTTGGCGTTGTCGGTCGCATTCTTCATCGCCACCATCCGGGCGCTGTGCTCCGAGGCGCGCGCATCGAGAATCATTTGGTAAACCTGATACTGCACGTAATAGGGCAGCATGAAATCCAGCACCATCTGCGGGCTGGGCTCGAAAATGTACTCGCAGCATTGGCTCGGCCGATGAGGCGCTCGGGGCAGCGTCTTTCGTCGCGTCACGAAAGACAAATTCACTGATCGGGAGCAGCGTTTGCGCAATCGGCTTCTGATTGATCGTGTTAATGAAATGGGTGTAGAGGACAGTGACCTTGTCTACTTCCTGAGTGAGAAATTTCTCTACACAAAATTTGGAAATGTTCTTTGTCTCAAGAATCGTCGGGGCATCCTTGAGTTCGAAATCTGCCAGCAGCTCGCGCTTGGCCCGAGCGAGGAATTGCCGCGCTTTTCGGCCGGCGCTCACGTAGACGGTCTTCTCCGCTTCGAAGGCCGCAGCCTCGCGCATCAGGTTGGTGTTTAACGCGCCGGCCAGACCCTTGTCGGTGCTGATCACTAGAACCAACTCCTTACGCGTCGGCCGAACCTGTAGGAGCGGATGGAGGAGTGGATCGGTGCGTCCCTTGAGCGATACGAGCACGCGGTTCATCAACTCGGAATACGGACGGCCCGCGAGCGCCTGCTGCTGCGCCTTGCGCATCTTGGAGGCGGCGACCATCTGCATCGCCTTGGTGATCTGCGCCGTGTTCCGGATTGATTTGATCCGGCGCCGGATGTCTTGCGTATTCGCCATGTCCTCGGGTCGCTATTGCCAGATCGCCTTGAATTCGTTCAGGGCCGCGGCCAGCTCGGCCTCCAAATCCTTGTCGAGGACCCGCTTTGTCCGAATGGCCGCGAGCACGCTCTCTTTTCGAGTTTGGAGAAAATCCTGAAGCTTGGCCTGAAACTCCTTCACTCGGTCGACCGGCACCGGATCAAGATAGCCGTTTTGCATCGCCCAGAGGACGGCGACCTGATCTTCGACAGCGATCGGGTTGTACTGCACCTGCTTGAAGAGCTCGACGATGCGCTGCCCGCGATCGAGTCGCGCCTTGGTCGCAGCATCGAGATCGGAACCAAACTGCGCGAAAGCCGCCAGCTCGCGGAACTGCGCCAGGTCGAGCTTGATCTTGCCGGCCACTTGTTTGATCGCCTTGATCTGCGCGGCGGAACCGACGCGGCTGACCGACAGACCAACTGAAATCGCCGGGCGAACGCCTTGGAAAAACAGGTCCGTCTCAAGATAGATCTGGCCGTCAGTGATTGAGATGACGTTTGTCGGAATGTAGGCAGAAACGTCGCCCGCCTGGGTCTCGATGATCGGCAACGCCGTGAGCGAACCGCCGCCGGCTTCCTCCGTCACGCGCGCGCTACGTTCGAGTAGCCGCGAATGCAGATAAAACACGTCGCCCGGATAGGCTTCGCGGCCGGACGGGCGCTTTAAGACGAGCGAAACCTGGCGATAAGCAACGGCATGCTTGGAAAGATCGTCGTAAATGATGAGCGCATCCATGCCATTATCCATGAACCATTCGCCCATCGCGGCGCCGGAAAACGGCGCGAAATACTGGTTCGTCGCGCTTTCCGAGGCGGGCGCGGAAACGATCGTCGTATAGGGCATCGCGCCGTTCTTCTCCAGCACCGCGACCGTGCGCGCGACGTTGGAGTTTTTCTGGCCGATCGCGACGTAAACGCAATAGAGCGGTCGATGATCCGGCAGCCGCCCCTCCTCCGCCGCCTTGTTCAAACGTGCCTGGCTGATAATGGTGTCGATCGCGATCGTCGATTTGCCGGTCGCGCGGTCGCCGATGATCAATTCGCGCTGGCCGCGGCCGATCGGAATCATTGCATCGATCGCCATGATACCGGTCTGCACCGGCTGGCTCACGCTCCGGCGCTTGATGATGCCGGGCGCAATCTTTTCCACCGGGTAAAATTTGTCGGTCTGGATCGGTCCCTTGTCGTCGACCGGCTGGCCGAGCGCATTGACCACGCGGCCGAGAAGCGCTTTGCCGACCGGCACCTGGAGAAGCCTGCCGGTGGTTTTGACTTCGTCGCCTTCGGAGACTTTCGTCGGATCGCCGAGCAGAATGACGCCAACCTCGGTTTCCTCGAGGTTGAGCGCGAGCCCGAAGTCGCCGCTCGGAAACTCGATCATCTCGTTCAACATCACCTCGCTCAAGCCCTCGACCCGGGCCACGCCGTCGCCCGCCTCGCGGACCACGCCGACGTTGCTCTTCGTGGTCGAGGTTTTCAGCCCTGCAATTTGCGTTTCGATTTCTTCCAGAATGCTGCTCATGATAATTCGTTAGGTTAAAGTTTTTGCTGCAAGCGCTCGAGCCGGTTGCGCACACTGCTGTCCCAGACATCGCTCCCGACCCGGATGCGCACCCCGCCAAGCAAGGCGGGATTGACGACAAATTCTGTCGTTAGGCCGGTACCGTATTTGTGTCGCAATCCAATGGCGATTTTTAGCCCCGCTTCCGGGTCGAGCTTCGTCGCGGACTCGATCGTGGCCCGTCGATTGTCGAGTTCGAGGCGAAGCAGGCGCTGATAATTCTCCAGGAGTTGAATGTAATTGCGCGGCTTCTTTTCCACGATTGATCGGACGAGCGAATGGATTCTTTCCCGATCGAGTGCGCCATTCACGTAGCTCGCACGCATCAGGTCGCGCGAAAGCTGGCGAATCTCTTTGCTGATCTTCACGCTCTCCTCTTGATCTCGTCAGGGTGCGACCTGGCGGCTCGCTTCTTCCTGCAAGCGCCTTTGGTCTTCGGGGGTCAGGATTTTGCCGGTGACTTTTGCCGTCGTGTCGACGACAAGCCGGCCAAGCTCACGCTTCAACTGGCTCATCGTGCGCTCATGCTCGAGCGCGCTTGCCTCACGCGCCTTGGCGAGAATTTGCTCCGCCGCCGCAATCGCCTCCTGCTCTTTGCGCTCCGCGATCACGCCCGCGCTGGCCCGCGCTTCGTCGATCATTCTCTGCGCTTCGCTGTTGCCTTTGGCGAGGATCTCCTGATAACGCTGCTCGGCTTCAGCGAGTTGCTGCTTGATCTTTTCCGCGTTCAAGAGTCCTTCGGCGATTCGCTGCCGGCGCTCCTCCAGCACTCGGAGAATTGGTTTGTAGGCGAACTGCTTCAGGAGTAGCGCGACGATAACAAAACTGATGACCTGCGAGAGGAAAATCCAGAGGTCGAGGCCAAAAGACTCCGCTGTCTCCTTAGCAAGGTCGCCTATTCCGCCTCCAGCGGCGAGGATTGTGATATTCATCGGATGATGCCGGGCGGCAAAAGCCGGCCCGCGCCAGGACGAATTAGCGGACGAGGAAGAGGGCGTAAAAGACGATCGCTTCCGCGAAGGCGATCGCGAGAATCGCCTGCACGAGAATCGGTGTAGCCGCTCCAGGATTGCGTCCGACCGCGGAGGACGCGCCCATGCCGACCAATCCAACACCGATCGCCGCGCCGAGGGCGGCGAGGCCAACGTGAATGCTTCCGGTGATCTCTGCCAATAATGGTAATGTCATATTTTTCTTCTTTGGTTGTTTGCCCCGGCCCCCCCTGCGGTATCCGCAAAGCTGACCGAAATTGGTTAATGATGGGCTCCTTGCGCTGGTTCGTGCGGCGCGATCAGAAGCGTGAAGACCGCGGTCAGCAGCATAAAGACCAGCGCCTGCACAATGCCTACCAGGAGTTCCATAAAGTAAAACGGGATCGGGATCAGCGGGGAAAGGGCCGGGACCAGATGGGCCATCGATTCGAGCATGTTTTCACCGGCATAGACGTTGCCGTAAAGCCGAAAACTGAGCGAGATCGGCCGGAACAAAATGGAAACAATCTCCAGCCAGCCAACCATGAAAAAGACGACGATCATGAGAATTTTCATGATCCCTCTCGACTCACCCTTCGGCCCGAAAAGATGAAGAAGGAATCCGCCAAATCCGTTCTCCTGCAACGCCCACACGATCCAGAGAGCAAAAAAAACCAGTGCCATCGCGAAGGTGAGGTTGAGATCAGCGTTCGCGCCTCGCAGCAACGGCCGGTCGACATGGAAGACGTTCGTCACCGGATCGTGATGTCCCCAGCCAATCGTTCCGACACCAGGGATCAACCCAAACCAGTTCAAGCACAGGATGAAGATGAAGATGGTAGCGAAAAACCAGAATGTCTTGCGCACCAGATGGGTGCCAATCACGCTCTCAAGAAAGTTGTAGAGCCCTTCCACCATCCACTCCCAAAAATTCTGCGCGCCAGTTGGGACCGGTTTGATATTGCGTGTCGCAACCCCCGCGAACACGATGATGGCGGCCGCGACCCCCCAAGTCACGAGCATTGAATTGGTCACGGTGAACTTCCAGATGGTAAAAAGAGGCACCGCTTTGAGCGAAACACCTTCGTGTTTTTCCACCTGCACTTCGGGAGCCGGCGCCAGCCACCGCCGCCTGCGCCTCAGGCGCAAAATCGCCGAGAACAAGCACGGCGAAAACGCTCAACAAGAGTGGCAGGAAACGAAGATAGCGATAGACCATTGGCGGGTTCGGAAAGCGGCTCTGCCGGGTGCCGGTGAAACGCGGCCCGCTCCCGACGGAACAGGCGTGCGCTTCAAGGCCGCTAACGTCGCGCATACACAAGAGCATGTTGCCAGCGCTGACAAGCGACTTTGGCAGGATTTTTTTCGGGGCAAACCGGCGCGCTGAGCCGCTACTTGACGGGCACGCGTTCCTGCTGAAATGGGGGCGCGAGGACCGGCGCCGCAGGGAGGACGCGCGCCTCAACCTCGTCCGCGATCTCCACCGCTTCACGGTAGCTTGCCTCCAAAGCCGCAATGTGGATCCGCTGCTCGAAATTTACCGCGACTGACTCGCCCGCCAGCACACCCATTTCGCTAAAGGAATGCCGCGTGCAGGTGATTTTCTTCATCTCGGCAGCGAGTGCTTCATGGTCGCGCTCTTTCACCAGCGCCCCGCACCGGCCATCCTCCACCGCTTCGGGAATGCCGCCGTGATGGGTTGCGAGCACCGGCATGCCGGTAGCCATAGCTTCAAGGATGGAATTGGGAATGCCTTCCTGGTTTTCGTCTGCCGGCATTTCGCTCGGATGGAGAAAAATGTGACAACTGTAATAGAGCTTGAGCAGTTCCTCCTGTGACAGGAACCCGGTGAAGTGAACGTGCTCCTCCACCCCCAGGTTCTTGGCGAGAGCCTCCAGGACCGGTTGTAGGGGTCCCTTGCCGGCAATGAGCAATTCCGCTCCCGGATTCTCGCGCTGGAATATGGCGAAGGCCCGCAAGCAGGTCGTCAGGCCTTTCTTCGGAATCAGCCGGCAGGCCTGCAAAAATCTCCAGCGCCCGTTAGTCGGCGCCTCGCGCCGTCGCAAGGGAAATTGGGCCAGAGGGATTCCCGTCCGATTTATCCTGATTTTCTCCGGCGGACAACCGAGCCGGACAAGACGTTGCTCAAGCGAGCGGGAGCGCGCCAAAACGAGCGGGACGGAATGAAATACCTTGCGCAACTTCGTCGCATAATCCGGGCTTTCCGCCTTCAGCATCACATCCGCCCCGTGGAAGGAAACGATACACGGTTTATTCCAGCATTGGATGAAAGGCAGCAGGTGCACTCCAGTATGACCGAAATAGATGTGCATTACGTCCGCACCGCGGCGTTCGAGCAGATTGGCCAGGAGCTGATATTCTCCGCGATAAACGATCGGCGGCTTTCGCTCGACGAATTTCAGCCAGCCATGCCGGAACAAATTCGGACGCGGCGCCGGGATCAGCTCGATGTCAGCAAAGGGAAATCGTTCCTCGTTCTGCACCTTCTTCGTCATGACGAAGGTCTGCACATCGCGCAGGCCGGTAACCTGGCGGTAGATGTGGAGCATCTCCGATTTCAGAAAAGTGGTGCAGTAACTCGCGACTACCAATGTGGACATAAATAATGGGGACCTCTCTCAGTGGCGAAAAAAAGTTTCGAACTCTTAACGCATCGATTCCGCTTGTCTAACTGTATTCGCCTCTCCCCACGGGAGCGGCCTTTTCGTGAGAAGATTCTATGCCGCCGGACATTTTCGGCTCACCTTCGAGCAACCAGGAATCGAGAGTGCGCTGGAGGTTCTCGATCCCCTCATTTTCCTTTGCCGAAACCGGCACGACCTCCAACTTCGGATAGCGCTGCTGCAGAGTCGCCAAGTTTTCTTCCGCTTCCGGCAAATCCATTTTATTGGCCACCACTCGCCAAGGACGCTTTGACAGTCGCGGATCGTAAAGATCGATCTCACGCCGCAAATGCTGGAGATCTTCGATTGGATTGCGGCCTTCGCTACCCGCCATATCGAGGACGAAAAGGACCAACCGGCACCGCGTAATGTGACGAAGGAAGGCGTGGCCGAGGCCAAGGTTCTCGTGCGCGCCCTCGATCAAGCCCGGAATATCCGCCACGGTAGCACGGCGATAGTCGTCGAGCTTCACGACCCCGATCATCGGATGTAAGGTGGTAAAGGGATACGCCGCCACTTTCGGATGTGCCGCCGAGATCCGCCGCAGCAGAGTCGACTTCCCCGCGTTCGGATAACCGACCAATGCGGCATCTGCAATCGTACGCAATTCGAGAATGAAAGTTCCCTCCTCACCCTCTTCGCCTTCGGAATATTGGCGCGGCGCCCGATTGCGCGCGCTCTTGAAATGGACGTTTCCCTTCCCGCCACCGCCACCGCGACAGAGAACGAACTCGTCGTCAGGCAAAACCAGGTCCGCGAGCGGTGTAATTGCTGATCGCTGATTGTTGACTTCTGATTTCTGATCTTCGACTTCCGGCTCTTCCCACACCACCGTCCCGACCGGCACCTTGACGATCTTGTCGGGTGCGCCGCGGCCATGCATCTGTTTGCCCATCCCATGCGCGCCGTTCTTTGCCTTAATCAGCGGCTCGAAAAATAGACTGGCCAGGTTGTCGGTGTGCTCATCGGCCCGCAGGATGATGTCGCCTCCTTTGCCGCCGTCGCCGCCGTCCGGCCCGCCGCGAGGCACAAATTTCTCGCGCCGAAAGCTGACGCAGCCGCGCCCACCAGCGCCCGCCTTTGCCGTCACTTTGATCCGGTCAACAAACATCGCCTAACCATACACGCTCCTGCGCCTCTGGGTAGCGGGTGGGTGCGGCGGCGCAACCCCAATGCCAGGAAGCTAGCAAGATCAGGCGTGCGTTGCTGGTGGGGCGAGACTCTGTCGAGCCTGGAAGGAGATCTGCCAACTGCAATGAGCTCCCTCCGGCTCGACGGAGTCTCGCCCCACCAGGTCAGCACTCCGCGACTAACGACTACGCGATTTCAACAGTGTCTCATAGAGCGCCTTCGTCTCCCGCGCGATTGCCCCCCAGCCAAACTTCTCCTCCGCGCGCTTCCGACCCGCGCGTCCGAACTTCGTTTGCAGCTCCGGGTTTGCCATCACTTTGTTCACCCGCGCAGCGAGATCGCGCGCAAACTTTTCCGGATTCGTCGGCTCGAACGGGCTTTCGGTCATCTGTTCCACCGGCACGAGAAATCCCGTTTCGCCATCGACCACCACTTCCTTGATTCCGCCGACCGCGCTCGCCACCACCGCCGTCTCGCAAGCCATCGCCTCGAGATTAATAATCCCAAACGGTTCGTAAATCGACGGACAACAAAAGACCGCCGCGTTCGCGTAAAGCTGATGCACGGTTTCCCTGTCAACCATCTCGTCAATCCAGACGAGGCCGCTCCTTTTCGCCTGTGCCGCGCTCACCGCGGCCTGCATTTCCGCCGCAATCTCCGGAGTATCCGGCGCACCGGCGCAGAGCACGATTTGAAAACCGGGATCCATGAATTGAATCGCGCGCACAAGATGGATGATTCCCTTCTGTCGCGTGATTCTCCCCACGAAAAGCAGATAAGGCCGCGCCGGATCGACCCCGCAACGTACCAGGGCTTCGGTCCGTTTGGTCGGTCGATATTCCTCGAGGTCGATTCCGTTGTAGATCACGTGCAGGCGCGACGGTTCGATTGTGAAAAGACGTTCCACGTCCGCCTTCGTTCCGTTCGAAACCGCGATCACCGCGTCGGCCATCTCCAGGGCCGTCTTTTCCAGCCAGACCGTGAAATCATAGCCACCACCCAACTGCTCGCGCTTCCACGGCCGTAATGGCTCGAGTGAATGCACCGTGATGACGAGCGGGAGTCCGTAGTTCAATTTGGCCAGGATCCCGCCGAAATGGCTATACCAAGTGTGGCAATGGACGACGTCAGTCGTGATCTTCAGCGTGTTAAAGTCGAGACAGCACTGGATCGCACCGAAAACCGAATGCAACGGTTTCGGACAGGTATATTGGCTCGTCTCGGCTTGAAAGCCGCGCACGGCGGGATTTGTGCCGGACGAATTCTGGTCGCCAAAACAGCGCACCTCCACTTCAATCGACTTCGCCAGCTCGCGCGAGAGGTAAGCGACATGCACCCCGGCCCCGCCATAAATGTGGGGCGGATATTCGTTAGTCAAAAACAGCGCCTTCATTTTTCCTGGAATCGGAGGAAGCGGCCAGACCGTCCCTTATTTGGTAGCATTGATCAACAAGAGCGGCACTTTCGCCAGCTCCACAAGATGCGAAACGCCCCGAAATTCGGCCACCGCATCCGCCACAACCGCGCCAAAGCCAGCCAAGCCCGCGCGAACCGCGCGCGGCAAAGGACTCTCGAAGCCCTTCTCTCCAGTTGGACATAACGCACTTGTTAGGCGCATGGCGTGACTTCCGGGGAGCACTCGCGCGGCCCGTCAGTGGCGATCGAGCGCGTTGAGCCAGCTCAGAACCAGCCGATGCTTCTCTCGCTCGCCGGCACGCTCGAAGATGAAGACGAGGTTTGCGAGCATCCGCATCAAAACAAGTCGCGACGAGGCAGGGGCAAAATAATTCGACTGCGCCTTGAGCCGCTGCCGCGCCAGAATAGCCTCGCAATCGGGTCGGGAAAGAATTCGGCCCTGGTGAAATGGATCGAACAGAATCCGCTCATAGCGCGCGATGAAGTGGCCCGGCAGATTGATCCCGTCGATCTGCATGTTGGCGCGACGCCCGACGATCACATAAAGCATCGCGAGCGAAATCGGAATGCCCAGCCGCGTCTCGATTACATCGCTCAGGATTGAGTTTTTCGGATCGTAATACTCCTCCGCGTTGCCACGAAAGCCGAGGTCTTGCGCCATGAAAGTTGTCATGGCATGGAGCCGTTCGCGCGCCGAACCGGCCTTGTCGACCAGCAGCCGCAGGCGACCTCCCCAGGCATCCAGTTTGCGTCGCAGCTTCGTGATCGGCGCTTCCGGCTCAAAGCAGGAAGTCAAAAGCCACCAGGCGGCCTCGATGTCGCCGTGCTCGGGAAACAAATGCGCGCAGAGCAGCATGTCGTCCTGCGCCTCGCCGGTCTCGATTCGCTCCAGCACTTCGCGCACGTGGGCCGAGACCGCGGCATCGTCGAGCGGGAGCAAATCCCGCAGGGCCGCAACGCTGTCGCTCCCGGATTCGATCAGCTGTTCCTTCAACAGGCTGACCGTGGCGGGATCATTGTCGCGCAGGAGCCGCGCGATCGCGTCCTTCTGAAACATGAACGTTTCTACGATTTTCGCGGCGGAGGCGCAAGCTGCACGCTGCTCCCTCCCGGCGCCATCCGGCGCCAGCCCTTTTTTGGATGCCTCCCTCGAAAGCGCGACAATTGTCTTCGTCAGCGGAAATTCCCCTCGTCTGGCGATGTCGCTCTCGTCCTTGGCACCGCGAAGCGGCTACAGCCCGGACGCCGAGTGACTGCGTTCGTCCACTCGTGTCAGTGCCGTCCGCACCCGCGGCAAACTTTCCGGATGGCGACTGCGCAAAAATTCGATCAGCCCTTCGCGCACCTGGCAGCGCAGATCGAAACCTTTGCCCGCGTTCTCGCTACTGACGAGCGCGCGCACTTCGATCGAGTTCGGTTTCGTGTCGGTGACCTGAAGACCGCAGACTTTGCCATCCCAATTTTCATTCTTTTCCACCAGCCGATTCAACTCCGCGCGCAATTCGCCTAACGGCACCTGATAGTCGAGATAAAGGAAGACCGTGCCGAGCAGCTCATCCGATTTGCGGCTCCAGTTTTGGAACGGTTTCTCGATGAAATAGGTAATCGGCACAATCAAGCGTCGCAGATCCCACGTGCGGACACTCACGAAGGTGAGCGTGATGTCTTCAATTCGCCCGAATTCCCCTTCCACGACCACGACGTTGTCGATCAGGATTGGCTGGCTGAGCGCGATCTGAATGCCGGCGAGCAAGTTGCCCAGCGTCTTTTGCGCCGCGAAACCGAGGATGATACCGGCGATCCCTGCGGAGGCGAGGATGCTCGTCCCGAGTTGCCGGACGGCGTCGAACATCATCAGGATCGAAGCGACCCCAAAAATGACCACGACTGAAATGATGATTTTGCGGATGACCGAGACCTGGGTGTAGATGCGCCGCGCGGTGTAATTATCCGCGACGTCGAGGCGGTGCTCGCGCAGCAACGCGACTTGCACGGCGCGCACCCCGCGAATGACCAGGAAAGCCAGACTCACGATGAGCAGAATTCCGAAACCCTTTTCCGTGACCCAGGCCCAATTCTTCGGCAGATCGAGCAACGGAAGCAGGAGAATGACGGCGAGAAGCGGCACGCCCAGCCGGAGCGTCTGACCCACCACCGGTACAATGACATTGTTGAGCACGCTCCCGGAGCGCTGGGCCCACTGGCGGAGTCGCTTTTCGAATGCCCGAATGGCCTGAAAGATGAGCCAGAGCACGGCGACAACGCGTCCGGCGTAAAGAATTGCAGTCAGCGCGTTGGAGAAAAAGAGACGGTGCGGGCGCGAGGCGATGCCAGCCACAATTGGCATGAAAGCGAGGAAGCCGCCGATCACCCACACGATGAGAACAAGCGGCTTGCGCAGAGCGGCGGCGCCGAGGGCAAGCCAGGATTGCTGCTCGTTCGATTCGATCGCGCCGGCCCGGCGCCTAACGAACCAAAGAAACCAGCCGGTGACAAGGCCGAGCACCACAAGCGATGCGCCGCAGGCGAGCAGGCGTGCCCAGGTCACCCGATCGAAGACCGGACGCTGGAGAAACGCGCTGCCGCTCTTGCTGGCCAGGCGATCCAGCCAGCGGCTGTAGGTCAGCCCCGCGCGATAGATCCTGCTTCGTTGGGCGTCTGCCCGTTCCGCCGAGAAAGCGGCGACCGCTTCCGGGGTGGGCGACGCGGTCGGTGCGGCCGCAGCCAGCGGAGTAAGGACGCACCAGAGCGCGATGGTGAGGCCACAAAGACGCGCCAGAGGCAATGTGGGAGGGGCCTTTGTGCCCCGATCCCCTGGCGACCCGCAGCCCCTCGGGGCACAAAGGCCCCTCCCACATTGTTCAACCTCCGTGTTCAATCCTCGCGCCCCTCGAGAATGATCGTCGCCATTCCGCTCTGTTCAGTATGGCTAAGAGTGATCCAAATCTTGTCGACACCGCGTTCCCTCGCCATTTTCTCCGCGCCGCCGCTCAGGACGACAAACGGTTCGCCGCTCTCCTTCTTTTGGACATCGAGATCGCGCCAGCCCATCGATTTGCCAATGCCTGTGCCGAACGCTTTGGAGAGCGCTTCCTTCGCAGCGAAACGCGCCGCCAAATGGCGCGCGGGAAATTTCATCGACTGGGAATAGGCGATCTCGCCCGCCGTGAAGACTCGCTGCAGAAACCGATCGCCAAACCGCTCGATCGAATTTTGGATTCGCGCGCAATCTACCAGGTCGATGCCAATCCCGATGATGCTCATCCCGGATAATTTTGCATCAGGGCGAGCATTTCGCTCACGGCGGTTTCGATCCCGACAAAGAACGCACGGGAAATAATCGAGTGTCCGATGTTCAGCTCCACCAAATGCGGGATTTGATGGATGAGCGAGATGTTGCGGTAATTGATGCCGTGGCCGGCATTGACCTGCAGACCAAGGTCCGCCGCCCGCATCGCCGCTACGCGCAGCCGTTCCAATTCCTGCCGCTCGATCTTTTCCGTAAACGCATTGGAGAGAGCGCCCGTGTGCAGTTCCACGATGTCGGCTTCGAGTTCCTTCGCCTTCTCGACCTGTTCCGGCGCCGGATCGATGAAAAGGCTGACGCGAATCCCGGCCGCGTTCAGACGCTTCATGGTGGGACGCAACTCCCGCTCATGCCGGACGAGATCGAGACCGCCTTCGGTTGTGATTTCCTGGCGCTGCTCGGGCACGAGGCAAACTTCGTCTGGTTGCAGGCGGAGCGAGAAATCGACGAGCCCGGGAGTGTTGCCCATTTCGAGATTGAGCTTCGTCATAATGTTGGCTCGCAGTCGCTCGAGGTCGCGATCCTGCATGTGACGGCGATCGGCCCGGAGATGCGCCGTGATCCCGCTCGCGCCCGCGCGTTCGCAGAGGCTCGCCGCTACGAGCGGATCGGGTTCCGAATTCTTCGAGTCCGGCGTCGTGGCATAACGCGCCTGTCGGAGCGTCGCGACATGATCGAGGTTGACGCCGAGATGCAGGGTTCCCATCAGGCATCAATAGGAGTGCACCGCCGCGAAAGGCAACCGCGAAGATGGAATGCGTCCAGACCTGGACCGGTTGGGTAGCGCACGCGATAAATGATTCGTTAGGGCAGCACCTCAAACTGGCTCATGACGCGAAACATCTCGTAGCGCTCTTCGATTTCCTCGTTCGTTAGGCGGCGGAGCCGGTTGAGGCTGAAGGCCTCGACGTTGAAACTCGCCAGGACGCTGCCGAAAATGACCGCC
Source organism: uncultured Verrucomicrobiae bacterium (assembly GCA_963738045.1). Lineage (GTDB taxonomy): Bacteria > Verrucomicrobiota > Verrucomicrobiia > Chthoniobacterales > UBA10450 > Palsa-1392. The sequence goes on along the minus strand of CAVTUX010000003.1, from coordinate 45,341 downwards.
CGCCGGAGGAGATTGAAATCGACCTCTTCTGTTCCCTGACCAGCGAGATAACCGGCCAGGCCGCCAGCGAAGGTGTCCCCTGCCCCGGTCGGATCGTGAATGTCCTCCAGCGGATAGGCCCCGCAGCTGAAGAAATCATCGGGACCAAAAAGGAGCGCGCCGTGCTCGCCCTTCTTCACTGCGACATACTTCGGTCCCATCCGCCGGATTGCGCGTCCGGCGCGAATCAGGCTGGTGTCGCCCGTCATCTGGCGCGCTTCGCTGTCGTTGAGGATGAGCAAGTCGACCCGCGGGAGGAGGGCATCGAGATCTTTCCGCGTCGTCTCGATCCAAAGATCCATCGTGTCGGCCACCACAAAACGGGGCCGTCGCACTTGGTTGAGGACATGGGATTGCAGCGACGGTGCAATATTCGCAAGGAGAACGAACTTCGTATCGCGAAAGTTTTCCGGGAGCTCCGGCTCGAAATTCTCGAAGACATTGAGCGCGACCGATCTGGTCTCCCTTGTGTTTAGGTCCCAGGCATACTCGCCCGACCAGCGAAACGTTTTCCCAGACACGCGCTGCACACCGGTAGCGTCGATCCGGCGTTGCTTCCAAAACTCAAACTCCGATTCGGGAAAATCATCGCCCACCACCCCGACGAGATTGACCGGTGAGAAAAAGCTCGCGCCGACTGCGGCATAGGAAGCGGAGCCGCCGAGCTGATCGGCATGTTCTTCGACCGGCGTTTTGACGGTATCGAGCGCAATGGAACCAACGACGAGGACAGACATGACTTATTTCTGATTGCTGATTGCTGATTGCTGATTTTGATCGAGCAGCTGCTTTCGCCTCGCGCGTGGCGGCGGCGATTTCGGCGCTTTGCAGCAGACCAGATACGATGACGACCCGCTTTGCGCCAGCGGCCAGAACGGCGGAGAGATTTGAATGCCTGATTCCGCCAATGCAGAAGATCGGGAGCGAGACCAGCTCGTGGACACGGCCGATTTCCCCGGTACCGATTGGCTGGTAGTCAGGCTTGGTTGGTGTGGCGAAGAGTGGACCAAATCCGATGTAGTCGGCGCCTTCCTCGACGGCCGCAGTCGCCTGCGCCAGGCTGTGGGTCGATTTGCCGATCCAGCAGTCGCGCCTGACGATGGCGCGCGCGGCTGCGATTGACAGATCGTCCTGTCCAAGATGCAGACCTTCCACCGGAAGATCGCGTGCGATTTCCGCGTGATCGTTGATGATCAAGGGAATGCCGGCCGCACTCGTAAGGGCATGCAGCCTTTCCGCTAGGCCCGCAAGTTCAGCCATGGTCTGATTTTTTCCGCGAAGCTGAACCAAATCGACGCCGCCGCGGAGCAACTCATCGACGACGTTCTCAGCGTCTGTCGGTGCGACGTAGCCAAGATCGAGAATCGCGTAGAGCCGCACTTCGGCGAGTGACTTCACCTCCGGCGCGGTCACTCGCGCAAACGTCCGTTCGACGGCCGCAGATCAAACGACTCGGAGTTCATGATTCGATCGACGAAACCAGTGTCGTAATTGCCGTTGCGGAAATCGGCGTTGCGCATAATGGCGTTGTGAAAGGGGATCGTTGTCTTGATTCCCGCGATAAGGTATTCACCGAGCGCGCGACGCATTCGGGCAATGGCCGACGCGCGCGTCGCGCCGATCGCGATCAACTTGGCGATGAGCGAGTCATAGTTAGGCGGAACGGTGTAGCCGGTGTAGGCGTGGGAATCGATCCGCACTCCGCGACCGCCGGGTGCATAGTAAAAATTGATCCGGCCGGGCGAAGCCTGAAAATTGCGCGCCGGATCCTCCGCGTTGATTCGGCACTGGATGGCATGCGAGCGAGCCATGGGCCGCGCGACATGCGGCGAAAGCTTGTCGCCCGCAGCGATGTGAATCTGCTCCTTGACCAGGTCGCAGCCGTAAACCTCCTCCGTGATCGTGTGCTCGACCTGGATGCGGGTGTTCATCTCGATGAAGTAGTAATGACCCTCCTGGTCGACGAGAAATTCCATCGTGCCGGCGTTCACATAGCCAACCGATTGCGCGAGCTTGACCGCGGCCTGCCCCATGCGCCGGCGGAGCGCCGGAGTGAGCAACGGCGACGGACATTCCTCGATCACCTTCTGGTTGCGGCGCTGGATCGAGCAATCGCGCTCGCCCAGGTGAACCGTGTTGCCATCGTTGTCGGCTACGATCTGGAATTCGATGTGATGCGGATTGATGAGCAGCTTTTCAATGTAAACGTCCGGGTTGCCAAAAGCCTTGTCCGCTTCCATCCGCGCGCCGTGAAACCCCTGCACGAGGCTCACCTCGTTGTGCGCCGCCCGCATTCCGCGCCCGCCCCCGCCCGCGACGGCCTTGATCATGACCGGGTAGCCAATCCGTTTCGCGACCTTGATCGCTTCGATCTCATTCTCGACGATCCCGTCGCTCCCCGGCGTTACCGGCACACCGGCTTTGCGCGCCGCGGCCCGCGCAGAATTCTTGTCGCCCATCGCCCGCATCGCGGCCGGCGGCGGCCCGATGAATTTGATTTTGCAGCTCTCGCAGACCTCGGCGAAGTGCGCGTTCTCCGCCAGGAACCCGTAGCCGGGATGAATCGCATCGACGTCGCCCACTTCGGCCGCGCTCATGATGCGGTCGATCTTCAGATAACTGTCGGAGCTTGGGGCGGAACCGATGCAGATCGATTCGTCCGCCAGTTGCACGTGGAGCGAATCGACATCGGCCTCCGAGTAAACAGCCAGGGTGCGGATGTCGAGTTCCTTGCAGGCGCGAATAACACGGAGCGCGATTTCTCCGCGATTAGCGATGAGGATTTTTTCGAACATTTAAGTGGCGCGAGCTTCCAGCCTGCGAGGACCAAAACGCAAGCTGGAAGCTTGCGCTACCCCAGCCTAACGGACCTTGAAAAGGGCCTGGCCAAACTGAACAGGCTTGCCGTTTTCCGCCACGACCTCGGCGATCACTCCTCGGACCTCGGCCTTGATTTCGTTCATCACCTTCATCGCCTCAATGATGCAGACGACGGTGTCTTCGTTCACCTCCTGCCCGACATCGATGAACGGCGGCGATTCCGGCGAGGCGGCCCGATAAAATGTCCCGACCATCGGCGAGGTAATTTCTTTGCTCGCGCTTTCCGTCGCGGCGCCGGACGCGGCGCTTCCGCTGCCAGCGGCCGCAGCGGGCGGGGCCGGCGTCGCGACGATTGGCGGGAGGGGCGGCGCGGCGAAAATCGATTGTTCTCCCGCGCCCTTTTGGAGCTTCAAGCGAAAGCCGTCCTTCTCCATTTCGAACACGGAGAGGTCGTTTTTCTTCATCAAATCGACGATGGCTTTAATATCTTTGAGTTCCAAAAGGCGCTTCCTTTCCGCGTTGGTAGAACGTTAGGTAAAGCGGTTTTAATCCCGGGGTCAAGCCGCGGCTTGACCGCCAGCGCCGGGCAGATGAGCAGCGCGATAATCGAAGATGTGCTCCAGTTGCCGCCGGATGACGAGCCGGTTGAGAAACATGCCTAACGGGCCGAACGGAGGCACGTAAGTGACCAGGTCGCGTACCTCAGTCCCGCCTTCCGGCAGGGCGCGGAAGAAATGCTCATGGTGCCAGATTCGATAGGGGCCGATCCTTTGCTCGTCGACAAAGCGATGCGGCGCGTCCACCTGCACGATCTCGGTTAACCAGGTGAGCGGGATGCCTAACAATGGCGCGACGGTGTATTCGATCATCAGCCCCGGATAGACGGCCGGTGGCAAGGTGCTCTTGATCACGAAGTTCATCGCCGGCGGGGTAATCTTCTCGAGATTGCGTGGATCAGAGAAGAAGCACCAGCAATCCTCCAAAGGCATCGGCACCATCTGGCTGCGTTCCAGCTTGTAGATCGGCACGGAAAAAATCAGGTCGCAGGGGCCAGCGTGCGATCACTCACGATCCTGCCGTCGCGCAGTTCGATCATGGCGGGTGGCAACCGCGGCCACTTCCGGACTGTGAGTGACCAGAATCAGGGTCGTCCGTTGCTCGCATGCGATCTGCCGGAGCAGATCGAGGACGCGACTCGTCGAGGTGGTATCGAGGTTGCCGGTCGGCTCATCGGCGATGAGGAGCGACGGCCGATGAACCAGGGCCCGGGCGATCGCCGTTCGCTGCTGCTCGCCGCCGCTCAATTGATGCACGAAATGCGAGGCGCGATTCGTCAGGCCGACAAGCTGGAGAAGTTCTTCCGCCCGTGCTGTCGCCTCGTCCGGCGCAACGCCCTGAAGAAGCAAGGGCAGACTTACATTCTCAAGCGCATTCATCGTCGGGAGGAGATTAAAAAACTGGAAGACGAGTCCCAGCTGACGGCGCCGAAAGTTGGTCAGCTGCGCGTCGTCCGCGGTCGTTAGGCTGAGACCATCGATCACAATTTCGCCCGCTGTCGGCCGGTCAAGCCCGGCGACCAAATGCATCAGGGTGCTCTTGCCGCAACCGCTCGGCCCAACGACCGCGACGAACTCATGTCGCTCGATCGTGAGCGAGACATCTTCGAGGGCATGCACCGAGCGCTCGCCGGCCTGGTAATAACGACTAACCTTTTGTAACGAAATCATGCCGGCGTCCGCTCATCTATCTACGCCCGCGGCCAGCGCAAGGATGCCGCCAAAATTTCGCATCATGGCGGAGACGGAAGATTACCTCGTGGTCGACAAGCCGCCATTCCTCCTCATTCACCCGAGCAAGCCCGACGGCACCCCCACGCTCTGGGCCGCCTTGCGCGAGCTGCTCGCCTTCGAACTGGTGAACGGCGGCCAGGTTTCGATCCTTAACCGGCTCGATCGCGAAACCAGCGGCCTCGTCCTCGTCGCGAAGAACGTCGCGACCGCCCGCCGCTTCGGGCTCGCGATGGAGCGGCGGCAAATCGAGAAGGAGTATCTCGCCATCGTGTTTGGCTGGCCGGAGTGGGAGACGACCAGGGTCGATGCGCCGCTCGCCCGCCGGGGCGAACACGAGCCGTCTGCCATCTGGCTCAAGCAAATGATCCACCACAAGGGTGCGCTGGCACTGACGGAATTCCGGGTCGAAAGCCGGTTCGTCAGACCGGGTCAAATCGCCGACCGATTTGCGGTCGTTAGGGCAACTCCCCGCACCGGACGAACGCACCAGATCCGCGTCCATCTCGCGCATCTTGGTCATCCGCTGGTCGGCGACAAGATCTATGGACCCAACGAGCAACTTTACCTGCAGTTTATCGAGACCGGCTGGACGGATGAACTGGCGCGCAAGCTTCTCCTGCCGCGGCATGCCCTTCATTCCGCGCGACTGCGCATCGACGATCAACTCGATTGGCAAAGCCCGCTGCCGAACGACCTCTTATCCTGGATGAAGAAAACGCCCTCGTAGTTTGTCATCCGTGGTTATTTCAGCGTCGTCACCTTCAAATTCAAAATTCGAATGCGCACGCCGCTATCGGCAAAATGGTTCGTGGCCAGCGTCAGACCGCCGGATTTTCGGTAATCCGTCCAGGTCGCGTGTATCGACTTGCCCGGTTCCGGCATGTAATCCCACGAAGTCATGAGCTTGGTCTGGGGATCGATATACCAGTTGTATTGATCGTTAGGCGTGAGGCCGACCTTCCCAAAACTCAAGTGTAAGACCTGGCGCTGACCGCCGTCGATTTCCTTCGTGCCTTCATCGGTCACGTTGACACCGCGCTGCTTGAGCTTGAGCGGCGCGAGCAGCCAATAGGAATCATTCACCCAGCGCGCGTAAGCCGCTTTCGCGTCTTCGCCCGATGCTGGCTCGGCCAGGTTTACGGTCACATCCTTGCCTTTCCATTTCACCCGGTCGGTTTGGGCGGCGACGTCCCAGTGATGCTCTGCTGAAAGCACCGTCTGGCCGCCTTTCTCCACCGCAAAAGTGAAGTCGATGGCTTTCACGTTCGCCCAATTTTCGCCGCCGCTCGCCTGCCAGACCGCCTGCGCGAGTTGTGCTGCGGAAGCGTCAGCCGCTGCGGCAAAACCGGAGCTCGCCAGGCAGGCGGCAAGAACACAACCGTCGAGAAGTTTCTTCATTCCTGCAAGATGACGACGCGGCACTTTCTTTGCAATCGCAGGAACTCGAAATATGCTTCCGCCCTTGTGAAACTGCCGCGCGCGTTGTTCCCGATCTTCCTTTGCGCCAGCTCCTTTTTCGGAATGAATGCTCTCGCCGGCGAGACTGCAACACCCGCACCGGCAAACGCGGTGGTTTCCCCGGAGGATTTCGAACCGCCCCATTTCGAGTTTGCGACCGAGACCGCCTATTTGCTCGGGATTCTTGGCAATCCAAACAACTACGAGATTGGCGCGCAATTTTTTACCGGGCGGCTACGCTGGGGCGTCAATCGCAACGAGGACAGCGTCTTTCGCGGCTACAACCAGGTCTACCTCACCGGGATGATCGAGCCGATCTTTCGTGGACCGGAGAACCATTACTTCGGCATGTCGATCGGGTTTCGACACGTCTTTGTCCGGCCTGGCTGGCGCCTGCAGCCCTATGCCTCGGGTGGAGCCGGCCTCGGCTGGATCGACAGCACGGATGCGTTTCGGCAAGGCCAGGGCCAGGATTTCACTTTCAACATTCTGACAGCGCTCGGGGTCGATTATCTGGTGAACGACCATTGGAAGCTCAAAATCGGCGGGCTCTACCAGCACCTTTCCAACGGCGGGCAAACCAATCCCAATCCAAGTCTGAACCTGCTCGGACCGCAGGTCGGTGCGACTTTTTCGTTCTAACTTTTTCTGTTCCTGTCATGATCATGCTCGTTATCGGCTCGACTCGATGTTCAGAACACTATCATGAGCATTGTCGGTGATTAGCGAATGAGCGCGCCTAACGAAAACGTGCTCGTTATCAGGCGAAGCCTCTTCGATCAGCTCGGCAGCTTCCACGGACTCAATTTCGAACCAAAGCGGCATCTCGACACCATGCTGGCGCGCGGAAACAATTATTTTCTCGCCCGCGCCAACCGCAGAAAAGGACCCGACCCACAAACAAATCATCCCCTACGCCATCCTGGCTTGCGGCGACCGCGTCCTGCATTACATCCGCGGAAAGAAAGCGGGCGAACAACGCCTCGTCGCCAAGGGCTCAATCGGGATTGGAGGTCACATGAACGACGAAGACGAGTCGCTTTTTGCCTGGGACGAACATGCCTATCGCGCCGGGGTGGAGCGCGAAGTAAACGAAGAAGTGCAGATCGAAACGCCTTTCGAAGACCGGATCGTCGCGCTGCTGAACGATGACACGACCGAGGTTGGACGCGTCCATCTCGGAGTGGTGCACGTCTTTCGTCTGGAGGAGCCGAAAGTGCAGAAACGGGAGGCGATGATCACCAACCTCGCTTTCCTGACGAAAGGCGAGTTGCTGGAGCGGCGCGAAAATCTCGAAACGTGGTCGCAGATTTGCGTCGACCACCTCGACAGGCTGCTTGCCTAACGAATTGCCGCGGCAGCGGACCACAGCTCCGCATCAAGCTCCGCCCGCGCGCGCCCGGCCAGCGCATCCGCTGCGGTCGCCTCACGCAGCACCGCAAACATGGTCGAGCCCGAGCCGGAAAGGAGCGCCGCCGCGACTTCCGGCTGTTCCCTGAGCCAGCCTTTCATCCGCGCGAGAAAGAGATGCTTCTCAAAGACCGGCCGCTCGAGATCGTTCTCGAAAATCAAATCCCCAACCCTCTGCGCCGCGTAGTCGACTCCCGGCAGCTCGCGGGAATCGCGCCACCGCTGATAGGCCCACGGAGTTGGCACACCAAAATCCGGTTTCAAAAGGAGCAATGATAACTCCGGCAGCGACCCGACCGGCTCGACAATTTCTCCTCGGCCGCGACAGCGCGCCGTGCCACGGGCCAGGAAGAACGGAACATCCGAGCCAATCTCCGCCGCCAGACTCGTCAGGCGGGCGAACGCCAGCCGCCCGTCGTAGAGTTCGTTCAAGCCAAGCAATGTGCTGGCCGCGTCGCTGCTCCCGCCTCCGAGCCCGGCACCATGGGGAATTTTTTTTCGGAGCGTGATCCGCACTCGCGGCTCCTCTTTGATCTCGGCAAAAAAACTGCGCGTCGCGCGAACGACCAAATTCTCTTCGCCGGCCGGAAGAGTTGGATCATCCGAGAAAAAAAACAGTCCCTTGCCCGACTCGTTAGGCTCGATCGTTAGTTCATCGCCTAACGAGATCGGGGCCATCAGGGTCTCGATCTCGTGGAAACCGTCCTCCCGCCGGCGCAGGATCTTGAATGATAAATTGATCTTCGCGGGCGCGAAAAGCTGCATAGGTTCCCGCAACCCTGTGTGGAAGCGCATGAACTGGCAAGCCGCTGCAATCAATCCGCGTGAACGCATCATCGTCGCGCTTGACGTGCCGACGAGCGATGCAGCCCTTGCCCTTGTCCGTCGGCTCTCGCCCCATCCGGGGCTTTTCAAGATCGGGCTCCAGCTTTTTACCGCGGTCGGACCCGACATGGTGCGCGCAGTGCGCGAACTCGGCGGACGCGTTTTTCTCGATCTGAAACTGCACGATATCCCGAGCACCGTCGCGCATGCGGTCGAGAGCGCGAGTTCGCTGGGCGTGGAAATGCTGACGCTGCACCTGAGCGGCGGCCGCGCGATGGCGGCGGCCGCGGTCCAAGCCGCTTCGCCGGAAATTCTGCTCCTCGGGGTAACGGTCCTGACGAGCGCCGACGAAGCCACGCTGCGTGAAGTGGGCGTTGCGTCGTCGATCGAAGAACAAGTGTTGCGCCTCGCGCAACTGGGAGTGGAAAGTGGAATTGGTGGGCTGGTGGCGAGCCCTCAGGAACTCGCCCGACTCCGCTCCGTCTACGGCGCGGGAATCAAAATCGTCACGCCGGGAATCCGGCCCGCGGCTTCGGCGGCGAACGACCAGAAGCGCACCATGACGCCTGCCGCCGCATTCAAAGCCGGAGCCGATTTTTTGGTTATCGGTCGCCCGATCACCGCGGCGGCCGATCCGCGGAACGCGCTCGAGCAAATCGTGGCCGATGCTGTTTGAGCGGCTGATCGCGCACGACGATCGCGCGCCGGTAAGCGCGGCGATGAACATGGCAATCGACGAGGCGCTGCTCGAGCAGGCGACTCTGCCCGTCCTGCGCTTTTACGGCTGGCGCCGGCCTTCGCTCTCTTTCGGTTACTTCGGCAAATTTGCCGAGGTTGCGGAGGAAACGAAAACCCGCGAACTCGTCAGGCGCTGGACCGGCGGAGGCAGCGTTTGGCACGGCGAAGATCTCACCTACGCCTTGATCACTCCGGCGTCTGATCCGGCGTCAGCCCATGGGCCGACTTTCATCTACGCCGCTCTCCACGGCGCCATTCGCGATGCACTCTTAATGGAAGGAACAAAAACCCAACTCGCTGCCTACGCCGCACCGAAGATCTCCGACGCCTGTTTCGCCAATCCAGTACGCGATGATGTAATGCACCAGGGCCGAAAAATCGCGGGGGCTGCGCAGCGGCGCACGCGGAGCGGCTTTCTGCATCAGGGCAGCATCCAACTGCCGGGACTTTCCGAATCATTCCGTGACCGATTCGCCGCTGCCCTCGCGCCCAGAATCGAGCAAAGATCGATCTCGATGCAGTTACTCGATCGCGCCGCCATTCTCGCCGCCGAAAAATACGGGACGACAGAATGGTTGCACCGATGGTAAGGCAGCATCGTGTAGCTTTGACATTAAAAGCCGACCTTCTATCCTGCGCTTGTGAAAATTTCCGCGAACTCAGCCGCTGCGACGAATGGCGTGGCGGGTGCGCTGAGTCGCGTGGTTGAACCGGTCCAGGCGCAACTCGACGAGGTGGATCGCCGCATCTCCGCCCAAACCACGGCCTTCGATCCGGCGATCGAGGGCTACATCGCTTATGCGATCGGCGGAGGAGGAAAACGACTGCGGCCACTCGTCGCCCTGCTCTGCGGCGGCGCGACCGGTTCGTTAGTCTCGGGTCATCTCGATCTCGCAGTCATCGTGGAACTGATCCATCTCGCAACCCTCGTCCACGACGACATCATGGACGACGCGGAACGCCGCCGCTCGCAGCCAACGGTCAATGCACGCTGGGGAAACTCGCTCAGTGTCCTGCTCGGCGACGTCCTTTTGCGCATGCGCTCAATCTCTCGACCGACTTCGACGACACGAACATCAGTCGCACGATCGCGCGCACTGCGACCGAGGTTTGTTCCGGAGAAATGATCCAGACGCAGCGTCGCTTCGATCTTCAGCTTTCGCGCGAAGAATACTTTGGGATCATCGGGATGAAAACCGGATCGCTTTTTGCCTGCGCCGCGGAGCTGGGCGCGGTGATCAGCGGGGCCCCGGACCAAGTCGTCAAACGACTGCGTAATTACGGGACGAAGATTGGAACCGCCTACCAGATTTATGATGATTGCCTCGACATCGCCGGGACCGAAAGTGAAACCGGTAAAACGCTCGGAACCGATCTGCGCAAGGGCAAGCTGACCCTGCCGGTGCTGACCTTGCTCGAGTCGGCCTCGGCCTTCGATCGCGAACGTTGCTGCGCACTCGTTCTGGAAGGCAAACTCGAAGAGGTGACCGCGTTGTTGCAACACTCGCCGGCAAATGGCGCGCTCGGCTCCGCGATCGAAGTCGCGGCGGAACTGATTCGCGACGCCCAATCCGAGCTCGCCCCGCTCGCCGCCAACCGCTGCGTCGATTCGCTTTTCGGCCTGGGAGAAGCGCTGCTCGAGGTGCTCGAACAATTACGCAGTTAGACGTGCTGGTGGAGGCCGCATTTTCCCCGCGAGCGAAATGACGGCACCGTTGAAAATTCGCGAGATGCCGAGAGAGGATCGGCCGCGTGAGCGACTGGCGGCGCGCGGAGCGAGCGCGCTGACCGATGCGGAGCTGATCGCGATTCTTCTGCGCACCGGAGTGCCAGGGGCGAATGCCGTCGAGGTGGCACGCCAGTTGATCGAAGAATATGGTTCGCTAGGCAGATTGGGCCGTTGTTCGGTAAAGGAGTTGGCCAAAATCAAGGGCGTGGGTTTCGCCAAGGCAACGCAACTCGCCGCGGCCTTCGGTCTGGGCCAGCGACTGGCGCAGCAGAATTTCTCGGGAAAGCGGATCGAGAAACCGGAACAGGTTTACGAATTGCTCGGACCCGAGCTGCGCGCCCTGCACAAGGAATCGCTCCGCATCATCCTGCTCGACACGCGCTATAACTTCATCCGGACGGAAGAGATTTCGTTAGGCAGTGTCAATGAAAGTATCGCGCATCCCCGTGATGTTTTTCGGCCAGCGCTCATTTACTCCGCCTACGCCGTGATCGTGGCCCACAATCATCCTTCGGGCGATCCCTCCCCCAGCCAGGCCGATCATAGCTTGACGAGACGTTTGCGCGAAGCGGCTGAGCTGCTCCAGATCAAGCTGCTCGATCACGTCATTATCGGCGCGCCCGGCGAAGGCCGGCTCCCCTATTTCAGCTTTAAGGAGATGGGCGTGCTGTGAAGATTCATCCGACCGCAATTGTCGAGCCCGGCGCGCAGTTGGGCGAAGACGTGGAGGTCGGGCCCTACGTCTGCATCAGCGGCGAGGCGGAGATCGGGGCGCACACGATCGTGCGATCGCATGCCGTGATCGAAGGCACAGTTCGCCTCGGCACGGAGAACCAGATTGGTCACGGCGCAGTCATCGGTAGTTTCCCGCAGGACTTGAGTTTCAAGGCGGGAACAAACAGTTGGGTCGAAATCGGAAACAGCAACGTCATTCGCGAGTACGTCACGATTCATCGGGGGACCGCCGAGAGTTCGGCCACGTGCATCGGCAACGACAACTTTCTCATGGCCGGCGCGCATCTCGGCCACAACTGCACGATCGGCAATAAAGTGATCATCGCGAACAACTGCCTCCTCGGCGGCTACGTGACGGTGGAGGACAACGCCTTCCTCGGAGGCGGCTGCGTCTTTCATCAATTCATGCGCGTCGGACGGCTTGCGATCACGCAGGGCATATCTGGCTTTAGCAAAGACATTCCGCCCTTTGTCGTCGCTGCGGGAGTCAACAGGGTCGTGAGCCTGAATGTTGTCGGCCTGCGCCGGGCCGGCTTCAGCTCCGAAGAACGCGCAGAGATCAGAGCGGCGTTTGCGTTGCTCTACGAAGCCGGACTGAATGTGAGTCAGGCGCTCGCCCGGGCGCGCGAGCAAAGTTGGGCTGCACCCGCAAAAGCGTTCTTCGATTTCGTCGCCGGGGCCAAGCGCCGCGGAATCTGCGGCGGTCCGCGAACGCGTTCCCGGCGGGAAGACGAATAGCCGCTATGAAGATGGCGTCGAGGTTGGGACGGTCGGATTGTTCAGCTTGATGCCAAACTTGGTCACGAGCTTCTTCGCGTTCTCATCAGTCCTGGCAAGGTCGACCAGCCCCCGCACCAATTTTTCCAGGCTGAGCTGCGCTTGCTTCGCCTGATCGACCACCTTGACCTGCTGTTCCTGCAATTGCTGGGCGCTGCGCCGCGTCTCCGCGCCGATCCAGATTTCCCAGGACAAAACCAGGACCAGGCTGAGACCCATGAGCAACACCGGCCAGAAGATGTCAGAGGCCGAAACGTCGGCCTGGGCTGCCGACTGAATATTTGGTTCCTGTTCCATCGTTAGGGGTTGGGGGTCGCACTGGCCGCCGGTGTGAGGTTGTAGCCACTGTTCTGCAGGAGCTGGCGCATTTTCTCATCGGTCGACGCGACCGCGGCCATCTCGCGCAAGAGGTTGGCGCCGATCTGCTGGCTGAGCGCACCTTTGTTGATGATCACCTGCTGGGCCTGCACTTCGGCCTGGAGGGTCCGGTTTTGATGGGCGAAGACGATCGTGACAAGGCTGAGGCAAAGGCAGGCGACGCCAATGACGAGGAGGATGGTAAACTGCCAGCGCTTCACCTGCCTGACCGATACCAGCCTGCGCAGCGCAGCGTCAACTTGAAAGTGAGAGGCCGTTAACGCAAGCCGAGCAAGGCCAGCATGCGACCGGTACGCGCCTTCTCGGCCCGATAAGAATAATAGCGAGATAAATGGCAGGCCGTGCAAAGGCCGGAGTCATAAACCTGCTCCACACCCGCCGCGCGCGCCTGCCTGACGATCTCGGCGGCAAAATCTACCTCGTAATGGGGCGGACGAATGCAGGGACTAAGCTGGACAACGAGATCGCGCGGCAGCGAGCCAAAATGCTCACGCATGGTTGCGATCGCCCGCGCGACGATCGCCAGCTCGGTTCCCTTCCGCCCAGAATGGACGAGGGCGAGGCAGCGCCTCACCGGATCCACCAGAAAGGTCGCACAACAATCCGCGACATAAATGCCTAACGAGACCCCAACTTGATTCGTGATCAGAGCATCCGCGCCGTCGAAGCATCGTTCCCCGGACAACGGCCTGTCGATCACCGCCACTTCCGCGCCGTGAACTTGTTCCGCGGTCGCGAAAGAGTCGGCCGTAAAGCCGAAGGCCGCCCGTAAGGCGCGGTGCGCGGCATCGAGGCGGCTCAGCGCTTCGGCACGATTGGTCGCGACATCGATCCCGGGGACACGGCCGACAAATCCGTGCCGGACGACAGACAGCTCGGTTAGCGACGGAAAGAATTCCACCGCCGATTCCGCGACGGGCGCGTGCATCGTTGAATCTACTTTGGCGACGGCGTTGACTTGGGCGGTACCGTCGTGGTGGTCGTCATGCGCGTCTCGCTCCGCGTGTGAGTGAGCGGATCGTCGAAGTCGTAGTGGTAGTTCGTATCCGTGGCGGTGGCGCGATCGAATTCGGCGAGATCGGCATTGTAGCTGTAGAGCGCCGAAAGCCGGGTTGATTGCGCCTGGGTAAGCTGGACTTGAGCATTCAAGACATCCAACTGTACACCGGCGCCCACGCCGAACCGGGCCGTCGCCAAACGCAGCGCCTCGTCGGCCGTTTCGACATTCTTTGACTGGCTTTCGTAGAGTTCGCGATCCTGCTGCAGATTGGAATAGGCCTGCTGAATTTCCAACTCCACCTGCAAGACAAGATCGTCGTAGGTGATCTTCGCCTGGCTGAGCGTCGCCCGCGCCGATTTCACCGCGCCGACGGTTTCCAAGCCATCAAAAATTGGCAAGCTGCCAGTTACGCCCCAAAACCAGCCGGCGACGCCATTGCTCAGATCCCTCGAGATTTGCGAACTCTCCCACATGCGGCCACCGCTCAGGTTCAAGGTCGGCTGGATACCGGCATAGGCGGCATGCAACTGCTGCACCTGCACGAGAATATTCGCGCGCTGCTGCTTGAGGGAAGGCCGGCGCTCCTTGCCCAGTTCGATCGCCGTCGTCAGTGGCATACTGCGCGGATTAAAGGTCAATTCGCCGACGCATTCCAGCGGCGCCTGGTTGCCGCGTTTCGGATTGAAATCGAGCCCGATGGTTCTGGCGAGCTGCAGCTGAGCAATGCGGTAATTATTCCGCGCCGTAATCAGCGCCGGCTGCTGGTTGGCCAAAGCGACTTCTGCCTGCAAAACATTGAATCGCGGGACAGTACCGGCTTCGAAGCGATTCTGCTGATCCTTCAGCTGGGCCTCTAATAGACGGACCGATTCCTCCTGCACACCGATCAGCGCCTTGTTGAGAATGACTTGATAAAATTGCTGGCGCACGGTCGCGATCACCTGGTCGATGATGTTGCGCAGGCTGTAAAGACTGGCATCGGTGGCGGCCGCCGCACCCTTGATCGCCGGAATAACCGACCCGTTGTAGAGGAGCTGCGAGCCGGTCAAACTGACGTTGTAGGAATTATCGCTAACCGTGAAGGCACTTGAGCTGCCGGCACGCAGGTTTGGATCGAGGTGATTGAACATGCCGGAGGCGTCGAAATGCGGTATAGCCTGCGCCCGCACCTGAATCTGCACGCCTTTGGTGCGCCGAATCTCCTGTCGCGCCGTCAGGACGGCAGGATTGTGCTGGAAGGCCCGCTCGATTGCCTGGCGTAAGGTAAAACGGGGTGCTGAGCTGGAAATGGTGGTTGTCTCGCTGCCGGCTCCGGCGCTGGAGGCCAACGCGACCACGCCGAGAAACACAGCGCACTGGTGACGCATCGGCCATAAAAAAATGCGCGTGCGGCAGAAGCACTCGATGCGCTGAATGGCGGATAAGATTACTGCCCCCGCCGGCTCAAGACTCATTTATGTTGGCAGTAATCGTATATCTTGCTGTAAATTTGCAACCACGATTTTTGCTCACCCGGTGAAAGGTGCGCCATCATCTTCATGAGATTGCAAATCATCTCCTCCCGGATGCGCCGGACAAGCGCCGACCCGCGCAGAGTGATGCAAACCATCACTTTGCGCCGGTCGTCCGAGGCGTGTGAACGCATGACATAACCAAGATTTTCGAGCCGCGCGACGAGTCCGCTGGCGGCGGCGGTAGTATGCCCCATTTTTTGGGCGATGGCCGACATCGTCAGCGCCTCCTGTTGATCGAGATAGGTGAGGAGGAAGAACTGCGAGAAGGAAACGTTCCCCGGAGCCAGTTCCTTCGAAAGGTTGAGAATGAAGCAGCGCTGCATCTCCATGATGATGTGCGCAAGACGCTCGGCATCGACCCGGAGTTCATCCGTTGGATTATCGAGATAAGCAGTCGTGGCTCCCATTTTGACCGCAGTAAGCTAGGAGACCGTGTCGGAGTGTCAACCAGCAGCCGCCTCCAATTCCTCCCGCTCCGCATCGTGGTAATGATTGTGCTCATGCCGGGAGACCGGCGGGAAAAACCGCTGGAGGCTTACCTCCGAATGCCTTGCACCGGGAAAATGAAAGTGTATTTCTCGAAACGGCTTTCAGACGCCGCCCGCTTCCGGAAGATCGCCTTATAATGCCGCTGAGCCCGAAACATAACGCCGAGCAACTGGCGGCCAGCTTTGCCGAAATCGAGCCCCGCTACAGCGAACAGCAAGCGCTGCTTGAATCGTCGCGCTGCCTCTTTTGCTTCGACGCGCCCTGCATCACCGCCTGCCCGACCGGGATCGACATTCCCACTTTCATCAAGAAGATCACGACCGGGAATCTGACCGGCGCGGGGCGGACCATTCTCTCGGCCAACATCCTCGGGGCAAGCTGCGGGCGGGTCTGCCCGACGGAAGTCCTGTGCGAAGGCGCTTGCGTGCTGCTCGATCGCGACACGCGACCCGATCAAAATCGGCCGGCTCCAGCGCTACGCGACCGATCATGTTTATGAAAACCGGATCCCGGTGTTGAGGCCGGCCGCGCAAAAATCCGGTAAACGGGTCGCGATCATCGGCGGCGGGCCGGCTGGTCTTGGTTGCGCGGCAGAGTTGGCGCAACTTGGGCACGAAGCCGTTATTTTCGAGCGAAAACCGAACGCTGGCGGACTCAACACCTACGGCATCGCCTATTACAAGATGAAACCGCAAGTCAGCCTCGAAGAAGTCGAGCTGGTCAAGTCCTTAGGCGTGGAATTCCGGTGCGGGCTGGAAGTCGGCCAGGACGTCACCCGCGACGACTTGGATAAGTTCGACGCGATCTTCATCGGCATTGGGCTGGCCGACGGACAGCAGCTCCGGATTCCCGGGCGAAGACCTGCCCGAGGTCGTCGACGCGCTGCATTTCATCGAGCAGATCCATACCGAACCGCTGTCGGAGGTTCCGGTGGGCGCGCGCGTGGCTGTGATCGGTTGCGGCAACACCGCAATCGACGCCGCCACTCAGGCGCGCCGGCTCGGCGCCGATGAAGTCGTGATCATTTACCGGCGGAGCGAGCGCGACATGTCGGCCTATGCGTTCGAGTACGAGCTGGCGAAACGCGACGGCGTCGACATTCCTCTTCCATCATCTCCCCGATCGAGGTGATCGCAGAGAATGGTCACGTCACAGGCCTTCGTCTCGCTCGCAACCGCGATTCAACGCGAACGGCGCGCTCGATCTGATCGCCGGCTCGGAATTCGACGAGCCCTTCGACATGGTCATCAAGGCCGTTGGTCAGCAAAAGCAAACTGCATGGCTGACGAAGGTTTTCCCGGAGCTGCGAATGAATCGCAACGGCACGATGGTCCGCGATTTCGAGACCGGCCGGACGAACCTGCCGAAAGTTTTCGCCGGCGGCGATTGCGCAAATGGCGGTCGCGAAGTCGTCAATGCGGTCGGCGAAGGAAAAAAGGCTGCGCGCGGCATCCACCGATTTTTCGGCGAAAGCAAAGTGGTGGGTCCGGTTCAGTCTTCACGCTGGGGCGTGGCGAGCGGCCCGTTCGGTTCCGGCCTCGACGAACCGATCCGCGTCCCGGAATTGGAAGCAAAGATAGTGACGAGAAGAGATGCTCGATCTCGCGTGGAAAACGACCCTTGATCTGTCACCCGTCGCTTTAACCGAAAATGCCCGATCTTTCGACCAATCTCGCGGGAATCAAATCCCCCAACCCGTTTTGGATCGCCTCCGGTCCGCCGGCGAACACCGCGTATCAGGCACATCGCGCCTTCGAAGCCGGCTGGGGCGGGCTTGTCTGGAAAACCATTGGCGACCCGATTCGCAACGTTTCCTCGCGTTATTCCTCGATCGACTACGGGCAGGCGCGGATGGCTGGGTTCAACAATATCGAACTGATCAGCGATCGCGCGCCGGAAACAAACTTCCGCGAAATCGCCGAAGTGAAAAAACGCTGGCCTAACCACCCGGTCATCGCCTCACTCATGGTCGACACGCGCGAGAACTGGCACGATTTCGTCAGGCGTTCGGCCGATTGTGGGGCCGACGGGATCGAGCTGAACTTTGGCTGTCCCCACGGCATGTGCGAACGCGGAATGGGCTCGGCCGTCGGCCAAAATCCGGACGTGGCCGAGACCATCATCGGCTGGGTCATGGAAGTCGCGACCATCCCCGTGATCGCAAAGCTAACCCCCAACATCACCGACATCACTGCCGCCGCGCGCGCGGCGAAGCGTGGCGGCGCCAACGCCATCTCGCTCATCAACACGATCAACAGCATCACTCAGGTGAACCTCGACAATTTCGTGCCCGAGCCCTTCGTCGGCGGACTCAGCTCGCACGGCGGCTATTGCGGCCCGGCCGTGAAACCGATTGCGCTTAACATGGTGCAATCGTGCGCCGCCGATCCGGAAGTCCGGCTGCCGATCTCGGGAATCGGCGGCATCACCACCTGGCGCGATGCGGCGGAGTTCATCGCGCTCGGTTCCACCACCGTGCAGGTCTGCACCGCCGTGATGCACTACGGCTTTCGGATCGTCGAAGACATGATCGACGGACTGAACGATTACCTCGAGACGCAAGGGCTTCAAAACTCTCGACGAGCTGCGTGGGCGCGCGGTTTGTACCGTGCAAAAGTGGGAATCGCTCGATCTCAATTACAAACGCATCGCCGAAATTGATTATGGGAAATGCATCGGCTGCAACCTTTGTTACATCGCCTGCGAAGACGGCGCCCACCAGGCCATTGCGCTGGTCGATCCTGCCGCCTACGGGCTCGGGCCGGGTCGCGTTCCTGGCAAGCCGGTGCCTGAAATCAAAGAGGCGGAATGCGTCGGCTGCAACCTTTGTTCGTTAGTCTGTCCGGTCCACGGCTGCATCGCGATGCTGAGCGTGGAGGCCGGCCTCGAACCGCTTACCTGGGCCGAGTATCAGGCGCGCCTCGCAGCGGGCGAGATCACTCCTTTCGCGCCTCACCCGTAGTTCGGGAATGGGAGAGTGAATCGTGACTGGTGATATATGAATAGTAGAACGCCATCATGAACCACGATTCACGATTCACGATTCACCATTCACCCTCGCTCTCCCCCTGCCCTGTATTCATTGGCGGCGAATGGCGCGAAATATCCGGTGTGGAAACTTCACCCGTCTACAATCCTTCGCGCGGCGAAGTCATTGCCGAAGTGCCAATGTCCGGCGCCGAGGTCGTGAACGATGCCGTCAGCGCTGCGGCCGACGCATTCCCCGCCTGGCGCGACACTCCGCCAGTCGAGCGGGCGCGCTTGTTTTTCCGTTACCGGCAATTGGTCGAGGAAAACTTCGACCGCATCTGCCAGATAGTTGCGCGCGAGCACGGCAAGACGTTGGCCGAAGCACGCGGCAGCGTTTATCGCGGACTCGAAAACATCGAATACGCCTGCGGCATTCCCACTCTCCTGTTGGGCGACACGCTCGAGAACATCGCGCGCGGCGTCGATTGCGAGACGCTCCGTCAGCCGTTAGGCGTCTGCGTCGGTATCACTCCGTTCAACTTCCCGGCGATGGTGCCGCTCTGGATGTTCCCGCTCGCTCTCGCCTGCGGAAACACCTTCGTCCTGAAGCCGAGCGAGAAGGTTCCCCTCACCGCCAATTATCTGATCGACCTGCTCGAAAAAGCCGGCCTGCCCAAAGGCGTGCTTAACGTTGTCCACGGCGGACGCGATTGCGTCGACGCGCTTGCTCACCCATCCGAAAGTGCGCGCGATTTCCTTCGTCGGTTCGTCGCCAGTCGCGAAACACATCTACGAAACCGGCACGCGTCACGGCAAACGCGTCCAGGCCAACGGCGGCGCGAAGAACTACATTGTCGTCATGCCTGACGCGGACGTACCGCGCACCGTCGAAGCGCTGGCCACGGCGGCGTTTGGCTGCGCCGGGGAACGCTGCATGGCGGGCTCGACCGCACTGACCGTCGGCGCGGCCGCCGACCGCTTGTTGCCGTCGTTAGTCAGCGGCAGCGCGCGCCATCAGGGTCGGGCCGACCGATGTCGACGCGCAGCCCGACATGGGGCCGGTCATCACCGCGCAGCATCGCGATCGCGTCCTGAGCCTGGTCGCAAGCGGCGAGAAAGAAGGCGCCAAAATCATCTGCGACGGCCGCCACGCCTCATGTCGCCGACGCGCCTGACGGATTCTTCGTCGGCGCGACGATTGTCGACCAGGTGCAAAACGAAATGACGATCGCTCGCGAAGAGGTTTTCGGCCCGGTCCTGAATGTCATGCGCATGGAGGATCTCGATCACGCCATCGATCTCGCGAACAAATCCTCCTACGGAAACGGGACAGCGATTTTCACCAACTCCGGCAAAGCGGCGCGCGAGTTCAAGCATCGGGTCAAAGCCGGAATGGTCGGGATCAACGTCGGCGTGCCGGCGACGATGGCGATGTTCCCCTTCACTGGCTGGAACGATTCCTTCTACGGCGACCTTCACATCCAGGGGAAAGAAGGCGTCCAGTTCTACACCCAACAAAAAGTCGTGAGCACGCGCTGGTTCGGAGAGGGCGTCAGCGACGTCTGGAAGAAATGATGGGCAATGCGCAGGTCGCGGTGACCATTACAGGAACGTGGCGCGTCAGCCTCCGTGGAGCGATCTGTTAGTCCAGCTGTGATTCGGCAATGAGCATCCTGATCAAAAACGGTGAGATCGTTACCGTGGACGAGCGCTACGTTGCGGACATTCTTTGCGAAAACGAAACCATCACCCGGATCGATCGCGACATCGAGCCGCCTAACGGTGCAGAGGTGATCGACGCGACCGGGAAGTATGTCTTTCCCGGGTTCATCGATCCCACATGTCACATCTATCTGCCTTTCATGGGCACCTTCGCGAAGGACACGCATGAGACGGCGAGCCGCGCGGCGCTCGTCGGCGGGACGACGACCTTGATCGAAATGATCTGCCCGGCTGCGACGAGAAGCCGCTCGAGGCGTTTGAGCTTTGGCTCGGCAAGGCGCAGGGCACGAGCGCCTGCGACTTCAGTTTCCACATGGGCGTGACCCGCTTCGACGAGGAGGCAGAAGCGATCTCCGCGAAATCGTCAGGCGGGGGTCACCAGTTTCAAGATCTTCCTCGCCTACAAAGGCGCGCTTCGGGGTGAACGACGAACAGCTCTACAAGACGCTCGCGCTCGCCAAGTCGCTAGGCGTGATCACGACCGCCCATTGCGAAAATGCCGACCTCGTGGCGGAGTTGCAGAAGAAGCTGCTCGCCGAAGGCAAGACCGGGCCGGAATGGCATTACTGGAGCCGTCCCCCGCTTGTGGAAGCGGAGGGCGTGCATCATCTGATGACCTTTGCCGAGATGACCGGCGCGCATGTTTACATTGTGCACCTGAGCTGCGAGGAAGCGCTGGGCGAAGCCATGCGCGGCCGCGGCGCGCGGCGTGCACGTCTGGGTCGAGACGCTCATTCAATATCTCCTGCTCGATCGCACCGAGCGCCGAGAAGCCGGACTTCGAAGGCGCGAAGTCCGTCATGTCGCCGCCGCTGCGCGACAAGAAAAACCAGGAAGTGCTTTGGAACGGTCTGCGCGCAGGGATTCGATCTCGACGCTCGCGACCGACCACGCGCCGTTCGATTTTGCGACGCAAAAAATCATGGGCCGCGACGATTTCACCAAAATCCCCAACGGCATTCCGTCGCTCGAGGACCGCATCAATCTCTCTACACCCACGGCGTGAAGCGCGGCCGCATCGATCTCCATCAGTTCGTCGAAACCGCGAGCACGAAGGCCGCGAAAATCTTCGGCCTCTTCCCGCGCAAAGGAACGATCCAGCCCGGCAGCGATGCCGATCTCGTGGTTTACGATCCGGATTACCGCGGCAAGATTTCCGCTGCGACCCACCAGATGAATCTCGATTACAACGCGTTCGAGGGCTTCGAAATCGAAGGGCGGCCACACGTCGTGACCGTGCGCGGGGAAGTCGCGGCGCGCGATGGCAAGTTTGTCGGCGAGGTCGGTCGCGGGAAGTTTCTCGCCCGCGAACCGAACCACTTCTGACCGCAAGCATTCTTCCTCCTGGTGGGGCGAGACTCTGTCGAGCCGGAGGTGGCAGAGTGGAACCCGCAAAGCCGCCCTGCCCCCAGCTCGACGGAGTCTCGCTCTACCAGCCCCTCTCGTCTATTCGTCCGCACCAATCGGCGAACCGTCTGGAATGCGTGGCGGTGTCGGGAAATCGAGCGCTCTGGAATCGCGGCGGAATTGGTCGATCTGAGAGAGCAGATAGGCATTTTGCGCTATCTCCGCCGGGTCGTTCGATGTGCGCGTTTTCCATCGCGTCTCCAGATCGGCGATCCGGCGCAAGGCATAGGCATTGACCTGCGGCTCGGTATCGCGCTTGAGCGCGAGTTGCAGGAGATGATTCAGGAACTGTTTTTCGACCGCGCGTGCGATTGCCTTTTGCGGACCGGTTTGGTTGGCGGTGCGGGCGGCGGTTTGGAGGATCGCATCGAAAACTTCATTCAGCGAAAGTCCGTATCGCGGTTTTCGCGTTCTGCGCCACGATCCGGGAAAGACGCTCCGGGTTGAGCAGCAGATCAAGCTCGGCATTGATCCAGCTCTCCGCCGCGGCCTGCGGATCGAAAACCATGCCCGTCATGCGAATCGAACGACTCGCGATCGCGCGGATAACCGGGCGGACGCGGCGGAAGGAGCGCGACCAGCTTTGCCGGCATCTCGAGAAAATCTGGCCGCAACGTTTGCAGCACGGCGGCGAGCGCGGCGCGCTGCTGGTCCGGTGGGAGCGGTTCGTTAGGCGTCTGCCCGTCGCCCCGCGCTGCGTAGGTGTAATTTACGCCGCCGATCAATTTGGTCGCCGCTTCGGCCTGGAAACGATGCATCAGGTAAACCGGCACGAGCACATTTTCGAGCGTGGCCATCGGCGCGCCGATCGGGATGTTTTTCTCGCTCAAGTGATTCAATGCGAGCGCGCGCACCTTGATCAAGCGATTCAACTCGTCGGTCGCCGATGCGCCGCTATCCCACAGATGCGCGAAAGAACTGGCGCTCCCGGGCGGGCGCGCATCGGCGTCGGACAGGTAGCGGAAACCCTTTCGCAATATTATCCTGGAGAATGGCGGCGAGCCCCGCCGACTCGTTAGTCCCGCTCGGAAAATCCTGGTAACCGTAGAGGATGGTCCGCTTGTCCCACGCGCCGATGCCGGTCGCATAAGCGCGGCTCAGATCGAGGTTTCCGTGCTCATCGATCGTCACGACCGGCGGCGGATAATCCATCACGGAGGCGCGATCCTGCGTGCTGGCCGTGAAGTTGTGCTGCAAGCCGAGCGTGTGCCCGACCTCGTGCGCGGCCAGTTGCCGAAGCCGCGCCAGCGACAACTCGAGCAAACGCGGATCGGGCGTCGTACCGTTGGCGTAGGCTTCGACCAGGCCCTGCGCGATGAGAAAATCCTGCCGCACGCGGAGCGAGCCTAACGACACGTGCCCCTTGATGATCTCGCCCGTGCGCGGGTCGATGATCGACGTGCCGTAGGACCAGCCGCGGGTCGAGCGATGCACCCATTCAACCACGTTGTAGCGCAGGTCCATGGGGTCGACGCCTTCGGGCAGTTCCTTCACCTGGAACGCGTTCTTGTAGCCGGCCGCTTCGAATGCCTGATTCCACCATGATGCGCCCTCGATCAGGGCCGATCGGATCGGCTCTGGCGCGCCGCGATCGACGTAGTAAATGATCGGCTGCACCGCCTCGCTCATGGCCGCGGTCGGATCCTTCTTGCGCAGGCGATGGCGGATGATGAAGCGCTTGACCAGCGGATCCTGGATCGGCGCCGCGTAGTCGGCGTAACTCATCAGGAAATAGCCGGAGCGCTGGATCGTAAACACGCGGCTGATACTGATCGTCGGGCAATTCGACGAATGAATGATGTTCGCGCACAGTGACCGCCTTGGCGGTCGGCGTAACGGAACGAATCCAATCGCTCGTTGGTTCGCCGGTAAAAGTCAGCGTCACCTCGAACTCGGTGTTCTTCGGGAAGTTCTTCGTGAACGGCAGATAGATGGCCGAGCGCGAGTCATCGACCTTGTAGGTTCCCTGCTTCTTTTCCTTCAACTTGTCCGCCACGCCATGCGCATCGTTCAAGAGGAACGGTGTTGCGTCGACCAGGACGCGACCCTTTTCCTCGGCCACGACTTTGAAACCCCAGAGAACAGAGCGCGCAAACGCTTCCGCAACCGAGCGCTCTTCGTCCGCGTTTTTCGTGTTCGCGCGATAGGCAAGATTTTGCTCGATGAGCAAAACCTTTGGTCCGACGCGCTCGAACTTCACCAGGTGCTCGGGACGGGCCGTGTCGCTATCGAGATCGCCGAATTCCCCGCGGTCCAATCCGATGTCGTTCGAACCCACGCCCGCCGCGAGTGAGACGACGTAGAGGAACTCCGAATCGAATTTGTCGATCTCGAGCCAGACTTTGCCGGCGCGTGCATCCCAATAGAGATTGAAGTAGCCGGGCATCGCCTGCATCCCGCGCGTTTTCTGCGTGATTGTGGGCAGCGGCTTGTTTTCGTCGTCGTCAGGCTTGTTCTTGGTCGTCGCCGCGCGGCCGGTCGAGAAAAGAAGAACTGCAAAAGCGATGCCAAAGAAAAGACTACGCATGTTGCCGGGGAAAGTAGCAGCTCGTGTCCGCCAAAGCTCGACCAAAGTCGCGCGCTTCCCTTTCTTCGATTGAAGCTTAAATTCAGTCCGCCGCTTGGAAGGGCGCAAAAAACGAGCAGCTTTTGCCAAATCCGGGCAAGCAGCGCGGGCGCATTTCACCCAAGTTAGTTTATATGAAGACGAGTATTCCGGCGACATCCGAAGCACCACATGATGTAGGGAAGGAGAGCATGGGAAAACGATTGGCTGCACATCCATTCGTCGCCGGGATGAGCGAAAAACATCTTGGGATTCTGGCCGATTGCACGATGGCCACGCACTTCGAACCCGGTCAGATCATTTTCCGCGCGGGCGAACCGGCCAACGGTTTTTATCTGATCGAAAGCGGCAAGGTTGTCCTGGAGGAGCCGCAACCGACCGGTGAACCGATGATGATCGACGTCGTGTCCGCCGGCGAACCGTTAGGCTGGTCCTGGCTTTTCTCGCCTTACGTCTGGCAATTCGATGCCCGGGCGATCGAGCCTTGTCGCGCCTTGTGCTTGTCCGGCATCATGCTGCGGCAACATCGCGATGAAGACCTCTTTCTCAGCCATGAACTCTTCAAACGCACCAGCGAAGTGATGGTGCACCGTCTGCAAGCGGCGCGCAATCGCTTGAGCACCGCGAAGAAATCAGCCCGCCCCGCCGGGTCGTCTGCCCGCCGCTTCCTGAAATGCAACTTTTCGTCTCCAAGAACGGGCAGCGCTATGGTCCCTATTCATCGGAGGAACTCCGCCACGAGGTGCTGGCAAATGTCTTTCGGCCTGAAAATTTCGCCTCTTCCGATAACGGGCAAACCTGGGAGCCGATCAGCGCGATTCCGGGGATCGGCCCGCTCGTCTATGCGGTCGAAGCCGACACGGCGAACAACCTCCTCGTCGTTCGCTACCATGCCGGCTGTCGGGTCGTCCGCCGTCGAGCATTGCGCCGTGGAAGTGGGCAAAGCCCTAACGAGTCTAAAGCCCGGTTTTCGACTTCTGGTTGATTTCACCGGCTTGCAATCGATGGACGTGGCCTGCGCGCCGCATCTCCGACACATCATGCGGCTTTGCAATGAAAATGGGGTGAGCACGGTGGTGCGGGTGATTCCCGATCCGCAACGGGACATCGGCCTGCGCATCATGTCTTTCTTCCATTATGGACCGGAGGTGCAAATCGCGACGTGTGCGAATCTGGATGAGGCGAGAGAGATTCTCGACCGCCGTCAGAACCAGCTCCCTGGTGCCGCGGTCGCGTCCGTACCTGAGCCGGAGGAATGACCTACAACAACCACGTTTTCACTCTCGGCATCGAGGAGGAATTCCAGATCATCGATCCGGAGACGCGCGAACTGCGCTCTTACGTCCAGCAGATTCTCGACGACGGGAAGATAACGCTGAAGGAACACGTCAAGCCTGAGATGCATCAATCGGTCGTCGAACTGGGGACCGAAATTTGCCCCGACATCCGCTTCGCGCGGGAGCAGGTAATGGAGTTGCGGAGCGAACTGGCCATCCTCGCCGCCCGGCGCGGCCTGCTCATCGCCTCCGCTGGCACGCATCCCTTTTCGCATTGGATGAATCAACTCATCACCGCCGGCGACCGCTATTCCACGATCCTGAACGACATGCAGCAAATCGCGCGCTGCAATCTCATCTTTGGGTTGCACGTGCATGTCGGAATCCCGGATCGCGAAGAAGCGATCCAGTTGATGAATCAGGCGCGCTACGTCCTGCCCCACATTTACGCCTTGTCGGTCAACTCCCCTTTCTGGCTCGGACAGAACACCGGGTTCAAAGCCTATAGGCATAATATCTTCGAACGCTTCCCGCGCACTGGCATTCCCGACCCATTCGACAGTCTCTCGGAGTATGAGGATTACCTGAAGATCCTCGTCGAAACGAACTGCATCGATAACGCGAAAAAAATCTGGTGGGACATTCGGCTCCATCCTTTCTTCGACACGCTCGAATTCCGGATCTGCGACGCGCAATCCCGCGTCGACGACACGATCGCGCTCGCCGCCCTGATCCAGGCGGTGGTGGTTAAGTTGCACAAACTACTGCGGCAAAATACCTCGTTCCGCATTTATCGACGGCGCATGATCGAGGAAAATCGGTGGCGCGCATCGCGCTACGGGATCGACGGGAAGTTGATCGATTTCGGTCGCAACCGGGAGGTCGAAACGCGCAGTTTGATCAACGAAATCCTGGAGTTCGTCGCGCCGGAAGTGCACGAGCTCGGGAGCGAGCGCGAGATGGCGCACATCGAGCGCATCATGCGGGAGGGAACGGGTGCGGACCGACAACTGGCCGCCTGGGAACGCAAGCATGAGGTCAAAGACGTGGTGGATCAGATCGTGGGCGAGACGTACGAAGGCCTAACGACAACGCCAATCGACATAAGGCCGGAAAATTTTCCCGCCGCGCCGTCCGATTACGCGGGGCGCACACCCTGACCGACCTGAGTTAGTGACGAGCCGATCGGAACGCCCTCAACCGACCAGTCCTCCGACCGATGCACTCTCCCGCCGGACTCGTGGATCAGTCGTAGTCGTCGTAGATGGTCGGCTCCGCGAGGTGATGATGGCGGCGGCGGCGGCGATCAACCTTGTAATAGGCATCGACTGCCGACGCCACCCAGCAGAGCACCGGGATGATTAGCCCGATCCCGGCAGTGGCCAGGCTCAGCAAAATCCCGATCCAGACTGCGAGCGGCATTCCCAGCAACATCCAAAGAAAGCCTGGTCCGAAATGCCCCTTGTAGAGCTGACCAAGGCCGGGAATGATCGCGCTCAGGACGGCGGCAATGACATTTGTGGCATGGGTGGTTTGATTATCCGGCATGGCTGATGGGCGATTCACTTTTCGAACACCTCCTCTCGTAAACCTTGATGCCACTGCCGCGGCTTCATTGCTCACCATCACTTGGCAAAATTGCATCAGATCTTGCCTTCGGGTCCGCCGCCGGATAACAAGAACTGAGGAGGAAATAGCAAATCGCGGAGAGCGGTTTCCCGGCGAGAGGGCCATAAAGAGCCATGCAAACGACAACCTCAACTCGGCCACCGGAGTTCGGAATCCAGAGCCTCGACCACGCGGAACCCGCAAGGATCTGGAAGGCGCGCAGCTTTATCCACGAACACCTGGGTGAGGAGCTTTCCCTGACAAGAGTTGCGGACTTCGTCAACATAAGCCCGAATTATTTGAGCGAAGAATTCAAACGGGTGACTGGCTGCAAGTTTGTCGACTACGTTGCCCGTACGCGGATCGAGAAAGCGTGCAAACTTCTGAGCAATTCAAATCTGCGGATTAGCGAAATCGCCTTCGAAGTCGGCTTTCAATCATTGTCGCAATTCAATCGCGTTTTCAAAAAACTGTCGGCCAAATCACCGACAGCGTATCGCGCCGAAGTACGCAATCAGAAACCGGCGCCGGAAGCATGGTTGCTGTCCGTTTGCTGATTAATTTGGACATCGGAAAAGGCGGAATTCACCTCGCCCAAACAACCGAAGTTTTTTCCCCGTAAAAATGCGTAGTCGACTGAAATGATTTCCGATAACACTGCGGCCACTGTGCGGCATTCAAAGTTCATCCAATGGTTCTGCGAGAAGCGAAAAAGAATTCTCTGGTGCGCGGGGGCAAGCGTTGTGCTCGCGGTCATCCTGCTTTCCTGCAGCACCACCACCCGGACGATCCTGGCGCCGCCGAGTATCCCTGGCGCGACATATGTCGGCTCGAGCGAGTGCGCCACATGCCACGAGAAAATCACGCGTGATTTTGCCACGGCCACTCACGCGCGCCTGAAGGCGCCCGGCGACAACGCCAAAGATGTCGGCTGCGAATCGTGTCACGGGCCGGGCAGTCTTCATGTCGCAAGCGGCGGCGGGTTACACACCATCGTGAACCCGGGCAAATCGCCCCAGGCTTGCTTCCAATGCCACCTGGAGGTGCGCGCGGCAATTGAACTGCCGTATCACCATCCGGTGCTGGAGGGGAAAGTGACCTGCATCTGATTGTCACAACCCGCACAAGGGAAACGTGTTCAAGGGCGGCGGGACCAGCGGCATGCAGTCGCTCAAGGGTGGCGGCACCGCTTTGCTAGGCGAAAACGAGACCTGCTTCCAATGCCACACCGCGCAGCGCGGCCCGTTCGTGTTTGAGCACGAAGCGCTGCGCGAAGGATGCGTCGTCTGCCATTCGCCGCATGGATCAGTCAATCAGCGAATGCTAACGGTCCGCAACCAGGCCCTTTGCCTGAAATGTCATTTCCAGCAGCAAACCGCGCCGGGCCAGATTTACATCGCAGACGTTAACCACTCCAGCTTCTTGCAGCAAGGGACCTGCTGGTCGGCCGGCTGCCATGAAGCGATCCATGGCTCACAGGTGAGCCCAGCGCTGAGGTACTAAAATGGCTAGCATTTTCTTCCCGAAAATTTCGCGCTCGCTGGCGCGCTCGTTCCCGTTCCTCTCTGCGTTTTTTTCTGGGCGAATGTCCCTCTCCGCGCCGGACGATGCGACCGATGCGAAATCAGGCCCCAGTCCGACGCCGGTCGCGGGCGAGGCCGCCGGCCGAGCCGCACTATAACAATTGGATCGAGCTTTCAATCGGCGGGCTGATCACCAATGGCGATACCGCTCTGTTTGAGCAGGAGCATCACATCTCGGGCGACGTTTTTGGCGGAATCCAGGATCTGCATTACGAGCAGACGTTCGACAAGAACGGACAGTTTTCGATCGATGGGCACGCCATCTTTGATACCGATGACTATGACCTGAAGCTGGAGCTGTCCAAGCCAGACCTGGGTTATATCCAGCGCGGGCTACGACCGAGTTCCGCAGTTGGTATGATGGCAATGGCGGATTCTTCCCGGTCAACGGGGCAGTTTTTCCGCCGCCCATCCCCGAGATGCACATTGATCGAGGCATGGCCTGGGTCGAACTGGGCCTGCAATTGCCGGACTGGCCGGAAATTATCTTGCGCTATTCGCACCAGTTTCGGCGAGGGCCAGAAGGATTCGACCGAGCTGGGGCGACACGACCTGACTGGCCTGACGCCCGAGGATCAAACTAGCCCGCAAAATTGCACCGGCCTATCGCGATATCGATGAGACGCGGGATATTATCTCGCTGGATGCCAGCAAGACCTTTGGCAATACCGACGTCGGTCTGGGCATGCGCTACGAACACGATGAATAATAACGACGACTTCAACTTCGCACGCGGTGCCGGTGCAGCCAATCAGCGATTCATCACCCAGACAAGATAAGCAACAATCTCGATCTGTTTAGCGGGCATGCGACGACGGAGACGCACTTCAGCGATTCCCTCTGGCTAACGACCGCCTACTCCTACACGACGCTGGCAAGCGACTCTGAGCGGGCTCGCGCATCTACGGACCCTTCTATAATTCCTCCTACAGCGATCCGATCGCGACCCTGGGCGGGTTCGACCATGGCTACCTTAACCTTTCCGGCACTTCGAACGTCCCAACAATGGGTGGTCAACCTCAATCTCATGTGGTTGCCGGCTGAAGGAACTTCACGGTTCTCACCGCCTTCCGCTACACCTACGAAGATAAGCAAAGCAACTCCGTCTTTGCTGAAACCAGCACCCGGACGGCGCCTCTAATTCCGATGGCGGCGAGCAGCTTTGAAAATTTCAACACCTCTGCGGAGACATTCGAGTTGCGTTACACCGGTGTTCGCCGATTGGCTCTTTTACGCGAAGGGCGATTGGGAGGAGCAATATGGCGATATCCACGAAAGCTCAGGCGAGATCGGAGTCCCGCGCTTTCGGGCATCAAGAATCTCGATTTGCTCCGGCAAAAATACACGGTCGGCTTTACCTGGTATCCCACGGCGCGGCTCAACTTGGCTGGGCAGTATTATCACAAGACTTTTCGATACGATAACAGCTCCAACGCTGATGGCCAGAATCTCGAATTTCAGAACGTGGAGCACGAACGACTTCAATATTCGTCTCACCTGGCGACCTGACCTCCCGCCTTCAGTTCGGCACGCTCGCTCTGGTCACGCGCTACGACTACACGACCTCCTCAGGTGATCGGCCAGTGGAACATTCCCGGACGCTATTCTGCTTACTCCGAACACACCGCCTTGATCAGCAATCAAGTGATCAGCGAAAGCGTGACGTGGAATCCCCTCGCCCGGCTCTACGTTCAGGGCAGATTTTTCCTATGTTCTCAACCAAACCAAAACTCCGGCCGCGAATATTGTGATTCTCCCCGGAGCTGGGTACCGACGGTTCTGAACTTTAAGAGTGATTACTGGACGATCGGAGGGAACGTCGGCTTTCTGATGAACGACAAAACCGAATTTCGTGTCGGCTATAACTATTATCGGGCGGACGATTACGTGAACAATGCCCTGGCCGGCCTGCCATACGGCGCGGATCAGACCGAAAATAACGTAACCGCGAGCATGAGCCGGCAACTCACGAAGAGCGTTCGCCTGATTCTCAGTATGGATACTATAACTACACCGACGGCCTGTATGGCGGCCACGACAACTACCAGGCGCACTCCATATTTTCCAGCCTTGTTTTCGGCTTTTAGTTGCTGGAGAGCTTGATGCGAAGGACTCGGACGAAGGCCGGGTCGATCTCGCTCGCTGCGCTTGCCGATCCGCGCTTACCACCTCGTTGAAGCACCAACGGGCCCCGGCTTGGGCAGAATCGCCGCGGGCCAGCGAACTTTGCTTTTTCTCGGGGTTCGTGAAATTTGTTTCGGTCGGCCGAGTCTGAAAACGTGATGCGGAAATTTTGTCGCCCTGATCACCTCGCTGAAGCTGACGATCACCTGCCTGTCGTCGCCATGGTCCTGATCTTTGCCGGAACGCTGGCACAGGTGCATTTCGGGATTCACGAGGTGCAGCAGCGCTATTTCCAGAGTTGGCTTGTCTGGTGGCCGACGGACGGCCAGGGCTTCAGAATGCCAGTTTTTCCAGGCGGGCATCTGATTGGCGCAGTGCTGCTGATCAACCTTATTGCTGCGCACTGGAAGCGTTTTCGATGGGCCTGGAGCAAACTCGGCATTCATCTCACTCATGCAGGTTTGATTATTATGCTCGCGGGCGGTCTCTTTACCGACCTGTTTGCGGTCGAGAGCCACATGCAACTAGCGGGAGGTGAGACCAAAAATTACTCGGAGGATTCGCAACAGGTGGAACTCGCGGTGGTCGACACAACGGCACCAGAGTTTGACCAGGTGACTGCGATCCCGGATGCGCTGCTACGCCGCAAGCGCATTATCGATCACCCCGATTTGCCGTTCCAGATCGTCATCAGGCGCTTTTTTCAGAATTCGCGCGTGCAAATGTTGAGCGCAGCGGGAGCTGGCGCGAGTCCAGCTGCGACCCAGGGAATCGGCGCACAAGTTGCCGTGCAAGAAGTTCCACCGGTAACCGGCCCGGATGAGCGCGACACCGCCAGCGCACTGATCGAAATCGTGCCGCTTGGATCCGCCGGCGGCATGGTCAACAATTCGCTCGGTACCTGGCTCGTTTCGGAGGCGCTGGGTGCTCCGCAGGTGTTTTCCAGTGGGGGCCATACCTGGCAAATCGTGCTGCGGCCAACCAGATACTACAAGCCCTACAGCGTCACCCTGCAGAAGTTTACCCACGAACGCTATCCCGGCACCGAAATCCCGAAGAACTTCGCGAGTAAGATCACCCTCAATGATCCAGAGCGCGGCCTCAAGCGCGACGTCCTGATCTACATGAATCATCCGCTGCGTTACCGAGGTGAGACGTTCTATCAGGCCGGCTTCAAGAAGGACGATGAGGCGTCGATCCTGGAAGTCGTGCATAACCCGAGTTTCCTCGCGCCGTATGTCGCGTGCGTGGTGGTCGGCGTCGGGTTGCTCGTTCAATTCGGCTACCATCTCGTCGGATTCGCACGGCGAAAGAGAACTGCACTCGCATGAAACGCTATTTCCCCACAATTCTATTCGTCCTCGCGCTCCTCTGGGTGGCATCGAGTTGGCGGCCTGCGAAAACTGCGCCCGGCGCTTTCGATCTTGCCGGGTTCGGCAAGATCCCCGTGCTCGTCGGCGGTCGCGTCAAACCACTCGATACCGTGGCGCGCAATTCTCTGCTTATCATTCACGGCAAACAAACGGTCAGCCTAACGAACGGCAAACATCTTGGCGCCATGCCGTGGTTGACCGACATGCTCTTCAACGCGCCAGTCGCCGATCAGTATCCGGTCTTCGTCATTCAGAACGCCGATGTGCTCGGTCTCTTCGGGTGGGAACAAAAGGACCGGAAATATTTTAGCTATGCCGAGCTCTCGCCGTTTCTGAAACAGATCGACGAACAGGGCGCGCTCTCCGAGAAGCTGCAATCGGTCCAACGCACCGCCTATCAAAATGCTGTTCTCAACCTGCGCAATGGGTTGATCCTTTATCAGCGCTTGAAGAACAGTCTGCAGCCGGAAGGCGCGCAGAATTTTGCAAACGAGCTGGATTCCTTCGCGGCGGGATTGCCCGCCGCGGGGAAAGCGGCGCGCGAACGGGAGACCGGGAAGAGTTTCGACAAGACAAAACTCGATGACACGGCCGAACTGATTCAGCGCTACCAGAAAATGGCCGAGATGGGTTATATCCTCGCCGTCCCGGCCGCATCCACGCAGAAAGGCGACTGGCGCTCAGTCGGCGAAAGCCTCCTGCAGTCGATCGCCGTGGGCGAAATTCATCCGGTTGTAAGAATGTACGCGCAAATCGGCGACGCCTAGCGTGCTGGCAACGCAGCTGCCTTTAATCACGATGTCGATTCTTCTCGCCGGTTGGTTCGCAAAGGAACACCCGACCGCGGTGAAACGCGCGCCTCGTTCGAGTCTCTCTTCAATCAGGTCGATCCGTTCACGCACAGCATGGTTCTTTACGTGCTGGCGTTTCTGCTTGCCTGCGGTTCGTGGCTGGCCTGGAGTCGACCGCTCAATCGCTCCGCTTTCTACCTCCTGCTGCTCGCGCTCGCGATCCACACCTTTGGTCTCGTTTCGCGGATGTATCTCCAGGAACGCCCGCCCGTCACCAACCTTTACTCTTCGGCCATTTTCATCGGCTGGGGCGCGGTCATCGTCGCACTCATTCTCGAGCGAATTTTTCGCGATGGCATCGGCGCGGCCTGCGCCGGCGCGATCGGCTTTATCACGCTGATCATCGCGCATCATCTCGCTGGAAGCGGCGACACTCTCGAGATGTTGCAAGCCGTCCTCGACACCAACATCTGGCTCGCCACGCACGTCGTCGCGATCACGACCGGATACTCAGCCATGTTCCTCGCGGGGATGCTCGCCATTATCTATGTCGTTCGCGGCGTTTTTACCCGATCACTGAACAAAGGAACCGCTGATTCGCTCGCCCGCATGACCTACGGCGTCGTTTGTTTCGCCACCCTCTTCAGCTTTGTCGGCACCGTGCTGGGCGGGATCTGGGCCGATCAATCCTGGGGACGTTTCTGGGGTTGGGACCCGAAGGAAAATGGCGCCGTGTTGATTGTTCTGTGGTGCGCCGTGATCCTGCACGCGCGCTGGGGCGGGTTCATTCGTCAGCGCGGTCTGATGATCATGGCAATCTTCGGCAACGTCATCACCAGCTTCTCGTGGTTCGGGGTCAATATGCTCGGCGTCGGCCTGCATTCCTACGGTTTCATGGAGAAAGCATTCCCCTGGCTCGTCGGATTCATTATCAGTCAACTCGCACTGATCGCCGTGGCCGCGATGCCGCTCGAACGCTGGCGAAGTTTTCGAATATCCGCCAGCGCGCCGCGTCAGAAAGACGAGGCCTGCAACTTGACGTTTGTTCCCTCAGGACTAGCAGTAAAAACAACGCCGGACTAAATCATCAATCCATCGAGACAAAAAAATTCCATCATGAAACTAATCGTCATCATCACCGTCAGCTTGTTCGCAGCCTCGGCCATTTCCGCCCGCGCGGCTGATGCCAAACAGAACTGGGACAGTCATTGCGCGCAGTGCCACGGGAAGGATGGGCACGCCGACACGAAAATAGGCAAAATGCTAAATGCCAAGGATCTGACCGACTCCAAGGTGCAGGCCGGTTTTACCGACGCGCAAGCGGCCGACGCGATCAAGAATGGTATCAAAGAAGGCGGCAAGTCGAAGATGAAAGCCTTCGGCGACAAGTTGAGTGCCGACGAAATCACGGCGCTCGTCGCCTACGTTCGCACCCTGAAGAAGTAATCAGGTCCAAGATCTGATCATTTTGGGCCGTCGGAGCAACCTCGCTCCGGCGGCCTTTTTTGCATTGGCGCAGTCTGCAGTTCCCGGCGAGAGCCGTGCTCGCAAGAAATGCACAGCTTTTTGCAATATTAGACGCGCCAGTTCATCCCGGTTGCGTATCTAGGCGGAGCATGGTCCCGCGGTTGCCGTTGTCTTGCCACGAGCAGGCTGAATTTGATATGGCAAAGGGACTCTCCGTGGAAGACGCCAAAGAGTTCGTGACTGATCATGCTGCGGCAAAGGGAACCGAGATATACAAAAAATACGGTCCCCAGATTGGATGGCACCAGCTCCTGCAGATTCTCGAGGACAGAACCTGCTGTCGTTATTCTTGCAAGGTCGCCTTCGATTCCAGCCAGTTAGAGGCTGGCGAGTTTGCCTATCCCGCGCCGAAGGGGCAGCAGCCGGACGATGGATTTGTGATGCACGTTGCATCCGCATTTCACGGCCCAACTGGAGCGTGTCCCCTATCTCGTCCTTTATCAGCTTGCGGTCGTTAATTATGGCGAGTTCGCTGCGCCCGAAGACGCAGAGATCTTTGGAGCAAACGCGCTGGGGATTTCGAGAGATCTATACTACGAAGTGCTGTGTGCCATGGCCGATGAGATTGGAGGATGCGGGGAGCCCGGTTGCGATTGCCATAGACCGCAAAAAAAATTCTAGTGCAGCGGCCAGGGAACTGATAAACCAAGAAAAACCGACCAATGAAAATTAAAACAAAAACAGCATTGTTCATCGCACCAATTGTCCTCTACACGAGTGGCGCCTTCGCCGACGCGGCCGCGACCTGGAACCAACACTGCGCGTCCTGTCACGGGAAAGACGGTGCCGGTAAAACGATGATGGGGAAGAAGCTGGGCGTAAAAGATTACAGCACGGCCGCCGGCCAGACGTTCACTGACGCCGAAGCGGAGAAAGCAATCACCGAAGGCGTCAAGGAGGGCGGCAAGGACAAGATGAAGTCTTTCAAGGACAAGCTCTCGGGTGCCGAAATCAAAGCCCTCGTCGCCTACATCCGCACCCTGAAGAAGTAAGCGGATCGTTTGCGCAGGAAGATGTCGCGGGCCAGGGGCGACAAAACCGCCCGTGGTCGATCGCGATTGTTCTAATCACGGAGCTGCATTTGAGACCTGATATGACCCAAAAGAGAAACCTAGTCGGCGCCTAACCAATGCCAGGGTTCAAGCGCCACTTACGTAACTGGATCAGCTGGGCCGGCATGGTCATCGCGACCGCCGCGCTCTTCGCCTTTCTCCTCCTGTTTGCGATGGACTTCATGGCGGGTCATCGCAATGCGTATGTCGGCATTCTCGCCTACGTCGTAGCGCCCCTCTTCCTTCTTCTCGGCGTCGCTCTTGTCAGTCATCGGGGCCTGGCTGCACCGGCGGGCGGAGCGCAAGGCGTTGCGGGTCGAGGCCCCGCTCGTGCTCAAGATCGATCTCTCGCGGCCCCGTGACCGTAAGATCCTGGCCATTTTCGGTGCCAGCAGTGTCGTCTTCCTCTTTGCTACCGCGCTCGGCAGTTACCAGACCTATCAGTACACCGAGTCGGTGCAATTCTGCGGCCAGACCTGTCACTTACCCATGGGGCCGGAGTTTGCCAGCTCCCAACATTTCGGCACACGCCGAGGTAGAATGCGTCGCATGCCACGTCGGGCCCGGTGCCACCGCCTATTTCAGGACCAAGCTGAACGGCGTCAAACAGCTCTATCACACGGTGGCCAACGATTTCGAGCGCCCGATCTACGTCAACTGCGGCCAACCCGCGTCCGCCCCAGGCGATTTGTGAGCAATGCCATTGGCCGAAGCGATATGCCGGCAACGTCGAGCGCACCTATCACCATTTCCTCTCCGACGAAAAGAACACGCCTTTCACCGTTCGTCTCTTGCTCTGGGTTGGCGGCGGCGACCCGTCCAATGGTCCCGAGGGCGGCATTCATTTTCACATGAATATCGCGAACAAGATCGAGTACATCGCGACCGACGACCGGCTCCTCAACATTCCATGGGTCAGGATCACCAACCCGAGAGGCGAGACGACCGAGTACCGGACCCCGGACTTCAAGGGCGACCCGAAAACTTTTCGCATCCGCCGGATGGACTGCATGGATTGCCACAGCCGGCCGGCGCACAAGGTCCATACGCCGAACGACGCGGTCGACCTCGCGCTTCTCACCGGGCAGCTTGATTCCAGCATTCCCTGGGTGAAGTCGAAAGTCGTGACGGCACTGGTCCAGCCCTACAAGACCAAGGCGGAAGGTTTGCAGAAGATCGCGCTCTCTTTGCACCAAGCTTATCCCAACCCGGTTCAGGCCGACCCGATCGTCAATGAGGCGCAGGCCATCTATCGCGCCAACTTTTTCCCGGAACAGAAACTCGACTGGCGCACCCACCCGGATTTCGTCGGCCACAAAAACTGGAACGGCTGCTTTCGTTGCCACGACGGCAACCACAACTCGGCCGACGGCAAAAAGTCGATCCAGGCGAGCGACTGCAAATCATGCCATCTCATTCTCGCCCAGGGCAACGGCGAACAACTCGAGCAAGTCAACCCGAAGGGCTACGATTTCATCCACATCGACGCGGAGTATTCCGATTTTTCCTGCGCCGATTGCCACACCGGCGGACTCCAGAAAGAATGAAGATGGTCGTTTCCGAAAATTTCCGAAAAAATGCGCAGTTTTTTTCCTCGCCAAACTGCCTGCTCGTGGTGTGGGGTCAGAGATTGTTTTCACGAGAAGAAAATTCTGCCAACCAAGATGAGCGTTTTTTCCCGCGGATGAGCCTTCGGCCTCGAGAGACCTGAAATGGAGCAACAAGCTGAAGCGGTTTCAGATTCCACAACCTCGCGCCGCCACTTTATCGATCTTCTCCTCGGCGCAAGCATTCTCGGCTGGCTCGCCAGCATCGTTTATCCGGTCATTCGCTATCTCAACCGCTGCCACAAAACGGGCCGACCGGACCGACGCGCCTGACCCGCGAAGAGGCCGCCAAACTGGAGCAGGACAAATTCGTCATCGTCCCAGTGAGCGGGCAGCGCGTGATTGTTTTGCAATCTCCTGATCAAAAGCTTTTGGCCTTCAGCTCCAAGTGCACGCATGAAGGTTGCACGGTGACCTATTTGCCGGCGCAATCGGTCATCTGGTGCCCTTGCCATGACGGCCGCTACGATCTTCACGGTCGCGTTTTGTCCGGGCCGCCGCCTAAAGCCGCTGCCCGAATATGCAGTCCAGCGGCAGCCCGATGGGGGGATTGTCATTTCTGAAGAACAAAGCCGATAAGAACGGCGCCGAACCGGCGGAGGGCTGCTCGGCTGGGTCGATCGGCGTTATCAAGTAACGCCGCTCCTCGACTTCATGCGCCACAAGCAGGTGCCGCTGGGGTCGCACTGGATGGGTTGGTATTACCTCGGTGGGATCACCATGTTCTTCTTCATCGTCCAGGTCGTCACCGGCGTGCTCTTGCTCATGTATTTCCAGCCCGGGGAAGCGACCGCCTACGAGAGCATTCATTTCCTGACGACGAAGGTCCCCTTCGGCTGGCTCATCCGTTCCGTGCACAGTTGGAGCGCGCACCTCATGATCATTTCGCTGACGCTGCACATGTTTAGCACGATGATGCTAAAGGCTTATCGGCCGCCGCGCGAACTTACCTGGGTATCCGGTTATCTTTTGTTTCTGATCACGCTTGGGTTCGGTTTCTCCGGCTACCTCCTCCCTTGGAACAAGCTGGCTTACTTCGCCACCACGGTCGGCACCAACATCGTGCGCGTCGGTGCCGTTCCTGGGCGACTGGCTCCTGCTCGTCCTGCGCGGCGGCCAGGATGTCACGATCAACACGCTCTACCGGTTCTTCGCCGCCCATGTCGTGATCCTGCCCCTGGCCTTCGTCGGTATCATCAGCATGCACCTCCTCTTCATTCAGCGGCAAGGCATGGCGCCGCCCATCAGCACAAAGTCGCGCCGCGCGGGATGAAGTTCTTTCCCAGCTTCGCGCTGCGCGACGTCCTGTTATGGCTGGCCGCCTTGATGTTGCTCGTCACGCTCGCGGTCTTCCTTCCCTACGGACCGGGCATTCCGGGCATGGATTGGGAACTCGGCTCCAAGGCGGACCCGATGGCACCGGCCTATGCCGGCATCAAGCCGGAATGGTATTTCCTCTGGGAATACCAGTTGCTGAAGGAATTTCCGCCGCATCTCTTTGGTCTGGAAGGACCGCAGGTCTGCCTGTTTCTTATCGCGATCCTGTTGGGCATCTGGGCCGTCATCCCATGGCTCGACCGGCGCGCTGCCCGGAACAAGCCATCACCCGCCTTCAGCGACTTCGGCTGGGCGGCGATTCTCTTCCTCGTCTATCTCACCCTGATGGGCTGGGATATCGGAGCAACCGGAACCGGCAGTGACCTGGCCTTGGCGCATAAGGTCGGCGCGGGTTTGCGCATGGTGGACTTTGGCTGCGGGAGTGGTCATCATTGTTTTTCGATATTTGCGATTCGAACATCGCTGGTTTGTTCTCACCGGCGCGGCGCTTCTCCAGGTCGTGTTGCACGGTTTGATTCGGGATTTCTTATCTGCTCGCCGGCGTCGATTTCAGCCGGGCTGGCGATCATTATCATTGCGGCCTCATATTTCATGGGGTCGCGACCGGATGAGTGAGGTTCACTTGAGAACGATCCTCATCATTCTTGGTGTTGCTTTGATTCCCTCCGCGGTGTTTGCCGCGGAGCAAAAACCCGACAACGCCGCTTCGACGCTCACCCTGCTCGACGCCAGGGACAAGGGCGGCAAACCAATCATCACCCCGGAGGAGCGGAGCTATTACAAGGGCCTCAATGATAATCTGAAAGAACTCCTTAACCAGGCCGTGCAAAAGGAAGTCATTACCAAGGCTGAGCACTTAAGGACACTGCTGGAGTTGCAATTGAGCCCGCAAAAGATGGAGTTGGTCCTCCAGAACCGTTGCATCCTTTGCCACACCGATCCCGAGGTCCAGGCGCCGGAAGACCTCTTTTCGCCCACACCCGCTTCACATCATTCGCCGGGGTATATGAACCTGAAGGAGATTGTCGAGGACGTTCATTTCCGCAACGGACTCTCCTGCGCTGGTTGTCACGGCGGCGACCCCACCGCTGATTTCGGACACGATTTCGTCAAGGAATGGCCGGATAAAGGCCGGGACAAGAATCGCGCCTGGGTCGTGCAATTTTGCGCGCGTTGCCATTCCGATCCGACCTTCATGCATCAGTTCAATCCGTCTTTGCCGACGGACCAACTGGCGAAGTTCAAAGACAGTCCTCATGGGCAATTGCTGCTCGTGAAACATGACGACCGCGCACCTTCATGCATCAGCTGCCATGGAGTCCACGGCATTCGCCCGGCGAAAGACCCGCAGTCAAAAGTCTATGCCCAGCGGGTTCCGGAAACCTGCGGCGCGTGCCACTCAAACCCCAAGACCATGGCCGGATTTACCCTGCCGGATGGCTCGCCGCTTCCGACCAATCAACTGGCGGATTACAAGAAGAGCGTGCACGGCCAGGCGCTGCTGGTACGGGGCGACCTGGGCGCGCCCGCCTGCAACGATTGTCACGGAAACCACGCCGCTACGCCGCCCGGCGTCGCGAGTGTGAGTCGCAGTTGCAGCCTTTGCCACTCGGCCAACTCGAGTCTCTTCGATGGTAGCAAACACAAACAGGCTTTCGATCGGCATAACTGGCCGGAATGCAGCAAGTGCCATGGCAACCATGATATCGCGAAGACTCATGACTCCATGCTCGCGACGGGGCCAGGCGCCTTGTGCGGCGATTGCCATCGCCAATTCGCCAAGGACGATCCCAGGTGCATCCCCACCGCCAATTATTTTCACACCACGATCGCCCAGTTGAGCGATGCGCAGAAGAGGTTCACCACTGTCTCCGAAAAGCTGGCGGCCAAAGGTTTGGACGTAGAACCGATCACCAACCAGATGAACGATCTCACCGACGCTCTGAAGAAATCGCGGACCTACATCCATTCCTTTAGCCGGGATACCTTCCAGCAGGTAGCCGCACCCGGAGAAGAAGCGGTCAAGCAAACCGATGCGCTCGTCGACAAGGCGCGGAAGGAATACAAATTCCGCCAGGCTGGTCTGGCGGCCAGCATCGCCTGGATCGGACTCCTGATGCTGGCGATCTATTTGAAACTCCGCCAGCTCGAGAAATCCGAGGATTAGCGGCATCGGCAGTGGTGTGCCGGGCCTTCGATGACCAAAGCTAAACGCATCCGCTTGCTGTCGGCGCAGTTGGGAGAGTATTGTCCGGTAGTTTTTCGTGTTTATGCCGATGCAACTGACTAGAACCGCTTTTGGAATGTGGAGTGCCGGACGTTTCATGCACTTCGGTGAACCGGTGCCCGATGAACGCTTCATCGATCTCATCCATTTCGCTTACGAAAAGGGAATCCGCACTTTTTTGACCGCCGATGTTTACGGGACGGGCGAAGCCGACACGCTGCTTGGACGCGCGCTGGAAGGAACCCCGCGCGAGAGCTATTGCCTGGTCGGCGCGATCGGACACGATTTTTATCAGGGGCAGCGCGACGGCTCGAAGGGCTTTCCGCGGTTTACCAGTCCGGCGCTGCGAAAGCCGAACGAGTATGCGAGCTACCTGCGCTCGTCGGCCGAGAAGTCCCTTGCGCGCTGCCGGGCCGATCGGTTCGATCTTCTTCTCCTCCATAATCCCGACTCCACCGGATACACCAGCGATGTCGTTTGGAAGGGAATGGAGAAGCTGAAAGATTCCGGCCTGACGACACAACTCGGCGTCGCTCCCGGTCCCGCGAACGGATTTACCCTCGACCTGATTCTCTGCCTCGAGCGTTTCCAGGGGTTGATCGATTGGTCTATGATCATCCTCAATCCCCTGGAGCCGTGGCCGGGCAGCCTTTGCCTTCCCGCGGCGGAAAGGACAGGAACCAAAATCGTGACCCGGGTGGTCGATTACGGCGGCCTGTTCCACGATGACGTGAAACCGGGCCATCAATTCGGGCCGCGCGATCACCGCACGTTTCGTCCGGCCGGCTGGGTCGAGGCGGGCGCGGAAAAGATCGAACGGATGCGCGCGATCGCTGACGCACATGGTCTGACGATGTTGCAGTTGGCCTGCATCTGGAATCTTCAACATGCGCCTGTGCAAAGCGTGGTTCCGACCTTGATCCAGGAATCCGGTGCGACAGCCAAACGGATTGAAGCAAAGATTGAAGAACTTGCCTCTCTTCCCGAAGTGACTCTCACCCCGGATGAATGCGCGCAGATCGCCGAGATCGGGGACAACAGAAACTGCATGCCGCTGAAAGGCGGGAGCGCCGAACACACCGGCGATCCCCTGCCCGACCGCTGGGAATTGAACGCCGAGCTGGAAGCGGTTGCCGGTCGATGGAAGATCGATCCCGTTCAAGATCTGGCTAACGCCATGCACGCGGCTGGCGCAACTGGCTAGGACCAGTTCGCCACTCAGCTGGCGCATTAGCGCAGCGGATCATTGAGTTCGCTCGGCCTGGACTCGCCGCGGCGAGTCCCTCCGGAGGGACGAGCTTCCGCTCGTCCGGAAAAGCAAGTCACAAGTCCGGTGAAGAGTCTTCGACCTCGCGCCGACCCCCAGCGCAAGATGTGCACAGCAAAACGCAAGGGCGGCGCATCGTAGTGCGCAGAGCCAGATAAGCTTTTCTCCAAATCAAAGAATTCCTATGCAAACCACCTTCGCTCCAAGGCAAACCAGGCCAACTCGTCTCGACGAAAACATTCTTTCATTCGGCCCGCGCCGCGGCGTCTTCATCAACGCGGCCGATCGCGTCGCCGAGGAAGGCGAACCACTTGACGAAGCCGCTCTCGATCATTGCGAATCGTTCGACCTCATCTACCGGACGCTCTGCGCGATCATGTTTAACTACGCGCCGCTTTCCGGTCACCCGGGTGGCTCGATTTCGTCCGGCCGCTTCGTCGCGCGGCTCCTCTTCGATGCGATGGAGTACGATCTCTCGCATCCCGGGCGGATGGATGCCGACATCATCTCCTATGCGGCCGGGCACAAAGCGCTTGGTCTTTATGCGATGTGGGCCTTGCGCAACGAGATCGCGCGTATCGCAGCGCCGGGTCTGCTGCCTAACGATGAGAAACTTCAGCTCCGCCTGGAAGATCTGCTCGGGTTCCGGCGTAACCCCTCGGCCGCGACGCCGCTCTTCAAGCAATTCCATTGCAAAGCGCTCGACGGCCACCCCACGCCAGCGACACCGTTCGTCAGGCTCTCGACCGGCGCGTCCGGTGTCGGCATTCCGGCGTCGTTCGGTCTGGCCTGGGCCGCCGCCGATCTCTACGGCGAGGACGCGCCCCGCGTCCACGTGATCGAAGGCGAAGGCGGCATGACGCCGGGACGCGTGGCCGAGGCGCTCGCCGCGGCCGGGACCGCGTCGCTCGATAATATCATCCTGCACGTCGATTGGAACCAGGCCTCGATCGATTCGAATCGGGTTTGCCGCGATGGCGAAACGCCGGGCGAATACGTGCAGTGGACGCCGGCCGAACTGGCTTACCTGCACGACTGGAACGTGATCATGGTGCCGGACGGTTTTGACTGGCAACAGATCACCACCGCGCAACGCCTCGCTCTTGAACTCAACAACGGTCAACCGACCGCGATCGTCTATCGCACGGTCAAAGGCTGGCAATACGGCATCGAAGGCCGGGCTTCGCACGGAGCCGGCCACGGTCTTTGTTCGAGCGGATTCTTCACGGCCCTCGCGCCGCTGCTACCGAAGGACGCGGTCCACGTGCCGTGTTGCGCGCCGGGCGAACAGCGATGCAAAGGCGGCGCGGACGCTTCGATTGTGGAAGAGTGCTATTGGAAATCGCTCGGCCTCACCCGACAGGCCGTGGAGGCGCGACGGCCGATGGTCGATGCTTTGGCCGGGCAACTGCGCTCCGCGCAAACGCGTTTGAACCAGCGCGCGCGCAAGCGTCAGGAGAACGCGCCGCGCATCGATCGCGCCTATGTCACCGCGGAAGGCGCCGACGGATTGACCCCGAAAGAACTCGCTCTCAAACCCGGCACAAAGGTGACCCTGCGCGAGGAGCTGGGCCGCGTCCTGAACTATTACAACCTTGCGACCAACGGCGCATTCGTCGTGGCCGCGGCCGATCTGCTTGGCTCGACCAGCATTAACAAGACAGGCGACAAGTTCCCGAGCGGTTTCTACAATCGCCACTCCAATCCCGGTGCGCGCCAGCTCGCGATCGGCGGCATCTGCGAAGACGCCATCATGGCGATGCTGTCGGGCATCGCGGCCTTTGGCGGTCACATCGGCGCAGGCTCATCCTATGGCGCGTTCAGTGCGCCACTGG
Organism: uncultured Verrucomicrobiae bacterium; assembly: GCA_963738045.1. Taxonomy (GTDB): domain Bacteria; phylum Verrucomicrobiota; class Verrucomicrobiia; order Chthoniobacterales; family UBA10450; genus Palsa-1392. Next base: position 1,365 of record CAVTUX010000003.1, on the reverse strand, counting down.
GCCATATCGCCGCGCGTCTCCACGCGATTGGAAATCAGGCGCGGGTCGCACTCGAAGGCGGGAGTTATCGCCCGTTCTTTCTCGTCTGCGCGCATGCCGGATTGAAAACCGGCGAAGACGGTCCGACTCACGCCGACCCGCAATCGCTGCAACTGTTGCAGGACAATTTTCCGCTCGGGACAATGATCACATTGACCCCGTGGGACCCGCAGGAAATTTGGTTTCTCGTTTCCGCCGCGCTGGCGAAACGACCGGCGATCATCGCGCCGTTTGTAACGCGACCGGCTGAATTGGTACTCGATCGCGCTGCGCTCGGATTGCCGCCCGCTTCCGCCGCGGCCAAAGGCGTTTACCGCTTGCGGACCGCCGGCGCCAAGTCGCACGGCACGCTCGTCCTGCAAGGCACCGGCGTGACCAACGCGTTTCTTACCCAAACGCTCCCGCTGCTGGAACGAGAAGGACTCGATCTCAATGTCTACGTCGTGACTTCGAGCGAGTTGTTCGACCTGCTGCCAGTGGCTGAACGCGAGTATATTTTCCCCGAGGCGCATCAACAGGAAGCGATGGGTATCACCGATTTTACCTTCGCCACCATGACGCGCTGGGTGCGCTCGGATTACGGGCGCACCCACTCGCTTCATCCTTTCCGCCACCAGCATTTTCTCGGCAGCGGCTCGGGCGCGATGGTCATGTCCGAGGCCGGTCTCGATGGCGCCGGTCAGTTCGAGGCGATCAGCGCCTACATTCGCGATCGGGCGAAGAGCCATCATGGCTGAAGTTTCGGAAGCGCAGAGCGCGTCCGCGCAAGCAACCGGGCTTGCGCAACTCGGCGACGATCCGATCGCTATTTTCAAGACCTGGTTTCAAGAGGCGATCGACGCCGGATTGAAGGAACCGAGCGCGATGTCGCTCGCCACGCTCGACGCCGATGGTCAACCAGACGCGCGCATGGTTCTGCTCAAGGGCGCGGATGAGCGCGGGTTTGTTTTCTACACCAACCTGGGAAGCCCAAAAGCGCACGCCCTGCTTCATGAGCCGCGAGCCGCGCTCTGTTTTTACTGGGACAAGATCGACAAACAGGTCCGTGTGCGCGGCCGGGCCGAACGTGTCAGCGACGCGGAGGCCGACGCCTATTTCGCGACGCGACCGCGCCTGAGCCAGATCGGTGCGTGGGCTTCCAAACAGTCGACGCCCATGCGCGGCTACTATGAGCTCGAGGCCGAAGTCGCAAAAACGCTCGTTCGCTTCGGTATCGGCGAAGTGCCGCGTCCGCCGTTCTGGTCCGGCTTTCGAGTCGTGCCGGAGCAGATCGAACTCTGGAAACAAAAGCCCTTCCGCCGCCACGAACGGATCCTCTACACGCGC
>CAVTUX010000002.1:0-871073 GCA_963738045.1 uncultured Verrucomicrobiae bacterium | reverse complement strand
TCTGCAGATACTCACCGAGTTCGATCCTGAATTTCTCTGGGGCCATCAGGCCGCTGATTAATTCGGGCAGGCCAAATACCACTAACAGCACGGTATCCACGCAGGCGATGAATGCCATGCGGGGGCCGGGTCGGTTGAGCAGCGCAATGCAGGCACTGGCGAGAGCCGCGGCGACAATGCTTCCCGAAACCAAAGTGACCATCGGCCCCGGGGTAATATGCAACCAACCCGCGTTGAAGCCCCTATACTCTGGGTCAAGTAGACCCCGGAACGGGGCCACGAGGTCTACCAGCACGAAGAGGAAATTGGTCGCGGCCAACCCACGTATAGCCAATTCACTTTCATCTGTTCAATCCGTTGAAGTGCATGCCGCAGCGCTCTCCAGCTTGCCCATGTGTCCGTCTGTCTGCGAAGTAAGGACCGATTGGTCGCGGCCTACGACAACAAAATGGGAGCGAATGAAGCAGGTTGGGAAACTACGACATCGCCGTCAAGCCTGGAGGGTGAGCAAGCAGGGGTCGGATCAGGAGAATATTCGAGCGCTTCTCATCAGCGGCCGGACTGTCGCGGCGGCTTCACGAGGCAAGAATATCCCCCTGAGCACCTTTCTTTGCGCTCGACGCCCGCGAGGTAGGCGAGCTTTCGATCCGGACCTGCCTTAGCCTTGCTTTTTGTTCCTGTCCACCATCGGCACCGCAAGAATATTCTCCGGACCTCTGTGGCCGCGCAAAATGATACTCTACTTAGGACTGACCACAGGACACGTTCCGCTTCGCCCGACGGCATAAGTCACATTGCACTCCGACGCCAAGAGCGGAGGTGCGGATAGGAGTATCAGCCGCTGAAGAATCTTCAGCGCAAAAGAAGCGGAAGCGTTCCAAAAGACAACCTGAACCCATCAAACAACCACACCAATGTAATCAGTAAGACTACCAACTCACCCGTTGACACTCTTCATAGGGGTTAGACGGCTCGGTGTCGCCATCGCGACAAGCGTGGCACTAGCAAGCCAAGACAAAATGCTACGAAAAGCGACCATGGGAGTGCAACCGTCCAGACGTGGATCGGTCTCAGTGGCCTGAGATAAAGTGCCAAAAGCATGGGAAGGGGCGCCCAAATCCATGTCAAGGCAAGCCAAAGGGAATTATGATGCGGCTCCCCTCGCTCCATCGCGTATGAAGCCGATATCAGCAGCCCCACGAGTTGGCAGGTGACAAGAAAGTGCGCGAGGGCACCCACGATAAATGCGATAACCGAAAAGCGCTTCATCGTCTAGACCTTATGGCTGCGGTCGCGGGGTGAACGCGCGAGCACGGGGTTGAAAGAGAGGGTGTGTTTGCCGTTCATATTTACTCGCGGGCTACGCCTCCTTTTTGAGGGGGAGCAGAGCCGCACCAACGGCCGGGAGCCCGAGGGTTCCGGAGCGTTGCAGTTTTAACAACAGAGAACCAGCAAACACACCAATGAAAAAAGAACTCTATCTGGGACTGGATGTCCACAAGGATCGGATCGCCACTGCGGTGGCCGAGAGCGGGCGCACTGGAGAGGTGCGCGACAACGGAGTCATCAGCAATGATCTGCAGGCGCTGGAGAAGTGGATGGCACGGCTGCGCAAGGCGCATGGGAAGGAAGTGCGCCTGCGGGCCTGCTACGAAGCGGGGCCGTGCGGGTTTGGGATCGCGCGGCGCTTGCGCCAACTGGGGATCGACTGCGTGGTGGTGGCCCCCTCCCTGATCCCGCGGCGGCCGGGCGAGCGGATCAAGACCGACCGACGCGATGCGCGCAAGCTGGCCCGGCTCCTGCGGGCCGGGGAACTGACCCCGGTCTACATTCCCGAAGCGACCGACGAAGCGATCCGGGATCTGTGCCGGGCGCGGACCGATGCAGTGGACGACCGGCGCCGGGCGCGCCATCGCCTCAAAGGCTTCCTCCTGCGCCATGGTTATCGTTACCAGGGCAAGAGCAACTGGAGCGCGGCCCATGAGCGCTACCTGCGCGAACTGGTCCTGCCCCATCCGGCCATGAAAGTGATCCTGGAAGAATATCTCCAGGGAATCGGGGCAGCGGGGGAACGGATCGAGCGCTGCGAGGTGGCGATGCGCGATCTGCTGGAGAAATGGCGGCTGGCCCCGGCCGTCGCCGCCCTTCAGGCACTGAAAGGTTTTCGCACCGTGGCGGCCCTGATCCTGGCGAGCGAACTGGGGGAAGTGCATCGCTTTGCTCATCCGCGCCAGGTCATGGCCTATCTGGGGTTAGTGCCCACGGAGAACACTTCGAGTGACCGCCGGCGCCAGGGTCACATTACCAAATGCGGTAACTCGCACGTGCGCTGGTTACTCGTCGAGTGCGCCCAGCACTACGCCGCCCCGCCCAAAGTGAGCAAGGAGTTGAGCCGGCGCCAGGAAGGGCAATCCCCGGCGGTGCGCGCGCTCAGCTGGCGGGCCCAGAACCGCCTGCACGCTCGTTACACCCGTCTGCTGGCGCGCCGCCTCCATCGCAACAAGGCGATCGTCGCGATCGCGCGCGAGCTCTGTGGTTTTATCTGGGAACTCTTGCGCACCCAACCCTGTTACGAGGCGCCAGCCACTTCTGTCTAAAGGGAGAAGAGTTCGAGGGGAACAGTCACGAAGGAACCAATCAACAAGGAGGAAAGAGCGAACAAAGAAAAGCGACACACATAAGCCAAAGCAGGAGCGGATCCGAGGCGGCCGGTCACGGTAGCCAACCCACGATGTCTCGTTGCGTTAAGGGCGCTGGAGCAATCCCAGCCCGAGCACGCGTCACCTAGACTGTTGGACCAAGGCTGCGGTGAACAAAAAGAATGCGGATAGGTCCTGGCCCCGCCTTGGCGGGACCGGGATAGCCCGCGCATATCAGCATAACCAACCGCAGGGAAACTAAATCACCCCGACTGATCAGCCGCCTCCGACCCGCTCCTACTCCCTCTTTAAAATGAAAGCGATGAAAACACTCGCACCAGACTCCTTTTGCCACTTGACAGATCGACAGCCATATCAACGAGAACAAGATGAGCCACCGCGCGAACTACGCGTGGCGTTCATGAACAGGTGAGAAATCTGGAAGCATACGGACCCGGCTCGCGGTTGGCTCCATCGCCGGGTTAGACCTTTTTCTTGGCTTCGAGCTGAGCCTCCGCATAATCCTGAAACATTGTTTTCGCGCCGCGAAGCAGAAACGCGACAACAACAACACTGAGGACCGTGCCGGCCAATGAAAACGCGACGAACCATGTATAAAGCTGGAGAACAACGACAAAACCGATCATCACGATAATGGCGACTCGACTGCGGCGGAAGATGAAGAATGCGAGGACACCTGAGATGGCAGCTATGATGACGCTGAACACGACAGTAATCGCGGTGGCGAGTGGCGTATGCTGAAGATACTGCTGCGCAGCGAAATCGTCGGGCAGGACGCTGCCCTTCGCTGGCGTGTGGTAAAGGTAAAACTGCACGACCGCGAGTAAACCGCTGAAGAGCGAGATGACTCCGTAGGCGATCGCGGCATAGCCGGCCTGTGGAACGCTCTTGTCGGTGTAGTCGTAAAGTGACGTCGTGGTGTGTTCATCGGAGTCTGGCATGGCGTGTGGCGTTGAGGTCTAGACCTTATGGCTGCGGTCGCGGGGTGAACGCGCGAGCACGGGGTTGAAAGAGAGGGTGTGTTTGCCGTTCATATTTACTCGCGGGCTACGCCTCCTTTTTGAGGGGGAGCAGAGCCGCACCAACGGCCGGGAGCCCGAGGGTTCCGGAGCGTTGCAGTTTTAACAACAGAGAACCAGCAAACACACCAATGAAAAAAGAACTCTATCTGGGACTGGATGTCCACAAGGATCGGATCGCCACTGCGGTGGCCGAGAGCGGGCGCACTGGAGAGGTGCGCGACAACGGAGTCATCAGCAACGATCTGCAGGCGCTGGAGAAGTGGATGGCACGGCTGCGCAAGGCGCATGGGAAGGAAGTGCGCCTGCAGGCCTGCTACGAAGCGGGGCCGTGCGGGTTTGGGATCGCGCGGCGCTTGCGCCAACTGGGGATCGACTGCGTGGTGGTGGCCCCCTCCATGATCCCGCGGCGGCCGGGGGAGCGGATCAAGACCGACCGACGCGATGCGCGCAAACTGGCCCGGCTCCTGCGGGCCGGGGAACTGACCCCGGTTTACATTCCTGAAGCGACCGACGAAGCGATCCGGGATCTGTGCCGGGCGCGGACCGATGCGGTGGACGACCGGCGCCGGGCGCGCCATCGCCTAAAAGGCTTCCTCCTGCGCCACGGTTATCGTTACCAGGGCAAGAGCAACTGGAGCGCGGCCCATGAGCGCTACCTGCGCGAACTGGTCCTGCCCCATCCGGCCATGAAAGTGATCCTGGAAGAATATCTCCAGGGAATCGGGGCAGCGGGGGAACGGATCGAGCGCTGCGAGGTGGCGATGCGCGATCTGCTGGAGAAATGGCGGCTGGCCCCGGCCGTCGCCGCCCTTCAGGCACTGAAAGGTTTTCGCACCGTGGCGGCCCTGATCCTGGCGAGCGAACTGGGGGAAGTGCATCGCTTTGCTCATCCGCGCCAGGTCATGGCCTATCTGGGGTTAGTGCCCACGGAGAACACTTCGAGTGAGCGCCGGCGCCAGGGTCACATTACCAAATGCGGTAACTCGCACGTGCGCTGGTTACTCGTCGAGTGCGCCCAGCACTACGCCGCCCCGCCCAAAGTGAGCAAGGAGTTGAGCCGGCGCCAGGAAGGGCAATCCCCGGCGGTGCGCGCGCTCAGCTGGCGGGCCCAGAACCGCCTGCACGCCTCGTTACACCCGTCTGCTGGCGCGCCGCCTCCATCGCAACAAGGCGATCGTCGCGATCGCGCGCGAGCTCTGTGGTTTTATCTGGGAACTCTTGCGCACCCAACCCTGTTACGAGGCGCCAGCCACTTCTGTCTAAAGGGAGAAGGTTCGAGGGGAACAGTCACGAAGGAACCAATCAACAAGGAGGAAAGAGCGAACAAAGAAAAGCGACACACATAAGCCAAAGCAGGAGCGGATCCGAGGCGGCCGGTCACGGTAGCCAACCCACGATGTCTCGTTGCGTTAAGGCCTGGAGCAATCCAGCCCGAGCACGCGTCACCTAGACTGTTGGACCAAGGCTGCGGTGAACAAAAAGAATGCGGATAGGTCCCTGGCCCCGCCTTGGCGGGACCGGGATAGCCCGCGCATATCAGCATAACCAACCGCCGGGAAACTAAATCACCCCGACTGATCAGCCGCCTCCGACCCGCTCCTACTCCCTCTTTAAAATGAAAGCGATGAAAACACTCGCACCAGACTCCTTTTGCCCCTTGACAGATCGACAGCCATATCAACGAGAACAAGCTGAGCTGCTGCGAGCGAGGGCGCGCTCCGCAGCGAGTGAGGAGGTCGAACTCATAAAAAACGAGGCCGTACGCCGGCTCGCAGTCAGCTCCAGCGTCTGGTTAGGCATTTTAAGGTTTTTTGGCTGGAGGCGCGGGAATCTTCCGTGTGTCAATCCGAATGGTCGAGTAACCCTTGCCCGAAGGGACGAGGCGGTAGCCGCTCACACGCATCGCCAGCAGCTGCGAAAAGAGCTTCTTACGGTCCACCTTCGAAACTGTGCGGTGGTCCTTCTCCAGCGGGAACTCGCCCCGCCACAGTTCCGAGCGGGTGCCATCGGATGTCTCAATGATCATATGGGCGCGATCGATCACGATCACGTGCCGGACGAGTGTGGGAAGATTGATTCCGGGCTCGCTACACTTCTCGGTTGCTTCGGAGAATTGGCCGTTGCTTATCTTCCACGTTCCCGTGTTGCGAATGTAGTGTTCGCTGCTGGGGGTGCTGATGCGATAGTCCCCGATAAACCGGCCGTCGGGGAAATACTGCATTCGCTCCGCAATGTGACGCATCATCTGCGGTAGCTCCTCGCTGAACCACACGCCAGCGATCGCTGCTCGCAGCTGTTCGTCGGAAAGTTTTACTGGGGCGGCGGCGTGAGCGGTGGAGCAAAACATGAGCGCCAGAGTGGCGAGAACGGCGAAAGTTATATGGCGTGGTTGCATGGGCCTAACGAGAACAAGATGAGCTGCTGCGACCGAGGGCGCGCATCGCAACGGGTGAAAGAGTGAAAGTCATGGAAAGTGATGGTGCGTACGCCGGGCCGCAGTCAGCTCGATCGCTCGGTTAGACCTATTCATCGGATTACGAGTGTGTCGAGCATCTTGTCGAACGCGGTAAGGCTCGGCTCAAACTCGTTCGGGTTGCAACTCTCGACCAACTTAGTGTGAGGATGATTCTTTAGTTCAGCCTCTTCCCTAGCCGCGGCCTCCTGTCTAAGCTCATTGATCCGCGGAACATCATTTCGATTCCAAGCGTCGTCGAATTGGCGTTTGAACTCGGGATCACGTTCGGCCACACCCCGAACATCTTCTCCTCCAGCTTCAAGTCCCGGATGACCGACTCTAACTTGTGCAACCACGGTGTGGCGACCGTCCTTGGTCAGACCCCACACCTCATACGTTAGACGGCCATTGTCGGGTGTATCCAACGAAGTGTCCTGTGTTCCCTGACTCAAGAAAGAGACTGCGTCTCCCCATGAAAAATGCTTCCGTTCAAATCGAGCAAAAAAGTAGCTCAACGCATGTGGAGGTTTGAAATAGCCGGGTGGCGGCGGCGTTGGAGGGATCAGAAAATCGACATACTCGTCCAAGTCGGCTTCATATCCATTCTTTGCATGCGCGTATGCAGCCGCCACCTTTGGCTTGCTGTCGCTGTAAACATCGATTGTCCAATGGCGACTGTCGCGCGGATCTTGGGGTAGAGGCCAATCACCCGCGTATTGCGTCATAGGGGCCTGTGCCCCTGTGCGATTCCAGTCGATGTGAAGAACATCATCCCCTTTCTTGAAATGATTGATGGCAAGCGAATGCTGAAACTCCGCCGGGACGTCGAGCTTGACTATTGGTTGTTGTGTTGAAGGAGTCTCGGCGCACGCGGGAATGACGGCGAGCAGAAGTATAAGGGCACGGTTGCGCACTGCCATACGTCTAACGAGAAGTAGGCCGAATTATTCGGCAATTAAAGGCGGAAATATTCGGTGTATTAAGCTTGTCTTGAGGGGCAGCCTGGGGAAAAATGCCGAACATGTCAGCGATCCTACCCGGAACCTCCCGGCGCGCAATCCCAAACTGCTGGACCAGGTGCGCGATGTTCTGCGGCGCAAACACTTTAGCCTCCGCACGGAGCAAGCTTATGTGGGCTGGATCCGGCGTTTCATACTTTTTCACGCTAAACGCCACCCACGCGAGATGGCCGAGCAGGAGGTGACGGAGTTTCTGACCCATCTCGCGCGCGAAGGGCAGGTGGCGGCGTCGACCCAAAACCAGGCACTGAGCGCATTGCTTTTCCTCTATAAGGAGGTGTTGAACGTGGAGATCGGCTGGCTCGATGGGGTCGAACGAGTGAAGCGACCTGCGCGCCTCCCGGTCGTCCTGGCACGGGACGATGTTCACAAGATTTTCGCCCACCTCCACGGGACGCCCCGGCTGATGGCTGGGCTGCTTTATGGAAGTGGACTTCGCTTAATGGAATGTGTACGGCTGCGGGTGAAGGATGTCGACTTTGGATATGCCCGCATCACGGTGCGAGATGGCAAGGGGCAAAGGATCGGGTCACGATGCTGCCCCTGAATCTGGCCGCGCCCTTGCAGCAGCACCTGGCAAAGATGCAAGTGCAGCATGAGCAGGATCTCGCGGAGGGATGCGGTGAGGTTTTTCTACCGCATGCGCTGGCGCGTAAGTATCCGAATGCGGCCCGAGAATGGGCTTGGCAATATGTCTTCCCTTCCAGCAGACTTTCACACGACGGACGCCTTGGTGCCGGTGAATCGGGATCGCCCAGGAGGCATCACATTGATGAGAGTGGGTTGCAGTTGGCGGTAAAAAAAGCGATGCGGGCGGCGAACATATCCCAGCCCGCGAGTTGTCACACGTTTCGGCACTGTTTCGCCACGCACTTATTGGAGAACGGCTACGACATCCGCACCGTTCAGGAACTGCTCGGACACAAGGATGTTTCAACGACGATGATCTATACTCACGTGCTCAATAAGCCGGGCATCGGCGTCAAGAGTCCGCTGGATTCGGGAGGTCCAACGGCGGCGGATCTTGAATCCTGCCAAAAATGAAGCGGCGCCGCGCCGGTTTTGCTTTCGGGCGAGGCGGGACGCCGCTTGCGTGTCCCTCTCTCAAATGGGATAAACGGCTCCCGCATTTATGACTTCTGTAAAAGTTTGGCTCGGTTATCCGTATCCCCTCGGCGCGACCTGGCTCGGCAATGGCGTGAACTTCGCTCTCTTTTCCGAGACGGCGGCTTCGGTCGATCTCTGCCTCTTCGATTCTCTCGACGCGCCTCAGGAAAATATCCGTATCCCGATGACGGAGCACACCGACCAGGTGTGGCACATTTTTTTACCCGACGTTCGCCCCGGCCAGCTCTACGGGTTCCGCGTTTCCGGTCCCTACGATCCGGAGCGCGGGCAACGCTTCAACAGCTCGAAGCTCCTGATCGATCCCTACGCCAAGGCGATCTCGGGCCGAATCAACTGGGCGGAGGAAATGTTCGGCTACGTGGTGGGCGATCCCGCCGAGGACATGGCACCCGACTTTCGCGACGATGCTTGGGGACTGCCGAAGGCCATGGTGATCGACAACAGTTTTGACTGGGGCGACGACCGACTGCCGCGGACGCCGCTGCACAGCTCGGTCATCTACGAGATGCACGTGAAGGGATTCACCAAACTGAACGAGCAGTTGCCGGAGGAAATCCGCGGCACCTACGCCGGAATCGGGAGCGCGCCGTCGATCGAATACCTGAAGGCGCTCGGTGTGACGGCAGTCGAGCTGCTGCCGGTGCATCATCACGTCAACGACCAGTCTCTGGTCGATCGCGGCCTGACGAACTATTGGGGTTACAACACGATCGGCTTTTTCGCTCCCGATCCGAAGTATTCCTCGAGCGGCGCGACCGGCGGCCAGGTGACCGAATTCAAAACCATGGTGCGCAATCTCCACGCCGCCGGCCTCGAGGTGATCCTCGACGTTGTTTACAATCACACCGGGGAAGGAAATCACCTCGGGCCGACTCTCAGCTTCCGCGGGATCGATAATCAGGCTTACTACCGGCTCATGCCGGAAGATCCGCGCTTCTACCTGGATTTCACCGGCACGGGCAACACCTTTAACCTGCTTCATCCGCGTGCTCTCCAGCTCGTGATGGATAGCCTGCGCTACTGGATCCTCGACATGCATGTCGACGGGTTTCGTTTCGATCTCGCCTCGAGCCTGGCGCGCGACGCGCATGGGGTAAACAAGCTGCACGCCTTTTTCGAAATCATTCACCAGGACCCCGTCATTTCGCAGGTGAAACTTATCGCCGAGCCGTGGGACGTGGGAGAAGGCGGCTACCAGGTCGGCAATTTCCCAGTCCTCTGGGCGGAGTGGAACGGAAAATACCGCGACACCGTGCGCAGTTTCTGGAAAGGCGACGAGGGCCGGATCGGTGAACTGGCCTATCGCCTGACGGGAAGCCCCGATCTCTACCAGCACAGCGGCCGCCGCCCTTACGCGAGCATCAATTTCGTTACCGCGCACGATGGCTTCACTCTCAACGACCTCGTGAGCTACAATGAGAAGCATAACGAGGCGAACGGCGAGGAGAACCGCGATGGCGACAACAATAATCACTCCTGGAATCACGGGGTCGAAGGGCCAACCGACGATCCGGAGATTCTGCAACTGCGCCGCCAGCAACGCCGCAACCTGCTTACCACGCTCCTGCTTTCCCAGGGCGTGCCGATGATCACCGCCGGCGACGAATGGGCGCGCACCCAACAGGGAAACAACAACGCCTATTGCCAGGATAACGAAATCAGCTGGCTCAACTGGCAGCACGACGACGAGCAGAAGGCGCTCCTCGAATTCACCAAACGCCTCATCCAGTTGCGGCGCGAGCATCCCGTTTTCCGGCGCCCGAAATTTTTCCAGGGCCGCCGGATCCGCGGCTCGGAGATTCGCGACGTGATGTGGTTCAACCCGGGCGGCAACGAGATGAATGACGACGAATGGAATTCACCATTCGTCCGCTGCCTCGGCATGCTCCTGAGCGGTGACACGATCGACGTGCAGACCTTTGAAGGCGAAGCGGTCCGCGATGATACCTTCCTGCTCCTGTTCAACGCGCATCACGAACCGCTGCAATTCGTCCTGCCCGGCGAGGAAAATGTCGCGTGGCAGCTTTTACTCGACACCGCTTCGCCAGATGGCTTCCTGAAGGTCCCGACAAATCATGTCTCCGGCGACGAACTGGAGATCAAAAATCGCGCCACGATGTTGCTCAAGCTGATCACCGGATCGACCGCGCAGGCGCGTCACGAGTCGTGGAAGAAACGGCAGTTCCAGGCGCCACACGACGGCGAGGCGCAAACGGAAAACGTCGGAGCGACCGCACCGCAGGGAGTGAAAGAAGAGCCCGCGCCGCCAACCGGGTCGGCGCCAGCCAAAGAGTGAACGCGGGATGCGCCCAGCGCACAATCCTGTTATGTTGAATTCATGGCACCGACCTCACTCATCATTGTCGCCGATCGTGGCGGGGTAAAAGCATACCGGGTCAACGACACGCCAAATCGCGGCGCCAGTTTGCAGTTGGTGCAGGCGTTTGACATCACCGACGCTCACGGGCGCTACGACGACAAGCTGACGGACCAGGCAGGTCGCTTCCCGGTCAGCGACGGCAATGGTCGCCACGCCAACGCGATCGCCGAGCGCACTGCGCTCGAAACCGAAAACGAGCGTCGCATCTGCAAGCAGCTCGCCGAACATATTGCCGACATCGTGAAACGGGAATCCGTCGAGGGCTGGTCGTTCGCCGCGCCCTCGCCGATCCACGCCAGCATCACCGAGCTGCTGCCCAGCTCGATTCGCAATCGGGTCGTTGAGCACGTGAAATCCGATCTCGTAAAAACTGAGCCGTCGAAATTGTCGACCCATTTCCGATCGCTTCAGCCGCTCTGATTTTTGGGGTATAATCCGGCATGCAATTACCCGTTGGAATCTCGTATCGGGGGGTCGAGAAATCGGACGAGCTCGACGAACTCATTCTCGGCAAAGCCGCGCGGCTCGACCGTTTCTGCGATCATATCAGCCGCTGCGACGTTGTCGTCGAGCAGCCCAACCACGCGCAGCATTCCGGCAATCCGTTCCGGGTGCGGATCGACGTCACCGTCCCGCCCGGTCACGAGTTGGTCGCAGATGAAAAACAGGCGGTACACGAGATGCACGAGCCGTTGAGCAAGGTGATCAACGACGCTTTCAAGGCGATGGAGCGCCAGCTCAAGACGCTGGTCGAGAAACAGCGCCGCGAATAAGTGGCAAGCGCAGCATCGCCGTTATGTCGGCGCTTTCGTAAGTCAGACATCCTGCCTGACTCGGCGAACAGGCTTCCAGCCTGTTCATGACCCGGGCCGGCTCGCAAAATGCCCTTCGCCGGCTACAACCAGGGCATGGCGTTGGGCCTGACTCGCGACCTCACGTTAAGATCGTTATCGTCGCCGCTATCGTAGCTGGATTGGAGATTGTGCTTGCCCTACGGCAGCAACCTCCCGAGGTCGCGTAACGAGTTTTGCCGGCGATCGAGACGAAAGATTTCGAGCCCCGCAGCACGCGCTGCCGCCCAGTCGCGCTCCGGATCGTCACCCGCGTGCAACACTTGCTCCGGCGTAAGACCGCTGATTTCGAGCGCCCGCCGGTAGATCAATGGATCGGGCTTGTCCGCGCCCAGCTCGCTGGATATGAAAAGATACCGGAAATATTTCGAGATCGAAAGGTGCTCGAAGATGACTCGCAGGCGGCCGTCGAAGTTCGAAACCACCGCCAACTCGAAATGCGGCGCCAGAGCCTCGAGGACCTCGGGCACTTCCGGATAAAGTTCCCAGACACCGGCCTCGGCGAAGTGCCCGTAGGCGGCTTCGAAAAACGTGTCGCGATCGAGCGGACCAACCTGGGGCGAAACGCGATCGAGCAGGCGCTCGACCAAATCGCGCCACCAGCCTTTGTCGTCATCTTCGCGCGGTTGGCCGGTCGCGGGACGCATCGGCATTTCCTTCCAGACCGCGGCAAAGACCCGATCCAGTTGTGCAGCATCGAGCGCGAGCCCCTGCCTTTCCGCGACCAGCGCATAGTTCGTCCCAACGCTTTTCGTTAGGCGAATGAGCGTTCCGGCGGCATCGAAGAAAATCGCCTTTGGCATCCGATCAATTCATTCGCACAAGGGAGCGACACGCTCCGCAACTCTTTTTCATTTTCGAGATCGCGGCGTGAGCGTAAGAGTTAGCTCCGCCCGATTTGCGCAAGACATGAACGCCATCGAATCAGCTCGCCATGATCCCAGATGGGATCAATCTCTTGGCGAAGAGCTCGCCAACTGCATCAGCCACGGCGTCGGGCTGGTCGCGGCTTTGATCGGTGCGCCGATTCTCATGTTTGCCGCCTGGCGCGGTGGGGACCGTTTCTTTTTTATCGGCACGGCCATTTTCACCGCTGCGATGCTACTCGTCTATCTCGGTTCAACGCTTTATCACGCCTGGCCGCGCGGCACAGCCAAGTCCGTCTTCCAGGTGATCGATCATTCCGCGATTTTCCTGCTCATCGCCGGCACTTACACGCCTTTCACGCTCGGGCCTTTGCGCGGCGCGTGGGGCTGGACCATTCTCGGGCTGGTCTGGGCGATCGCCATTTTCGGGGTCATCCTGAAAATCGTCCACGGGGCCGAGCGAAGGAAGAAGCTCTCCATGACGCTCTATCTGGGGATGGGCTGGCTGATTCTGATCGCGTTCCGGCCTCTGATCTTGCACGTGCCGCTTCCCAGTCTGGCCTGGCTGGTTGCCGGAGGCGTCGCATACACAGGCGGAGTTTTCTTCTATCTCAGCAAAGGCAGCCGCTACACGCACTTCGTCTGGCATCTGTTTGTGCTTTTGGGCAGCGCCTGCCATTTTCTTGCCGTGTTCTGCTGCACTTCCGCATGAATAATCTGCCTAACGAAACGATCCCGGTCGAGCATAACGATCCGGTGAACGCGCGCATCCTCGCCGTCTCCGAGGACAAGATCGCCGGCTTTGTCCGCGAGCCGTTCGCCGAGATCGCGCAGCGGGCCGGGCTGCCGGTCGAGACGGTTCTGGAGCGCATCATCGCCATGCTGGAAGCGGGCACGGTCCGGCGCGTGCGCCAGACGCTGCTCGCGACCAACCTCGCGGATGGCGCGCTCACCGCCTGGAAAGTGCCGCCGGAAAAGATCGACGCGGCCTTCGATTGGATGTCGCAACGCGATCCGTTTTCCGGTCACGTCGTTTTGCGCTCGACTGACGCGGTTACGCCGGGCTCCGAATACAAACTCTGGACGACCCTGAAAGTGCCGCACGGTTTTTCGCTCCAGCGACATGGGGAAATCCTCTCCCGTATTGTCGGCGCGGAACATTTCCGTCTCATGCCGGCGAAGGGTATCTTTGCGTTGGGCGTAGGGCACGTGAGGCGTAAAAAAATCGAGCCCGGAACCAGAGCCGATGAACCGGCCCGGATGATTGTCGTGCAACCTGCAGTCCTGACCGACAAGGAGTGGACGGTTTTGACCGCGCTCAAGCGTGAGTTTGAGCCGGAGGAAATTCACGAGTCGCCGTGGGTCGCGCGCGCCGAGGAAGCCGCGGTTTCGCTGGAGCAGTTTTACGCGGTCGCGGAGGACCTGACGAAACGCAAAATCATTGGGCGATTCTCGACGTTTCTCGAGCACGTAAAGCCATCGGCGACCGGAGTGCGGGTAACTCGTTTCAACGCGCTCTTCCATTGGGCCGTGCCGCAGGGTCGTGAAATGGAGGCGGGCGGCGAAGTCGGGCGGCACGAGATCCTGACCCATTGTTACTGGCGCGAGGCCGGACCGGAATTTCGCAACGTCAACATCATGGCGGTCGCGCACGGGACGGACAAAGCGCTCCTCCTCGAACACAAGGCGGCGATCGATCAGCATCTTGCAGCGACAGGTATTCCAGTTACCTACACGAACGTTTTCTGGGGCGGCCGAAGCGAGATCAAGCCGTCGGAAATCTCGCCGCAGATTTATCGACAATGGCTGGCCGAGGTCGGCGCGGAGGCCTGAATCGAGCGGACCAAGTGACGTGTTCGCTCCAGCTCGCGCAGGAGCGCGACTGCGAAAGGTCCGCGTTTTACCTTTCGTCCAAGAGCTATGGCGATTGAACCGGCACGCTCCTGCAGTTCGGCGGGAAAATCGGCCGGCGCCTGGTTGAGATTCACCCCGACGCCGGCGATCGCCGCGAATTCCTTGCCCAGACCGGCCTTCGTCTCGACCAGCACGCCCGCCACTTTCCGAGCGTCAAGATAGACGTCGTTAGGCGGTTTGATCCTTGGATCGAGTCCGGTTTCCTTTCGAATCGTCGCTGCCACCGCCCGTGCTGCCCAGTTCGTCAGCCGGGCCGACTCCGCCAGCGGTAGGCGCGGGCGAAGCAGGATCGAAAACCAAAGTCCCAGATGTGAGGCTGAGGCCCAGCGGTTTCCGCGCTGGCCGCGGCCGGCGGTTTGCTGTTCCGCGAAAACGACAAAACCTTCCGGCACCTCCGGGGTGAGCATTTGCAGGAGAAAATCGTTCGTCGAACGGGTCGATTCCAAGACGATGATGCGCTGACCGATGACACTTTCACCCAACGAAGCGCGGAGTTCAGCGGCGACGAGGCGATCGGAAAGGTTCATCTTCCTGCTCCTGCACTTGATCGAATCGTCTTTGGAACAGGAGGGATAAATGGCGCCCGATTAGGACGCGACATGGGTCAACTCCAGTGAAAAATCGATCGCGTGCGCGGAATGCGTCAGAGCCCCGATCGAAACAAAATCCACGCCGGTGGCGGCAGTCTGCTTCACGTTGCGCAGATTCACCCCGCCGCTCGCCTCGAATTTCACCTTGCCCTTTCCGATAGCGACCGCCTCGCGTAACTGCGTTCCGCGCATATTGTCGAGCAAGATCACCTCCACGCCCGGGACCTCGAGCAGAGAGCGGACTTGATCGAGATTGTCGGCCTCCACTTCGATCGTGAGGCCGGGCCGCTCCTGCCGCACGCGCTCGATCGCCGCGTTCAAGCGGGAAAGCCCATCGCGCGCCAGAAAGTGATTGTCTTTCACCAGCACCATGTCGAAGAGGCCAAAGCGATGATTCGTACCGCCGCCCGCGGAGACGGCCGCCTTCTCGAACCTGCGCAGGCCCGGCGTCGTCTTGCGGGTGTCCAGGATCTTTGCCCCGTTAGGACCGGCCGTCTCGACGAACTGACGCGTGAGGGTGGCGATGCCGCTCAGATGCTGGAGAAAATTGAGCGCAACCCGCTCGGCGGTGAGAATCGAACGTGCGCGGCCGCGAACTTCGAGCACCGCAGTTCCACCAGCTATGGTCGCGCCATCCTGTTGCACGATCTCGATACGCAACCCGGCATCGAGTCGCCGAAAAACCTCCGCAGCCACTTCCGCGCCCGCAACGATCGCGCGCTCCTTCGCGATCACGCGCGCCGAGGCCTGGTCATTCTCGCCGACGAAATACTCGCTTGTGACGTTGCCGCTGCCGATATCCTCACGCAGAGCGAGATCGATCAATTGCAGGTCATCGGCGGTGAAGTTCATGGCCATGGCTGGAGGTCGGCTCGCCACGGACGGCACTGCCGACAGCTAGGAACAATGCGAGAAGAATGCCGGGCAACAAGGCGCCGGTACAAAAAAAGATCCGGGCAGGGCACGCGGAGAAACCTTCGAATGCGAGAACGTGCCACCGCCCGAATCGCCTTAACCAGTGGGAATAGACAGCGGGCGTTGGGCCGCGTTCAAAAGATTTTCCCCCCGGCTACCGGGCGCACGCGCTGGATGTCACCCGGAGCGAGGCGTCTACAGCAGTTCGCCCTGGATATGACGACCAGCCCGGTCGGCTTCGTCCCGCATTTCCTGAAGAAGCGATCTAAACTCGTAGCGCTCCATCGATTCGATCAGGCGTGGGTAGTCGGGCGTGATCCGCAGGTCCTCGATCGGTATCGGCAGTTCCAAATGGCAATCGAGCTCGACCATCTTGCGGTTTTGCAGGATGCGTTCGCGACCCGCCGCGAGTTTTTCCCGGGTCTTGGGCGTTTTGATTTGATCGACCCCGTCCAAAAGTGAGTCGAGGCTGCCGAATTCGCGCAGCAATTTGGCCGCAGCCTTCCGGCCGATGCCGATCCCGGGGATGTTATCCACCGCGTCGCCGGCGATGGCGAGGACATCGCCAATCAAAGCCGGCGACACGTCCCATTTTGCAGTCACTTCTTCCTCGCCTAACAAAGCGAACGCGTCCTTGGGCGAGGCGAGATCGGCTTTGGCCGTGCTGTAAACTTTCACGTTCGAATTCACGAGCTGAAAAAGGTCCTTGTCGTTCGTCGCCAAAACGACATCGATCCCACGTTCGCGCGCTTTGACAGCATAGCAGCCCATCAGATCGTCGGCTTCCGTGTCGGGCAGGGAAAGGCTTTTGAAACCGAGCCACGGCGTTAGCTCTTGGATAATGTCAAGTTGCGGCACCATTGGTGCCGGCATTTCCTTGCGCGTCTCCTTGTAACCGGGTTGGAGTTCGGTCCGACGCTGCGGGAGACCGCGGTCCCAAACGACCGCGCCGAGATCAGGCTGAAGATGCTTCAGCATGAGACGCAGTGTCTTGGTGAATCCAAAGATCGCGTTCGTCGGCTCGCCGCGGGAATTGGAAAGATGGAGGATGGCGAAGTAAGATCGGTAAACGTAATAGTGGCCGTCAATCAGGAGAAGTTTCACAAAAAATGGGAACAGGATTTACTGGATTGTCAGGACGGGAAGTGGAACGTGCAACAGCGCTTTCCTGAATCCTCGTCATCCTTGTGAATCCTGTCGAAAGAAATCAAACTGATACCTGGATCGTGCGAGTTCAGGGCAAGGAATATGGCCCGGTCGACCTCGATGAATTGCGCGAGTGGAAGCGCGAAGGCCGCCTGATCCGCGAGAATGAAATCCGCGAGCCGGAGAGCGAGCGCTGGATCCTGGCCGGTGAGCTGCCGGAGATTTTTGCCGACGAAGTGGCCGTGCCCGCGCCGGTTCCGTCTGTCGTCAGGCGATTGAGTTTCGGGGAAATTTTCGGCGCCAGCTGGCGTGTCTATCGCCAGGGATTCAGGCGGTTTTTCGCACTCGCGCTGCTTGTTGCCGTCCCGGCGTTTTTTCTCCAGCTCGCCGCGCCCTTTCTGGAAATGCCCAAGGCAGGCGGGCCGACGGTTTCAGTCATTGTCAGCGCCGTGGTCGCTTTCCTGATGTTGATGCTGCTCGTAATCGCGTGGCCGTTTTCGCTCGCCGGGATGCAATTGCTCTCGGCGGATCTCTACGCCGGGCGCGACCCGGGCCTGGGCGATGTTCTGGCACGAGCGAAGCCGCTGTGGACCCGGATGTTTATGCTCGGGCTGGTCGTTTACGGCAGCTATTTTCTCTGGACGATCATCCCGCTGCTCGTCGCACTCTCACTCGCAGCCGGGGCGGCATCGACCAGCTCGCTCCTGCTCATGCTCTGCCTGCTGGTTTTCACCGCCTACATGGTGGCCAGGCTCTTCATTAACTTTCTCTTCTGGCAGCAGGCCGGCGCGCTCGGCGGACCGGAGGTAATGGAGGCGCTACGCGAAAGCAAGGACCTGGCGCGCAGCCGAACGGAACTCCCCCGCATGCAAAGACCACTTTATCGCGGCGCTCTGATTGCGTCGATCTGGTTGCTGGTCATGATCGGCTTGAACGCGGCCATCGAGTTGCCCGTGATCTTTTTCCGGATGCGCAATGTGACCAGTGTTGAGCAGGCGGCCGCGATGCTCCAGTCGATGGCAACGACGAATGCGCCTGATTTTCTCTCAGGCTTGACGACATTTCTCAGCACACTGGTACACGCCGTCCTGCGGCCGTGGTTGGCGACGATTTTTGTCGTGCTCTATCTCGATACAAAGGCCGGCAGGCAAAACCAGGGTTAGCGCTGCAAACCTTACTCTATGAATCAGACTTTTGCGCGCCATTGCCTGTTTGTAACGCGAACGCTCCTCCGACGCCGCGAAAAAGCTAAATTGTTTCTCCGTGATATATGCTCGCTGCCCGCGACCCGGAGCAAGCCAGTTTCGTTTTTCTCCCCGACCAATTTCGCGCTTCCAACGATTACAATTGGCCAACAAATTGATCAAAAATCCTTGACACCGTTGCGAAGCTAAAGCCGAATCGGAGATGAAATATTCAACCCTACAGAAAGCCATGATATCGGCGATGGCCTTGGTTGCTACGCTTGCGCTTGGCGCGCAAGCCGGCCAGCAAACCACCTCGTCGACTCAACAAGACAGACACGGTGCCGTGGCCACCCCCAGTGGGTCGCTCGTGCTACTGAGTGCGGCCTCCCGCAAGGACCACGGGCCAGCAGGCGCCTTCGACATCGATCTGCCGCTTACCGGTCCTGTCGGCATCGAGCCACGCGGCGGCCACGCTTACACGGTCGTGTTCACGTTCAACAACGCTATTGCCAGTATCGATGATTCGCGTGTCGTTCAGAACGGGGGTGCGTGCGAACCAACGGCTGTATATGCCGTGATTAATGGCAACGAGGTGATCGAAGGCTGGAATTTTCCGTGCGATCCCAGGCATTCGCATTGCCTCGTCTTGACGCGACACGTGGTGGATACGAGCGGCAACAGCATCGACTCGGTGGCAGTCAATATGGGCGTCCTGCCCGGTGACGTTACCGGCGACGACATAGTCAGCCCTGCCGATCTCCGTTCGGTGAAGAGCGACGCTGGTGAACCGACCAACAGCAGCAACTTCCCTAACGACGTGAACCTCGACGGCCGGATCACGAAGAAGGACCTTCAGTTCGTGGGGGCGCACTTGGGCAACCGGCTGCCGTAAGTCGGAGAGCGTACCAGCCTGGCAATTCATCCGGAAGCCGTCCAAACCGGCTTCCGGATTGCTGTATGGCTAGGTCAGTCGTTTCCGGAGAGGTCAGACGCTAATTGATGTGGAGCAGCCTCATATTCCGGAGGATAATCCGCGATGCTCTACGTCGTCGGCACCCCAATCGGGAATTTCGACGACATCACGTTGCGCGCGCTAGAGGCGCTCAAGGGCGCGGACGTGATTGCAGCGGAGGACACGCGGCATTCGGGCAACTTGCTACGGCATTTCGACATCCGGAAACCGCTCGTCAGTTATCATAAGCACAACGAAGCAATGCGGACCGCAGAGTTGGTCGACCGACTCGCGGCTGGCGAAACGATCGCGCTCATCACCGACGCAGGGATGCCCGGACTCTCCGACCCGGGAGCGCGCTTGATCCGCAAATCCATCGAGCACGACCTTGCTTTCACGATTGTTCCGGGAGTCTCGGCTATCACCACCGCGCTTGTCGGCTCGGGTTTCGCGCTGGAACGGTTTTGTTATCGGGGTTTTCTGCCAGTGAAAAGCGGGCAGCGCGCTCGGGAACTGACCGCGGCGGCGGAGCGTCCTGAGACTACCGTCTTCTTCGAGTCGCCCTATCGCATTGCCAAGACCCTTGCCGCCTGCGGCGAAATCATGCCCGGACGGCAACTCTGTATCGCGCGGGAACTGACAAAAAAGTTTGAGGAATTCCGGCGCGGCGGTGCCGCGGAGCTGCTGACGCACTATACGGCTCATCCGGCGAAAGGTGAGATCACATTTTTGGTATCGGGCGCACCGTGAGACGCCGCCGCTGCTGGTGGGGCGAGACTCCGTCGAGCCGGATGGTTGAATTCATTACTGCGTCCGAGCACGGCGTTGGCTCGACCGAGTCTCGCCCCACCAGACCAGGCCGGATTTCCCCTTGTCAAAGCGAGGGGTCCGTGAGAATTTCACCGACTTTTCCCAAGGCTATGGCTTACGCAATAATCAAAACAGGCGGCCGGCAGTATCGCGTCGCGGAAGGCGACACGATCGACGTCGATCTGCTCGAGGGCGACGCGGGCCAAAAGCTCACCTTTGACGACGTGCTCATGCACGCCGACGGCGATAAATTAACCCATGGCAGTCCTTCCGTCTCCGGGGCGAGCGTGACGGGCGAAGTGATCGAACAACGCAAGGACAAGAAGGTGATCGCGTTCAAATATCGCCGGCGCAAAGGCTATCACCGCACTGTGGGTCATCGCCGCAAGTTAACCCGGGTCAAAATCACCGGGATCAAGCTCGGATCGAAAACGAACAGGACCGCGGCCGAAAAGGAAGCTGCTGCCGCCAAGTAGCGCTCTTACTACCAACTCTCACCTCTCCACTTCCTCATGGCTCATAAAAAAGGACAAGGCAGCGTCAAGAACGGACGCGATAGCGTCAGTAAACGGCTGGGCGTGAAAAAATTTGGCAGCGAAACCGTCGTCGCCGGCAACATCATCGTCCGCCAGCGCGGGACGAAATTCTTGCCTGGGAAAAACGTCGGCCTCGGCCGTGACTATACGATTTTCGCCCTCGTCGACGGGCAGGTGCGATTTGATCGCGCCGGTCGCCGGGTGAATGTCGTTCCGGCGGACGCCGCGACCGCCAGCTAAGGCCGTCGGTCGTTAGGCTGAACCTGACCGCGGGACTGGAATCCGTTCCCTTTCCGCATTGTGCCGTTGTTCGATTTCAGATATAAGCGCGCTCACTTCCAATGAAATACACCACCTACCTTCTTTTCGGCCCTCCTGGGAGCGGCAAGGGCACCCAGGGTCGCTCGCTCGGTTCCATCCCCCGCTTTTTTCATTGCGCCTGTGGCGACGTTTTTCGCTCGATTGATACGCGCACTCGGCTCGGTCGCGCCTTTCTTGAATATTCCAGCCGCGGCGAACTCGTGCCGGACGATATCACGGTGGAACTTTGGAAGGCCCGGATCGACGCCGCGGTTGATGCGCACCAGTTCAAGCCAGATATCGACGTCCTCATACTCGACGGCATTCCGCGCAATGTCGGCCAGGCCGAGATCATGGATAGGCTGATCGATGTAAAAAAAGTCTTCCACCTCTCATGTCCGAATCGCGATGCACTTTTCGCCCGCTTGAAGAAGCGCGCGCTGAAGGACAATCGGCTCGATGATGCCAACGAAGAGGTGATCAAGCGGCGGCTTGCGACCTACGAAAACGAATCGAAACCGGTCCTCGATCATTACCGCGATCACGTCCAGGTAGTGGACGCGACCGAGCCCCCGGCTAAAGTGCTTTATCACATCCTCGAGACCGTCGCGAACGGCGAACATGAGCCAGCAGCAGTTTGAGAGTTTCACCGCCTCCAGCCTCTATTGCGAAAAATGCAAGGCGGCGATGCCAGTGCGCGAACGCCTCCTCCTCATCCTGCCCGATCGCGAAATCTACGATTATCTTTGCACCAACTGCGCATCGTCCGTTGGTCAACGGGTGGTGACCGCAGGCGATAAACTGATGGCGCGCGCCACTGCGCCACGCCGTTCCCGGCGCTCAATCGCGCCCCAGGTTTTGATGCCGTAGCGCGGAATGCGGATCGTCTTTATCGGCACGGGCGAAATCGGCGTGCCGACGTTGCGTGCGCTCCTTCGCTCCCAGGCGCATGAACTGATCGGTGTTGTCACCCAGCCGGACAGGCCGGTTGGCCGCGACCAGCGTATTCACGCGCCTCCAATCAAGGCAGAATTGGCAGGAAATCCTATACCCGTTTTTCAACCTACGCGGATTCGAGCCGAAGGGGCCGTCGCAGAAATCCGTGCGCTCGCTCCCGACCTCATCGTCATCATGGCTTACGGCCAGATTCTGCCCAGGAGCGTGCTGGATATTCCGCCTATCGCCTGTTTGAATCTGCACACTTCGCTCCTCCCACGGCATCGCGGGGCCGCACCCATCCAGGCAGCAATCGTCGCGGGCGACACTGAGACTGGCATCACCGTGATGTATGTGGATGAAGGCCTCGATGCCGGCGATATCCTTTTGCAGAAGAAACTGCCGATTTTGCCTGACGAAACTGGTGGATCTCTCCATGATCGCCTGGCACGCCTCGCGCCCGAAGCCTTGCTCGGTGCCCTCGACCTGCTGGCCAACCGGAACGCCCCCCGTATTCCGCAGGGTTCTGCCCAGGCCAGCTACGCGCCGAAGCTGACGCGTGAGGAGGGCCGAATTAATTGGAAGGAGCCGGCTCTCGTCATCGAACGAAAAATTCGCGCCTACGATCCATGGCCCGGCGCCTTTACCCAGCTTGCCAGTCCTTCGGGAACGGAAAGAAACCTGAAAATCTTTCGCGCCGCCGTCAGCGAGCAAAGCGTCGGCGAGCCTGGAACGATCATCACGCCTAACGAATCAGAGCTGCTCGTCGCCACCGGGCGCAGCGCTCTGCGCCTCGAAGAAGTGCAACTGGAAGGAAAGCGCCGGATGAAGGCGTCCGAATTTTTACGCGGTTTTTCCTCCCCAAGATTGCATTTCTGATCAATCATCCCGCCCGAGATGGAAATTGCCACACCCGCCTACAGACGCGTCGTCCTCAAATTGAGCGGCGAAGCCTTGCGCGAAACCGGCGCGAAAGAAACGATTTCGCCTCAGATCGTGAAGGAGATCGCGCGTCAGGTGAAGGAGATCTATGACCTTGGGGTACAAATCTCGATCGTCGTCGGCGGTGGCAACATCTGGCGCGGGCTCGCCGCCAGCCATCGCGGCATGGACCGCACGACGGCGGATTACATGGGCATGCTCGCCACCGTCATCAACGGCCTCGCTTTGCAAAGTGAGCTCGAAGCAAGCGGCGTCGTCACCCGCGTGCAGACTGCGATCGAAATGCAAAATGTCGCCGAGCCCTTCATCCTGCGGCGTGCCATTCGTCACCTCGAACAGGGGCGCGTCGTCATCTTTGTCGCCGGGACCGGCAATCCCTACTTTTCCACCGACACCACTGCCGCCCTGCGCGCGAGCGAGATTGGCGCGGACGTCCTGCTCAAGGCGACCAAGGTCGACGGCATCTACGATCGCGATCCAAACCTGCATCCCGATGCCCAGCGCTACGAGAAAGTCAGTTTCACCGAGGCCTTGACAAAAAGGTTACAGGTGATGGACTCGACCGCCTTCAGCCTTTGCATGGATAACAAGATCCCGATCCTTGTTTTCGACATGCACCAGCCGACCAACGTCCGCGATGCCGTCCTCGGGAAAAAAATCGGCACGCTCGTCTCCGATTAACAATTGCGATTTCAAGCGGCTGCAGCTTTCTTCTAATCACTCTTATGACCGCCGAAGAAATCCTGCTCGAAGCCGAAATGACGATGGAAAAAAGCGTCGATTACATGATTCACGAGTTCGCCAGCGTGCGCACCGGCAAGGCTTCGCCCGCCTTGGTAGAAAACGTCGACGTTGAAGTGTACGGCTCGGCGATGAAGCTCAAGCAGCTCGCCCTCATCACCACACCCGAGCCACGCTTGCTTGTCGTGCAACCGTTCGACGCTTCGACCGTGCGCGACATCGAGAAAGCCCTCAAAGAATCGAAAATCGGGATCACACCACTGGTCGATGGCAAACTCATCCGTTTGCCGATTCCCGAGCTCTCCGAGGAACGCCGCAGAGATTTGGTCAAGTCGCTCAAACAAATGGCGGAGGAAGCGCGCGTCCGAGTCCGGGCCAATCGCCGCGCTGCGATGGACGAAGCGAAGAAGATGGAGAAAGCCGGCGAAGCGACCGAAGACCAGCTTCACGACACCGAAGAGGAAATCCAGAAACTGACCGATCGTTTCGTAAAATCGATCGACGAGCATTTCGGGCGCAAGGAGACGGAAGTGATGAAGGTCTGATGTTCGGTGAATCGAGATTCGCGAATCGGTCACTTTTCCGAATCACGAATCTCGATTCTCGATTCTCGAACCAACGCCGCCACTTCCTCCGCCGTCACCGCTTTCATGCAGCGGAAATCGAGCGGGCATTCGCGCAGGAAACAGGGACTGCACTCGACTTGATGCCTGACGACCCTGTTTCGCGTGCCCAGCGGACCTGTCAGGCGCGGCTCAGTTGAACCGAAGACCGCGACGACCGGCACCCCAAGCAATGTTGCGAGGTGCATCGTGCCGGTATCGTTAGTCAAAAGCAGCCGGCACTTTCGGAGTTCCTCGATCAATTGGTCAAGCGTGGTCTTGCCGATGAGATTGAGGCAGCCGTTGCCCAGCGTCGCTGCGATCTGCGTTCCGACCTCTTCGTCCCTGGCCGTGCCGAGGAGAACCCACTCGCCGCCGATCGCCGCCGCCACGCCAGCGAAACGCTCGGGCAACCAGCGCTTTGCCGGACCGTATTCGGCCCCGGGACAAAGTCCGATTCTTTCCGGGGCGGGAGTCGCGGGCGAGGGCGGCTCCAGAGCAATTTCACCCACCTCGGCATCCACGCCTAACGAACGGGCGAGATCGAGATAATGTTCCGCCTGATGCAGCGGCGGTCCCTTGCGTTCGACGGGACGCACCACCTGGTTCAAGAGCCAGCGCCGACGATGCCCCGCGTACCCCACCCGGCGCGGGATACCGGCCAGGCAGAGCTCGAGCGCGACGCGCAACGAGTTCGGAAAAACGATCCCGACATCAAAAGCCGGCTCCCCTTTCAAGAGGCGCGCGGCCGACCAGAGCGACTTCTTGCCTAACGAAAGCACGACATCAATCTCCGGCACCAGGCGCCAGACGGCCGCCAGTTGCTCCGGCGCCAGCACGGTGATGTGCGCATCCGGCCGGCCGCGTTTGATCGCGCGCACCGCCGGAATGCTGATCACGGAATCGCCCAGCCAGTTGCTCCCGCGAATGAGAATTCTGAACGGCTTCAAATCCTTTGGCTCAACCGTCGGCGGCAGATAAAGCCCTCGTTTGTATTTGCTCAGGAGCCAGTTGGGGCGCGGTGTTTTCCAGCGATTGTGAACCCAAAACCAATCTTCCGGGGCGCGCCGAATCTCGTCCGCGATCATGGCGTTCACCTTTGCGGTCAGCGTCTCCACGGTGTCGTCGGGCTGATCGCTTGGCGGGCGAAATATGATGCGCCACTTGGCGGGCCCGGCGGTAAAAAGGGGCGCGGCAACAAGAGCCGCGCCGGTCCGTTTGCAAAGCAAGGCGGCCAGCGGCGAGGTCGAGGCCAGTCGCCCGAAGAACGGCGTCCAGAGGCCGTGATCGCCGGCGTGCTGGTCGCTCAGGATCCCGATCATGCCGCCGCCGCGCAGGAGACGGATGGCCTCGGCAAAGCCTTCGCTCCGATCGAAAAGTTCGACCCCAAAACGGGCGCGTTGTTGCCTAACGAATCGATCGAGATAACGATTGCCGAGTTTTTGATAAACCGTGCTCAGGCGGGCGTAGCCAAAATGATGGGGCGGGAATTGCGCGATCAACTCCCAGCTGCCGAGATGGCTGAGCACAAGGACGACCGGTCTTCCCTGGCGCAGCTGGCGATGCACTTCGTCTGCACCTTCGACCTCGACACACGCCGCGACCTGCTCGACCGACATCGTGTTGAGCTTCATGCCGCTGAGGAGATTGGCGCCGAGATTTTGAAAATGGCGCCGAACGATCCGGTCTTTTTCTGTCGCGGATCTTTCTTCGCCGAAGGCAATCTCGACGTTACGGCGGGCCAACCGACGATAGTTGGGCAGGCACAGCCAGGCGAGAAAACCGAGTGCCTTTCCGAGGAAAAAATCGAAGCGCAAAGGCAGCGCGGTGATCAATCCCAAGGCCGCGCGGTAGAATAGGTAAACGCAAAAATCGACCATGCAGGGCGCCGCCGAAGACGTGGAACGAAGGCAGCAGCGTAATTTTGCCTGCGAGCGGCTGCAATCATTATAATGTGCTCCCGTGCAGCCGCGAATCTTCCCAACGATCCGTTCCGATTTCGCACGCCTCATCGCGCGCAAATTCGCGCCCTCCCGGCTTCTCTTCGTTGGGAACGAAGCCGCCCAATTCAGTGAGCAAGGCCGGAAGGACGGCCTCGAGAGCACAGACTGCTCCGGGATCGCCGAGCTCGACACGCTTCGGCAGGATGGAGGCGGGCCGCGCTTCGACCTTGCCATTTGGTTTTATCCGCTCGAGATCGAGTCGGCCAACGACGGCCCGATGCTCGAGCGCCTAACGAAACTGACGGATAACCTCGTCCTCATTCCCGGAGCGGGGGCAGACGTTGCGAAACGACGTCCGCGCCTGGTGATTCTACTGGCCAGTCTGGGTTTTTTCCCAAATTACGAATGCGACGTGGTCGAGATCGAGCCCGGAGCTGTGCGATTGACTCGGAAAACAGCCGATTCCATCGACACACTCCTGCCGGCAGTGGAGACCGGCTTCGCGCGGATCAATGCCCAGTTCCGCCGGATGCGCCGCACTTTGCGAACCCGGATGTCGGAGCTGGAAGCGGCCGACCGCCACATCGCGCGGCTCGAGGAAAAAGTGCTTAAGCTCAAGCAGGCGAAGCGAGATCTGAAACAGCTCAGGGTGGAAAAACAGGCGCTGCGAAAATCGCCCGAGCGCAAAATCGGTCAGGTCATTCTCGCGCCTTACCGCTTGCCGCAAAAACTGATCCGTGAAGTGCGAAAGCGCCTGGGGGGTCCGGTGGCGCCGAAAAATCCGGCTCTCACTCCTAACGAATACCAGAAATGGTTCGAACGCCATCGCGTTACGCCGGCACAGGCGGCGGCGCTTCGGACGGAAGTGCGCACCTTCACGAGTCAACCGCTCGTTAGCATCATCACCCCCGTCTTCAACACCCCCGTCCCCTGGCTGGAGGAAGCGGTTGCCTCCGTCGAACAACAGGCATATGAAAACTGGGAGCTGCTCCTGGTCGACGACGCCTCCACCAATCCCGCGACGATCGAGGCCTTGCGGACGGTCGAGCGGCACGATCCGCGGATTCGAGTCTTCCGCCTGGAAAAAAAGAGCGGAATCTCGGCCGCCTCCAACGTCGGAATCGAAGCGGCGCGCGGAACTTGGATGAGTCTTCTCGACCATGATGATGTGCTCGAGCCGGATGCGCTTTTTCAGACGGTCAAACTCCTGCAACAACATCCCGACGCGGATCTGATCTACTCCGACGAGGACAAGTTGACTGAGGACGGATTCGAGGCGCCAATGTTCAAACCCGATTGGTCGCCGGATTTTTTTCTTTCTTACAACTACCTTTGTCATTTCACGACCATCCGGCTGGCGCTCGTGCGCGATCTCGGCGGCTTTCGATCGACCTACGATTTCGCGCAGGACTACGACCTCTTTCTCCGCGTGATGTCACTCACCAAGCGCATCCATCATGTGCCGCGCATTCTTTATCATTGGCGGCGGAGCGAGGGTTCTACATCCACCAACATTCGCTCCAAACCGAACGCGCTCGAGGCGGCGCGCCGCAGCCTGAGCGATTACCTCGCGCGCGAGCAGCAGCCCGGTCATGTTGCGATCGATTGGCGCACGCACGGCTTCCGCATCCGGCGGCACCTTAGGGAGGAGAAGAAGATTTCCATCATCATCGCGACGCGCGACCGCATCGATCTTCTGGCGCGCTGCATCGCCAGCGTGCAAGCGAAGACTTCCTACGAGAATTACGAGATCGTTCTGGTCGACAACGACAGTCAGTCGGAGGAAGCGCGCGATTTTTTTCGGCATTTTCCCCACCGCCTCTTGCATTACGAGGGACCCTTTAACTATTCCGCGATCAACAATTTCGCGGTCGAGCATACGGAGGCCCCGTGGCTGCTCTTCTTAAACAATGACACCGAAGTCATCTCCAGCGGATGGCTCACGGCGATGGCCGAGCATGTCCAGCGCCCGGAAGTGGGCGCGGTCGGCGCGCGCCTGCTTTTCAGGGACGAGACGATACAACATGCGGGCGTGGTCCTCGGGGTGCGCGGAATGGTGAAACACGCCTTCTACCGCTTTCCGGCGGAGTCGCCCGGGGTTTGCCGTCAATTGCAAGTGACGCGCAATTACAGCGCCGTCACCGCCGCCTGTCTCCTGACCAGGCGCGTGGTCTTTCAGGAGGTCGGGGGCTTTGATGAAGAGCATCTGCCAGTCATCTTCAATGATGTCGATCTCTGCCTCAAAATGCGCCAGGCTGGTTACTTCATTGTCTATACACCCTTTGCCAAGCTCTACCACGACCAGTCTGCTTCCCGTCGCGCAAGCGTGGAGCCGAGCGAAGCGGCGGTCCTGCGCGAACGCTGGCCGGAGATGGTCGCGCACGATCCTTTTTACAACCCGAACCTTTCCCGTGAGCGCGCCGATTTTTCGTTAGGCGAATAACGCCGCCTTTCCCTATGAAGCAAAACCATGACAACTGGCAGGGACTGGCGCCGATGGCGCGCCACGCGCTGGAGGTGCGCGATTACAGCGTGCGCTCACTTGCTGAACAGATCACAGAGATCGGCGTCGACGCCGGCAAACTTGCCACGGTCGACCAGTGCGCGCCGGGAATCGCCGCCGTCTGGATCCCAGGCGTGGAGGTTTTCGCGCGTACGATTTACCCGCAGCGGCATCGCGGGTTGTTCGGCGAATTTGCCCGGCGGGACGAAGGACCGCTGGCAAGGATCGGTCTCTGGCCGCAGCAGTGGTCGGCCGCACGGATGTTCGCGCAGACGGCGAAAGGTTTTCACGTTCATCCACCGAGCGTACCGGGCGGTGCCTCGCCCGACGAATGGTTCCGGCGTCTCTTCCTTGATGAGCCGGAAAATTTTTCCCTGCGCCCCTACGAGGAGGAGCAATGGGATGTGATGTTTTTCGTCCAAGGGCGCGCCGAAATGATCCTGCGCGAAGCGCGCGCCGGTCTGCCGCGCCGGACGATGCGACTCTTTATCGACGGTGACGAACATCGCGGGCCTAACAATGCTGCTATTGTTGTTCCGCCGGGCGTGGCGCATGCCATCCGGGTGGAAGGCTCGGAAGATTTGATCATGGTCTACGGTACCAGCACCTCGTTCCAGGCCGAGTTCGAAGGCCGCATTGCGAGCGAGGTGGAGACGGCCGCGCTGCCCGATTCGTGGCAGAAGTTCCTCTCATGAATCTAAATGTGGGAGGGGCCTTTGTGCCCCGATCAGGAAACGCGCAGCAAGAGATCGGGGCACAAAAGCCCCTCCCACGTTGAAGCGGCGCTTCGACCCCGCGGAACCGGAATGGATGGACCGGCCGCAGCCGGTTTCGGCGGAGCTGATTTCTGACCTTAGTAATCTGCGCACGCTTAATCGCTACTTTGGCAGCTATCGGCTGGTGCGACATTTCCTGCGTCGCTGGTTCCGGCCTAACGATAACCTGCGCATCATCGATCTCGCCACCGGTTCGGGCGACATTCCGCGACTGGTGGTGGAGTTCGCCCGCAGGATCGGCGCCTCGGTGTGCATCGACGCGGTGGATTTGCAGGCATCGACGATTCGGATTGCGCAGGAGCTGAGCGAAGGATTTCCCGAAATTCATTATCACTGCGACGACGTCCACAACTTCGGGAGTACGCAATCCTACGACTTGGTACTTTTTTCCCTCGCCCTGCACCATTTCACGGCCGAAGAAGCGATCGCGTTGCTTCGCCGCTGTCGCGAACTTTCCCGCGGCAATGTGCTGGTGGCGGATTTGCGCCGTGGTCGCTGGGCGAAGTTTGGCGTCGATCTGATAACCACCTTTGTTTTTCGCGAAGCGATGACCCGAAACGACGCACGCGCCTCGATGGAACGCGCTTTTTCATTTCGCGAGCTTTCCGAACTCGCACACGCCGCCGGATGGCGCGACTTCGGGCATCGTCGGTTTCGTTTTGCCCGGCAGGCGATTTGGTTGGAACGTCCCCGGCCCTGATGAAAATCTTTTCGACCGTTGCCGAACTGCACGCGAACCAGCGCAAGCAAGGCCGACGCCGCGTTTTGGTTCCGACGATGGGAGCTTTGCATGCGGGGCATGTTTCACTCATTCGCCTCGCACGGAAAAGCGCGGGTCCGATAGGCGAAGTGGCGGTCAGCATTTTTGTGAACCCGTTGCAGTTCGAGCCCGGGTCCGATTTTTCTCGTTACCCGCGGCCGGAAGCGGCGGACGAGAAAGTCTGCCGTGCGGAGAGGGTGGACCTTGTCTTTCGTCCATTGCCTAACGAAATGTATGCCACGGACCGTTCCACTTCTGTAGAGGAAACAGCACTTTCCGAGCGACTCTGCGGCGCCTCCCGACCGGGCCATTTCCGCGGCGTTTGCACCGTAGTGACAAAGTTATTTCATCTCCTCGCGCCGGAAGCGGTGGTTTTCGGCGAGAAGGATTTTCAGCAACTGGCGATCATTCGCCGGATGGTGCGTGATCTCGATTTCCCGATTGAGATCATCGCCGGTCCGATCGTCCGTGAAGCGGATGGTCTCGCCCTTAGTTCGCGCAACCAATATCTCAGTGCCGAAGAACGCGCGCAGGCACCGGTGATCCGGGCCGCGCTACTCGAAGCGGCGAACGCGTCCGAAAAAACCTCCGAGGAGGTCCTCACGGCGGTGCGGAAGCAAATCGAGTCGGCTCCCCTCGCCGGAATCGATTACGCGGAGATCGTCGGAGCGGATGACTTACAACCACGCCTAACGATTGAGCCCCGCTCTCTTCTCGCGGTCGCGGTCTTTTTTGGCAGGACCCGGCTGATCGATAACATTCTTCTCGGATGAGGCAGTTTGATTTCGTCGTCATCGGGAGCGGTATTGCCGGTCTGACCTTTGCGATCAAGGCGGCGAAGTATGGCCGCGTAGCGATCATCACCAAACGAAAAGGCGTGGACTCGAACACCGCCTGGGCGCAGGGCGGTGTGGCCTGCGTGACGAGCGGAGAAGATTCCTTTGAGCTGCACATTCGCGACACGCTCGAGGCGGGGGCGGGCCTGTGCGATCCGGTCGCGGTCGAGACGGTGGTGAAGGAAGGACCGGAGCGGATTCGTGAGCTGATGGACCTCGGCCTGCACTTTGACGAGAGGGATGTCTCTGGGCATCGCGAACTGGATCTCGGGCGCGAGGGCGGCCATTCGAAACGCCGCGTCCTCCATGTGCACGACCTCACCGGCTACGAAATCGAGGCGACGCTGCTCCGAGCGGTGCAGGATTTACCGAACATCCAGTTGCTGGAGAATCACATGGCGATCGATTTGATTACAGCCGCGAAGCTTGGCTTTGCGACCGAAGACCATTGCCTCGGGGTTTACGTGCTCGATGAAATATCCGGGGCGGTGGAAACGATTCGAACCGATCGCCTGGTCCTCGCGACCGGTGGATGCGGCAAAGTGTATCTCTACACGACCAACCCCTCGATCGCGACCGGCGACGGCGTGGCGATGGCATGGCGTGCCGGCGCGGTCGTCGCCAACATGGAGTTCATCCAGTTTCATCCCACCTGCCTCTTTCATCCGCAGGCTACCTCGTTCCTGATTTCCGAAGCCGTGCGCGGCGAGGGCGGAATTTTGCGCAATAGCAGGGGCGAGGATTTCATGGTGCAGGCGCACCCGAAAGGCGCGCTGGCGCCGCGCGATATCGTCGCCCGGGCGATCGATGCCGAGATGAAACGCTCCGGGGCGCAGTGCGTTTATCTCGATATCACCCACCAGTCACGGGAGTTCTTGCAGGAACGGTTTCCGCACATCTTCGAGACCTGCCTGCGTTACGGAATCGATATGGCGAAGCAGGCGATCCCGGTTGTGCCAGCGGCCCATTATCAATGCGGAGGAATCAAAACCGACATGGATGGCGCTACGAACCTGCCGGGATTGTACGCGATTGGGGAGGTGGCGTGCACCGGGTTGCATGGAGCGAATCGCCTCGCGAGCAATTCGCTCCTGGAAGGATTGGTCCTGGCTCACCGGGCGTGTGAGGCGCTCGTTAGGGTCCGCCCGCCGGCGTACCCGGCCGGCTCCGTTTCGCTGCCGGAATGGAAGGCGGGCGACGTCCAGGATGTCGACGAGCTGGTAGTGATCTACCACAATTGGGACGAAATCCGACGCCTGATGTGGGACTACGTCGGCATCGTGCGTACCGACAAGCGGCTGCAACGGGCGAGCGCGCGCTTGCGCAATCTGCAACGCGAGATTCAGGAGTTTTACTGGAATTTCCGGGTCACGGTCGATCTTCTCGAGCTGCGCAACCTCGCCACCGTTGCCGCTCTGATCGTCGATTCGGCGCTCAGCCGGAAGGAGAGCCGCGGCCTGCATTATACGATGGATTATCGCGCAATGAGGGATGATCTCTTTCGTCAGGACACACTTCTCAGCCGAGGTTGAGCGTTTGCTGGAACGGATCGTGCTAAAAAGGAAGTGATGAAACTGGCTTGCCTGCGCGGTCAATCTGGCTAGAACGAAAGACGAGAATGCTGGCGCGATACGCAAAAATCCTGGCTCTCACGGTAGCTTGCGGCACGCTGGCCGCGACAAGTTCCCGGGCCCAATCGCCCTATGAGAGCAGCGCCGACTTCGCGAAATACGCGATGAAGTTGCGCGCACAGGCGCTTTTGAAAGTCGAACCACAGGTCTTCGTCCCAACGACTTCGCGCTTTTCCACTTCTCGTTATCCGTGGAAAACGGACATTGTCACAACCATTTTCTGGATCGGCGAGCAACCGACCGCGAACAATCCGGTGCCGAATCACAAGAGCTCGTGGGACTCGGAATGGGCACGCAACTACGGCGGCTACGACAACCCGGACCCGTCGCGGCGGCATGACTATATCCCGATAAACTTCGTTCCGCGCCAGAACCCGTTCTATTGCGCGCTGCCCTACAACGATGTCTCGCACGGGCAATTCAAGCCCGAGGCCCCGATTGTGGTGCCCTGGTTTCGGCAGGCGTTCGTGCAGCAGGGGCATTCGGTCTGCAAAGATCGCTGGGTGGCGATTCGCCATGGCAACCGGGTTTGCTACGCTCAGTGGGAGGATTGCGGACCCTTCCGCACCGATCACTACCAATACGTCTTCCGCAACGAGAGGCCAAAGCCAAATCTGAACCATGGAGCGGGGCTCGATGTCTCGCCCGCGGTGCGGGACTACCTTGGGCTTGGTCCGTTGTCGGTAAACGATTGGCAGTTTGTCGAAGTACGCGACGTGCCACCGGGGCCATGGCGGAACTACGGCGATAACAACAATTTCGTCATCGCCCGGCGCCAGACCGAGCAGCGTTTGGCCGAGCAGGTACTCGACGAAATCTAGGGCGAAGAAGCAGCGGTAGAGGCGACTTGTGTGGCCCGCAGGGCTCGCGCAGGGCGGGATTTTTGGAATCACATCGCCGAGGTTTGCCTAACGACGCACTTTCTCATAGCTGACGCCAGCGCTTCTACGCCGCCGACTTGGTTAGCGGCTGCGGCGCAGCTCAACCGATAAATCCGCAAAGATTTTTTCGAGTTCGCGCACTCGACCCAGGATTGGATCGTAGCGCTTGCGCTCCGCTGCGCAGAAGGCGCGAAGCGGTTGGAAAACGGAGCTGATCTCGGCGTAGAAAAGATCGATCGCATGCCGCAGTTGCTGCTCGATCGCCGCGACCAACTCCGCTCGCTTTGCTTCCATTTGGCGATGGTATTCGGCGAGAACTTTTCGGCGACGCCCGAAGGCCACAAAAGTGCCCACCGCAGCTGCCGAAATCGCGACGATCCCGGTTACATCCGCCACCGCGGCGCTGCTCATGGCGGCAATCACGGTTACGATTCCCCCCGCGGCAGCGAGACCCGCCGGGAGCCGCAACCAGGTTGCCGTCTCGCGGAACATTCGCTCGAGCTCCGCTTCCATGCCGCGACCGGCGATACGCTCCACAAGCGTGAGTTCAATCGATTGCAGCAGCTCGCGCCGTTGCCGCGCAAAATCGGGCATCGTCTGAATCATTTGCAGCCGCGAGTCGCCTTTGAATTGACTCTCGATGGTGTCCTGTAATTGCGGCCAAAGGCTGCGCAAATCCGTCTCGAGCAGCTGGAGCGCGTTTTCGACCTGCGGCTGGATCAAATCCCGCATCTTGCCTTCGAGGTCAGCCTGAAATTTCTCCTGCCACTCCGATTTCCCGAAGACGAGCCGCAAGGTGCGCCAGAAAGAGAGATTGCGCTCGAGCAACTGTTGCCCCTCGCTTTCACAGCGCCGGCAGGCCTGCTCGATCCCCCGCAGGAAACCGCCGACTTGCCGCAACGTTTGTTCTTTTCGCTCGGAAAGGATCCCGTCCAGGCGGGTGAGGTGCTCTTCGTCCCGCACAATTGTCTCGAGAATATTGTGCACGCGTGCGGCGTTGTCGGCGAGAATTACCGTCGCGGTCTGACAGGTCGTGACGAGCTTGGGCAGACCGTGCTTCGATTCATCTACCATCCGGTTAACGTGCTGTTCGAGCGCCGCCACGCGGCTCTCGTTCCAAAGCCGCTCTTTATCGACACCCGAGGTGCGGGCGAGAAATGCTTTCCTCCCGGAGACGGAAAAGATCGGTGGGGCGAAGCCGAGCCTCTGGCTGGCCGTCTCACGAAGGTGCTCCTCGATCACTTCGACTTCCCTCGCCTCGCGCAAATCGGCCTGCTGAAGAACAAAGACGACGTTCTTGAGCCATTTTTGATTCACAAAGCGAAGCAGCTCCCAGGCGGAGGCCCCCCACGGGTTAACCACCGAGAAGACAAAAAGAACGAGGTCGGCGCGCGGAATGAAATTCTCCGTAATCGTCTGATGCTCGGCGACCATCGTGTTCGTGCCGGGCGTATCGACGATGTTGAAATCCTGGAGGAATGGTATCGGCTGATAGCGCTCCGTGACGTGCGCCGAGACATCGATTGTTTGTTCGCGTGGGCCGTGTTTGAAAATATAAATGCGATCCGTCGCCGGCAGCACATCCACCTTGCAGAATTCCTGGCCAAAGAGCGCGTTAAGGAGGGTCGATTTGCCCGCCTTCACTTCGCCCACGACGACGAAAAGCAGCGGCTCGCGAACGTCCTGAAGCAGGTTCTGCAGGGTATCGAGCATGCCCGGCTCACGCTGCGTGTCGGTCGCCAATTTGAGCAGGGAGGAGAGGGCCGTCTCGGTGCGGGTGCGAAACTGAAGATAGACGTTGGCCAGCATGCCGCGCGCTACGGAGTCGTTAGGCTGGGCGCGGGCGAGGTCGTCGGCGGGCTGCTCGCCGGAGAGGCGAGCGGGGTTGGGCCTTCCGAGCCGGTTTGCTTCGGCGTCATCGGCTTTCCCATCGCGATCAACTCGGAGACTGTGACAAACTTGAAGCCCCTGGCCTGGAGTTCGTCGAACGTCTGCGGCATCGCCTTGATCGTACCGGGATGAATGTCATGGGAGAGAATGATGGAGCCCGGTCGCGTTTCCTTGACGATGCGGCTTGTTATGACGGCCGGGCCCGGCCGTTTCCAATCGAGCGGATCCACGTCCCAAAGAATGATGCGATAACCGAATTCGGCATTGATCCACTGTTTCTGCCGCGCGGTGATCGAGCCGTAGGGTGGCCGCATCAGGACTGGGCGACCGCCAATCGCGTGCAGAATCGCATCGTCGGTTTTTTGGAGCTCCGTCCGGACCCTGGCATCCGACATCTTCGCGAAAGCGGGGTGCGACCAGCTGTGGTTGCCGATCTCGTGTCCTTCGCGTACCGCCCGTTGCAGGATCTCGGGATGCTTAACCACATTCTCGCCAATGACGAAGAAAGTCGCGTGGATGTGATGCTGGGCCAGGATGTCGAGCAACTCTGGGGTCAATTTTTCGCTCGGACCGTCATCAAAAGTCATCGCGATAAAGGGCCCGTCGACATGCACCGCGCTGTAGCTGATGGCCGGAGTCGCGGTCGCCGCGCTCGCAGCCGGCTTGGCGGCTTTCGCCGTCTCAGGTGCCGCAGGTGTCTGCGCCGTGAGGCATCCGGCGAGGCCTAAGAAAAACGAATAAGTAGCAAACGAACGAATGAAAGCGAAGCGCGACAGTTTCACGGGATCGAGATTTCGGCTGTACCTAGCAGACAAGGCACTCAACGCAAGAGAACGGGTTTTAGGTCGGGACCCAGTAAAAGTCAGTGCGCCGTGGCAATCAACCTGCTTTTAAGGAACGCGGAGGTGAGTCGCTCTCTCATTGTGTCCAAATTACGGCCAGCTCTGCGAGAGAATCGTGGCCTAAGAAAGCTTCTCCTGAAGACATGAAGATTTTGCTGATTGAGGATCATCCCGACAGCCGGCGCAATTTGTGTCGTCTGATCGAAAAGCGCGGGCACGAAGTGGTCGCCTGCGGCAGTGCCGAGGAAGGGGAAACCGAGCTGGTACGCGAGAAGTTTCCCTTCCTCATTCTCGACTGGATGTTGCCAGGGAAGAGCGGCGTGGAGCTTTGTCGCATCCTGCGCGCGCAGCAGAATGGCGACGAAATGTATATCCTGCTCGTCACCGCCCGGGCGGATACGGAAGACCTCGAGCAAGCGCTCGCGGCGGGCGCGAACGATTATCTCACCAAGCCGCTTGACGCCCGGCGCCTGAGCGTGCGGCTTTCGGTCGCGGAAAGGCACATCCGTGAATTGCAGGAACGCAACCAGAACCGGATCGCGCTCCAGGAATCGGCTCGGCGTATGTCCGACATTCTGGAAAAAACAAGCGATGGCTTTTTCGCCCTCGACTCGAATTGGAATTTCACCTACCTAAACGCGAGAGCGGAGCAGATGCTCGGAGCGAAGCGCGAGACTTTGCTCGGTCAAAATCTCTGGGAAAA
Organism: uncultured Verrucomicrobiae bacterium; assembly: GCA_963738045.1. Classification (GTDB taxonomy): domain Bacteria; phylum Verrucomicrobiota; class Verrucomicrobiia; order Chthoniobacterales; family UBA10450; genus Palsa-1392. Next base: position 834,356 of record CAVTUX010000002.1, on the reverse strand, counting down.
ATTCCCGCATCTCAGCGGCACAATCTTCGAGGAGAACTATCGAAAAGTGATGAGCGACCAGAGCGCGCTCCAATTCGAAGCGCTCAACAGCGACGGCAAGTCGTGGTTCGAAGTCCACTCCTACGCGAGCGGTGAGGGAATGTCCGTCTTCTTCCGCGATATCACGGAGCGGAAGCGGACGGAGGATGAGCGGCTGACGAAGAGCAAGCTCGAGTCGTTAGGCACACTCGCCGGCGGCATTGCGCATGACTTGAACAACATTCTCACCGTCATCTCCGGCAACATCGGCCTTGCTCAGCTCGACGCGCCGAGCCACAGCGGCAACCTGCCTTCCTTCCTCGCCAAGGCAGGACAGGCGGCCCAGCACGCCGCCCGCCTTTCCAGCCAGCTTCTCACCTTCTCGAAGGGCGGCGCGCCCTTGAAAAAGGTTTGCTCGATCGCGGACCTGCTCCGGCACACGGCCGAATTTTCCCTGCATGGCTCGAAGTTGCGGGCCACGATCGAGATCGAGGACCATCTCGGCAAAGCCGAAATCGACGCCGGCCAGGTCGAGCAGGTGATCAACGCTTTGATGATCAACGCACGGGAGGCGATGCCAAGCGGCGGCTGCGTCCACGTCTGCGCCGAGAATGTACGGATCGAAGAAAACAGCGGGCTGCCGCTCGAACCCGGCCGGTACGTCAAGGTCGCGATCATCGATCATGGCCCGGGGGTGCCCGCCGATCTGACGGGAAAAATCTTCGATCCCTATTTTACGACCAAGCCTTCCTCAAGCGGTCTCGGCTTGGCGATCTGCTATTCGATAATCCGCAAACACGGCGGCTTTCTCCACCTCGAGAACGGCTCGCCCGGCAGCACCACCTTCGCTTTCTATCTCCCCGCGGCAGCCGGCAGGGTCCTAAGCGATCCGTTTCAGCCTAACGAACGCTCCTTTCACTTCAATCAGCAGCGCATCCTTGTGATGGACGACGAATCCGCGATTCGCGAGCTGACTGCTCAGCTTCTCGGGACGATGGGTTATGAAGTGACCGCAGTGCCGGACGGCTCGGAAGCGGTCCGACTCTATGAGCGGGCAGCGCGCAAGGGAGAGAATTTTCGTGCCGTGATTCTCGACGCCACCGTTCGCGGTGGGCTGGGTGGGGTGGAAACCATCGAGCGCTTGCGTAGCATCGATCCAGAAGTGAACGCGATCATTTGCAGCGGCTACTCCGACGAAGCCGCACTCTCGGAATTTCTCTCCTACGGGTTTCGCGGCGCGTTGCCCAAGCCCTTTACGCGGCGCGAGCTGGCGGACGTGGTGCAGAAGGCGCTGGCGGAGACGACACAGAACTAGCCGAGAAACTCGTTAGGCGAATCTAACCTTTCGGCAGCTTCTTCAGCTCATTGATGAAGGCTTCCGGTCCGCCCGGCATGTAACCAAGCAGGCCGATTTGTTTGCCCTCGCTGTTTAGGACCACAATCGTTGGGAATCCCGCGACCTGGTAGCGCCGCGCCAGTGCTTGGTTCTGCTGGCGCACTTCGCTGCTCAGCGCCCGGGCCCGCGGGAAATCCGCGGTCATGAGGACGAGATTGTCCTTCGCGTACTGCTCAAACTCCGGTTTGCGAAAAAACCTCCGCGTGCAGCACCTTGCACCACGGGCACCAGTCGGAGCCGGTGAAATCGATCAGGAGCAACTTGTGACTGGCTTTCGCTTCTTCCTGGGCCTGGTGGAAATCGGTCAGCCAGTTCGCATCCGCCCTCGCCAAAGGGAGGCCGAGAAGACAAGAAGCAGCCAAGAGACCGGCAAAACGTAGGATTTTCACGTGAAACCTTTCGGCGAGAGGCGTGCGTTGCGCAAGAGGAGCACACCGGCCCACTTCGATCAGCACCGGCGCGCCCGCGAGCAGCCTGCCTGCCCGCGGGCGTGCAAAAAAAGTTGCCCGGTCCGGCCTTCGAGCCGGATCGAGTCGTTAGGCGAACGCGCTTACCTGAGGTGTCCCGAGACGAGCTTGGTCATCTCGAACATGCTCACCTGGCTCTTGCCGTTGAAGACCGGCCGCATGTTTTCGTCCGCATTGATTTGCGTCCGTTTCTTCTTGTCCTGCAGGCCGTTTTTCTTGATGTAGTCCCAGAGCTTCTTTGTCAGCTCCGAGCGTGGCAGCGGTTTCGAGCCAACGATCGCGGACAGTTTCTCATCCGGCTGAACGGGCCTCATGAAAGCGGCGTTCGGTTTGCGTTTAGAGGGTGTTTTCTTGGCTTTGGTTTTGGGCATAAAAGCTGATTAATCGCTTGGCAGCGCGAGAGCAATACTAATTTTTCGCCTCTAAGAAATTTTTCCCGCCCACCGTCGGAACTCGCCGCACGACGAACGCCGCCAGATCATCCGCCAAAGGCTGGCCATTCCCCGGCGCGATTCGCTTCAAAATTCTCTCGAGCAACTCCTCCGCATTTCCATCGGCTCCGCCCAGCAGCGCCTGCAGGTGTCCCGGCGTCCAGCGCTCCGCGCTCTTCCCGGAAGGCACGTAGAGTCCGTCCGTGTAGAGAAAAAATCCGTCGCCCGGCTGCAAGTCGATCGTCGTTTCCTTGAAAACGGAACCCTCAAGCAAGCCTAACGGCGGTGCGATCGACCGGACTGATTCCGCGGCCGCCCCATGGCGCAGCACGATGAGCGGCGGATGCCCCGCTCCCACCACGCTGCGCCGACCGCTCTCCGCATCGAGCGCCGCGCACATCGCGGTCATGAAGGAGCGTCCGGCGAAAGATGCTGCGGAAATCATTGTTGACCGCCTCCATGATTTCCGCCGGCGCGCGCGTGCTCCGCGCTGCCGTGGTGGAAGAGCAATTTCGCCAAAGTCGTGAGCAAAGCTGCCGCGGCGCCATGCCCGGTCGCATCCGCGATCCAGAAAAGAGTGCGCCGATCCGTCATCTCGAACCAGCCATAGATGTCGCCGCCTACCTGGATGACCGGCCGATAAACGGTTGCGACTTCCCACCCCGACAATTGCGGTGGTTTCTGCGGGATGAGCGATTGCTGCGTCAGGCGCGCCGCCGCCAGGTCGCCCTCCAGGTTTTTGCGCCACGCTTCAAGTTCATCATTCTGCTGCTGCAACTGCCGGCGGAGCGATTGCAGCCGCAGCTGTGTTTCGATCCTTGCCTGCAGGACCGGCAGGCTAATCGGTTTCGTGACAAAGTCATTCGCGCCCGCCTCGAGACAACGCACCTCGCTTTCCTCCCCGCGATCTCCGGTCAGCATGATGATTGGCACTTGCGCAATGGCCGCGTTCCTGTGCGCGCGCAAGCGAGAGAGCACTTCGGCACCGCTGAGGTCCGGCATGTGAAAATCGAGCAAAAGAAGCGCCGGTGTTTCCGCCTGCAACATGGTCAGCGCCTCCGACCCGCTCGCGCTTTCACGGCAGGCGTACCCCGCCTCGCTCAGCGCTCGCATGAGCATTCGCCGGCTGGCGCGATCGTCATCGATTACGAAAATTACTTCCTTCTTCTGCTCCATCGTTTTCATCCGCTCCGGTGAGGAGTGGTCGCAAATTGGTATTTTTCTCGGAAACGCCCTCGCCGCCGACCAGGACAACAAATATTCTTTGTCACTTCCGGCCTAATGAATTAGAAAAATGGGCAGACCGTCCACCGCCGCAACCGTATGAATAAATCGATCTCGCTCGCCCTCTTCACAGCCCTCTTTGTCGCTGCCTGTTCCGAACCGGAGCCGCCCCCGCGGCGTCAGCGCGCTACGACCTACTCGGCGCCCGAAGCGGAATACCCGCCGGCCCAGCAACCCTTCCAGCAACCAACACCAACTCCGACGCCGGCGGATTACATCGCAGCCCAACCTTCGCCGTCACCGGCCGCGACGGCGGGAACGGTCAAACAGACCAAGGGCGACATCCCATACGGCATCCCCGTACCAAACAAGCCGGGCTTTGTCACCAGCCCCTACGCGCCCAACCAAGGCTACGTCGATGTTCGTGGCTTCCCGCCTGGCACCGAGGTGCGCGATCCCTACACGAACAAAATCTTTCTCGTTCCCTGACGAGTTCGATTTTCTCTCGTTGGCTAGTGCGCTGAGATCGGCCTCGCCTGATCTGCGCCGACGCGCTGGACATTTGCCTGCAACTTGGGATTCTTCTCCTCGCTTCACTCGATGGCCGGCGATCGGCGCTGCTTCAATTCATGGATGAACTTCGGATAAAACCTGCGCCGCGGATCGAAACGGAGATCACCGTTTCGGGTGACAAGAGCATTTCGCATCGCGCGGTTATGATCGCATCGCTGGCCAACGGCCCCTGCGTTCTGCGCGGCTTTTCGCGCAGCGTCGACTGCATGAACACCGTGGTCGCGATGCGCGCGCTTGGGATCAAGATCGAGCAGCCCGAGCCGGAAGTACTCATCGTGCACGGCAACAAGCGCAAGCTCTCCGCACCAGGCGACGCCATCAATTGCGGCAATTCCGGCACGACCATGCGACTGCTCGCCGGGATCCTGACCGGTCAGCCTTTCAAGAGCCGGCTCGTCGGCGACGGCTCGCTTTCGAAACGCCCAATGGGCCGCATCACTTGAGCCACTCCGCATGATGGGGGCGAACATCGAAGCCGAAGGCGAGCACGACACCGCACCATTGCGGATCGAAGGCGCGCCGCTGCACGGCATCAAGTATTCGTTGCCCGTGGCGAGCGCGCAGCTAAAGAGCGCGCTGCTCTTTGCCGGCCTCTTCGCCAAAGGAAAGACCACCGTGCACGAACCGGTCCCGACGCGGAATCACACCGAGCTGATGCTAAATTATTTTCTCGTCCGCACCCACAACGACGAAGAAGGGGTGAGCGTCTTCGGCGATCACGTGCCGGAATCGCGCGACTTCAGCATCCCAGGCGACATTTCCTCGGCTGCCTTCTGGCTGGTGGCAGCCGCCGCGCAGCCGGACGGCCATCTTGCTGGTCAGGGATGTAGGCTTGAATGATACCCGCACCGGCCTGCTCGGCGTCCTGGTACGGATGGGCGCGAAAGTTCGAGAAGCGATTGAAGACGTCGATCAGGTCGAACCGCGCGGGATTCGTCGAAGTCACGGGCGCGAATCTGAAAGGCACCGTCATTCAGGGCAAGGAAGTCCCGCAGTTGATCGATGAATTGCCGATTCTCGCCGTCGCCGGCGCGCTCGCCCGCGGCACCACCATCATTCGCCAGGCCCAGGAGTTGCGCGTCAAGGAAACCGACCGCATCGCCGCCATCGCCCACAACCTCCGCTCGATGGGCGCGCAGGTCGTCGAGCTAAATGACGGACTCGAAATCCACGGGCGCGCCCCTCTGCATGGCGCGCGGCTTTCCAGTTTTGGCGATCACCGAATCGCGATGGCTTTTGCCATTGCCGGCTTTTCGCCGAGGGCGAGACCGTCATCCAGGATGTCGATTGCGTCGCGACTTCGTATCCGGGATTTGAAAAAATGCTGGAGCGATATCGCCAATCCAAAAGGCTTTCGCACCACGACGCCGGTCATCACTTCCCTCTCCCATGCGCGGATAGAGGAGGAATAAGGTAGCGCGGCCGGTGTCCGCGATGAAATCACCGGCTCCGCATCAGCATCATCGCGATCGACGGCCCGGCCGCCTCCGGCAAGAGCAGTGTGGCGCGCGCGCTGGCGCGGCAGCTCGGTTTTGTCTATGTCAACTCCGGCGCGATGTATCGCGCCGTGACCTGGCTGGTGCTGGAACGCGGCATTTCCCGCCGACGACACCGCCGCGATCGAACGCCTGGCAGAAAACGCGCCGCTCAGCTGTGAATTGCGCGGCGACGATTCCGATCATCCTGATCGACGGCGTCGACCCCGAGCCCTTCCTGCGCGACGACCGGGTGAACGAAAATGTCTCGCTCGTCAGCAGCGTCCCGCGGGTGCGCGAAATCCTCGTCGATCATCTCCGTCGTTATGCGGAAAAGAACGATCTCGTGATGGAAGGCCGCGACATCGGCTCGGTCGTTTTTCCCGAGACGCCTTTCAAGTTTTACATCGACGCTTCGCCCGAGATTCGGCTCCGCCGCCGCGACGCGCAGGGCCAACGCGACCAGATCAGCGCGCGAGACGAAGCAGATTCCTCGCGGCGCGCCTCGCCCCTCATCATCGCGGAGGACGCGCACGTCATCGACAGTTCCAACCTGACGATCGACGGCGTGGTCGGCGAAATCATCGGCCGATTGAAATGCAAGGGCCTAACGAGCGCGCAGTGAATCCCTGGTATTTCACCGATCTACCATCTGACGCGTTTCGTCGCGCGGGTCTTTTTTCGGTTTCGCGTCATTCATCCGGAACGGTCCTCCAGGAGGGCCCGGTCATTCTGGCGATGAATCACGAGAGTTATCTCGATCCGCCCTTTGCCGGCATCGGCTGCCGGCGCGCGATTTATTTTCTCGCGCGGAAAACCTCCTCGATGTCCCGGTGCTCGGCTGGATCTTGCCCAAGCTCAACGTCATTCCGGTCGATCAGGAAGGAGGCGATCGCAGCGCGCTCAAGGCGATCATCCGCATCCTGCGCGCCAACCATGGCGCGCTTGTTTTTCCCGAGGGCGCGCGCACGCTCGATGGAAATCTGCAGCCACCACAGCCCGGGATCGGTTTTGTCATCGCAAAAACTCTCGCGCCGGTGGTGCCGATGCGGATTTTCGGGGCACACGAGGCTTTGCCCCGCGGCGGCGGGCAGACTGCGCTTTTGCCGGATCACGATCGTCGTCGGCGAACCGCTCTATTTCACCGCCGCCGATCTCGAAGGCAACCACCGCGAAGTCTACCCGCGTCTCAGCCAGCGCGTGATGGACGCAATCGCGGCGCTGCATTTGGAATAATCGCCATCTCGACTGAGGTTCGGCGGTTTGGGCGCCCCGCTGCTGCCGATATTTCGCGCATGGATTTGCCCGGCACCGCCAACCCGATCCCGCGCCTAACGCGCGCGCCCGGCGAGCGGACTCAAACTCATGGTCGCGGTCCTGGTTGTCTTCGCCCTCCTCGCGGGCTATGGCCGATGGGAGCATTATCCCGGCGACGCGAGATCGAAACGGCGACAATCATTCCGGCGCCAAACGTTTCGCCGTCGCCTTCGCCTAACGATAACTAACGAACCGGCGACCGCCGTCTGAAGGCGTCTTGTTTCGAATAACCCGAGGCCAATTCGGTCTCATTGTCTTATGAACAGAAACTTCCTTCTTCCGCTCCTCGCCGCGCTCGGTCTCTCCCTCGGCGCCTGCCAGAAGCAACCGACCGAAGCGGAACGCAACGGCCGAAATCGAACGCCAGGTCGCAGCAGCGTCTGGCGGCCGAACGGCAGGCCGAGGAGGCGCAAAAGCTGGCCGATCGCCAGGCCGAACTCGATGCACGCGAACAGGCGCTCGCCGAGAAGGAAAATCAGCCCCCGCTCCCACCGCCGCGCCGGTCGCGACCGCCACGCCCTCGACCCCCGCGGCCGAGACCGAGCGATTCCGAGAACACCTCCTACGCCACCTTTTATCGCAAACTCGACCCCTACGGCGACTGGATGGAGACGAGCGATTACGGCTACGTCTTCCAGCCGCGCCAGGCCGCACAAGTCGCGCGACTGGCGCCCCTACACCAATGGCCGCTGGGTTTACACCGATGCCGGCTGGACCTGGATCTCCGACGAACAATTCGGCTGGGCCACTTATCACTACGGCCGCTGGATCCGCCTGCGCAGCGTCGGCTGGGTCTGGGTGCCGGGCGAGCAATGGGCGCCAGCCTGGGTCTCGTGGCGCAAAGGCAACGATTACGTTGGCTGGGCGCCGCTCCCGCCCGAAGCGCAATTCGATCGCCAGACCGGAATTCGCAATTGGGCCGACAATTATTACGACATCGGGCCCGAGCAATACGCCTTCGTTCCGACTAACGAATTCGGCCGCCAGCTGACTCCGCGCGAGATCGTTCCGACGGAACGCAACGTCACGATCATCAACCAGACGACTAACGTCACCAATATCACCTACAACAATTCGCGCATCGTTGATCGCGGCCCGAGCTATGATGAGCTGCGAGCGCGCAGCCGCCAGCCAATCGAGCGGCTTGCGTCTCGAGCGAACGCAGGATTTCAACGGCGAAAGCCCGGTCTTTCGTGGCGAAGTCGTCGCGCTGCCAACGGCCGACTTTCATCCAGCGGAACACGGGGCGCGGCCAAATCGCGTGACCCGCAACATTGCACAGCCGGAGGTGGAAAGCGGTTGGATCGGGAATTCAAGATGCGCAAGCCGCGCAAAAAGCGCGCGCCAAGATGGAAGCGGAAGCGACCCCGCCACCGAATCTGCCTGCAAAGCGATTCGTTAGGCCGGATCAAGAAAACCCCTATGCTCCCGCGGCCGACCCCGCCAACCCCTGGCAGGATCGTGTCTCCGGCCGTTTCAGCCGCGACCGCGATTCCGGTAGGAACACGCGCGCCTCTGCCCAGCAACCCTCCGCCGCCCCCGCCTACAGCGCGGCCAGTCGTGACCCCGGGGTCTCGCCCAAAGAGAGTCGGCCGGGCGCCAGACCACAGCCTTCTGCAAAAGCGGTCCGTTCGGCGCAGCCGGCCCGGCCGAGCGCAGCGGAAACGATTGTTTCGCCCAAGGAGACGAAGCAAGAGGAATCGCGGCAGGAGCCGGTGCAGCACCCGGCCGAACGCGAGCAGAAAATGCTGCAACGCCGCGGCAAAAAATCGGAGCAACCCAGCGCTTCGCCGACTGCCACGGCCGCACCTCAGCGGCCCGCCCCAGGCGCCGCTCCTGCCATTCCAGAAGCGCCGGGTGCCTCCTCGCCCAACGAGACGGCACCCAATCAAAGATCAGAACAGGAAAAACTCGAGGAATCGAACGAAAAGCCAAGGCCGGTCCCAGACCCAACCCTTCCGTCTCCCCCGGGCCAAACCAACCCTGACGAAATCAACCCCACACATGTTTTTGCCTGTTCTGGCGCGCCCCGGAATGAAGAGCCGAGAAATGCCTAACGAGTCTCGGTCGCCAACTTCCGAGCATAGGCGAGCGTGTCGATCGCGTCCGGCGTCTTGTCGCGCCGGATCGCCTTGATGCGAGGAAACCGCAACGCCAGCCCGCTTGCGTGGCGGGTGCTCGGCTGGATGGAGTCAAAGGCGATTTCCAGCACCGTGTCCGGTTTCACCTCCAAGTAGCGCCCACGATCGTTCACCGCGTTCTTGCGAAAATGCTGCGGTCAACTCCGCGATCTCCTCGTCCGTTAGGCCGGTGTACGCTTTGCCAATTGGCAGCAGCTGACCGCTTTCCTCGTCACGCACGGCAAAGGTATAGTCGCTCAGAACCTGATTCCGTTTGCCGTGCCCCCGCTCTGCCGCCACCACAACCACGTCAAGTGTCGCCAGCTCCTTCTTCAGCTTGAACCACGAAAGACCGCGCCGGCCCGGCGTGTATGGGCTCTCCGGGTCCTTGATCATCAGGCCTTCGTTCGAACGCCGTCGCGCCATTTGAAACGCCGACTCGATTTCGGCGGCGGACCTTGCCGGCGATACCTGCGCGATTTGGAACTGCGGCGGCATCGTTAGGCCACGCAGCAGGTCCCGGCGTTCGCACAACGGCGTCTTCAAGAGCGAACGGCCATTCAGCCAGAGAAGATCGAAAGCGACAAAAACCACCGGCACGTCTGCGGAAGGGACGGCGAAAAATCCACGCTTTCGCTCTTTCGTCCGAGGCGTTTTTGCAAGTCGAAGAAGGTCAGTTTTCTGCCGTGCTCGAAGGCCATGATCTCGCCGTCCAGAATCAACTCGGAGGAAAACTCCCGCGCCCGTTCCACAATCTCTTCAAACTGTTCGGTAACCCGCCGCAGATCGCGGGAAAAAAGCTCCGCCCGGTTCGCGCCGCGATGGAGTTGGGCGCGAATGCCATCGAACTTGTCCTCCACAAAAACCACCGATTCGTTTCGCGATTCCGGTGCGAAGCGGGCCCAGATAGCTTCCGCACTCGGTTCGGGGCTGGCCAGCATGACCTTGATCGGGCGGAACAAGGTCAGCTCGGCGCGATCGAGCTCGCGTCGGGCGGCGAGAAGCGCACTCTGTCCGATGTCGCCCAGCAGCATGTGGGCTTCCTTCAGCTCATCGAGCGGCGCTTCAAACGCTCGCGCGATCGCTTCCTCGACCAACCCTTCGCGCAGGCCGATGCGCAGGTCGCCGGTCAGAATCTTGACCAGGTATTGTGCTTCAAGCGATGAGAGCTTTTGCAGCCGCTCCCGGAGCAACTCTGTCTTGCCAGCTGGTCCACGCGTCTTGTGCAGCGTTTCGAAAAAGGTCTGAGCTTCGCCTAACGAAAAGGGTTCCGGCGCGGTTCGCCCTTGCAGCGCTTCGAAGGCGGCTTTGCTGGCATCGCCGTGGCTGCTCGCGATGCGGCGCAACTCGACGTTGCCGCGTCGGCTCGCTTCGAGCAGCGCGCGGGAAATGATTGCCCAGCCGGTTTGCAGGGTTCTCTGATCGGTTTGAGCAAACGGTCTCCCAGTCAGAAACGTGGCGGCGTTGCGAAGCTGCTCGGGAGCGAGGGTGCGCAGGTAGTCGGAAAGGAGACGGACCTTCTCGAGTTTCGCCGGATTGGCGGCAATTTGTTCGCCAAGTTCGGCGAAAGCTCTGAATTCAGACGGCTCGGGAGCGTCCGGGACCACGCCCGGAACTCCGTGGCGCGCAGGCGGCGTCGCCTTCAAGGTTAGTTCCATCTGGTTCTGCGCCGAAAGCGCCCAGGCCTCGATCCCACGGTCGCGCAGGTCGCGCGCGAATTCCGCGGCGAAGCCGTGCAGGGTAAAGACGCGCTTCGGTTGCACCAACTCGACGTATCGCAGGAGGTCGTCGTAATCGGCGTGATCGGAGAGCGGGAAGGCGGCATCGACCTGGTAACGGTAAATGGCATTTGGTTCAACCGCCCAACCGCTGATCATCGCAACCCGTTTCTGTTTGATTCGGTCGAGCATCCGCGAACGATTCGCGCTCGGCGGGCAGATGAGCACTTTGCCCGCGACCGCGCTGGCGTCGTAGCGCTCGTAGTCGCAGAAAGCCTGGCCAGACTCTTCGTAAATGCGGGTCATTCTATGGACCGAGCCGTGCAGCATCGGGCGCAGATTTGCCTCCGCCAGCGAGCAAAGAATTTCCTGGGCTTTGCCTAACGAGTAGCCAAGCAGGATCGGGGTAGCGCCTTCCTCGAGCGCCTCGCGACAGAAGGCGACGATCTGTTGCACGACCAGTTCGGTCGGCGGTAGCCGATAGCGCGGCAGGCCGTAGGTCGTCTCCATTATAAGGGTCTCGGCTGGCTTCCACACCGCCGCTTCCGCGGAACGGCCAGGCCGCAGTTTGAAATCGCCGCTGTAAAGAAGAGTGCCCGCGTCAGTCTCGAGAAAGAATTGAGCCGAACCAAAGATATGACCGGCGGGCAGAAGCGTGACCCGAAGTCCGCGAATGGCGGCTGGCTGGCCAAAGGCGAGAATGTGCTCGTTGCGCCTGCCTGGCAGGCGTGCCTGCAGGAGGTGCGACGTGCCTTCCGAGACGATGATTTCGTCGTGTGGGGCGATGTGGTCACTGTGGGCGTGCGAGATGAAAGCGAACGATTTCGCCTCGAATGGATCGAGCCAGATGTCCTCGTTAGGCAGGTAAACCCCGCGATCGTATTGCGCGCGAATCACGGTGGGAAATTAGCGGCATCCCACAACACGCGCCAACAGAGGGGTTGAGCACTGGGGATTGTAAAGGCTGCGTCCCCCCATCACTCCGCTACTCCACGCCAGCATCGATTACCAGGCGCGACCACGCACCGGAGAAACGCCGACAGAACGGCGCCCGATCCTCCAGCGGCGGCGATTGACACCGGTGCGCTCCTCCCGTTTGATGCTCGCGTCGTGAGAATCTTGCCGGCTGTCTTTTGCCTCGCTCTCGCCGGCTGCGCCGCGACACCGCCCCAGCCATACCAAGTGGAGAAACTGCAGTCGCTCCCGATCGCACTCGACAAGGACTTCGAGTTTCGCAAGACGAAGGAATATTTCCTCGATCCGATGCCGCGGCGGGTCACCACGCAGACGGACGCTTCCGTGGCATTCGAACGCAATTACCGGATGTTTGGCGCAATCACCGCTCTCGATGCCCGCGCTCGGTTCGGCACTTACTTCGACTTCTTTTGGCAGGCGCGCCGGGATGTGGATGTGAAGGTGCGGTTCGAGTATCGGCAAGAAAAATTGCACGCCTTCGTCCAAGCGCGCGAGGTGCGCTATCCGCATGCCCGCGGCCACCACAAGACCGAGTTCGCGATCATCGGCGATGACTACGCGAACGATGGACGGGTGACCGCGTGGCGCGCTTCATTGATTGTCAATGGCCACGTCGTGGCGCTGACGCGCTCTTATCTCTGGGAGTAGACCCAATCGAGGCGGTTCTTCGAATGCAGACACTGCGCGCGCTTGCACAGAGCGGCGCATCCGGCATCTTGGGCTCAGCGTAAAGTCTTTGCGCAGGCAAACGCTACCGGCCGGATTGACAGTATCCGGCGAAATTTTATCATTAGTTAGTCGTGCAGTCCTCGATTCAAGTAGGCGTCACCGGCCCGGTAGTCTGGGTGCGAGTGGCGGGGCGGGGTAGCTTCCTCGAGAGCGGCGGTCTGAAGGAGTTTGGCCGCGAGATGGTGAATAGAGGCTATCGCGAATTCGTCTTTGATCTCGAGGAGTGCGCGATGATGGATTCCACTTTTATGGGAACGATGGCTGGCATGGCGCTGCGCCTGAAGGAACTCGGCCAGGGGCGGCTGCGCGTGATCCATTGCAGCGCGCGGAGCCGCGATCTGCTTTCGGGTCTGGGGTTGGACCAGATTTTTGATATCCAGGCCAATGGAGCCGACGCACCGGAGTGCGAAGAACTGGCGAAGACGGAGCGCGACGCGGCGGAAAAGGCAGCCGCGAAACATGAGCAAACGAGCACGATGCTCGAGGCGCACGAGGCCCTCTGCCAAGCGCAACCGGAGAACCTGACCCGGTTCAAGGACGTCCTCGAATATCTCAAGCAAGACCTCCGGCACGAGAGCCCCGCGAAGTAACTCGGCTTCGGCTCCATGCGTTTTCTTTTCTTTGGGCTGCTTATTGTCGCCCTTATTGGCTGGCTGATCACTTATCAACGCCAGCGCTGGCGCATCCGCGCTCTCGAACGCTCGAACGAGGCCATCCAAGTCGAGGAAAATCTCGTCTTCGATTTCCTGCACGGCCTCGGCGAAGCCTTTCGCGATGTCATTCGACCGCATGACCTGCACCGCCTGATCGTCGAGAGTTCGGTGCGCATTCTCGACGCGCACGGGGGCGCGCTTTACCTGGCTGATCGGAACGGTACCAAGCTCGTGCCCGCCTTTCTTTCCAAGGGCTGCCCGCCGCTGATCGATGTGCCTGATCGCATCCTGCAGCAGGCCGCGACAACCCCGGTCGCGCTCGAAAGTTACCTCCGCTCCCACCCGATCCATGCCGAGGAAGGGCTCGTCGGGCGCGTTTGGAAAAAAGGCGAGGCCGTTCTCCTCGCCGATCTCGCCGATGCACCAGAGCTATCGAAACTGCGCGACTCTGCCCACGGGACCGCGTCGGTCATGGCCGCGCCGTTGCTTTACGGCCGGCAGAATCTCGGCGTGCTCGCGATCGCCAACGGCCCGACGAGCGCAGCCTTTTCGCCGAGCGATTTCGTCGTCTTCAAGTCGATCGCCGAGCAGTCCGCCTTCGCCCTTTACAACGCGATCATCTACTCGGAGGCGAACGAAAAGAAGCGGCTCGATCACGACCTTCAGATCGCGCACGACATCCAGCGCATCCTTCTTCCCTCGAAGCCGCCGGCGATCGAAGGCTTCGAGATCGCGGGCATTAACTACGCCGCCCGCCAGGTGAGCGGCGACTATTTCGACTACATCAAGGTGGACGACGACCGGCTCGGAGTCGTGATCGCCGACGTCTCCGGCAAAGGCGTGCCGGCCTCGCTGATCATGGCGATGTGCCGCAGCGTCCTGCGCGCCGAAGCCCGCCTCGCGCAGTCACCCGCGGAAGTGCTGCGCAAGGTCAACCGCCAGCTCTATCCCGACATCAAGGAGGACATGTTCATCAGCATGGCCTACGTGATTCTCGACCATAAGAATAATCACGTGACGCTCTCGCGCGGCGGGCACGACGCGCCGCTCCTCTACCGCGCCGCGACCGGCGAAGTCGAAGTCTGAAGCCGCCGGGGATGGCCCTCGGAATTGACAGTGGAGACGTGTTCGATAGGATAACCGGCGATCTTTCCGTGCCCCTCGAACGCGACGATTGCCTGATGCTTTACACCGACGGCGTCACCGAAGCGCTCGATGCCAACGGAGATGAATTCGGCCCGGAACGGATGATCCGCTCCCTCCAGGCCAGCGCGAGCGAAGGAGCCCAGGGAGTGATCAACCGCCTGACCGCGGACGTCCGCGACTTCGTCGGCGGCCATCCGCAGCATGATGACATCACTTTGATTGTAGTTCGAAAGACATGAAGCATTCAAAACCGACCGCCGCCACATCCCGTGACCGAGGAACCGCCGGCCGAGAGCAGCCCGACGACCCAGCTCCTGAGCCGGACGACCGCGGACAACGAAAGCGACGACCCGACCGCCGATCTGCAGGCCGATCTCGATCGGTTCCGCGACCTCGCCCTGCGCAGCCAGGCCGACTTCGATAATTTCAAAAAACGCGCCGCACGCGAAAAAGAGGAGGCGATCAAATACGCCAACAGCTCGCTGCTCGAACGCCTGATCGCGATCGTCGACAACTTCGAACTCGGCCTCGCGGCGGCGAAAGGCGAAGGGCGAGATTCTCCCGATCTACTCCGGCATGAGCATGGTCCTCGAAACAGCTGACCGATTTCCTCGCCGACAACGGCCTCCAGCCGATCGACGCGGAGGGGCAGAAATTCGATCCCAACCTGCACGAAGCCATCGCGCACGAACCGAGCGACGAAGTCCCGGAAGGCATCGTCGTTGCGGCAGATCGCCGCGGTTACAAGTTGAAGGACCGGCTCCTGCGCCCCTCCAGCGTCGTCGTCTCGAGCGGCCCGGCGGTGCTGAGCAGTTGCTTCCAGCTTGTGCTTGTGCTCGAATCGTTCACGCAGCACGATTGCGAGCATGCAGTTTCATTCCGGAATGACTACCAAACGCGATTACTACGAAATCCTGAGCGTCGACCGCAACGCGTCCGGCGATGAAATCAAGCGCGCTTATCGCAAGCTCGCGGTGAAATTTCATCCGGACAAAAACCCGGACGACCCACACGCGGAAGAGAAATTCAAGGAACTCGGCGAAGCCTACGACGTCCTGATGGACGATCAGAAACGCGCCGCCTACGATCGCTATGGCCACGCCGCTTTTGCCCAGGGCGGCCGCGGCCGGCGGGTTCCACGATCCGTTCGATATTTTCCGCGAAGTCTTCGGCGGCGGTGGGGGCAGGCGGAATTTTCGAGACCTTCTTCGGCGGCGGCGGCGAGCGCAGACCGACGGCAGCCAGCGCGGAAGCGATCTGCGCTACGACATGCAGATCACCCTCGAGGAAGCCGCCTTCGGCGTGGAAAAAGAAATCGAAGTGCGCAAGCTCGACACCTGCGACAAATGCGACGGCAGCGGCGCCGAACCCGGCTCGCGCGCCGTCACCTGCCCGACCTGCCGCGGGCGCGGCCAGGTCGTCAGCTCGCGCGGATTTTTCCAGGTCTCGCAGACCTGCCCGCATTGCCGCGGCTTGGCGAAGTGATCGAGAAACCGTGCAACGCCTGCGACGGCGAAGGCCGGGTCGAAAAAACCAGCCGGATCAAAATCAAAATCCCGCCGGGGATCGCGCACGGCTCGCGCCTGCGCTCCACCCGCAATGGCGAAGCGGGCGTGCGCGGCGGGAGCCAGGGCGATCTCTACGTCGTCGTCCACGTCAAGGAGCACGCGATTTTCCAGCGCGAGGACGACAATCTATTTTGCGAAGTGCCGATCACCTTCGCCACCGCGGCGCTCGGCGGCGAAGTCCCGGTGCCGACGCTGGAAGGCAAGGCGAGCTTGAAAGTCCCGCCGGAACGCAAAGCGGGCAAAGCTTTCGCCTTGCGCAGCAAAGGCGTGCCCACGTCAACAGTCGCGAGCGCGGCGATCTCTACGCGCGCCTGCTCGTGGAAGTGCCGAGCCACTTGAACAGCGAGCAACGCCAGAAGCTGGAGGAATTCGCCGCACTCTGCGGGGAAGACAACACGCCGCTGCATCGCAGCTTCTTCGAACGAGCGAAGGAATTCTTTCGTTAAGCAGATGTCAGAGTGCAGGTTTTCAGGATTTCAGATTGCAGCGCAACTTCTTCTGGACCCTTGAACATCTGAACCCTCGGTTTCGATGCATCGTTTCTATCTCGCGCCTAACGACTGGTCTTCCGCCGACCCTGACCGGCTCCGAAGCGCACCATGCCCGCGAGCGTGCTTCGTCTCCAGCCGGGCGATCGCGTGTCCGTCTTCGATGGCCGCGGGCGCGAAGCCACGGCCGAGATCAGCGCGCTGGATTCGGATTCGGTGCAGTTGCGCATTCTGCAAGACCGCGATCGTCCCGCCGCTGCGCGCCCACATTACCCTGGCCCAGGCCATCCCGAAGGGGAAAAACATGGACCTCATCGTGCAGAAAGCGGTCGAGATCGGCGCAGCGGAAATTTTCCCGCTCCTTTCCGCCCGCACCGTGGTGCAGCTCGACGCGGAAAGCGCGGCGCAGAAGCAGACGAAATGGCAGACCGTCGCGCTCGAGGCGGCCAAGCAATGCGGTCAGAACTGGCTCCCGCAGGTGCACCCGCCGCGCATCCCTAACGATTTCTTCCGTCAGCTCGAATCCGGCCTCCCCTATTCGAGCGGAGGGGCAGCCGTGTCGCTCGCAGGAACGAAGGAAGTGCACCCAACTCCGGCCTCTCTGCACTTTGACCTGCGGCTCATCGGCTCGCTCCAACCCGGCGCGCTGCATTTGAAGAAAATCCTGGCCGACTACGCCGACGCACATGGCGGAGTGCGGCCGGCCAGCGTGCTGATGCTGATCGGGCCGGAGGGTGATTTCACTCCGGCAGAGATCGCGCTCGCGCGCTCGCACGGCTGCACTCCGCTCACTCTCGGGCCCATCATCCTGCGGGTGGAAACGGCGGCGATTTATTGCCTGAGCATCCTTTCGTACGAGCTGCTTGGCGAACTTTAGGTCGTTGTTAGGCAAGAAAAATCGACGCGGAAAAACGCAGGTTTCAGCCCGAGGGCGAGAAATTCGTCAGGCCGACTTACGCCGCAGAAAGCGCTGCCCGCAGAGGAGGATGCCCATGCCGAGGAGCATGTATGACGCCGGGTTCGGGAACATTGGCGAGCGGAATCGCGAAGGCTGCTTTTGGTTTCATCAGAACTTCCCTGTATTTTTGGAGCCTTTTTGACTGAAACGGCGTTCCAAATCGCCTTCGATCTGGCGGGACTTTCGCCAACAATCTCTGTCTTTCCTGGGTTGTCTCGCCCTGGCTCGGATCGCTGGCGACATCCTTTTTCGAGCCGCCGGGTCGATCGACAAAAAAAAGCCTGAGTTTCCCCAGGCGCTTTCTTGAAGATTTTGCTTGCTGGTGGTGTGGCTTAGCGTCCGCGACGCTGGCCGCCATCGCGGCGTCCGCCGCCCCCACCGCCGCCATAGCCTCCACCTCCGCCACCGCCGTAGCCGCCGCCACCATAACCGCCGCCGCCATAGCCACGACCGCCGCCGCCGCCTGGCGGACGCGCTTCCCGCGGACGCGCTTCGTTCACGGTCAAGGGCCGGCCTTCAACCGTTTTGCCGTTGAACTCCGTGATGGCTTTCTGCGCGTCGGCCTCACTGCCCATTGTGACAAAGGCGAAGCCGCGCGATTTGCCGGTAAACTTGTCCTGCATGAGAGTGACTTCGCTGACCGCGCCGACTTGAGCGAAGAGGTCCTGGAGGTCTGTTTCGGTGGTATTGAAGGAAAGATTTCCTACGTATAGTTTGGTGCCCATCTGAGTTTATTCTTTGGCGAAACGCTGCTCGGTCACTGTTCCCGCTTATCGGATTTCAAATCGTCACTGAATAAACTCAACTGACAATCCACCAACGTCCGGAACCGCTATTTCTGGCGGCTATGTAAGGTAGGTCAGGGGTCAAATCAAGCGGAATAAAAGAGGCAATCCTTCGGGTAAAGACCATGCCAGCAAGTAATGGGCACGAGGAAAAACGGGCACGCGTTGCGGTGGTCGCGGCAGGCGTCATCGGCCCGCTTGGCGCAGGACTGAAAGCGACGCTCGCCTCCCTCAGCGAGGCGCGCGATTGCGTCTCCCCGGTCGAGCGCTTCCCGATCTCGCAATGCCGCTGCAAGACCGCCGGCCAGGTGGATGATGCCTGGCTGAGGAGCATCTTGCCTAACGACCGGCGGACTCGCCGCCTTCACCGCGCCGCGCGCATGATGATCGCCGCGCTCGCCGAATTGCTCGAGCAGGCGCCGGACTTTCGCCCCCAATTGACTGTCGTCGGAACGACGAGCGGCGGGATGAGTTTCGGCGAACAATATTACAGGGCACTCCAGCAGCCGGGGACACGCTCGATTCGTGCGCCGGAGTGGATCGCGAATTATCCGCCGCCAAAACCGGCGCTCGACGCGCTTGCGGCCTGCGGCCTCGCCTCACCCTGCCGGGTGATCGCGAATGCCTGCGCTTCCGGCACGAACGCGATCGGGCATGCTTTCGAATGCATTCGCTCCGGACGCTATGATCGCATCCTGACCGGCGGCTACGACGCGCTGAGCGAACTGGTCTTTGTCGGCTTCGATGCCCTGCAGGCGGCTACGCCGGAGAAATGCCGTCCCTTCGACGGCGCTCGTAGCGGCCTTGTGCTTGGCGAAGGCGCGGCCCTGCTTGCGCTCGAAAATCTGGAGCAGGCGCGCACGCGCGGAGCGGAGATCCTGGCTGAGATCAGCGGCTACGGCATTTCGACCGACAACCATCATCTCACGCAGCCGCATCCTTCCGGGATCGGTCCGCGCCAGGCGATGGAGCGGGCGCTACAAAGCGCGGGACTCAATCCAGCGGCAATCGATTACGTCAACGCTCACGGCACCGCCACGCCGACGAATGATGCAGCGGAAGGCAGGGCGATCGTGGAGCTGCTCGGGCGGGTACCGGTCAGCTCGACCAAGGGGATGATGGGCCATTCGTTAGGCGCGGCCGGCGCGATCGAGGCGGTGCTAACGATTCTGGCGCTACGCAATGGCTTTCTCCCGGCCAATATCAACTTTCGCGTTTCTGATCCAGGCCTCGATCTCGACATCGTGGCCAATCGGGTGCGCCAGGCGACGGTCACCGCAGCGATCTCAAATTCGTTTGGCTTCGGCGGAACGAACGCTTCCATTGTCATCCGGAGGCAGGCGGCATGAGTTTGCGCCTCGCCGGCCTGGGTTGGGTCACACCACTCGGCAGTCAGATCGACGAAGTCTGGGACAACCTCTGCGCCGGCGTCGAGGCAGAAGCGGCCGTAGTCAATAGTTCGTTAGGCAAGAACGAGAATCATTCCATTTTTCCCGTCTCGCCAGCCGCGATCGCGGAAGTCGTCCGTCATCCGCGGCTGCGGCGCGCGAGCGCCATCTCGCGTTTCGCGGTCGTGGCGGGCTTGAGCGCGCTGCGCGACGCCGAACTCGAACTGGATGAAGAAAGCGCGGCCCGGACCGCTCTAATTTTCGCGATCTCGAACGGCGGGGTCATTTACACCAGGCGCTTCTATCACGACATCGTGCACTCGGGCGCGGCGGCCGCGAGTCCGCTGCTTTTTCCGGAAACGGTTTTTAACGCCCCTGCCAGTCATCTCGCGGCGATCCTCGGGATCACGGGCGCGAGTTATACTCTGGTCGGCGACGGCGCGGTCGGGATTCTCGCCTTGCAAATGGCGGAAGACTTGATGACGAACCCGGAGCTGGATCGCTGTCTGGTGGTTGGCGCAGAGGAAGCGGACTGGCTGCTCTGCGACGCGTATCGGAAATGGCGCTTGCTGCGGCCGACGCCGCCGATCGAGCCCTTCGCGGCGCGACCGCGAGGCATGATCGTGAGCGAAGGAGCGGGCGCGGTCGTGCTCGCGCGCGAGGGTACGGTGACGCTCGAGCGGGTTCATCCGGGAGGAAACTTTGCCCGGCAGCGGGAGGTCGTCAGGCAGCTCGATGCGATCTGTGGCCAGCTGCGCAGAAGCGGAGAAGCCAACGTCCTGATCGCGAGCGCAAATGGAACGTTCATCGACGAAGCGGAACGGGCCGCGGCGGCCAAATATTTTGCCGCGGCAGCCGTCTACGCGCCAAAGCCGGCACTGGGCGAGAGTGTGGCGGCGGGCGCTTTCTGGCAACTGATCTGCGCTGCGCAAGCGCTGCGCAGACAACAGTTGCCGCCGCTTCTTCATGCGCCCGAGCACGCCCGCCTAACGATCGCGCGCCGCTCCGATCGAACGCCATGGCGGCGCGCGATCGTCACCGTCTGCGGGCTCAACCAGCAGGTCGCTGCGCTCGCCCTGCAGTTGTAGCTGCTCCCCTCCGGGCGGCGCGGGCGAGGAGCCAGATTTTTCCATTTATGGCTCGCGCGACGCCTGTTCTCGCGGCCCGCAGAACGAAACGTCTACACCTGTTCTACTTCTCCTAAGCCGAACAAGAGAGGCGCCGGGAGACGGCAACGACGCAAAGGCGGGGTTTTGGCTTTGCAACCGCTTCACCGCACCGTTACTTTCGGCGTCCGCGATGCGCACGCCGGCCTTCTTTTTCCTCTTCCTGCTGACCGCCAGTTGCGCGCTCGCAGTGGACCAGTTACAAGGCCCGGGCGCGCTTCCGATCGAGATCAACGCCACTGGCCAAACGACCTACGAAAACGGCCTCGCCACCGCGCATGACAACGTCGCAATTCACTTCGGCAACACCGATATCTATTCCGATTTCGCGCAGTACGACACCGCCAGGCACACTCTTCTGCTGCGAGGCCACGTCCGCATCTATCGCGACGTCACGTTTTATATCGGGAACGAAGCAACCTACAACGTCGATACCAAGGCGATCACAGCCGGCGACATGCGAACCGGCACCTACCCCTATCTCATGTCAGGGCAAACCGTGACGAGTTCCTCCGATGCGGAATACGACGTCAAGCACGGCACATTTACAACGCACGACTCCGCACACCCGGATTTCCATCTCAACGCACAGACGGTGCGGATTTATCCGGACGACCATGTCATTCTCAAGGATGTCACCCTTTACATCGGGAAGGTGCCGATTTTCTGGTGGCCCTATCTTTATCAATCGCTTGACCGGGCTTTCAGTTACCTGATCTCGCCGGCCTACCTCAGCTCCTGGGGCCCGTCGCTTCTCGGTCAGGTCACTTTTCCGATCGGCGAAAAAATCACGACCACCTTGCGGCTCGACTATCGGAGCCGCCGCGGTGAAGCGATCGGGCTGGATGCTGATATGCATTACGGCAAAGGCGACAAGAGTGACGCCAAAATCGTCAGCTACTTTCTCCAGGATCAGAATCCAAATCTGAATAATACCAGCCTCCCTCGCAAAGGCACGCCGACGAGCCGCTATCGCTTCACGCTCGAGGATCACACGCAGATCACCGACGACATTCGCGCCACTGTCAACATCACCAAGCTAAGCGACGCCTTTGTGCTCCAGGATTTTTATCCGGGTGAATTCCGCATCAATCCCCAGCCGGACAACGTCGTGGCCCTGACGAAGACCAGTCCGTACTACACCCTGACGGCTTACAGCCGCTTCCAGCTCAACACGTTTTTTGAAACGACCGAGCGGCTGCCGGAAGTCGCGCTCGACATCACACGCCACGGACTCTTTGGCGGCCCGATCTTTTACGAGGGCGACACGAGCTTCGGAGAGCTGCGCCTGAATAACCAAGCCAATTCGATCTACGCGGATTACAGCGCTTTTCGATTCGATACGTTTCACCAACTCACCTATCCGAACACCTATTTTGGATTTCTTTCCATCGTTCCGCGGGTCGGATTTCGCGAGACATACTACGGCGAAACAGAGCAGCTAAATCCCCTGCTTCCTCCGGTGGTCCCGGGTCCGAACCCGCCCCAGTTTCCCTTGCCCCCGCCGGAGACGGGCCTTCCCAGTCCGCAACTTGGCCCGGTCTGGCGCTCGATTTTCAACGCCGGCATCGAGGCCTCGTTCAAGGTCTCGCGCGTATGGGACGACGTGCAGACACGCGCTCTGGGGCTCGACGGGTTGCGTCACATCTTTCAGCCCTATGTGAACTTCTCCTACGTCTCGGAGCCGAATATCGATCCGACCACCATTCTGCAGTTCGATCGCGTGCAACCGACGACCAAGCTCAACGCGATCGACTTTCCCCAATTCACTGCGATTGACTCGATCGACAACTGGTCGATCGCGCGTATCGGCGTGCGCAACCGCCTGCAAACCCGGCGCGACGACTTCACCGTAAGCTGGCTCGAGTTGGAAACCTATGTCAACGTCAACTTCAACGACCCATTCGAAACTGCCAAATACTCGAATATCTTCAACAACCTGACTTTTACCCCGGTGCCCTGGGCTACGCTGGTTATCGAATCGCAGATTCCGTTGCTCGCCAAAGGCTTTACCGAGGTCGACACGAGCTTGAATTTCAAGCCGACGGCCAGCACGGTCCTCACTCTCAGCCATCGTTATCTGCAGAACAATCCGTTTTTTCTCAACAGCAGCCTCTTTACCGTGGGCGGCTATTACCGGCTCGACGACAACTGGGGCTTCGGCTTTCTCGAGCAGTACGAGGCCGATACCAAGATCCTTGAGCAGCAGCGCTACTCGATTTATCGCGACCTGACGAGCTGGGTGGCTTCGTTAGGCATGGTCATCGCCAACAACGGCGGAGTGAAGGAATACGGGGTCCTGCTTACTTTCACGCTCAAGGCGTTTCCGAAGTTGGGGTTCAATCTGAATTTCGATCCAGCCGGGACGAACCAGGCCCAGCCGCAGCCGTGATCAGGATTGCTGATTTCTGATTTCTGAGTTTTGATTGCAAGTTGGCGGGTTCTCTCGGCCAACCCGAAATCACAAATCAGCCATCATCAATTTCCCATGGATCTCTCCATTATCGGTTCCGGTTATGTCGGCCTCGTCACGGGCGCCTGTTTCGCCGACGTCGGTCACAATGTCATCTGCGTCGATAACGACATCCGCAAAGTCGAATCGCTCCAGCAGGGCAAGGTGCCGATTTACGAACCCGGCCTGGAAGAGATCGTGCATCGTAACGTTTCCGCCCAGCGACTGCGCTTCAGTAGCAGCATCAAGGACGGGGTCGATAATGCGGAGGTGGTTTTCATCGCCGTGCCGACTCCGCAGGATGCGGACGGCAGTGTCGACCTCAGTTTCATCGAGAAGGTGGCGCGCGAAATCGCTGGTGTGCTCGCCAGTTATCGCGTGATCGTCGACAAGAGCACGGTACCAGTCAAGACGGGCGAAAAAGTCGCGGAATCGATTAAGCGCTACAACAAACACGGCGCCGAGTTCGACGTCGTGAGCAATCCGGAATTCCTGCGGGAAGGCTGCGCGGTAGCGGACCTGATGAAACCGGACCGCATTGTGATCGGCGCGCAAAGCGAGCGCGCAGTCGACCTGATGAAGAAAATTTACGAGCCGTTCATGGCGCCGATTCTCGTCACCGACATCAACAGCGCCGAGCTAATCAAGCACGCCGCGAATTCGTTTCTCGCTCTCAAAATTTCCTACATCAACGCGGTTTCGGCGATTTGCGAAGCAAGTGGCGCGGATGTCGAAAAAGTGGCCGACGGCATCGGCATGGATCACCGCATCGGGCGAAATTTTCTCAACGCCGGCATCGGCTACGGTGGCTCCTGTTTTCCAAAAGACATTGCCGCTTTCATTACGATCAGCGAACAGCTTGGCGTGCCCTTTACCCTCCTGCGGGAGGTGCAGCGGATCAACGCGATGCAGAAGGAACGATTCCTGAAGGTGATTCGCGATTCGCTCTGGGTCCTGCGCGACAAGAAGATCGCGGTTTGGGGCCTGACCTTTAAGCCGAACACGGACGACGTTCGTTCCTCGGTCGCAATCGAACTGGTGGCCGACATGCTGCGGGAAGGAGCACAGGTTGCAGCCTACGACCCGAAAGGAATGGAAAAGGCCCGCCAATTGCAAGCCCTCGCAGGCGCCCGCCTAACGAATTCTGCGCTCGAGGCGGTGGAAGACGTCGAGGCTCTCGTCATCGCCACGGAATGGCCGGAGTTCGCCAACATCGACCTCGCCACTGTGCGGGAAAAGATGCACACCCCGCTCGTCTTTGACGGGCGCAATCTTTTCCATCCGGGAACGATGCGGAAGCTCGGCTTCCATTACACCTCAATCGGCCGTCCACAGGGCAAACCGGCCTAGCGAACGGGCGTTTAACCGGCGTAGCGCACGCATCCGACTTGCATCGTCACGCTTGCAAGCTGGAAGCTTGCGCTATCCTATGAATTCCGGTCGGACCCTCGCCTTGAGCGCGCTCACTCGCTGGCGAAATGGCACTGAGTTCGCCGACCGCATCATCGAACAAACCTTCGGGCTCAGCGATCTTGGCCCTTCCGATTGCGGGTTTGCGCTCGAGCTTTTCTATGGTGTGCTGCGCAACCTTACCCTGCTCGATTTCTGGATCGGACGACTTCGCTCCGAGCCGATCGAGGCCGGCGCGCGCGACCTCCTGCGCCTCGGTCTCTATCAGATCATGTTCCTCCAGACTCCTGCTCACGCCGCCGTTTTTGAGACCGTCGAGCTGGCGCGACCCCGGGTGCGAAATCTGATCAACGCAATCCTTCGTCGCGCGCTACGCGAAGAAACCGCCCTAACGAACGCAGCCGATGCCCAACCGCTCCCCGTTCGATTTTCCGAACCCGAATTCCTAGTCGAAAAATGGACGCCGCAATTCGGCGTGCAAGCCACGCTCGAACTTTGCCGGTGGAACAACCGGCCAGCGCCGATTTATGCGCGGGTGAATCAACTCAGGACGACGGTCGCAGATTTTCTGCATCGATACCCGGGGAGCTTTGCTCTTCCGGGAAGCGTGAACTTTGTCGGTCTGCCTGGTCCTACGGCAGTCGCGCAGGATGGAGGCGGTTACATCCAGGACCCGAGCACCGCGATTGCCTGCGAGATGTTGCGCCCATCCCCGGGGGAAAGCGTGCTCGATGCCTGCGCCGCGCCCGGCGGGAAGTCGGCCTATCTCGCGGAAATGATGGCCAACCAGGGTCTCCTTGTCGCGACGGACCAGGACGACCTGCGCCTGGTGCGTTTGCGCGACAATCTCGGCAGACTGGATGTAACGAACGTTCGCCCGGCGCCCTGCGATTGGCTGGACAAAAACTCGATCCAAGCCGCTGGTCTTGCCCACGAGTCGTTCGACAAAATCCTGGTCGACGCACCCTGCACAAACACGGGTGCGATGCGGCGCCGGGTGGACGTGCGCTGGCGCCTGCGACCGGGCGATTTCGCCCGCATGTCACGGCGGCAATTGGCGATCTTGCAGGCGGTCGCAAAGCTTCTCAAATCCGGTGGCTCGTTAGTCTACAGCACCTGCAGCCTGGAGCCGGAGGAGAACGACGCTGTGATCGCGGAGTTTCTGCGTGACCATCCCGACTTTCGCCTGACGGATCGAAAACAGAGCCTGCCCTTCCGTGATGAGTTCGACGGCGCCTTTGCCGCCCGCCTGGAACTTGCGGCCTAACGAAGTCGCAACCCTCGCCCGTGCACCTAATCGTGCTCAATCGCATTCGATTGCGAGCAGAAGCGTAAGGAAGAGGCGCGTTTGCATCCCCTCTTCACAGTGGAATGATAGCGCTCTATGCAAGACGCCCGCTTCGATAAACTCGCCGCCCTTCTGGTCAATTACTCCACCAGCCTAAAACGCAACGAAAAGGTGCTAATCGAATCTTTCGACGCCCCGGATGAAATGACGATCGCGCTCATCCGCGCCGCCCGGAAAGCGAAGGCCGTGCCTTTCGTTCGCATCCAACGCGCTCGCGTCAGCCGCGAGCTTGCGCTCGAGATCGATGAACGCCAGCTCAGCCTGACGGCGGCGCACGAGCTGGCCCGGATGAAGAAAATGGATGCCTACATCGCGATCCGCGGGAGCAACAACATCAGCGAACTGGCGGACGTCCCGATCGACAGGATGAAACTGATCGCAAAAAAACTCCGGCCGCTGCAGGACCAGCGGGTGCAGAAAACGAAGTGGGTCGTGCTGCGCTGGCCAACTCCAGCGATGGCTCAGCTCGCCGGGATGAGCACGGAGGCGTTTGAAGATTTTTTCTTCAAGGTCTGCACCCTCGATTACCGCAAGCTTCAACCCGGGATGAAGGCGCTCAAGGCCTTGATGGAAAAAACCGACAAGGTGCAGATCAAGGGTTCCGGAACCGACTTGCGCTTTAGCATCAAGGGAATCGCGGCGATCATTTGTGGTGGTGATCGCAACATTCCGGACGGCGAAGTTTTCAGCTGTCCGGTGAAAGAATCAGTGCAGGGGCACGTGACCTTTAACGCGCCGAGCATTTATCAGAGCATGGGCTTCGACAACATCCGGCTCGATTTTCGCGACGGAAAAATTGTCGAGGCGACGAGTAACCAGACCAAAAAACTGAACGCGATTTTGGATTCGGACGCGGGCGCGCGCTACATCGGAGAGTTTTCGTTAGGCTGCAATCCCTACATTTTGCATCCGATGCGGGACATCTTGTTCGACGAAAAAATCGCCGGCTCTTTCCACTTTACGCCCGGGCAGGCTTACAAAGAAGCGGACAACGGCAACCGCAGCCAGGTGCACTGGGACATGGTTAACATCCAGCGAAAGGACTACGGCGGCGGAGAAATTTACTTCGATGGGAAACTGGTCCGGAGAGATGGCGAGTTTCTGCCCGGACCGCTGCGCTCGCTCAACTGGGCACGTTTCAAGTAAGAAAGCGCGGGATCTGCGATTCCAAGGATGGAAGCTTTAAGGCTTCCCAGAGCCGAGCTGAGTCACCTGAATGAGGCTCAATTGGCTCCCATTCATCTCAACCCGCTCAATCGCAAAGACCGGCGCGTCCTGAATTGGATTCGACTCTGCGCCAGGCAGCTGGAGGGAGGCGTTGCGCGAAATCGAATTGAGCACAATGGCTGCTATCCCGAAGCAAGCAGAGAATTCTATCGCCGCGATTTGGAAACCCGCCGTGAGATACACCGAAGCGCCTGGCTGGTCGGGGCGCGCGAGGTGCACCGAAGCGACCCGGGAGCTTGTTTCCAGCTCCAACCCCGCGACGGCGAAAGAAGACGAGGAGATCACCGCCGGTCTTTGACGGTCCGAGGGCAAGAGGCGAATGGCGCGAATGACCCCGTTCTCGAGCTCGATTTTCGCAATCTCAAACGTGACGTCCAAGTTGATAGGTGGCTGAGAAGGTTCGCAGCTCGCGAGGCGCATCGTTACAAGCTGCGAACTCGATCTCAGTTGCAGATCGCGCATTTCAAAAGCCGGCGTGAGTTGGAGCGAGGCGATCTCCAAGGAGAAGGTCAGCTGAACAGAGGTGCGCATGACACCAGCCGGCCTCTGAACCGGCATGGGGGGCGAAAAAGCATGGCTAACAGGAGGTGGAGTGATTGTCATTTCTTGCATGATGTTTGGATCGGTTGATTTCGGTAGGATCGATTCGGCTGCGATGACTTCAGAAGAAAAAGATACCGGTGCGGCGACGGATTGTGCGGCACTCGGACCGCCCATCCCTTCCGCGCCGGCTGCCTGAGGGTTGTCCTGGGTCGGTCTGAAGAAAGCGGGCTCCGCCGGTGGCACGGCCAGTTGGTGTGACACCGGCAGGCCTTCGTTGGTGACAGAGGGCCGAATGACTGGATCGACGGAAGTCTCCGTCGCCTGCAACTCCAGCGAAAGTTGAGGGGGACCGATGTAGAGCGCGTTGCTCGACCGTTTTTCTTCCTCGCTCATCGCAGATTCATCACGGGCGATTGGTGACTCGGTCATCGGATCGGACGGCCTTTGAAGCGGACCGAAAGGAGTATTGTGGTCATGTGATTCCACGATGGACCAAGCCAAAAGCAGGATTCCTGCCATAAGCGGGAGGCCGACGGTCAGCGGTCAATGACTCGAGATGGACCTACGGCCCCGCGCGAACCTCGCATCCGACTTAGCGGCTGTCGCAAACTCTCAGTGCACGCGGCCACGAGCGACCTGAATCAGGGCCAGCTCATCATTCGCACCCAGTTGGACGTTCTCGATCTCGTACCCCGCAACGTCGTCGATCGAGCTCGCCTTGGCTCCGGGTAATCGCATTGAAACTTTTTTTGAGCTGGCGTTGAGGACGATGGCTCCAATTTTGAAAAGCGGAGCGAATTCGACCGCCCCGATCCGGAACTCCGCCGTTAGCTGAACCGAAGCCTGCTCCTGGTGCGACGGAGTCAACCGGACAGGCGCCGCCCCCTGTCCGGGAACGAACTCCAAACTCGAAATTGCCAAGGAGGCGTGAACGGCGGCCGCCGGACTTGGCAGGGCCGAGGGAACGAGGCGAACACTGCCAATGGTACCGTTCGAAAGGTCGATTTTGGCTAGCTCAAAAGTGGCCTTGTGATTCATCGGTGGCTCAGGGTCTTGCGCGGAGCCAAGGCGGACCGAGACGACTCTTGAAAGGGGCTTCAAATGCAACCTGCTCATCTTCAGGGTTGGCGTAAGCTGCATTGAAGCGATCTCGAGAGAAAAAGTCAGCTGGACAGCACCATGCCCGGCCTCGATTGGACCTTGGGCCGATGCGGGAAGGGCGAAGTGGTGAACTGTGGGAGCGGTTTCGGTTTCAGGCCTGGCGGGGGGTGTATCGAAGTGAACGGGCGTCGAGTCGGTGGAAATGACTTTAGAAACAAATGAAGGAACCTCGATCGACGACTGCGTCGCTTGTCGAGCAGCAATCGGAGCAGCAATCGGCCCATCCGGCTCGATGAGAGCGAGTTTGGTTTTCGGCTCCGCCTGAGTGAGCTCGGAAATGAGCGGTTCGGCTGCGAGCGCCGTGACCAATTCCGGAATGGGTTGGCCCTGGCGGACTGGTTCCCAGGTGGGTTCCACACTCGGCGCACCAATTTCCTCGGTCAATTCCCGCGAGGCCTCCTCGTCCCCGAGATGCGGCGCGGGCGCAGGCTCGGGGGCAACCTCTCGCTCATCCGGCGCAGGCGTGGGAGCTTCCGGTTTTTCCGCCGCTGGATTCGCGAGGGCGGTTTCCCGAACCGTCGCACTCTCGGCCGCTGCCGGGAGCAGGACCTCTTCCGTGGCGTAAAGTGGCAGCTCTTCGGCCGCGGCTGGACCTTTCTCCTCTACAACCAGAGTGGCGCCCGGTTCCGCTGTCTTTGCTTCGTTAGGCGAGGCAATTGGCGGTTCCGTAATTCCGGACACGGAGGCTGCGCCATACGCCGAGATTACGCCGGCAGGCAATACCGCCGCACGCGCGACAGACTCTCTCGCTTTCAAATTGAGCGAGAGCTTCGGCGGGCCGGTTTCGACCAGGTCAGCTGCACCTTCGGGTTGGTCTCGAAGCGGCGTCTCCTCGTCAAGAAAGCGCGGCGCGCTGAAAGCAGCGGACGATTGATCAGTCGAGACGGTCGCCGAACTGCGGCGCACCTTTCGCATGAAAAACCAGATGAACAGAAGGATGCCGGCGAGCAGCAAACAACCGGCGAGCAATGCGCCCGCGCGCGGCATCGGTATTCGATTGATCATGTCGACAAGGGTCTGCGACCAGGCGCGAGCACGAGCAGGATTGCGCCTGGTCACGGCCGGCGAAGCCGCAGTCTTTTCCGTTGCGACAACCGGAGTAGCAGACGCCTGCACCGTTACAACCGGGGCCGCGGAAGCATGCGGCGCAACCGGCGCGGCCGAGACCGCGGGACTCCCCGATGGCAAGGCTTTGGAGGCGTTCACGGCGGGATTCACCGCGGGTGCAGTTTGTTCCGCCTCAACCGGCACCGGGGACGGTTCGGCCTGCCCGAAATCCACCTGCGCGTCCGCCTTCAACCGCACAGCGCGCTCCGCGCTGGACGTAATCTCAATCGTCGGGTGCGATTCACCGGGGGGCCTTTGCAGCCAGCCGACCTCATAAAACGACTCGGCGTAAAGCTTGTTAAGCGGCGCGGGAAAATGCTTATCCGCCGCATCCATCCATTTCTCTGCCTCCTTCTGATTGCCACGCTGGAAGGCGATCCCGGCATTCGAGTAGTAAAGCGCGGGGCTGTCTTTCGAGAGCTCGAACTTGCTCAGAGTCCAGTCGACCATGTTCTCCTTGCCCTGGAGGATAAACGTGAGCAGGATTTTGTATTGAATCAGCTGATTCGTCTCGGGCTGCAGCCCATTATGCTCGCCCGCGAGCAACGCCTCGAAACGGTTGCGTGATTCGCTCCAGTCCTTCTTCAAAAACGGAATCTCGGCGAGGTTGAAGCTGGCGTTCCAAAACTTGGGCTCGATCGAGAGCACCTTGCGCAATGTTTTCTCCGCCTGGTCGTACTTGCCCTGGCGCATATAAACCACCCCCCGCAGGTTAAGTGATTCCGCCAGATCAGGCTGCCGCGCATCGATCGTGTCCAGCGCCGTCAGGGCTTCATCATATTTGCCGCTGTCGAAAGCCTGGTACGCTTTGTCATACATCGACTCGAGCTGCGGCTTCTCGGCAGCAGTTCCGGAAGACGCAAGAAAGCTCAGAAACAGGAGGGAAATTGTCGTGAGTTTTTGGAACTTCATGACTGTCGAACCAAACCGCCGGAGGTCGCAAATGCCAAATGATTAATTCTTCCTACGGCCGTGTGCAGGCGGACTCGGCGTCGGATTGGCACTACCTCTTGCGACGGCGCGACCGCCCACCGGATTCACCGTTGTTTCCTTCGGATGTCGAAACGGATACAGCAAGAAACGAACGACCTTATCACCGAAGTTCTGATGCGGCGGCTGGCTCGTCATTGCGGCGGCGGGCGGCGGCTGCGTCTGCGAGGTCGCTCTCCTGGCGCGTGGAGCTTTTTCGGTCCCTTCCGCGGTCGCCGTCGCCCGCGCACTCCCTTGTCTCCTTCTTGCCGATGCGCTCCTGCGGTTCGGACGTGGGTTCCTTCTTCTTGTGCGCGGCGGCTCTCCGAAGGGCGGAAGATTGCGGCGACAAAGTCGGCCGAGCGGTTGTCTCGATCATCTCCTTTTTCGCGACAATCGGCGCCGGAGTTTCGTGGGGAGTCGGAGACGGGGTCGCAGGTGCTTCGGCCACCGCGACCGCCGAAGCGGAAGGCTCTGGATTGGGCGAGGGCGCTTCTTCTTTCGCAGGCGACGGATTCACCGAAGATGCCGCGATCACAGCGCCGCTTGCCGGTGAACTCTCCCCAGCGCCCGCGGATGCCGATGGCTCCGCACTGGGCGATGGCGCTTCTTCTTTCGCTGGCGACGGATTCACCGAAGATTCCGCGATCACAGCGCCGCTTGCCGGTGAACTCTCCCCAGCGCCCGCGGATGCCGATGGCTCCGCACTGGGCGATGGCGCTTCTTCTTTCGCTGGCGACGGATTCACCGAAGATTCCGCGATCACAGCGCCGCTTGCCGGTAAACTTTCCCCAGCGACCGCGGATGCCGATGGCCCCGCACTAGGCGATGGCGCTTCTTCTTTCGCAGGCGACGGATTCACCGAAAATTCCGCGATGACAGCGCCTTTTGCCGGCGAACTTTCACCCGCGACCGCGGATGCCGATGGCTCTGCACTGGGCGATGGGCTTGCCTTCGTCGACGCGATTGCGGTTGGTGTTGGCAGCCGTTCAGCCGCGCCATTCAACCAGCCGAGATCCGTCAAGGGAGTCGCGAACGAACGATTCAGCTCGGGCGAAAATAGATTGCCGGCGTTCGCCACCCAGTTACCCGCCTGTTTGGGTTTTCCATGCTGAAACGCCCAGGCCGCCTGCGCGTAGTAGAGCGCCGGCGCGTCGTCCATCATCTTGAATTCCTCCATCGCCTTCTGCGCCACCCCGTCCCGGCCTTCGAGCAGCAGGGTGAGAAAAATCTCGTAGCGGATCAGTTCCTCGCGATGACGCTGTTGCTTGTCGCCCGAGATCGCGCCGAGGAGTTCTTCGAGTTGTTTGCGCGCCGCCTCATAGTCATGCTTCTTGAACGGAATGCGCGCCAGGTTAAAACGGGCGTCCTGGAATTGCGGATCCGCGACAAGCGCGTTGCGAAAAGCCGCTTCCGCTTCCTGCTCCTTTCCTTCTTCGAGCAAAATCTCGCCTCGCAAGTTGTAGGAAACCGCCTGATTCGGCGACGCTGCGTCCACCTCGTCGAGCAACTGCAGGGCACCGTCGAAGTCTTTTTGCCGAAAGGCACTCGTTGCCTTTCCAAAATCCGCCTGTGCCTTCCTCAGCCGTTCAGCCTCCGAAGTCACTTCGAGCGCCACCGGCTTGGCATCGTCCGGCTTCGCTACCCAGCCCACTTCGTAAAACGACTCTGCGAAAAGCTTGTTCAGCCGCGGAGAATAG
This sequence comes from uncultured Verrucomicrobiae bacterium, assembly GCA_963738045.1. Lineage (GTDB taxonomy): Bacteria > Verrucomicrobiota > Verrucomicrobiia > Chthoniobacterales > UBA10450 > Palsa-1392. Next base: position 801,844 of record CAVTUX010000002.1, on the reverse strand, counting down.
GCCTTCTCCGCCGCGCGCAGGTTAATCCGCGCTCCCGTTTCATCCTTCTCCTCGAAGGCGAACGCCGCCTTTGCGTAATAGTAGGCGGGGCTGGCCGACGAAGCCTTGAGTCCATCCAGGATCAGGGTCGCATTCTTCTCCTTGTTCTGGAGGAGATAGGTGAGCAGGATTTTGAATTGAATGATATCCGCAGTCGCGCCCTCTACCTCGTCACTCGATTCCTCGGCCAGCGCCTGGAAACGATCGCGCGCTTCGGCCCAGCTTTTTCTCAGGAAGGGAACCTCGGCGAGATTGAAGCGCGCTTCCCAGAGATTCGGGTCCAGCTCGCGCGCTTTTTGCAGGGCTTTCTCCGCCGGGCCGTACTCGCCCATTCGCATCAAGGCCACTCCGCGCAGGTTTTTCGCCGCTGCCACATCCGGCTGGCGCGCGTCGATCGCATCAAGTTTCTTCAAAGCCTCACCGTAATTTCCGGCGTTCAGCTCCTGCGCGGCCGCGGCATACATCGTTTCGATTTCCGCCTCGGTCGGAGCGACGACATTCGCGCCTAACGAACTCAGAACCAGCAATAAAATGACCGTGCTTTCCCCGACTTTCATCAACCTCGCGTCCAGCCTGCCTCGACCAGACCGGACCACCAACAGTTATCGGGCGACATGATCGACTGGGCAACCTGGCAACCGCAGCAGCGCGCCAATCTTCTCTTCATCATGCGAAAGGAGCAGATTCTTCTCATCCGCAAAAAACGCGGCTTCGGCGCGGGCAAAATCAACGGGCCGGGAGGAAAGTTGGACCGTGGCGAGACGCCGCTCGCTGCCGCCCTGCGCGAGACCTTTGAGGAACTCGGCATCCGGCCGCTCGGGGCCGAACAGCGCGCCGAATTGCATTTCCAATTCCGCGACGGTTACAGCCTGCATTGCGCGGTTTTTCTCGCACACGATTTCACCGGCGAGCCGCGCGAAACCGACGAGGCCGTCCCGCTCTGGACTCCGCTCGACCAGATTCCCTACGACGAAATGTGGGCGGATGATCGGCACTGGCTCCCGTTCCTTATTCGCGGCGCGCATTTCACCGGCTATTTCGAGTTCGACGGCGAGGAGCTGTTGAGTCGTGAAATCATCGTTAGGCCAGGCTGAGCTATTTCGTTCTCACGCCAACGACACAATGGGCACTCGGGTCGAAACCGAAATTCCTGTGCCGCCTTGGTGGACCTGGTGTGATTCATTTCGCAGAAAGCTGCACCGCCCTATCCAGTGCCAGCGCAGCGCTCCCGATCATCCCGGCATCGTTGCCTAACTTTGCCGGCACAATCGTCAGGCCTTCGTGAAAAATCTTCATCGTCCGCTGCTCGATGACACGTCGGATCGGGCCGAAAACATATTCGCCGGCCCGCGCGACTCCGCCCCCGATCACAATTCGGTCCGGGTTCAAGAGCCAGACGATGTCGCAAAGGGTGATCCCGATGGCGAAGCCCGACCTCCTCCCACACCTTGTGCGCGATGGTGTCGCCCGCGTTGGCCGCCACTTCCAGCCCAAGCGGCGAACATTCCTCGTGCGTTTTTGCCACGCCCGCTTCCCGGTAAAGCGCCTGCGCACGCTCCGCGATCTGGACGTTTCCGACATACTTCTCGAGCGCGCCATTGTTCCCGTACTGCCCCGGCGGACCGTTCGGATCCATTGTCATTTGCCCAATCTCGCCCGCACCGAGCCGGCTCCCTCGATAAAGCCTCCGATCCAGGATGAGCCCCCCGCCGACACCCGTGCCTAACGTTACGCACACGACGTTCACGCCCTCGTGGCCGGCGCCGAAAAGCCATTCGGCATACGCCATCGCGTTCGCATCGTTGTCAATTGCCGCCGGCAGTCCGGACCATTCCTCGAGGAGCGCAGTGAGCGGGACATCTTCCCAGCCCGGTACGTTGGAGAGCTGCCAGACACGGCCATTGATGCTGTCAACCATTCCCGGCAATCCGGCACCGATCGCTGCGACTTCGGGATGCTGCTTCCGCAATTCCTCAATTGCCTGTCGAATCGCGGCCAGCAGCGAATCATGCCCCGCATAGTCGTGTGTCCGGAGCGGCGTAAGGCGCGCGATAATTTTCCCATCGACCACCACGCCGGGCTTCACGGTCGTGCCACCGAAATCGATCCCGATCGCTGCTTTATTCATCACGCCGAGCTTGCCTAACGATTCAAATTTCCGATCACGCGCAACCCTTCCAGGGTCAGATGTGGATGCACGGCCTTTATTTCCGGCATTCGCGCGGCGATCAATCGAGCGTAGCCACCAGTCGCAACGATCTGTACCTTCTTTTTCCCGAATGCTTCCGCGCCGATCCTGGCCAGAATTTCCTTCACCAGCCCACGATAACCGAAAATCGCGCCGGACATCATCGCGCCTTTGGTCGACCGGCCGACGACAGACCGCGGCTCGGCGAGATTCAGTTTCGGCAAAAGCGCCGTTCGGTCGTAAAGATAAGCCGTCATCGCTTCGAGGCCCGGAGCGATTACGCCCCCGATATAGGCGCGCTCCGCCGACACGACATCGAAGGTCACCGCCGTTCCAAAATCCACCACCACCGCCGGACACCCGAAAAGGGCTGCGACCGCCGCCGCGTTCGCCAATCGGTCGGCGCCGATGGAAGCCGGCTCCGGATAGTCGACCCCGACGCCAAGCCGGCATTTCGCGCTCACAAACAAGGCCGGAATCTTCGCTGCCGCACGACGAATCAGCCCATTCTTTTTCGGGACGACGGAAGAGATAACCACCTGCCCGACATCGCAACTCCGCAGGAGCTTTGCGATCGCCTCTTCGCTCAGGCGCGCCGTCTCGATCCGCTTCGCGGCACCCAGTTTCTTCGTCGAAGCGAAGGCCAGCTTGGTGAAGGAGTTGCTCACGTCGATCAGCAGGTAACTGCGCTCCTCGTTAGGCGTGGACCGTGGCACAACGAGCGCAACAAACACCGCCCCCCCACCCCCTTGCACAACCGCGGCACGCTTGCCCCGCCCAAACCATGCGCGTAGCCTCCGGCCGTGAGAAAATTGGTCCACCGACCCCGCCGCCTCCGTCGTACCGCAGCCCTGCGCAACCTCGCACGCGAGACAAATCTCAGTCGGTACGATTTTATCCTTCCACTTTTCGTGAACGAGAAAATCAGCGCCCGCCGGCTCATTGGCAGTATGCCGGGGGTCGAGCAGCTTCCGCCTGAAGAAGTCGCGGCCGAGGCCACGCGCGCTGCCGCGACCGGTTTGCAGGCCGTTATTCTTTTCGGCATCCCTAAAGAAAAGGACGAGCAGGCTTCTGGTGCCTACGCAGAAAAAGGCGTCGTGCAGCAGGCGGTTCGCGCAATTAAGGCACAATGCCCCGACCTCCTCGTGATGACCGACGTTTGCCTCTGCGAATACATGAGCCACGGCCATTGCGGCGTGACGCGGATCGACGGCGACCATTTCCATGTCCTGAATGACGAGAGCGTTGAATTGCTCGTGAAAACCGCGCTCTCCCACGCTGCGGCCGGCGCCGACATCGTCGCGCCGAGCGACATGATGGACGGCCGCATCGGCGCGATCCGCGAAGCGCTCGACGAGGCCGGCTACGACCAGACCGGGATCATGAGCTATGCGGCAAAATTCGCCTCCGCATTTTACGGCCCATTTCGGGAAGCGGCGGAAAGCCCGCCGCAATTTGGCGATCGCCGCGGCTATCAGATGGACCCGGCCAATGCCAGCGAAGCGCTGCGCGAAGCGGCGCTCGACGTGGAAGAAGGCGCCGACATCATCATGGTGAAGCCGGCCCTGCCTTATCTCGACATTCTCTGGCGAGTACGCGAGCGCTTTGGCCTAACGATGGCGGTTTATCACGTGAGCGGCGAATACGCCATGGTCAAGGCGGCATCCGAACGCGGTTGGCTCGACGAACGCCAGGCCGTGCTCGAAATCATGACCAGCCTGAAGCGCGCCGGAGCCGATCTCATCGTTACCTATTGGGCGAAGGAGTTGGCGGAATGGACGAGTCGGTAGGCAAGGCTCCGAGCCGCTGCGGCGAGACTGCGGCTCATCTCCGGTTGAAACGCCTCGCCCTTCTCTGGGCGCAGGAAAATGGCTACCCGCTGGCTGCGCTCGAGGTTTCCCTCCCGCGATGCCGCTATCGTGCCGATGTTGCTGCCTACCGGCCGCAGAAAAATGGCACGATTGGCCACACGGTCGTCTTCGAGTGCAAGCAATCCGCGTCCGACCTGCGGCGCGATGATTGCCGCAGTCCGCAAACGCTGGCGCGACTTGAGTCGATCTACCGCCGCCGGCAGATCCTGGAGAAACATCTGCGCATCCATTACCCGACATTGCGCAGCGGCGAGACGCTTTTTCCAGAGTGGGACGCGCATGATTTCGGCGCGATTGAGCATCGCGGTTATCAGCGCGTTACACGCGAGCTGGCGGCATTGCAGAATCAGCTGCGGAAAGGCCGCAAATTCGAAAAACTCGCCCGCTACGCCTGCGCCAATCTCTTTTTCCTTGTTCTGCCTAACGATCTCCTGCACGAACCGGAGGCGCCCCTCGGCTGGGGTCTGCTCGTGGAAAAAGAAGGCGTCCTTGCGCTGCATCGCAAACCGGTCTGGCACGACAGTCCCGAGGCAGCGCGCCTGCGTGTCCTGCAAAAGATCGGCGGCGCGGGTACCCGCCAGCTCAATCGTCGGCTGAAGATCGACCCCGCAAATCCCCTTGGTCCGCTCAGGCATAGCGCCTGAACACGATCCGTGATCGGGCTTTTTTCTGGAGTGGGATGATCTTTGATCGAGCAGCAGTTTTCGATCAGCGGTCGCCCTCTTACAGTTTGTTTTTTGCGACCGTCAAGAACCACAACCCAAGGCATTTGGCCCCTGATTCAATCCTTGCGCCAGTCCACGTCAAACTGGACGAAGTTGCAATTCGTTTTAGAATATTTTCGAAATGCTATCGATTCACGCGCGACGGTGCGCAGCCGCTTTCCGGCTTCGCTTAGGCACGCGTTCTTGTTGTGCCGCCTCCCCCCGGCGCGATGGAAACTCGGGCGACGTTGCAGGGGCGTCCGGACTTTTCGGAATTCTCTATTTCGCAAGGAACCACAAATGAAACCCCATCACGAAGTTGAATCGGTCAGGTGGTTGTCCCGTTACGACGACCCAAACCGGCGCGGCGGTTCGTTTCCGCATCTCGCGTTTGAATTTCAAGCTCGCCGGAAAGGCGGCTCCTACTTTGGCGGAGGCCAACCGGACGGCCGGCCCGGCTTCAACCGCCTGGCTCGCGAGGTTCTGCGCGCCGACGCAAGTCGCACCTTCGGCCTGGAAACGGCCGTGCTCGCTTTGGTCACGCTCGTCTCGGCCTGGCCAATCATAGTAATGATTCACGAGGTCATTCGGCTGTTGAAGTAACGACCCGTTAGGGGCTTGGCCGAAGTCCGAGCCCGGCTGAGGATTGGTGCGGCTGCCGTTGAGGACGGTTACCTAACGAGAAACTCGTCGCGATAAGCCGGCGTTTCCTCGGGAGCGAAACCGTGGCGCATGATGTTTTCGGTCACGACCCGCGGAATGAGGAATTGGAGCAGGTAATCGCCCCCGCCCGCTTTTGTCCCGCCACCGCTCATCTTGAACCCGCCAAAGGGGTGCCGGCCGACGACCGCGCCGGTACAGGAGCGATTGATGTAAACATTGCCCGCTTCCAAGGCCGCTTTCACGCGCTCGATGTTGGCCGGGCTGCGCGAGAAAAAGCCCCCGGTCAGCGCGTAATCGGTGCTATTCGCGACCTCGATCGCTTCATCCAGATCGCGCACTTTGAGGACGCTCAAGACCGGACCGAAGATCTCTTCGCGGGCGATGCGCATGTGAGGCTTCACATCGGTGAAAATGGTCGGCGGAATAAAGTATCCCTGCGGCGGCAAATCTTTCGCCTGATAGGCGAGCGTAGCCTCGCTCTTGCCGATCTCGATGTACTCGAGAATGCGCTTATATGCGGCTTCGTCGATGACCGGCCCAACGGCGATGCCCGGTTCCTCCGGATTGCCAACGCGCAAGCTGGCCGCGGCGGAAAGCAAACGTTCCATCACGCGATCGTAGTTCCCTTCCAGAACGATGAGCCGGGAAAGCGCGGAACATTTTTGTCCCTGAAACCCGAAGGCCGAATAAATGGAATCGACGATCGCCTCGTCGAGATCGGCATCGAAATCGACAATCATGGCGTTCTTGCCGCCCATCTCGCAGATGACGCGCTTCAGCTCGCGCTGACCTTCGCGTGTCTGGCCGGCGCTTTCCCAAATTCGCAGCCCGACCTCGCGCGATCCGGTGAAGGCGATCAGATCAACATCCTTATGGTCCACCATGTAGGCACCGATGACCGAGCCATGGCCATTGAGGAAATTCAGCACTCCGGGTGGCACACCGGCTTCCTCGAAAACTTCCATGAGCAACCCGCCGATGCAGAGCGACTGCTCGGAAGGTTTCATGATGACGGTGTTACCGGTGACCAGAGCGGCCGAAACCATTCCGCAAAGGATCGCAAGGGGAAAATTCCACGGTGCGATGACAAGGGCAACGCCGCGCGGCCAGTAATGCTGATAGCTCTCCTCCCCCTGCACTTCCTGGGTGAGATGCGGCCGGCCAATCAACCGCATTTGGTGCGCGTAAAAGTGGCAAAAATCGATCGCCTCACGGACGTCGGCATCGGCCTCGGCCCAGGGTTTGCCGACTTCGAAGACTTCCAGCGCGGAAATTTCGTAGCGACGACGATTGAGAATGACAGCGACGCGTTCGAGCAACTGGGCTCGCGTTTCCACCGCGGTGCGGCCCCATTTCTTGAATGCGGCCAGGGCGACACTAACAGCGCGCTCTGCTTCTGGAATTCCCGCTTCCGCTGCGTAACCGACGATTTGATCCGGCACGCTGGGATTAACCGAAGGCGTGAGCGTATCGGTCCAGATTTTTTCGCCGTTGATGACGAGCGGAAATTTTTGGCCAAACCGGCTGCGGATGTCGCGCAACGCGGCCTCCATTTGTTCTTGGCTTTCTTTGTAAACGAAATTCACAAGCGTTGAGTTCTTATAAGTATCTCCTGGCAACCCTGGATGGGAAGCGCCATCTGGCGAAGATCGATCCTCCGTTGTAGTCGGGGTCAGCGAAGCCGGTCGTAGGACAAGTTCGTTCGGGTTGCGCAGGAGCTGCGCGGCCGAAACGTTTTCGGAAAATTTCGCGCGCAAGAATCCCTCGTTGGAGGTATTTTCGAGCAGCCGCCTGACGAGGTAAGACATGCCGGGCAGTAGCTCGCCCACCGGACAATATTCGCGTACCCGATATCCCATCTCGACCAGGGCGCGCTTGATCGGGCCGGCCATGCCGTAAAGCAGCTGAAACTCGAAGCGGCTCTTCTCGACCCCGATCTTTTCCGCGTAAGACATCGCGTACGCGATGCTGCGCACATTGTGCGAACCGAAAGCGGCGGTCACGATCGATTCGTTCTCGAGCAGGATCGCGGTCAGCGCCTCGAAGTTGGCGTCACTTTCCGGCTTTTGCAGGAAGACCGGACAAGGCCATCCGTTTTGGTCCGCCTTGATCTTCTCGTAATCCCAATAGGCGCCCTTCACCAGTCTCACGGCGAAACGCGTGCCACGCGCCCGGCCCCAGGCTATCAGATCCTGCAGGTCGCGTTCGGCATCGCGCAGATAAGCCTGCACCACAATCCCAGCGTGCGGCCAATCCTTGAATTCGCTCTCCATAAAGAGCGTTCGGAAAAGCTCGAGCGTGGTGTTCTTGTGGGCGTAGCTCTCCATGTCGAAATTGATGAACGCCCCCAACGCGCGCGCCCGACGCAGGATGGGCCGCAAGCGCGGGGCCAGATGCGCTATGGCATCGGCTGGATCGGCCGGATTCATCTGCGAATAAAGGGCGGAAATTTTGACCGACACGTTGACCACCGGGAAGAGATCCGAATGGCCGCCCAGCGGATCGCTCCAGCCGCGCGTTTGCTCTGGGAGGCCTTCCACCAGAGCAAGGCAGCGCGCCGCATATTCCTCCGCTTCCGCTTCGCTGACGACTGCTTCGCCTAACAAATCCACCGTGAAGCCGATATTTTCCCGGCGCCGCTTGCGCAGCGTCCTCATAACGTCATCGGGATTGCGCCCGGCAATGAACTGCCGCGCCATGCCCGAGACGTTGCGCCGCAGGACGTAGGCAGTCAGCCACGGCAAAATACCGGCCGCGCGCAGACCGGTTTGCATCATCGGGACAAAGCCGTTCATCCCGTGAAAATACTCGCGTAGATGCTCCACGATGTCGTCCGAGCGGCGGAGCGATGCCAGCACGTCAACGAAGCGAAACATCTGCACCTTGAAGGCCTCGTCCCGCATTGAGAACGCCATCATTCGCTGATAAAATCCGGCTTTGCTGAAGATTGATTCCGGATGCTGATCGACCAGGTCAAAAATTTGTTGGCCGCGATTTTCGGTGGCGACTTGCAAGTCACTCATGGGGCGAGGATAAGTCGGCCCGCGCGTTTCGGCAAAGCCCCGGCAGGACGACCATCGGCGTCAGCACTGCCGTCACCGCCCCGGGTCGCATTACCTCTCTCGGAGACTAGTTCTTAAAGACGAAAAACTTTCGTATCCCGAAGTTTAGGAAAACCGACGCTGCGATATTCGTCATGATCGCGGTCGCCGTAGGCAGACCGTAGGCGTGGACCAGCCAGGGTCCGGCGAACTGGCTGATGAGGAAGCCGACCGTGCTGCCGGCGGTGAAATATAGAAACTCCATCACGGGATGATGGCGACCGGTCTCAAAGACGAAGAAAATATTCGTGCCGTAAGCCACGAGGTTGGCGACCGCGAAAGCGATGGTGTTGTTGATGAGCAAATTCCTCGCGCGCAGCTGATCGGTAATCGGGGCGCCATCAACGATCATGCGGTCCATCGCCGGGAAGACGTGATAAGAGAGAAAAACGGTCAGGCCCACGAAAACGACCGTGGCCAGCCCGCCGCACAGGCTGTAAACACCAAACTGGATGAGCGCTGGAACATTGCGCGCCCGGATGCGGACAAGGATTGTCCTGAAATCATTTCCGACGACGAACTGAAAGGCTTCGGTGATGGCGCTGGTCATGGGCGACCCATTCAAGGTCCAGAGGTGCGGGGCCAAACATAGCCGGACAGGTGCCGCCGTCATCGGGAAGCGTGCACTCTACTTGCCCGGTTCCACACGCCGCGTCCAGATGCTTGCTTTTCGTTAGGGAGTTTGCTGCCGCGCCCAATGTCGGCTAGGAATGCTGCCGATGCCTGCGCCCCAGCGTTATCAATTTGCGAGCGACAACACCGCGGCGATTTGCCCGGAAGTCTGGGCGGCACTGGCCGAGGCGAACCAGGACGCCGAGGCCTCCTATGGTGCAGACAAATGGACCGCGCGCGTCCGCGCCCAGGTGCGGGAAATTTTCGAGACCGATTGCGAGACCTTCATCGTCTTCAACGGCACGGCCGCGAACTCGCTCGCGCTGGCCCAACTTTGCCGGCCCTTTGACAGCATCATTTGCCACGAGCGCGCGCACATTGAGACGGACGAATGCGGCGCGCCCGAATTTTTCTCCGGCGGCGCCAAACTGCTCCGAGTTGGCGGGGCGAGCGGGAAAATCGATCTCAAGTCGGCAAACTCCATCCTCGGGCAACACCTCGACGTCCATTCCACCAGGGTGCGGGCGCTCAGTATCACGCAGGCCACAGAAGCGGGCACGGTCTATTCGTTGGATGAATTGGAAGCGGTTGCCGCTTTTGCGCAGGAGCATTCGCTCCTTCTGCACATGGACGGCGCGCGTTTGGCCAATGCCGTGGCATCGTTAGGCTGCGCCCCGAAGGAAACAAGCTGGCAGCGCGGGATTGATGTTCTCGCCCTTGGCGGAACGAAAAACGGCACCGCCGCCGGAGAGCTTGTGGTCTTTTTTAATCGGGAACTGGCGCGTGAGTTCGATTATCGGGTGAAACAGGGAGCGCAGCTCGCCTCCAAGACGCGTTTTCTCGCCGCGCCGTGGACCGGCCTGCTGGCGAATGAGGTCTGGCTAAAAAACGCGCGACACGCGAACGCGATGGCGCGGTTGTTGGAAGAGAAGTTGCGCACGCTCGGTTTGGCTGATCTCGCGTTTCCCCGGGAAGCCAGCGCGCTTTTCGTACGCTTGCCTGACGGGATCGTGGAGCAGATGCACGCCGTGGGCTGGCATTTTCAAAACTTCTTCGAGCCCGGCATCTACCGGCTGATGTGTTCCTGGGCCACGACCAAACCGGAGATCGAGGAATTCGTCGCGGACCTTGCGGAGGCGCGCGCTTCCGCGCGTCCGGGGTATGCCGAAACCTGAGCATTCACTCAGGCCGGTGCAACCACGTTAGGGTCGCCCGCATGAATCTGCGCGATCTCCCGATCTACGAACTCGAAGCCGAGATCGTCGAGTCGCTCTCGGTCCGGCCTCGCCTGATCCTGCAGGCGCCGACCGGCTCCGGAAAATCCACCCAGGTGCCGCAGATCCTGCTTGATCGCGGCCTCCTCGGCGACGGCGAAGTCGTCATCCTCCAGCCGCGCCGGCTTGCCACCCGGCTCCTCGCCAAACGCGTCGCCTTCGAACGTGGTGGCCGGCTCGGCGACGAGGTTGGCTACCAGATCCGTTTCGAAAAAATCGCTTCGCCGAGAACCCGGATTCGTTTTGTGACCGAGGGAATTCTTCTCCGCCAATTATTGCAGGATCCGGAGCTGCGCGGGGTGGCAGCTATTCTCTTCGACGAATTCCACGAACGCCATCTCTATGGCGATATCACCCTCGGGCGCGCCCTGCATTTGCAGGAAGCAAAGCGCCCTGATCTTAAGTTGGTCGTCATGTCCGCGACGCTCGAGTCGGACAAGCTGGAAAAATATCTCGCCCCCTGCCCGGCGCTCACATCGAGCGGGCGAATGCATCCGGTCGCGATCGAATACCTCGCGAGACCAGTGCGGGCGGAGAATTACCCGGTCTGGGACCTCGCGTCCGATGAGCTGGAACGCATCGCGGCGCAGACGAAAGGCGACGTTCTGATCTTCATGCCGGGAAAATATGAAATCACCCGCACCCTCTCCGCTCTGCGCACCTCGCGCCTGAGCGATCGCTTTGTCGCATTGCCGCTTTACAGCGAGCTGCCACCGGCGGAACAGGACGCCGCGCTCGCGCCCTCCGCGAAGCGCAAAGTGATCGTGGCCACAAACGTGGCGGAAACCTCGCTCACGATTGAGGGCGTACGGGTGGTCATCGACAGCGGCCAGGCACGGATTGCGCGTTTCGATCCGCGGCGCGGAATCAATACCCTCTTCATCGAAAAAATCAGCCGGGCCTCAGCCGAACAGCGCGCCGGGCGCGCCGGCCGGACAGCGCCCGGGCATTGCCTGCGACTCTGGACAGAGAGCGAGCAGTTCGACCGCGCGCCGCAGGAATTGCCGGAAGTAAAACGGCTCGACCTCGCCGAGGTCGTCCTGACCTTAAAGGCAAGCGGGATCGAGGACATTGCCGGATTCCGCTGGCTTGAGCCGCCCGACCCGAAGGCGCTCGAAAACGCGGAGCAGCTCCTGACCGACCTTGGCGCGATCAGTGCGGGAAAAGTGACCTCGTTAGGCCGGCGCATGCTCGCCTTTCCTGTCCATCCGCGTTATGCGCGCATGTTGCTGACGGCGGAACATGAGCGCTGCGTGCGCGGTATCGCGCTCATCGCAGCCTTGACGCAAGGCCGCAGTTTGTTGCGCCGGGCCGAGGGCAAACAGGTGCGCGACGACCGCGATGATTTTCTCGGGAATGACGATGAATCCGATCTTTTCATTTTGCTCCGCGCGTTTCGTTTCGCGGAAAAGAACAATTTTGATTCGCATCGTTGCGCGCGCCTCGGGGTAAACGCTGGCGCAGCCCGCGAAGCAGGACAGCTCTGGGAGCAGTTTCTTTCCATCGCGCAGTCCGAGAACCTTGATATCGCAGAGCATGAAGCGGCGCCCGGCGCGATCCCACGCTGTGTTCTCACTGGTTTTCCCGACCAAGTCGCGGTGCGACTCGACGAAGGCACGCTTCGCTGCGCATTAGTGCATAATCGGCGTGGAGTCCTGGCGCGCGAAAGTGTGATCCATCGCGCCCGACTTCTGGTCGCATCGGAGATTCGGGAGATCGAGTCACACGACGGCGAGCGCCAAGTCCTGCTCACCCTCGCGACGGCGATCAAGATGGAATGGCTGCATGAATTTTTCCCCGAAGCCATTGAGGAAAAGACGGAGGTGACCTTCGATAGTTCGTCGCGCCGTGTCGTGGGGCGGACGGTGGTCGTTTTCCGCGATCTGGTCTTGGTGGAAAAGAAATCGGATCGCGTTCCAGCGGCGGAGGCGGCGGCGTTGCTCGCCCGGGAAGTGATGGCGGGAAGTTGTCCGCTTAAGAAATGGGACCACGCGGTCGAGCAGTGGATTGCCCGTCTCAACTTCGCCGCGAAGACATTTCCCGAACTGGAGCTGCCGCCGATCGAGGAGTCGGATCGCGCGCTCTTGATCGAACAGGTCTGTCAGGGGGCGACGAGCTACAAAGAAATCAAGGAGCGTCCGGTGGCGCCGGTCCTGAAATCGTGGCTGAGCACCACGCAACGCGCCGCGCTCGACCAGCTCGCGCCGGAGCGGATTAAATTGCCGAACGATCGGACGGCGAAAATCGTCTACGGGGCCGATAAACCTCCGACCGTCGCGGCGCGCATCCAGGATCTTTACGGGGTGGCGAACGGTCTGACCATTGGGCCCGCCAGGGTGCCGTTGCGAATCGAGGTGCTCGCGCCAAATCATCGTCCGATCCAGATCACGGACGATCTCGGCACTTTCTGGCGGGAGAGTTATCCGAAAATCAAACAAGAGCTGCAGCGGAAGTACCCGAAACACCAGTGGCGTTAGCATCGGCTTCCGCCAGAGCGCGCGCCCCTCTTTTGGTGGAGCGAGACTCTGTCGAGCCGGGGTGGCGAGCAGGAAGAGGAGTTTGTTGTCATTGAAGAGGTCGCTTTTCGGCGAAAACGTCCTCCCTTAAGCTCGACAGAGTCTCGCTCCACCAAAGAGGCGACTCGGCGTTCCTTGGCCGACTGGCTTAGGATTCGTTTCGGAAACCCCGGGATTGGATCACCGTGATCCAGCATTGCGAAGCGCCAAGGCGGAAATCGCTGATCAAATACTGCCGCGTATTCCGCGGGAGGGATCGCGCGGCGGAACCAGCCCGCTGGCCTTCGCCCAAGCCGCTTTCGAGGCTCCGCGAACATGGTCCCGAGGGCAATGCTCCGCCTACCTGATGTTTTTCGTAATCGAGCGCAACGTCGTCCTCAATCTCGTGGAATCGTTTGCCCGGATATTTGGCCGCTGCCTCCTCGCCCACCCGGTAGGCCGGAGGGAAACGCTCGCAGGTTGTTCCCTCAGTCGCGTGCGGCTGCGACTCGTGGTGCTCTCGCCAATATTGCTCTTCCGCGTTTTGCTTTTGGTTCGTTGGCCATAAGTTAGCTCTCCGGTTCGCTGAGTTAATTTTTGCTGTTCTTTCGTGCCCGTCCGTCCTGATGGCGATCGCCCGGCGATGCGAATCGAGAAGCGCAAAATGGCCACGATGTGCGAAGTTACCGTATGAAGAATTCTAACGGAGACAATTTCACGGAGAAAGATCCGATGTCTGAGACCGAATTTGGCAGTGCGACGGAGGGCGGCAGCGCCCAAAACCGGATGGCGGAAAATGCGCGGAAGTTTTCCAGCGCTGCCTCCGATACCTGGGACCAGACTCGCCAAAAAGCGGTCGTCGTGCGTGAGCGCACGGAGTTTTTCCTGCGCGAGAATCCAGTGCCGACAGTGCTGGGTGCGCTCGCCCTCGGGTTGGCGATCGGGCTTGCGATTCGGTATTCCTCGCGGCCGGAAGAGCCCTCGGCTTCGCTCAAGCGGGCTTTGCGGGAGTTTGACTGGAACTCTATCGCGCCCGCCTTTCTGCCCTCACTCGTGCGCAGCGTGAAACGCGGCTACTCCGATTCCGCCGATGCGGTGAAGGAAGGAATCGGACGCGTGCGAGAGGTGGACGTGGATGAATACGTCAAGCCGCTGCGCAAACGCTGGAAACAGTGGACAAGCTAGACGCGGTTCGTTAGGGGAGCGGTTGCTTTCAAGGGTTTTCGCGCCGCGCGTAGGTCGCGGCCGCGCGCCCGGCGCGCGTTCCGGTGGAAAAACATCCTTGCAGGAGGTAGCCGCCGGTGGGCGCTTCCCAGTCGATCATTTCGCCGGCGAGGAACACGCCCGGCATTTTGTGCAACATGAGGGTCTCGCTCAATTCCTGCCAGCGAACGCCGCCAGCAGTCGAGATCGCCTCGGCGATCGGCCGCGGGCTTTCCAACCGAAGAACGAAATTCTTCACGCGGGTGATCGCCCGGTCACGGTCGATGCAATCGTCAGGGAAGAAACCTTCAAGCAAGGCAATGGCGCCCGTGCTGAGTTTCCAGGCGCGAAACCATTCGCCCGGCAGAAGCGAGTGCGTGACACGCGCGCGTAAAATATCCGCGGTTACCTGTGGTTTGAAATCGATCCGCAACTCTGGTCGCGCGAGCGCGCGGAGGACCGGTCCGAGCCGATAGATTGCGCCCCCTTCCAATCCGTAGCGGGTGATCAACAACTCTCCCGAGACGGTTTCGTCGCCAGCCGTCACGCTGAGATTCTTGAGCGGAAGACCTTCTGCACGCTCGATCACGCCAATCGGCCAGTGGACGTTCCAGCCGCAATTCGCCGCTACAAATGATCTCATCTCCACGCCATGCGCGGCGAGGAGGGGCGGCCAGGCGCCATCCGAGCCGGTCTCGGGCCACGAAGCACCGCCAAGTGCGAGCACGACAGCATCCGCGAGCAACGCGGCGCCCTTCGGGAAATCGAGCCGCCAGCGCTCTCCTTCGCTCGTCAGGCGGGTGAGCCGCGCACCGGTTCGAAATTCGACTCCCGCGCCGCGGAGGCGTTGCAGCCAGGCGCGCAGGAGGACGGCCGCTTTCTGGCCGCGTGGAAACACCCGGCCGCTGGTGCCGACATACGTTTCTACTTTCAGCTGCTCGGTCCATGCCCGCAAAGCGTCCGGCCCAAACTCACTCAGCAGATCGCGCCAGCGCTCGGCCTCGACGCGATAACGCTTCGGAAAATCTTCCACCGCTTCTCCGTGGGTCAGGTTCAAGCCACCACGGCCGGCGACAAGAAGCTTCCGCCCCGCCGAAGCTTGCGCGTCGCACAGCACGACGCGCAGATTCGCGGCCACCGCCACTTCTGCAGCGCGCAATCCGGCCGGGCCCGCGCCGACCACAGCCACAGTTTTGGCATTCACAACTTCCGCGCTCACAAATTCTTCTCCTGCGTTCGGTCACGAGATGCAACTGTGCTGGCTTGACGAACGCCTGCCCTAACGAATCGGAGCAACCGTCATTCTCCGTCGCGCATCCGAGTCTTCGCGAAGCTTTTGTTTTCTGGCTCAAGCTCGGTTTCATTAGCTTCGGCGGACCCGCGGTGGCAGATCGCGATCACGCAGACCGAGCTGGTGGAGAAGAAGCGCTGGATCGGTCAGGCGCGGTTTCTTCACGCACTCAACTTCTGCATGCTGCTGCCCGGCCCGGAGGCGACCCAACTCGCGATTTAAATCGGCTGGCTCCTCCACCGCACCCGCGCCGGAATTGTGGCTGGCGCACTCTTTGTCCTGCCCTCGGTGGCGCTGCTGTGGACGCTCAGCTTTGTCTGTGCCGCCTACGGTCACTTGCCGTGGATCGCGGCGATCTTTTACGGATTAAAGCCGGCGGTGATCGCGATCGTGACTGCGGCCGTCATCCGGATCGGTCGCAAGGCGCTCAAGAACGAAGTGATGTGGTCGATTGCTGCGCTGGCCTTTGTCGCGATCTTTTTTTCCAAACTCCGTTTCCGCTCATCATTTTCGCGGCCGAAGCGGTCGGGTTCCTGGGAGGAAAAATCTGAACCTTGACGTTTGAAATCAACGCCGCGCGCCCCAGAGGCGTGGGATATCATCCCAGTCGTCCTTGGCGCGGGCGCGATCGGCATCGTCACCCGCCTGGTTTCAGTTCTGCACTGATGCCCTAACGATCCGACGAATGGAACTCCAGCTCGTCAAACGTCCGGGACTATTTGAGAACAATCCGGATGTCGTTCAGTGCTGCAGTAAAGGTGTAAGTCTTTCCCGGCTGCACATTCACCTGTATGCTCGTAGGACTCGCCTGTTCTCGATTGGGAATCGGCACCACGGTCAAAGTATGCGGTCCTGCAGCCAGAGGCGCATCATAACGATTATTGTAGAGTATCTTCGCAACTTGTTTCCCGTCGATCGAAAGTCCGACGACGAGTTGTGAAAGACGGGAGGACCGCTTGATGATAAGGCGACCGGCCTCCTGGTTTTTTTGCGCGGCCGGGGCAGATGACTTTTCTGCTCCAGAGACTATCCCGGGAATGACGGCGCTCAGGGCGAGGGCAGCGCAGGCAAGGATCGGAAGCAGAACGATACGATAACGGTTAAGGCATTTTTGATTCATGCCAGAACTTTCACCGAAATTACTCGTTACGCCAATGATCCCGGTGCGGCGTCGATTTCGTCGCTCGAAACAAGCCACGGACTTGGTCGTTAGGGTGCCACGCGAAAGCTAAAGCTGCCTTTGCTGACATGGAGGTCCTGCGCAACCGCAGACCAGGAAACTCGATAGGACCCCGGTTTCAAGCCGGCCGTCAGGGAAAGATGGACGAGAGCCGGATCCTTCTTGTCGGCCCGAAGGTCCTGCTGGTCGATTTGTTTGCCCGCGGCGTCGCGGACTTCAATCGTGCTTAAGCCAATCTTGATCGGCTCGGTGAACCAGATTCTGATTTCGTCGGGCGCCTGTTTCAGGGTCGCACCGTTTGCCGGCTCGGACCGGACAAGGGTGGAATGGGCGCGCGCCGGCTCGGTCGCGCCAAACGCAAGCAGACCAACGACGAGCAAAAGCAAAGTCCTCATTTTCCGAGCAGCACGATCGGTCCTTCGGCCTTGGGCACTCCGCCTTTGCGCTCAAGGCTAATGGCAAATCCCTGCGCCTCGCGCACCGGGTCGGCGGGACGGAACGAAACCCGCATGGTTTCGTCATTCGCGACGTGAAAGACACCGCCATCGACCGGATTTTTGTAACGCGGATCGACCAGCCAGATCTGGTAATCGTGGTCGGCGGCGTTGCGCGGCAATTGGGCTACTTTCAAAACGCCGCGCTGCTTCTTCTCGTCCCAAACCACGACCGCATTGGCGTTGGGCGCGCTCGCCAGCTTCGAACTCAGGGAAGCGATCTGGATTTGCGCCAGCACATCGCGGTGTTGCAGGCGCGCAACTCGATGGCGTAACTGATTTCGCTCCGCGATGAGATAGGAGCAGGTCAAGGCTAGCGCGGCGGCGATTGCCCAGGGAATCCACTGTGTCCGCCGCGAAAACGGGACCGTTTTCTCACTCCCTATCTGACTGAGGACGCGCTCCCGTAGCTCCGGTGGGAGCGGACGCGGTGGAGCATGGTGCGCGAGTTGCGCGGCTGTTTCGTCCAGTCGATCGACAAAAGTGCGCAACTTGTTATCGGACTCGAGTTGCCGCTCGAAAGCAGGTGCCTCGTCGCCCTCGACAAGCCCGAGGACGTAAAGGCACGCCTGTTCTTCCAATTCCTCTTTCACGACGGAACCTGCCCGAGCACTTCGCGTAAGGCGAGCAGCCCGCGGCGAATGCGTGCTTTCACAGTGCCCAGCGGCGTAGCCAATTTCTCGGCGATCTGCGTTTGTGTGAGACCGGCGAAAAAGGCGAGGTCGATCGCCTCGCGTTGGGAATCATTAAGCTGCGCGAGCGCCGCACGAACCCTTTCCCGTTCATCCCGGTCAGCGAGCGCGTTGTCCGCACGATCGATCCCGGCGTCGACCACACTATTCTGAGTTTCAGTCGTGACGGCTTCGGTGAGCCGGGCCTGGCGCTGCCTGGATCGCAGCCGGTCGATGGCCTTGTGCCGGGAGATCATCACCGCCCAGGTGAACAAGCTGCTGCGGGCCGCGTCGTAGGTGCCAGTCCGTTTCCACATTTGGACAAACGACTCTTGGAGGACATCCTCCGATTCCTTCTGATCGCGCAGGATTGAGTAAATCATCGAGAAAAGACCGGGCGCAAAGCGATCATAGAAAGTTGCGAAGGCCGTCTCATTGCCGGCTCTCATCTGCTCAACCAGCTGCGCGTCGGCTTCATTGGGAAGACGAGTGCCGGAACGGGATTGCTTCTCCGGAGACGCCGGGCCGTGAGGAAAATTCGAAGGATTCTTCGCCACGAGAAGTGCACCAGACGAAGAAAACAGGCGCATGCAAGGATGGATGAGCGAGGTCCTGCTTCCAGCGAAGGGCGCTGCCGTCCGCTCGATCGAGATTCCCGGAAAGACTCGAACACATCCTGCGTTAAGACGTGCGACGTGCCCCGCCAGATGCATCTGCAAGGGCGACCGGCGCACCGCGAAGGTTGACAAGCGGAGCGCGTTGCGGTTCAATGAGTGCCCGGTCGCCATCTCGTTGGTCTCCTTTTACGAGGCGTTCCGGTTCCGCTCTCCGGCGCAACGCGGGTCTGTCGGGCAACGAGTTTTTACCTATCCCCATTCCATGGCGGGACATAGCAAGTGGTCCAAGGTTAAGCGCACCAAAGGTGCCCTCGACGTCAAACGCGGCACAATGTTTAGCAAGTTCTCGAAAGAGATCAGCGTCGCGGCACGCCTCGGGGGTGGCGATCCGGCGGCGAACGCCCGACTACGGAGCGTGATCGAGATGGCGCGGGCGCAAAGTATGCCGAACGACAACATCGAGCGCGCGATCAAGCGCGGCACCGGCGAGGGCGTCGACGCCCAGCATTTCGAGGAGATCGTCTATGAAGGCTACGCCCCCGAGGGAGTGGCGGTGATCGTGGAAGCCACGACCGACAATAAGAACCGTACCGCCGCGGAAATCCGGCGCATTTTTAGCAAGAACAACGGCAACCTCGCGAGCAGTGGCAGCGTTTCCTACATGTTTCACAAAAAGGGCCAGATCACCGTTCCGCGAGACACCATTGAGGAGGAACGCCTCTTCGAATTGGCCCTCGAATCCGGGGCGGAAGAGTTGACAACGGAGGAGGAGCAGTATGTTATTCTCACTTCCCACGATCAGCTCTACGCCGTGGCTGAGGCGCTCAAACAGGCAAGCGTCACCATCGATGGGCAAAAGTTTACTTTCATTCCCGACACGAATGTTCACGTCGCCGACGAGGCGGCTGCGCTTCAGGTCCTGCGCCTCTGCGATAGCCTCGAAGACGACGACGACGTTCAAAACGTCTATTCCAATTTAGATATTTCTGAAGAGCTGCTGGCCAAACTGCCAGCCTGACAAATGCGAGCCGACACCGTCCGTCGTGTCGCCTCCGCCAAAGCGGTTTCAATTATGAGC
The DNA here is from genome assembly GCA_963738045.1 of uncultured Verrucomicrobiae bacterium. Taxonomy (GTDB): domain Bacteria; phylum Verrucomicrobiota; class Verrucomicrobiia; order Chthoniobacterales; family UBA10450; genus Palsa-1392. The sequence goes on along the minus strand of CAVTUX010000002.1, from coordinate 782,363 downwards.
GAAGAAATGGAAAACGAATCCACCCAGGCACCGGGCGCGAGCGCGCCACCTCCCTTCCGGAGGCGCCGCTCTTCCCGCCGCCGGGCAGGACGCCGTAACGACCGCAATGATTCGGAGCGCTCCGCAGCCTTCAATGAGTCTGGCGAGGACAGACCAGAACGCGGGGATGGAGTGAAGGCTCTGGAGGCAGAAATTTCGCAACCAAGCGAACGCCGGCACAAAACGACCGGGGAATTTGGCGAGGCGGCAGAAGAGCGCGAGCGGTCAACCGAACAACCCGAAAGGGTTGAGAGCAGTTCCCCAAACGGCGACCAACCGCCCCGCGAACCGGAATATGGCGAGGGCATCATCGAGATTTCCGGGAAAGGCTTTGGCTTCCTGCGCGACGCAAAACGCAACTTTGTCCAGACGCCGCAGGATATTTTCGTTACGCCGGAAATCGTGCGGCGCTTTCAGCTCCGTGACGGGATGTGGATTTACGGCGAGACTCGGCGCGGCAATCGCGGCCCGCAACTCACCCGGCTGCTCAAGATCAACGACGAAGAGCCGACCAAGTATCAGGACCTGCGGCCCTTTGAAGAGCTGACCACGATCAACCCGGACGAACGCATCAAATTGGAAACCGTGCCCGATCGCTACACGACGCGAATCATGGATTTGATGACGCCGCTCGGGAAAGGGCAGCGCGGTTTGATTGTTGCCCCACCCCGCACCGGCAAGACGACGCTCCTCCATCACATCGCCGACGCGGTCGTGAAGAATCATCCAGAGATGAAACTGATCATTCTCCTCGTCGACGAACGCCCGGAGGAGGTGACTGATTTCCGCCGCTCCTGTCCGACGGCCGATCTAATGGCGAGCTCGAATGACAGCGACATCAAGAGCCACACCCGCATCGCGCAACTTGCAGTCGAGCGCGCCAAGCGCCTGGTCGAAGCCGGCAAGGACGTTTTCATCCTGCTCGACTCGATCACCCGCACGGCACGCGCCTTCAACAACGCAACTGGCGGCGGCGGTCGTACCATGAGCGGCGGCATCGACGCCCGTGCGATGGAGATTCCGCGCAAACTTTTCGCGGCCGCGCGCAATACCGAAGAAGCCGGCAGCCTGACGATCGTGGCTACCGCGCTGATCGAGACCGGCAGCAGGATGGACGAGCTGATTTTCCAGGAATTCAAAGGCACCGGTAACATGGAGCTCGTCCTCGATCGCAAGATCAGCGACCTGCGCATTTATCCCGCGGTCGACATCTTCCTTTCCGGCACGCGCCGCGAGGAGTTGCTCATGGAACCGTGGGAACTGGAGAAGATCAATCTCATCCGCCGCGGCCTGGCCGGTCACAAACCGGACGAAGCCATTCAGCGTTTGCTCATGTTCGTGAAGAAATTCCCGACCAACCGGCAGATGCTAAAGGAAATCCCGGGCTAGGAGCATTTCGATTTTTCGATCGGCTCACCCGAGCCCCATGGCACCGATGCAATCGGAGATCGAAGATCAACAATTGAAAACCCTGGAGTGGGAAGTCCTTCCTCCCGAGGAAAAAGAGAATCACTCCGAGCTTGAGCCGCTTTTCCGCTGGCTCGCTCTCATCATGGATAACCTCCTCCGCGTACCTGGAACCCAGTTCCGCTTTGGGCTCGATCCGCTTATGGGCCTGCTCCCGGGACTTGGCGACACTGGCTCCGCCATCGTCTCGGCCATGGCCCTCGTCGCCGCCGCTCGGCGCGGCATTCCAAAGATTCTTCTCGCCCGCATGTCGCTCAACATCCTGATCAACGAAGCAGTCGGCATCATCCCCGTTTTCGGCGACGCCTTTTCCTTCTGGTTCAAGTCGAACGCGCGCAATTACGAACTCCTCCGGCGCCACACCGCCGCTCCGCGACGCTCGACCAGGAGCGACTGGATTTTTGTCGCGCTCGTTCTCGGCAGTCTGGCGGCGATTCTCGTCGTTAGTCTGGCGGTCAGTTTCTGGCTGCTCTACCGCCTCGCCCAACTGCTCGGGCACGCTCCCGCCTGACGGTCCCCTACTCGCCCAGGTAACGTGTGCGCAGCCAGCGGATCGTTTCCCGCGCCCGACCGTAGGGCGCGCGAAAATCCTCAATCGTCGTGAATTTCATCCGGCGCGCGAACCGGTCCTCCTCCTCGCGGGTAACGGGCAAAGTCGAAACACTGCGGAATTGCCAGCGGCGCAGGACTGATTCACAACGGCGCAGGAAGTTGTAGGCGCTCCGGAAATTCTCCGCGTCGGTCCTTTCCAGGATCTGCCTGGCCGCGAGTTTCTCCACCGCGACGAGAAAATTTGGCTCCCAGATGCGGTGCCGCATCTGCAGCGCCTGGATCAAAAATTCGCCTTCGATCATGCCGCCGATCCCGGTCTTGAAATCAAAAAAATCGTTCCCGCTCCCACGCTCGTTCGCGATCCGCACCAGCATATTTTCGATTTGCCTGACGAGATCGGACCGCTCGCCCGCCTCGCGCCAAAGCTCCCGCGCCAGCGCTTCAAATTCAAAACGGAGCGGCCCGCCAAGGGCGCGCGCGCGGGTCAGCGATTGCAGCTCCCAGAACTGCGCGCGCGCAGCGTAGTAAAGACGCAGGGTTTCGAGCGAAGAAACGAGCGGGCCTTTCTCGCCATCTGGACGCAACCGGGCGTCGAGCAGACCGAGACGGCCTTCCGCACTCGTTTGCGCAAAGGCGACGGTCACTTTCTGCGCCGCCCGCGGATCTTCGCCGATAAAGAGGACGTCGAGATCGGCGCCGTAACCGATTTCGCGACCGCCAAATTTTCCCATCGCCACGATGGTGAGCGACCCGTCGGGATTCAACAGTTCATCGGCGCAAAGCAGGCACGCCTCGGCCAGATCATTTTGCTCAGCCAGCAAATGCGGGAGCGGGGCCAGATGCAGAACGTCGCGCAAAAGGATGCGCAACAACTCGCGCTGCCGATAAATTCGCACCGGATCCAGATCTCCGTTCGTCGCGCCTAAGGACCCCAGGCGTTCCCGATGTTGCGCTACGCTGAAAGCGCGATCGAGCATCCCGCTACGCGTCAAGTCCTCAAGCCACTGTGGGCGGCGAATCAACCAACCGCCCGCCGCCTCGCTCGCATCGAAGGTCTCGATCAGCAATTCCAGCAATCGCGGATTCGCCGCCAGCAATTCGAAGAGCAGGCTGCGAAAGCCATAAGCCTCCACGAAACGCACAAACTGGGTCAGCGTTGCATCGGGATCAGCCGCCCGACCAAGCCCGGTAAGAAGGAGTGGCCGCAGCTTGCGAAAAATCTGCCGGGTGCGCGGCGCCACGTGAAAGCCCGCGGCGCTCTGCCCAAGTTGCGCGAAGGTCCTTGCCGCCTGCGCTTCATCGCGAAAATTTTGGAAATCAGCCGGAGCCGACTCCCGGGCCGGTGTGGTCTCGCCTACGACGCGTTTGAAAACCACGCGCACCCGTTGCATCTGCTCGCGCAATTTCGAAACCAGCTTGCTCCCATCCTCAAAACCAAGACTCTGCGCCAACACCTGGAGGGCTTCGCCGTTTTCAGGCACGGTGTGCGTTTGCTGTTCGGCCTCGATCTGAAGCCGATGTTCGACCCGGCGGAGGAAACGGTAGGCCGCTTCGAGCTGATCTGCGTCCTCGTTGGGCAGAAATTCCAGCTCTGCCAACCCGCGAATCGCCTTCAAGGTGCTCGGCTCCTGCAGAAACGGATGCCGCGCCGCGTGCAGGAGCTGGAGTGCCTGCACGACAAACTCGATCTCGCGAATCCCGCCGACCCCGAGTTTCACATTCCGCTCCCGCTCCTCGAATCCCACGATATCGCGCTCGATCCGGTTTTTGATCGCCGCGACTTCGTCGAGCAGATCGGGGGTAGGACTTTTCGGAAAAACGAACGGCTGGAGTTGCCGCAGGAAATCATAGGCCAGCTCGCGGTCGCCACAGATCCAGCGCGCCTTGATCAGCGCGAGCCGCTCCCACATCTCGCCAAAGCCAGCATAATAATTCTCCATGCTCTCGAGCGAACGGACGAGCGGGCCGGCCCTGCCTTCCGGGCGAAGACGCAGGTCGACGCGGAAAAGCGAGCCGGCCGGATCCGAGGCGGCGAACGTCTCCATGATTTTGTTCCCGAGCCGGGTGAACCACTCGTGATAGCTGAACTTCGCGGTCAGCTGTCCCTCCTCGCTGTAAACGAAAATGAGATCGATGTCCGAGCTGTGATTCAGTTCGCGTCCGCCCAGTTTCCCCAGGCCAATAATGGCGAACTGGCTGGCCGGTGAGCCCCAGCGCTCCCGCAACTCCTCATTCCAATGTTCGTAAACTTTCGTCAGGCAAATATCGGCCAGCTGCGATAACTCGATCATCGTTTCCTCGAGTGGGGCCGCACCCGAGACTTCGCGCAGGGCGATCCGGACCATCTCGCGCCCTTTCCAAAAGCGCAGAATGCGAAACTTTTCCGCCCCGATCGATTCACGCCCGGCAAGATTGTGCAGGTCGGTCAACATGCGTCCGTAGCCGCGGCGATCGGCGCACGTTTCGGGTTGCGCCAGCCAGCGGAGGATTTCCGGCTGCTGCACGAGCCGCGCGCAACAGATGCTCGAGACGGAGAACAGATGGAAAAGCGCTTCCGTGCCTAAGGGAAAGCTGGCGATGACCTCGGCGAGCGGTGGCGCCTCTACCGGCCAGTTCGCCTCCATGGCCTCGAGCGTGACGCAGACCTGCGTCGGCCGGATGCTTCGAGAAATCTCGCCTAACGAATCGGCAACCGCCACGCTATTGTGGTGGTTCGGCCATCTTTTGGCGCGCCTGGGCCAGCATCCGCCGCTCGCTTCGGCTCAGGCTCGCGAGACCGGTTCGCGAAATTTTCTCGAGCAGCGGATCGATTTCCTCCGCAATAAATTCTTTCACGGACATCCGCCGGCGGCGCTCACCCTCGATCCGACGGCGGCGCAGGGTGCGCTGCACAAAGGAGGGTCGGCCAAAGCCAAGGAGATGGGCATAGAGCCATCCAGCCGCGCCACCACCCAGATAGGCGCTGTGACTAACGACACCATTCCGGACGAAGAGGACCAGCAAGAGCCCAAGCGCAAACAGGGTATAGGCGAAATATTTCGCCTTCAGTCTTACCGGCAGAACGAAAAAGAGCGAATCGGCCATTTCCATTTCCGGCAGGATGGTGGCGAAGGCTACCACCACGGCGGCAATGCCACCCGAGGCCGCGACGAGCACGGTCGTGGAGGGCATGAGGAAAAGATGGCCCAGCTCGCCGCCGATCACGCCACAAAAGAACAGGTAAAGAAAATGCTTTTGTCCGAGAATCGATTCCAGATCGCGGCCGATGAAATAGAGAACAAGCATGTTGGCGGCGAAACTGAAGACGCCGGCGTGTAAAAACATCGCGCTGAAAAACTGCCAGGCGCAGGCCTGATCGATCCCGCGATAGCTAAGACCGAGATAGTCCGGAACGATGGCCGGCTGGTAAGCTTGGAGCACCTGCTGCGCGATAAAGACCGCGAGATTGACCCCGATAAGCGACAACAGGACAACCTGTTGCGGCGGCGACCAGCGGGGCGCGTGCGACGATGCTTTGCGGCCGGACAAACGCATACCCTGAAATTACTGTAAACGGTTCCGGTTGTCATTGGGAAAGGATGCCAGTGACGAAGGACCAAGACCGAACCGTTAGGCTGGCGTCAGGACCTTGAGCTGCCGCGGCTTGATCAGGAATTCAACCGGACAGCTGCCGGCCAACTCGCCATCCAGCTCGATTGGGACTGCCTCCGCGCTGCTCACGCGCAGACGCTGCGTCTGGAAGTATTCCACTTCCGGCGTCGTGATGTCGGAAGTGAAGATAACGTTCTGGAGATACTTGATCAGCTCGAAGTAACCGAGCTGCTTGAAGACGAGCACGTCGAGCAATCCATCGTCGAGCAGGGCGTGTTTGAAAAATGGAAACGGCCCACCGTAAAATCGGCCGTTGCCGACGAGTACGAAGGACCCTTCCTCCGTCATCGCCTCCTCCGCTTCGATCAATAACCGCGGCGGTTTGCGCGCGGCGATTTGGGCGGCAGAGATGAGATAGCTGAGCGGACCGAAGTTCTTCTTCAGGGTCAGGCTGGTTTCTTTCACAACCTGCGCGTCGAGTCCGACGCCCGCCAGTTGCACAAAATGTTTGCCGTTGGCCGTCGGTAAATCGATCCAGCGCGTGTGTTCCCGCTGGATAATTTCCCAGCACCGGCCGAGATCGTTCGCCGGCAGGCCCAGTTCGTTGGCGAAGACATTCATCGTGCCCATCGGCATCAAGCCCAGCGCCGCGTCGGAGCCGGCGATACCGTTGGCAACTTCATGGATCGTCCCGTCGCCGCCCGCCGCCACGATCCGCGCAAAACCGGCCGCGACCGCCTCGCGCGCCAGGAATTCCGCTTCTCCCGCACTCGCCGTCGCACAAAACAACGCGTCGCCACACATCGCGCGCAGCCGCTCAGCCCAGCGCTGCGCACGTTCGCCGCGCGCGCTCGGATTCAAAATGACGCAGGTTTTAGACAAGGAGATTAACTTGTTAGGCGGGTTTCATCTTTTCTTCAACCACGCGTTGCGTAGTTTTCCCGGGTGAAGAAACTCGGCCGGCTTTTGCTCTGGCTTCTCCTCGGAATCATGGTGCTGGCCGCTGTCCTTCTGATTGGCATCAACCTGTATGTGCAATCGCAGGGCACGCACCATCGGATTCAGCAGGAACTCAGCCAGCGCCTCGGCACGCCGCTGCATTTGCACCAGATTAGCGTCACGCCCTGGAGTGGATTAAAACTCAACGGCATCACTATTCCGCAGGAGTCGGAGAAGATCGGCGGCAATTTTCTCGAAGCGCAGAGCTTTCAACTGCGGGTGCAATTCTGGTCGCTCTTTGGCGAGCGCCTCGTCATCCGACAGGTTTCCTTGATCAAACCCGAGGTGGTCTGGGCGCAAAATTCCTCGGGCAAATGGCGTCTGCCCGAGTTGCCATCGGAAAGCTATCCATCCGCGCCCTCCCCGGCTCCCGAGCCAAGCGCGGTGCCCGCCAGCGCTCCGGCCATCACGACTGTCTCGCCAGTTGCGACCACCGAGCCTAACGAGCCGGTTTTTGCGGAAACGCCGGCGCCCGTTTTTACCCCGGAAGTGCAACGCGTGAATCTGAAGGACGGCGATTTCACCTTCCTCGATTCCGCCGGACGGATGATCGCAAAGTTCACCGGGCTCGATTTTCGCTCCAGCTTTCGCACGGCAACCGAGCTCAGGGGAAATGCCAGGGTCGACAAGATCTCGTTGCGCAACCGCTTCTTTATCGAGGATCTCGAGTCGCCGTTGCGCTATGAGCCGGGCGGGCTCGCATTCTCCAACATCTCGGCGCACGCCGCCGGCGGCATGATCAGCGGCCATTTTGAGATGCAACTGCTGGCGGAGGATTCACCCTTCACCGCGAGGGTTAAGTTCCGCGATCTTCAGGCCGAGCAACTGCTTACCAACGCCGGGGGACCGGCCGGCATGATCCAGGGACGAATCGAGGGTTCGCTCGACGCCGAGGGCAAAACCGCCGACAGCAACGCGCTCACCGGACATGGCGAGGTCATTTTGCGCGATGGGAAATTGGAGCAATACAGCCTGCTGGTGGCGTTAGGCCAAATCCTGCAAATCGACGAGCTAATGCAACTCCAGCTCGACCAGGCCGAGGTCAAATACCACATCAACCCCGGCATCATCACGATCGACGAACTCGTCCTGCGTTCCCCGAACATCCGGCTTACCGCCACCGGTACGATCAATTTCCGCGGGAAACTCCATCTCGATTCGCAACTCGCGCTTAACGACAAAGTGCGGCGCCAGCTCTTCGCGCCAATCCGCGAAAATTTTCAGCCGGTAGCCGAGCCAGCGGGCTACGCGGCGGTCCACTTCAAGGTCAGTGGCACAGTTGATCGACCGAAGACCGACCTGATGGACAAGCTCGTCGGGCGTGATTTGCGCGATCTCGGCGGCGTAATCAGCAGCCTCTTCGGTCACGCGAAAAAGAAAAAGCCAAAGCAGGAAGCGACGCCAGCGCCTAGCCTGGCGCCTGTCTCGCCTAACGAATCAGCTGGATCACCGGCGCCGGTCGAATCTGACGTTGCCGCCTCGGCTAACGAAACGGCGCCCGCCGCCTCGGCCACGCCCTCGCCTTCGCCATGAGAGTGATCGCCGGGACCTCCGGCGGCCTCCGCCTCTTCGTTCCGAAAACGGAGATTCGGCCGACGATGGATCGCGTGAAGGCTGCGATATTCTCCAGCCTTGCTGAACGCGTCATCGGCGCGCGCGTTCTCGACCTTTTTGCCGGCACCGGAGCGCTCGGTATCGAAGCCCTCAGCCGCGGCGCCGCCGCCGTCATGTTCGTCGAAAGCGATCGTCAGGCCATCGCCGCAATCGAGCGCAATCTCGCCCAAACCGGCCTGAGCGGCCGAATCCGGAAACAGGACGTGTTTGATTTCCTCAGCCACGCCAGCACGGCCGAGCCGCACGACTTGATTTTCGCCGACCCACCCTATGACAAATCGAAGCTGGGCGACACTTTTACCAAGCTCCTTCTGCGCAATGACCGCCTGCCCACTCGCCTAACGAGTGAGGGAATCTTCGTTCTGGAGAAACGACCGGGCGAACGCCTCCCGACGACCGATTTCTGGGAAGTGATCCGGCGCAAGACCTATGGTGCCACCGAAACGATTTTTCTGCAGCGACGAGACCTGGAATGATTCGCCTGCTCTACAACCTGCTCTTCCCGCTGGCGCTTCTTTTCTTCCTGCCGGGTTATGTGGTGAAAATGTTTCGACGCGGGAATTATCGAAACAAGTTTGGTCAGCGACTCGGCCTCTATGATCGAGCGACCCGCGCGAGGCTGTCGCAGGGTCACCGAACCTGGATGCACGCGGTCAGCGTCGGTGAAGTAATGATCGCGTTGAAATTGGCGGCGAGGATGAGGGAACTCGATCCCAATTTGCGCGTGGCCCTTACCACCACCACTACCACCGGCTTCGCCCTTGCCTCCCGAGAGGCACCTGACTGGATCGAGGTACTCTACACCCCGCTCGATTTTTGGCCGATCATGCATCGCGCCTTTTCTGCCGTCCGACCAACGCGCATCGTCCTCGTCGAAGCGGAAGTCTGGCCGAACCTGACCGCGATCGCGCATCGGCGAAAAATTCCCCTCGCGCTCGTTAACGCCCGCCTTTCGCCCCGCTCGGAGGAGCGCTTCCGGAAATTCAAATGGTTCGTTAGGCCATATTTCCAAAAACTCGATCTAATCTGCGTGCAGGAGCCGGAAGATGTCGGGCGCTGGGAATCGTTGGGCGTCGCCGCGGACCGGATCCAATTCGTTGGGAGCATCAAATTTGATCCGGAAGGCGTCGAGCCTCGCCCGGAGCGACCGCGCGAGATCCTGCGAACCCTCGGGATTGAGTCGACCCGGCCGATCCTGCTCGCCGGCAGCACTCATCCGGGCGAAGAGGAGATTGTTGGCCGGATTTTTCTCGATCTGCGCCGTGAATTTCCAGCGCTTTTTCTCATCATCGCGCCGCGCCATGTCGAGCGGAGTGAAGAGATCGCGTCTCAACTGCGCGCCGCCGGCCTTCGACCGGTGCGGCGAAGCAAAGCCAGGACCGTCGTTTCGACTGACTCTCTGCTCCTCGACACGACGGGCGAGCTGCGCGACTGGCACGCCGTCGCAACGGTTGTTTTTGTCGGCAAGAGTCTGAACGCCCGTGGCGGCCAAAATCCAGTGGAAGCAATCCTGGCCGGCAAACCGGTTCTCTTCGGACCGCACATGGAAAACTTCTCCTCCCTGGCCGGGGCGCTGATTGCGAATGACGCTGCTATCCAAGTGCCTGGTTCCGATTCGTTGCTGGAAAAAATCGCCTGGCTCCTGCGAGATCGCGAGACTGCCTCGCGCATGGTGGCAAATGCTCAGACTGTTCTTGCCAGACATAGCGGCGCGACTCGCCGAACGGCGAAGCTTGTGATGGAGCTGGGCAACCGCAACTGACCAGCGGCCATGCACATTTGGGATGCCTCAGCGTCCTGACCCGTTCGCGATCGTTGCGATTCAGTGTTTGGTCCTTACGTTTTCACGCCCGCAATCTCGCCTCTGCGCGGCAGCTACAGGGAAGTTCCGATTACAACGCGCTTTAGCTTTGAGTAGTATTCCTGCGCAGATCCGCCAGCAAATGACTTGCAACGCGGGGACGCGCTCCGGATATTGGGCGCTCTCCTGACCCTATCGTCCAGTGGCCTAGGACACCGCCCTTTCACGGCGGTAACACGGGTTCGAATCCCGTTAGGGTCGCTTCCGTTTTTCATAGGCAAAATAGCCATCGTCAAAAGATTTTGGGCGGACCGAAAGAGCCGCGTTTAACTTTCCGCGGGCGAACTTCGTAAGCGTGTTGCAAGCTAATCATCGTGTCGCCGGCCAGCGGTTCACTGATCTTGAGTCACGTTAGGTCGTCTCGCCCGTCCGATGGACAGCGGATCACAGCTTGCTAGGAGAAAGAGGCTTATGAACATTGCCGGACTTCGTTCGATTGGCTTTGCGGTGCTGCTTGTTTTGCTCGCCGGAGCTGGCTGTAATCGGTCCAAGCGAGCGTCGTCAGAGTCGAGCGCCGCGCCGACACCGCACGAAATTCGGCGCCAGCATCACTGCGCACGCGCCAGATGCATTCTACGATTCGCCGTTGGACCTGCCGCACCAGCCTGGCACGTTGCTGCGGGGCGAGCCGCTCAAAGACGTGATACTGCCAGCCGGCATGCGGGGCTGGCGCATGCTCTATGCAACCACTGTGGACGACAGCACGCCAGCGACGGCGGTCGCGACCGTGTTCGCCCAGACCGATCCTCCCGCAGGTCCACGTCCTGTCATCGCATGGGAGCACGCTACGACGGGCCTGCTGCAGAAATGCATGCCGTCGCTTTTGTCGACGCCAACCAAGGGCATCCCCTGGCGCGACCGGATCGTAATGGCTGGCTGGGTCGTGGTCGCCACAGATTACTCCTTCGCCGAGAAGGGTGGCCCGCATCCCTACCTGATCGGCGAAGGCGAAGCGCGCGCGACGCTCGATTCAGTCCGTGCCGCGCAACAGATCTCAGAGCTTGCGCTCGACAAACGCATGGTGGTGTGGGGTTACTCGCAGGGGGGACACGCAGCACTTTGGGCCGGCATTGTAGGGCCGCGCTACGCGCCGGACCTCGAAATCCTCGGCGTCGCGGCAATCGCACCGGCCGCGAACGTTAAGAACATTCTCGCGATGAACGTCGAGATGGACAAGCGGTTTGGACCGTATCTCGCGCTGTCGTATAGCCGGTTTTACCCTGACATCACATTCGAGCAAGCGCTTCGCCCCGAGGCGCTCGATGCGGCGCGTCAGATAGTAAACTTATGCGACTTCGTCCCGCCCGAGGATCTGGAACGCATCGAGGCGTTGGCGGCGACGTTCGACGGTCCAGCATTGGCCACGAGTTCGAACAAAGCGCTTCAAGCTCGGCTTGAGCAGAACACGGCGAACGGTCTAATAAAGGCTCCTGTCGTAATCGCGCAAGGCCTCTCGGACATCGTCGTGCCGTCCGTTTGCCACCGACGCGTATGTCGAAGAGCGCTGTTCTGCTGGTCAACGACTCGAGTATTGGACATTCGCGGGCCGCGACCACTTCACGATTTTCCAGCCCGGTTCACCGCTCGAGGAGCTGCTCATCAAGTTGGACGACGGCGCGCTTTGCGAATGAGCCGCCAGCGAGCGGTTGCGTCCACAAGTCTTTCTAATTGTCGCGTGGGCTCGAAAGGGCCGGCTGCTTTGCTCAAAATCCAATTTTCGTTAGCCAGTTAATTTGATCGGACAGTTGTTGACGGCCAGTATGAAGCTGGTAGCGGGTGAGAAAGGATGGATTTGAAACGATGAACCGTTTCCCGCGCCACGCTGCTTCAGTTGTTTAACCGCCGATGCTAGTTTTGCCAAACCTTGTTCAATTTGCGCTTGCGACCAGGCCGCAAATCCAAAGACGAATGCCGGATCCAACTGAGCCTTGATGCAGAAGAAAGAAAGAGGCCGGGGCCAAACGCCGGTTTGCTCACGAGCACGCATAAATAACGGCAAATCTTCCCTGCGCCGCAGCCAGGCGATGAAGTGCAAACCGGCCGGCGTTACTTCCAGATCGAAATAGTCGCCCAGCCATTTTTGGAATTGCTCGATAAAAAATACGCGTCGCTGGGCATAGAGTTCGCGGATCGCGTTTCACATGGCTGAGGAAAAATCCTTCGGTGATGAAACGCGCCAGGGTAGCTTGATCAATCGCTGGGGAGTGCTGGTCCATGACAGCGCGCACCTTGACGAGAGTGTCGACAAGTTTTGGCGGTGCGACCAGAAAACCGAGGCGCAGCGATGGATAAAGGATCTTGCTCATCGTGCCGGCATAAATCACCCGCCGGCATTGTCCAAACCCTGAAGACATGGCAGCGGCGGTCCATCGAAACGAAACTCGAAATCATAATCATCCTCCAGGATGTAGCCGTCGCGCGACTCCGCGAACTCGATGAGAGCTTTCCGCCGCTTCAGGCTCATTGTCACACCCAAGGGAAACTGGTGCGACGGTGTGACGAGAATGAGTCTGGAGAATTTTGCCGTCGCATTTCCCGATTACCAGCCCTTCACGATCGATCGGGCGCGGGCTCGTTTTGGCCCGACAAAAGCCAAGACATTACGTGCCTGAAGGAAGACGGGATCTTCGATCCATGCCACTTCACCCTCATTGATCAACGCGAGTGCGCACGCCAGCATCCCCTGCTGCATGCCGCCTACCACTACGATTTGCTCGGGATGACAATTGGCGCCGCGGAAGTCGCACAAGTAAGCAGCGATTGCTTTCCGTAGTTCGATCTCGCCACGGCTCGAGGCATAACGCAACAAGTGCGCTCCCTTTTTTGCCAAAACCTGCTCGCGCAAGCGTTCCCAAACAGCAATCGGGAATTCATCGACTGCCGGCAACCCCGCGAGAACGTGACGGCTGGCGGACCGGCCACGCCGACATCTAGTTGTCGGCCGCTGCGAAAATCGGTCATTCTGCGTCACTCGTCGAGCGACACGCGGCGAATGCTCGGTGCGCGCGGTCGTCGCCAGCCTGGCAGCTTTCAGAAAAGTTGCCGGTAAATGATCGGCGACAAAGAGACCAGACCGTTTCCGGGCTTGAAGATAGCCCTCTTCAAGCAGCTTTGAGAACGCCTCGTTTACGGTCGGTCTCGAAATCCTGAGCGTCGTAGCGAGAACTCGTGAGGAAGGCACACGAGAAGCGCTTGAATCAAAACTGCCGCTCTCAAGTTCTTCTCGTATTTGACGATACAGTTGTTGGTAAAGCGGCTCGGATGCCGCCCGATCCAGCCGCACCATTTCGAACGACATGACTGAACGACGCCGGCGCTGCTTTGGAACCGATGAAACTGTACGTCCGTAGATCGCGCCATTCATTTTCCCGATACGACTTTCGCATCCAGAGAATGCTTTCTCAAGATGAGATGCTGCCGTTAATAGTGGACCGAGATAACACACACAAACTGGACACATCGAAATTCGTCAACTGGGCATTGTGCCTATGCCATATCGGCGTTTTAGGAATGCAAATTCAACCAAGGAGCAATAAGCATCATGAAACTAAAACAAATAATCATCAGCATTCTGGCAGTTCTATTCGTGTTCCCATTGATGGGGACGTTCGCTCAGCAGGTACCGAACGCATTCTCTATCGAAGTGATCACGAGTTTTGATTATCCCGGGGCCGGTAATTTGACCCTCCCGCAAAAGATTAACGAAAGAGGCGACATCGTCGGCGAGTACATTGATTCGAGCGGAGTGGTGCGCGGTTTTGTCCGGTTCAGCGACGGTAGCTTTAGTGCGCCGATCGTCGACCCTAACGACACCGTCGGTTTTACCGAAGGACGCGGCATCAACAATCCACGCACAGTAGTCGGTGACTACGTCATCAGCGATGGTACGGTTCACTCGTTCTTACTGTCGGGCGACACCTTCACAGAATACGATGTTCCCGGCACGGTGCAGACCAACCTGCTTGGGATAAACGAGCCTGGCGACCTTGCCGGCGCGTTTGATCCCGACGGCAGCGGAGTTTTCCAGGCGTTCATCGATCGCGGCGGAACCATAACGTCGTATAGCGTCCCGGGCGCTGCAGGGACTTTTGCTTACGAGATTAATAACAACAAAAAACTGACTGTGGGATACTACATAGACGGCTCGGGAATCCTTCACGGCCAGTACCGGGACGCCAATGGAGCGCTGCACTTCCCGATCGATCCTCCCGGGTCCACAGCGACAATCCTGTTTGGACTTAACAATAAAAACTCGGTGGTAGGCAGATATGCGGATGCCTCAGGCGCGACTCATGGACTCTTCTTTGTCCCGCCAGGCACGTTTATCACTTTCGATTATCCCGGATCGACCTTTACATCGTTGAACGGAATCAATTCGCAGGGATATATCTGTGGTCGTTACACCGATGCTTCCGGCATTGCCCACGGATTCCTGGCTCGCGCCAAAGGCACACCGCCGACGACCCTGGCGGGCCCGGAAATGAAGGCGAACGTTTCCCGGTCGCTGGTCACTCCACTCAACCCGTCGCCCTCGGCGTGGGGAGGTGCAATGCCGGCGCGTTGAGTTAAGCATCAGGGCCCTTTGCGGTAGGCCTTTTGTGACACGCGGGCCTGGATGGCTGGCCCGCGTGCCGCATAGTTCGAGCGCACGATTGCGTTCGATTTGACGGCTCCGCCGTTCCTCCCGCGATTAACCGCTCTTCTCGGTCGTCCGTAGCTCAGTTGGATAGAGATTCCGCATCTGCTTGGCGCTTAGCCACTTTGGAGCTCATCCAATCTATCAGACCCGGCCGACGGTCCGTCACAGGGATAAAGATCGTAGCGCGATATGTCTTGGCACCTAAACGACGACGGCCGCACCGTCAGCGCGATGGGTCGCAGGACGGTATCGACACAAATATTTGAGAATCTGGGATTTATTTTCGGACCAGCACGGCTGCATCTTGAGCGAACACCGGGCCTTGCGATGTCGCGACATTGCCGCCGGCAGTCGTCTCCGGTATTTCCGCTGCGGCCCACGCGAGGCCGGAGGTTTTCGGACAAATTCGGACACTCGAACTACGTATTTCTGCGCGAATACGGCAAAGCGGTGAAAAGCCTGTTTTCCCTCTAAGATGCAAGACGGTGCGGAATTATGTCGAAATCGCGCAGCCGCACGAAGCGTCAAAATCGGGTTCGAATCCCGTTAGGGTCGCCACCCGACGGCAGAAAGAATGACACCGTCAGGGAGCGGCTGGCGCTTGACCTGACATGGCCGCCGGAACCATCCCGGGCAGACCTTCTCGGATCAACTTTGAGAAATCGGGCGAGTCGTCGGCCGCGAGGGCGCGGGCGTCGATCAGGCTGCGCGCTTTCAGCTCCGCGAAAGGGAGCCGGTCGGTCACGATGAAGTGGCGCTCATACATCAGTTCGTCGCCTTTGCCGTTGAGCAGGATGCGCCAGTCCCACGGCGGACGCTCGTTAGGCGGATGCTGCGTGCGGATGCTCGTGGTGCAGTTGGTGGTGATGGCGTTATACCAGCGCGGTTGGTTTCGCAGGGCGTTGAGGGAACGGATGTATTCGAGGAATCGTTCGCGCGCGTGCGCCGGCGAAATGGTCGTGCGATAGAGATAGATGTCTTCCTTGCGAAAGTTCGTGCGCAGGCGGATAACGTCGCGTTCGTCCGCCACGATGTAGATGAGCTCGAACTGCCGGTAGAGCCCGCTGATAGCCGAGTAGGTTTGGCCGATCTTCTTGCGCACCTCGATGGAAAAACAAAGTGGCGGCGCGTCAGCGAATTGGAAGCTGACGATGGGATGCGCGATCCAGGGCGAGCCCTAGTAATCGATCGCGAGGTCGATCCCGGTGATCTGCGAGATGCGCACGGTGCGCGTCTCCCAGCGCGGCGTGTAGTCCGTCCCGGTCCGGTAATCGCAGTTGCGGACGTTGTGGAACGTAACTTCGTCGCCTTGCGTATTGGCCCAGGCAGTCCGCGCCACATCCGGCTCCCAGTCGGCATCGTTGGTCGGAGTAAGGCTTAACCACCAGACCAGCACGCCGGCGAAGAACAGAACGAAGACGCCCAATTTTCGCCGAAACGGCCTAACGAACAGAAGCACGATGATTAGGAGTGCCGTGAGGAGGGACGCCGCGAGCTTGTTGCCGGCTCCGAACGGGCCGTCGAACCAGACAGCACCAAAGGCCCAGGCCGCGGCGATAATGGCCACAATCGCGCCGAGGGTACCACCAACCCAAAGGCTCAGACGCTTCATTGGGACTTCAACAATCCTTGAGGATTCGCGGCGTAATGCGTCAAGGCAGCGAGTTCCTGGCGGACACGCGGAGAAAGCGTCCCGTCCGACCAGAACGCAAGCGATCTATTTTGCCAGCGTCGCTCGGGATCTGAGAAGCGTTCCAAGGTGGAAGCATCGGGAGGCTTTACCTCGGCGGAGCTTCCTTGGAAGCATAATAGGCTTGGGCCTCTGCGCGATCGACACAGCCGTCATGATTCTTGTCGGCCTCGTTAAAGAAGGTGTTGCCCACTCCGATTTTCCTCCCGTAAGCCTTCGCTTCTGCCAATGTGACCACGCCGTCGTGATTGGTGTCAGCTCCGGCGAACATCTTGTTTCCCTGAGGGTCGCCCGGCACCATCCATTCCGCTTTGGTCAGCTTGCCGTCCTTGTTCGTATTGCGGGCGTTAAAGACTTGAGTCACCAGCATGTCGCTGATTTCGTCGCGACTCAGGCACCCGTCGTGGTTGATGTCGGCCAAGTCGAAACGATCTGATTGAGCGGTCTGAGTGGTCGAAGTGGTTTGGCAGGCAGCGCAGAGGCTGAGAAGTGCGCACGCGGCGAGATGGCGATGGAGTTGAGTCCGGAATTTCATTTTTTGGTTTGATGATTTCGGGTGGATTTCTACATGCGGTCGTATTCGTGCGCGAGCGGAATGTTTCTGGGAAATCGCGTTCTCGGGGCCGCAATCCAAATTGGGTCTCACTTGGCTGGAGGCTGCATGCTCTCCCGCAGTTGGAGCAGGACACGATCGGCGTCGTCCAACCGAATCAGTCCAAGTCGCGGGTATTCAATGTCCATGATGACATAAACGGTAATGGCCACCACGGTAGCGAAGCTGAGCATGTGGAGCCAACTGCGCGATTTCCCGCCCGCCATTCCGTATCCCGCCAGAAGTGAAGCGGCCAGCGAAAGCACGCTGACCATGACGAAGATAATCGGGGGCGGATGGAGTCTGGTCGCCTCGGCCCGAGTAGTAGTGATGTCAATCATCTGGTTCAGAGCCGGCAGGAGTAGCATTTGCGAGGGCTGCGATCCCGAGTCGCGGCTCGCCGTCACCGCGGCAGACCAAATCTCACCTTGCAGCTTGACGGACCGCGCGAGTTCCGCTTCCGCCGCCGGTCGATCAGATATTTCTCTGTAACTTTCGATCCGTGAATCGAGATACCGTCGAAATTGTTCCCGGAGATTTACCGCGGAGCCGGGTGGCAACAGATCGAGACGAAGCAATGCGGTGCCAATATCGTTCGCTTCCTCGACAGCCAGTTGGCGCCGGGCGTCGAAACGCGTGGCGGCACCGGAAAAGGTGAACGCGATCAGCAATCCCAGGAGGCTGAACACCGCGGCTTCCACAACGCCGAGCCCCTGCCGTGCTCCTTCCGGGTCCTGGCTAAGGCGACGGACGCCAATACGACGGCCGCTCTCGAGAAGCAGAAGCATCGCGAGAAACAGCCCAACGGCGAAGAGCGAACGATAGGTTTCCGAATTCACTTTGGTTGTTTCTCCTTGTCGGTCTTGCGAAGGCTACCAGGAGCGGAAGTGACCCGCCAATCAAGCCTCATCCCCATCATAACCGATGACTGGTTTATCATATCATTCGACTAACTCAATTACTGGCCTTCGTCCGGCGAAAGCATGCGCAATAGCTCGGCTGCTTCCCTGTAATTCGGGGCAATGCGAAGAGCGCGGCGGGCTGCGTCGGCTGCCTCGCGCGTGCGCTGCTGGCGCGCGAGAATGGTGGCGGCGGCATAGGGCGCCTGCGCGTTGTGAGGATCGAGCGCCTCAGCGCGCGCCAGGGCGGCGAGGGCCAGGTCCGGCTCATTTGCGGCATTGCGCGCCAGCCCGAGGTTATACCAGGCGCGGGCAAACTGCGGATCGAGCCGCACGGTTTCTTCCAGGGCTCCGCGAGCTTCGTCAGGCTGATTCACTTCATTCAAGGCGAGCGCATAGGTGTAGCGGATCTGCGCGTCACGCGGGGCAAGACGCACGGCCTCGGCCAGCTGGTTCACAGCCTCCACGGCCTGCCCGGCTTGACTCAGGGCGACGGCGTAGTTCTGCCGCAGCTGGGGTGAACCTTTATCCCATTCGACCGCCTGGTGATACGCCGCCAGCTCGCCTGCGCGGTCACCGCGGTCACCCAGAAATGTTCCCCACTGCATCAGGCCAAGCGGCTCGTCGCGATTGAAGTTGAGATAGGACAACAATTCGCTGCCTGCGCCGAAGTTGGTATCGACAGTCCGGCGCAACGCCCACGCCGCATCGATGCGCACGGCGCGCGCCGAATCATCGAGCAGCGGCCTCAACCTCCCAGTGCTCGCTGGGTCCGACGGCCGCACGGTTTCGCCGAGCGCGCGCACGGCCATCGTGCGCACTAACGCGCTCGGGTCGTGCGTCGCTTGCGTAAGAGCGGTGATCACTCCGGGATCGTTCGTCGCGTCTTGCAGCAAATTGGCCGCGACCGCGCGCCATAGTGGAATCTTCTCCTCGCTCAGCATGCGCAGCAGATTGGCGGACGCGCCCGCTGCGCCGGCCCGCGCCTGCGCCACCCATTCCGCCCTCGTGCGCGTGGCCCGCTTCATTTTCTCGCCATACCATTGCTCGCAAAAACCGAGCGCCCAATCCGCCGACTTATCGGCGTGGCAACGGTTGCATGCATTCGGAATGTTGTATTCCTTCGTCAGGAGCGGATCGGGAATCGTGAAGCCGTGGTCGCGACGCCGGTGGCGCTGCATGTAAGTCGTCTCCGGCATGTGGCAATCCACGCAACGGCTGCCGGCTGTCCCCGCCTTGTGGAAGCTATGCGCCGGGTCGGAAATCTTCGGCGCGGGCGCAATCGGCGGCCCGTGGCAGCGAAGGCAGAGCGCGTTGCCCTCGAGCAAATTCTTGCCCGTGTGCGGATCGTGACAATCCACACAGCGCACGCCCGCCGCCTGCATCTTGCTGCTGAGGAAAGAGGTAAACTCATAGTCTTCAGCGTGCACCTGGCCATCGGGAAAAAAGAGATCGCTCTCATCGGGAATGGCCAGCGCATAGTGATCAAGGTATTTCTCGCCCGGAACGAAGTCACCCGTCAGCTCGCTCCGTCGGGAGTGGCACGTCCCGCAGGTGTCGAGCACTTGCTCTGGCGTGAACTTCGGCAGCGACGGATCGCCGCTCTGCTTCCCATATTTCCTGCGCCACGCCACATGCGCGCGCATGGGACCGTGGCAGGCCTCGCAATCTACCGTCATTTCCGCCATCGTCGTGTGGTAGGCATCGGTGGCAACCTCGTAATTTTTTCGCACCCGCGTGTTGTGACACGAGGCACACATCTCGTTCCAGGTCATACCGCGGCCCGTCCAGTGCCCCCACTCGCCTGGCTGGCGATCCTCGTTGCCGTAAACATCGAACCACTCCTGCCGACGCGGATCCCAGGCCAGCTCGGTCGCCTGCCAGCGGCCGCCCTCGGCCGGAATCAAAAATTGCTGCAACGGATCGACGCCGATCACGCGATCGGGCATGAAGATTTCCCGCCGTGATTTCAGCCCCGCTGTGATGAGCTGAAATCGTCCGTACTCCATCCGCGCCTCGGAGACTTGCGTGCCAGTCGTGATCTCGCGCGGGGGCTCAAACGCGCTACGGTCGAGCGCCGGATCAATCTTTCGTTCCGCCAGCCCGTGATGTGAGCCCTTCCACTCGTTGAAAGTGGACGCATGACACTCGCGGCAGCTCTCCGCGCCGGCATACTGCGCGAATACCTTCTTTTCAGGCTCGAGTGCAAACCTGACCCGGGTAGCGGCCGAGGAACGTGCGCCCTCTACCACAGGATTCTCGCTCCGATGGGCCAGCCACCAGGTGAGAACCCCCCCTGCGATGACAACACCCAAGGCCAGCGGGATTCGGCTCCGCGAGAATACTCGTCGCGAGTGGGTGACCGCCTGCTTTCCCCGTGCCGGGGTCGACTTTTTCCTTTTGCGACTCATCCGTTCCGAATGTGGCAGATTGAAGCTGCACCGTCATCTCTCGTGAGAGGATCCCGTCACCGGTACTGCTGCCTAGCAGAAGGGCGCCCGAAGGTTTGCTGGCCATGGGCCGGGGCGCTGGCGCTTCGAGAGTTGCTCTTGTCCGGATTGCAGGCTCGCATTACGTCGCATCCTGCCGAAAGACAAAACCGCCGCTCTCTCTCAGCGGCCGGGCTAAGAGAGGCGGCGGTCTGTCGAATCCCCGGAAGTTATCTTAGAAGTGAATCCGCAAGCCAGCGCCAACCAATTGCTGACCTATGTGATGATTGCCATTGCCCACATCCAGTGCCGTATAGTCGAGGAACTTGTATTCCAAGAACGTACTGTACTTGGGGGTCCAGTAGTAATCGGCTCCAGCGATGGCGCCCCAGGCCAACGAACCACTGTTGCCGCCCTTATTGGTAACAAACGTTTGGTCGTCAACAGTAACCCCGACGGAGCTGTCCACGGCTCTTGCGTAGTAGCCTCCGATGCTCGCGCCAAGATACGGTTGGAATCGCCCGAGCGCGAAGCGGCCGATAAAGTTCGTCATGAAGGCACCTGATCGGATCGTGCTTTGGCCACCGCCGATTCTGGTACCATTTAAATCTATGTCGTTGTCAGTCTTGAAGCCGTTGTAATACCAGTCTTCCTCAATCGCCGGGCGGAACACTCCCGTCCCAAAGACATATCCGAATTTCAATCCACCAAACCAACCGACATTGCTATTCGTATTGAAAGAAAGGACATCGCCATTGGCGAGGATTGCGCGAGTATTTCCGCTTAGGCCTTGGTAGACGTTCGCGCCCGTATCGATACCAAAATACCAGCCGGTGCCGAATTCGGTTGGCGCTGGCGGTGCCGGTGCCACCTCCTTTGATTCCGGGGGTCCAGCAAGGGCTGACCCGCAAAAAAAAGCGCTGGATGCTAGAGCAATTACTGTCTTATTTAGTTTCATATTTAATAGTTGGTTAAGTGACAATGAGTCGGGGTAAGGCTGCGAGAGTCACTACCCCGGGTCAAATTACAACTTTGCTACTGGCATGTTACATATTGTTAATTACGTGTTTTTGTGAAACCGTGAAAAGAGTCTTTCGCTAATCCACGGCTTTCCGCTCCCGGGGCGCCTGACGTTAAATCGAGTCACACTGGCTCTGGTAAGTGCCACTTCGAACGCCACTTGAAGCTGTCGGAATGGAATCCCGCGATGATCACATCTGATCGTTCCGCAGGCTTTTGCCGGCACCTTGGCAAACCATTTGGACTAAGATCACCCTGACGATCGGAGCTGGTTGCTGTTTACCTCTTGTCTGCGATCGGCGGCGGCGCTGTTGCGGATCGGACACAGCGAAAACCAAGATGATTGGTGCCGGTGTTGAAGTCCCCTTTGCCCCGCGTGCCGACAATGTAGCGCGAGCAGTATTGGGCGTTGCAAAGAAACGAACCGCCGCGCTGGACGCGCTTGTGTTCGTTAGGCTCGGCCGGATCAAATGATGTCTCCGGGCCCTTGGGATTGTTCGCGACCTCGCCCGTTTTAGCCAGCTCGGCATAATAGTCAGGACGATACCAGTCACTGCACCATTGCCAGACGTTGCCCGACATGTCGTAGAGTCCATAGCCGTTAGGCGGAAACTTTGCCACTGGCGCAAGGCCGACAAAGCCGTCTTCGCCTTTATCTTTTACGGGAAATTTGCCCTGGTAAGTGTTGGCCATCCATTTGCCGTTAGGTCGAAAGTCGTCGCCCCAGACATAGGTCTTGCCTTCTAAACCTCCGCGGGCCGCAAACTCAAACTCCGCTTCGGTCGGCAGCCGCTTCCCCGCCCATTTTGCATAGGCTTCCGCGTCGGGATAGGCGACTTGTACGACCGGGTAACTCCCCTTGCCCTCGATGCCGCTTTCCGGACCGGTCGGATGCCGCCAGTTCGCTCCTTTGATGTAGTTCCACCATTGAAAGTAGTTATCGAGCGCAACCTCGTGATCCGGTGGTGTGAAAACGACCGAGCCAGCCACCAGATTCTCCGGCGGGGCATCGGGGAATTCTTCCTTTGTCGGGGCGATCTCCGCGACGGTCACGTAACCCGTCGCCGCCACAAACTTTGCAAATTCTGCGTTGGTGACCGCTGTCTTGTCCATCCAGAATCCATCCACGCGCACGCGATGAATCGGCTCCGCGTCGTTCGAGGCCATCGGCATCTCGTCGCTCCCGTGGCCATTCACGACCGCTCCCATCTCGAACTCGCCACCCGGTATCCAGACCATCCCGGCCGGAGCTTTAGGGGGATCGGCAGCGCCCGCATTCAGTCCCGCGGCAAGCGCAACACCACTCGCCCAAATCGGTATTTTACGTGCGAGGAGCATTGCGTTGCGTTGCCGGAACGATCGCCAGCTATTCGCAGCCAGCACGGTCAAGCCCTGGATCTACCACTCGTCGTCCGTCTCGTGCCAGGTCTTGTCGGGATTATAACGATCCATGCTCTGAAATTTCTTCAGGGTGTCCGGTCCGAGGTCCTTTTGGTAAACGACCCCGTCCGGGCCAACAATGAAGGTCTGCACGCCCGTGACCCGATACTCTGCCGGGGCCGCCGCCAGCGCAAAGCCGCCGATCATGGCTCCGCCAACAACAAAGTCCATTTGACCCATGGGCGCCGCAGGCCCCTGACCCTTGAGAATTTTGAAATAGTAGCCGTGATAGGGTCGAGCTTTATCCGAATAGCCTTCCTCCAGAGCCTTGGCGACATCTTCTCCGACGGGACCTCCCCAGGTGCCATCCGGATTTTTCCAGGCCAATCCATCCTGTTTGCCAGGCGTGCTGATGACCCGTTGCGCATACTGGTTCACAGTCGAATCATCGTGCTTTTCCAAGGCATACTCGTCCTGGGCGTCCACGTAACCCCGGCAGATCTCGATTGCATCCAACTCGTTCGTTCCGATGCGCCGGAAAAGAATTTCCTTGCGACCCGCCTTCGTATCGAAATACCACTTCCCTTTGCGCTTCACGATCGGGATCGGGAGCGGCCATTCCTCGACACCCACCGAAAGGATGGCGCGGTTCGGATTCTTCGGATCGACCTCAGCGGAATTCTTTTCCCGTCCCTGCTTGGCAAAATCGACCGCCCGTTTCTTGTCCATGACCGGATCCTCGGATCGCAGGATATCCTCGCTCCCCGGACCCAAGATGTCCTCCAGAGCGGGCACATCGAAAGTCTCGGCTGACTGAATCAGGCTGTCGGCCGCCTGCTGCGGGGTGTCGAACCCTTTTTGTTTTACCTGCGAGGTCGCCGCCGCATCCTCTTTTGCCTCTGCCGCCGCGCGCAAGGCGGTGCCCGCGAAGCAGAAGAAGAAGATCGCCGCCGCAAATAAGGAAACTTTCAGCGGAGTGATGATGAATGATTCTGATTTCATGTGTTTTTCCTCAGTGATGGTTTAGCTATCTCCGGCGCCCGCCGCCACTGCGACCGCCGCCGCCGCCCATGCTGCGAGAGCCCCTGCTGCTGCTGGCTCGAGCTGAACTTTTGTTCATCCCACTGGAAGCGCCACCGAACGCACCGTGGCCCGAGCTCTGTGATATGTTGCGGCCACCGACGCTGTTCCCGCCGCCGCTCGGGCGAGTGGCTGGCCTCGTGCTCGCCCCGCCACTGGGGCGAGTCCCCCCGCCGCCGCTCGGACGAGTGGCTGGCTTCGTGCTGGCACCGCCACCAGGTCGCTGGCTCTGTCCGGCACCACCCGGCTTTCCAACACCTCCGGGTCCGCCCGGCTTTCCGGCGCCTCCGGGTCCACCCGGCTTTCCGACGCCTCCGGGTCCACCCGGCTTTCCGACGCCTCCGGCGCCACCCGGGCGTCCTGCACCACCAGCGCCACCCGGCTTTCCGACGCCTCCGGCACCACCCGGGCGTCCTGCGCCACCAGCGCCACCTCGGCCGCCAGCGGGCTGCTGGCGAGCCCTTCCTCCGTATTTATTCGCGGTGTCTCTATTTCCATACGGAACGCTTCCGCGATGTTGGGGATTGTGCTGCCAGTTGCCTCCTTGCTGACCTCGATTGATGTTGTTTACACTGTTTCTGTTGTAGTTGTTGTTATAATTGATGTTGACGTTGCCGTGTCCCCATCCGCAGCCATAGCCCCAACCTCCACCCCAGGCTGCTCCCAGCGCCAATCCAGCCCCGAATGCAAGTCCCACCCCGGCCACGTAACCCGGGTAGTAAACCCGCGGGTAGGGATAGGCGGGATAGGCAGCTCCGTAAACCACCGTTGGGTCATACGAAGGGACGTAAACGACGTCAGGACTGGCAGGTTGAATCACGACAACCTGCTTGCCATCTTCAACCGTCTGGGTTTCCACTACCTGCTGCGCACTGGTTTTTAACGCTCCCGTCCCCTGGGCCTTCGCGCGCATCCGCTGGATCGCAGCCATCACGTCGGCTTGCTGGTCGAGGAAAGCGTTACCCAGATCCGAAGTCCACGCGATATTGTCCCCCAATCTTGTGACTACATCCGGGAACGCCGCCATGCTTTGGACGCTCGGATCCCATGGTTGCTTCGCCACCGCATCCGCCAGCGCCTTGTCTTTCAAGTCCTTGTTTTTCTCCATCCACTGCTGGAGCTGGACGATTTCCAGCGGATAGGTGGACGCGGCCAGAGTCTGAGCGAGAAGCGGGTCGGGATAGAGCGCGATCGGCGCGACCAGGGAATCCAATTGTTCCGCGGGAATCTTTGGAGCCTTCAAGTCCGTGGCGGTTGTCTCCGGAGCAGTTGTCGTCATCACCTGCGAGTCGGCCTGTTGCGCCAGCAGCAAATAGTTCCCCGGCGCGAGCAAGGCCGCGCATGAGATAGCGAACACAATCTGAAATGGTTTGCCTTGGGATCTGAATCGAGAGCTTCTTTGTTTCATAGCTTTTCTATCTTTCTTTGCTGCGACCGCGAACAGGAGCTTTCATGGCATGCCTCGCTGTCGCTGGCAAACGGATTCCAGACAAAAAGAGATTACTAATCCTTGTTTGCGCCAGGCGCATGCATCTTCCAGGAAATACTGCAGTCGTCAGCCCCTGCTTATCTGCGCTCACTTTCCTTCCGTTTTCTCGCCGGACCCGCCCTTCAAGCCTGAGCGGTCCGCGCCTTCCCAACCGCTGCGCAGGTGCAGGTCGCGCTGCGGGAAGGCGATCTCGATCCCCGCCTCCGCGAAACGCTTGTCGATCTCGGCGTGCAACTCGGTGATCGTTTTTATGCGATCGTCCACATTGGGGAGATAGGCGCGCAGGCGGAGCGTCAAAGAGCTGTCGGCGAATTCTTCGAAACTTGCCAACGGAGCGGGGTCGTCGAGGACGCGTGGGTTATCGGCCGCCACGGCGAGCAGGATTTGTCGCGCCTTCGCGGTGTCGCTCCCGTAGGCCACGCCCACCGTGATGAGGATGCGGCTGAGCGAGGTGCTCAGCGTCCAGTTCAGGAGCGTGCCTGTGATGAGGTTCTTGTTCGGCACCACGAATTCCTGCCGGTCCCAGTTCATGATTGTCGTGGCGCGCATGTGGATTTTCGTCACCGTGCCGGTGGTGCCTTCCACGGTGACGACGTCGCCCACCCGGATGGGACGTTCAAAGAGCAGGATGATGCCGCAGACGAAATTGGCAACGACCTCCTGCAAACCGAACCCGAGCCCGACGCTGAGGGCCGCGGCAATCCAGCCGAATTTCGCCCAGTCAACGTTCAGGACGTTGAAGAGCAATGCCAGTCCGATAGCGATGACCGCATACTGGCACAGGGTAATAATGGCGGTGCGCGTGCCAGCTTCGGCCTTTGTCGCCCGAAGTACGGCCAGTTCGAGCAAGCCCGGGAGATTGTTTGCCGCTGTCAGGGTCACGACAATGATCAGCGCCGCCAAACTTAGCGAGAGCAGGCTTAGCCCGCCGACCGGGTGGACCTTATCCAAGGCTGAAAAGATCGGGACAGTTTGAGACCACAACAAGCCGACCGCGAAGAGCACGCCCAAAGCGAAGAGAAACCGAAGCAACTGCCGCGTTTGCTGGCCGATGGCGGTCAAATCAAGTTTCTCTTCGTCAAGTTCAACGGAGACGACTTCCCCGGATTCTTCCGCGTCTCCCAGCGTAGCCGAGGCCTCCTGGCGGGCGCGCCGTTCTGCGAGCGCCTCGGCCAGCGCGAGCTTGCGTTCGGGAATCGTGAACCAGCGCAGCACCAGCGCATAGAGAATCGCGCCTCCTGCAACCACTGCCAGGGTCACGCAGAGTTCGAGACTCAGCGCGATCGCAGAGTAGAGATAGCCGAGGAGCGCGAGCCCCACCAAGGCAACCGGGGACGCGATCACGAGCGGGAACCAGAGGTAACGCAACCGGGCGATGAGGCTGCCGGGATGGCCGTGCACGAACGACGCAAGAATGCCGTCTCTGGGCCGGAGCAGTTTCCACAAGAGGATCACCGCCCAGACATGAGCCAGAATGAAACTGATCCTTCCCACGCTATGGAGATACTGCGTCGACTGCCCGATCAGGCTGCTGTCCCCGACAATGCTGCCGGCCGTGACCAACAACGCGGGTATGTAGATAATCCCGAACCAAAACGTGGCGCGCCGCAACCGCCTGACGGCTGCTTCCGGCCATCCGAAATGGGCCTCGCCCAGTCCGCCCCGGCGGCAGACTTCAGCCAGGAAGGCAAGCGCAGAGGCAATCAACCCAGAGAGCCACAGACCGCGTGTTATCTCCCGCAGCCAGGCACTCGGATTGGCGGCCTGCCCCAACGCCCATGTGGCGGAGAACACCAGGATCGGGACCGGTAACGCCAGGAGCGCAGTGTAAAGCAGCGCTTTGCCGGTAAAGATGTAGCGGTCGGTCGAGATCCGGCGCACCTTCGCCCCAGACTGCTTCAGAGCCGCTCGAAGCCAGCGCCTCATGAACAAGAGCGCACCCAGAACGATGGCGATGGCGCCACTGAAGAGCGGCCCGCCTACGACCGCATCGCTCAGGGAATTCTCAAGCTCCACCCAGTGGTTAGCGCTGAAAAGCCACTTCAGGCCGGGCGGTATATCGGTCAGGGTGCTCGCGCTGACCGGAGGCGAGCTCCTGACCCAAAAGAGTTGTCCCTGGACGTTGGCTCGCACC
Source organism: uncultured Verrucomicrobiae bacterium (assembly GCA_963738045.1). Taxonomy (GTDB): domain Bacteria; phylum Verrucomicrobiota; class Verrucomicrobiia; order Chthoniobacterales; family UBA10450; genus Palsa-1392. The sequence continues at coordinate 754,888 of CAVTUX010000002.1, read as the reverse complement.
GCGCTCGCTTTTTCCGCATACTGCACCTGATCGCTCTCAAGCGCGGCCATGGCTCGAACAAGATTTGCGTATTGGCTCTGCAGTTTCGCGAGCACTTCCCGCCGGGTAGCGAGGAGCCGCGTCACCGCGTCTGAACCGTGGGCGGCAAACTGTTTCTCGACCGCGGCTTGATTCCCGATTTTCTCTTCGACTCGGAGCGCCGCCAGACGCGTCTCACCAAGGCTGGCCCGCAACTCCTTCGTCTGCAGCGCAAGGGCGCGAGGGCTGGAAAGCTGCTCCCGCAAAACGAAAAGAGCACGCACGATTGACCCGCTAGCGGCGCCCAGACTCAACTGTTCCCGAATGACTGCGTATTCCCTGGTCAACAAAGCTTTCCGGGCGGTGATCTTGTCATGCTCAGCGGAAACCTCTTTCAGACGCCCAACGACTTCCTCAAATTCCTTCGCCAACGCCTGCACCGCGGTGGCCAGCGCCTGGGTCTGTTTATCGTCTCCAGCAACTCCCTCCGCCGTGCCGGCCTGCGAAACAACCTGCCTCGCTTCGCTCGCCAGCCGCCGGTTCACCAGCACCGTCAGCGCATCAAGAGACGCTCCGGCGTTCGCGACCTGGCGGGTCAGCAGATCGCTCTCTGCCTCGAGAAGTCCTTCCCGCGGCGATTGGCTGAGCTGCTCCTGCTCGAGCATCTCCAACTCGCTCGCCAGCTTTGACTGCGCGGCCTGAAGGACGATGCGGTCCGCAACGCGGCCGGGCGAAGTCGCATTCGCAGCGAAGTCGGGCGACGCAAGTTGCTCTTTGATTTTGGCCAGCTCGCTCCGGGCCTGCGGGAGCCGCGCTCCGATCTCGATCGGACGGCTCTTTACCCGGGCCAGTTCGGTCGTCGCCTGGTCCAGATCGGTCTTCAACTCGGCGAGCGCGATCCGCCGCGACTCGACCTCCTTTTGCAACTCCGCAGTGCTCCCGCTCGCAGTCACTTCGGCCGTGTTTTCGGCGGACGAAAGCGTCCTTAGTTTGGCCTGTAAGTCCGCCGTTTGCCCGGGAGCGGTCTTGAGCGCATCCCGGTAGGCCGCTGCCTTGGCGGCATTCTTGTCGGCATCCTTCAGAGCGGCGATCGCTTCCTGATATTTCGGCCGGAGCGAAGCCTTGACCGCATCATCGATCCCGGTGTCCGCCTCGATCGCGGCCAGGCGAGCTTCGAGCCCCGCCACATCCAGAGCAGGCGCCGCATCCGCCGGGGTCGGAGTCACCGAATCTTGGGCGGCGAGTGGGGCCGCAAACAACAACATCGCACCGGCCACCGCGGCCGCCGCGGGGAGGAAGGAGGCATTGGCCAGCCGCGGGCGCAGACGCGAGGAGACGAAGATAGGAGGGCGGAGCATGGACAGACGTAACTGGATCAGGGTTGCACTCACTAGGCCGAAAACGAATGCTATTCCAGCTTCCTTCCTCTTCCCATTTCTGCTGACTCTGTGGTTATCGGGAGGCTTGCTTTGATTGATTTGGGGATTCTGGGTTGTGTGCCAAGACCGGTTCACAACACCGGACCAAGCATGGCGACGGCGTTATTCCACAGTCGACGCGTCATTGGCCATTGAGCGACCATCTCGGCGGTCACTGGGTGAGAATGAGCCAGATACTCGTCCTGACGGCGGCGCATTTCGGTGGTGACAGCGGAATCGTAGAGCAGGATGTTGTTCTCGTAGTTTAACTCAAAACTGCGCCGATCCATATTGGCGGATCCGATCAGCGTGATCTCGCCATCCAGGGTTAGAGACTTGGTGTGGAGCAAACCGCCCTCGAATTCGAATACGCGCACTCCGGCCGCCAGCAAGTCGGAGTAATAACTCCGACTCGCCGCTTGCACGACAAAAGAGTCATTGCGCGCCGGAAAGATAATCGTGGTCTCAACACCACGATGCGGGCTGGCACAGAGTGCCGCCTGCATCGCTTCATCGGGCACGTAGTAGGGCGTGGTAATGAAAAGTTCGCGATGGGCCGAATACATCAGCGTCTCGAAGACCTCTGGCATGGCGGAATAGCGCACGGTCGGCCCGGTGCCAATCACCTGCGCGGTAAAGCCCGGCCCGCCGGAAGGCAGCGGACGCCGCAGAAGCTCGCGGATATCTTCATCCAAATGTGCCATCCAGTCGCTGGCAAACAGATGCTGGTTTTGCCGGGCGATCGGGCCTTCGAAACGCATCAGGGCGTCAACCCAGGGGGCATACTTTGCCTTGATCCGAAACTCCGGGTCGGCGCAGTTCTGGCTCCCGCAATAAGTAATGCGGTCGTCGATCACCACGATCTTGCGATGGTTGCGCAGGTCGATGCGTCCTTTCAACGGCCGGAGCAGCGGATTGCCGATCGGGAGCGCGACGGCGACATGCACTCCGGCATCACGCATCGCCTTCCAATGTTCGGAGTCGATCATGATCCGGGAGCCCAGGCCGTCGGCCATGACTCGACAGGTGACCTTGCGCGCCGCGGCCCGCTTGAGTGCTTCGGCCACTTTGAGGCCGTTGTTATCCGGTAGCCAAATATAAAAGATCAGGTGCACGTGATCCGTCGCGGCATCGATGTCCGCGACCATGGATTCAATTCCGGCGTTGGAATCCGGGAGCAGCCGCGCATGGTTCCCTCCCACAGGTTCGAAGCCATTGACCGAACGCCCGACGCGGAACAGGTGCATGTAGCGCTCCGGGATTTGCGGGTGAAACACTGGCGCGTCCGCTCCCGGCGCCTCCGCGACATCCGGCATCGCGGCCAGCACTTCCTGCATGCGACGCACCCGGCGACGACCAATGTTCGTCTCGCCTAACAGGAGATAGGCGACGATGCCGATCACGGGCAACGTTATTATCACCACGATCCAGGCAACGCGGGAAGCGGGTTCCCGATGCGGGCGCAGGATCACCCGGGCGATCACGGCAACGTGCAGCAGGAAAAGGAAAAACGCTCCCAACGTGGCGAGGATCGGGCTTTCAGTCATCGGTTATCAGTAGCGGGGACACTACTACCCGTCACCCCTTTCGCATCACCTTTGCTTCCGAGTCTACCCTGCACGTCCGAGGTACACACTCCAACACCTTCAAACATATCGGCCACGTTAGGCAGGCGACTCTTGTTGCGCGTGAGAAGAAAGCTCGCTCTTCATCCGGGGTGCGTAGCGTTCGACGAGAATCGGGCCGGCGACACAGGTGGCAACGACGAGGACGAGTATCGCGTTGACGTAGCTCTCATCAAGCAGACGCGCTCCGGCAGCGTTGACCGTTTTGTAGGCGACAACCGCGGCGGCCAGGGTAGCGGCCATCTGCGGCAGCGAAAGGCTCCAGACCAGGGCAGTCTGCGTGCGGCTGCCGCCCAGAACGCGCGTGCTAAGCCATGCGGCGAGATATTTCCCGATTACGAGCACGGCCATCAGCCCGAAGACGAGAACGGGGCGGGACCACGCCATCCGGCCGAGCAGTCGGAAGTTCACGAGAAAGCCGGTAGTCAGGAAGAAGGCCGGGATGAAAATGGCGTTCGCCGTCACTTCGAGCTGCTCGACGGCAAATTTCCCCCGCACTGTGCTCTTTACCGCAATGCCAGCGAGGAACGCGCCGACAATACCTTCGAGATGGATAATCTCCGCTCCATCGCTTTCGGCAGCAGCACGGCGAAACCGATCGCGATGGCGAAGCGGCTCAAAAGCGACAGATGTTCGCTCAAGCCTTCCATGTGTGGTGACCAGGATTCAGACGCAATGGCAACTGTTGTGGCGGATGAGACAGGGTTCGTCCCTCATTCGGGGCGCGTAGCGCTCCACGAGGACTGGCGCGAGGATCGGTCCGCGTGACTGCAAATTGACGAGTTTCAAGCCCGCGCGATGCGGAATCGCGTGCCGCGTGCGCAGTTGGTTGGTTCATGGTGGGGCAAGATCATGAACTGTGTTGAGGAGAATATAAATGCCGACGCCAATCAACAGATACGGCGAGAGATGTTCTCCGTAACGCTGAGCAGGCCCGCGGACGCGAGGATGTCGAAGCAGGAAAAAACCGAGCGAGCACCATCCGATTACGAGGACGAGATAAGCGATCGAAATGGAAAATTGCGCAATCAAGTCGGAGTCGGCGAGAAGCGCGGAAAAGAGAATGATCGTATCGGGGCCGTGGGCGACATCGGCCAGCGCGACCGTGATGATCTGGGAATGCGTCGAGCGTTCGAATGAGGCTGGTTCGGCGGAGGAGGTGTGACGGACGAACCGATCATAAAGCCGTTTTAGACCGAGACCGATAGGTACAATGCCAAGCAGGCCAACATATTCAGCACGGAGGAAGTGGGCGAACCAGGCGACGAGCCAACTCAAGGCGAGAATGGCTACCATGCCGAGCGCATAGCCAACAATCACCTGCCATGGCTTAAATGAGCGATCTGCCAGGAAGGCAAAGAGCAAAAGGAGATTATCGGCGTTGGTGGCGATGAAGGCGATTGCGGCGACGCCAAAAATCGGGAGCAAGTCGTTCATGCTAGAGAAGGCAGGCCAAATTGTTTAGATCGCCTAAGCCCGGCCGCTTTGAGAAGCAAAAAGCGAAATTCTGCTCCGATTCGTTGGTTCGTTTGCGGTCACGTCGTAATTGAATCCGCCACTTGAATGGTCGGTGCCCAACGCGCGGTAGTCGACAGATTGCGAGCTGCGCTCACGCTGAACGCTTTGCTCTCATGTTCCAGGCCTTCTCGTGGAAGGCTCAGTCGGCAGGGCAGCAAGCAGGTCGCCCGCTCCAGCGCCCCATTTGCTGATGCACTTGAACATCGTAGTCACAGGCACATCGGCCGGATGCACTCTGGCGCTGTCGATGATGTAGATGTTTCCGGCCATGGGCGTCGGAGCAGATGGAATAAAGACGGTGGATTTCCCACCCGCATGCTCCTCCACGATGAAGCCGGGAGCCAGCGCATCCTCTATCTCGATCAGTGCGGGTTTGAAGCCGTGGTTTTCCTGCAAATCGCCCATCTGCTCCGCGACGCTGCGGAGCGTGGTGTAGCCGGGAACCCTTTCGAGCATGGTGTTTTCAAGTGCCTGCTTCACCTGACGCCCAACGGTCGTGCGAAGGGCCGAGCCGACCAACAAACACGCCGCGAGCAGCAGCAAGATGGCGATAATCAGCGGATGCCCGACGCCCTCGGGGAGATGTTTGCTCACCGGTTTCACAATCACCTCGAGATGCACCAGCGCTTTGATCAGCAAAAGGACAGCGAGCCAGGCCGGCAACACGACGAGTGCGCCGCCAAGGAAGGTGGTCTTTAGGAAAGTGATGGCCCTTTGCACAACTTCTTATTTCAACTTCACCTTAGCCTGCCTCATACTCTCGTCGAATCTTAAAGGGCCGCACTCAACGTAAAGAGAGAGACCTTAGGCCGCGGTTGTTACCAACATCGAAAGTCTCACTGCCAGTAAGCACCGCGGAAAAGCAGACGAGTATCATACGGTCCACGCGTGCGATTTGTTAGATTTGTCACTGGAGCGATGTTCATCGTCCAGCCATAACCAGTGGCTCAATCACTTCCACGCGTGTTCCCACTTCGGCCGCATCGAAGAAGTGTTTCGCCATCGCCTCCGGCAGGCGCACGCAGCCGTGCGACGCGGGGTAAGGCGGGACGAACCCGGCATGCATCCCGTAGCCCTCCTTGAAACGCAGAAAATACGGCATCGACGCCCCGACAAAACGCGCGCCTTTGGGACGCGGCGTCGTGTTTGCGTCCGCGTCGCGCACCAGCACGGCTCCGGAGCGCGAGATGATCTGACCGTATTGACTCGAAATGTGGTTCTCATCCTTTTGCGTGACGCGGTAGGTCCCGGGCGGCGTCTCGTAGTCCTTCTGGCCGGAGGAGATATTGGTCTGGCCGACCAAGGTTTCCCCACGGTAAAAAAATGCCTCCTGCGTGGTCAGATTAATGACGATGTTGGGTTCGCCCGTTGCGCCTGGATTGTCCTCCCAGCGGCCAGCGACTGGATCATGCAATGGCCGTTGTCTCGCTGTCACGGCCGAAGGATGTCGGCGGTCGCCGATCTCGTTTGGCGACCCTGCACAGCCAGCCAATCCGATTACAGCCGCCATGGCGAGAAGGACAAAGGACTGCAATGATGTGGGATTCATCACCGTGCGCTCGCTATGTTTCGGGGCGGTTCAACGCGATCCGTCCAAAGCGTCGATGAGACACCGCACAGGACGACGAGAAGAAGGTTTTGTGCGCGAAAGGTCTTCATCGGTTGCAGCTTCAGACATTCAACAGCTTTTCATTTTTATTATGCGCCGCGCCCGGGTGGGACGGATGCGACCAGCTGAGTTGAATCAATAATTCATGATGCCTGGCGTCAGTTGCGGGTTCCCCATGGAGGTTGCCCGTTTCTTCATCGGCGCTTCGCTGGCCCCCGATCAACGCAACACCTACCAGGAGCGATTCCCGTGCCGAATCAGCTCATCAGTTCGGAAGGGACCTTGCCGCCATTTTCTGACAGCTTCCTCAGCACTTCCTTGTGCAACCAGATGTTCATGGAGGCGGAATCATTCATGTCGCCACTGTAGTGAAGTTCGGTTGCCAGCTCCTTGCGCGCGCTCAGGCTGCTGTCCATGCCGACGAGCTTCATCAGGTCGACGATTGACCGTTTCCAATCGAGTTTTTCAGAGGTTTTCGAGGCCAGCCCATCCATGACCGCGGCGATATCTACGACCAGCGGCGCGGATTTTGGAGCGCTCGGGGCCGCGGCGGCTGAGACCGGAGAAGCGGCGGGCTGAGTCGCTACCGTCGCCTGGGCGCCAAGACCACCGGCAGGAGCCGGGGCAGCGGGAGCCGATGCAGGAGCAGTGGCAGTGGCAGGAGCGTGACTGAAGATCTTCGACATCAAATTACTGAGTAATCCCATAGTGTTACCTCTTTTTCTATTCGGTTGTTGTTATTGTTGTTGGTCTTCGGGGGAAAAGGTCCGGATCAAGCGTTTCCTTTTCTCTGATCGCTTAAGAGTTTCGCTGCAGCCATCGTCAGGGCGCCCATGACGACGGGATTACCCATCGCCTTCACGAGCCATGGTTTTTCTTTAACGGTCTGCTGCATGATCTCCGGATGCTCTTTCCTCGCGTAATTCATCACCCGTGCGGCATCATCCTGACTCATCTTGTTTGGATCGGTCGAACCGAGGCCGAGCATGCTTGCGACGGCAGCGAGGCCGCTTCCACCGGCAAGTGCTCCGGGGTTTGCGGTGCCCGCTCCCGCGTTCCCCGCAGAGGCACCCAATGCGCTGAGTAAACCGCCGAGCAGCCCCGCTCTTTCCTCCGGCGGGGCCTGAGCCACGGCGTTTTTCGCAGCGTCGTGAAACCGATCATCTGGAAGCTGGCCGAGATATTGCACGGCCCCCTGGTGATAGGCCCGATTATCAAACTGGGCGTCGTCGGGGTGCGCGGAAACGAATCTATCGTGAAGCCGGCTCGCGTCCGCATCATCCACGGTGCCGCCGCTTGCAAAGCGTCTCATGAAGTCATCAACAGTGTCTGGCATAGGTTTGGTCTTTCAGTTTTTTTTGGATTCGAGAAAAAGTCATTGCTCGGGAACGTATGTCATGGCGCCACTGCGGGCATCCAGGTGCGCCGTGCCGATTTTTCTCGGCGGGCTGGAAGGCGCGTAGGCCAGAACGGTCAGATCCTGGCCGGGAAACTCCTTTGCCATTTGGGTCAGCATCAATCGCATCAGATCTGGAATTTTCTGCATCTCGACGCTGCGATCGAGAATCAGGCCCAGTTCATTTTTCTCGTTCAGCAAGGCGCGATCGATCGTTCGCCGCTCCGGATCGGCGTCACGGATGCGATTCAGAAACGCGATCTGTTTTTGCTTCGAGTCCTGTGCGATCTGTGACTGCGGGGTACGCGGGGTACGATTTTGCTCCGCTGACGGAGTCCTGACATCGCAGGACACGATGCAGAAAAGACACGCCATTCCCAGGCAAATCTGCGTCCAGACGTTCATCCCGCTCAATGTGCAGAACGCTTTTGCCGCTGCCTATTGGACCTTGGTCTAATATCGCTATGTAGCGAGCAGATGGCTGGTTCCAGTGCCCGGTTTTAACGAGCACCCCTAGCCACAAGAGAGCGCCCTAAGCAGCAAGAGAACAGCTAGCCAAGCCGGCAGCACGACGAGCGCACCGTCGAGGAAGCTGGTCTTGAGGAAAATGATGAGTTTCTGCGGTTAGTCTTGAAGAGGTTGCCGTTTCAGGTCGCCTCGCCGATTGGAATTTCCATTCCCTCACGGGCCAGCACCGTGTTGGGAAAGCGTTCCTGACACAACTTTTCGATGCGGAGAAGAAACTCGTCGTCGTGGTCGGGGTCATGATGCGTGAGGGCCAGGCTTTTCACGCCGGCCATTTCCGCAACCTGCATGGCTTGATCAAAGCTGCTGTGTCCCCAGCCACGCCGTTTTTGCAGTTCCTCGGCCGTGTATTGCGCGTCATGGACCAACAGGTCCGCGCCGCGCGCCAGCTCGACCAGGCGCGGGTCGATCTGCTCGCCATGCTCAACGTCCGTGCAAACGACCAGCACCTGGCCATTGCGCTCGATCCGAAAACTATAGGCTCTACCGGGATGGTTGTGCTTTTGAGCCGTGACCACGGTTTCCACATTGTTGATCCCGGTGAAGTGTTTGCTGGCGTCGGCGATTTGCAGGAACTCGAAATTGGCTCCCATGCGATCCAGTTGCACCGGGAAGTATTCCGCCTGCATCTGGACCTCGAAGATCTCCCGCAAATGGCCCACGGGCTGATTCCGGCCAAGCGTCAGGAACGTGATCTTCTGGCCGGAATCATAAGCCGGGGCAAAGAACGGGAAACCCTGGATGTGGTCCCAGTGGAAGTGCGTAAACGCGATGATGATTTGTTCCTGCTTGTGCCCGATGGCCAGGAGGTCGCGTCCCAGATTTCGCAGCCCCGTGCCGGCGTCAATGATCGCGATCCGGTTGGTATCGGTGAAAGTGATTTGCAGGCAGGTGGTGTTGCCGCCGAATTGCTGGAAACCCGCATCACAGATGGGGATGGATCCCCGCGTACCGTAAAATTTGAGCTTCATAGGGTCGTCGCAGGCTCATTATCTCTGGCCAGTGCGGCGCTGAGGCCGCATATGGCAGCGAGGAGAGTGAGTTTGGTTTTCATAGTTTCGGAATCTTATTAAGGTTCGCGAATTTGATCGACTTCTTTTGTCGTTTGATTCGGACCCATGGATTCTGCCCTATTGTCCGGAGCGGAATTTGGCGACGACGGTTCCCTTGCTGGAGAGCATTAGTTCGTTGCCGGAGACCTTGAAGAATGCCGTCCGACCCTGCGGCGATCCGTCCATCGTGATCTTCACGCCGCCGACCTTGAAATGGTTTTTGTATTTGCACCATTCGGTCACGGGGAACTCCGCGAGAACCTTGTCCACATCCGTAATGAAGGGATAGGAGATCACATCAATGATGTTCGCTCCGGCCTCGCTGGCGCGCTTCAGAATGCCCAGGACCAGCACGGCTGAGATCAAAGTTCTCAGGGATTCCGGCTTGTCGAAGCGACGGTCGCCGCCTAACGTTCCGCATGCACGACGCTTTGCGGGAACCGGTGAAGAGAAAAGTCGGCGGCACTTTAACGCGCCTCGACCCTCTCCGTCGCCTGGAGATGCTGCGGGCCAACGCCCGAATGCTGCGCCCGGGCTCGTGGCGTTCGGTCCGCGACGATGGAAGCTTCGTTCGAAAAACTGTTGGTGCTGCTCGCTAAAGGCGGCGTTCGCTTCATTGTCGTCGGAGGCGTTGCTGTCGCGATTCAAGGCTACGTCCGCCTCACAGAGGACGTTGACCTCTTGATCGATGATGCTGCGGAAAACCTCGAGCGCATGCTGAAAATCCTGGCCGACTATGGGCAAGGGTTTGCGCGCGAGCTCACGGCCGGGGATTTCACTAACGAAGAGGGAGCAATTCGAATCGTCGAGGAAAGCGAACAGATGCAGATCGATATCTTTACCCGCATGAGAGGAAGACGTTTCGCCGATGTCCTTGGTGATGCCGACCGGTTCGAAGCAGGCGGTTACACGATCGCGGTGGCTTCGAAACGGTCCTTGATCGGATGGAAGGAGACGTTGCCGCGAGAAAAGGATCGACTCGACGCGATCGCGCTGCGGCAATTGCTGGAGGACCCCAACGCTTTTGATTGATGGCTTGCGGGCTATTCAGTCGAGCAATTATGGCGCGAGCGTCGGGCCGGCGTAGCTGGTCGTGCATCGCGACCGCAGCGGCAACGCTTCTGCGCGGCTTGGAGTTCTTCCATCCGCGCGTCGTCTAATTACCCGGATTGAACAGCCGACCGAGGAGGCTCCTGCGAAGCGCGACCTTGACGTTCAGTTCAAGGATATTGTTGGTGCGTTGGAGAGAACTGCCTTGGGAAGAACGTGTAAACTGGGTCGTGCAGATTAACTCCGTCTGGATCCGGTCGTTTACAACATAGCCCAACCCGCCACGCACCCCTAGTGGATCCCACTCCTTCGAATCAAAGCGATAGAATACCTCGGCGTCAGTAAAGCCATAGAACGTTTTCGGTGACCATGCCCTGGCAGGCGCGGCAAAAGGAACCACCACTCCGAACCGGCTGCGGATGCGACTGTAGCTGTTCCAGCTGTAGGTCTCTCGGCTCTGGATTGCCCGGTATTCGTAACGGGTCAGATTGTAGAAGCGCATTTTGGCCTTGTTCGCTACCGAGAACTTGAGACCAGCAAAGGGCCGTAGCTCGAGGGTGTTGGCTGAGTTGTAACGATCGATATAGGACGCGTCGAGGCCGCCCCAGAGCTGCAACCAATCCGTTGCGCTATAGATCAATCCCGGCCAGCCGAATCGGTATTTCCCGTAATTTCCCGGATCGTCGGAATACCCGAAGTTGCCGAAAACGCTCAGTTTATCCCCGATATCATAATGCGGATAAAGATTGAGCTGATACTCATCAATCTGGTCGTCTGACGCGAGCACGAGCGATGGCGACAGGAGGAGCAACGCGCCGAGCCAGATCGCAGCCGCCTGACGAATGCCTTTCATGGCTTGGCCGCCCCATGCACCAACCTGAGTGTTCTCATGGACGATGCAATGGATCGCCAGGAACAGAACCAAAATGAAACATACCGTCAATCCATTGAAATACCTCGCCGCCGTTGGCCGCCTGACTGGATAAAGCAGGCCACTTCGATATTACTTGTTACTCGCTTTATTTTCATCGGGTAAACTTGAATTTCTGCCCGCCGCCGCAGCTTTCACCATCGTCCAGCCGCTTCTGTTCGCCTCTTCCATGAGCGAGTCGTTCTCCGGCTCGTCAATGGTACATTTCGAAACAAAGCCATTCATTTTCTCTCCAACAGGACGCAAAGGAGCAAAGCGGCATAGGAACTTCAATATCAGGCACCACCAAAGGAAGAATGCAAGCAACCAGTCGCTCCTACCGTCTCCCCGCCAGAGGTGAAACAAGCAATCAAACGAGTTACTGGTCGGCCCTGGCAGACACCTGGTGAATGTGCACATCCCGTTGCGGGAATGGAATGGTGATACCAGCGGCATCGAACTCCTTCTTGACCCGTTTCGTGATGTCCCAGTGAACCCGCCAGAGATCGGCCGTCTTAGCCCACGGACGGCAGATAAAATTCACCGATGATTCTGCCAGTTCGTTAAGTTCGATCGTGGGAGCGGGTTCCTTGAGAACGAGTTCGTGTTCGGCGACGATCTTCTCAAGGATCGCCTTGGCCTTGTCCACATCGTCCCCATAGCCGATGCCGAAGACCATGTCCGCCCGTCGCTCGTCTGCACCAGTGAGATTGGTGATCACCTGTCCCCACACCTGCTTGTTGGGAACGAGGCATACTTTGTTATCGAACGATCGGATGTTGGTATTCACGAGACTCACGTGGTCAACCTTTCCCGGAATTCCGCCCACCTCCACGGCGTCACCTACATCGAAGGGCCGATAAAACAGCAACATCATGCCGGCGGCGAAATTGCCGAGCGTATCCTGGAGGGCAAAGCCGAGGATGAAGGCGCCGCCGCCGATCAGGGCGAGAAGCGCGCCGACGTTGACGCCCATTGTGGACAAGGCGACGACGAAGCCAGCGAAGAGAACGATACGCCGGACAATTGTGTTAAGAAAATGCTTAAGGAGGTCGGACATGCGTTCGTTGCTCGACGTCGCCTTGCGAACGACGGCCCCGGCTAGCCAGGATAGAATCCCGAAAACGATCATAATGCCCGTTAACTGAAGCAGCCGGATACCCCATTTGAGGCCGCCTTCCTTTGAAGTAATCCACCCCCTGATCGCGGACCACCTCTCGAAGCTTCGTTAGCCTGTCGAGGATCTTCTGCTTCTGCTGCTGTTGTTCGGCTGCCTCCGGTGCGGCCGCGGACGGCTCGGCTTGCGCTTGGTCAATTTCCTTGGTTTTGTCGCGGGTGGCGATTTCCTCGGCTGAGATTTCCCGAACTTTCGCTTTCACCAGATCCCTCCAGCCCCCGGCCTCAACCAGAAGCTCGTTCCTGGTGAGTGGATCCAGAAGCAGGTCCAGGTGGCTAACGGGGATTTCCGGATCTGAGGTAGTGATGGCCGGTTGACTACCCACGCCGGGTGTGTCCTGAGGCTCTTGTGCCAAAACGGAGTTCCAAATCAGGGGACTACACAGAATGATAACTAAACCGAGTCTTGCTCTCATAGGCAGTATCCTTGAACCGGAGATCACCGAAATTCTACGGCGTGTACCAGATCGACGACGTGTAGGCGCGTTCCTGCGTGGTCGATCGTCTGTACGTGGGTTTTTGTTCCATCGAAGACACGCTGGCTGGAGGCGACGCATCGCACGGTGCGAAAAGGAAAAGGCACCCAGCCCTAACGAGCTGCTCCAGACGCTGTTCATAACAAAGGAGATGGAGGATGCCGCACGCTTCCGCCATTGGCCTTTGGTCTCATACGTCGAATGTTTGGTTTGGGATAAGTGAGCGGGCCCGCGCGCGGGTAACCGCACGCGGGCCTGTTTGCTGATGCTCGCCGGATTTCAGTTGCTGCTTCCAGCCGGGTTTTCCATTTTCTTCATGGCCTCCTCGATTGCCTTCTTCATGTTGAGGGTATCGGCGCCCTGACTCGGTGGGAACTCCTGCAGACTCTTGAGATGCGCCGCCAGAAACGGTCCGGCCGCCGTCGGCGCCCAGAGTTTCTCCGCGACGAACTTGCGCCCCTCATATTCGTAGCCGGGAGCATCGGGAGTGACTTTCTCCAGCGGATCCATGAGCAGATTCGTAATATAGGGCACGCTCGGATAGGCCTTTGAATCAAACCAGTCGCCGTTATGCTTCACCCCGATGTCCATCTTCCATCCGTCTACGCGAATGGCCATCAGGTCGGTTTCGTCGTAGTAAAGAATTTCCCGGCGGGCTGATTTGTTAGTCTTGCCCGTCCAGTAATCGAGGTTGTTATAGCCATCGAGGTGGACCTTGTAGTTCGTGCCATTCATTTTGTAACCTTTGAGCAGATCTTCTTTGAGATGGGGAAGCCCGGCGGCCGCCGCGAGCGTGACGTAGAGGTCTTCGTGGCTTTGGATGCCATTCGCATCCGTTCCGGCCGGAATATGGCCGGGCCATTCAATAAGACAGGGCACCCGCAGGCCACCTTCCCAAGTCGTTCCCTTTTCGCCGCGGAATGGCGCGTAGCCGCCATCCGGCCACATCATGAACTCGAAGCCGTTGTCCGTGCTGTAAACGACGATGGTGTTGTCGGCGACGCCGAGATCTTTCAGCTTCTGGAGAATGGAGCCGACCTGCGCATCGTGCTCAAGCATCCGGGCGCGCACGACATCTTCCTCGGCGCGGCCTTCGTCTACCGCCATCTGGACATACTTTGGATTCGGATGCGACCAGATGTGGATAGCGGTTGAGTTATACCAGACGAAAAAGGGTTTGTCGCCTTTGCCAACCTTATCCAAATACTTCAGGGTCTCATCCGTTACTTCCTGATCAATCGTTTCCATGCGCTTGCGCGTAAGGGGACCAGTGTCTTCGATCTTTTGCATTCCAACCCTTCCGAATTTTGGATCGGTCGTCGGGTCGTCCGTCGTCGTCGCCCAAGTGTGGAGCACACCTCGCGGACCGAACTTCGCTTTGTAAGCGGGGTTCTTCTGACCCGGGTAGTCGAGTTCTTCGGGTTCCTCCTCGGCGTTTAGATGATAGAGATTGCCAAACCATTCGTCGAAACCGTGGACGGTGGGCAGGAACTCATTACGGTCGCCCAAGTGGTTCTTGCCAAATTGAGCGGTGGCGTAACCGACAGACTTGAGCACTTCCGCCAGAGTCGGATCGGATTTCTGAATGCCGCGCTTGGAACCGGGAATGCCGATTGTCGTCATGCCAGTTCGAACGGGCAATTGCCCCATGATGAAGGCAGCCCGGCCGGCGGTGCAACTGGGCTGGCCGTAGTGGTCGGTGAACAGCATGCCATTCCTGGCGATGCTATCAATGTTTGGCGTGCGTCCCATCATACCGTGGGTGTAGGCGCCGAGGTTCCACATTCCGATGTCGTCACCCCAAATGACGACGATGTTGGGTTTGTCCGCGGCCTGAGCCGCGAGAGCGAAGAGGCCGCACAGGGCGGCGAACAGGATGCATTTGGTTTTGATCATGATGGTAGAAGGGTTGTTCTTAATCAGTTTTGTCCGCGCCGAAGTGTATCGCTGGCCCGCGAACGGAAGACAATGAATAACGAGGGCGTGGAATGCGCATGTTGGACCTTGGTCCAATGTCGTGCCCAAAGCGCAAAGGCTGATTTTTCGTCGGGATCCCCGGCGAATACTTTCAGACCGAGTCGACCGGAGGAATCGCGCAACTGGCGTCTTTCAAAACTGGTAGACGATCTTCGCCCAAAGATAATTGCCTTCCAGCCGCCGCTTCGCCTCAAGTTCCTTCAGCCACCGTACCTCACCCACGAGCGTATTCTTGCCGACGGGTAGGACGTAGGTGAGCACCGGACCGACCCCGGCGGTGCTGTCCTCGAATCCGCCGAGAGTGGCGCCCGCACCGCTGTCTCCGGTGATCTGCTTGAAGTAGAAACCCTCCACGCCGACGCCTATGAAGCCCGGTTCCAAAGGCAGGAGCTGCTGGATGCTGCCGTCGAGGTGGAAGACGGTGCCGTTGCGGTAGTTGGTGTCGGGATTTTCGGTAGAGAAAGCAAAGCCAGTGTGAACGGCGGCATTGAAGCCGAGCTTATCGTGGTTGAAGTCGACGCCGACCGTAGGGTCGAACGTCCAGTGGTTCATGCCGGGATTCGCAAGCCGGCCGACCTGATAGTCGCCCGTCGGCGCGTAGATCGGTAGGAAGGCGTCGAACTGCCAGTAGCCAACTTCCCAGGCCAGCATCGCGGGCATCAGAAGCAGGTCGCCGATCCCGTTTCCCTTGTCGGTACGGCTGCGTTGCAGCGGACTCAGCTGGAGGTCGGCCGTGACCTTCATCCACACATAGGGCAGAAATGCGCCAAGCGAGAAATGCGCACTCAGTAGCGTCGGTTTGAATGTGTAGAGACCTCCGAGGGTGAAGGCGTCCGAGCGCGCGTCGAGTCCGGCGCTCAGCAGGCCGGCGATGGGAAATGATCGACTAACCGATGCGTCGCCCCGGTAATTGAGAAACATCGTCTCGACGACCCAGCCGGGTTTGGTCGGCGGGAGATCAATCAGGGTTGAGACGCTGCCGGGCAGGACGTGACCCGCTCCGCCTTCCTCGGCGAAAGCGGGGATGGGAGCCAATGCGAATGCCAGCAGGATCAGAGACGAGGAGATCCTTTTCATGGTCCTTGTTGAATGGTTTAAAGGCCGATGTCCCGACCGGCGCGAGCGCAACATGCCTCGCCGTCCGCGCGCGGGTCATTCCTCTTCGTCTTGCCATTCATCGTCGGTGGGAGTCCAGGCTTTATCTGGATCATAGCGATCCATGCTCTTGAACTTGTTGAGCGTGTCTGGTCCCAGATCCTTCTGGTAAACGATTCCGTCCTGATTGACGACGAAGGTCTGCACGCCGGTCACCCGATAATCGGCCGGAGCGGCGGCCAGCGCGAAGCCGCCGATCATCGCCCCTTTCTGCATGAAATCCATCTCGCCCATCGGCGCGTTCGAACCCTGCCCTTTCAGGATCTTGAAATAGTAACCATGATAGGGCTCACTCTTGTCCGAGTAACCCTCTGCCAGGGCTTTGGCGGCTTCCTCGCCGACCGGACCGCCCCAGCTTCCATCCGCGTTTTTCCAAGCCAGACCATCCTGTTTGCCCGGTGAGCTGATGATCTTTTGGGCGTATTGGTTGACCTTGGCATCATCGTGCTTTGTTTCGGCGTACTCCTGTTGAGCTTCGACATAGCCGCGGCAAATCTCGATCGCGTCGAGCTCATTGGTCCCGATGCGCCGGAGAAGGATTTCCTCACGGCCGGCTTTGGAATCGAAATGCCATTTGCCGTCGCGCTTTACGATCGGAATCGGAAATGGCCAGTCGCTCTTTCCAACAGAAAGGATCGCGCGTTTCGAATTGTCCGGGTCGACCTTGACCGATTTTTTTTCCTGCGCCTTGGCCACAAAATCATCAGCCCGATTCTTGTCCTGCACTTGATCTTCGGAGGAAACAATATCCTCGCTCCCGGGACCGAGAATCTCCTCTAAGGCAGAAACGTCATATGGCTCTGCGGCCTGAATCAGTGCGTCGGCGGCTTGCTGCGGAGTAGCAAAGCCCTTTTGCGCCGTCTGCCCTGAGGCTGTTGTGTCTGTCTTCTCTTCGGCCGCCGCAGGGAGCGCGAGTCCGATTAGAACGAGTAGTGTCGCACCCGCGACCAATCTTGCCTTCAAGGAAATCCTGACTAGTGAGTTTGTTTTCATTGTTTGTCTCCTTAGTTTTATCTCCGACGTCCGCCGCCTTTACGTCCGCCACCTTTATGTCCGCCGCCCATGCTGCGTGAGCCGCGGCTATGACTGGCCCTGGCGGAGCTTCTACTTCCGCCGCCGCTGCCAAAAGCGCTCTTGCTCCGGCCGCTGGAGGGTCTCGAAACGTGCTTGTTGCCAATGCGGTTTGCGCTGCTCGTGTGGCTCGGTGCTCTCGTCCTCGATCCGCTGCTCGGCCGTTTGGCCGATCCACCAGTTGGTCGTTTGGCCGATCCGCCACTTGGCCGTTGCCGATCGCCAGCTCCGCCTTTGCTCGGCCGATTGCCAGCCTGGCCTTTGCCTGGGCGCTGTCGATCTCCCGCGCTGCCTTGACCGGGACGGTTGCCCTGCCCCGGGCGGTTGCCTGCCTGACCGGGTCGTCGACCGCCCGATCCACCCTGGCCGGGGCGCGTGCCCGGTTGGCGGTGTCCGTGTTGACCATTACCGCCAAAACGGTTTGAAGTATCGCGGTTTGGGTAGGGAGCGCCGCCGCGGTGCTGGGGATGGTGCTGCCAGTTGTTGTTATTGGTGTGGATGTTGTTTCGCCGATTGTAATTGTTTACGTAGTTGTTGTGGACGTTGACGTTGATGTCGTTATGCCCCCACCCGCAGCCCCAGCCCCAGCCTCCGTGCCAGGCCGATCCGATCGCGACGCCAACTCCGAAAGAGATGGCTGCTCCCGCAACATAAGCGCCGACCGGAGGATAGTAGATTGAAGGATAAGGATAGGCCGGTTCTCCATAAACAGCCGTGGGGTTATACGAAGGAACATAGACCACTTCCGGATCGGCCTGTTCCACCACCACGACGCTCTTGCCGTCGACTTCCTCGGTCTTGACGACCTGCTGTTGGCTCGTCTGCAGGGCTCCTTTCCCCTGGGCTTTCAGGCGCATGCGCTGGACTGCGTCCATCACGTCGGCCTGCTGAGAGAGGAACGCGTTCCCGAGGTCGGTTGTCCAGGTAATGTCATCGCTCAATAGGTTCACGACGTCCGGCAACGCTGCCGTCGCTTGAATGCTGGGATCCCAGTTCTGTTTCTGGACCGCGTCCGCCAGCGCCTGTCCCTTCAGGTCCGGATTTTTCGCCAGCCATTGCTGGAGCTGGATGACCTCGAGCGGGTAAGTGGACGCGGCCAGTGTTTGCGCCAGAAGCGGATCAGGATAGAGCGCGATCGGCGCGACGAGTGAATCCAGTTGATCGTCGGGAATCTTCGGCGCTTCCAGGTCGGACTGGTTGGTCACGGTCTGTTGCACTGCCGTCTGCGCCTGCTGTCCCTGTTGTGCCATCACGGGATAGACGGCAACCAGGTAGCTGCACAAGATGGCCGTTAGGCATTGATATGGTCGGCTCGTGAACGTGGAGGCTGCTGGCTTCATTAGTATCCTTTCGAGTTTACAAACTTACGCAACGATATTTCTTGACGGTAAAAAACTTTGGTTTAACAGCGGTAGAAGAATGGGATTGAATTCTTGAGTGGCGTAAATGACTTGACTCGGTTTCGCGCGCGGAACATGGTCACTACTCAATTCCCATCGCGAACTTGATCTCGGTTAACTTGAGTTCGCGCAGGGCGCTGGCACTCAGCTTTTCGGGCGCCACATCGATTTGCACCTTCTCGATTTCACCGGTGAACTTGAAGGGTGGTTGGTAGTCGGGAGTGACGGGCTGGCCTGTGTCTTCGCCGATGCCGAAGGTGTCGATCCCAAAGCGACCGGCGACGGTCGCCTTCATCTTGCCCTCGGCGACCTTCGTGCCGTTGACCTTGAGCGCGATGACGGCAGGCCCGCCGGGTTTTTCGCCCTGGTAATCGAAGTCCACCTCGACGGTGGCTTCGCCGGATGGAAGTGGCTTGTCGCCCTTTACCACGGTGTGGTCTTCGAAGTAGTTGTAGTCAAAAACCGGGACGCCATCCTTGACGTAGAGAACGATGCCGGCAGCCACCCCGCCAAAGCCCATGATCACGCCCTGGGTCTTTGCGCCGTCGGTCTTGACCTTGGCGTTGAGAGTCCAAGTCCTGTTTTTCATCGGCGGCGCGGCAGGCTCGGCGATGCGGACCGCGCCGGGATAGTATGTGTAGGTGTTCGACTTCGGATCGGACCCCGGTACCGGGGGTTTGGGAATGGCGAGGCGCGCAGAGCCGCGATCGTCAAACGGATAGACGTGAAATTTCTCCGCGGCCTGATCGAACTTCTTCTTCAGTTCGGCGAGCTTCGCCGGGTTCGTGGCGGCGAGGTCGTTCGCTTCGGAGAAATCCTTGTCGAGATTGTAGAGTTCCCACTTGTCTTTTTCCCAATTGCCGGGAGCGAGGTCCTGTCGCCACGGCAGCGTGTGTTGGGCATCGGCCTTCCAACCATCCGCATAGTAGGAGCGGTTGGTGAAGATTTCGAAATACTGATCGGGGCGGCCTTTGTAATTCGGTTCGGTGAAGCTGGCGAGGAAGGACTTGCCGGCGAGCGGTTGCTGCTTAATGCCGTTGACCGTAGTCGGCATCGGCAGGTGGGCGGCTTCGAGAATGGTGGGAACCACGTCAATCAGGTGCAGGAAGCAGTCGCGCGGTTTGTCGTCGTGTTTGATCTTCGCCGGCCAGCTAATAACCATCGGGTTGCGGGTGCCGCCGAGGTGCGAAGCGACCTGCTTGACCCACTGGAATGGCGTGTTGCCGGCCCAGGCCCATCCGATCGGGTAATGCGGTTCAGACTCAGGTCCACCGAGTTTGTCGAGATTGGCGATGATCTCGTCGAGCGATGTTTGTAAGCCGTTCAATCCTTTAATCTCGTTTAGCGTACCGTCGGGCCCACCTTCGGCGGAGGCGCCGTTGTCGCCGACGATGTAGAGGATGAGCGTGTTGTCGGCGTCGGGCAGTTCCTTTACGGAATCCAGTAGCCGGCCGATTTCATGATCGGTAAAGGCAAAGTAACCGGCAAAGTTTTCCATGAAGGCGGTATAGACCCGCTTCTGCTTATCGCTCAGGCTGTCCCAGGGCTTCACCCAGTCTGGCCGTGGAGTGAGCTTGGTATCGGGCGGGATGATACCCATCTGGAGCTGCCGGTGGTAAACCATCTCGCGGTAATTATCCCAGCCCATGTCGAACTTCCCTTTGAACTGGTCGCGCCACTCCTTGGTGACTTGGTGCGGGGCGTGCATCGCGCCCGGCGCGAAGTAAATGAAGAATGGCTTCTTCGGCGCGACTGACTTGGAGAACTTCATCCGCGCGATCGCGCGATCGGTCATGTCCGTCATGAAGTGGTAGCCTTGCTCCGGCGTTTTGTCCGGCTCGACCGGTTTGGTATTCTCGAAAAGAACCGGATAGTACTGGTGAGTTTCTCCAGCGTTGAATCCGTAGAAGTAATCAAAACCCATCCCGGTCGGCCACCGATCGAACGGTCCTGCGACGGTGGTTTCCCAGTCCGGAGTGTTGTGGTTTTTCCCGAACCACCACGTGGTATAGCCGTTGTCCTTTAGGATCTCACCAATCGTCGCAGTGTCCTTCGGGAGCATCGTTGAGTAATTTGGGAAACCCGTGGCCCATTCCATGAGAAAGCCGTTTCCGGAATCGTGATGATTGCGCCCGGTCAGGAGCGCGGCCCGCGAGGGACCGCAGATCGCTGTCGTGTGAAAGCGGTTATACTTAAGTCCCTCGGACGCGAGCTTATCGAGGTTCGGCGTCGGAATTAGCCCGCCAAACGTTGACGTTTGGCCGAAGCCGACGTCATCGAGCAGGATGACGATGATATTAGGCGCGCCTTTAGGAGCGGAAACGGGATTCTGCCACTTGGCTTCGGAATCCTTGTAGGTCTTGCCGATCTTCCCCTCGAATGGCGGCAGCGGGATCGGCAGAGTGGTACGGTCCGGCCATTCAGCGGCTTGGATCTCAGGCGTGACCACGGAAGCGAGGAGGCACGCGGCGAACATGGCAATGACCAAATATCCTAGTTTGTTTGGGTTTGTTGTCATGGAGTTGAGGAGTCCATTCCAGGGGCTCGGAGATTAGGACGAATCTGGCTTGCTCTCGCGCCCGCGTGTAACCGCCAGGCTGATCGCTTGCAGTAGATGGTTATCCCCGACCGGTTTCGTGAGATAGATGGCAGCTCCTTCCGCCATCGCCCGCGTGTTTGCTTCGGGTGAGTCGTGCCCGGTAATGACCACGATCGGGAAACGCCGTTGCAGAGTTTCCATCAAGCTGAAGCCCGACAGACCCGGCATGTGCAGATCGAGCACTACGCAAGAGGGCAGATACTCGGGAAGTGAACCGAGAAATTCCGGGCCCGAGGCAAAAACCCGCGCGCTCAATCCGGCCGAGCGCAGCAGCCTTGCGATGCCTTTGCGAACGGCTTCGTCGTCATCGACGACAGCGATGGATGATGCGGCGCTGTCCATGGGTCACACTCTTACCCCGCCGATCGGCCGCGTATATTGGACCTTGGCCCAATATCACTCCGGACTTAAATGGAAATGCCCAACCGCTCGGCCAGTCTCGCCAGCTCGGCCACCGATTGCACCCGCATCTTCTTCATCACCCGCGCCCGGTGCACCTTGACGGTCTTTTCCACCGTACCGAGATCGCCGGCGATTTGCTTGTTCAGTTGCCCGGTGACGACATGCTCAAAGACCTCGCGCTCGCGCGGCGTGAGAGTGGCGAGCTGGGCCCGGATGCTTTCCAACTCGGCCTGGCTCCGACGTGAGCGACGATCGCGAATCACCGCGCGACGCACAGCGGCAAGAAGATCTTCATCATTCACTGGCTTGATAAGAAAGTCGGCCGCACCCCGCTTCATGGCTTGCGCACACGTCGGCACGTCGGCACGCCCGGTGAGAAAGACGATTGGCCGCGCGACGCCACGCTCGGCCAGAGCCTGCTGCACTTGGAGCCCATTCAAGTCCGGCATCGCCATGTCGAGAACAAGGCAACCCGGCGTAGCGCGATTGTGCGCCGTGAGAAATTCCGCCGGCGACGCGAACGTCGCCACTTCGTAGCCCTCCGAACGCAATAGACGAGCGACGGCTGTGCGCACCGGTTCTTCGTCATCCACGATGAAAATGGTGGGCTCAGGCGTGTTCATTTCGCAGGCCGATCCATGGGCAGGATGAAACCGAACGTCGCGCCTCCGTCCGGATTGTTCTCCGCCGATAATTGGCCACCGTGCGCGGTCAGAATGGTGCGGCAGACGCCGAGCCCAAGGCCGAGGCCCTGCGGCTTGGTGGTAAAAAACGGATCGAAAATGTGTTTCAGTGTTTCGGCTGGTATGCCAGGTCCGGAATCGCGCACCGTCACTCGCACCCCGTCGCCATCGATGCGCTCGGTACGGACGAGCAGTTGGCGGTCGGATTCAGCCTGCTCCGCCATCGCGTCGCTGGCATTTGTCACCAGATTCAGCAACGCCTGCTGAAGCTGGACCCGATCACCCTGGACGGCCGGCAAGTCTGGCGCGAGTTCCGTCTGAACGGCAATTGACCGATTCAAAAAATCGTTGCCCACGAGTTTCAAGACCTCCTGCACGATCTCATTTGCATCGAGTGATTCGAGCTGCACCTCCCCCTTCCTGAAGAGAAGGCGCAACCGACGGATGACCTCGCCCGCACGTTGGTCCGCCGCGACGATATCGCCAAGGATATCCCCGAGTTCCGCCCGATTCAGATCGGACCTGGCGAGAAACCGCTGCGCCGCCTGGGCGTTGCTGAGAATCGCCATGAGCGGCTGGTTGAGCTCGTGCGCAAGGGAGCCGGAAAGCTCTCCGAGCATGGCCACCCTGGAAAGGTGAGCTACCTCCTGTTGCCGCTGCGCGACTTCTCGTTCCGCTCGTCGGCGTTGCGTGATGTTTGCGTGGGAGACCACAGCGCCCCCTTCCGGCGTTTTCAACGGCACGATGCGCATCTCAAACCACATCGGTCCGCCGGGAGTATCGCAGCGATATTCCAGCTCGAAATACTCGCTCTCTCTTTGCAAGACAGACTGCATACCTTCCAATGTACGTTGCGCCGTAGCGTCTCCGGTTGAGGCCGAATCCCGGCACACCTCCAGATAATTGGCACCGACGCCAACCTTCGGACCCTCGCCGCCGCTTGCCTGCCCGAATTTCTCCCAGGCGTCGTTCACGGCAATGATCCTCCCCATGGGATCGAGAATCGCAATGTGATGTACGAGGGAGGCGAGCACGGTCCGATTGAATTCCTCCGATCTCCTAAGGCTCTCCTCAGCCAGCTTTCGCTCCGTGATTTCAATGGCGACGCCGCGTACCCGGACGGCTTCGCCTGAACGGTCACGCTCCACCAGTCCGCGCACGCCTATCCAGCGAATCGATCCGTCCCGTAACAGGGTCCGATATTCCCGCTCGTAATCGACGTCCGAAAGGAGTGATTGCGTCACGGCTTGCCGCGTCGATTCACGATCTTCCGGGTGCACCGACTCCATGAAGCGGTCCGGATCGATTCGCTCACTCGCGGCAAAGCCAAATAGGGCGCGACCTTCCGGCGTCATCCAGACTTCATCTTTCCCGATGTCCCACACCCAAAGTCCGAGACGCGCCGAACCCGCGGCCAGGCTCAGTCGCTCCTCGCTTTCGTGCAATTCATCCGCCAGCTCGACACTACGGAGGACACCTGCACTCAGATCCAGACCCATTGCCGCAACGACACCCATGGAGAACAGGCTGGCCGTAATCGGCGTATCATAGATCCCCCATAAAGAGAGCACCGCCTGTCCCGTGGCCGCCACGAAGAAAAAGACAATAGCGGCACTTAAGAACCGGGCCTGCCAACGATCACCCCGTCGCCAGACGGTGAACATCGCGTCCACGACAAAAACCAGGAGCAAGAGAAAAGTTATCTGGCCAACCAGCATCCACGGATTCCGCACTCCCACCCCAAGAGAGACACGTTCACCGAGGAAACTGACATACCGCAATCCGGTGATGTGCCGGTAATTGAGATTCGGAGAGAAAACAAAATTAAGGATGAGCGACAGCGTTCGCACGACATACACCGCCCAGGCCAGCCACCATCGCCCGGCGCGCAAGTGCACCCGGACCAAGGCCACCAGCCCCACGATGACTATCCAGGCCGGCAGATGAAGCCACCGCAGTGCTACGCCAAACTCCGCCGGCGTCGCAGCCTCCATCATCCACAATTCGCAAAACGCCAGGCCGGCCGCGCCAACCGCCGTCACGGCGAAAAGGAGACTCGCCCACGCCGTGCGCGTCTTGCACCAAATCAGGAGATGCATCGCCGCCAGCGTCAGGCACGCTGACGCTATCATCGTCCAAAAGATGATTATCCAGTTCATCGGTTGGCTACGGCGGCTCTATCCGATGGCGTCATCCTGAGGCGGATCGTAGCGAATTGCGGTACCGGGCGCCAGTCCTTTCGCTGAGTCGCGGGGCTTACTCAAACTCGGCTTGGTAAATCAGAGTCGCGATGACTCCGAACCGCTGCCGTGCCCATCGTGAACGCGGTCTTACGAAACAGAGAAGTCCGTGAGTTGGCGGAATTTGCCCATTGGTCCTTGAATCTTAGAGCCTTGTTTCCGGCCTTCACGAGGAAGGCGCTTTGCCGTCCTGGAAACCCAAGCTCACGTCATCGGTGACTCCAATCAGGACACTCGGCGCATCTAGCGGCGTCGGCCGCCGCCAAAGCTGCGGTCACCACCAAAGCGATCACCACCGCCACGCTGAAAGCTTTGAAAACGTTGACTCTGATATTCTCCGCGACTGCGGTTCTGGAAATCTCGGTCCACATCCCTTGCCCCCGAACTTCGGGTCTGGGAGGCCTGCGACGCGCGCTGAGAGCTTTGGGCTCGCTGCTGCGCGGCGGCTTGATTGGAGCCGGCATTTTGGTAGCTCTTCGCCTGGTTCTGAGCCTGGGCGTTCTTCGAACTATTCACCGGATTCCAACTGCCGTTGTCGTACGAACTCCAACCGTTGCCGGTGTTTTTGTAAACGTTGCCGTCGTGCGCCGCGTACATGTTGCCACTGGAGGTCTTTCCCACCGCCGTGTTCCCGTACTTGGTCGAAGCGCCGGCTGCAGCTCCGCCCTGAGAGCCTTGGATCGATCCGACGGTTCCATTCGCATTCGAATAATGCTGGGTATAGGCGGACTTGTTGCCGTTGGAGACCACAGATTGACCCCAAGACCCATAGGGACTCGATCCCTGCCTCGTAGCCGCATAGGTGCCAGTGTATGGGTTGTAAGCCTGAGCGACGCTGCGGCTTCCGTAGGGACCGTAGGCCGTAGCACCCCGGGCGTATGTCCCCGTATAGGGATTATAGGCAGCACCGGCCGCCGCCCCATGGTAAGGGCCATAGACGCCGTGCGCAACTCCGTAGGCACCGGTATAAGTATTGTAGTAGGCGCCGACACCATACGTACATGGGTAAGGCCGATAGATCGGATACGCGCCAACCGGATAACCATAGTAAGGCGGATAATAATAGCCCGTGCCGCTGGCCAGGATCGCACCAACGGCGGCGCCGGCAATGAAAGTTCCAAAATACCCCGCGGTATAGCTGGACTGGATCGTTCCCTCCGGAGTCGTAGATTGGGTGACGTAGGTGACGTTGTAAACGGGTGAGCTGGGTGGAATGGTATAGATCTCCGGGGGAACTGAGGTGGCGGTTGTCCAGGCACCGGTCGCCTGCGAAGACGTAAACCACACTCCTTGCAGGCAGAGATAGTAGACATCGCCGTCCTTGATGACCTTGTCTGGCGTGTTGACGGCATATTCCATTGACGTTCCTTCGATCGGTTTGAACTCTGGATTCCCGGTGTAGGAGACCTTCACCTGCTCCGCAGCTTTCGGGTCAACAGTTGCCGTAGTCGGAATCTGCGCCATCAGCACAGCATCCTTGGCCTCGTCCGTCCCCGGGACGGACACAAGCACGCGGGCGGCCGGGCTGTTCTCGGGAATGTTCGCGAAATCAGCCGGCAAATCTGGGGTTGTAAAAGTCCACGGCCCCTTCAGGTTGGACGCCTTGAACCAGCGGCCCGCCACCAAATAGTAAAACTCCTTGGAGGGAGCATAAACAAAGAGATCGGCGTCGGTATTGGTCGCGTACGACAGCTGGGTGCCGGGGATATTTGCGTAGGTCGGCTGGCCATTGAACAGGATGACTTCGGCGGGCTTGTTCGAATAGAAGACCGTGGGCGGCTTTCCCTTGGCGGAAGGGGTGAGGATCGGCTTCTTCATTTCCGCCCACTTCGGGTCGTTCGCCACTTTGGTGAAATCCCCCGGCAATTTCGGCGCCGGAGCCCACGAGCCCTCCATGGAAGTCGACTTGAGCCATTGCTGGCCGGTATACAGGTAGTAGTCCTTCGGCGATTCCTTCTCGAAGAAGAGCGGGAAGTTTGAGTTAACCACGAAGCCCAGAGTCGTTCCGGCAATGTCGGCCCGCTCCGCTTCACCGTCCACGTTCAGGAGAATTGCGGGCGTGTCGCTGACAAAGATTTTCGGAGGATCATTCTGCACCTTCACGGTGGCCGCCGGGGCTTTTGATTTCTCGACGCTGGCGACGAGCCGGTCCAACGACATCGTGACGGTGTGGTTCGGGGGCAGGAAGGTCCGAGCCAGTTGATCCATCTTGCTGGCTTTTTCCGAATCGAGCGATGGGAAATGAACTTCATTGATCTTGAAATCGGTCAGAACGACGCTGTGATCATCAATGTTCACGTTCGTGTTGGCGCTCAGAACGAGGACGCCGATGACCTCCTTCTGGCCTTTCGGGGTAAAGGAAAAAGCCATCCGGAAATCGAGCTGCTTGAAATCCTTCCAATCATCCACCTGGGGCTGGTAATAAACCAGAGTGCCATGTTCGTTCGTTCGCTGGCGCGGCCAGCCTGGATCCGATACGCTGGAGCCGCTGGCCTGAGATTCTGCAGCAACAAGGTGATTCACGGAAAGAGCGCTGAGAGCGCACAAGAGAGCGATTGCGATTTTCATGCTTTTTGTCGTTGTCGGTTTGTCAGTTGAATCCGTCGCCCCCTCACTCCTTGCCGGCATTCGGAAAACACGACGAAGAGGAAGGGGTTCTGTAGCGATCGAATTTACCCATCATCGGACTGAAGGAAACAAGAGGCGTCAAGAAAATTGATCCTCGCGTTTGCAAGCTGCGGCGCACAGAAGTTCTGCGCAGCTATCCTCGTTAGGCTAATTTCTTTGCGTGGAGGCACTCCGCCGAGGCCGGCAAACAGGGAACACCCCCAAGTCAAAAAGCGCGCTTCTTCGCCTGCGATTCCCGACCTTTAGGGACGGGTGGCGGAAACGTTCGTTCCCAGAGTCGTGACCCGGAAATTCGCGAGTTGTGACCCGACCTTCGCCAGCGCCTTGGTCTCGGCCGTGATCGTCGCGTCCTGTTCTTTCGGGAGCGCCTTGGCCGCGGTCGCCGCATCGGTGAAGACCGCTTTCAACTCCGGCGTTTCTTTGACCAGGTCTTTCGCCTGCTGGCTCTTGAGCCAGGCCTGCACCTGATCGCTCTGGGCCGAGAACTGCTCGGTCCGTTGCTGGATGACGGTTTTCAAAATTGCCAGCGTATTCTCCGCCTGGCGCAGCAGCTCGTCGGTCAGCTCGCGGGTCGGAGCGGCCGATTCGTTGGGCGCGAGCGCGAACTGGTCGGGCACGACGATGGGCGCGCCTTTCTCCAGGTCCTTGATCTGATTGAGCTGCGGATTAAGCCGCAGGAGCGCGGCTTCCATCTCGGCCTGAGTGGTGGCCGGCGTATCGCTCGTCGGCTCGGCCAGGAGTCGTTTGGCCAGAGCTTTGACCGTCTTTTCACCTTCTAGTTCTGCGATGTTCATGGCTTTTTCCTTTCCGCGGTTTTCCTTGATTCGTTAGGCTCCAATAATGTTGAGCGGCTGCCAGGGCGTGTTGCTGAGGTCGTGGCCATTGATCAGGATCGGGCCGCCAGCAATGTTGCCGAGGACGGTAATGGCTTTTTCGTTCGTCGGTTTCAGGTCCAGCCCAACAACGTTCCGCCCGCACTCGACCCGATTCTCGGCCGCGATGATGGTGGTCGCGGTCACGACCGCGGCGGCCTGCACTTTCTGGCTGGTGCAGGCGCAATGATTGCCGCTGAATCGGCAACTGCCCGTGACCAGAATCTCGGCCAGCGGGCTCCGTCCGTAGCCATGGAGCGAGTTGGCCGTGATCCCGGCCTGTTCGTTCTGCGGGACGGCCGCGGCCGCGAAGGCGTTGACCGTGCTCACCCGGCTGAGGGTCGATTGCGTATCGAACGCCTTGAAAACGCCCGTCGGAGAGGCCGCGCCCAACCCGGCGACGCGGATGGCCTGCCAGGGCGCGCTCTCGTCATCGTTAGGCGAGATCTGCCGTTTGATCAGGTTGTCGGCGATTTCGACGATTCACGATCGGTCCCACGACGAGGATGCCGGCGGCGCTGTTCGAAAACTGCGCGGTGGGCGCGATGTTCGTGATGGAGTTGTCGCTCACCCGCACATCGAGGCTGTTGTCGACCCGGATGCCGGCGATGACCGCGGCGAGCGGCGAGTTGATCCCGACCGCGCTGATCGCGTTATCCGAAACGGCGCCTTCGAAGACGCCGCGCAGAAGAATGGCGGCGATCTCCGTCGCCTTATCCGTCGTGCCTTCGGCGACCGCGATGTTGATCAGCTCGTTCCCAAGGACTTTCATGCTCCCGGCCACGCTCCCCGGTTGCATGATGATGCCGTTGCCCTCGACCGCGTTGAAAACGTTGTCCTCCACCAGCGCCGAAACGAGCAGCGGTCTCGATCGAGAGTCCGTTCCCGCGCAATCCCTGGAAGCGATTTCCCCTCACCACGATCGGCGAGAGATCGAGCGGGATCAGTCCCTGCACGAGGCGAATGCCGTTCTGCGCCATCGCCACCAAGATTCGCGACTCGGTTGTCGCTGATCCGCACCCCGCCGGTGCCGACGACGATGCCGTCGCCTTTCAGCGGCGTGATCGTGTTGTTGCTGATCTCCAGTTCCGGAAAAGCGAAACCCGTCGCGGAGATGCCGGCGATGCCGGTGCCGAAGATGAAGTTGCGCGCCAGGACGGTATCGCTCGTGTAATAGCTCGAGCCGCTGAGCGCGACGCCGTTGTCGCTGCACTGCATCAGGTTGTGCTCGCAATAGAAGCCGCCGAGCAGCAGCGTGCCGGTGTCCTCTTGTTTCCCAGGCGCAAACGCGACGCCATTTTGCGCGCGGAGGAAGTTGTCGCGGATTTTGGTTAGCAAAAGAAAACCGGCATCGAGCTAGAATGCCGGCCAGCGGACCGGTGCCTTCCGTCGGCGGGCGCGACGATCAGTCGCTCGATCGTCGTCCCGACCGAATTACTCAACTGGATGGTGGGCCCGACCGTCGTGCTCGCGATCGTGTGGATCGTGAAATAATCGAGCGTGCACCATTGCGCCCCGCTGATGATGAAGGCGGCGGAGGCGCGCGGCTGCGATGATAACCGTGGCCGCGCCCTGCCCGCGCACCCGGACGGCGAACGCGCCGTTCATCACCACCGGCTTCTCCGCCAGATTGAAAACTCCCGGGCCCAGGCAAACCGTGCCGCCGGTCTTGAGCAGCTGATTAACCGCCTGCTGAATCGTTAGGCTTCCCTGGTTGTGTTGCTCGGCCGTGACGCAGATCGTGCAATCGCAGCTCTCGCCTTCACCGCCGAACGATGGCGGCCAGAAAGTGCGGCAATCGATCACCACATCGGGAAACGTGACAACCGCCAGCCGGCAATAATGATGATGCACCCCGCGCGGCGGCGCTTCCTCCAGTTCTTCGACCGACGCGTCCGCCGTTCGCGCCACGAAAATCCAGTAGTCGCCGGAACGAAACGCGCCGCCGTCCGGCTCGGTCGTGAAAGTGATTTCGACGCCGTCCTCCAAAACCAACGGCGTGCCCGACGCGGGCACATCGATCACCGCCGGTGCCGCCGGATTCCTGATCCCAGCGTTTGATCCGCGTGTGCCGATCGGCGTCAGTCAGGTTCTGTCCATCGACCGGAAAGTCGCCGCGCTCAGAGCGCTTCTTGAGCGTGATCGTGCGGCTGGCGTCATCCACCGTGTCGATCTGCCGAATGTCGCCCGGCGCTGCCGGAAAATTCGCGCCAATCATCCGTGATCTCGACCCAGTCGCCCGGGCTGAAACGCCGGACCGAATCCCAGACCGCGCGATCCACCGTCAGGGTCAGGTCGCCTTCGATCGCGCTCACCCCGGTCGCGACGGAGGCGTTGTCGCGCGACCATTTGAAAGTCGCGCTCCCGATTTTGCCGCCGTCGTGGATCTCGACCCGGTAAGTCCGGTTCTCGAGCCCGCGATAACCGCCGCTCGGCGGAATCAGGCAGGGATCGTCTGACGTGGCGACGCCGACCCCTTTGGTCGTTAGGCGACCGGCCGTCGGACGAATGATGTCGAGCCAGCCTTTGACCTGTTCGTCCGGCGTGGCGCAGGTCACGCCCGTCGCCCACGTCAGGCAAAACCCGCACCTGCCAGGCGGTCTGCAAACGCGTCGTCGTGTCAGGACCGCCGAGCGCGACTTCGACGCAGATCCGGATCCTCGACCGCCGTCACCTCCCGCTCCCAGACGTCGATGTAAACCAGATGCGGTCCGCCGGTTTTCGGGAACGGCCGTCGGATTCGGGAAATAGGGCTGCTCCTCGTAGGGCAGCGGCTTGACCCCGCGCGATTCGGCCAGGATGTCGTCGAACTCGAGATCGCCCGCGCCATGATTCTCCGCCTGCAGGCCGTGGACGTAGATGCGGCCGCGCCCGATCGTCAGTCGCACCGCCGCTCAGCTTGAATTTCGAATCCGTTAGGCGTTTCCAGCGGGACGACGCAGCGGCCGATAATGTCGATCGTTTCCGAGCGCCAGCGGCGATCGAGAATTTCGTTCCATTCGTTCCAATCGGCGTCGAGCTGGACGCGGCCCTGCTGCATCAGGACGTTGTGGAAATTGTTCGCTTGGATTGAAGCGTTGCCGGCTGATGTCTGAGCTCATAAGGATTTTCCCGGTTCGTTAGGTTGAATAAAAAACTCCGGCTTCGAGGCCGAAGCGCAGGTATTCGCGCAGCCGCGCGCGGATGTTGCTCTCGCGTTGCGGCTGAAAAAGATCGTGAAAGGCGCCCATCTCCGCCTCGTCGTCCGCCCCGGCGCGGATCTGCTCGGGCGCGCTCCGGCGGAGCTGGCCATAGCCGGGATCGGCGTAGCGCTAACGAGGTGAAGGAAGGCACCAGCCAGGGGACGACCGCGTCGCTGATCGCCTCCCGTTCCGCGTCGCTGATCGTGCCGCTGCCCGATTTCTTGATCGCCGCCGCCACCCGCTCCGCGATCTCGAGATCGGGCTGGCAACGATAACGCCGCGGGACGCGCGCACTCGAGCGGCAGCCAGGAAAAACGGACGCAACCGGTCTGGCGCCGCTCCGAGCGCACCGGCGCGGAATCATCCTCGGTCCGCGAGTAAAAGATGCTGTTGGAAGCGAGCTTGAGCAGCTCGGTATGCACCGTCCCGATGATCGTGCTGTTCACGACCGAGACCGTGCCGCCGGCGCCCGCCCCATCGAGCGCGGCGTAGGCCACGTTGCGTGTCGGTGTTCGCATCGACGATGCTGTGCGCGGATGAGAACGGTGGCGTTGGCCGGGGCGCGAATCGCACCGACGATCGAATGATCGATCTCGATCTCGAGCGGCGTTTCGTCCTGCTCGATCAGAAGCGAAGGCTCACCCGGCGAAGCCGGCGCGCCATCGATGCCTAACGAAAAGCCGGGCACGAGCGTGCAATGGACGAGGCGCAACTTGCGCAGCCCGTTGCCCGCGCCGCTCACGATCCGGATCGGGCCGCCCGCGATGAGGAGACCGTTCAGCGTCACCTCCGCATCCTCGCCGCCGCTGATGTCGATCGGCCCGGCTCACGATGAGGGTCGGGCGATGTTTGTTCGCCGCCCGAAATTCCAGTCGCACCCCGGCGTCGAGCGCAATCGAGGGCGTCTCTTCAAAGCGTCCGCTGTCGCTCAATTCCACCACCCCGCCGCTCGCCCGTCCATCGAGCGCCGGCTGGATCGGACCCGGCGAAGCCACCGTATCGACCGGCCCGAGCGCGGCATCGAAGGTCGGCGTGCGCTCGTATTCGCCTCCGCCCATGTCGGCGCTGAATCCGTAGTGGAACATGACCCGCGGCGCGCTCGTCCTGCGCTTCCTGAAACGCCATTCGCCCGAGCACCGGATCGATCGCGACCAGCGTCTTCGGCGGGGTGTGCGCCCAGGTCGTGCCGGACGCGTCGGTGTCCGAAAGATTGCAGACGCTGACGTCGCCGAGATCGAAGCCTTCGATCTCCATGCTCAGGTCCGCGCCGTAATAGCTGGCGAGCGCGGCGTTGAGCACGCGCCGGCTGATCGGCTCCGGCACATTGATCGGCTCCGCCAGATGCGTGATCGACTTCTCGGTCTGCGGCCGGTTGAAGAGCGGCATGTTCGCGCCTAACGGATTGAAAAGGAAACGCTGATCATCGACTCGCGCGGCCGGCGAACTGCGGAGGCGATAGGCGTTCAGGCGCCAGAGGAAAATGCCGATGTTCGGGATGTTGTATTTGCCTTCGCTCCGCGCGACGTGCCGCACATCGATCGGTGCGCGCGCTCGTCTCGAAGGCGCGTGCCGAGGCGTTCGAGCGGCTCCCATTCGCGCATGTCCGGCGCGTAGTAGTTCGTTAGGCGAACGTGATTCATGAACTGCGTCCAGCCGAGCAGTTGGAAAAACTCGACCGCGCGCGCGTTCCAGCCGGTCGACGTCACGCGGCCAGTTGTTCGAGGACCGAGGCGGTCCCTTTGCGCCGCCGGTAGCCGATCGTGTTCGCCACTTCCGCGCGCGGCGTGAGCTGGTCCGGTCCGATCGGATGAAGCGAGCCGGTAGCCGATGAGATCGCCGATGTAAGGCAGGACCCAGGGCGCGCAGGTCTCGATGAACTGGTTGTCGTAAAGCTGCTCGAGATCCTCCTCCAGAATGCCGACCTGCTGGTTGATGAGGGCGAGCAATTGCCGGAGCGGCTCGCCCTGTTCCGCGTCGCGAATGCGATGGACCGCCGGGAGGAGGTTATAGAGCCGGTCGGGATCGTAGCTCATGGCATCACCTCCAGTTCGAAGCGGCGCCGGATCGAGCGTGAGCAACTCGGCCGCGCCTAACGATGCCGGATCGCCGCCGTTCGGCAGGTCGGCCTCCAGCCGGGCGTTCAATTTCTTCAGGTGACCGGTGCGGTAGAGACTGTCGAGATCGACCGCGACGACGCCGGCCACCGCCTGCAGGAGCGCGATGACTTCGCTCAGCACGACCGGTTGCCCGAACTGCCGATTCGCGAAGGAAAATGCCTCGCGCAACGCGTCGCTCGCCGCGGCCAGGACCTTTTCGGTTTCGTAATCCGGGATCGACCTTGATCTTGCCCGACAACCTTGAAAAGCGCCTCCTGATACGATTCCACCCGCACCGGCACGAACGGGATCGCCCGCATCGTGAATCGCCGTGATCAGGTCCCCGGCGAGCGAAGCCGAAACCGCGGCGCCGAGCGGGCCGGCCACGGTAAGGAAGACGCCGCGCGTCCGTCCGTCCCACGTCCAGGTGGCGAGCGCCTTGGCGATGCCGGCATAGGCTGCGGCTGAAATTCTCGTAGTCCTCGAGCGAGACGACGCGATCGAGGGTGAGGACGGTGAGGGGCGCGTTCTGCTGCGCGTTGGCGAACGATTCCGGTTCGTCCGCGCCCTCCGCCGGCGAGCGGATTGATCGCCGATTTCAAACCGGGCGGGCGGGTCAGCAGCGTGCGTGAGCTGACCCGCCCTAACGAGTCCTTCGAGACCGATCCCGCGCCGGTAGGTCGCCTTGACGTTTTGCGAACCCGAAGGCAGACGCGCGCCGTGAATTCGCCATCGCCGAAACGAACCGTGACTGCGCCGTCATCCGCCAGCTTCGGTCGTGAAAATGCGCTCGCGCGGCTCGCGCTCGAAGAGGGTCGGCACCTCGTGCCAAAGCAAATCGTTCACCCGGATCTGCAGGGTCGATTCCGCGCCGCCGGGCGCGGTCGAGCGCATATAGGTGAGCGCGGGTGCCTGCTTGAGCTTGAAGCTCTGGTTCGGCTGCGAGCCGTCGCCGCTCCCGAGCACTTCGGTGACGGTCTCGCCATGGGTCGCGTCGGCGACGTTGGCCGCGATCGTGACCGTGGCGCGATCGAAGAGATGCTCAGCGGAGTCTCCAGCGTGAGACGCGTCGGATCGCCGGCGCAGTTCTGTACGATCGGCCAGCTTCGCTGCACCGTGCGTCATCTTCAGCGCGGTCGTGAGGCTAAGATTGCTCGGCTGGTCGTGACTGTGCCTTCGAACCTTCGTCGGTGCGCAGTTCCACTTGGCCTGGTTCGCGGGCAGCAGAGTCGGCAAGGCTGTCAGGACGAGCGAATGCGCCGCTCGAACGCTCTTGGTTTGCAATCCATCGAGCGAAGTCAGCGTCGAGCGAAGTCGCTACCACCCGGGCGCGGACCAGTTTTCCGGTCAGGATCACCTTGCTGCCGGGCTCGAGCGGCGGAATCAGCCGATCGAGCGCGATGACTGCTCCCTTCGATCGGCGCGAGCAGGTCGGCATCGCGCGTGAGCGAGGCGGCAAGCGAGCCGGCTCGCCGGTGTGGCGCAGCGGACCGCTCGTCATTTCGAGCAGCTCGCTCTGCGCGTGCACGAGCGTGTCGCGCAGTCCGAAGAGACTGAAATTCTCCGTCGTGTCCGGCACGATGCGCGTGATCTTCCCGCTGAGGGCGAAATCGGCCCGCGAAGGGAAGGAGACGCTCAGTGCACTTGTAAAGCTCGACGTAACCGGCTGCTGTTCGTCAGGCTAAGCCAGCTCCCGGGCACGATCTTGGAGTAGGCGTTGTCGAGATCGATGTGGTCGAGGGAGTGTGAAGCCCGCCCAATCCTTCGCGATCGATCCGGGATCCGTCGACCGTCTGCCCGAAAGCTTCCGGCTGATCGAGCTGAAGGCGTCGGGCGCGTTATGGCCGAAGAAGCGCCGCGCGCTGGCGGAGGGCGTAAACTTTGACGTTCGTCGCGGCGGGCAGGATCGGCGGTTGGCCGAGACCCTTTTCCCAGGTGACGCAGCGTCCGGTTGTTCTTCGGGTCCGGCGGTCACGCTGAGAAGCAGGCGCAAGTCCCAGCGCTCCTTGTCGGGATAACTGGTCGGATGCTGGTCGCGCTCATCGCCGACGATGAGAATGGCGTCGCCGGGCTGCAGATTCGTCGCCGTCCCTTGCAGATAGAGACTCGTTAGCGCCAGCGCGCGATCAGCCGGCGGAGTCGTTAGGGCCGGCTGGAGCGTGTTCCATTCCACGCGCGCCTCGATCTCTTCGATCGTCTCGAAGGTCTGCGGCTTTTCGTCCGCGCCCGGGAACGCTCTGCACTTTGGTGCCGATCTCGACCGCGACCTCGGTCGGCGCGCCGGGCGTTTCGTCGAGGAGAAAAGCGAGCGGCGTCTCGCGCGGCCACGCCCGGTTTCAGGCGATAACCGATCAGCTGCGCGAGACGCAAAATGGAATCGCGCTCGGTCGCGGTCCGGAGCCAGAGTTCATTCGCGATCCGCTCCTGGTAAAAAGTGAGGACGTCGGCCAGGGTGGCCCAGCCATCGAGGAGCGCGATCGTGAAATCGTCGCTGCTCGCGCGTCGTTAGGCTGCGGAGCGCCGGAAACTGCGGATCGGACAAGGCGGCGAGCGCGCTGGCCAGGAAATCGCCGTGCGTCCCGATCCGATAACTGACCTGGGAAAGACCGGGCCGGTTGCTCAGCGGCTCGGGAACGAGGGCGGTGATTCCCTCGCAGCAGCCGCAGTCGTTCAGTGGCGTCGCCATCAGCGGCCTCCTCCGAGATTGAGGGTGAAAATGCCGCGCTCGGCAAAATTCGGATCATTCTCGAGGCGCGCGATCTCGAGACGATTCATGGTCAGAAAACCACTCGTTAGGCCACTCGTCTCCGGCATGTCCCTGTCGCTGGAAAACCGTGATCTCGACCGAAGCGACGCCGGCCACGGCCTGGGCCGCGGCGTAAAGCGGACTCAGGTAAACCGTCTGACCAAAGGTGAAGAAGTCGGGCTGGAAAAGACCCTTGCTGTCCGTCGGCCAGGGTGCCGCTGCTGAAGATTTCGAGCAGCGCCGCTTCGCACGTCGCTCCGGAAATAATCCGGCTTCACGCAGACGAACATCTCGATCTCGAGCGAGACGTATTGCGGCGTGTCGATCTCGAGGTCGTGCCCGGCCATGCGGTAGGGCTCGATCTCCGCCCGCAGTTGGGTTTCGAAGTCATTCGTTAGGGGAAGTCCGTCGAAGCGGTCGACCGTGATGAAGACGGTGTGCCAGCTTCCCGTCCAGCGGAAGGTCGCGGCCGCCCGTTGCACCGAGGGATCCAGCTCCGCCGTCCGCGCGTAATCCGCTTCCGTCACCGCGCGTTTCTGGGTGCGGAAAGCCTCGGGCGCGTCGCGCCGGATCGTCGGTCATCGTCTCGGGATCAATCCCGCCGGCGGCGGGCAGCGGATTGCGCACCGCGATGATGCCCGAGTCGCTGCTCACGATATGGGCGAGCGTTTCCGCGCCGATGTTGCCCGCGCTGCCGTTGCCGACCCGATAGGTCGCTGCGAAACGTCGTGCTCGGTTTCCGGCCGCTGGCCGTATTCGTCGTCGCCGAAGCGGAGCGAAGCGATCCCGTCGCTTTCGATCTCGACCACGAACTCGGCCGCATCCGACGCGCTGCCTAACAAGTCGCGCTGCGGATGCCAGGTCGCGCTCTCCGCTCCGAGCGCGCCGAGGAGCGAAATGGCCGGCAGCGCTTTTTCCTGATCGACCACCAGACTGGCGGAAGCCGGGAGCGTCGCCTCGTAGGGAGTCGATTGCGTCAGCGGCTGCTCTTGCAGCGAGGGCCGGAAACGCGGACCCGCGCGAACTCCGGCGGCGGACGGTCGCAACGGTCCGCGCCCGGAGCGGGCGGGAGGAGAATCTGCGGCGCCGGCACTTCGCCTAACGATTCCCCGGCGATCGTCAGCCCGTGGTCGGCCAGGACGATGTTGCCGTGCGCGATGCTCAGATCGTCGCGGAATTGCGCGCCGTGCTCTTCGTCGGTGAAACCGGAGAGACAAAACGGGAAAGGCAGCGCGTCCTCCGCCTTCCACTCGATGTTGGTGATCTGGGTGCCGGTGAGCGGATCGGTCAGCGGCTCGCTCGCGGCGTCGAAAGTCTGCACGCTCGTGAGGCGAACCGCCCAGCGCCGGGTGCGGTCCGCGTCCTCCTCTTCCCCGCTGAGCGGTCCGCATTGTTCCTCAAAGATGAGGACGGCGTCGTTAGGCAAATCCGGGAAATGGCCGGCGAGGGTGGCAAAGGTCGCGCCTTTCGGGAGGCAACATTCGCGATCGCTCCAGGTATAGAACGGCATCGCGTTGTGGGCCGCGAAAAGGGTGGCCTCGTGCACGGTTTCGAAAACGACCGGATGCTGACGCAACGCGTCGTCGAGCGCGCTGCGAAGCCGGGCGGAATCCGCGGGTCGGTCCGTTCGAGCCGGCTCAGAATCTGGGTTCCGGCCGGGACGTTGACCAGGTCCGCTTCGCTCGTCAGTTGCACCCAGACGCGGGCGTTCGTCCCGTTGTGGACAAAGTAATCGACCAGCCGCGCGTGCCGCTGGAGCGAGACCCGTTTGCGCGCGGAGTTGAGATAAGCCTCGGTCGCGATCGCGTCCTGCTGGTAACTGAGATGATCGCCGACGTAGGCGAGCAGCTCGACGAGCGTGATCCCGAGATCGGCCGGATTGCGCTCGCGCCAGTCGGGCAGGAGGAGCGCCATCCGGTCGAGAATCAGCTTGCGGAAACTGGCGTAATCCTTCGCCAGATAATTGATCTCCGGCTGCACCCGCGGCTCGGGCGGGCAGATGTGTTTCGGCGCGCAATCGAAATCCGACGGGCACTCGACCTTGAAGGAAAAATCGACCGCCGCGAGGCGCGGATCGATCTCGTTAGGCGGATTCGGATCGTGCGGGCCGCGGACTAACGAAAGGGTGTAGATCGAAAAATCGCCCGGCTCCTCGACTTCGACGGTCAGGACGTCCGAGTCGTCGCCCGTGCCGATGGTGGCATCGAGAATCACGATCGGCCGGATGCGCTCGCCGCCCGCGATGCTGACATTGGTCGCGGCGAGCGAGTTGGCCGCGATGTCGTTGACGAAATGGACACGGAGGAAACGCTGCCGATCGGCGTCGTTAGGCGCGTCGTGATCGACGACCTCGAGATAATCGATCCCGTTGAGCGCGCTCCCGCGGACCGCATCGCGCCGGCGTTCGTCGCAACAGAAATAGAGCGGCATGGTCGATTCGCTCATGCGCTCGCGACTCCTTTCGTGAACTCGGCGGTTTGCAAAGTCTGCGTCCGCCTGACGAGATAACGGACCGAGACGCGCAAAGTTGAATCCTCGTTCGTCACATCGACCGCATCGACCTGGATGAGATCGCCGAGGTATTGCTGGAGCGAACCCTGGACGAGGTATTGGGTGGTCGCGGCGAGCTGGTCGCTGTTCGGCGCGAAGACGAGGCGGAGGAGGCCGCTCCCGAAGTCGGGACGATTCACCCGTTCGCCCGGCGCGGTGAAAAGCACCTGCTCGATCAGATCGCGAATGTGCGCGTCGTAATCGACTTCGGCGGTGCGGCCGCGGCTGTCGAAGTGATATGGGAAATCGATGTTCATGCTGGAAAATGCGAATTCGAATGCGAATGTCGAATGAATGACGAACTCGGCGAATGATCTGGCAGTGCGAGCGATCTCGGGCTTCGTCATTCGATTTCGTCATTCCGTTTCATGTCGCCATGACCCGGGGTTGGGTGGTGAGGACGAGCAGGCCTGGCCGGTCGGGACGCAGACCGCCTGGCTGGTTTGCGTGATCACGGGCGCGCCGCCGGCAAACACGCGCGTCGCGCCGACGACCCATTGCGCGCTCACGCAGGGCGGACTGGACACTGCGAGTGGCGCAACCGGCCACGACATAGGGCGTCGCCAGAGTCACGATCGGCTGGCCGCTCACGGTCACGCGCGGAAACGGCGCGGTCGGCTGGGCCGGACCTGCGTGCATGCAGGTCACGACCGCACCGACGTGAACAATGGGTCCAGGCATGTCAGGTAATGACGAAGTTCGAATGACGAATGACGAAGGATGGCAAACCCGACTGTCGAAGCAGAGCGCGCGCGGGCCGACTTTCGAGCGTCGGAATTCGTCATTAGTTCGGAATTCGTCATTCGGATCTCGGATAATCAAATAATCGTTAGGGCGCTGGCGTTGATGTCGGTACTCGGGCCGACCATGTTGATGATCGCGCCTTTGCCGTTGGAAATGATGATGCCGGTGTCGCTCACGGAAACCATCGCGCCGGTCGTGGTCTTGATCAGGATGCCGCCGGTCGGGCCGGGCACGTCGCTGATCGTCAGGCTGTTTTGCAGTGGGGTTTGCAAGGTGATCCCGGGCACGCCGGGCGGGACGATCAAAGCCGCCGCCGGGACCTCGGCGGCGCTGCCGTAAAAGCAGCCGGTCCAGATCGGGTAATCGGGATCGCCGTGCTCGAATTCGATCCAGACGGCGGAGCCGACGATCGGGACGGTGAACATTCCGTTCTGGATGCCAGCGACTGGAAAACAGGGCATGCACCAGCTCGATGGGATCAGGCCGGTGACATCGGGCACGATCGCCATGATCCGGCCCATCATCATGGGATCGATGTTGTTCAGGACCGTGCCGCGATATTTGCCGAAGAATTTTTTGTCACTCATGCTGGGACTTTCGAGAAGGTGGAGATGAGGCCGTTGCGGGTAAGGGTGAAATTCTGTTTGAACTCGCCGCGCTTGATCGTGCTCGTCACGCTCTTGACGTAGTAGAGGCCGTCGAAGGCTTCCCCCACCCCGCGCAGGCCGACGAGCCGGCGCGCTTTCAGGACGCTGGCCGTAACGGACGACATTCAGGCTGCCGGTGGCGGTGACGGCCTCGACCGAGCGCGCCGCTTTCGTTAGGCCAAGGACCGCGGCGCGGATCGGGGAATAATTCGCCGTCTCGTTGATCGGCTCGAGGTTGAGCGGAATCGGCGGGACGAGCCCGAGCGGCGGATTGAGCGGCGAGATGTTCGGGATGGGAATCGGAATCGGGACATGAGTCTGCTGATTCTGGATGTAAACGATCGGGATGACCGCGCCCTGCGAATTGAAGCTGCAGGAAACGCTCTCGATGTTGCTCGCCGCATCCATGTTGATGCTGAGCGCTTTTTGCGGCTCGCCGACTTTGATCTCCGGCCCCCAGTAAGCCACGCTCATCCCCGGCTCGGGGCCGGGGTCGACGTAGAAGACGTAACCGACTTCGTCGCGCGAGCGAGCGGATGTAGGCGAGGTCTTTGCCCTTTCTGCACCGGGATGCGATCGGTCGGGATCGGGATGTCGATCAGGATGCTCGGGATGACCAACGGGACGATGCCGAGGAAAGCATATTTGAGAGGATCAAGCCGACGCGCGCTTCCGGCGGCATGGCGGGAAACGGGAAGCCGCTGAAGTCGATGTAATCCATCACCCGGCTCAGGTCTTCGCCGGTGACGGTCAGGACGGAATGCGAGGCGTCGGCGCCGGGGCGGATCTCGTGATTGGTCATGACGCCGTCCATCAGCACCTCGGCCTTGCCGTTGACCGTGACGATGATCACCACCCTAACGAGTGGAATGGAAGCGCCGCCGGCGAGGAGGAAAATGGTTTGGAGAGGCGAGTGATTACTGAGGGTGAACTCGAGCTGGAAACCGCTTCCGCTCTCGCTGTTGGTCGTCACGCTGACGGAGGTGAGGGCGTCGAGCACCTCCTGCGAGACCGGCACCGGCACGACCGGGCCGATCATGAGGGTGAGATGGAAGCCGCTATTCATTTTTCGCTCCGGGAATGTTTTCCGGCAAAGTGATGCGGATGGTGCGTCCGACCGGCTCGATTAGTTCGTTAGGGCGAACCGCGCCGTTGGCGTCGCAGAGCCGCCAGAATTGCTCGGGATCGCCGAGATATTTGGCCGCGATGTGATCGAGGCGTTCGCCTTCGGTCACGGTGTGCAGTTGGAGCAGGGCAAAATTCTCCGGCGGCGGGACGAAGCGGCGGCTTCAGGTAGGCGACCTCGGTTCCGTCCGGCATGGTCAGGCTGGCGAGCGGCGTTTTGTTGTAGCGGCTGTTCGGCGGAAAGGCCGGAGTGGCGACGCCGGTTTGCTGGAGCAGGGCCTGGAGTTGATCGCTCATGATGTGTGAAATGACGTATGCCGAAATCCGAATGCACGACAATCCGAAACTCAGAATGCCGAAGCACGACCGAATGCAACCGTTTCGGAAATTCCTGGCATTCGAACATTGATTTCGAATTTCGATCATTCGAATTTCGTGATTTCATCATCGAGATTCCCTTGATCCCGAGGTTGGCAAACGACCCGGTAGGCGCGAGCCCGGCGAGCCGCTCCTTTTGCTGCTGATAAATCATGTAAAGACTGCCGGCCTTGGCGTCGAAGCCGACGTCGTTCACGCTCAGGACGCGCATCCCGAGACTGACCTTGGCCCGGATCGGATTGAGCGTCGGGATCGAACGCTTCCTCCGTGATGCTGAAATCCGTCAGGCGCACCGGAATGATCCGGTTCTTGCTCCAGATAAAGAGGGTGAGCGCCGACTGCATCGGGATGATCTCGAGCGTGCCGGATTTCGCGAGCGCGTTGTTCGATTGCAGCTGCTGGCTTGTCGGATAAACGATCGCCTCCAGCGCGGCGAGCTGCGGTTGAATTCCCACCTCGACCGCGTTCGCATTTTGATCGGGAAACTCGAGCTGATCGGTCGCGTCGATCTCCGCGTCGAGCTTGATCGTCTCGACCGGCGGCCCTTTCAGACGCAGCATTTCCGAGCGATCGCCGCCGCCATCCGCGCTCACCCCCTGGATCTGGAGCGAGCGGGTGAGCGTGTCGGGATTGTATTGCAGCGAGATGATGCGCTGCACCGCGCCGCTCTCGGGATCGATCAGGACGATGCCGCCTTTGAGGAGTCGCGGAGAATTTGGAAATGTGCTCATCGTTCTAGCGCCGAAGAGAGCGGGGCCGGCTGGCTCGCGGCTTTCGGTATCTCAGCTTTCGTTGTAGAGGAGTGAGGCATCGCATCCTACTTGGTAAATTCCACTTCCACATTTGTGTAGGCGCCCGGTGCCCCCTCTGCTTTTGCGATCTTCACGTTGTTGAACCCGGCGGACCGGGCCCACTCGCCGGTCTTCGTTTTCCGGGCGGCTTCAATCATTGCCTCCTCATGGGGAAGCCCTTTTCCCCTCGCTATCCCGTAACGGGTGTTGAACGTGTCGGTGTTGTCGCCACCACCCCATCTTCCGTAGGCTCCCTTCACCGAACCTGGACCGTTTCTCAGTTCGAAATGCTGTTTTGCCGCCAGGAATTCCTGTTTGCCAATAAGCGAGCCCGACCGTTTGCCACCCCCGCGCAAGACGAAATCGGCATCCATCATTCCGCGCTTGTCGAGCTTGACGTTGACGTGGTAACGGGCCTGCTGCTCGCCCGCCGGGTTCACGTCGCCCAGGTATTCTTTTTTCACATATTCGCGAGGTCCGGTCTCGCTTTCGATCAATCCCGGCTTGTCCGCGATATCTTTGGGCGGCGGCCTGAATCCAGCGACGCGCCGGCTCGGTGTCGTCGGCGGTCCCTCCCTTTCAAAAGCGGGCTTCAGGTTGCCAACCGTCGGCTGATCTCCTTGAACCACGCGCGCACGGGGCATCTGTGTCCTTTCGTACGAATCAGGCGCGGGAACCGGCGCCGGCGCCGGCTCGATGTCCCGCGCGAAACCAGCCACTGGTCTGCTTGGCGTGATCATCTCCGGCGCAACGGACGAACTGTCGTGGGGCATGTCGGTCCGGTGAAAAGTCAGATTTCCTGAGGCAGGGGGT
Organism: uncultured Verrucomicrobiae bacterium; assembly: GCA_963738045.1. Classification (GTDB taxonomy): domain Bacteria; phylum Verrucomicrobiota; class Verrucomicrobiia; order Chthoniobacterales; family UBA10450; genus Palsa-1392. The sequence continues at coordinate 712,016 of CAVTUX010000002.1, read as the reverse complement.
TCGACAGATCCTCCACCGCCGCGCATCGGGCCAACCGAAGAGACTCGATTAACCAACCCGCCAACCAGGACGCCGGTCATGTATTCGCGCGCGAGCGTCTGCGGGTCGGTTTTTTTGTGCAGCTCGAAGGTATCCCAATAAACGACGTTGGCGGGAGTCTCCGTTCCCCTGCTATCGAGGCGGTTGAGCCGCAGTCGGCGCTCCAACGAGAGAAGTTCCTGCGGTCCGTGGCTGTATTCGTTCGCAAACCACGAGACGCACGGGTCGTCCATCCGATGGAGTCCTTTGGATAACTTGAGAATGAAGCCTTGCGCGCCGCCGGGATCGACGCTGCGCAGGCATTCCTCATGTCGCGCCTGGTCCTGCTCCAACAGCCAGGCCCGATAGCGAGCGATGATCGGTTCTCGAATTCGATCGGAAACGGCGCGTGGGTCGATATGCGGGGTGCCCGCCCTTTCCAATAGCGAAGTGAGCAGACCGCGCGCGAAGTTCTGCTCCCCACTTTGCCAGCTATCAACCTTTGTTCTTAGCTTGTTGATCTCGGCTCTTCTTTCCAGTTCCGCCTTCTCAGCTTCTGCCGCATCACCCGAGTGCGTCGACTCGTAAATTTCTTCTTCGGGAAAGCGATAAGGATCCGGAGGGACTAACGAAAAAGTCGGCTCCGGAACTTTCGGGACTCGTCTTTCAATCCGCATTGCCGGCATTTCGATCCCCACCGTCTGCATCAGGGCGGGCTTCACTTCGTGGAGGTATGCATCCTTGGCCGCGCCTTCGAAGTAGGCCAGCTCCGCATTCATCTTGGCCCGCGCCTCCTTCGAAAGCAGGCCGTGCTTTCGGATGCGGTCGGCCATCAATCGCCCTCGGTATCGCGCCGCGCTGACGCTTTGCTTCCAACGCGGATCCGGCCGACGCTGAAGGTTTATTGTCCCTGCCGTTTGCTGCTGCACGACGTGGGTCAGTTCGTGGGCCAGGAGCTTTCGCCCCCTTCGGTGTTCTGGAGCGTAGCGGCCCGCTCCGAAGACGATGTCTTGTCCGACGGTGTAAGCCTGTGCGTTCAACTCTCGCGTCGAGCGTTCGGCTTGCGTTCCGGAATGCACCAGCACCTGAGAAAAATCGTGGCCGAAACGTCCACTCATCGTTTTTTGGAGCGCGTCACCCAGAGGAGCACCCGCTTCGGCCAGCGCCCGATCGACGCTCGCAGGCGCGCTTTCGATCGCCTCGGAGGCAGGGCCGACGGCACGCTGGATCTTCAATCCGGTTGGGTTCGCAGCCGGGCGAACCGTCGCAATCTGATCCGCCACTCGATCCGCTTCCAGCTCGAGAGGATCGTTGCTCGCGCCTATCGTCAGTTTCGCCTGCAGACGCTTTTTCCGGCAGGCCTCGCATTCACCGCTCGGCCCGGGCGTTCCGCCACAGGCGCACTTACGCTGCAAATGCGCGCCGCGCCAGGTCGCGAGCGGCTGCGAGGTAGAGCCGGTCGGACTCTTGTTCAAGGCTGGCTGACGAATGTTCATGGCAAAGGGTGGAGCGCGTTCAGTTGCTGGGCGAGATCGACAAATTTGTCGCGGTGCCCGGGCGCGATCGCGCTCACCCGGGCGACGAGGGCGCGAAAGAGGAGCTTGGTCTGCGCTTCGGTTGTCGTGAGGGCAAAAAAGTCGTCGCCCAGGGTCACAGCCTTGCCCGGACCCAGCGACCAGACGGTCGTCTTCGCGGCCGGGTCGCGCTTGACCTCGAGGTTGCCCTGGACCCGGCTGCGGATGGTGCGGTAGCGATCGGCGATGCCGGCGATGGCGAAACGATCGTCGTCCGTCGGCAGGGCCGGCGGTTTCGTGAGGCCAAACTGCGCCGCGATGAGCTTCATCGTGTCTTCGTAGTAGCCGCTCGTCCAACGCTTCTTGGCTTTCGATTTCACGATCGTTGAATAGGTGCTGGTCGTTTCCTGGCTCGACCATTTCACCCAGTCACCGAGGAGGGCGAGGCTCTCTTCCACTCCCGGCTTCGCCTTCTTCTTGAGGGCGAGTTTGTCGCTCGGCCGTTTCGGTCGGACAAAGCCCGGATCGGCCGCCAGCATAACGAAAAGCGAATAGCTGTCGGAATTTTGCAAAGCCTGATCGGGCGTGAGATGCACCAGGCGCCGCTCGTAGCGATAGGCGAGATCGTCTGTCCCCGGAGTTTTGCCGGCGAGCCCGAGACCGGATGTGGCGTGGGCGGTCTCGTGGATAAAATTACGGGAGCGCTCCTGCGGTTTGGCGCTGGCGAAGACCGGGCAAAGGGTCAGAACCGACTTCTTGCCGACGTTGTTGTTGTAGGCGATGGCGGCAGTGCAGGTGCCGTCGCAGAGGGTGCCGCAACGATGCTGCTTCGGTTTAATGTTCAGGCTCATTTGGCCTTTGATTTTCCCCAGGTTGGCGTCGAGCGTTTTTGTGACCGCGGCTCCGCTCCCCTTGCCTCCGCCGCCGCCGAAAAACTCGTCGCGCAAGTCGTTCGTGTCGGTGTCCGTCCCCGAGGTGAGGAGACGGCGCGCCTTGTCGATAAATCCTTCCGCCTTGGTTTTGGTATCGCCAAATTCTTTTTCCGCCGCCGCACTGCAGGGACCGGTCGCGGGCGTGGTCTTGCAGTTGGGCGTGGGTGATTGAGTCCCGGCCGGAGTCAGCTCGACCGCGCGCAGGTTGCGATAATCGAGTCGTCCGTCGCCCACGTCGGGTTTCGGGTCGGGGTTGCGTTTTCCGGTGTGCCCGGTCTTATTCAATTGCGCGTCGACCGCCTTGATCCGCTTGTCGGCCAACGCCCGGCCATCGGCCGGCGTCGGCGCTTCGTCCTCGCTCACCCGGCCGATGAGATCGAGGTCGTCCTTGCTCTGCTGTCCGCCCCCGGCGAGAAGGACGGCGAGCCTTCCGTCGCTGTTGATTGCGGCGTCGTTGCGCTCAAAGAAAACGCTGAGCGAGCCAGAAGGCCCGGTCCCGCTTTTGCGTCCGATCACCTCCAACCCCGCCGGCACCGCGCGCTGCACGGCGGGCAGCATCGCACGTTGCTGCACGACATGGGTCAGCTCATGGGCGAGAAGCTGGCGGCCGGCGCTCGTCTCCGGCGCAAAGCTGCCGCCGTCGAAAACGACATCATGACCGACGGTGTAAGCCTGGGCCTGGACGGCGCGGGCCGATTCCGCCGCGCGCGCATCGCGATGAATGCGCACACTGCCGAAATCGTAGCCGAAGCGATCTTCCATGAACTGGCGCGTCGCCGGATCGAGCGGCTGACCGGAGGACTGCACGACCTCCTCGATGATCGGCGGCGCGCCACCCACTTCGTGATCGCTCCCCGCCTTGCGCTGCAAAGGTTCCTCCTCCTTCTTCTTCGGTTCCTCGGCCGTTTCTCCGGTTAGTTTGAAATCCGGCACCCACGGGCCTAACGAACTGCGCGGCCCGGCCACCGGCGCCCCGGGATGAAAACCAAGCTGCTCGCCCGCCGCTCCAAAGGAGAGCGGCGAAGTCCGCGGCGTCAGTTGATCCGGCCGCAGCATTCTGCTTCCCAGGCGGTCGTTCAGCCGCTTCGCATCCGCTGCTTTGTCCTCATCGCTCCTCAGTCCTTCGCGAAATTTTGCGTCCTCCGCCGCCCGCCGTGCGTTCTCGGCGCGGCGCTTTTCGCTTTCTGTCGGCGCATGCTTTTTGCGGCGCGATTCGCCGCCACCAAACCGGCCGCTAAAGCCAATCATCACCTTGGTCGGCTGATCGACCGGGCCCTCATAGGTGATTTTCATCTTCAAGCCCGGTTTGATCCGGTTGAGCGGAATTTCCGGAATTCCGATCGGCAGTTCCTTGTGCGTCGCGGCCAGGGTCGCGATCGCTCCCGTCACGGCGGCGCCGGTGATGATCTTCCCCGGCAAAGTCGAGATGAAGGCGTCGCCCAGCTCTTCCGCCTTCTTTTCGATCTCCTTCCCCGGCGGAGTTTTCAGGAAGGCTTCGCCGACTTTCTTGGCCGCCTCCTTGTATTTCTCCTTTTCAGTTTTTGGCTTGCCCGGTTCCTCGCGTTGCACGGCGCCGGCTTTGCCTAACGAACTGATGGCGGGCCGATTTGATGATCCGCCGCGAGCCACGGCTGCCGCCACCCGATCGGCCTCTTCTTCGTAGCGGTCGCCCGGTTGATTGACGACCAGCTTGGGCTGCAGGGCGAGGCGCCTGCGTTTGCATTCCTCGCATTCGCCGGAAGGCCCGGGCGTGCCGCCGCAGGCACACTTTCTTTGCAGCCAACCGTCCCGCCTAACGAGAGTGGGTCCGGGCACCGGGAAAAGCGGCGCCTTGGGCGAGGGCGCATGGGCCTGGGCTCTCATTCGTCTCCTCCCTGGAAAGCGTCGTTAGTCCGCATCGTGGTCATTGCTCTCCTCCGCAGCCCAGCAAGCCGCTCAAATCCTTCTTCGCCGCTTCCGAACCGGTCAGAGCTTTGATCAGCGCCTTCTGCTGACCGTCGTAGGCCGCCTTCGTGGTGGGATCGTCAAACCCCGCACAGCTAAAAGTGACTCCGGGCGCGGCCGCCCGGCCTTCGATCGCCTGGATGCTTTCCACGGCCAGGGCCAGGTCTTCGTCCCCTGCGCTCACATCGCGCATCTTCCCGGACATGAATTGGCGGACCCGCTCAGTGGCTTCCTTTTCCAACTGCGCGCGCTGCGGGCCGGTGAGGTCTTTGACTTCCAGCCCGCCTTCCAAGGCTTCGTCCGCCACGATCTGGCGTTTCATCCCTTCCTCGACATCGCGAAGATACTTCTCGCGCACGTCGAGCGATGGGAGCGGTTTTTCGCCTTTGCTGATCCGCTTGGCATTTTCCTTTTCGCGTGCTTCCCGCTGGGCCTTTTCGCTCTCTTCTTCGCCTTTGTATTGCTTGATGTTCCCGGCCACGGAGAGGTCTTTGTTTTTTCCAAACTCGGGCCGTTTCCGCAGATAGCCTCCGATCGCTTCCACGCCCTTCTCCCGGGACGAAAAAATCGCGTAACGATTGCCATAGGTGCCGAGCGACCCGAGTTCCGCCGGGTAACCCTGGAGCGTCGATTTGGCTGCTCCCGGCTCCTGGGTGATGTTGCCCGGGTTGTTCGTGATCCACGGGATCGTCCCGACCTGGATGAAACCCGGCAGGTTCTTCTTTTTGCGGGCTTCCACCTCCTCTTTCGATAACTTCAGGAAGTAGCGCAGGCGCACTTCGTTGTCGTAAACGATGTAGCTCCAATGGGAGTCCGTGCTCAGGTGCTTATTCGTCCCGGCCGGCGACCGGGCCGGCTTGCGCGCGATGTTTGGCGGTGCGGCCAGGAACCGGGCCGCGCCTGGAGCTTGCGCGACACGCTCGGCCGCGGCGCCGGCCAGACCGCGCGAGGAGACTCCGGTGGCAATCGTCGAGGTCATCCCGGGCGCCCCGCCCTGTTGAATGACGTGCGTCAATTCGTGAGCCAGGAGGTGATCGCCGGCCCCCGCTCCCGGGGCAAACTGACCGGCGGCAAAGACGATCTCGCTCCCCACGGTAAAGGCGTGTGCGCGCACCGCCGCGCAGGCTTGCCCCGCCGTCGCGTCCGTATGAATGCGCACCCGGGAGAAATCGTGACCGAAGCGCGACTCCATCAGGCGGCGTGTGGCGGAGTCGAGCGCTTGCCCCGGCGAACGCAATCCGGCCTCGACCGCCGCCGGATCCTCAATCGGCTCCGCGCCAGGTGCGCGCTTGAAGAGTGGTTTGACCAGCGAAGGCGAGTAGGTGGGCGGCGCGGTTGATGGGCGCAACTGCGAGTTCTCGATGATTTCCTGCTGCTTCTTTTCTGCCAGCTCCTGGTTGTGCTTCAGCCACCAATAAATGAAGGCGCTGCGCGCGTCGGCCTCACCCTGGTCACCCTGCGGATCGCTCGGCGTGCAGACCCGGGGAATTTTCGGGACCATCTTGAACAAAACCGGGGGCGGCGGGAGGACAGGCTTGGCCGCGGGAGGCTGGGAGCCGAGCGGAATTTTCGGCGAATCGAGCCAGGGCGTTTTCACCGTCAGGCCGCTCGGCGGACTAACGAAATCCCAGTTCAATTCGAGGGCGAAAAACTTTTCGTCCTTCGGCGCGCGCGAGGGCGGCGCGGCGGGAGAAGGCGACGACTTCGCCGGCTCATCGCTGGATTCCCGGCTCGACCATGCGCCCGCCACCGCTCCGGTGGCGGCTCCGGTCGCGACCGTGCCGAGAACAATCTTGCCCACCAGGGTGTCGGCAAAGTCTTCGAAAAACTTCAGGATCGGTTTCAAGTCACGCTCGTTCTCAGCCAGGATGCGTTTCCCTTCCGCGGAACTGGAAAACTGATCCCACAAATATTTGCCGAGCTGTTCCGCCACTTTCAGGCCGCCGGTTTTGAGCTTCTCCTTCTCCTCATCATCCTTCGCCTGTCCCTTTTTCGGCTGCTCCTGCACCGGGAACTGCGTCGGCTGTTCGCGCGGTTTCTCCCCCGCCTCCTGCCGCTGGAGGGTCCCTCCCTCGGTGCGCGAGCTCACCGGCACAGATTTTCCGCTCACGACCGCGGCCGCCGTCCGCTCGGCTTCTTCTTCGAAGCGATCGTTAGGCTGATTGACCGTCAGCTTGGGCTGGAGCGAACCGCGTTTGCGTTTGCATTCGGCGCATTCGCCGGTCGGTCCTGGCGTTCCTCCGCAGGCGCACTTGCGTTGCAATCGAGGCGCCTTACCCGGCACAGGCCGGTGAATCGTTGGCCCCCACGCTGCCTGGGAGTCGAAAATCATTTGCCTCCTCCCCGGTGAACGGCCCCGGCAATCTCGGACCCGGCCGTCGCCGGCTTCGTTAGGCTGACGGACGGAGTTGAAGCGGTCTGGATTCGCTCAGGATTGGACAGCCAGGCGCGTGGGACGCCGTGCGCGGCGAGGAGAACGCGCAATTCGTTCTCCAGCGCATCGCCGATCTGCCAGCGCGCGTTCGCTGCGAACCCGTGCAAGACCAGTTCTTCAATGTACACTTCAATCTCGCGCGGGTTCATCTCGGAGGGACGGGCTTCTGCACGTCCAAAATGAGCGGTCGCGTCGGGATGAATACGCGGACGTGCGGAAGCACGTCCCTCCGAAATCAGGCGCTTCATCGCCAGCCTCCCAGCTCCGCTTCCGTCAGCGGTTTTTCGAGCTTCTCGTATTCGAGACGGGCCGCGCCTAACAAATGCGGCATCCGCACCGGCTCGTGCGCGTCGGCCGCGGCAAAGGCGGCGTTGAGCGCGATGCTGCGGATGTTGCCGCCGGAAATCGCGAGACGCGCCAGTTTCTCGATCTCGAGTGAATCCGTCGGCGTTTTCGCTGGGAAAATTTTCCGCCAGATTTCGGCGCGCTGCGCCTGATCGGGAAACGGAAATTGGACGATGAAACGCAGGCGGCGCAGGAAGGCTGGGTCGAGTGCTTCCTTCATGTTCGTCGTCAGAATGGCCAGCCCGCGATACGCCTCCATCCGTTGCAGGAGGTAGCTGATCTCGACGTTGGCATAACGATCGTGGCTGTCTTTGACCTCGCTTCGTTTCCCGAAAAGCGCGTCGGCTTCGTCGAAGAGCAGGACCGCACCGCCCTCCTCCGCGGCATCGAAAACGCGGCGCAAATTCTTTTCCGTTTCGCCGATGTATTTGCTCACGACCGCGCTGAGATCGATCCGGAAAAGATCGAGCCGCATTTCGTTCGCGAGGATTTCCGCGGCCAGCGTTTTGCCCGTGCCGCTCGGCCCGGCGAAGAGCGCGCTCAGACCGAGACCGCGGTTGGATTGCTCGGCAAAACCCCAGTCGTCGTAAACGCGCGTTCGTTGCCGCAGGTGCTGGGCGATGGTTTGCAGGATGTCGAGCTGCGCGGCGGGCAGGACAATGTCGTTCCAAGACGCGTTCGAAGTGATGCGCTGGGACAGATCCTGCAGACGCGGCCGCGCCTGCAGCCGGCAGGCGTCCCAAAGCTGCGTCTCCGCTTCCTCGCCTGACAATCCCGTCGCGGTCGTGCGAATCGCCGCGGTGCTGAAATCGAATTGCGCAACCACGCGATCGAGTTGGCCGTTCAAGCCGTTACGCTCCCATTGCCTCCTCCCAGGCCCGGCGCTGCTCGGCCCGGGTCGGCTTCGGCACATCGATCGTGAGGAGGGAGCGATCGAGATCGCGCCGCGGCTCGCGGCGTCGAAATGAGGAGCGGCGTCCGCGTCAGTTCGATCCAGCGCGCGATGGCCAGTTCGCGCGCCGCCTCCGCGCCCATCGCTGCGATCGCACTCGAGGAGGAGGGCGGCATTTTCCAGAATCGCTTCGCGTTCCCAAAGCCGGTGCAAATGTTCCAGCTCGGCCAGATTCGTGGGCAGGGCGGAGACCGGCAGGCGAAACATGCCGATCGTTAGGCGGGCTGCCAGTTGGGCGGCGAGCGCACGCTTGCCGGAGAGGTCGGGTCCGCAAAGTTGCAGGGCCGGGAGTGCTCGTTTCGCCGCGAAGGCGGCCCTCCAGGTTTCGGTCAACCGATCGAACAACGCCGCCTGCGAAGCGGGAAGCTCCGCTGTATCGGACACCGGCTCGACCAAGCTAACGAGTCGTTCATCGAGTTGGGCAAGGCCGGTGAGAAAAAACAGAATCCGCTCGTCGATCTGCAGCCGGCTTGCCACCAGCGGACCGTTCCCGATCGTCTCGATCAGCCGCCAATGGCGCAACGGAGCGCGGTTGGTGAGCGCGTCCCAGTGCGCACTGGGAAAGACCGCCAGCGCGAGGCCAAATGACGGCCAGGGATTCCCACCCGATCCTGGCGCGGCCGCACAACAGTTTCCAAAATCGCCGTCCAGTTCCATCCCGGCGCAGAGCAGGACGATATGGCGCTCAAATTCCGACAATCGGAACATTGCGCAGAGAGTGTCGAGGGCCGGGGAAGTTTCGGTTTCGTTAGGCGCTTCGCCCTGCAGCCGCGTCCTGAGCGCGTCCAACTCGGCCATTAACGCCCGCTGGTTGACGCCGATCCAATCTTCCGTTCCCGTGGCGGCGCTCATCAGGTGACGTGGAGAATGGGTTCGTCGAAGACGCCGGAGCCGCCGATCTTGAGCGGGCTTTCCGCGCCGTCGATCTGGACCCGGAGAAGATAATCGCCGCCTGCAAGGGCCGGAATCGGGAAGTTCAAACTCGAAGCCGGCGGATCGTTAGGTGGACGCGCCGGAATCGGGATCGTGCTCGCGCCGACCAGAAGCGTTGCGCGCTGGCCCGGCCCGACCGGCGGAGAAATGCCTAACGACAGATTGCTGTTGGGCGCGACATTGACCGGCGAGGGATCGGTGATGCGCGGCGCGAGAACGAAGGCTGCGACATTCGATTCAAACCCGCGATGCGGCTCGGAGGGAAAGCCGGTTCCGAAATCAACCCGATGCGCCACCTGCACAGAGTGCAGCCCGGGCTGCAAATCGGCCGGCAAAGGCACGATGATCCGTGTCGCGGTGATTTGATCGTCGGCCGGAATGATTTCCTCCTCGTCGATCAGGACACGGGTGACATCGCCCTGGAGGAGTTGGCCGTTGATCACGAGGTTATAACCGGCGAGGATCGGTTGGGTCTCCACGACCGGCGCGTCGTTGTTTTCCTGCGACTGAATGAGGTCAATCACCGGATGTTCGAAAGGCAGCACGGCGATACTGCGAGTCTGCACCGGTAAAGTCGGCCGGACGGATTTCGTGCTTTCGATCAGAACCACAGACGCTTTGTAAACCGCGGTCGGCCGATATTGCGACTGGAGCGCAGTCCAGATTTTCGACATTTCCTCGACCGACATGACCTGGGGCACGATCTTGATCTGCTCGATCTGGTCGGCCAGCTCCGAGATCGTTAGGCCAGCGAGCAGCGCCGGCGGAGTTGCGGAGACGGCGCGAATCGCATCGCGGGTCAGGACCGGCATCTCATGCAGGACAAACATGGCCTGCCCGAGCAGGACTTCGGCGTGAAGCGGACCCGCGCCGTAGGCGGTGAGGAGGTAGCTGAGGTCGAGCGCGAGGTAGGGATTGGAAATCGGGTCGCCGTTAGTCGAACGCGAGGGAAGGGCGACGTTCCGCCAGCCCTGGTTTTCCGTGGCCTGGAAAAGGAAAAGATTGATTCGATCCGGCGACGCCGCGCCGATGTCGATCCGGTCCGGCGGTTCGGTTGAAACCGTGACCGGACCGCCAAGGACGGTGGCGAGATCGGTCACGCTATTCTGCAAAAAATTTTGCAGGACGGCGGTGACCGTGGCCACGGCGAGCGGAGTACTCATCGCGCGCCCTCCTTTCGTGACTTGAGATAGGCGTCGAGGGTGAGTTTCGGCGCGGAACGGGTCGGAGGTTTGCGCGCCGGCGTAGCTGGCGCAGGCGCGGCGCGCACTTCGATACGGCCGATCGTGACCCGCACAATCGGCGGCCCCGCCGACTTCTCGTTGGGCGAGGTCAGGGCGCTGGCAGAAACCGCGGCACGGTGGGGAGGCCGCGCAATCGTGGATCGCGGCTGAGGGTTCGCGCGCCTAACGAATGGCTCTGCTTCGGCAGACTGGACTCGCCGCGGCGAGTCCCTCCGGGGGGACCCGCTTTTGCGGGTCCGGGCTGGCGGCTGCGACCGGTCGTCATTTGGTCGTGACAGAGGAACAAGCAACGCCTCCGGTTCTGGCGGCGCCGCGCTCTCGATCAATTCCTCCTTCGGCACTTCGGCCGGAGTCTTCTCTTGCCTAACGAGTATTGAATGTGGTGATTCGATCGCTCCCGGAGGACCTGTTTCCCGGCGCGCGGCCGGCGGTTCCATCGCTCGAGGAAGGCCCGCCGGTGGCACCGCTTCATTCTCAGTCGCGATTTCCGCGGGCGCCGGCGCCGGCGCAAAGCGCGGGGCGATGATCGGCTCGACGCGCGGCGCGGTGCCACGGGCGCGCTCGACCAGGCGGCCAAGAAAATGCGTCATGCGGCCAGCATCTCCAGGTAGGTCTGCCGGCGTTGCGCCGGGAGACTCAGGATTTCGCGCTCGGTCCAGCCGTAGGTCCGCGCCAGAATATCGATCTCCCGCAGGAGCCGCTGCGCTTGGGCAGAGATTTCCGTCCAGAAAAATTCGACAATATCAAAAAGCAATTCCCACTCGTGCCCACAGGAAGGGCAGGTCAGACGAAGGGTGATTTCCGCCTGCGGATCGGTTTCGAGCATCGCGCGGCTGACCGCTGCGATCGTTTCGTCATCGGCTGGCGACGACTCCACGTCGCCCGCCGGAGCGGCCTGGACATGCGGAAGCATGTCCCTCCGGAGGGACGCGCTTCCGCGCGTCCGTTCTGTCCGCGGGTCGGGAGCAGCCGAGAAGCCCTCGTTACGCGAAAGAATGCAGCGTTCGACGAGCAGGCGTAGCGCTTGCGAGGAATCCGGTGCTGCCACGACCTCCGCGAGGTCGCGGCTCGTCGGGAGGCGAAAGCGAATGGTGGTGCCGTTCATTTCGACTTCGTGATGCGCGGGCACGATGGATGGACATGCGGAAGCGCGTCCCTCCGGGGAGATCGCGCCGGTATCGAGCGGGAACTCGACGCGCTCCGCGCAGTGCGGGCATTCCGCGAATCCTTCCGCGCGCGGACCGAGGACGAGCGCGCGCAACTGGAGCAGGCGCGCGTCGCGTTCGCCGATGCTCAGATCGGCCAGCGCGGCGCGACTCGCTCCGGGCGAGGCCGCGGCCAGAATCGTTAGGGCGCGATCGAGGGCATGCTGCGGCCGTCCGGCTTCCCAGACGGCGAGGATTTTCTCGGCGGAGAGACGTTGCATCGGTTGTTCCATGACCGAAGGCGCGGGCAAACGAGCGAACTGAATCGCGCGTTACGCCGGCTCAACAAAACTGGGTTCACTTGGTTCGGTGACGTCGTAGTCGCGCTCCCAGCCTTCGTTCTCCAGCTTGATGTGCTGGATGGCGACGGCGTTGGCGTTGGCGTCGAGATCGGAGAGGGCCTGGAACTCCGAAACCCAGGAGCGAAAAACCTTGTAGCTGATCGCGAGCTGCCCGGCCTCGTTATAGACGTCGATGATGATGTCCTTGCGGAAATCCTTCAGCGAAACTTCCGCGCCGAGTCCGGAGCCGAAGTTCCAGACCTTGTTGGCCCATTTCTCAAACTCGGTGTCGTGGGTGACGCCGCGCTCGAGCAGTGATGGCTTCGAATTCGGTCCGGCCGGGCGACTTCCGGCTGCTGCTCGGGTCGCCGCCTTCACGGTGTTTCACGACTTCGGTGGTGCTTCTTGAGAGCGCCGACTTTGCTGACGCCGGCGACGTAACGGCCGTCCCATTTCACTCGGAACTTGAAGTTCTTGTAGGGATCGAATCGCTGTGGATTAACGCTGAATTGGGCCATGGTGATTCCTCCGGTTGAAGTTCGTTAGGCTGCGTTAGGTATCGATTTGTCCGGCCAGTTGCTGGATTTTGATGATGACAAATTCGGCCGGCTTGAGCGGGGCGAAGCCGACGAGGATGTTGACCACGCCGCGGTTGATGTCGTCCTGCGTCGTCGTCTCGCTGTCGCATTTCACGAGGTAGGCTTCCTTCGGCGTTTTGCCCTGGAAGGCGCCCTGGCGGAAGAGGCTTTGCATGAAGGCGCCGAGGTTGAGCCGGATCTGCGCCCAAAGCGGTTCGTCGTTAGGCTCAAACACCACCCACTGCGTCCCGCGGTAGAGGCTTTCTTCGAGGAAGAGCGCCATCCGCCGCACCGGCATGTATTTCCATTCCGACGGCCAGTCGATCGGCTCCCTGCAAAGTGCGCGCGCCCCAGACCACCCGGCCGCCGCCGGGCAAGTCGCGCGGAGGCAGTTTATGCCTAACGGATTGAGCATCGCCGTTTTCCGCATCGGTCAGCCCGACGCTCAACCCCGGCACGCCGACGAGCGTGGCTTCCAATCCGGCCGGCGCTTTCCAGACGCCGCGTTGCGCATCGGTCCGCGCCATCACCCCGGCGACTGCGCCGCAGGGACGAAGTCTTCCTTTTGGTTGTCGTGTTCGGGTTCGGACTGGGCGCAGGCGCGGGAAATAAATGGCAGCGTTCTTGATCGGTCCCGTGAGCCCGAGGGCGGGCAAACCACGACTCGGTCTTCGGCCTTGTTCTTTGTCGGCCCACGCCGCTCGGCGGATCGAGCGATCAGCATGGCACGTCGCGCTCCGCAGTAGGCCATTGCGCCCTGGTAAACGCCGATGCGACGTATCGCTGTCGCGGGTATCGGGCGGGATGCAAAGCAAGTTAAACAGATCGGCTTTGGCGAGGGCGAACATGCCGTCTTTGTTTCCTTCTTCCCCGAGGACGTCGAAATCGGCTTCGTCGAGAGCATCGCCGTCGGAGGCTTCCTGGCCCGCTGACAAACTTGAATTGGTCTCGTCGCCGCGGGATCGCCCCAGAGATCTTCCGCCGGCTGCGGAATTGGACGGGCGCGCCGCCGGCAGCTCGGGCGTGCCGTCGGCTTTCAATTGGATCTCGACCAGGCTCGATTCATCGGCCAGCACTCGATCGACCAGGCGCGAGCTTCCGCGTCCTCGGTCACCGCCACGTTGAGAAATTTCTCGATCACCCCGCTGCCCGGATCCGTCGCAGATGGTGAGATTAAAAAGATCCGGGTCGGGCGATTACCGAAGGGTCGGCCACATCAGCAGTGATGCCATTGCCATCGACCCGTAAACGAGGTGTTGCCCATGCACCGGGCTCGCGGCCTGAGGTTGAGCGAGTCGGAAGTCAGGCTGGCAAGCCATTCGCTGCCGCCCTTTAATGGAAAAGCCTGACGATGATCGCCTGGCTGCCGCCATTAAGATAAAAATCGCGGACCGCATAGCCCATCGCGTCTCCCCCCAAAGGCCGCCGAAAATCCGCTCGAAATCGCCATAGCTGTTGATCATGACCGGGATTCGTTCGTCGGGCCGAGGTTCGCGCTGGCGCGGCCGAGGAAAGCGGTGATGGAGGTGGCGACGCCGGTGATGGTGCGAACGCCGCTGGGAATTTCTTCGATATAAACGCCGGGATAAGTGGTCAAAACAGGCATGGAAGTGATCCTCTCTTTTCGTTAGGGCAACTGACGCAGCGCAGAAAAAGGCGAAGGCAGCCGGGCCGGGGCGATACGGGAGAGACGAAGAAGCCGTGATCACGCTCCAGCTTTTCCGCGCGGCGATCGGCGGAGGCACTAGCGGCCATTTGTGCTGGGCTGATCATGTTAAAATCAGGCGCCACTCGCGCCCCCCTGACACGGCAACTGTTGGGGAACTGTCCCTTCTCCTTCCTCTTTCGGCCAAGAGCCGTCAAGCGGAAATCGACGGAGCGCAGATTTTATTGCCTAACGAGCGTCATCTTGAGCCCGGCGTGGTCAAAAGAAGGGTAGCGCAAGCTTCCAGCTTGCGGATTCAATCGAGCAAGCTGGAGCTTGCTCTACCTTGTCAGGTGCCGAGCGCGGCCTGGGCGGCGGCCAGCTTCGCGATCGGGACGCGGAAGGGGCTGCAACTGACGTAGTCGAGACCGAGCCGATGGCAGAACTTCACGCTCGAGGGTTCGCCGCCGTGCTCGCCGCAGATGCCGAGCTTGATGTTCGGCCGCGTCTTGCGGCCGAGGTCGCGCGTGATTTCCATCAACCGCCCGACCCCCTTCTGGTCGATCGAGGCAAAGGGATTGTTAGGCACGATGTCCAGCTCCGCATAGGCGGGCAGGAAGCTGCCGGAATCGTCCCGGCTCATGCCAAGCGTGGTTTGCGTGAGGTCGTTCGTGCCGAAGCTGAAAAATTCCGCGTCCTTCGCGATCTCGTCCGCGACCAGGGCGGCGCGCGGAATCTCGATCATGGTGCCGACGAGATAATTGAACTTCGTCTTTTTCTCCTTCGCCACCTCGGCGGCGACGCGATGCACGATCTCGATCTGGAGCTTTAATTCTTTCGGAAAACCGACGAGCGGGATCATGATTTCGGGCCGAACTTTTTTGCCCTTCTTTCTGCACTTCGGCGGCGGCTTCGAAAATGGCGCGCGCCTGCATCTCGGAAATCTCCGGAAAAACAATCCCGAGCCGGCAGCCGCGATGACCGAGCATGGGTTGAACTCGTGCAGCTCGCGCACCCGGCGCGAGATGTTCTCGACCGGAATGCCGATTTTCTTCGCGAGATCGAGCTGCTGCTCCTTCTCGTGCGGGAGAAATTCGTGCAGCGGCGGATCGAGAAAACGAATCGTTGCCGGGCAATCCGTCGAGCGCCTTGAAGATGCCGGCGAAATCCTCGCGCTGATACGGAAGCAACTTGGCCAGCGCCTTGACGCGCGCCTCCTTGTCCTCGGCCAGAATCATCTCGCGCATCGCGTCGATCCGGTCGCCCTCGAAAAACATGTGCTCGGTGCGGCAAAGGCCGATCCCCTTGGCGCCGAACGCGACCGCGTTCTCGACCTGCTCGGGCGTGTCGGCGTTGGTGCGCACATCCAGCTTGCGCGCGCGATCGACCCAGCTCATGAGCTTGGCGTATTGCTGATAGGTCGCGCTCTTCTTCCCATCGAGCGAGCGATCGACCAGCACCTGCACGATCTCGGAAGGCGCGGTCGTCACTTCTCCGGCGAAAACTTCGCCTGCTGTCCCGTCGATCGAAATGTAATCGCCTTCCTTCAAGGTCACGCCGCTCGCGGAGAGGGTGCGTTTTTGATAGTCGATCTCGATTCCGGATGCGCCGCAGACGCAGACCTTGCCCATCTGCCGCGCGACCAGCGCCGCGTGCGAGGAAACGCCGCCGCGCGAAGTGAGAATGCCCTCGGCCGCGATCATGCCGCGCAGGTCTTCGGGGGAAGTTTCGATGCGGGCGAGAACCACTTTCTCGCCGCGATGCGGCGCGCCGCACTGCTTCCTCTGCGCTCAAGACAACGTGACCGGAAGCCGCGCCCGGACCGGCCGCCAATCCGCTCCCGATTTTCTTCGCCGCGGCGATCGACTTGCGATCGAAAATCGGGGCGAGGAGATGGCCTAACGAGTCGGCCGGGATGCGCTTGATCGCATCTTCTTTCGTGATCAGTCGCTCCTCCACCATCTCGACCGCGATGCGGACGGCGGCGAGACCGGTGCGTTTGCCGTTGCGTGTTTGCAGGATGTAAAGGCGGTTGTCTTCGACCGTGAACTCGAGGTCCTGCATGTCCTTGAAATGCTTCTCGAGCAGGGCGCGCACTTTCATCAGTGCCTTGTGCGCCTCGGGCATTTCCTTCGGCGAGCTGCGCGATCGGGTGCGGCGTGCGCACGCCGGCGACGACGTCTTCGCCCTGGGCGTTGATCAGATATTCGCCGTAGAAAACTTTCTCGCCGCTCGCCGGATCGCGCGTGAAAGCAACGCCGGTCGCGCTCGTGTCGCCCATGTTGCCGAAGACCATCGTCTGCACGTTGACGGCCGTGCCCCAGTCGTGCGGGAATGCCGTATTTGCGCCGGTAAACGATCGCGCGGTCGTTATTCCACGAACCGAAAACGGCACCGATCGAGCCCCAGAGCTGCTTCCTCGGATCCTGCGGAAACGATTTGCCGGTCCGCTCTTTGATCAATTCCTTGAAGCGCTGCACGAGCTCCTTCAGGTCGTCGACCGTGAGTTGGACATCGGGGAAATTGTGATTGCCGTAGCGCTCGTCCTTGAGGTGCTCGATCACGCTCTCGAACGGCTCGTGATCTTCACCCGGGCGCTTCTGCACGCCCATCACGACGTCGCCATACATTTGCAGAAAGCGGCGATAGGAATCCCAGGCGAAGCGCGGGTTGCTCGTCTTCTGCGCCACGATCTCGACCACGGTGTCGTTCATCCCGAGGTTCAGGATCGTGTCCATCATCCCGGGCATCGAATCGCGCGCGCCGGAGCGGACCGAGACGAGCAGCGGCCGCTCTTTGTCGCCCAGCTTTTTGCCGACCGATTTCTCGACCTTGGCGAGCGCGGCCTCGACCTCGCGCCTCCAGCCCCTTGCGGATAGGTGCGCTTGTTCTCGGTAGAAGTAAGTGCAGACCTCGGTCGTGATCGTGAACCCGGGCGGGCACCGGCAGCCCGATGCGCGTCATCTCCGCGAGATTCGCGCCCTTTGCCGCCGAGGAGCGGCTTCATGCTGCCGGCGCCGTCGGCTTTGCCGTCGCCGAAATAGTAAACGTTGCGATGCGTTTTCGCCGGTTTGGCTTTGGATTTCAGAGCGGATTTGGAGCGGGATGGTTTCTTGTTTTTGACCATGGAAAATGGGAATCGTGGATCGTGAATTCGGCGTCCGCGTTTCGCAAATCGCGAGCGAAGCGCAAGCTAAAACGCGAGGTCGGAGTGTCAACGCGCGAGCGATTCCCCCGACGTAGCCCAGCCCTCCAGCTCGCCGTTTGGGGGCCCGCGGAAACTGGAAGCTTGCGGCCCCCACCGACGCTACCTTCAGCAACCTGGCCGACGGCACGATCGTGAGTGTGAACCGCAACGATCTCACGCTGACGGTCGTTCCCTGGCGAGTAGGTCGCGCAAGCTTCAGTTTGCGTTTTGTGTGGGCGGCAGGCTGGAAGGTCGCGCTGCCATCAACTCAAGTTGGCTCCCGCCGCTCTCCGGCTCGACGGAGTCTCGCCCTACCGGCATGGTTCGAGGAGGGAACGGGTTAGTTGGTTCGCAGATTACGCAGATTCTTGCAGCGTCCGAGAATGGACGCTGCGACGATTCTCCATCCATCATCTGCGAGAATCTGCGTAATCTGCGGACGACAGAAAAACGCGCCTTTACTCCTGCGCCGCCGGCTCGGAGGCAAGGACGTCGTCGATCGCGTCGGCGAAATCATCGACGCCCGACATCGGCACGATGATCACGTTTCGGTGACCCTGGCTGTCTTCGGTGATGCGGAGGAATTTGCCGCGGCCGTTTTCGCGCAGGTCGATCGAAAAAAGCTTTCGCTCGATCTGCAACTCTCTTGATTCGATAATGCTATCCATATTCGACGGCGCGGATGTTAGGCCTGCTCGCCGCGAAATTGGAAGCAAAATTTTCAGGATTTAACGACCCCGCCGCCCGGCCCGCGCCGGAGCCTCGCTCACGATGGCAAAATCGGCCTGCCGCTTAAAGACGTCGACCCGCGCCACCACCACCTTGAGAATGTCGCCCACCGCCACGACCCGCTTCGATTGCCGACCGATCAGCCGACGCCGCGCCATGTCGAAGCGATAGAAGTCGTCGTTAAGCGACGAGACGTGAATGAGCCCGGTCAGGAGGACGTCGGGCAACTCGATGAGCAGTCCGTAATTGCGCACCTCGATCACAACCGCGCGGAAAACCTGCGGCGCTTTGGCCGTGAGCTGCAATTGGAGGAACTCGAGCTTTTTCATTTTCGCCGATTCGATCTCCGCGTCGGCCGCGACGCGTTCGGTGGCCGAGATGTGTTCCGCGATGCCGGCCAACTCGCCTGCGCTGCGGCGCGCGATGCGCTTGCCGCTGTGGTCGGCCAGAGTGCGATGCACGACGAGATCGGCGTAACGACGGATCGGACTCGTGAAATGGGTGTAGTTGGTCTTCGAAAGACCGTAGTGGCCAAGCGGCTGGGTCGCGTAACGGGCGCGTTTCAAGCTCTTGAGCAGCCCGATCTTCAGAGCCTGCTCCTCCGGTTTGCCGCGAAAAGACTCGAGCAGCCGCTGCAACTCCCGGCGATTCGTCAGGTCGCCGACGTGAAAACCGTAACTGACGACAAACTCGCGGTATTCGCTCAGTTTGTCCGGATCTGGATTCTCGTGAACGCGATAAATCGTCGGCACGAGTCGATTCTTCAGCTCGCTCGCAACCGCTTCGTTGGCCGCGAGCATGAATTCCTCGATCAACTGATGCGACTCGTCGTTCTCGATCCGCTCGAGACGCAGTGGGCGGCCCGTCTGTTTATCGACGATCACTTTCACTTCCGGAAAATCCAGATCGAGCGAGCCATGGGCGAAACGGCGCCGGCGCAAGATCGAGGCAAGATCCCAGGCGGTGTGCAAACGACGCGAGATTTCGTCGTTAGGCGATTTTTGGATGAGGGCATAAGCCTCTTTGTAAGTGAGCCGGCAGGCGCTCTGGATGATGGTGCGGGCGAAGCGGGCACTCTGCGCGGCACCGTTCCTGGCGAAGCGAATGAAAACCGAATGCGTCAGCCGGACGACGTTGGGATTGAGGCTGCAAACGCCATTGCTCAGGCGCTCCGGCAGCATCGGGATGACGCGATCGACGAGATAAACGCTGTTCCCACGACGCAGCGCTTCCCGATCGAGTGCGCTGCCCGGTGTGACATAAGCGGAGACGTCCGCGATGTGGACCCCGAGTTCCCATTCACCACCCGTCAGTTTCTCGACATTGATCGCGTCGTCGAAATCGCGCGCATCGTCGGGATCGATCGTGACAATGAATCTGTCCCGCAAGTCTTCGCGCTCCCCGAAGCGATCGGAATCGACCGTCTCCGGAATTTCATCCGCCTCGGCGAGAACGGCGCGCGGAAACTCGAGCGGCAGGTCATACTTCCGAATGATCGAAAGCATGTCGACCCCGGGATCGGTGGCGCGGCCGAGCAGCTCGATGATTTCGCCCTCGGGATTGACGTGGCGCGACTCCCACGGCTCCAGCCTGACGACGACCTTGTCGTTCGGTTGCGGCGGGCGGGGTGCACCGGGCAGCGGCTGCGGCTGGACATAGACGTTGTGAACGATCCGCGGGTCGTCCGCCACGACGTAGAAGAAATTGCGCGTCTGTTGCAGGGTGCCGACGATTGTGTCGTGTGCGCGCTCGAGGATGCGAATGACGCGGCCCTCGGGACGATTGCTCGCCGCGCGCGCCCGGGTGTAATCGGCGTCGCGGGTGATGCGCGCGACGACGCGGTCGCCATTCATGGCGGTGCCGGTGTTTTCGGCGGAAATGAAAACGTCGCCGCCTTCCTGGCCTTCGCGGACGAGGAAGGCGAAACCCGCCTGATGGACTTGCAGTTTGCCGGTCACGAGGTCGGCTTCCGCGGGCAGGATGTAGCGGTTCTTGCGAATGCGCGCGATTTCGCCGGCCCGTTCCAACTCGCGCAGCGCTTCCTTCACCTCGGGCTGATCGCCGTTTCGAAAGCCGATGGCGCGGGCCAGTTCCTTCCTGTCGAGCGGCCGATATTTTGGCCGGCGCAGGAGAGCCAGAATTCGTTGTTTGATATCGCCTTCTCGTTTCATTTTGACCAGCGACCATCGGAGAAAGTGGCACGATTGAAAGCGGACATTTCGCCGCGGACGAGGGCGGTCGAATAAAGCGAGGGCTGTGATAGTCTGAACAACTAATGGAGGCAACGCGCTGGAAGATTGGCGAAGAAGTCCTCGACCTGACGAATCGAGCGATGTTCATGGGCATCCTGAATGTGACCCCCGATTCGTTCTCCGATGGCGGGGAGTTCTTCGCAACCGAAGCGGCGGTCAAACACGGCCTCGAGATGGCGCGCAACGGCGCGGAGATCGTCGACGTGGGCGGCGAATCGACTCGCCCGGGCGCGCAGCCGGTTTCGCCTGACGAGGAAATGGAGCGCGTCCTGCCAGTGATCAAACAGCTCGCCGGCGCGGCGGCGGTTCACATCTCAATCGACACCTCGAAGGCGGCGGTAGCGCGGGCCGCGCTTGAGGCCGGTGCGACGATCATCAACGACGTGACCGGCGGCCGCGGCGATCCCAGGATGTTTGGGCTGGCGGCGGAAACGGGCGCGGCGCTTATCATCATGCACATGCAGGGCACGCCGGAGACGATGCAGCTCAACCCGACCTACAGCGATGTGGTGAGCGAGGTTGCGGATTTTTTTCGACAGCAATTCGTGCGGGCGGTACGATCGGGAATCGATCCCATGTGCATCGCGTTTGATCCGGGAATTGGGTTTGGCAAAACACCGGCGCATAATCTGGAATTCCTCGCCAATCTCCCGCGCCTGCGAGTCGAAGACCGTCCGCTCGTTGTCGGCGTTTCGCGTAAATCTTTCCTCGGAAAAATCCCCGGTGGCTCGCCGGACCGGGCCAGCGCGACGGTCGCGATGACCTCGCTGCTTCGCGAGCGCGGGGCGCACGTTCTGCGGGTGCACGACGTGATGCCAAATGCCCAGGCTCTGCACACGACTGAAGCTCTTCTAGCCGCCACGCGATGAATCCACGAACTCGCTCAGCTCTGCTTCGATAAATGGCGCAGCGCCGTCGAGATCCTGCTCCTCAGCGTGGTCATCTACTACGGCTACCTCTATTTTCGCGGGACCCGCGGCGCGAAGGTATTGACCGGCCTGGCGATTGTTTTCCTGACCCTGACCTTGATCTCGCAGTTGCTGAATCTGGTCGTGATCAGCTTCATCATCCGCAGCTTCTCGGTCTTCCTCGCGGTCGCGCTGGTGGTGATTTTCCAACCGGAATTGCGCCGCGCTTTGGCCGAGCTGGGCGGACACCCGATCTTTTCCCTGACGAGTGAGAAACGCGAGACGGTCCATGACCTCGCGGAAGTGGTGACGCAACTTTCGAGCAAACAATTCGGCGCGCTCATCGCGATCGAGCGCGACACGTCGATCAAGGTTTACGAAGAGACCGGGGTGATCGTGGACGCCGCTTTCTCAACCGAATTGCTCCTCACGCTCTTCCACCCGAAATCGGCGCTGCACGACGGCGGGGTGATCGTACGCAACGGCCGAATTGCCGCCGCGGCCTGCATTTTCCCCGTCAGCCAGCGCGAAACACTCGATCGCAGTCTGGGACTGCGGCATCGCGCCGCTCTTGGAATCACGGAAGAATCGGACGCAGTCGCAGTCGTGGTTTCCGAGGAGACGGGCGCGATTTCGATCTGTTATCGGCGTCGAATCGAGCGGAATTTTACGCCGGAAATTTTCCGGCAGCGGCTCGGCGAAATTTTGCTCCATCGTCATCATGAAGAAGCTGATCCTGAACAACTGGCGGGCGAAACTGACCTCCTTCCTGCTCGCGACCGCCCTCTGGTACCTCATCAAGAAGAACGTAACAACGACACCCTCGCCGTCTGATTTATACGAACGGCCAGCGGCTGCCGAAGTTCGTTAGGGGAAACAGATTAGCGCAGGAAGCGCGCGAGATTTTCGTCTTCCCAGCGGCGGGCGCGGCGATAGCGCGGGAAAGCTTTTTCCCGACGATAAAATTCCTCGGTGTGAATGCGGCGGCGACCCGACGAATCGATTTCCTCCGGGACAACGGAATGCAGCATCTCGTGATAAAGAACGTATTCGAGAAACCAGCGCGGCACGAACGGCTGATCGAGCAAGGGATGAATGCGAATCACGCGATCCTCTTCCTGGATCGAGCCGAAGATGAAGTATTCCTTCGGCCGTTCCTTACGGCGCGGACCCCAGACCACTCGGTAGCCGCGCAGCCGTCCGCGAAAATGCTTTTCGTTCACGCGCTCAAAAATCCGGCGCAAATCGAAATAGCGGCCTTCATGACAGAGGTTGAGGTGGCGCTGCATCGGCAACGTCGGCCGGGCCGCTTTTCGTTTTGCCTTTTTCTTTGCCATCGGAACTTCCGTTGCGGGAGGGGGAACGACCAGCAATTGTAATTGTCGTCCATCCAACTGACAAGATGCATGATCGTTAGGCCTTATTCCAAGCGATATAAGTGGCTTATAGTGAACGTTATAAAATTTAATGGATTCTTGCAGCCGACCGATCACTGGACTTCCGCCTTTGGATGGGCATCTTTAGCCTCTCGGAGCGTAAATTAGCGCCTGATCCAATGACGCCATTCTTGCGAAAACTGCTGGGGCTGAACTGGCTACTGATCGCGACCATGCTCGCGCTGGCGGTCTTTGGCGTCATCGCTATCTACAGTGCGACCTACATGCGACAGGATCCGGTGGCGTCAGAATTCTGGCGCAAACAGGCAAATTGGGTCGCGGTCGGCTTCTTCGCCTTCGTGCTAACGAGCCTGGTCGATTATCGCTGGATCAAGTGGGGCGCGCTCCCGATGTATCTCGCCGGTCTCTTCTTCCTCATCCTTACCCGCTTCATCGGCACCAAGGTCTATGGCTCGCGCAGTTGGCTGCATCTGGGGCCGATTAATTTCCAGCCGGCGCAGCTCGCGATCGTCGCCGGCATCATGGTGCTCGCCCTTTTCCTTAGCCAATTTCGGCAGATGCATCCGATGCTGCGCCTGACGCTCTGTGGCGCGATCGCGGGCGCACCTTGTCTCCTCATTTTGATGCAACCCGACCTGGGCGAAACCATCATCTGGGGACCGGTGATTCTCGCGCTGCTTTTCGTCGGCGGCCTTCCGTTGCGCTATTTGATCTGCGTCGTGTTGATCGTGCTCGCCTTTATTCCCATCGCATACATTGGGCTGAAGCCGTATCAACAAGAGCGCATCACCGCGTTCATTAATCCCGATATCGATCGCCAGGGCTCGGCCTGGGCGATCAACCAGTCGCTCATCGCGATCGGCTCCGGCGGCTGGGCGGGCAAGGGATTCAAGGCGCCCAACACTCAGATCGAGCTCGGCTTCCTGCCTTCGACCGCGGTGCACAACGACTACATCTTCTCCGCGATCGGCGAGCAATGGGGCTTCGTCGGCGGAATTGCCCTCCTCGGTGCGTTTGGGCTTCTGCTCATGACCTGTCTTTTCGTGGCCTACAAGGCGAGCGATCTATTTGGGCTCCTGCTCGTCATCGGGATCACCACACTCATTTTTACCCACGTCTTTCAGAACGTCGGGATGACGATTTCCATATTGCCGATCACCGGCGTGCCATTGCCGCTCATCAGCTATAGCGGCTCCTTTGCCCTCATGATCATGTTCGGGCTCGGGATCGTGAACAGCGTCTGGGTGCACCGTAGAGTTCCGGTGCGCTGACCGACTCGTGTGCCTTCGCCGTGGACAAAGCCGCGGCTTTCGCCATATTGCCCGTCCCGATGACCATTCTGATCAACATCCTGCTCGTAGTCGAGGCGCTCGTCGCCGTGCTCATGATGTTCGTCATCCTGATGCAGCGCCCGAAAAGCGAGGGACTGGGCGCGGCCTTCGGCGGGGGCGTGACAGAAAACATTTTCGGCGCGCAGACGACCAACGTCCTGACCACCGCTACGACCTGGCTGGCGAGCATTTTCTTTGGAGTCATTCTTTTGCTCTCGATTCTCTACTCGCATCGGGGCACGCCTGATTCCGCGGTCCGTCGCGAGTTGGAAAAAAGCGCAGCCACATCCAAAGCCGCCAGACCCCTTCCGGCCAAGGGAGCGGCGCAAAAGGCTCCGGCTGAGACCAAGGCAAAGGCCAGCCCGGCGCCGCAAAGCAGCGCACCAGCTGCGGCGGCGTCAGTTGCTCCTTCCGCTGCACCGGCGGCTTCCGCCCAGCCGACCCCCTAACCGGCGGCATTCGTTGGGCGAATTGCGCCAGGCGCCGTCTCTGTTCGTAACCGCGCCGTCATTCTTGTAATCGCGCCGGCCCGAAGAATGTTGAAGGGCCAATGACTTCGGCTCAGCAGCGGACCCTCGCGGCGGCCTATTGCGATGTCGCCTTCGATAATCGCACCCGCCAGCTCTACGCGACCGACGCTTCCCTCTACCAGATCGAGCCGGCCGCCGTTGCCTTTCCGCGCACCGCGCAGGAGGCCCGCGACGTCATCCTCGCCGCAGCCGATGCCGGTCTCTCCGTTTCTCCGCGCGGTGCCGGGAGCGGATTGGCGGGCGGCGCCCTTGGCGATGGATTGATCGTCGATTTCTCGCGCCATAATCGTCAGATCACCGGTCTCGACCTCGAACGCCGCACCGTGCGGGTTAGCGCCGGCGTCGTCCTTGATCAGCTCAACGCTTTTCTCCAACCACACGGCCTCTGCTTCGGACCCGATGTTGCGACCAGCTCACGCGCAACACTAGGCGGAATGATCGCGAACAATTCGTCGGGCGCGCACGTGCCTGTTTACGGCACGACGGCGGATCACATTTGCGCGCTGGAAATCGTCATGGCCGATGGCCGGATTGAAACCATCGGCCCGGGACATCCCGCGCTCGCGGCAGAGCAGGCGAAGATCGCTCAGCTCGTCAGCCAGGAAGCAGCCGAGATCGCGGAGCGCATGCCGCCCGGGATGTTGAAACGCTGGAGCGGCTACGCGCTCGAGCGTTTCTCGCGCAAGCCGAACAACCTGATCGAAATTCTTTCCGGCAGCGAAGGAACCCTTGCCGCGATTTTCTCCGCGGAGTTGCAGATTGTTCCCCGGCCGCGCAAGAAGGCGCTTGGCCTGATCTTCTTCGCCTCGGTCGCCGAAGCGATGCAGGCGACGGTTGAGTTGCTCGACCTGAAGCCCGCGGCGATCGAGCACATCGACCGACCGGTCTTCGATCAAACGAGAGGACAGCTGAGTTTCGAGGCCGCGAGAAAATTCCTCGAACTCGATACGAAGCCGTGCGAGTCGATCTTGATCGTCGAGTTCTACGACGACGAGGTGGCTGGCCGCCTCGCCGCACTCTCTTCCCGAAGGCTCGGGCTGCGCACTCTTATCTGTGCCGACAACGCGCAAATGAACCTCGTCTGGTCGATGCGCAAATCCGGTCTCTCCCTGCTCACGGGCCGGCCGGGCCCAGTCAAGCCGGTCGCCTGCATCGAAGACGCAGCGGTGCGACCGGCCCAGCTGCCGGCTTATGTCGCCGGGCTGGAGTCGATCATGAAACCGCTCGGGTTGGAGGTCTGCTACTACGGCCACGCCGCCAGCGGGCTGTTGCATGTGCGGCCAGTGCTCGATCTGCATGAAGCGGCCGATTTGAAAAAATTTCGGCAGGTAACCAACGAGGTCGCCGCACTCGTCAGGCAATTCAAAGGTTCGCTTGCAGCCGAGCATGGGGTCGGGATCGCGCGCACGGAGTACCTGGGCGAGCAGGTCGGCCCGCGGTTGCTTGAAGTCATGCGCAAGATCAAACGCACCTTCGACCCGAAAGATCTGTTCAATCCGGACAAGCTGATCGGAGATGGCCGTTTCGAGGTTGATCGCGATCTGCGCGACAACTTTGGCCGGCCGATCGAGCTGCCCTTCAAGCCGGTTCTGGCGTTTGCCGCAAAGGACCATTCATTCATCGGCAATCTCGAGCAATGCAACGGCTGCGCCGGTTGTCGCAAGGATGCGCCTACGATGTGCCCGACCTTTGTCGCTACGGGCGAGGAATACATGTCGACGCGCGGACGGGCGAACGCGATCCGGGCCGCACTCGAACTCCGGATCGAGGGCGACGATCCGCTGCGCGCGCAGGAACTGGAAGATGCGCTGAGCAACTGTATCGCCTGCAAAGCCTGCACCGCGGAATGCCCTTCCAACGTGAACCTCGCCCTGCTTAAGGCGGAGTTGATACATGCCCGTTACGAACGCGACGGATTGCCCTTGCGCGTTCGAACGCTAAGTAACGTCGATTCGTTAGGGCAAATCGGTTGCTTCCTGCCGTCGCTCGCGAATGCTGCACTCGATCTTTCGCCGCTGCGCGCGGTCATGGAAAAAACTCTCGGAATCTCCGCGCGACGATCGCTGCCGCACTATGCGCGCGAGCGTTTCAATCACTGGTTCGTCAGGCACGAGCGCCGATCGAACAGCGTACGGGGCAAAGTCATTCTTTGGGATGACACCTTCGTGCGCTACCACGAGCCGCAGATCGGTATCGCCGCTGTCGCGGTCCTCGAAGCGCTCGGTTTCGACGTTGTCCTTCCGACGAAGCGCAAATGCTGCGGACGGCCCGCCTTTAGCCAGGGAAATCTGAAAAAAGCCGCGCGACTGGGACGACATAATCTCGACTTGCTCCATGGAGCCGGTGACTCCGCCCCAATCGTCTTCCTCGAGCCATCGTGTTACTCAATGTTTGTCGAAGATTATCGCGAACTCAATTTGCCCGAGGCGCAGACGGTCGCGACTCGCTGTTTTCTTTTCGAAAAATTTGTCGACGACCTGCTCGAGCGTGAACCGGAAGCGCTACGATTCGAGCATCGCCCGGGGCGAGTCGCGATTCATGCGCATTGTCACGCGAAGTCGCTTCTCCGTCCCGATTTTATGGCTCGTTTGGCCGAACGCCTCCCGGGCCGCAAGGCGACTTTGCTCGAGACCGGCTGCTGCGGGATGGCCGGCGCATTCGGCATGCTGGCCGCAAAATACGATCTCTCGCTCAAGGTGGCCCAGCCGCTCGTCGAGCAGGTGACGCGGCAACCGCCCGGCACCGTGATTATCGCCTCAGGGACGAGTTGCCGTCATCAAATTGCCGATCTCACGCCAGTGCACGCGAAGCACATGGCGGAGTTGCTGGCAGAAGCGCTCTAGATCTAGACGAGTTCGCCAAGCGAGACCGCTATGGCTTTGGCGGCGGTGATGACGGAGGATTTGCGCCGGGCGTCGTCGCGCCAGCAGCGGGTGTCGGCGGCGCGCCGCCGGGAACATTCGCGTCCGCCGGAACGGCAAGGATGTCAGGTTCGGTATATGATTCGGTGCGGCCCGCCAACTCTTTGCGAAGCGCGGCGACGCCTTCCGCCGTAACTGGTGATCCCTTGTTGCCCCAGGCGGAACGCTCATACGTCACAACGTCCGCGATCCTTTCGTTGGTCAAAGTTTTCTCCCACGGCTGCATCACGGCGGTACCATAGCGCTGCCCCTTCACCGTGACCGGGCCCTGCAATCCTTTAAGCACAATCATGACGTGCCGACGCGATCCGCCGTTGACAATATCGGAACCAGCCAGCGGCGGGTACTGTCCCGGGACACCCAGACCATTGGCCTGATGGCAGGTGGCGCAGTTCGCTGAATAAATCTTTGCTCCTTTCTCGGCCGGAGTCAGCTCGGCGACCTGCTCGGCCCCGGCACCGGGACCGCCTCCCTTGCTCGCAACGCGCGGCGCACCGCCAAGATAATCGAGCCCGTCACCGCTGAAATTCCCCGCATAACGACCGAGATAAGCGCCGCCAAAAAAAACCGCGAGCCCGTAGATGGCAATCAGCCAAAGCGAAAGCGGCTCGCGGCCCACCCGCGGCTCAACTTTTTCCCTGACGATCGCGGCGTGTGTGTCGCGCACGACTTGCGTTTCGCCATAGTCCATTCCCTGCCGTGGACGATTTTCTGGCGGCTGGCCGTTCATTTCTGCGCCTCCTTGGCCGGCGCGGGTGCAATCGTGATCGGCGATTTGGCTTCTTTTAAAGGATGCGACTGATCGCGAGACATAATGTAAGCGACAAGACACTTCGCATCGTAGCTGGGAACAATCTCCCAGCCAGTCGGCGGTCGTTCATCGGCGTCGCCGGCAAAATTTAGCGAGTCGGGCGAGGCAGCTCCGCTGATGCGGCGTTTCACATAAAGAAAACGATAGGCAGGCATGTTGGAATCTTCGGAGATGCTGCGCGGATTGTAGAGATGGCGATGATGCCACGCCGCCGTGTCGGGCAGCGGTTCGCCGCTCGCGGTCAATCCAACCGATATTGGCGACGCCGACAGGCAAGGGTGCGGCCGCTCCAATAGGGATTGCGGCCGAAGTCGAAGCGGCGGGCGAAGCCTGCGCTGCCTGCGCCGGAGTGGCGGCAACGGGGCTCTTCGCTACCGTGGCAGCCGCCGGTTCGGTGGCAGCCGGAGCCGCGCCCGCAGCCGGAGCCGCTGCGGCGCGCCTTTTCTTCCTGAAGCGCCGCCTGATGCCCAACATTGGCCAGGTCAGGCCCGGTACGGGTTTTTCCGAGGAAAACGATCGACTCAAAAATATAGTCACGTGGTGCGCTGCGGCGCACGCCCCATTTGCGCTCCAGATCGGAGCCTCCGTATTCGGGCCGGACCTGCTGGGAATGGCAGTAAACACAACCGTTCGCCGCGTAGACCCGCGCGCCGCGCGCGACCATACCGGATTGCGGCATGGGATAGATGTCGGTCCCCTCTTCATCCGTCTGGGGGTTGAGACTGCCGATCTGGAGATTCGGCACAACCGTCATGCCGAACCACGAGAAGGCGAAGATGCCGAAGATGCCGAGGAAAAGCGGCTGGAGTCCTTTCATCAGTGCCCTCCTCCCGGTTCGCGCTCCAGCGGATTCAAAAAGGTCGGGACACTAGCGGTGCGACCGAAGCCGAGCAGCATCAATCCGAAATGGAAGGCAAAGACCCAGTGCGAGACAGCCAACAAAATCCAGGAAAGAGTGCAACCGCGCAGATAAGGCATGATTGTCTGGCTACTTCCCGCAAACGACAGGGCCGGATCATTGAGATTGAGACCCTGAACGAAGCCGCCGACGAGCAGGAGCAAGCACCATTAATCCAATGCCATAGGCAGAGGCCCAGAAATGCAACTTGATGAGCGACGCATAACGCCATTCACGCCCGACGAGGCGGGGCACGATGTAATACATCGAACCGAAAATCACCATGGTGAAAAACGCGTAGAGTCCCATGTAGGTCCAGCCCATGCTCGCCCCGGTGAAGTGAACGATCCGCGCCATGGAGCGGAGCGAAATGATCACGCCGACGACGCTGAAAGCGGTATAGGCAATCGCGCCGAAAACTGTGAAACGCAGCGTCGGGCTGTAACGCATGAGCGGAAAATGATCGCGCATCGTCATGTGATGATTGAGCCCGACGGTCGCGACCGGAATGATCATCAGGATCATGGCGGCGATACTCGCCGTGATCATCCAGGCTGGGAATGGACCATCGACCAAACGCTGCATTCCGGTCCAGCTGGCGAAGAAGGCAAAAGTCCAGAATCCAATCGTCGCGAGGTAATAGCTATGCACCGGGCGGCCGATGACCTTCGGGATCATGTAATAGGCGGTCCCAAGCCCGATCGAGCCGAACCAGAGAAAGAGTAGGTTGTTGGCAAACCACCAGTTGACCGCGGCCTGCATCACGCCTTGGACCGGCAAAATGAAAAGCATGATCTGGGCGGCGGCATAGAGCCACGGGAACCAGAGAAATGCGCCTAACAAATACCACTGCGTGATGTAAACGTGACCGCGTCGTCGATAGCGGAACATGATCAGGGCCCACGTCATGATGAGCAGGTAGGCGACGAAAAGCGTGATCGCGGAAAAGCCGTGGAAACTCGAGCCACTCGTAACCGGTATTGTCGCCGATCAAGACACCGCCGATGCCCAGGAGCACGCCGAGATTCCAGAAGGCCGCGCCGCTGATGAGAAGGAGAGGATGACGCAGCGTGGTGCGGCAAAGCCGGGCCATGAGCCAGATCGCGGTGCCCATGCCCGCCATCGTTCCCCAGCCGTAAATGAGCGTGTCGAGATGCGCCGGACGAATCCGACCCCAGGTCAAAAAGCAAAGTCAGCCAGCAAACCCGGCGAGTGCATTTTGATCGAGGTCAGAATCCCGAGCAGCGTCGCGAGCAGCAGCCAGCCGATCGCCGAGGTGTAAAAGACGAGGACCGGCAGACGAGTCGAAGCGTCAATCAGAGCGCGCTCGACGCGATCGATTTCGCTTGTCGCCACTTCCACGTCGCCTAACGGCGGCTCCTGAGTTAGTTCAGCAGACGAGTTCATGAGGGTCTGGATGCGGAGTTAAGCGGCAACGAATTCTTTTTCCTCTCTCGATCCCATAGCGCGGCGCGAAAGCGTCCCAACCAGCGCTTGGGCGGCATGACAAGGTCCGTCGGACAACCGATCGGTTCCGCCGCATCGAAGATGACGGTCGCGTTTTGGTCGTAGCGTCTCACTTTTTCAAAAATTTCGGTCAAGCTCATGGGCTAGTTTTTCGGAGGAGAGGGCTTGGCGACAGCAGCAGGAGTGGTCGCAGCACCGGGCGCAGCGTTTGGAGGATTCGTGGACTGCGCCGCGGTGGGCGCCGCCGCTGGAACCTCAGCCGGCGCGGGCGTCGGGATCGGGCCGGCCGCAGTGGGTTTTGCGGCCTGCAAATCAGCCAACTCGAGTTCCATCGCGCGCCGAACCGGAATATGGGCGATGCCTTTTTCCTTGTTCACCCAGCCGTAGCTGCTCGCCGTCTTGTCCCATGCCTCGCGCGCAGTCTTCAGTTTCTCCATACGCGCTTTGGCCCGATCCGCTTCGTAGGTCGAACCGCGTGACATCGCGCCGAAGGCGATCGCGACGATCACGCCGAAGAAGACAAAGAGCATCACCGCCCACAACCATGCGGAAAGCAGGAAGCGCGGCTGCTCGGGATGGACGAGTGTATCTTCTTCGTTAGGCACGGCTAGTTGGTGAGGCGGAGTGATTCAATCAGGCGCGGGTCGCGCACCGGGAAAGAGCGAGGTCTTGCCCACGAGGCGGAGGTAGACAAAGGCAAGTAGGCCGCCAATCGTTATGAGCGGCAGAAAATCGAGAATGCTGAGATGCACGCCGGTGCCGTGCAGTGCGGGCAGCACGACGATGTACATGTCCAGCAACTGCATGCAGAGGATCCAGGCAGCGATGGAGCAGAGCCAGGTGAGATGCTTTTTCGTGTAGCGCGGGAGCAGGAGCGCGAAGGGCACGAAGAAACGGAAGATGACGAGGAACCAGGAAAGCACGTTCCAGGATTCGGTGTTTCGGACGAGGAAGTACTGCGTCTCCTCTGGAATGTTGGCATACCAATACAGCATGTATTGGCTGAAGCCGATGTAGGCCCAGAAAACGGTGAAGGCGAGGAGCCATTTCCCCATGATGTGGTAATGCTCGACCGTGACCACCCCCTTCAAATAACCAGCCCGCTGCAACGATGCCGTGACGAGGATAAGCAGCGACATCGAGCTGCCGGCCGTGCCGGCAAAAATGTACGGACCCCACATGGTCGAGAACCAGTGCCAGTTCAGGCTCATCAGCCAGTCGAAGGCGCCAAAGGTCAGGCAGAGCGCGAAGACCGGCAGCCCGACGAAGGCCGCCTTGCGCATCCAGATGGTAAACTGCGGATTACCGTCGCGATCCTGACGAACTGAAAAGCGGCGCAGCAGATAGGCCACAACCGTTAAGGCGACGAAAAAGAAGATCGCGCGGAAGAGAAAGAACTCCCAGTTAAGTAGCCACGCTTGGCATCCAGGATCGGATCTACCCCGCGCGGCACGTCCATCCAGCGATAGAGATAGTCGCGTAGTAACCAGATTGGGACAAAGAGCAGGCCCATCACGGGAAGGAGGAGGGCAATATTCTCAAGCTGTCGCCTGACGACGACCGACCACTCCGCATCAACAACGTGATGCACGATTGTCCAGAAAAGACAGCCGATGCAAAGGGTGAAGAAGAAAATGAACCCGAAAAGCCAGGAGAAGCTGAATTGCACCGGCGACTTGTAACCGCCGATCAAGCTCAGGATGCCGCCGACAACGGCGATCGCTCCGCAAATGAAGCGAGAGCCCGGCGAAGCGGCCATTCTCGAAATATTCGCCTTCCGGCGCAGGCAAGACGTGGGATCGATCGCTCATTTCTTCGTCGCGGTTTGGCCGGCTCCGGTTTTTTCTCCAGGTCCGCCTGATGTTCCGGCCGGCACATCGGCCGCGCTCGCGTGCTGGCTCCGTTGCAGGGCGCGCAGGTAACAAATGATCGCCCAACGATCCGTGCACCGTGACCCGCGGTCCGTAAGCCATCATGGTGTTTTTGCCGTGCGTGATGGTGTTGAAAATCTCGCCGTCCGCCATCTTGCGGATGCGATCGTCCTGCAGACTAACGACCGTCGCGAGGCCGTACTGCTTCACGATTCCGTCGCCTTCCGCGAGCTCACCGTGGCAGGGCATGCAGTTGATGTTGAAGCGCTGCTGCCCGCGCTGCAGCAACTGCGGCGTAACCTGGATCGGAATGCCGGTACCCCAGTTCGCGCCCATCTTGCCGGTGTTATAGTAATCGGTCCCTTCGCTGAACCCGAGATGCGGACGCATCGCCATCTCGCCTGCCTCGTCGACCGCCCTGCCCTCGTCCTTAGGCATACGGCATTTCGTAGCCGATCGGTACCGTCCCCTCGACTGGCTGGCGTCCGCCCGCGCTGATCGGCAAAAAAGTTCAGCTCCGATTGCGCGCGCACCTTCGGCTGACGCACCATGTCGGGGAAAATCTCGATCTCCGGCTTGCTGCTCTTCTGGCCGCGGAAACCGAAGACCGCCAGCCAGGCGATGGTGAAGAGGACGAAAATGAGGAAGAAGGCGCGCAGCATAACTATTCCTCGTGCACCACCGTGATGTGCTGGCCGCCGGTTCGTTCCAGCAGCTCGCGCGCTTCGTTTTCGCTGAAGCGTGGGTCGCGCGCCTCGAGGACGAGGAAAAATCCGTCGTTCGTCACGCGCTTGAACCGCTCCCAGTTAAACATCGGATGGTTCCAGCGCGGCAGCAGATTCATCGTCAGCATCGCGATAAAAGCCGTGAAAGCGGAGAACAGGATCGTGAGCTCAAACATGATCGGGAAGAACGCCGGCACCGTCCAAAAGTTGTAAGGCTTTCCGTGCACGATGAGTGGATAGAGGTAGGACGACGGACCGAACTCCAAGACCGCCGCCGTGAGCAAACCGGTGATGCCACCGCAAAGCACGACCGCGCTGAGCCACGATTTGCCGAGGCCCATGGCTTCGTCCATCCCGTGAATCGGGAAAGGCGAATGCACATCCCAGCGTTTGAAGCCGGCGTCGCGAACCTGCTTCGCGGCCTCGTAAAGCGCCGCGGCGCTCGGATATTCCGCCGCGATTCCGTAAACCCGATTGCCGCTTGGCGTGATCATGTCCGCTCCTCCTCCGTCAGCCGCGACCACGTGATGCGCTTCCGGCATGGCGTGATGCGGGTCAGCTTCCGGCAGGACAATTTTCACTTCCGACATGGCGATCATCGGGCGGAAACGAATGAAAAGCAGGAAAAGCGAAAGTGAAAATTCCGAACGTCCCGACAAAGGTCCAGATATCGACCCAGGTCGGGATGAAAAGGCCCCAGGAGGAGGGCAGGAAGTCGCGATGCAACCCGCCGACGATGATGATGAAAGCGCTCGAACCACATGCCGGCGTTCACGCACATGCAAACGAAGTAGACGACAAAGATGTTGTGCCGGCACCACTTGAACCAAAAGAGCTGCGGCGAAAGCGTGTTGCAGAACAACATGCCGACCCACCAGTACCACCAGTAGGGGCCGAAGATGCGGTTATAGAAGGCGAACTTCTCGTACTGATTACCGCTGTACCAGGAGATGAAAAATTCCATCGACGTAGGAGTAGGCAACGAACGAGCCGGTGAGCAAAATGATCTTCGCCATCTTGTCGATGTGCTGCGGCGTGATGATGTCCTGCAGCTTGAAGATGGCGCGCGCCGGGAATCATCAGGGTCAACACCATGGCGAAGCCGCCGAAGATCGCGCCGGCGACAAAGTAGGGCGGAAAAATCGTCGTGTGCCAGGATCGGAATAACAGAGGTGGCGAAGTCGAACGAAACGACGCTGTGCACCGAAAGAACGAGCGGCGTGGAGAGACCGGCGAGAAGCAGATACGCCATCTCGTAATGGCGCCAGTTGCGGTTGGACCCGCGCCAGCCGAGCGCGAAAATTCCGTAGAGGAATTTCCTGATCTTGGAAGTCGCGCGATCACGCAACGTACCGAGATCAGGAACCAGACCCGTGTACCAAAACAAGACCGAGACCGAGAAATAGGTCGAGACCGCGAAGACATCCCAGAGCAGGGGGCTGCGAAAGTTCGGCCAGATTCCGTACTGAGTCGGGACAGGCGCAAGGAACCACGCCATCCAGACGCGCCCGACGTGGATGCCCGGGAAAATCGCGGCGCAAATAACCGCGAAAAGCGTCATCGCTTCGGCCGACCGGTTGATCGAGGTGCGCCATTTTTGGCGAAGCAAAAACAAGATCGCTGAGATCAGAGTGCCGGCATGACCGATACCGATCCAGAAAACGAAGTTGGTGATGTCCCACGCCCAGCCAACCGGCGAATTGAGCCCCCAGACACCGACGCCGGTTGAGATTTGGTAAGCCGATGCAGAAGAGACCGAAGGCCGCGATGGCCGAGGTGATAGCAAACGCCACCCACCACCAGCGTGGCGTCGGGTTTTCGACCGCGCCCGGAAATGCGATTGGTCAACCAGTCGAAATTGCGCTTGTTCAGGACCAGGGGACGCGCACGGCGGCGCGACCGAAGCGGAAGCTTCTTCCGCGATCACTTGAGGTGCAGTGACTGGACCGTCCATGCTAAAGATCGCCTCCTAACGATGTCATCACGGTTGCGGCTCCGGTGGCAACCCCGGTTCCGTATTTTCGACCGGCGGCTCGGCTTCGCCTCCGATGCTCGCGACCGCGATCTCGCCCGCATCCGGCATTTTCGGATTGGGATTGCGAATCCGCGCCAGGTAACTCGTTCGCGTATTCACGTTCAGATATTCGAGCAATCGATAATTTCGGTTCTCGGCCTTGATCTTGGAAACTCGCGTATCGGGATCGGCGATGTCGCCAAAAACAATCGCCTCAGCCGGGCAAGCCTGCGCACACGCGGTTGTAAACGAATCGCGCGGGATAAGCGTTTTGTCGGAGGCGCCGGCGCGAACCTGCGCTCCGATCTTCGCTTCCTCGATGCGCTGCACGCAGTAGGTGCATTTCTCCATCACGCCGCGCATCCGCACGGTCACGTTCGGATTCTTTTGCAGCTTCATCGTGTCGGGCGCGCCCTTTTCGGTCAGCGGCCCGAGGTATTCCTGGTAAACCGAGAAGCCGCCGATCTTCTCCTTGCCGATCGGTCGCTGGGTGTAATCGAAGAAATTAAAGCGCCGCACTTTGAAGGGGCAGTTGTTCATGCAATACCGAGTGCCGATACAGCGGTTGTAAACCATCACGTTCAGGCCGCTTTCGCTATGAATCGTGGCGTTGACCGGGCAGACGGTTTCGCAGGGCGCGTTCTCGCAGTGCTGGCACATCATTGGCTCGTGCACCATTTCCGGATTCTCCGGCCATTGGCCGTGGTCTTGGTTGAAGGGTTTCGCGCTCGCGTAATAGCGATCGATCCGGATCCAGTGCATGGCGCGGCCATGCGAGACCTGCAATTTGCCGACAATCGGAATGTTGTTTTCCGCCTGGCAGGCGATGACACAAGCGCTGCAGCCGGTGCAGGTGTTGAGGTCGACCGTCATGCCCCATTGCTGGGGCGCGTCGAGTTTCGGATGCGTGTAGAGCGTCGGCAGAACCTTCGGCAATTCCTCGTCGCCCGCGATCTTCTTCACGAAGTCTTCGTCGCCGCGATAATGGTCGAGGGTCGCTTCCCTGACGAGGCCGCGGCCTTCGATCGAGAAATGTTCCTGCGTGGTGGAGAGCGGATAGGTGCGACCGACTTTCGTCACCTTCACGCTCGCGATTGCCTTGCCGTCCGCCACGATGAAATGCGGATTGGAACTGGTGCGCAGCAGATAAGAGTTGAAGCCGGCTTCTTCACCGACCGGGCCGGTGTGTTTGCGCCCGTAGCCTAACGGGATCGTAACCGAATTTTCGGCATGGCCCGGGACGATGAGCGCGGCGATGACCAACTCGCGCAGGATCGGTTTGCCCATGCGGGTCTTTCGAAGTCTCGGTAATTGCCACCTGCACCAGGTCGCCATCCTTCACTCCAATCTGATGGGCGAAGGCCGGGCTCATCATGGCGGCGTTGTCCCACGTCAACTTGGTCACCGGATCTGGCATTTCCTGGAGCCAGCCGTTGTTGATGTAACGGCCGTCATCCATCGCGTAGCTGCCCACGAGCACGATCTCGGGTGAGTCTTTCGTCGGGGGCGGGACCTCGTTGGTCCAAAGCGTGTGCGCGATGCCGCCAGCGGTATTACCGTTGAATTTCGGCGGACGATTTTTCGGCAGCAAATGCGAGGCGAAGCCGTCGTGCAAGAACTTGCTCCAAGCCGTCTCGAAATCGCCCGGCGGCGAGGTCGCGCGAAAAGTTTCCTGCACCAGTTGCGGTCCCTCGACGATTGGCTGCCCGGCAACCAGCGAAAGCACGTCGAGCTCCGAGAACCCGCCGAAGAGCGGCAGGATCATCGGCTGCATCGCGACGTAGCCGCCGCCCGTCGTGAGGCCGTCGCTCCAGGTCTCGAGATAATGCGCGGCCGGGACATGCCAATGGCTCAGCGCCGAGGTCGCGTCTTCATAATGACCCAGCCGGACGACATCGGGTACTCTCTTCTGCAGCTCGGCCCAATCGATCGGCTGCTTTGTCTTGCGATCAAGCGTGATCGCGCGAGGGGCGTTGTAAACCGGATCGCCGCCGAAGATAAAGAGTTGCTGGATGCGCCCGGCATCGATCTCGCCCGCGAGCTGCAGGATGCTGTTGCTGCGCGCTTTCTTGGGCAGTTCGCGCAGGAGCAATGGTCGTGCCGAGATTTTTCAGCGCGGCATTGATCCCGTAAACCATCAACTGCACGACCACCGGCTGATGCGGTCCGGCCACGACGAGGCTGGCGCCCGGTTTCGACAGCAAATCCTGCGCCGCTTCCTCGAGCCAGCGCGCATTGTATTTCGCGGTCTTGGCCGGCGCTTTTAACGTGATCAGGACCGAGGAAAGCCCCGGATCCTTGGTCGCGGCCGCGATCTTGGTCGCTAGCGCGTGGGTAATCGCCGGGATCTGACTCGCAGGATAACGCAAGCGATGATCCGCCATCGCGCCGGTGAGAGTGAAGTGATTCTCGACCACGTAGAGGCGGTTCATCGAGTCCTTCGCCTCCCGCACGCGGCGGCGCGACGTGAAACCGCGAATCGAGGCGAGTTCGCCCTCGCCGCAATTCAGGAAATCGCTGTCGAGCGCGAAGACGACATCGGCCTTATCGAACTGCGGAATAAGCCGGGTATTCTCGCCGAAGCTGATTTGGGTCGAAAAATGTTGCGCCTCGCTCAGTAGCGGATCGTAAACGCACCAGCGCATTCGCGGGAATTGCTTCTGGAGCTCGGATCGCAGGCGATCGCGCGTTGGCGAATGACGTCTCCTCGACCAGAAACGCGAGACCCAACCCGCCGTTTGTCGCCATCTTTGGGCGCAGCTCGGCGATGTATTTTTCAAAGGCGGCGCGATCGGCAAGTTTCTTTTGCCTAACGAACCGCTGCGAACGCGAAGGATCGTAAAGATCAAGCACCGAGGCCTGGGCGAAGGCATCGGTCGCGCCGTTGCTCTCGGGATGCATTCGGATTGCCTTCGATCTTGATCGGACGACCGTCGACGGTCGTGACGACGAGCGGCATGGCGCCGTAGCGCCGCGGCATCGCCGTCGCGTAGTAGAGGAACTTTCCGGGGATGACCCACTCGACGCTCTTCGTGAAAGGCACGAGATGCATCTCCGGTTTGCGGCAACTGCTCAATCCGAAACCGGCCAGCGCCATCGAGGCGCCCATCAGTTTGAGGAAACTGCGGCGCGAAACATCGTCCCCCGCGAGCTCGGCCGCTCCGGCGGGAAATTCGCGCTCCAGCCAGTCGCGAAACTCCGGCGTATCGCTCAGCTCGCCGAGGCTGCGCCAGTATTGCTTCCCGGTTTGGGACGGGGCGGGATGTTGGAGGACGCGCTTCATCGGTGGCACCCCTGGCAATTCGTGGGCGGATTGATGGCCCACCGTTCTTTCAAAGTCAGCCCGATCTCCTGCTGCGTAAGATGTTTCTTCTTCGACCAATCTTCCTTCACCCCTGCCGGCTTACCATATTTCGCGACGAACGCAGCGGGGTTCACGTCCTCCGGTTTCCAATCCAGATTCGTGATCTGATCTTCCGGGCGGAGGAAATTTCTCCGGAGCGCGATGGCATTCCAGGCACCACGCCATGCTGATGCGGCTTGGCGTGGTAAACCACCGGCATGTGATTCACCTCGCCGTGGCAGCTGTAGCAACTGATCCCGCGATTCACGTGCGCGGAGTGATTGTAATAAACGTAATCGGGCGTGCGATGAATCTGCACCCAGGGCACCGGCTGCCCGGTCGTCCAGCTGTCGCGCACCGGCTGCAGCTTCGGGTTCTCCTTTTGCACCTGGGTGTGGCAATTCATGCAGACCTGCGTGTCGGGCACATTCGAGTGTGCCGCCGACCTCGACCGCGTTGTGGCAATAACGGCAATCCATCCCGAGCTGGGTGACGTGGAGATCGTGCGGGAACGGCACCGGCTGGGCCGGCTGATAACCGACTCGGGTGTATTTCGGCGTGTCGTAATACCAGGTCGCGCCGATCAGCGCCATCCACGATCACGATTCCGCAGATCGTGATCTTGAGTGGCAGCCAGTTGGTCCAGCGCGGAAAGAAATTCGCCATAACGAATCAGCGCGAGACTAAACCGGCGCGCCAGAAGCCGCCAAGTGGTTAACGCGGAAGCTGGAAAAAAAGGACGTAGTCGGCTTCAGAAATGAAAAACAGTTGGTGAAAAGTCTCGCCGAGGGTCGCGAGGGGGCAATCTATGAACGGCTCGTTTGCTTGGCAAAAAAATTTTTGAACAGACGCGAATTTTTTCTGTCCCCGGCCGGGACAGAAGCGCATTCCACCCGCCGACGACCGAATGCCATGGGCGCTTCGCTTTCCGAAGAGCGCGAGGTTGCGCGGCGCAACAAGAATAAGTCCTGCAGCGCAATCGCCTCTCTCAAATGCTTTCCCAGAGGCAACGTCTACCGCCGGCAAAACCAACCGAGCGCCGACCAGTCGTGGAACCATTCCTGGATTTGCCGCGTCCAATCGACCTTGGTGCGCGGCGGATTTTGCGAGCGCGCCGACGCAGGCTTTTTCCACGCGTCTTGCCTTTGGCCAAGTCCTTGCAGAATCGCGAACGCCTCCGGCTCCAGCCGCTTGTAGTAAAGCATGTTGTCGTAGCGATGGACGACGAGATGGACGCGTCTCCCGTTTCGGCAAGCGCACCCGCCGTTTCCGTCTTCGTGGCTTGCGGCATGGCGTCGAACGTGTTGCTCGCTTCGTCGCGCAGCACATCGGCCTCGCGCTTTTTCACCGCCGAGAAAAATTTATCGACCGCGTAATTCAGTTCGAGCAGTGAAAGGTAAGGCTGCAGAGCCGAGCCGGAGTTTGGCCGGCGGAGTATCGAGCAAATCGTCGGTCGTGATCTGTGGGCCGCGCGGCATCGTCAAACGCCACCACCTGGGCCCACTCGAAGCGCACCATGTCGAGCGCCAATTCCTCGTTAGGCGCGATCCACTTCGGCTCTTCGCGCAGGAATTTTTCCAGCCGCTGCCCGAGGTTGCGGAGGGTAAAGAGATTCGAGGGATATTTCGCGAGATAGGCGGTCGCGAGCTGCATGAATTTCTTCTCGCCCACGATCGCGCGCAGCCCGGGATAATCGTCGTAGAGACAATCGAGGACCCGAAACCAATAGACGCGATTGTAAATCTCGAGCCGCTCGAAGGAACTCAGGCGGTCGTTAGGCTTGATGAACTGCGCGGCGACCGCGCTCGTCGGCCGGCCATCGGTCCAGCGTGTCTGCATCCGGTCGCGGGCGTCGAGCGGGCGGAAAATCGCCGTCGCCATCAGCGTTTGCAGCTCTTTCAACTGCGCCCGCGATGCGACCGGATTCCCTTTAGGCCGTCGCGGTTTGGAATTGTTTTTCGACAAACTGATTCGCCTTCAGCGCCTCGTGATGGACTTCGTCGAAGCTCGGGATGCGATCGTCCCACTCGAGCA
Organism: uncultured Verrucomicrobiae bacterium; assembly: GCA_963738045.1. Classification (GTDB taxonomy): domain Bacteria; phylum Verrucomicrobiota; class Verrucomicrobiia; order Chthoniobacterales; family UBA10450; genus Palsa-1392. Next base: position 671,573 of record CAVTUX010000002.1, on the reverse strand, counting down.
GCGTCGCGGTCCGCCCGACGAGCTTGATGGCGTGGGCATAGAGCTTCCAGACCGGGTCGAGCACCGGATGATCGTGCGTGTCGAGAATGTATTTCTCAAACTTCGAATGCCCCGCGATGTGGATCTGCCCGACGCGATGATGCGGAACGTTGTTCAGGTATTCGTAAGGATCGAAATTGTGATTCTGCGAGGAGACATAAATGTTGTTCACGTCGAGCAGAATCCCGCAGTCGGCCAGCTCGACCACTTCGGAAAGGAATTCCCACTCCGTCATTTCCGAAGCGTGAAACTCCGCGTAGCTGCTCACGTTCTCGACGCAGATCGGCACCTCGAGAAAATCGCTCGCCTCGCGGATATTGGCGGCGGTCGCGCGGGCGGCGGCGAAAGTGTAGGGCATCGGCAGGAGATCGTGGGTGTAGCGCCCGTCCACGCTCCCCCAGCAAAGATGATCGCTCAGCCAGGGCGTGTTCGTCCGCCTAACGAGTCGCTTGATCTTCTTCAGATGCTCGCGACTGAGCCGGTCGGCCGAGCCGAAATACATCGCCACGCCGTGCTGGACGACGCGGTATTGCTCGAGAATCTGGTCGAGCACTTCGAGCGGCCGGCCGCCGTCGACCATGAAATTTTCCGAGATGATCTCGAACCAGTCGACGACCGGTTTTTTCTCCAGGATGTGCCGGTAATGCGGCACCCGCAGGCCGATGCCGATGCCGTAATCGCTGAAATTGTTGAAGGGATTCGCAGGCATGAGACTCAATCCTGACGAAAAGGGAGAGGCGGAGGATGGAACTCCGCTTCTCGGAATCAACTGCACTAGGACGAAGGCGTAGCCGTTGGCATCTCGTGGCTGCCGTCGGTCGCGCAACCGCCTTTTCCTTTGCAGGAATTTTTGCCTTTGCAGCCGTTGTCGCCGGTCTTGCAACCGCCTTTGCCTTTGCAGGAGTTCTTCCTTTGCAGGAGTGAACGTCCTTCTGTCCTTGTCGCCCATCTGCTTGAGCGAGATGCCGGCTTTGCCGGTCGACATTGGCGGCGTGCGCCTGGACGGCGAACGAACCGCTCATCAGTCCGGCGATCGCGGCGCCGGCGAGGATGGTTTTCGATTTCATGGTTTTCTTTCTGGTTGTGGTTTTCATCCGCGACCGAAGTTTCTCGAACGCTCGAGGATCGGCCCGGCGAATCTTAGACCGTGATGATCTCCAGATTATTCCCCGGTCACCAGAAAATTCGCCAGCGAGCCCGCCCGAGCTTTCGCCTAACGATGCAGACGTTTCGCTCCGCGCCGTAACGGCTGCGAAGCAACGGCTGGGCTTTCAAACGCGGGTCTGCGGGTGGCCGTCAGCGAGGAACTTCCGCAAAAGGAGGCCGCTCTCGTGTTTAAAGGCCGGGCTTGCTTCGCATCCGTCTAGGGCGCCGAGCGAAACCGCGCCTTAGCGCGAAGGCTCGTAGTCGTCGGGGTGCGATTGCGGCTGGCCTGCGGTTGCCGGCGCCTGATCGACCATCGGCCGGTTCCTCGTGCCGGTGTTCCCGGCGCGGCCGCCGCCACCACCGCGGCCGCCGCGCCACCCGTCGATCACCTCGATCGCCTCGCCCGCCGCCACCGCCGCGATATTCACCGCGCGGTTCGCCGCCAGCTTCGCCATCGCTGATCGGGCCGCCGGTCTCGATTTCACCGCGCTCTTTCAGTGCCGCTTTACGCGAAAGTTTCACCCGGCCCTTGTCGTCGATGCCGATGCATTTCACCCAGATCATCTCGCCGATCTTGGCCACGTCTTCGGTCCGATTAGACTCGGAAGTCGGCCAGCTCGGAAATATGAACGAGGCCGTCCTTGCCCGGGAAAACTTCGACGAACGCGCCGAATTCCTTGATCGAGACGACCCGACCGTGATAGGTCTCGCCGACCTCGATTTCCTTGGTCATGCCGCCGATGATTTCCTTCGCCCGCGCCATGCTCTCGCCGCTCGTGGCGTAGATGTGGACGGAGCCGTCGTCCTCGATGTTAATCTCCGCGCCGGTTTCGGCCACGATGCCCTTGATCGTTTTGCCGCCGGGTCCGATGAGCGCGCCGATCTTCTCGGGATTGATTTTGATCGTCTCGATCCGCGGCGCGTATTTGCTGAGCGATTCGCGCGGCTTGTCGAGCGCCTGGGCCATGATGCCGAGGATCTTCGTCCGCGCGTCTTTCGCGCGATGGATCGCTTCGCCCAGAATCTTGTGGCTTACGCCGGGAAGTTTCAGGTCGAGCTGGAATCCGGTAACGCCGTCCTTGGTTCCGCAGAGTTTGAAATCCATGTCTCCGAAATGGTCTTCGGAGCCGATGATGTCGGTCAGTAAATTGTAGCGCTTGAGGTTGCCGCTCTGGTCGTTTTCCGTGACGAGGCCGACGGAAATGCCGGCGACCGGCGTCTTGATCGGAACGCCCGCGTCCATCAAAGCGAGCATGCCGGAGCAAACGCTCGCCATCGAGGTCGAGCCGTTGGATTCCATCACCTCGCTCGTGATGCGAATGGCATAGCGAAAATCTTCCTCGCTCGGCACCACCGGCTCAACCGAACGCTCGGCGAGCGCACCGTGCCCGATTTCGCGCCGGCTCGCCCCGCCGAAACGGCCGGTCTCGCCGACGCTGAAAGGCGGGAAGTTGTAGTGCAGAAGGAAACGCTTCGATTGCTCGCCGCCGCCATAGGCGTCGATCATTTGCGCCTCCTCGATCGGGGCGAGAGTCGCCAGCGCCATGGCCTGCGTTTCGCCGCGCTGGAAAATGGCCGAGCCATGAGCGCGCGGGAGGACGCCGACTTCGCAGGTGATCTGGCGAAGGTCGTCGTAGCCACGGCCGTCAACACGCTTTTGCTTGTCGAGAATGTTGCTCCGGAAGGATTTCTTCTGGATGTAATCGAACGCCTGGTTGATTGAGAATTTGTCGGCTTCGGGAAACTTCTCGAGCACCGCCGCCTTCACTTCATCGCGCAGACCACCGACGGCTTTGCTTCGTGCGACTTTGCCTTCGGTGTAAAGCGCAGCTTCGATGCGAGCGCCCGCGACGCGATCGGCAATTTCGAGCATCTCGGGATTCACTTCCAGCAACGGCATTTCGCGTTTCGGCTTGCCGGCCTGGGCGGCGAGTTCCTTTTGGATCCGGATCATTTCCCGCGCCTGCCCATGGGCAAACTCGAGCGACTTGATGAATTCGTCTTCCGGCAGCTCGTCAGCCGCGCCTTCGATCATGATGATGTCGTTCTCGGTCCCGACATAGATGAGATCGAGATCGCTCTGCTCGCGCTGGTCGTGCGTCGGGTTGGCAATGAACTCGCCATTCACGCGCCCGATCCGCACCGCGCCGATCGGTCCATTGAACGGAATGTCAGAAACGCAAAGCGCGGCAGAAGCGCCGTTGATCGCGAGAATGTCGGGATCGTTCTGGCCATCGGCGCTGAGCAAAATGCAGATGACCTGCGTATCGTAAAGGTAGCCGGCCGGGAAGAGCGGCCGGAGCGGCCGATCCGTCATGCGCGAGGTGAGAGTCTCTTTTTCGCTCGGGCGACCTTCGCGTTTGAAATAGCCGCCCGGAAATTTTCCAACCGCGGCTGCTTTCTCGCGGTAATCGACCGTGAGCGGGAAGAAGTCCTGACCTTCCTTGATCGTGGTGGCCGAGACGGCGCTGGTGAGGACGATGGTTTCGCCGCAGGAAACGATGACGGAGCCGTCAGCGAGTTTGGCAATTTTGCCGGTTTCGATATTGATTTGCGTGGACCCGATTTGGGTCGTGACCTTGTGTTGCATTGTTTCTTTCTGGATGTGCGAAATCCAGGCCGGTCACCCTGATTGTAGGTTTTAATCCCCCCGCAGCGGCGGGACTAAAACCTAAACTCAAGGTGCACTGACGGCCTGGTCGCCGGTTGTGTTCTTGGTTACGAATGGCTCGAGCGGCGCGCGATCAGAACGCGAGCGACGCCAGAGATTTCCGCGGTTATTTCCGCAGATTTAACTTCTCGATCACACTCTTGTAGCGGTCGTTTTTCGACCGGCTCAGGTAATCGAGAAGGCTCCGGCGCGTGGCGACCATCTTGAGGAGGCCGCGGCGCGACGAATGATCTTTGGCGTGACTCTTGAGGTGTTCCGTGAGCTGCGCGATGCGGCGGGTGAGCCGTGCCACTTGCACGTCCGCACTCCCGGTATCTTTCTCGTGGAGCTGGAACTCCTTCATATCCATCGTGTCACTGCTTTCTGCCATAAACGAAGGCCCAGTGTAGATGAAGTTGGCCGAATGGCAAGGGGTGGCCGTGAACGCCGCGGAACGTTCTGCGCCAGGGCTACAGCCGACTTGAGGATTCACGATTCACGCCGCCCAGGGCTTCCTCACATCCTCCCGCGCCGCTGATAGAAATGGTAGCGCTCCATGATTGACTCGACGTATTTTTTCGTTCCGGGGAAATCGATGTTGCGCTGAAATGCACCGGCCGAAATGGGCCGCGCCCCGTCGCCGCCCGCCCAGCGCTGCGCGCGACTCGCCCCGGCGTTGTATTCCGCGAGGGCAAACGGAATCGGGTCCCGCATCTGTTCCCAGTGCACCATCGCCCGCCGCAAATACCAGCTCCCGGCCTCGAGATTTGTTTTCGGGTCGAATAATTCTTCCACGCGAAAATTCTCCATCCGCCGCTCCGCCGCCCACTCCTGCGCGGCGAGTTCGCTCACCTGCATCAGCCCGCGCTCTCCGGCGCCGCCGAGCTTTTGCGGATCGAACCGGCTCTCCCGCCAGACCACCGCCTTCACCAACATCGGGTCGAGATGATTCGCTGCCGACGCCGCCTTGATGAGCTGATCGTATTGCTGAAAACGCGCCGGACTAAGCCACTCATGAAGGGTGTAAAATGGATCGCCCGAGCGCAGCGCAAGCAGACCGATGCCGACTGCGGCCGCCAGGAGCAGACAAATGATGAACTTGAAAAGAAATCGGATCATTTTCCTGGAATGTAGGAGGGGCCTTTGCGCCTCGATTGCCGCGGCACCCGATCGCCGCGCACAGGCGGTTCCCACATTAGAAGAAGCGGACCGCTGGATAAGTTCGCCACCGCGCGGAGAGTCACGAGCAGAATCAATTCACGCCCGAGCGGCGTGAGCAATCAAAAATGTCCGCCTTCGTTCGAGTCATCGTCGATCGCTCCATCCGACGGGAGCTGGATTACAGCGTTCCCGAAGCGATGCGCGACCGGGTCGCTGTTGGCTCACGCGTGCGCGTGCCGTTTCGCGACAAATCACTCCTCGCCACTGTGGTCGCCACAATCGATGAGAGCCCGGCCGCAGGGATCAAGTCGATCGAAGCATTGTTAGGCGAAAAACCAGTCGTGAGCCCGGCTCTGATCGAACTCGGACGCTGGATGGCGAATTACTATTGCTGTCCGATCGAAACCGTGATGCGAAGCGTCCTCCCGCAGGTCATCCGGCGAGCCGAGGTCGGCTGGAAAAAGCAGCTTTTCGTCAGTCTGATCCATCCCGCTACAGCGGAGGAAATGGAAAAGCTGCGCAGACGCGCCCCGCGCCAGGCGGAGTTGCTCGAGACAATCGCACAACTCACGACGCCGCTCCCGGCGGCGGACCTTCTGCGCCAGACGTCGCTCGATAATTCCACTCTTCGCGCGCTCGTTAGGCGCGGCTTTGCCGAGCTGCACGAGCAGGCGGTGGCGCGCGATCCGCATGGCACGGAGCAGTTCGTCGCCGATACGGAGCTTTTCCTGAATGAAGAACAAACCGCAGCGTTGAAGCTGATCGAAACTGCGCTGGAAAATCCGGAAACACACCCGCCCATTCTCCTCCACGGCGTGACCGGGAGCGGCAAAACCGAGATCTATCTCCAGGCGATCCGCGCCACTCTCGCCCGCAACAAGACGGCGATCGTTTTGGTCCCGGAAATTTCTCTTACTCCTCAGACGGTCGAGCGTTTCAAGAGCCGCTTCGCGGCCGAGCCGGACACGGTCGCGGTCTTGCACAGCCATTTGTCAGAAGGCGAGCGTCACGACGAATGGCACAAGCTTCACGCCGGCCGCGCGAAGATCGTGGTCGGCGCGCGCAGCGCCGTCTTCGCTCCGCTCGAAAATCTCGGCCTCATCGTGGTCGATGAGGAACATGAAAATTCCTACAAACAGGAAGAAGCGCCGCGCTACCACGCGCGCGATGTCGCGGTCGTTAGGGCAAAGCTCGAGCAATGCGCGGTCGTGCTCGGCTCCGCCACGCCTTCCCTCGAGAGTTACGCCAACGCGACACGGGGCAAGTACACGCTGAGCCGCCTCACCCAGCGGGTCGACCAATGCCAGATGCCGCTCATTCGCATCGTCGATCTCCGCCAGGAGCGCCGGAAAGAAAAAGCCGCTGCCATCTTGTCGGAGAAATTGCGCAGCGCGATCGCCGATCGTCTGGTTAGACACGAGCAGACGATCCTCTTTCTAAACCGTCGCGGTTTCTCCACCTCGCTCCTTTGCTCCAACTGCGGCAACGCGCGCGATTGCCCAAATTGCAGCGTCGCGCTCACTTTTCATCGCAGCAACACGCGGCTCAGCTGCCATTTGTGCGGACACAGCGCGGCCGTCCCGAAACGCTGCCCGGAATGCGGACAGGACGCGCTCATCTACGCCGGCTTCGGCACAGAAAAAGTGGAGGCGAACGTGGCGGGAATTTTTCCAAAAGCAGTCGTTAGGCGAATGGACGCCGACTCGATGACACGCAAGGATGCCTATCGCGAGACTCTGCACGCCTTTCGCACGGGCAAGATCGACATCCTCGTCGGCACACAAATGATCGCGAAGGGCCTGCACTTTCCCAACGTCACTCTGGTCGGCATCATCAATGCCGATCTGGCACTGCATCTGCCAGATTTCCGGGCCGGCGAACGCACCTTCCAGCTCCTCACCCAGGTCGCGGGCCGTGCCGGGCGCGGCGAAACGCCGGGCGAAGTTTTCGTGCAGACCTACACGCCGTTTTCACCCTCCATCCAATTCGCGCGCCACCACGATTTCGCCGGCTATTTCGAGCAGGAACTCGAGTTCCGCGAACGCTGCGCTTTCCCGCCATTTCAGCATGCCGTCCTCATCACCGTCCGTTCCGAGCACGAGACCCACGCCAGCTTTTCCGCCGAAACCCTCGCCCGCCGCCTGGGGGAAGCGTTGCCTGACGAATTCCTGATTGGCGCGCCCGCGCCCGCTCCTTTGGAAAAGCTGCAGGGCCATTACCGTTTTCACATTCTCCTGCGTGGCGAAGCAATTCTGCGCCTCAGCCGACTCATCCGCGAGACGCTCGACAAACTCCCCTTCCCCGAAGACGTCGGCGTCGCGGTCGACGTCGATCCTTACCAGCTCTTGTGATGGCGCAAGCGACCGAAACGCCCTGCCCTGTTTTCTCATGCCCGCGCGGGCCGTGTGTTGCAAAGAGATCTGATGGCCGAGAATCCAGCTCATTTTCGGCACCTTTGTTATGACCGGGCCTCGTTAGGCGAGAGCGGTCGGATCCTGGATATTTCTGAGGTTGTTCGACAAGGCAGGCGTCCGGAGTGCGTTGAGCGGCGGAAGATGTAATGGCCCGTCGTGAAAACGCGGCTCGCCAGCTTTTTCTCCGCCTATGTTTACGAAAATCGATTACCCGTTTCTGCTCGCCACTTTGATCAGTTTCGTTGCGAGCGTCGCCCTCTGGTTTCTGGTTAGCCGCGAATATGGCCTTTTTGTCGGCCTCTGGGTACCGAGCATCCTGGCGCTCTGGACTGGTGTCCGCATTTCTCTCTTGGCTGGAAGCCTGGCACGTCAGCCGCGGAAATGAGCTTGCGATGGAATACCTGATCGCCATTTTTCTTTTGGGTCTGATTGTGACTTTTGTGGTGATCGTCGGCCTCGCGCGCGCGGCGGAGGCGGAGTTTGCTCACGCTGAGTCCGCGCAACATCTCGAGCTCGATCCGCTGCCGGGCGATCGGCGGGACGGACCACCAACCCCGCGACGCGAGAGGCCTGAGGATGTTGAAGCCTAACATTCGCGCCACCGGTCGAATCCTGCGGACACTGGCAGGCACGGGCTGCTCGGTGGCAGCGGCGGTGTGCTGGCACCTCTCGGCTCTCCTCGCGCTGGGCCTAACGATTGCAGCCGTGTTCCTATTTTTCGAAGCGGCACGTGGCTGGTGCGCCATGCGGGCCTGCGGAATTCGCACGCCGTTCTGAAACCACTACTTCAAGTCTGGAGCGCAGCGATGAGCCGGTCGAATAATGGGGCTTGAGTCGACTTGATTTTTTTGCGCGCGCGTTTTTCGGCAAAGAATTCAGCGCGATCAATTTCCGGGAACACTTTGCATCCGGCCGGAGCGCGGCGGCCACTCCAACTCGAAAGTGTTGGAACGCTGAACAAAACCCGCCGGCAAATCACCTTCCACGGCCCAGGCATGGACGATCTTGCCGCCTTTTTGTTGGATCGTGCCAAGCGGCAGATAGGGACCCTTCGCCTCCAGGCCAACCTCCTCGGCAAATTCGATCCGGGCCCGTGTCAGCAGGTCTTCGCCCGGAGCCGCTTCGCCTTTGGGGATTGTCCAGTGCCCTTTGTCCTTGTGAACAAAGAGTGGTCCCCCGGGATGGGCGAGAAGAAATTCAATTTCACCGTCGCGGCGGCGAAACATGAGGAGACCGGCGCTGATGCGGGAGCGCTGTGCCATGAAACCAAACTTCGTTGAAACTTTTTGTTAGGCGCTCAATTGACCACGACGCCCTTCCAGAAGGCAACCCGACCCTTGATACTGGCGGCCGCTTCCTTCGGTTCCGGATAATACCAGGCCGCGCCTTCGTTGAGCACGCCATCGACCGCGATATCGTAGTAATTGGCTTCGCCTTTCCACGGGCAATGCGTGTGCCGGTTACTCTGGCGATAGAATTCCTTCCGGATCGAGTCCGCCGGGAAGTAATGGTTCCCTTCCACAACGACCGTGTCGTCGCTCTCCGCAATGGTGGTACCGTGCCAGGTTGCTTTCATCGTTGCCTCTTATTCTCTACAGCAAAATCACTCTTGGGCGATCACTCGCACTCCGTCAATTAAGCGCTCGACTTCTTCCTCGGTCGTGTAGCACGCGCATCCAGCCCGAACTAGACCGTCATCTCCAAGTCCCAATCGTTCGACCGCGGTGGTTGCATAGAAGTCACCGTTGGAAACAAAAACCGCATCATCCGCCAGGCGTCGCGCGACCTCGGCCGACAAAACGCCGGCGACAGTGAACCCAACCGTCGGCGTGCGCACTTCGCCCGGCGGCGGACCATACAACTTTACGCTTTCGATCTCATCCAGGCCGTCCCAGAGCTGCCTAACGAGTTGGTTGCTACGCTCGTCCAGCGCGGCGAACGCCGTCGCAAGCCTTTCGCGTCGCGTGGCACCGGTGCCGGGCGCGAGAGAGGCGAGAAAATCGATCGCAGCGCCCGCGCCCGCGATTCCCTCGTGGTTCTGCGTGCCGGTCTCGGCGCGCTCCGGCGCGGAATCAGGCGCCGGCGCCAGTTTCGGGAAATCGACCGCGGCGAGAAGGTCGTGCCGGCCATAGAGAATCCCGACGTGAGGCCCGTAAAACTTGTAGGCCGAGCAGCTGAGGAAATCGCAGTCCATCTCGCGTACGTTCACCAGTTGGTGCGGTGCGTAGTGCACGGCATCAACGAAAATCTGCGCCCCCGCGGCATGCGCCATCGCCGCGGCGCGGCGGACGTCGTTAATGGTTCCAAGCGCGTTGGACGCCGCGCCGATTGCAACCAGGCGGGTTTGGGGGCTCAATTGCCGGCCGAAGTGATCCCAGTCAAGCTGGCCGTTTTCCGGAATCATCTTCACCGTCCGTATCGCTAGGCCCCGCTCCTTTCCCAGCGCCTGCCAGGGAGCGATGTTGGCATGGTGGTCGAGTTCGGTGATGACGATCTCGTCTCCCGGCCCAAAGGCGCGGCCCAAGGCACGGGCGAGATGGAAAGTGAGCGTCGTCATGTTGGCCCCGAAGGCGATTTCGCCAGGCGCCGCATTGAGAAAATCAGCCAGCGCGGCGCGCGCGGCGGCGACAATGGCGTCGGTCTCGATGCTGGTTGGGAAGGCCCAGTGCGTATTGGCGTTGTGGTGGAGGAGATAGTCAGTCACGGCGTCGACCACCGCGATCGGGACCTGGGTCCCGCCAGGGCCATCAAAGTAGGCGACCGGATTCTTGGCGTGGATTCGCTGCAGCGCCGGAAAGTGCCGTCTAATTTCCTCGATGTTGATTAACGGCCTGGTCGAAATCGTATTTGAATCCATGATTTCCTATTTCGCGAAAGCACGCGCGCATCCGGATACAACGCTGGGGCAGAGAGCGCTTGCCGAGAAGTTCCAAAGCTTCCTGCAAGATTGAAAGGTTAGCGACCCTAAAGCGATGAATTGTGGATTTCTTTGACAGTTTGCCCCGGGAGACGAAAAAGGCGCGCGGCTTCCGCCGCGCGCCTCTTCCGAAACAACCGAAAGTTAAGGCACGTGATAAACCTCGACCAGCGCCACTCCGGTCGCGCCGTCTTTCCCGCTGACAATCGCGGTATAAGCGCCCGCCCTGAGATTCGCCAGGATTGCCGATTCCCTCGGATCGGTCGGCGCAATGCCCGTGGCCGAAATTTCGCCTTCAGCGGTATCGGCCCAGTCGTCGTTTGACTTAAGGAGATTGCCGTTATCGTCATAAAGGTCGAGCATCGGATCGAGCAAAGCCGAAGCTACTCCAGCATCGGTCAATTCCGGGCCGATCGCGCGTACTAAGACGCGGGCGGCTTCGTTTTCTGGTCCCAGGATGAAACCGGCGATCAAAACGTCGTCGCCTCCGCTGACATAGCCGCGCGTACTGACTGTTGCCAAATTCACCGCTATCAGTGGGGTTCGTGTCATAAGCTTCCACCATCCCGACACCCGTAGAGCCACCGACGCCACTCAGGATCGCGGTGTAAGCACCGGGCGCAAGCGTCGTCACCAGGACTGACTCGGCGGGATTCGTGGGAACGAGAGCGCCTCCATCGATACCTTCGAGTGTGGCGATGTCTTGCGCACTATTATCCATCCAGTTATCATTGGATACAACGGTTCCATCCGGATAATGCAGCTCCAAGAACGGATCAGCCAATACTCCGGCTACTTGCGGCGCGAGTGAGGGCCCCAAGCCGCGCAATACAACAGTCTTCTCCGTGCCAGCGTCGCCGGTCACAATAAATCCCACAATGAGAACGTTGTCTCCAGTTAGAACCTGTCCCCGAGTCGAAATGTTCTCCACCTTGCCGGCAAGTATAGTTTCGAAGGCGAGATAGTTTGGCTGACCACTTGTTACAAAAACCGTCTGGCTTTGGTTTGGCGGCGGGGTAATTTGCCAAATCTGACCATTACTCGTGTCGGCCACAAAGAGCGTACCTATACCCATCGGATCAAAGAGCATCCGCCGAAACGCCATTCCGTGCGGATCTCCCAGATCAGTCGCAAATAGATTAACCGTATTTGTAAAACTACCGTTGCTAGCGGCCGTCGTGCCGATGGCCCAGATACTGCCCATGCCGTCCCCGGCCATGTCGTCCCCGGTGCTGACATACGCACTGGCGTAATCCGTCGTGACAGGATTAGCCGTAAACGCAATCGCGCGCGGATCCAGCATTTCCAGGAAAGTGTTAATCCCAGTTCCGTCGATCCTTTCCTGGACAAAGCTGTCGGCCGGATCCGGATTGCTGACGGCCCAAGTCGTGTTGAGCGCTGGAATGCTGGGATCTTTCGACAGATTGCGAATGGCGATACCAAGCGGGGAAGCAATCGGAAAGCTGGTATCAACAGTGCCATCCGCATTGAGTGATGTGACCTGATTTGCGCCGTTTTCCGCCACTACTAAATCGTTGCTGAGACTGGAGTAAGCCAGCCCGACCGGACCGTTCAGTCCAGTAGCGAAAGTGGTTCGAGTCGCGTCGGCGGTATATTTGTAAATGTTGCCGCTTCCTCCGTCGGCAACATATAGATTGCCGACCGGGTCGAAACCCAAGCCTTGAGGACTGTCGAGGCCGGTAGCGAAAACACGCTGCGTTCCATCGGTGGAATAAACCACTATGGAATTCGTCTCAAGGTCAGTTACGAAAAGATCGCCTTCCGCAGCATGAGCCCGGCTTGAGAATATGAGCGGAATGGATAGCGCGAGAGCGACCAATCCGAGCCTTACTGCCACAGTGCATTTGGCCTTTTGTGTTATCTTAACCATACGTTTTCTTTCTTATTTCTTCGCGGTTTCAAAGTATCGTCCTGAGGTGTGTCCCTGCAATCTTGAGGGCTCCAGAAAACGTATCCCTTACCGCTAATTTCAATGGCCGCGATATTGATCAATTTTACTAGTTCTGTCTAGAACAATTTCACGCCGGTCGCCGGTTGAGGCCTAAGGGTGCGTTGAAAAGATCAAACTTGCCAGCGCATTTGCCTGTTGTCAGCTGGGTGCTGGCGGCGCATTTTGTCGAATGAATCCGCAGGTTTCAGTTGAGTCGGCGACGCAACTCTCGGTTTTTCTTGGCAACCGCCCCGGCGCGCTTTCGCGCGTTTGCACGGAACTGGCGGCCGCGCAGATCCACATTTACGCCCTCGCCACCTCTGATACGATTGATCATGCCGTCGTGCGCATGGTGGTGAGCGATCCGACGAAGGCGCTAATGATTCTCGGCGAACGTGGCGTCCTTGCGCTAGAGAACGACGTCCTGATGGTCGAGAGCAACAACGAGCCGGGCACCCTGGCCATCATCGCCGAGCGCCTGGCCAAAGCGGGCGTCAACATTGAATACGCCTACCTCGCCTTGAGCCCGAAGTCGAAACAGGGCCTCATGATTCTTCGACCTTCGAATGTCGAAAAAGCGGAGCGCGCCCTCCGCGATCTCTAGGGGAAAGCTATCGTCAGGCCAACCTGTGCCTAACGAACCGTTCGCGGGCGAAAAATTTTTACCGCAACCAGGCCGGAGAGAGTCCCGAAAACTCCGCAGAAGAACGCGTTCACCAGCACCTGAACGAGAAAAAGGTACCACTGAAAGGGCTTCACTCCCTGCTGCGCGAATGCGTCGCGCATCGCATCGAGTGTCACCGGGCCGGCGAACGATCGAAAGATGGCCAGCATCAACTGCGAATTCTGGCGCTGCCAAAGTTGATAATCGAAAAAGAGCCAGATCAGATCCGCCAGGACGACCGCGACCAGCGTTCCGAAAAACGTGCTCAGGAATCCGAGCCTCGCACCGTTCTTGAATCGCATCGACTGCCCTCGCACCGCCGCCGCATGCCAGACGGCGACCAGCGCACCGACGACATAGGCCGGCAGGATAAAGACGTTCACATAAGGCAGAAGAGCGATCACAAACGTTGCGATTGCGCCCGCGTAAAGCGAAGTTTCGGTCTCAGCTTTCGCAGTAATTTGAGGCTGGACATCCGCGTTCATAGACCAAAAAACAGCCCTCGCGGCCACAAAAAGTTGACCCGAAATCGCATCTCCCGCCCTAACGATTCATCTTTACCGCAGATTTTGTCGGCTCAAGTTGCATTTTATTGTAGATAATTGGCCAGCCAGATGAGCAACATCGCGATCCCCGAGATCTTTCATGAAGCTTGATGCCCTGCGATCGGTACCACTCTTTCGAGCGCTCGACGAAGAAGCCGCCCAGGAATTGTGCGATCTGCTGACGATGCGCGAGGTCGCGGCCGGGGCCCCTCTTTTTCACCGGGGCGATAGCGGCGATTCCATGTACTTGATCGAGCGCGGCCGCGTGCGGATCAGCCTGAAAGACGCCGACGGCCACGACACCACCCTCGCTGAGTTGGGCAACGGAGAATTTTTCGGGGAGATGTCGCTTCTCGACGGTCATGCCCGCTCGGCCGACGCGACGGCGAGTGCCGACTCGCGCGTGGCGGTTTTGCCGCGCACCGAGTTTCGCTCTTTCCTGCGCAAGAATCCCGACGTGGCGCTTGGTATCCTCACCGCGCTGACGCACCGGCTGCGGCGGACCGACGATCTCCTGCGCCACCGCGTTTCGCGCAACGCGAATGAAGAAGAAGCCGCCCACCTCACGATGGCCGATCGGGCCGCCGATCTGATCGCGGAATTTGGCGGCAGTTGGAAGTTTATCGGCTTTTCGATCGGGTTTTTCCTTGTCTGGGTAGCATTCAACACGTGGCTGCTCCATGACCACGGGTTCGACCCTTACCCGTATGTGCTTTTGAACCTTGTCCTGGGAGTGATTGTCGGCCTCCAGGCGCCAATTATCATCATGTCGCAGAATCGGCAGGGAGAAAAAGACCGGCTCCGCGCCGACCTCGATTACCGGGTTAATTTGAAAAACGAGCTGTTGCTTTCCGAGGTCCTGCGCCGGCTGGAGGCGCTCGAAATGCATGGCGGTGTCCGGCCTAGCGACGACGACCTCGACTTTCGAGAAACCGATTAGGCGGGAAAGGAGCGGGCTGGCGGAAGGGGTGGGATTCGAACCCACGGTGAGTTTAACCCCACGCTCGATTTCGAGTCGAGTGCCTTAAACCGGACTCAGCCACCCTTCCCAGGGCGAGCGCTATTATGAAAGCTGGCGCCGGATTTGCAATCGGGAAGAACCGGGCCCGCTTCGTTTGCCTAACGAAAAGGAAATCCGCCGAGCGCGAGGAGCAGGCCGATCTCCCGCCTGATGAAGGATGGAGCCGGCAGCATCTTTTCCAGACTAACGATCTATTTCTGCGCGGCACCAATCCGGCAATGTCGAGCCATTTTTCGTTAACAACTCGAACTCCAGAACGGCGCGGCTTTGGCAAAATCGGGGTCGCCCAAGGCCCTGCCCTTTTGCCAAAAAAAATGTTACAATAAAAGTCTTGATTCACCCTCCAAAGTGGCCGCATATGGTGGTCGCACCGATCGCCGCCCCTATATCCTGTTGTTGGAGCTTATCCGCAGGATATTCACCGGGTGGCTCCGAGGCTAATTCACCTTTATTCACCGCAACCCGAACCGCCTAAACCAAAATGATCCAGCTCAAACCCGGCCTTCAGCCCACCACGCTCGCTAAAAATCGCAAATCGCTTTCCCGCCAACGGAAAACTACCCGCAAGAAAAGTCGCGGTTTGCGTTTTGAGCGTGTCTTCAGCGACGCGGCGGTTTCGCCCTTCGATGAAGTGGAGTGGGAAGGCCGGACGGCGGAGATCACCGACGACGGCGGCAAGGTGATTTTCAAACAGGAGAATATCGAGGTGCCGAAAAGCTGGAGCCCGCTCGCGACCAAGATCGCGGTCTCGAAATACTTTTACGGCGACATCGCGAACGGAACCGATCCGCATCACGGCGGGCGCGAGACTTCCGTCCGGCAATTGATCCATCGCGTCACCCGCACGATCACCGATTGCGGCCTGGCCGACGGCTATTTCGCCGACGCAAAAACCGCCGAGATTTTCTACAACGAACTGACCTGGCTCTGCCTCAATCAGCACGGAGCGTTCAACAGCCCGGTTTGGTTCAACGTCGGCCTCTACCATCAATACGGTATCGGGAAGGATGCGGGCGCGGGCAATTATTACTACAACCGCACGACGAAAGAAGCGGAGCGCGCGCGCGACGCAATACGAATATCCGCAGGGCAGCGCCTGCTTTATCCAATCAGTCGACGACACGATGGAAGACATCATGCGGCTCGCGATGAGCGAGGCGATGCTCTTCAAATACGGGAGCGGGACGGGGAGCGATCTCTCGTCGTTGCGCAGCACGCGCGAGAAATTGAGCGGCGGCGGCAAACCGAGCGGGCCGCTTTCCTTCCTCAAGGTCTACGACCAGGTGGCCAACGTGGTGAAAAGTGGCGGCAAAACGCGCCGGGCCGCAAAGATGAACACGCTCAAGGACTGGCATCCCGACATCGAGGAATTCATCGACGCGAAACAGAAGGAAGAGAAGAAAGCCTGGGCGCTAATCGAACAGGGCTACGACGGCAGCTACAACGGCGACGCCTACGGGTCGGTCATGTACCAGAACGAAAACCTGAGCGTCCGGGTGAGCGACGACTTCATGAATGCGGCGGTCGAGGACCGCGAATGGTGGACGCGCCGGGTGCGCGACGGTTCGCCCTGCGAACGCAAGGAAGCGCGCACCCTGCTGCGCAAAATCGCGGAGGGAACCCACATCTGCGGCGATCCCGGGATGCAGTTCGATACCACCATCCACAAGTGGCACACCTGCAAGGGCACGGGCCGCCAGAATTCCACCAATCCCTGCAGCGAATATCTTTTCCTCGACAACACCGCCTGCAATCTCGCTTCGCTCAACCTGATGAAGTTCAAAACCGAGGAGGGCGCCTTCGATGTCGAGCGCTTCAAAGCGGCCGTGCGCGTTTTCATCACCGCGCAGGAAATCATCGTCGATAACGCCAGCTACCCGATCAAGGAGATCGCGGAGAATTCACACATCTTCCGCACCCTCGGTCTCGGCTACGCCAACCTCGGTTCGCTCATTATGAGCTACGGCTACGGCTACGACAGCGTTGAAGGACGCGCCCTCTGTGGCGCGATCACGGCCATCATGACCGGCGAAGCCTATGCCGAGAGCGCGCGTATGGCCGCGGCGATGGGGCCGTTCCCGGGTTATCACGACGCGCGCGCCAGCGGCGTACCCAAGCCAGTCGCAAAGGACAACGTCGCCTCGATGCTCGAAGTGATCGACCAACATCGGTGCGCCGTGAACGAGATCCCCGACAACGAAGAGTTCGCCTATTTGAAGAAAGAGGCGCGGAAAGTCTGGGATCGCGCCGCGGAGCTCGGCGAGGACCACGGTTATCGCAACGCACAGGTCACGGTCCTGGCACCGACCGGCACGATCAGCTTCCTGATGGATTGCGACACGACCGGGATCGAGCCCGATATCGCGCTGGTGAAATACAAGCTGCTGGCCGGCGGCGGCATGTTGAAGATCGTCAACCAGACGGTCCGCCCGGCGCTGGAAAAGCTCGGCTACAGTTTCGAAGAGATCGAGCGCATCATCGCGCACATCGATTCCTTCGACACGATCGAGGATGTGACCGACAGCGACGGCTCGAAGATCACTTCCGGGCTGAAACCGGAGCATCTCTCGATTTTCGATTGCGCCTTTCGACCCTACCGCGGCGAGCGTTCGTTAGGCTACATGGCTCATCTGCGCATGATGGCGGCGGCCCAGCCGTTCCTGAGCGGCGCGATTTCCAAGACGGTCAACATGCCGGAAAACGCCACGGTTGACCAGATCATGAACACCTACATCGAGGGCTGGCGCCTCGGCCTGAAGGCGATCGCGATTTATCGCGACAGCTCGAAGCGCTCCGCGCCCTTGAACACGCGCAAGACCAAACACATGGGCGCAGCCAACGATGGCGCCGACATGCTGACGGAGGAAGATGAACTGCGGAAGCGCATCCTCGAACTCGAGGAAGAAGCGAGCGAATTGCGCACCCAGGTCGACATGCCGGTGCGGCATCGCATGCCCGACACGCGCATCTCGCTCACGCACAAGTTCGAGATCGCCGGTCACGAAGGCTACATCACCGTCGGCCTCTACGAAGACGGCCAGCCGGGCGAGCTTTTCATCCAGATGTCAAAAGAAGGGAGCACGATCGGCGGCCTCATGGACACGGTCGCGACCCTCACTTCGATGGCGCTGCAATACGGCGTCCCGCTCGAAAGCCTGGTGAAGAAATTCGCCTACCAGCGTTTCGAGCCGAGCGGGTTCACGAAGAATCCCGATATCCGCAACGCCAGCAGCATCACCGATTATGTCTTCCGCTGGCTCGGCTGCCAGTTCATCAAAGGCTACAAGGAAGCGACCTCGCCGAGCCGGAGCCATCCCGAGCTGCCGCTCAAGGAAATTCCCGAGATGGAAAAAAAAGCGGTCAACCGTCCCGTGGCCGACCTTTCGCGGACGGCGGAGAGGGAATTGATCGACGTCATCACAAACCACGCGCCTAACGAAGGCAATCCTTCCAGCCTGACGAACGGCCGGACCCATGCGGAGCGGGTTTCGGAAGCGCTGGGCAACATGTTCATGGACATCACCTGCTCCCATTGCGGGAGCAACAAGGTGATCCGCGCCGGCGCCTGCGGCGTCTGCACCGAATGCGGCACGAGCCAGGGCTGCAGCTAGGAAGCCCTTAGGCGATTTGCGTTGGGGCGGGCCTCCCGGTGGACAATCGGGTTCGCATGGCTACATTGGTGGCCCGCTGGCACCGTCGCCGGCGGGCTCATCTTTTCCACCTATGGCACTCAGCGAGACCGAACATTCAACGACAGAAGGAAATTCAACAGGCCGAGGAACTGCTCTTCAGCGGCCGCCAGGAACTTGGCTTCGCCAAAGGACTTTTCCTCGGCGATTTCGTGGCCGACTGGGCCATGCCCTATCCGCGCTTTACCGACACGCAACAAGCGGAGGTTGATCGCGCGGTTACGGAGCTGCGCGCAATTTTCTCGATGAACATCTCGACGCCGAAGCGATCGATCGCGAGGCGGACATCCCGCGGCATGTGATCGACGGCCTCGGCCGGGTCGGCGTTCTCGGCATGACCGCGCCGAAGGAAGTCGGCGGCCGCGGCTTTTCCCAGATGCAGTATTGCAAGGTGCTCGAGGAAATCGGCGCGCGCTGCGCCTCGACCGCGGTCTTCACCAACGCGCATCACTCGATCGGCATTCGCGCACTGCTCCTTTTCGGAACGAAGGAGCAAAAGGAAAAATGGCTCCCGCGCCTGATGAACGGCGAGCAGCTCGCCGCCTTCGCCCTGACCGAGCAGGAAGCCGGCTCCGACGCGGCCAACGTGCAGATGCACGCGCACGCCGAGCGAAGACGGCTCGCATTACATTCTCAACGGCGAAAAGCGCTACATCACCAACGCCGCCATCGCGCAGGTCCTGACCGTGATGGCGCGCACCCCGGTCCCCGGCAAGAAGGCAAGACGCGATCACCGCGTTTCTCGTCACGCCCGACATGGAGGGCTTCGAGATGATCGAGCCGCGCATGCCGAAGCTCGGAATCCGCGGCACCGCAACGGGCCGTTTCCGCATGAACAACGTGCGCGTGCCGAAGGAAAATATTCTCGGCCCGTTAGGCAAAGGCCTGCGCGTCGCGCTCACCGTGCTGGATTTCGGGCGGACCACTTTCGGCGCCTGCTGCACCGGCGGGGCCAAGACCTGCCTGCGGATGGCGGTCGAGCACGCCAACACCCGAAAGCAATTCAATAAGACGCTGGGCAACTTCGACCTGGTAAAGAAGAAAATCGCGCGCATGGCGGCCGATGTTTACGCGATGGAAGCCATGACCCAGGTGACGGCATCGCTGATCGATCGCGGCCTCGAGGATTACATGGTCGAGACCGCGATGCTCAAGGTCTTCACCACCGAGCGGCTCTGGGACGCGGTCAACGACTGCTTCCAAATCCACGGCGGCTCCGCCTATTTCGACGACTCCCCGCTAGGCCGGATGCTGCGCGACGCGCGCATCAACCAGATCGGCGAAGGCAGCAACGAAGTGCTCACCTCCTTCATCGCGCTTGTCGGGATGCGTGGACCGGGCATGGAGTTCAAGGAAATCTACGACACCATGCTCAAACCATCCCGCGGTCTCGGCAAAGCCTGGGATGCCGGGCTGAAGCGACTCAGCGCCGCGGTCAAGGTGCCGGACGTGCCGGTGCGCAACGCAGCTTTGAAATCCTACGCCAGTCAGCTCGCTCGCCTCGTCTGGCGTTTCAACTTCGCGGTCGACAAAGCACTCATCGCTTATCGCGAACCGGTCATGGAAATGCAGTTGGTCCAGGAGCGGATCGCGAATGCGGCGATGGAATTGTTTGCTACGACCTGCGCCCTGAGCCGCTGGGATTCGGAGTTGTCGAACGTCGAGTCGGAATGGACGCGAGGCGGCCGATCACGTCGCGGCGGATCTTTTCGTCAGGCGCTCGTTGCGCAAGACGCGCGGGCTTCTCCGCGGCCTCGGCGACAACGACGACCGGGCGATCCTCGCCACGGCCGATGCCGTTCTCGGCGCGAGCGACACGGCGAACCGAAACGGCACCTAGAGTTCGGCAATCGCCCGGGCAAGTGGCCCGTTTTTAGCTTCAAAAACGGGGCATGAGTCCCGCTCCGCTTCTTGATCTGAATGGGAAGCGCGTTCTGGTCTTTATCGTCGCCTACAATGCCGAGGCAACGATCGAGAAAGTGCTGAGCCGCATCCCGGCCTCGTTGCACCAGGAAGGGGTCGAGGTCTTGATCATCGACGACTCCTCGAACGACGAAACCTTCCTCACCGGCCTGCGCTATCAGCAGGCCCATTCCGCTTTTAAGATCACCGTCCTGCGCACGCCGGAAAATCAGGGCTACGGTGGCAATCAGAAACTCGGCTATCGCTACGCGATCGATAACGACTTCGACATCGTCGCCCTATTGCACGGTGATGGCCAGTACGCGCCGGAAAAGCTTCCCGATTTGCTCGAACCGCTCATCGCCGGAAGCACCGACGCCGTTCTTGGTTCGCGGATGATCGACAAACGAGCTGCACGGACTGGTGGGATGCCGCTCTACAAATGGCTCGGGAACCAAATCCTGACTCGCTTTCAAAACTGGATGCTCGGCACCGCTTTGTCCGAGTTTCATTCCGGCTACCGGCTCTACTCCAGCGCGGCCCTGTCGCAGATCCCTTTCGAAAGAAACACGAACGATTTCCATTTCGATACCGAGATCATCGTCCAGTGCATCTTGAAGAAGCTACGCCTCATCGAGCTGCCGATCCCGACCTATTACGGCGACGAAATCTGCCACGTGAACGGTCTCAAATACGCGGGCAACGTTTGTCTGACGATGCTGCGGGTGCGCCTGCAGGGAATGAATCTTTTCTTCGATCGAAAGTTCGACGTTGATCGGCCGGAGGAAACCTACGATTTGAAGCTTGGTTTCGAATCCTCGCACACGCTCGCGATTCGGGCCGCGCGGCCGGGCGGCCACGTGCTCGATGTCGGCTGCGGTCGCGGTCTGGTCGCGGCGGAAGTAGCGCGCAAGGGCTGCCGCGTGACCGGGATGGATCGTTACGTTCCGGAGTCGTCCGACGCGCCCGAGGAAGTGCAGTTCATTCGCTGGGATCTCGATCGCAAGGAGTTTCCAGTCCATGTTTCGCAGTTCGACCAAATCTTCCTGCTCGATATCATCGAGCATCTCAAGGCGCCGGAGGAGTTCATGGAGGAGCTCCGCTTCGCCACCGGCCGCAAACGCCCGGAACTCATCCTCACGACGGCAAACATCGGTTTCTTCCTGACGCGCCTGCTGCTCTTCTGCGGGCAATTCAATTATGGAAAGAAAGGAATCCTCGACGCCACGCACACGCGACTCTTCACCTTCCGATCGCTGCGCGAATTACTGAAACAATCCGACTACCAGATCATCGAGACCCGCGGGATTCCGGCCCCGTTTCCGAAGGCGCTGGGCGATCATTGGTTCTCGCGCTTACTCGTTAGGCTAAACGGTGCGTTGATCCGGCTGAATCGCAGCCTCTTTTCCTACCAGATTTTCATTCGCGCCCAGGCGCGACCGGCGGTTCACCATTTATTGCACGAGACGATCGCGGCGACTGCGGATCTGCGCCGCAACGTCATGGTCGGCTGACTATTTGAGAATCTTCAGCGCCTCGAGCATCTCGCGCGGGATCATTTCATAGAGATCGTGCTGTACGAAAAAGATCGAATATTGCCGCAGCTCAGTCACACAGAGGAGCAGCACGGCCAGGCCGATCCACCAACGCCGCCAGTTGCCTAACGAATCAGTCAGCTCGAGCAAACAACCGGCCGCGAGATAGCGCAGCGGAAAATCCCAAAGGTTGGCGTAACGCAAGTTCATCCCGTAGGGAATATTCGCCATTAAGAGAAAGCTGGCGGCGAGGAAGACGCAGAAAAAGAGCGCTGGCTGATTCGTTAGGCGAAGCCGAAAGATGCCGCCGATCGCGAGAAGCAGAATGAGCGGGCTGACCGTCATAAGATCAATCAAGTAGCGGTACCACGGTCCGTCGCCGGTCTGGATCGCATAGGGCAATACGGAAGCCTTGCTGACGAGGAGGCGGAACACGGCGATCGTGGTCGCCAGCCCGCCGCAAAGGCCGATCAGAATCAAAGCGCCCACGAGCGGTCCGAGAACAGTGAAGAGGAGGAGATTTGGCGTGATCCTGCCGAAGCGGAGCCAATGGTTCGCGGCCAGGAGGCCGAGCAGGCCGGCGTAGGCAAACGCCGCATTCTCCTTGGTCAGAACCATGGCAGCGAGCGCGATACCGTAAGCGGAGAGCCATGCCCGCCGGTTCGGTCGTTGCAAATTTTCCCACAACAGCCAGAGCGCGAGCGTCGCCCAGAAAGCAAAGAAGCCGTCGATCAAAGCATGCTGCGACATGTGAATTTGAGTCGGCGCAAACGCCATCAGAGCGGCGACGCACAAACCAAAAAGATGCCCGCTCAAACGCCAGGCGAAGAGCGTGGCGAGCCCGAGCAGAAGCATGCTGAAGATGCTGGAGGTGACTCTTAACGAAACGAGCGCTTTACTGCCAAAGGCTTCGTGCCAGAGGTACGCGCCGAGAAGGTACAAAACCCGGGTCGGCGCCAGGATCGCCGTCTTTAGCTCACGCTGGACATCAAGGTAGTCTGCCGCGAGCTGCGGATAGGCCTTGAGTCCGCCAGCGATGATGACCTTCTCATAGGAAAGATACAGGCGTTCATCAAAACCGACCTGCTGGTATTTCGGCGCCGGATGGGCCGGGAGCAGCCGATGCAGGATCGGATGCCCAGACTCGAAGAGAAATGGGGGAAGGCGGAGAAAGCAGCCGGTCGCGAGAATCAAGGCGACCGCCACGACTGTGACTCGCTGTTTCGGAAAAGCAGGACGCCACGCCGCGGTCGGCGGCGGCGGGACCCTGGGCGTGTCGGTAGGTTGACTCAGGAGAAGCATGAGCTAAAGCAGGCGGGCACGACTGGAGAGCAGCAAGCATTCCACTGCCGCAAATCTGGCAACGCACGGCATGAAACATGGTTCCTAGAGAGGAATGCCGGTTCGCGATTTCCGCCTGCCTTCTCTCACCGTTCTCATTCCCTGCCTGAACGAAGCTCTCGGAATTGGGCACGTCGTGCGCGAGTATGCCGCGGCGTTTCCGCATGCGGCCATTCTCGTGGTCGATAACGGCTCCGACGACGGAACCGCGCTGGCCGCCCGCGCCGCCGGGGCGGAAGTGATAACCGAACGCCACCGCGGCAAAGCGACTGCCGTTGCCACCGCCCTCGCCGCGATCGAGACCGATCTCGTCTTGATGGTCGATGGCGATGGCAGCTATCCGGCGGATGGCGCCCGTCTACTTGTCGAAGAATACTTGCGCGAACCGGTCGACATGATCACCGGCATCCGCAGCGCGCAAAAAGCGACTCAGGCTTTCCGCCCGCTCCACCAATGGGGCATGTCCATTTTCGCCGCCGTCCTGAACTCCGTTTTCCATTTCAAACCGCTCGATCTTTTCTCGGGCATGCGCCTTTTTTCGCGCCGCTTTTACAAACACGTGCCGGTCCTCTCGCGCGGTTTTGAATTGGAAATCGAGCTGACCATCCAGGCGGTCGACAAAGATTTCGCGCAAGCCGAAATCCCGGTGCCATTCCGCAGTCGGGCCCAAGGTTCGGCCTCCAAGCTCAGAACGATCCGCGATGGTCTGCGCATCTTCCGTTTGCTCGTCGTGCTTTTTCGCGACTATCGGCCGCTCGTTTCTTCGGAGTATCGCCGGCGTTGCCGGCGCTTCTGGGATTGTCCGCCGGGTTCATTCCGATTCTCGAATATTTCCGCACCGGAGCGGTCCTTCGTCTGCCGCTGGCCGTCCTCGCGGCGAGTCTCATGAGTGTTTCCGCGATTGCTTTTTTAGCGGGGCTCTTGCTCGAATCGAATCTACGATATCACCGCGAAGCGTATCAAATTCGGCTGCGCCGTTTTCCGATCCGCGCGATTGAGCCTCCCGTCGCCCGTCGCGGCAAACCGGCGGTTTCTATTGTTCGATAACGCCGAGGACCCGCGTGAAACGGCGACTTCGCGTTCTTCAGGTTTCCTCCTACGGGATGGGACATCCTGGCGGCTTGGAATCAGTCGCGGAGATGCTCGCCAGGTTTCTCTGACATCACGATTGCCGCACGATCTGGGCCTTCGGAAAGCCGGCCGGGCATGGACTTCAGGCCACGTTATCCGTTATCGCGTTTTCGATCTGCTGGAGCGTTTGTCAGGCGTGCCGTCGCCGATCCCAACTCCTTTCCTGCTGGAAGTTGTTTAGGTTGGTAAACTCCGCGGATGTCGTGCTCGTGCACGACTTCATGTATCTGAGCAGCGCTCTGACGATCCTTTTCAGTCTCCTGTTCGGAAACCCTATGTCCTGATGGTGCACGTCTGGCGGTCGCCTATTCGAGCCGCCTTCTCAACTGGTTGCAGTCGATCGCCCATTTGCTCTTCGGCCGGCTCGCGCTGTTTCATGCCTCGGCCGTCTTCACTTGCAGCCGCGAGATTTTGCACGAGATGGAGCAACGCCGCCGTCGGGACTCATATTTTGTTCCGAATGGAATTCATGTTCGCGAAGGCGAAGACCGGTGGAAACGGTCGGTAGCGAGCGACTCTATCCTCCGTCGCCTTATCGTCGCCGGTTTGTTTCGCCGGGCGCTGCGTTGAAAAAAGGACTTCGGATCATCCGCGAAGCCGCCTCTGCGTTACCCGACGTGCAATTCACGATTGCCGGCACCGGCCCGATCGATCCGGCGACGTGGCATCTAGCGAATGTCGAACGCTCGGCTGGATCGATCGCGAGGCGCTGAGGAATTTCTTCGCAGGAGCGATCTTCTCCTGTTGCCCTCCCACGGTGAAGGATTTCCCTTCACTGTCCAGGAGGCGATGGCTTCCGGCCTGCCTTGTGCATTGTTTGACGAGACTTGGAAGGCCTGGGGACGCGATCCATCATATTTTCATCTTTTGTCGGACGACGGCTATCTCACAGACCTTTGCGGAATTCTTAAACTGCCGCTATCCACTGCCCGCCGAAAAGAACTCGCGTCCTATGCGAAGCAGAATTGGGATTGGGAGCAAACTACGAAAAGCTACGCTCGCGCCTTGCATGCCGCCTTCCTGGATCCCAGGGCAGGTAGCGCTTCAGCTCATCGCATCCCACGGAGGAGATCGACTCTTTGTCGGACGCTGTTCTCGAATCGCCTAGGCTGAACTCAGCGAAAATTTGTGCTGAAACTCTCTCCGGATGGCGCTAAGAAACACGCGATGAAGGCGCGCTTCACCATGGCGAAGAACGTCGCACTCTTCGTCCGGCGCTCTCAATTCCTCCTCCGGGCCCTCCTGGTTGCCCGATATGCGACCATCGCACGGCACTTTGGGGATTCACTCGTTTACTCCGAATACAAGGTCATTCTGACTAAGCGCCTCGCTGCCTTGTTTCCGCCTGGCCTCTGAGCATTCTCGATGTCGGAGCGGGAGACGGTTTGCTCGGTGGGTTCTTTCAGCGATTTCGGCCTGAGACTGCTGTCATCGGCCTGGAGACACTGGTCAGAGTGATTATCCTCCGATTGACCTGATTAGCTACGATGGATGGAACTTCCGTTCCATGATTCTTCCTGGGATGTCGTTCTGTTTGCCAACGTGCTGCATCATACGCAGAACCAGCGTGACCTAATCAAAGAAGCGGTTCGTGTCGGACGACGTCAGATTCTGATTAAAGACCATGTCTACCACTCGGGGGTCGGCTGACTGAAACTCCGGATGCTGGACTTGCTGGGCAATCTTCGTTTTGGCGTGGCAACCACGGCCGATTACCTCCCTCATGGGCTATGGGAGAGTTTTTTCAGGGACGCGCAGATTGTGAAGCTTGCAGAGTATCAGGGCATTCCTCTGCGCCCAGGCCTGATGCGTCTGGCATTCGAAAACGATCTGGAAGTCATTTTCGACATCCCGCTCGAACGGCGTAAATAATGGAATTAAATATCGCTACAATTGCGGACGCTTTTCGGGAAAAAAGCGAACGATTTCGCTCCCGACATTCGGTCTCCGATCGCTTGACGCCTTCCCGAGCGCAATACGACTATCTGAACTCTGGAGGCGCTACAAAAAAGTATCCGCACATTCATCGAGCGTTGTCCGGAAGGCCGTGGAAGATTCTGCGCGCTTGACTTAGGCGCGAGTAATAGTCCCTACAAGAGTCTTCTAGAGGCCGAGGGTTACACGGTTAAGACTTTGGACATCACGCGCAAGGATGGGGCTGATTTTGAGGGCACCGTCGAACAAACCGGACTTGAGTGAAAGCTTCGAATTGGTTCTCTGCACGCAAGTCCTCGAACATTGTCTGAATCCATGGCAGGGGATCAAAGAAATCCCGCGAATTCTTACGCCTTCGGGCATTGATCGCGAGTGTTCCGCATGTCTGGTTCTACCATCCACATCCAACGATAACTGGCGCTTCACTCAGGAGGGAATCGTTCATCTTTGCCGGATGGGTGGTTTGAAACCGGACTCGTTGCTTTCACAAGGAGGGTCGGTGACGGCATTTTTTCAGGTGGCGAACTTTCTCGCCTACGGAGTACCTCGGTCGCCTAGGAGCTCCGCTCTACTTCATCTTGAACTGCCTGGCCGGCCCGATCGATCAGGCGCTTTCCAATTCCGCATTCTGCCTGAATTTCGCCTGTCTCGCGCGCAAGTAGCCAGCGACATGCCTTTTGGCACGGCCATGCGATACGACGATCTGGGCGAGGGCAAGGCCACCGCAAGAAAGTCCCGCCAGGATTTTTAGATTGATATGCCCGCTCGCCGCGGCTAATCCGATCGCGAGACCGCCTGTCACGACACCAGGCAAGACTCCAAGGATCGGACGAATCCAGGCTGCGCTGAGCGAGAGATCCAATCTCTGGCTAACGAGTTTGGCCAGAGGGACCAAGGCGCAAGCCGAAAGACTCGCGGTCGCCAGTTGACCCAACAGGCCCACTGATCTCGGCAACGCGGCTATGATAGACAGAAAAATGACAGCCTCGAGCGCTCCCCACCTGGCCGCGGCGCGGACCGCCCCCAGTGCCATCGCCGCATAGGTAGCGGTGCGGTTGAGTGCGCTCGCCAGACCAAGAACCACGATTACCAAACCGGCCAGTGGGGGAATGGGCACCGGGCTGTGCAACCATGCGCGATCGAAGTCGGAAATGAAAAATCCGATGAGAAGCGCACTATACAAAGAGAAAAGCAGCGCCCAGGAATAACTCGATCGGAACGACGTTTGGCGCTCCAGCGGGACGGTGGCCGAGGCGAGGTCACCAAGCGAAACATCCGCGGCGATCGCGCCAAGTGAGCTGATCACCTCGCTGAGCCGGAGCAGGAAATAGAAGACTCCCGCGGTCGCGGGCCCTCGAGCGCGAAGATAAGCAAAGTAGCCCCGTAGGTTTTTGTGAGCCAGGTGGCGTTAGCGATGCTAAACCAAAAACCTTCCCTCAGAAGCGCGCTGACTTCGTGTGCCCTGGTTGTGCACGCACGACGCAGGAACTTCCCTGTTTCCAGGTCGCTGACGAGGGCTGCCAGAACATTTGCGAGCAGCAAACAACCGAGCCAGGCAACGACCGCAGTCGTCACCGACCCCTTGCACGAAAGCACACCGGCGACAGCTCCGATCGCGGCGATCCATCCGGAAGCGGCGGCCAATTTCAAACGCCCGATCAAGCCTGAAGCGACAAGGGGTTCGAGGAGCAGACCGGAGAAGAGAATCGGCATCGCCAGCGCCGTGGTGATGAAGAGAAGACTCGGGTCGGTCGAGGAAAACCCATCAGATGTCGAACGCTGCCGGTAAGAGTGAGCAGCGCGGCAAGCGCGACCGCCGCGAGTGAAATGATTCCGCAGGCGGCCAGCCCGTGTCCCATGATGATGGGCCACTGAGCAGGCCCGGCCGATCGCGTGCGGCAGAGTGCGACCCGCGTCCGGCTGCGAACACCCGAAGTCGAGGATGGCAAGGAGCACGAAGAGAGAACTCGCGAAGGCAAATTTCCGTAACCCTGAGCGCCCCAGACCCGCAACATCCAGGGAGTTAGCCCTATGACGAAAAATGCCTTGGCCGCGAAGGCCACCGTCTCCCAGATTTGATTGGAAAATAATTGCCGTGCGAGGGAAACGTGGACCGCCGGATGAGAACTCATGGCGGAGGGCGTTTCGTTGCCAGACCGAACTGAGTCAGGTCGGTTTCACTGACGAGGTGACTCCGGGGAAAGGTCTTACGAAGCAGGGCTGCTTCGCGTTCCGTCATCGGGAAGAGAGGAGACAATTACCGGGCGATCCTCCTGCAGGAATGGATTGTTGCGTATTAGATCGGCTGAATACCAGGCCATCCAGGGTTGGAAGACCACCATGTCCGCATCCGTTTCGTGAAAGGCAGCGGACGCGCGCGCGAAAGGGCCAAACAAATCTCTCCGCCTCGTAACACCGAACGGGCAGCTGTAACAGGACGGCCGCACCCAATCCTACAACCACAAAGGCGAAAGCGGCGTGTTTCCCGATCCTATCCACGAGGGCGTCCCAACCCACGAGCGAAAGAAGAATCAGACAACCCAGCGCTCCGTGGAAGTAGCGGTCACCCCACCCATGTGCCTGATCAAGTTGGACGAAGATGTAAAAGCCGAAGGTCAGGAAACAACTGGCCGCCGCGTCCTGGATGAGCGGAGGCTGCTGGCGCAGGCGGGAAAGTCCGAGAAGCGTGAGCAGCGGAAGAGGAAAGGCCAGCCAACCCAGCAGGAGCGCGAGATAGATGCCCTGGATGAGAAGAGTGCCGTGATGGAGACCGAAGACGCTCCGGGAAGTGGCGAAAAGCGGCGGATAAAAAATGCTTCCACCAGGCATACCAGCAGGTGATCCCCAGGAGATACACGGCCGCGTACCAAAAAGTTGCCCTCCACCGTCTCGTGAATGCGAGCCGCACGAGAAACGGAGTGGCGAAGAGGGCGTGAAAGAAGGGTTGATGCAAACCGAGCGCGGCGACGCCGACCAGGGGAGCCAGCCAGAAGCGGCGTTTGGTACGATCAGCGTAGAGCCAGAGCCAGATGAGATTCAATGCCAGGTGCGCTGGCATCGCGTAGCTCGTCATCGACATGACGAGAAATTGTGGTGACGCCGCGAGGAGTGCGACGGCGAGCAGTGGCTTCCAGGGATCTTCCGGCCAAAGCTTTCGAGTGAGCGCGGCCAGCGCAAGGAGACTGAGCGCGGCCAGAAATGGGTTAGTGAGCCATTCCAGGCCCACGCTCATGAAGATGGCGCGCAGGGCGGAATAGACCGGCAGGTAGGATGACATCCAACTGTGGCTGGCCCTGTTGTAGACAGCATTCGTCGGCATGATGAGTCGCACCATCGGTTGCCAAAAGCGGGGAACCTCCTCTTGAACTTTTCCCCGGAGGAAAATCTGGGCCTGGAAGTCCGCCATGTTCTCGTCGGCCGTCAGAGCGTATTCATGGAAGACAAGCGAAGTGCCAAGTCCCGCAAAGGTGAACACGACGACGGCTACGAGGACGACCGCGAGTCGCGGACAGGCCATCGATGGAAGCCGGGGCGATGGACAATCGCGCCAGACCCAGAGGCCGCTCAGGGTAGCGAGAACCGCAACCAGCCCGAGACCGGCAAATTCATTGCGGGCGAATAGCACATAAAAGGCATTGAACCAATTGCGCGGGTCGGGTTGGCCGAGCGGCGTCCCGCGCATCCAGAATGCGCCAGTCGCTCCGGCGCAGGCAGCCAGACCGACAGCAGCAAGACAGAGCAGGATGATTTTCTTGGAGCGCCGTTCAATCCGAAGCGGGTGCGACCCTTTGGCGGGAGCGAGAGCGGCGCCGGGCGAACTCGGGAAGGACGGATGGCGATGATGTTCGCGCGGAATGGCCAAAAGGGAATTCATGTGTACCGCAGGAGAGAGTGTTTCACGCCAGCAGTCCCCGGGCCAACCCGGGCCAAGCGTTGCAGGTATCTTCGTTACTTTTCTAGCACGGGACTTGCAGCAGGATGGGGAATGGAACTCTCTGTTGCCGAGGCAACCTTTCCCCTCCCCGGCGGGTGGAACCGCACCGCACCTGGCCGCGAAAAGTCGATCGCGCCGTCTGAACCTGCGCAAGATGGGCATCATTCTCACGATGGCGGCTCTGCTCGGATTCGGCGTTTTCGTCCGGCTCTATCCCTCACCGGGATATCACTATCTCGGCGTCGACGAGCATGGCTACATGGTGTTTGTGAAACAGATCCAGAAGGCCGGCGTCTGGAATTACGATGCCGTCGTGCGGGTTTATGTGGAGCGGCAACACAAGTTGCGAGAAGCCGTCGTGCCTGCAACGCGCCTTGGCTTTCTCGTGCCCGCAGCGCTCTGCGCGGATTGGTTCGATCTGCGGGCCTTTACCGCGCTTCGCCTCGTGGCCGCGACGGCCGGTGTGCTCCTTTTGTTCCTCTGTGCGCTTTTCGCCTACCGCATGGGTGGAACTGTTCCGATGATCGGCATGACCGCTCTGATCGCGACCGCACCGCTCGAGATTTACCTCAGCCAGCGCGCCATGATCGACGGCTATTTCGCTTTCTGGGCAGTCGCGGCGCTCTGGCTGACCTGGGAAAATCTACAGCACCCAAAACATCTCGGTTGGCTGATTTCCTACACACTTTGCTTGTCGATCCTGGTGCTGACGAAAGAGAATGCGGCCTTTGTCGTCTTCGCGATCTTCGCCCTGCTCCTGCTCAATCGCTTCCTGCGGATCGGAACCGTGACACCTCAGCTTCTCGCGGCGACGGTCATTGGCCCTGCCCTCGCCGTTTTGCTCCTGATCGTCCTGGTTGGCGGCATATCCGAATGGATCCGCTTCTACCTGATGTTTGTGGCGAAGTCCCGGACGAACTTCTATTCGATCGTCGCTCAAGATGGCCCCTGGTATCGTTATGCGGTGGACTTTGTGCTTATCTCTCCCGCGCTCGTCGCATTTGCCTGCGGCTGGATCTTCCAACTCAAGAGGTCCAATCGTGCGGATGTCTTCATGGCGGTTTTCCTCGCCTTTACGCTGATCCCCATGTCAAGCGTCACCTATGGAATGAGTCTGCGTTACGCAGCGTTCTGCGATATCGCACTCTCTTGGCTGGCGATTCGACAGATTCTTGCCACCAGTCAGCGTTTTGGTTCGATTCGATTCGCGCTCCTCGCGACAGTGCTGTTCCTGACTCTATCCGCGATCGGCGTAAGCCAGTACGTCAGATTCTTCGTCGCCGGAGAGGTCTACGATCCAAACACGGCGGCTTTGATTTGGACGTTCGGGATGGAGAAAGATCCAGGCCCGTTCAGAAACGCCTTGCAACCCTAACGGCGATTTTCGATCTCCTGCGCAAGGGCAAGAAACTCGGGCCGGTTGGGCGAAATTTTCAAAGCGGCCGCG
The DNA here is from genome assembly GCA_963738045.1 of uncultured Verrucomicrobiae bacterium. Lineage (GTDB taxonomy): Bacteria > Verrucomicrobiota > Verrucomicrobiia > Chthoniobacterales > UBA10450 > Palsa-1392. The sequence goes on along the minus strand of CAVTUX010000002.1, from coordinate 640,151 downwards.
ATCTGGGCGCGGGCCGGCGGCAAGTCGTTCGTTTCCAGAAAAGCGCTGGCCAGCAGATAATGAATCTTAGCATCGTTAGGCGAGCCAGTCAGTGCGTGCTGGAGAAAATTGAGCGCCAGACTCCAGCGGTTCTCTCGCAGGGCGAGAACTCCGAGATTATTAAGGCACCGCTATGCTGCGGGTCGAGGCGAAGAGCCGCGAAATAATAAGCTTTCGCGGCCGCTTTTTCGCCCAGGGCGAGATGGAGATTTCCTTCGGCGAAATTGATCTCGGCATTCAAGCGGCGAATAGGCGTAGGCGAGATCCAGTTTCTCGCGGGCGAGTGGAAGTTGCCCGCATCGAGCGCCTGCAGCCCGGAGTTGTAGGTATCCAGCGCCCACAGCGTCGGATCTTTTTGCGGCAAGGAAACAAACGCCGTCGCACCGAAAAGCAGGACAAGAAACAAAGCGACAAGTCCGATGGCGCGCGGTGGCGAGTAGCTGCCATAATTCCCAAATCGCAAAGGCAGCAAAGAGGAACAGACCGGGCACCGCGGCGAGGCGATAACGCTCCGTCACAAAAACCGTCAGCAGCGACACCATGTGGAGCAAGACCGCCGCCGCGATCCAGCGCGCGTGCAGGATATCGCCAGCAGGCGACAGCAGCCCGGGAAGCCCCAGGGCCGCGACCAGGCCAAAGCCTTCGCCGGGAAGGATGATCGACTGGTCGCGCAACGCCGTGACGATGCTGAGATCGTCATATTGAAAGGCGTTCCAGAAATTCCTGATCTTTGCGCCCAAGAGCAATCTCACCCAAGCTCCGGGATGCTGCCTGAATCCAAGCGCCGCGCTTTCTCCGACCAGAAGGCGGAAACTTCGGAACGCTTGAGCGGGCGCCCAGCTGCTTTCTCCGCAGTGGTGATCGAATCCTGCAGCATCGCTTCCTGGCCGGCGTGGAGACCGGGCGGGAATTTCGGATAGCCGTTGGCGATTGGATTGTTGCCGATCCAAAAGTTGACCCCGCTATGGGCGGAGAGGAAAACCGGGTCGCGCGCGACATAATAATTGTGCACCCAGGCCGGCGCGGCGCCGAGCAAAATGCCAGCCAAAATATCGCTGCCCCGGCGACTCGGCGCGAAAGGTGCCCGTCCACCGGAAAAAGAGCGCCGCGATGACGAGCGGGATAAGGAACAAGATCGGTCGCGATCCCCATGGCGGTGAAGCCCACCAGAACGCCGAAAAGGAAAAGCCGCGACATGCGCGGCGCGCGGTTTCGTTTCACGATCTGCCAGACGACAAACCAGAAAACGAAAACCAACCAGGAAGTCGGCATGAGGATGACCGAGTATGCTTGCGCCGGCTGGAAGAAAGCCCATCCGACCGCCGCGAGTAAGCCGATCGCCTTTCCGCGAAGCATGCGCCGAGCGCGTTTTTCTTTGCCGATCTCCGGACCCGGCCAAAAACGAGCGAGCCAGTTTGTAGAGAAGAACGGCCGTGCCACCCTCCAGTCCGGCCTGGAGCAGTCCCGGAATGAACGGGCTGTAACCACCGATTTGTAAATTGCCGCGAGCAGATAGGCGTAGAGCGGCAAGCCATAGAAGGCGGCATGCTCGGTCCATTCGCCGCGCAGAATTCGCAGCGCCCAGTCGTTATAAAACTGCATGTCTCCGGTGTTCGGGAGGAGAAACTGCGACTCGGTCAGCCCGTCAGGGCAGATCAGCCGGAGAACGAAAGACCCCCAGAAAAAGACAAGGCTGGCGAACGATAAGCGCAGCGTCGCGGTCGGGTTCGGCAGGCGTAAGTTCATCGCGGGAGCAAAGTCAAATTGCAGAGGACAGATGCTGCAATCGCTGAAGAAACCGCGCCACTGGCCCAAAAAGTTTTCGGATGATTGCGGGAATGGCACTGATCACTGCTTTCATGGACAGCCAACCGCGGCGCTCCGATAGGGCGCACTCATACAAAATAAAGGGAAGAAACCCTTCTCATGAAAAATAAACACAAACCAGAGCCTGGGGGCTTTACCCTCGTGGAAATCATGATCGTCGTTGCGATCATCGCCTTGCTGGCGGCGATTGCGGTTCCCGGATTCCTCCGGGCTCGGAAACGCTCCCAGGCCAGTCGGTGTCGTCAACGATCTGCGCTTGATCGACGCTGCAGTCGATCAATACGCGATCGAAAATAACAAACTGACTGGCGCGATCGTGCACGGCGGACTGGACTGCCTGTATGAAGAAGGGCTCCCGTCTCTACAGACACGGCGCCGATATCTTCGGCGAGAGCTACGGCCCGCAGACCGTCGACTTTTTGCCAAAGGTTCCGCAGGCAACCTGGAATACGCTCTCGGATGTCGCGGGCGACCGCCTTCTTCTCGCCCTACGGCCACTACTGAAACCGCTCGAATGCCTCGCCCGGCACTCGACCGCGTTTCTCCCAGGGGCTCTACCTCGCTACGCGTCGCAACAGCGCTCTCGGTTTGGGAAATCAAAATTTCAACCCGATTGGCATCAACGCTGCTCTAAAAGAACCAATCCGCTCTGGAACTGCGGACGCAATCAAACAAACAAAACAAAAAGAAAGCAAAAGTATGTTAAATAAACTCAACAAAAAACGCGGGGGCTTCACCCTCGTGGAAATCATGATCGTGGTCGCGATCATCGCCTTGCTGGCGGCCATCGCGGTCCCGGGATTCCTCCGGGCTCGGAAGCGCTCCCAGGCAAGCCGCGTGATCAACGATCTGCGCTTGATCGACTCCGCAGTCGACCAATACGCGATCGAAAACAACAAGTCCACCGGTGCGACGGTGACACACAGCCGACTGGACCGCATACATGAAAAAAGGCTCCGCGCTCTACAACACGGCGCAGGATCTCTTCGGAAATGATTACGGCCCGCAGACGGTCGACTCACTGCCGAAGGTTCCGCTAGCGACCTGGAATACGTTGTCGGACGTGGCCGGCACGGACTTCTTCTCGCCTTACGGCCCTCTAGAGCTGCTGATTCATATACCTGCCATTCCGCCCTCGCGGAGTGGCAGGCAATGAGTTAGCAGCCGGAGGCGAAGCAAGTTCGCAGATTGCTAGCTCCCAAGGTGAACTCACTGCCCGCCGATTAGTCAATCCTGACGAACCGCTTCGGCAGCCCCAGTTCCGTAGCCACAAATCTTCCACGCACTGCGAGACCGACTGGTGCGTCGCGCTTCTGCTCTGGTCATCTCCGTCGCCGTGCGTGTGCCTGCGCTCTCCGGGGAATTCATCTGGGACGATAACTATCTCGCGCACGATAACCCTTTGATCAAAAGCCCGCTCTTCTCTCTCTGGAAGTCTTCCGCCATTATCTCTTCCTCGATTCCTTCTCCGCGCATTATCGCCCGGTGCAGAACCTCTCCTTCATCGTCGATTACTTCTTTTGGAACGACGACACCTACGGCTTTCACCTAACGAACATCTGCTGCACGCCGCTTAGCGGAGTGCCTGCTCTATTTTCTTCTCCGCCGACTGCTCCGGTCGTTGTTCGGCAACGTTGAATGGTTCAGCCGAACGAGAAGTCAGGTCAGCCTGGCTTTTCTCGTTGCCCTCCTCTGGACGGTGCATCCCGTGCACAGCGCGGCGGTCGATTACATCTCCGGACGCGCCGACAGCCTCGCTTTCTCTTCGCCGCCGGCGGCTGGTTACTCTATCCTTCGGCGCCGCGAGACGAAGCATCGCCGCGATCCGCTGTTTCCTCTTACGGCCTGGCCGCTGTCCTCGCTTCTCGCGCTTTGCTCGCGCGAAACAGCTGGCTCTCTGGCTGCATCATTTTTCCTTCTGCACACGCTCGTTTTTCGATCGGCAGATTGAGTCGTCGCGGCAAGATCGCGTTTCGGTCCTCGCTTGCCTCGCGCTTTTCGCGGTTTACCTGGCGGCTGCACCAGCTTGCCGCCACCGCGGTCGGAGCGGTCCGTCGACAGGGCTGGGGTGCGCCGGTGCGCGCGGTCCTGATGCTGCGCGCGCTCGGCGACTACGGGCGCCTGATGATTTTCCCGGCCAATCTGCACATGGAACGCACTGTGGTGGATGGCAACGACTATCGCAGTTCGGCGACCTGGCAGAGTTCGGTCGCGATCGGAATATCTCTCGATCGCCGGTTTGCTCTTGGCCGCGTTTGCTCTTCGCGGGTTGCCGCTGGCGCGGCGATGGCCGGCCCTAGCCGGATCTTCGGCGCCTGTCTGGTTCTCGTCGGTTTCCTGCCGATCTCGAATCTCTTCGAGCTCAACGCCACCGTCGCGGAGCACTGGCTTTACCTGCCCAGCGTCGGCCTGCTCATCTTTCTCGCCGGCTGCGCGCTCGATTTGCCGCCGCGCTTGCGACATGCCTCTGCCCGCGTTGCCTGCATTGCGGTGGCGCTGCTCGGCGCTCGCAGCGCGATACGGAGCAGCGATTGGACGACTCCGGAAATTTTCTACGAACGCACCCTCGCAGCCGGCGGCACCAGCACTCGAGTCGCGACTGAATCTCGGCCAGCTCTACGCCAGCGCAGGGCAATATGCCAAAGCGGAGACGACGCTGCGCCGCGTGCTCGCGATCATGCCGGATTATCCGACGGCCCGAAATAATCTGGCGAACGCACTGTCATCTGGAAGGCAAAACCAATGAAGCCGAAGCGCTTTTTGCCCAGGCCGACAAGGCTGCAACGGAGACGCGCAAGAGTTATCCACGCACCTGGCTGGCAGCGGTCAATCTCGCCGCACTTGCGTCACGCTGCAAGTCGGACTGCCGATGCGCTCGTCGATTCTGGAGAAGGCGCGCGCCGATTATCCGGACATCTGGGAAATCGTTAGTCTCGAATCCGAACTGCTGCGCCAGACCAAAGGCCCCGCTCCGGCGCTTCGTCTCGTCGCGGATTTTGCCCGGAATCATTGGTGGCAATACGGCGCGGCCCTCGCCCTGGCCGGCTTTATGCGGAAGCAGGCGATGCCGAACCGGGCGGCTGAGCGACCTTGCGCCGCGCGAGCTGGCTCGACGTGCACGAAGTGGAAGCGCTCAACCTGATCGCCCGGATGCGGATTCGTCAGCATCGCTTCGCGGAAGCCTATCGCGCACAGAAGCGCGCGGTCGCGCGCCAGCCCGACGCCCCCCGACAATACTTCTGCTCTCGGACATCCTGGAAAAAATGGGGCAAACGGCCGAGGCCAGGAACGCCATCGCCGAGGTCGCCCGTCTCGAAGCCATCGGCCGGGCGGAAAAAACGGCCGCAAACTAGGACGCCCGTCCAAGTCGCGCGATTGACAGCCCGGCTCGCGCCGTTACCATCGGCGGCGCCGGCCGCGGCTTATGCCTGCGAAAATTTTCACCGATAAGGACGTTCATCTCGGGCCGCTCCTCGACAAGACCTGCGCGGTCACTCGGCTATGGCGCGCAAGGCCGGGCGCACGCCCTGAATCTTGCGCGACAGCGGCATCCCGGTCGTTGTCGGTCTGCCGCCAGGAAGCCGCTCGCGCGTGCTGGCGCGACGAGATAGCCTTCGCCTAACGACAACGGCCGCGGCCGTTCGCCGGGCCGACGTTGTCTTCCTTGCCCTGCCCGACACGAAGATGGCCGGAATCTATGAGGCGGAGATCGCGCCGCGCTCCGCCCGGGACAGCTGCTGCTTTTCGCCCACGGTTTCGCCATTCATTATCGAACGATTGTTCCGCCTAACGACGTTGATGTGGTCATGGTCGCGCCGAAAGGGCTCGGCCCGATGGTGCGAAGCCAGTTCGTGGAAGGCAAAGGCGTGCCCTGCGCGATCGCGATTGGGCAGGACGCGACCGGTCACGCCCGCCCGCTTGCCTTCGCCTACGCCAAGGCGATCGGCGGAACGCGCGCCGGAGTTTTCGAGACGACTTTCCGCGAAGAAACCGAGGCTGATCTCTTCGCCGAGCAGGCGGTCTCCTGCGGCGGGATCAATGCGCTCGTCCAAGCCGGTTTCGAGACCTTGGTCGAAGCGGGTTACCAGCCGGAGACGGCCTACTTCGAATGTCTGCACGAGCTGAAATTCCTCGTCGACCTGATGCATCGTGCCGGCATCAGCGGGATGCGCGCGCGGATTTCGGAAACCGCGAAGTGGGGCGATCTCTCGGTCGGACCAAAGATCATCGATCAAACCGTGAAAGCGCGGATGAAAGAGGCGCTCAGGAAAATCCAGCGCGGACGATTTGCGCGGGAATGGCTGAGGGAAACAAAAACCGGAAGGAAGCGTTACAGGAAACTGCTGGCCCAGGGGGAACACGACCCGATCGAAATGGTGGGCGAACGTCTGCGAGCCCTCATGCCATGGCTTGGCGAAAAACCATAGCCCCCGCGAGTGCCGTGGTCGACGACACCCTGCCCTCGCAAATCAAGAGCGTGCGCTTACTCGGGATAGCTGACGCCGCGTCCGATAATCTCAATCGGGATGGCGGTCGTTATCACACCCCCGATGACATAGCTGATTGGCTTCGGGATCGCCGAGGCTGAGGTCATGATGTAGACCTTGATTTGCTTTTTCGCCGGCACGTCCTGTGCCGTGTGCGGACGGTTCGTCGCCGTTTCTCGATAGATGGCCGGGCCGGCAAACGCTGATGCACACAGCATGCCGCCGAGGACGAATCCCACCGAGAGCCGAATCAAGCCGCGCAGATGGAACCATCTGCTTCTTGTTTTCATGCCATAAGCTTGCGCCCATTAGTCGCCTTCTGCGCAAGTAGATTCGTCGGACTTTAAACCGACGATTCCGGCTATTCCTCCCAGAGAAAATGCTCCAGCCGCAACTGCGTCAGGCGCGCCTTGGCCTCATCGCTTCGCGTGCCTCCAACCGCCGCCAATTTTCGATATACCGCAACGGCGGATTTCCAATCGTTCGCTTCTTCCAGCAGATGGGCGGCGTTGAACCCGGCCTTGTAAAACCAGAAAAACTCATGCTGCACATCCGGTCGCGCGCCTTCCTCTATCACGCCGTAGTAAGTCGCGAGGGCGCCCTCCTTGTCGTTCAACTTTTCGAGCGCTTTTCCTTTCTTGAATTCCGCCTGGTTGCGCCAGTGCGCGGGTACCCCCGGCTCATTCACAAGCTGCTGATAGAAGTCGATCGCCTGTCGGTAGTTTTGCGGATCAGCCGCGCCCATTTCGTAATAAATGTCTCCCTTCCCGCAGAGCGCTTCACGGCGTTCGGCTGGTTTCGCGTCGTTCTTCAAGACCTCGTCGTAAAGCGCAAGCGCTTCTCGATTTTTCCCCAGCCGCCGCTCGATGGCCGCTTCTTCGTTGCGCGCCGCCCACTTCATCTCGCCGTTCAGTTTCACCACCTGATCGAGCAGGGCGAGCGCATGATCGAGCGAGTCGGCGCCCATGCTCGACATCGCGGAGCGGGCGGCAAAGAAGAGCGCTTTCTCGGCCAGCGGCCCATCCGGTTTTTGCTGCGCGAGCAATTCGAATTGCGTTTGGGCGTTCGCGAAATCGCCGCGCCGAAAATACGCTTCGGCCAGTTTCATCCGTACCTCCGCGGTAAAGTTGGAATCGCGATGCTGCTCAAGGAACTTGCTGGCCGTCGCGATGACCGCACCTTCGTTGGCTGAAGGCGTCGCATCTTCAATCCAGATTTGCAGATAATCCGCACGCTCCAGCGCCGCCGGCGTCGGTATTCCCTGGCGCGCCTGGGCCAAATCCTTGCGTGCGCTCGCGAGATCCGGTTTGGGTTCGTGAAAGGCAAGCTCGGCCAGCGCCACCCATGCCTCGGAAACCCGTGGGCTCTGCGGGAAATTGCGAATGAATTTCTCAAAAGTCTCCGCCGCTTCCGGTTTTCCCTGCGCCGCCTGCACGGCGCCCTCCTCGAGCAACAGTTCACCCTCCACGCCTTGCTGCGCGGGATCGTTTGCGATCTTGTGATAGTCGGCAGCAAACTGCTCTGCGCGGTCGAGCCGCAGCCAGCAAAGGGCAGCGTTGAAGAGGGCGCTCCCGGAAAGGGCAGGCGTCTCCTGCGCCAGCCGTTCGTAGATCGGCGCAGCCTCTGCCAGATGACCGCGACGATAATTTGCCTCCGCGATCAACCAGTCGGCCCGTTCTTGAAACGCCGGAGTAGAGTTTTGCGCACGAGCGGCTTCGGCCGCCGCGATCGCCGCCTCCCATTCCTCTTTCGCGAGGTGAAGGCGCGCCAATTGCAAATCGGCCTCGCCTAACGCCGGCAGTCGCAGCCCAGTCTGGCTGCAGCTGCGTGAGCAGCTCGACCGCCTTTTCCCGGTCGCCCGAACGCAGCTCGCTCCGGGCAAAATACCATTGTGCAAGTGCCTGCCGCGGTTGGGCCGGGTCGCGCATCCAGCGCTCGAGCTCGCGCGTCGACGGTTTGCGCTCCATCCGGTAGAGCTCGTCAAGCCGGGCGAAGATCTCGGGCAACGCGCTATCGTTAGGGTGATGATCGATGAACTCCTCGAGTGCGTCGTCGCCACTCTCTGGCGTGTGCATTTGCAGTGTGCGCATCGGCCAGAGCGAAGAGGGTCGCGACCAGGAGCGGATGCGAAACGCCCTCCGGATTTTTCAAGATGACCGCGAGGGTTTCGATCGCCCTTTCCGGATGACCCTGCGCCAGATTGAGTCGGCCAAAGAGAAAGCGCCGCTCAGTCCGCTCCGTCGAGTGCTGCGGTTTGGTCGCGCGCAGAAGGCGATCGGCCCCGTTCAGGTCGCCGCGCTCGATCAACAACTGGGCCATGCCTAACTTGGCCCTCGTGCTCCAACGCGGCGTGTTTTCCAGCGACGAAAACAGGCGCATCGCTTCGTCTTTGCGGTCGAGCGCCGCGGAGGGCTTCCGCCTCACCGAAAATCGCCTCGCTGCGTTGCGGCGATTGTGGGTCCGCGGCGACTTTTTCGTAAAACGGCAGCGCCTCAGTCCAGCGCTCGAGTGCGGCCAGCGCCTGCGCACGCCAGAAAGTCGCTTCCACGTCATTTGTTAGGCCAGGATCATCGGAAAAAAGTTCGAGCGCCTCAGATGCCTGTCCGACTCGAACCAGCGCCTCGACCAACTTGCGCCGGGCGACGACTCGCTCGGTCGCGGGCGGATTCTGAGCCAGAAACGCCCGGAGGCGTGTCACAGCGACTTGCGGAACCCCATCGGCAAGCGGCGCCGTCGCCTCCCTGAGTGCCGCGCTATCAGACCGCGCGCCCCACAAAGAGCCTAACGAAAGGCAAACCGCAGCCAGTAATAGGAATCGGACTTTCATTTGCCTAACAATGGTCGCAGATGCGTGCCGGTATAGCTCCCCTTCACCTGCACGATCTCTTCCGGCGTTCCCGCAGCGACGATTTCGACCGCCGCCTTCGCCTCCTTCCGGGCCGAGATCGATCACCCAGTCGGCGCACTTGATCATCTCGAGGTTGTGCTCGATCACGACCAGCGTGTTGCCCGCGTCGCGCAATTTCATCAGCACCTGGAGGAGTTTCTCGATGTCGGCAAAATGCAGCCCGGTGGTCGGTTCGTCGAGGATGTAGAGCGTGCGGCCGGTCGCCTTTTTCGCCAGCTCGGTCGCGAGCTTGACCCGTTGCGCTTCGCCGCCGGAGAGCGTCGTGGCCGCCTGGCCGAGCCGCAAATAGCCGAGCCCGACATCCTGGAGCGCGCCCAGCTTGTCCGCCACCGTCGGGACGTTGCGGAAAAAACGCGACGCCTCGTCGACCGTCATGGCGAGCACGTCGGCGATGTTTTTCCCCTTGTAGGTGATCTCGAGCGTCTCGCGATTGTAGCGCTTGCCCTGGCAGACTTCGCAGACGGCGTAGGCGTCGGCGAGGAAATGCATCTCGATCTTGATCAGGCCGTCGCCCTGGCAGTTTTCGCAGCGGCCGCCTTTGACGTTGAAGCTGAAACGCCCCGCGCTGTAGCCGCGGATGCGCGAGGCCGGCAGCTGGCTGAACAACTCGCGGATGGGCGTAAACGCGCCGGTGTAGGTGACGGGATTGGAGCGCGGCGTGCGGCCGATGGCGCTTTGATCGATGATGATCGCCTTGTCGATCTGATCGAGCCCGCGCAGCGCGCGATGCTCGCCCGGCTTGTCTTTCGAATTGTAAAAATGGCGAAAGAGCGCGCGGCGCAGGATGTCGTCCACGAGGGTGGATTTGCCGCTCCCGGAAACGCCGGTGACGCAGGTGAAACAGCCTAACGGAAAGCCAACGGTGACATTCTTGAGATTGTTCTCCTTCGCGCCGACGATCGTGAGCCAGCCCATCGGACGATTGGCTTGCCGCCACGCGGGGCAGTGCGCTGGCGCGGGATGGCAATCCGCGAGCGACCGGACAGATAAGCTGCGGTCGGAGAATTCTTCGCGTCGAGAATTTCCTCGAGCGTCCCTGCGGCCACGATCTCGCCGCCGCGCGGACCGGCGCCCGGGCCGAGATCGAGAATGTGATCGGCCGCCCGAATCGTTTCCTCGTCGTGCTCGACCACGATGACGGAATTCCCGAGATCGCGCAGCCGGCGCAGGGTGCCGATGAGCCGGGCGTTGTCGCGCTGGTGCAGGCCGATGCTCGGCTCGTCGAGCACGTAGAGCACGCCGGCCAGCCCGGAGCCGATCTGGGTCGCGAGCCGGATGCGCTGCGCTTCGCCGCCGGAAAGCGTGCCGCTCTCGCGATTGAGGGTGAGATAATCGAGCCCGACTTCGAGGAGAAATTCGAGGCGCGAAGAGATTTCGTGCACGACCTCGGAAACGATCGCGCGCTGCTGTTCCGAAAGATCGAGTTGCCTAACGAACTGGGCGGCGGCGGCGATCGTCTGCTCGCAGAACTGGTGAATGTTCAGCTCGCGGCCCCCGTTCTGCTTGATCGTGACCGCGAGAATTTCCGGCTTGAGCCGCGCGCCGTGGCAGACAGAGCAGGGCGCGCGATTCATGAAGGCGCGAATCCGGCTGCGGGTGAATTCGCTTTCGGTCTCTTCGTAAAGCCGCTGCAATTGCGGGAGCAATCCCTCGAAGGGCCGCGCCGTCTTTGTCGCCGCGCGGCCGTTGCCGCTCCCGAAGCTCATTTCGATCGGCTGATCGCCCGTCCCGAAATAGAGCGCTTCCTTGAATTTCTCCGGCAGATCTTCGAACGGAATGTTGTCCGCGACATCGAAATGCCTAACGAGCGCGGTCTGCAACCCGCGATAGTAGGCCTGCATCCGCTTCGTCCCGCGTCGCCAGGGCACGACCGCGCCTTCCGCGAGCGATTTCGACGGATCGGTCACCATCAGCTCCGGATCGCAAACCAGCTGCGTGCCCAGCCCATGGCAGGCCGGGCAGGCGCCGAGATGGCTGTTAAAGGAAAAATGTTTCGGAGTGAGCTGGCCTAACGAGAAGTCGGTCTCCGGGTTTCCGTAGTCGGTGGAATAACGGATTTCCTCCCATTGCAGGGCGACCGCTTCGGTTGCCGTCGGGCATTGCGCGGCGAGCGCCCGCTCCTGCAACTTCGCGCAGCACGACGATTCGGTTGTTCCCCCATTTCAGCGCCGTCTCGACCGAATCGGCCAGCCGCGTGCGCATGCCGTCGCGAATGACCAACCGATCGACCACCGCTTCGATCGTGTGCCGCTCGCCCTTCTTCAGCCGGATCGGTTCCGGCCGGCCCAGCTCGATGATTTCGCCATCCACTCGAATCCGGACGAAGCCTTCCCGCTTCGTCTTTTCGATCACGTCGCGAAATTCGCCCGCTTTCGTTGCGCACCAGCGGCGCGAGCAGAATGATTTTCGTCCCCGCCGGGTAGGCGAGAATCTGATCGACGATCTGCTGCGCCGTCTGCCGGAAAATCGGCTGGCCGGTGAGCGGGTCGTGCGGCTGGCCGACGGCAGAAAAAAGCACGCGCAGATAATCGTAAATCTCGGTCGTGGTCGCGATGATCGAGCGCGGATTCGTCCCCGCGCTGCGCTGCTCGATCGCGATCGCGGGCGAAAGGCCTTCGATGAAATCGACGTCCGGTTTTTCCATCTGGTCGAGAAATTGCCGGGCGTAGGCGGAGAGGCTCTCGACGTAACGGCGCTGGCCCTCGGCATAGAGGGTATCGAAGGCGAGCGATGACTTTCCCGAGCCGCTCATGCCGGTGATGACGACCAGTTTCTCCCTCGGAATCTCGACGTGGAGATTCTTGAGATTATGCTGGCGTGCCCCACTGATCTTGATAGTTTTTGCAGGCATCGGACGGGATTTCTCGAACCTATCAGTCAAGCACACACGTCCGATTTCTCCAGCGAATTGAACCGATCATGACCGAACCTGGCAGCACACCATTCCGCAGGAAGAAATCGCGCAGCTGCAAAAGAAATTCAGCGAGATCAAGCATTCGATTAACAATGCGCTCGCCGTCATGATGGCGCTCTCGGAGATGTCGCAACGCCGGCCTGATTACGCGGAAAAACTGGCCAGCACGGTGCTCTCGAAGGCGCCGCAGATCGTCACCAGCCTGCAGGAGTTCACTCAGGTCTTGAACGACAAGGCCGGCCCCTCGCCGCCGCCGAAATCCTGACGGGGCACCTGCTTCCGCCCGTCCTGATGCGGCGGGGCGTGCCGCTCCGTTCAAAGCGCGAGCAACAACTCCGCGATCTCAAGTGAGGCCCGCGGCCGGCTCAAGCGGCTGATGTTCGCCGACCATTCGCGCCAGAGCCGCGCGTCGTCTGCAAACGCTTCCTCCACCGCGGCGACGATTGACTCTGGCGCCGTCGCGACCATGCCAGAGCGCGTCTCGACGATAAGGCGCGCATTCCCTTCCTCCTGACCCGGCACGACCTGGTTGATAATCATCGGGCATTTCGCCGCAATCGTTTCCTGCACCGTCGCGCCGCCCGCCTTGCTGATCAGGAGATGGCTCTCGAGCATGAGCCGCGGCAATTGATCGGTCCAACCGATGATCTCAAACTCGCGCCCCGCTTCCGCGCGCACCGCCTCAACCGCGCGGCGCAGACGCTCGTCGCGCCCGACCGTGACCGTCAGCCTCACATTGGCGATCTTCGTCAGGCCGCGAATCACTTCGGAGGCGGCCTGGCCTCCGGCGTTGATCATGTAAAGAATCTGGAAACCGCCGCGCGCCGCCGGCGGTTGCCGCATTTCGCCGAGTTCGACGAACTTCGGGGAAACCGGAAACCCGCTCACCCGCACCTTCTCGTTCGGCACGCCCGCTGCGGCAAGGGTCGCAGCCGACTGTTCGTTAGGCACGAGAAAAAGACCGCTGGCGCATCGATACCAGATCGCATTCACCGTGATCGAGTCGGTGATGCAGATGACCTGCCGAAAAGGCGGCGTCGCCCCTTCCAGAATCGTCTCAATAAGATGGGGGTAGGCCGGGAAAACCGAGACCACCGCCGTCGGCTGGAAGCGCAACAACAGCTGGCTCAGGCGCGCCTTGACCGCGAAAAGCCAGCGCATGTGAGAGCCGTAATCCTCCTGCCGATCGAGCCACTCGTAAAAGCGCGACCAGGGCCGCGGCGCCCGGTTGATTAGGGTGAGATAACCTTTCCGCACCCAATCGTTTACGAAACCGAGGGTTTCGGCGAACAGGTCGTGCATCTCGACCGCGGCCGTCCCGCCCGAAACCGCGGCCAACCCGTCGCGTATCCCGCGCGCGGCCGCGTTGTGGCCTTCGCCGAAGCCGGCGGTCAGGATCAGGATTCGCTTCTCCATTCGTTAGGCCGCCGCGTCGCCGAGAGTTTAATGGCAATCCGGGAGCGGCAAAGTAAACTTTCGCTCGACGATGAAATTCCTTCGCTTACTCGGCCGCGTCATACGCCGGCTCGTCTGGGAAACCGCCACCGACGAAACGATGGGTCTCTCCGCCCAGATGGCCTACCAATTTCTTTTCACCCTCGCCCCGGGTCTCCTCTTTCTCTGGCATCTCCTCAGCCTCTTCGGGACCGACCCGGCGAAGTTGCACAAGATGCTGGGCGTGGTCCGTGCTTTTCTTCCGCCCGACCCAAAGATTCAGGAGATCCTCGATGCCATCGTTGCCAACGTTATCGTCACGCCCACCAACAGCGCCCTCACCACCGCCGGCGTCATCTTCGGCATTTATCTCGGCACGCTTTTCATCTCGACCATCTCTCGCGCGCTCAGCCACACCCACGGCGTGACCGCGGACCGCAATCGCTGGTCGAAATATATCATCTCGCTCCTCCTCCTTTTCTGGTTCGGAATCACCATTCTCTTCGCCTTTAACCTCGTCGTCTTCGGGGAAACGCTGGCCGGAATTGCTGAGGTGAATCTCCAGCTCGGCATCCCGCTCCAGAGCTGGGTCGCCGCCCTCAATCTTCCCTTTACCGCAGTCGCGCTCGTCGTCCTCGCCCTCGCCCTTTACCTCCTGACCCCGGAGAATTATCTGACGATCCGCCAGGCGCTGCCGGGCGCCATTTTCTTCTCCGCCGGCTGGATGACCGTGACGAAGCTCTTCCAGTTCTACGTCGCGCGCTACGATCGCTACAACCCTACTTACCTCGCGCTCGCTTCCATTATCATGCTCCTTACCTGGATGTATCTCACCTGTCTCCTCCTGCTGCTCGGGGGAAAACTAAACGCCATCCTGCGCCGCGAGAGCGAACGTGCTGCGCCCGCTCGCAACACGAAGCGGAGGCGGCAGCGCAACCAGCCTAACGAATCTCCGCACCTTGCTTCGTTCGCGATTCAACATGCGTTGGCAGCTCGGGTTTTGCGAGCCTGCTCCTGACCGTCCTGCTTGCCGGCACTCTTACTCGCGCCGAGCTGACCGAGGAGGAAAAGAAGGAACTCTTCCTCAAGGCGCGCGAAAGAATGCGCACCGTCGAGACGCCGACTCCGGAACCCTCCGCCACCCCACATCGCAAGCCGAAGCCGGCCCAACATCCGCCAACGAAAAAGAAAAAACCTACGGCAACTCCCGAGCCAGAGGAAAAGCCGGCCCGCAGGCCCCGTGCGGTGAGCGAAGAGACGCCCGCGCACCAGCCTCAACCGGAAGAAACGCCCCGCCGTCGACCCACACCTAACGAAACCACACCGGCACCTCGGAGGACGGCTGCGTCCTCAGGTTCCTCCCAGCCCGCCCAGGTCGTCGTCAAAAAATCGGGCTACCAAAAACCGCGCGGATTTTCACTCCTGCCTTTTCACCTTTTCGGGAAGCGATATACCTATCTCACTCGCTCGGTCCGCAACGAAATTGATCGCGCTCCGGTCCTGCGCGAGCGCTGGCGTTTCATCATCGTGCACAATAGCGGGACCCGGCAGGGCAACGCCCGCATTTTCGACTATTATCACCGCCACGTCCGCCGGATGCGCAACGGCCTTGCCTACCATTTTGTGATCGGCAACGGCACCTCCTCCGGCAACGGCGAAATCGAAGTCGGCGATCGCTGGCGGCGGCAGATTAACGGCGGCCACGTGCATAGCGATTATCTGAACAATATTTCGTTAGGCATCTGCCTCGTCGGTGATTTCAACCGCGACAAGCCGACCCGCGCCCAGCTTGATTCCTGCGAGGAGCTGATTCGCTATCTTCGCGCCCGTTGTGGCAAGGTCGACGGACACGACATTCCGGTTCGCCCCCACCGCGAGATGAATCCACCGCGTTGGCCGACCGACTGTCCGGGCGACGATTTCCCTTATCGCTGGTTCGGGCAGTTCCGCTGAATTACCGCTACGATTCAATCATCTGCCGCGCGCGCTCCAGCGCCGCGTCGATGTTCGCGCAGATATTTTCCAGCCCGATTGTGTCCACGAAACCGCCTTCGAACAGCACCTTCATCGGCTGCGGTTGCAGTCCACTAAATATGATCCGTGTCTCGCGACGCGTGAAGCGTTCCCGCACCAGGTTGAGCGCGCGCAATGCCGTTCCATCAATCGCCGGCACATTGCGCATCCGGAAAATTACCACCCGCGGCATGGCGGTCGATCGTTCGAGCGCGGCCTCAAGTTTCTCGGCCACGCCGAAAAAGAGCGGACCCTCGAAGCGATAAACAACTACGCCTTGGGGCACGATCTTTTCCCGCACCGAATCGACGCCTGTGTCCAGATCGCTCTCCGGCGTCACAATCTGGATCTGCGTGACGGCCTCCATTTGCCTGACGAAAAGCGCCGCGGCTATGAGCAACCCGATTCCCACCGCCACCGTCAGGCCGAAGGCCACCGTGAGCGCAAACGTGACCAGTAAAACCCAGAAATCGCCCCGCGGCCCGCGCGCCATGGCCGCGAAGTTGTGCCACTCGCCCATCCGCCAGGCCACCACCATGAGCACACCGCTGAAGGTCGCGAGGGGAATGAAGCGCGCGAGCGGGGCTGCCACCAGGACGATGGCGAGCAAGGCCAGCGCGTGCACCATCCCGGCTACCGGGGTGCGCCCGCCGGAGCGGACATTGGTCGCGGTGCGCGCGATGGCACCCGTCGCGGCGATCCCGCCGAACCACGGGCTAACGAAGTTTGCCAACCCCTGCCCAATCAACTCCTGATTGGAATCGTGCCGGCTTGCGATCATTCCATCGGCCACCATGGCCGAGAGGAGCGATTCGATCGCGCCCAACATCGCAATCGTAAAGGCGGGCAAGATCAACGCCTGGATGCGTGAAAAACTGAATGCCGGGAGATGAAGCACCGGAAACCCCTGCGGGATGCCGCCAAAGCGTGATCCGATGGTTTCAATCGGGAAATGTAACGCGCCGGCGATAATCGTTAGGCCAATCAGCGCGATGATCGCGGATGGCACGGCACGGAGGCGTTGCGGCCAGAGAGCCATTGTTGCGATCGTTCCCAGACCGATCACCAGCGGCCGCCAGTCTGTCTCGTGCAAATGCCTCACGATTATGCCGACCTGCTGGAGCGCATTCACCGGCAGTGCGGTGTGCAGGCCGAGCAATTCGCGCATTTGTCCCACCAGAATGATCACAGCGATTCCGCTCGTGAACCCGGCGATGACGGGAAAGGGAATATATTTGATCAGCGTGCCGAGCCGCAACAGGCCCATCGTAATCAGCATCACGCCGGCTAGCATGGTCGCGAGTGCGAGTCCGCTGTAACCTTGCGTCGCGACAATCCCGGCGATGATCGGCACAAATGCGCCGGTCGGTCCGCCGATCTGCACCCGGCTGCCACCGAACGCCGAGATCAACAAACCACCGATGATCGCAGTCCAAATTCCTTGTGCGGGCGTGACGCCCGAAGCAATCGCAAACCCGATCGCGAGCGGCAGCGCGACAATCGCGACCGTCATCCCGGCCAGCAGATCGCGCAGAAACGCTCGGCCGCTATAACTTTGCAGAGAATCAAGAAGCCGCGGCCGCATTGGCTGGCATTGTGATTGAAAGAGACTGCGAAAGACAGGGGATTTCGCCCAAGCGCGGGAAGGAATTCTTGCAATTGTGAAGCCGAATGGCCTGGTTCGCGTCTGTAATTTCAACCGGGTTTTCCCCTTCGCATCGACTCCAAATACCGCTATCGAAATAGAGTCGTGAATTCTATTCAACTGACCGAACTCGCTCAGCGTTACGCAGAGGCGTGGTGCAGCCATGTTCCCGAGGACGTGGCGAGTTTCTACGCCGCCGACGGCTCCCTCGCGGTCAACGATGATCCACCGGCTGTGGGGCGATCGGCGATCGCGCAGGCGGCGTATGGTTTCATGAGCGCATTCCCAGACCTGACAGTGACGATGGATCAGTTGGCCAGCACATCGGAAGGGGTCAGGTTCCACTGGACCCTTGCCGGAACGAACAATGGCCCCGGAGGAACTGGGAGCCGCGTTCGAATCAGTGGATACGAGCTGTGGCAACTCGATTGCAACGGATTGATCAGCCAATCCAAAGGACACTTCGACAGCGCCGACTATGAGCGCCAGCTGAAGTGTGGCAACGCCAATTGAATATTTTGGGTATCTCAGTTCCTCGGTCCGAACCTCCGAATGCTTCGCTCGAATAAATTTTGTAACCGTGAGGCCATTCCCACCGTCTTTACCCTGGTTCAATGGCAACCGGCGAAAAGCGGTCGCCTCAAAAAGAAGATAAATTCCATGAACGAATTGATTTTTCGCTCGCGACGGGGCGATCTTGGGATCATGCAATCGAATTCTCCGCTCGGCGTCCTTCGCGAACGAGGTTGCGCAAGGTTCTTCCGTAAGCTGCCGCTGATCCTGCTTCTCTTCGGTTACCTGCTGTTGGTGTGTGGTTGCAGTGATGCGTTTCTCCCGCCGCCGGACAACCCTCCGTATGGACAATCTGGACCTGGCGAGGAGTCGACTCCACCGCCACCACCACCCGATCTTTAGGCTGCCGCGATAGACGAACGAATATGTCGCAACCCTTAGGACTTCGGAGACGGCATCTGGATGTTGGCCAAGGCAACACAAAGCCGATGGCCGTCCCCCTTCAACCAGGTATCGACGTATCGATATTGTCCGCTTAGTCTCCGCGCGGGGGACTCGCGGGACCATGTTTCGAATCGACAGCGTAGCGCGATCCATTTCCAATTGCGCAATGGATCGCTCTTTCATTTGGGTCGCGCTCTTCAGTTCGATTGTGCTTCCAAACCTTCGCGCGAAGGCTGCTCCAGCCGCAGCAGCAGCGGCGCAGGACTTCGACGTCGTCATCAAGAACGGCACGGTCTACGACGGCAGCGGTGGTTCCGGGCGCCTGGCCGACGTGGTGCTGCGCGGCGATCGCATCGCGGGAGTTGGCGATTTCAAGGATGCGCGGGCCAGGGTAGTGATCGATGCCCACGGGCTGGCGGTTGCCCCTGGGTTTATCAACATGCTTTCCTGGTCGACGGAATCGCTCATCGCGGACGGCCGTTCGCAGAGCGAAATCCGACAGGGCGTGACGACCGAGATCATGGGCGAAGGGGAGTCGATGGGTCCGGTGAACGATCGGGTGCGGGAAAAAATGTTGCGCGACCAGAAGGACATCCGCTACGAGATCACGTGGACGACGCTGGCCGATTACCTCCGCTTTCTCGAAGCGCGCGGCGTCTCTTGCAATGTCGCCTCCTTTATCGGTGCGACCACCATTCGCGAGAACGTCATCGGCTTCGATGACAAAGCGCCCACGCCGCAACAGCTCGACGAGATGCGCGCGCTCGTTCGCCGGGAAATGGAGGCAGGCGCACTCGGCATCGGCACATCGTTGATTTATCCACCCGCCTTTTACGCGAAGACGCCGGAGTTAATCGAGCTCTGCAAGGTCGCCGCGCGCTACCAAGGCAAATACATCTCGCATATGCGAAGCGAAGGGAACCAGCTCCTCGAAGCGCTTGACGAATTGATCCGGATCAGCCGCGAAGCGAAGATTCCGGCCGAGGTCTATCACATTAAGGCGGCTGGGAGATCGAACTGGCCCAAGCTCGATAAGTTGCTCGCACGGATCGAGGCCGCGCAAAAGGAAGGTCTCAAGATCACGGCCGACATGTATACCTACACCGCCGCAGGCACGGGCCTCGATGCCTGTCTCCCACCTTGGACGGAAGACGGCGGTTATCCCGCGCTTTTCAAGCGCCTGCGCGATCCCGCCACGCGGGAGAAGATCGCAGCGGAAGTGAAGAAGCCGAGCGACGCGTGGGAGAACCTGTATCTCGCGGCCGGGTTGCCGGACAAGATTCTGCTCGTCGGCTTCAAATCGGAGAAGCTGAAACCGCTGACCGGAAAATCGCTCGCCGAGGTCGCGAAGATGCGGGGTAAGGATCCGATCGAAACGATCATGGACCTGATTGTGGAAGACGAATCGCGCATCGACTCGATCTACTTCCTGATGTCGGAAGAAAACGTGCGAAAGGAAATGATGAAGCCGTGGATTTCCTTCGGCTCGGATGAAGCTTCGCAGGCACCTGAAGGCGTTTTCCTGAAGTCGAATCCCCACCCGCGCGCCTACGGAAATTTTGCCCGGGTCCTCGGCAAATACGTGCGGGACGAGAAGGTGATTTCGTTAGGCGAAGCAATTCGACGCCTGAGCGCACTGCCGGCGACCAACCTGGGGCTCGATCACCGCGGTTTTCTCAAGGAAGGCATGTTTGCCGACGTTGTCGTCTTCGACCCGGCGACGATTGCCGATCGGGCGACTTTTGCGCAGCCGCACCAATACGCGGTCGGAATGAAGCAGGTATTCGTAAACGGCGTGCAGGTGATAAAGGATGGCGAGCACACCGGGGCGACACCGGGCCGCGCGCTCTGGGGTCCGGGCAAGATTCGTTAGGCCAGGCCGCTCTTGTAGACGCTGGAAAGCCCGGCCGTTGCTTCGCATCCGCTACGGCGCTCTGCGAAGCGCGAGGGTGATGTGGCTCGGTCATTCCCAGTTGCGGCCCCAGTCCCGTGTCGCCCAGAGGGCGACATCCACAACACGATAGACAACCTCCTGTCGACACCTATCCTCTTTCGCTCATGAAGCGTCCCTTTGTTCTCGCAGTCGTCCTCATCCTTTCACTATCCGCCAGTGCTCCAGCGAAAGAGCCGGCCGGTAAATCCAAATATCCCGCAGCGCCCAAAGGCGATGTGGTCGATGACTATCACGGCACCAAAGTGGCCGATCCCTATCGCTGGCTGGAAAATCCTGATTCACCCGAGTCGCGGCATTGGATCGACGCGGAGAACAAACTCACCTTCCAATTTCTCGATGCGATTCCGCAACGCGCCGCGATCAAGGCGCGGCTGAAAGAACTCTGGGATTACGAGCGTTACGGCGTCCCGTTCAAGGAGCAGTCGCGCTATTTCTTCAGAAGAACAGCGGGCTGCAAAATCAGAGCGTCGTCTTTACGACCGAGAGCTTCGGGAAACCGCCACGCGAGCTGATCGATCCGAACACGCTCTCGAAAGACGGCACGGTCGCGCTGAGCGGCAGCGCGGTGAGCGATGATGCGAAGCTCTTCGCCTACGGACTCGCGACCGCGGGCTCCGATTGGCAAAAGTGGAAAGTGCGCGATGTCGCGACGGGCAAGGATCAGTCGGATGACCTCGACTGGATCAAGTTCTCCAGCGCATCCTGGATGAAGGATGGGAGCAGATTTTTCTATAGCCGCTACGACGAGCCGAAGGGCGAAAACAAACTGCGCGCGCAGGTTTACAACCAGAAACTTTTCTTTCACAAACTCGGAACCCCGCAGGCGGAGGACAAACTGGTCTATGAGCGGCCCGATCAGAAGGAATGGCTTCTTTGGCGGCTACGTCACCGAGGACGGGCATTACCTCATCATCGAGGTGAGCCACGGGACCGATCCGAAGAATCGCATCTTCTACAAGGACCTGACGAAACCGGAAGCGAAAGTGGTCGAACTGTTGCCTGACGGCTGACGCCGCCTACCACTTCATCGGGAACGACGGCGCGACGTTCTGGTTCCGGACCGATCTGGACGCGCCGCTGGGACGCATCATCGCGATCGATACGATGCAGCCGTTGCCGGCCAAGCCTAACGAACTGGTCGCGCAGTCCGCCGACAAGCTGGAGGACGTGAGCCTGGTCGGGCGAGCGCTTCGTCGCGAACTACCTGAAGGACGCGCACAGCCTGGTGAAGCTCTTCAAACTGGATGGGACGCCCGATGGCGAGATTGCTCTTCCCGGGCTCGGCATCGGCCGTTGGCTTCACCGGCAAGCGGGCCGATCGCGAGACGTTTTATTCCTTCACCAGCTTCACCAACCCGACGACGATTTATCGCTATGACTTCGACGCCGGAAAGAGCAACGCGCTTTTCACCCCGAAGGTCAAGTTCAACCCGGATGACTACACGACCGAGCAGGTCTTCTACACCAGCGCAGATGGGACAAAGGTGCCGATGTTTATTTCCTACAAGAAAGGACTGAAAAAGGACGGGCAAAACCCGACCTAGCTTTATGGCTACGGCGGCTTCGATATCCCACTCACGCCCAGCTTTAACCCGGCCAATCTTGTCTGGATGGAAATGGGCGGGATCTACGCCGTCGCCAAATCTGCGCGGCGGCGGCGAATACGGCGAGAAATGGCACGAGGCCGGGATGAAGCACGAGCAAGCAAAACGTCTTCGACGATTTCATCGCCGCCGCGCAATACCTGATCGACAACAAATACACTTCGACGCCGAAGCTGGCGATCGGCGGCGGCAGCAACGGCGGGTTGCTCGTCGGCGCCTGCCTGACGCAGCGGCCGGATCTTTTTGGCGCCGCCACGCCCGCGGTCGGCGTGATGGACATGCTCCGGTTCCAGAAGTTCACGATCGGCTGGGCCTGGGCGTCGGATTACGGCAGCTCGGATAACGCGGAAGACTTTCCCTTCCTCTACGCCTATTCACCGCTCCATCACATCGCACCCGGAACAAAGTATCCCGCGACGCTGATCACGACCGCCGATCACGATGATCGGGTCGTGCCGGCCCACAGTTTTAAGTTTGCCGCCACCCTGCAAGCCGCCCAGGCCGGTCCGGCGCCGATCCTGATTCGGATTGAAACCAAAGCCGGGCACGGCGCAGGCAAACCAACAACCAAGATCATCGACGAGATTGGTGATCGCTGGGCCTTTTTGACGAAGGTGCTGCAGATGGACCTTGCCGGTTTGCCGAAGGGAAAAGCGAACGCGACGCCCTAGCCTAACGAGAAAAGGAACCGCGCGCGATTCAGTTCAGGGCGTAGACCTCGACCAGCGCGACGCCGGCGGTGCCATTCGCGCCGTGGACGACTGACGAATACGCGCCGGGAGGGAGGGTGGCGACGATGGCCGCCTCCCGGTCATCCGTCGGCGCAACCGTGGTGGCAATGATCTCCGACTGCTGGGTGGTGCGCCAGTTATCGTTAAAACCGAGGAGATCGCCGTTACTGTCGTACAGCTCCAAGGTTGGATCGAGCAAGGCATCGCTCACTCCATGCGCCAGGAGCGACGGACCGATAGCACGCACAATCACCTGGTTGGACGTTGTGCCCATGAGGATAAAGCCGCCAATCATCACGTTGTCGCCCGTTTCCACCCGGCTGCGAGTCGAGATATTCGCGACCCGGCCCTTATCCGCGTCGAGATCATAGAGTTCAAACAGGCCAACACCGGAAGCCCCCTTACCACTGACGATGGCACTGTAGTTGCCGGGTGCGAGGGTCGCGACCAGAGCCGCTTCCCGCGCATCCGTCGGCGCGAGGCCATACGACTCGATTTCCTGGCCGGGACACATTCCAGCTGTCATTGGAAGCGAGGACGGTGCCGGTCGAATCGACAAGCTGCAGGAAGGGATCCGCCAATGCCCCAATCACGCCCGCCGCCGTCAACGACGGACCGATCGCACGCAGCGCGACCTTTTTTCCCACGACGCCATCGATGATAAAGCCGCCGATCATGACGTTCTCACCTGTTTGAACAGAGGTGCGACTGGAAATGTTGGCGAGGATCGCGGGCGGGATAACCCTCGAAGAACCAACCGTGTGGAGCAGGGGCACTGAATACTCGCTCTCCGCTCCGGCCGTGTTGTAGGCAGTGCCGACAAAGGTGTAAGTGACGCCGTTCTTCGAGACCCGGGATTGTGGCCGTCGGGGTGGCGACGTCGAGATGCTTGTAAGGCGCCGACGGGGTTCCGTAATAAATCCGGTAGCCGGCAACATCGGAATCGGAGTTAGCGTTCCAAGCCAGAACGACCGTCGCGGCGGACGCCGCGGCGACGAGAAAAGGGGCGCAGCAGACGAGGCACAGGACAGAGAAACGTTTAAAAGCCCGAGCAGTCACTATAATTACCATAGCAGCCCCCGTGCCGTGTTCGCGGCGTTTGAGTCCTTCCTGCCGAGAACAAGCGCAGCTTCCCTCCCGGCAAAAGAACCGATCGAATGCCTTCCAGAGTGCAAGCGCGCCGAACAGATCGCAGCTCAAGAATTGGTGCCACCGTGCGGCCTGCGTCTTGCTGATTTGAAGTGCGGGCCATGAGAGAACCTCTGCAAATACTGGCAGTCGAAGATGAAAAAGCCGTCGCCCAAATCCTCGCGGTGGTGCTGGGCGGCCCAATGTCAAAAGTGACTCGGGCCGCCGACGGTTGGGAAGCCCTGATCAAGATCGCGGCGTCCCCCCGACCCTTCGACGTCGTCATCACCGATCATCGTATGCCGCGCATGTCCGGTCTCGAACTGGTGCGCCGGCTGCGGGCGAGAAAGTTCACCGGCAAGATTCTCGTTCTGTCAGCCCACCTTTGTGACGAGGACATCCGGGCCTACGAAGCGCTGCATGTCGACATGATGATGTCCAAGCCGTTCGATTTTGAAGAAATTCAACGCGCGGTCGCGGTTTTGACCAAGGGCGCCTCGGTGGCGGTCGCCGCCTAACGACCGCCGGTCTGATCGTTAATCTCCCGTGCGGGGACTGGCGAGTGCGCCCGTTAACCCGAAATGCGCGGGTCCGGTCGCAGCCCTTACTTTGCACTCAAAGCTGTTGACGAATGTTCCCCGTCGCCAGACACCCGGCCGTCAAACCGGTATGGTAGCGGTGGCAGAGCACGGCACGACTGGTATTAGTCTGGCAGAAGTTTATGACTTGGAATAGCGTTTCAGAACGCTCCGGTCCGGCAAATGGGAGATTGATCGGCAGCTTGCCGCCGCGGCCAGTTCGCCAACAAAGGAAAAACCTCGCGCCATGAAACACCCAATTGTGAAAACACTACCAGAGTCACGCTTTGGAGCGGCTGTAGCCGTGGTGGCGGGAATGGTCTTTTATTTTTCGACCAGATCAGTGCAGAGCCATTTCGACTATACCTATCGCATCGCAGCGGCTTTCCTGCACGGACATGTGGGATTAACCAGTCCGACGCCGTCCTGGTTGAACGAATTGGTGCCGGTGAGCGGGAGATATTACTCGGTCTTTCCGCTGGGCGCGGTGTTGGCAAACATTCCCGTTGCGCTCTTGCAGAGGATTGGGATGATTCGCAATTGGCCGGCGCGCGAACTAGCCGCAGTTCTGATGGCGGGATGCGCTTATTTCTTTTATCGCCTCTCCTATGTTTCGGAGATGTCGCAGACGCGCCGCGTCATCGTGGCGTTGTTTCCAATTTTCGCCACTTGGACCTGGTGCAACATCGGACTTGCCGGCGCTTGGCAAATGGCTCTTGGTTTCGCGATCCTGGGTCAGTCCGCCAGTCTTTATTACACGTTGGTTCGCCCGAATCCGCTGCTGGCCGGCATATGGTTTGCGGTCGCGTTGGGCAATCGAACAGAGGTCCTCATAACGGCACCCATTTATCTCTATTATTTCTGGCTGTCTCAGCCGTCTGAAAAAAACGGCCGCGGGTCTGCCATGACCAGCCGGGACTGGCCCCGGATCTGGATGGATCTCGCGCGATTTGTCGCCGTTCCAGCTTTGCTTCTGCTTTGCACTGCGGTTTACAACTGGGTCCGCTTCGGCGGAGTCGCAGACTTCGGGTACGCGCGCATCCCGGGTGTGTTGCAAGAGCCGTGGTATCGGCATGGGCTCTTCTCCCTGCACGCCATTCGTTGGAACGCCTACGAAATGCTGTTTCAAGGGATGATTGATCTGCAGGGTTTCCCTTACCTTCAGCCGCCGGCCTTCGGTTGTTCAATCTTTCTCGCCAGCCCATTTCTTTTTCTCCTTTTCCGCGAAGGCGGAAAGCACAAAACCACCTGCTGGATCGCGATCGGTGTCTTGACGCTCTTTCTCTGGTGTCACGGAAATACCGGGGGCTGGCAGTTCTCGTACCGATATGGAATTGTTCTCATACCCTGGATGTTTCTGCTCATTGTTGAAAACGGTGGTCGTAAGGTAACAACGGCGGAAGCGGCCCTCTTCGTAGTCTCCGTCGCCATAAACGCCATAGCGACGTACGAATTTCTCTGGACGAACATGATTCATCCGTAGTCAATCAGGCAAACACTAAGTTCGGTCGCGCAGGAACTTCGGACGGAGAAGAATTCCGGGCGCGTCTTCGCTGGCGATCCGCGCTGCTCCGCGAATGAGCTAGTCGCCCATCCGACACTCTTCTGTCAGCGCCACGCCGGTCGTGGTGTCCTTCCCGCGGATGATGCCCGTGGAGCTTCCCTTGATCAGAGTCGCAAGGATTGCTGACTCCCGATCATCGCCGGGCCAGAATGCCCGCGACCTCGATCTCATCCCCTTGCGCGTCGTTCCAGTCATCTCGCGATCTAAACAGCGTACCGCCTTGGTGCAGTGCAGTCCTTCCCTATAAGATCTGGCCGCGTGTTTGCATGGAGTAATTGCCACGATTGTTGCTCTCCAATGACGGCCAGATGAAGTCCAAAATATGTCGCCGACGAACGCAGCACCCACAATGAGGCCACGGCGATGCCAAGGCCGCGCGCGCATTATTTTGAGTCTCTTCAGGCCGAACTAGATAGCGATACCGGCAACGGTAGTTGATAAATGTCTTGAAGCAGTATCAGTGGAATCTGAACAAGATCAGGAAACGTCGCGTCGTTTCCCCAGCGGCGAAAACCAGAGAGTTGAAAGCGGACAGATGGAATCTTTCCCGACAAAACCGTGACGCATCTTCAGTTTCCTCCGGGGCTGGCAGAAGGCCGCGGTTGGCTTTGCTGCGACCTTAACACGGCACTCTTGTCGAAAAGTTTCATGTTGACTGTTGGACGTGCGCCGGCCGCGCGGACGGCGCCGACGGTGCCGAACCCGCCGAGTCCAGTGGCGCCTCTTTTCGTGGCAACTTGCGGCTTCGTCGCCTTGGTCAGGTCGATAAATTGCTGGGTGGTGATAAAAAGTGCGCGGGTCTGCGAATCGTAAATGGCGACGCGCGATTCTTGATTGCTGGTCCGCCATTCCTGCACGCCAGCCGTCCGCGGATCTGCCAGTTGCTCTGCATTCCAGGCCGAACCGCCGGCGTTCGCCTTGAGCGCGGCCTGGATCTCTGCTTCGGTAATCTTGGACTTGTTCCCTTTGGTCAGGATCTCGCGGGCACTGTGTCCCTTGACGTAGGTTACGGAGATGATGAAACCGTCTGATGAATAGCACTTCGTTAGGCTGGCATCGCCCGCGCGGGCTGGCAGGACCGCGATCGCCTCGCCGTAACGCGCTCGGATTTGCGCTTCGGTATCGCCAATCCCTCCTTGGGCACTCGCGATGAGAGCGAATGCCGCCGCAAGCGTCGTGAGCGATCGTCGCATGCTGGGTCGCCGTTCTCGACCGCGAACCCTCGGAAGCCGCCTCGTCAATCTCGCAGAATCAATGCGCATTTCCTGGTGCGGGCTGAGAAACCAATACGGTGTTTGATTGAAGTGAACCGCGCCCCGCCGATTGAACAATCCCGCCCCCAAATCGCACCGAGCAGAGCTCCTCGCAGCAAGGCGCGGAAGCAGGAACCGAATGCGAGGCTCTCAATCTTTGGCTCGGGTGATCGGCGGCGGTCCAACAAAATTTGCCCGGCGATTTCGCCGAACGGAAGAGTCTATTGCTGAGGTCGTACCTGCGGGCCCGCACCCAACTGCTCCAGTTTGCGCTGACCTCCCTTTTGCCGCTCCGTGGCATTGGAGTAGGAACTGGCCGTCAAATCGGCGGCGTTACGCGTCGTCTGGGTCACGGTCGCAATGTTCACGCCGTTCGAGGTAGCGAGAGCCGTCCAGCTTTGGCCTTTGGATTTTAGAGTCGCAATTTCGTGCACTTTGTTGCTGTTGCCGCGGGCGATGGCATTGATCGCGCAGAGTTCGCCGAAGCGCAGTCGCAAAACATCCTGCTGGGCCTGCAATTCTCGCTGGCTCACTCCGGTGACCTTCGAGACCGCGCTCACCACATAGGGACGTTCGTCCTTCGCCCCGGCCGCGGCATTAAGGCGACGGATGTTGCCGAGAAGTGCATTCTCATCGTTTCCCGAATAAGTCTTCGGGACGCGCACCGAACCGCCGCCCAGCAGGCTGCCAGTTGGGGGCGGAACGAAAACGGTTTCATATTCCTGGTTATCGGCGGCTGGAACGGAATTGTTTGCGGCGACGGACGCGGATTGACTAGCAGTGGCCGCGGATTGACCAGCGGCGGCCTGCGGCTTGGCAGCGGGCTGAGGAGTGGAGCAACCCGCAACCGCTAAGAGAACTAAGAGTAAACCAAGAAGTGATTTAGGCATGGCCGTTTCTATTGATTTACCGCGAGAACGTCAAGATTTTGTTTAAGAGATGCCGCTCCAGGTGCGCGGCGACGATTGGCGCGTCCGCCTTACAACAATTCGACGAAACAATTCCGTGTAATGTGCCGACGTTCGACGTGTCGTGTCGTTTAAGAGGCGAGCGAGGCGATCCTGTCCCTTCAAGCGGTGAACTTCCCGCCAAAAGGAAAAACGCTCGATCCTTCGGGGCCCAGGTTTTGGTCTCGTGGCCGAGCAGGTGGCGAAAGTCAATCCGAGCATGTCGACATGATGATGTCCAAGCCGTTTGATATTGAAGAGATTCAACGCGCGGTCGCGATTCTGACCAAGGGCGCCTCCGTCGAGGTCGCAGCCTAACGACTGCCGACTCCCCAGCGTCTCTGGAACTTTCCGCAGGTCCTTCGAACCGACAGCCTCCTATTGCACGACGTAGGATTCGACCAGACCCACGCCGGTCAGGCCGGCACTGTCCCGCACGATGGCCGTGTAGGACCCCGGGGTCAGCCAATCCATGATTGCGGCCTCGCGAGGATCGGTCGGCGCGAGGTTTACCGCCTGCAGATCACTCGATTGAGTCTCCTCCCAGCTATCGTTCGCCGCCATGATCGTTCCATTGGAATCGTGCAGCTCAAGAGCCGGGTCAGGCAAAGCGTCGCCGACGCCGAGCAATGCGAGCGACGGACCCAGTGCTCGCACGACCACTTTTGAACAGCCCGTGTCGCCCCCGATAATAAAACCGCCGATCAAGACGTCATCCTCGGCACCGACAAATCCTCGCGTGCTGATGTTAGCCAGCTTGGAATCCGGAGTGTTGCTCAAGTCGTAGACCTCGACCAGGCCAACGCCGGCACCTCCCCCTTCACCCGACATGACGGCCGTGTAGGCGCCGGGAGGAAGGGTCAGCCTGACGGCAGCTTCAGCGCTCGCCTGCGGCGCAAGGCCGCTCGCCGCGATGGCGTCTGTTTGCGTATCTTGCCAGTCATTATTCGAGGCGACGACAGCACCGCTCTGATCGTGAATTTCCAGAGCGGGATTGCCGAGCACGCCGGGCACCCCAAATTGCGCAAGCGACGGACCGATCGCCCGCACAAGCAGATCCTTCAAGACGCTGCCCGAGATAATGAAACCAGCGATCGCCTGGTTTTCGCCCGGCCCGACGTTCATCCGGGTGGAAATGTTCACCAGCCCCTGGGAAAGCGTGATCGCATGGGGCGAAGCGAGCACCACCGTATCGTTGCTTCCCAACGTGCCGCTGGGATCGCGCGGAAATTTCGCATAGGGCAAACGCGCGCCTTCGAACACGATTTCATCCGCGCCGATGGCCAGCGGGGTGAGAAAATTCTCGGTGCCCGAAGCTGCGACGAGGTCGTCCTGGTCAACGCCATCGCCACTCACCCCGATCGCGCCGATCATCTGGTTGTCGCGGTAAAGCGGGAAGCCGCCCGGGAAAATGGTAATTCCGTTCGGTAGATTGGGATTGACTTGGAAGAAGGAGTTTAGCGTAACATTTTGCCCTGTGCCTAACAAACCCGAGAGAGCTTCCTGCTGACCATAATAAGGGCCGCTGTGATTGGCATCGATCCCCGGCGGATAATGGCTTTCGGCCAGGAAACCAACCGTGCGCGCCGACATCGCGACGGTGTTGCCGTTATTGGAATACGCAATGGCGGTGCGCGCTTTTTGCACCGCCACATCCCAGCTGAACATGGTCGCTTCCCCAGTCCGAAACGTCCCGAGCACCGTTGGCGCGACTCCGTCCTGGTTCGGAAAATTTACCACGCTGATGAACGCCTCCATCTGAATGCCGATCGGTAGCCGGATACCGGCGCGCGTCGTGCGCACGCGATCGGCGGCGATCGCGAGGATGCTGGTCACTTCCGCCGCCGACAGGCGCGGCTGCCCGTTGATCGTGCCTGGAATGGGATCGTCGATGATTGGCTGGCGAATCTGTCCTTGCACACCACCAAGCGTGGCAACCGGATAGGGAAATGGAGCCGGCGAGCCCTGGATCGGATATCCAGCCGCAACGTTGCCCGGCAGCGTCAGCGTTCTGGGCAGGCTGGTGCTGCTCTCGATGTACTCGAGGCTGATGCCGTTGATGAAAACGTTGGTCGCCAGAATATCCGAAGAAGGCTTGTAGCCAATCTGCCCGGCGAGGGCCATGTCTTCGTCCTTGTCGTAGCCAGCAATAAAAACGAATGGATTTTCCGCACGGAAACCCGGGATCGCAGCGGGCGTTCCGTCGCCGGTAACGCCGACGCCGCCGACGACGTGTCCGCCTTTGTAGAGTGGAACGCCGCCGGGCGTTCCATCAAGCGATGTATTGGCTACCGGCACAATTGCCAAACCCGGCGTGGGGCTGAAGATCGTAATGCTACCCGGTCCCTTAAACTTGTTGATATCGGAGAAGGAAAGACTCGACAAACCAACGCCGACAAGAGGTCCAGTCGGCGTGTTGAAAACCCCGGGCGGGAAGTGTTGCTGAATGATGAATCCTGCGGTTCGTGAAGTGAAGGCGTTCTGATCACTGCTCAAGAATGCAGCCGTGCCTGCCTTTGAAACGCAGGTTGCAATTTCCGGGATGGTCGGTTCGCCGCCCGCCACGTTCCAAACGCCAAGCACAAAGCCCTCGCGGTCGACCACGGCAATCACACTGTTCGGTGAAATTTGCGCTGCTCGCGAGGCGGCCTGAGTGATGATCTTCTGCACATCGTCCGCGGTCAATTGCGCATCCGCGGATGACGCCCAGCAAAGCGCGGTCAGGAGGATGGCAAGCCGACTGAAGATCATCCAACCGCCTTTGTAGCAAGCCGGTGACCAAGCTGCCAAGAAGAAAACTCAGCGCGACCAGGCTTGCAAAACGAGCACCGATTCCGTCATCCTGCGCGAGCGATGCGCACATTTCCCGTGCCGACGAGACGCCACGCAAACATCTGGCTTGCGCTTCTTTTGGACATTGGAAGTTGGAGATTGAAGATTGGGAGTTTTTTGCTCGGTCTGCTCGTTATTGCTTTGTCTGTGCGAGCGCAGGATCCAGCAGAAGAGAGAACGTCCAACGTTCAACTCGGAGTCGACAGCGACCACCTAAGCCTGCCCGATCTCGCGCGCCGGAACCTGATCTTTGCCCAGCTCCCAGCATCATCCCCCTCGCCGCCCGCACAGTTCAATCCTGATCCCGGTGCCCCTAACGAACCAGAATCGATCGAGCCGCCGAGCCTGTTTCCACCGGTGATTCCGCCCTTGCCCTGGTATGGCGACGAACCACTGCCGCGCTCACTCGAGCTTCCGCGCAAGGACATGCGTGAAGTCGTACCCGATCGCCACAAACTCGAGTACGAAAACTATCCGGAAGCCGAACGCGGCCAGGGCTTGCTTCCCAATTCCCAAGCAGTGCCGAATCGCTGGTTCATCGGTTTCGGGCGTTGGAAACGTTATGCCGATCCGTCGACCGAGACGCCCTACCAGTCAGGCCTCAAGCTCTGGCATCCCTATTTGCAGAGCACGCTGAAAGGCGACGCGCCGATCATCGGTCAGGACATTTTTCTTAATCTAACCGTGAGCGACTTCTTTCAGCTCGACGGGCGGCGGTTGCCCACGCCCAGCGGCGTGAGCAGTGCACGGCCCAACAGCTCGGAATTTTTTGGACGCAGTGAGCAGTTCTTTCTTTCGAACGACTTCTCGATCGGGATCGACCTCTTCCAGGGCGAGACCGCCTTTAAGCCGGTGGATTGGGCCATCCGAATCCTCGGGGTTTACAACAACAACTACACCGAAGTCCAGGAGACCAATGTGCTCAATCCGGATCCGCGCTTGGCAAACACCACCCGCTACAAGGATTTTTATTCGCTCCAGGAGGCGTTCGCCGAGATTCACATCCGTGACCTTTCGGATAACTATGACTTCGTTTCCTCGCGCTTCGGCATTCAACCGTTCGTGAGCGATTTCCGCGGCTTCATTTTCAACGACGCCAACCTCGGGGCGCGAATCTTTGGCAACTACGACAACAACCGCTGGCAATACAATCTCGTCGCCTTCCACATGCTGGAAAAGGACACCTATTCGGATCTAAACACTTTCGACTCGCGCGACCAGCAAGTTTTGATCGCGAATGTTTTTCGGCAGGATTTTTTCTCCAAAGGTTATACCGCGGAGCTGAGCTTTCTCGGTGACTTCGACGGCGCGAGCCGACATTACGATAAGAACGGTTTCATCGTGCGACCGGCGCCGATCGGCAAGGTGCAGGATCATTCCGTGCAGGCGTATTACCTTGGCTGGACGGGCGACGGTCACATTGGGTGGCTCAACATCACGCACGCCTTTTACCAGGTGTTTGGCGAGGACAACTTCAATGGCATCGCAGGCCGGCGGGTGTCGATCAATGCGCAGATGGCGGCGCTCGAACTCTCGATCGACAAGGACTGGATGCGCCACAAGCTCTCGGTCTTCTATGCCAGTGGTGACGACAATCCGAAGGATGGGGTAGCCAGACCGGTTTCGACACGATCATGGATCGGCCCTTTCTCTTCGGCGGACCATTCAGTTTCTACGTTCACCAGGGATTCAATCTTGCTGGCACGGCGGTGAATTTTAAGCAGCGCGACAGTCTGGTGCCCGATTTCCGCACGAGCAAGACCGAGGGGCAGGCCAACTTTGTTAATCCTGGTGTCTTCATCATTGGCTATGGGTTCGATGCTGATGTGACGCCGAAGCTAAAGGCTTTCGTGAATGTGAACCACATTGAGACGATTCACACCCAAGTCACACAACAGGTCCTCTTCACGAACAATGCTAATAACGACATAGGCTGGGATTTTAGCCTGGGAACGCAATGGCGACCGCTCTTGACGGACAATGTCATCCTAACTGCCGGGGTTGGGTTTCTCGTGCCGGGCCAGGGTTACAAGGAAATTTATCGGACGAATACGCGGCCCGTGCCGGGATTCGGGAACCCGCCGGCTGGGAGCGTCGATAACTTTCTTTATAGCGGGCTTTTTACGGTGACGCTGACCTACTGATGCAGGAGAACAAGAAAAGGGCGGAGAGGAAATCGTCCCATGTGGAGCGGCGCGGGTTTAACCGCGAATGGTTTCTTCTTTTCTTCCTGCTCCGCTGCACCGTTCTTGCCCAAAGTCCAGCTACTGGCTACGGGCCTACGACCGCGGTTTCTCCCTCCGTCTCCGTCACCCGCCCCGCTCCTCGCCCGCCCCGCAACTGGATCGATCAAACCCAGGCCGAGGCCGATGCGAAAAGCGCCGGCTGCAACCAATGCCACAATGGCATCGAGCCGATGCACGCCGCCCCACATGTCGTGCTCGGCTGCACCGATTGCCACGGCGGCAATCCAGCCCGCGGCCTGACGAAAGAGCAGGCGCACGTCCCGCCGCGTCATCCGGAGTTCTTTCGCACGTCGGCCAATCCTCCGCGCTCCGATGTCTGGCTCAACCACGAATCGCCGGAGTTCATCCGTTTCATGAACCCCGGCGATCTGCGGGTGGCGGACCAGGCCTGCGGCCTTTGTCACGGCGAGATCGTGCGCAACGTCGATCACAGCATGATGAATCACGGCGCCATGCTTTGGGGCGCCGCGCTCTACAACAACGGCGCCGTCCCCTACAAGAACTACCGCTTCGGCCAGGCCTACGGTGCGGACGGCGTGCCGCTTGCGCCTCGTCAATTACACCCCGGTCACGCCTAACGACACCAAGGTGCACGGCATTCTCCCATTCCTCGAGCCGCTGCCGCGTTTTAATCTGAGCAACCCGGGCAACATCCTGCGCATTTTCGAAAAAGGCGGCGAGAAACAGTTGCAGCTCGGCGTCCCAACGATCAACGAGCCGCCCGGGCGACCGGCACGCCGTTTATCCGAACGCGGCCTCGGCACGCTTAATCGCACCGATCCGGTCTTTCTCGGTCTGCAAAAAACCCGGCTGCACGATCCGCTCCTCGGCTTCCTCGGCACAAACGATCACCCGGGCGATTTCCGCTCCAGCGGTTGCTCGGCCTGCCACGTCGTTTACGCTAATGATCGCTCGCCCACGAACTCCGGCTGGTGGAGCAAATACGGCCATAACGGGCTCAGTTTTACGGCCGACAAATCGATCCCGAAAAATGAGCGCGGCCATCCGATCATGCACCAGTTCACGCGCTCGATCCCTTCGAGCCAGTGCATGAATTGCCACATGCATCAGGGCAATTTGTTTGTGAATCCGTATCTCGGTTACACCTGGTGGGACCAGGAAACGGATGGCGAATTCATGTATCCCAAAGTGCAGCATGATCCGACCGATGCCGAACTCCTCCGCTCCACCCAGATTAATCCGGAGGCGGCCGCGGCCCGCGGACTTTGGGGCGACCCCGATTTTGCCGCCCACACCGCCGAACTGAATCCCAAACTGCAACACACCCAGTTTGCCGATTATCACGGGCACGGCTGGATTTTTCGCGCGGTCTTCAAACACGATCGCAAAGGGAGTCCTCCTCGATCTCCAGGACAACCCGATTTCGTTTAACGACCCGCAGAAGTTTGCCAAGGCTATTCATCTCAAGGACGTGCATCTCGCCCACGGCATGCAGTGTGGCGATTGCCATTTCCTAAACGACGTGCACGGCAACGGCCAGCTCTACGGCGAGCCGCGGAACGCGACCTCGATCGGTTGCGTTGATTGTCACGGCACGATCTACGCCCGGCCGACACTGATCACCTCCGGAAACGCCGGCCGGTCGATTTGCACAACAGCAATACGCCCTGGGGACCGCGCTTTACCTGGGAGGGCAACACGCTTTATCAGCAATCATCCATGTCGCCCGATGTGCGCTGGGAGATTCCGCAAACGATCGACACGATCGATCCGGCCTCCTCGCACTACAACGCGAAGTCGGCCTACGCCAAAACCCTGCAGCGCGATGGGATTACCTGGGGAGCTGCGATTCCGAGCAACCCGAAGGAACGCTGCAAGCGCCTCGCGCACGACAACGGCGCGATGGATTGCCAGATCTGCCATACCTCGTGGGCGACGAGTTGTTTCGGTTGTCACCTGCCGATGAAGGCGAACCAGCATGTCGCACTGAACAAGTTCGAAGGTGTCACCGACCGCAATTTCACGACCTACAATCCACAGGTCGTGCGCGACGACGTTTTCATGCTCGGGCTCGACGGCTCGGTGAAAAAGAATCGCATGGCCGTGATCCGTTCCTCGAGTGCGGTCGTGGTCAGTTCTCAAAATGCCAATCGCGAATGGGTTTACTCGCAGCAGCAAACCTTTTCCGCCGAGGGCTACAGCGGCCAGGCCTTCAATCCACATTTTCCACACACCACCAGCAGCGTCGGGACAACGAAAAATTGCGAGGACTGCCATCTCTCGAAGAAGAACGACAACAACGCCTGGATGGCTTCGTTGCTCGGCTTCGGCACCGGCACGGTGAATTTCTTCGGTCGCTATGCTTATGTCGGCGAAGGGCGCCACGGTCTGCATGCCGTTGTTTGGACCGAACCGGACGAGCCGCAAGCGGTTATCGGCAGTCATCTGCAAAAGATTGCCTACCCGGATGACTACCGAAAACACATCGAGCGCGGATCGATTCTGACCGAAGCCTACGAGCATCACGGGCACGACATTCAGGACGTCGTGTTGCGCGGCGAGTATCTCTACGCTGCGAACGGTCCGGGCGGTTTCGAGGTTTTCGACGTCGCGAACATCGATCAGAAAGGATTTTCCGAGCGAATCGTGAGCGCGCCGGTTTCGCCGCTCGGTCAGCGCACGCGCATCCACACCAAATACGCGACGAGTGTCGCGCTGCCGAGCACACTCGCGCTCGATCCGGGGCGGATTCGCCGGCCGGAAAACGAAGAACAGAAAATCCCTCTGTTCTACGCCTACGTCTACATTTCCGATCGGGAGGAAGGCCTCGTCATTTCCAATGTCGCCACCCTCGTCGACGGCAATCCCGATAACAATTTCCTCAAAGAGAGCGAGACGATTCGATTCAATCCGAATGGCGCGCTGACCGGCGCGAGTTTTGTCGCAGCGGCCGGGCATCGGCTTTATTTGACCACGCCACGAGGCTTGTTCGTAATCGAAGTCGGCAAGGATGGCTCGCATCCGCACATCACGGGCCAGGTGACGAATGGTTTTCTGCGCAATCCAAGATGCGTTGCGATTCAATTCCGCTACGCCTTCGTGACCGATGACGAGGGCCTGAAAGTTCTCGACATCACCAACCCCGACCAGCCGATTCCGGTGCAGAACGGCTTCGTTAGGCTAAGAAATGCCGGACGTCTCTATGTCGCGCGCACTTATGCCTACGTCGCCAACGGCCCGGAAGGTCTCGCGATTGTCGATGTGGAAAATCCGGAACGGCCGCGACTCGACCAGATGTTCAATGCAAGCGGCGCGCTCAACGACACGCGCGCGGTGCAGATCGGCAGCGTGAACGCCTCGCAATTCGCACTCGTCGCCGATGGGAAAAACGGATTGCGTGTTCTTCAGCTGATCTCGCCCGACACGGTGCCCGGCGCGATGGGATTCAGTCCGCGCCCAAATCCGCAGTTGATCGCGACTTATCCAACGAAAGGCGAAGCGATCTGCGTTTCGCGCGGACTGGAGCGCGATCGCGTAGTGGATGAAACCGGAGGGCAGACCGTCGTCTTTGGTCGGCGGGGCGCGCGGCCGTTCCATCTTGATGAGATGCTGCCGTTTCTGCGTCACGTTGAAGGCATTTATCCGCCAGACGAAAACGCCCCGCACACCGGGCCGCTCTACCGGGTGGAAAATGTCGCGCTGCGCGGCGGAAAGCTTTTCACGAGCAGCGGCCGCGAATTGCAACCGGTCCCAGCGCCGCCAACCCCTTCCCCTAATCCTTTGCCGGCCACCGCCCAACCACCGTGAGTGATGCCGGCGCGTGGTAGCTGTGACAGGTGATGCATTCGGCCACGACTTTTCCTTTGGGGCTGTGGCAGGTAACGCAACTGGCGATGCCCGGCATGAGGACATCGGAGGTGAGACGGCTCCGCATCGCGTGATGGCAATCGTCGCATTTTACCATCGTGTGCTTGGCGTGGTCAAACCGGGCTTGCGGCATCCAGCGATCGACGAAGACCGGTTTCGCGATGAAAGGCGCCGCGTTGGCCACCGGTTGCACCTCGTGACAAAGCGCGCAGCCATAAAATGAGGCGCGGACCCGGGCCTCGGTCCCGGGCCGCAGTTTGTAGGGATCGGCGACAAAGAAGACCTGATACTCAAAATCCTCGCCGGAGCGGACTCGCTCGCGCAGTTGCAGCATCTGCCAGGTCACGAAGTTTTTGATCTCGTTAGGCTTGGTAATGCCTTTTTTCACGGCGAGATCCGCGTATTGCGTCGGCAACGTGCGCAGGAAGCCGCGCACGGCGGTCGTGTTCCCATGCGGCAGGGTAAGCTCGGGGTTTTTGGGATCGAACTGGAGCGAGTGGCAAGCCTGGCACTGGGCCACGAAAGTAATGCGCTGATCATAATAACGCCCCTCGGAGTCGGGATGGTGACAATAATTGCACTCCAGTTTTTTGCCGCCAACCATCGGGATGTCCGGGGCGAAATGCCGCTCGTGATTAAACTTAAGGACATCGGGATCGCGCACCGGTTCCCGCTTGAGTTGAAATTCCGGATGCCCATCCCAGAAGGACGCAAACGTCTCCGTGTAGCCGTCAGGCGGACGCGGGAGAGTGAAGACGATCTGCTGCGGCGGATGCGGGTGGCGCTGAAAATTTGTCCAGTCCAGTTCCCGACCCTTCCTGGCCGACGCTGCCATCGTCTCGCGATTGTCATGACACGAGGCGCACTGGGAGCTAGCCACCACCTTCATTGGCCCGGGGCCGCGATGTTCCTGGTGACACACGGAACACGAACGATTCTTCACCACGTTTGGTTCGTGAAAGGTGTAGGTCCGTTTGTCCTGTTTGAGGTGGCAGGCCTCGCAATTTTTGATCGATCGGATCAAAAGCAACGCCATGCTGAAATCGATCGCTCAGGACTTCCTGGAATTGGATCTGGCGTCAGCTCGCCGCCGGTCAGCAATGATTTGTCGTGACAGCTCGCGCAATTGTCGGTCAGGGCGGCGTGACTGGTCGAGAGTTTGCCCGGGTTGAAAAATCTTTCGTTGCCTCGCTTGTTGAAAAGCGATGATGGCGGCGAGGCCGAGGGAGATGGCGAGAAAGCTGGCCAGGAAACGCGCCAGCCGCCACAAATGGGTTTTGCTGTAGTAGCCGAGATTGCCTTTGTATTCCTCGGCAATCTGCTTCTGCGTCCGTCTGGGCGTGGCCATCGGGTCAGTAGTAAAAGAGGGTTACAAACGCGTGCCATGCAGTGAGCAGAAGCAACAGAAAGGAAAAAGGCACGTGCACGAAGAGCCAGGCATGCAGCCAGTGGTGCAAACGGGTTTGCAGATCGAGCAACCGGCGCTCGTCGCACCACGCCTGGATTTCTTCGACCCGGCCGCGATAGGCATCCGCCACCTTGAGTTTCACAAAACGAAAAGTGTCGTCCGAATAACTGCTGTCGTTGAACCGAAACCTGCCGACGCGCCGCGCCTTGAGATAGGGCATGACTCGGTCTTCGAGAAACGTGATGAGCGCAGCTTCCGATTCCGGGTCCGTCACTGGCGGTGAAGGTTCCTCTGGGTCCGAGCTTTTCGCCGCAGCCACTGGAGACAACGCAGCAGGCGCCGCTGCCTTGAAGGAGTTGCACATTTTTTCCGCGGCATGAAAGAGCTGCGAGCGAACATATGGGATTTGTTCGTAGACTGTTTCGGTCGGCAACCGCTCCTTCATGATGCGCGGCATCTGATGTTGCAGAAACAATCCGTAGATGCCGCTGACCATGACGACGCCGTAGAGCGCCATGAGCAGAGTGGTCATGGGCGCGCCGAGCCGAAATCCGCTGTGCAGGAGCACGAGCGGGATGGTGAGGAGGGTGAGCCAGATATGGGCGCGGAGCCAGCTTTGTACCGAGCCGATGGGCCAGAGCACGACTCGTTTGCGCAGGCTGAGGAGCGCTCCAAAGATAAAAATCGCGAACGAAACCGTTCCGAAGATCAAGCCGACCGGCGTGCCTCCGATGCTGCGATGTTCCGACGGATTTTGCACGAGGGCAGGCGGCAGACGCAACCCGGGAGGCAAACGGGCCGGATAAAAATTACCAATGTAGATCCAGCAGGCGGCGATCGTCGCGAGGACGACCAGGAGGAACCAGGGAATGTGTGCGCGGTTAAAAATTCGCATGCCGGCTCACACCTCGATCAACTGATTTACGCACCGCAGCCTGCCGCGGGTCAGCTTTTCGACATCGTCCTGCATGCGGATTTTCCTCGGGGAGTTGGCGCCAGAATACTCTTTCGGCATTTTCAGGGAAGAACTTTTGATTCGTTAGGCAGGAAAGCCACCGCTTCCGTTATTGTCTGGCTTTGCTGCGTCGCTCTTCGCTATGGTCGGGGACGTGAGCGTTGGCGCATTTTTCCGGTGGCGTGCGTTCGCGGGCTTCGCCGTTCTCCTGGCCGGGAATTCGGCCGCGGAGGTGAATGCCGCCCCGCTCCAGACCGATCGGTTTATCGGAGCGGCCGGTTGCAAATCATCCAGTTGCCACGGCGGAGCGGGTGAAAAGCGCAGCCAGTATCTCACCTGGGTGCAGCAGGATTTTCACGCGCGCGCTTACGCGGTCCTGGTCGATGCCCGCTCTGCACGCATGGCCGAGACGCTCTCCTTGCCGGCGGCACAGACAAGCGACCGCTGCACCGTTTGTCATTCTCCGTTTCAATCGGTCGCTCCCGCGCGCCTCGCGAAAACCGCGCACGTCGATGAAGGCGTCTCCTGCGAGAATTGTCACGGCGCTGCGGAGTCGTGGGTGCGCGGGCATACCCGCAAGGATTGGACTTACGCTATCTGCGTGGGCGCCGGGATGCGCGATCTGCGCAACTTCTATGTCCGGGCCAATACCTGTGTCGCCTGTCACCAAAACCTCGACGTGGATTTGCTCCGAGCAGGCCATCCCGAACTGACCTTTGAACTCGATGGGCAATCGGTGGCCGAGCCGAAACACTGGCGCGACGAAGCTCCGTGGAGCGGGCCGCGCGCCTGGCTGGTCGGGCAGGCCGTGGCCTTGCGCGAGATGAGCTGGGCGCTGGCGAAAAACGAAGCACCCGATGCAGACGCCACCGCGCGCTGGAGCGGTCTTGTCTGGCTGCTCGCGAAAACAACGGCGAACCAAACGCGACTCCAGGTGATCGATCCGCCCGGCGCCACCGGGAGCCACGCCCTGTTTGCGTCTACGCAGGAACATGCCGACTTGCTCGCTCGGCAGGCATCGGCGATTTCCTGGGACGAACATCGCACCAAGGCGATGTTGCAGGCACTGGACGCGACGGGTTCCGAGTTCATCGTCTCGCCAACGGCAACATCGGAACTGCTTTTTTGGCGCGCCCAGAGACTCGTCCTCGCGCTCGATCGACTTTCGCGCCCGATGGGCCAGACGGCTGTTTCAACTAGCAATCCCGCGCTGGCTGCGCTCTTCGAAGACGTTCGCGTTCGTCCTGATTTTCAGCCCGCAAAATTTGCCACCGATCTCGCGAGTTTTCGCACGACAGTGGAACACGCTCCGTAATAGGATTGCTCTGGATTATGCCTAACGAACCCCAGGTTTCTGGCCGCACGGCGCCCGCACGCTGTGCTACCTTTGGAGAAAAAGAATGGCGAGCGAACAGCTGACTCCCTACTCTCCGGTGCTCGTGCCAGCCTTGCACCGCATTCAGCAGCAATTCGGCTATTTGAAGCCGGAAGCTCTCGCGGAATTCTCGAAAGAGTCTGGGTTACCGCTGTATCGCCTCCAGGCCGTGGCCAGTTTCTTCCCCCACTTCCTGCTTATACGTCCCAAGAAGATCGTCCTGCGAGTCTGTCGCGATTTGTCATGTCACCTGGCCGGTGCGGGTAAAATGCTGCCGGAATTGGCGGCGGCGCTCACGAGCGAGGATGTCGCGGTCGAGGGAATGTCGTGTCTGGGCCGCTGCGATCGCGCCCCAGCCGCCTGCCTCTCAATCCAGGGTTCCGAGCATGAACAATATTATCTTGCGCGATCGAGCGAGGAGTTGAAGGCCATCGTCGCGGCCACGCTGAAAGGTGCGCCACCGGCGCCGGATCACGATGTCGATCGGAGTTTTTTGGGGAACCACACCGTGATCGACCCCTACAAGGACGACTCCTCCGACTATCGGGCGGCGCACGCGGCAATCGCGGCGCGCGACGCGTCGTTAGGCGCGGCGCTGGAATTTCTGAAGACGCAGCCGGAGTGGACTCTCGGGATGCTGGAAAAGTTTCGCATGGCGGCCCTGCGCCAGATGCGGGTTGATTTCGAAATGGAGCCGGCCGTTCGCGATGCCGTCCGTTGCTGGCAGACGGAGGACGAATGGGCCAAGGGCCCGGAGCTGGGCGGATGGTCGGACATCCTTCTCGATGAGATCCGCGACGCCGATCTCCGCGGGCTGGGCGGCGCGGGAATTCCGGCGGTGCAAAAGTGGCGCGACGTGCGCGACGCCGTTCGCAAAGCCCGGCAGCGGGAATCGGACGATCGAGCCTTCATCGTAGTGAACGGTGACGAGAGCGAGCCCGGCACCTTCAAAGACCGCGAGCTTCTCCTTCGCACGCCGCACCTCATCGTGGAAGCGGTGATACTGGCCGGCCTGATCACCGAAGCCACCCAGGGGTTCATCTACATTCGCCATGAATACGCCGAACAAATTGAGGCGTGCCGGCTTGAGATTTGCCATGCGGAACAACTCGGGCTCTGCGGCGAGAATGCCATGCTGATCGGCCATTCCTTTCCCATTTCGGTTTTCGTTAGTCCCGGGGGATACATTTGCGGAGAACAAAGCGCGCTGATCGAAGCCATGTCGGATCGCCGCGGCGAGCCACGCAACATGCCGCCGAAATTGGAGACGAATGGATTGCAAGATCTTCCAACGCTCGTGAGCAACGTGGAAACTTTTGCCTGGGTTCCCTTCATCTGCCTGAAGAGCGGCAAAGCCTACGCGGACCAGGGTGTGAATGGATGGAAGGGCCGCCGGATCTTCTCGGTTTCGGGAGACGTCAAGCGCCCGGGTGTTTATGAAGTCCCAATGGGAATCACCCTGCGCGAACTCATTTACGGCGACAACTACTGTCGGGGAATCGCTCGCCGACAAGAAGCTCAAAGGTTTCGCACCTTCGGGCCCCTCCGGTGGATTTCTGCCCGCAAAACTGACGGCAAGTAATGGCTTGCCGCGCGACTACACCAAGAACAAGAGCTGGCAGGAGCTGGCCGCTCGGCGTGGCTTTGATCCTGCCTCACCTGAACTCGACATCCTTGATCTCGAGCTGGAGTTGAATCTTTTTCGGTCGCTAAGTCCTACCCAGGCGCTCGGCGCCGGACTAACTGTCTATGCGGAGGACCGCGACATGGCTGAGCAGGCGGTCAATTCTGTGGAGTTCTTTCGTAATGAGTCCTGCGGAAAATGTGTCCCGTGCCGGCTGGGGTCGCAAAAGCTGGCATCGCTCGGATCACATTTGTTGAACGGGCAGATTCAAGCGGACAGGTGGAAGGATGAAATCCTGCCGCTCATTAAAGAAATGGGCACCGCCATAGAGTTGGCCTCGATCTGCGGCCTGGGCCGGTCGGTCCCGATTCCTCTCAAGACGGCCGCTGCGTTTTTCGAAGAAGACGTGGCCAAACATTTGTCGAATAACGGCGCGGCCCGCCTTGGAAAACGTGAGGGAGGATAGCGTATGGCGATAAACTCGGATTTCGTTTCGGGATTATTCGTTCGCGACGACGACGAAGGCTTATTCAGCCGCGACATCAATGGACAGCTTGTCCGGCTGGATTCCCCGACCGAATCCGACTACGAAAAGAACATTACGCTCCAGATCGATGGTCTGTCGGTGACAGTGCCTTTGGCCGAGCCGTTAACCGATGCCAACGGCAACATCGTGGTCGATCTGGAAGGGCGCACGACACCGCGCTACACCACGATTCTCGATGCGGCGCGCAAACTCTATGTAGAACAAATCGGCGACGAGACGAAGATCCCGATCCCGATCTTGTGCCATCAACCCCACATGTCGCCGGTCGCGGTCTGTCGCCTTTGCATCGTCCAAATCTATGGCCAAAAGCGCGGACGCCGGGCGGCAGAGCGCAAACTGCTGCCCGCCTGCCAGCACCAGGTCAAGGAGGGAATGGAAGTTTTCACCATGAACGCTCCCGGCCCTGACGGCGATCGAGTCCGCCAGACCGTGAAGGTGATGACAGAACTATTGGCAGCAGACCACTTAAAACCGGCGAACCCTCCTGAGCTGGAGAAGGAGTTCGCGCAATTCAACGAGCTGGGCCAGATGGCACAACGCTGCGACGCCGATTCGTCCCGCTTCAAGCTCGAGATCCTGTCGGACCCGGCGCCGTCCGCGCGGCCCCTCGCCGGCCGCCGCACATTAGACTCATCCTCCCCAGTCTTCCTGGTCGATCACGGTGCCTGCATCCTCTGCGAGCGTTGCGTGCGCGCCTGCGATGATGTCCGGGAGAACCATGTCATCGGGCGGACAGGAAAAGGAGCGACGGCCGGAATAGGATTCGATCTCAACGTGCCGATGGGGGAATCGACCTGCGTGCAATGCGG
Organism: uncultured Verrucomicrobiae bacterium; assembly: GCA_963738045.1. Taxonomy (GTDB): domain Bacteria; phylum Verrucomicrobiota; class Verrucomicrobiia; order Chthoniobacterales; family UBA10450; genus Palsa-1392. The sequence continues at coordinate 596,544 of CAVTUX010000002.1, read as the reverse complement.
TGAATGCATGGTCTCCTGTCCGACAAGCGCCATCACCTTCAAGCCCGTAGCTCAGGTGCAAATTCTTGCAAAAGGCCGACGCTCCGAAGCGTTGACGGCGAGAGAGTTGATTTCCGATCCTATCTTCGCCGGCATTCCGCCCAAGTTCCTGCTCTGGCAGCGCGGTCTGGTCATTCGTCGAAGAGTTAAAGCCGGGCAGATCCTATGCCGCCAGGGTGACCCTGGTAACACCGCCTTTATTATCCGGGCCGGCCGGTTCAGGGTAAAAGTCTTTCCAAAGTCGCCGCGCTCCAAGTCGTGGTTTGGTCGCCAGAAACCCATTATCAGAGAACGGACTCCTGCCGATGTCATCATCGGCGAAATGGCGTGTCTGAACGGGACGCCGCGGACGGCCAATGTCACTGCTCTCGAAAAAGGCGAGGTCTGGGAGATTCGCCGCAATGTGCTCGACCGGCTCATGCGCCTCCCCAGTCAACGCCAGAGATTTGAGAGCGAATACCGTAAGAGTTCCCTCGATCTGGCGTTACAAGATACGGATTTATTCAGTGGCCTCGAGGAGGTGGAATACGGCCGTATCGTGGATTACCTTCGGGACCGAGTTGCCTTCGTCCGCGTGCAAGCGGGTCAAACTCTCTTCCGAGAGGGTGATGTCGCAACTCATCTGTATCTCGTTCGCCTCGGCAACGTCCGGGTCAGCGTGCAACAGCATGGCCGCGAGGCCAAGATTGTCTCGAAAGGGCCCGGCACAATCCTGGGAGAGATCGGATTGCTTGCGCTTTCCCTCGATGATGAGCGAAGGACGGTGGAAGAAATCGACCGGGCCTTGAAGAGCAAGCTCGATCGCGGCGGAGATGACTTGACGGCTATCCTTCCGCCTGGGCTGCGCAGCGCAACTTGCTCCGCCTTGAATCAACTGGAGCTGGCGCAACTTAGGCGGGCCGATTTTCTCGAGATGTTGCGCCAGTTTGGCGTCCTGCGGCGCAGGATCGTCGAGCAATCTCACGCTCGCTTGTACAGCTCGACCGTAGGTCACCGAGTCCTCGACGAATATGTCGAGCAAGGTCTTTACGAAGGTCAGAGCATTCTGGTCCTCGACCTGGATAACTGCACACGCTGCGACGCGTGCACGAGAGGCTGCGTCGAGCAGCATGGCACGCAGACACATGGTATTCCGATCCCGCGTCTGCTTCGCGCCGGCCAGCGCCTGGATAATTTCCTGATCGCGACTTCCTGTCGATCGTGCACCGAACCACATTGCATGGAAGGATGTCCGGTCGATTCCATTCATCGAGGCAAGCACCTGCAGATCGTGATCGAGGACCACTGCATCGGATGCGGCTTATGCGCCGAAAACTGTCCTTACGGCAGTATTTTCATGATCCCCAACGAACATAATCGAATTGCGGTCCCGGACATGGAGCACCTCGGGCGACCTCACGTCGTCGGTCAGCTTAAGGCGGCCAACTGCGATCTTTGCGATGCGATCGGTGACCTGGCCGCACCGCGGCCGGCTTGTGTCGCCGCCTGCCCGCATGATGCAGCCTTTCGCATCAGCGGGCCGCAACTGCTCGAGCGCGTGATGGGAGCGCACGCCGAAGACCTCGCCGCAGCCGGCCTGCGTGGCCGCATGACCGCCTGACCCAGCGGCTATTTCTCCGATAGCTCAACGATTCCATCCCAATGTTCCATTTTTTCCCCACCTGAGAGGGTTGCAATCTTTCGCAGATAAAACTCGGCGGGGCCGTCCGAGCCGCCTCTTAGGTCACAGGTACGCTTCATCAGCTTGCCCGCGCTGGAAAATTCTCCCGCCCGAAATACGCCCAGGCCCGCTTCAAAAGTTTCAATCCAGGCCCGATCACCCGGTTGCGCGGAGCGACCGAGCAGCTCGTGAATGACTACGCCGTGCGTCTTGCCTGCAACTCTGAATTCCCCCAGCCGCCGGGTAATGAACTTGCCGTCAAGCTGTTCGTGAACCGAATCGGAAATCAGGATTTGGGTACCGAGATACTTGTTCAACGACTCAAGGCGAGAGGCGAAATTCGTCGTATCTCCGATCATGGTGTAATCGAACCGGAAAGAGGAGCCGAGATTTCCCGCCAGCACCTTGCCGCTATTGACCCCTACCCGCGTCCGCAATTTCTTACCGCGCACTTCCAGTTCCGTTAGGCCACGGAGATCGCAGGCGGCCTCGGCGGCGCGAATGGCGTGGGCTGGCTCGTCGATCGGTGCTCCCCAGGCCGCCATCACGGCGTCCCCGACGTACTTGATAATCATTCCCTTGTTCTTCAGGACACAGCGGGTCGTTTGTTCAAAATACGCAATCAGGATCGCCGAGACCTCCGCCGGATCCAGGTCTTCGGACAAGGTCGTGAAGTGTTCCAGGTCGGTAAAAATGATCGTGGCCTCAACCACCTTGCCACCGGGCCGAAGGTCGAAATCGGATTCGGCAATCTTGTCCGCCATTTCCGGCGACAGATAAAAGCCGAAAGCCTTGCGCAACTCTTTGCGACGGCGCGATTCGAGCAGGTATTGAGAAGTAATACACCAGGAGAATCCGAACGGGATTTGGATGGCAGATGGAATCAGCCAGGCAAACCAAATTCGTTGGTGCCAGACGAGCGCGCAGGCGCAACACGCAATTCCGGCGGATATAATGATCGCGACGAACGCAGCCGGGAACGGACGCAGAAACGCGAGTGCGCCCGCCAGCAGGCCGATGCATACGACCAGGGCAGTCTCTCGGTTCACTTCCATTCGCGTCAACCAGTCGCCGCGCAGCAAATTCAACAGGATGGTCGCGTGAATCTCCGTCCCGGGGGTAAATTGGTTGTTTGATCTCGAGTAGGGCGTGGTGAACTCGTCTCTCCCGACCATGAGACCACCGAGCGCAAACTGTCCACCGACGAGAACGATCTTGTCCTTAAAAAAATCGGGAGGGACCCCGTTCGGCATAAGTGCCTGGGCCATGCTCACGGAGTGAAAGCTGCCCCGCGGGCCATAGTAATTCACCCAGTGCGGTCCCAGCGTCTCTCGTGGCTCGCGAGTGATCGGTGCTCCGAGGAATTTGGCGGCTTCCCAGGTCGCACTCGCTTTGACGCTGTTCCCGAAGTCTATGCGCCGCACCCCGTAATCGGGATCGGTCGACCAGTCCAGCAGGCCCCAACCGGCGGCAGCTTTGCGCAATGGCTTTATCGGGGCGGAAATGGTCTCCGTCCGGACGTTCTGCCGTACCTTGCGATCGAGTGCCGCGCCCAGGATCACTCTCCCGCTGCTACGAATGGATTCCGCTAAGGTCGCATCAGCCGCCGGATCGCTTGCTTTGTCGAAGACAATATCATAGAAAACCAGACGCGCCCTGGCCTCGGTCAGGCGATCCAGGAGGCGGGCTTGGAGCGCACGGTTCCAAATGTCGTCGAGCGGCTGGTTTAGTTGCCTGGCAGAATACTCGTCCAGATAAACCCAGACGATTTCGTGAGTGTCGATAGGGGTGCGCCAGAGGAAGGGCAGGTCGTAGCTGAGCCGAACCAACGGTTCGGCAAAGGAGTATCGCAGGCAGGCCAGTCCCAGCAACACGGCCAACAACGCGCCGGCAATGATCGTGAGGCCACGGGTCAGGTGTCTGATCTGACGAATCTGCATCGACTCAATTGGCGTCGTCGCCCGTTGTCACAAGATCCTAACTACCGCGATCACGGCTAGAAGTTCAAGCGCACCCGCACCGCTAGCGCCCGCTGCCGGGGCAACTCACTGTAATAGTTGAGCGGATTCAGCTTGTAATCCTGATCGTTGATGTCGAGAAGGCCGAGGGTCACGTCGCCATAGTTTCGACGAAAACGGAATCCGGCATAGGGCTGCCACTGAGGACGGGTCGTGGAATCGGTGTGGCGCCGTTATCAGTGGAGTAGGTGACGGAGAGAGCGCCGCTGCCAACGGTAAAGTCGTTCCAGGAAATGTACATCCGTCCATAGAAAGGGCTGCTCTGGTTGTTATCGGACCAGCCTGACTCGCGATCGTCCGAACCGCCATTGTGGGCACAAGCGCCAACGGCCCAAGTGGCCCCACCGTCAGTGGATTTCCAGGCGCCGATCCCCTGTCCGCCGCAGCCCGTCGCCAGAAAAATTCCAAAGAAGGTGCCGGTAGGTTTGTTGTAGAGAGTAACCGGGTCGCCAAAGTTCGTCCCGTGTCCACTTGAGAAGGGGTTTGGATTGAGACGGGTGAAGGTCGTGCCGCCGTCGCTGGAATACGACGCTCCGGAGTAGTTAGCGGAGGCGGTTCGGGAATCGTTGTAGCTGACGACGATCTGGTTGGGGTTATCCGGATTGGACAGGGTGTACGTCTCCGACTGGGTAACGTGGGGAAAGGACTCGGTGCCGGTGACCAGGTCAACGTCCGCGGCTCCATACGCCAGAGGTGCCAACAGTTCCTGGACAAACTTGGAATTTGCTTCGGAAGTCGAAGCTGAACCTCCCTTTGCCTCGCCGCAGGCAATCATGATGGCTCCAGCCCGCAGGTTCTCTATCTTGTCGAACCCAAGGTCGTGAATCTTCGCACAGTCAAATCCCGGAGGCATAAGCCCGAGGTTCCATGTCGGTAATGTTCTTCTTCTTCTGCTGCTGCGCTTGTGTGGAAAACGCCCCAAAGCCTGCCAGCGCCAGAAAGACGCCGACCAGCACAATTAAGAGGCCGATTAAAACGCGCATATTAAAAAAAACGTCTCGAGAAGCTGATCTTGTCGACAGGCGAAGCGTCAACGTCAGTGCTTCGCGGAGGAAGCGCCGCGCGACCGTGGTGGTGGTTGGTAGGGGTTTGCTGTTTGATTTCATGCTGGGGATTCCTTGTTACGTCGCGTCCTTGGTTTCGCCCTTTGCGGTGGTGAGCACGCGCGACGCAAAAAGTTCGAGCACTCCTTCGCATTCGCCGCTCCCTGGAGGCTTGGTCGCGATTCGCAGGGGTGAATATCGGCGGAGCGCGGGCTTAAGCCCGCGCGGAATGCTTGCGCTTGTCAATGCGCGTTTCATCTCGGCTGATTCGGGGTTGGAGTTGGAGATCGCGGCAAACGGCGATCTCAGCGCAGGTCCAGTTCCCCGGGCTCACTCCAGCCCGAAACGGAGATTCGTTGAAACGTCGGGTGACGTAATCGAGAGCGCTTTAATCAAAGAGGGGCGCGCCGGTCAACAACAATCTTCTCACAGGCGATCGGCGGCATGAGCCCGCGACCCTCAGGTCTGCACGATCGCCGATTCAATTTGAATTAGGTGACTGACTTGGCGCCGGCTTTTTCTTCCTGCCTTGGGTTTGCTCCTGGTTACCCGAAGTTGCCGGGATGACCCTGCGGCGCGTAGGCGGCGGAGTCGGCTGGCGAGTCTGCTTACCGCGCTCCGGACGCTTCGAGGGCGTAGGACTCTGACTCACTCGGCCGGGGCGGGTCTTGCCATCAGTAGTTCTCTCGGGACGCGAGGTGGTTTGCGAACGGGACGATCTTTTCGTTGGTCCCGGATAGGGGTAGCGAGTCGGATAGGTCGGATTTGGGTTGACGTTTGTTCCGGAGCCCGGGAGACGACCGAGATAGACCGGCTCCGGGGTTGCAGCATTCCCAGGGCGTTGGGCCGGTCCCCGACTGGATGACTCGGAACTCTCGGTTGTCTGGGAGCGCCCTGCGCGTTCCTTTCGGGTCGTAGAACTGCGCGGTTCGTTGTCCAAGGCATCAGCCAGATACTTGCGGAAGTCGGCCCGATTTGGTTCCAGCGCCACGGCGGCAAAGAGATCGCGGCGACCGGCCTTGACCTGACCCTGGCGAATGAGACACAGACCTCGGCCAAGCCAGGCATCACCAAGCGCGCTGTCGAGAGCCATCGCTTTTTCGAAAGAATCTTTGGCCTGATCGAGCTTGCCTTCCGATCTCAAGATAGACCCGCGCAGGGCGTACGCGCCTGGATTACTCGGCGCGAGGGTCAGACTCTTTTCCAGCGCCTCTTTTGCCTGGGACTTTCGATCCCGGCGGAATTCGACCTCGGCCAGCCGGGTCCAGGCAAGGCCAAATTCAGGATCAACGGCGGTGGCGCGTTTGGCGGCCTGCCGGGCGCCCACAAGGTCACCCTGGAGATTCGCGATAATAAGATTCCGCCATCCACTCGCTCGCCGTTTTCAACGGGGTCGCACCCTTTTTCTCCTTTAGCGTAACCGCTGCGATGAGGGTCGAGAGCGCCTCCCGGTTAGGGACATCCTTATCCAGCTTCCCGAGCAGGCCTTCCGCTTTAGGTATCTGGCCAGCGATCAGGAATAACTCCGCGCGATAAATCTTTTCCCCCGGAGAAGCGGGTGACCGGTCGCGCGGATATTGTTGAAGGGCCATGAGCAGGTTGCCTTCTCGGTAGGCAGAAAGTGAAGCCTGCAGCGGGACGGGGTCTGGCAGCGAATCGATCACTTCTTTCGGATCGAGGACGCCAGGATAATAAAAACACCACTGCGCTGAGTCGATCGGGTGACTCACCTTGGTCTTGGCCAGTTTACCTCCCGCTGCGACGTTCCGCCCTTTCTCCGCTCCTTACCACGAGCGAGCCATTGTCGTTGGAGGTCTCCACCTCACCGTCAATCATAATGAAGCTGGTCGCTCCATCGGCCGCCACCGTCACGACAAACTCTGTGCCGCGAATTCCGCCGTTCGCCACCGGCGTTTTCACATTGATCTCCCGCGATTTTTCGCGACTGAAGAAATAGGTGGTGCCCTGTTTGAGATCCAAAGTCGGCTTGGTGCTCGGAGAGAGAGGCGGCAAAATTTCCGCCTCAGTCAGTTCGTCCAGTCTGAGGACACTCACGTCAGTTAGCCGCACCGCCGCCCGGCTATCTTCACCTGTTCGCAGTCGATCATGCCAGGCCAGCTTTTGGCCCACGGCCGCGGGTTGCCAAACGTCCGGTGAGGTCGAACTATCGACCGAATTCTCTTTTGAAATAATCTCGGCTGCGGCCGCATCGCTGGCATCTTCCGCCATTGCAATTTGAACTGATGCCGCTCCCAGACACAGAACGCTGATCAGGACCAGCGATCGTTTCGTTCGCCGGTCACAGACTGCCGCTAAAATGCTTTTGCAACCACGTCTGGTCGGTCCTGCATCACGGCAAAACATAAGCCTCCACCAACGCGACACCGGTGGTGTTGTTTTTGCCGCGCACCCGCCGGAGCTCCCGGCGATTGGGAACCGGAAGGTACTTCGTTTCGAATCGATCTGATCTCTTGCGCAAAATCCCGCAGTCCGGCGTTTTCGCCGTTCATTCTTCTTTCACTAAACCTAGACCAAATCAATCAAGATGCCATGCACGATTCCGCTCCTCGCGTAGTCACTGATGATTGATCCCCGGTCTGCTCGATTCTTCGTTTATCCCTCAGCCATAATCGGCTCGTCCTTTTCACCCGCTGAATCCCGCTCCACCTCGGTGCCTTTTCCCTCATATTGGAGTTAAATGATCGGCACCGGTCGATCGCAAGAATTATTCACGACCTTGACTTTTTGGGACAGAAGTGGACTCTCCGGAAATCGTCGGGGGGGCAAAACGGGTGGACCCTCAGGTTGAAAAGGACCTCCGGCTCTGCACGTTAAGTTCCTTCGAAAGAGTTGGTTACGGGGGTATAGCTCAGTTGGTAGAGCGTCTCGTTCGCAATGAGAAGGCCAGGGGTTCGAATCCCCTTACCTCCAGTCCCGAAAGTTCGCGGGGAAAGACCACTCCACTTAATGAAATGAAGCAGAGGCGGGCCATAGGTTTGCCGCCCAGGTAGATTCGTTAGGCTGCAGGGATCGTCTCCGGCGCCGGCTCCGTTGGTCGCCGCGCATTTAGAAATTCCACGATCATCTCGACGCGCGCGCCGCGGCCCCGCTCGAAGAGGAAGACGAAACTCGGTCCCCGGCCGCTCCCGGGAGAAAGGACGAGATTTTCCGAAAGGAACTTCGGTTCTCGTGCCGCGACACAATCCTGCAAATTGATCGTCTGAGCCCGGCCGCGCCAACCTTTGTGCGCGACAAACGTCAGCTTGGCCGGATCTTCGTTCGTTGCGATGAGCAGGCCGGAGGAATTCGCCGGCATGCCACGCAACCTCTTGCTGATGCACGGTACGGCCCACGCGATCGTTTCGCCGAGCAAATTCTCTCTCGCGAAAGTGGACGAGTAACGCGAGGGAAGCGAAGCCGGCAAAGTCGAAGAAGATTCGCCTTCGGCTGGACGGTTCAGTTTTTTCCAGATCAGCCAAAGCTTCACACGCACCGCCCGAAATATCCTGGGGGCGAAATACAGGATGATGGCGAGAAGGAGAATGAAAACCACGAGCGCCAGGAGCGGGTTGAAATGAATCAGCGCGAGGCCGGCGATCACCGCGACGTCCTCAACGAGGCTGAGCCCGATGTTGGAGAACGGTTCGGGCGATGCGTTGGTCACGAGCCGGGTCGAGGCTTTGGCGGAATGCGTGACGAGGCTCGCGCCGCCTGCCGAGAGCGCCACGATTACGTCAAAGATCGGACTCGTCTGACCAAGAACGCGAATCGCGAGAAGCGCGCCGCCAATCGGTCGGATGATCGTATGCACCGTGTCCCAGGCCGAGTCGACCCACGGGATTTTGTCGGCGAAAAATTCCAGCACATAGAGCGTGCCGGAGATCCAGAGAATGAGCGGATCGCCAAGGATGGCGAGTGATTGGTAGGCCGGCGAGAGGACGATCCAGTGCTGATGAATGGCGAGCCCGGTGACGAAGACGGTGAGGTAAAGATTGACGCCGGCCAGGCAGGCGAGCCCCACGGCCACACCGAGCAGTTTCAATTCGTCCACGGTGAAATTATGCGGGCGAGCGCAGCGAAGTCACGCCCTTTCGCCCGCGTTTGCGTTTGCGATGGTGGCGAAGCGCTGATAACTCCTGCCCATGCTCGATATCCGCCTGATTCGTGAACAGCCCGACTTTGTCAAAAGCCGGATTGCAACGCGCGGGGGCAACGACCAAAGCAAGATCGACGAATTGCTCGAGGTCGACACGCAACGGCGAAAAATGGAGACAGCTCTCCAGCAGTGCAATGCCGATCGCAAACGCCTAAGCAAGGAAATCGGCGGCGCGCGCAGCCGCGGGGAGGATTCGGCGGGGCTGGAAGAACGGGTTCGACAGATCGGCGACGAAATTGCCGAACTCGTTAGGCAAACGACCGTGGCAGGAGAGCGACAGCGCGATTTGCTGCTCAATATTCCAAACCTGCCGCACGCCAATGCGCCGGTCGGTACGACCGCGGCCGACAACCCGGTGGTACGGAGCTGGGGCGGGAAACCGCAGTTCGACTTCCCCGTTCTGGACCATGTCGCGCTCGGCACGAGGCGGAATCTGTTCGACGCAGAACGGGCCACGAAGCTGAGCGGAAGTGGCTTCATTTGTTTCACCGGCGCAGGCGCGCGGCTGGAGCGGGCGCTAATCCAGTTCATGCTCGACCTGCACACGCGCGAACACGGCTACCTCGAAATCAGTCCGCCATTTCTCGTTAGGCGCGATTGCATGATCGGGACGACGCAGCTGCCGAAATTCGAGGACGACATGTATGGCCTGGAGGAGGGCGCGATCTTTCTCGCGCCGACTGCCGAGGTGCCGGTGACCAACTTGCATCGCGAAGAGATCCTGTCCGCGGCGGAGTTGCCGAAGAAGTTCACCGCCTACACTCCCTGTTTCCGCCGGGAAGCCGGTTCGGCAGGACGCGAGACACGTGGGATCATCCGCGTCCACCAGTTTGACAAGGTGGAACTGGTGAAGATCACGACGCCGGAAAATTCCTACGCGGAACACGAGACGCTGACAGCGGATGCGGAGCGCGTATTGCAGTTGTTAGGCTTGCATTATCGCGTGATTGAACTTTGCACGGGCGATCTCGGATTCGGCTCGGCCAAGACCTACGACCTCGAAGTCTGGTCGCCGGGGCAGGATACGTATCTCGAAGTTTCGAGCTGTTCGAATTTCGAGGATTTCCAGGCGCGCCGGATGAATCTGCGTTTCAAGGACGCGGCGGGGAAGAATCGCTTCTGCCACACCTTGAATGGCTCGGGCACAGCCCTGCCCAGGCTCTTTGCCGCGCTCATCGAGGCGAATCAGCAAGCGGACGGTTCGATCCGAATTCCAGAAGCGCTCCAACCATACTTCGCCGCCGACACCCTTTAGCGATTGCTCAGTCTTGCGGCGTTTCGGCGAAGAGATCGAGCTGGCCGCGTTCGTTAGGCGCGACGCCTTTTTCGCCGGACGGCAGGGGTAGATCGAAACCGAGGCGCGACGCCAGACGCTGGCAGGTTTCCGGCGAAAAGCCTTCGTAATGATTGTTGACGAAGGTCCAGATGCTGCGGACCTCGTCGAGATGGCGCTGGATGCGCAAGGCCCAGCTATCGAGCGCCGCCTCGCGCTTCCAAAGGAGTTTGCCGTAGCGATGGACGCGCCGGCCGTCGCCGTCGTATTTCGTTAGGGCGTCGCCCAGGAGACGAAGATAAAGAAAATCGGTGGTGAGCGGCTGAAACTCAAACGGCGCCTGGTTGCGTTCGTTGAGCGGACTCATGTCGGACCAGACCCAGCAGACGCGATGCTTCTCGAGCAGTCGGATGAAGTGCGGCTGGTGCCAGCCGGCGTGGCGAAATTCGATCGCGAAACGAAAATCGGAAGGAAGTTGCGCGACGAAATTGCGCAGGCCGGTCTTCTCTTCCTTTGGCGCGTAGGAGGGCGGGAGTTGAATGAGGACGACGCGCAACTTCGGCGCGAGCGGCTCCAAAGCGCGGAGGAAAGCGGTCAGCTCAAGACCGCAATCGCGCAGCCGGCGCTGATGCGTGATCTCGCGCGGCATTTTGCAGGTGAAGCGGAAATGTGCCGGCGTCATTTCCACCCAGCGCCGCGCGATCGCTTCCGCCGGCGCGCTGTAGAAAGTCGAATCGATCTCAACTGCCGGGAAATAGCGGGCGTAAAATTCCAGCCAGCGATTCGAGGGCCAGTCGGACGGATAGAGCGCGCCGCTCCACTCCTCAAAGCTCCAGGCGCACGTGCCGATGCGGATTTTCTGCTGCTCAGTCAGATTCACAGTGTGCGCCGAAATTCGGCGGGCGTCGTCGGGTCGCGTTGCATTCGTTAACCGTATCGGATTGTAACCCGCCGGCGCGCTTTTTCACCGCACCTTTTCGCCCTCGGTTGAGGGCGGCGCCTCGCTTGACGCGCTGAAGATCGTTCATTACCCTGCGAATCCCGATGAGCTATCGACTCCGCTTCCTTCTCGCTGTTGGTCGCCGCCTGCATGGCATTTCCAGAGCGAAGCCCGGCGCCCGTCGTCTTTCGCCCGAGCGACAAGGTGCACTATCGCGCGCCGGGGGAGGAAGAAATTAGTGGCACCGCGAACGAGATGTTTGCGCAGGCGGAGGCGGCCGCAAACAACGGCGATCGCAGCCGGGCGATCAAAATCTACAAGCGCCTTGTGAAAAGATACCCGCGCTCCAGCGTGAGCGCGGAGGCGACCTATCGCGCGGCTGTGCTGACAGAACAGGAAGGTAAACTGATCAGGGCCGCCTCCATTTATCGCGGACTGATGGAGACTTACCCGCAGACCCAGCATTTCCAGGAGGCGATTGAGGCGCAGTTCCGCATCGGGAAGCTCTCCTCGCCAAGAAGAAGCGGCGAATCCTCGGCGTCCCGATGGGCTCTACGCTCGACGATGCAGTGGAAATTTTCGCTGCCATCGTGCGGAGCGCACCCTATGGACGTTATACGGCACGCGCCCAATTCGACATCGGGCGAGCCCGGGAGCAACAGGGATCTGAGGATCTCGCGATTGACGCCTATCAAGCGGTGGTGGAAAAATTCCCGGACGATCCGCTGGCTGTCGATGCACAATATCAGATCGGCTACATCTGGTTTTCGGCCGCGCGCGCTGGCACTTACGATCCGGATGCGGCCGACAAAGCCCGGACGGCTTTCCAAGATTTCCTTTTCCGTTACCCAAAAAGCGAAAAGGCGGCGCAGGCAAAAGAAAATCTCGCCATGCTGGAGCATCGCCAGACGAAAAGCTCGCTCGGCATCGCCAAGTATTACGACAAAGCCAAAGATTATCGGGCCGCGGTTCTTTACTACAATGAAGTGATCCGGCAGCAGCCCAACTCGACCGAAAGCGAATTCGCGAAGAAACGCATCGAACAGCTGCGTTCCAAGGTCGGCGACGCCGTCGTGCAAACGGCTGCCCAAAACGCGGCGCTGCGGGCCAAAGGCGGTCAAGCGAAGTCGGTCGCGCACGGACCAGGTTCTTCTGGCGCTGAAGGAGGCGGGCCTGTTCCACCGGAGCTGCGCGGGAATTCGAACGACATTGCGCCGTTGCCGCCGCCGGCTGATGCCGACTCGCTCCCGCCACCGGCTGGTACCAGTAGCAGCCCGGCTCCTCCCGACGTCTCGGGCGCGTCGGAGCCTTCCGCGCCGCCCGAGGCGACGGCCACTCCGCCGCGGTGAAAGGCCCCGTCGGCGCGGCGCTCATCCTCCTGTCGTTAGGCGGCTGCGCCGGGTATCACATCGGGCCAGTGCAGCCTTACTATCTGCGGGCCGTGCACAAGATCGCGGTTCCGACTTTCGAGAACAAAACGCTTGTCCCGCGGATCGCCGTTCTCGTGACCAATACGGTAATCAAGCAATTCCAACAGGACGGCACCTACCGCATCGCGAACGAAGATCAAGCCGACGCGATTTTGCACGGCGAGATCACCCGCATCAATCGCGCCCCGTTGCGTTCGGTGCGTGGCAACGTCCTGGCAACGACCGAATTCAATCTCTCGCTGCAGGTCCGCTACACGCTGATTGATGCCCAGACCCACAAACCGCTGACGTTGCCCAAGGATGTGATCGGCACGACCAGCTTCTTCGTCGGAAACGACATCACCTCGGATGAGGAACAGGCCTTGCCGCTCGCCGGCGAGAGTCTGGCGACCCGCCTCGTGAGCCAGTTGAGCGAAGGCTGGTAGCCGTGAAGGGCGAGGAAAAACTCTGGGGCATCCTTGGCGAGAAGCTTGAGATGCTGCGGGTGGGTCAGCGCCTGACCGAGGCGTTGCGAGTGGGCGAGACCATGCTGCAATTGGCGGAACGAACTTTTCCTAGGGACCATCCATCGCTCGCGCTCAGCTACGAACGTCTCGGGCAAATCCACGATCAGCTCGGCAGGCCGGCCGAAGCCAGACCATATTTGATCAAGGCGCTGCGGATCATCGAAGCCACCGAGCCCGCCGATCAGCCGGCAATTTATCGGTTGGCACGCCGCGCGGCTTATCTTTCCGACGCGCCCGGCCGACGAAGAGGAGGCAGTCACTTTCTACGAACAGGCGATCCAGGCCGCGACGGCGCTCGGCAACGTCTCGCACTCCGATCTCGGCACGATGCTGAATAACGTCGCCCTGATTTATCGGCGGAGCGGACGACAAAAAGCGGCCGAGCCATACTACAAGCACGCCCTCGAGCTTTACGAAAAACAACTCGGACCCGAGCACCCGGATGTCGCTGCCGTGTTGAACAATCTCGGTGTCTTCTACACCAATGAAGGGCGGCTGGAGGAAGCAGAGCTGATGCATCAACGTGCCCTTGCGATTCGTCGTAAGGCCGGGCCAAAAGGCTCTGCCGATATCGCGCAATCGAACTGCAATCTCGCCGTGGTTTACCATTCGCGCGGCGATCTCGCCCGCGCTGAGGAGCTCTATCGCGAATCACTCCGCAACTGGGAGGGTATGGAAAAGCCGCCGGAGGATTACCAGATCGTTGCCTCGAATTACGCCGATCTCCTCCGGTCGTTAGGCAAGAAGCGCAAGGCCGCGGCGATCGAATCGCGCGCCCGCAAACGCCGCGCGTCTATAGCCGCGGCCTGCCGGGCGCAGGAAAGGGATTCGGGAGGCGATTTGTGCGAGTGCTCGTTGACCTCGGCTCGGACGGAAGCGGCCTCCCGGCACGGAATCGCCCCTTGCCATCGGCGCGACGGCGGGCAACTTACAGGCCGCTCGACGCGACGCTCACGTGGCGGAATGGCAGACGCGTACGGCTCAGGACCGTATGGGGAAACCCGTGGAGGTTCGACTCCTCTCGTGAGCAGGCGACGCGGTCCGGCTTTGTCCCTTCACGGAATATTTGATTACTCCCACGAATACATCGGCAGAGAGGTCTTCGAGACTCTCGATCACGCGCTAACGCTTGAAGACATGGTGATGCTTGAAGGAAATTCATGTGTCGGCAAGACCACGGCAGCGCAGGAACGGTGCGCGGCGCACCAAGGCGAAGCGCGTCTGGTTAGTTTAAGCGGGATCAGCCACAAGGCCGGATTTTTTCAAAAGCTCGCAACTGCGATTGGCCTTGCAGCGTCCAATCGCAAGGCCACTGATATGCAGGTCAAGGTGGAAGAATTCTTTCGCCGGACTGGGCTCATGCTGATAATCGATGAAGCGCACTATCTTTGGCCCCAGCATCAACGCAGTCATTCCAGCCCCGAGCTGGTCGATTGGGTAAACACGGCGCTCGTTAAGAATCACTTGCTCTGCCAATTGAGCTAGCGGTGCGTCTTCGCGCTTTGCCGGACTCACCGGAAAGGGATCGAAAACTACTCACCGAACCGCGCGGCACAGCGTAGAAGTTGCCTTCCCGCCCGCGGGCTTTGCCGGAGGAAACGAGCGATGTCATCCTCCAAGGCTTGTCGCTCGCGATTGCGAGCGGAGGAAAAATCCAGACCGCAAACTCGGATCGGCCTTCGCAATCTGACTAACTAACGAACGATGGAGCGTAGGAGAGTCTGCAAGTGCGCGGCGAATGCGGTATCGTCTTTCCAGTCGGAGAAATCCAGGATGCGATAATCGGCCACGCGCGGCTCGAACGCCTGGATCGGCGGCACTTCGCAGAGGCGCAGCGGCGTGAAACCTTTCGCCTTGTAAAAAAACGCGGCCTCGATCTCGCGCTTGAGCCACTTGCTCTGGAGGCTGTTTTCGGAAAATACCGCCAGCGTCCGATCGGATTCGCGGATCGCCTTGACCAATTGCTCGTCGAGCGTTTCCCCGGCGTCGACGTTTTTGCAATCCCAGAAGACCCGCACTCCGGCTTCCTGAAGCTCTGTTGAGGAACCAGTCCGGATTGGTTTTGAAGAACTGGATATCGTACTGAAATATGCCGAAACCGTGGCAGAACTTGTTTTGTCTCCTGAAGACGAAGTCGTAACCCGGTATGTGTCGAGCCATGTCAACCAGCGCCTGCCGCGCGATGGCAAACATCTCGGTCCCGCGGGGCGCGGCGAGCAGGTTAGCCATGGTGCGGGGAAAGGCGTTGCGGCCTTTGTCGGCATCGAGGGTGTCGCCAACGCAGAAACGAAGGACGTTGGCTTCAGACAGTCCCTTGGCCAGCAGCGGGCTCCAGATGTAGCAGGTCTCCTGGGTGGCAATGGCCGTGACAAGGTCGACGCTGAAACGCGTACCGCGGACGCCGGCGGCGATGCGGTTGCCGAAGGTGCGCTTGAACCACGCGATGGCATCTTGAGTTTTCATAGCGAAGCATTCCGTCACTTGCCGTGGTCGAGGACTGAGGAGGTTTCATACCGATACCGAAGTTTCGGCGGGAAGAGGGTCAGACGCTTGGCTGAAGACGCCCAACGGACTTGACGCAATCTGCAGAATCGCAAATCACGAAAAAAGGCGTCAAGCCTTTATTGTGAAAATTTTGCGCAAGTCTTGTGGGGCGGGTCGGAACCAGACTACGGCGGGGCAGAATTCAGACTTCATGGGCGCAAGTCGCAACCTCGTCTCCATCGCCGAATTTCAGGACGATTTCGTATCGTACCGAAGCGTGTCGTCTCCGTCCGTCAGTCGCACCATTTACTCAGCATTCGATGCGATCGGATGGTAGCTTTTTTGGTGACGGCGCTCAATATCCCAAGCAAGACGAATGGATTAAGAGTCACTCGCTCTGCCATTTGCCCCGCCGTCGACGTTGGTCGCCGCCCGACCGTCAGAGGCGCTGCATATTGATTGCAGCGCTGTTGCAATGCCCATGCGGGAACCGATGATTTGGACATTAAACACGCTGGAATGCCTTCAATATTCCGTGAGGGTGCAGATTTCGAATGCCTCTGAGGCTCGAAGGTTCAAGTTGAATGCCTTCCCGTATGCGAGGACGAAAGTGGGGCAGATAAACCTGAAATGCGAATTCAACAGGCATCTAAAGCGACGGTTTGACATTTAATAGGGCGGCTGACTTGCGCTCCGGTAGCCGGAAATCTTCAGGCGGCAATTTCTGGCTTGCCATTCCCCTCACGGACGGTCACGATCGAAAAGATGAACCCTTCCAAAGCGGGCGGCGGTCCGGCAGAGGCGGATCTTCGGCGCGACATTCACGTCCTTGCGGTTCGTCGCTAGGTCTTGGCCTGGTTCAACATATGGAAATGCGGTTCTACACCCGATCCTCAAAAGTCGCTCTTGTTTGCGCAGTAGCGCTCTTCGCTTCTCTCGTAGTATTGAATAATGTCACGGATTACGATTCGAACTATAGGTTTGTTAGCCATGTGCTTCAGATGGACACAACGTTTCCGGACAATCGACTGATGTGGCGCGCGATGAACTCTCCTTTGCTTCACCACGCTATTTATTGCTTTATTATTCTTGTCGAGGCGACCGTCGCAGCCTTGTGTTGGCTGGGGGGCCTCAGGCTCTTCAGGTGCATAAGTGACTCCGCGGGATTCGATAGAGCTAAGAGTATTGCGATTCTTGGATTGACCCTGGGGATTATCCTTTGGTTTACATGCTTTATCACTGTGGGTGGAGAATGGTTCCTTATGTGGCAATCGGAAACGTGGAATGGCCAGGAGGCGGCTTTTCGTTTGACTGTCATCTTTGGCATCGTTCTGATCTACCTTATTCAGCCTGATAGAGAGGCCGATACCTAACTCTTGATTGCGGTGTGACGACACTCACGTCGCTGCCGCGTGAAATCGGGGCATTAATGTGAAGGAAATTGGATACGCTTGCTCGCCAATACAGGGGAGGCTCGCGCCTGGTTGCGACCAGCAGATGCCTCTGCCGAAAGGGAAGAAACCACCGAGCGAGTGGACGCTACCGCTGGTGCCGAGATCCTAATCAATGTCGTAAGCCTCGACGAGGCCGACACCAGTGGCGGCAGTGGCCCCGCTTCCGCCGCTCAGAATCACGGTGTAGGGGCCGGGGGCAAGGACTTCATACAGGGCCGACTCGCTGGCGTCGCTCGGAGCGAGTCCATGGTCAATGATCGTCTGCATGTTGGGATCATCCATCCAGTTGTCATTGGAATCGAGCAAGTCCCCATTACCGTCGTGGACCTCGATCATCGGATCGGGCAACACGCCGGTAACGCCCTGGCTGATCAGCGAAGGGCCGAGACCGCGCACGATGAACTGGGAGAACCCGCCGCCACCTCCGCCGACGATAAAGCCGCCGATCATGACATCGTCGCCGGAACTGACAGAACCGCGAGTACCTGATATTGGCGAATTTGGAATCGGTCGCGCCGCCATCGAGGTCGTAAGCCTCGACAAGGGCTATGCCAGTCGTGTTGTTGACGCCACGAACAATCGACGTGTAATCGCCCGGATTAAGGGTCATAACGATCGCGGACTCGGCATTATCGGTTGGGGCAAGATTGTGATCGGTCAGGACCATTTGGTCGCCCGGGCTCAAATCCATCCAGTTGTCGTTCGTCGCTATTGTCGCGCCGGTCGAGTCATGCAATTCAAGAAAAGGATCGGCCAGGACTCCGCTCAGGTTTTGTAGAATCAGGGAGGGTCCGAGGGCGCGGAGGACGACCAGCTTCGGATCAGTGCCGGTGATGATGAAGCCATCAATGAGGACATTATCGTTCGTGCCGACGTTCGCACGGGTCGAGATGTTCAAAGCCTGCGACGGCGGATCAACCGTGGCGGTAACCGTATTTAACTGGAAATCGATTTGCTGCACGTTGAGGTCAAGAGTCGCCGGGGTAGTCGCTTCTGGTTGATCGCCGGCGGAACCGAAGTCGATTGTCAACGTCCCGGAGAAGTCTCCCGTAGAGTCCGTCGGGAATGGGAACGGCATGGCAGCAGTTCCCTCGTAAACATGCAAGCCTGGGGTGAAGGTGCCGTTGATATCGGGGATAGAAACGCCGGATACGCTTGTTGAGATAGTATAGTTGACCGATGTCGCGGAGTTGAGATCGACGGCGAATTTGTAGGCGATAGAAAACCTTTCCCCCGCTATGGCGGAATAGGTGCCGCTAACCGCGACAAGCGCTGTGTTGTCCACGTCGGGAGCGACGGTCGTGCTACCTGCGAGGTGGATGAGATCGCCTTCCACTGTAGTATCGGCGACGATTGTATTTTTGGAGAAATCGCCCGGTGGAGTAAACGAGGGACTCATGCCATCGAGAGTAAGAATCCCAGCAGACACCGGACCGACGACGGAGAAGAAAGCTGCGACCGCAGCGATCAATGCACGGACTATGTTTTCTTTCATGAATATTGATATGTTGGTTGAAGTGCTCTTCCGAAAACCGTAAATATATTCGACGATCGATCGACGTTTGGACGTGCGAATCTTTCGCTTTTTCATACGATCGTCGCGCGCGATCCGCGCCGCCCGCGGCGATCGCCCGACTGCTTACATAAATGCGCGCTGACTACTCCCGGATGCCGTGCCTTAGTTCCCAGACTCGTAACGCTGCCAGGAGCAAGCTTTTCGTCCGTGCCAGCGTGTCCACTTGAGATCGAGTCAGTGGTTCCGTCGACCGAATGACGGCTTTGCGAATGCGTCTCTGTTTCCTGCGTTCGACACGTTCGAAAGTTGAGGGACCGATTGGTCGGTTCTGGCTTCGTTGTGCCTTCACAAAGCTCCCAAGGCAATCGTCCGTGCGACGAAACTACAACTCGCCGCTTGGCACTTCTTTTGCGAGCCTCTTTTTCTTTTTGCCAGGCTCCACTGATTCAAATAAATCCTTCCGAGGCATCATAGGACTGCAAACAGTCATCGCAGCGGAATCGGCTCACCCGGAGAAAATGCGCGTATTTATCTGCCGCCAGCACCCGCTGATTTCTGGTCTTTTGGAGCCCGCCCGATCGATCCGCGTCACGCGGAGCTGCGGCCTGTTCGTGACGGGTCGAACGCCTTAGCCAGCAAATGGCAGAGACTTAGGGAAAGGTTGTCCGGGCACGGCTGGCTAACTCGCTAGTCCCGACTTGGCTTCCATCGCCCGAGAGATCGCGGCGTCGAGCTTTTCGAGGGTTAGTGGCTTGACAAGATGCTCCGCAAAACCCGCCACCATGCTTCGCTCCACATCGCTGCTCATGCCAAAGCCGCTGATCGCGATCCCTCGCATGCCAAAGGGCCGCAATCTGGTCATGAGTTCAGCGCCTGTCCCATCCGGGAGCCCCAGATCGCTGATTACCAGGTCGAAGGAATCACGGCCCGCCACTTCCAACGCGGAACGCACATCGCGCGCGGTTTCGACGCTGTGACCACGCCGGAGTAACAGATTCCTTAGCGCTGCGGATGTGTCGGCGTGATCCTCCACCAGCAGAATCCGGAACGCGCTTCGTTTGGCATTCGCCTTTCCCGCTGTTGGCGGCGTCGACGGCCCTATCGTCGACATCGTCAGGCGACAAGTCGTCCCGCGATTGCGGCCATCGCTCGTCACCATCAGCGAGCTACCGTGCGCATCCGCGATCGCCTTCGAAATGGCCAACCCCAGGCCCAGGCCGCCCTGGCGTTGACGAAGCGACTCCTCCCCTTGCTCAAACGCGTTGAAGACTCGTCCGATCAGCTCAGATTCGATGCCAATTCCGGTATCGCGCACCGCGATCGAAAGCTTCCCCGGCTCATCGTTGGTTGAGATAATCGTGATCTCACCTTTTTCCGGGGTAAACGCGATTGCGTTCTTGACCAGGTTCCAAATGATCTGCTTAAACTTTGCGGGATCCGCCGCGATATGGGAATCTTGCGCCCGCAGGTCGAGTTGAAGCCGCAATGCCTTACTCTCGATCCCTGACCGGCACATCTCCGCCACCTGCTCGATCGCTTCGTGCGCCTCGATCGGTTTGATTTCCAGCTTTAGCTTGCCATGTGCTATGCGGGTCAGATCGAGCAGATCGTCAATCAATCGGCTCTCGAGCTCAATATTGCGCCGGATGATTCCGAGACTTTCGTGAAATTCCTCCCTCTCTATCGACTCCGTTTCGAGTAAATCAAGTAGCATCATCACGGGTGTGAGCGGCGTACGCAATTCATGCGATAACATCGCGAAAAAATTGTCCTTGGCCTTATTGGCTAACTCCACCGCTGCCTTTTGCTCTTCCAGCGCCGCTTCGGCTCGGCGACGTTCCGCCATTGCAGCCGCCAGAGTCATCGCGGTAAGTGTTAAGATAGCGACCCACGCCTGCAGGACGAGGAGCGATTGGTTCGCGGAGCCAACCTGGTATGGGCCGCGACCGTGCAAAGTGCCCCATAGCGCAATCGCCGAGAGCACAGAAATAGCCGTGATTGTTTCTCGCTGGGTGAACCGAAAGGCCGTCCAAAGAATCACCGGGCCACAAATGAATGCGATCGGGTAAACCTCAAAAAAATGCGGAAACCAATTGCCGAAGACTGTTTCGCCCAGGAGAACAAGCGAAACAAGCAACAGCAGAGCTTCAAATGTACGCTGTCGATCTTCCTGCCAGCGCGGCCTGATCCACCAGAGAAGAACCAGAGGCGCCACCACAATATAGCCCGTCATATCGCCCAGCCACCAGGTCAACCAGATCGGGCTGTATTTTTCCCAGCTGACAAAACCAGCGACAGCCAGGCTCGTTGGGCCGATCGACGCGCTCACCGCCGTGCTGACAGCGGAGATCAGTACAAACTTGAAAATATCCTGCGCGCGGTCAAAAACGCCGAGTCCGCCGGCAAATCGATTTACGAGCCACGCGCCGCAAAGCGCCTCCAGAGAATTGCCGCCCGCGATGCCAAGCGAAGTGGTGAGATTGCCCGCAGTCGCCCAGTTAACGAAAAAAGCACCGAGAAAAATGGCGGGCCAGACGCGATAACCAAGCATGAGCAGGACCGCTATTGCGATCCCGGCTGGCGGCCAGACTGGGGACGCGCTCGGCTCGAAGAAGGCGAGCTGCAAGCTGAGCTTGGCCACCACGCCATATGCCAGCGCGACAATGACTATGACCGTCAGGATCGAAGAACGTCGCAAAAACATCGCCAGCTCCGCTTGGACTGGCGCCATCATTACTGCCGTGCGGGGCACAGATCAACTCAGTAGAAATTTCCCTGCAAAATCTGGGCGGCGACTTTCTACGTCTCCTCGTTCCAAAACTCAAGGGTCAAACAAATAACTCATTACAGGGGAGGAGCCGACCGGGCAAACAGGCTCGGTAACCACTGGTGTTCGTGCTCGATGGCCAGGAATTTGTGGGCCAAAACAGTGGGCCGCGCTTCAAGTTTACCGCAGCGCTTTCGTTTCTGTTCGGACAAACTTGCGGTCGGTGGCCGAAGAGGTACGGTGCGGCTGGCTGGCGGACAAATTCGGTGTCTCGTGGCCGGTAGTACCAACTAAGATATCAAAATGGGCCTCGGATACGGTCGGGTTCCAACGGGTGATGCACGCAGCGATGCCGATTCGATAAGGACGAGACATTACCCAGCACATCAAAACAAACCGGCAGGTTGCTCGAACTTCTACTCATACGACTCTGGCGTAATCGGCGACCGACACCGTCGTCGTTCACACGCAAACAGCGTGCAACCGGACGGGTCGCTTTTCGCCGCGCCGAGTTTCACTCTTTAGTAACCGCCGTCTGATACCTGACGCGTCACTGTCGTACTGGTGGTCGTGGGCGTTCGCGTGACCGCTGATTCCGTGTGCGTGGTTGTCGTCGTGGCAGCTGGCTCCTTGACTACAGTCGTACAGGACGACAGGGCTATTGCGCTTATGGCTAACAAGGTATGTATTTTCATAAATCAGCTTAATGTCACCAGAATCGACAGAGGCCGCGGCTTTGGATGCATTAAAGGCACGATTGTTTCCGTTCGACCCGAATCAAACGGAAGGCTCGATGTGAAATTGTCGGCCCCTTTTTGAAAAGGACGACAGTGGGGATCTACCTTTTTCTGGAAAGACAATGCACGCAGACTCTAAGAAGCCCACTGCGGTTTCTCTATTGTACGAGCAAAGGTGGAACGCTGTCTTTTCGTTGGAAACGTTCAGCTCACCCAGACTTCTATCGCTCACCGCCGCGCAAGCGTGGGGGTCGATTTGTCACAAGCTCGCTGCTTTTATGACGCAAGCGATACCTCGCGGTTTTCAATAAATGACTTGGTTTAGCCGCAAGCCGATGCGAGGCGTTTTATCAAAGGGCGCGGGCCGGCAAGCTTGACGGATAATTTCTTATCCTACGGCTTGGCAGTAATACCGAGTCCACCTTTCCTGGCAGGCGACTTGTCGGTCCTTTTTCCGCGGCTGGAACCGCTTTTCTTCCCGCCGTGGATCCACTTGTTTACGGTGGCCCAGGCCCGAGCCTTCGCGGTCTCCTCGAGATGCGTCGGTCTTCGTGGCCCTTTTCAATGTGCTCCGCCTGGCGCTTTGGTTTATTAGTATAGCTGCTTTTGTCGTCTTGAGACATATGGGGGTAAATGAGATTTTTTCCTTTTATCGGGGCGAGCCGGACGCGAACGTGTCAAAAAGAGAACCTTGCCAAGCCGCCTTCGAGATCTTGCCACGGTGAAAAAGGAATTATTGGAGCCGTGCGCGGTGGCAGAGAGGATAGTGCGCTCTAAAAGGGAACGCGCGCTTTACGCAAGGCTCGAACGAGGTTGAGTTCGCGAATTAACGAAGAGAGGTTAAGATTTTTCCAGCGGGGATGCCTGGGAATCTGGCAGTGGACCCGACCATAATGAGTGATCACAGAAAGACCATCGTCGTGATTGACGATGAGCGCACCGTGCAGGCAACGCTGACCGCCGTGCTGCAAAGGCACGGTTTTGCCGTGGAGGTGGCTCCGAACGCCGCGCAAGGACGGCGGAAAGTGGAAGTGCGGAAACCTGACCTCGTATTGCTCGATTTGGAATTGCCCGATGCCGGCGGACTCGAATTACTCAAGGAACTCAGAGCCATGCGACCTGGGCTGCCCATAATGATTTTGACCGCCCACGACTCGCTCGCCAATGCGATCGAATCGATCAAGCTCGGGGCATTTCATTTTCTACCGAAGCCGTATGCGATCGAGGAGCTCGTCAGTCTTTGCCACCGCGCGCTGGAGCAGCAAGCGCTGGTGGAAAAAGCCGTTGTACTGGAGAGGGAGAAGACGGAGTTGCAGGTCAAACTCCGCGCTGCCGAGGAGCAGCTTGCGCCGGTTGCGCTCAGCCGGCGAATGCGTCAGGTGGACCGAATTCTAGCGCGGGTTGCGCCGAGCCAGGCAAACGTCCTGCTTACAGGCGAGAGTGGCGTGGGCAAAGAGATCATCGCCCGGCGGATCCACGAGCGGAGTGCGCGAGCGGGCGGGCCGATGGTGGCGCTGAATTGCGGGGCGTTTCCGGCGAACATGATCGAAGCGGAGCTGTTTGGTTATGGGAAAGGGGCGTTTACCGGTGCGGTCACCGCTTTTCCAGGAATGATCGCAGAGGCCAACAGCGGAACGCTTTTCCTCGATGAAGTGACGGAAATGCCCGTTGACCTGCAGACCCGCTTCTTGCGCGTGCTCCAGACGCGCGAATACCGTCCTCTTGGAACGACGAAAAACCGCCCGGTCGATTTTCGCCTCATTTCGGCATGTAATCGTCCGCCCGCTGCCGCTGTTCAGGAAGGGTTGCTCAGGCAGGATTTATATTTCCGGCTAAAAACGTTTGAGATTGAGATCCCACCGTTACGCGAACGGCGGGAGGACCTGGCGCAGTTAACGGACACTTTCGTGCATGGCTTTGCCCAACAGCTTGGCAAACCCGTGCCGCAGCTCGATGCGGACGTGCTCGAATTGCTACGCGCTTACCCGTGGCCCGGCAACGTCCGGGAACTTCAGAACGCGATCGAGCATGCGTTGGTGTTATGCGACGGCCCGTGCATCCTGCCAAGACACCTGCCGCGGGAGATACAAATGCCGGAGCTTGCCGCCGCTCCGGGTAATAGCCGCGTCGAACCGGTTTCTCTGCGTGATGCAGAGCGCGAGGCGCTCGTCGATGCCCTGCGCCGCGCAAATGGCAACAAGGCGCAAGCCGCCAGGCTGCTCGGGATTCATCGCGCGACAATCTACGCAAAGCTTCGACAGTTCGGATTGGCCCGCTAAGAAGGAAACCGACCGCGCATGCGAACACGCGATCGATCCTTTTTACGGGTGACTATTCTGCTACGCCACAGCCAGGCCCACTCTCAAATAATGGAGCCACGACCCTTTGCTCGCCTGCGTCAGACGCCGGCAACCAGAAGCAAAATACCCCCTGTCAAAACAAACTCATCCAAGCAGCGACGGGAGCGGAAGGATATGTTCCTTCTCAGCAGTTGCTGGTATTGGACCCAGATCGAGAACTTTTTCGCGCTCCGTATACGTAAATCCGCCGTAAACAGGCGCATTGATCCCAATTCCGATTAGAATGACGCCGATAACTGCCCCTGGTTTCACTCGCTATTCGCCGAAGACCTTCTTTACGTCGCCGACTTTTCGCTCCACTTTTCCGGCGATCTTTTCCGCAGTACCGCGGTCTCTCAAATCTCGGTTTCCAGTGGCCTTGCCCGTTTCCTCTTTGACCTTTCCTACAGCTTCCTTTGCCGTGCCTTTAACCTTATCTTCTGTGCTTGAGTTCATGCTTGGGTATCGTCTCCCATCCTGTCTGCGGTCGTATCGTTCGGTATCTCAATAACGAACTGTGCTTTTGATCTCGATCGATCGCGGGTCCATGGCACAAAGTCTGAGATCCCTGACCGAACAAATCCGCAACATTTCGCGACGCTTTTGGTGATATGAAGGCATGCAGTTGATGGTGAATCGAAAGCAATCAACGCTGAGGACCTCCCGTCCGATTGAACGATCGTTAACGCCAAAATTTCTGCAAAAAGGGGCGCAAACGACTGGCTCCATCGGCTAAAGGCCCATTCGTTGAACGCCCAGCACCGGCTCAACTGAGAAAATCCGCCACTGCTTCCATCGATTCAATGTGCGCACAAAAGATCTTAAAAGCGGCGAGGATTGGGACGCCCACGATGATTCCGGCAATTCCCCACAGCCACCCCCAAAATATGATCGACAATAAAACAAGCACCGGATTCAGTGTCAGCGAGCGACCCATCACTACCGGAGTGATAAAATTGCCTTCGAGTGCTGCGATAAGAAGATAGCTCGCCGGGCAAAGGAACGCATAGCCGAGGCTTTTGAAGGTCAGTATCGCGCCCAGGGCCATGCAGATGATACCAGTGAAGGCCCCGAAATAGGGGACGAAATTCAAGAGAAACACCACGGCGCCCCACATGATCGGGTTCGGTAAACCAAGCAGGCCAACTGTCGTTCCGACTACTATCCCCAGGCAGGCATTGATACCGGTCACGGTTAAAAGATAACGAGAGATTTGCGCTTCGATATCGTTGGCGATCGAAACAGCGCGTTTTTTGTCAGAAAGTGTGGGTAGCAGCTTGATCACCCGCAACATGAATGCCCCATCGTAGGCGAGTAGAAAGTAGAGCAAAATCAACAAGATCACCGTGCTTGCGATCACCTCAGGTGTTTGCACATACAACACGTCAATCAGGGAACGGCGTTTCACTTCGACTACCGGCTTTGTCGGCCCGTTACTCGGTGTCGCCAATTTCTCAATCTCGCTCCCCGCGCGTGCGACACTCTCAATGGGTTGTTTCAAAGGCAACAACTTCCGCTGAAGCTGCGGCAAACTATGCGGAGCTCTTGCCATCCAGTCCGATGCCAAAGGAGCCAAGACTGAAAAGGCGTAGACAATCATTCCGATCAGCGAAAGAAGAATAACCCCGGCGCTAACGGCAGATGGAATGCGCAAGCGCCGAAAGGCGCGCACAAATGGCCGCAGGAGGTAACTAAGCAGCAGGGCCAGGACGAGCGGCAATAGTACCGCGCGCATGAAATAAATTGTGTAAAAGATCGCAAGGACGAGAAGCCCCGCTAACGGTAGTGACCGGATATTATATGGTCCGGGCAACGCGTCTGGTGGCCAACGCTGCGGGGTTTCCTTGCTGTCCGATTGTTCCTCTGTTTGGGACCGCCTCACATTGAAAGCATCTTTCTCGGTTGCATCACGTTATTTTTTTGCAGAGGAATCGAATCTCGCGAGCGATTTAGGGGTGCTAATCGTGAGCAATGGTTCAGACCCGATGTTTCTATTGGACAGGTTGCTAATCGAGCAAAGCGGCGATGCAAGGCGCGAAACTCCTCTTGCAAATGCGATTCGGTCTAGATGCTGTGCCAGAAATCTCAAAATGGGGACGCCCGCGCGGGCGATGGCCTGCGAATACTAAATAAACGAACAACAAAAACGATTATGCGATCTATTCTTCTATCCACGCTCGGTGCCATCCTCCTGCTCGCGGCCTTTTCCAGCTGCTCGACGACGGTTCGGACAGACAACGGCCACGCAGTGACAACCGGAGTGCACGCAGACTAATTCCCGCGATGATTCGGTGCGCAGCAGAGCGGCGCGACGGGACGGCTCAGAATGCGGCCGACAACACAACTCGAAAGTACGGCGAAGGGTCAGTGCGGTAGGTTTCACCCGCGCGGGCGAAATCGAACTGGCGCTGGAGGGAATAGCCCCCGCCAACTTCAAGCGAAAGACTTTTCGAGATGGTATAGGTCAAGCCCGCGCCCACGCGGTAATCGCTGAAATTTACCTGGGCGCCGCTGAGTTTGGTCGGACGAATGCTGTCATTTCGATCTGTCCGGTAAAAGCCGCCGGCGAACTCCCCGCCGATCCAGAGATCGAGGTTGTTCGACACCGAGTAAACTAGTTGTGGCTCCGGGAAGACGGCCATGAGACGAATGTGGTCGCTTGGGATCCAAATCACGCCGACCAGTGGCAGGACGGGAAACCCGCCTCGCAAGAAGGAAGCGTAGGCACCGCCCATGATGTAGAGCTTCTTTTCCTTAACGACAAAGATCCGGCCTAATGTGAACGGCACGTCGAAAGACGAGAGCCCAATCTCGTTCTGGAAATAGAAGCCCGGACGCACCTGCAAAAACGCGCCCACATCACTGCCGTGCATGTACTCGACTCCAAAGACCCCAGCAATCGACTGGAGATGGTCGGGCACGGGTGCGCTCGTGTTCCCGAAGTCGTAGCGATCGTATGAAAGACCGAGGCGAAGATAGTAGTTTCCCGCCAGCTGGATGCGGTGACCATATTCAAAACTGTTTTGGAGCTCGTCCTGCTTTCCGAAGCTGCCGCCGTGATTTAAGTCGCTCTTGAAAACGTATCCGGATTCGATCTTGAAGAGGTCGAGGGGAACGGCCTCGGATGTCTGCGTAGCGTCCGCGACCGCTTCGGTGTTCGCTTCCGTTCCCGCGCGGGCAAAAGTGGCGGCGAAGAGGATGCAGCAAGAAATGGCTGAGCAAATTTTTTTACATCGCATTGATTTGATTTCAGGTGGCGGGAGCGAGTCCGTGGACGTTGTCACGGAGGTCGCCGAAGGCGACCACCGCAACCCGCAACTTCCGGAGCGCAAGTTCGAGCCGGGTCTTGATCGTGCCGAGCGGGATGCCGGTATGTGCCGCAATTTGGCGCTGGCTCATGCCGCGATAGAAGGCAAGATGCACGGCTTGCTGCTGCGGTTTCGGCAGCTGAGCAATTAGCTTTTTCACGGCCCGGGCATGGTCGTTTCGGGCGACGTCCTCATCCGCCCCAAGGAGGCTATCCTCGCCTTGGGCGGTCATCTCCTCACGGAACCGCTCCCGGGCGCGCCCATAGGCGGCTTGGCGGCGGACGCGGTCGATACTACGACGCCGGACAATGGTGACAATCCAACCGAGCGCGTAGCCTTGCTCGGCCCGGTAGTCTCCGGCGTGTCGCCAAAGCTGATGCAGACATTCCTGGAGGACATCGTCGACATCGTGATCGTTATTGAGGATGCGAGCGGCGATCGTGCGGAGCAGCGCGTGATGGCGGTGGTAGATGGCCGCGAGAGCCTGTTCGTCACCGTGTTGGATCCTCTCCATCAATTCTTCATCGGCAACCTCATCGCTGATTGGAATCGTTGGAAGGTCCTTGGTCGGATATTGATCGAAGGAGTAGAGCATAGTGGATTTGGTTGTGACCCACTGCTCTTGCCTAACCCATGCCAGACCTCGATTCCCCTCGGAAACACTTGACGTTGGCAGGAAAAAGCGTCGCGAAAAGCGACGTTGGTGTCGCGGGTGCGCGACACTTCAGACTTTCCCGAGCAACGCTAGTATGAGCAGTATGACGAGGACGAGACCCAGGCCGCCGCTCGGACCGTAGCCCCATCCGCTGCTGTAGGGCCAGGTAGGCAGTGCCCCGATGAGAAGAAGAACGAGGACGATGAGTAGAATCGTATTCATGACCGAAGATCGCGGCGACCACGAAGCCCGGTCGTAGCGTATTTGTCTAAGATGGACACCGAACCTGATATTCCCTGCGGACGTGTCGCTGCATTTGTGCGCGAGCATGTGCATGACCTGCGCAACGTGCTGAATAATCTCGACCTGGAAACAGGGCTTCTGCAAGAACTGGTGAGTGAAGGTGAAGCGCAGGCCAGCGCGAATCGTGTCCGCAAACAGGTGCGTACCTTGGCCGATCGACTGCGTTCGCTCTCCGAGTGCTTCCGCGATGCTGTACCCATGACCGCGCCCATTGCCGCGCGGGAACTCTTGCTGATCTGGCGCGAGCAGCATGCAACTCTGCCACAGGCGCCCGAAGTTCAGTGGGTGGATGAACTCGGCAATGAACACGTCGACGTGGATGTAGAAATGATGGTGACGATCTTCCGCGAGATCCTTTCCAACGCTGCGGCGTTCTCGCAAGGTAGCCCGGTCGTGATCACTATGCGATGTGAAGGCAAATCAGTGACCGTCGAAGTCAGGGAGCCGAAGACAACTCCGCTGGATCCAGCCGAATGGGGTCAGCCTTTTTCGAGAATTCGGCAGGGACACTACGGTTTGGGCTTCTGGTCGGCGCGGCGCCTGGCGCAAACCCAGGGAGGCACTCTTCAGCAAAGCTACGTGCCCGAGGAACGCCAGTTGATTACCCGACTTTCCCTGCCCGTGGCATCCGGGTGATACCCCTAACCGTCAAGTGTGCGGCTGCGACGGTCTGCCGATTAGGTTACCGGAGGCGTGCGCCGGCCGAAAACCAGCGCCAGGACAAACAGCACCAGAAAAACGAAGAACAGAATCTTCGCGATTCCGACCGCGGTGCCCGCGATTCCGCCAAAGCCGAGGATGGCCGCGACCAGCGCGATGACAAGAAAAGTGATGGCCCAGTAGATCATTTGTAGGATTCCTTTCGGTTTGAATTGTCTAACTACCAGGAGATCGCCGGAGCGCGCCTCTTTGCGTGTATCAAAAAGAGCGGATGCCTTCCGTGTGCCCTTGGCAGACGGCGTCTTCGGGATAGCCCAACTGGCGATTGTCCCGACGAGGCAGGTAATCTCCCAATATTTTAGGGATTTGCGGGCACTCTTGGTCCGAAAAGATACACGCGCTCTTCGAGGTCGGCACGAACTGAAACTAGTCGTAGTATGGCCAAAAAGAAAAACGCACAACCCGAAGCCCGCTCCAGGATCACCGATGCGTTTTCAGTCTTTGCCCGTTCGACCTCCACGGTTCTCGGCAGTGCGTGGGCGTTTACCGTCGCGCTTCTCATCATAGTTGTCTGGGCTGTTACTGGTCCCACCTTTCACTTTTCCGATACCTGGCAGCTTATTATCAATACCGGCACGACGATCGTAACTTTTCTCATGGTATTCCTGATTCAGAATACGCAGAACCGCGACGCCAAAGCCGCTCATCTGAAGCTCGACGAGATTATCCGCGTGCTCAGCGGGGCTCGTAAGCACCTGGTGGATATGGAAAAAATGTCGGACGAGGATTTGGAGAAACTACAGAACGAATTTAGTCGCGTGCGGGAAAAGGCTACTCGGGTCCTCAAGAAAGGTCGGCGGGAATGAAGCGGTTAATCCTGGAGGCCGTTAAGGCACGAATTCCGGGACCGCCTAGGCGCAGGCGAGACTCCACCTAACGCGGTCAGAAAAATAGGCGCCTTCCAGTCATTTCGTTCTTGCTCGCGCTTTGCCAGGAGCGCGCTTATCCTGTCGCGCGATCCCCGTGAAGCTATTTCATGTCTTTGGTTCGCTGATTTTCATCATGAGCTGGAAACAAACCTCCCGCACGCTTAGCCTCGCGGCCTTAAGCATCGGCGTCGCTGGCTTTGCCGGCTGGGTGTTTGGCATCGAAGGGCTCAAGCGCGTTTACATTGGGTGGGTGACGATGAAGGCAAACACGGCGCTGTGTCTCATCCTCGCTGGCCTCGCCACCTCGCTGCTAAGTGACGAAAATGTGAGCGGGCTTCGTCGGCGCGTGGCGGAAGCATGTGGAGTCATCATCGCCACGGTCGGTTTTCTTACTTTCGGCGAACACCTCGGTTGGTGGAGGCTGGGCATTGACGAAGCACTCTTCCACGAATCGCTGGCGGCCGCAGGGCGATCTTTCCCTGGTCGGATGGGCCCCGCCTCGGCGATAAATTTCGTCTTGATTGGGCTGGCCGTGCTGATGCTCGATGTGCGATCGAGACGTGGCGAGTGGCCCGCGCAATTCTGTGCGTTAGGCGTAGTTGCGGTCACAGTCCTCATTTTTCTCGCCTACTTCTGTGGAGTGGAAATTCCGAGATATGTGGAGCATTACGTTTCGATCGCGTTGCATACCGTCATTGCGTTCCTGCTGCTCGCCGTCGCGATCCTGCTCGCGCGTCCCGATCGTGGCTTCATGGCTGTGTTTCTCGCTGATGATGTAGGCGGCCACGTCGCGCGGCGAGTGCTGCCTGCCGCACTGCTCTTGCCGGCGCTTCTCGGTTGGCTTTCGACGATTGGGCGGCAGCTGGGCAACTACGGTGTCGGTGTCCAAATGGCGTTGCTCGCCACTTCGCTGACGCTAATTTTCACGGGCCTGGTTTGGTGGTCCGCACGGGCCCTCGAAGAGGCCGCCGTCCGGCACCGGATAGCGGCGGCCGCGCGTGACCGCCTCGCCGCCATCGTGGATTCTTCCGGGGATGCGATCGTGAGCAAGACACTCGAGGGCATTGTGACGAGCTGGAACGCGGGCGCGGAGCAGCTCTTCGGCTACAAGTCGGACGAAATGATCGGTCAGCCGATTATGCGGATCATACCCGCGGATCGGCAAGAAGAGGAAACCGAATTTCTGCGACGCCTGCGCGTTGGCGAAATGATCGAAAACTTCGAAACAGTGCGCCGGACGAAGGACGGCCGGACGCTCGATATATCGGTCACCATCTCACCGGTCCGGGATGAAACGGGCGCGATCGTCGGCGCTGCGAAGATCGCGCGCGACATCACGCCACGCAAGCTGGCCGAAGCGGAACTCGCGCAGGCACTCGAGGCGACAGAGGAGGCGAACCGTGCCAAAGACAATTTCTTCGCCATACTCAGCCACGAGTTGCGAACGCCGCTCACCCCTGCGCTCGTGGCGGCATCGGAACTGGAAGGCGCGCCGCCGTCTGATCCCGTAGTCCTAGGCGAATCACTTGCGCTGATTCGGCGCAACATTGAACTCGAAGCGCGGCTCGTTGATGACCTGCTCGATCTCACGCGTATCACCAGCGGCAAGCTGCGCATCGCGTCCGAACCTCTGGACCTCCACGCTGTATTGCTCGACGCGCTCGCTATCGCCGAGCCGAAACTGAGCGAAAAGAACATCTGCGTGACCAATGAACTGGCTGCGAATCGACACCTTGTCCGCGGCGACGTCGCGCGGCTGACGCAGGTTTTTTCAAACCTGCTGACCAATGCGGCAAAGTTCACGCCCGAAGCAGGTCTTGTGGCGATCCGAACCGCGAATCCCGGCGAGGGGGAATTGCGTATCGAAGTAAGCGACACTGGTATCGGAATCGCACCGGACGTGCTGTCGAAGATATTTGACCCCTTCTGCCAGGGTGAGGTCGGAACAACACGACGTTTCGGCGGGCTGGGCCTCGGCTTGAGCCTGGCGAAGAACCTTGTCGACGTGCACGATGGCAGGATCGAGGCGCATAGCGAAGGACGCGGACGCGGCGCTACCTTCTCAGTCACTCTTCCTGCGCTCAGCGCCACGCGTTTGAATGCCGAAGACTCTGCCGACGACGCTACGCCAGCGGCACCGGCCGGGTTGTTGCGCGTTCTACTGGTCGAAGATCATGAGGACACCCGCCACGTGCTCCATCAGCTAATGACGCGCTGGGGCCATACGGTTACAGCCGTAGGCGCCGTGGCGCAGGCCCGCGGCGCGATTGCGGCGGCCTCCTTCGACCTGCTGCTCAGTGACATCAGCCTGCCAGACGGCAGCGGTATCGAAGTCGTTGCGGCTCTGCGCGAGAAGTCGAACGCCCCCGCCGTGGCGATGAGCGGGTATGGCATGGACGCGGACCTCGCGCGTGCGCGTGCCGCCGGCTTCACTGAACACATCGTCAAGCCCGTGGGCCGTGAATCGTTGCGCGAGTTGCTTGCCAAAGTCTCCGCCAATCGGGATCGGCAGATAGGTCGCGATTGATTATTTCGCCACGTAATTCGGGCAGACGCCATTATGTAAAATCGGCGCCACCACGCCCCTTTATCCAAGCTTCAATCTCCTGCCAATAATGGTTGATGGCGCGCGCTTTTGCGATGGCATGTCGGGCGGGCGCAGCCGCCTGAGCGCCTTCATTTCGTCGAGGGTCCGCTCCAGTTCCGCGTCGCGCGCAGCCAGCCGCTCTTCCAATGCAAGCACTCGCTTTGCGCCGCGTAGCCGTGCGAGCATTTGCGGGATGCTCACCGGCTTGCTCAGGAAATCGTCCACGCCGGAGGCAAACGCGTTCAGCAGGTCCTCCGCGGAATCGCAGGCGGTAACCATGATAAGGTAAGTGTAGCGTTCCGTCGGAATCGAGCGCACCGCACGGGCCACGCGCAGACCGTCGAGACGGGGCATATCCCAATCGAGTAAGACGACGCTCGGTGAGTTCGCACCCAAGAGGATGTCGAGCGCGTCCTGGCCGTCAGCGACCAGTTCGACCTCGTAACGGTGCCGCTGGAGAAGGGAAGCGAGCGCGCGTCCGCAAATCGGATCGTCTTCCGCTACGAGCACGCGCACTGCAGGCGACGGCGAATCGGGATCGTTCATCACCTTTGATTCGCAGCCGCGGTCCCGATGCGCGCCCCAAAGTGGAATGGAAAGCAAAATTTCCGCGAAGTTAACACAACCACCGGTTGGGCCGGCGCCGATCCTCGGACGCAATTCACGCAACACAAAAAATGAAACTCGATACACTCCAAGATCTTTTCATCTACGAGCTCCAAGACCTCTACAGCGCCGAGACCCAACTCGTGAAGGCGCTGCCAAAGATGGCGAAGGCCGCCACCAACGAAGACTTGCGAGGCGGCTTCGAAGAGCACCTCGAACAAACCAAGGAACATGTCGAGCGCCTCAAGCAAATCGCCAAAAGCTGCGATTGCGACCTCGTCGACCACAGGTGCGAGGCGATGGAAGGCCTCATCAGGGAAGGCAGCGAGCTCATTAGCGAAGACGCCGAGGACGCGGTACGCGACGCCGGCCTCATCGGCGCTGCGCAGCGCGTCGAACATTACGAGATCGCTGCTTATGGCACTGCACGCGCCCTCGCCAATTGCCTGGGATACGGCCAGGCCGGCGAGCTGCTCGGCCAAACGCTCAAAGAAGAAAAGGCCACTGATGAAAAACTCACCGATTTGGCCGAAAGCGCCCTCAATACTGAAGCCGCTGAGACTTCGCGGTCCCAGAGCTGATGCTCGGTTACTGGACAACTCCATTCTGACTGGTGTTGCCCAACCATCGCTCTCCCGGCGTGGAATGAACTTCCAAGGACATAGCATGGTCTCATCCGAACTTTCAAAGCCAATCAAGCCCCGTGTCGGCGCCCAACTTGGTGCATTCCTTGGCGATCGTCGCGACCGGATTATTTCGGAATGGGCTGTAGTCGTGCACCGTGACCGCAAGATCAGCGCCTCCGAGGCCCTGACTCACAACCAGCTCAGAGAGCACGTTTCGCAACTTTTGGAAAGGCTAAGCGAAGTGATGTCCAACGCTTTCAGCCAGGACATTAAAGAAGACGCCGCCTGGACCGCAGCCATGCACGGTCACACGCGTTACCAGGCAGGATACGATATTTCCGAGCTGCTTCGCGAAATGCGGGATCTGCGTGCCACGCTCATGCCGCACCTTATCGAATTTGAAGAGCACCATCCGGATGTCGGTGCGAGCCGAAAGCTCTACGCGCGGACTACCATGCACCGTTTTCTTGACGACATGATGCGCATATCCGTGGAACAGTTCATCGTAACCGGCGAGCGTGCCCACGCCGACGTATAAGGCATCGTGACTGCTAGGGAAAAAGCCATGTCGATTGGACCTCCGCGGGCATGGGTGTGTGAGATGATCATAAAACACGATGTTTCAATAGTGTACACATCCGGCCTGCGACGACTCATGCATCGATTTTCACAATTCTGTGTGCTCAGCGCGACCTTGGCGATCTTGAGCGGCTGCGACACTCTGACGGAAAGGTATTCCGGTCGACCATCGATCATCGTAAGATTGCGGGAACAGGAAGCATATCTCTACCGCGGGGGGATCAAAACCGCGTCATCCCCGATCTCGAGCGGTCGAGAAGGATATCGCACTCCGGTTGGTCGCTTTCGAGTTATCCAGAAAGACGAAGATCATCGCTCCAGTATCTACGGCGACTATGTTGATGCTTCGGGCAAGGTCGTAAAGGCCAACGTTGATAAGCGACGTGACCGCAAACCGCCGGGTTCGCACTACGTCGGCGCCGCGATGCCCTACTTTCTCGAATTCTCGCCGGGCTACGGATTGCACGAGGGTTACTTGCCGGGCGTGCCGGCATCGCACGGCTGCATCAGAATGCCCCGTCGGAAAGCGCGCCAGTTTTATGCGGCCGCGCACATCGGAACGCCGATCGTAGTGGAACCTTAGCGAAGCGATTGAGGGAAGTCGGTGCGCGGCAACATTCTGTCAACGACGTTCTGGCCTTCCGTTCACCGTGCTCACACAAATCCAAGGAACCGCTGCAACGCGAGATTTCTTAGGCGAGAAACCATCGGGAGCGGACGCGTCTCCGGTCGCGATCCTGAGATGGATCTGCCTCATGGATTTAACCTAGCCAACCCGCATGCCTAACGAACGACGCCAAGAAGAAAAGAAGACAGAATCGGACGAACAGGAAATCCAGGAGCGTACCTCGCCAGGTGGTCACATTGTCTACGAAGCGGTTCGACAGGAGGGACTAGACGAACTTCAGCGAAGCAACTCGGCCCTCGCTTGGTCGGGCCTCGCCGCCGGGCTTTCGATGGGTTTCTCCCTTGTCGGCGAAGGCATTTTGAGCAGCCATTTGCCGGACACGCCGTGGCGGCCATTGATCAGCAGATTCGGTTACTGCCTCGGTTTTCTCTTCGTCGTCCTCGGACGTCAGCAACTCTTCACCGAAAACACTTTGACCGTCATTCTACCCCTCCTGCGTAAGCCGTCCGTGCAGATGCTCGGGAACGTGGGCCGGCTTTGGGCTATCGTTTTGGTCAGCAATCTGGTTGGCGCCTTCGTCATGGGGTGGGTGATCGGTAATACCGAGGTCCTTTCATCCGCGGTCCGGCAGGCAATGGAAGGGCTCGGACGCGCCAGTCTCGGCCATGGCTTCAGCGCACTTCTTCTGCGGGGAGTTTTCGCGGGCTGGCTAATTGCACTCATGGTCTGGCTGATGCCGTTTGCAGAATCAGCCCGGGTCTGGGTAATCATCATTGTCACCTACATCGTCGGGGTCGGAGACTTTGCCCACATCGTGGCTGGTTCGGTAGACGTTTTTTATCTCGTCGGTCGAGGCGAGAAAAGCCTGGTCGATTATCTCGTCTACATGTTTCCGGTCTTGCTCGGCAATGTCATCGGGGGTACTTCGATTGTCGCGGCGATTGCCCATGCACAATATGTTGGCGACGGCGAGGGCAGGCCTGCCTAACGAAAAGCCCAGCCATCGCCCCGTCGTCTCGTTAGGCCGAGATAAATCGAGTCGCTCGTGGAGCGGGAATTCAGGATCGGGTGTGGCGCTTCCAGTCGCCCGGCGAAGTTCGCTTGCGGTCCCCCATTTCCTCGACGCAATTGGCAATCTCGGAATCCCGACGAGGACAAGCCAGAACACGCGAGTGGCGCAAGCCACGGTTTGCGCGAGCATCCGCTGCCGAAAGCGCGTCGGTTTTCTGCGGCCGCTCCAAGGTTGGAACCTGTGACAGTAAAGGCCAGCGAAGCGCAACCCTCGCTGTCTGCTTTCTCCGTCAGCCGTTTTCGCTGTCGGCCAATTTGGAGTGTAATCCGTAGCGGCGCTTATCTTTCCCGGTCGCGAAGTTGCTTAAGAGTTACTTGCCCCGCCGTCGGCGTTGGTCGCTGCCCGCCCGCCAGAGGCGCTGCATATTGATTGCAGCGCTGTTGCAATGCCCATGCGGGAACCATGGGCGCGCACCAAGACTCGGATTCTTTTAAAGCAGTATATCCGCCGTGGCATGTCGAGGAGAAATTGAACGTACGGCAACGCTTCAGTGCGAAGCTGACAGCGAGGCGGCGCAGCAAGGCGCGCGAAGGAGTTGCCGATTGTCCAAGGATTGTGGGGCCTTCCCCAGACGTAGACGGCCGCCGACTACTCAAAGGTGGTCTATTGCGCCTTTTTCGATGTGTCGTGATCGAAGCGCGCTTCGATGATCGAGAGATCATCGTCGAGTTGATGCGAGCCGCGGAGGAGTCGCATGTGCTCGATTAGCTCATCCATCACCGTTTCTGCACCCTGGCTCAAGGTCGCCAGATAGCTAACGCACGCGGGCCAATCCCAGGCGACACCCTCGTCATTCCAGATTTCAAACACACCGTCGCTAAAGATGAGCAAGCGCGCCCCGTGCGGGATGAGGCAAGAGCTAGCAGGAAAGTTCGCGCCGCGCAGGATTCCCATCATCGGACCTGTCGATGAGAGAAAAACCGGAGCCGACGCGTCTCGCGCAAAAAGAAGCGAGGCGTGGTGTCCCCCACCGGACCAGGTCAAAACTCTCGTAGTTGAGCAGTAAACACCATACCAGATGGTAAAGAACTTGTTGCTGTGCTGCCGTCCTTGGAACGACTCATTGAGGCTCGCGAGAACCTGATCCGGTCGACCCATTTCCGCCCCCGGAAGCGAGCCGGATCGAATCACATTGTTGATGCTTACAGAAAGCAGGGCCGAGTCCAGGCCGTGCCCAGTCACGTCGATAAGGTAGAGCGCGAGGTGATCGTCATCGATCCAATGATAGCCGATAGTATCGCCTCCCAACGTGGAAGAAGGAATGTAGCGCCAATCCACGGCAACCTTTCCCTGCATCGGCGGCGGTATGCAGTCCCGCACATAGGCGACACCGGCCGCAAATTCATCCCGCATTCGGTCGTCACTTAATTCCCTTAGCAACGCCGCCGCCTCCACAAGATCGGGAGTGGTGAAGCCCTCCGAGAAATCGCCATGCGCCGCCGTCATCACTTCATAAGCCTCGTGGCCGCGATCCTGCCTGCACCAGAGGCGCGCGAGGCTCGTGGTAGCGCGCAGTTCAAAGGACCGGCTTTGTTGACGGCGAGCGGTCTCGATCGCCTGATGAAAACAGTCCTCGGCAATTTTTTGATCGCCCGACTCGGCCAGCAACAATTCACCGCGAAGGCGCAGCAACTCGGCTTCCTGAAAATGCTCGTCATTCTTTTCAACGAGCGTAAGGGCCTCATCCAAAGCAAGGCGCGCGTCTTGGAACCTGCGCGCCTGAATGCAGCCTTCTGCCAGTAGACCGAGATAGTAAGGAAGCCCGAGTCCGGCCCCCGTGGCGCGATATGCCTTCATGCCATTTTCCAGAAGCGCCAACCCTGTTTCCAGCTTGCCTTGCAGCAGCAATCCGGCGGCGCGGTAGAGTATCCCAGTCGCGTGCCAGAAGGGAAAACCTTGATCCGTCGCGATCTGTATTTGTTCTTCAGCAGCCGCTTCAGTTTCCGCGCCGAGGCGGCAGTGCTGATGCAGCCAAGCACTGTGATGCAGGGCATATGCGAGACTGAAAGAATGATTGATCTCCCGCGCGAGCGTGAGCGTCTCGCGATTCAGTTGCAGAGCACGGTCGGGATAGCCGAGATGCCACAGGGCCAGCGCCAAATAACACCGGTTGGTGACGCCGGCGTCTTCGCCAATCAGCGTGGCCCAATAGGCGGTTCGAGCGCGGTCATCGTATTTCGCGATCGAGCGCTCGCACCACTCGTGAGCGCCGGAGAAATCGCCACGATAAAGCATCGCCAGCCCGCGCAGGAAAAGCGCCTCCATCAGAATGCCTGGGTCGTTGAGCCGCTCGCCAAATTCCATCGCCTCCTCGGCAAGGTCGGCACAGAGGCGAAAGTCGCCGCGCACCACATGAAAGGCATAGTTGCCCCACATCATCGCGAAGCGCTGGGGCGTTTCTCCGAGCCGTTCGCAAAGGGCGCGCGCGCGATCGAATACCGGGCCGACTTCAGGATCGGCATATCCGCGCGATGCGATAGTCGCGGTTCCCAGCAATCCAAGCAGTTCCAGCTCACGGGTGTCCCGTTCAGACGAGGGATCCAGCCTCTCCAGCAACGCCAGTCCTTTCTTCAAGTGGGAGATCGCCTCAACATTGGCAAACCTGTCGCGAGATCGGACCGCCGCCTTAAGCCTGTAACTCACGGCCTTCCCGGGAAGACCGGCCTCGGTGAAATGCTGGGCCAGTAACTCGGGCTGCCTTTCCGCCACTTCGGGAAAACGTGTTTCCATCGCCACAGCGATCTTGCGATGAAGCCGCTTTCCGTCATCTTCGGACAGCGCATCGTGCAGCGCCTCCTCCAGAAGAGCGTGCTTAAAAGCGAACGTGCAGTTCGGTGGCTGCCCTTTCACGCAAAGAATCTCGGCGCTAACGAGTTTCTCGAGTTCAGCCAGAAGTGTCTGCGTGTCCGTGCTCACCACCGCGGCAAGAATGTCGCAGTGGAATTCGCGCCCCAAAGTGGCGGCCAATTGAACCACCTCGCGATTGCTCGACATGCGGTCGAGTCTGTCCAGCACGAGGTCTTGCAGCGTGGATGGAATGTCGCTCGCATGCACCGATTCGCGAACGATGCGGGTAAATTCCTCGACCAGCAGAGGCACCCCGCCAGTGCGTTGATAGATCTGCGCAACGAGTGAATCCGGAAGAGCGGTCGCCGTTTCTCTGCGCATCAATTCACCCACCTGGCGCCGCGTCAGGCGATTGAGAGCGAGGCTGGTCTGGTGAGCCATTGCCGGCCACGGCGTCGTGAATTCCGGGCGAAAAGTGAGGACCGTGAGGATACGATCGTGCAACCCCTCCGTCACAAACGGTCCGAGAAACTCCAGGGTCGATGCGTCAATCCAATGTAGATCCTCAATCACAAAGACAAACGGTTGACGATCCGAGCAAGCCTTCAGCCATTGCCGCATCGCGCGAAAGGTTTCTTCCCGTTCGCGCACGGGAGTTAGGCCCACCGCGGGATACCGCTCGTCCGGCGCCAGAAACAGAAGCTTTGCGAAAAGCGCGACCAAGTCCGCCCGGCCCAGGCCAAAGTCATCGAGGTGCCGCGCGAGACGGTCGAATCGTGCCGAGGTCGATTCATCGCGGTCAAGATTAAGAAAGCGACTGAAGAAGTCCGAAACCGGGAAGAGACCGGTATTTCGAAAGCGTAGCGAGCAACGCCACTCGACGACTGAACAATCTTGCGAAACGGCCACGGCTTCTGTCCCGGCTCCCGGCACCTTCGCGTTCCCTTGCTCCGCTACGATCTGTTTGATTGTGTGCACAAGGCGCGATTTTCCCAAACCGGGTTCCCCAACGATCAACACGACTTGACCCATCCCTTCTTGAGCCTGCTCCCAGCGATCTCGGAGCAAGCTGACTTCGGTGTCACGACCGGTCAGAGAAGTAAGCGTGATCGGCGCTGCAGCGTGAATCCCACCTCGACCGGCCGCATTCTCCTCCGATCTCGCAAGCTGTTTGGGCATATTCACGATTCGATCAAAGGTCAAAAGTTCGCCGGCCATGGGTGTCGTACCCGCCCAGATTCTATGGAAGCCCAGCCGGGAAACTATTGGATTTGCTTTTAGTCCGCAACAGTTCTGCGCACGGTCGTAGCAAGGCTTCGTCGTTGAACGGTTTTGTTTTGCCGGATCATGGCCGTGCGCGAACAAGTCGTTCGGTTCACGGGACGCGCGAGGTGTTTATCAAAGAGGTGATAGTGTTTCCAAGTGCGCGCGTCGAGGCGAAGTTTTGAACTACGCGGAACGTCCAACGTTTAAGTCTGAAGCCAACTGGTAGACCAGGAACTGGAAATGGTTCGCGCCGACTGGTTGCCTCACGATGGTATTTTTCCAAGCCGCTTTCATCGGCTTGATCGTCATGACTGTCTTCAGTGCGATGAAGACGAGCGACGTTTACCGGGAAGCGTTGACTCAGGCGAAGGCTTCGGACGCGGTCGTTGAGGCGCTTGGTTCACCCATCAAGGATGGCCTGTTCGTCTCGGGCAGCACAAACGTGAACGGTGCTTCGGGCGAGGCGAACCTGGCTATGCCGAGCTCTGGCCCGAAAGGCAAAGGAACCTTCTATGTAGCGGCGACGAAATCGATCGGCATCTGGAATTAGCCCAGCATCGTCTTGGAAGTGAAACAGACAAAGAGGCGCATCGACATCCTTCACGAGAGCAAGTAGGCTGGGCGTTTCAAGCGCATTTGCTCGACCCGAGGATTTGCGGCTTGCGCGGCAACGATGCGACCGTGATGAACCAGAAAGAGTCCGTGCCACTAACGGTTTTCACCAGGGAATTCCGCATCGCC
This sequence comes from uncultured Verrucomicrobiae bacterium, assembly GCA_963738045.1. GTDB lineage: Bacteria > Verrucomicrobiota > Verrucomicrobiia > Chthoniobacterales > UBA10450 > Palsa-1392. The sequence continues at coordinate 555,435 of CAVTUX010000002.1, read as the reverse complement.
GACTTTGGCGACGCGCTTTCCATTTGGAGGACAGCCGAAGGCGTTGAGGTAGCGGAGGGAGATTCTGAGCGGGGAGTAAAAGAGTATCTCTTGCACAACCCGGGCCTCAGCCGTGTTGCCGTAAGCGGAGAGACGATCGTTGGCGCCGTACTCTGTGGTCACGATGGCCGTCGCGGCCTGATCTACCATCTGGCGGTCGCACCTGCACACCAGGGAAAGGGGATCGGCCGGCAGTTGCTTCAGGAGTGTGTTACCGGGTTGCGCGGCGTTGGAATCACGAGGGCGCTCATTCTGGTTTCGGGAATGAATGTGAAAGGCCGCTCATTCTGGCTTCGGAACGGTTGGGAAAACGTCCCCGGAGCAATGTTGATGGGTCTGGATATCTGAAACCGAACATTGCCGAAAAGTTCTACTCACAACGGCGGAGCGTGCAACGGCGGCTGGCTATCAGCTCGGCGCGCGTCGGCCGCACGCAGGCGGCGCAAACGCACCTTTGCACTCAAGACTCTTCTCTCCGGCGGACTAGGTTTCACCTGTCGTTTGCTCATCCCATGAGATTATCGCATACAGTTAAAGTAATGCGCTAACTCTGACGGCGGACGTGGAGGACGTCGTCGATCAAGGCTGATGGGACGTCCGATTTGGACATTGGACACGCCACAATGCCTCAAATATTCGTGAAGACACAGCCTGGTCCGCCATCAGGCTTTCCTCGCAAATGGCCACAAGCAGCTTTCGCCTAACGACCAAAGATCCCGCGGATTCCTCCGCGTGACTCCGGCTTGGCGACAAGCTGGGCCGGCCAGCATTCCACAATCTCAAGCGCGAGAAAGCAGAAGAGAGTGAGCTGCGAAAACTTGATGTCGAGCCGCAAATTCTTCGTGATCTGTGCGATCGATCGGCTCCCGTTGAACTGCGAGGCGAATTGCGCCTCGGCCACGGTCAGGTGCAGTTGTTGGACGCGTTCGAAGCCGTCGCGCGTGTAGGCGGGCACGGAGGCCGCGTCCATCATTGCCTTCTCTCCCAGCTCTTGATATTGCACAAAGCGCAGCGCACTCAGCGCCCACTGATCCATCTCATCCTCGGAGGAGGGCAATTCTGCCGCGTAGCCTGGCAACTCGTGCTGCACAAAGATGAAGCGAACGCGATCGGTCCAGAGCTGCGCAAAAAGCCTTTGCCCGTAATGCTGCACCAACTGCAATCCCGGCTCGCGCTGGATGAGGTCTTCCTTGGCCAGCGTGACGAAGGTCGGGCAACCGTCCGTCGCCTGGCGCGCCCGGGCAGCGTCAACCCGCTCGCCCGGGACGTTGAGGAGCGCGACCGGCGCTTCCTCGCAATAAAAACCCGGGCTGCGCGTCGTGACGATCACGACCCGGCCGTCCCGCGCTAACAGGTCGACTGAATCGCGCGACCAGAAGAAGCGCAGCGTGCCGGTCAACTTCTCGGCCGCGATCGTATGCAGCGCCCGGTTGAGCGAGAAGAAGCTCGAGTCGCCGCAAAAATAGGCCTTGGCCGAACCGAAATTCTCTGCGGGCGTTTCCACGACGGGCACGTTCATCGAACGCGCTCCATTACCGGTCCCCACCGATTCCGCCGGCGGTGGCGGCGGCACCGGCCTGGTTGGCGGCCTCTGCGCGGACCCTGATGTCATTTCCCGCGACGATGGCGCGGGCATTCGCTCGTTGGGATCGAACTCTCCGGAAATATAGCCACGGGCGGCATTGACCAGCCCGTCAGAGGTAAACGGCTTGCTAAGGGAGCCAATGATATTCGGAAGCTCTGCCCGACTCGCCTGCAATTCGCTGCCAAAACCCGACACATAAACGACCGGAACTTTGGCCGTAGCCGGATCAGACATTAGTCGCCGGCAGACCTCATCCCCCTTCATGTCGGGCAGGACGAAATCGAGCAGGACAAGGTCCGGCAACTCGGCGCCGCAGAGGCGCAAACCCTCCTCTCCCGTCTCCGCCGTGACGACCTCGTAGCCCTGTTCCTCCAAAATCTCTTTCACAAAACTGAGCAGCATCACGCTGTCATCGATGACGAGAATCCTGTGCCCGGTCTTTGGCGCCGCTTTCGTGCTGCCTTCTGCGGCCCTCGCCCCTCGCGACTCATCCATCTTGCGCACCGCCTCCATCAGCAGCACCTGCCAGTTGAGATCGATGGTGTGCGGTATTCCATGCGGCACGGGCACCTCAGAGATAAGACCACCTTGCCAATCGATGATTTCGCCAAACGCCGCCATCCCTTCTTTGCCCGAGGCGGTGGCATGGCGGACCTGACCGTTTTCGAAATAGACTCGTGCCTTCTCCCCGCGCGGCCCGGTGAACTCCAACATCGAAGTGGCACCGCTGATGCATTTCAGCTGAATAATGTCAGCCACGTGCAGATCGCTCAGCGTGCCTTGGAAGCGTGCTCCTTCTGCTTGGTCGGCCGGCAAGAGCAAAGCCTCAACCAGGGTCATGAAATCGGCCCGCGGGAATGGTTTCTCGAGGAAATGAATCGCGCCAAGTCCAGAAACCTGCTCGCGGTGGGCGGTAACATGTATCGCCGTCAGGATGATCGCACGCGCCTTGGGATGACTGGTACGCAGGTCGTAAATGAATTCCTGCGCCATGTCATAGGCCCCGTCGACATCGAGAACAAAGAGCGCCGGTTTTTGGTCGATCACGCAGCATTGCGCCTCACCTAACGACCCCGCGACCCGCGCTGTCGTCCCTGGTGCGGCCTCTTCCAGAGCGGAAAGGATTTCCATCGCAATTCGCTCATCGGGCTCCAGGATGAGAACCTGGACATCGTGCGATGGTGGACAATCGGGAGAGCTAGCCTGGTTCACGGTGCTAAGGAGTTGCAAGTGACAGAGCAATTTCTTCGCCAATCACCCCTGCGATTAGCAATGTCTGTTCGGCGCGAAACGAAAAGTATTTTTTCCTCCGGCAAGCGGACGCATCAGACGGAAAGGCAGACTGTAACGTCAGTTCGCGGCGGTCAAAAAATCAGCGCGCGAAATGTAGCGCGAGAGCGCGGCGACTGATCTTCCCGCGCTCGTTCTCCGGAAGCGCTCCGAGCAGGTAAATCCGTTTCGGCACCTGCCAACCGCTGAGCCGCGCGCGACAAAACATGAGCAACTCCGCTTCGCTCGTCTTCCCTCCTGCAACCACGCAGGCAACCACCTCCTGGTTGCGCAAGGGTGATGCCCGGCCAAAAACGACCGCTTGCCGCACCGTCGCGTGACTCAAAAGATGCGCCTCGACTTCAGCCGGATTCACCTTTTTCCCCGCCACGTTGATCAGATCCGAAACCCGTCCAACCAGGCGCACGCCCGCATCGTTGATCGTGACAAGGTCGTCCGGCACAAAAAAACCGTCGCCGAGGTTCTCGGGTTCCGCGTGTGGGAAATAACCGTCGCCGACAGCGGCGCTCCGGACGCGCAGCTGGGTTCCGCCCGCGGCCTGGTCGGTCGGTTGCAATTCGACCCCTCGCAGCGGCCGCCCGACAAAGCCTTCCTCTTCGCTTGTCGCCTCGTCGTCGTAGCAAAGGCCGCCGCACTCTGACGCGCCGTAAAAGGAATGAATCGGCCGCCCAAATTTTTCGCGAAATTTGCACGCCACCGGGACGCTGAGCGGCGCTCCGGCTGAAATGCACAGACGCAGTTTCGGCAGCGGCGGCGCTTCTGTCATTTCGCCGAAAGCCTGATAGAACAGCGGCATGCCAGGGAATACCGTGGCTTCGGTTCGCGCCAGGTCATCGATCACCGCACGCGGCATCCGATCGCGACTGATCACCATCGGCACGCCCCGGATCAAGAGCGGCGTAAGCAAATTGCTAAAGCCGTAGGAATGCGAAACCGGGATGACTGCAAAGTTCAGGTCCGCGGCGCTAATGCCCATTGTGTCGCAAATTTGTTCGGCGTCGGCGACGAGTTGCGCGCCGCGAAAACGGATCGCCCGCGGCGCAGCGGTCGTGCCGGAAGTAAGTTTGAGCAGGACCGGCTCGCGCTCCTGCCAATCGATCGGATCGCCGGCGTTTATCCGCTCAATCGGCTTCTCTGGGTCGGTGATTAATCCGGTGGCGCTGCAAGTTTGCAGCGCCGAGGCGCGTTCGCGCTCGCTCATTGTTTGTTCGAGCGGCAAGACGACGATCCCGCGCCGCAAACAGGCAAGAAACAACGCCGGCCAATGCGGATGATTCCCGACTTGAATTGCAACGACTTCGCCCGCCTGGAAATCTGTCAGACGAGCGCCGACCGCCTCGTACTCGCGGCTTAGGTCTTCGATCTCTCCGAAACGAAAGAGCACGCGACCCTTCGGATGGAAAATGGCCGGCTCGCCCCGGCGTCGCTTCAGCGTTTCGCTCCAGGCGATGCGCAAGGGGTCCATGCTTTTCCTCACTTGCGGCACGGTCCCTCCGCGGCTACTGTGCCGACTCTTTTTCCACCATGAAACCGGAAATTCATCCTGACTATTATGAGACGGAGATTAGCTGCGCCTGTGGCGCGGTCTACCACACCCGCTCGACCCGCCGGGATATCAAGATCGGCATCTGCGCCGCCTGCCATCCGTTCTTCACTGGCGAACAGAAGTTCGTCGATACCGCGGGCCGGGTCGAGAAATTCGCCCGCCGCTACGGCAGCACCAAAGCCACTCGTGCCGGTGCCGCCCGGAAAGCTTAGCTGATTTCGCCTAACGACCGGTGATCCCGAACGCTCTCGGGATCGCCGTTTTTGTATATGGACTTTCAATCCCTCATCCAGCACAAGCGTGAACGCTTCCAGCAATTGGAAAGCGAGATCGCCGATCCGCGTCTGTTCGACAACCGGAAACGGGCCAGCGAGACAATGCGCGAGCATGCCGCGATCAAGGACCTGCTCGCCAAATGGGATGAGCTTCAGACCATGCGCCGCCAGCTCGAGGATAACCGCGAGCTGGCCGCTTCCGAAGAGGGCGATCTCGCCCAGATGGCCCAGGAGGAGATTCCCGTGCTCGAAAAGCGCGTCGCCGATCTCGAGTTCGCGGTTCAGATCGGGCTCCTCCCCCCGGACGAAAGCGATGATCGCGACGCGATCGTGGAAATCCGCGCCGGCACCGGCGGCAGCGAGGCGGCGATTTTCGCGGCCGATCTGTACCGGATGTACAATCGTTATGCGGAAACGGCTGGATTGAAAATCGAGGACCTCGAGTCGAGTCCATCCGAGTTGAGCGGTTTGAAGGAAATAATCTTCAAGATCTCGGGCGAATCGGTTTTCCGAAAGCTGCGGTACGAGAGCGGAGTGCATCGCGTGCAACGCGTGCCCGCGACCGAGGCCCAGGGCCGCATCCACACTTCGACCGCGACCGTTGCGGTTCTTCCCGAAGCCGAGGAGGTCGATCTCGAATTGAAACCGGAAGAGCTGCGGATTGAAGTTTGCCGCGCGGGCGGACCCGGGGGGCAAGGCGTGAACACAACCGATTCCGCGGTGCAGGTAATGCATATCCCAACCGGCCGCATCGTTCGCTGCCAGGACGGTCGCAGCCAGCAAAAGAACAAGGAAAAAGCGCTCAGCATCCTGCGCGCCCGCCTTCTCGAGGACAAGAAGCGCGAGGAAGAAGCCGAGGTATTCCGCCACCCGCAAAAGCCAGATCGGCTCCGGCGGACGAGAGGAAAAAATTCGGACCTACAATTATCCACAGAACCGGATCACCGATCACCGCATCGGGCTTACGCTTTACAATCTCGATCGGGTCATGGAAGGCGACCTGGAGGAAATGATCAGTGCTCTGCAACACGCCGATCTCGAGCAGCGTCTCAAGGAATCGGTCCTCGCCTGACGAGTTGGTGGTTTTCTTGTCATCCGGCGTGCAACGAGAGATGACAAGCAAAAGCCAATGACCGTTCTCGAAGTCCTGCAATCCACCACGGCCTACTTCAAGAAGCGGGGGATCGAGAGCCCGCGGCTCAACGCCGAGCATCTCGTTGCTCACTCGTTGGGCAAAAAACGCATCGAGCTTTATCTCGAGTTCGAGCGTCCGCTCTCCGAACCAGAATTGGCGCCGCTGCGCGAACTCGTCAGGCGTCGCGGGCAGGGCGAGCCCCTCCAGCATCTCCTCGGCACGGTTGAATTCGGCGACCACGTATTCCTGAGCGACCAGCGCGCCCTCATTCCCCGCCCCGAAACCGAGCAACTGGTGGAATATCTTTGCGACTTGACCTGGCCGGAAAATCCACGCCTGCTCGATGTCGGCACCGGCAGCGGTGTTATCGCGCTCTCCCTCGCTGCCCGCTTCCCCGCCGCGGAGGTTCACGCTGCGGATCTTTCCGAAGATGCGCTCGCGCTCGCACGCGAAAATGCCGAGCGGCTCGGCGCCTCGGAGCGCATTCAATTCTCCCAGGGTCATCTTCTCGACAAGGTCGAAGGTGCCTTCGATCTCATTGTCGCAAATCTTCCCTACGTCGCCGCCTACGAAGCCGTGCAGCTCGCTCCCGAAGTGCGACACGATCCTGCTGTTGCGCTTTTTGGCGGCACGGTAGGCGCCGAGCTGATTCACGAACTGATCACAACCGCGCCGCCGCACCTGCGCCCCGGCGGATTGCTCGCGCTCGAGATCGGTCATGATCAATCGAACGCTCTCGCCGGCTTTCTGGCAGAGAAGAATTATCACGACATCGCCGCGAAAAAGGATTATTCAGGAACCCTACGTTTCCTCTTCGCCCGGTATGGATAAGATTCTGGTGCACGGCGGCCATCCGCTCTCCGGTTCGATTAAGATCAGCGGCTCGAAGAACTCCGCGCTGCCGATCATCGCCGCCACCTTGCTGACGCGCGAACCGTGCGTGATCCATCGTGTGCCGGACCTGAGCGACACGAATTACATGCTCCAGATCCTGATGCATCTGGGCGCAGATGTGGAGCGGGCGAGCGGCAACGTCACGGTGAGAGCGGAGAAGGCGGATTCGGTCGCGCCCTACGAAATCGTGCGCAAGATGCGGGCCTCGGTCTGCCTGCTCGGGCCATTGTTAGGCCGGTGCAAGGAGGCGACCGTTTCGCTGCCCGGCGGCTGCGTTATCGGCGATCGCCCGATCGATTTGCACCTCAAGGGATTCGAAGCGCTCGGTGCCGCCGTGCGAGTGGAAAACGGCAACGTCAAAGTTTTTGCTCCGAAGCTCACCGGCGCGGTAACCAATTTGCGCGGAAAATTCGGACCGACCGTTCTCGGAACCGACAACGTGATGATGGCCGCCGTTTTAGCCGAAGGCATAACGGTGATCGAAGGCGCCGCGGCCGAGCCGGAAGTGTGCGATCTGGCTGATTTCCTCAACAAGATGGGCGCAAAAATCGAGGGCGCAGGGACGCGGCGCATCATCATCGAAGGCGTGAAGGAACTGCACGGCGCCGAACACGACATCATTCCGGACCGGATCGAAACCGGCACGTTCCTCGTCGCGGGTGCGATCTCCGGCAAAGGCATTACTCTGAATCGCGTGCGACCCGAGCACGTCACCTCGGTCACCACCGCCCTCACGAAATCCGGTTTCAACATTGAGAGCACGACGAATTCGATCCGCGTTTCGCCGAACGGCGCGGTAACCAGACCGCTCGAACTCATTACCGAACCCTATCCCGGTTTCCCGACCGACATGCAGGCGCAGATGTGCGCGCTTCTTTCCACGACGGAAGGAGTCAGCGTCATCACGGAAGGCATTTTTCCCCAGCGTTACATGCACGTGGCGGAGCTGAAGCGGATGGGCGCAGAGGTGCAGATCGAAGGCGCGACTGCGGTCATTCAGGGCGTCAATCGCCTTTACGGTGCGCCTGTCATGGCGAGTGATCTGCGGGCCTCCGCGGCGCTCGTGCTGGCGGGCTTAAAGGCCGATGGGGTGACCGAAATCCGGCGCGTCTATCATATCGACCGCGGTTACGAACATCTCGATGAAAAGCTGAGCGAGCTTGGCGCGCACATCGAACGTGTGAAAGAGTAACGTCATGGAAACGATTCCACCAACCAGCTCGGTCACGTCATCCAACGCCCGCACCTGGTGTGTCCTTTGTCACGCCAGTGCCCTGCTCGGACTCTTCTTTCATTTCCTCGGCCACATCTTCGGGCCGCTCATCGTCTGGCTGCTCAAACGCGGCGATGCGCCCGAGATCGACGCTCATGGCAAAGAGTCGCTCAACTTCCAGCTCTCGATGCTGATCTACGACGCCGCCGCGGTCATCCTTTGCTTCGTTCTCATCGGAATCCCGATCCTGATTGTGCTCTGGGTGTTGAACACCGTCCTCGTCATCGTCGCCTCCATCAAGGCAAGCGACGGCGAACTCTTTCGTTATCCCCTGACGATTCGGTTTATCAAATAGGCATCTCCTGATCATTTTTTGATCAGCTCGCGGAGCGTCCGCATGTTTTCGACGTCTTCGAGTAAATCTTTGCCTTTCGGAGTTTCGAGCACTTTCGGGATTTTGCGGAAACGCCGGTCGCGCATGATGGCGCGAAACGCTTCCGGGCCGATTTGCCCTTTGCCGATGTGCTCGTGACGATCCACCCGCGAGCCGCGCGCGGTTTTGGAATCGTTCAAGTGCAGGGCGACGAGATGTTTCATTCCGATGGTGCGATCGAATTCCCGGAACATTTTTCGCGTTCCGGCTTCCGTCGTCAGGTCGAAACCGGCCGCGAAAACATGCGCGGTGTCGAGGCACACGCAGAGCCGTTCCGGCTCGCGCACTCGGCCGATAATGTGGGCGAGATGTCCAAAAGTGTGACCGAGCGACGAGCCTTGTCCCGCAGTGGTTTCAAGTGCGATCCGTGTCTTCGACTTTGGGATTCCGGCGAAGATCCGATCGATTGCGGTCACGACTTTTTCCAGGCCGGCTTCCTCGCCCGCGCCGAGGTGGGCGCCGGGATGAAGGACGATGAAGGGGAGGCCAAGCTGATCGGCCCGGATCAGTTCCTCCGACAAGGCGCGGAGCGAATTGGCGTGAAATTGCGGATTGGTCGCAGCGAGGTTGATAAGGTAATTGGCGTGAGCAAAAACCGCCGCCAACTTCTGCCGCTCGGCATGCTCGCGAAAAGCTCGGATCTCCTCGTGGGTCAGGGGCCGCGCGAACCACTGCATGTTGTTTTTCACAAAAATCTGCATCGCGCTGCATTGGATCGAGCAGGCCCGCTCGATCGCGCGGTGCACTCCGCCCCCGATCGACATGTGGGCGCCGAGGAGAATTTCTGGTTGCGCGCCTCCCGATCCTGCTTCGTCAGGCGCGAGCTTTTTCTTCATTCAGCAATTAGCAATCCTCAGAACCTTTTCGGACGCCAGACCGGTTTCGTCAGGCTGCCTTCGCCGTGGTATTCGAAAAGCTTGTAGAGCGGTGTCAGAACAGCGCCCGGCCCGCCCGCATCAATCCGGATATCGAAGTCGAGCTTGTTCCTGAGGAAGTTGATGTCGCCATGCCCGACCATGGAGAAAAGCTTCCCCGAGACCTTGAGCTTGTCGGTGTGAATCACGCCATCCTTGATCGTGAAAGGCGCGGTCGCCTCGTGGGCGATGCTATAGCCGACGCCGGCAAACATCTTGCTCACCAGCTCGGAGAGCGGGCCAAAGACCGGGATGGCGAAGACGTTTCCATCGCTGACCTCGACTTTGCCCAACCCGTGCAGGGCACGCTGGTCGGCGCCGATCCCACCGAAATCGAGTGTGCCGTTAAGCGACCCCTGGGCTGTTTTGTATTTGAAGTAAAGCTCTGTCAGGCCCGGGAAATCGACCTTCTCGACCGCGACCTGGGCGGTGTAATGGTGATCGTTCCTGGCCAGGGAAATGTCGGCTCCGCCTGTTAGGCTGCCGGAGAAAAGCGTTCCCTTGAGATTGAAAATTTGCAAACGGTCGTCGGTAAAGAGCAGCCGGGCCGAGATCCGATCGAACGGCAGCACCTTGTCGATGAAGGTATAATCGACCCCGGCGGGCGCATCGACGCTGATCTCGAGATGCGTCTGCTTGCCGCCCGCAAATTGGACGATGCCGTTGGTCGTGACGTGGGGCGTGCGATGGAATCGGTAGGGCACCACCTGCTCCCAGAAACGCGGCTCGACCCACATGATGACCTCGCTCGGTTTCAAGGTGGTTTGAATATTCGTTAGGCGAAGCTCGTGTCGTTTCTCGTCAAAAGCCAGACTGCCCGTGCCGCTGCCTTCGTCACGCGCCACATGGAAATTCTCCAGCTCGAACAAACCGTCGCCAAAGCGCAGGCTGGCGCTGCCGCTGTTCATCCAGACGCCGCGAAAGCGGCTCCGGCCGAGCGCCAGGGTGCCGTCGCCGTGCCAGGAGGCGGGATCGTGGCTCGTCCCGCGGATTGCGAGATGAATATTAGGGGAGCGCTGCCATTCCCACTCGCGAAGAAAAGGGCGAAGCCCCGCCGGCGCCAGCGGCCCAAAGGCGCTCGGAACGATCGAGCTATCGATGTTGAGTCGAAAGTCGTCCGGTGCATCGAAGAGATCGGCGTGAAGTTGTCCGGTCCGATGCCGCAGGAGAATGTCGCGCAGCATCGCACGCTCACCGTCCCAGGCAAAGTCGCAGGTCAATCCCTCGAAGCCAATCTGCTGATAGGCGAAATCTTCGACCGCCAACTTACCGACAATCTCGATTTTCTTTTCCGCCGCCCCAATGCTGGCGGAGCCCGAAACTTCAATCTGAGGCGGCGCGCGGAAGGTGACCGCGTTGAGCACGGTCCCGAAACCGAAGCTGCCTAACAATCGCTTGAGATCAACGCTGCTCCGCGCCTGGAAATTTGCCTGCCCGTTGGCCCGGCTCCAGGTCGCGGTGCCGGCCAGGCGGCCGGCGTGATCGCTCCAATCGAGCCGCGGAATCGTGAGGGTGTGGTCCTTCCACTCGGCTGCGAGATAAAAATTCCGCGCTTCGTAAGCGTCGCGCACGATCTCGCTGCCTCGTAGTGTGGCTTCGACATGCGCGTCCTCGAGCTGGGAGAGGTCGCCGGAAAACTTCACCTGCAATTCCGGCGCCGCGCCCGGGTAACGAAAGCGCTGGAGAGTCGTAACGAGCGTCTGAAGCAAACGCAGGCGGCGGGCGGCTTCTTCGGCCGAGTTTTTCGTCGCCGGTCGATACGACTCGCGCTTGATCAACTGACCGCTGGCCGAGATGCGCACCCCGCAGAAGACTCCCTCTGCCTGGCTGACCTCGATCCGTTCCGGCGGGAAATAGACGTGAGCGCGAAACCGTTTCAGCTCCGCTTGCTGGACCTGGCCGGCGACGGGCGGAAGCGGGACGACGAGGTTGCCGTTCCGAATGTCGAGCGCGTTCAGAAACGGCTGGTGATGAAAAAGGGCCGCGTAATTGATATCGAGCGAGATCTCGCTCACGACCGCGAGCGTCTTGTTACGTTTTTTGTAGTCGTAAATGCGGACGTCGCGCGCGATCAGCCCGCGGAAAGGATCGAGCGTCAGGCGGCGGACGGAGGCTTCGACCCCGCGTTTGTGCAGCTCCTCGACGACTTTCTCTCGCCAGCTGCGGCTGAAACCTTTCTTGGCCAGATACCAGCCGCCGGCCAAAAGCCCGACGATGACCAGGATGGTCGCCAGGCGCGCGAGGGTCAGCAAAACCCGCAGGCGCGCGGGAAGGCGCACCCGTCCGCGATGCAGCCGCCGTCGCGGCGGTTCCCTCAGCATGGAAGGCGGCATGCTGATTCCTACGGTCGAGACGCAGGATTTCAAGGGAACGTGATTCGCGAATCGTGAATCCAGTGAACAAATCTTGGCGGAAACGCCGAGCCGATGTAACGATTCACCTATCTCGATTCACGATCCTCGACCGCTTTAGCGCATCCACCATGACCGTCTCCGATCTGCCGGCGGTGAACGCCTCGTTCAACGCCATCAGCACCGTTTTTATCTCGTTAGGCTGGTGGTTCATCCGGCGCGGGTTCTGGCGTCGACACATCGCCTGCATGATCACCGCGGTCGTCTCGTCCTCGATTTTTCTTGTCGGCTACGTTGTTTATCACGCTCACGCGGGCGAGAAATCGTCCGGCTATAGCGGGTTGATCGCGTGGTTTTATTTCCCGATGCTCATTTCCCATGTCCTGCTCGCCTTCGTGACCCTGCCACTGGTCATCGCGACCCTCGTGCCGGTTTTTCGGCGCCGCTGGGACCGCCATCGCCGCATCGCGCGATGGACAATGCCGATCTGGCTCTACGTCTCGGTCACCGGCGTGCTCGTTTATCTGATGCTCTATCAATGGTTCCCGCCCGCCAGTCTTGCACTGCGGCGGTAGTTGATGTTTCATCAGGCACGCCCAACGAGTGCGGGAATTTTATGGTAACGATCGCGACCTACAACGAGCCGGCCAAGGCGAAAAAGTTGAAAGATAAATTCAATGCCGCCGGGGTGAAAGCCGACCTGCATAACGAAGCCAATCTCCAGACTTACGCTTTCATGTCGAAGCCGAAAGCGAACGCCCACGTCACGGTGGAGGAAAAGGATTTCCAGCGCGCCCACAACCTCATGGTTGAATGGGAAGCGGCCGATCCCGATATCGCCGCCCTGCGTTGCCCGCAATGCAATTCGACCCGTATCCAATATCCGCAACTGACGCGCAAGTTTCTCATGCCGGGACTGGCGGCAATCCTGCTTGCCCTGAAAGTCTTCCCGAAGGAGTACTACTGCGAAGATTGCCATTTTACCTGGACGGATGAAGTGGAACCTCCGCGCTATCGTTTTTGGAACGCTCTCTTTTCAGGTTCCGATTCCAAGGGTTGAATCCCCGCTGCGCAGAAGCTCCGGCGGCAGCTGAAGGCATCAAACCGGCCTTTTCGTTAGGCCAAACGCGCTTCCTGGCATGAAGTGGATCTTCGCTTTCCTTCTCGCGGTCGTCATCTTTGGCGGCGCGGCGCTCTTCAGCTACAAGATATTTATCCGCCCGGAACTGGTTTTGCGGGCCGAGAAACGATCCGTGGCCACGCCGTTCCCAACGCCGGACGTTGGCCTGCCGGAGTTCAAGGAAGCGCTGAAGCTAAAAGAGGAAGGCAAACTGACCGAGGCGCGCGCCGCCTTCACCGCCTTCATCCAGAAATACCCCAGCGGCCCGCACGTCGGCGAAGCGCAGGACCTGCTCGGCGACATCAACACCAGCATTCTCTTCTCGAATTATCCGGCCCCGGAAAAGGAAGAATACATCGTGCACAGCGGCGATGTGCTGGCACGGATCGCGGCCAAGACCAAGACGACGCCTGAGCTCATCATGCGGACCAACAACCTGAGTAGCACGATGCTGCGTATCGGACAAAAGCTTCTCATTTCGCGTCCCGACTTTTCCATCCTCATCCAGCGTCACGCGAAGTGGCTTTACCTGCTCAATCACGGGCAATTCTTTAAACGTTATCGCTTGCGCGACGAAAAACTCCCGGTTAATCAGCCACCGAAACTCACGACCCGCGTGGCGGAAATCATGGCCTGGAAAAACGGGAAACGGATCGGAATCGGCAGCCGAAATTTCCTCAATAGCACGCGTTGGATTCGCCTCGCCGCGCCGGGATACATCCTTTATTCCGAACCCGACGATTCCCATCAGATCCTCGAAATCCCGCCGCCTGGGCAGGGCATTGGGATGAGCGCGACCGACGTCGAGGAACTAAGCAGTCTTGTAAACACAAAAACGGCTGTCACCATTGTTGAGTGAATGATGAGGCGTTGAAGTGATAAGGGGTTGCAGCGGTCCGCCATCGCATCGCTGCAACCCTTTAACGCTTCATCGGTTCACCGCCCGAAAACATGGATTCGCAACCGCTCGATTTCGAAAAACCGGTGCTCGAACTGCAGCGCCGGCTCCAGGAACTCAAGTCGCATTCCGACAAACACGACATCGATTTTGACTCCGAGGTCGAATCGATGGAGCTCAAGATCCGGGAAACGCGCCGGCAGATTTATGAGAACCTGACCGCCTGGCAGCGAGTGCAAATCGCCCGCCATGTACAACGACCGTTCGCGCTCGATTACATCGGGCGCTGTTTCACTGAATGGGTGGAATTGCACGGCGATCGCGTTTTCGGTGACGACAAGGCCATGCCTTGCGGTCTGGCCAAACTCGGCAGCCATCGCTGCGCCGTTATCACCCAGCAAAAAGGCCGGGACACAAAGGAAAACGTGAAACGCAACTTCGGTTGCGCTTATCCCGAGGGCTATCGCAAGGCGCTCCGCGTCATGCGGCTCGGCGAAAAATTCAATTTACCAGTCATCGCGCTCATCGACACTCCCGGCGCCTATCCTGGCATTGGATCGGAAGAGCGTCACATCGCGGAGGCGATTGCCGTCAATTTACGCGAAATGATGACACTACGCGTCCCAATCATTGCCTGCGTGATCGGCGAAGGCGGCTCCGGCGGGGCCCTCGGAATCGGCGTGGCGGACCGCGTTCTGATTCTCGAAAACGCCTACTATTCCGTCATCAGTCCCGAAGCCTGCTCCGCGATTTTGTGGAAAGATCGCAAGCACGCACCGGAAGCGGCCGCGGCCTTGAAGCTGACAGCAGAGGACCTTATGCGACTCGGCGTTGTCGATGAAGTCGTAGCCGAGCCAGAAGGAGGAGCGCATCGCGACCACGATCTGGCCGCCGCCAACCTGGGGCGGGCGTTGCGCCGCAATCTGAAGCGTGCGCTCGAGACGCCGATCGACGAACTGCTCGCGGAGCGCTATGCGAAATTCCGCAAGCTCGGCAACTTCGCCGAACCAACAAAGAAAAACGGCGCCTAACGAATTTTGATTCCCGACAGGAGCGGGCCTCGGCCACCGCGGCTTTATTTTTGGCGCACCGGAGGATAGAGAAAACGCAGAGCATCCCCGACCCGCGCTCCCCACGCAGACTCGTTGTGGCCCGCGCCCTCGGCCTCAAAATATTCGAGATCAACCGAGAGCTGCCACCCTTTCGCGATCAGCCGATCGCGCACCTTTTGCAGCCGTTCCCAACCGATCTCGTCGGTTCCGGTGTCGAGCCAGATACTAAGCGGAGGCTTGCGGTCGAGGTTCTCGATCATGCGCAGGATCACTTCGTCGTCCCACCACACCGCCGGTGACATGACCATAAGCCGATTGAAGAATTCGGGGAACCAAAGCCCGAGCGCCAGCGTAATCAGCCCGCCCATTGATGATCCTCCCAGACCGGTGAATTCTGCGTCGCGTTTCGTCCGATATTTCCGGTCGATGTAGGGCTTCAACTCCTCGGTCAGGAAGCGACCGTATTCCCGGCCCAAGCTGCGACTGCGTTTCTCTTCCAGCGCGCTTTCGAAAATCGCACCGGGCGTCGGGGCGTATTCATGAACGCGATCTTCACCCGTATTGGCCACCGCCACGATGATGAGTGGCTCGATCTGGTATCTTGGGATCAGACGTTGCACGGTTTCGTCCACGCCCCATTCCACGCCGGCAAAGGAAGTCGCGGCGTCGAACACATTCTGCCCGTCGTGAAGATACAGCACCGGATAACGGTGCCGGGAAAATCGCCGGTAGCTGCGGGGCAGATAAACCAACACATCACGCCGGTTGCCCAGGATGCGCGATTCAAACTGTGGATGAGACTTTATGTTCCCGGTGAGCGTATGCTTTTCTTCCATCGGCGCGCTTGTATCGGCGAGGAGAATCCTCCGTGCAAGCCATCGCTCGGCTTGCGGCAGAAAAATCACCTCGATTCTAGGATTCCGAGGTCCTTCGCTGTTGCCGCGAGCCAGGTTTGAGGCCAGGAATGCCGGGGTTCCAACGCATGTCAGCAATGGCCGCAAGCATCTGCAATTCTGCTTGGACGGTATGCGATTTAATGGAAATGATCGAAGCGTGAGCGAACGAATTCAAAACATCCTGCTCGCCGTGCAGGCGATACACGACCGTCGGGCTCCGCACGATCAGAAGTGAAAGCCTGGAGAATTTTCGTTTACATTGCCTTTGTAATCTTCGGATTCATGGCAGCGTTCTGGCCCGGGCGAGACGCGGTGTTGGTCGGAGCAACCGTGGGGCTAGTTATGGGCCTATTGAACGCTGTGGTCAACAAGTCGGCAGGCAGACAATTCGAGTGGCGTCTTGTAGAGGCCTGGATTTTCTGGGCCGCCCTTTTTGCCGTCCTCTCCAGAATCGTTAAAGCGGCAATCTAGGACACTTCGGCGGCAGCGGCGGCTTGGGGGCTCATTTTCCCAAGGGCGTCCGACATTGGTTCGACGACCGCAAATGGTGCGGGGCACGTCTGAATTTCTGGTGCGGCACGCTTCCCGATTATCTTTCCACAATTTGATTCGAAAACGGCGCAAATGAACGCGGATTCCTAAATCCCAATTTTGCCCTCTTCTCATCTGCGGAAATCTGCGTAATCTGCGGACTCCTTTATGAAAAAAATCGGCATTCTCTACGGCCAGGAAAACACCTTCCCACCGGCATTTGTTGAGCGGGTAAACCAGAAAACCGGCGGGCACGGCATTATGGCCGAGTCGGTGCGAATCGACAAAGTGATCCAGGGCGAAACCTGCGGCTACGATGTCGTGATCGACCGCATTTCGCAGGATGTGCCGTTCTATCGCGCCTGGCTCAAGAACGAAGCGCTAACCGGTTGTGCCGTGGTCAACAATCCGTTTTGGTGGAGTGCCGACGAGAAATTTTTCAACAATGCGCTCGCGACCAAGATCGGCGTGGCCGTACCGAAGACGGTCCTCCTGCCCTCCCACGCACTGCCGACGGACACGAGCAACGAGTCCTTCCGCAACCTCGCCTACCCGCTCGATTGGGAATCCATTTTCGCCTACATCGGCTGGCCGGCCTTTTTCAAGCCTTTCGCCGGCGGCGGCTGGAAAAATGTCTACAAGCTGCATAACCCGGAAGAGTTTTTCCGTGCCTACAGCGAGACCGGCCAGCTCGTCATGATGCTGCAGGAGGAAGTCCAATTTCAGATGTATTTCCGCTGTTACTCGATCGATCAACGCAAGGTGCTGATCATGAATTACGAGCCGCGACATCCTTATCACCTCCGCTACCGCACCGATTGGCAGGCGCCGCGCGAAATCCTGGAAAAGGTCGAGCAAGGTGTCCTGACGCTGAATCAGTACCTCGGCTACGACCTGAATACGGTCGAGTTCGCGATTCGCGACGGTGTGCCGGTGGCGATCGACTTTTGCAATCCCGCACCCGATGCGGAGCGAAGCAATGTCGGGGAGGAAAATTTCCAGTGGGTGGTGGAAGCCGTTTCCGACATGGCGATCCGCAAAGCGCAGGAGCACGTCCCCGGACGTGACAACCTGAGCTGGGGAAAATACGTCCAGGCTGCGGTCAATCGACGTTCGTTAGGCGAGCTGACCTGACGAAGGTCGCATTGTTCCGGAGAGCACAGACCATTTGCCGATCCGTTGCCCTGCGCCGGATGACGAATTGCGGGTGCTCCTCTCTTCGGCTTAACTTCCTCCTCCCATGAGCATCGAAGTCAAAATCCCGCCGGTGGGCGAATCGATCGAGAGCGGGGTCGTTTCCGTCTGGCACAAGAAATCGGGCGACTTTGTCGAAGCCGGCGAGGCGCTCCTGACGCTCGAGACCGACAAAGTTTCGACCGAGATCACGGCCGAGAAGGCTGGCCTGCTTGAAACGAAAGTGGATGAAGGCCAGGAAGTGAAAATCGGCGAAGTAGTGGCGGTGATCGACGATCAGGCAACCGGGCCGGTCAAAACCAAAGCGACCTCGACCAAGGAATCGGCGCCCGCCGCAAAATCCGATGGCAAGCGGTCGCCTGACGCCGGCGTTCTCTCCCCTGCCGTGAGAAGGATGACCACCGAAGAGAAACTCGACCCCGCGAAAATTGCCGCCACCGGCAAGGGCGGCCGTCTGACGAAAGGCGACGTGATCGCTCATCTCAAGGCAGAACCGCAACCGGCCGTCGACGACCAGGAAAAGCCGCGCCAGCGCAAGGAAGCCGGCGCCGGGACTTCACCCGGTGACGAGGGGCGCTTTACCCGGAAGAAGATGTCGCCACTCCGCCGCAAGATCGCGGCCCAGATGGTCATGGCGCAGCAGACCGCCGCCATTCTCACCACCTTCAACGAATGCGACATGAGCGAAGTTATGTCGCTGCGCAAAAAAGCGCAGGAGAAATTCCAGGCCGATCACGGAGTCAAACTCGGCTTCATGTCGTTCTTCATTAAAGCGGTGGTCGAAGCTCTCAAGGCTGTCCCTGCGATCAACAGCCGCATCGAAGGGGACGATTTCATTACCAATCATTACTACGACATCGGGGTCGCGGTCGGAACTGAGCGCGGCCTCGTGGTACCGGTGGTGCGCGATGCGGACAGGAAAAGTTTCGCCGATCTGGAACGCGACATCGCCGATTTCGCGACCCGGGCACGCGATGGGAAAATCAAGATCGAGGACCTGCAAGGCGGCACCTTCACCATCTCCAATGGCGGCGTTTACGGTTCGCTCATGGGTACGCCGATCCTCAATCCGCCCCAGAGCGGCATCCTCGGCATGCACGCGATCAAAGAGCGTCCGATGGCGGTGAAAGGCCGGGTGGTCGTTAGGCCAATGATGTATCTCGCGCTCAGCTACGATCACCGCGCGGTCGACGGCAAGGAAGCGGTCACTTTCCTCGTCAAGGTCAAGGAAGCGATCGAGAACCCAACCGCGCTCCTGCTCGAGCTCTAATCGCGTTCGTTGGCAACGCTCAATCCCTGGCGGGGCGAGACTCCGCCGAGCCAGAAGGGCAAATGGGATTTGCAGCGAGAGCGTGCCCCCGGCTCGAAAGAGTTTCGCCCCACCGAAGATTGCCCTCGGGATGACAAGGAGGGTCGGCACGCTTAAATAATACGACCCCGGCAACCAACCCCTTTTTTGCATCCATGGATAAATTCGACGTCATTATCATCGGCTCCGGCCCGGGCGGCTACGTCGCTGCCATTCGTTCCGCACAGCTCGGACTCAAAACCGCCATTATTGAGAAGGACTCGGAGCTCGGTGGCACCTGTCTCAACATTGGATGCATCCCGAGCAAAGCGCTCCTCGCTTCGAGCGACCATTTCGTCTTCGCGAAAAAGGAAGCCGCCCAACACGGCATCGTGCTCGACAAAGTCAGCCTCGATCTCACGACGATGCTCGCGCGCAAGGACAAGGTCGTGAAAACTCTCACCGGCGGCGTGCGCGCCCTCATGAAGGGCAACAAGGTCGCCGTCTTTACCGGATTCGGCACTATTTCCGAGTCAGGCAGAGTGCGCGTCCAGCCCAAGGGCGGCGACGCAACCGAGATCGCCGCCGATCACATTGTCATCGCAACCGGCAGTGTGCCGATCAACCTGCCGAGCATGCCGTTTGACGGCAAAACGGTCGTGAGTAGCACCGAGGCGCTTTGTTTCGACAAACCACCGGAGAAATTTCTCGTCATCGGTGCGGGCGCCATCGGCCTCGAGCTCGGTTCGGTCTGGAATCGTCTCGGCTCCGAGGTCACGGTGCTGGAATTTCTCCCGCGGATCGCCCTCGGCTTTGACCTCGAAATCTCGAATCTTCTTCAGCGCGCTCTCACCGCTCAGGGGATGAAGTTTCATCTCGAGACCAGGGTCGGTTCCGTCAAAGTCACCAACGGTCGCGCCGTTGCCACCGCCACGAAAGGCGGCGAAGAACTGAATTTCGAAGCCGACAAAGTCCTCGTCTCCGTCGGCCGTCGCGCTTTCGCCGAAGGCGTCGGTGCGGATAAGATCGGCGTCGCACTCGACGACCGCGGCCGGATCATAGTCGATGAAAAATTTCAGACGAACATCCCCGGAATCTACGCGATCGGCGATGTCATCGCCGGTCCGATGCTCGCGCACAAAGCCGAGGAGGAAGGTATCGCCTGCGTCGAATTGATCGCGGGCAAAGCCGGGCACGTGAACTACGAAGTCATCCCCGGCATCATCTACACCAACCCGGAGCTGGCCGGTGTCGGCCTGACGGAAGACCAAGCCGGGGAAAAAAGCCTCAAAGTGCGCGTTGGCAAATTCCCCTTCCGCGCCAACGGTCGCGCGCTGGCGAACGCGGACGTTGAAGGCGTGGTCAAGTTTGTCGCCGATGCCGAGACCGATCGCATTCTCGGCGCTTCAATTCTCTCCCATGCCGCCTCCGAGTTAATTGCCGAGATCGTGGCGGTGATGGAGTTTGGCGGCAGCAGCGAAGATCTTGGCCGCACCGTGCACGCGCATCCGACCTTGAGCGAAGCAGTCAAGGAAGCCGCCCTCGCGGTCGAGAAACACGCCATCCACATCAGCAATCGTTAACAAATTCCAGATATGGCAGACGATTCCGAAAAACTCTCTGGCGCGGAAGAATACATCGCCTTCGAGATCGACTTGAGCGGAGCGCTCGACCCTGATCAGGAGAAGAGCCTGCGAAGCGCGCTCGCCAGGGTCGACCCGCACGCCTTCGAATCGTGCGATGTCGGGGCAAAGAAAATTTCGCTTTGTTACGATCCGACCCGGACCTCGAAGAAAGATCTGCTTCAGCTTATCCAACAGTCCGGCGGCAAACTCCAGCACATCGAAACCGAAGGTTCGCCATTTCTGTAAGCACGCGTCCGGTCACATCAAATCAGGCCGAGGGCCTTGCGGCAGTCGCGCGCGAACTTGAAACCTTCTAACGATGCCTCCGGCGGAAACTCTTTCGTCAGGCCGAGAAACTGGAATTTCATGCCGAGAAATTCCGGGTGGATCAGGGTCTGCAAGGCGCGGCTTTTCTCCGCGCCGGCGACCGCAAGCTCGGGATGAGTCGAAAGCAATCCGGTCAGGAAATGATGCTGATCGGTGAAGCCCTCGATACGTTAAGCCGCATTTCTCCGCCCGCTCGGCCAGGCTGGTCCATTCGACGTGCGCCGTCAGGTCGCTTTGCCCCACCTTTTCCAAAAGCGAGGGCAGGACGCGGTGGTTGGCGTAACATTGCAGAGTCCCGCTCCGGCGGCTGGAGCGTAGAATTCATGCCCGCGGCAACCCGTAATCCGCGATCAGCACCACGCCTCGTCGCAACTTGCCGGCGAGCACCTCGATCCAGTCGAGCGCCGCCAGGTTGATCTCCGTCTCGTACCCGCCGGCGCGGCGCCGGCGGAATTTTCGTCAGGTGCAACGCGCAGGCGCGCATCGGTGATTGGACAATCGACAAAAGTAAATCCGCACGAGGTCTCGTTCGACCAGTCGCTCGCGCCAGCGCCCCTCCTCGCCCGTCGGCGACGATGAGATGCACCGGCATCGCGTCGATCAGTTCGTTGGAAAAATGCACGCCGCAAAACGGCTCCATCGTCTTCGAGTGATTCCGCCCATTCCGTTCGCTCCCGGAACGGCCGGAGCACGCCCTGCTGACGCTGCCGCAAGACCGCAAACGGCTCCATGATCCGGTAGCGCACGGTGGCGAAAAATTCGGGATTCTGTTCGCGCAACGCCCCCAGAACATCGCTCGCGAACTCCCCGTGATGCGCCCCCTGCTCGACGATCACGAAATCGTTAGGCCGGCCGAGCGTTTCCCAGATCTCCGCAAATTGCCCGGCCAGCAATCGGCCGAAGAGCGGCCCCACGCTCACGCTCGTGAAGTAATCGCCCCGCCGCCCGATCGCGCACCGGCCCGAGCTGTAATAGCCATGCGCAGGATGATAGAGCGCCTGCTCCATGAAGCGCTCGAAAGGGATCGGTCCCTCGCGACGGATCAGGTCGCGGATGCTTCGTAAGATCAGTTGGCCGTCATCTTGATCCTTGCATGCTCTGAAGCGATGAGGAGTCAAAGCGGTCGCATCCAATAACCGCGCAGCGCGTCTCTGCTTCAACCCTCCAACTCTCCAACCGCTCAACCCACTTGGCTTTTGCCAGAGTTTGCCGCTAAGTTGCGCGCGATCTCGATTTGTCGGGTCTGCGCCCGCCTCGCCGCATGCCTGTTGATTATTACACGCCGACCGAGTTCTCCCGCCACCAGCGCGCCTGGTATGCGCGCCCGTGGTTTTATCTCCCGGTCATCCTCGTCGCTCGTCCTCCTCCTCGCCGGCCTGCTCGCTTTCATTCCCACTCGCCGCTCAGCCTCAAACAGCAGGCCGCCGCGCTTCGATCTCTCGCATCTCGAGCAGATGGAATCGGCCAGCGTGATCCTCGATCGCAACAACAAGATCTTTGGCCAGATCTACGTCGAGAATCGCGAAACCGTCCCCTACGACCAACTCCCGCCCAACCTCGTCAACGCCATTATCGCGACCGAGGACAACAAATTCTATCAGCACCACGGCTACGACCTGCTCGGGATCATCCGGGCCGCGCTCAAGAACCCCGTCGCCGGCCACGTCCGCCAGGGGGCGAGCACGGTCACGCAGCAACTGGCCCGGAACAGTTTCGAGCTCAAAGGCAAAACCTTTCGGCGCAAGCTGCTCGAAATGTTCGTCGCCCGCCGGATCGAGGATAATTTTTCAAAGCAAAAAATCATGGAGCTCTACCTCAACCGGATTTATTTCGGCGGCGGGCTCTACGGGGCGGAAGCGGCCGCGCGCGGTTATTTCGACAAGCCGGCGCGCGAAATGACGCTGGCGGAATGCGCCACGCTCGCCGGGCTTGATCAAAAGCCCTAACAAACTCTCGCCCTGGGCCGATCGGCAGGCTTCGCGCGAGGCGCGCAATTTCGTCCTCGGACGAATGCGTGAGCTTGGTTTCATTGACGACGCGCAATACCGAAGCGCGGAGGCAGAAGAATTGGTCGTCGGCAACCGGCAAAACGCGCGCGGGCAGAATTACGCGATCGATTACATCCGCCAGCAGGTCATCGCCGCGGTTGGCTGGGACCGGGCGATGAGCGATGGCTTCCGCATTCACACCACGATCGATGCCGAGCTGCAAAACGTGGCCGAAAAATCGCTCCGCGCACAGCTCGACGCCGCCGAGGAGACACCCGGATACAATCACCAAACCTACGCCCAATATGCCGCCCTCCTGAAAGGAGCGGGCGCAGCAGGTCGCCTAACGACAAGTCAAAAGCGCCTCCTGCACCGGAATATTTGCAGGGCGCGGTCATCGCGCTCGACAACAAGACCGGCGGCATTCTCGCCCTGGTCGGTGGGCGTGATTTCGAGCATAACGAATACAACCGCGCCCTTCAGGCGCGCCGGCCGCCCGGCACGGCGATGCTTCCTTTTGTTTATGCCGCGGCGTTCGACAAGGGACTCTTCCCTGGCTCGCTGGTGGAGGATTCCGCGCTCGATAATCGCACCGTCATGATCGGCGGCACGACCGGCATCCTCGGCGAGTGGGGCCCGGAGGACGCCGAACAATCGCTATGAGGGCTCGATCACGGCGCGGGAAGCGCTCGCCAAATCGAAGAACGGCGCGGCCGTCCGCATCGGCACGACGGCCGGACTGGATACGGTCACAAACCTCGTGCACGAGGCCGGGGTGGAGAGCAAATTGCGGCCCTATCCCGCGACCTTTCTCGGCAGCAGCGAGATCACGCTCGCGGAGCTGGCGCTCGCTTACACGATTTTCCCTAACGAATGGCTGGCGCCCGGCGCCCCCGCATATTCTCGACCGCATCGAGGACAAGAACGGCAATATCGTCTGGCAGCCGGAACGCGGCCGGGCGCGCCAGCCAGTCCTGAAGCCGGAGATTGCCTACGAGGTGACTTCCTGCCTGACAGATGCGCTGACCGAAGGCACCGGGCATCTGGCGTACGATCGCTATGGATTGAAGAATTTCCCCGCCGCCGGTAAAACTGGAACAGCCTACGATTTCACCGACGCGCATCTTCGCCGGTTACGATTCGCAGCTGACCTGCGTCGTCTGGGCCGGCTTCGACAAACCGCAAAAAATCTACCGCGGCGCTTTCGGCAGCGTCCTCGCCTTGCCGGTCTGGGTCGACATCATGAATGCTGCTGCCGCCAAATATCCGCCGCAGGAGTTTCCCGTCCCGCCGGGTCTGCACAAAGTCGAGATCTGCTCGAAGTCCGGCCTGCTCGCGACCGACAAGTGTTATGAAAACGTGCGGAGCGCGAGCGGCAACATCGTGCGGAAACGGACGAGCTACATTGAATTTGCCGACCGATCAGCAGATGCCGACGGACTACTGCGATGTCCACAGCGATTCGGTGCGGACGCAACTGGTGAAGAAATTCGACAACAGCGAATGGCCGCGCGCCGCGCTCGCGATTGATACCACGCAGGTCGGGCCCGTTGTGATGCAGGGACCGACCCTGCTCGCGAGCGACGATCCATACGACGCCATTGGCTCGACCTTTAGACCGAAAACGGTGGCGAAACAGGATACGCCGTCGGAATTCGATCCGGCCAAGCCGGTAAAGCGCGCCGTTCCTGTCGTCCCTCTTCTAGATGGACAAGTGCAGGTCCGCCGGGCCGAACCGGTCCGACCAATCGATGAGGCCGGGCAGGAGCCGCTCCTGCAAAACGAACCGCCGGCGCCACTCAATTTCAGTGACGACCACTGAGCGCGTCCGGGCGGGTGGCTTTCGCCTCACCGTTCTCAATCCCGGCGGCCGTGACCCGGAGCAGGATTTCTCAGACGGCATCCCTGCGCCTAACGACGGCGGGCATGCGCCGGTCAACTTTCACGGATACGCTGCCTGCACTCGTGGCGTTTTTCACCGCGATCCACGGGACGCGCTGGTCGAAGGGCTGCCCGTGCTCCTGCTTTTGCGTGGCGACTTCAAGGAAACGCAGCGCACCCTCGTCGCGCTCCAGCGAGATGGCTTGCGGGTCGCGGTTTCTCTAAAGGAAACTGGCCTGCATCAGATCGAAAAGCAGCTTAGCGATCCGCGTCGCGCCGCGCGCTTCCGCGAAATTGTACAGACGGCGGATGGCTGCCTGGCCGCCACGCCCGAGGCGCTCGCCTTCTACGGCACCGGGAAATTTGTTCCCACGCCCTACCCGCTGACTGATCCACGCTGGGATTTTACCCGTTCGTTAGGCGAACGGCGCGGAATTTTTGTCGGTACTCGCGAATGGGATGTGCCGTCGCGTCATCATCTCGCTGCTCTCGTCATGGCGCTCGAGCTGGGCGGACCGGTAACGGTCTTCGAGAAGGACCCGAGGAGCTGTCGCAAGGTGCTGGCTGCGCTGGGCCGTCCGACGGATTCGCTCCGCGTGCTCGAACAACGGCTGCCTTACCGCGACTACCTGGCGGAGATGTCGCGGCACAAGATCGTTCTGCAAGCGGACCGCAGCGCGGTACCCGGACAAGTCGCAGGCGACGCCCTCCTCTGCCGCATGCCGTGTCTGGGCGGCGATGGCGCGATCGATCGCCTCGCGTTTGGCAGGACCTGCGGTGACAACCATTCGCTAGGCGAATTGAAGGATACCGCCGCGAGATTACTGCGCGATCCAGACCTTTACTCTGCAACTGTGGCCGAGTCGCAGCGACAGGCGCGCGAAAAATTGAGCTACGAAGCAGTTGCCTCGCAGCTTGAGCAATTCTTCAAAAGCCTGGCCCACTCCGCCTAGCGGGGCCCGCGCCGGTTCCAAAAGATTGACATCCCGCGCCGCGCCCGTAACGCAGCCCCGATAGGGCGGGGCCGGCTTACAAATGGCGATCGGAGTTTCATCAGAGTCACAGACCTTCGGAGAGGTCCCTCGCGTGCTCGGGATGACAAGGTCTTGCGACTACTCCTGGCGCCCAAGCGCTTCGAAGTAGATGTCCTCCAAGGCACGCGTTTGCGCGCCCTGCTCGAATTTCTCCCCTACAGCACGAGCTCCTGCCTGCGCCAGCTGGCTCAGATCTCGAGAGCGCTCCGTCCAACTGAGAAGCGCCTCAGCCAGTGCGATGGCATCGCGTTCCTTCACCAGGACGCCGCTTGCTCCCTGTTCGATCGCCTCTGGAATTCCGCCGTGATAGGTTGCGAAAACTGGCAGCCCGCTCGCCATCGCTTCCAGCATCGCGTTGGGTACACCCTCCTGATTGCCGTCCGGACCAAGTTCGCTCGGGTGCAAAAAAATGTGGGACTGATAAAACTGCTCACGCAATGCAGCCTGCAAGAGGAACCCGGCAAATCGCACCCGGTCTTCAATCCCGAGTTCACGCGCCAGATCAGCCAACTCATCCCGCATCGGACCTTCACCCGCGATCGTGAAAACCGCGGCCGGATTCCTTTGCTGAAATTTGGCGAAGGCACGCAGACTCGTCGCGAAGCCCTTTTTCTCGATCAATCGGCCGGCTTGCAGGAATCGCCAGCTGCCGTCGTTAGGCCAGGTTCGCGCCTGGAATGGGATTTCGTCCAGCGGAATCCCGGTGCGCTGCAGCCGAATCTTTTCGTCAGGACAACCCAGTTCTTGGACGGCGCGAGCGAGCGATTCGGAACGGACGAGGACGAGTCGCGCTGCCGCCAGCATCTCGCGCGTCGCGGCGCGATAGTGGGGCTTGTCGAGATCGACCAGCACATCTGCGCCATGAAACGACACGACCGTCGGTCGTTGCCAGTGCCGGATCAACGGCAGGAGATGAACCGCGATGTGCCCAAAGTAAATGTGCAAGACCTGCGCCTCGTTCTCGGAAAGCAGACGCTCGATCTGCGCCACCTCACGCCGCGAAATCTGCCAGGGCGCGGCGCGCACCGTTCGAAACCAGAACCGCCGCAAAAAGTGTCTCCACGGTTTTGCCACGAGGAAGAGCGGGACAAATGGAAACCGCACTTCTTCTTCGCGCTTCTGCGCGATGATCACCGGGCGCAGGCGCTTGAGCGCTGTGATCTGCCGGTAGATGTGCAACATCTCCGGCTTGAGAAACGTCGCGCAATAACAGGCAACGACGGGCGGAGAGCGCTCAGGCACGCCTAACGTTCAACACGCGCGCGCGCCATTCAACTCGGCCGCGCCACGAGCTGCCTCAAAAGCTCCAGCCGAAAACGACGATGCCCTTCGGTTTGCCCGGATCCTTCGGGTCATGCATCGCGCGATCCTGACCATCGCCGTAACGCGCGGGCGCAGCCGGATTGATCATTTGCAGTGGATGACCGCTTTTGATCGCGACCTGCACCACGCCGATGTTGGGAATCAGCGGCGCCGCTGACGGTGGCCTCGGCTTGGGAAACTGCGTTTCCAGTTTCCCGGTGGCGGCGGCAGCGGCGGTCGTCGTGGTCGTCGTGGTCGTAGCGGTCAATTGGCCTTGACCTTGTCCAAAGGCTACGCTGGTCGCGGTCGCCACTAGAAAACTGAGAAGTATCTTTTTCATAATGTCCTCCCAAGGCTTTGGCCGGCGCGCAATGTCTTGCCCGCCCTCTGACCTCACCGCATCATTATAGATCGATGGACTACGTTGAAAAGGCCGTACGTGTAATTGATTTGGAAATTTCTGAGCTCCAGCGTTTGCGCGAAAGGCTGGGTCAAAGCTTCATCCGGGCCGTCGAGTTGATCAAAGAGACCGTTGAAGCCCGCGGCAAGGTGATTGTGCTAGGGGTTGGAAAATCCGGGCACATCGGCGAAAAGATTGCCTCCACCCTCACCGAGTACCGGGTCGCCCGCCGTCGTTCTCAATTCTCTCAACGCGCTTCACGGCGACCTCGGGATGGTCGCGGATGGCGATGTAGTCCTCGCGCTCAGTTACAGCGGCGAGACGGAGGAACTACTCCGCATCCTGCCCGCGATCGCGCGGTTCCAAGTGAACGTGATCGCGCTCTCCGGTGCGGCCGATTCGACTCTGGCGAAAAATTGCGACGTCTTCCTCGACGTCAACATCGAGCAGGAAGCCTGTCCGCTAAACCTTGCGCCCACCTCGAGCACGACCGTGATGCTCGCGCTCGGGGACGCGCTCGCCATGGTGTTGCTCGAGGCGCGCGGGTTTCAAAAAGAGGATTTCGCAAAATTTCACCCCGGCGGGATGGTTGGCCGCAGTCTGCTCCTGCGCGTTCACCAGATCATGCGGCCGCGCAGCGCGCTGGCCCTTGTCGGGCCAACTGCCAACGTCCGGACGGTTCTCGAAGCCATGACCTCGGTGCGGGCTGGCGCCGCCGTGGTGGCGGGCGAAAACGAGCAACTACTCGGGATCTTCACGCACGGCGATTTCGTTCGGCACTTCCAAACCGACCCGCGCATTGGTGAGCGCCTCGTGGCCGACCTGATGACTCTCAATCCGGTCGTCGTGCACCAGGACAAGCTCGCGGTCGAAGTTCTGAATCTTCTCGAGCGCCACCGGATCGATGATCTTGTCGTAGTCGACGATCAGGGCGTGCCGGTCGGCATCGTCGATTCGCAGGACCTGACCAAGCTAAAGTTGCTTTAAGAAATCGGGCGTAGTAAAAGACGGCGCTTCAACGATCGAACGATTTAACTTCATACTGGACCCAACATCCCATGGCCGCCGCAAACGATCTCCGCAAAGGAATGGCAATCAAATACAACGGCAACACCGCCATTGTGCTCGACGTGCATCATCGCACGCCGGGAAATCTGCGCGCCTTTGTCCAGGCGATTATTCGCTACATCAACACCGGCAAAAGCGCCGATGTCCGCTTCGGTTCGACCGACAAGGTCGAGCTGGTCGACATTTCGCGCACCACGCTCGAATTCAGCTACAAGGACAACACCGGATACCACTTCATGGATCCGCAGACCTACGAGACCATCACCCTCCAGGATAGCCTGCTGGCAGACGCGAAGGATTACCTGGTCGAGAATCTGCCGGTGGAAGTGCTTTTCACCGAAGGCCGGCCGGTCCAGGTGGAATTGCCGTCTTCCGTACAATTGAAAGTCGTCGAGGCGCCGGAAGGCCTGCGCGGCGATACCGCCAGCAACGTAACCAAGCC
Organism: uncultured Verrucomicrobiae bacterium; assembly: GCA_963738045.1. GTDB lineage: Bacteria > Verrucomicrobiota > Verrucomicrobiia > Chthoniobacterales > UBA10450 > Palsa-1392. Next base: position 526,714 of record CAVTUX010000002.1, on the reverse strand, counting down.
CGCGGTGCTCGAAACGGGTAAGACGGTCAACGTCCCGCTCTTTATCAACGAAGGCGAAACGGTCAAGATCGACACTCGCACGGGCGCCTACATGGGCCGCGCCTAACGAATGGCGGAACGCCGCGTCACCCGGCAGCCGGCCCGGCGCAAGCCGGCGAAGCGTAACGTCAGGGTGGCTCCCCAGGTCGTCCCGATGCGTGGGGCGCTCCCTGCTGCACCGCTCATGGTCCCGACCAAATGGGTAAAATTCATCGTCGCACTTTTCCTCCTTCCGATCTGCGGCATTCTCAGCCAGACTTTTTTCACCTCCTTCGCCCGCGCCACGCTGGCGGAGCGCCTCTGGAGCGGAGAAGAATTCTGGTTCTTCTCGTTAGGCGTAGTCCTTTGGCTGATCGCGTTTTTCGGACTGCCCCGGCCGATCGTGCTTTATGTTTTCGGTCACGAACTCACGCATGCGCTCTGGGTTTGGATGATGGGCGGCCGGGTCAGCCGTTTCAAGGTCGGCCGGGAAGGCGGGCACATCCTGACGGACAAGAACAATTTTCTCATCGCACTCGCGCCCTATTTTTTCCCGTTCTATAGCATCCTGGTCATCGCGCTCTATGGGGCGCTGAGCCTGTTTTTCAATATGCAGCCCTATGGCCGGCTGCTCTACGCACTGGTCGGGGTAACGTGGGCCTTCCATCTCAGCTTTACCTGCTGGATGATCCCAAAAAATCAGACGGACCTGAGCGAAAACGGAACTGTCTTTTCCCTTGTCGTGATCTACCTGATCAACCTGCTGCTGCTCTGCGCGATGCTCGTGATTGCATCGCCGCGAATCACCTTCGTGAGCTTCGGCGCAGACATCGTGCGCAACATCGCGAACTTCTCCCACGCGGTCGTGGCGCTCTGCGAACATTTCAGCCGCGGCACGTAACACAGCCGTTGTCGGGTCGAGGGGGCTTCTCGCCTGGTCGAATGCCCAGCGGCAGTGCAGGCGAGGACGCCTACACTACGGGACAGGCCGGAGGCCTGTGTTACGGAGCATCGCGAACGGCAATTGAGCAAAAGCCTGCGCAAGCCTGAGCGCACCATCGGCCACCACTTTGTCCCCGGTGAAAAGCTCGCGTCCGTCTCGAAAATCTTCCGGCAACTGCACCTGGGTGTCACGCCAGGCATCTCCGATCGGTGGGAATCCAACTCGCGAACTCAGGCGCGGCGCAAGCACAACGATTGACTTCCCCTCGGCTTGCCGGGCAAACGCGATGCAGCAATCGGCAAGTTCACCCGTCAGCGCAAGCGACCGATAACTTCCACGTTGGAAGAGTTCCGGGTTCTCGCGCCGGAAGATAAGCAGGCGCTGGGTGAGGAACAACTTGATGCGCCCGTCGCGCCAGTTGCCCAGCAATTCCTCTGGCGTTACTTCGCCCAACGACTCGAGCATTTGCTTCCGCTTCTCGTAATCGACCGGACGCCGGTTATCCGGATCGACCAGGCTGAAATCCCAGATCTCGTTCCCCTGATAAATATCCGGCACGCCCGGCGCCGCCAGCTTCAGGAGCGTCTGCGAAAGCGAGTTGATCGCCCCGGCGCGCGCCACCTCTTCCGCGAAAGGAATGAAGCTCTCGAGGAAACGATTCTTCGGCGCGAGATCAAGGATGTGCGCAACGAAACCCGCCACCGCCGAGTCCCAGGATTCGTTAGGCTGAACCCAGCTGGTATTGAGCTTTGCCTCCTTCATCGCTTTGGCCATGTACTGCTGAATCCGCGCGACGTACTCGGCACGCGCTTCGCCACTCAGCTCACGGAACGGCTCGAGCGGCCATGTTCCGAGCAAGGTCTGATAAAGCAGGTATTCCTCGTTGCCGTCGGGCGCCTCGTTCTCCTCGATCCGTTGTCTCCAGCGCCGGTTGCAGCGTGCGCCAGCGGCCTAACGAATGCCGCCACTTTTCCGGCATTTCCGAAATCACCGCCATCCGCGCGCGCACGTCTTCGCTTCGTTTCGTATCGTGGGTGGAGGTGGCGAGCAAGGTCGACGGCCAGTGCTCCAGTCGCTCCGCGTTACGCCGATGGAATTCCTCGACCCGCATCCCGAAACGCTGCGGTTCGCCGCCGACTTCGTTCAGCGCGGCGAGCCGGTTGTAAATGTAGAAGGCGGTGTCCTCGAGCCCCTTCGCCATGATCGGCCCCGTCGATCTGCTGAAATTTCAGGACGAAATTCACGTGCTCGGCGCGCGCTTCGTCGTCCAGATTTTCCGGGAAGCGGAAGAGCAGGATGTCGCGCAAAAAATTGAAGACCGATTCTTCGAGCGCCGGGTTGCGCCGTCTTGGCGGCGGCGACCGCGCGCTCGATTACGGTGCGATCGGCGTCGCTGATCGGCCGGTCTGGCGCGAGATAAGTTCGATAGACGGGGAAGCAGGCGATCGTTTCGCGCACCGCGAGGGTCAGGGCATCGAGGGTGAAATCGCGGTACCAACGATTCTTTTCCGATAACCGGTCGAACATCGCGCCCAGGACGTTGACGTCGTTGGCGAGCGAGAGACGCATGACGAGGCGCTTCTTGGCATAGACGAGATGGCCGAAATTCAGGCTGTGCCCGATGAACTTGTGAAAAGTGGTCGTGATCGCGCGCTCGGCCGAGCCATCGACCAGCACGCCGATCGCGTCGTTCATGAAATCGTAACCGGTCGTGCCGTGCACGGGCCAATCGCTCCGCAGTTGCTCGTTGCCGCTGAGAATTTTTTCGACCAAGAGGTAGATCGCCCGCTCCGCGAAACCTCCGTCCGCAGGTCGCCGGGTCTCGGAAGGACTTGTTTCCGCATTTCCCGGACGCGCCGAAGCGCGTCCCTCCAGCGCCTCGGCCGCGCGGCCCTGCAACTTCTCGAAGTATTCGTCAGGCAAATAGAGCCCGTCCGGATGATCGATCCGCAGACCGGTCACTGCCCCGGCCGCGACCAGCTCGAGCAGAAGCCGGTGCGCTTCGTCGAAGACCTCCGGCAGTTCCACCCGGATCGCCGCCAGGTCGTTAACGTCGAAGAAGCGCCGGTAGTTGATCTCCTCCGCCGCGACCCGCCAGAAGGCGAGGCGATAAGCTTGGTCGCTGAGGAGGGCATCGAGCGCGTCGAAACTGCGCGGAGTCGCCCGGCGTGCCGTTGATGACCGTGAGGGCTTTTTCGATCGCTTCCTGCACCAGCGGCGCTTCCTGGCAGCGGCGTTCGAGGCGACGCTTGATGATTTCCTTTTCCCGCGCCCGTTCCGCAATCCGCTCCGGATCGGTCTCCGTCCGGCGCGGGAGATATTCCAGCGCGGTCAGGATGCTCTGGAGTTCGGCATAAAAATCCTCTGCCTTGTGTTCGCGCAACTGTTCGAGCGCGATCTCCAGCACGTGCCGGTAGGTGCCGGGCGCGATCGGAAATTCATGTTCGAAGTAGCGCAAGAAAAAACGCGCCGCTCTCGTAATGAACCTTCAGTTCGCCGCGCTCGAGGACGCGCCCGTATTGATCGCCCAGGATCGGGATCAACACCTTGTCGCGCAGTTCGGATTTGAGCGGCCGCCAATCGATGTCGAAATAGGCGCGCGTAGGCCGAGCTGGGCCCGTTTTCGAGCACGTCGGCCCACCAGAGATTTTGCGGCTCCCCGATCGCCCATGTGGTTGGGGACGAAGTCGAGCACCTGCCCCATTTCGCGGGCGTGCAGTTCCGCGACCCAGGCATCGTATTCCTCGCGCGAACCGATCGCGGCGTTGAGTCTGTTGTGATCGGTAATGTCGTAGCCGTGCAGGCTCTCGGCGCGCGCCTGAAAATAGGGCGAGGCGTAGCAGTCGCTGATCCCAAGGGCGTGCAGATAAGGCACGAGTCCGCGCGCCTGGGTGAAGGTGAACTCGCGGTTGAACTGAAGCCGGTAGGTGGAGCTGGGTATGCGAGGGTGCGGCGTGCTCACGGGATCGCGAGTCAGAACTTAAGGGATCAGAATCCGGTTAAGAATGACGCCGCCTTTGCGCGATACGCGGACGCAGCGAGCCTACCGGATACGGCCCCACGGCACTTCGCCGAGCGAAACGGCTACATCTTCTCCGGCACCCCGATTCCCAGGAGTTCGAGGCCGCGTTGCAGAACGCGGGCCGTCAATTCGCAAAGCGCCAGCCGCGTGGCCGCGCGCCGGCTCCTCCGCCTTCAGAACCGGACAGGCCTCATAGAAAGCGTGGAAGGCATTGGCCAGCTCGAAGAGATAATTCGCCAGCAGGTTCGGCCGAAAATCGTTCAGCACCTGCGGGACCGATCTCGGCAAATTGCGCCAGACGTTTGGCGAGGTGCAGCTCCGCCGGCTCGGTCAGGCGAGTTCGTTAGGCGCGACGAAACTCTTCGCCCGCCTTGCGGAAAATCGAGCGAATTCGCACATAGGCGTTCTGCAAATAGGGCGCCGTGTTCCCCTGGAACGACAGCATCCGGTCCCAGGAAAAAATGTAGTCGGTCATCCGATACTGCGACAGGTCGGCGTACTTGACCGCCCCGATGCCGATCGTTTTCGCGATCGCGTTTTTCTCCGTCTCCGTCCAGGTCCGGGTTCTTTTCCTCGACGATCTTTTGCGCGCGCATGACCGCTTCATCGAGCAATTCACGCAGCGGCACATTCTCGCCCGAGCGGGTCTTCATCAGTTTGCGATCTTCGCCCAGGATGCTGCCGAACGGGATGTGGCGAAAATCCGCGGTGTAACCTTCGCGCCGGGCGATCTCGAAAATCTGCTTGAAATGCAGGTCTGCGGCGCACCGACGACGATACCAGATCGTGTCGGCGCTTGAAGTCGCTGATTCGGTAATCGATCGTCGCGATGTCGGTCGTGGCGTAATTGAAGCCGCCGTCGCTTTTCCGAATGATGCAGGGCCGATCCGCCAGTTCCGGGAATGTCGCGGAAGAAAACGCAGACCGCACCTTCGCTGATTTCCGCGATGCCCGATTTGAGCAAGCGCTCGACCACCGCCGGGCAGGCGATCGTTGTAGAAACTCTCGCCGCGCTGGATGTCGTAATGGATGTCGAGAATTTCGTAGACGGCTTCGAATTCCTGCATGCGAAAGCGCGACGCATTCTTTCCAGATGCGCGAGATTTTCCTCGTCGCCGGCCTGCAGCCTGACGAGCTCGTTGCGGCAGGCCTCGCGCACCGCCTCGTCGCCCTTGCTCAGTTCGTTGGCCGTTTTGTAAATCCGCACCAGCTCGGCGATCGGATCGCGCTTCAGCGCCGCTCGATCGAGCAAATGCTTCCAGCCATAAATCACCATCCCGAACTGCGTCCCCCAGTCGCCGATGTGATTGTCGCGAATGACTTCGTGCCCGAGAAATTTCGCGATCCGGGCGAGCGCGTCGCCCAGGACGATGCTGCGGATGTGGCCGACGTGCATCGGCTTGGCGACGTTCGGCGAACCGAAGTCGATCACGATCCGGCGCGGCGTCTCGGCGAGCGGCACGCCCAGCCGATCGTCGCGCAAGAGCTCGCGCCGCCTGCGCCGCGACGGCTTCTGGCTTGAGTGTGAAATTGATGAAGCCGGCGCCGGCGATGGTGGGAGCTTCCGCACCATTCCGCGACGTCGAGGTGCTCGATGATTTTCTGCGCCAGCGCGCGCGGATTTTCGCCTCGCTGCTTGGCGAGGACGAGCGCGGCGTTCGTCTGGTAATCGCCGAAACGCGCATCGGTCGCGGGCACCACTTCGCCAGCCGGCGGAGGCCGGCCGCGGCGAGCGCGCGCGAGAGTTCGCGCCGTTCAAAAGCGATTGAAATGTTTCCATGAGGAAGTTCGAAAGTTAGGCCGCGAACACCCGCTGTCATCCCGATCCGCCGCAGGACGGAGAGGACCTCGCACTTGGAATTGACGTTGCCTCGTTTCAAGGACGCGAAGATTGCGACTGAGAGGTCCCTCTCCGCGCTTCGCCGGATCGGGATGCAGGCAAGAGCGGGGCCCGGCCTTACTTCGGCGAGCGCTCCTGGAAGATGGCGAGAATCTCCTCTTTCGTCCCGGCAGCGGCGAGGCTTTCGCGAACCGAACGATCGTTCAAAAACTTGGCGATCGAGGCGAGAGTGCGGAGGTGAGTCTGAAATTGATTCTTCGGCACGATGAAGAGGACGACGAACTTCACCGGTGCATTGTCGAGCGCGTCGAACTCGATCCCTTGTGACGAGCGCCCGAACGCGGCGACCACTTCTTCGACCGAATCGGATGAAGCATGCGGGATCGCGATCCCGAAGCCGATGCCGGTGCTCATCGTTTCCTCGCGCTGCTTAAGGCCGCGAGAATGCTCTCACGGGCGGTCGAGGTCGATTTTTTCCAGATTTACGAGCAGATCAATCAGCTCGACGATCGCCGGCCAGCGTTCCGTCGCCTTCATTTCAGGAATGATTTGCTCGGAAGTAAGAAGGCTGGCCAAAGACATGCAGAATTCCCCGAGTGGAGCGAAAGCTTAGCGTCGGCCTCTGGGATGACAAGCGGGAATGGGCGGGAAAATTACCTCCCCGAGGGGGGCTTCGCAGACGACGACGCCTGGGGCTCGCGCGCCCCCGGATCTGCGTGTCGAACTTTGTAATTCAGCTGGCGTGAGAGCAGCCAGCGCACGCCGAACATGTCGACCGTGGCGCGGACCGCGCGGTTGCCGAGACTGTATTTGCTTTGGCCGAATTTGCGCGCGCGATGATTGACCGGAATCTCGACCAACCGGTAGCCGGCGCCTTTGACGAGTGCGGGAATGAAGCGATGCATGCCTTTGAAGGGAATGAGCGTGCTGACGCATTCGCGCCGCATCGCCTTGAGTGTGCAGCCGGTGTCGCGCACGCCGTCTTTGGTGAAACGGCTGCGCACAAAGTTGGCGATCCGACTCGTCAGGCGCTTGACCCGGGTATCTTTCCGCCGCTCGCGATAACCGCAGACGAGATCCGCGCCGCGCTCGATCTGAGCCAGGAGGCGTGGAATGTCGGCCGGATCGTTTTGCAGGTCGCCGTCGATCAACACCACGGTCGCACCGCGAGCGGCGTTAGCGCCGGCGTAGATCGCCGCGCTCTGGCCGGCATTCTTCTCGAAATGCAGGACCCGGACCTCCGGCGTTCTCGTTAGGCGATCGAGCGTGCGATCGGTCGAACCGTCGTCCACGAAAATAATTTCGTGGTCCAGTCCGCCCAGAGCCGCGGTCAGCTCGGCTTGCAGAATCGGGACGTTTTCCTCCTCGTTAAAAAGCGGGACGACGACCGAAACCACGGGCTTCGACGGGTCATCGCTCATAGAGGCATCGTCCGATAATCGTAACAGGCATAAACGTGAAGCCGGCGCAGCAGCCGTCCGGCGTTGCGCACTTCGATCGTTGCGATCTCGTGGGTGTGGTCGAAACCGCCGGTAATGCTGCGCGGCGGTCCACCCTTTTCCCCGAGCTGGAGGTAAAGGGCGGTGCGGCCGACAAAAAGATTCACGCCCTGCTCCTCGGTATAAATCTCATTCGGGTCGCGCACCGTGTTTGGCGGCAGCGGCACAAATTCATCGTAGCGCGGCCAGAAGGAGAACTGGTTTACCATGTCCTGCGATTCCGGAATGTAGACCGGTGGATGGCCCGGCCCTTCTACTCGCTTGTCGGGCAGATAAAATGCCAGTTCGGAAGCGCGGTCGCGCTCATCGGCGATCAGGAAAACCGGCGTGCCGGTTCGTTTTTCAAAATCGACCCGGACCTGGTTGACCGCGTCCGCGAGCGACCGCCAGCCGCGCAAGCGATCGCCCGGATCACGTCCTGGCTGACGGACCCCGATATTGCGACCATCAGCCCAATGAGCAACGCACTCATGAGGAGGCCGAGAATGACCGCGGCGTTCGTCCATCTCCGCGCCGCCGCGCGCGAAGCGGACCGCTCACGCCAGTAGGAAATCGCGAGAACACCGAGGCTGAGGAAACGCGAGCCCATCCCAGTTGGGCGCAGCAGCTTTATTGATCGAGAGGACAGCGTAGAAGAGAAAGACCGGAAGGCCGAACCAAAGCAAATAGAAGACCTTGAAATTTTGCTGGGCGCGCCGCCAGCTTGCGATCGTCGCCCAGGCCAGTCCGAGAAAAAGCAAGGGCGAATAGGTCGCGAAATGTTCTGCGAGGAAAGAAAGCAACTCGAGCGGATGAAAACCGGGCGTGCTGTCGAGGCTGCCGCGCGCTCTGAGATGCTGCAGCGTGATCCAGGCGTGCTGCGAATTCCAAACGATCGGCGGAATCGTGCAGAGGGCGAAGACGAGCAGGAGCAAATACAGATTGGGCCGCAGAAATTCCCGACGCAAACGAGGGCGAGGAGGAGGACAAGAATGACTCGAGACCAATTCGAGGGCATTGGTGAATTTGCAGAGGAACCCTAGCCCGATGAGCAGCCCGGTTAGCGGCCACCACCAGGAAAAGATGCGGGCTTCGCTCGAGCGCAATCCAGAAACTGTAGAAGGCCGCGACCCAGAAGAAAATCGAGAGCGGATCGATCGTCATGACGATGCCGCCGAGATTGAAAATCGGCGTCACGTTCAAGCGCCACGACAGTCCAAAAACCAGCCAGCGGAGCTGAAGAGACGCTGGGCAAAATAATAGAGAAGCAGACTCGTGCCGGCGGCAAGGAGCGGGCTCCAAAAGCGCACCCCGAATTCGTTGTCGCCGAAAATCGCGATGCTCGAGCGAATCACCAAAGCGACCCCGGGACCTTTGCTAAAATAAGAGAGCGCGGGCCGCTGCGCCCACATCCAATAATAAGCCTCGTCCGGCGAAAGCTGCGTCGCGCCCAAAAGCGCGAGGCGAAGCGCGGTCAGAACGAAAAGGAAAATCCAGACCGCGCGCGTCGTGCTCATGAAATGGCGTCGCCCACCAGACGTGGATGCCGGGCAAAAAACTCCGGCGCCCATTTCGCCACCGCCGAGCGATAGAGCGTTTCAAGGAGGGCGAGGAGCAGCGCCGTCTGCCCGCGGCAAGGAAAAAAGTCGCGACCACGTCGCTCGGCCAATGCGCACCCAGGTAGACCCGCGACCACGCGATCGCGCCGGCAAAGAGAAAATAAAGCCACCCCCAGCGCTGAAAAAAAAAGGCGAGAATCATCGCGATGGTTACGTTGTTCGTCACATGCCCGGAGGGAAACGAGGGCCCGGACCGGGTGCGATCTCTCGCATTGGAGTAGCGAATCTTCGCCGGTATGAAGAGCGTCAGAAATTCCGGACGCGCTTTGGCCAACTCCATCATCCGGACGCGCTCCACCTGTTTCGGCCGGCGGCGATCGACGAACTTTTTCAGGCTCGCCGTCAGGTTCCCGTTCACGAGAAGCGCAAGGCCGAGACAGAAAAGCATCGCCCGTCCCTTGAATCCGCCCGAAGATCAACGCATAGAGCACGAGCAGGACGATCAACGGCGTCCAAATATTGATGATCGCTGATCGCGGCCATGAACAAGTCGAGCGCGGGATGCGTCCATTGCTCGTTGATAAGATGAAAGAGAGTTTGGTCCACTGGAAACGTGCCTGAGCTTTAATGTTCGGTTTTGGATCTTCAGACGATATCCGAAGCGACTCGGCCGCAGCTAAAACTTAAGACTTAAAGCTTAAAACCACCTTTCTCATGCACAAATAGATCTCATTCTGGTCTTGCGCATTCGCGCGAGCGCACGCTCGCGCAAGATCGGATGCGCCCTCCGCCGCCGGAAATTCTCGACCAGGTGCGCCTTCAGCAAGTCGCAACAGCAACTCGATCTGCAGGGCCAATTGCGTTCGACGCCAACGTCATCCCTTTTCGAATCACCCAGACCGGCCCGGTGATTCGCTACACCTTTTACAATCCGCCGGAAGTTCTGCAATTGCGGCTGGGCGAGAAACGGCTCCCGCCTCGACCTCGTGCTGCAAAACAGCACGAAAAAATTCGCCACCTCCCGGCTCGACGACAGAATCGGCGGCACCGCCGTCACCTACGGCGATCTGGCCCTCAAGTTTCTTTACTGGCCGCGAACCGCAAGTCCTCGGCGACGACACTCTCCGCACCCGCAATTGCTGGAAACTGCGCCTGCAACCGCCCTCGCGGTCCGCGCATATACTCAAATGTTCTCCTCTGGGTCGACAAGGAAAGCGGCGCGATGATGCGCATGGAAGGCTACGATTGGCAGGGCCGCTGACGAAGCGCTTCGAGGTCGTCTCCGCACAGAAAGATCGAGGGCCGCTGGTTCCTGAAACAGATGCGGATCGAGGACTTGCAGCCGGGCACGAACAAAGTGCTGTCGCGCACCTATCTTGAAATCAAGAAATAGGGAGCCGGGCGGCAGCTCTGCGGGACGTTCTAGCCTGCGTTTGCGAGTTGAGCAAACCCGAAAATAACGTATTTATCCCCGATGTTTTCCGTCCGTCTGCCGCTTCTCACTCTCATTTTCCTCGTTCGCTTTCTCGGTCGGGGCGCTCGTCGCTTCAGGCCGCACCGGTTGTCTCCGCGCAAATCCCCGACCTGACCGCTCTACGATTCCACGCCCGCGAATGAGATCGATCTCAACACCAAATTTAGTGATCCGGATCTGCCGCGAACACGGTTCGCCTGACGACCGATCTCGGGACCATCGATATCACTCTTTACGACCAGCAAACGCCGATCACGGTCGATAACTTTCTACAGCTACATCGATTCGGGAGCATATCTCCCGAACGACCCGAACTTCCGGAACTCCGGCGCCGATTTTTTTCCATCGCTCCGTTCCAGTATTTCATCCAGAGCGGCGGTTATGTTTCGACCCAGGACCCCTTCTCCCCTCCGATCATGCTCCCGGGACCGGTCGTAGCTTTCAGCCCGATCCCGAACGAAGCGCGCACCGATCTGCACAACGTGCGGGGCACGGTCGCGATGGCGAAATTGCCGACCGACCCCGACAGCGCAACCAGCCAGTGGTTCATCAATCTGGCCGACAACAGCGGACCGCCGAACAATCTCGACACCACCAACGGTGGTTTCACCGTCTTCGGAGTTGTCTCCGCAGCTGGCATGACGACGGCCGACGCGATCGCGGCTTTGCCGATTCTACGATGCCAGCCTTTATTATGGCTCGGCCTTCACCCACCTGCCACTGCGCGACTATTCGTCGGGTTATCCGAAGGTTGACGAACCTCGCGCGGGTCAACTTGATCACTCGTCCGCTGATCTTTTCGGCCATCAGCGATCATCCGGCGATCGCTTCGGCCAGCGTGATCTCTAATGACCTCTTCGTGCAAGGCAAGAGCGTCGGCAGCGCCACCATCACTGTGACCGCGACCGACGCCGACGGGGCTACCGCCTCGCAATCGTTTCAAGTCACGGTCGAAAGCACGCCGGTGCATTTGGCCAACATCTCCACCCGGCTCAAGGTCGGTACGGGCGACGACGCCTTGATCGGCGGCTTTATCGTCCTGGGCGAATGCGCCGAAGCGCGTCATCATTCGAGCGCATCGGCCCGTCGCTCACAGCGCAGGGCGTGAGCGGATACCCTGAGCGATCCGACACTGGAACTGCACGACGGAACCGGCGCGCTCATCTCTTCCAACGACAACTGGCAGAACGCGCCGAACAAACGCGACATCATCGACACGGTCTGCGCGCCGAGGGGCTCGATCCGGCCGAGTCAGCCATCCTGACGACGCTCCCGGCAACGAGCAACGGCTCGGCTTACACCGCGGTGATCCATGGCGTTAACGGAACGAGCGGCAATGGCCTGGTAGAAGTTTACGATCTCGATAGCGGACCGGGCTCGAGCGTTTTGAACATCTCCACCCGCGGCAACGTGCAAACGGGTGACAACGTCATGATTGGCGGTTTATCATCACGGGGAACGGAACGCAGCGCGTCCTGGTGCGCGCGATCGGTCCGTCGCTTGTCAACGCAGCGTGAGTAATCCGCTGGCGGACCCGACGCTCACGCTTTACAACAGCCAGGGCACACAGATCGATTTCAACGATAACTGGCAGGATAACCCGGACGCAGCCGAGATCGAGGCCACCACCATCCCGCCTACCGATCCGAGTCGGCCGTTCTGCAAACGCTTGCGCCCGGCGGATATACCGCGATCGTGCGCGGCGCCGGCAGCGCGACTGGCACCGCCCTGGTTGAAGTCTACGCGCTCCCGCCTGCGCATGTAGACGCCCCGCGGTGCGAAGCTGTGAGAGTTGCTCTCGGAGCGGCACGAAGATCCGTGTAGACCCAAACGGCGGTGCCTAGAGGGCAGCATCAGGCACGCCAGCCTGCACGATCTGGGCGAAGCTGCGCGGATCGAGACTCGCCCCGCCCACCAGCGCGCCGTCGATGTCCGGCTGCGAGAGCAGACTGGCGCGCGTTGTCCGGTTTCACGCTACCGCCATATTGAATGCGGATTTTCTCCGCCGTCGCGTCATCCGACATTTCGCGCAGCGTCTGGCGAATAAAGGCGTGCGCTTCCTGCGCCTGGTCGGCGGTGGCGGTCTTGCCCGTGCCAATGGCCCAGACCGGTTCGTAAGCGATCACCGTTTCGAGCAATTCCTTCGCCTCGACATTCGCGAGACTGCCGCGCAATTGCGACGAAAGAACTTTCTCCGACCTCTCCTTTTTCGCGCTGCGCGAGCGTCTCTCCGATGCAAAGAATCGGGCGCAGCACTTCCTCGTACGCCGCGCGCACCTTGCGATTCACGATTTCATCCGTCTCGCCAAACATCGCCCGGCGCTCGCTGTGCCCGAGGACGACGTAACGGACGAACAATTCGCGCAACATCGCGGGACTGATCTCGCCCGTGAAAGCGCCGCTCCGTTCCCAATGCATGTTTTGCGCGCCGACCTTGATGTTCTAGCGTCTGGGTGAGCAGCTCGGAGACTTTCGGGATCGACGTAAAGGGCGGCACGATCACGATCTCGACCTCATCGAGGTCGCCGATCTCGCGCAGAAAAGTGGTGATGAATGCCTCCGACTCGCTCTTGAGTCATGTGCATTTTCCAATTCGCCGCGATGATTTTTTTGCGCATGCAGATTCAGCTCTTCTCCGTCAGTGCCGCAACGCCGGGCAATTCTTTGCCTTCGATCAATTCGAGAGAAGCGCCGCCGCCGGTGGAAATGAAAGTCATCTTGTCCGCCAGGCCGGCCTGTTTGACCGCGGTGACAGAATCGCCGCCGCCGATGATGGTGGTGGCGTTCGGATTCGGCCAGCGCTTCGGCCATCGCTTCAGTCCCGGCGGAGAATTCCCGAATCTCGAAAATCCCGGGAGGTCCATTCCACAGAATGGTCTTGGCGCGCGCGATCTCGCTCTTGAAAAGCGCGATCGTGAGCGGGCCGATGTCGACCGCCTGCCAGCCCGTCCGGAATATTGTAGTCGTGGCGAGATGCGGCCGCTGTGCCGCGTCGCTGCGCCCGGCTTGATCTCTTCCGCGCCTAGCAAATCGATCGGAAGAAGCAGCCGGACATTCTTCTGCTTCGCAAGCTCGATCAGCTCGCGCGCCAGGTCGAGCTTGTCCGCGTTCGACCCGGCTGCTTCCCATGTGAATGCCCTCGGCTTCGAGAAAGGTGTTCGCCATCGCGCCGCAGATCAGAATGGTGTCGGCCTTTTCCATCAGCGCTTTGATCACGCCGATTTTGTCGGAAACCTTCGAGCCACCGAGGATGACCAGGAAAGGTTTGGCCGGATGCGGCCAGTTCTTCGTGGAGATATTTGAGTTCCTTCTCCATCAGGAAACCCATCGCCGCCTGCCGGACGAATTTCGTCACGCCGGCAGTCGAGGCATGTGCGCGATGGGCCGCGCCAAAAGCATCGTTTACGTAAAGGCCGTCGCTCAGTTTGGCGAGTGACTCGGCAAATTCGGGATCGTTCGCCTCTTCTTCCGGCGTGGAAACGAACGTTTTCGAGGAGAGTGACGTCGCCATCCTTCATTTCGGAAACGATTTTCTCCGCATCGGGCCCGATGCAATCGTGGCTGAACGCGACCGGATGATTGATCAGATCGTGCAACGCGACGCCGACCGGGCGAAGCGAATATTTTTCCACCGGCTTTCCTTTCGGCCGGCCGAAATGCGCCATCAGAATCGTTTTCGCGCCCTGTCTCGCGCAGGTAATTGATCGTCGGCAGGCTTTCGCGCATCCGGGTATCATCGGTGATGACGATCTTCCCGTCCCGCTCCTCGGTCGGGACATTGAAATCAACCCGGACCAGCACGCGTTTCCCGGGAACATCGAGATCGCGAAGGCTGAGTTTAGCCATTAGTCGATCCCTGGTAGGAAACCGTTGTCATCCCGAGCCAGAAAGATAGCGAGGGATCCGCAAGCAACTGCGACGTGGCTCTCCGCTCGACAACCAAAGTTTGATTGTCAGGTTCTCCGCTGCGCTCACGATGACAGATGGGGGCCGCATCACTTGCTCCTACGACATCATTTCCAGCATTTCGACACAGCGATTGCTGTAACCCCATTCGTTGTCGTACCAGCCTACGACCTTCACGAACTTCCCGCCGTGCACCATCGTTAGTTTGCTGTCGAAAATACAGGAGTGCGGATTGCCCACGATGTCGCGCGAAACGAGCGGCTCGTCGCTGAATTCCAAAACGCCTTTGTAGCTCGCGTCGCTGGCCGCTTTCTTGAAGGCGGCGTTGATCGATTCGACTGTCGCGTCCTTCTCCAGAATCGCGGTGAAATCGGTCACCGACCCGTCCGGGGTCGGGACGCGAAACGCGCCGCCGTTGAGCTTCCCTTTCAACGCCGGCAACACTTCGCCGATCGCTTTCGCCGCACCGGTGCTCGAAGGGATAATGCTGACCGCCGCCGCCCGCGCCCGACGCAGATCCTCGTGCGGCAGGTCGAGAATGCGCTGGTCGTTGGTGTAGCTGTGGATCGTGCTCATGAAACCGTTCACGATCGTGAAGTTCTCGTGCAACACCCGGGCGAGCGGCGCGAGGCAGTTGGTCGTGCAGCTCGCGTTCGAGATGATGTTCTGCTTCGCCGCGTCATAAATGTTGTCGTTGATCCCGAGGCAAATGGTGGCGTCGGGATTTTTCGCCGGCGCGCTGATCAGGACTTTCTTCGCCCCGCCGACAAAATGCAGTTCCGCCTTCTCGCGACTGGTAAAAAAGCCGGTCGACTCGAGCACGACATCGACGCCCAGATCTTTCCACGGCAACTTCGCCGGATCACGCTCCTTCAGGACCTTAATCTTGTGGCCGCGCACGATGATGTTCTCGTCGTCGTAGCCGATCTCGCCGTCGAATTTCCCGTGAACCGAATCCCATTTGAGGAGATGGGCCAGGGTGTGGGTGTCGGTGAGGTCATTGATCGCGCGGACCTGCGCGACCTGGTCCTGAGACATGGCGCGCAAAACGTTGCGCCCGATGCGGCCGAAGCCGTTGATGCCGAAGTTTGCCATAGAGAAGTTGAGAGTTGTTGGTTTGAGAGTTGAGAGCGCCGAGGCGGCGCGGGCCTAACCATTAGAACGCCCCGAAAGCGGAGGCAAGTGAATGAAAACAAACGCCGCGGGCGGCTCGCCTAACATTCAAGCTGGAGCCGGCACCGTGATCTCGCGAAAGGCGGCAAGGAAGGCCTCCATCTCGGCTCTCTTGCCGATGGTGAGACGCATGTGATTCGGCATCGGCCGGAATAAGCGGCCGACTTCGACTTTGTGCTGCTTGAACGTCGCAATCAGCGGCACGACCGGACGTTTTGCGTCGAACATGATGAAGTTGGCCTGCGACGGAATCGTCTTGTAGCCCATTCGATCGAGTTCACTAACCGTGAATGCTCTGGTTTCCGCGTTGAGCCGGCGGCCTTTGATCACCAGATCTGGATCGTCGAGGCTCGCCTTCGCCGCGACGATCCCCATGATGTTGGCACTGTCCCACGCCTGGCGTTCGCGCAGTCGCTCGATCGCACGGGATTGCGCCACGCAATAGCCGCAGCGCAGGCCGGCCATTCCGTAAATTTTGGAAAAGGTGCGCGTGACGATGAGGTTGGGATGCTCCTCGACCAGCGGGATCATGCTCTCGTACTCGGGACTATCGGCGTAATGGTAATATGCCTCGTCCACCAGGATCATGGTGTCGTTAGGCGCGTGTGCGATAAACTCACGCACTTCGTTTTTCGGCGTGATGCTGGCGGTGGGATTGTTCGGATTGCAGATGTAAACCAGGCCATTCTTCACCGCGGCCAGCATCTTTCCCAGGTCATGACCGAACTTCGGTCGTGAGTGGAATTTTGACGATCTCGGCGCCGTTGCGCTGGGCATGGTAGAGAATCGCCTCGAAGGTCGGGTCGGCGACGACAAGCGCGCCGCCCTTGGTGGCACTCTTGCCCTTGATCAACGGGCCCGTGAAAACGTCAGCGGCTAATTTGAGAATCTCGCCTGAGCCATCGCCGAGCAGGATCTGATCGCGACTGACACCATTGATTTTGGCGAGGGATTCCACCAGCGCGTCCGCGTGCTCGTCGGGATAACGACAGGCCAGAGGGACGGCATCGTTCATCGCCTTGAGTGCTCTGGCCGAAGGGCCGTAGGGATTCTCGTTCGAACTCAAACGAACGATGCCGCTGAATGCGACTGATGATTCGTCCGTTGTGGTCCTGGCAAAGGAGAGCGCGGGCCGGGCGACCGCCGCCGCCGCACCCGCGCCTAACAACTGCGCAAACTTACGTCGTGAGATGGTCATTGACAGATGATGACACGGCGGCGCCTGCGCGCGCTACTTTTTGCGTGTGTAGTCGATTTCCATCGTCTTCGTTTCGCCCTGGCCGCGATCTTCGTAGTACTCCATGGAACGCTGGTTCTTGTCGCCCACCTTGATCACCTGGCGGACCTTGCTCGTCATTCCCGGCATCATCTCGGCCGTCCCGGTGTAGGTCAGGCTTTGCGTCGCCGGATCATAGCTCCCTTCCAACATCATGACTCCGGTGCCCATGTTGTCGATCCAGGTCGAAACGAATTTCTGTTTCACGTTGTCGTAGGCGTCGATCGACATGCCTTTGAATTCCGTTTTCTTCATTTTGCCATCCGCCCCTGGCATCTCCATTTGGCCGGTGACATCGCCAATGACATAGCGGCCACCCATGATCGATTTGTAGACCGTCGTGCCGCTCGACTCGCTCGGCGGAGCGTCGGGCGCCATCCAGAACTTCACCTTGTATTTCCAAGTACCGACCATGTCGGCCAGAATCTTGTGATTATCCCCCGGTTTGGCCAATGCCATCATTTTGGCCATCATTTCCTTTTCGTCTGGTTGGCTGGCGGCCGGCGAGGCAGCGGTGTCGGTCGTCTTCGGTTCCTCGGCGAAGATTGGAGCCGCAAGCAGAGTCGCCGCAAAAGCGACTGTGAGTGATGCAAGTTTCGTGTTCATGCGGCGATTCTTTTCGGCAGCCCGCAGTCGGTCAAGCCCAACCGGTGCGGACGGGTCGGGACGAATTTCGTTTACCTCTCGCGCCTGACCGCACAATAATTGCACAGCGAAACGCAATGGGTGTTTAGCTGGGAACAGAGTCGCAAATTACTCTACCGGCGAATGCAAGCGTCGAGTAAGAAGATCACAAAACGCAAAGCCACATCCGAGCCGAAAAACCCAGCCGCTCCTTTGGCGGATGGGCACGACCTGGCGGAGAGTTCCAAGCCTGATTTCCGGCACGAGCCGCGACGAGTTGCGAGAAACGGCCGCCTCAAACCCCACTGCAAGACGGTCGATGCCAACGAAGCCGTCGCGCGCATTGCCTACGCGCTGAACGAAGTCATCGCCATTTACCCGATCACACCGGCCTCGCCGATGGGCGAATGGGCGGATGCCTGGGCAGCCGGCGGAATGAAAAACCTCTGGAGCACCGTGCCGGCCGTTCTCGAGATGCAAAGCGAAGGCGGCGCCGCCGGAGCGATCCATGGCGCGCTCCAAACCGGCGCGCTCAGCACGACGTTCACCGCCTCGCAGGGTCTGCTCCTGATGATCCCCAAACATGTACAAGATCGCGGGTGAACTGACCCCGACCGTTTTTCACATCGCGGCGCGCTCGCTCGCCGCACAGGCGCTTTCCATTTTTGGCGATCACAGCGATGTCATGGCGGCGCGAGCCACCGGCTGGGCCATGCTTTGCTCGGCCTCGGTCCAGGAAGCGCAGGATCTCGCCCTCATCGCGCACGCGGCCACGCTCGAGGCGCGGATTCCGTTTCTCCATTTCTTCGATGGCTTCCGCACCTCGCACGAAATCTCGAAGATCGAAGTGCTGCCGATCGAGGTCATGCGCGCGATGATTGACGAAGCGCGTGTGCTCGAGCATCGCGCGCGCGCCCTCTCGCCCGATCATCCGGTCGTCCGCGGCACGGCACAGAATCCGGACGTTTATTTTCAAGCGCGCGAAACGGTGAATCCATTCTACGTCGCCTGTTCCGACATCGTGCAGAAGGCGATGGATGATTTCGCGGAGTTGACCGGGCGGCGCTACGAACCGTTCCAATATCACGGCGCGCCTGATGCCGAACGGGTGGTCGTGTTGATGGGTTCCGGCTGTGAAGCGGCGCACGAGACGGTCGACTTTCTCGAGAGTCAGAAGGAAAAGGTCGGTCTGCTCAAAGTGCGGCTTTATCGGCCGTTCGATGCGCGGCGGTTTGTCGAAGCACTCCCGCAAACAACACGCGGCATCGCAGTGCTCGATCGCACGAAGGAACCCGGTTCCAGCGGGGAGCCGCTTTATCTCGATTGCGTGAACGCGCTTTACGAGGAGAGCCGCGACAAGCTGCGCGTGGTGGGTGGTCGCTACGGCTTGTCCTCGAAAGAGTTCACGCCGGCGATGGTCAAAGCCGTTTTTGAAAACCTGGCTCAGTCCTCGCCGAAGAATCATTTCACCATCGGGATCGACGACGATCTCTCGCAGACCAGCCTCGAGTTCGATCCGAATTTCTCGATCGAACCCGCCGACGTGGTGCGGGCGCAGTTCTTCGGACTGGGCTCGGACGGAACGGTGGGCGCGAACAAGGAATCGATCAAGATCATCGGCGAGAATACCGACAACTTTGCCCAGGGCTATTTCGTTTACGACTCGAAGAAAGCGGGCGCCACCACCATCTCGCATCTTCGTTTTGGGCCGCGCTCGATTCGATCGACCTATCTGGTGACGAGCTCGAACTTTATCGGCTGCCACCAGCCCTTCCTGCTCGAGACCTACGATGTTTTGAAGGACCTCGCTCCCGGCGGGACCGTCCTGCTCAACTCGCCTTTCGGACCGGAGCGAGTCTGGGAACACCTCCCGGAAAATGCGCAGCGGCGGATGATCGAGCAAAACGCCCGATTCTTCGTGATCGACGCGAACAAGGTGGCGCGCGATTCCGGGATGGGCGGCCGCATCAATACCGTGATGCAGACCTGCTTCTTCGCCATCTCCGGCGTCTTACCGCCCGAGGAAGCGATCGCGGCGATCAAGAATTCGATTCGCAAAACCTATGGCAAAAAGGGCGAAGAGATCGTCGCGAAAAACGTGCGCGCCGTCGATGAAACGCTCGCCCATTTGCACGAGGTGGAAGTGCCGCGTGAAGTCACGAAGCGAGCCTCTCGGCCTAACGGAAAGCTGAGTGCCGCGCCGGAGTTTGTCCGCAACGTCCTCGGCGAAATCATGGCGGGGCGCGGCGATCGCGTTCCGGTGAGCGCCTTGCCTAACGACGGGACTTTCCCGACTGGCACCACGCAATGGGAAAAGCGCAATCTCGCCCTGGAAGTACCGGTCTGGGACGAGCAGGTCTGCATTCAATGCGGCAAATGCGTCATGGTCTGCCCGCACGCCGTTATTCGAAGCAAGGTTTACGAGGCAGCCCGGCTGGAAGGCGCGCCCGCCTCATTCAAATCGCGAGAGGCCCGACTGCCGGAATGGAAAGGGTTGAACTACACCCTGCAGGTGGCAGTGGAGGATTGCACCGGTTGCGGGATCTGCGTCGACGTGTGCCCGGCGCGGAACAAATCGGAGGCGCGCTTGAAAGCGATCAATATGCAGGCGCAGACGCCGCTCCGCGAAACCGAGCGCGCGAACTGGAACTTTTTCCTCTCTATTCCGGAACTGGATCGACGACGAGTGTCGCTTGGGTATGTGCGCGAAATGCAGGTGCAACAGCCGCTCTTCGAGTTCTCGGGCGCCTGTGCGGGGTGCGGGGAGACGCCCTACATCAAGTTGCTCACCCAACTCTTTGGCGACCGGCTCCTGATCGCAAACGCCACCGGTTGCTCGTCCATCTACGGCGGGAATCTGCCGACCACGCCCTACGCGAAGAACAGCGACGGGCGCGGCCCGGCCTGGTCGAATTCGCTTTTTGAAGACAATGCCGAGTTCGGACTCGGGTTCCGTGTTTCGATCGACAAGCAACACGAGTTCGCATCCGAACTTCTGCAGCAGCTCGCTCCGCTCGTGGGTGACAGGCTCGCGAAGGAAATCCTGGAAGCGCCGCAGCGCGACGAAGCAGATATCTTTGAGCAGCGGGCGCGCGTGACCGAGTTGAAGCACAAACTGGAAGCGCTTGGCCGGGCTGATGCGCGCCGCTTGCTCGCGCTGGCCGACACCCTCGTGCGCAAGAGTGTCTGGATCGTGGGCGGCGACGGCTGGGGTTACGACATTGGCTATGGCGGCCTTGATCACGTTCTGGCCAGCGGACGCAACGTCAAGGTGCTCCTGCTCGACACGGAGGTTTATTCGAACACCGGCGGTCAGTGTTCGAAATCAACCCCCCGCGGCGCGGTCGCGAAATTCGCCTCCGGCGGCAAGCGCGGTCCGAAAAAGGATCTCGGCCTGATCGCCATGAGTTACGGCACGATTTACGTCGCCTCAGTCGCGATGGGAGCGAAAGACGAGCACACCCTGAAGGCCTTCCTCGAAGCCGAAGCCTACGACGGGCCGGCGATCATTATCGCCTACAGCCATTGCATCGCGCACGGTATCAACATGACGACCGCGATGCAGAACCAGAAAGCGGCCGTGCACTCGGCGCAGTGGCTGCTCTACCGCTATCACCCGGATCGCGCCGCGCGCGGAGAAAATCCGCTGCAGCTCGACGCACCCCCGCCGTGGATGCAGGTGGCGGATTATTTCAAACTCGAAAACCGCTTCCGGATGCTGGACAAGATCGATCCTGAAGCCGCGAGGGCATTGCTCGTCCGGGCGCAGGAAGATGTCAGCGCCCGCCGCGGACTTTACGAATATCTCGCCGCCCGAAAGTCACAACCCGATCCAACAAGCTCATGAACCTCACGACCACCTACCTCGGATTTAAGTTGCGAACGCCGTTTGTTCCTTCGGCTTCGCCGCTCACGGAACGTCTCGACAACATTAAGCGCCTGGAGGACGCGGGCGCTTCCGCCATTGTGTTCCATTCACTCTTTGAGGAGCAACTGCGGCACGATCGCTACGAACTGGATTTTCATCTTAACCAAGGCACCGAAAGTTTCGCCGAGGCCCTGAATTATTTTCCTGAACCGCAGGAGTTCAAAGTCGGCCCCGAGGCGTATGTCGAGCACATCGCGAAGGCGAAAGCAGCCACCAGTATTCCCATCATTGGGAGCCTGAACGGCTCGACTTTCGGCGGTTGGCAAACCTACGCACGGAAAATCGAACAAGCCGGGGCCGACGCCCTCGAGCTGAACATTTACTCGCTGCCGACCGATCCCGATCTTTCCAGCGAGGACATCGAAGAGAGCTACCTGACGATTCTCGCTTCGGTTAAAGCGCAGTTGAAAATTCCGATCGCGGTGAAGCTCAGTCCGTTCTTCACCAATTTCGCCCGCTTCGCCCGTCGGCTCGATCAACATGGGGCGAATGCGCTCGTCCTCTTCAATCGGTTTTACCAGCCCGACATCGAGCTCGAAACCCTTGAGATCGCGCCAAACGTGCTCCTGAGCACGCCGATGGCGATGCGATTGCCGATGCGCTGGATCGCGATTCTTTACGGCCGCATTGGCGCTAGTCTGGCGGCGACGAGCGGGATTCATCGCGCGACTGACGCGCTCAAAATGCTCATGGCCGGCGCCAACGTCACCATGCTTTGCTCGGTCCTGCTCCGGCGCGGCATCGACCACCTGCGCGTGATCGAGCGCGAGATGCGGGAATGGATGGAGGAACACGAATACGGATCGATCGAGCAACTCAAAGGCAGCATGAGCCAAAAGAATTGCCCGGAGCCGGCTGCCTTCGAACGCGCGCAGTACATGCGCGCGCTCCAGAGCTATCCAGTCCGTGGTTGAACCTGCGGCTCCGGCCCCGGGGCAATGTAGGTAAAAGTATAGGCGTAGCGCATGCTGCCCGCCGAGCCACGCATCATGCGTCGTGGTCTCTCGAGCGCGTTTGGAAGATTGTTCCGGCGGGACGCCCACCCTACCCGAGAGTTCGCTGCCGGTAGGCTACGGTTTTCTTAAACAGCGCCAAAAATTACAACAGCAAAATTCGTGAACACAACCTAGAGCGAACCGGCCGTCTCGCGGCTCGCTTTGCTGCCAGACGTTGTTCCTTGGACGGTTGCATCCAGCGCCCGGAGCGGATCGGGGCCGCGATTTTGCAGCCAGGCGGTCTCCGCTAGATTCTCTTTCCATGGGTATTCATCCTTGAGCACCGGCCACCACAATAGCCGTCCCGCGGCGCGCCAGGCGTCGATGATATATCCAGAGCTTATGGGCTGACCGCGCGCGGTCACCACTACGACGTTGTGTTCGAGGCGAGTGTCCGGGTAAGCCTCGGCCCAATGCAGCACCAGGGTCTTGAGCGGCAATTTTCGCAGATCCGCCCCGATACCGTGCGCCCAATCAAAGCAGTAGCCGTGGTCGCGCGCCCCGACGTGGATGAGGAAGTTTTGCACCACCGAGACCGGGAAAACCCGCCATTCCTTTTGCAATCGTCGCGCCGAATGATGCGCGGTCTCGGAGACAAGCTGCGCTTCGGCTGGATCAACGTCCGGCGCGAGCTTCACGATCGCGTCGCGAAACCCCTTGATCGACTTCTCATCGTCCGCTCGCGCCGGCACTGCCAGAACGTTGACCACAAGAAAAATAATAAAGATGCCGAGCAAGCGCCGCGGCGTTTTTGGAATGCGCTGCATGATTCTGTCGGAGTCCTTTCCTTGAACCAATATGTCGACCAGAGCAAGTCATGAACCGCACTGGCACGGAGAAAATCTGTGCAGCTTCCGAATCCCGGTTACATTCGGTGCGCCCGACGCGGCTGACTGCGGTTGCTGCGGCGAACTGAGGTTGCGGCGGCCGACGCGGCCGACGCGGCCGCCCTACAGGCTATGGATGAAGAAAATGAATTGATCGCGCTCCGGCGTCAGAAACTTGAGGCTTTGCGGGCACGGGGTGTGGCGCCGTTTGGCCGAAGTTTCGAGACGAGCGGTTCGATTGCCGAAGTGCGCGAAAAGTTTGCCGAGGGCGAAACGCTGCGTGCCGCCGGGCGGATCACGGCGCATCGCGACATGGGGAAGAGTCACTTTCTTGATCTGCGCGACGTGAGCGGGCGCGTCCAGATTTATGTCCAGGCGAAAGAACTTGAGCCGCAAGCGATGGAAACTTTCGGCCTGCTCGACATTGGCGATTTCGTGGGGGTGGAGGGAAGTTGTTTCCTCACCAAGACCGGCGAGCCGACGCTGAAGGTTCACAAGTTCGAAGTGCTTGCAAAAACGCTCCGGCCGCTTCCTGAGAAATGGCATGGCCTGACGGATGTCGAAGGCCGTTATCGTCAGCGTTATCTCGATCTCGTGACGAATGAGCGATCGCGCGAAGTTTTCGCCAAGCGGATCAAGATCGTCAGCGAAATGCGGCGCTTCATGGAATCGCACGGGTTTCAGGAAGTGGAAACGCCGATGCTGCAAACCGTCGCGGGCGGCGCCGCAGCCGAGCCGTTCCGCACCCACCACAAGGCGCTGGGGATCGATCTCTATCTGCGCATCGCGCCGGAGCTTTACCTGAAGCGATTGCTGGTCGGCGGATTCAACAAGGTCTTCGAGGTCAACCGCAACTTCCGCAACGAAGGCATCTCGCGTCGGCACAATCCGGAGTTCACCATGCTCGAGGCCTACTGGGCCTACGCAGATTTTGAGCAGATCGCAGACCTGGTCGAGGAACTGATCTGCCACCTCGCGGAGACGGTTGTAATGGAAGGACGCGCTCCCGCGGATCCGGGAACGAGCGGAAGCTCGTCCCTCCGAATTGAGCACCGTGATGCAGAGGGCAACGTGACACGCACGATCAACCTGACGAGGCCGTGGCGCCGGGCGCGCTACCGCGACCTCGTCTGCGAAGTGGCGGGCGCGGATTGGTTCCGCCTAACGAGCGAGGAACGGCGCGCAAAATGCCGCGCTTTGGGAGTCGAGATTCAACCGCAGATGGCGGACTTCGAAGTCACCCAGCATGTCTTCGAAAAACTGGTCGAAGAAAAAACCTTCGACCCGGTATTCGTGACTCATTGTCCGAAAGAGCTGGTCCCGCTGGCGAAACAAAACCTGGAGGACGATTCGGTCGTCGATGTTTTTGAGCTGATTATCAACGGTCAGGAAATCGCCCCCGGTTACACGGAGCTGAATGACCCCTTCGTGCAGCGCCAACGCCTGCTCGAACAGGCGGGCGAGGAAACGCAAAAGCTCGATGAAGATTTCCTCCTCGCCCTTGAGTATGGAATGCCGCCTGCCGGAGGTTTCGGTCTCGGGGTGGATCGCCTGACGATGCTCCTGACGGGTGCGGATTCGATCCGCGACGTGATCCTTTTCCCGCTCCTGAGACCGAAACAAGGCTGAGGAACTGCTTCGACTCGACGGCGTGGTTTGCGAGCCGTAAGTCTGCGGCGGTCATTTTGTGAGCTTTGCAACATGGCACCGCGCAGTCCCCAAATGCGTATCCCGCGGGTGCGATATCTGATTGAGTGAGCGTAGTCAGTCAGCCACTATGAGCGCCGCATGAAACACTCGATCGCCTTGAAGATCTTCGCCCTGGCCGTGGGGATCCTTGTCATCACAGTCTCGATTGCTGTCCTGACGAATGTCGAGGTGATCGGGCTGGGCAAGGACGTGGCGATTGTGGCCAGGCAAACCGTCCCTTTGGCGAAAGAGGCGTCCGAACTGGACGAGTGTTGCTTGGAACGGAGGATCGCCTACCAAAATCTCTATTGTCAGTTCACGGAACCGAACCCGAACAAGGAGACGATCGAGAAACGGCAGAAGAATTTCGAGGAGTCGACCAAATGCTTTCACGAAAACATCGAGGATTTGCGAAAGATACTCGCGGTTCTTCCCGACGATCCGCAGGAGAGAGATCTCTATGCCAGCGCCCGCGAGCTGGTCGGCCAGATGGAGACGGCCTTCGTTTCCGAAACCGGAATGGCCAGAATGATTCTCAAACATCGCCGGGAGGGGAACCTGGAGAAAGCAGAAGAGCTGAACGTTTTCGACAATCAATCCGAGGCCCTTCTGGATGCTCAGGGAGACAAACTCCGCCAAGTCGCGATGGACCTGGCGGAAATTTCCGCCCAGCGAGCGAAGAGCCGGGAACTCTGGGTTCTTTGGAGCAGCACGGCAACGACCTTGTTCGCCGTGCTCACTGGCCTGGTGGTGGCATGGTTGATCTCCCGGAATCTGGCCAGACCGATCGCGCAGCTTCTGCAGACGACGCGGGCTGTGCAGGCCGGCGACCTTTCTACTCATCTCGGCAAGCTGCCGGAGGATGAGATCGGGCAACTTGGCGAAGGCTTTAACTCGATGGTGCAGGAGTTACGCCGCAAACAGGAGTTGCAGAAGGCGATCGGCTCTTACATCGATCCCCGGATCGTGGAGAAGGTCATCCTTCCGGGTCGGAAAGAGGACATGGCTGGTCAGAAACGTGTCATGACGATCCTGTTCACCGATCTGGTCGGTTTCACCACGCTGGGGGAGAATCTCACGCCCGGCGGGCTGGTTAACGTGCTCAACCGCTACTTCACCCTGATGTCGGAGTGCGTGCAGGTGGAGAACGGCATCATCGACAAGTTCATCGGCGACGCGATCATGGCCTACTGGGGTCCGCCCTTTGTCAGCGAAGAGGACGAGGCGGCAGCGGCGTGCCGGGCGGCATTACGACAGTTAGAGGCTGTCGCTCAATTTCAGGCTGAGCTGCCGGATTTGATGGGTCTGCGCAAGAACGTGCCCGAAGTAAGGATTCGCATCGGTCTGGCCACGGGGGAGGTGGTGGTGGGAAATATTGGAAGCGAGAAAGCGCGCAATTACACCGTGATGGGAGACGTTGTAAATGTGGCGTCGCGGATGGAGTCGGCTAACAATGTTTATGGAACCCGCATCCTTATCTCGGAGGAGACTCGACGGATGGCGGACCGTGTGATCCAGGCACGAGAGATCGATTTGGTTGCGGTCAAAGGCAAGTCCGAGCCCGTGCAGGTCCATGAGTTGATTTCGATCGCGGGCGAACTGTCGCCGGAATGGGAGGAAAGGCGGACACGATTCGCCGATGGACTGGAGGCCTACCGAAGGCAGGATTGGGCGGCGGCAGAGATGATCTTCGAGGAGTTGGTGGAGAAATATCAGGATCATCCGGCGCGCGCTTTTTTGGAAAGGGTGAAGATTCTGCGACAAGATCCCCCAGGGGCGGACTGGGACGGGGTCTGGCGGATGACCACCAAGTAACGCGATTCAGATGATGGCAAGCAACGCGAGGCGCGAAATCGGTGGCCGAAAGTTGCGGCGATGCTAACCTTTCGCCATGGAAAAGCCACAGATCACCGCCTATTTGAAAACCCATTGCGGCTGGAGCGGCGGCGTCCGCGCCGTGCTCGCCAAATATGATCTCCCCTATACCGAAAAAGATATCATCCAGAATCCCGCTTTCCGTTGGGAGATGGAATCCAAAAGCGGTCAGCCGCTCTCGCCCTGCGTGGAAGTGAACGGCGAAATGCTGGCCGACGTGAGCGGCGAAGAAGTCGAGCGCTACCTGATCGAGCGCAAGCTGATTCAGCCTAACGATGCGGATGCCGGGGTGCCGATCAATGCGCCCTGCGCCAACGAGCAGCATGGCGAGCCGGTGAAGCTGCGTTTTTGAGGACGTTACAGAGTCAAGAATGTTGAAGCGTTGAAGCGGCAGAACGACGCGGCACTCAGACCGCTGCAACGATTCATCGCTGCGACGCTTCGACGATGAGACTCTTCGCGCGCACCGCCCGTCGCCCGAGAGCGTCCAGAAACAAAAAGCGTCGCCGCCACGGCTGGCGTTGGGTGCTCGCGTTCTTCGTCGTCGCGCTGCCGGCCGCCGCGATCGCTGCGGTGCTTTCGTTCTATGCGGTCTGGGCGCAGACATTTGACCTGAAACGCCTCGGCACGATGCCGGAACGGAACACGGTTTTCGATGTCGATGGCAAAATTTACAGCCGGCTCGCCGGCGCGAACCGGTTGAAAGTGCCGCTCAAACAAGTCTCGCCGCTTTTCATCAAGGCGCTCCTCGCGCGCGAAGACACCCGTTTCTACGAACATGGCGGGATCGATTGGCGCGGCGTGGCGCGTGCCTTCTATCGCGACGTGACGAGCGGCTCAGTCAAGGAAGGTGCGAGCAGCATCACCCAGCAACTGGCGCGCAACAGTCTCCCGTTAGGCGGGCGCACCATCAGCCGAAAGTTGCTCGAAGCGATGGTCGCTTTGCGCATCGAGCGCGAATTGACCAAGGACCAGATCCTCGAGCTTTATGTGAACCGGATTTATTTCGGCTCCGGTTGTTATGGAGTGGAGACCGCGTCGCAATCCTACTTCGGGAAAAGCGCAGCGAAGCTCGATCTCTCGGAATCGGCTTTGCTCGCCGGACTGATTCGCAGTCCGAATCGCTTTTCGCCCCTCAAGAATCCGCAGGGCGCGGCGGTGCAGCGCGACACCGTGCTCGATCGGATGTGCGACCTGAAAGAGATCACCGCCAGGCAGGCGCAGCAGGCGAAACACGAGAAGATCAATTCGCATCCGCGCCGTCTCACCCTGATTCAGGAGAACTATGCGATGGACGCGGTGCAGCGGGATCTCAACCTGCTCCTCACACCCGACCAGATCGACAACGGGGGTTTGTTCATCTACACCACGCTCGATCCTATCGTGCAAAACGCGGCGACCGATGCGATCGAAAAACAGCTCGCCAAGATCGAACGGCAACCCGGTTTCCATCATCCCCTCAAGTCGCAATATCATGCCCCGGCGGAGGGCGAGGACAACGCGATGCCTTATCTCGAGGGCGCGCTGGTCGCGATCGACAACAACAGCGGCGGCATTCGCGCGCTCGTCGGCGGCCGCGATTATGCGCAGAGCAAATTCAATCGCGCGCTTGCCCCAGCGGTTCGCCAGGTCGGCTCGGCCTTCAAGCCGTTTGTTTACACGCTCGCGTTTACCCACGGACTTCTTCCCGGCGCGGCGGTAAGCGATGGACCGCTGCAGCCGGGCGAAGTGCAGGGCGCGGGCAATTGGTCGCCGTCCAACTCGGATGGCCACTACGGCGGGATCATGCCGGTCTCGTATGGGTTGATCCATTCCCGCAATACGATGAGCGTTCGCGTCGGTGAATTTGCCGGACTGGATGACACGCAGAAAATCGCGACCGCGCTCGGCCTGGGCACCGATATCCCGCACGGCGCCGCCATTTATATCGGCTCTTTTGAAACCGATCTGAAGGATTTAACCGCCGCCTACACCGTTTTCCCGAATGCCGGCATCCGCAAACAGGCCTACATCATCGAGCGGATCGACGACCCCGAACACAAGCCAATTTATCGCGCGGCCCACGTCACGTTGCCGGTGCTCGACCGGAGCGCGAGTTGGATGACAACCGAGTTAATGGAGGATGTGATGACCAAGGGCACGGCCGCGAGTTCGCGTTCGTTAGGCTTCAAACTCCCGGCCGCCGGCAAGACCGGCACGACGAACGATTTCAAGGACGCGTGGTTCGTCGGGTTCACGAGCTCCATGACCTGCGGCGTCTGGGTCGGCTTCGATCAACCAACCACCATCATCCCGCGCGGTTACGGCGCGGCGCTCGCCCTGCCGGTCTGGACGCAGGTGATGTTAAAGGCGTCCGATCGCTATCCGGCGGAGCCGTTCAAGTCACCGGTCGCGATGCAGGAGGCGACGGTCTGTTCCATCTCAAACGCGCTCGCAACCAGCGGCTGTGTCGCCGCCGGTACGGCCTACACAATTGATCTTCCGGTCGACAAAGTGCCGCGCGGATACTGTCAGGTGCACGGCGGTAGCCCAACGTTGCTCGGCCGCCGAGTGGAAGAAATGGAGCAAAAAGCCAAGGCAGTCCCGCGCAGCATTTTTCAAAGCTTTAAGCGCTTCTTCGGTGGTGGGAATTAGCGGCCCGGCAAGTTTTTCTAGCTAAGGGAAGCGAGGATCCGCGCGACCAGCGTTCCCGGCATGACTCCGAGCAGGAACACGGCCCCGGCTAGCACGAGCAAAGCCAGCCTCGGCAGATAGTCGGCGCGTTCCTCAAACTCGTGGCGCGCGGCAGGAGGGGCCTTCGCTCCTTCACCGAGGAAGATGACCTTGAGGACAATGAGATAGTAATAGAGCGAGATGAGGCTGCCGAAGAGCGCGAGCGCGACGAGCCAGAGAAGGCCGTGATTTTCGCCGGCCCGCAGCGCAGTGCTGAAGAGGTAGAATTTGCCGAAAAATCCGGCGAGTGGCGGCAAACCGGCGAGCGAGAGAATGAAGATCGCCATGCAACCAGCCAGGAGCGGTGAGCGCGTACGTAGCCCGGCGAAATCGGCCAGATCGTCCCCACCCTGTTCGCGCCCGACGAATCCGACAACCCCAAAAGCGCCCAACAGCGTGATCGCATAGATCGTCGTGTAGAAAAGGGTCGCGGAAAAACCAGCCTGGCCGCCGGCAATGAGACCAAGCAGCGTGTAACCGCCATGAGCAACGGCCGAGTAGGCAAGGAGCCGGCGCACATTTTTTTGCACGAGCGCGACAAGGTTGCCGACAAGAATCGAGAGTGCGGAGAGGACCGCGAGAATGGGCGTCCAGCCAGCGATCATCGCACGCCAGTCAGCGCTGCCATGGACGGAACCGAAGCCAATCAGGAGAATTTTTCCGAGGACGACAAACGACGCGACCTTCGAGCCGGCTGCGATGAACGCGGCGGTCGAAACTGGCGCACCCTGGTAAACGTCCGGTGCCCAGAGATGAAAAGGCGCGGCCGCGATCTTGAACGCGAATCCAACCAAGGTCATGACAATCCCCGCGAAAAGCAGTGGCGGCAACGTCGGCGCAGAAAGGCGCAACCCGATTACAGCAAGTGCAGTGGTACCCGTCAATCCATAGATAAAGCTGAGTCCGAAAAGGGTAAACGCGCTCGCCATGCTGCCGAAGAGGAAATACTTCAGACCCGCTTCGGCTGAAGGCCGACTCGCTTTATCGAACGCCGTCATGACGTAGAGCGAGAGCCCAGTCAGCTCGAGCCCGATGAAAATCATGAGCAATTCTTCGCTCCCGACGAGCAGCATGAGCCCAACGGTGGCGAGCAAAATCATCGCGATGTATTCGCTCTTGTGCGGCAGGGAATGCTCATTGCGCACGAGGAGAAGAGTGAAAAACGCCAGCATCAGGATGATCGCCTGGAAGAGAGAGTTGAGCGGCGAGATCACAAGCATCCCGTGAAAGAGCATCGCGTGCGGTGGCAGCCTGACGATCGTGACCGCTGCGATCGCCAAACCGAGCGCCGCCACAAACGAACAAACCGCCAGGGTCGAGGCGGGCGCGCCGGCGGCTTTTCCCCGGCCAGTCACGAGCCCGATTGCCAAAACGACCAGCGCCGTGAGGACAATGATCGCTTCCGGCGCGGCCAGATGAAGAAGTTCCAGGTAGCTCATCGGTGCAAAAACCGCATCGTTTCCACCGCCGGCATGATCCGATCGAACAGCAGTCTGGGATAAAGTCCGACTGCAAGCGTCGCAAAAATTAGCAGACTGGCGCCACATTTTTCCGCCAGCGTCGCCGGTTCATCAGGCAGGGGAGTTTCCTTCCCCATGCGCCCGAAGCGATCATCGCCAAAGAATGACTTCTTCAGAGCGCGCAGGGTGAAAGCCGCGACCAATACCATCCCGATACCGGTGATCCCCACTGCCAAGGGAAAAGTTTTCCAGACGCCAATCAGAATCGTGATTTCGGCTGCGAATCCGCTGAAGCCGGGGATACCCATCGAAGCGGCCGAAGCAAGCACGAAAGCAACCGTGATGAACGGCATCGCGCGGCTCAGGCCCATCGCGGAGAGATCGTTCAGGTTCCTCGTATGCGTCCGATAATAGACTGCGCCGGCAAGGGCGAAGAGGAGCGCGCCGATTACGCCGTGCGAGAACATTTGCAGAACCGCACCCGAAACCCCGAGCAGATTGCCGGCCGCCAGCCCAAGCAAAACAAACCCCATGTGACTGACGCTTGAATAGCCGATGACGAACTTGAGATCGTTCTGACGGAGCGCGACCGCTGCCGCGTAAACGATCCCGATAACAGCGAAGACGGCGATCCATTTGCTCCACATCTGAAAGCCTAACGGAAAGAGATTGAGTGCGACCCGCAGCGCGCCGTAAGCGCCGAGCTTCATCACGATCCCGGCGAGCAACATCGAGCCGGCGGTCGGCGCCGCGACGTGGCCGGTCGGCGCCCAGGTGTGCAACGGCCAGATGCCGCCGAGGACGGCGAACCCGAGGAAGAGAACGGGGAAAGCCCACGCTTGCAGCTGCGGATCGAACTGGAACTGGGCGAGCTGCGAGAGGTCAAGCGAGCCGGCGGTCGTGTAAACGTCCAGGATGCCGATGAAAACAAGCGCGCCGCCAAAGAAGGAATAAAGCGTCAGCTTCATCGCGCCGTATTCCTTGTTGGTCGATCCCCAGATCGCGATCAGGAAGTACTTCGGTACAATCACCAGCTCGTAGAAAACAAAGAGAAGAAAGAGATCGGCGCTGAGAAAGACGCCGTAGGAACCAGCCACGACCAGAAGCAGCCAGAAAAAGAATTCGTTAGGCCGGGTTTCGACCTTCCAGGAAAAAAGCACGGCCGTGAGCGCAGTCAGCCCGGTCACGAGCGTCATCGTCAGGCTAATGCCGTCCGCCGCGAGGTGGTAGTTCATCCCCAGCGCGGGCACCCACGGCAGCCGGATGATCGTGGTGAAATGCGCGAAGTCGGCGTTGCGCGCGAAGAACGCGGCCACGTCGATGGCAAATACGCCCGCTGTGGTCGCGAGCGCGATCCAACGCGCTAAAACGCGCGGCAGAAGCAGCGCGAGAACCGCGCCGGCAAACGTGAGGTAAATCGCCCAGGCAATCATCGGATTGGCGAGCGCACGCGAGCCACGTGCTCATTTCGGCGACTCGCCGAAAAGCGTCTTGTCATGAACCTTCTGAGATCAGAAGTCCGACGATTGAGGGCAAGTTCGCGATGGCATCGTGTGAGGCGCTCGATTGGAATGATTTCCTTTCGCATTGGTCTTAGCCCAGCAATCGCGTCATCTGCGTCACGGTGGAGTTAAAAATGCTCAGGACGAACTGCGGGTAGATGCCAACCGCGAACATGAGGAGCGCGACTGGAACCACGACCCACTTCTCGCCAAGGCGAAGATCGGAAAACTGGCCGCAACTTTCCGCGAGCGGCCCGCTGAAGAGCGCCTGCATCGCCCGCATAAAAACGATTGCCGTGATGAGCAGACCGAAGACGGCGACCGCGGTGTATCCCGCCTCGAGCGCGAAAGAGCCCTTGAAGATCAGGAATTCGCCGACGAAGCCGTTCAGGCCGGGCAAGCCTAACGAAGAAAACATCGCCACGCTCATCCAGCCGCAAAGCAGCGGCGCGCGTTGCATAAGGCCGCCGAAGTCGCCAAGCCCGCGCGCGCCGCGCCGTTGCTCGAGCAGTCCGACAAAATAGAAGAGCGCGGCCGCCGTGATGCCGTGATTGAAAATCTGCAGGAAGACGCCGCTCAATGCAGCCTGTGCCTCAACCGCGGGCACAACCGCCGTCGCGGTCACGGCGAAAAGACCGAGCATGCAGTAACCGAGGTGATTGATCGAGAGGTAGGCCACCATCCGTTTCAAATCCGACTGTGACCAGGCCGCGAGCGAGGCGAAGATGATCGAGCAGACCGCCAGCCCGAGCAGCCACGGCCCGGCGATGCAGATTTCGTTAGGGAAAAGCGGCAGCAACAGGCGCACAAATCCGTAAACGCCCATCTTCGAAAGCGCGCCGGTCAAAACCATCGCCGCGCCCGTCGGCGCCGCCTCGTAAGCGTCCGGCAGCCAGGTATGAAACGGAAAGAGCGGCACCTTGACGGCCAGCCCGAGGAAAATTCCGGCGAAGGCGAGCCAGCCGAGCTTCCCGGGCAACAGGCCGTCTTTCCCGAGCGCCGCCAGCGCCGCGAAGTCAAAGGTTCCCCGAACGAGATAAATTCCGAGAAACGAAAGCAGCATCGCGACGCTGCCGAGGAAGGTGTAGAGGAAAAACTTGGTCGCCGCCCGGTCGCGGTTCGGGCCGCCCCAGACCTTGATGAGGAGGAACCCGGGTACCAGGCTCATTTCGTAAAAGAGGAACCAAAGAACAAAATTCTGCGCGGTGAAGGTGCCGTAAAGCGCAGCCTGCATCACCAGCATCAACGCGCAAAAGCCACGCTCCATCCGCTGCGCCAGCAAGGCGAACGGAAAGACCAACGAAGTCAGCAGAATAAGAAGCAGACTCAGGCCATCGATCCCGACGTGCAGCTCCGCGCCGATTGCCGGAATCCAGGCGTGGCGCGCTACCGCCTGCAGACCCGCGACTGCCGGATCGAAGTGCCGCCACAACATCAGCGCCAGAAAGGCCGTCAGAAGATTGCTCCCCAGCGCGACGGTGCGGGCGTAATTCCGCGGCGCGACGCTCACGAAAAGCGCCCCGAGAATCGGAAGGTAAATCAATCCCGTAATCAGGTGAGCCATGCGTAGAGAATCAGCAGTGCCAGCATGCCGACGGCGATGACGCCGAGGTAGGTTTGGATTTGGCCGGTGTGACCGCCGGAAATCATTCGGCCGAAACCGCGCGTGACATCGGTCGCGTCATTCACCCCAGCATTGATCGCCCGTTCGTCGAAGCCTTTCGTCAGGCCAGCGAAAAGCCCGCCGATTGCGCCACAAAGACGGACCAACCCATCCCAGAGGTATCGGTCGAGAAAATCGGAGAGCCGCGAAGCGAAGCGCGCCAAAGCAAGAACCGTCCAGTCATAAAGTTCATCGAGCCACATCCGATTTTCGAGAAAGCGAAAGAAGGACGGCAGCGTGCGCTCGACCGGGTCGATCTCGGGAGCATTGCGATAAATCAAAATCCCAAGACCAATTCCGGCCGCGACCAGGACAAGCGCAAGATAAAGTCCCGGTTGGATGAGCAAGGCGAAATCGAGAGTCGGACGTTCGCCCAGCAGATATTCGTGCAACCACGGCCAGGCCGGCGTCAGGACCACGCTGAAAACAATTGCACAAGTCGCCAGCACAATGAGCGGTAGCGTCATGACCGGCGGGCTCTCGTGCGCGTGCTCGGCGCTCGCCCGGCGCACTCCGAAGAAGACGTAAATCATCTGCCGCGTCATGTAGAGCGCGGTCAGCACCACGCCGGCCAGCATGAGATAATGCGGGATGTGCGACGGGCTCCATTGCGAAGTGGCGTGCAGGATTTCCTCCTTCGTCCAGGCGCCGGAGAAAAACAGTGGCACCCCGCTGAGCGCCATCATGCCGATGGCGTAGGTGAGAAAAGTGACCGGCATGAGCCGGCGCAAGCCCCCCATCCTGCGGATGTCCTGCTCCTCGTGGCAGCCATGAATGACGGAGCCGGAACCGAGAAAGAGGAGCGCCTTGAAAAATCCGTGCGCAAGGAGGTGCATGATGCCCGCCGCCACCCCGCCCACGCCTAACGACACCATCATGAGACCGAGCTGCGAAATAGTGGAGTAAGCGAGAATGCGCTTGATGTCGGCCTGGGCGAGCGCAATGAGGGCGGAGATGAGCGCGGTAACGACTCCAATCCAGACCACCACGGTGAGCGAAGTCGTGACGCCGTGAATTGCGCCTGACGAAAAGAGCGGATAGACCCGCGCCACCAGGAACACGCCGGCCGCGACCATGGTGGCGGCATGGATCAGCGCGCTCACCGGCGTCGGACCTTCCATCGCATCCGGCAGCCAGACGTGAAGCGGAAATTGCCCCGATTTCCCCGCTGCGCCGCAGAAAATGAGGAGCGCGATGAGAGTCGAGCTCGCGCCTAACGAGAGCAGTCCGACCCCTTCGAGGGCCCCGTTACCGCCGTCGTAAAAGAGCAGCGTCCCGCTCCGGCCGTAAAGCCAGAGCATCCCGAGAAAAAACCCGATGTCGCCGATCCGGGTCGTGATGAATGCCTTCTTCGCGGCCGCGGCCGCGCTCGGTTTGTGAATCCAGAACCCGATGAGCAAATAGGAGGCAAGGCCGACCAGCTCCCAGCAAACGAAGAGCAGCAACAGACTGTTGGCGATAACCACTCCCAGCATCGCGGCAGAGAAGAACGAGAGGTAGGCGAAAAAGCGGGTGAAATTCCTGTCCGCCGCCATGTAGCCAACGCTGAAAATAAAAATACAGAGGCTGACGAGTGTGATCATGACCAGCATCACAGCCGCTAGCGGATCGAGGACAAAACCAAGCTGGAGCGTTTGATCGCCGAAATTGAGCCAGGTGAAATTTTGGAAAACGCGACAACCGGGCGTCTGCAATGTCGGCCAGAAAGCGCCGAGCGAGAGAAGGAGCGCGATCACCTGTCCAGCGATCGCGAGCAGCGCCGCGCTCGAGCGGCGGGCGTTTGACAGGCTTAGAACGATGAGCGACGCCGCGAGCGGAAGCGCCGGGATCAACCAGAGATGAGCGACAATCCAGTTGCTCATCCTTTGAGTTCGTCGATCTGGTCGACGTTTATCGTCCGATACTTGCGGTAAACCGCGACGACGAGCGCGAGTCCGACCGCAGCTTCCGCGGCCGCGATCGCGATCGCGAAAATGGTCACCATTACTCCGGTGGGCGGCGCCGGTTGCGGACCGAAACGCCAGAACGCGATAAAATTCAAACCGGCGGCGGCCAGCATCATCTCGATGCCGATCAAGATGAAGATGGCGTGGCACCGGCTAAGCGCGGCGAGCAGGCCGATGCAAAAAAGCGCCGCCGAAACGATGAGGAAAAGTTGAAGCGTAGAATTCATCGCGCAACTGGGGGCAGGATCACCGCTTTTCCTCCATTACGAGCACGAGCGCGCCGATGAGCGCGGCGGTCAGGACGACGCCGATGCATTGCAGGGGCCAGACATAATCCGTCATGAGCGTCTCACCGATTTGCTTCACGGTCAGCGCGGCGATGGGCGGTGCGGCGAGCGAAAGGCCAGTCGTTTTCAGGATCGCCCAGAGCAAACCGCCGAAAACAGCCAGGGCGATGACAACACCAGACCAGTTGAAGCCATGGTTCTTCACTGCCTCGTGGCGAGTGAGGAGGATGGTAAAGACAATCAGCACAGCGACCGCGCCGACGTAGACGAAGACCTGGACCAGCCCGACAAATTCCGCACCTAAAAAGAAGTAAAACGCCGCCACGCCGACAAAGGCGGCCGCGAAACAGAGAGCGGCGTGGATCAATTTCGAAAGCGTGGCCGCGGCGAGCGCGGCCGCGAGCGTGCCAATCGCAATGACGATGAACGCGGCGCTGCTCATTCGGCGAAACGATAGGTGCGAGGAGCGAATTTCTTGCCCGTCCCGAGAAGCCGCGAGAGCGCGAGGTAAACCAGCGCGATCACCAGCAACGACCAAAGCCAGCCGGCAAGACGGTGCCCCGCGTAGTACCAGACCGCAGCGGCGAGGATGCAGGTGAAGGCCATCGGAAGCATGAATTTCCAGGCAAAATTCATCATTTGATCGACCCGGATTCGCGGGAGCGTGCCGCGAATCCAGACAAAAACAAACAGCAGGACCCCCAGCTTAAGAAAGAACCAGATGTAGGAGGGAATGACCTCGAGCACACCGATCGGCGCGTGCCAGCCGCCGAGAAAAAGCGTCACGGCCAGCCCGCTGATCGCGAACATGCCAAAATATTCCGCGAGGAAAAAGATGGCGTATTTGAAGCCGGAATATTCGGTCATGTGGCCGGCGACGATTTCCGATTCACCCTCCGGCACATCGAACGGCGTGCGGTTTGATTCCACCAGCCCAGAAACGAAAAACAAAATGAAGGCGGCCGCGCCCCACGGCGTGAAGACGAACCAGTGAGGGAGAATCCCTAGCGAGTAGCCGGCTTGCGCCGCGACGATGGCGTCGGGCTTGAGCGAGCCGGTCACCATCACCACCGGCAGAACCGTGATGATGAGCGGAAGCTCGTAGCTGACCATCTGCGCGATGGCGCGCATCGCGCCGAGCATGGAAAACTTGTTGTTGCTCCCCCATCCCGCCATGAAAACACCGACCTCATTGGTCGAGCCGACGGCAAAGAAAAAGAGGATGCCGCCATCGATGACGAACGGCGTCATGTTGCGCCCGTAAGGGATGACGCCAAGGGCTAGGATGGCCGCGCCGGAAATCAGGATCGGTGCGAGGAAGTGCACCACCTTGTCGGCCCGCGCCGGCACGATGTCCTCCTTGATCAACATCTTGATCCCGTCGGCCACCGGTTGGAAGAGACCAAACGGACCAACCCTGTTTGGTCCGTAGCGGTTCTGGATGCGGGCGAGAATCTTTCTCTCCAACAACGACATGAGAGCGAAGAGGGTGAGAAAGACGGTGAGAAGCGCGATGATGTTGAGCAGGCTGGAGGCAATCTGCCCGACCCAGTCCGGCGCGCCGGCGAGCGGCGACAGGAGCCGCTGCTTTCCAATCACGAAAATCTGGTCGAGAAAACCGCTCACGTTGCGATGAAGAAAAGCGGGGTCTGTTTTCTTAAGCAAGTCAGGAATCGAGATCGCACCGCGGAAAGCGGAAGAAATGCCCAGCGACATCGCCCTTGCCCATTGCGGGGGATGCAACTCCGGCAAAATTCTCCTTCTGTTTCTTCCGGCCTCTGGCATAGGTTGGAAGCGAATGATGAATTTTGTTTCGTTCCGAGGTGCGGGACACTATTCCTGCTCGACAAATGGCCGGACACACAGAGACCGGCCACACGTTATCATGATTCGTTAGGCGAAGTCGGCGAAAACCAAATCACGGCGGCAGACTGTCCAAAAACTACCTATGAAAGACGACGTTGCAGAGTTGATGGCGCGGGTCAAAGCGAAGAATTCGGGCGAGGTAGAGTTCCATCAGGCGGTCGAGGAAGTGGTCGAGTCTTTGATGCTCGCTCTCGATCGTCACCCGGAGTACCGCGCGGGCAAAATCCTCGAGCGGATTATCGAACCGGAGCGCGTCATCATGTTCCGCGTTCCCTGGCAGGACGACAAAAACGAGATTCACGTCAACCGCGGGTTCCGGGTCGAAATGAACAGCGCGATCGGACCCTACAAGGGCGGGCTGCGCTTTCATCCTTCGGTCAACCTCGGCATCCTCAAGTTCCTCGCCTTTGAGCAGGTCTTTAAGAACAGCCTCACGACCCTGCCGATGGGCGGCGGCAAGGGCGGATCGGATTTCGATCCAAAGGGCAAGAGCGACAACGAAGTGATGCACTTTTGCCAGGCATTCATGTCCGAGTTGTCGCGCCACATCGGGCCCTATCGCGATGTCCCGGCGGGCGACATCGGCGTCGGCTCGCGCGAGATCGGCTACCTCTTCGGCATGTACAAAAAGCTGCGCAACGAATTCACCGGCGTCCTGACCGGTAAAGGAATCGGCTGGGGCGGCTCGCTCATTCGCCCGGAGGCGACCGGCTACGGCGCGGTTTATTTCGCCGCCGAGATGCTGAAGACGCGCAACGAAGATTTGAATGGCAAGGTTTGCCTCGTCTCTGGCAGCGGCAACGTCGCGCAATACACGGTCGAGAAACTGATCGAACTGGGTGCCCGCCCGGTGACGTTGTCCGACTCGACCGGTTACATTTACGACGAGACCGGCATTACCCGGGAGAAGCTTGCCTTCGTCATGGAGCTAAAGAACGTGCGGCGCGGCCGCATCTCCGAGTATGCCGATAAATTCAAGAGCGCGGTTTACACGGCAGACGACGGCACGCTCGATCACAACCCGCTTTGGGATCACAAGGCGCAGTGCGCGTTTCCGAGCGCGACACAGAACGAAATAAGCGAGAAGGACGCGACGAATCTCCTCCGCAACGGCGTCTACGTCGTCTCGGAGGGCGCGAACATGCCGACGATGATCGGCGGGGTTCGACAGTTTCTTGATGCGGGCATTCTTTTCGGTCCCGGGAAAGCGGCCAACGCCGGCGGCGTCGCCACTTCCGGCCTTGAGATGGCGCAAAACAGCATGCGCCTTTCGTGGACCCGCGAAGAGGTGGATGCGCGGCTCCAGGGCATCATGCAGGCGATTCACAAAACCTGTTACGCGACCGCGGAGCGCTTCGGTACGCCGGGAAATTACGTCAACGGCGCCAACATTGCCGGCTTCCTCAAGGTCGCGAACGCGATGCTCGATCAGGGCCTGGTCTGACCGGCCTTCGGCCGGAATGACGAAGCACGAATGACGAAATCCGAATCAATTCACAATGACCCGATGACGAGCTCTCTTCGCGCGATCCATTCGACATTCGGACTTCGTCATTCATTCGTCATTCGTCATTCGTCATTCGTCATTTCCGTCCCGTCATGACTCCGTCCCCATATTTCTTTCTCATTATCTTCCTCGGCGTGGCATTCGCCTTTCCGGTCATGCCGCTGGCCCTGGCCTGGCTCTGGCGGCATTTTTTCCAGCCACCCAAACCGGGCAAGGCCAAAAACGCCACCTACGAGTGCGGAATCGAATCGCTGGGCGAGGCGCAGATCCAGTTTCATTCGCAGTACTACCTCTACGCGATCATCTTCCTGATCTTCGATGTCGAGGCGATTTTCCTCGTCCCGTTTGCGGTTGCGTTCACCGGATTACCGTACGGCGCCTTTATCGCAATTTTGATCTTCCTGCTCCTTCTTTTGGAAGGTCTGATTTGGGCTTGGGGCAAAGGTTGTTTACATTGGACGCGGTAATGGAAGGCGCGACCGCAACGGACGATGGGCTCCGCAACGAACTGCAGAAGCAGGGCATCTGGGTCACCTCGATGCAGGAGCTCTACAATTGGGGCCGACGGAATTCGATCTGGCCGCTCCAGTTCGGGCTCGCCTGTTGCGCGATCGAGATGATCGCGGCCGCCGCCTCGCGCTACGACCTGGCGCGCTTTGGCGGTGAAGTTTTTCGACCCTCACCGCGCCAGGCCGATCTCATGATTGTCGCCGGCACGGTAACGAAGAAAATGGCGCCGCAAGTTGTCCGCCTTTACAACCAGATGCCGGATCCGAAATATGTCATCTCGATGGGCGCCTGTGCCATCTCAGGTGGACCATTCAAACAAGGCTACAACGTCCTCAAGGGAATCGACCGTTACATCCCCGTCGACGTTTATATTCCCGGCTGCCCACCCCGGCCGGAGGCGTTGCTCCACGCCTTCATGGAGTTGCAGCGAAAAATCGACGAACAAAAACTGACCGGGACAGGCAAAGCCGATTTTCTCAAGACCAACACGCCGAGCGAGTTTCCGGTCCCGGCTTTCGGCGCGCACGATCTTGAACCGCCGGCGAATCCGAATGTCTACCACCCGCCCGCGATCGAGCGTGCCTGACGATGGAGTCGCTCGAGGAAATCAAGGCTCGGGTCGAGCAGGCGATCTCAGACGCTCGCGTCGAAATCATCCCGAATCCCGGTCCCGCTCATCAGCCGTCGCTTCTCCTCGACCACGCGCACGCGGCCGCTGTCGCGCGCTTCCTGCGCGATGATCCAGTCTTGCGTCTCGATCTTTGCTCCAACGTCACCGGGGTCGACTGGCTCGATCGCACGGTGAAGAAAAAGGTGAAGGTGAAAAAGCTGATCGAGGGCGAGGAAAAGGAAGTCGAGGAGACGCAGGAAGAGTTTTTTCCCGGTTATCTGGAAGCGGTTTATCACCTCTATTCCACGGTGCACAAGCACGGGCCGGTAGTCGTTAGGCTGCGAACGAAAGACCGCGCAGAGAAGGCTCCGGTGCCGTCACTCACCCCGGTCTGGCGCAGCGCCGAATTCCAGGAGCGCGAAATCTACGATCTCTACGGCATCCATTTCGATGGCCATCCGGATCTGCGCCGCATCCTGATGTGGGACGAGTTCACTGATTTCCCGATGCGGAAGGATTATCGGGAGCCGGACGACTACGAATACGAGCCGACCCCGCACGACGAGATCCTGGAAAGGGCGAAGCAACATTATCCATCGCGTCCGGCTGCGGATGGCGCGGAAAACATCACAGCACAATGAATTCATCCACAGATTTCGCAGGTTTACGCAGATTATTTGGAGGTTTTTTCTTCAGTGCTTCATCTGCGCAAATCTGCGCTGCAACGGACGCGCAGCGACGGCCAGGCTTTCCAATCTGCGGACGTAAACCCTCTTTGAAGTGACCACCGGACTCCAGGAATTGGAACAAGCGCCCCGCGGCATGACTTCGCGCCTCGACGGCGAGCTGCTCGAGGTCTCGATGGGGCCGCAGCATCCGTCGACCCACGGGGTCTTCCGGATGAACGTCGCGCTCGAAGGCGAGGTCGTGCGCAAGCTCAAGCCCGTCTTCGGTTATCTCCATCGCAACCACGAGAAGATCGGTGAAAACACCAGCTACCTCGGCTCGATGCCCTACACCGATCGACTCGATTATTTTTGCTCGATGACGAACAACTGGGCCTACGCGCTCAGTGTGGAAAAGCTGGCCGGGATCGAGGTGCCCGAGCGCGCCGAGTATCTGCGGGTGATTCTCGGCGAACTGACTCGCCTGGTAAATCACGCTTCGCAGCTCGGTTTCATCCTCAGCGACATGGGGGCGTGGGGCACGCCACTCATGTATGCCTTCCGTGAGCGCGAGAGTATTCTCGACCTCTTCGAGGCGCTTTCCGGTTCCCGCATGATGTGTGACTACATGCGTTTCGGCGGCTGCCGCTGCGATCTGCCCTCCGGTTGGATGGAGAGCGCCCGCCAAATCGTCGATCGGTTTCCGCGCTTTCTCGATGAGTTCGAGAGATTGATCACCGGCAATGAAATCCTCATCGCCCGAACGCAGAACGTCGGAAAGCTTTCGCCCGAGCTGGCGATCAGCGCCGGCATCACCGGTCCCGGTCTGCGCGCTTCCGGCGTGAACTACGATATTCGCAAAGTGGATGGCTACGGTCTTTACCCGCGCTTCAAATTCCGGGTGCCGTTAGGCGACCACGGCGACGTTTACGATCGGCTCATGATGCGCGTCCTCGAGCTGCGCGAAACGCTCGGGATCCTGCAGCAGGCGATGGACCAATTGCCCGAAGGCCCGATCCAGAATCCGAAAGTGAAAATCCGCGCCTTCAAACCGCCCGTCGGCGAGGCCTACGGCCGCATCGAAGCGCCGAAGGGGGAGCTTGGATTTTATTTGATCAGCGACGGGAGCGGAAGCCCGTATCGTTACCGGGTGCGACCGCCAAGCTTCATCAACCTGACGATCCTCGAGGACATGTGCCTCGGCCATACCGTGGCGGACGTGATGGTGATTCTCGGCAGCGTCGATATCGTTTTGGGAGAGGTGGATCGATGATGGTAGGCGCGGGAGTCTTAAAAGGGATGGCGGTGACGGCGCGGAACTTCGTCGGCAGCTATTTCGAAAAAGATCGCCTGACGACGGTGCAATATCCGGAGGAGCGCGACGTGCTCCCGGAGAACGCGCGCAACTTTCCCTTTCTCGTTTACGACACGAAGGACGCGGAGGCGGGCCTGCGCTGCGTCGCCTGCAAGATTTGCGAAAAGGAATGTCCGCCGCAGTGCATTTACATCGTCAAGAGTGAAGACAAGAAGCCCGATTACATGGGCAAGCCGCAGTTTTATCCGGCGATATTCGACATCGACATCTCGGTCTGCATGAGCTGCCAGATTTGCGTCGAGGTTTGTCCCTTCGAGGCGATCAAGATGGACAAGGTCTATGAGCTGAGCCGGCGCGAGCGTTTCGACGCCCTCCTCATGCGCAAAAGCGATCTCGCGAAGCCGAACACCTACTATCACAGCATCCATCCGCTCGAGGCCGAGCAAGTTGACTCTGCGCTCGCTGCGGCCGCCGCAAAAAAGAAACCTACCCCACCGTCGGCCGCGCCCGCGGCTTCCGCAGCGTCCTAACGAGACGCCCTGGAGGGCACCGCGTTGTCGGTGCCTCTGGGAGAGCCTGCCGGTAAGATCCGCGGTGCCTCTTCGGAGGAAGCGACGGCGCGCTTCCCTCCAGGTGCTGAGATCGCCCGCGCGACAAAATCGCTTTCTTGAAGGCAGGAAAGTCGATGCGACGATAGCCGGCATGCTTTGCCGCCTCATTTCGTTTTTTCTCCTGGCGTTCTTCTTCGGCAATGACGCGATTGCCGATCCGGCGCCGGATTACTCGCAGCTCCTGCACTGGCGAAACATCGGGCCTTTTCGCGGGGGGCGGACGCGCGCGATCTCGGGCGTGCCGTCGCAGCCCAACGTTTTCTACTTCGCGCAGGTCAACGGTGGCGTTTTCCGCACGGATGATTTTGGCCGTACCTGGGAGCCGCTCTTCGATGAGCAACCGACCGCGTCGGTCGGCGCGCTGGCGGTCTCGGTTTCCGATCCAAATATCATCTACGTCGGGAGCGGCGAAGGCTTGCATCGGCCCGATCTTTCCGTCGGCAACGGACTCTACAAATCGACCGACGCAGGGAAGACCTGGACGCATCTCGGCCTGCGCGACGGACAGCAGATCGCGCAGATCGCGGTCGATCCGCGCAATCCCGATCACCTGCTGGTAGCGGTGGCCGGGCATCCCTATGGGCCTAACGAAGAGCGCGGAATCTTCCTCTCAACAGACGGCGGCAGGACCTTCCAAAAGACGCTTTATAAGGACGAGAACACCGGCGGCAACGACGTGCAGATCGATCCGCAGAATCCGCAGATCGTCTACGCTTCGCTCTGGGAAGCGCGCGAAGGTCCCTGGGAAAATGCGGAGTGGCGAGGAGCGAACGGCGGCATTTTCAAGTCGAGCGATGGCGGCAAGACCTGGAAGCAACTGAGCGGCGGTTTGCCTGACGACATCACTCAGGCCAATCTCGCCATTGCCCCGAGCGCGTCGCGACAGCTCTTCGCCGCCGTCGCCACGCCGAAGAACTGTACAACTCTATCGGTCCGACGACGCGGGCGAAAACTGGAGGCCTGGCGACAGGCGACGAGCGCCCGATCGGCCGTATCGGCGGCGGCGATTTGCCGGTCGTGCGGTTCGATCCGCAGAATCCGGACGTGGTTTATTCCGCGAGCGTCGTTTGCTGGAAATCGACTGACGGCGGCAAGACCTGGGACGGCTGGCGCGGGGCGCCGGGCGGCGACGATTATCAAAACGTCTGGATCAATCCTAACGACTCCAAGATCGTCATGCTCGGAAGCGATCAGGGCGCGATCATCACTGTGAACGGCGGCGCGACCTGGAGCTCGTGGTATAACCAATCAACCGCGCAGCTCTATCACGTCAGCGCGGACAACCATTTCCCTTATCGCCTCTACAGCGGACAACAGGAGAGCGGCTCGGTCGGCATCGCGAGCCGCGGACCGAACGGCGAGATCACTTTCCGCGACTGGCATCCGGTCGGCGCGGAGGAATACGGCTACGTCATGGCTGATCCGCTCGATCCCGACATGGTCTACGGCGGGAAGCTGACGCGTTACGACCGCCGCACGCACCAGGCGCAGGAGATTTTGCCGAAGCCGTTTCGGAGCGATGACTTCCGGGTGATTCGAACCGAGCCGGTGATCTTTTCGCCGCTCGATCCGCATCTCCTTTTCTTC
This sequence comes from uncultured Verrucomicrobiae bacterium, assembly GCA_963738045.1. Taxonomy (GTDB): domain Bacteria; phylum Verrucomicrobiota; class Verrucomicrobiia; order Chthoniobacterales; family UBA10450; genus Palsa-1392. The sequence continues at coordinate 481,846 of CAVTUX010000002.1, read as the reverse complement.
GCCGCCAACACGCTCTGGCAAACGCGCGACGGCGGGCTGAACTGGAAAACGATCAGTCCCGACCTGACACGAAAGACTTTCGAAATCCCGGCGAGCGTCGGGAAATTCCGCGATCAACCGACGGCGCAACCCCGGCAGCGGGGCGTGATCTACACCGTCGCGCCTTCGCCGCTCGACAAGAATCGCATCTGGGCCGGAACCGATGATGGACTGATTCACCTCACGACTGATGGCGGCAAGAACTGGCGGGATGTGACCCCGCCGCAGATTGGCGCCTGGTGGAAAATTTCGCTGATGGACGCAAGCCACTTCGACGCGAAGACGGCCTACGCGGCGGTCAACACGATCCGGCTCGACGATCTGCGCCCGCACATTTACCGAACGAACGATGACGGCAAAACCTGGCAGGAAATCGTGCACGGGATCCCCGCGGACGAAAACGTCAATGCGGTACGCGAAGACACGCAGCGACGCGGACTGTTGTTCGCCGCAACAGAACGCGGAGTCTACGTCTCGTTCGACAACGGCGATAACTGGCAATCCCTCCGCCTGAATCTGCCGGCGACGTCGGTGCGCGACCTGATCGTGAAGGATGACGACCTCGCGATCGCGACCCATGGGCGCGGCTTCTGGATTCTGGACAACATCACCCCACTCCGGCAACTTGCGCCTAACGAACCTGGACCTACGGAAGCAGGTCCCTCCGGAGGGACGAGCTTCCGCTCATCCAGGCTCAAAACGCAGCTCTTCAAACCGCAGATCGCGCTGCGGGTGCGCTGGAACACAAATACCGACACCCCGCTCCCGCCCGACGAACCCGCCGGCGAAAATCCGCCGGAAGGCGCGATGATTGATTATTCGTTAGGCGAGAGACGTTTCCGGCCCGGTGACGTTGGAAATCAAGGATGGAAAGGGAAATCTGGTTCGCCGTTATGCGAGCACCGATCCGGTTCCGCCGCCCGATCCGAAGTTGAAAATCCCGCGCTACTGGGTGCGTCCGCCGCAGGCATTATCGGCCACGCCGGGTTTGCATCGTTTTCTCTGGGATCTGCATGGTCAGCCGTTGCCGAACGCCGAGGCCGAATATCCGATGACGGCGGTTGCGTACCAAACCGCGCCGAAACCGACCGCGCCGTGGGTCGTGCCGGGCAACTATTCCGTCACCCTAACGAGCGGCGGAAAAACCTTCACCCAACCGCTAGAAGGTGAAAATGGATCCGCGGGTGAAAGCCTCGGCCGCCGACCTGGCGCAACAATTCGATTTCTCGAAGAAACTTGAGGAAATGCGCGCAGAGCTGGAGCCGATCGGGAAAAGTTATGAAGCGCTCGTGAGCGAACTGAAGAAAGCAGAGGAAGCCGCCGCGACGAAAGGTCTGCGGGAGAAGATCGAAGCGCTGCGCAAGAAACTGGAAGCGTTCGCCAATCCTGCGGCGGTAGCGTTCCGGCGAAACCCTCCAGTTGGATGCGCTGAACAAGGTGAAAAAACTGTTCGGGGATTTACAGCAGGTGGACGCCGCGCCGACACCTCAACAGCAAGCTGCAGTGGCGGACTTGCAGCGAACCGCGCCAGCGGTGATCAAGCAATGGAAGGCGATGCCACAGGAAATTGCAGCATTGAATGCACAGCTCGAGGCGGCTGGCCTTCAGCCGCTGTCGTCCCGAGCGGAGTGAGACGAAGTCGAGAGGACTTGGTGGCGTCTCCAATTTGAAATGACTCTGACGGATTACCTCCGCGCGGCGAAACGGGCCCTGATCTTCACTGGCGCGGGCATTTCCACCGGGAGCGGCATTTCGGATTTCCGCGGACCGCAGGGTGTCTGGACCGCGGCGCCAGCCGGTTTACTACCAGGATTTCATGACCTCGGAGGCGGCACGGATCGAGCATTGGGATTACAAATTGGAAGCATGGGAATCGTTCAAGAACGCCCAGCCTAACGATGTCCATCATGCCATCGTCAGGCTGGAGCAAGCGGGCAAAGTCGAGATGGTGGTGACGCAAAACATCGACGGATTGCACAGCCTGGCAGGCACGAGTGCGGAGCGACTGGTGGAACTGCACGGCACCAACTCGCTCGTCGAATGCCAGAGCTGCAAAAGGCGAAGCGATCCGCAGCCGCATTTCGATTTCTTTCGCGAACGACCGCACCACGCCGCTCTGCGAGTGCGGCGGGTTTTTGAAGCCGGCCACGATCAGCTTTGGGCAAAGCCTTGATCCGGCGGAACTGGCGCGCGCCCAGGCCGGCGCGATGGCAGCCGACCTCGTGGTAGCGCTCGGCTCCACCTTGTCCGTTTACCCGGCGGCTGCTTTTCCGCTCCTGGCCGCGCAGCGCGGCGTCCCCTATGTCATCATCAATCGCGGTGCAACGGAGCACGATCGCGAAGCCTGCGTCTCGCTCCGCCTCGAGGGCGAAGTGAACGAAATCTTTCCGGCGGCTGTGGCGGCCGCGCTAGACTAGATCATGCCTGCTCTCCGTTGGTTAGCCTACGTTCTCTTTTCGTTAGGCCTTTTCGCTCTTTCGGCGCAGGGCACGGAGCGGGAATTTCGCGGGGCGTGGGTCGCAACGGTCTACAATCTCGACTGGCCGTCGAAACCGGGGCTGCCCGCTGCCACGCAAAAGGCGCAACTGCGCGCGCTGCTCGATCGGGCGGCGGAGTTGAAACTCAACGCCATCCTGCTCCAAGTGCGCCCGGCGAGCGACGCGCTCTACGCTTCCAAGACGGAGCCGTGGTCGCAGTTCCTCAGCGGTAAGGCGGGCATTTCTCCGGGTTACGATCCGCTGGCGTTTGCGATCGCGGAAGCGCACGCGCGCGGGCTCGAGCTGCATGCCTGGGTAAATCCATTTCGCGCCGCCGTCAGTACGAGCGAGACGCTGCCCGCCAATCACGTCGCGAAGAAGCAACCGGAGTGGGTGCGGCGTTTTGGGAAACAGCTCTGGATCGATCCCGGCGAACCGGCGGCGCGCGCCTACGTGATCGATGTCATCACCGACATCGCCCGGCGTTACGACGTCGATGGCATTCATCTCGACGATTACTTTTATCCATATCCGCTCAAGCCGGGCGACGCTTCGTTTCCCGACGACCCGACCTGGGAGCGTTACGGGCGCAAGAGCGGACTGAGCCGGGCGGATTGGCGACGGGAGAACATCAACGATTTCGTACGCTCGATGTATCGCGCGGTCAAAGCAGTGAAGCCTCGGGCACGGGTTGGAATCAGCCCTTTCGGAATCTGGCGGCCCGGTGTGCCACCGACGACCGAAGCGCAGCTCGACGCCTACGCGCAGCTCTTCGCCGACTCGCGCAAGTGGCTTGCGCAAGGCTGGGTCGATTATCTCGCACCGCAGCTTTACTGGAGCATCGAGCCGGCGAAGCAGAGTTTTCCCGTCCTCCTTAATTGGTGGCGCGCACAGCGCAACGGCAAACCGGTCTGGCCTGGAATCGCCACCGAGCGAATCGGACCGAAACGCCCGGCGCGAGAGATCATTCAAGAGATCGAACTGACTCGTCACGGCACGTCCTCCCCTGGCCACATTCATTGGAGCATGAAAGCGCTGCTGCGAAACCAGGGCGGGATCGACGATTTGCTCAAGGCTGGCCCATACGCGGAGAAAGCGGAATTGCCGCCAAGGTAACGTAAGCTTCCAGCTTGCGGCCTAACGAACAGGCGAGCCAGAAGCTTACCGCTGCCCTGACCGGAATTGGTCGTGCACCTGGATGAGTTTCTCGAAGGCCGGCTTTTGCTCCGCGGAAATTTCGGCCGGGAATTTGGCGTGAGAACGATGCCAGCGCCCGATCCATTCCGAGGCGAGGAGCTCATGGCGACGCGAGGACGGCGAACCAAGCGCGGCCGGTGTGAGGGCGATCGTGGTTTCTTCCTTGGCTCCGGCGGGCCGGCCTTTCGCGACGTAAAAGCCGGCGGCGAGAAGAGCGGCACGGGCCGCGGTCGAATGCGTATAGGTAAACATCTCCGTCGCCCGTCCCCGGCAGGCGGCAAAGAGCGTTTGGAAAATCTCGATCGTCCATTGTTCGCCGTGTGTTTTGCTCGAAAACATGTCGTAAAAAATCAGGTCGGGCGGGAGCGGCGCTCGGCCGACCGTCTCGAGAAAATCACCCTGGACGAGCTGCCAGCTCAACCCCGGGTAGCGCTTTGATTTCCAGTCTCCCTTGGCGAGGATGCCAGCCGGGCCCGCATGCCGGAGATAGGGAAACTTGTCGTCATGACGCAGGGCGAGCTTTAAGGAATCGAGGTCGTTTTCGAAACTGACAAGCAACAAGGGACGGACGGGACCGAGCTTCGCCTGCTCTTCGTAGCATTGGATCGCCGCCATCGCGTTGGCCGCCGCGCCCAGGCCGACGTCCCAAATCACGAGCGGCTCCGTCCCGGCTGATCGGAGGCGCTGCGCAAGGTTCGATTGCTCGATGTAAAGGCTGCGCGCTTCTTCCATCGGCGGCGTGCGCATGTGCATGATCTCGCCTGAAGTCACCTGCCGGATGCTGGCGAAACCTTCGTGCGCGACATGGACTTCGTACTTCCCCAACGCGGTCGATTTCCGGCGGGCGGGCTTCGGACGACGGACCGGATATTCGCGATCCGATTCCTGCAAAACCGCACGGTTCTCCCGGTAGAACTCACCGAAGAGGCCGGCGAGGATGCTCTCCCGGATGTTGCGCATGAGCTGGTGATAAAAATGGATGTTGTGCTTGCCGAGGAGCTGCCAGCCGAGTGTCTCGCTCGATTTCGTGAGATGATGCAGATAGGCCCGGGTGTAGCGGGCGCAGGTCGGACAGGCGCAGGCAGGATCGAGCGGGTCGTTGGAAAATTTGTAAACTCCGCGCCGCATCTGGAGAAAGCCGCGCGAAGTGAAAACCGCGCCGCGCTGCGCGAGTTGCGTCGGCATGATGCAATCGAACATGTCAACCCCGCGGTGAACCGCTTCCAGAATATCGAGAGGCGTGCCGACACCCATAAGATAGCGCGGCTTGTCGGCCGACAGAAGCTGGGCGGTGAATTCGGTGAGATCTTCGCGCTCGCTGCGGCTTTCGCCCACCGCGAGACCGCCGATCGCAAGACCATCAAAAGGCATTTCCGCTAGCGTGGCCGCACTCTCACGCCGCAAATCCGGGAAAAGCGCGCCCTGAACGATGCCAAACATTGACTGGGGCGAATCGCCCCGTGCTGCCAGACTTCGCGCCGCCCACCGATGCGTTACCTCGAGTGCCTGCCGCGCGCTCGCTTCGTCCGCGGTCGAGGCAATGCATTGATCGAGCGCCATCATGATGTCGCTCCCGATCGCGATCTGGGTCTCAACGCTCAACTCCGGGCTGAGGAGAATCGTTCGCCCGTCGAGGTAACTTTGAAATACCGCGCCCGCCTCACTCATCGCACAGGCGTGCGGAAGCGAGAAGATTTGGAATCCGCCCGAATCGGTCAGGACGGCGCGGTCCCAACTCATGAAACCATGGATGCCGCCGGTGCGTCGAAAAACTTCCGCGCCCGGCCTCAGGAGCAGGTGGTAAGTGTTGGCGAGCAGAATCTGCGTTCCCGCCTCTTCGAGCGTACGCGGAAGTTGCGCCTTCACCGTCGCCTTGGTCCCGACCGGCATGAAGACGGGCGTCTGCACTTCGTTGTGCAAAGTGCGAAAGGTCCCGGCCCGGGCGCGCGAATCGTTCGCCTCCGCATCCACTCGAAAATTCAAACGCGACGCAATCAATGGGCGTTGCCTCAGGAAGGAGCGGCTACGCCTTCTTCTCCTTCTCCAGGATCTTGCGGATGGCCGCCAGCTCCTTGCGATGCGCCTGGTCGGGATGCGGATAAGACATCTTCAGGTCCTTAAGCGTCTCGACGATCGCTTCCGCGATGAGAAGGCGGGCATTCTTTTTGTCGTCGGCCGGGATCACATACCAGGGTGCGTTCTTCATGCTCGTGGCCCGCAGGCATTCCTGGTAAGCCACCATGTATTGATTCCAGAGTTCTCGTTCGGCCAGGTCGCCGGCGCTGAACTTCCAGTTCTTGTCCGGATCTTCGATCCGGTCGAGGAAACGCTTGCGCTGTTCTTCCTTTGAAACGTGGAGGAAGAATTTCAGAATCCGTGTCCCGTTGCGAAGGAGGTGACTTTCAAGGTCGTTGATCGAACGGTAACGCTCCTCCCAGATCGTCGCGTGGTTGAGCAACTCCGGCGGCAAGTCTTCGCCGCGCAGGATGTCGGGATGCACCCGCACAATCAGCACTTCCTCGTAATAGGAGCGGTTGAAAATTCCGATCCGCCCACGCTGAGGAAGGCAGCGGGTGGTGCGCCAGAGGAAATCGTGCTCAAGCTCCAAGGCGCTCGGGTGCTTGAAGCTGTAGACTTCGCAGCCCTGCGGATTCACTCCTGACATGACGTGCTTGATCGCGCTGTCTTTTCCGGCTGCGTCCATCGCCTGGAAAATGAGGAGAAGCGCATAAGTATTGGAGGCGTAAAGCAGGCTCTGCTGCGCGCTCAACTCCTTGACTTGCTGCGCCAGCATCCTGCGATAATGCGACTTCGATTCGTAGAGCGGCTTGATGTCGGTCGGGCATTTCTTCAGCTGCAACGGGCGACCGGGCGCAACGCGAAAGTCTGACGAGTGCAGTTTCACTGACGGGTAAATTAACAGGGATTGCCTCCGATCAAAATATTGCGCGCTCTGACGCAGTTCGATTTATCCGGAGCCGGAGAGTCCGCGGCGGGCGGAGCAATTTGCGAATTCCGGTTTAACTTCTTAAGCTTGGTCGCGCGGCGCCGGTTCAGACTGAGCGTGGTGATTTACAGACTGCAGTCGATACCCCGTGGTGTAACGGTAACACAGCGCCCTTTGGAGGCGTTATTCATGGTTCGAATCCATGCGGGGTAGCGCCTTCTCACGACGAAGATTGACCAATGAAAGTGGCATTCCCACGAGCGCGCAGCAAAACGCGTTGATACGCACGAAACACAAGTCTATTTGCCAGGTATTCGCCGAGGTGTCGTCTCAACACTTGAAGGGCTTATCCATTTTTTTGCGACTTGGCTGAGCCTTTCATTTTGCCCTCGCCTTAGGAGAACTGACAATCACATTAGCCGGTCAATCGTGCCTCAGCCAGGTCGAGGTCGCGCTGGATGCGGCGGAGGGCTTCGTCGTTGATCGCTTGCGAATTACGGAGGGCGATGATCGTCCGGCGTTCGACTTGCAGGGCACCGTGCTGGAGGCGCTGGTAGATCGGTGTCGCCACTTCGCCCCCGGGATTTTCGGTGTTTTGCCCACAAGCCTCGAGCTGCGCAATGCGGTCGCAGTACTCCGCCCGGACCCGCGCCATCACTTCCTCAGGAAAATGTTCTTCGAGCGCCTTTTGTTCGATAAAATCAACCGCGGCTTCGTTCGCCTTCAATCGAGCCTCGCGCTCTTCGCGATCGACCGCGCCGTCGTCTTTCACGCCGAGTTTGTGAATGAGGATCGGCAGAGTCAGACCCTGGAAAACGAGCGTCGTGAGGATGACGCAGAAGGTAAGAAACAAAATGTAGCTGCGGCCCGGAAAGGGTTGGCGATTGCCGAGGAGTAGAGGGAGGGCAAAGGCCGCCGCGAGCGAGACGACCCCGCGCATTCCCGCCCAGGCAATGAGGACGCTGTGTTGCCACGGCGGGATGGGATCGCGCGCACGCATTTTCGGGCTAAGCCAGCGCGGCAAATAAGTGGCCGGAAAAACCCAGGCGATGCGGACCAGCACCACGGTGGCGCTGATGAGAAACCCGTAGGTCGCCAGGCGCGACAACGGCTCGTGGTTCAGGTTGCGCAGGATGCCGGGCAATTGCAGCCCGATCATTATGAAGATGAGTCCGTTGAGGAGGAAGGCGACCATCTCCCAGAAAAGTTGCGCCTGGAGCCGGAAGCGCGCGGTCAAGGCGGTCGAATGCCATCCGAGATAAACACCTGCCGCGACGACGGAGAGAACGCCGGAGACGGCGAAGCGCTCGGCCAGGAGATAGGCTGCGAACGGCGTAAGCAGCGAGAGCGTGATCTGCACTGGCGGATCGTCGAGATGCCGTTGGACCCACCGCATCACAACGCCAACGAGCAGGCCGAGTGCAACACCGCCGACACCTACGAGGACAAACTCCAAGCTGGCCGTGCCTAACGAGAAATGTCCGGTGACCATGGCTGCGACCGCGAATTGGTAGGCAACGAGCGCGGTGGCGTCATTGACAAGGCTCTCGCCGCCGAGCACGGCCTGGATTCGCGCCGGAACGCGCAACCGTTTCAAGATCGCTTCCGCCGCCACCGCGTCGGGCGGCGAGACAATCGCGCCCAGAGCAAAGGCCGCCGCCCAAGGCAAACCAGCGATGAAGGAGTGCGCCACCCACGCGACAACGGTCATCGTCAGGAGGACGAGGCCGATCGCGAGGAAAAGAATCGAGCGCAGGTTGCGGCGAAAATCCCGCCATGAAGTGAAGAGCGCCGCGGGATAAAGCAGTGGCGGAAGAAAGAAGAAGAGGGCGAGATTCGGATCGAGTCGAATGACAGGAAGAAACGGGACGAAGCTCAGGGCCAGTCCGCCGAGCACGAGCAGCACGGGATAAGGAACGGCCAGTTTGTTGGCCACGATGACCAGCCCCGCCACCAGCACGAGCAACAGCACGACGGGTTCGACGTGATGCATGGGCTTTCGGAACGCGCGGCCTAACGATCCGGTTCCGCGCCGTTGGAAACCAGCGTACGGGCGCGAGCGCGGTTTGCCTCCAGCTGCGGCAGATGCTTCTCCGACCAATGGCAAATAGCTCGGAGCGGTTCGATCAAAGTGCGACCGAGTGGAGTGAGCGCGTACTCGACTTTGGGCGGAACCACTGGATGCACCTTGCGGCTAACGAGTCCGTCGCGCTCCAGGCTGCGCAGGGTCTGAGTGAGCATTTTCTGCGAAATTCCGCCGATTTCACGCTGCAATTCCGCATAGCGCCGAGTGCCAGTCGCGAGGACGTGAATGATAAGCGCCGTCCATTTGTCGGCGATGCGGCTGAGCACGACACGCGAAAGACAATGCGCGTTCATTACGGAAGCTTTCTTGGCGCGATCAGCCATTTGGTTCTTTTATCGGATTCTGCAGCACGCGCAACGGGAGAGTGACAGGCTGGAAGGTTGGTATCCGCCCAAAAGACGGGCATCTGGCGGAGGTCTTCCAGTCGCATTTTTTTCTTGGAAAAAACGAAAGATACCGTCACTCTCCCCGGCGAGCGGTCCCCGCCTCTCGTAAAATCAGCAGCCTGGCTTCGGATTTGCGAATGGTCGTATTTGTGGACGCCGAAACTATGGCTACGCGAAAACGAAGGTTGTCCCCCAGGTGAAAGTGCTGATCGTGGGCGGTGGCGGGCGTGAACATGCGCTCGCCTGGAAACTGCACCAATCTCCGCAAGTCGACGCCATTTTCTGCGCGCCGGGAAATGCCGGAACCGAAGCGCTGGGCACGAACGTGCCACTCTCGCCTGACGACTCGCGCGGACTGGTCGAGTTTGCGCGCAACAACGACATCGGGCTGACGGTCGTCGGCCCGGATGATCCGCTCGCCGCCGGCCTGGTCGATGAATTTCAAAAGGAAAACCTCCGCATCTTCGGCCCGGGCAAATCAGCCGCACGGCTGGAGTCCTCGAAGGTCTTTGCCAAACAACTCATGCGCCGCACTGGCGTGCCCACCGCCATGGCGGGTATTTTCGAGGAGAGCAAGAAAGCGTGCCGTTTCGCGGAGCAGCTGCACTACCCGGCGGTGATCAAGGCCGACGGTCTCGCGGCGGGCAAGGGTGTGGTCATTGCTCCCGACGCCGCGAGCGCAAAGGACGCGATCGAGGAGATGATCGACCGCGGGCGTTTCGGTGCGGCCGGCAGCCGCGTTTTGATCGAGGAATTTCTTGAAGGCTGGGAATGCTCACTCCACCTCTTCCTCGCAGGCGACCACTATCGGTTGCTCGGCGCCGCCTGCGATCACAAACGACTGAACGATGGCAACCAGGGCCCGAACACGGGCGGGATGGGCGCCTACAGTCCGCCCGTCGCCTGGAATGATGGCCTGACCTTGCAGTTTGAGGAGAAAATCATGCGCCCGCTCCTGCATGGCTTGCATGACGAAAAGATACATTTTTCCGGGCTGCTTTTCCCTGGCCTTATGATTCGAAACGGGGTCCCGCACGTGCTCGAATTCAACTGCCGTTTTGGCGATCCCGAGACGCAGGTCATTCTTCCCCGGCTCAAGGGCGACCTCTTCCCGCTCCTCGAAGCGACGATCGACGGACGAGTCGATGAATTGAAGATCGAGATGGACGAACGGCCCGCGGTCACGGTCGTCATGGCATCGGCTGGCTATCCGGGTCGCTTCGAGGCCGGAAAGAAAATTTTCGGTCTCGAGGCCTGTGCGCAAATGGCGAACGTGCACGTTTTTCATGCCGGAACCCGGCGGGAGAATGACGAAATCGTGAGCAACGGAGGACGCGTTTTGGCGGTGACCGCGCTTGGCGACACGGTCGCGGCGGCGCGCGATCTGGCCTACGAGGCGGTCGGCAAGGTTCACTTCGAAGGCTGCCATTACCGACGCGATATTGCTCTTGCTGCCGTAACGGTTAAGGTCGCTCCGACCGATGCTGCGTCTCGTCTTTAGTGTTTTCCTAACGACTGCACTGTTCCTCGCCGTCTCAGTCGCAGCCCAACCCTCGCCGCACTCGACGCCCTCTCCCTCCCCAACCCAGACCACGTCAGCTCTCTCTCCTGGAACGGACCCTGTCGATGGGCTCGACGCAGTCGACCTGCGGCGGGCGATTCCCCTCATCCAGGACCACTACGTGAATCCAGCGGCGGTCAGCGGCGCGGAGCTGAATCGCGCCACGCTCGATGGCTTGCTCAGACGCCTCGGCCACGGCGTCATGCTCCTGCCCGCCTACCCCGCGGCCACGCCGACGCCAGCGCCTTTCTATCGCGAGATCATCGACGGCCACATCGGATATTTGCGGCCGGGAGATTTGAGCCAGTCCCAGCTCGGGGAACTCGACACCACTCTGCGCGGTTTTGCCGGGAAGAAGGTCGATGCGATCGTCCTCGATCTGCGCGGTAGCGTCGCGACGGACGACTACGGGGCGGCGGCGGAATTCGCGAATCGTTTTGTGCCGAAGGACAAGCAACTCTTCTCCCTGCGCGGGCCGGAGGCTGCAGCGGGGCACGATTTTTCTTCCAAGCAGGACCCGCTCTACTCCGGCTTCAGCATCGTGCTGATCGATGGACAAACGGTTGGCGCGACCGAAGTCCTGGCCGGCGTTCTGCGCCATTACGACAAGACGATTCTGATCGGTCAGACCACTGCCGGCCAGGCAGTCGATTACGCTGATCTGCCGCTCCCAAGCGGAAAGATTCTGCGAGTCGCAGTCGCAGAGGTGATTTTGCCCGATCAACGCTCGTGTTTTCCCGAGGGCATCAAACCCGATCTCGCGGTGGCGCTGCCGCCCGGGGAGAAGCAGGACATTTTTCAACAAAGCAGGACGATAGGCATGGCGCCGTTTGTTTTCGAAGCCGACCGGCCGCACTTCAATGAAGCCGCGCTCCTCGCTGGGACCAATCCCGAGATCGATGCCGCCGAGGCGGCCGAGCAACGGCGCGCCCGCGGCGGCGAGAAGACCTCTCCGCACGATACGGTTTTGCAGAGGGCGATCGATCTTGTCACTTCGATTGAGGTTTACGAAAAGCAACCCGTCCGGCCGCCCTGACAACACCTTCCCATGCATCCTCTCGAAGAACGCATCCGGTATCAGTTTCGCGACCCGCAATTGCTGATCGAGGCGCTCACCCATCCGAGCGTGGCGCACGAAAAACCGCGAAGACATTTCGACAATCAGCGCCTGGAATTTTTGGGAGACGCAGTTCTGCAGCTCGTTGTTTCCGAATATCTCTTCGCACGCTACAACGAGGCGGGAGAAGGTCGTCTGACGACGCGGCGTTCGCGGCTGGTTTCGCGCGAAGCGCTTAAGGTGCAGGCCGCGCGGCTCGATCTCGGGCGGCACCTCTTTCTGGGTCGCGGCGAGGAAGCGAGCGGGGGTCGGCAGCGCGATTCCACTCTGGGCGATGCCTTCGAGGCTCTCCTCGGCGCGATCTATCTCGACAGCGATCTGGAAACAACCCGGCGTTTCATCCTCGAGGCGATGCGGGAAGACATGGAACGTCTGGAAGAGGAACCGCTGGAGGTAAATCCGAAGGGGCAGCTCCAGGAATTGCTTCAGGCGATTTCGCCGCGCAGTCCGGTTTACGAGTTGCTTGGGCAGGAAGGACGCGAGCACGAAAAGACGTTTACCATACGGGTGGTTTGGGAGAATCAGGTGCTTGGCGAAGGCAGCGGACGGAGCAAGAAACAGGCGGAGAGCGCCGCCGCCCTCGTCGCGTTGAAAGAGCAGCGCTGGATCAAGACGATCAACCCAACCGTCCCCTGATCGAGCCAAAGCGCGCTCGCCTGTTCCTACCCCGCGTGATTCAGAGCGTGGATTTCGCCTAACGAACTTTGCCAGGCGAAGTGTTCGCGGATCGCGCGGCTGACGAAGTCCTTGGCCTGGACGATCGCTTCCTCGAGCGAATCTCCCAGCGCCAGACGTGCGATGATGGCCGCCGAATAGGTACACCCGGTGCCGTGCGTCGAAACCCCGGCGACGAACGGCGCCGAAAATTCCGCGACCGCTGCGCCGTCGCAGAGCAAGTCAATCGCGCGCTCGCCGCCCAGATGACCGCCCTTTATCAAAAACGGCGTCTTAAATTTCCGCGCCAGCTCCCCGCCCACCGCGCGCATCTCCTCCAGGTTGCGCACCGAGTGCCCGGTCAGAGCGGATGCTTCCGCCATGTTCGGGGTAACGAGAGTGGCGCGCGGAAAGAGGCGCGTGCAATAGAGGTCTACCGCTTCCGGCTGCAGCAGGACGTCGCCGCTCGTCGCCACCATGACCGGATCAACAACGAGCGGAATTTCTCCTGCCGATACCTCGAGAACGTCGGCAACGGTTTCGACGGTCTCAGCCGAGCAAAGCAACCCAGTCTTGATCGCTCGCACCGGAAAATTTGCGAGGCACAACTCGACCTGTTCGCGCACACTCCGCGAGTCGATCGCGTCGATCCGCGAAACTTTTCCCGGTACCTCTGCGACTACGCAGGTCACGGCGGTGAGGCCAAAAACGCCAAGCGCGCTGAATGTTTTTAGATCGGCCTGGAGCCCCGCCCCCGCGCTGCAATCGGAGCCGGCGATGGTAAGAACGACGGGCTGTGATCCCATGGCGAATTCGAGAATCGCGAAGCGCTTACATCGTGGATCGGCCCCGAATCACGATTCACGAGTCTCGATTCACGGACCTACCCCCCGTCGCTGCCGATTGCCTCGACCGGGCAACCCTCCATCGCCTCCTTGCAGAGGGCTTCCTCCTCGGGCGATTCGGGTTGCTTGTAAACGAAGGAATGGCCGCCGTCGTCATTCCGCTTGAAGTTGGCCGGCGCCGTTTCCCGGCACAGGTCGCAGTCGATGCACTGGTCATCGACGTAGAATTTTCCCTCGATGTTCTCGGAATATTTGTTTGCGACATCAGCCATAAAGCATCGTTGGGGGCAGGTTTGGCCTCGAAAGTAGGACGATTCGCCGCCCACGCAACGGGATTTTCGGTTGACGCTTTGCAGCCCAACCGCCACATAACCCGCAGCCGAACCTTCCCTGCCAAGGCTCATTTTGTTCATGAAAGACAAAGCTCGTCGCGCACTCCTTTCTTTTCTGATCGAGATGGTCGTCTACGGCTTTCTCATCGCCGTCTACTTCCTGCTTGTTCTGCACCTGCTTGGTCCATCGCTGGCGCGAATCGAGAAGGAACACATCCGCTTTTACGCGGTCCTTTGCGTGGCGCTCGTCCTGGGCCAGTCGATCATCCTTGAGTCCATCACGACTTTCCTTCTGCGCCTCCTTCGCGGTCGCTCTGAATGATCGCGATGTTTTTCCCGATCTCCCATGTGGAGATCAATCCAATCTATCTCGCCGTCATCGGGTTCTTCATCGGCCTGATGGGCGGTTTTTTTGGGGTGGGCGGGAGTTTCATCGCGGGCCCAGGTCTGCGTGCTCTCGGGTTGGATTGGAATTTTGCCGTCGGGACGGATCTGGCGCACATCGTCGGGACCTCGGTCGTAGCTGCGAAGCGTCACCGCGCCCTCGGAAACGTGGATCTCCGGCTTGGTCTCATCATGGCGATCGGGACGATCGGCGGCGCGGAGGTCGGGGCGCAGCTCATCCAAATGTTGAAGCGAGCGGGCAACGTCAACTTCGTCGTCAGCGTGGTTTCCATCGTCGTTTACTCCAGCGTTTCTATTTTCATGATCTGTGAAACCGGTTTGACCATGCGCGCACAACGCAAAGCCAGGCGCGCCGGAGAGGCGGCAAAATCTGTCAAAGAAGACGCGACGGCTTTTAGTCATGTCACGCGACGGATTCACCGCCTCGAGCTCTGGCCGATGATTTCTCTGCCCGTCTCGGGCATCAAATCCATCTCGCTTTGGACGATTCTGACGGTTTCCTTTATTGGCGGAGTTTTTAGTGGCTTCCTCGGCGGCGGCGCAGGCTACATCCGGATGCCGATGATGGTCTATGTGCTGGGTGTACCGACTCATCTCGCGGTTGGGACGGACCTCTTTGAGATTATTATCTCGGCCAGCTATGGGACCTTCAGCCACGCGCTCAAGGGCAACGTCGATATCCTGATCGCACTTGTCATGCAGACCGGCGCTGCGATTGGCGCGCAGATCGGCGCCATCTCGACCCAATATTTTCCTGGCCCCAAAATCCGGCTCGCCTTCGTGCCCCTCCCGCTCATCGGGGTTGGCCTTGTCCTTTACACCTTGCTCAGCGGGCACAAGCTTTAGGAGAGGCCATGCGCATCCTCATTTGCAGCGATGGAACGGATCCCGCGGACAACCCGACGCGGCTCGGTGGCTTGATCGCCGGTCCCTGTCGCTCGCAAACGACGCTGCTCGGGATCGCCGAGAATCCGGCGGACAAGGAACCTTTGCGGCGCGCCCTCGAGAGCGAAGCAGAGATGCTCCGCGAGCAGGACGTTTTCGCCGATATCGTGGTCCGCTCCGGTGAGCCGATTCGCCAAATCCTGGCCGAGACGACCGCGAACGAGTACGATCTGGCGATCATCGGCGCGCGACGCAAAGGGACTGGCGGCCTTTATTGGCGACCGAAGAAAACCTACGAGGTGATCAAGGCGGTGCCGCCGCCGGTGCTGGTCGCGATTGGCGACTGTGAGCGCGTACAACACATCCTCGTCTGTACGGGCGGGAAAAGATATATCGACGACGCCGTGCAAGTGGCAGGCGAAATCGCCAAGTGCGTTGGGGGCGTTGTTACCCTCCTTCACGTCATGGCCGAGCCGCCCGTCATCTACGCCGACCTCATCCGATTGCACGAAGACGTGCATCGGCTGCTCGCTTCTGATTCCGAGCTCGGGCGCAATTTGCGCGGCCAAAAGGAAAGCCTCGAAAAGATGGGGCTGAAGGTCGCGGTGCGGATCCGACATGGGCTCGCCCTCGACCAGATTTTCGCCGAGGTCCAAGAGGGCGGACACGATTTGATTGTGACCGGCACCTCGCAGGCGACGGGTCCGTTTCGCCACTACATCATGGGTGATCTGACCCGCGAAATTCTCAATCGTGCCAATTGTCCGGTGCTCGTGGCGCGGGCGGGCAAGATCGTCGATTACGAAGATGCCGAGGGCGGCTTTTTCCATCGGCTTCTGCACGGCTTCGGCGCGGACAAGGCGGCCTAACGAATGGAGTCTCGGCGCGGGGACGCGGCTTGCATGCCAAACTGCTGCCGTTATGCTGCGCGAGCCCGCATATGAATCCAAAACCTTCTCGAATTTTCGTCCTCGTTAGGCTTGGACTCCTTTTTGTCCTCGCTCTTTTTCTCCTGCCGGCCTGCTCGAAAAAGCAGGGTGAACAGACTGCCGGGAGCACCGGCGATTACGTCACCGGCACACCGCTGCCCGAACGGCAGGAAGGCACTTCGTTCTTGAGCGGCAACGTCGATCGCCGGCAATTCCAGCCGATTTATTTCGACTTCGACAGCCAGACCATCCGCGGCTCCGAGAATGGCAAAATCCAGCAGATCGCAAGCTTCCTGCAGCAGAGTAATAGCCAGATTATCATCGCCGGCTTCACTGATGAACGCGGCACACCGGAGTACAATCGCGGCCTGGGCGAACGCCGCGCTGAATCCGTCCGCGAAGCCCTCATCGCGCTCGGAGCCAACGCGCAAAACATCCAGACCGTAAGCTTCGGCGCCGAGATGCCGGCCGATCCCGCATCGAACGAGGCAGCCTGGGCGAAAAATCGGCGCGCCGAAATCGGCGTCGTGAAATAACTCCGCGGCCGCAGCAGCAAAGCCTGATCAGGGTCTGGCATTATGCCGCATCCCACGCTCTCCGCTTCCGCCGCCCGTGGCTGGATCGCCCATCTCTGGCGCGAATGGCTTTTGGAACTGAACCGGCCGATCCGTCCGGCTTTCACCCGACCGCAGCCTAACGAATGGCCTGGCGATCGATTGACCGCCGCCTGGCTTGGTCACGCGACCGTGCTGTTGAACTTTTTTGGCGTTACCATCCTGACCGATCCGGTTCTCCTCCGCCGGATTGGGATTCCGCTTCCCTTTACCGCCATTGGTCCGAAGCGTCTCACGCAACCGGCGCTGGTGGTAGAGGAGTTGCCGCCGGTCGATCTCATCCTGCTTTCGCACGCCCACTTTGACCACATCGACTGGCGGACGTTGCGTCTGTTC
The DNA here is from genome assembly GCA_963738045.1 of uncultured Verrucomicrobiae bacterium. Lineage (GTDB taxonomy): Bacteria > Verrucomicrobiota > Verrucomicrobiia > Chthoniobacterales > UBA10450 > Palsa-1392. The sequence goes on along the minus strand of CAVTUX010000002.1, from coordinate 465,036 downwards.
GACGGCCATTCCCAGGTCGTGACGGCGTCGCGCACGCGCGATTTGCTGGGTTGGACGCGCCTGCGCAAAATCACCGAGCTAAGTTGGGGCGAGGAGAAAGAAATTCAGTTTGAAACTGGGCCGCTTCTCATCAGAGCGTTTCCGGTCCGGCATTGGGGTGCACGACTTCAGACCGACAGTTATCGCGGTTACAACGGTTACGTGCTGGAACGCCACGGATGTCGGGTCATCTTCGCCGGCGATACGGCCCTAACGAACAGCTTTGCCGACCTGCGCGACGATCGGCCCTATGATCTCGCCATCATGGGAATCGGGGCCTACCATCCGTGGATCCGCTCCCACTGCAACCCGGAGGAGGCGATCGCGATGGCGAACGACGCCGGGGCGCGCTTCATCATGCCGGTCCATCATCAAACCTTTAAACTCAGCTTCGAGCCCTTCGGTGAGCCGATCGACCGTTTCACCACCGCGCTCGAAAACGAGCCGGAGCGAATTGCGTTGCGTGAGATCGGTCAGACCTTTGTCCTGCCGGCCTAACGAAACAAATCGCCGGCGTTTCCCGCCATTTCAAGATTCGAGAAACGATTCGAGATCATGCACGCGGTTGTCATCAATTCCTTTGGCGGAGTGGAGGGAATCGCCTGGCAGGAAGTAGAAACACCGCCGCCGCCGACCGCTGATCGGGTGCGCGTGCGGGTGCGCGCAGCCGGGTTGAACCGCGCCGACATCCTGCAGCGCGCGGGGAAATATCCCGCGCCACCCGGCTATCCGCCCGACATCCCGGGGCTCGAGTTTGCCGGTGAAGTGGAAGCGATGGGAGAGTCAGCCCACCGTTGGGAATTGGGCGACCGCGTCTTCGGGATCACGGCCGGCGGCGGCGAGGCGGAATTTGTCGTCGTGCCGGAAAGCAACCTCGCGCGCGTTCCGGCGGAGCTTGACTGGACGCAGGCCGCCGCAATGCCGGAGGTATTCATCACAGCGCACGACGCTCTCTTTACCCGAGCCGGGCTGCAAAGGGGCGAGAGTGTTTTGATTCATGCCGCCGGATCCGGCGTCGGGACGGCGGCGGTGCAGCTCGCACATGTCACGGGAGCAACGGTTTACGGCACCTCGCGCACCGCGGACAAGCTCGCGCAGGTGCGCGCTCTGGGACTCGACGAAAGCATCACCGTGTGCGATTCGCCGGGGGATTTTGTCGAGCGCGTGCGCGAACTAACTAACGGCGCCGGAGTCGACGTCATCATCGATCTCGTCGGCGGCGCTTATTTCCCGTTGAACCTCGAGGCGCTTGCCGAGCGCGGACGCCTAATCTGTGTCAGCACCGCTGCGGGCCGGAAATCGGAAATCGACCTCGGTCTCGTTCTGCGCAAGCGGGCGACCATCATTGGCACGGTCCTGCGAGCGCGGACGATCGAGGAGAAAGCGGAAGCCGTCAGTCGCTTTGCCGCCCACGTCCTTCCGTTGGTTTCGCGTGGTGTCGTCCGGCCGATTGTCGACCGGGTTTACTCTCCCAGGGAAATCCGCGCCGCCCACGAATATCTCGAATCGAACCGCAGCGTCGGAAAGGTCGTCCTCGATTTTGCCATGTAGGGGCGGGTGCCTGCTCGCCAAGACTTTTGGAGTGCCGCCAGCACCGGAGCATCGTTTCGCGCACCTGGAAATGGGGCGGCAGCCCGGCCCTGCCGCCGCTGCTACAGCAAATCGCGGCCAGGGCGTGGTACCGTTGCTGCTTTCTAGTAATTATGGCGAAGTTTCTGAACACCAGCGCAGCGAACTACTATCTCGAGGAGATCATTCGACTCGCGCACGACCGGCTCATTCTCATCACGCCGGTCCTGAGGCTGAACGACCGCGTTAAAGAGCTTTTGGAAGACAAGAATCAGCGCAAGATCGATGTCCACCTCGCTTACGAAAAAAACGAGCTTCTCCCGGAAGAGATAAACTGGCTGCGGACGCTCTCCTTCATTCGCACCAGCTTCTGCCGCAACCTCCATGCGAAATGCTACCTCAACGAGCAGTTCTGCATCGTGAGCAGCCTGAGCCTGCACGAACTGAGTCACGCCAAGAGCAATGAGATCGGCGTCCTGGTTTCACGGGACGAGGATGAGGAGCTTTTTCGGAATCTCTTCGATGAAGCAGACCGGATCATCCGGATCAGCGATGAAGTGCGGATGAGTTTCGAAAAGGTGCGACGAATCAGCGAAGAGAACGCGCCTAACGGCGCGGAGGAACAGGAAAGCGTTGGCAAACTGAGCACCTCGCGCCTGGCCAAGAAGCTCGGCCTCAAGACCCAGGAGCTAACCAATCACCTCGTTCATCTCGGCGCGATCGAGATTAGCGACGGACAGAAACAGATTACGCCGCTCGGTCGCCGGCTTGGCGGTGAGCTGCGGGTCAGCGCACGCTTCGGCCCGTATTTTCTCTGGCCGGAAGCCCTGCCCCTGGCGAAAGCCTAACGGAGGGACGTGCTTCTGCACGTCCGGGATCTTCCCCCAGCCAGTTCGAGCATCCGCATGGACGCGCGGAAGCGCGTCCCTCCGATCAATCTTCCGCTGACTCGGGCACGGCCTTCTCGGCGGCCTGGAAACCGATCTTCGAATGCGTCCCGTCGCAGAACGGCTTCTCGGTCGAAGCGCCGCAGCGGCAAAGCGCCATCCGTTTTTCGACCGGATACGAATTTCCATCCGCGTCTTTCAGTTCCACTTCGCCCTTCACGATGTAAGGGCCGTTCTTGATGATCTCGATTGTCACGTCAGCCATGAACGCAACTTCGCATTCGCGAGCGAAAAGGAAACTGCCACGAGAAAGCTGGAGCCGGCGTCGCCGTTTTGTTTTTCCGGAAGACGGCATCGTCTCGCGGATTTGCCCGCCCGGATTTAGCTTCCGATTCATGCCTGCCAAATCCGAGCCGCTAGTCATCCGATTACGCGACGTGGAAGCGGACGACCTGCCACTCTTCTTCGAACACCAGCGCGATCCCGTGGCCGTGGCGATGGTCGCCTTTGAATCGCGCGACCGGGCCGCGTTTGACCAGCATTGGGCGAAGCTTCTGGCCGACGACACGCTCCTGAAGAAAACGATCGTTGTCGCGTCCGCTGTCTCCGCGGATTCCCCCGCGCAGAATCAAGTGGGCGGGCATATCGGCAGTTGGACGTCGGACGGAAAGCGAGAAGTCGGCTACTGGCTCGACCGCGCTTTCTGGGGCCGCGGCATCGCGACCGCAGCGCTGACCGCCTTCCTCCGCCTGGAGCAGACCCGGCCGCTCTACGCCAGTGTGGCGAAGCACAACGCCGCCTCGCTCCGCGTCCTGCAAAAATGCGGCTTCACCATCTCCCGTTCCGCGGACGAGCCGTCCAAAGCGGGCGACGTCCCGCGCGTTCTTCTGACGCTTACCACTGCCGCGCCGTAGCTTTGCGCGCAGGCGGGTCTGAGTCGCTACAGCGAAATTCTTGTCCGCCGCACAGTTCAGCGGGTATCGTCGCCGACATGCCAGCTCCCACCGTGGCCCAATACCTCGCCGCACTCCCCGCGGATCGCCGCGCCGCGCTCAGCGCCGCGCGTAAGGCGATCAATGAGAACCTGCCGGACGGATATGAGGAGGGCATGCAGTTCGGGATGATCGGCTGGTACGTCCCGCTCTCCCTGTATCCGCGGACTCTGGCAGCAGTATCTCAGCATTTCAGCGTTTTGGCGTTTCAGAAGGGCTCATGGCCAATTACCGGGCCGCGAGGGCGCTCATGGGCAAGGGCCATAACCCGGGTGAAGGAACGGCCGGGCTTTCCAAGAGCAGCGCAAAAAAGGGCGCCACGAAGTCCGCGGTGAAGAAGGCAAAACCAAAGAAGTGACCCTGGTCGATGCCTTAGACATCAAGTCCTGATCGCAGGTTTACGACTGGTACTCTTGATCGATAACATAACCGACGCGGCCGTAACATACGTTTCCGTACTTGTCTTTGTGTTCTCGTAGAGTCGTATTGCGTTCGCGACGCCTGAACGTCTTATTGCAGTAATTGCATTGGATTGTGTACACCCATCCTGACTTCGTTATTCGCCTGCGGCCACCACCGAATGGTCGCGCGAAATAGCCGACGCCGAGATACTCTCCTGCTTTGGAGAGCACGACCTGATATCGGGGTATAAAAGTTTCAGAAAGTATCTCCAAATCGTGGATCTTCGTATTTACCAGCGCCTTGATTCCTGGATTCCCATGCCCGCCGGTGCGGTCGTAAACGTAAAAGTATTCTTGTCCAACCCCGTCCTTGCGACGCTTAAAAACTAACGAGTACGGTTCAACGTCTCGGCGAACGCCGTCGTAGGTTAGACGCAGTAGATTCAGCCCTGCGCCGGCCTGCATGATCGGATTGCGTAATTCAGAGGGAAAGTACGCCAGTTGGCCGTATGTGGCTGTGCCGTAAGGAGCGAACAGCTGAGCGATAAAGGCACGAAATTCTGCAACAGCCGAATCAAAGTCGAGAGCACTTTGAACTGGGCAGACGATATATTTTTGCCACGCGGTCTTTAACAATCCGAAAGGCACCTCGAGCAACAGTTGGCGCGCAACACCGGGACTTGGCTGGAATATCGTCTTGCGCAAAAAAGTGGAGAGAACTTCAGAACGATCAACAGCGAGGTCGCGATTAAGAAAAATCGAATATCCCAAATCGTACAAATCGGAAACCTCCCGTCGCTGGAGAAGGCACTTCAATTTCTCCGCCAGCATCTCTTCTAATTTCAAACATCGAATCGCCGCGGTGCAGACCGACGAATCCGAATACGGATGAATGAGGAACCGTTTTTGAGGCGGAAGATAGATCCGTTCAAATTCCGTGACGTTGAGCGATACGCTGATCGTAAATTTTGCCGGGTTGCCGTAAAAATCCTTAAAGTAAAGCTTCACCTCATACACGGAGCGCCGGCTGTCGATGACTTGCTGCAACTCGACCTTGTTCCGTCCGATGTCGAAAACGATGCCCGATTGCTTTTGAGCAAGATCGCAAACTCGATTGAATTCCTCGCGCAGGGAATTCTCATTGATTGCTGTTTGCGTAGCGAAGTCTAGATCGCGCGAAAACCTTGTATTCGGGAAATAAGCTTTCCGAAAACAATTGCCCCCCTTCAATAATAAAAGTTCTCCTAAAGGACTGCGGCCGAAGATTCCCATAAGCAACCAGCCAAAAACGTAATCGCGTTGTACATTCGATGTGTGGATCCCGAACTCTGTTGCTTTTGCCTCGATCTCGCTGCGCTCAATCATTCGTTAATGGATAGATTTTCGTTAACAATGTAGTCACGTGCTTAACGTTCTGCCATGGAGCAAAAATCCGACGGTCTCGACGGTCTCCAGTGGGCTGAGCAACTCGGAATTGTCTGGGATCGCGCTGGCAAATTGATAGACGATTTGTGGACGGCACCACCGAGTAAACCATCGTAAGGTACGTGATGATCGATGATGTAATCGGATGGCTCGTCAAAGCATCTAGCTTAGTTGACGACGCGTACATGCGACTACCGGTCGCCAGTGCAGATCCTCAATACAGAGAACGCGTTTATTGTTATGAGCTGTACCATCAATGGCGATGCCAGTGGCCCGAGCGCTTCCGGTATGCACTTTCCGGCGAAACCGACAAGCGAAATCACGCTTATGTTCACGGCAAGCATCTAGACGACATCAAGCCTGATTTTTTGGTGCACGAACCCGGTAACATGGACCCAGACTCAAATCTGTTGGCCGTCGAAGTAAAGCCGGCGAACGCGACGTCCGGCAACATTGTAAATGATCTCCAAAAGTTGACCGCCTTGAGGCGCGATCTAAAGAATTCGTATGACCAACCCGCAAATTATCAATATGCAATCTTTTGGGTTTATGGTGGTCTTCCTGATGTGTGGGAGGATCTGACAGATCAACTGAAGGCCAAGAAATTTGAAGATGTCGACCTAACGTTGATTCGATGCTTTTTTCACGAGCGAGCTCGTACGTCAGCAGAAGAACGCAAATGGTAGCCGTACGCTACGCTTTCGCGTAAAGGTCGGCACCGGAGTCTTTAAGTTCTTTTGCTTTCTGCACCACTGACTTGGGGCCCTTGCTCCTCTGAAATCTTTTGTTAAGCAGCAAATTTCCGCACGTCCTCAGTGATCTTCATGCTGCAAAAGTGCGGGCCGCACATCGAGCATAGAGACACGACCCCGTCCATCCCCTCCTGATCGAAAAAAGGAAACCGCCGCGGCAAAGTTGTAGCCGGAGTCGGTAGCCCCGGCTACAAAGCGAGTTTTCCGCGACCGCGCAGTCGCCTACCGCGAGCTCGGGAAAACTGAGACGGTGCCGTCGGCGTCGTTCGCCACGTAGACGGTTTCTGTTGCTTCGTCCACGGTGGCCGCAAGTGGAAGGCCGCCCATTCTTTTCTGTACGATCTTGACGTGGCAGTCGTTCACGTGACCGGCTCGGCAGGTGTTCGCATCGAGCGTCGCGACATCGGAATCCCCGTAGTTCGGTATGTAAATAATGTGCTTCCTCGAATCGATCGCTATGCTCCGCGCCAATATGTTATTGCCGTTCCCACCGGTGCTCGGAAACGCGCCGAGAAGGACAGCCGGCGGCGTCTGGCCGCAGCCCGTCGTGTCGCCCCCGTTGCAAGTCGAGCCGTCGATGACAGACACTGTCAGATCATCTTTATTCCCAACGAAAACGGTATTGGTGGCGAACACAATTCCGACCGAGCGTGGTCCCGCGCCCACCGCAATGGTCGCCGGCGCTTGCCCGCAGCCGGAGCTGTCATGGGCGTTGCAGTGCAGAGTATCGATCACAGACACCGTGTTGTCGCTCCTGTTGGCGACGTAAATCGTGTGGGTACCCGGGTTAAGGGCCAGCCCCTGGGGCGAGGCACCAACGGTCACGATTGGCCAGGTTTGATTGCAGCCAGAGGTGTCGGTACCGTTGCAGACATCGCCGTTGATTACCGAAACAGTATTATCATTCAGATTCGCGACATAGATCGTGTTGGTTGTCTCATCGACTGCCACCTGATAAGGAGCAGCGCCAGTCGGCGTGGTGGGCTGCGGCTGCATGCAACCTGAAGTTATTTGGCCGCTGCAGGTCGCGCCATCGATTACAGAGAGCGTGTTATCATCGATATTAGACACATAGATTGTGTTGCTAATTTTGTTGATTCCGATGAACCGCGGAGCATTCCCGACGTTAACTGTCGCCCAGGTCTGATTGCAGCCGGCGAGATTATCCTTGTTGCAGGCTGTCCCATCGATCACGGAAACTGTATTGTCTAACCAGTTCGCCGCGTAAACGGTCCTTGTGTTCGGATTATTCGCAATCCCAAACGGGGCGGCTCCAATCGTAGTCGTGGGCGCGAACATCGTGCAACCGGAGGTATTCATGCCGTTACATGTGGATGCGTCCAGCACCCAAAGCCTGTTCGTGTCCTGGCTTGATGTGTAGACGGTGTGCGTCTTCGCATCGATATCCATACCGACCGGGTCGAGACCGACAGCCAACGCCGGAGCTCTTTGCGGACAGCCAGATTGGTCTTGGCCGTTACAGGTAGCCGTGTTGATGACTGAAAGCGCACTGGCCGCTATACTCAGGACATAAGCGCTCTTTGTCTTTGCCTCGACGATTACCTGCACCGGGAAGCTTTCGACCTGGACAAGGTGCGGTGTCTCTCCGCAGCCGGAATGATCGATGGCGTTGCAGGTCGAGCCGTCGATCACCGCTGTGTAGCCGAGGATTCCTTCCGCAATTGCCGCCAGGGGCACATAGAGTGTGTGCGTAGCCTGATCAACAGCCGATGTTTGTGGAAAGAAGTCGGCTGGCAGGGGGGCGACAGAAACCTCGGTACAATTGGATTGCGTCGTGGCGTTGCAGGTTGCGCCGTTTAATACCGTAACGGTCAGATCGATCTCGTTGGTGACATAGACACTCTGGTTCGAATAATCGATCGCGACCGTGTCGCCGTTCGCCATCGTCGACGGAACCTGGCTGCATCCACTCGTGTTCAGCGCATTACAGGTAGCTGTGTTGACCATTACGACCGGACCGTCATTCGCGTCGGGCGCGTAGAGCGTGTGCCTGGGAGGATCCAGTGTCAGTGGGACAAGGGCGCCCGTTTCCTGATTGAATACGACACCCGGCACCCTAACAATGGCAGCGGGCCTCTGGCCGCAACCGGACGTGTCTCTGGCGTTGCATGTGTTCCCGTTGAGGACTGCGATGGTGTTGCCGTCGTCACCAGTCCTCGTCAAGCCGTCCGTAACGTAAAGCGTGCCGGTAGTCCGGTCGAAGGTAACCCATATCGGAACGGGGCCGACATGGGTCAGCTTCGCGATCGGCACGCAATGGGACACGTCTCTGGCGTTGCATGTGCTCCCGTCAATCACCGAAACTGAATTGCTGAGAGCATTTGCCACATAAATCGTGTTAGTAGCCCGATCAACAGCTACCCCTATCGGGTTATTTCCAACCTTTACCGTGGGCACCGCCCACGGGAGTTTCGGCGGGTGCATCGCAGCAGTGGCAGCCAATCCCGCGGCCGCAAGGAAGAGTATGCCCGCTACGGCGAGACGTAGACGCGAGAGACGAGGACGGGAATGGATCTTCTCCTGGCGTGATTTTGTTTTCATAGTTTTTTTCCTTTCCCATTCCTTCGGAAAATGTTGCGCCGCGTGACAAAATATTTTGTGAGCGCGAAAAGAGTGGGCTGGATTGCGCCGCCTGGAAGGCTGCGCGCCGAGTCAGGCGGGATGCCTGACTTCCGTTAAAACTGCTTCTTCAGGCTGAAGTAAACGAAGCGGCCAACTGAGCCGTAAAGGAGACCGCCGCACATTTGCGCACGATCATTTTGCTGCCAGCCGGAAGACGTGAGCCGGTTGCTGGAGCAGCTTCTGAAAACGGGCGTCGCTGCGAAGCGGATCAAACAAAGGATGAAACCGCAGTTCGTTGACGAAACGTCCGGCCGGATGGAGCGAGCGAGTGCTCGATAACGGGCAGCGCCTGATACGCTCGCATTGTCCGGCATTCTCGGTCGCGCCTGTGAGCGAGTGAGCGAATCAGAAAGGCCGCTGGGGTTTCATTGGGGAACCTTACTTCGTTTCTTTCGGTGCAAGTGAGGCAACAATCTTTTCAAAACGCGGATCGCCGCGGAGCGGGTCCCAGAAGGGGTGCAGTTTTAAGGCACCGTAGCTCAGCATGAGCGATGCGGTGGGAGCACGCAGCCCAGCTTCCAGTTGCTGCAAGGCAAGCTCCTTCTCGCCGGCCCACGCTGCCGTGATCGCGAAATATTGAAGGACGAGGCTGCCGTTGAGGACATCTTTTTCCACCGGCATGAGCGCGATCGCTCGCCGGCCTTCGTCCAACGCCAGGTCTTTCCGCCCAAGAGCAGCGTCGATTAAGCCGAGGGTGCAGAGCGTCGGCCCGTAGTCCAGCTCCGCCTGCACGATCTTTTCCTGCTGGGTGCGAGCCGCTTCAAACGCAGTGCGCGCCCGTGCCTCATCTTTGGTCATGCGCGCCAGCAGACCTTCGCCAAAGCTGGGGCTCAGAAAAAGGGGATTTTCGGTCCAGCATGGATTGTCGCCCAGCGCGACGAGCGCTCGCTCGGCCGCAGCCGGATCGCGTTCGGCCAGAGCGCAAAAGAACCAGAGGTCCGCGACTCTAGCAACCGCGCTCGGTTCTTGCGCCAGGATTGCATCAATCGTCTGGTGGAGCGGTCGAGTGTCCGCTTTCCAGCAGGTGTACCATTCTCCACGATTGGCCCGCGTTTCGACGTTGTCGGGCACGATCGCTAACGCGCGATCGAGCGCAGCGATCGCGTCGGCATAACGTCCGATGTATAGGTAACTGACCGCGGACTGTTGCAGAGTATCAAGGTTGCGCGGGTCCAGCTCCACCGCGCGCTGCAAGTTCTGCAGACCTTCCTCCTGCTGGCCGCGCCGCCGCTTCAGAATGTAGCCGGTCAGTTCGAAGATACGCGGATCATTGGGTGACGCTCGCCGCGTAATCTCCAATTCGGCGAGGGCGCCGGCATAGTCGCGCAGCCCGAAGTAGAGATATTGTGCGCGCGCCAAGTGCGTTTCGGCAGCATCCGGTCGCAGCCGTGTCGCGGCTTGGACCGCGGCTTCAGCCAGGGCAAGCCGGGCGGGAGTGTGATCAGACCCATTTACGGCATAAAGTTGTTCGTGGGCATAGGCGAGCTGGCAGTAAGCGTCGAAAAATGAGGGATCGCGCTTGACCGCTGCATCCAGAAGTTCAATTGCCTTCCGCACGTCTGGCTCGCTCGTCGCGCTGAGACCTGCCGTGAGGAGAAGTGACTTTGCCCGGCTGTAAAGGTCGAACGCCGCCAGATCAGTCGTGGGCGGCTGCTCAATGGCTTTCTTTTCGTTAGGCGAGAGCTTCGCCTGCAACTGGTCGGCAATGGCCTTGGCGATTTCGCTTTGGATGGCGAAGACATCGGTCAGATCGCGGTCATATTTCTCGGCCCAGACATGCGTGTCATTGCGAGCATTGATTAACTGGGCACTCACCCGGACACGGTTTGCGGACCGCTGCACGCTGCCTTCCACGACGTAAGCAACGTTTAACGCCTGCGCGATTTCCTGGAGGTTATTGCGCGTGGCTGAGCTTCCATACTGCATCACGCTAGTGCGGCTGATCACTTTCAGCTCCGCGATTTTCGCCAGATTAGTCCGAATCTCGTCTTGCATTCCGTCGGTGAAGAAAGCGTTTTCCTTATCGCTGCTCAGATTCTCGAAAGGCAGAACCGCGATGCTTTTTTCGGACGCCGCGATGCCGAGCAGGCGCGCTGCTCGTTTTGGTTTCTGCATCGCTTCGAGCTTCGTCGATAGCGCGTTCACACCGGGTCGCGCCGCCGGCTCGATCGCGAGCATCGCGACAAGCAGCGAACTGAATCGCTCAGGAACCCCAGCGGCTTTTAGTTGCTCGATCGGTGGCCTAACGACAGCGGTCCGCTCGTCAGATCCTTTCACGACGCGATCGCCAAAGGGCATGTGGCCGGTGAGCAAATACCAGAGGGTCGCGCCTAACGAATAAATGTCGGAGCGCACATCCACCGGCGCGTCGGTAAACTGTTCGGGACTGGCGAAGGCTGGCGTGCCGACAAAACCGCCGTGGGTCAATTCGCGCGTGTTGGGCGTCGCGGCGAGCGCTTTGGCAACGCCGAAATCAATCACCTTGATCGTGAAATCAGTTTCGTCGCCACGGTCGATCATCATCAAATTACCCGGTTTGATGTCGCGATGCACCAGCCCGCGTGTTTCCGCAGCGAGGAGAGCATTAGCAACCTGGCGCGCGATCGCAATTGTCATCGGCACGTCGCACGGACCCTTGCGGCGGACTCGTTCTTCCAGGGTTTCGCCCTCGATCAATTCCATCGCGTAAAAGCATTGGCCACTCTCTTCGTGGATTCCGAATTGGTGGACGGTCGCGATATTCGGATGGCGCAAAGCGGCCGCCGTGCGCGCCTCGCGCAGGAAACGCTCGCGCGCGGTCGCGGCGTCAGGCGCGTGATCGATGCTGATGATTTTTAAGGCGACGCTGCGCTGCAGCATCGAGTCGGTCGCGCGGTAGATCACCCCCATCGCGCCGCGGCCTAACTCCCAGGCGCGGCCATCTTCGCGCTTTTCGATCACATATTGACCGAATTGCTCGAGCGGCGAATCGCGATCGAACGCTGCCGGCGATTTGACGAAGGCGAGTCGCAGCATGCAAACCATGCAGCCGAGGTCTGATGAGGAGGCGGTCTCAAACGCAGCGCCGCACTTCGCACAGGTGGGCGTTTTCGCTGCGTCAACTGCGGCCATGCGGTTATCCAGTTGTCAGCGCCCGGCAAAGGTAGCGCAGCTCTTCCTCCACTTCGGCCGGATCGGTCACCGTTCCGCCGACCTCCTCGCGCAGAATCTGTCCGTAACGATTGCGCAACCGCTCCACGTCCTTGCGCAGCGTAACCGCGGATCGGCCGAGCCGCTGCGAAAGCTCGCTGTAGGAAAGAGCCTCGTCGCCCCCCGGCGAGAGATGCGACTTCAACGCTTCGAACAAAGTTGACTTCCCGGCGAGCGCACATTCTTTGCCGAGCCGGCCCAGTCCCTCGCGAAGAAGCGCTTCGGCCCAGGCGCGATCGTAGACCTGGTGCGTGTTCCACGCACCGTCGCGCGCGACCTGTTTTTCCGCTTCCGCGATGACCGCTTCATCGAACGGCTCCCGGATCGCTCCGCCGCCCCGCCTTTGTGCCTGCTCCCGCCTCCGCGAGTCGGAGACAAAGTGCTTCAGAGTGCCGAGGAGGAAAGAACGAAAGCGCCCCTTCGCGGGATCGGCCCGCTCGTAGGAGCGAGTGGCGATGAAATCGGCAAAGAAACCCTGGGTAAGATCCTGCGCATCGGCCGCTGAATAGCCCTCGCGGCGCAGGAAGAGATAGACCGGCCGCCAATAAATGCGGCAGAGCTCGGAGAGCGCTTCGAGCGATTGGCTGGGAGTGGCTTCGGCGTCACTAGCTGCAAGCACGAGTGTCCAACGTGTCGAATTAAATGATTCCTTCCGCGTCCTCGTTTCCGAGCGGAGGGAATTCATTGTTGATTCTTACTCGACGGACGGAGAAGAAAGCAAGCCGATTTCGCGGGAGCCGGTGGCCGCCCCTAACGAGTGGTAAAGCTGAAGCGCAGCGCCTGGTGCAGGCGCGGCGGAAGCTTGGGCAGGTGGCGGCGTTCGATCAGGAAGGTGATGATGCCGGCCAGCTCCTTGAAGATGTAGTTTCGATTGACCGCGCCCTGGAGGTATTGCTCGCCGCTGCTCCCGCCGGTGCCGACCCGGCTGCCGATCATGCGCCGGACCATTTGCAGGTGGCGATAGCGGAAGTTGGCGAGTTGTTCGTCGATCTCGATGAGGGAATTGAGCAACCCGAAGGGGAACCGGAAGAGCGGCTCGTCGCGGTAGAGCATGATGAAGAGCGCGGCGCGCAAAGCGGTCGGGCGAAACGGACCCCAGCCGGCTTTGAAAAAGATGTCGTCGAACTTCCCGAGCAGATCGGCTTTGTCGTCGCGGTCGGAAAGGCTCTGCTCGTAGAGGGCGCGGTAGCGGGTCCAGAAGGGTGAAGTGGCCGCTCGGATGCCGACTCGTCAGGCATTTCCTCCCAGTCGCGCCAGAATTCGTCCTTGAAGAACGGCATCCGCTCGAGCCAGTTCTCGACCATTTGCAGGAGGCTCGGCTTTTGCTTCGAACGCGGTGATCTCGGCAAAATCCTTTTCGTTAAAGCCGCCAAACTGGGTGTGCTTATAATAGTCGGGCCGGAAACGGTTTTCCATCTGCAGGCCTAACGACGCTTCGATTTTGCGGAATTGTTTGCTCTGGAAATCCGGAGGCGCCGTGGAGCAGCTCGCGGAACTCGAGGAAATCGAGCGGCGTCATCGTCTCGAGGACGTCGACCTGGTGATTGAGCAGTTTCCAAATCTCGACCACGCGCTTGAGGCGATGCACGACCACGTTCATGTCCGGACCGTCGTCGTCGGCCGCCGGCTTGCTCAGCACTTCGCCGCAGGCGGTGATCTCGTGCAGGATTTGTTTGAACCAAAGCTCGTAGGCCTGGTGGATGATGATGAAGAGCATCTCATCGTGCGCGATCAGCTTTCCCTCGCGCAGGCTGAGCGGTTTTTGCAGTTCGAGCAGGCGCTCAATCCCGAGGTAGTCGCCGTAATACTGCGTCGGGCGCTCGTGATTGATCGGGCATTCCATCGCCGCAGTCTCGCGCATCGCGCGGGGCAGAGTCAATCCGCGGGCATTCTTTAAGGCGTCCAAGATTGCGATTACCTCAGCTTCGAACTGTGCGAATTCGATTTTCGATGGGGGTGCTTATTGAAGGAGGTCGCTCTCGCTCAGTTGCCGCTTTGGACAGCGCGCACTCATTCGAGCGATGAAAAATCCCGCCCGTGGCTGAGTCGGCGGACCGTCCCTGACCGGGCCGGGATCGACGGCCGCGCCGGCAAAGAAAGTCCCGCTCTCGCCCCTGCGCTTCTGGCTGCTCTCGGTCGTGATCGGTCTCGTCGGCGGCTGCGGCGCGGTCGTCTTTCGCGGGATGATCGCGTTCTTTCACAACTCTCTTTTTTCTCGGCAAGCTTTCCGTTTTCTACGAAGCCAACATCCACACGCCGCCGAGCCCGTGGGGTGCCGCTGATCATTCTCGTGCCGGTGATCGGCGCGGTCGGCGTGACCTGGCTGGTGAAAACTTTCGCGCCGGAAGCGCGCGGCCACGGCGTGCCGGAGGTGATGGACGCGATCTATTACAACAAGAGCATCATTCGGCCGGTCGTGGCGGTGATTAAGTCGCTCGCCTCCGCGCTTTCGATCGGGAGCGGCGGCTCGGTCGGGCGCGAAGGACCGATCATTCAGATCGGCTCGGCCTTTGGCTCGACGGTCGGTCAATGGCTGCGCATTCCCGCCTGGCAACGCACGACCTTGATCGCGGCCGGCGCGGGCGCGGGGATCGCCGCGACCTTTAACACGCCGATCGGCGGCGTCCTTTTCGCGGCGGAGCTTTTACTGCACGAGATCAGTGTCTGGACGCTCGTGCCGGTGGTGATCTCGACCGCGAGCGCGAGCTATGTCGGGCGCTTTTTCTTCGGACCGAACCCGGCCTTCGCCATCCCGCAGTTGCGGATGGATTATTTCCATCTCACCCATCCGCTTTTGCTCATCGCCTATGTCGGGCTTGGTCTGCTCATCGGCCTGGTCTCGGTCGTTTACATCCGGTCGATCTACGCCTTTGAGGATTTTTTCGATCACAGGATTCGCAATCCCTACCTGCGTCACATGAGCGGCATGCTCTTGCTCGGCATGCTGATGTATGTGCTCCTGCGGCAGACCGGGCCTATCACATCGAAGGTGTCGGCTACGCCACCATCCAGAGGTGCTCGCCGGCACGCTCAATTCTTTCTGGCTCCTCCTGCTCCTCTTCGCGCTGAAGCTTTTTGCCACTTCGCTCACGCTCGGCTCGGGCGCTTCGGGCGGAGTTTTTTCCCCGGCGCTTTTTCTCGGCGCGACCCTCGGGAGCGCCTACGGGATTTTGCTCCAGCATATTTTTCCCGGCGCGGAGATCACCCCGGCGGCCTTCGCGGTGGTCGGGATGGCGGGCATCGTCGGCGGAACGACGGGCGCGGCCATCACCGCGATCGTGATGATTTTCGAAATGACGCTCGATTACGGCGTGATCGTGCCGATGACGATCACGGTCGCGATCGCCTATGGGGTGCGAAAGATGATTTCGAACGAAAGCATCTACACCCTCAAACTGACCCGGCGCGGCCATCGCATGCCGAGCGCGATGCAGGCCAACATCCAATACATGAAACCGGCCCGCGAATTGAAGCATGCCGGGATCGTTAGGCTGGACGCCGACATGACCCTGCCGGAGCTGGCCATTATCCTGCCTTCCTATCCCGAGGACGCCTGTTTCGTGGTCGACGGACGAGAAGAAAATCACCGGCGTCATTACCTTCACGGCCGCGCTCAAAGCCGTCCGCAACCCGCGCCAGGATACGACCGTGGCGGAGATTGCGTCGCAGGGTTACGCGGTCATCAGCGCCGACACTTCCGTCTTCGAAATCCTGACCAAGATGCGGCTCGACGGCACGGAAGTCTTCCTCATGGCGCCGGGCGAGCGCGACAATCCGGCCGACGGCCTGCAGCGCTGGATTTCGAAGGAGTCGATCGCGGAATCGTTGATCGACGCGATCGAGCTCTTTACCGAATAGCCAAGGAAAAGGGCAGACCGAAGGAGTCTCGCCCACGAATTATGTGCACGGGGCGGAGCAGTCATCGTCAGCCTATCGCCGCCGCCGGCCGAAAGAATAGCCGCGATGGGTGCGGCCGCCGCCGATCGCGCGCTTCCCGCCACGGCCGATTCCGGCTCGAAGAGGACGGTGTAGATGTAGGGGAAATTCTCCAGCTTCAGGCGCGGAATCTTTTGTCCGATGAAAGCGCTCGATCGCCTGGAGCGACGGGCAGCTCTTCGCCGTTCATGAGGGTGAAAGCGTCGCCCACGTTCTGCGCGCGGCCGGTCCGGCCGATGCGGTGGACGTAATCCTCCGGGTGCTCCGGCACGTCGTAATTGATGACGTGGCTCACCCCCGCGATGTCGATGCCGCGGGCCGCGATATCGGTCGCGACCATTACTTCGTATTTGCCGCTCTTGAATCCTTCCAGCGCCTCGACCCGCTCGCGCTGCGTGCGGTTCGAATGCAGCACCGCGACGGAGTGTTTCGCGCCGACTTCAACTGGTGCGCGATGCGATCGGCTCCGTGTTTGGTGCGGGAAAAAATCAGCGCGCTGTCGAAATTGGTGCGCTCGAGCAACGCCATGAGGAGATCGAATTTCTGCTCCGCCGCGACCGGATAAACGGCATGCGTCACGGTCTCGGCCGGCGAACGCCGGGCGCCGATCTCGACCATCTCCGGCTCGCGCAAAACCCAGGCCGCGAGCCGCTCGATTTCTGGCGGCAAGCGTAGCGGAGAAAAGCAAGGTCTGCCGATCGGTGGAGATCTGCTCCACGATCCGTCGAACGTCCGGGAGGAAACCCATGTCGAGCATGCGATCGACTTCGTCGAGGACGAGAATGTTGACGTTGCGGCAGTTCATCGCGCCTTGCTCGAGGAGATCGAGCAGCCGCCCCGGCGTGGCGCAGACGATGTCGGTGCCGGTGCCGCTTCTTCCTTTTGCTTCCCGTAACCGACCCCGCCATGCACACCGACACGCGCAGATCGGTGAAGCGCCCGTAATCGCGAAAGGCGGTCTCGACCTGGGCCGCGAGCTCGCGCGTCGGCTCGAGGACGAGACAACGAAAAGCGCCGTGCTCCGCGAGCAGGGTCATGATCGGCAGCGCGAAGGCGGCGGTTTTGCCGGTCCCGGTTTGCGCGGTGCCGATGAGATCTTTACCGGATAAAATGATTGGAAATGCGCGGAGCTGAATCGGCGTTGGCTCGGAAAAGCCCATCGCCTGTGTTCCCCGCACGACTTCCGGGGAAAGCCCGAAGTTGTTGAAAGACACAGAGCCGCAACAGTAACGCCTCGCGCGAAGGACGCAAAGCAACGAGATTTCCTTATGCCGCTTTGGTGTCCACTGCGCTCTTTGTGCAAGAATATCGGCGTGGCGCCGCTGCGCATTTTTGTCCTGGCCGACACGCATGATCATCTCCCGGAAAACCTCGAAGACGCTCGCCGAAGGCGCGGATGAGATCTGGCATCTGGGCGACGTCTGCGCGCCCGGATTTGGTCGTTAAGCTGGAAAGTGTCGGGCCGCCGCTGACGCTTGTGCGCGGCAATTGCGACAGCAATTTCGAATGGCCGCTGGTGGTCGATTTGAAACGCAACGGCGTCCGCTTCCGTCTCGTGCACATCCCGCCGTCGCGCCCGCCGGAAAACATCGACGTGCTTTTGCACGCCCACACCCACGTGCCGCGCAACGAACGTGCAAGGGCGGTGTGCTTTTCCTCAATCCCGGCTGCGTGACGCGACCGAACCGCGGCGCGCCGCCGAGTGTCGCGACCCTCGAGATCGGCGCCGACGGCGAACTAAGTTGGCGCCTAACGAGTCTGCGCTCGTTTTCAGCGGTGACAGAATTCAGCCCTGCAGCCACGCGGCCACTTGCTGCGCGTGCCCTCGCCGATTTCGGCAAACGTCACCGGCTCGCGACCGAATTGCCAAATCGACGTGGTCGTTGCGATGACAAGCAGCAGGTAAACGAGCCCTTCGATCAACCCGCGTTCTTTTTCCTCCGACTGAACGAGCAGCTGATAGGTGCTTTCGTGATAAACTGGACTGACTTGGATTGGTGTTGTCATGGTGTCCTTTCTTGAACACCACCTAATAAAGCAATCGCCATGCCCTGGTATCCAGCGATGCGTAACTCTCAGGCAACGCAGCGGTTATGAAACCGCAACGAAAACGTTGCGTGATCGACAATGTCACGAAGCCGGGATACTGCCCTGCCAAAAACGGGACGATGCTTAGTGTGCCGGAGACTTATTCTTCCGTGCCGGCTTTCTTTTCGTTAGGCTCGCTCTTCTTCGCTTTTGCCTGCCGGCTTCGATTCAGTCTCGCCCTTGGCGGCTTTGCGCTTCTTGCTTTTCTCCGCCGGAGCCGTTTCCTCGACCACCTCGGCGGCATCGACCCACTCGAGGAATGCGACCGCGGCCGCGTCGCTCTTGCGCTGGCCGAGCTTGATGATGCGGGTGTAGCCGCCTTTGCGATCGGCGCTGCGCGGCGCGATGTCGTCGAACAATTTTTTCACCGCGTCCTTCTGCCGCAAAACGGAGAGCGCGGTGCGACGCGCGTGGAGCGAGCCATTCTTGCCTAACGTCACCATCTTTTCCGCCAGCGGCCGGACGGCCTTTGCCTTGGCAAGGGTGGTCTTGATTCGCTGATGCTCGATCAAGCTGCAAACCTGATTCGCGAGGAGCGCCTTGCGGTGTTCCGCGGTGCGTCCCAATTTGACGGTCTTCTTTTGGTGTCTCATGGCTGGTTCTCCGGCGGATTTCTGCCTAACGACTACTCTTCCTCGGCCCCGTTCGCGCCATCGGCGGCGAGCGGGATGTCGACCAGGCCCGGATCGAACTTCTGGCCCAGACCCAGGCCGAGCTGCTGCAGCTTGTCCTTGATCTCGTTGAGCGATTTCTTGCCGAAGTTGCGATACTTCAGCATCTCCGCCTCGGTCTTCTGTGCGAGCTGGCCGACGGTCGTGATGTTGGCGTTGTTCAAGCAATTCGCCGCGCGCACGCTGAGTTCGATTTCGTTCACGCTCATGTTGAGCAGCTTCTTCAGTTTGACGTTTTCCTCGCTCACGCCAGCCGGCGTTTCGTCGAACTCGATTACGTCCTCGTTGAAATTGACGAAGACATCGAGGTGATGGCGCAGAATCGCGGAGGCCTGGAGCAGAGCATCGTCCGGCGTGAGGCGGCCGTCGGTCCAGACTTCGAGGATGAGCTTGTCGTAGTCGGTGCGCTGGCCGACGCGGGTGTTTTCGACCGCGTATTTCACCCGGGTGACGGGTGAAAAGATCGAGTCGATCGGGATGAGGCCGATCGGCTGGTCGGGGCGCTTGTTTTCGTCGCCGGTGGCAAAACCGCGGCCGACGCGGACGTCGAGTTCGGCTTCCAATTTGTGCTTCTTGTCGAGCGTGCAGATGACCTGCTTCGGGTTGAGCACTTCGTAGCCTTGCACAAGCTGAATATCGCCTGCGGTCACTTCGCCTTCCTTGTTCACGCTGAGCGCGAGCTTGCGCGCTTCGTGATCGGAAGCCTTGAACTTGATCCGTTTGAGGTTGAGCACGATGTCGGTCACGTCCTCGACCACGCCGGGGAGCGTGCCGAATTCATGCTGAGCGCCGTTGATTTTGACCGCGGTGATAGCGGCGCCTTCGAGCGAGGAGAGCAGGACGCGGCGGAGCGAATTTCCGACCGTGTGTCCGTAGCCGGCCTCAAAGGGCTCGGCGACGAATTTTGCGTAAGTGTCAGTGGCGGAGGCCTCGTCCTTGACGAGGGTCTTCGGCATTTCAAAACGACCGTAACGAACTGGCATAGGAATTAGGGATGAATGAAGAATTACGAATTAAGAAAAGTGGAGGCCTGGCGGCACTTCATCCTTCTGGCTTCTTACTTCTTCCTTCCAATGCGCCGGGTTTCCCCTGGCGAGCGTGGTTTCGCGTCCAGCGACGGAAACCCAGGGACCAACGGCGCTACGTTTAAAAACTCGCAGCGGGACGGGGAATCAACACGATCTCGCGAATTTCGCAAGTCCGTAGAAACGCCGTCCGAGCAAGGGCTCTAGGACGACACGTGAACCAGGGGATAATTGGAGGATAATTTTGCACGTCGTTGTCGCCGGAAGCTTCGGAGATGCCTTGGAAGCGTGAGCCGGAAGCCGTCAGCGCGCTACCGCTCGGCAAGATCGAGAGCGAAGCTGTGGTGAGCAACGGTTGCCAGTCGGGATCGAAGCCGAGGCCTTGATCATACAAGCCCAGCGCTGCTCAAATCCTCAAAAAAGGGGCGTATCCTCCGGCCACCGGCACCTTGCCGTTGGCCAGCAACGTCGCCACGGGATACTCGCGTGTGGTTGAGAGGCTGCCGGTGGAACTCCACATCCCGCTGGCCGGATCATACAGCATGGAATTGGCTGCGAAACTCAGAATCCGAACGGCCTACCGGAAGCAGCCGATTTAGCGCGAGCGGTATTTCTTGCCTGAGATGCTGCCGGCAGTCTGCAAAGACTCGCCTAACGAGTGACGGCCCTGTTGAGCAATCCTACTACAAGGTCAGTCCGCCGCCGCCGCTCCGGTAATCGCCTGGAACAGGCCAAGTCCGAGTGTTCCGTTGGACGCGACTTAGTTTTCCAACCGATAGACCTCCACCAAGCCAATCCCGGTGGTGTTGTTCTTGCCGCGGACGATGGCGGTGTAAGCCTCCGGCGGAAGAGTTGCAACAATCGCCGACTCGAGATCGTTGCTCGGCGGAATGCCGGTGTCCATGATTTCGCTTTCCTGGGTGCTGCGCCAGTTGTCATTGCTGGCCAGGATCGAGCCGTCCGGATTGTGCAGCTCCAAAACCGGGTCGGCCAACTTCCCTGTAACCGGGAGGGAAGGACCGATCGCCCGCACGATCACCTTCTGCGGCTCATCCCCCAGAATAATAAAGCCTCCGATCATGACATCGTCGCCGGTCTGGACGAAACCGCGGGTGGAGATGTTCGCCAGAACCGAATCTGACCCCAGGTCCAGGTCATAAGCTTCGACCAAAGCGATCCCCGTGGTGTTATTCACGCCGGACACAATCGCGGTGTACGGCCCGGGCTCCAGGGTCATGAGAATCGCCGATTCCAGATCATTGGTCGGCGGGATTGTGCTGTCGATGATCTCCTGCTTGTTCGGGGCGTCCTTCCAATTGTCGTTGCTCGCGATGGTTGCGCCGGCTGGGTCGTGTAATTCGAGGAAGGGATCTGCCAGCGAGCCGCTCAGTGGGAGAGAAGGGCCAATCGCTCGCAGGATAACTTTTTTGGGCTGCGTTCCCGTAATGATGAAACCTCCGATCAAGACGTTATCGCCCGTTTCGACTGACAACCGGGTGGAGATGTTACCAAGGGTGGTCGGAGTCGGCGCCGCAGTTTGCACTTCGAAGGCGCCGATATCGGTCCCATCGCCGCCAGCCGCATTCGAAATGGCGGAGTCATCAAAGGTACGCGGGAAGCCGTCACCGCGCTGATCAGCGCTGAGGCCGCCCGTGAGACCGTTGCTCGTACCCTTGTCGATCGCCGGGCTGCCGAAAAGAAGGGCCACCGTTTGGGTAAGCCCGCCGTTGTCCTGCAGACCGTTCGGATCAAGGAGGGGATCGAGTGGCGCCGCGGTAGTTCCCGTCTGGTCCGTCGGGTCAATAAAGCCGGTGCTTTCATCGCTCTGGCCGAGAAGATTGAATCCGGAAGAGTTGAATTCTCCCGACACATCCGGCCCCCCATCAGCGGCCGTGTTTTGAGCGATAAGGCTGCTTTTTACCGTTGCCGGCGCGTCGAAAGAGGTCCGAATCCCGCCACCAAAGGAAGAACCGCTTACGCCCGATTCGGCCGCGGTATTGCCGGCGATGGTGCAATTCGTGACAGTCAGTATCTCAAAATTGAAAATGCCGCCCCCCAACCCGTGGGCGGTGTTCCCGACGAGAGTACTGTTCGTTACGATCGCTGTGCCGCCGATGTCGTTAAATATCCCTCCGCCCAAAAAGAAATGACCGCCCGAAAAGCCAGTCTGATTGCCGCTCAGGGTCGTGTTCGTAATGGTCAGTATGCCAGGGCCACTGTTATAGATACCACCACCATGACCGACCGCCGTATTCCCGCTGATTGTGCTGTTGAGGATATCGATGCGCCCGCCGCCAGAATTGCCGATACCTCCGCCCTTCGCCCCGTCCTCGGTATTAAGGCTTGCGACGATATTGTTGGTGACGGTGCATTCAGAGATCGTCATTGTCCCGATGCCGGCGTTCAAAATTCCTCCGCCGGGCTGGTCGAACTTGAGTCCGCCGCTGATCGTAAAGCCGAAAAAGCTCACGGGTCCCACACTTGACGACCGGAAGATACGAAATTCATCTGCCGAGGAACGTTGCACGATCAAGTGGGCCGGACCCGGCCCGGAGATCGCCACGCCCTCGGTAATATCGGGAAGCTGTGACGTCAGATTAATCGTACAGACTCCATCCACGCAGCCGCCGTCTGTGTCAGGGATGTCAAAAACGATGTCATCCGCGCCCGAGTGCCCCTGGGCTTCGGTGATCGCGCCTCGCAATGAGCAACCCGCCGTATTATTCGCGCAAGCGCCAGCGACGATGAAGTCGAGGGTGGTGTTGACGGTATAGATCGACCCTTGCGCCGGCGGAACTGCAATTATTCCCAAGAACAGGGCGCTGATCACGGCTGAACAGGATTTTCCGAGCCGGGTTGAGCGAGGCTGCGGGATTACCCCCGCGCTTCGTTGGATGCCCTTTAGTTCTTTCATCTTGTGTCGAACTTTCAGCGTCATGGGTTGTGCGTTGAGTCGAAGTTCCTTGTCATAAGGGTTGCTCATTAATGCGAGATTCCGGGCGAAAAGGGGCAATGAGCGGGCCAAGGAACTTGTGACCCGAACCAGGAACGGGGAGAAGCCGAATGAGCGGCAGTTAGGTTCCCGCCCCGGTGATCGCCCGGAATAACCAGGCGCGGGCATGAGCCCAATAGTATTTCGCCGTGCGCACGGAAATGCCGAGCGCCTCGGCCACTTCGTCATGGGTCAGACCGACGAAATAACGCAGCTTCACTACTTCGGCTTCAAGTGGGTGCGCGGCCGCGAGCTGCTCGAGCGCCTCGTTGACGGCAAGGAGCTGGTCGTCGTCGCCGGGAAAAGGTAACTCGACGTGTTCCAGGTCGACGCGCCGCTGGCCGCTGCCGTGACGCACGGCTTGTCTGCGT
The DNA here is from genome assembly GCA_963738045.1 of uncultured Verrucomicrobiae bacterium. Lineage (GTDB taxonomy): Bacteria > Verrucomicrobiota > Verrucomicrobiia > Chthoniobacterales > UBA10450 > Palsa-1392. The sequence continues at coordinate 442,056 of CAVTUX010000002.1, read as the reverse complement.
CGAGCGCGTTCGATGAGAATCCGCCGCATCGCCTCGGCCGCGGCAGCAAAGAAATGCGCGCGGTTCTGGAACATTGGCGAGTCATTGCCAACGAGCCGGAGCCAGGCTTCGTGGACGAGTGCCGTCGGTTGGAGCGTTTGCCCCGCCACTTCATGGGCCATCTTGCTCGCAGCGAGCCGGCGCAATTCATGATACACCAGCGGCAACAGTTGCTCGGCGGCTTTCGCATCGCCTTTTTCGATGGCGTTGAGCAGTTGGGTCGCCTCACTCATACTCGCCCGCATGTTGCAGCGAGGCTGGCAGAAATCGCCCCGATCGTCACGACGATTTTCTGTCCGAGCCTCGGATTCCAGCGGAAATCAAACGGTGAGACCGACTACGAATTCGCCCCCATTACCGCTTCGATCGTTTCCGCATGCTCCTTCCCGAGCGACGATTCCAAATGTTTGGCTGCCGACGCGTAAGCCGCGCGCGCTTCATCGAGTTTGCCTTGAGCTTTGAGGGCGCGCGCCAGGGCCAGGTAAGCGCGGCCAATCCGACACGTCAGCATGTCGGGTCCGGCGGCTTCCCGCGCCAGTGCCAACGCGCGTGCGGAGTCGGCCCGCGCTTCTTCAAATTGCTGCAATTGCATTCGCACCCTGGCCCGGCGGGTCAGGAAAATCATGAGGCGGTCGCGGCCTTCCGGCGTCGCCTCGCAAATTGCAATGGCTTCATCCGCCTTCGTCAAAGCGGCCCGAGGATCACCGCGCGCCAGGTCAAGTAGTGAATATTGCGATGCAACGGCGGCAAATCCGACGTGTCCGGGCGGGAATAATTTTTTCCAGCGCGACTCGAACTCGCCTAGCGCCTCGGCAGCACGATCGAGTTGTCCCAATTCGCGGCAAGCTGTCGCGCGAACGCTCAGGCACATGCTGACCACATCCTCCGCGCTTTGGCGACGCGCCTTGGCCTCGGCCCGCTCGACGCACTCCAACGCTTCAGGAAAACGCTGAAGTTCAACCAGCGTGCGCGCCAGGTTATTGAGCAGCATCGGCGAAACGGCTTCCGGATCGCCCTCGACGGTCTCAACCGCGACTGCCTGGCGATAAAGACGTTCGGCTTGCAGCGGCTGACCCAAAACCTCAACTGCGACGGCCCAGTTGTTCAACAGCGTCGCGGCCTTGTCCGTCTCGCCGCGGCCAAGTGCGGAGAGCTGCTTGAAAGCCTCCGCGAAGGCGTCCGCCGCCTGGCGATTCCATCCCGCTTTGCGATACGACTCGGCTATATCCATCGCCACAGTCAACTCCAGCAACGGCGAGCCTTGACCCGATCCGCGGAGCAACCGCTGCGCGGTTAAGGCGCGTTTGATTCCCAACTCTGCCTGGCCGTGCTCGCGGCCGAGATGACTGCCGCGGAGCAGACAAAAAATTCGCGCCAATGTGTACCGAGGCGCGTCGCCCAATTCCGCCAAGCCTTCCTGGATGAGCTTCTCGCCGCGCGCATATTCGCCGGTAGCGGCAATGGCATCGCCGTAGGCGGCAGCGGCTTTGGCGCGGACTTCTGGTTCAGGCAGCCCGCGCGAGAGCGTGTAGGCCTTGCCGAGCAACTCGCGCGCTTTCGCGTGTTGCTCCTGTTCTTCGTATTGCTGCCCGATTGCGATCAGGAGTTCCACGCGATTGTCGTCGGGTTCCCCGGTTTGCTGGTCAATCAGGTGTTCGGCCCGCGCAAGAAGATCGCCCACCGTGAATGACTTGCCGACGGGCGCCGCGTCGGAGAGCAGGAACGAGTTGAGATCGTTGATCGCTTCGGCGCGGGAAAGCTGGCGGAGGGCGAAATCGCGTTGCTGGTTTGCGTGGCGCGCCGCTTCGTCTGCGCGACGGCGCTGCGCTTCTTCCAATCGAGCCTGTTGCGTGGCGCGGCGCGCTTGCGTGATCGTGCCGGTCAATCCCGCGAGCAAAGCCAGGAAAATCAAACTGGCGAACGTGACGGAGGCGCGGTGTCGCCGAACGAACTTTGCCACGCGATACGCCCGCGTGTCCGGGCGAGCGAGCACCGGTTGATGATGCAAATGGCGCTCGATATCCATCGCCAATCCGTTGGCCGTCTCGTAGCGGCGGGCGCGATCTTTTTGCAGGCATTTCATCACGATCCAATCCAGATCGCCGCGGACGAGATGGACTAATTGCGGCGGCTGGGATCGGCGGTTTTTCGCGACCGTGGTCAGATCGCTCGCCCCCATTGCTTTGAGCCGGGTGGACGGGCACACCGGGTCTTTCTCGCGAATCGTGCGACGCATCTCATCCAGGCCAGACGAGAGTAATTCCTTTTGCGCAAACGGCGTCTGCCCGGTGAGCAGTTCGTAGAGGAGCACGCCGAGGCTGTAGATATCGCTGCGCGTGTCCACTTCGACGTCGGTCATCACCGCCTGTTCCGGACTCATGTAAGCGGGCGTGCCGACAAATTGCTCGAACGCAGTAAAAAGCGTCTGGTCAGTCAGCTTGCCCTGTGTTGCCTTGGCGATCCCGAAATCAATTACCTTCGGCACCCGCACGCCGTCATTCACCGGGACCAAAATGTTGGTTGGTTTGATGTCACGATGAATGACCCCCTTTTGATGCGCGTGCTGGATCGCGTGACAAACCTGAATGAATAGGTTGAGCCGCTCTTCCGTGGAAAGTTGGTTCTGATCGCAGAAATCGGTGATCTTCACGCCGCGGACCAATTCCATGACGAAATAGGGACGCCCGGTTTCCGTCGCACCGGCGTCGAAAACCCTGGCAATGTTCGGATGGTCCATTATTGCCAGCGCCTGCCGCTCGGCTTCGAAGCGCGCGATCACCTGCCGCGTGTCCATGCCGAGCTTGATAACCTTGAGTGCCACTCGACGATGAACTGGTTCCTGCTGTTCCGCCATGTAAACCACGCCGCAGCCGCCTTCGCCAATTTGCTGAAGCAGCTTGTAACGCCCGACCTGGTCGTCGCACCTTTCGCCCGGGGGTTGCAGCTCGCTTCCGTCGCCGTTTGATTCGTTCGGACCAGCGGCGGCTGAACTTACGATTGGCCTCTCGAGTGGCTCCTGGAGAAAGGCTCCCGCGCGTTCGTGTGCCCGAAGCAATGCGAGAACGCAGCCATGCAGTTCGGCATCGTCGCGGCAGCTTTCGCTCAAGTAGCCGGCGCGCTCGTTTGCCGGCAACTTCAAGGCCTCATTGAACACCAGCACCTCGCGGCCGGGTCGATCATTCATCGAAGGAGATCATTTTCCCCTTCAATGCGAAATACGAAACAAAAAAAGGAAAACGGGAACACGCACGTCTCTTGAAATGTTTTCGGGCTGAGGTGCAGCGAGGAACCGGCTCGACACGACGAACGAGCCGCAAAGATGGCTCTAGCCTTCCTCGACGGCGTTTGGCAGCTCGTCGCAATCGTCAGGTCGGCGAGGGAAATGTTGCGCCAGCAAATCGCCCGTTTGCCCGATCGCGTGGACCACGGCGTCGGTGAAGTTCTCCGCCTTGAAATGCGCCTGCATCGCTTCAACCAGCCGCTGCCAGAATTCGTCGCCGCAACGCTGGTGAATGCCGGTGTCGCCGATGACGGCAAACTTTTGCGAGCGCGGCGCGACAAAGATGAGGACGGCGTTTCGTTCCCTCGTGGCCGTCATGCCGAGTTTCTCAAATTGTTGGCGCGCTGCCGGAATCGGATCGGCAATCTCTCCGCGTTGAATGTAGACGCGGATCTCGCCGGAGGTTTTTTTCTCCGCCGCGGCGATTGCGTTCACGATTCGCTGGTGTTCCAGCTTCTCGACGAATTCCTTCGTACGCATACGCCTTTACCAGCTTGAGCCGGCACCACCGCCGCCGAAGCTGCCGCCGCCGCCGCTAAAACCGCTGAAGCCGCCACCTCCGCCACCGCTTCCGCCCGACCATCCGCCGCCGCCAAATCCGCCGATGTAGGGACCGCCCCACCCGCTGTATCCGTAACCGCGCCGACCCGCGCGTCGGGCCTTCGACATCACGATGAAAATCAAAATCAGCACGAGAATGATCACCCAGAACGGGATCGCGGTCCCGTGATTGCCCTCTTCCTGATGGGTCCGTCCCGTCCCTTTGTATTCGCCGCGCACCGCCTGCATCATCGCGGTCACGCCGGCCTGCAAACCGCCGGCGTAATCGCCCTGTTTGAAATGCGGCGCGATCACGTTGTGCGTGATGTCGTAACAGGTCGCGTCCGGCAGTGCGCCCTCCAGACCGTAACCGGTCTGGATAAACAGCTGATGGTTTTCGACGAAAACGAAAAGCACCGCGCCGTTGTTGCGGCCTTTCTGTCCGACGCCCCAGGTCTGCGCGATGCGCTGGGTGTAATCCGCAACCGACGACTCACTCTCCATCGTGCGATAGATCGCGACCAGGATTTGGGTCGAGGTCTCGCGTTCGAACTGGGCCAATTGCTCGTTCAGTTGCAGCGCGGTCTGCTGGTCAACCACCCCGGCGTAATCATTGAAATAGCGATCCGGTTTGGAGGGCATCTTTTCCGCGGCGACTGCGCCGAGTCCAAGGAAGACCGCGACGATCGTTAGGCAAAAACCCCTCCACGCGATCGCACACGACCTCGATCGCTCCCGCTGCCTCACCTTTCGGTTCATTCCACGGGATTCCTCGACTGCGTTTCGCTCCGTTCGGAACGACTAGGGCGTTGCTGCCGTGGTTGCGGCAGGTGCAGCGCTCGCGGCCGGCGCCGGTGAAGCATTTCCAAAGTCGAAGTTCACCGTCGGCGCCTTTTCCGCGCCGGGTTGAGCATTGAAGAACGGCTTCTGCGGGAATCCGAGCATGCCGGCGAAGAGCACCGTCGGGAAACTCCGCACCGCGGTGTTGTAGGCCTGCACCGCCTGATTGAAATTGCCGCGCTCGACCGAGATCCGGTTCTCCGTTCCTTCGAGCTGCGCCTGCAGCGCCTGGAAATTTGCGTTTGCCTTCAGCTCGGGATAACGCTCTGCCACCACGAGTAACCGCGAGAGCGCGTTCCCCAGTTGGCCCTGCGCGGCCTGGAACTGTTCCAACTGCTGGGCCGTCGCCGGCGCCTGGTTTTGATTGATCTGCAAACGGCCCACGCTGGCACGCGCCTCGGTCACTGCGATCAGGGTCGACTTCTCGAAGTTGGCCGCGCCCTGCACGGTGTTGACCAGATTCGGAATCAAATCGGCGCGCCGCTGGTAAACATTCTGCACCTGCGCCCAGGACTGGTTCACACTCTGGTCGAGCTTGACCAGCGCATTGTATTTGCCCATCACCGCGATCGCGATGAGGACGGCAATGAAAGCGACTACGAGCAGGATTCCGCCACAACCAAAGGCAAATTTTTTCATCTTAAGGGTTTCATTTTGCAGGCTAACTTTGCCCGATCGTCCGGAATGTCACACGCTAAATCAAGCCGGTTTGCTCGCGAGAATGAGCGGCGACGGCGCCGGGACTTCCATCGTGCGCACGTCGACGAAGCCGGCCTCAGTCAACCATTGGGTGATTTCTGGAACGGTGAAAGTGTCGCCCTCCTCCGTATTGACCAGCATGTTGACCGCGAAAAGCATGGCCAGTGGCGGGCCGGAACGATCGTCATTGGCGATGAACTCGGCGATCGCGATGGTGCCGCCCGGCGCGAGGGCGCGAAAGGCTTTGCCTAACAATTCGCGGCTCCGCGCGCGGCCCTCGCTGTGCAGGATCTGGCCGAGCGTTGCCAGGTCATGGCCGCGGCCGAAGTCGGCTTCATGCAGGTCGCCGCCGACAAATTCATATTGATCCTCGACGCCGAGCCGCCGCGTCATCCGCTGCGTGGCTGGCAAAACTCCCGGCCAATCCACCGCCGTCACGCGCACCGCTTTGGAACTCTGGGCCAGCGGGATACTCCACACTCCAGAGCCGGCGGCGAGATCGAGAACCCGCTTCTTGTCGGGTAAAGCTGCCGCCAAAGCCCGCGCCGCCGGGTAACCGACCGGGAATAGATCCTCCACGAACGCTTCGAAAAATTCACTTCCGTCGCCCTCTTGGTTGACCGCCACCGCCGGCTTTCCGGTCTGCACGACTTCCGTCAGGTGCAGCCATTTCGGAATCGTCAAATCACAGTGTTGCATGAAGCCGCCGAGGAAGGCCGGTTTTCCCCTGACGAGAAAAGTCGCGCTTTCCGGCGTCAACGCGTAGCGCTCCTGCGCGTCCTTGCTCAGCAATTCGAGGGAAGTGAGGGCGTTCAGCAGTGCGCGCACGCCGCGGAGCGAGGCGCCGTTCTCCGCGCATACTTCCGCGGCGGTCTTCGGTCCGCTCTCGAGCAGGTCAAAAAGACGATGATGCACCGCGGCGCTCAAAATCATGGGCGGCGCGTAGCCCCACGCCATCTCGAGCAGTCGGCGCGGCGAGATCGGTTCGGATTTAGCTGGCGTTGGATTCGGCATGTTCGGCGGCTTTCTCTGGTTCGTTAGGCACGGACTCTGGTGGAGATTTCGGCGCAGCCGGGAGAGCCGCCTTGGGCAGTTCGCGCCGCTTCAACTCCTCGGCATTTGGAAGTTCATCGAGATTTCTCAAACCGAAGTGCTCGAGGAAAAACTGGGTCGTTTCGTAAAGTAAAGGCCGGCCGGGCACTTCGGCGCGCCCGGCGATCTTGACCAGGCCGCGTTCCATCAAGGTTTGCAGAACGCTTTCGATCGCCACCCCGCGCACGGCCTCGACATCGGCCCGGGTGATCGGCTGTCGGTAGGCGATAATGGCCAGCGTTTCGAGCGCGGGCGGACTGAGCCGGGCGGGCTTTGCGGCCGGGAAAAGCTGGCGCACCCAGCGGGCGTACTGCGGATCGCTTGCCAGTTGCCACCCCTCGGCTTTTTCCAGAAGCTGAAAGGCGCGCTCCTGTCCGACGTAATCCAGTTTCAACTGCTCAAGCGCGGCCGCCACTTCCGCTTCGCTTGTCTTTGCAAATTCGTTAGGCGTGAGTTCATCCTCCGCGCCCGCGCCCTTGACCGCAGCCGTCAGCTCCCGAGGCGTGAGCGGTTTTTGGGCGCTGAAGAGGAGCGCTTCGAGGACTTGCGGGAGATTCATGAGAGTGAATTAGGAAAGCAGGAATGCAGGAAAAAGAAAATCGGAAGCAATTTAGCCAGCCAAGGCCTCAGGCGCCGATTGCCGCCTCGATCGCCTCGGCGATCTGATCGGCCCGGCGATCGATCTGCGCCTGCTCCCGGCCTTCAATCAAAAGCCGAATCTTCGGTTCGGTGCCCGAATAACGAAGCAACACGCGGCCCTTGCCGCTCAATTCCTTCTCCGCTGCCCGCACCAGTTTTCCGATCGCCGGCAAACTTCTCCAGCGGCGGCTTTTCCTTCACCCGCAGGTTGCGCTGGGCTTGCGGATATTTCGTCAGGCATTTCTTCAGCTCGCTCAAGGGCTTGCCCGTCGCCTGCATGATGCGCAGGATTTGCAGCGCGCTGACGATACCGTCGCCCGTAGTGGTGAAATCACGAAAAATGATGTGGCCGCTCTGCTCGCCGCCGAGGTTCAGATCGCGCCGCACCATTTCTTCGATCACGTAGCGGTCGCCGACTTTGGTCCGGATGACCTTTCCGCCATGCGTGGCGAGGGTTTCGTCGAGGCCGAAATTACTCATGACCGTCGCGACCAGCGTGTTCTGGGCGAGCTGGCCCTCGGGCGAGCAAATCGACCGAGGCGATGGCGAGAATCTCATCGCCATCCACGATCTCGCCCTTTTCGTCGCAGAGCAGCACGCGATCGGCATCGCCATCGTTCGAAATCCCGACCATCGCTGCGCTTTTCCTCACCAGCCGCTGGATCTCCTCCGGATGCGTGCTGCCGCAATTGGCGTTGATGTTCGTCCCGTTAGGCTGGTTGTGCGCGATGATCACTTCCGCGCCCAGCTCGCGTAAAATGCAGGGAGTTGATTTGTAGCCGGCGCCGTTTGCGACATCGACCGCGATTCGCATTTTCTCGAGCGACATTTTTCTCGGGAAACTTGCCTTGGCGAACTCGACGTAGCGGCCGAGCGCGTCGTCGATGCGGGTGGCGCGGCCGATCTTCTTTGCCGTCGGCCGGACGGAATCGATCTCGCCCGTAAAGACGAGCTGCTCGATCTTGTGCTCGATTTCGTCATCGAGCTTGTAGCCGTCGTGCCGGAAGAATTTGATCCCGTTGTCCTCGTAGGAATTGTGCGAAGCGGAGAGGACAATCCCGGCGTCGGCCCGGAGCGAACGCGTGATGTAGGCCACGCCCGGAGTCGGGAGCGGCCCGATCAAGAGAACGTCCACGCCTAACGAAGTGATCCCGGCGACGAGCGCGTTTTCCAGCATGTAGCCGGAGAGCCGCGTGTCCTTCCCGAGAACAATCTTCGCTCGCGAGCCGGGCGGGTGCGCCAGTGGATTGAGCGAGCTGAAAACATGCGCCGCGGCCCGCCCGAGCTTGAGGGCCGTCTCCGCCGTCACCGGCTCGACGTTGGCTATCCCCCGCACGCCGTCCGTTCCAAAGATCTTTTTCGCTTTCACCATTTATCGTGGCCCGCCGCTCGGATGGCTTTTGATCCTTATGGCTGAAAGAGACACACTCATTGTCGGGCCCGAGCAGGATGGCCCGTCTTAGCGGAAAAAGCTTCCGATCGGCACTCGCATGATAATCGCTGCCCAATCCATATTCTTGAAAATCCGAAATTCGAAAGGGATATCATGACGCATCCTCGCCCTTGCCTATGGGCTTTGGGCTTTGCCCTTCGTCGTTTTCGGCCGCTTTCATTTCGTTGATCTTCCGATGCAGCGTGCGCCGGCTGATGCCGAGCTTTTTCGCGGCGGCGGTGATGTTGCCCTTCGTCGCTGCCAGCGCCTGCGCGATGAGGCGTTTCTCCGTCGCGTTAAGGTCGAGCGGGCTTGTGTTTTCGTCGAAGGAACGGAGGCGCGTGCCCGCCGCGGGAGCTGCCTGCCGGACTGCCGCCGGGAGATCGCGCAGCGTGACTTTCGCGCCGGTCGCCATCACCACGCCGTGCTCGATCGCGGTCCGGAGTTCGCGCACATTTCCCGGCCAATCATAAGCGAGCAAAGTGTCCATCGTGTCGGAAGTAACGTCGAGCAATGGTTTATCATTTGCTTTGCAGAAGTGGCGTAAAAAAGCGCGCACCAGGAGTGGAATGTCCTCCTTCCGCTCGCGCAGCGGCGGCATCGTTATCTTGACCACATTGAGGCGAAAATAGAGATCATCGCGGAATTTTCCTTCGCTTACCAGGACCTCGAGGTTCTTGTTCGTGGCCGCAATGATCCGCACGTCGGCGCGCAAGGTCTGTGAGCCGCCGACGCGTTCGAAGGCGCGCTCTTCGCTCATCACGCGCAGCAGTTTGATCTGTGTCGTGGAGTCGATCTCGCCGATCTCATCGAGGAAAATCGTGCCGCCGTTCGCCTGCTCGAAGCGCCCGATGCGGCGTTCGTGCGCGCCGGTGAACGCGCCACGCTCATGGCCGAAGAGCTCGCTCTCGAGCAATTGCGGAGAGAGCGCAGCGCAATGCACGGTGACGAATTTCCCCTTGTGCCGCCGGCTCAGGTTATGAATCGCGTGCGCCGCAAGCTCCTTGCCCGTGCCGCTCTCGCCTTCGATCAGGATGTTGGCCGAGGAAGGTGCAACCTGGCGGATGGTGTCGAGCACTTCACGCAGGACAGCCGATTCGCCCAGAATATTTTCGAGCGCGAACCGCTCATCCACCTGCTGACGCAGAGCGCGATTTTCCTGCTCGAGACGGCGGCTGCCGAGGGCGCGCGCGATCAACATCTCGACCTTGTCGAGATTAAGCGGCTTGGTCACAAAATCGTAGGCACCGCGTTTCATCGCCTCGACCGCGGTGTCGACCGAGCCGTAGGCTGTCATCATGATGCAGACCGGCGGATGCGGCATTTTCAAGGCGCGTTCAATCAAGGTCATGCCGTCTTCGCCGCCTAGGCGGAGATCGGTCAGGAGCACATCGATCTGGTCGCGCTCCAGCACGTCGATCGCGCCGGCAACATCAGCCGCGACATAAGTGTCGTAGTTATCGCCGAGCAAACTCCGCAAACCGTCGCGGGTATGCTTTTCGTCATCGACAATCAGGACCGTGGGCTGCATTGGAGACAAGGATAAAGGCGGAAGGATGAAGGATGAAAACTCACCGTCGACCCTTTATTTTTCGGATCATCGTCACAAAAATGGCAATCAATTCATCGACTTCGACGCGAAGTGGCTTGATCCGAGTCGATTTTATCGTGCCTGCATCCGCCAGCAACTCCAGCCACAGATCAGTCTCGTCGAGTTCCTGCAGACCGCCCTCGAGCTTGTTTACGAAATCTGGATCGGATTTCGCGCGGCACGCTTCCCGGTAATGAGCTGCGACGGAAGTTCCAGAACGAAGAAGTTGCCGACCGAGAACCTGCGCTACGCCATCGCCCTTAGGCAAGGCTTGGTAGAGACGAACAATACGAAGCGCGAAATCCTTCGTTCGTGCACGCAAATCGCGCAGCTCTCCCGATCGTTCATCCTTCATCCTTCCGCCTTCATCCTTTCCCTGTCCGGCAGCATGCGCACCCTGCGATCGAGAATCGGCAATCGAATCGTCAGCGTTAGCCCCTTTCCCTCCGTGCTCTCGATCGCCAGCTCGCCCCCGTGCTCGCGCACGATCCGCCGAACGATGAGAAGTCCCAGGCCGGACCCGCCGCTCTTCGTTGTGAAATAGGGCTCGAAGACGCGGCTCAGGTTCTCCGGCGAGATGCCACCGCCTGTGTCGGTGAAGCTGATCTTCACATGGGTCTCGTCGCGATCGGTCCGGATACGCAGGATACCGCGGCGCTTCATCGCTTCGAAGCTGTTCTTGATCGCATTGTAAAAGGCCTGTTTGAGCTGGTCGCGGTCGAGCTCAATCCGGGGCAGATCGGATCGCAGTTCCGTCTCGACCACGATGTCGCGGTCCTTGATCTCGGGCCGGAAAAAACGGACCGCTTCCTCCACGATCGTGTTTACATCCTCCGGATGAAGGTGCGGTTTCGACGGTCGAATGGCGCGCAGAAACTGGGTCACGATCGAATCGAGCCGGTTGATTTCGGCGCGCGCGATGTCGATCGATTCCCGCAGCTCGCGCCTGTCTTCCGCCGCCCGCAGTTTCTTCACTTTGCGCTCCATCAACTGGAGATGGATGTGCAGGGAATTCAACGGGTTGCCAATTTCATGGGCGACGCCGGCCGCGAGCAGCGTGAGGGCCGAGAGGCGCTCGGACTCGATGGTTTGCTGGGTCGAGCGCCGGTCTTCGGTGATGTCGCGCAGGATCATGGCGTGACCGGCGGCTTCTGAGATCGATTCGTCAGGCGAGTCGTGCGACGCTCGGCGCTCGATGATCAGCGGTACGACGTAGAAATTGATGAAGCGGTTCGCAGGATAAAAAATCTCCATGTCTCGAGTAAGGGCGGAGTCGGATTGCGCAAGCGCTTTCCAATCGAGCCCGCGCACCTGTTCTTCGAGCGGCTTGCCGACCGCATTCTCGTCGTCGAGCCCGAAAATTTCGCAGGCCGAATCGTTCAGGTAAGTGATCCGGCCGTTCGAATCGGTCACGATGATTCCTTCCTGGATGGCGTTAAAAATCGTCTCGAGAAAGCCTTTCTCCTGGGCGAGGCGGAGGAGATAATTTTGCACTTCTTCCGGCCCGATCCGACCGAGGCGACCGATTAGTTTTTCCAGGAAGCCGGGTTTCATACGAAATACACAGGTTGTGCGCTCGCGTCGGCGAAGTGTAGCGCAAGCTTCCAGCTTGCTGCCTAACGAGAATCTCGCAAGCTGGAAGCTTGCGCTACCGCTCGGGCGCAACACCGATATTACATTGCGACTGATGACTCGCGCTACCGCAAGTCGCCGGAACATGATCTCCGCCGACTCGTTAGGCAGCTAAAGCCAGAGCCAGGCCTGCGCGGCAAGCGACTTAGCGCGCCCAGCTTGGCTCGGTGATCTTCCCAAGACCGTCGAGGACTTTGGTTTTTCGGCCGTTGACGCTGTCGAGCATGTAAAGCGTGCCGCCTTCGGTGAAAATCAGATGGCGCGAATCTGCGCCCCACGCCGGATCCTGTCCGGAACTCAGGAGGCGCGTTCCGCCGCCTGCCAAATCAAGCACCGCGATTTGAAATTCACCGCCACTTCGCACGTTGAATGCCACTTTCTTCCCATCCGGCGACCAGTTCGGCTCCGTGCAAAAGCCCTGACCGGTCGAAACCAATCTCCCAGTACCGCCAGAGGCCGAAATCCGATAAAGCTGTGGACTGCCCCCGCCATCAAAAGAGTAAATGATCTCGCTGCCATTCGGCGACCAGGTCGGCCCCGACTCGACGCCGCGGGTGCGGGTCAGGCGCCGGGCTCCGCCGCCATTCGCCTTTACGGTGTAAAGCTCCGGGTTACCATCCTTGCTGATCGTCAGGGCCAGCTCGCTGCCGTCGGGCGAGAAGGCCGCTCCGCTGTTTGTCCCCGGAAAATTGACGATCCGATTGCGCGCGCCGCTTCCGAGATCGATCAGATAGACATCCGCGTAGCCGCTCTGGTAACCGGTATAGGCGAGCCGGCGACCATCGGGACTGAGCGAAGGATGGACGCTGATCGTGTTGTCATGGGTGAGTTGCCTCACGTTACTCCCGTCGCAATCGGCCACGTAGACTTCCTTCCGTCCGCTGCGCGTGGCGATGAAGGCAATCTTCGTCCCGGCGATGCCCTTCTGCCCGGTCAGCGTCTCGATAATGTCGTTGGCAAACTGGTGGGCGTTCTCGCGCGTGCTGCCGCTGTAGCTTTTGGCCAGCACCGTCCCGCCACTGTGATCGACCACCTGGCCCTGCAAACTCCCGCCGCTTGCCGTGCCGCGAACAGTGTAGGTGCTGTCCGCGCCGCCGAGCTTGAAGTAACCGGAGAGAGCGAGGTCGTTTTGCACCACCTTCGTTGCGGCCGCGCCCTCGCCTCCGCCAAGTGGCGAAACCGCGAGGTTGATTTGATCGCCCTTGCTCACGGTGATCGTCGGCACGTCTTTGGCGGCGATCGCCGTCGAAACCGTTAGGCAAAGGCAGAGCCCGAGCGCTGCAAAATTCGAAATCTGAAATCTGAAATCTGAAATTCGTGGTCCCTTCATCGTCTCACTGTAATTCGAAGTTGATGTTCACATCATAATAATCATCGCCCAATCCCGCGGGCAACGGGTCGACTCGTTTCACTCGGGCCGCCGCCGCGGTGACTGAGTCGTCCACGACCGGGTTGCCGGACGATTTCGCAATCGAGTAATCGGAAATGCGCCCGTCCTTTTGGATCCGGATGCGAAGCAGGACGGACAGCTTGGCGCTGTGCACGACGGAGGTCGGCTGCACCCATTCGCTGTAGAAACGGTCATGCAGCATGTTGCCGTACCAACCGAACTCGGAAGTGCCGCCCTCTCCGGAACCCTTGCCACCGGAGCCGCTGCTCCCTTTTGCCTTGGACTCTTCTCCGCCACCTGCAGCGGTCGCCTTCCTGGCTGATTTTTCCGAAGAGTCTTTTTCCTCTTCGCCGCTTTTCTCCCTGGCGAGCGCGGCTTTCGCGATTGCCTTTTTCTTTTCCGCTTCTTTCGCGGCGGCGTTCTTCTTCCTCGTTCGGAGTCGGTTTTGTTTTTGGCTTCGGGGTCGCGGTTGGTTTTGGCTTTGGTTTGGGCGTGCGGCTTCGGCGTCGGGCGCGGCGTGGATTTGGGAGTTGGCTTCGGGGTCGCGGTTGAAGTCGGAGTAGATTTGGGTGTTGGTTTGGGAGTTGGCGTCGCCGTCGGCGTCGCCGAAAGGGTCGGCGAAGGGATTTCTATTTCGCTTTTCACCGTCGGTCTGATCTCGGGCGTCGGTTCTTCCACGGTCGCTTCCGGTGTCGCTTCGGGCGTCGTTTCCGGCCTGGCTACCGGCGTCGCAGCCGTTGGTTCCGCGCCCGCCGCGCTCGCCGGCGCCGCCTTCCATCCAGACAATGTTTTTCGCCTCCTGGCGCGGAGAACGACTCCACCAAAGCACGCCGAGCAAGAGCGCCACGTGGATCAGCGCGATGATCGTGACGTTGCGCCAGAAACGCGCGTCGCGGGTCATCGTCCCGGTTGTTCTTCCTGCGTCGCGATTCCGACCTTCGTAATCTCGGCGCGTTGCAGCGCGTCCATCAGATTAACGAGTTTCTGGACCGGCAGGCTGCGATCGGGGCGAATCACGACCGCCACATTCGGGTCGGCTGCTTTCAACGCCGCCAGCCGGCTTTCGAGCGCCGCCGGCTCCACCACCTCTTCATTGAGCCTAACGACTTCATTGCGGTCGATCGAGAGAATCTGGACCGCAGCCGGATTGATCGGTGCGTTCGTCGTGTTGCTGGAGGGAATAATGAGCGACTTGCTGTTTTCCATCAGCGGGGTCGTGATCATGAAAATGATCAGGAGCACAAACGCGAGATCGAGGAGCGGAGTGACGTTGATCTCCGAGAGTGTGGTGAACGACGTGCGACTGGAATAGCGACGCATCTCAGTTTCGATCTTGCTGAATTAGGAAAGCAGGAAAACAGGAAGTAGGCAGCGCTTCTGAACTCTTTCCTGCTTTCCTTTTTTCCTGATTCAATCCGTTTCTCATCGCCGGAAATCTGAGACGCGCGCACCGTGCTCGACGTATTTGTGCTCAAACTCCGAAGCCAGTTCGGCCGCGAAGTTGTCCATCTCCACGATCATTCCGCGGATGCTGGTGACGAGAAAATTATAGCCAAACATCGCCGGGATCGCGACGCAGAGCGCGGTCACGGTCGTGATGAGTGCGCCGGAAACGCCGGGCGCCATGGCGGCGAGATTGGCCGAGCCGGCCTCGGCCACCCCGGTGAAAGTGTCCATCACTCCCCAGACCGTGCCTAACAATCCAAGAAACGGCGCCCCGCTCACGGCCGTGGCGAGCAGGATCATTTGCGATTCGAGTTTGAGTGCGGTTTCGCCCACCGCGCGTTCCATCGCCGCGCTGACCGCGTGCATTTGCGCGGGCGTGATCTTGTCCGCGATCTCGAGCCGGGCGCGAAAGGTTTCATCGATCTCGGCTGAGCCGAGGAGATGAAAAGTCAGCTCTTCGCAACCCGCGCGATAAACCTGAAAAACCGGCGAGCCGGGAAACCGCACATTGGATTCGAACAGACGCAACGGCTGGCGGTCCTGCCGGAACGCGGCCAGAAAGCGGTCGGTCTGTTTTCGCGCGAACTGCACGACGCGCATCTTCGTCACCATGACCGACCAGCTGAAGATCGAGGCGATGGCGAGGAGCAGAAGCACCATCTTGCCCGCGACGGTGGCGTGCTCGAACGAGAAAACGACCCCGCCCGCCGCGAGGAAACCTGGGAAAATCAGGTCCGTCATCCTGCGTTAGTAATAGCGGAAGTCGCGCGAAACGAAAGCGGCCGAATCGAGTTCACAAAGCCGGGGCCGGAGCCGCGTGTTGATTTCGAATTTTCCCGACGATGATAAAGGCCAGCCCGATCGCGATGAGGAAGAAGGAGAAAAATTGCCCGCGGGTAAAGCCGGCGATGAGCGAAGCGTCCGGCTCGCGAAAATATTCCACCACGATGCGAAAGATTGCGTAGCAAACAAAGAACAAGCCGGTCAGCACGCCGTCGGGCTGGCGCGTGCGGGTTCGCACCAGCCAAAGGATTGCGAAAAGCACCACGCCTTCGAGCAGCGCCTCGTAAATCTGCGACGGATGGCGCGGAGTCAGGATCGGGCGGATGACCGCGCGCAATGGCGGCGAATTGTGCAGCGCGTTCACGATCGCTTCCGGAGTCGTTAGGCTGGGATCGATCCGCTGGGCCGCGAGGAGGGCGCGCCGGGTTTCGGCCACATTTGCCGGCTCGAGCAATTCCTTTGGGAAAAGCATCGCCCACGGAACGGTTGTGAGGCGGCCATAGAGTTCGCCGTTGATGAAATTGGCGCAGCGGCCAAAGAACAAACCGATCGGCGCTACGACCACAAGATTGTCACCGAGATTGGTCCACGAAAGTTTGTGCCGCCAGGCGTACCAATAGGTGAAGACGATGAGCCCGATCATCCCGCCGTGGCTCGACATCCCGCCTTCCCAGACGCGCACAATCGAGAGCGGATCGAGCAGCATTTCCGGACGATAAAAAAGGACATAGCCGATCCGGCCGCCGAGCATGACGCCGAAGAGCGCAGCCCAGGTAATGAAGTCGGCCACCTGTTCGACGCGTAGTTGCGTGTAGCCGCGCTTCGCCAGGACGCGCAGCAGCCAGAAGCCGCAGGCGAAAGCGAGCACATAAGCCATTCCGTACCAGCGCGGTCCAAAGTCGCCCCAGACCCGGAAGATGAACGGATCGAGATCGTGCAGGTAATAAGCGAGCATCAGGCGCGCGACTTTCCGCGAGATCCGGACAGGCGGCAACTCTCCCCAAGCCTTGTCATCCCGAGCCACGGAGACGGCGAGGGACCTTTCCCATGCAATTTGCGTCGGCTGGCGGTGCGAGAGTGTCTATCGTAACTGCAGGACCCCTCGCCGCGCTGCGCCCGCTCGGGATGACAAGGCTTTGCGCTTCCGCGGGGTCTCGCCGCCTTGCGCGAGCACCTCGCGCAGGAAAGGCGCCGTCCGGCTGAGCCGATCCTTCGCCACTTTTTCCGGCGTTCCGGCGACGACGATCTCGCCGCCTAACGAACCCGCTTCCGGTCCGATATCGATGATGTAGTCGGCTTCCGCGATCACACTCAGGTTGTGCTCGATCACGATCACGGTGTTCCCGTCATCGACCAGGCGATGCAGCACATTGAGAAGCAGTTCCACGTCTGCCATGTGCAATCCAATCGTCGGTTCCTCGAGCAGGTAGAGCATCGACTTCGGTTTTCGCATCTTGCGCAGGCGTTCGTTCGTCGCGCGGCTGACGCCGCGGGTCAGTTTCGTCGCGAGTTTGAGCCGCTGCGCTTCGCCGCCGCTCAAGGTCGGACTCGGCTGCCCGAGCTTCAGATAACCGAGACCGGTCTCGACCAACAATGCAAGGGGACGCGCGACCTTCGGGTTGGCGGCAAAGAATTCCGCCGCCTGCGCGATCGTCATGTCCATCACGTCGCCGATGCTGCGCTCGTGATAGAGGACTTCGAGCGTCTGTGCGTTGTAGCGTTTTCCGCCGCAATCTTCGCACGGCACGTAGCTGTTGGGGAGGAAACTCATCTCAAGCTTGATCACGCCCTGTCCACCGCAGGTCTCGCAGCGGCCGCCTTCGGTGTTGAAGGAAAACCGGCTCGCGCTGTAGCCGCGCACCCGCGAGACCGGCAGCTGCGCGAAGAGATTTCGAATCTCGTCAAAGACCTTGATGTAAGTCGCGGGCGTCGAGCGCGAGGTTTTGCCGATGGGCGATTGGTCGACCTCGTAAACGGCCTCGACGGCGTCCGCGCCGGAAATCGGAGGGACTCGCCGCGGCGAGTCCCTGGACGAGCGGGAGCGCGTCCCTCCGAGGGCGTCTTGCACCGCCGGGAGAAGGACGGAGCGCATGAGTGTCGATTTGCCAGAGCCGGAAATGCCAGTGATGACCGAGAACCGGCCGATCGGGAAGCGCACATCGATGTTCTTCAGGTTGTTCTCGCGCGCGCCTTGAATCTCCAGCCAATCCTTAACCCCGCCTAACGAACGCCGCGATTTTCGCACCGGATGACAAAGCGGAGTGCGCAGGCAGCGGCCGGTCTGCGAGTCTGCATTTCGCTCGATATCGCGCAACGTTCCCTGCGCCACCACCTCGCCGCCATGAACGCCCGCGCCGGGACCGAGATCGATGATGTGATCGGCCCGGCGCATCGTTTCCTCGTCGTGCTCGACGATCACCAGCGAATTCCCTTTCTCGCGTAGCGCAGTCAGAGTGTCGAGCAGCCGCAGGTTGTCGCGCGCGTGCAGGCCGATCGTTGGCTCGTCGAGCACGTAGAGTACTCCGCGCAAATTGGAGCCGAGCTGCGCCGAGAGCCGAATCCGCTGCGATTCGCCGCCGCTCAGCGTTTTGGCGGATCGGCCGAGCGCGAGATAACCGAGCCCGACATTTTCCATGAAGCGCAGCCGCTGCTTGATCTCCGGCACGAGATCGGCCGCGATCACTTTCTGCGTCCCGCGGAAGCGCAGCTTGCCAATCAGGGCGAGCGCTTCGCCGGCGGAGCGCTCGTTGAAATTGTCGATCGTCATACCTTGCACGCGCACGTGTCGCGCAATGGCGTTGAGACGCGAGCCGTGACAGCCCGGGCAGGGTCGCGCTTCCTCTTCCTCGATCGATTCAAATTGCTTTTCCGCGTCCAGCTCGCTCTCGAGTTGCGACTCGCCGCTCTCGGGATCGCCGTGCTGCAGCGCTTCATTCCAGATTTCGCCGAAGCCGCTGCAGGTCTCGCACCAGCCGTGGGGCGAGTTGAAGGAGAAAAGGCGCGGATCGAGTTCCTCGAAGGCGCGGCCGCAGCCGGGGCAGCTCATCTCGGTGCTCATCGTCGTGAGGCGATCTTTCCCGTCGAGGAGATGGGCGGTGCCGCGGCCGATCTCGAGGGCGCGTTGCACCAGGTTGCGCGCCTTCAGGATGCGGCGCGCGTCGATCGTTCCGACGACGACGTCGATCGTGTGTTCCTTGAAGCGCTCGAGCTTGCGAAACTCCGCGATCGGAATGAAGCGGCCGTCGACGAACAGCGTGTCGAATCCCTGGCGCTCGGCCCAGCGCGCGACTTCGGTATGGAAACCTTTGCGCGCCTTGACGAGCGGCGCGAGGACGGTGAGCGGTCCGCGGCGCGCCGCCGTCTCCACCTGCCTGACGATGGCGGCGAGACTCTGCTTTTCCACCGGCAGATCGCAGTCCGGACAAAACTGCGTCCCCGGTTTTGGCGAAAAGGAGCCGGAGAAAATGGTAAACTTCGGTTACGGTCGCGACGGTCGATTTGCCGCCGCCGCGCGTGACGCGTTGCTCGATCGCGACCGTGGGCGGAAGACCCTCGATCAGGTCGACATCGGGTTTTTCCAGCTGCTCGACGAACTGCCGCGCATAGGGCGACATGCTGTCGAGGAAACGGCGCTGGCCTTCGGCGAAAAGAAGGTCGAAAGCGACAGTCGATTTGCCCGAGCCGCTCAGGCCGGTGATGACGACCAGTTGGTCGCGCGGGATGGCGAGCGAGATGTTCTTGAGGTTGTGCTCGCGCGCGCCATGGATGGCGATGGAACGGTCGCGTTTGGCTGCGAGATCTCCGGGGAGCGGTCGCCGCGGCGGCCCTCCATTGGACGACTCGCCGAAGGGTTCTTCGGCGGCACGCGGGAGTTGGCTCGTCGACTTCGCCGGAGAATAGCGTATCGCGCGGAAGTTTCGCGCGAGGCGTCGTGAAACAGCACGCGGGTCGCCTGCGCTCCCCAGCAGATCTGCGCAAGAAACTGGCCGGTGTGCGAGGCCGCGACTTTCGCCACGTCCTCCGGCGTCCCGGCGGCCACCAATTGCCCGCCTTCCTCGCCGCCTTCCGGGCCGAGATCGATGATCCAATCGGCGCACTTGATCACCTCGAGATTGTGCTCGATCACGACAATCGAGTTCCCCGCCTCGACCAAGCGCTGGAATAGCCTGATCAGCAGCGCGACGTCGTCGAAATGCAGGCCGGTGGTCGGTTCGTCGAAGATGAACAGATCTCCGGTTTCCCCATTCCCGTTTCCGGTTTGGCCAAGGTGCCGGACGAGTTTCAGCCGCTGCGATTCGCCGCCGGAAAGCGTGTTGAGCGGTTGTCCGAGGCGCAGGTAACCGAGCCCGACTTCCTCCAGAACGGCAAGCGGACGGGCGAGCGTTTCGCTTTCCTCGAGCTCGTTAAAAAAATGCATCGCCTCGCTCACGGTCATCTCGAGCAGTTCGTGGATCGAGTGGCCGCGAGCTTCACTTTCAGGACATGCGGCTGGAAGCGTCGGCCTTCGCATTCCGCGCAGCGCACGTAGAGGTCGCTCAGGAATTGCATTTCGATTTTCTCGAAGCCGGTCCCGCCGCAGCGCTCGCAACGTCCGCTGCCGGAGTTGAAGGAAAACGCGCTTGCGGTCAGACCCTGTGCCATCGCTTCCGGCAAGCCGGCGAACAGCTCGCGCACCCGGTCGTAAATCCCAAGGTAAAGAATCGGAGTCGAACGCGGGGTGCGGGAGAGCGGCGACTGATCGACCATTACGATTTCGCCCACGCGATGCGCGCCGGTCACGCTCTTGCAGGCGCCGGCTTCTTCGCTCCCCGTCCCGCGTGCTCGGAGGAGATTTTGGTAGAGGACTTCGTGGATGAGGGTCGATTTGCCCGAGCCGGAGACGCCGGTTACGCAGGTGAAAACGCCTAACGGAATCTCGACATCGAGGTTCTTGAGATTGTGCTGAGTCGCGCCTTTGATCTTGATCGCGTGGGAGGAGGCGCGACGAGTTTTCGGAATCGGAATCGCTTTCGTGTCCGGTGAGGTAGTCGGGGTCGAGAGGGATTGCTGGGGAGCGCACGCGCCCCGCGTGCTGGCGATCGGCGACCCTCGCCGTCGCGAACTTTTCCTCCGCCGCGAGCGTGTTCGGCGAGTCGCACGTGAACACTGCCGCACGCGGGTCGCGTGCGCTCCCCAGAAATTCTGCCAGCGTACCTTGGAAGACCAGTTCGCCGCCGCGTTCGCCGCGGCCGGGGCCGATGTCGAGCAGATGATCGGCCGCGCGAATGATCGCTTCCTCGTGCTCGACGACGAGCAGCGTGTTGCCCTTGTCGCGCAGATTGTGCATGACCCGGACGAGCCGCCCGACATCGCGCGGATGGAGACCGACGCTCGGTTCGTCCATGACGAAGAGCGTGTTGACGAGCGACGCGCCGAGGCAGGTTGTGAGATTGACGCGCTGGACTTCGCCGCCGCTCAGGGTGCGGGTGGAGCGATCGAGCGTGAGATAGCCGACGCCGACTTCGCAGAGATAACCGAGGCGCGTGCCGATCTCGGCCCGCAGCATCTCCGCGGCCGAGTCGTTAGGCGGAAGGGCCAGGCTGGTGAGAAAATCGCGCGCCTCGGCGATCGGCAGCGCAGCGAACTCGGGCAGCGTGAAAGCAATTCCGTCCTGCCTGAGAAGCCGGTAATTGAGCGTCTCCGGCTGAAAGCGGCCGCCCTGACAACTCGGGCAGGTGGTGTAAGCGCGGTAACGGCTGAGCAAAACGCGGACATGCATTTTGTAGGTCTTGCTCTCGAGCCATCGAAAGAAGCCCCGGACGCCGTACCAACGATCGCCCTCGCAATCTTCCTCGGTGAATTCGCCGGCGCCTTTCTCGCCGTTGATGACGAAATCCTGGTCGTGTTTCGGCAATTCCTCGAACGGCAGGTGAACGTCGATCTCCTCGCGGGCGCAGGCGCGGAGCAAATCCTTTTGCGATTCGCCCATTTCCTCGCCGCGGAAAACGCGCACCGCGCCCTGCGCGATGGAGAGCGCGCGATCGGGAATGGCGCGGTTGAGATCGATCGCGATGGTGCGGCCGAAGCCGCGGCACTCCGGACACGCGCCCAGCGGATTGTTGAAACTGAAGAGCCCGGGCGTCGGCGGGCGAATGTCGAGGTCGCAATGCGCGCAATGCCAACCGGTGGAGAAAGGGTGTTCCTCCTTCGTTGCGAGATCGATGAAATTGATCTTGTCCTTGCCGAAACGCAGCGCGGTCTCGATCGACTCGACGAGGCGGGCGCGGTTTTCCTCCGTGATCGTGAGGCGATCCTGGATCACCTGGACGCGCGCGCCGAGGCGGAGTTTTTTGGTTTCGCCGTCGGCCCTAACGACTTCGCCATTGAGCCAGACGCGAAGATAGCCCTGCTGCTGGAGGAAGCCGAAAAAATCCCTCGGCTCCGTCTTCAGCGGCACGGCTACCCAAAATGTGATGAGGACGCTGGCACCTGGACCTGCGGAAGCAGGTCCCTCCGGAGGGACGCGCTTCCGCGCGTCCAGGCGCAAAGCGTCATCGCCAGGCGAGGCGGACGAATGCCCTTCAAACTGGCGAAACACCTCCTCGGCGATCGACTTCGCGGTCTCGGGCCGGATCTCACGGCCGCAGCTCGGGCAGAAGGCGCGCGCCACTCGCGGCATGAGCAGCTTCAGGTAATCGTTGATCTCCGTCATCGTGCCGACGGTCGAGCGCGAGCTTTTCACCGGGTTCGATTGCTCGATCGCGATCGCAGGCGGAATGCCGCGTATTTCGTCGACCCGCGGCTTGTCCATGCGCTCGAGGAATTGCCGCGTGTAAGGGCTGAAGGTCTCGACGTAACGGCGCTGGCCCTCGGCGTAAATCGTGTCGAAAGCGAGGCTCGATTTGCCGCTCCCGCTCGGGCCGGTGATGACGGTCAACTGGCCCAGCGGCAGGTCGAGATCGAAGCCCTTGAGATTGTTCTGGCGGGCGCCACGAATTTCGATGCAGCCCCGCTCCCCGAGCGGGATGATGCCGGGTTTTTTACCGTTGCTGGAAGCCACCGACGACAATCGTTTCGGCGGGCCGAAAGCGCAAACCTGGGGCGGCTGAGTTTGCCTAACGAGAAACAGGATTGACGTTTTCCCATCTCGCGCTGAAGCGCGCGGCGCGCTTCGGCATCGTCTTCGAATCTCCAGACAGTGATCCGAAAAAAGAGATCTCGTGGTGCGCGAGGCCGTGGTGCCGATCAAGCCGGCGTGGCCGAGAGCTGACGCAGCTTGCGCACGATGCGCGGAAGGACCTCGAGCACTTTGTCCAACTCGGT
Organism: uncultured Verrucomicrobiae bacterium; assembly: GCA_963738045.1. Lineage (GTDB taxonomy): Bacteria > Verrucomicrobiota > Verrucomicrobiia > Chthoniobacterales > UBA10450 > Palsa-1392. The sequence continues at coordinate 419,351 of CAVTUX010000002.1, read as the reverse complement.
CTCGGTGTTGAAGCGACCGAAGGAAAAACGCAGGCTGCTGCGGGCGCGCTCGTTCGTGAAGCGCATCGCACGCAGGACGTGCGACGGCTCCACCGCGCCCGTGGTGCAGGAAGAGCCTAACGAACAGCAAACGCCTTCCTGATCGAGCTTGAGGAGGATGGCCTGCGCGTCGACTCCGGTGAAGGCGAGATTCGAGGTGTTGGGCAGGCGCGCGGCCGCGTCGCCGTTTACCATCACGTCTTCGAGTTCGGCGAGAAGGGTTGATTCAAAGCGATCGCGCAAGGCGCGCACGCGCGTGTTTTCTTCCTCGAGCGTCGACAGCGCCAGCTCGGCGGCTTTCCCGAGTCCGACGATGGAGGGGACGTTATCAGTCCCCGCGCGCCGACCGCCTTCCTGCGGGCCGCCGACGAGCAGCGGCTGGAAGCGCGCCTTGCGATTGACGTAGAGCGCGCCGACGCCTTTTGGAGCATGCAATTTGTGCCCGGAAAGGGAAAGGAAATGAATCGGCAGGTTGGCGAGATCGATCGCCATTTTCCCGACCGTCTGGACCGCATCGGTATGAAAGAAGACGCCTTTGGCGCGGCAGATTTCCGCGATCTTTTCGAGTGGAAAAATGACGCCCGTTTCGTTGTTTGCCCACATCACGGAGACGACCGCGGTGTCGGGCCGAATGGCGCGTTCCAGCTCGTCGAGATCGAGATGACCCTGTTCGTCGACCGGGACGATCGTCGCCTGGCAGCCGCGCCTGACGGCCGCTTCGCAGTAATTCAGAACGGCGTTGTGCTCGACGGAAGTGGTGACGATGTGGCGTCGCTCGGGCGACATCTGGAGGGCGGAATGGAGCGCGGTGTTGTCCGATTCCGTCCCGCCGCTGGTGAAAACAACTTCGTTAGGCTGACAGCCGAGCAGGGCGGCGACGCGCTCGTGAGCGAGGTTCGTTGCCTCCTTGACCCGCGCACCGAAACGATGCGAACCCGATGGGTTGCCGTATTGCGCGGTCAGGAAGGGCATCATTTCCTCGAGCACCTCGGGATCGATCCGGGTACTGGAGTTGTTATCGAGATAGATGACTTCGAGATCAGGCAGCATGATAAGATTCGAGGGTTGAATGCGTCGCGCAGTTATTCCGGCGGTCGCGGTTCGTTCCCCGGATGTTGTGCATGTTGATGCGTCCAACGGAAGTATAAATTGCGCAGATAGATCGGCAACGGCAGCGCGGTTTGCAGGACGCCGACCGAATCGTGGCGATAAATTGCAAAATAACTCAGGGTCAAGATCGACCCGAGCGCGCTGCATTCCCAGAAGCCGAAGGGAATCACGCTTTTTTTGGCCCGCTCCGAGGCGATCCACTGTATGAGAAAACGCAGACCGAAGATGAGGCTGCCAGTGAGGCCGACGATTTTCCACGGCGTGAGGGTGATATTAAATAGCTTTGCCGCCGCGATGAATTCGAAGGTGCTCATCTGGGAGCACTATCCACGGAAGGCGGAAGTGCACGGAGATTTTTTGGAAATAACTCGAATCGCTGTGAACTCAGCCGTCTCTGTGGTTCAATTCAGGCATGGACAGCATCTGGAACCTGGCTAAGCCGCATCTGCGCGATCTCGCGCTTTACGAACCGGGCAAACCCATCGAAGAAACGGCGCGCGAATGCGGCCTGCGTCCTGACCAGATCGTAAAGCTCGCCTCGAACGAAAATCCGCTTGGGCCGTCGCCAAGCGTGCAGGCGGCGATACAGGAGGCGCTGGCGGGCGCAAATTTTTATCCGGATGGTGGCGGGTTCTATATCCGGGCGGCGTTGGCCAGCAAACTGGGTCTCGCGCCGGAATACTTCATCTTTGGCAACGGCTCGAACGAGATTATCGAATTCATCGGGCACGCTTTCCTGCGACCGGGCGCGGAGATGGTCACTTCGGAGAACGCTTTCATTGCCTACCGCCTGGTCGCCTCGCTCTTCGCCGCCAAAACCGTTGCGGTTCCGGATCGCGATTTTCGCTTCGACCTCGAGGCGATTCGGGAGGCGATCACGTCGCACACCCGCGTGGTTTTCGTTGCCAACCCGAACAATCCGACCGGGACACTGGTCGGGCAGGAGGCGATTGATCGCTTCATGGCGGATGTACCTGATGAAGTCGTGGTCGTCTTCGACGAGGCCTATTTCGAATACCTGGACGATCCGCCTGACACGTTGAAATTCGTTAGGCAGGAACGCAACGTGGTTGTCCTGCGCACTTTTTCCAAAATTCACGCGCTCGCCAACCTGCGGCTCGGCTACGGCATCGGGCGGCCGGAATTGATCCGGGTGCTGCAAAAAACGCGCGAACCCTTCAACACCAACGGTCTGGTTCAGACCGGGGCGGTCGCCGCCCTGGCCGATGAGGCGCATCAGACGGAAACCAAACGGCTGACCGACGAGGGTCGGAGATACCTGGAGGAAGAGTGTGCGGCACTAGGTCTGTCGTTTGTTCCCGAGCGTGGCGAATTTCGTTCTGGTACGGGTGGGCGACGGCAAGGCGCTCTTCAAGGCGCTGCTGCGCAAGGGGGTGATCGTGCGCGCCCTGAGTGGTTACAACCTGCCGGAATGGGTTCGCATTTCCGTTGGCACAATGGAGCAGAATCGCCAGTGCATCGCCGCACTCCGCGAGGTGCTGCAGTCATAGCGCGGGGCGATGATCGGAAATTCGAATGAGACCATCGCCGCGGTCTCGACCCCGCCCGGCGAAGGGGCCATCGCACTCGTTAGGCTGTCCGGACCGGGGGCAGTCTCGATTGCCGATCAAGTCTTTCGCGGGAAACAAATGCCGTCGGTGGCGCCATCGCATTTCCAACAATTTGGAGAGATCGTCGAAGGTGACCGCGTCCTCGATCAGGTGATGCTCTCGGTCCATCGCGCGCCGGCGAGTTATACCGGTGAAGACGTGGTGGAAATCAGCTGCCACGGCGGTGTGCTGGTCACGGCGCGCGTCTGGGAAACCTGTTTGCAGGCCGGGGCGCGGGCGGCGCGCGGCGGGGAATTTACCGAGCGCGCCTTCTTGAATGGAAAAATGGATCTGACGCAAGCCGAAGCCGTGATCGACCTGATCCGCGCGCAAACCGATCTTGCGCTGCGGTCAGCGGCGGAACAACTGGACGGCCGGCTGGGCGAGAAGGTTTCGCAGCTGCGCGAAGAACTGCTTGCGCTAGTCGCAAATCTCGAGGCCTACATCGATTTTCCGGAGGAAGACATCGAACCGGATATCGGGGCCGCCTTCCTCGCGCGACTCGATGGCATCCGTGCGCAAATCGAAGCGCTCCTCATGACTGCGGAGCAGGGCCGCATCTTTCGCGAGGGTGTGCGAGTTGTGATCTACGGCGCGACCAACGCCGGCAAATCGAGTCTGCTCAATCGCATCCTCGGTTTTCCGCGCGCGATCGTGAGCGAGATTCCCGGCACGACTCGCGACACGATTGAGGAGGTAGTCAATCTCCGTGGCATCGCTCTGCGCCTGACGGATACGGCGGGACTGCGCGCGGGGAACACGGGCGTCGTCGAGGCCGAAGGGATCGCGCGCACCGAGCGCTCCCTCGCCCATGCCGATCTGGCTCTGCACTTGGTCGACGCGAACGCGGCGAAGCCGCCGCATTTCGATGCGCGCACCGAGGACCGATCGGAGCTATTGCTTTTGAACAAGAGCGATTTGCCCGAGCACACGGATTGGAAAGGCTGTGACGCGCTACGAATTTCCTGCCTGGAGGAGACCGGTCTCGCCGGATTGGAGGAGGCGATTTTGGCGAAAGTAAGCGAGCAACGCTGGGACGTACCCGAGCGCGGTCGCGATCAACGCACGCCATCGCGATTGCCTCCGGCGCGCTCTCACTTCTTGCGATGAGGCGCGAAACGCCTTTGTGCAGAATCTCGCGCCGGAACTGGTGGCGGTGGATCTACGAGGCGCATTGCAGGCGGTCGGCGATGTCATCGGTCACGCCGGGATGGAGCAAATTCTCGACGCGCTCTTCGCCCGATTTTGCATCGGAAAATGAAGCGCTTAACGAACAGTTGGTATGAACGGATCGCGCGGCCTTTGCTTTTCCGGATGGATCCGGAAACGGCGCATCATTTCGCGCTGGGTCTTCTGCGCGCGGTTCCCCACGTTCCAGGCGGGCTCGCGCTCTTGCGCTCGTTCGCGCCGCCGCCGCAGCCGCGCACTCTCTTTGGCTTGCAGTTTCGAAACCCGGTCGGACTCGCGGCCGGCTTCGACAAGAATGGTCTGGCGATTCCCGCCTGGGAAGCGCTCGGCTTTGGTTTTGTCGAGATCGGCACCGTGACGGCAAAGCCGCAGCCGGGCAATCCGCGTCCCCGCATTTTTCGATATCCACGCGAGCGAGCGCTGATTAATCGGCTCGGGTTCAATAACGATGGCGCGGATATTGTCGGGGACCGACTCCGCCGGCTGCGCGAGAGTCGTTTTCGACCTTCCGTTCCGATCGGCGTGAACATCGGGAAAACCAAAATCACGCCCCTCGCAGAGGCGGCGGCAGATTACCTTTACTCTTTCCGACGGCTGGCCCCGGTGGCGGATTACATTGCCCTCAACGTTAGCTCACCGAACACACCGGGGCTCCGTTCACTGCAGGAACACGACGCGCTGGTCGCCCTGCTCCGGGTCGTGACGAATGAAAATGCGCATCTTCCGTTACCAAGACCGATCCTTCTGAAGATCGCGCCGGATCTTTCCGATGAAGCGCTCGAGCGGATTGTTGCCGCCTGCGAAGGATGCGGGCTTGCTGGAATAATCGCGACAAACACCACGCTCGATCATTCAGCGGTTGCTTCCGAATCCGATCAAGCCGGCGGTCTAAGCGGCGCACCGCTACGTTTGCGGTCGACTGCGATCGTCCGCTTCCTCCGTTCGCGAACGCGCTTGCCGATCATCGCCGTTGGAGGCATCTGCGACAAAGCCTCCGCCCAAGAGAAATTTGAGGCCGGCGCGCAGCTTGTCCAACTCTACACGGGTTTCGTTTACCGCGGACCGGAATTGATTCGAGAGGTCGCGGGCTCGGCACCGGTCCCATAGGCCGAAGACTTTATCCGTGCCAATAGCATGACCAATCGGTCACGGGGCGTTCCCGTTTCGAGCGGGACAGAAACAGACCCGGTCCGAAGGGCAGACCCTTCGCGCATCGCAAGCCACAGGCAAGCGGAGTCGGGCATCGGAAGTGCTATGGAAGACCACGCAAAGACTGTTGTCTCATGGTATTTTCACGGCTTTTTACGATCGTCTTCGCGTCGGTCGCTCTGTTCTTCACTTGCCAGGTCCACGCTTCGCAATCGGTCAACCTCGCGTGGGATCCGAATTCAGAACCAGACCTCGCCGGCTATAGAGTCTACTTCGGTACCGGCAGTGACAATTACACCCAGACGATGGAGGTAGGCACGCCGTCCGCCACGGTTCCAGATTTGACCGAAGGCGTGGTCTATTACTTTGCCGTAACCGCCTACAATACCGAGGGGGTGGAAAGCGGTTACTCGAATGAAGTTTCATACGCCGTTCCAACCCCCACGCCAGCGCAACCCGAAGGGCTGCTCAACATCTCGACCCGGGTTCGAGTGCGCAGCGGCGATAGCGTCCTGATCGGGGGCTTCATCGTCACGGGCGATGCCACCAAAGAGGTGGTGATCCGGGCACTGGGACCGTCGCTGGCGCGGTCGGGAGTTTCCAGAGTCCTGCCCAACCCCGAGGTGGAACTCTACGATTCCAGCAGCACGTTGATCGATCAGAACGCTGACTGGACTTCGCTCCCGCCGGGCAGCCTCCCGGTTGAGCTTCAACCCACCGATCCGAAGGAGGCCGTCATCGTTGCTCACCTGCCCGCAGGCAACTACACCGCCGTAGTCCGCGGCGAAGATGGCACCACCGGCGTCGCCCTGTGCGAGCTCTACGATCTCTCGCCAGACAAATCCAGCGTGCGCAACATCTCCACCCGCGGAGAGGTCGGGTTGGTTGACGACGTCATGATCGGCGGCTTCATCATCGGTGGCACGGCACCGACCAAGGTGCTGGTGCGTGCCATCGGCCCTTCCCTGGTAAGCGCTGGTGTCAGCGGAGTGTTGGCCGACCCGGTCCTGGAACTGCACGACCGCAGCGGCTCCCTGATCTTCCGCAACGACAATTGGCGCGACGATCAGGAACAACAAATCATCGATACGACAATCCCGCCCACGGATGACAGGGAATCAGCGATAGTCGCGACCCTTCCGCCGGGTGCCTACACCGCGATTGTCCGTGGAGCGAACGACGCCACCGGTGTAGCGCTGGTCGAGGTCTACTCGCTTGCACCGGTCACCTCACCTGGGACCCCGCCCGGCAGCGCACACTAGCCCACCTGCTCCACTTCCCAGCAGTCAAACGCCGTTCCTCCTGCCCTTCCTGCCGACCAGAAAGCTACTGCTGCTGTATCGAGGTGACGATGCAGAGATGTCGGAAGGCAAATCTAGGAGTGCCAAAGTGCAGCCCCTCGATTCTAAACACCGTTCCTGAGGCACCATATTTGCTATAAATACCATAGACTCCGGGTTGTCTCATGGTATTTTCACGGCTTTTTACGATCGTCTTCGCGTCGGTCGCTCTGTTCTTCACTTGCCAGGTCCACGCTTCGCAATCGGTCAACCTCGCGTGGGATCCGAATTCAGAACCAGACCTCGCCGGCTATAGAGTCTACTTCGGTACCGGCAGTGACAATTACACCCAGACGATGGAGGTAGGCACGCCGTCCGCCACGGTTCCAGATTTGACCGAAGGCGTGGTCTATTACTTTGCCGTAACCGCCTACAATACCGAGGGGGTGGAAAGCGGTTACTCGAATGAAGTTTCATACGCCGTCCCAACCCCGACCCCAATCGCCGCCGTTAATTCAATCCGCAACAGCCGCAGACAATTCATCGTCCAGCACGATTTCGGCGACATATTCAAACGACAATACCAGCGGAACTCTGCTGATCGCCTTAGTCATCTGGTGACGACTACAGTCAGGTACTTTTGTCAGCAGTATTACCGACACACGAGGCAATACCTGGGCGCAGGCAATTCATGGAGACCGTTCGGGAGACCAGATGTTTGACATTTGGTATGCCATGAATGCCGCACCGGGCGCGAACATCGGTAACAGTCAATTACGACAACATCGCGACGTATCGACGGTTGGTTATCGCGGAATACTCCGGGGTTGCCACCAGTTCTGCATTAGATCAATCGCGCAAATGGGTGCAGGCCACGATTCCGGCGGCGATGCAGGCCAAGCAGGAACCGGGACAGACGCTGTGACCAGTAATACGGTTACAACGACTGCGGATGGTGAACTCGTCATCGGCGCAACTGTTATGCTGACTAGTACACCTCCACGTCTACGACCGGCGGAACTGGATTTTCGGAACGAACATTCACGTCCGGAGGGGCGCAACTCAGCTTGGAGGATTTGGTCCAGAGCAACGCGGGCAGCACAGCCGCAACTTGGACGATCGGACGCTAATACTAACACAATCACGGAAGTCGCTACGTTCTTTGCCAGTTCTCCAACTCCGACTCCAACGCCAACCCCGACCCCAACACCGACCCCGACCCCAACTCCAACACCAACCCCGACCCCAACACCGACACCAACCCCAACGCCAACCCCAACGCCGACACCAACCCCAACGCCGACACCAACGCCAACGCCAACGCCGACCCCAACTCCCACCCCGACACCAACTCCAACCCCGACGCCGACGCCGACTCCGACTCCGACTCCAACCCCGACACCAACGCCAACTCCAACTCCAACCCCAACTCCGACACCGACCCCGACCCCGACCCCGACACCAACTCCAACACCAAGGCCGACGCCAACGCCAACCCCAACGCCAACGCCGACACCAACCCCAACGCCGACACCAACGCCAACCCCGACGCCAACACCGACGCCAAGCCCAACCCCGACTCCAACGCCAACCCCGAGCCCGTCGCCAGCGCAACCCGAAGGGCTGCTCAACATCTCGACCCGGGTTCGAGTGCGCAGCGGCGATAGCGTCCTGATCGGGGGCTTCATCGTCACGGGCGATGCCACCAAAGAGGTGGTGATCCGGGCACTGGGACCGTCGCTGGCGCGGTCGGGAGTTTCCAGAGTCCTGCCCAACCCCGAGGTGGAACTCTACGATTCCAGCAGCACGTTGATCGATCAGAACGCTGACTGGACTTCGCTCCCGCCGGGCAGCCTCCCGGTTGAGCTTCAACCCACCGATCCGAAGGAGGCCGTCATCGTTGCTCACCTGCCCGCAGGCAACTACACCGCCGTAGTCCGCGGCGAAGATGGCACCACCGGCGTCGCCCTGTGCGAGCTCTACGATCTCTCGCCAGACAAATCCAGCGTGCGCAACATCTCCACCCGCGGAGAGGTCGGGTTGGTTGACGACGTCATGATCGGCGGCTTCATCATCGGTGGCACGGCACCGACCAAGGTGCTGGTGCGTGCCATCGGCCCTTCCCTGGTAAGCGCTGGTGTCAGCGGAGTGTTGGCCGACCCGGTCCTGGAACTGCACGACCGCAGCGGCTCCCTGATCTTCCGCAACGACAATTGGCGCGACGATCAGGAACAACAAATCATCGATACGACAATCCCGCCCACGGATGACAGGGAATCAGCGATAGTCGCGACCCTTCCGCCGGGTGCCTACACCGCGATTGTCCGTGGAGCGAACGACGCCACCGGTGTAGCGCTGGTCGAGGTCTACTCGCTTGCACCGGTCACCTCACCTGGGACCCCGCCCGGCAGCGCACACTAGCCCACCTGCTCCACTTCCCAGCAGTCAAACGCCGTTCCTCTTGCCTTTCCTGCGGACCAGAAAGTTACAGCTGCTGCTGGACTACGCACCTGCTTTTCCAGACCGACAACTGGCGCGACACCCGTGAACAGCAGATCATCCACACGACTGTCCCACCGACCAACGACCAAGAGGGGGGGGGGGTGTGCATGCATGATCGACGAACCCTCGCATGCCAACGCGCAGTTGCGGGTGCGCGGGGAGTTCGCGCTTTTTGGTCATCCTCGTCGCCATGGCGCAGGCGCTCGGGGTGGAGTTGGTCCTTGGCGCCTTTCTGGCCGGCGCGATCACGAGCCTGCTTGGCGGCGATGACAAGACGCCGCTGCGCGAGAGGCTCGATGCGATCGGTTACGGCTTCTTAGGGACCGATCAGCTCGCCAGTTGCCTAGGCAACGCCTCAAGCAAGATTGATAATCGCCATGCAACAGTTCGCCGGTGACCTTGACTTCCAGCACCTTGCCGCCGCTCGTCTCTTGCAGTTCGATTGCAATTTTAAGGACTCCCCTCAGTGGCCTGCTTCCGTGTAGGCATTCATGCCCCCGGCGACGTTCGCAACTTCCTTGTAACCGCGTGCCTTGAGCAGACTGCCGGCAATGGAACTGCGATAGCCGCTGGCGCAGATGATCGCAATTGGACGGTCGTTAGGCAGATCAGGCAATTGTTTGGCAAAAGACGACAAGGGCACGTGTTGCACGCCATCAATATGATTGTTCTTCCATTCGGAAGGCGTGCGCACGTCGAGCACGAGAGGTCCGTCATTTTGCAGGCGTACCTTCAGTTCCGGTGCGCTGACTTGCGGGAGCTTTTCGGTTTGCTTGAGCGCGTCCGCCTTGATGTAACCGAGCACGTTGTCGAAACCGATCCGCGCCAATTCGAGGCGCGCCCGCCTCGCCTCCTCGGCTGAGCCAACCACGAACGCGATCGCCTTGTCGCCCGGAACCATGAAGCCGGTCCAGGTGGAAAACGACGGACTGCCCAGGCCGATGTTAATGCTGCCGGGAAAATGAGCCGCACCGAACTTGCCGGGCGGACGCAGGTCGAGCACAACCGCCTGGTCTTTCACCGCGTGTTGCAATTCCTCCTCGGTCATTTCGTCGAGCGGCGGGAGCGCGCTGAAAGGTTCGGCGCCTTCAAGGTTCACGCCCACGTCGTAGGAGAAATAAGCGGGACGATCGGGCAGGTTAGCGGTCATTTGCCTGACGAATTCATTCCGGTCCTTGATTTGCATCGCCCAATTCAGTTTCCGTTCCTGGCCAACGAGAGAGAAAGGCGCGTCGGAAATGGCGCGACCGCAGAGCGAGCCGGCGCCGTGCGCCGGATAAACCTTCACCTCGTCCGGCAAAGTGAGAAGCTTGTAAAAGAGCGAGTCGTAGAGTTTGCCCGCGAGCGCGTTCGGATCTTCATCGGCATCGCGCAGATCAGGACGGCCGACGTCGCCCACAAAAAGCAGATCGCCGGTAAAGATGGCGGTCGGCTTGCCCCCCTCATGCACGAGGAACGACAGGCTGTCCGGCGAATGTCCCGGCGTTTCCAGCAACTCGACCTCGAGCGAACCGATCTTCACGCGGTCGCCATCTTTCGCCGCGACATGCTCGTAGTTCACCGGCGCGTGATGCGAGACGTAAACTTTCGCTTCGGTCCGGTCCGCCAGCTCGCGGAAACCGGAAGCAAAATCGGCGTGCGGATGACTGTTGAAGATGGCGACGATGCGCAAGCCTTCGCGCTCGGCCTCGGCGAGGTAATCATCGACATCGCGTTTTGGATCGACCACGGCGGCTTCACCATCGGCGCCGAAAAGGTAGGAGGCGTGAGCGAGTCCTTCGATAAAGAAACGTTTCAGATACATGGTGTGAATTGTTGGCGTGAGGTGTCGTTAGGCTAATCAGGCAGCGCATTTCCGCCCACCGGGCCAAGAGGTTCCAGCAGGATCACTCGAATGCAGGTCAATGCCGCTCAGAAAAAGTAACTCCAATTCTTCGTGATGACAAAGGCGCCGACGGCGAGGACGAACCAGGCGAAGGCCACGCGCAACTGCGCGACCGCCAGCCGCCGCGCGACAAGGCGGCCGGCGAACATCCCGATGAGCGACGCCCCAAGGAACATCGCAGCGGTGCGCCAGTCGAACGGCGTCCGATGCAAATGTCCGGCGAGGCCAGCGAAAGAGTTAACCGCGATCACGAGCAGCGACGTGACCAACGCGGATTTGAGCGGCAAATGACCAAAAAAAACGAGTGCCGGCACGATGAGAAATCCGCCACCGACGCCGAGAAAGCCGGTGAGCACACCAACACCGAGGCCGGTAAGCGAGCAGCGCTGCCACTGGCATTGCTCCGTGGAGTCCGAGGCGTGGACGTTGCCGCCACGCAACATCAGGGTGGCGATTACGATCATGAGCGCGGCAAAGAGCAGCATGAGCAGCGCGGGCGAAACGAGGTGCGTGAGCTGGGCGCCAGCGAGCGCGCCGACGATGCCGGTAGCGCTGAAGAGCGCGGCGGCTTTTGCGTGCACCAGACCGCTGCGCGCATTCAACAATGTCGCGGCGAGGCTCGTTCCGCCAACAACCGCGAGCGACATGCCGACCGCCGCTTGCGGTGGCACATGCGCGGCATAAACCAGCACCGGCAAAGTAATGATCGATCCGCCGCTGCCCAGCACGGTCAACGAAAAGCCGATCGCGATGGCGAGGGTCAGGGCGAGGATCACGCGCGCGCCTTCTTTGTCATTTCCCCAGAGCGGGCATCGGATAAAGCACGCCGTCGTCTAAATCGAAAACCGTCCCAGGCAGCCCGACGATAACCTACGCAGAGTCGCCTTTGCCGTATTCTCTGGTCGCGACGCCACCTGCCGCGCCCGAAATCACGTCTAGGGTTGGTTCTTGACCGGAACTCTTCCGGGCGGAAGGGCGCTACCCCCTCCTCCGCCGGAGCCGAAGGCAACCGCGTTTTCGGCCGATCCGGGCTTCCTGCTGGTCGTGGCCGAACTGTTTTGATTCGCGCAGCCACCGACGATAATTGCCGCGCTGATTACCACACAGAGATAGAGAGCGATTTTCATTTGGTTTGCCTCCTTGCCTGGCAGCGAACTGGATGCTCGCTGCCACCTGCTTCCTATCAATGTACCCACCCAAGAGCAAGCGCTGATTCCGCAGCCGGGCGGCAAGCGCGCCCACAATCGCGCTCACTCCGCAGATCGGCTCCTCGCCAGTTCGCTCTCGCATGCCAAAGCAAGTTGCCTTTTGTCACGTCTCCAAAGCAGGCGCGCCTGGGAAAAGTCCAGCGCGTTTCAGCAATGCCTCGTAGGTGGCAAATTTGTAGAGTTCACCCAGTGTCGGGTAGTTGAAACAAACGCGGTTGAAAAGGCTGGCGCCTACCCCGGCCAACATCGCAACGAGACCGATGTGGACGAGTTCGGTGGCCTGTTCCCCGACCACATGTACCCCGAGTAGACGCATGTCCTCAGGACGAAAGATCAGCTTCAACAGGCCACTTTCGTCGCCGATAATCTGACCGCGCGCATTATCGGCATAGCGAGCGCGGCCGACGACATACGGGATGTTCTTCTCCTTCAAAGACTCCTCGGTCTCTCCAGCCATGCTCGCTTCCGGAATCGTATAGATGCCGGTCGGCAGAATCGACGACGCTGCTTCCTTTTGCCAGATATCGAATGCGACACAAGCCGCCAGTCGCGCCTGCTCCATGCCCGTGGCAGCGAGAGCCGGCGCACCAATAACATCTCCGGCAGCGAAAATGTGCGGCACCTTCGTGCGGCCCTGCGCGTCAACCTCCACGAGCCCGCGTTTGCCCGGAGTCAGCCCGGCAGCAGCGAGATTCAGGTCGGCCGTGTTGCTCTGCCGGCCAGCCGCGACCAGGACATCGTTGACCGCGAGCGTCGCGCCGGAACTCAGCGTGAGCGTGACATCGCCTGTGGGCGGCGCATCGCAGTGCACCACTCTTTCTTTCCAGATAAAACGTATTCCGTTTGCGGTCATCCCGCGTTGAATGTCTTCGGAAATCTCGCGATCGAGAAAACCGAGAAGCCAGTCGCGTCCGTCGATCAGATACACTTCGACACCGAGCGCGGCGAAGGTGCAGGCATACTCCGCTCCGATCACTCCCGCGCCGACGACAGCAAGCGTTTTGGGGAGTGCGCTGATCTGGAGGATTTCGTCCGAGTCGTGGACATGCGGATGCTCGAATGGAAACTCCGGCGGATGCGCCGGCGACGAACCGGTTGCGATCAGAACCTTTTCAGCCGCGCAAGAAAGTCTCGGGTGCGATGCGGACGGTATGCGGATCGACGAAGCTCGCCGCACCTTGAAATCGCTCAACCTTGAACAGCCGAAATTGCTCTTCACGCCGTTTCTGTTCCTGCCTGACGACGTCATCCTTGTGATGCATGAAATCGGCCACGGTGGCGCCGCGCCGGAGCGAAAGATCAACCCCAAAGAGCTTGCGCGAGCGCCAGCCCGAAAGTGCCAGCGCGGTTTCGCGCAGTGTCTTGCTCGGGATCGTGCCGGTGTTGATGCCGGCGCCTCCGATGTCGCGGCGTTTCTCCACCAGCGCGACCCGCCGGCCAAAAATCGCCGCGGTATTTGCTCCGCAGATTCCGGCCGGTCCGCCGCCGATGACCACGAGGTCGTAGGAGTGGGTCTGCATTCGTTAGTCTAAGAACGCTGAATCGACGAGCGCAAGCGACTCAGGCGTGTGCATTGGAAGCGGCGTTTGGGAATCCCGCCATGACCTGCGCGCCTTACATTCCTTCGACGATCTGCTTGAGAGTCGCCAGCCCCTTCGGTTGCATCGGACCCATGCCAGTTCCCGGCATGAACCACATGCCCTTCCCCTTGGCATGACAATAGATGACCTGCACGCCGTCGTGCGTCATCGCGTGATGGAACGTGGCGGTGGCATTCTCGGCGATAAAGCCGAAGAACTTCTGTTGCCACGGGTCATCGGTGAACGGGAAGAGCCGTTCGCCGAGCGTCTTCAGCTCTTCGACGGTGATCGTGCGGATGGACGCCGCGATGCCTTTGCGCCGCTCTTCCGTGATTCCCTCCATGTTAATGGTTTCAAATGGCATGATGTTGCCTCAGTTGGTTCTTGCTCAGCAGTAAAGGATAGATGCAGATGCGCTTCAAGTAGCCAAATTCGGTGCAGTGGTTTCGGTCGAGCCGCCGAGGGCCCCTTCGGCAACTGCCTCTAGTTGAAGTTGACCGGTTTGGCTGCCCGCGCGATGAGCCGGTCAAAGCGTGGGTCTCCGCGCAAATCGTCCCAACCTGGGTCAAGCTTCAGCTCGCCATAACTCGGGCCTGAAGCCTGTCTCACCAGAGCACTCAGCTGCTCGATGGCCGCATCCTTGTTTCCCACCCATGCCTGGACTTGCGCTTGCATGCTTGCATAGGCCGGGCCTTCCATCGCGTCGCGCCAGCTCGGGATGAGTTGCACCGACTGTTGACTTGTGCGCAAGGCGTCTTCCTTGCGACCCAACCCGGCATAGGCCCAGGCGAGGTTGGCGAGGACCGCTGGGTTGCTGGATTGTTTCTTGACCGCCGCCTCCAGAGTCACACGAGCCCTCTCAAAGTCCTGATACGCACCATCGGCATCTCCCTCGACGCGGGCAATCGTGCCAGACAATAGATCCAGATACTCCCATATCGGGGACATCGGGGCCTTGCGGGCCGCTTCAATCTCGCTCTTGGCCCTCGCAAAATCGCGCTGAAAAAATGCGATGCGAGCGAGCATGACGTGCTTGTTACTGATATCGGGCGGAGCAGCCTCGAAGACCGCTCCTGCTCGTTTGGCGTCGCCTTGCGCCAGCACACATTCGGCCTTGAGAGACCAAAACGGAGCCGTGCGAGTTTTGATGAGGGTGATTGCCTTCTGAGCGAGCTTCTCGGCCTCTGCGTATCTGCGCAACGACATGTAGGTCTGAATCACTTCCGTGGCGATAAATGGGTCGTGTGGATCCAGTTCCCACGCCTTTTCTCCATCGCGCAGAGCCTCCTTCCAATGTCCGAGGCGCCGCTCCGTCAGTGCGGTCAGGTCAAAGAACTTCGCCCGATCCGCCGGTGACGGCGGAGCGGTCGCCAACTCGGCCTGCGCTTTTTCATAGTCGCGCAGCCCATTGTAATAGTATTGGGCCTGAGCCAGGTGGCTCTCGGGAAGATCTGGCGCCAGGCGCAGGGCAGTCTCGGCCGCAACCCTGGCCTTCTCCAGGTGGTCTGGAGACTGGTCGCCCCCGAAACGGTAAAAATAAAGCTCCGCGTCAGTCAGCAAACAGTAGGCGAGGATAAACGTGGGATCACGCGCAATTGCCTCGTTCAGTAACCTGATCGCGTTTTCATATTGATATTCAAAGAAAGACGCCCGGGCCTGCAAATACAGGTCATAAGCCTTCACGTCTGCTGTCGGGCGACTCTCAATAGACGCCTTCTCCCGGGCAGATAACCTGCCCTTCAACTGCGCAACAACGGCTTGCGAAAGATCGCTCTGGAGCGCAAAGAGATCATCCAGCTTGCGCTCGTATTGTTCCGCCCAAACTTGAACGTCGGAACTGGTATCGATCAACTGCACGTTCACACGTACCCGGTCGTTTCGCCGTCTCACGCTTCCTTCCAAAACGTAGGCCACTCCCAGGACCCGACGAATCGCACGCACATCCCGAGGCCCTTTCCGGTATGCCGAGACTCCTGATCGGCTGATAACCTTCAGGTCTTCCGCCTTAGCCAGGTTGGTCAGAATATCGTCCTGCACACCGTCGGCAAAGTAACTGTTGCCACCGGGCGCGCCAAAGTCATCAAAAGGCAGGACCGCGATGCTTCTGGGCGAAATTTCTGTGGATGGGTGAATCGGAGGCCCTTCCGTGACGGGCGTCGAGGGACGATGAATGAAAAGGAAGCCCAGGCCCGCGATAGCTGCAATGACCGCCACCGTGAGTAAGAAGCGCGCGAAGGAGTATTTGTGGCGGCCAGCAAACCGCAGCATCCGATAAGGGAGCGTGTTTGGCCGGGCTTGGACGGGCTCTCCCGCCAGATAATGCCGGACGTCGTGCTCCAGGTCAGCCACCGACGCGTAGCGTTCGAAAGGATTCTTGCGCATCGCTCTCAGGATAATGGCGTCCAGGTCACCGCGCAGGGCGCGCTGGGCTTCGAGATCGTCGGTCGCAAGGCTCGGCAGAACAGGATGCTCCTCACAAACCACGCGTTCTACCTCGTCTAACCCGGGATGCGCGTTAGAAAACCGATGCGGCGTT
Source organism: uncultured Verrucomicrobiae bacterium (assembly GCA_963738045.1). Lineage (GTDB taxonomy): Bacteria > Verrucomicrobiota > Verrucomicrobiia > Chthoniobacterales > UBA10450 > Palsa-1392. The sequence goes on along the minus strand of CAVTUX010000002.1, from coordinate 403,264 downwards.
TGTCCGGTCAGCATCTCATAAAGCAACGTCCCTAGGGCATAGATGTCGCTCGCGGGGGTGACTGCTTCGCCCCGCGCCTGCTCCGGCGAAGCAGAGATTGGAGTCAGTCTTTGGTGCCCCTCGCTGGTGACGATGAGGGGATTGTCCTCCAGTAGCTTGGCGATGCCAAAGTCGAGCAACTTCGGTTCCCCCTCTTCAGTCACCAGAATGTTGTTTCGTTTCAGATCGCGATGAACCACCCGTCTCCGATGAGCTGCTTCGACCGCCGTGCAGATTTTGAGAAAGAGTGCGAGTCGCTCCCGAATCGAGCAGGTTTTTCTGCCGAACATAACTGGTCACAGGCGTCCCCTGGACGTACTCCATGACAAAGTAGGGTGTTCCTTCCTCAGTCGCTCCGGCATCGAAGAGACCAGCGATGTTGGGATGATCGAGGGAGGCAAGGACTTCGCGTTCCGCGCGGAAGCGACCGATGAGTTCCGTGGTGCCGCCGCCGTCCAGTTTCAGCAGCTTTATCGCTACTTCTTTCTCAAAGTATCCGTCAGCGCGAGCCGCAAGGTAGACCGTGGCCATGCCGCCATGACCCAACTCCCGCACGATCACGTAGGCGCCGACTCGTCGGCCGGCCATGAAAACCTTGTCACCACGCACGGCCGCGCTCGCGGCCGCGGCGCATTCCTCCAGCCGATCATTGTCATCCCCGGCTGCGACCGCATCGGCATCGGCGAGGAATGATTCCGCTTCTCTGAGCAAGCTGGGATCACCTGCGCATTCGTGGGCGAGAAGAGCGGTGCGCGCCACTGGCGAGTCTTCCTCCAAAGCATTCGCCACAATTTCTTTCAGGCGTCGCCAGCGTTCTTGATTCATTATTCAGCTATTCGTCACACCCAGCCATCGTTTGCAGGTTACAGGAATCAAAAACAAGGATATCAACTGGGTTGAGACAAAGTTTTGCGCAGCCACAACTTTGCCACCGTCCATTCGCGCTTCACCGTAGCAGGCGAGATATCGAGCAAAGTGGAGATCTCTTCGATCGTTAGGCCGCCAAAAAAGCGCAGCTCTACGATCTGTCCCTGCCGCGGATCGAGCGCCTCCAACTCCCGCAGGGCTTCGTCGACCGCGGCGACGTTGACCTCGTTCCGCTCATAAAATTCAAGAATGGCCTCGGTCGGATCAGCGCCACCGCGTTTCGTTCGCGTCCGGGCGACGGCGTGGTTCGTCAGGGTCTGGCGCATGAGGCGCGCAAAAATGGCGAGTAAATGAGCGGGATTTTCCCAGGAGATCCGTCCCTGAGCGACCAGCCGGAGATAGGCTTCGTGCACCAGAGCAGTGCGTTGCAAGGTATGGTCCGGTCGCTCATTTCGCAGGTAACCCGCGGCAAGCCGGCGCAGCTCTTCGTAGACGAGCGGCATCATTTCCCCCAGGGTCTTTGAGTTATCGGAGGGCGCTGCCGTGCCTTGCAGAGGCCACGCCGAAATGGGAGGCATTTTCTCTCGAACTGATTCATCATCATTCGAGATCTCTGTGTTTCGCCTCGTCATACAGACGACCACTCCTTCATCCCAATTTCCGCGCCCGGAACTCCAGCCGCTGCCCAAGCTTAGACCAGATCCCGTATTTGTGCGAAGGCCGAGCGTCCACGGTGCGGGGGCCGGTCTCGGAGCACGTCGGTTTGGGCGTCGTTCCGATCGATTTCTGACCAGGTCAGCCAGCGGCCCAGGCTCGATCCATTTCGTTAGGTGAAAATTCTTCACTTGGTTTCGCAACGAAAGCAGACGAGAAAATTTGCTCCATTCCACCGCTGCCATGAAGTCCACGGACGAGATCCAACGCACCGCCGACGTGCCGGAAGACCTGACCGGTCGCCCGCGCCGGGTCGCGACTGGCGAGGTTTCGTGGCGCCGGACCTTCGCCGCCTTCAAATATCGGAATTACCGGCTCTATTTTTCCGGTCAGCTCGTGTCCCTCATCGGCACCTGGATGACGAACACCGCGCAGGGCTGGCTCGTCTACCAACTGACTGGATCCAAGGCATTATTGGGCATCGTTGCCGCCGCCGGCACCGCGCCGATGCTGGTCTTCTCGACCTGGGGGGGCTGGGCGGCGGATCACTTCCCGAAGCGCTCCGTCCTCATCTGCACCCAAATCGCGATGATGATCCTCTCTTTCGTCATGGCCGGTCTCGTCGGGGCGAAAATCATTCGGCCATGGGAGATCATTGTGCTCGGGCTTTTCGGCGGGGTGGCCATGGCTTTTGACATGCCGGCGCGGCAATCGTTCGTGGTTGAAATTGCGAGCCGCGAAGACTTGATGAACGCGATCTCGCTCAACAGCGCGATGTTCAACGGCGCGCGCATCATCGGCCCGGCGGTGGCGGGTTTTCTGATGGCGAAGGTCGGCATAGCGCTTTGCTTTTTCGTCGATGGTGTGAGCTTCCTCGCTGTCATTGCGGGCCTCATCATGATGCGCCTGCCGCCGCGTGCCCCGAGGGCCGCAACCGGCGGCGCGCTCGCTCAGGCGCTCGAGGGCTTCAGCTATGTCTGGAACCATGTTCGGGTCCGAACCATCTTCGCACTCTTCGCCATTGTCGGAATTTTCGGTTGGTCTTACTCGGTCCTCATGCCGGCCTTCGCGCGGGACATTTTGCACGTTGGCGAACAAGGCTACGGCTTCCTCCTCGGCGCGAGCGGAGTGGGCGCGCTCATCGGCGCCCTCACTACCGCCACCTTTGGCACCAGCTTTTCTCCGCGCACCCTCGCGTTCGGCGGTGTCTGGCTCTTCTCCGCGATGCTGCTGATCTTCTCCTTCAATCGCAGCCTGACGATCGCGATGCTCTGCCTGGCCGGCGCAGGCTTTGGCATGATGCTCTTTTTCTCCACCTCCAACACCACTGTGCAGACGATTGTGGCGGACGAGATGCGAGGGCGGGTGATGGGAATCTGGGCTCTCATTTTTGGCGGGATGATTCCCTTTGGCAGCCTCGAGGCGGGTGCGGTCGCGCATTACTTTGGAACGGCGGCGACCATGGCAGTGGGTGCGATCGTCTGTGCCGTCGCCGCGTTTGTGACCTTGATCATCGTCCGGCGGCGCGACGCCCAACTGGCGGCTGGTTCCGCCTAACGAGCACGTGTTTGTAGCGGCGGTCAATGAACGCCGATCTTTACAAGGCAAGCTAGAGCACCGGCCGGCGTAGATGCCATGGAGTGCTTTGCTCGAAGGCGTGAGCGATCTGGAGAATGCGCACTTCGTCGAGGGCATGACCGAGAATTTGCAGCCCGATCGGCAGCTCTCCGCCCTCAGCCGTCCTGGCAAATCCGCACGGGATACTGATGGCGCAGATCCCCGCCAGATTGGCCGCATTAGTAAAGATGTCGGCCAGATACATTCGCAACGGATCCGTCGAACGCTCGCCGATCTTGAAGGCCGGCTCGGGCGTGGTCGGCGAGATGAGCGCGTCCACTTTTTCAAAGGCGCGCGCGAAATCCTGTCGGATGAGCGTTCGCATCTTCTGGGCGCGGAGATAATAGGCGTCGTAATAGCCGGAGCTGAGAACGTAGGTACCGAGGATGATGCGCCGTTTCACTTCCGCGCCGAAACCTTCCGCGCGCGTGCGGCCGTAATGATCAAGCAGGCTCTGCGGATTCTCCGCCCGGTACCCATAACGGACGCCGTCGAAGCGCGCGAGGTTGGTCGACGCCTCCGCCGTGGCGATGATGTAATAGGCGTCGATCGCGTAATCGGTGTGCGGCAACGAAACCTCGAGAATCTCTGCGCCTAACGAACTGAATTGCGCGACCGCAGCTTCGATCGCGGCCCGGATCTGAGGATCGATGCCGTCGATCAAATACTCCTTCGGCAGCCCGAGCCGGACGCCACGCAGGTCGGTTTCAAGGGCCGCACCGTAATCGGGGACCGGCGTGTCGAGCGAGGTCGAGTCGTTCGAATCGGCGCCCGCCATGACTTGGAGGAGGAGCGCCGCATCGCGCACAGTTTTCGTCAGGGGACCGATCTGATCGAGCGAAGATGCGAAGGCGACCAGCCCATAACGCGAGACGCGGCCATAGGTCGGCTTGAGCCCGACCACACCACTGAGCGCGGCCGGTTGCCGGATCGATCCGCCGGTATCCGAGCCTAACGACGCGATGGCTTCGTCCGCCGCCACGGCCGCGGCCGAGCCGCCGCTCGAGCCCCCCGGGATGCGCGACCGGTCCCACGGATTGCGGGTCGGTTTCACACTTGAGTTCTCGGTCGAGGAACCCATCGCGAACTCGTCCATGTTGGCGCGGCCGAACGGGATCGCGCCCGCGGCTTTCAACCTTTGGACGACCGTCGCGTCAAACATCGCGCGATAGTTCCGCAGAATTTTCGAAGCGCAGGTGCACGGTTGCCCCTCGACGCTGATCACATCCTTGATCGCGAGCGGGATTCCGCCTAACGACAGGTTGACGTCGGCCTTTTCGGCAGCGGCGACAGCAGCGTCGAGGTCGCGTGAAAGGTAGGCGTCGATTTTCGGATCGAGTGCCTCGATTTGCTCGTGTAATGCCTCCAGCACTTCGCGGGCTGACACTTCGCGATCGCGCAGCACTTTTTGCAGCTCGACAATGGTCAAGCGAGGCAGCTCAGCCTTGGTCATTCGATCACCTTGGGGACGATGAAAAGACCTCTGGCAGAGCGGGGCGCATTCCGCAACGCTTCCTCCTGCGTCAGACCGGGCCGCGGTTCATCCTGACGCAGGACATCGAAAATCGGGAAGGCATGGGCCGCTGCTTCGATACCCTCGAGGTCGACCTCGGCCAGTTTCCCCGCGTGCTCCAACACCTGAGCGAGCTGCGTTTGGAAAAGCGCGGTTTCCTCCGCCATCAGCTCCAGACGGGCGAGACGGGCGATGTAGGCAACATCGAGATCGGACGCGGACATGCCAGAAGAAAGCTGGAAAATGAAGAAGTTCGAATGACATTCGTCATTCGGATTTCGTCAGGGCCGCGCGGCGTTCCTAGAAATTCAGATGCGTTGCGATCCAGATCACCGCCACCGCGAGCGCGATCACGAGCACGAGAAAAAGCAGCCGGCCTTCGCTCCGCTGCTTGCGGAGGGAACGCGGGCGGCGGCTTTGCCAATTGCCTTCGCTAAAGCGTTTGTCCTGGAGCGCGATTGAGACATCGAGGCGCCCGCGGCCTTCATTGGCCCGCTGCAAAAGTTCTTCTCGTTGAAGGCGCGATTTTTCTGCTGCGACCCGTGGCGCTTCTTCGATCATGCGCTGCAGATCGTCCATCTGTTTGCGCAGATTCTCCTCGAGTCGGGCGAGCTCCAACTGCTTTTGACTCAGCGGCGTGTTGAATGAAGCGCGTCGTCGAGCCATGCGCGCCTAACGAGCCGGGCCGGTCAGCCAGAAGAAGACGAAAAGCGCGATCAGCCCGAAGACGATCAGCGGCAGGGTGAAGGCAAAACCGATCTGGAGCCATTGCCCGAAGGAATGCGCCAGGGTGCCGCTGCTCTCGAAGCCGGCACTGGTTTCGGGCAAAGCCACGTTTTCGCTTTCGTCGGCCGCGGCCTGCAGGCGGCTGCGCTGCTGGCTGTATTCCGCCCGAGCGTCGTCCACGGTGCTCAGGGCGCGACTTAGTTCCTTATTCAGGTCGACCGGGTTCCAGGTGCGCGGATCGATTGCCTCGAGCAGCTCGAGATGCTGGCCGAAGCTTTCGCGCGTGGCCCGGAGCTGCTCCATTTTTTTCTGCGCGTCGTAGGCCTCGCGCTCCAGAACAACGAGCGAGCGCGTCAGTTTATCGGTCATCTCGGCCCGGCCGTGCTCGAGTTCTTCCTGGCGTCGGCTGAGTTCTTCGAGCTCGCGCTTTTGTTTCTCGATTTGTTCCTGCTGGCGTTTCAGTTGGAGCAGTTGCTCCTGCGCTTTCTGCACCTGGGAATCGAGGTGCTCGGTGCTGACACCGTCGTCTTCGTTGAGTTCCAGCATTTGTTCGATCGGACGGATGCGTTCGGGCATGGCGTTTGTTCGGCGGACGCTACGCCGGGGATAATAAATGGGCCCGCTAAGATTGCCAGAATTTTCAGCGCAAAATCGGAACCTCGCCGATGATTTACGCGCGGTCGCGACCGCGCTCCTTATCGGAGGGACTCGCCGCTACGAGTCCGGGCCGCGCGGTAGCGGATCCCTTCGGCTGGCAGCATTGGAAAGACCAAAAAGAAAAGCACGCCTAACGACCGGGCATCATCTCGAGAAGCAGGCCGCGAAAATATTCGGTCTCCGGAATGGTCGGCAGGACGGGATGATCGAGTGCCTGCTCGAAACGGCGCAACCGGCGGGCGGAGCGGCGCGCATCGACCAGCGCGTCGGCGATCATCTTCTCGAACATCTCCGCCCCGACATGATGCGAGCAGGAAAAAGTCGCCAGCAATCCGTTAGGCGAAAGGAGCTTGAAAGCGCGGACGTGCAATTCCTTGTAGCCGCGCAGGGCGTCGTGCAGGCCACCTTTGGTTTTCGTGAAAGAGGGCGGATCGAGAATGATGAGGTCGAAATGTTCCTCCGACTTTTCGGCGCCGCGGAGGAACTGGAAAACGTCCTGCTCGACCCAGCGGACTCGAGCTGGTTGCGCGCCGCATTTTCCTTCGCCGCGCGCATGCTCTCCGCGCCGACTTCCACGCCGACGACCTCGCTCGCCCCGGCGTCGCGCGCAGGCGAGCGCGAAATCCGCCCTGGCTGGTGAAACAATCGAGCACTCGCCGCCCCTTCGCGTGTTGCGCGACGAGTGCGTAGTTCGGCAGTTGATCGAGATAAAAGCCGGTCTTCTGCGAATGCAGCAGATCGATCTGCAATTTCAAACCGGCCACTTCGATCTCGACTCGCCAGGCGCGTTCGCCGCGCAAAACCCCGCTGCGCAATTCCATTCCTTCCGCGCGACGCACCGGCGCGTCGTTGCGCTCGATGATTTGCAGGGCGGGCGCTCCGCCTGGCCCGTCGCCCTCGGCAGGTGGAGCGCCCGCCCTACAACGATCTTCCAGCGCCCTAACGATCAGCTCTTTTCGCTGATCCATCGCGAGGGTGAGCGTTTGCAGAACGAGATGGTCGCCGTAGCGATCGACGATCACGCCGGGCAACCCATCGCTCTCGCTCCAGACCAGCCGGCAAAGTCGCGGATTGATCCCGCGCCGCGCCCGATACTCGATCGCCTGCGCGATTCGGCGCTGGAAAAAATCGAGATCGAGCTCCTGTTTCCGGCGCGAGAACCGCCGGGCCACGATTTGCGATTTCGAGTTGTAGATCGCGCTCCCGATCAAATGGTCGCGACCGTCCTTGAGCGAGATGACATCGCCGTCGTTAGGCGCGCCGAAAACTTTCAGGACTTCCCCGCTGAACACCCAATCGTGTCCGTGGAAAATCCGCGCGCGAGGTTTAACGACGAGTCCGCCCATCGGCTCTCACTGACGGGCAGGGCGATTGTTCCGGCAAGCGGAAGTCGATCTGGGGCCGTCGTCGCGGTCAGGAATCCGCACTGGAAATCAGGGCAGGATTGCCTAAGAGTAATAGGCTAACCTTGCGTCCTAATCGTCACCTCTATCGCTGTGTGAATCCAACTCCTATTTTGCCAGAAACCCAACCAACCGCACCCACGTCCGAGCGCGCCGATCTTCGTCCCGAAAATATCAACGACGCCGTCATTCGGCTCGCCGGCAATTCGCAGGACGGCATTCAAAGCGCCGGCGCCTTTCTCGCCCGGCTCGCCGGCCGGAGCGACCAGGACGTCATGACCTACATGACCATTCCTGCCACGATCTCGGGCGGGCCGTCGATCTTCCAGGTCCGCATCGGCTCGGGCGAAGTCCTCTCCGCCGGTGACGAAGCCGATTTCCTCGTCGCCTTTTATCAACACAGCTACCAGGACCACATCGACTTCCTGAGGGAAGGCGGCGTCCTGCTTTATGATTCCGATAACGTCGAGCCGAATCTCGACGACAAACGCTTCGTATACGTCGGCGTGCCGATCACCGGCCTGACGGTCGAGGCGCTGGGCGGCACCGCCAAGGACAAGGGCAAAAATATCTTCGTCCTCGGCCTGATCTCGAAAATTTTTCATCTCGATGTCGAGAAGCTGAAAAAGATCATCAGCGAAAAATTCGCCGGCAAAGACGAGAGCATCGTCAACACCGCGCTGATGGCGTTCCAGGCCGGCTACGCCTACCCGGTCGGGAAAGTTCTTTCGCACCAATACCAATTTGAGCACATCGCGAAAAAGCCGGGTGCGCCCGAGCAGATCACGATGGATGGCAATCAGGCCCTCGCCTACGGGTTGATCGCCGCCGGCGTGCGCTACGGCGCAGGCTATCCGATCACTCCGTGGTCGTCCGTCATGGAAACGCTGCGGCGTGAACTGCCGAAATATGGCGGTCTCTTTGTTCAGGCTGAGGACGAGCTAGCCGCGGTCTCGATCGCGCTCGGATTTTCCTATTCCGGCAACCTCGCCGTCACCGGCAGCGCCGGACCCGGCATCTCGCTCAAGACCGAAGCGATCGGCTGGTCCTCGATGGCCGAGATCCCGCTCCTGATCATTAACGTCCAGCGCGGCGGACCGAGCACCGGCCTCCCCACCAACGTCGAACAAAGCGATCTTTTCCAGGCGATCTATGGTGGCCACGGCGACAGCCCGCGCGTCGTCCTCGCTGCCGAAACGGTCGAAGATTGCTTCTACATCGCGATCGAAGCCGCGCGCATCGCCCGCAAATACAGCACGCCGGTTTTCATTCTCAGCGACACCTCGCTCGCCACTCGCATCGAGGCCTTCGAAGAACCGAAGCTCGCCGATTTGATGCTGGAATCGAAGCCGGACCTGACCCCGGTCGACAGCCACAAGCCCTACGCGCTCGACAAGATCACGCACCACGCGCCGCCCGGCACGCCGATTCGCGACGGCAAATATCCGCTCATCAGCGGCCTCGAGCACGACGAGTGGGGCCATCCCACAGGCAGCCCGAAACTGCATATGGCTATGACGGCCAAGCGTCGCAACAAATTGCGCCAGCTCGCCGAGGACATTCCGGTCCCGGAAATTTTCGGCGACACGGAGGGCGACGTCCTGCTCGTCGGCTGGGGCTCCACCTACGGCCCGATCCACGACGCGGTGAAACGCGGCCGGCGCCATGGCGAAAACCTCGGCGCGATCCACCTGCGCCATATCCATCCATTGCCGAACGGCCTCGAGAAAATCTTCGCGAAATTCAAACGCATCGTGGTCGTCGAGATGAATGACGAGGGCGTTTACGGCTTCGGTCAACTCGCCACCATTCTGCGCGCCCGCTATTGCGAGCCGAAAATCTCGAGCCTCACCAAGACCGACGGCCTCACTTTCCGGGTCCAGGAAATTCTCGGGCGCGTCTTCGAAGGCAAAGTCTTCCCACCGGCCTCGCGCAACGGAGCCGACAAGACCACCGATGTCCCGCCCGTCGCCGTCGCCACGGCGCGCGCTGAAGCAGAGGTTTCCACCGCCGTCGATCACGCCGGCGATACCACGCCGACCCGGCCCGAAACCTACGAAGCGGCGATCCCGAGCAAGTCCAAGGATTCCACTGCCTAGTCTCGCGCAAACAATTCTCACTAACGAATTCCAAAATGAGCACAGACACACTGACCGCTGAACCACCCCGCGAGAAACTCACCAAGAAAGCCATCACTGCCGATCACCCAACGTGGTGTCCCGGTTGCGGCGATTTCGCCGTTCTCGCCTCCTATTACAAAGTCCTCGAGAAACGCCAGATCGAGCACGAGAAAATCGTCACCCTCGCCGGCATCGGCTGCTCCTCGCGCTTTCCTTATTTCGTGAACGGCCATGGCGCCCATTTCATCCATGGACGTGCCGTCCCGCTCGCCAGCGGCATCAGCCTCGCCCGGCCCGATCTGCACGTCTTTCTGTTCGGCGGCGACGGCGACGGCTTCTCCATTGGCGGCAATCACCTCGATCACGGCGCGCGCAAGAACATCAACATGACATACGTCATCATGGACAACTTCGTCTATGGCCTGACGAAAAAGCAGACCTCGCCTACTTCGCCGATCGGGTTCAAAAGCAAAACCGACCCGCAGGGCGCGATCGACCAGCCGGTCAACGCGATGAAGAAACTCGTCGCGAGCGGCGCCACTTTCGTCGCGCGGACCCACGCCAGCCAGGTCAACCACATGATCCAGATGATCGAGCGCGCGATGGATCACCCCGGCTTCAGCGTCATCGAATGCCTGAGTGAGTGCGTCGAATTTTTCCCCGGCGCCTTCGACAATGCAAACCCGCGCAAAGGCGGTGCCTTCGAGGTGATCGATGAGAAAAAATACGACAACACGCCCGAGGACGAACCCCGCCACGACGTCACCGACGAGCTTGCCGCCTACAAGCTGGCGCAGATTCCATTCCCCGGCGTCTTCGGTGTTTTCTACCAAAACGATCGTCCGACCAAGAACGCGCTCGAGAAAAAGTGGATCGACACAACGCGCGAGAAGCTTGGCAACCCCAGCGACCAGGAGATTCTCCAGCGCACATTCGATCGGATGAAGTGACGATGCGTTCCCCGTTGTCATCCTGAACGAAAGTCGAGGAAGTCGCGCTACCGCTTCCAGAGTTGGAATACCCTGAATGGCCGAAACACGTGCCGTTTCACGGGTTCTGGCTCTGTTTCACGGAGCAGGTTCTGCGCAAACGGCCATATCTGGCCGGACATGGCCCCGTGATCAGACGGCCTTTGGTTTGCCCGATCGATTATCGCCGGTGGTTCCCCAACGGCTGAACGCAATTTGATGTTGCCAGCCGAAGAAATAATTACCGTATGGTTGCGAGCCTGGGTTCGTTATGTCTGAAAAGAAAAAGCACGCGCCTTTTAGTTGGGCTCAGTTCTCACGCGAACTGAAGCGCCGCCACGTTTACACGGTGGTTGCGACCTACGCGATCGTCAGTTGGATTCTGCTCCAGGTCGGTGAAGTCACCTTCGGACCGCTTCATGTGCCCGAATGGGTCATGTCCCGGCTCATTGTGCTCGTCATCATCGGGTTTCCGATCGTCGTGGTTCTCGCCTGGTTTTTTGATCTGACGCGCAAGGGAATCCGCCTCACACCGAAACTGCCGCGTCATTCCACGGAGGAAGGTGATCGCCCCTCCATTGCCGTGTTGCCTTTCGCCGACATGAGCCCGGAGCGCGACCAGGGCTATTTTTGCGAAGGAGTCGCGGAAGAGATCCTCAATGCGCTCTCCAACATCCCGCAGCTCCGGGTGGTGGCTCGATCTTCCTCGTTTGAGTATCAGGGAAGCGGTGGGGACGTGCGCCGAATCGGCGGCGAACTCGGGGTCAAATCGGTGCTCGAGGGCAGCGTTCGCAAGTCCAACAATCAGCTGCGCGTTACGGCCCAGTTGGTGGGTGTGTCCAACGGTTACCACCTCTGGAGCAAAAGCTTTGACCGGGAGTTAAAGGACGTCTTCGTCATCCAGGATGAGATCGCGAAGAGTATCGCCGAGACCCTGCTCGAATCGATCACCCCCGTGCAGCGATCGGCGCTCAAGACGACTTCGAGCAGCGATGTGACCGCCTATGATTACTACCTCCGTGGGCGGCAGTTCATTAGTCGCTTTCATAAGATCGACATTGACTATGCGCGCCGGATGTTTCGTCACGCCATCGACTTGGACCCTGATTTCGCCCTCGCCTGGGCCGGCTACGCCGATTGTTTCTCGTTGCTCATCATGTATGAGGACCCAATCGCCAGTTATCGGGAAGAAGCGAGGAAGGCGAGCCAGCGCGCGCTGGAGCTCGATCCCAATCTCGCCGAAGCGCATGCCTCCAGAGGCCTTGCCCTCCTCATCTCGGACGAATTCGAAGCGGTCGAGGCTGAGTTCAACAAGGCAATCGAACTTAATCCCCGCCTGTTCCAAGCTTACTACTATCACGCCCGCGCGCGGTTTCATCAGGGTGACCTGGAGATGGCGGCGGAATTATTCCGGAAGGCAGCGGAAGTCGAACCGGCCGATTACCAGTCGCGCTGCCTGCGAGTCCAGATCCTGCGCGGAAAGGGACGGATGGAAGAAGCCGTCAGCCAGGCCCGGGACGCGGTCCGCGTTTTAGAGAAGCACCTCGAGTGGAATCCGGACGATGCGCGGGCCCTGCATCTGGGTGCGGGATCGCTGCTCGTCCTGGGCGATGAGGAGCGGGCCAAACGCTGGCTGAAGCGCGCTCTCGAAATGAATCCGGACGATTCCGTTTTGCTCTACAACGTGGCCTGCAATTTCGCGAACCTCGGCGAGACGGAGGAGGCCATCGGCTTCCTCGAGCGAGCGGTTGGGCACGGCATGGTCAGCGCAGCCTGGATGCGCAACGACACCGACCTCGTGTCCTTGCGTGCCGACCCTCGTTTCCAGGCCCTGCTCAAGCAGTTGGACGAAAAGACCGGCGCCTGAAATCAGAAGGGCGAAGGCATGGTCGCCGGTCGGCGCGGCAGCCCGCGTCGACCTCAGGTCGCTTCTACTTCCTCCTTCCGTCCCGCCACGTAGAGGAACGCGCACAGCCCAAGGGCGACCAGCAGGGTGAGCACCTCACCCGGAACGCCGCCCACCAGCGGCGGCTTCGTCTTTGGGATCAATTTCTCGAACGCCAGGAAGGCGATGAACACACCAGCGAGCCCCTCGCCGGCGACGAAGCCCGACGCCGCCAGGATCCCGGGATCGCTCTTCGCCTCACCGATCCGGCCGGCGCGCCTCCGCTCCACCAGCAGCCGGACGCACCCGCCTGCATAGATCGCCAGCATGGACGACAGCGGCAGGTAGACGCCGATGGCAAAGGCCAGCCCACTCACGCCGCACAGCATTGCCGAGATGGCCACGCCCGCGCCAGTGCCTACCAGCGACCAGGGCAGCGAGCCGGCGAGCACGCCCTCGATGATAGTCTTCATGAGGGTCGCCTGTGGCGCCGGGACCTCGGGCGAGCCAAACGTGTAGGTCTTGCCCAGCAGGATGATCACGGCCGCCACCGCCCAGCACGCTACTGCCGCGCCGATGTACTGGCCGAGCTGCTGTTTGGCTGGCGTGGCGCCCAACAACCAGCCGGTCTTGAGATCCTGGCTGATGTCGCCAGCCTTGGAGGCAGCGATGGCCACCACGGTACCCACCGTGAGCACCGCCGCCATGGCACCGGGCCCGGTCCAGCCCTCGTAGGCGAACACCGTGGCCACGCCCAGAAGCGTCACCAGCGTGATCCCCGATGTGGGCTGTGATGACACCCCCACGATACCCACGATACGCGCGGCCACCGCGACGAAGAGAAGCCCGAAGAATCCGACGCCCGCCGCGCAGATGGCGCGTTGGAGCGGCCCGAGCGCGCCGCCGAACACACCGGGAACAAGCGCCGCCACTACGATGACGAAGGCGACACCCAACACGATCACGAGGGGCGGCATGTCGCGGTCGGCCTCGGGAATTTCTGCGTCTGCTCCCTCCGAGCGGGATCGCGCGATCCCCTTGAACACCGCCGACAGTGCCCCCCACATGGTAGGCATGCCTGCCACGACGGTGAGGATCCCCGCAGTGGCGACCGCGCCCGCGCCGATGTAACGCACGTAACGACTCCATATCTCTACGGAGGTCATGGCCGACACGAGCCTCGTCGGTTCCGGTGCCAGGGGCCTGCCAAGATGCATGCCCACAATGGCGATGAGCGGCGTGAGTGCCAGCGCTGACACGATGGAACCCGCAACTAATACGCCGGATTGGCGGTAACCAAGGATGTAACCGACCGCCAGCAGGGCTGGCGCCAGCTCGAAAGCGATCTCGGCTTTGGGCAGCAGTGGCACCGCCGCCGAGACGGTGGAGGGAATGAGGAAGCCCGCGGAGAGGCCGAGCTTCACGGCCCCGCCCAGCGCCATCCCCCAGAAAATCCATGCACCGTGCTGCGCCCCGCTCTCAGTCGCGCGCAACACCTCGGCGCAGGCTGTGCCCTCCGGGTAGGGAAGTTCCTCGTGGGCGTCCACGATGAGGATGCGCCGGAGCGGGATCATCGCCGAGATTCCCAGCACGCCGCCCAGGAACGTGAGGGCGGTGATCTGCATGTAGGGCGGCACGATTCCCCACAGAAAGAGCGCGGGGAGCGTGAAGATCGCGCCGGTGGCGAGCGCCGTCGAGGCGGACCCGATGGTTTGCGAGATATTGGCTTCGAGGATGGTGGAACGCTGGCGCAGCGTCCGGAACGCCACCACCGTCATCACCGCTGCCGGGATCGACGCGGTGATGGTCATACCCACCTTCAGCCCGATGTAGGCGTTGGCCGCACCGAACACGACGCCAAGGACGACGCCGGCCACCACCGCCTTGAGCGTGAACTCCGCGACGCTCTCCCGCGAGAGCCGGTCGGGGTCAGAGCTCATTTTCGAAGAGTCCTGAGTGAATTGCCCCCGTCACGCGGCGTTTTCAGACTCCGGGAACGACGGTAGCCTCCGTCATTTCCTCGGGCGTTATCTCGGCCCTGTCGGTGATCAGCTTGCGCAGGAATGGAATCAGCACTACGAGCACGATACCGACGGCGAGACTACCGAGGCCAAGCTCAGTGAAAAGCTTCGCATAACCGGCATTGGTGGCAGCCGCCGTGGCGCCGGTCGGATTGGGGATCATCCCGGAGAAGTCGCCGGCAAAGAGCGACGCCAGGCCCGTCACGAGCATCCAGCTACCCATCATGATGCCCTGATAATGCTTCGGCGCGAGCTTGCCGATCATCGCGTATCCGATCGGAGAGATGAGCAACTCACCGATGCTCTGCAGCACATAACTCGTGAACAGCCACCAGAACGCGCTCTTGCCGTCGACACCGGCCAGCTTGATGCCCAGCGGGAGAATGAGAAAGCCCAGCGCCATCAGGAGGAGCGAGGTCGCAAACTGCTGCGGGATGTCGATCCGCCAACCGCGCGCGCGCATCCGGGTAAAGAGGGACGCGAGGATCGGACCGCCGACCACGATGCAGACGGTGTTGATGTTCTGAATCCACTGCGGCTGAATCTCCACCTTGCCAATGAAGAGGTTGACGTTGTGGACCGCGAACAGCATCAGGCCATTCGGCGCCATCTGATAGAGCGACCAGAACATCAGCGAACCCATCGTCAAAATCAGATAGGCCGTCATGTTGCGCCTCTCGCGGCGATCCGGGTGGCGCACCGTGAGGTAGATCAGCGTCACCGCGACCGCGGCGCAGATCCCCTTGATGATCTTCTCAGTCCCGCCGGGTCGCTGCAGCATGAACCACACGACTGGCACGCAGCCGAGGAGAATGCCGAGCCCGGCGAGTAGGCGCAGCCGGAACTGCTTCGAACGTCGCCTCGAGCAGTGGAGTGTTGCGGTCGGTCAGCGTCTTCCATGACGCGAGGGCGAGGATGATGGCGACAAAGTTTCCAAGCGTTGCGAAGATGAAAAGGCTCGCATAGCTCTCCGTCCCCTGGAAGTAGCCGGCGACGGCGAACCCGACGAAGAATCCGATGTTCATGCCGGCGTAGTTCCAGAGGAAGGCTCCTTCGCGGCGCGGGTCCTCCGGGGTAAAACGCTGCGTCAGCATCATGTTGATGCAGGTGACGTTCAAGCCGCTGCCGGTAAGGAAGAAAGCGAGGCCGACGTAGAACATCGCGAGCGAGCCGGTCGCAATGCACCCGCACCCGATGACCTGCGACGCCATGCCCCCGACGAAGAGATTCCGGTTCGAGAGAAAGCGCCCGCCGAGGTAGCCGCCGAAGAGGTGCAGGCCGTAATTGAAGGCGCCAAACACGCCCATCAACATCGTGGCCACTTTCACCGAGAGCTGGAGATGCTTCGTCGCGTAAAGGACCAGCGTCGAATAAAGAACCGCGAAGCCGAGCGTCGCGAAAATCTGAATGAAGAAGAGCACGGCCGTCCCCTCCGGAGCCGCGGAGAAAAGACGTTTACGCGAATTCATCGGCCCCTGTTGTCGCCCGTCGTCCCCTGCAATGTCAAGCCGCCCATGATGCCAGGAGCGAAAAACCGTCGCGTCAGCTCGTCTTGTTAAGATTTTGTTGCGTGACCCCCAATTCAATCCGCGTCGCCTTCTTCTGTAGCGGCGGTCTGCGACCGCGAAATCCTTGTCGCTCTTGTACTTTTGGAGCCGAGCTGATTTAAGCTTGGGATGGCAAAACGTGTAGCCGCAGCACTTTTCCAAGCAAGACGCCACCCTACCCGAGAGTTCGCCGCCCGTAGGGCTACGGTTTTCTTGAACCGCCGCAGCCGTCACCTTCGCCGGCGATAATTTTCAATCTTTTTCAGACCTCGTTGAGCCGTTTTGCGACCCGATGTTGCATTACTGGATGTGGAACAGTTACTTTCCGCGCCACGGAAAACCCTGGGAGGCATTGCGTCATGATGCGTCGCGCAACGCACCCAGACGAGCTGATTCCGAGGGCGGTCGGAATAGTTGGTTTCGACGGCGTGGCGGCGCTGGATCTTACGGGCCCGCTCGAGGCTCTGGCCGGTGCTCGCCATGCCGGCGAGGACGGCGGCGGACCCGCTTGTTACAAGCCCCTTCTTCTTGGCCTGACGACCCGGACATTTGTTTCCGAATCGGGGCTGCCGTTCAACGCAGAGGGCACGCTGGCCTCGGCCGGTCCTCTCGACACAATCATCATTCCGGGCGGAAAAGGTTTGCGGCAGCCGGAGACGATGCGCCTGGTGGCGACGTGGCTGGCTGAGCGCGCGGACCGCACCCGGCGGATTGCCTCGGTCTCTACAGGCATCTACGCGCTCGCGCAAAGTGGATTGCTCGATGGCCGGCACGTGACGACTCATTGGCGTTTTTCGCGCGACATAGCGCGACGCTTTCCAAAACTGCGGGTGAATTATGCCGCCACGTTCTTGCGCGATGGCCCCTTCTACACTTCCGGCGGTGGAACTTCCGGGGTCGAGATGACTCTCGCCCTGATCGAAGAAGATTGTGGGAGTCAGGCAGCGCGGGCCGTGGCAAGGGAGCTGGGGATCCGGCTGCGCCCGCCAGGCGAGCCCGACGATCATTTTGAGGTCGTAAATTTTCAGTCGGACCCAACCGAACGAGTCACGGAACTTCCGGCCTGGATTCTCGCGCACCTTAACGAAAAGCTAACGGTGGAAACGCTGGCGGCACGGGCCTGTCTTTGCCCGCGCCATTTGAGCCGAGTCTTCAAGCAGATCTTTAACTGTACGCCGGCGGATTTTGTCGAAGAACTGCGATTGAGTGAAGCGAGGCGGCGTCTGCTCAGTTTGCGCGCCACGGTTGAAAGCATCGCCGAGAGTGTCGGCTTCAACAGTTCGGACGCGTTTCGCCGCGCCTTCGAGCGGCGAGTTGGAACCACCCCGAGCAGCTTTCGCCGCCAGGCCCGGGGTGAGAGTCCCACCGTCATTTCCAATCCGACCAGCGAAAGCCGACTAGAAGCGCATCGCAACTATCCGCGTCGTTTGGCCGCCTGACGACACTCCGTCGGGTCCGCCCCAGCCAGTGAGTCACCGCCTTGCAGGCGTTTGCCGCTTCCGACCCGACGGTTTCACGGGGCGAGCAGGAGTTGCAGATAGACAACATCCAGGCGGCGGCCAAACTTTGAGCCGACCTCGCGCAGGCGGCCGGCTTCCTCAAAGCCTAGCGACTGGAGGAGTCGAATGCTCCCGACGGACTCTTCGCAGGAAGCGGCAAGGATAGTGTGATAACCTAACGAACGGGCGCGTTCGATCAGATCTTGCACCGTGACTCGTCCGTAACCGCGTCGATGACAGTCATGGCGCACGTAGATTGTTAGCTCGATCGTGTCGCGATAGGCGCAGCGCGAACGGAACGGCGAGAGCGCTCCCCAGCTGACCATCTCGCTGCCGACTTCGAGCACGGTGAGCGGTTGATTCGCCGGTCGGGTTCGTAGTTCCTCGATCCGTTCCTCCGTTGTTTCGTCCTCGACTTGGAAGGTCGCGGTCGAGGTGCGGACATAGTGGTTGTAGATCGCATTGATGGTTTCCGCATCGGCGATCGTCGCCAGCCGGGGACGCAACGGACTCATCAGGTTGAGGGGGTCTTGGCAGTCACGCAGACTTCGTTGCACCAACCCTCGATCTCCGCGCGAATCTGATCGCGAATCGTACGCACCGCGGCCAGCTTTTCCTCGCGCCGACCGGTCAGGACCGATGGATCCGGGAAACCCCAATGCAGGCGCTTCGCCGAACCGGGGAAGATCGGACATTTTTCGGCACTGGATTCGTCACAGACGGTGATGACATAGGCAAAAACCGTTCCCGACTCCAAAACGTCAGAGACGCGCTGTGTTCCCTTGTGCGAGATGTCGATCCCGACCTCGGCCATCGCTTCGACTACGAGAGGATTGAGCGTGCCTGGCTCGAGCCCGGCACTCTGTGCCTCAAACTGGTCGCCGCAAATCCGGTTCAGCCACGCTTCGGCCATCTGGCTGCGAGCGCTGTTGTGAATGCAGATGAAGAGGACCCGGTTTCTCATGGGATTCTGGACGCCTAGTTTACCTTGCAAAAACGCCGGCCGGTTCACAGCAACTTGCCTGCAATTGCGCCAGGCGTTTCAGGTCCTTCTGGAAAACCGCATCCGATTCAGTGCAATCCTGGAGACACTTCAAGTTCATTTCCAGCTCTGGCGACGGCTTTGAAGGCAGGGAATATATGATCCAATTCCCGCTCCGCCTGGTTTGCACAAGGCCGCGACTGCGCAGATAAGCGAGGTGTTTGGAAATCTTCACCTGCGGCTCACCGAGCACGTCCTGAAAATGGCACACGCACAACGGGCTCTGGGTTAACAAATGCAAAATGCGCAATCGTGTCGGTTCGCAGAAGCATTGATAGATTTGGACCAATTTCATTCTATTCCTCGTCTTGGCCGCCGCTCTCGCCACGCAGCGTTTCGACGGCTTCGCGCACGATGATCGGCCCCATCGCGAGCGCAGCCACCGGATCGGCCCACCACCATCCGAGGACCGCGTTGAGCAAAAGGCCCGCGAGAAGGATCGCCGACAGATACGCGCAGATATCCGTTTGCCGCGAATCAGCGGTCAGAGCGCGGCTGTCCAGTCGCAGCGCCACCTGACGCTTTTGTCGTGCCAGCCAAGGCATAACGAGCAGGGACGTTACCGCGAGCATAATGCCCACAACGCTCACCTGCGGCGCTTCTCGCCGGAGCAGGCTCTCGCTCGCTTCAAACAGGACATAACCTGCCAGGATCAAGAAACTCACGCCCACCAGCTTGAGCCCGGTCTGCTCACGCGCTTCGTCCGCCACGTGAGCGCGCAGTCGCCAAAGTAGCACGCCGCCGGACAGACTCTCGATCATCGAATCGACCCCGAAACCGACCAAGGCGGTGCTGCCCGCGATCAGACCCGCGCCTACCGCGACAACTGCCTCAGTGCAATTCCAGAAAAGCGTGAAATACTCCAGCCTGCGTCCGTGCCGCGCGTCATTCGCTCTCCCCGCCTCGGCTTCCGAGGTCAGGCGATTTTGAAGTTTGGCCGATCCTGTTATCTGCACGCTGTGCCTTTAGCAGCAGGGAAATTCGCTCGCACTGCGGCCACAGCCGTCAGCATCGATCCCGCACTCTTGTTTTGCGAGGCAGTCGGTGTGCCCGGCCGCGAGTTGGAATTCGAGCCGGTCGTCAACTGCTCGCCCCGAGGCGATCGAATATTGCGAGATGACGCAGCAATCCCATTCCAATTCGACTTCCAGCGCATCGTCAGGCAGGATCGAACGTCCGAGGTCGAGGATGTCGGCAAAGCGTCCCGCCTCCAGGCGATGTTCGAAATCCTCCGCAACATTAGTTTCATAGCCGAATCTATATACATCCACAGGCATATAGTCAAGCCCTTCGCGCGTCATCACTCCGCCAGGTGCGTCGGATCGGGGGACAATGCGGCACGGTTGGTCCGAAGGGCAACCGTCCCGTCAGGCAGTTGCCAATAGTCGCGTTGTTTTCTGAAAGGCAGGAGCAGGCTGTTGAGCAACGTCCCATCCTCTCGCGTCGAGTAACCGGGCACGCCGATGACGATTTCCGATTGCGGGATGTTCAGCCCGAGGGTGCGATGAATCCGATCCCACCACGAGAAGACCACCGAGTAATTCGAGTTCGTCTCCCCCTGGACCTGGGAGTGATGAATGCCATGCATGCGCGGGGTGACGAACACTTTGCTGATCAAGCGCTCAAGGTGAATCGGCAGCCGCACATTGCTGTGTTGAAAAAGCGTATTGACCTGAAAGGCCAGTTCATAGGTCGCAAAGGCCGGCGCGGAAATGCCGATGAGCGCGACCTGCACCACTCGGAAGATCGCCGACATGGCGACTTCGCCGAAATGAAAACGAAAACCGGTCGAGACGTCGAGGTCGGCATCGATGTGGTGGACGTTGTGGAAGCGCCAGAGGAAACGGCTGCGGTGATTCAGCCAATGCCACCAGTAAAAGCTCAGGTCCATGAGCAGAAACGCGATCATGAATTGCGCCGCAATGGGGAGCGGGAAGAGTTGAACCAGACCGAACGGTTTCATGACCGCCCAGTGCAACGTGGCCTGCGCAGCCGGCCGCACCAGCACCGCCGCGACCCCGAAGGCCAGCGCGGAGAAACAGAGATTGATCACCAGGCGCGCTATCAAATCGGCCTTGTGCGCGCGGAGCGGGACGAATCGCTCCACGATAAAGAACACCCCAAACAGGCTGCCGACAGTGAGAAGGGTGACGAGAGCAGGAATCATCGGCCAAAGCCATTCTCGCAAAGCGACTCGGTTTTGCAGTCAGTATTTTTGCTGCCTCAGCACGACTGGGAGTGGCTTTGGGGACGACCGGGGTCGCGTTCTATTTCGAGCTCGTCCTGGACTAACGATAATATTGTTGTTCATGATCACTCCTTTAGTTGCACCATAATTCGCTCTCTCGTTTCGCTTACCAGAGCCAGGTCGCGAAGGCGACACCGAGGGCCAAGCATGCGACTGTGAGAATCGTCATGAAGGCTTTTGCGGCAGGCGAAACGCTGGGCGCCGCGGCGTGCTGAAGGTGGCCGCCCGCAAGACCTCCTGGCGGCGGCGCCGGCTGGCTGTCGCGGCGCACTGTGATCATACCGTGCTTGAGTCCTTTGACGACGAGCCACCAGTTGATCGGGAAAGCGAAGCTGAACCCAACAATAAGGGCCATTGACATGACAAACCAGAATCCCGGGGCAAGTGGGTCGGTGCTGCCATCGATGTAGGGAGTGAGAAGGCGTTTGGTTACGACCATCCCCGCCATGAGCAGATTCATCGAGAGGAACTCGGGCAGGAAGGTCTGCCGCAAAGAGCGCAGATAGTTACCGCCGGCCATTTCGCGCATGGCCAACGCTTGAAAAATCGCCCAGCCAAACCCGAATCCAAGCGCATACTCGAGAGCAAAGTCGGCTCCCATTGGCAAATGCCGATAGGCTGCGATCGCTGCGCCTGCGATGATGCCGATACCGTCCCCGGCAGCACAGTGCATCGTGGAGCCGAGAACCTGTCGCCATCGAGTTGCGACATAGACTTCATGGGTTCCCCGGAGTGGTTCCCGGCACCCAAGCACGTAGAAGAAGGCCGCGAACGGGCCGGCAAACAGTGCGAGGATCATAAAGGCCCACTTGATCACCGGATGGGTTGGCGTACTCCGGATATCGATGCTGACAAAGGCGACGGAGAGACCCGTCAATGCGAACCAAACCAACATCGCGCCTTCACTCATGATCGCACGCTCTCACTCCTTTCTGTCTCCTAACGATCGCCGCTCGCGCGGAATTATTTCTTGGACACCTTGTTAATAACGACGTCCAGCAGGACCACCACCAAGACGGCGATCACCGTCCACCCCCACATCCCTCCGCCATCCAGCCATTCATCCATCCGTTTGCATGATTCATCATAAACCTCCTCCCGTTGTGCTACGCTACGCTCGTCTGTTGTCCTCCACGCCGTTCAGTTGAAAATTTGATTCTTCATCTCCCTGCGGTAGTGCCGACGCCCGGCAATTCGCGCTGGCGCCAAAGGAAATAGAGCGCCGGGATGATAAGCAGGGTCAGAATGGTCGAGCTGACCATGCCGCCCACCATTGGGGCGGCGATCCGTTTCATGGTATCAGCGCCGGTGCCGTGTCCCCACATGATCGGCAACAGACCGGCGACGATGGCGCTGAAGGTCATCGCGATCGGGCGGACGCGCTGGCTCGCGCCTCGGATGACCGCCTGAGTGAGGTCGGCCAGCGCAGGATTCTTTTTCTCCTGACGCAAATGCTGCCACGCTTCATCGAGGTAGATGATCATAATGACGCCGATCTCGGCCGAGACGCCGGCCAGGGCGATGAAACCAACCGCGACCGCGACGCTGTAGTTATAGCCTAACAAATAGAGCAACCAGACGCCGCCCACGAGCGCGAAGGGGATGCTCAGCATCACAATCAGCGATTCCGTGACGTTGCGGAAATTAAGATAGAGGAGCAGAAAAATAATCAGGAGCGTGATCGGGATAGCGATGCGAAGATTATCGCGCGCCTTGAGCAGATACTGATACTGGCCGCCCCACTGGATGTAATAACCCGGCGGCAGCGTGATGTGGTCGGCGATCAGCTTCTTCGCGTTCTCGACGTAGGTGCCGAGATCAATCCCGGCGGTGTCGACGAAAACAAAAGCCGCGAGCACGCCGTTCTCGTCACGGATCGAGGGCGGGCCGGTGCTCAAGCCGATCTCGGCCAATTGCTGGAGCGGGATCTGCGCGCCGCCCGGGGTGGCCACGAGAACGCGGCGCAGCGCCGGCAGATCGGTGCGGAAATCGCGCGCATAGCGCACGTTGACCGGAAAGCGTTCGCGGCCCTCCACCGTGGTCGAGATATTTTTCCCGCCGATCGCGCTTTCGATCACGTCCTCGACGTCGCCCACGCGCAAGCCGTAGCGGGCGATCGCGGCGCGTTTGATTTTGAAATCGACGTAATAGCCACCGGTCACGCGCTCCGCGAAAGCGGACGCGGTGTGCGGCGCGTTCTTGAGCAGGCCTTCGATCTGCGTCGCGATCTCTTCGATTTTCGCCAAGTCGGGTCCGAGCACCTTGATCCCGATCTGGCTGCGGATGCCAGTCGCCATCATCTCGATACGCGTCTGGATCGGCATCCACCAGATCGCGGGCATGCCAGGGAATGGAAGTTCTTTCCCAAGCTCCTCTTTGATCTTGTCGAACGTCATCCCGGGACGCCATTGGTCCTCTGGCTTGAGCGTAATGACGGTCTCGACCATCGAGAGCGGAGCGGGATCGGTGGGCGAACGCGAGCGACCCGCCTTCCCGTAAACGCGCTCGACTTCGGGGAATTGCGCGATGATGGCATCCTGTTTCTGAAGAATCTCTTTCGCTTCGCTGATCGCGATGCCCGGGACCGCGGTCGGCATGTAAAGAAGCGTGCCTTCGTTGAGGGGCGGCATGAATTCAGAACCGATTCGCGTGTGCGGAAACCAGGTGAGGGCGAGCACGGTCGCGGCGATGAGCAGCGTGGTCCAGCGATAGCGCAAAACCAACCTGACGAGCGGCCGATAAATCCAGATCAGGAACCGGTTGACCGGGTTTTTCGATTCGTCAGGAATTTTTCCCCGGATGAACCAGACCATCAGGATGGGCGCAAGCGTGACCGAGAGGAGCGCGGCGAAAAACATCGCGAATGTCTTGGTGTAGGCGAGCGGTTTGAAGAGCCGGCCGGATTGCGCCTGCAGGGAAAAGACCGGCACGAACGAGATCGTGATGATGAGAAGCGAGAAAAAGAGTGGACGACCGACCTGCTGCGCAGCTTTGACAATCACCCGCGTCCGGCTCAGATCGACGATCTCCCTCTCTTCGGTTGAAAGCGTGGCGTCACCTTCCCGTTCCCGTCGGGATCGTGCGTGCTCCCAGCGCTCGAGCCATTTGTGCGCGTTCTCGACCATGACGATGGCGGCATCGACCATTGCGCCGATGGCAATCGCGATCCCGCTTAGCGACATGATGTTCGAAGACAGGCCAAGCGCTTGCATCGGAATAAAGGCGAGGAGGATGGCGACCGGGAGGGTGAGAATCGCAACCAGCGCGCTGCGAAAATGGAAAAGAAAGAGAAGACAGATCAGACTGACGATGATGCTTTCCTCGATCAGCTTTTGGCGGAGGGTCGCGATCGCGCGATGGATCAGATCGGAGCGATCATAGCCGGTGACGATGTGCACACCCGGCGGGAGCGACGGCTTGAACTCTTCGAGCTTCTTCTTGACCGCGTCGATCGTCTTGAGCGCGTTCTCGCCGTAGCGCATCACCACAATGCCGCCGACCGCTTCGCCTTTCCCGTCGAGGTCGAGCAGGCCGCGCCGAATGTCGGGACCGCGATGGACATCCCCGACGTCCTTGACGGTGATGGGAACACCATTTTCGCCCAGGCCGACGACGACCTTCTCGATATCGGCCAGGTTCCTGATGTAGCCCTCGCCCCGCACCATGTATTCGGTCTCGCCGAACTCGATCACGCGGCCGCCGACGTTGTTGTTCGATGCGCGGATCGCTTCGAAGACCTTGTTGATCGGGATGTGAAAGGCGAGGAGCTTATTGGGGTCAAGATCGACCTGGTATTGGTTGACGTAGCCACCTAACGAAGCGACTTCGGCGACACCCGGCGTATTCTGCAGATAATAGCGCAGGGTCCAATCCTGGAAGGAACGCAGCTCCGCCAGGCTATGCTTCCCCGTGTCATCGACCAACGCGTATTCATAGACCCAGCCAACCCCGGTGGCATCGGGGCCGAGCACCGGATTCACATTTTCCGGAAGCTGATTGCGAACCTGGTTGAGATATTCGAGGACGCGTGAGCGCGCCCAATACATATCGGTGCCGTCTTCGAAGATGACGCTAACGAACGAGAGACCGAAGAAACTTTGTCCGCGCGCGTACTTCACTTTCGGCGCTGCGGCGAGAGTGCTAACGATCGGGTAAGTGACCTGATCCTCGACAATGCTCGGAGCGCGGCCCGGCCAGTCGGTAAAAACGATCACCTGCACGTCGGAGAGATCGGGGATGGCATCGAGCGGGATATTTCGAACCGCGAAAACCCCGGCGGCGATGGCCGCGAAGGTGCCGACCAGAACCAGAAAACGATTCAGGGCGCACCAGGCGATGATTTGTTCGATGAACGAACGCCCGGCTGGAGGGGAAGATTCCAATGTCGGCGGAGAGGAGTTCAATGGTGGTGACCCTCCGTTTTGGGCATTGGCATCTGCATGCCATTCCCGCCAGACGCGGCGTTGAGCTGGCTCTCGCTGTCGAGCAGGAAGTTGCCGTCTACCACAACCTGCTCTTTGCCTTCGAGTCCCTTCGCGACGATCACGCGATCGCCACTCCTCGCCCTGAGCTTGATCTCCCTCGGCGCGAACACACCTTTCGCCGTTTGCACAAAGACATACTGGCGCTGTCCCGTATCGAAAACTGCGCTCACGGGAATCATGAGCTGCTCGCCCAGGCCTGACTCGAGCGTGACGTTGGCATACATCCCGGGCTTGAGCAGTTCGCCTGGGTTTCGCAAAATCAGACGCACCCTGAAAGTGCGGGTCTTGTTCTGCAGATACGGGTAGATGAAAGAGACTTCGCCATCGAAAATTTTGTCGGGCCAGGCATCGACTGTGATGTTCGCTTTCTGGCCGACTTTGATGAGCGCGAGTTCGTATTCGTAGATCTCCGCGTCGAGCCAGACATCGGAAAGATCGGCGATGCGATAGAGCAACATCCCGGGATTGATCATCTGGCTGGGAAAGACGTTTTTTTCCACGACTACGCCGGCCATCGGTGCGGACAATTCCAGCGTGTCCTTGGGCGTGGCGGATTCTTCCAGCGCTTTGATTTGCGCTTCGCTGATATCCCAAAGCTCGAGACGCTTTCGTGCGGATTGCAGCAATGAGCGACTGGCCTGGTTGTTTGCCTCGGAAAACTTGCGCATCTCTGCGCTCAAACCCGCAGTCCTGGCCGAACCGCGCGCCTTTTCATACGCGAGGACATATTCCTGCTGCGCGGAGTAAAGATCCGGACTGTAGAGCGCCATTAAAGGCTCGCCTGCCTGCACGGGCTGGCCCGGCTTATCGACGTAGAGTTTCCGAACCCAGCCTTTAACCTTGCTGTTTAAGTCAGCAACTTTGGTCTCGTCATAAGTGATGAACCCGACCGCACGGATGGTTTTGGCTGCTTCCGCGCGCTCCACCGGCGCAACCCGAATGTTGATAAGCTGTCGTTGCACATCGCTCAGTCGCACCACTCCTCGCCCAGCGATCCCTTTCTCCTTTACCTGCCTGATTGGCTCCAACTCCATCCCGCAAATCGGACAATTGCCCGGATGATCCATCACGACGTTGGGATGCATCGGGCACTGGTAGAGTTGCTTTCCGGTGGAAGAGGGAGCGCTGGCCTCGGACTTCGTTTCCATCGGCGGCGCCTCGGGTTTTTTGGAACAACCGAAGCTCAAAAGGCCGACGGCTGATAAGAGCAGGATGATGCGTGAACTGTTCATTTTGGTCCTTTCCATTTTCCGAGGTTTGCCAGGTCGACGCCGATCGCGCGCTCGAGCTGCGCCTTGGCGCGGGCCAGATCGGCCTCGCTCATGACTTCACCGAGTCGCAAGGCCAGCAGAGCGCGCTCGCTATCGAGCAGATCGATGAAATTAGTTTTGGCCGACTCGTATCCAGCGCGCGTGGCCGAGAAACTTTGCTCTGCCTGCGGCAGCAACGTCTGCCGGTAAAGCAATAACTGGTCGTGAGACAACTGCGCGCGGAACCATGCGGCCTGCACGTCGGCCTCCACGTTGTTTCGAACGTCATCGGCCATGGCGCGGCTTTGCTCGAGGCGCTTAGTTGCCTCGCGCTCTTCGGCTTTCAATTTCCCAAACCAGATTGGTACGTTGACGCTCACCAAACCCACCAGAGCGTCATGCCCGTTATCCGGCGGATTTTGGAAGATGTTTCGATTCACTTGCGTATAAGCGCCGCCGAGCGTGAAATCCGGCAGCCGATCCATTCGGGCGAGCGAGAGTCCAATACGGTCGCGGTCGATCGCCACGCCGGCTTGTTGCAATTCCTGGCGATATTGCAGGGCGATCGCCATGGCACGTGAGCGGTCCGGCAGCGAAGCTGTGACCAACTTTTCGGCCACGGCAAAGGGCGTGTTCTGCGGTGAGTTCCGCAACGCGTTCAAGCGCGCGAGAGCGCCTTCGCGTTGCGCGGTCAGATCAAGGAGCCGCTTTTGGATGTCGGAGGTTGTGAGCTGGGCCTTGAGCACATCCGGCTGTTGCGCCACGCCCGCTTCATAGCGCGACTGACTGGTTTTCGTGATCGTCCCGAGGAGCGACAACTCGGAGTCCAGGATCGCGCGCGATCGATCGACCTGGTAAAGGTCGTAGTAGACGGTCTTGGTCCGCAGGATCAGCTCGCGCGTCAGCGTTTGATATTCCCAGGCCGCAATCACTGCCTCCCTTGACGCTTTCTTCGAAGCGAGCGCCAGCTTGCCCGGAAAGGGAATCTTCTGCGACACCCCGACGAATTGATTTTGTGCGCCGACCCGTGTCTCGACGTTATCGAAGAAATACCCGTAGTTCAGGGTTGGATCAGGCAGTGATCCAACCACCCTGGGATGCTCGCGCAGCGCTTCCCATTTAAAGCGTGCAGCCTGGAGCGCCGGATTTTTTTGCAAGACCTCACGCACGAGCCGGTCGAGCGGCTGAGCGTGAACGGAGACGGTGAGTGATAAACTGCAAAGAAGTATGTTCGTTAATTTCATAAGATTCGGGGAATTCGCGCCAATGATGGCCGAAAGGAGTGCCGAGAAAACGGCACACTGCGCTGGTTAGCGCCCCCGAATCAGATGAGGAATATGCAGCTCAGCGCGAGCGGCGGCGGGGAGTGCGCGACCGGTCGCACTCCTGCAAAGCGAGCCACTTGCGGGCTCGCTGGGAAATCAATCAGACTAACGAGACAGACCGGAGCGGAAACGGCCGACAACTGGTGCGCGACCGGTGCCGGCGTGATCGGCTTCGCCACGCTGCCGTCCGAAATAACGCAGCAAGCCATCGCCGCGCAGCAACCGTCGGAGAAAGAAGCCTGGTGCGAGTCCGGGTGCGTGCAGCAGCGCGCGGTGGGGACGGCGGCCGATACTTGAAGTAGTGCAGCACCTATCGAGCAGACGATGGCAAACCTGCTGACCATGCCAAACTTGTAGCATGAAATCTGCCCGGGTCGAGGACGCTGTCCGCGTTTCACGTCAATCATAACTTTACCGCGCGCAAGCGCAGCGCGTTGGTGAAGCGTCATCCCGGCAATCTACATTCCGATAGTGGAATGTTGTCGAGGGTGATGTTATCTAATCGCTCCCTTGTGCTTCACGAAAGGACTCCGTCACGGTTTCATTCCAATTTCTCCACTGGCCGATCCATCTTTCCTCTCCTCGGGCAGCGCCCGCAGCTCTTCCGCTGTCCAGAAACTGCGACGCGCTCCAAACCGATTACTGACACCGCTGACGAACTGATTTGAAATAGCCGGCTCTTTGTTTCCCCAGGATTGACGAACATAGGTTAGGACGGCCGCAATTTCGGGACTCGTCAGCACGCCGCGCCAGGCCGGCATCACCCCCTTGTAGACGGATCCGTGGACCGTTTGCCTCCCCCTTAGTCCGTCCAGGACGAGAGCAGTCAGCCGCATCGGAGGGCCGGTCACAAAAGGTGCCGCGGCGAGCGACGGCACCTTCCCATCAAGGCCCTGACCCTCTTTGCCATGACAAGTCGCACATTGGTCGAGGAAGACTCGGCGGCCAATCACCAGCGGATCGTTCTGCGATCGACGATGGCTGAATTGCGAGTCACAAGCGGTCGAGCACAGACAGAGAAGCCAAAGGAAAAGCGCGAGCGACCTGGGCACCAACCAGGCATCGCCGGCCTCGGCCTGCGATTCATCCATGACTGGCGGCGAGCATTTGTTTTACATCATTTGCGATTCGCTCCGGATCTTTGATTTGATCCCGGCGATAGAGGCCCCTCCACTTTCCGTCGGGCTCGATTACGTAGACGTAGGTGGAATGCTGGATGTTATAATCATTCGCCCCTTGGTTCGGTTCGGACTGTTTCTCGTAAATCACACCATATTCCTTGGCGGCTTTCGCAATCTGAAGCGCACTGCCGGTCAGCCCGATAAAGTGCTCATCAAAGAACGGCACGTATTCCTTCAAGACCTTTGGGCTGTCCCTTTCCGGATCGACACTAATGAAAAGCACACAGGTGCGCTCCTGCGCCGACTTCGGCAGTAAACGGTAGGCGGCCGCCAGGTCGGCGAGCGTCGTGGGACAGATGTTGGGACAATGGGTAAAGCCAAACGTGAAGAGCACGGCCTTGCCCCGTAGTTGATCGAGGCGGAACGGCTTGTCGTCCTGATCGACAAGTTGAAAATCGTAAGCCTTCTGCGGATGGGGAAACATTTCCAGGCGCTGGTCAATCCAGTCGAATTTTTGCCTGGGCCGGAGCCAAAGGAAGGCCATTCCAGCCAGGATGACCAGGCCGGCGAACGACAATAACAAGAGCCTTCTCACGGCTTTCTCAACGCGACTGGCAGCTCGATCGTCAATTCCTTGTTCCCGGGCTCGAAATGGAGAGTTAGCTTTACTCTTTCGCCGGCCTTGAGATGACTTTTTAATTCCATCAACATGAGATGGTCGCCCTCGGGCCCAAGGACAAGCTGTCCATGTGGCGCGATAACCAATTCGTCGACCCCTTTCATTCCCATCACTTCCTTGCCGTCCATGATCTCTCTCGTCGTGACCATCGGCATCACCATTCCAGCGATCGGTGTCTTGCCCCCGGTAAGCCGGAGTGGCTCGTCTCCATTGTTCGTCAGGGTCATGTAGGCCGCACTGTCGTCGGAAGACGGCGGCACCGCGCGCACCCAGCCCTGCTCGACCTTCACCGACGGCTCACCGGCCGCTGCGATGGATTGAATGAGAGGCAGGAATGCCAGAACCAGTACGATCCCTCGCACTTTTACTTGGTCTTTCCTTTTACGGCTGTGTCGTGTCAAAAATGAACTGATCTCCTGCTGCGAATCCAAAAAATCAGGTACCGCCCGGGATGAGCCGTTGTCAATTATTGCCATAATTTCGTCCCGACTTCCGCGACAATCGGCCTGGCAAGCTCACTTGTTTGTGTCCCGGGAAAAATACGAGCTGCTTTGGCGGCCGACCCGCCGGCAGCGGCGCTTTCCGGACGCGGCGGCGGCGTAGCTCCCAGCCAACCGACGACTGCAACGACGGCGACTCCGAGGCAAATCTCACGAGCAACATCGTGGCGTAGTTCTAGAAGCAAGTCCCCAGGCTGATTTGCCAAACCAACACCTGTCCTCACGCGTAATCGGTTGCGCGCACCGAGTCCGAGCAGGATGGCGAAAAGAGTTAGCTTTACGAGCAGCAGAGCGCCGTAACCGGTAGTGAACAAAGCGCTGATGGAACCGACTACCAGCCAGGCATTGGAAATACCACTGACGGTTAGCACACTGACACAACAAAGGCTGAGCGCCGAAAAGCGCCGGAGCACCTGGCCTGCTTCCGATCCCGGCTTCGTCGCCAGATAGATCGCGAGGCAAGGCAGCCCACCCATCCAGCCGCCAGCCGCCGACAGATGGATGGCATCGCCCAACAGACCGAGCGGTTGCTCGGGAGCAGCCGCCGGGTGGCTGATCCAAGCAAGGGAGAGGAGGAGCGCTGCCGCGAGCAACCAGAGGGCAAACTTCAACGAGTTTTGCATTCGGCCGCTCAAGGGGCGCAGAGTCATCAACACGAAGCCCCCAGCGATCAACCCCAGGCGCAACTGCCAGACGTGCCCGAACCGTGTCCCAAAGAGAACAATTCGCCAGCCTGGACCGGCGAAAGCCTCCGCAAGCGACAAGCCCGTCATGCTGGAAACTTCAAAAGCGAACCAGAGCAAAGCGGAGAGAAACGCTGCCCCGAGACTCCAAAATGCGAGGCGAAACAATCGCCGGTCGAGTTGATGCCAGCCGTCGCCTGCCCGTCGACTCGCCGGACCGAGCACGATGAGCTCGAAGGTGAAGATGCCCCCCAGGAGAAGCGACGCGCCGATCTGCACCGCGCGCGCGACAACAAGCAAACTGGTCGGCATTCGCTGTCCCTCCCGTGCCTAGCCGCCAACCTGGAAGGTGAAGCTTCCGCTTGTCACATGGGTATCGACCGAGACTACGCGCCAGGCGACCCGGTAGGTCCCCGGGCCGAGTCGCGGCAGAGAAACCTTGAGCAGTGCCGGATCGGACGAGCCCACGCGGACATCGCCTTTGTCAACTTCCTTACCCGATGCGGCAAAGACTTGGATTTTGCTCAGAGCCGGCTCCACCGCTTCGGTGAAATGGATCTTCACTTCGTTAGGCGAACTCGCCACCGTGCTCCCCACGCCCGGCTCGGCGTGCTGGAGAAACGCGTGCGCTTCGAGCCGGCCCACGCCACTCAGGACGAGGAACGAGAAGAGCACGAGCGCTCGCTTCATTTTGTCCCTCCGAAGAGCGGACGACCAAAGCTGTGCGGAAAAATGTCGTCGAGGTAAAAGTGCATTTGCGCGATCACTCCCACGTTGTTGCCGGTACGCTGGTTGACTGGAACGATCGCCTCCACGCCAAACTGGCAATGCTGCCCCGCCCAAAGCACACCCGGATTGACCGTGCCCGTGGTCTGGCGCCCCTGACCGCGGTTTAGCGGAGTTTGGAGCGCGAACTCCACCAGCGGAATCATCCGGTCAAAGGGCGCGTGGAGGTGCAGGTCTTTCACCTGCGATTGCAGATAAATCAGGCTGTATTCCAGCGCGAAACCCCATTCCAGCGAGTCCGGATGCTGTTCGATATCCACCGATCGAAGTCCGCTTGCTTCGTCGACCGTGACCGTGCGACTGCTCGCGCTCGATGGAAACGCAATCCCAAGCTGACCGGTGAGGGCGAACGGTTTCAGGAATCGCACGCTATCCGGCAAATCACCGAAACCCTTGCCAAAAAAAATCGCGGGCGCCCAGGTCGAGAACGGATCCGAGCCGACTGAGCGCGCTCCGGTGCCACCCACTTCCACATCGAGGCCGACCGAAACGATCGCTTCATGCGCGTCGTTCTCGAGGAGTTGATACTTGGCGCCCAGTTCCAGATTGTCGAAGCCAGTCACAGTCTGGCCGTCGCTGGGATTGAGCGAGGTGAAGCCCTCGCCAATTTCAATTCCAAAATTCGGCGTAATGCGTTTGGCGATGTCGACTGAAATGTCGATCTCACGGGTGCCGCCATCGTCTGGCGTCCGAATCGTGCTAAAGGTGGGTAGCGAGAGTTCATCCGCGACGAAGGGATCGTCAGTCGTGAGCGTCGCCGGGAAAAACCGTGCGCCCGCGAAACCATGACCACAAGCCTGGCGAGTGGTCGCAAAAAGTGCCGTCAAGACGGCCATGCCTGCCAAAAGATAAGTCCGCAATGCTTTCAAAAGAATTCCTCCTCAGGAGTTGGGATAGGTCGGCACCATGGCCTGACGAACCCCGGTTATTGTTGGGTGAGACTGCAACTCGGGTACACACCCGCTGCAGCCAGGACTAACGACCGCTAGCTAACCCAACAGAGCGCGCGGAGGCGGCGCGGGCGGTGCAAGCGAACGCTCCGAAATGGAGACGCGCATCGCCGCGTAGTCATAGCGCACCCATGGTGGCAGCCAGCGCAGCGTCCGCGTGATGCAAATGAGATCCATCTTGGCAATCGTCGGCAGAACCTCGGATTTCTTTTCCGATTTCTTACCCTCCGCCACGACGTGGCAGAGATCGCAGGGGTGACTGCCATCGAACGTTCGGGCGACTGCTTCGCTCAGCGGTTCGTGCCGAACATTCTCCACCAGCATTGCGGTCCAGGCGATCGATTGCAGAGCCAGCCAGTGGAAGCCCAGCGACAGACAGAGCGCGAAAATCGTCGTGGCCCGGCCGATCGCTATGAGCATCTGAGCAGGCTACGACGGCGCTGAAAAGCGTCAACTCATTGCCATCCCGTTCCGAACCTGGTGCAGTGTATCAATAAAATTGAGATCGCCATGGCAGAACCTGGACTCGCCGCGGCGAGTCCCTCCGGAGGGCAATTATAGACTACACGCATCAGCGCAGCAAGAATCCGAAGATCGCAGGCTTGCTCCTGCGAAAAACGCTGGCATACGACGCAAGCTGGAACGCTCGGAAGGGGCGGAAAATGGAGCGAAGCTATTGGCCCCTCGACAACGCGAGCCTGCGAAGGCTGTTGCTGGCGGAAACGGTACATTGGCAGCGGGAAATGGTCAATCGAGGCGGTTTTTTACGCCTTGGAACGGTGGTTCCCCTCTGATTACTCTTGCGGCCATGAAGGAATACATAGCGCGTCGTCTGGTGGACTTAGGTAGGGAATTTCTTGATATTCGGGTTGCGTTTTACGCTCGTGACGAAACCGACAAGAATGACGTCGCAGACATCAATGAGGCGAAGCGGATACTCGTCCCCTGGTGCAACAGAGTGGCTGAGGAAGCGCAATTTCTTGGCTTGCCTTCAACAACGCGTCAGGCAAAACGGATCACCGACGAATTTCGGGATTGGAAGGCAGTAGAAGTTGAGCGAGAGCTTGAACAGCTTCAGAGACGATTTAACGAAGAAATCGAAGCTATTGCGCTATTCTACATCCCCTCAGATGGATTGCAGTATTACAACAAAACGGCGCTTTTCGGGGAACGGTTCAAAGTAAATTTTCCGCTCGCAAATTCGGAGATCACGGAGGCTGGAAACTGCTTGGCTTTCGATAGATTCACGAGCTGCGTATTTCACCTAGTGCGATCTCTTGAAATCGCCCTGAAGGTTGTGTTTCAGAATCTGGGACTGCCGCCTCTCTCATCGGCAGGTGCGCGAAACTGGAACGGGCTATTAAAGCAAATTAAAGAAAAGCTCGATCGAGACAGATCAATAGCGGACCACTCCTTCTATGATGCTGCGTATGTCTTTCTAGCTGCCGCCAAGAATCCAATGCGCAACGCCACCATGCACGTTGACGTGACTTATCCCGACGAAGGTAGCGTGCGTCCTGTATGGTTAGGGGTTGAATCCTTCATGCGCCACTTGGCGACGAAATTGAAGGAATGAACTTATCGCCCTTTTCTGCTGGCTTTCGATTGTCGCTCGCGCTGGTATTCCTGCTCTCGCCGTCTCAATTCGTCTTTCGGGACGGAAACAATTTTCTTCATCGCAGCAACGAAACGTTCGGAAGGCTTTTCCTCTCGTGGCGGATGTTCCATGCGCCACGATACCACTATAGTCATCGCATCGCGAAAATTCTTCTAATCTCCCGTTTGTCGCTGGGTTTCTTCCATCGTCCAGATGAAAAGGTCGATTCTCATTGGTTCGGTGACTTCTTCATCCGTGACTTGTCCGAAAAAACCACACAACGCGAGCATCAACTGGCGTGGAATAGTCGCGCTCTTGCTGCTGGCAATTAGAAAACTGGATCTTTCAAGTGCTTCCTTATTTGCCTCCACGTACCGCAAAGCAGCAAGAATCCTGTTACATCTCCAACTCGCCTCTTTCAAATCTGGATAGCGTGCAACAAACAACTTGCGAAGCCCGCGATCGGCGTCTGCGGGCGGAATTGCTAAATTGGTTGCGAGAACATTCTGAAAATCTATCGCCCAATCTCTCATTTCATAAGGATATTTCATTTCCGATTGAGCAATTAAGAGCCTGCGATCTTTCGCCTTTTACCACGCCCTTGCCGTCGTCGGCGGAAGGCAATCACCGTCCCCCTGAACCTTCCCGATGAGCTTGGCGTATCGAATCCCTTTCCCGATGATGCCCTGCATGGCGAGGACAAAGCGGCCTCTGTCGCCGTCGTCGTTTTTGCGCTCGTTGAACCGGAAAGCCTGCTCATCCAGGTACCGGAACAAATGAAAAGGTTCAACGCTAACGTAGGTGCCTTTCAATCCGCGCTTGAGCAGCGACCAGAAGTTTTCCAGCCCGTTCGTGTGGACGTGCCCTTTCGCGTAGCATTCCGCGTGGTCAATCACCTTGTGAATGTAGGCGTCGGCAAGGCTTTCGTAGGAATGCAGAGCATCCGTCATCAGTGCTGCGCCATTCTCGACATTCTCCCGCACGATAGGATCAAGCTCGCGTCGGCTGACGCTGCCAACGACCTTGCAGCGCACGCGCGACGCTCGCTTTTCGGGATTGCGTTCCAAGAGTCCCATAACGGCAACCTTGCCGACTCCGCCAGTTCCTCCGGGTCGCTTGGTCTTGTGCATGAAGCGCGCGCTGCCGCCGATAAAAGTTTCGTCGGCCTCAACCGTCCCGCCCATCTTGAGAAACGTTCCGTCCTGCATCGCAAGACGAATCCGGTGCAGCATGAACCAAGCGGTCTTTTGTGTCACGCCAAGCGCGCGTCCCAGCTCGCACGAGCTGATGCCGTTCTTCGCGTTCACAATCTGCCAGACCGCAGGCAACCACTTTTCCAAGCCCAAGGGACTATCCTCGAAAATCGTCCCAGCTTTGGCCGTGAATTGTTTCCGACAACTCTTGCAATTCCACAGCCTGCGCGAAGCAACGAACTTGCCGACGTTGGTAGAACCACAGCGAGGACATATCATCCCGTTAGGCCAGCGTATATCCACGAGGAAGTCATGGCAGCGCGTGGCGTCGCTGAAATAGATCGTCGCCTCTCTCAGATTTTCGGGAAGATTTTCCAAGTTCATGCACCCACTCAACCACACTGTATCTAATGCGTCAAGTATATAATCACCCTCCGGAGGGACGCGCTTCCGCGCGTCCACGCTCGCGCCCGCAGCCGACGGCCTCGGTTCAAGTAATACACCCCACTAGGATCGCAGGTTAACCGCCAAAATCGACGATCGCCTGGAGAAGGTCGACAAGTGTCGCCTCGGCATCGGATTGGCTTGCTATTTCAGAATGTGCTTCGTCCGGGCCGAGAGGTTCGTGGCGCCCGCGCAACATTTCAAAATCTTCCAGACGCGCATCGGAAACTTCCGTCTGGCTCGTCTCGCGACGACGGAGACGCGCGATGATTTCTTCATCCGAAGCGATGATCTCGACCAGACGGCAACGAATCCTCGCGGTCGCAAGCGCCTCGCGCAGCAGATCGCGCTGGGCGTGTCTGGCAAAGGTCGCATCCAGAATCGCACCTCCTTTGTCACGGGCGGATTCAATCCCTCGCTGGAGAAGGGTTTCGTAGGTCTGGCGCGTCATCGACTCGCGATAAAGCTGCGCTCGGGCCGCCGCATCGCCGCGGACCTTCGGAGCGACGCCGGCCAATTCCTTTCGAATAAGATCTGATGAGAAGACCGGCCAGCCGAGCGCCTCCCCGGCGAGTTGGGCGACTGTGCTCTTGCCGCTGGCCACCCGCCCCATCACCACGATGACGATCGGCTCCGAACCGGCGACCGCATAACCAAGGGCACGCCGGAAAAGTTGCGAGGCGCGCTCACGGCTCCGCGCGCGATCGGCCGCCGGGACCTCGGGCTCAGCGCTCTTGATCGCTGCCACCTTTCCGCGCACATAGGCGCGGTAGCACTTGTAGAAGTTCGTCAGGCTGAGCAGCTCGGCATCATTCATTAAATTCGCGATGTGGTGCAGGAACGCTGCGCCCAGATCGGGCCGGCCAAGGACATCAAGGTCCATCGCGAGGAACGCGACATCGTTGGCCACGTCGACGAAACGAAGCCGTTCGTTGAATTCGATGCAGTCGAAAATATTTATCTCGTCGTCTGCGAGATGGACATGCTCGCAACGCAGGTCACCGTGGCAATCGAGGATGCGACCTTCTTTCCGGCGCCGCTCAAAGAGACTCGCGTGCTGCTCGTAAACCTGCTCGGTAAAAAAGCGAAGGGCGGCGAACGCAGGTCGGCCAAGAAGCGAGCCAACGAAGCGCTGGGTCTGGGCAAAATTCTCATCCGTGCTCAGCCGGAGCTTCGCCACGCGCCCCCATTCCGCGATCGTCTCCGATGATTTCTGCGCCTGATAAAAGTCGCAGAGCCTGGCCGCCACGCGCTCGAGATCGCGCATGGTCGCCGCGCCGAGCGCGAGCCGCTCATGCAGGAATCCCGCGCACGACAGCTCGCGCATCCTGACTGCATACTCCACGATCTCGCCCTCGGCTCCGAACTGGAGTAACCCGTTGCGGCGCGCGATCGGCACGATACCGAGGTAGACATCCTGTGTCAGCCGGCGATTGAGTCGCACCTCTTCCATGCAGAAATGCCGGCGCTTTTCCAGCGTCGAAAAATCCAGGAAACCAAGATCGAGCGGTTTCTTGATCTTATAAACGTTAGGCGAGGCGATCGCGATGATCGAAATATGGGTCTGGCGGATCTCGACGTGTGTCGGCTTTTCAGGAAAGGATTCGGACCGGCTTAGGAAGGCGAGCAATTCCTCCTGAGGATCAGCGCCATTCATTCATCAAAACTCTCTCAAGAGTCGGCCCTGTCACGCGATGGTTCGTCCGGGACTTTAACTGGCAAGGCGACCGTACCTGTTGGATTCTGATACCAACCCGGATCTTCGTAACTCGCGATGCCGTCTCGCACCTTTAGAAGGGTGAACATGCCACCCATTTCGATCGGTCCGAACTGGCCGATGCCGGTCATCATCGGTAACGTGTTGCGAGGTCCGGACATCATCTCTGCCATTTCCGACATTCCGAACATGCCGGTTTCGCCCATTGCCATGTAACCGGGAACGAGCTTGCCGATTTTCTGTGCGACCCCGCTTTGGTTGGCGCCGATGACATTGGGAACCGTGTGACTCATCGCGTTCATGGCGTGATGATTCTTATGGCAATGAAGAGGCCAGTCGCCCGGATTGTCGGCGATGAACTCGACGGTCCGCGTGGTGCCGGGAGGAACGTTCACGGTCGCTTCCGGCCACCAGCCTGTCTTGGGAATGGGTCCCCCGTCCGTTTCCACGATCCACCAGCGATGGCCGTGAAAATGAATCGGATGACTATCCATGCTCAGGTTGGCAAAACTGACCCGGACACGGTCGCCTAATTTCACCACGAGCGGGTCGGTTCCCGGCCAGACCCGGCTGTTAAAAGTGAAGATGTTGAAGTCAGTCATGACATTTGGGTTGGGAGTGAAGGCCCCCGGCGGGATCGCCCATTCCTGAAGAAAGATCACAAAATGACGATCGACCGGCTCCGGATACCCGCCCTTCGGATGAATGATAAAGAAACCCTCCATCCCCATCGCCATCTGCGTCATCTCATCGGAGTGCGGGTGGTACATTTGCGCGCCGTGCTGCACGAGAGGAAATTCATAGGCATAGGTCTCGCCCGGCGGAATATGTTTTTGCGTGACTCCGCCGACGCCATCCATTCCGTTAGGCAAAATGAAGCCGTGCCAATGCACGGTAGTCGGTTCGGGCAGTTTGTTTGTCACGAGGATGCGGACACGGTCGCCTTCGACGGCCTCGATGGTGGGCCCGGGCGTCTGTCCATTGTAACCCCAGCAGTTGACCATCATGCCAGGCGCAAACTCGCGCTTCACCGGCTCGGCGATAAGATGGAATTCCTTGCACCCATCTTTCATCGTCCACCGCAGGCTGGATCCGTTAGGCGTGATAACTGGTCGATAGTTTGTTTTCGCAACGGTGGCGGTTTGTGCGGCGAGTAACTTTGTTCCGCCGGCGATGCGTTGCAGCGAGCGTTGACGCGCCCAGGACCGCCGCGGCCCCGGAGAAGAATTTTCGTCGTGTAATCATAGAAGGGAAAATCCGAAATTCGAATGTCGAAATCCGAAACAATCGGAGCTTGAATCAAGGAAATGCAGGAAAACCTGAAGCCAGCCAATGAACGACCCTACGATTTGGAGGACAGAACATTTCTCTTCGCCAAGGAAACTCGGAGTTTCGTGAAGAAGCTTCCGTGCACCGCGGGAAATCTGGAAGATACCAAGCAGCTCGTCCGATCCTCGGGATCGGTGGGCGCCAATTACATCGAGGCAAACGAATCGATCAGCAAAAAGGACTTCCTGCTGCGGATCAAGACCTGTCGGAAGGAGTCGAAGGAATCCGCCTATTGGCTGCGATTGCTCGATTGCGGAACCAGCGCTGCGCAAGAGACCGAGCGCGACCGCCTGATTACCGAAGCACGGGAGTTGATGAACATTTTTGGCGCCATTCTGCGCAAAAGCGAGTGACTCTCCCGTTTCCTGCTTTTTCCCAGTTGCAAACCTTTTGCTGATTGTTTCGGATTTCGACATTCGGATTTCGAATTTTCTGCCTGTCATTTGGATTTCGAATTTTCTGAATTAAGGCTCCCGCCGGCGGCGCGTTCCAACTCAGCGCGCGCGATCCAATAATCCCGCCAGGCTTCGATGTAACTGCGTTCGGCCGCCACTTCGTTTTGCTTCGCGAGCAATAGATCATAGGCCCCTTTCAGCATATAGTTATATTGCTGGAGGGTGAGATTGAGCGCCTTTTGCTGGGTCGGCAGGAGCTTTTTCCCGATGTAGGAAGTGAGGTCGCGTGCCGCAATCATCTGATCGCGCGCCTCGCGCACCTCAGAGCGCACATTCACCATCCGCGCCTCCAGCTCGCGCTGGGCCTGGCGATATTGCGCGGTCAATTTCGCAATCTCGCCCTGGCCTTGATTAAAGATCGGCAACTCGAGATCGAGCGTCGGTCCGGTTACGCGTTGGCCGTCCGTCTCCCGCTCGGTATCGACGCCGACCTTGATCTCCATCGGCACGTAGCGCGTCTTGGTCCGCAGGGCGAGCGATTGTCCGATGACGTCCAATCGCATCCGGAGAGCCTTTAGGTCGAGCCGCTGCGCGATAGCGCGTGCTTCCAGATTCTGGAGTGAAATTTCGCGTGCCGGCAGCTCCGGCAGATGATCGGCCATTTTCCAATCGATCTCTGAACCCCACAGTCCAAGCAAGCGATTGAGACGTTCGCGGTCGCGCCGGACTTGAAGCTCGGTCTGGGTGACCTCAAGGCGGGACTGTTCGTAGCTTCCCTGCTGATTGGCCAGGTCGAGGTCGCTGGTGTTGCCCGCGTCGTGCAGCCGCTTGGTGAATTCTGCCGCCGCCCCGTTAATCTCCGAGACGACGCGGAGGCGATCGAGCATTTGCCGATGCGCCTGCGCGGTGTAAAACGCCGTCTTTACCTCGGCGACCAGCTGCAAGACCTTGTCCGCGATCTGCGTTTCGGTCTGGGCCAACTGCGCGGTCGCAATTCGCTTGCGCAATGGCAGCATGATAAGCTCGAGAAAATTCTGCGCGATCGAATACTCGATATTGCTTCCTGACGGCGGTCGGTTGGGAAAACGAAAGCTGGCCGCGAAGCTCGGGTTGCTGAGCAAACCCGCCTCAATCACCGCCGCCTGGGCAATTCCGATCTCCTCGAAGCGCGCCTGTAGTTCGCGGTTGTTCAGGAGCGCGATCTGGACGGCAGCGTCGGCGGTCAGCTCGCGCTGCAAGATTGCCCTGACACCTTGTTCAACCTGCGCGTCTTCCGAGCCCCCGCGGTTCCATTGCACGCGCTTGCCCGTTCGCTCCGCAACCGTTGATTGCACACGATCGAATGAAGCAGACGGGGTCGCGCAGCCGGCGGCCAGCAAAACGACCGCGGGCAAAATCAAGCCGGTTCTCATGACCTGC
This sequence comes from uncultured Verrucomicrobiae bacterium, assembly GCA_963738045.1. GTDB lineage: Bacteria > Verrucomicrobiota > Verrucomicrobiia > Chthoniobacterales > UBA10450 > Palsa-1392. Next base: position 362,586 of record CAVTUX010000002.1, on the reverse strand, counting down.
CTCCTTTGGGCGGCGGCAGGCTGAGGTCATAGCCTCTCAAGATACTCGCGGCGATCGCGGCAAGAGTAGCAATGTTTCGAAAACTCGAGTTGGTAAACATGGAAAAGGAATCGGCGTTGAACGAGCAGACTGAATGCAGACCGATGGCAATGCCTCTCGGGCGCATTTGACGCGGCGACCTGTGAGCAGCTCGCACGAGCGAGCGATCAGTTCGTTAGGCCGGGAAAGGAGGAGCGTGCGCGGGCAAGCTCCGTTGCAGGACAGACTCCGCGAACGTTTCTCCGCCCGGCGGTCCGGTATCAAGAAACTGCGACGCACCGATCGAATGCGGCGGCCTAGCCACCATCAGCATTGCGAAATCAAGCGGCGCTCCGGCGAACATGGTCGCGTTCGCCTGAAAGACATTGGCCGAAGTGACCGCGGTCGCTTGCAGCGTCTTGCAACACGGAGTGGCCGGATCCTTTGCCGGGTTGGGTTGCGCCGGGACTCCCCCCGCGCAGCAATCGTGTTCCGCAACGGATGTTGCTTCATGGTTCTCGATCGCCGCGAGGCCGAGGGCGCAATGATTCGAAACGGCCAGCCACGAGATCGCAGCCAGCGTCACCGTCACCCAGCGGAGGGCGATCGCTCGGTGTGCGCGCAACACGCCATGTTTGTTGCTTAAAAAGGGGTCCACGTCAATATCTTGCTCCGGCGAGCCGCGCCGCAGTCCCTTAAGACTTGCCGCCCGGCATCTTTTCACCTATGCGAAGCGTAGCACATGCGTGAGAGATTCCGGACACGCCAATGGAAATAAGCGGCCGGAAAATCCTCTCACCGATTCTGTCCTTTAAGACTTCAATTCACTCCATCACGATGAGCCCGATCAACGCAGAAACCGCCGTCAGGGAACGTTACTCCGCCGGAGCCAGGGCCACCGAGGCGAAGCTTTGCTGCCCGGTCGACTATGATCCCGAGTACCTCAAGGTCATTCCACCGGAGGTAATCGAGCGGGATTATGGCTGCGGCGATCCGAGCAAGTATCTGCGGTCCGGCGAGACGGTGCTCGACCTCGGCAGCGGGACGGGCAAGATTTGCTTCATCGCAGCGCAGGTCGTCGGATCGAGTGGAAAAGTGATCGGCGTCGACATGACGGACGAGATGCTGAACCTCGCGCGAAGCAGCGCGCCGATCGTAGCGGAACGGATCGGTTACGACAACGTCGAGTTCCGCAAGGGCCGCATCCAGGATCTGGCGCTCGATCTCGAGAAGCTCGACGCCGAATTGAAGGCGCGGCCGATTACCGACGCGGCCTCTTTTCTGCGCGCCGATGAGCTTGCCCAGGAGCTGCGCGTCAAGCACCCGCTCGTCGCGACCGACTCCATGGATGTGGTCGTTTCCAATTGCGTCCTCAACCTCGTGGAGCCGAAATCAAAACAGCAGTTGTTCGAGGAAATCTTCCGCGTCCTGAAAAAGGGCGGGCGCGCGGTCATCTCCGATATCGTCTCGGATGAAGCAGTGCCAGAACATTTGCAGAACGACCCGGAGCTCTGGAGTGGCTGCATCTCCGGCGCGTTGACTGAGGAAGGATTTCTCCAGGCGTTCAGCGATGCCGGGTTTTATGGGATCCAAATCCTGCAACGCGACGAAAAGCCGTGGCAGACGATCGAAGGAATCGAGTTTCGCGCAGTCACGATCGAGGCGTTCAAAGGCAAACAAGGGCCCTGTTTTGAGCGCAACCAGGCGGTGATCTATCGCGGTCCGTTCCGCGAGGTGCTGGACGACGATAATCACCGGATGGAACGCGGAGTGCGTTACGCGGTCTGTGACAAGACCTACAACCTCTATCGCAAGGCGCCTTATCGGGAGTTTTTCGAGTTCATCGAGCCGCTGAAAGACATTCCGTTAGGCGAAGCGAAGCCGTTTGATTGTTCGCGCACCGCGCGGCGGCATCCGAAGGAAACCAAAGGCCGGGATTACAAGGCTACGACCGAAGCCAGCACCTGCTGCGACGGCGGCTATTGCTAGGCCGTAGCCGGTTCGCAGAACTCGGCACACCAGCTGTTGATTTTCGCCTGGACCGTGTTCCGCACCCGGCGCGTTTGCGCGAGACGCTCCTCGTGCTCGCCCGTGAAGCTGGACGGATCGTCAAACGGCCAATACAGCTGCCTTCCGAGCCCCGGAAAAATAGGACAGACCGCGGCTTCGGCTTTGGTGCACACCTTGATGATATAGGAAAAGAGCCGGCCCGATTTCCAAACATCGAAGACGGCCCGGGTCGGGTTTTGCGAGATATCGATGCCGATCTCGGCCATCGCTTCGACCGCGAGCGGGTTCAGCTGGCCTGGCTCGAGGCCGGCGCTCTCCGCTTCGAAGTGGTCGCCACAGATTTCGTTCAGAAAGGCTGCCGCCATTTGGCTGCGGGCACTGTTATGAACGCAGATGAAGAGCACGCGTTGTTTCATTTTTGTTTCCTTTTCGTAGCGCCGCCGAAGACGGCGGCCGGTTCGCAGCATATTGCCTTCAGAGCGGCGAGGTGTTGCAGGTCTTTGCTAAAGCCGAGAACCGCCTCGGCACAGCCGCTGAGACAACGGAGATTTGCCTCCAGTTCAGGCGTGCGCTTTTTCAGAAGGGAATAGACGATCCAGTTCCCCTCCCGCTCAGTCTCTACCAAGCCTCGACTGCACAAATAGGCAAGGCGCTTCGAAACCTTTACCTGCGGCTCGCAGAGGATTTCCTGGAAGTGACAAACGCAGAGCGGGCCCTGCATCAGCCCATACAAAATGCGGTCGCAAAGGCATTGATAGATTTTGACGAGGTCCATGGCGAAACTTCAGGCGCGCACCGCTTCCTCGTACCAGGCGCGGGTGCTGACACAGGCTTTGCACACCGACAACATTACCGGCACCTCCACGAGCACGCCGACCACGGTGGCGAGCGCCGCCGGACTGGTTGGACCGAAAAGCGTGATCGCTACGGCGACCGCCAGCTCAAAGAAGTTGCTCGCGCCGATGAGCGAGCCTGGCGACGCGATGTTGTGCGGCACCTTTAGAAGACGCATGAGACCGTAGGTGATGCTCGAGTTGAAGTAGACCTGGATGAGAATCGGAATCGCCAGGAGCAGCACCGCGATCCAGTTGCCGGTGATGTTTTCCGCCTGGAACGCGAAGATCAGCACCAGCGTGGCGAGCAGCGCCAGAATCGTCACGGGACGGAACTTTGGCAGAAAACTTTGCGCGAACCATTCCGCGCCCCGCCTGCGGATCAGGAGCGTGCGGCTGCTCCATCCAGCGGCGAGCGGGATTACGATGAACACCACCACCGAAGTGACCAGCACCACCGTCGGCACCGCCACACCCGTCACGCCGACGAGAAAGGCCACGATCGGCGCGAACGCGAACACCATGATGAGGTCGTTAATCGCGACCTGCGCGAGGGTGTAGGGCCCGTCGCCATCGGTGAGATAGCTCCAGACAAACACCATCGCCGTGCACGGCGCGGCGGCGAGAATGATGAGGCCGGCGGTATAATTCCGCGCCGTCTCCGGGTCGATCCAGCCCAGCCGGGCGCCGAACAGCCACTGGATGAAGAACCAGCCGAGCAGTGCCATGCTGAACGGCTTGACCAGCCAGTTCACCACCAGCGTCACAAACAAGCCCTTCGGTTTTCGGAACACGCCGTGCAGTCCGCCGAAGTCGATCTTCAGCATCATCGGGTAGATCATCAACCAGATGAGCACCGCGATGAGGATGTTGACGTGCGAATCGCGCCCAAATTCCCAATGCGCCAGCTGTGTCGTGAGGCCGGGCAGCAGCTTGCCGAGAGCGAGCCCGCCCAGCATGCAGAGCAGCACCCAGAGCGAGAGATTCCGCTCGAAAAAATCGAGCCGCTTCGTTGCAGCTATCATATTGATTGGTGAATGATCTCGGGGCAGGGCGCGCTCTTCATGGTGCGATTATATTCCTGTGTCGGTATATAGCCAAGTGTTTTTTGGCCCTTGGAATGAACGCCTGCCTCGGCAATCTTTGCCCCCGCCGCTGATGAACCGTTTTGCCACTCTCGCCGCGCACGCCTGCCGCTCCGGTTCGTGCCGCCTTACGTCGCGACGCAGATGCTTGGCCCCTTTGCTGGCGCGGCCATGCTCTACTTCATCTTTGCCGGCGCGCTTGCTGGATACGAAGCGAAACACGGCATTGTGCGCGGTGCCGAGGGAAGCGAAGCGACTGCGATGGTCTTCGCCGATTACTTTCCAAATCCCGGCGGCAAGGCGCTCGACAACGAAACACGCGCCACCATGACGCCCGTTCGCGCCTTCGCCGCGGAAATGGTCGAGACCGCCATCCTCGTTCTCGTCATTTTTTGCGCGACCGACGATCGCAACGCGACGCGGCCGCAAATCCTGACCGCGGCTACGATCGGCCTTACCATCACGCTGATTATCTCGCTCATCGGTCCCCTGACGATGGCGGGTCTGAATCCGGCGCGCGATTTTGCGCCGCGTCTTTTCTCCTCCCTTGCCGGCTGGGGGAAGGTGCCCTTTACGACTAACGGCCCAGGCTGGTTGATCGTTTATGTCATCGCGCCGATTTCCGGGGGATTGTTAGGCGGCGGAATTTACCGTTTCTTTTTTCGCCCGGCTTATCGTTCATGATCGCGCTTCCGGGGCGTGTGTCGATCGCGAGTGTCATTGACCCGGCCGGACGAGACGGAGAGATCACTTTGCAGACGACTGATTCGGCGGTCGATTCAGCCTGCCGATCGCATTGAGCAGGTCGGTCCTGCGCTCAGTTCTGTTCGACGATCCGAGTCAGGGTAACCGGTGCGGGCATGGGCCGGATCCCGCGCGGGAAGAATAGTCTCGAGCCGCCGCCGCTGGTCCCGTGACGGCGGGAGGCGATGACTGGGTGGAGTCGGCAGTTCTGCCTGCCGGTATTATTACTATTCAGCAGATCACGCATCCCGCAGGCAGGATCACCGGCTTTGCTTAGTCATGGGGTGGCTGCGGCGCCTGGATGGGAACCGTGATTGGCGCTCCCGTCTTGAAGAAACCGATCGTAGCAGTTCCGTCCTGCGGCGGACGGTTGGAATCGAAACGGAAATTATAGAGAGTACCCCAGCGAATCGCATTTGCGTTTGGGTTTTGCGCAAGCGTCTCGCAGCTCCAAGTCAAAGAACCGTGTGATACTCCCGTTGCCCAGGGGGCGCTGCTGTATCCTGTGTTTCCCACGGTTCCATCGTTTGGCCATCCGGGCTCCTGGGGCGGCGCATGAAATCCTATGTTTCTAACGCGTCCCGTACAGGATCGCGAACGATTGAATCGCGCGATCGAGGTTCTCGTTATAGACCGCGTACTCATAATGCCAGATGTGAGGGGATAGGTTTGTCACTTTATAGCCAACAAATGCGATGCCATCGTTACCCGGATCGGGCTCGATCTGATTGATGGTTGCTCCGGTCCAGGCAAAGATGCCAGGTGTCATTGTCATTGTGGATCCAATGGGCGAAAATGTGAAACTCGTGATGCCAGTGACACTGAACTGACGATAGGAGACGTTGTTGTACATGTTGCACTGCCCGGGATTAGCCTGGCACCAGGCGTATTCATGGGGAGTGACGTATTGACCTTCGGCGAAATAGGTCGCGCCGGGATTTTGCGTTGTGTCCAGGTCGCTCATTGCCACCGTGACCCGGTGCGACGTGCCTGTGTGAGAGTGGCCCGTATGGTCGTTCGGATTTGGATTCGATCCCGGGAAGTAGCCGGTAAAGGGATTGACCCACGCGCGTGAACCCAGGCCAGTTTGGCTATAGTTTAAGCTCGCCGAGTACGGGTCAGAGCACCCAGAGCACAGATTGGAACCGGTAGTGCACCCAGTGGTGTTGCAGCCAAAATTACAAGCATTGTCTTCCAAGGCAAAAAATGCATGTTTCACCCAGGATTGGCCAATTTGCTCGAAGCGCTCGTCGTTGGTGGTTCCGCCGCTCATTCGATACAGGTTCTGTGGAATGGCCGGATGATCGTTGTTCGGCAATCCAAGCCAATGCAATGGCACTTTCCCGTTGTTACAGGAAGTCGTTCCTACTCCCAGGCCGACAAAGCTTCCACTACTTCCACCCTGCGACACGGCGGGCAAATCTCCAACGATGACATCTGGGCCCGGGATACTTCCATCCGCGGGCTGGGCAGCTTCCGCTCCCGCGCTGACCGCCCCCCGCAGGGGTGGCATTTCAGAAGATCGAACTGTGCCGTTGACGAGCGTCTCGATTTCGATCGGTTGCATGCTCGTTCCGATGGATATTTCTCCAACCACCGAACCCGCTTCCGAGGGGTGCCCAAGCGCCTCGGCGAACTGAGGCGAAATCAGAAGCTTCCCGCCGTTGACGTTGAGGGATTGTGACCTGGCATCGTAATTGTATTGAAGATTATCAATATTGAAAAAGACGAATCCCGTTTTGCCATCGCGCACGGCAAGATCGAAAGCTTCACCGGAAGGGAGTTTTTCGACCACGAGTTGGTTAAGGGATGCGCTTAAGGCAGCAGGAAGAGTGGCGGTGTTTTTCGGGATGAGCGCTATCGCCCCCCCCTGCTGAGCACCACGCAAGACATCGTTAAACACCAAAATAACGAAAAAGGAATTAGGGGCCACGGTGAAACGCAGCGTCTCAGGTTTTCCCGTCGCGGAGCTGATTCCATTCAGCCGGTTTAGATCGACATCCATCGTGACGTTCCCGTCCGCGACGATCATCTTTTGAAGAGTCCCGGTCTGAGCGGCCGGGGCGCTCTCTTTGGACCCCGCTACAGAGTTCTGCGAGCTGTTGCAGAAAAGAAGAAGTAGTGGGAGCGTCAAGTAAGTAATCAGTTTTTTCGACATTGTCTTTTAAGTTCTCCAGTTTTGTGGGCCACTTTCGATAATTATGAATGAAGCCCGCTAATTTATATCCGCTCTGCGGCAAAAAGTAGAGCACTTTTTCAAACTTTTTTTGGAGCTATCGGATTCGCAAATCAGTGCCGTCGGTGGTCCCGTAACGGCGGGAGGCGATAATTATTAATAGATCACGCGCTTGCGGACAGGATTACCTGCTGCACTGGTCACGGCGTCGGTGTGGGGGTTGGCGTCGGCGGTGGCCTCGACCCAGGCGGCCGTGAGCCGTAGCAATCCGTGTCCGGGGCAGGCCCCTGGATGGGAACCGTGACTGGCGCTCCCGTCTTGAAGAAACCGATCACAGCAAATTCATTCTGGGGCGGGCGATTGGAATCGAAACGGAAATTATAGAGAGTACCCCAGCGGATCGCATTTGCGTTTGGGTTTTGCGCAAGCGTCTCGCAGCTCCAAGTCAGAGAACCGTTCGTTACCATCGATGTCCAAGGGAAGCTGCTGTATCCCGCGTTTCCCACCGTTCCATCGTTGGCCCATCCAGGCTCCTGGGGCGGCGCATGAAACCCTATATTGAAGAACCCGATGCCGCATCCATTGGGCAACTGGAAAGATTGAATGGCGCGGTCGAGGTTCTCATCATAGATCGCGTACTCATAATGCCAAAGTCCCTCGGATATGTTTGTCACTTTATAGCCAACAAATGCGATGCCATCGTTTCCCGGATCGGGCTCGATCTGATTGATAGTTGCTCCGGTCCAGGCAAAGATGGCAGGTTCCGATCGCACCGTGGATCCAACGGGCGAAAACGTGAAACTCGTGATGCCACTGACACTGAACCGACGATACGAGACGTTGTTGTACATGTTGCATTGCCCGGGATGAGCCTGGCACCAGGCGTATTCATGGGGAGTGACGTATTGACCTTCGGCGACATAGGTCGCGCCTGGATTTTGCGTTGTGTCCAGGTCGCTCATTGCCACCGTGACCCGGTGCGACGTGCCTGTGTGAGAGTGGCCCGTGTGGTCGTCCGGATTTGGATTCGATCCCGGGAAGAAGCCGGTAAAGGGATTTACCCACGCGCGTGAACCCAGGCCGCTCTGACTCGCATTCAAACCGGCGCTGTACAGATCGGAACAACCGGAGCCAAGATGAGAGCCACCCACGCCGTTACAGCCAAAGCCGCAGGTGTTTGACGATGCGGCCGCGAAAGCGTGTTTCAGCCAGGATTGGCCAACTTGTTCGAAGCGCTGGGTATTGTCAGTTCCGCCACTCATTCGATACAGGTTTTGTGGGATGACCGGATGATCGTTATTCGGTAATGCAAACCAATCCAAGTCTACCTGTCCGTTGTTGCAGGAATCTGTTCCCACCGCGAGGCCGACCTGAGTCCCGACACTCCCGAACTGCTCCACACTGGGCAGATCGCCAACAATGACATCAGGTCCCGGTTGTGTGCCAACCGCCGGCATCACCACAGATTGCGGCTCGCCGTTGACGAGCGTCTGGATTTCGATCGGTTGCATGCTCGCTCCGATAGAAATTTCTCCAACCACCGAACCCGCTTCCGAGGGGCGCCCAAGCGCCTCGGCGAACTGGGTTGAAATCAGAAGTCTTCCGCCGTTGACGTTGAGGGATTGTGACCTGGCATCGTAATCGTATTGATGTCTGTCAACATTGAAAAAGACGAATCCCGTTTTGCTATCGCTCACGGCAAGATCGAAAGCTTCGCCGGAAGGGAGTTTTTCGACCACGAGTTGGTTAAAGGATGCGTTTAAGGGAGCAGGAAGAGTGGCGGTGTTTTGCGGGATGAGCGCTATCGCCCCCCCCTGCTGAGCCCCACGCAAGACATCGTTAAATACCAGAACGGGGAAAAAGGAATTAGGGGCCACAGCGAAATGCAGCGTCGCAGGTTTTCCCGTCGCGAAGCTGATTCCATTCAGCCGGTTTAGATCGACATCCATCGTGACGCTCCCCTCCGCGACGATCATCTTTTGAAGAGTCCCGGTCTGGCCGTCTGGGCCGTTCTCTTTGGACCCTGCTACAGAGTTCTGCGAACTGTTGCAGAAAAGAAGAAGTAGTGGGAGCATCAAATAGGTAATCAAGTTCTTCGACATTGTCTTTTAGTCCTCCAATTTTGTGGGCCACTTGCGAAGGTGATGCATGAAGCCCGTTAATTTTTGTATCCGCTCTGCGGCAAAAAGTAGAGCACTTTTTCAAACTTTTTTAAAACCACCTCCATCAAGTTTGGGTTGAACGAATTCTGCCGATTTTGTGGGCGGAATCTGGAAAGATTTGTGAAAAGCGGTTGTATTAGCCGGGAAGCGAGAAATCAGGGATCAATTCAGCGCCTTGGTTTCAAAAATTCTCCGCTGCAAAAAAACGGCATTCGCAAATCAAGAACCGGCCGCTGGCGCGCGGCGGTGCTCATTCTTGTCAACTTGCTGATGATCGCTCACATCATCCAGTGGCGGATCATGGGCAGGACGATTTCGCCCATCGAACCTTCCGAGACGATGCGCACGCTCCAGGCGGGGGCGGTCAACGCGGGATTTATCTTCTTTGCTCTGGCGATTTTGGCGACGTTGATCTTCGGGCGTTTTGTCTGCGGCTGGGGCTGTCACATTCTCGCTCTGCAGGATTTCTGTGGATGGATGTTGAAGAAAATCGGCCCCACTCCCAAGCCGTTTCGCTCGAGGCTGCTGGTGTATGTCCCGCTCATCGGCGCCTTGTATATGTTTGTTTGGCCCACCGTGCATCGAGTCTTCGCAAACCCGGACGATGGACCGCTTATCCCGAAATTTACCAACCATTTGGTCACGACGAATTTTTGGGCAACTTTTCCGTCCGTAGCAGTCGCCGTCCCGTTTTTTTTCATCTGCGGTTTCATGACCGTTTATTTTCTGGGGCAAAAAGGCTTTTGCACCTACGCCTGTCCTTATGGCGGATTTTTCGGACTCTCTGACAAATTCTCGCCTGGAAAAATCCGCGTCACCGACGCCTGCAATCAATGCGGCCACTGCACTGCGACCTGCACTTCGAACGTGCTCGTCCACGCGGAGGTGAAACAATACGGGATGGTTGTCGATCCCGGCTGCATGAAATGCATGGATTGCATCAGCGTCTGTCCAAACGACGCCTTGTATTTCGGTTTTGGGAAACCGACGCTTCTCGTTCCGAAATCGAACGCAATTAAGAAGAGCTATTCCGTAACATGGCCTGAAGAAATCGTTGGCATGGTCGTGTTTCTTGGAAGTCTCCTTGCCCTTCGAGGCGTTTATGGGCTGGTCCCGTTGTTGATGGCGCTCGGTTGGGCGACAATCACAACCTTTCTCACTCTAAAAACCTGGAGATTGCTCAAGGTCAAGGAATTGTCCTTTTACCGTTTCGATTTGAAATCTTCCGGCAGAATTCGAAAAGCGGGATGGGGATTTGTGGCGTTCGCGGTTGTTTGGATTGGCCTGACCGCGCACAGCGGATGGGTGCGTTATCACGAATATCTGGGCGATCGCGCATTTCAGAGAATCCAAATCCCCGACGAGCTTGCCCTTGCCCAGACAAACCCCACTCGCTGGCTCAGCACGATCGACCGTGAGAATATTCTCGAAGGAAAAAATCATTTGCAGGCCGCCGCGCACTTCGGGCTGTTTACAAACAGCGAAGCGCTATCGCAGCTTGCCTGGTTTGAATATCTCTCTGGCGACGCAGAGCAATCCGTCGCGCTGCTCAGCCAGACCGCAGCTTATCAAACCGGCCAAGGTAAAGCTCTGAGTCTGTATTATCGCGGCGCGATCCTGAACCGTTTGGGACGCTATGAGCAAGCGCGGACGAGTCTCGACCAGGCTCTGGCGGAACGAGCCGATCTAATTCTTGCTCGTCAGGAAAAAGGCGAATCGCTCTGGCAACTGGGCCGCAAGGAGGAAGCTATTTCCGTTTGGAGCGATGCGGTGCAGCGCAATCCGCGCCTCGTTTTGGCCAACAATGAACTCGCTGGCGCTGAGCGATCGCTCGGCCGATCCAAAGAAGCAATCGCTTACGAAAGACAAGCCGACCAATTCACTCCCGACAATCCTCTTTACCATTGGATGATCGGTCTCAGGCTGCAAAACCTCGGGATGAAAGACCTTGCCGAAAAACATTTCCAACGCGCGATTCAAATCGATTCTGGGTTCCAGGGAGGTCCCAAATAAGCTACAGACGCGAAACAAAGCGGCCCCTTGATGCGGGTCTTGTTGAACTGGACACGATTTGGGATGCGATTTTCGCACATTCCCCATATTTCTTGGGAATTTTTTGAGGCCGCCCCGCTCAGACCCGAGCGATGCGAGACGCAATTCAGCAGAAGACTAAAGAATGAGCCTGGCTGGCGGCGTTGGCCCAACTGAACCAAAACCCATGATTGTGATCATCTTTTTTCTCGCGACCTGGTTTCTCGCCTGCGCCACCGGCGGGAACGACAACTTCAAGGGCGTGGCGTCGCTCTTCGCCCGCACCGCCGCGAGCTATCGCACCGCCATCACACGGGCCACGCTCACCAAGTTTCTGGGTGGCCTGATTTACTCGCGACAGATCGCGGAAACGATGGGCCACAAGATCACGGCGCTGAATCATGGCCAGGGATTCTCGGCAAATCTCGCGACTGGAATTTTCGTCATCGTCGCCAGTCTCTTCGGTTTGCCCGTTTCGACGGCGCATGTCTCGGTCGGCTCGCTCTTCGGGATCGGGCTCGGGACCAAGCAGTCCAATCCGCGCCTGATGCGGAATATCGCTCTGTCCTGGATCATCACCCTCCCTTGTGCGGCCCTGCTCAGCGCTGGTAGCTACGCTCTGCTGCGTCAGCTATGAACCTGACAATCACGAACAGTTTTGCGCGCAAGTTGGCGGAACACTCGCTCCCGCTCCGTCACGCGCGGACGGAGATCCTGCAGATCAACCTGGGCAAGCTCTGCAACCTCACCTGCATTCACTGCCACGTGAATGCCGGACCGAAACGGAAGGAAATCATGACCCGCGAAACGATCGATCGCGTGATCGATTGGCTGGCGAAGACCAACATCCCGACGGTCGACCTGACGGGCGGCGCGCCGGAAATGATTCCCGACTTTAAGTATCTCGTCGAACGCTTGAAGGCGCTCACGCCGCCGCGACACATCATTGACCGGTGTAACCTGACGATCCTGCTCGAACCGGGGTTCGAAGATCACGCGGCATTCCTCGCCCGCCACCAGGTGGAGATTATCGCTTCAATGCCCTGTTATTCGCCGGAGAACGTCAACGCCCAGCGCGGAGAAGGCGTCTTCGATGCCAGTATCAAGGGATTACAGCTTCTTAATTCGTTAGGCTACGGAATCGAGCCGGGATTGCCATTGCAGCTTGTTTACAATCCGAACGGCGCCTTTCTGCCCGGGCCGCAGGAAGAGCTCGAAGCCGAATACAAGAGCGAATTGCAGGAACACTTCGGCATCGTCTTCAACCGTCTCTACACCATCACCAACCTGCCAATCGCACGCTTCGCCTCCTGGTTGCAACACAACAATCAACTCGCTGATTACATGGCACTGCTCAACGACGCCTTTAACTCGGCCACCGTCGAAGGACTCATGTGCCGCAACACTATTAACGTCGGCTGGCGCGGCGAAGTCTTTGATTGCGACTTTAACCAGATGCTTAAGCTGCAGTGGCGCGACGCGGATCGCGCGCTCAATCTTTGGGACATCGATCCCGCCGCGGTCGAGCATCGCGAGATCCTCACCGGCAATCATTGCTTCGGCTGCACCGCCGGCACCGGGTCCAGTTGTGGTGGTGCGCTGGTCTAGAGTCTTGTTTCAACTTTACGGCGTCAGCTCCCACGTATCGCCCAACACCGCCGTTTGATTTTGTCCGCCGAAGATGATGGTGCGGCCGAGGACCCGAGCAGAGGCAATGCCGGCACCCTCGCGCGGTCCCGGGGACTGCACGGGGAAAAGCTCCTCCCAATTTGTTCCCGTCCACGACCAGGTCGTGTTCTGGTCGATCCCGCCGCTGCCACCTCCGAAAAGAATGACCGTGTTCAGGTTTGGATCAAATGTCGTTGAGCTCGCATACACCAGAAGGGGCTGAGTGGAGGGAGACTCCATGGTCCATGTCTGGCCATCATAGGTCCAGGTATTATAGGGATTGACATCGCCCAGACCTCCGAACATGACGATCTGCTTGCTCACGTAATTCACCCCAACGCCGGCTGATGATCGGGCGTAGGGAACCATGCTGAGGTGGACCCGCCTCCAGTCCGAGCCGGTCCAACGCCACATAATATCCTGATAGAAGTTGCCATCGAACCCGCCAAATAGATCGACCCGGCCATCAAGATCTGTGAAAACCATCGGGCCAGTCACAGCCTCCGGAACGTGAGCAGGAGCGGCTTGCGTCCACGTCGAGGTTGCCCCATCCCAGAGCCAGGTGTCACCGAGGTCATCTATTCCGTTGTAGCCGCCAAAAAGAACCACCTGGTGAGTGTGACGATCATAAGCCATTTGGGCATTCGCTCGCGCAGAGGGAGCTACCGCCGTATCTACTCTCGTCCAGGTCGTACCGTCGAAAGTCCAGGTATCATTCAAATAGCCACTGCCGTCAAATCCGCCAAAAAGAAGAACTTTCCGGCTCGCACCGTCGTAAGTCATGGCGAGATAAGAACGCGCCGGCCGGGGAAACGGCAGGGGAAAGTCGAGTCCACGTGAGTGTTGGCGTAGTCGCGCTCGGTACCAAGGACAGGAGCAAGGAAAGAAAACAGGATATGAGAAGTAGAGACTTATATGATGTTTGGTTATCACGTTCATCCTATAAGGTCCCGCCAGCTACTGTCAAGGCACCGGTGCGGACATGAAAACGACATTTCGGACACCGCGAACACCTCGCCCTCACCCCCACGATCGGCTCGACCTGAGCGGAATCGGACGGCCCAAATTACTCCGGATCAAATGCGATTGCTCGACCCGATGAACTCGCTAACATGCCCCGGGGCAATAGAGTTTGCCCTTCCCGTCTGGAAGGCGAGAGAACCGCATGAACTGATGACTCCTACTGCGCTTCGGGTTAAAAGAAGCGATCGGTCGGAGTTTTTTATGCTCACATATTTTTGGATCATGCTCGGAGGCGCGCTTGGAACCGGCGCCCGTTTCTGGGCGTCGGGCTTGGTGGCGGAGCGCTTCGGCGAGGTCTTTCCGTTAGGCACGCTGTTCGTAAATGTAACCGGTTCGTTTATCATTGGCTTCTTCGCCGGACTGATCGATCCGCAGGGCCCGTTCCTTGTCAGACCGCGCCTGCGGCAATTTGTCATGATCGGGATTTGCGGCGGCTACACGACCTTTTCCTCCTTCAGCCTGCAAACGCTGGAACTGGCGCGCGACGGCGATTGGCTGCGCGCCGGACTTAATTCTGTGCTTTCATTGATTTGTTGTCTGTTCGCGGTCTGGTTGGGCCGGAGTGCGGCCATGTTGTTGTTTTCTCGTTAGGTAAATCGTTATGCAACTTCCGGAAGACGCTCTGCTTCTGCGGATCTTTATCGGCGAAAGCGATCGCTGGCACCATCAGCCGCTCTACGAAGCAATCGTGCTGAAGGCGCGCGAGCTGCACCTGGCCGGCGCGACCGTCTTGCGCGGGCCGATGAGTTTTGGCGCCGCCAGCCGCATTCACACGGCCAAGATCCTGCGTCTCTCGATGGATTTGCCGATGGTAATCGAGATCGTTGATACGGAAGAGAAAGTGAAATCGCTCCTTCCATTCCTCGAGCAGGCAATGGGCGGAGGGCTTGTCACAATGGAAAAGGTCAAAGTGATTCGTTATGGCCACGGTGAGGCTGAGGAAGGATCGTGATGAATCGGAAAATCCGCTTCCTGATTGCGCCGCTCCTGGTCCTGCTATGCTTCGGCTGCAAACGGAGTGAAAAGACCGGGAAAGCACCTGAAGATTCAACCGCCGAAAAGGCGACCTGGCTGACGGATTTCGGGACCGCGGAGGCGAGGGCCCGGGCGGAAGCCAAAATGCTGCTAATCATTTTTACGGGTTCTGATTGGTGCCCTCCCTGTATCATGCTACGACGGCAGGTCTTTTCGCAGCCGGAGTTCGCCGATTACGCCACCAAACATCTCGTCCTCCTTGAGGTTGATTTCCCGCACGCGAAAGCTCAGAGCGATGCGCAAAAGGTGGCTAACCAAAAACTGGCGGACCAATTTGGGATCTACGGACTGCCAACTGTTATCGTCCTCGACTCAAGTGGAAAAAAGATCGGCGAGCTCGGCTACATGCCCGGTGGACCGAAGCCTTTTATCGCCGCGATCGAGAAACTGCGTGCAGCAGGTGCGACAAGCACGCCGCAGGGATGAAGGATGTTGTCGAGATCCGGGAAGAAGAGGCACGAACAGGTGAGCCTCAAACTGTGGTCTGCCCTGTCTGTGACCGCGCTGTGCAGGGCGAATTATTTCCGATCTCGGCGCTGCCGGATGGTCTGAAATCGATCATCATCCCGAACGCCGGGACGACGGAGGACGGCCAACTGTGCGGCCGCTGCATCGAACTATTCGATCGTGCGCGGCATCAGATCGAAGCACACGCCAGGGTCTTTGAGCAGAACGCCTTCGTCCTGCCCACCCCCTTGCGCATGGATGCGGACGAGAGGTTTACCGGCCGCGGCGTGACGATCGCATTTCTTGACTCCGGATTTTACTCGCACCCTGATTTGACCAGGCCGACCAATCGCATTCTCGCCTATCACAGCATCTTTGCGGACGAAGGGGACGAGACTTCGCTCGAAACAAATGACGTGGCCAGTTGGCACGGGATGATGACTTCGGTAGTCGCGGCCGGAAACGGTGGACTGGCCGAAGGCTTCTACCGCGGCATCGCTTCGGACGCCAACGTGGTCCTGGTCAAGATTGGCCGGACCGGCCGCATCAGTGAGGACGAAATTCAAAGGGGGCTGGAGTGGGTGCTGGACCATGCGGAAGAACACCAGGTTCGAGTGATCAATATCTCGGCCGGCGGCGACTTTGAAGGCAGCTACCTGACGACTCCCTTGTCACAGGCAGTGGAGCGTTGTGTGCGCGCCGGCCTGACCGTGGTCTGCGCCGTGGGTAACGCCGGCCAGGTTCCGGGTCATCCGGTATTGCCGCCCGCGAGCGCTCCATCCTGCATTGCCGTAGGGGGATTGAATGATCATAACTCGCTCGACCGGGGGCGGCGCGGCATGTATCGCTCGTCCTATGGGCCGACGATTGATGGGTTACAAAAGCCCGAAGTGATTGCTCCCGGCATCTGGGTCGCGGCGCCCATTTTGCTGAACACGCCGACCGCTGAAGAAGCGGAGTTGTATTCCATGCTGGATGCGGCGGCCGATGAAGATCTACGCGCACTGATTGCGAGCCGGTCTGGGCTGGACAAGGATCTGGACGAGTCGAGTTCGTTGCCGATCCACCTCGTGCGGCAATTGATCTCGATAAAATTGCGCGAAGGCAACGTCATCAGTCAGCACTACAAATATGTTGATGGGACTTCGTTCGCGGCCCCGATTGTCTCTTCGATCATCGCCTGCATTTTGGAGGCGAATCCGCATCTGAGTCCTCAGAAAATCAAGCGCATCCTGATCGACACAGCGGAGCGCGTTCCGGGAGTGGAAGTCGATCGCCAGGGCTGGGGCGTGGTTTCGGCGTGGCGAGCGGTGAAGCTGGCGATGGCCTTACGCGGCTCTGCCTAAAAGTCGGTGTTCTCGCTGCGGATGACGAGATTGAACAGTCATGGAAGACTGACAACGGAAATGAAAACAATCGCAGTTCTCGGCGGAGGCTCGGCTGGATTCACGGCTGCCCGCATCGCTGCGGAAAATGGCGCGCGGATCCTCTTTTTCATGGGCGACAACGCCGATCATGCATCGCTCTGCATCAACGCGGGCTGCATGCCGTCGAAAGCCCTCTTCGAGCCGATCGACGCGATGCACCATGCGAAACAGCACGGCTGGTTGGAGGTGAAGCCAAAGCAGCCTGACGAATACCTCGCGCAGCTCGTTCGCTGGAAAGACGGTGAGATCGCGAAGTTTCGCGCCTATCGGCAGAATGAAATCCGGGAGCTGGCGAGCGACACTTTCACGATCATTCGCTCGAATGCCTGTTTCGTTAGTGAGCACGAAGTGGTGAGCGAGGGACAGCGTTACCGCTTTGACGTGGCGATTATCGCGACCGGCTCGGTCACAAGTATTCCGACGATCGATGGACTCGATCCAAGATGGGAAAGGGTCTGGACGAGCGAAGACATTCTGCACAACACGCGCATCCCGAAATCGCTCGCGGTCATCGGGGTCGGCGCCGTCGGGCTCGAGTTTTCCCTTCGTTATGCGCGCCTGGGCTCGGCGGTGACGCTCATTTCTCGGTCGGGAATTCTTTCGGAATTCCCACCACAGTTTGGCGAACGAATCGCGTCGATTTATGAGGACGAAAACATCCGGGTTCTCACTCATCGCCATGTCGCCCGAATCACCCGCGATCAATCCGGCGCTTTTGTTATCGAAAATGAAGGCACGGAATCGATGGACCCGATCATCTGCGAGAGAATTCTGCTCGCAACCGGAAGGCGACCGGCGGTGGATCACCTCGGATTGAAGGCTGCAGATGTGGAACTGAGTGCGCGCGGACGCCTCGAGGTCGGCGACGACATGCGAGTCAAAGGGAAGGAACACATTTTCGCCGCGGGAGATGTCGCCGGGCTGCGGATGGTGGTGCATCACGCACACATCGAAGCGGGCATCGCGGCCGAGAACGCCTGCAGCGATGGCGAGCGCAAATGGAGCAAGCGCTCCAATATCGAGGTGATCTTTTCCGATCCCGAATTTGCCTTCACCGGTTGCACACCAGCGGAAGCGGAAAAGGACGGGCATCAACTCGTCAGCGCCGCCGCCGAGAGCCACGACATCGGCAAGTTGCACCTGGCGGGGGATGATCGTGGTTTCGGGGAGTTCTGGGCAGACGCGAAAACGGGCCGCCTGATCGGCGCCGGCTTACTCTGCGATGATGCCGCCAACCTGATCCATCTGCCGGCCTACGCGATCGATCACGAGCACACCATTCATCAACTCGAAGACGCCGAGTATTATCACCCGACGAAGATTGAGATCATTTCCGAGATCGGTGACGCGCTCTGCCGGAAGCTGGGCGGTCATCCTTTCGCCCGGGCCGAGGAGTAGTGCCCTTGATTGATTTGACGACGAACTTTGAGCGGGCCCGCTCCAAAGCCCAATCCCTTTCGTTTGATCCTTTTAATCGTTAGGGCACAAGAAAGCAGAAAAGGGCATCCAGCGCTTTCGCCGGATGCCCTTCACTTGTGAGCTTTTCCCAACCTGCCGCGAGTCGGATGGGACGACTCGCGGAGGCGAGAGTTATTCCACCCCGCTTACGGGAGGCTGTTGTGCCTGTGGGCCTTGACCGAGAGGTGGTCTGGCTTGTCCACCACTCCGCTCAGATTGACGTCGGCCCGGAAGTTGGAGCCTGTGACCGGCTGATTCCTGTCAGCCTGGATAATATTATCGTCGGGTTTTTCAACCGTGCGATTGCCGTCCACGTCGCCGATGAGGAAGCCGAACGCCACATCCGACGTCGCGCCGCCCCCGTTCACACCAGAGATCTCGATGGTCACGGTCTGCACGTCGCTCACGGAGGTAAGCGGAACCCGCATTTCGTTACCGCTGAAGGTCGGTGTGCCGGCCGTGGCCGTTCCGCCGACGACTTGGACATTACCTGAGGTCACTGCCGCGTCGAAGGTAAAGACAGCCAGGAAGCTGCCAGAGGCATCGCGGTCTTCCACTCCCGATGTGCCGGTCAGCGGCATATCGATGTCGAAGGTACCGGCCGACCCTTGGGTCAGCCGTGAAGCAGCGCTCACCAGATTCGCGCCACCACCGCCACCACCCGTCGTCTCACTGTCGGTGAAAGCGTCCTGCTGGGATTGGCCGCTGATGGTCACCCGCCCGTCATCCCATGAAGTGAGGTGCTTGCTGGCTATCGCGGAGCCGTAGTCGTAGTCACCCGCGTAGGTCGACTGGACGCTCGAGTCGGGTTGGCCGGGGAGCGGGGTGACAACGTCCGAGAGTGCATCGTCAGCCAACCAGGTTACGCCGTTATCGAGGGACTTGCGCGAATACATGCGGTAGCACGGAACGGTCGGGTTGCCCTTGGTGCAGACGGCACTGTCGCGCCCGTCATACCACGTCGCGAAGACGGTGCCGCTCGGGCTCACCGAAATGTTGGGCTGCCACTGAGGACGCGTTGTGGAATCGGTGTTCAGCTTGAATGGCGCGCCAAAGGTCACACCGCCGTCGGTCGAACGGATGTAATAGACGTCGCCAGCGTCAGCGCCAGCGCCGTGCTGGGCATAAACCAGATGAACCACGTTATTGTATGCAGCAGGCTCACCCCAGCCCTCGTGCCGCCAGTAGCCGCCGGCGTCGGAAAACATGCAGGCGAAGTAGCCGACCGCGGTCACGCCCGGTCCGGGAAACGCGGGGCCAGTGTAGGTGTTGGTCCAGGTCGCACCGCCGTCGGTGGACCTGTAGATGCGGTTGATATTGTTATGAGGAAAGCCACCGCCGCCTTCGTCCATGCCTGCGACGATTAGCGTGCCTGTCACCGGGTCACCGGTGATCTGGGTGTTGCGGATGAAGGGGCTGCCCGGGGCCAGCTGTCGCTCGTTGGGCCAGGTCAATCCGTTGTCGGTGGAGTAGCGGACTTTGAGGTTCCCGCCCGCAGCGAAGTCGTTCCATGAAACGTACATCCGCCCATAGAAAGGGCTGCTCGGGTTGTTGTCGGACCAGCCAGACTCGCGGTCGTCTGAGCTGCCATTGTGAACGCAAGCGCCAACGGCCCAAGTGACCCCACCGTCAGTGGATGTCCAGTCGCCGATGCCCTGTCCGCCGCAGCCCGTCGCCAGAAAAATTGCATGGAAAGTGCCGGTAGGTTTGTTGTAGAGAGTAACCGGGTCGCCATAGTTCGTCCCGTGTCCACTTGAGAAGGGGTTTGGATTGAGGCGGGTGAAGGTCGTGCCGCCGTCGCTGGAATACGACGCTCCGGAGTAGTTAGCGGAGGCGGTTCGGGAATCGTTGTAGGTGACGACGATCTGGTTGGGGTTATCCGGGTTGGCCAGAGTGTATGTCTCCGACTGGGTAGGGTGCGAAATGCTGTCCGTGCCGGTGATCAGGTCGACATCCGCGCCGCCATACGCCAGAGGTGCCAACAGTTTTTGGACAAAGTCGGAATATCCGACGGAAGGGGAAGGTGAGCCTCCCTCTGCTTCGCCGCAGTAAATCATGATGGCTCCAGCCCCCAGGTTTTCCTGCTTGTCGATCCCAAGCGCGCGCAGCTGAGAACAGTCAACCCCGGCAGGGACGAGCGAATTGATGGACTTGGTGGCTGCGTTATTCCTCGGCTGCGCTTGCGCGGAGAACTGGCCAATGCCCAGCAGCGCCAGAAAGACGCCAGTCAGGACTAAAAACAGGCCGGTTGAGGCACGCAGATTAAAGAAGGCGGATTGTGAAGTGGATTTCTTTTTTTTCATAGCCATGCGGCTGACAGACTTTCGTTTTGGATGGTTTATAACTTAAGTGTTAGTTTTGGGTAAATTTGTTTCACCCAATTGCGAAGCTATCGCAATTGGGTGAGGTCTGTCACGGGGTTTAACCTTATAATTTGGAAAGGTGCTTGTTCTGGTAAGTTCACTCCAATCTACTTCTCTGGAAACGACTTGAAAATGTTGAATTTTTCAGTCGCTTTTCGGGGACGGGCCGGTCCACTTGCATGGCACTGTAGTCGCCCTAGCGGTTGCTCGTGTCGCTTTGGATGCGAGTGCCATTAGATGCATCGTTCTCACCAGTCAGAGTGCCGAGTGGATCAGTCGATAGGCGATAGGCGAAAGGCGAAAGGCGTAGTAGATCTGAGGATTGATGGCGGCGCTGGAGGCGTTAAAGACGATGGCCAAATTTTCCCGACTGATCCAGGCCACAGCCAACTAGCGCCAGAAGGACGCCGAGCAAGCTGAGTGCGAATCCAATCAAGACGCGAACATTAAAGTAAGCATCTCGAGAATCGGCGTTTCCTACGACGCAGTCGGAACCACCAGCAGAGTGCCGGCAAGGAGAAATGTCAGCGCTGCCGACAGCAGGCAAAATGGACAAAAGGCGTGCAAGATGAACGCCTGTAAATAGAGAAAATAAAGCGAGGCCAAGAACATTACGCTGACCACGACGATGAGGAAGCGCCGCAACCGCGCGTAACCGGACGCGACGAGGACGGCAAGGCTAAAGACGACAAAATATGCCACCGCGCCAAAAGCCGCTGTGGGAATCCCCCGGATCGTGGCATATGCGCTTCCGAGGACGGTCGAGCAACCCATGCTTGAGCCGCAGACCGCATCGTCTCCGGTCAGGTGCGCCACGGTAAGAAAGGTCGCGTCTGCCAGCCCAACGATGGCGATGACGGCCAGAATCCAGTAATAGACCAACCGCGGACGTGCTCCGGTGGACGCCAATTTTTGCTTCACCCAATTCCTCTTTTTGTTGGCCAAGATCAGGATTTCCCTTTTTCCGCGAGGGCCTCTTCGATCGCCGCTCGCAGTTTCTCCCGATTATATGCAGCCTTCGCCTCCCGCCCATTGATAAAAATAGTGGGGGTGTTTTCCACGCCCCGCGCGGTGCCGGCCGCGCCATCGGCGGCCACGCGCGCCCGCACTTCGGGGCTCTTCGCATCCGCCTGAAATCGGACGGGATCGAGTCCAATCGAACTGGCATAGGCGCTGAAGACGAAACCAGCATTGGACGCCTCGCTCCAGACCGCCTGGTATTGGTAAAGCATGTCGTGCATTTCCCAGAAATGCCCCTGCAACCCCGCCGCCTCCGCAACCATCGCGGCCTCCAGCGCGTGCCTGTGCATCGGGAGCGGGAATTCATGGAAGACAATCCGCAGCTTCCCTGGAAATTGTTTCTCCAGCTCGTCGATTGCGGCCGTGGCAACGGCGCAGGAGGGGCACTGAAAATCGCCGTAAATCTCGATTGTCACGGGCGCGTTGCGCGGACCGCGCACGTGCAGCGAAGGATCTTCCTTCTCTTCCGCCGCGGTTGACGCTACGGAAGCTCCGGCCGCCGGCGCCGGTGTGGGTCGCATTTTTGTTCGGTAAACCGCGGTCGCGACGCCCACCGTCAGGAACGCGACGACCGCGATCAAGATGAAAGGAAGAAAACGTTTCACGACCGGCGAAAACTCCTTGGCATGCGTCGGCGACTCTAGTCACTTCTTTACCCGCGCCAAATGAAAAGTCTCCGGACCGCCTCTTTCCGCATTCGTTAGGCAACGCCTGAAGGGGCGAGATTCCACGGCGGGCGCGGGCCATCGGCACGTTGCTTTTCCGAGGACGAATGTTAGCGTCGCCGCTCTGCGATGAGCCAGAATTACAAGGACACGCTCAACCTGCCGAAAACGGATTTCCCGATGAAAGCCGGCCTGGCCACGCGCGAGCCGGAGATGCTTCAGAAGTGGGAAGAACTGCGCACCTTTACGAGCAAATCCAGACTGCCCGCGCCGAAGCCGAACTCTTCGTCCTGCACGACGGCCCGCCCTTCGCCAACGGCGACGTCCACATGGGCACGGCGCTCAACAAAATCCTCAAGGATCTCGTCGTGAAATCCAAAACCATGGCCGGTTTTCGGGCTCCGTTTGTCCCGGGCTGGGATTGTCACGGACTTGCCGATCGAATACAAGGTGGTGAAGGAAACACGCGGCCTCTCTCCGCTCGAGGTGCGGCAGCGCTCGGAGGCGTTTGCCCGAAAGTTCATCGACATTCAGCGCGAGCAATTCAAGCGGCTCGGCGTTTTCGGCGATTGGGAGCATCCTTACCTGACGATGAACCCGGCCTACGAAGCGGAGATCCTGCGCGCCTTCGCCGTTTTCGTGGAGCGCGGCCTGGTTTACGAATCGCTCAAACCGGTTTTCTGGAGCACCGGCGCGCAGACCGCGCTGGCCGAGGCCGAGGTGGAATACCAGGACCGGCACGACACCGCCGTTTACGTCAAGTTCCCCATCGTCACCGGGCACGCTGAAAGACAAGGCGAGCATCGTCATCTGGACCACGACGCCCTGGACGTTGCCGGCCAATCTCGCCATCGCGGTGCACCCAAAAGAGCGCTACGTAGTGCAGAAATTCACGTCGCGGGGCCTCGAGCCGCGACCGCGTGGCGCTTCAGTCAACATTGCAAACCCCATGGAGATCGGGGCGCAAAGGCCCCTCTCACATTCCGAAACGCTCGTCATCGCCGACAAATTGGTCGCGCCGTTCTGTGCGGCGACCGGCTGGAACCGGACGGCGAACCGCTCGAAACTTTTGCCGGCAGCAAACTCGAAGGCATCGGCGCGCAGCATCCGTTTCTGCCCTCGCACCGCGATCGTCCTGACGGCCGATTTCGTCACGATGGACACCGGCACCGGCGCGGTCCACATCGCGCCCGGCCATGGCGAGGACGACTACTCGTTAGGCAAAATGAACGGCCTCCCGATCCTCTCGCCGGTCGACGATCTCGGCCGCTACACCGAGGAAGTCGGCCTGCCCGAACTGGTCGGCAAATACGTTTTCGAGGCCAACGCCGATATCGTCAGGCTGCTGCGCGACCGCGGCATGCTCCTCGCCGAGCAACCGTATCAGCATTCCTATCCCTACTGCTGGCGCTCGAAGACCCCGATCATCTTCCGCGCCGTCGAGCAGTTCTTCATTCGCATCGACGACCTCCGCGCAAGCAGCCGCTCGACGCCATCACGCAAAGTAAAATGGCTTCCGCCCTGGGGCGAAAATCGCATCGCCGGCACGGTCGAATCGCGCCCCGACTGGGTCATCTCCCGTCAGCGCAGTTGGGGCGTGCCGCTGCCGGTCTTCTATTCCGCCGAAGGGCGAAGCGCTCCTCAACCCGGAATGGATCCGCAAGCTTGCCGATCTCGTCGCGCAGCGCGGCTCCAACGTCTGGTTCGAGCTCGACGACGCCGCCCTCGCCGCGGGAACTCGGTCTCCCGGAAGGCACCCGCCATCGCAACGACACG
This sequence comes from uncultured Verrucomicrobiae bacterium, assembly GCA_963738045.1. Taxonomy (GTDB): domain Bacteria; phylum Verrucomicrobiota; class Verrucomicrobiia; order Chthoniobacterales; family UBA10450; genus Palsa-1392. The sequence goes on along the minus strand of CAVTUX010000002.1, from coordinate 338,645 downwards.
ATCGACGTCTGGATCGACAGCGGCGTTTCGCACCAGGCCGTTTGCGCGACGCATCCCGCCCTGCGCGATCCCGCCGACATGTATCTCGAAGCGACCGACCAGCATCGCGGCTGGTTCCAATCGTCGCTCATGACGAGCGTCGCGCTGCACGATCGCGCGCCCTACAAGACCTGTGTCACGCACGGGTTCGTGGTCGATGTCGACGGGAAGAAAATCTCCAAATCGAGCACCTACAACAAGCCGATGGACGCGGGCCATTTCGTCGGCCGGCACGGCGCCGATATCGTCAGGCTGTGGGTCAGCAGCATCAATTACACGGACGACGTTCCCTTCTCGGAGGAAATGTTCACCCGCCTCGGCGACACCTACCGCCGGATCCGGAATACGCTCCGGATCTTGTTAGGCAACCTGCACGATTTCCCTGTCTCCGGAGGGACGTGGACGTGCGGAAGCGACGACCCTCCGCTTTCACCCTCGTCGATCGATGGATTCTCGATCGGCTGCAACAGGTGATCGAGGAATGCCGCGCTGCCTACGCCGCCTACGAATTCCACAAGGTTTATCACACTCTCAACCAATTCTGCGCGGTCGATCTGAGCAGCCTCTACATCGATATCACGAAAGACCGGATGTATTGCGACGCGCCCGATTCGCCGCGCCGCCGCGCCACGCAAGACGCGCCATGCGCCAGATTTTCCAGGCGCTCTGCAGCTGCTCGCGCCGATTCTTGTTTTCACCGCGGAGGAAGCGTGGGGCTACCTCGGCGACAACCGCGGCTCGGTCCACCTCCAGCTCTTTCCCGAGCCGCAGGGCAATCTGCGCGACCCAGTCGTTAGGGAACAAATCGAGGAACTCCTCAAACTTCGCGGCGTCATCGGCCAGGCGGTGGAAAAAGCGCGCCAGGAAAAGCTCATCGGCAACGCGCTCGAAGCCGCGGTCAGTTCTGCATTGCGCACGAGCGCTTCGCCACCTCGATCCCGCGCGAGGAGACTCGAGGAATTCTTCATCCTGAGCGATCTCAAACTCGAGCCGGGCGACGGAACCGGCGCCACCATCACACAGAACGCCTGACAAAAAGTGCGCGCGCTGCTGGCGGCATCGACCGACCGTCGGGACGATCGCCGCGCATCCGGAATTATGCGATCGCTGCGCCGCGGTCGTGGAGGCGCGCGCGTGAGAATTTTTCTTCTTCCTCACCCTGCCGCTCTACGCGCTCGATCAGATCACGAAGTATCTTGTCTTCCCGCTTCATCGATCCCGTCCGAGCCGCCGCCCATTCTTGTCCCGCCCAATATTTTCGACTCTCGTGCACGTCACCAACACGGGCGCCGCTTTCGGTTCCTTTCGCAACAACAACGGCTTTTTTATCGCGCTCTCCTGCGTCGCGCTCGTCATCGTCGCGGTCCTGCTGCTTCGGCCGGGGCCGCCCGATCCCTGGCGGCGCGTCGCGCTTGGCTCCTTGCTGGCCGGCATTCTCGGCAATCTCACCGACCGCCTCCTCCATGGTCACGTGATCGATTTTCTGCTCTTCGATCTGCACGTGCCCTTCGCCGATCCCTGGCCGGCCTTTAACGTCGCCGACTCCTGCATCTGCATCGCGGTCTTCTGCTTCATCGTTTATTCCTTTCGCGATTCCAGAGCGAAGGCGCAATCAACCGCTTGATCTGACCGTTGGACCGGTCGGCTCGACGGAGTCTCGCCCCACCAATCGAAAACCCACGCAGCTGAAAACTAAATCTCTGCGGAATCGGTTTCCCTGTGGTTAACTTTCTTCCCGTGCAGATAACGCCGATGGAAACGACCGCGCGCGCGCTCGTCGATCGACTACGCGCGGCCGGACACGTCGCCTATTTCGCGGGCGGCTGTGTGCGCGACCTTGTCCGAGGCCAAACGCCCAAGGACATTGATATTGCGACCGACGCGCGCCCGGAGGAAGTGCAGAAGCTCTTTCACCGCACCTACGCGGTCGGCGCGCATTTTGGCGTGATTGTCGTGCTGGAAAACGACTGGCAATTTGAGGTCGCGACCTTTCGCTCTGATGGCGTTTATCTCGACGGTCGCCATCCCGTAGCGGTAAATTTTTCTTCGCCCGAAGAAGATGCGCGGCGGCGCGATTTCACGATCAACGGAATGTTCTTATGACCCGCCTAACGAAGCCGTGATCGACTTTGTTGGCGGGCGGGCCGACCTTGCCGCCCAACTCGTGCGGGCGATCGGCGACCCGGCAAAACGTTTCGCAGAAGATCGCCTCCGGCTCTTCCGCGCCGTCCGCTTCGCCACCGTACTCGAGTTTGAAATCGAGCCGGCGACCTGGGACGCGATCGTCAGGGGATCGAGCACGATCAACACCATCAGCGCGGAACGAATCCGCGAAGAGCTGGTGAGAATTTTTCTTTCCCCGCATCGCGTCCGCGGCTGGGACCTGCTCGATGCGAGCGGACTGATGAAAGCGATCCTGCCGGAAGTGGATGCGCTTGAAAGGCTGCGCGCAGCCGCCGCAATTCCATCCCGAAGGCGATGTTTTTCAGCACACCCGCCTGATGCTTGAGCTTTTGCCCACCGAAGTCTCACTGCCGCTCGTTCTCAGCGTTCTCTTGCACGATATCGGCAAGCCCGCCACGGCGAGCGTGGACGAATCCGGGCGAATTCGCTTCAACGGGCACGACAAGCTCGGGGCGGCCATGACGGAAGCGCTCATGCATCGGCTCCGCTTTTCCCGCGCGGAGATCGAGGCCACGGTCGAGGCGGTCGATCAACACATGGTTTTCAAGGACGTGCCCAATATGCGGGTCGCGCGCCTCAAGCGTTTCATGGCCCGTCCGCATTTCGCCGATGAACTGGAACTGCACCGGGTCGATTGCCTCGGGAGCCACGGGATGCTGGACAACTATGAGTTCCTGAAAAAGAAGAGCGAAGAATTTGCCAATGAGCCGATTATTCCGCCACCGCTGGTGAGAGGCGACGACCTGATCGCGCTCGGAATGAAACCCGGACCGCAGTTCGGGGAAATTCTCGAAGCGATCGAGACGCGACAGTTGGAAGGGATCCTGCGGGACCGTGAGGAAGCGCTGGCGTGGGTAAGGAAGGAGTGGGGAGAAAGGCCTTGATACGTTCAAGCGATGTGGCGAAGGCTGGTCGCGTGCGCCAGGGCTGCCGCAGCTTGGATGCCAGACGTCATTATCAGTGATCGGAATGCGCGGTCTTACTCGGGACCATCGCCGCTTCAATCGCATCGCGCACCCGGGCCAGGGTGAAGGGGGGACTAAATTCTCGGCCGTCGATGAAAAGGGTTGGCGTGTTCTCGACCCCAAGTGCAATGCCGCGCTCCTGATCCGCCGTAATGCGATCGGCCACTTGCTTGCTTTCGAAGTCGCGGCGGAATTGCGCAAGATCCAAGCCGATTTCTTTGGCGTACGAATCGAAGAGCGGACGCACATCTGCGGCCTTGCTCCAGTTGGTCTGGTTTTGGAAAAGCCAGTCATGCATCTCGGAGAAGTGTCCCTGCAAAGAGGCCGCCTGGGCGGCAAAGGCCGCTTCCCGCGCATGCCGATGAATCGGGAGCGGAAAGTACCAAAATGTCACCTGAATCCGTGAGCCATATGTTCGCTCAAGCTGAAAGATGATCGCCGCAAGCATCGCACACGAGGGACACTGAAAATCGGCGAACTCATCCAGTTTGACCGGATCGCCAGGTTGGGCGCTCGGGCCCGCATCCAACCGCGCCATCGCCGCTTTATCTTCGCTCCGTTTCGCCGCAGAACGCAGTTTCGCTTTGTAGGATAGCGCCCCGCCGACCACCGTGAGCAGCGCGACCGCGAGGATGATGACAAACGGAACGTAGCGCTTCATGGCAAGCTGAGCCTCTTTGCGGGGACCGCAGAATTCTAGCGATCGACGCAGAATTCGCCGCTAGACATCCTTTGGCATTCTATCGCATTCCGGAGTCGCATTGCCACGCGACCGTTGTCATTTTGCCCGCGACGACATCGACTTGGAACGGGCCGCTCCGGCCGATAGCGTGCTTTTTCTCTTTCATCGACACGGTGTAGTGACCAGGAGGCAACGAAACGCGAAATCGACCCTGATCATCAGTCGTGAAGGACGTCACGATGCCCTTCTCGTTTTCCACGGCGAAAGCAACCTTTGCCAGCGGACCCGAATCCGAAACGCCTTCTCTGCTTGGCCCCGGATGGAATGGGGCAACGGTAATCACACCTTCGATTCCCGTGCCCGATTCGGGTGGTGTTTGTCCCAAAGAGAAGCAAGCCGACATCATGAGAAGGATCAGCGTGATTGGGATTCTGCGACTTTGCACTCTCCTATTAATCTCACGACTTCGAATCGGGTCAAAAGCTATGCGTCCCATGGAAACAGGGTCTTTAATGCCACGGATGGCGGCGATGCGCTGACTTCTCTATCCGTGTCATCCGTGCAATCCGTGGTTAGTTGTCTTCGATGAAAATCCTCATGATCAGCAGCGAAGGGTGGCCGCTGGCGCGCTCCGGCGCCTTGGCTGATGTGCTTGTCGCCCTGCCGCGCGAGCTGAAGTCTCGCGGCCACGAGATCGCGCTCGCCATGCCCTACTACCGCGAGATTCGCGAGAACAGGAAGATCAGGACGAAGCCGCTGCGGGTCAGTCTTGAGATCTCGCTGGGCGAAAAACGTCTTACGGCCGATCTTCTTGAAGGCCGCACGGCCGAGGACCTGCAGATTTTCTTCGTTCACTGCGATGAGCTTTACGATCGACCCGGAGTTTACCAGGAACGCGGCGAGCCCTACGCCGATAATGCCGCTCGCTTTATCTTTTTCAGCAAGGCCGCGGTTGAGCTCGCCCGGCGCATGACGCCGACCCCGGAAATTCTGCATTGCCACGATTGGACCGCTGCCCTTGTCCCGGTGCTGGTGCGCGATCAGGGATTGCCCTTCGCCACCGTGCTCTCGATTCATCACCTCGCCGACCAGGGGAATTTCGATAGCTGGGATTTTGCCCTAACGAACTTGCCTGGCCGCTATTTTGAGCCGAGCGGGGTGGAGTTTTTCGGCCGCCTCAACCTTCTCAAGGGCGGTATCCTTTTTGCCGATCGCATCGTCGTCTCGAGCGAACCCTACGCGCACCAGATTCAGACGCCATCGTTAGGCGAAGGACTCGACATGGTGCTGCGCGAACACGCTCACCGCCTCACCGGAATTTTGGGCGGAGCGGACTACCGGCGTTGGAATCCGGGAACGGACAAGCTCCTTCCCGCTTGCTACGGCCCGAACAACCTCGACCTCAAAGCCGCCTCGCGGGACGCCCTGCTCGACCAACTTCAGCTCGCGCCGGCACCGCGCGGCCCGGTTTTCGGCATGGTCACGCGACTCGTCGGCGCGAAGGGTTTCGACATTCTCATGCCAGTGCTCGATCGCCTTCTGGCCGACGATGTACGCCTCGTGATTCTTGGGAAAGGCGATGCGGCCTACGAGACGGCGCTTGCCATCGCTGCGCGCAAATATGCCGATCGCCTCGCCTACCAGCACGATTACGACGAAACGTTGGCGCACCTGATCGAAGGCGGGAGTGACCTCACTCTCATTCCCTCTCGGGTCGAGCCGGGCGCCTTCAGTGCGATGCACAGTTTGAAATACGGCGTGCTCCCAATCGCTCGTGCCACCCGCGGGGTCGAACAAATCATCGTTGATTACGATCCAGCGACCGACGCTGGATACGGCTTCCTTTTTTACGAATACGGGAGTGAACCGTTCTGGGACGCGATCAAGCGCGCGAAGGAAGTCTTCGCCGATCGCGCCGAATGGGAACGCCTCATGCAACGCGCCATTGCGCTCGATTTTTCCTGGGCGCTGGCGGCGGAGCGTTACGAGGCACTGTATGGCGGGCTTGTTGTGCACAAGGCGGCCGCCTAACGAAGTTATTCCATGCTGATAAGAGCACACCGAAATTTCCGGCTCGGGAAAGCGGCAGTCGCGACCGGATAATGGGCATTGCGTTTCGAACCAGCGGCGAATCGCGGCCCGAGAAAAAACTGCCGTGATCTACTTCACCCGCAAAGAGCCGACGAGTTTATCCACCGCACTGAGGCTGGGCTCGAATTCATCGGAGCTGCAATTCTCGATCAACTTGTAGCCGGGGTCGCTCTTCATGGCTGCATCCTCCCGGTCTCCCATCATTTGGCGTAGTTTGGTGATTAGCTGGACGTCATTCCGGTTCATCGCATCCGTCATCTCGGAATCGAGGTCATGATGAGTGTCGCGCATGTCGCGCACGCCTTCGCCCCAGTCAGAAAGCTTTGGATGACTGATCCGAAACCACCCTACGATGGTATGGCGGTGATCCTTCGTGACACCCCAAACTTCGTAGGTGAGGTGACCATTGTCCGGCGCGTAGATCGCAGTGTCCTGCGTCGCCTGGCTGAAGAAAGAAACAGCATTTCCCCAACGAAAATGTTTCCTTGCATATCGCGCAAAGAGGTAAGCGCGTGCAGTCCGAGACGAAGTACCGGGGAACCGAGGTGACGGAGGCAAGAGAAACTCCTCCCATTCGTCCAAGTCGGCCTCATAGCCGTCTTTCGCGTGTGCATATGCCGCCTCCACTTTTGGGCTTGCGATGTTGTAGACATCGACTGTCCACGGATGATCATCAGCAGCGTCGCCAGTCTTGGGGCCCCAATAGCCACTGTAGCGCGTCATAGGAACAATCGCCCGGTTTTTGATCCAGTCGATATGGAGGACCTCGTCCCCGACGTGGAAATGCTCCACTGTCAGCGCGGTCCGAAAGACAGGCGGCACATTCAACGTCACCGCGGGCGGCTCGGTTGGCGGAGTCGCCGCACCTGCCAAGAAAAGGATGCCTGCGACGAAAACGCAAAAAGAGCACGCCACTTTGGTGCGTTGATGATCTTTCATGTCTATGCGTAATCTCACCGATCGTGGTGGCTTACAATTCTTCAATTGCACGCTGATTTCCGCATTCCCCTCACGGGGCGACGGATACAAAGCGTCAGATCGCGATCGGCGCCTTGATCGCCGGATGCGGGTCGTATCCGACCAACGCGAAATCCTCGAACCGAAAGTCGTGGATGTTTCGCACCATGGGATTCAACTCCATCCGTGGCGGCGGGCGCGGTTCGCGCGCCAGTTGTTCGCGCGCCTGCTCAAGATGGTTCCGGTAGAGGTGGAGATCGCCGAAGGTGTGGATGAATTCACCGCTCGTTAGGCCACAGACCTGCGCCACCATCATGGTGAGAAGTGCGTAGCTCGCGATGTTGAACGGAACGCCGAGAAAAAGATCGGCGCTGCGCTGGTAAAGCTGGCAACTGAGGGCGCCATCCTGGACGTGGAATTGAAAGAGCGCGTGGCAGGGTGGTAAAGCCATGGCATCGACCTCGGCCGGGTTCCAGGCAGAGACGATGAGCCGCCGGCTGTCGGGATTCGTCTTGATTTGCTCAATGACGCGCTCGATCTGATCGATCCGCTCATCGTTAGGTCCACGCCAGTCGCGCCATTGCGCTCCATAGACGCGACCAAGATCGCCTTGCTCGTCGGCCCATTCGTTCCAGATCGTAACGCCGCGTTCCCGCAGATAGGCGACGTTGGTGTCGCCGCGCAAAAACCACAACAGTTCGTGAATGATCGATTTGAGATGGAGCTTCTTCGTCGTCAGCAACGGGAAACTCTCGCGCAAATCGAAGCGGGCCTGCGCCCCGAAAACGGAGAGTGTGCCGGTGCCGGTGCGATCGGTCCGCGGCCGTCCCTTTTCCAAAACGAGCCGGAGAAGATCCTGATATTGCCGCATGAAAAAGAGCGCCGGCCTAACGGACCCTAGATGATGCGCCAGCGCGGCTGCTTCGTTTCCGGATCGGTTTCCCAAAGCCGGACGCCACCGGGATAAGCGTTGCGGTTGTGACCCAGTTCGACACCGTCGGGCAATTTCTCGAGAATCTTGGCATTACCGCCGCCAAGCACGATGTAATCAGCAATCACGGCCAGCCTGAGTTGCTGGATCGCCTGCACTGTTTCGCGCTGCCACTCTTTCTTGCCCAGGTGATTCATTCCTTCGTCGCCGAGCCAGTCTTCAATGATCCCGTCCCCATACGGCAGATCGCCCAATTCGAGCGGGAGAACATGGTCTTTCCAGACTAGCGTCGAGCCCAGTCCTGTCCCGAGCCCGAGAAAAAGCATTCGGCCCGCCCCCCGATAACTGCCGAGCGCCTGCAGGGCGGCGTCGTTGATGATGCGCACCGGTTTCCCGAGCGCTTTGGCAAAATCGAAACCCGCCCAGTTTTTTCCGAGATGCTTCGGGTCAGTCATGATTTTTCCGTCCCGCACTGGCGCGGGAAACCCAATTGAGACCGCGTCGAAGCTCCAATCGCCCGTCGCTTCCCTGATCTGCTCAACCGCTTCCGCAGGTCCGAGCTTTGGGCCGGAAGGAAATTTTCGACGCTTCTCCTCCTGCGAGATCATCATCTTGACGTTGGAACCGCCGACGTTGACGACGAGGATCTTCTTCATGCCCGGTCGTTAGGCAAACTCTTGATCGGCGACAAGCACATTTTGGCGGCGCGCTGTTTTTCGGCCAGTTTTTTCGCCTGCCGCCGCGAGTTTTCGCGGAAATGCAGCTGGGCCTGTAAACGTGGCCCGCCGTTTTCCGGTTTCAGCCGTACGTAGCTGCCGTCGGGTTGCAGCTCGCGTGCCTTGCCGTAGTCGGTCAGGAAGCGCGGCAGAACTTCATTGATCACTTCGTCTCGCAGCGGTCGCGACTCGATCGGGAAAGCGATCTCGACCCGGCGATAGAAATTGCGCGGCATCCAATCGGCACTCGCCAGATAGAGATCGGGCTTGCCGTCATTCTGGAAATAGTAAATCCGGCTGTGCTCAAGGAAACGCCCGACAATGCTAATAACGCGAATGTTTTCGCTCAGTCCGGGAATTTTCGGCCGGAGCGAGCAAATTCCCCTGACAATGAGATCGATTTTCACCCCCGCGCACGAGGCTTCGTAGAGCTTCTCAATGGTCTCCTGGTCGACTAACGAATTCAGCTTGGCCACGATCCGAGCCGGCTCCCCCGCCATGGCGTGATCGCGCTCGCGCTCGATCAAGCCGATCACTCGCTGATGCAAATCGAAAGGCGCAACGAGGAGCTTTTTCAAGCCGGGATAACCGGCCAGCCCGGTCAGGGTGTTAAAGACGATCGCGACCTCTTCGGTTAAGTCCGGCGCAGTCGTGAAAAGGCTAAAGTCGGTGTAAATGCGGGCGGTCTTTGGATGGTAATTGCCGGTCCCAAGGTGGACGTATTGGCGAAGCCGATCAGGATCGCGCCTAACGACAAGGAGCGCCTTGCAGTGCGTCTTCAATCCGACCACGCCATAGACGACATGGGCGCCCGCTTCCTCAAGCCGGCGCGCCCACTGGATGTTGTTCGCTTCGTCAAAGCGTGCCCGCAATTCAACCAGCGCCGTGACCTGCTTGCCGTTGCTCGCCGCGTCGATCAACGCCCCAACGATCGGCGAATCACCGCTTGTCCGGTAAAGCGTGATCTTGATCGCGAGCACGAGCGGATCTTTCGCCGCGCTTTCCACCAATTCGACCACCGGGTCGTAACTTTGGTAGGGATGATGGAGCAGGATGTCCTGCTTCCGCATCGCCTCGAAAATATCTGCATGCGGCGGCAGCGCCGGATCGCGCGCCGGCTGAAAAACGCGGTCTTTCAACTTGGCAAAGGCGTCGTTCGCAACCAGCGGCGCGAGATGGGTCATGGAAAGCGGACCCTCGAGTTTGTAGAGATCGGCTTCCGTCAGTTGAAACAGATCGAGGAGCAGGTTTGAGAATTCGTTAGGGCAATCGGCTTCCACTTCCAAACGCACGGCATTGCCGCGACTCGATCGCCGCAGTTCCTGCTCGATGCTGCGCAGCAGGTTGTCCGCTTCTTCCTCGTCGACGTAGAGATCGCTGTTGCGCGTGACGCGAAAGGCGTGCACGCCATCGAGGATGAGGCCGGGGAAGAGGTCGGCCACGTGCTGTTTGATGAGCGAGGCGAGGTAGATGTAGTTCCAGCTCTCGTCGCCTTTGTCGCCGCGCGGCAGATGGATCAGGCGCGAGACCGCGCGCGGCACCTGCACAATGGCATACATCGGGTCGCCGCCCTTTTTGGCTCGCGCCCTAACGAGCAGGTTGTGGCTCTTGTTCAGGAGCTGCGGGAACGGATGGCTCGCATCGACCGCGAGCGGCGTGAGCATCGGAAAAACTTCCTGCTGAAAATAGCGGCGCGCCCAGGCGGCGCGCTTCGCGTTCAGCTCATCCATGTGCTGGATGAAAATATTGTTCTCGCGCAGGAGTGGCTCGATTTCCTTGTTCCAGAGCGCGTATTGCTCCGCCACCATCTCGTGCACGACGCGCTCGATCGCTTCAAAGGTCGCGGTCGGACTCATCCCATCAGGCCCCACGTCGCTCGTCTCGCTCGCGATCTGTTGTTTGATGCCGGCGACGCGAATCTCGAAAAACTCATCGAGGTTCGAGCTGACAATCCCGAGGAACTTGACCCGTTCGAGCAGTGGTTGGGTTGGATCCTGCGCTTCTTCCAGAACGCGGCGGTTGAATTCGAGCCAGCTCAACTCGCGGTTGATGAAATTTTTCGGATCGGAAAAATCGCGTTTGGCCGGTGCTTCGTTAGGCGGTGGCATCGGTACGACATTGGCCGGCGGCATCGGAGCAGAGGCGAAAAAAGGGACGTCGGACGGCATAAGGCACCAATGCTTGGCAGCAGCGGTGGATATGCAAGAAAACCTTGCCTGCCGCTGCGCGCAAATAATTCCGCAGCACTGGTGTAGCGGTGGGCGTCCCGTCCGACTCGGGTCGACGGCCTTCCAGCCCGTCGGCTCCGAAACGTAGCGCAAGTCCGGGCAGGCTGAAGGCTGCGCGCCGACTCAGTCGAAGCGACTGACTTCCTTTGCCCATTGGCGCAACGATTTTGGCGTGGAGGGACACCCTCTGTAGCGGCCGCGTTTCAGAGTTGCGGAGGGTAGAGCGCCCGTCCCTTGAGAAACGCACGCTCGATCTGCAGGTCGAAGGTCATCACCAAGAGGTCCGCGTCCATCCCGACCGCGAGCGCGCCTTTGCCCTTCCACCCCATTGCTCGCGCCGGTGTTTCTGTGGCCATCCGGACCGCCTCGTGCACCGGCCTCCCAACTTCCTCCACCATTCGCCTGACCAGATCGATCATGCGGGAGGCGCCGCCAGCCAGGGCTGAACCGTCCGCCACCCAGCAGGCGCCATCGCGCACCACGCATTCGGCATCGCCCAAACTGAAACGACTGTCGTTAGGCAAACCGGCCCCGGCCGTTGCATCCGTGACCAGACAGATCCCGGGCGCGCCTTTCGCGCGGTAAAGCATTCGCATCAAAGTGGTGCCGACGTGATGACCATCGGCGATCAACTCGCAAAAGATCTCCGGCTCGCTCAAGGCAAATTCGAGCAGACCCGCCACCCGCTCTCCATCACGGCGCCGCATCGAAGACATGCAGTTGAAAGTGTGCGTGACCTGATGCATGCCGCGATCAAATCCGGCGCGCGCTTCGTCTTCCCAGGCCATGCTGTGCCCGCCGCTGCTTGCGATGCCGCAAGTCGTCAGGCGAGCAATCAAATCGAGCGCGCCCGGCAACTCCGGCGCCAGCGTCACGCGCTGGATCATTGTTCCAAGCTGGAGCAGCGGCCTGACGAACTCCGGTTTCGGGTCGAGGATAAATTCGGCCAGCTGCGCCCCGGCTTTTTCGCGCGAGATAAATGGGCCTTCGACGTGCGCGCCGTGTAGTTGGGGGATCGTTCGGCGCGCAGCTTCGATTTGCCTCACGACGCGCACAATGTCGTCAAGCGGCGCCGTTACCGTAGTCAGCAGGAGCGAAGTTGTGCCGCCACCGGCGTGATAATCGCAGATCGCGCGAAACGCTTCCGCCGTTCCTTCCATCGTGTCGCGGCCGATTGCACCGTGCACGTGCAAATCGATGAAACCGGGAGCGAGAAATTTTCCCGCGAGGTCAATTACTTCCTCGTCCGCGTCCGGAAGTTCGCGATCGAGCGCGACGATCTTTCCGCCTGCCACCCGAAGCGAAAGTCCCTCCTCGATTCGATCGGGAAAAATCAGCCGGCCATTGGTCAGGATCATGGGCGGGAGCATCATTGCGTTTACTTTGGCGGCAGTCCATCATCCTCCTGCATGAGCGCCGAGTTCGATGTCGCAATTCTTGGCGGTGCGTTTTCCGGCGCGGCGACCGCGCTCCTGATCAAGCGGCGGATGCCCGAAGCGCGCATTTTAGTCATCGAAAAATCGACCCGATTCGATCGCAAAGTCGGCGAATCAACAACCGAGGTGAGTGGTTGTTTCCTGACCAGAATTCTTGGCCTGACGAGCTATCTCGGCCACGAGCACTTGGTCAAACAGGGGCTGCGTTTCTGGTTCGCGAACCGGCCGGAGCAGCCGTTCGACGACTGCGTCGAGATCGGCGCGCGTTATCAGACGCGGCTCCCGACGTTCCAGGTGGATCGCGCAAAACTCGACGCCCATCTTCTCGACCTGGCGGCGCAAGCCGGCTGCGAAGTCTGGAAATCGGCCCGCGCGACGCGCTGCAAGCTGAGTGGATCGGACAGCCAGTCGTTAGGCGTAAGTGTCAACGGCACGGAGCGCGAAGTGCGTTGTCGCTGGGTAGTTGACGCCACTGGACGTGCCTCGTTTCTTGCCCGCAAACTCGGCCATTTCCGCCAGAACACAGAGCATCCGGTCAACGCCGTCTGGGCCCGTTTCACCGGAGTGAAAGACTGGGACAGCTACGAGTGGCGGGAAAGATTTCCCGCTTATGCCGCCGCCGCGCGCACCGGGCGCAGCTGGGCGACGAACCACCTGATGGGCCAGGGTTGGTGGTGCTGGATCATTCCGCTCAAAGGAGGCGATCATAGCGCGGGCCTGGTTTACGACAGCCGCATTTTCAGGTTGCCGGACGGCGCAAACCCTGGCGCTCGCTTGCTTGAGCACATCCGCACCCATCCGGTCGGGCGCGAAATTTTTCGAAACGCGAAACTGGTCGAGCACGACACCCGCGCCTATTCCGCGCTGCCTTATTGCAGCGCGCAAGTGTGCGGTGATGGTTGGGCGATCGCGGGCGATGCGGCCGGTTTCATTGACCCGCTCTATAGCCCGGGTCTCGATCTTTGCGCCTACACCACCTCGGTGGTGAGTGACCTTGTGGCCCGCGCGCTCGGCGGCGAGGATGTGACGGAACAGCGGCGATACTACAACGAGCAGTTCGCGACCACTTACAGCTTCTGGTTCGAGACGCTTTACAAGGACAAATACTTCTACCTGGGCGAAGCCGATCTGATGTCGGCCGCGCTGCTCCTCGATGTTGGCAGCTATTTTGTCGGACTCGTCAGGCCAATCTATGCCGACCCGGAGCGCTCTTTCCTACGACTGCCTTTCGAGGGCAACCCAGGGCGGCTCTTTGCCGCACATGATGAAATTCTACAATCGGCGGCTGAGCGCGCTGGGCCGGAATCGCATCGCGCACGGCGTCGGCGGCAGGCACAATGCCGGATGGCGCGAACTTTACGACGGCTTTGTGCCCGATCTTCGTTTGCACAAGCTGATCCGGAAAGGCCTGTTGCGTTGGTGGAAAGCGGAGTTGCTCAACCTGCGCTTCCTCTTTGCGGCCCGGAAACCAATGCCCCGCAACACCGTACCGGGCGCGACCGTAGTCGAGGCCTGATGTCGCGCGGTTGGTGGCGCCGCTTCGCGGTGCGCGGGGTCTTTTGGCGGCACTATCTCGACTTCGGCCTAACGAACGTCCCGTTTTATCTCCGGCCCATGATGATCTTTTTCTGGACGATCTTCTTTTTCTTTTTCGCCGCCCCGGCGCGCCGGTCAATTTTGAGCAACCTGAAAGTGGTGCTGCCCGGCTCGAATCCACTTCTGAACGAGGCGCGCGCCTGGCTGACGCTCTACAACTTTGCCTGGACGATTGCCGACGCGGCCGATTACAAGCTGGCTAAAACCGAGTTCGCCTACGACGTGGAAGGCGAAGAATTTCTCGAGCAATTGGCGGCCGCGCGCGGCGCGATTCTGCTCACCGCGCACATGGGCAGCTACGATTTGGGCGCGGCCGCTTTTGCACAACGTTTCCAGCGCGATATCTGGATGGTGCGCGCGCCCGAGTCCGATCAGCGAACGGCACAGCATCTCGACCAGTCGCTCGAACGCGCCGGGGCGGGCGCGGTCAAGGTCGCCTACCATACCTGGAACATGGCGCTGCCGGTCGAATTGCTCAACGCCATCCGTGCGGGGGAGATCGTTTCAATCCAGGGCGATCGACCGGTCCCTAACGTGTCGCAGCGCGCGGCGCGTTTGTTTGGAGAACCCGTCAGTCTGCCGAACGGACCGTTCATGCTGGCTCTGGTCACGCAGGTGCCAATCTACCCGCTCTTCATCGTGCGGACCTCATTTCACCATTACAAAGTCATCGCTCGTCAACCGATTCGTTGCCAGCGCATCGCGCGCGATCGCGAAGCGCCGATCGAGGAAGCAATGCAGGCGTGGACCCGGACGCTGGAAAAGGTAATCGCCGAGTCACTGGTCGCAATGGTTTTCGTTAGTCCCGATTTTTCCTCTGCGATGAAGGAGGCCACGATGCGCGAGGTGGGTTACGCATTCGCCCTGCCGCGTCTGACGGTGCGGCTTGCCGGAGGCAAAGCGCGCCGGGCGGAATTCAGCGGCGCGGAAGCCTACGGCCTGGGTATCCTGGTTTTCGGAATCAGCTGCGTCTTCGTCGCCCGGGCGCTGCTTCCGCTCGTTAGGGCGCTCGCCTTGCAGTTGCTTGTTTTGTTCTTTCTGCCTTTTGCGATGTGGGCTGCGTATCTCCTGCTCCATTATGTGAACTCGCTCCTCGCCGCCCTTTTGCGAAAACTCGGGATCTACACCGCGGTCACGAACAATCCGTTTCAGCACGTCATCATCATGTCGCTCACTACCGTTCTGGCTGTGATCCTGGTACGCGACGAAACCGGCTGGATGAGATCGTTAGGCATTTTCTGGCTCGCGCTTCTGTCGCTCAACCTTCTCGCGATTTTCCTCGAGAAACTGCTCGATGAAGCCTGAACTGAGCCGGCGATTGATCCTCGGGTTCGGGCTTTGCGCGGCGCTCTTTTTTCTCGCTGTGGTGGCTTTTCATCCGCTCCTCGCGCTTGGCGTTCTCTTCCTTTCCCACCTGCTAATTCTCTTTCCGACGCTGGTGGCAAATTGCCAATGGTGGGGTCCGGTCATCACGCATTTCGAAACAACCCGGCGCGAAGTCTGGCTCACGATCGACGATGGACCAGACCCGGTGCAGACACCGCGCATGCTCGAAATCCTGCGGCGCTACAAAGCGAAAGCGACCTTCTTTGTCATCGGCGAACGCGCGGCAAAATTTCCGGAGGAACTGGAGGCGATTCGCGCGGCTGGACACGCGATCGCGAATCACACCGCGACGCATCCGAGCACAATGTTCTGGTGCTTTTCGCCTTCGCACATCGCGGCGGAAATTGATCGATGCGACGTGTCCACGCGCTATTTCCGCGCTCCCGCGGGAATGAAGAACTTTTTTGTTCATCCCGCTCTCAAACGTCGCCAGATGAAGCTGGTCGGATGGTCGGTCCGCGGTCTTGATACGATTAGCAAAAATGCCGATGTCGTTGCCGCGCGCATTCTGCACCGCGTGCGACCGGGCGCGATTGTCTTGCTCCATGAAGGGCATCGCACCGAGGACGATCCGGATTTTCACCCGCGCTGTCTCGAGCGCACGCTTCGTGCCCTGACGAACGCGAGTTACTGTTGCGTCCTGCCTATGCCGGAGCAGTGCCGGCCGCGCGCCGGCGAAAAATGAAGAGGTGATTGTTAAAGGGCATGTTACCCCAGAGCGGCCGGACCGTGCGCGAGAATTGATCTTCACCAAAGGCGGCAAAAATCCGTTCACGCGGCGGAAAGTGGAGTGGCACTTTGATATTCCAAGTCGATGCCTGGGCGAAGCGCTCCGCCCAGGAAGTCAGCCAAAACCGCGTGTTCCCGTCCCGCGGACAATCGCGAATGACCACCAGTTCGCCCGGAGCAAGACGCGACGCGAGCCGCTCAAGCAAACGCGACTGTTCGTCAGGCCGAAGATAATGCAAAACGTCGAAGAGCACGATGTTGCCCGTCTGCTCGAGCGGCTCGCAGACATCCTGCTTGATGAATTCCACGTCCCGACAGGCGCCCTGAGCCACGGTATTGGCGCGCTCAATCTTTCGGCCATCGCGGTCGAAACCGCTGATCGGCGCGAGGAAATTTCGCTCCCGCAAGTAGAAGGCGAGTAATCCGACGCCGCAGCCGATATCGACGAGCGGTTGGTCCGAATTCCGAAACAAGTCGAAAGCAGTGAGATAAATTGGGTCGGCGCGCAATTTCCAGTTCACATAGATGCGCAGCCAGCGTTCCTCGAAGCGCCCCGCGACCCGGACGCAGGCTTCTTCATGCGCGCTCGCTGACGATCCATTTTTCATTGCGTGGCTCCGGTGCACTGACAAAGTGAATATTCCGATGTCTGACCTTTTTGCTCATTACAAGGTCGACGATTTTTTCGACGAGATGTTTTCCGCTCCCAGCGTGGCGCGTCCTCATTACCGCAGGTTGCTCGAGAGCTTCAAGGAAATGGGGCCGGCGGACTTTGAGCGCAAACGCGATCTGGCCGCGGCCAGCTTTCTTACCCAGGGTGTTACCTTTACGGTCTATAACGATGACCAGGGAACTGAACGAATTTTTCCGTTCGACCTGATCCCGCGCATCATTCCAGCGCGCGAATGGAACCTGGTCGAGCGGGGACTGGTACAGCGGATCACCGCGCTCAATCTTTTTCTGCACGATATTTATCATGGGCAAGCGATCCTGCGCGACGGAGTTATCCCAAAACAGATCGTTTGGGAAGCAGCGCATTTCCGGCCGGAGTTCATGCACTTCGATGTGCCGCGCAACATTTACATTCACATCTGCGGCACCGACCTGATTCGCGACCGGAAAGGGAATTATCTCGTGCTCGAAGACAACGCGCGGTGTCCCTCGGGCGTTTCCTACGTGCTCGAAAATCGGCAGGCGATGAAGCGTGTCTTCCCACTTCTCTTCGCGGAATACAACGTGCAGCCGGTGGAGAATTATGCCCAGGAGTTGCTCAACCTTCTGCGTTACATTGCACCGGCCACCGGAGACGAGCCGACCGTTGCGCTCCTGACCCCGGGCGTTTACAACTCGGCCTACTACGAGCATTCGTTTCTCGCCCGCTCGATGGGGATCGAGATCGTAGAAGGGCGTGACCTCTTCGTGCAGGACGATCGCGTTTTCATGCGCACGACGAAGGGACCCCAGCCAGTGGACGTGCTTTATCGGCGGATCAACGACGATTTTCTCGATCCTCTCGTCTTTCGCAAGGATTCTGCGCTCGGTGTGCCGGGGCTCGTTCAAGCCTATCGGTGCGGCAAAGTGAGTCTCGCGAACTCCATCGGCACGGGAGTGGCCGACGACAAAGTCGTCTACCACTTCGTGCCCAGGATGATTCGTTACTACCTCGATCAGGATCCAATCCTGGCGAACGTCCAGACCTATCTCGCCTCCGACAAATCGGATCTGGCTTACATTCTCGAGCATCTGCCGGAGCTGGTCGTGAAAGCGGCCAACGAGAGTGGCGGCTACGGAATGCTGATCGGCTCGCAGGCCACCCAGGCGGAGAGGGAAAAATTCGCGAACAGCATCAGGAAGAATCCGCGCAACTACATCGCGCAGCCGATCGTGCCCCTCTCGCGTTCGCCCTCGTTTTGCGACGATTCGGTGCAGGGGCGCCACGTCGATCTGCGGCCCTACATTCTGTACGGCGAAAAGGTCACGATCATTCCCGGCGGCCTAACGAGAGTAGCGTTGCGCTCCGGCTCCCTCATCGTCAATTCGTCGCAGGGCGGTGGGAGCAAAGATACCTGGGTGGTGGAAGAAGCGGAGCAGGGAACGTGATTATTCGAGTTCTTGACCCATTGCCATGCTAAGTCGCGTCGCTGATTCCCTCTACTGGATGAGCCGCTACATCGAGCGGGCCGAAAACAACGCCCGAATTCTCGATGTCAATCTTCAGCTCTTACTCGACCTCGGGAATCAGCCGGCAGCGGAGGCGGCCGCCCACTGGGTGCCGGTGATTGCCTCTCGAGGAAACGGAGTTCTTCGACTCTCTCTACCAAACGCCGGACGGCAAATCGGTCACCGAGTTCGTCACGCTGCAGAAGAAGAACCCGAACTCGATCTTTTCCTGTCTCTCACTGGCGCGGGAGAACGCTCGCACGACCCGGGAACAGATTTCGAGCGAGATGTGGGAGCAGATCAATCGGCTCTATCTGTTTGTAAAGGGTGACTCGGCGAAAAGGCTGCTTCGCACGAGTCCGCACGAGTTCTGCAAGCGCATCACGGCGGGTTCTCATCTCTTTCAAGGCATCACCGACGCGACCATGACGCACGGCGAAGGCTGGGATTTTATCCGCATCGGAGCGCTGCTCGAACGGGCCGACTGCACTTCGCGCATTCTCGATGTGAAGTATCACATTTTGCTCCCGTCCGGTGAACGGGTTGGCGGCAACATTGACACCATTCAATGGATGGCGGTGCTGAAATCATGCAGCGCACTCGAGGCCTACTGCAAACTTTACGTCAGCCAGGTCGCGCCATGGAAGGTGGCGGAATTCCTCATTATGCATCGCGACTTTCCGCGTTCGATTCGCTACTGCATCGATTCTCTTGATTCTGCGCTCCACCGCATCTCCGGCGTCGATGAAAACCACTACGCGAATGAAGCGGAACGGCTCTCGGGGCGACTGCGGTCGGATGTCGATTTCGTGACAATCGGAGAGATTTTCGCGGACGGCCTGCACCAATACCTCGAAGCGATTCAAAAGCGGCTCGTCGAAGTGAGCGATGCGATGTATGCGACGTATTGCGCCAGCCTCGGCGCGGCTTGAGCGGCCAAGATTCGGAGGCCTGCCTGGGAAGATTTCTCAGGCAGCAGACGGGCGCAGGCCCGATGGCGATCGACGCCCATCTGGGCCATCCTTTCTTGTGGAAAGGAGCCCGGTACTTCGACGCCACCATCGCGTCTGCCGTGGCCCGCATTCTTCAAGACCAAAAGTGCCTGCCATCGAGTCAGCTCAAAATCCCTCTGTAAATGCAGATCGACATCTAGCGGACGCAAATCCGTCCGCCTTTCGACATCGTCTTCCTGTTTTGCTTTTGGCCGCAGTCGGCTGTGGCATCGCAAGCTATCTGGCTCTTTATCAGCTCGGCGTTCTCGCTCATGTCTGGGAACCGCTTTTTGGAGAGGGGAGCCAGCGCGTGCTGCATTCGTTTGTCTCGCGGCTATTGCCTGTTCCAGATGCCCTTCTCGGGGCCGGTGGCTATGCGGCCGAATTGATCAGCGGCATGATCGGCGGGGCCAGGCGTTGCGAAACGCGGCCGCGACTCGTGGTCGCGTACGGTGTCATCGTCGCGTTTGTCACTTTTACCGCGGTGCTGCTGGTGATCGTGCAGGTCTTCGTGATTCGCGCCGGCTGCACGCTCTGCCTGACCTCTGCCGCGATTTCGTTAGTCATCGCAGGACTGGCGCGAAGGGAAGTCTTTGCCGCCCTCCGTCATTGGAGAAAATGATTATGAAAAATGGAAAACACAAAGAAGTAATCGTAATCACCGGCGCATCCGCCGGCGTGGGACGCGCGACCGCGCAGGCTTTCGCGCGAGAAGGCGCACGGATCGGGCTCCTGGCCCGGGGACGAGCGGGATTGGACGGGGCGAAGCGCGATGTCGAACAGCTCGGTGGCGAAGCACTCGTCCTGCCGATCGACGTCTCAGATGCGGAAGCGGTCGAAGCCGCGGCGGCAGCGGTGGAAGCGGAGTTTGGCCCGATCGACGTCTCGGGTGAATGACGCCATGTGCTCCGTCTTTTCGCCGATCAAGGAAATGACGGCGAAAGAATTCAAACGCGTTACGGAGGTCACATATCTCGGGTTTGTTTATGGCTCTCTTAGTGCACTCAGGCGCATGTTACCGCGCGATCGCGGCGTGATCGTACAGGTGGGATCCGCACTCGCTTATCGCGGCATTCCATTGCAGGCGGCCTATTGCGGGGCGAAGCATGCCATCCAGGGCTTTTGCGATTCGCTCCGGTGTGAACTGCTGCACGACAAGAGCAAGGTGCGCGTGGTCATGGTGCAAATGCCGGCACTCAACACCCCACAGTTCAGTTGGGTAAAGAGCCGGCTTCCCCGCAAACCACAGCCCGTGCCGCCGATCTTCCAGCCGGAGGTCGCCGCCGACGCAATCGTCTACGCGGCGCACAGCAACCGGCGGGAAATCTATGTCGGAACGCCGACCGTCGAAGCAGTCGTCGGAAACAAACTCGCCCCCGCAGTGCTCGATCGCTATCTCGGCGCAACGGGTTATGAAGCGCAGCAGACCGCGGAGCCGGTTTCGCCCGATCGCCGCGACAATCTTTGGACACCGGTCGATGACGAGCGCGACCACGGAGCACGCGGCAGTTTTGATCAGCGCGCCATAGATCGCAGTCCGCAGCTCTGGGTTAATAAAAACCGCGTGGCTCTGGCACTGGGCGCGCTGGGGCTAGTCGGCGCTGCCAGCGCCTGGTGGTGGGAGGAGCGCGGCTAATTCCGGCGCGCGCCAGCACAGTGATCCGAGATATCATTGTTATCGGTTCTCCGGTGGGCGGAGCGGCCACCCTGGCACAATGCATCAGCGATCTGCCTGCGGATTTGGAGGCCACCGTTTTTGTGGTTCTTCACACGACGCCACAAAATCCGATTCTGCTGGCCGACGTTCTTAACGATAGCGGCAGCCTGCACGCCGCGCTGGCCATCGATGGCGAGCCGATCGAGCGACGACGGATCTACGTGGCCCCGAACAAGGCGCATTTGATCGTCGAGCAGGGCAAGGTTCGGCTGAGCCGCGAAAACCCCAACGACCCCATCCCTTCGATTGACCGGCTGTTTGTCAGCGCAGCGAAAGACTACGGCGAGCGAGTGATCGCGGTGTTGCTGCTCCACGCCTGCAAAGACGGCACCGCGGGTTTGCGCGCCGTGCATGCCGCCTCCGGCCGCACAATCGTGCAGCGGGATCCCAAATCGCTGAATGAGCCCGGACCACCGATGCCCTGCTCGCAATCATGCGACGCCCAGTTGGAACTGGAAGAAATCGGACCACAGGTATTGTATTACTTTCATGGCGGGTACGATCGGCAGCGCAGCCGCTAATCCGGAGGAAGCCGAGCGACTCTGGAGTGCGCGCGCCCAAAGTCTGCACGAGCGCGAGATCACTTTCGCGGCGCTCGCCCGCATCGCCCCGGTCGGCATTTTGCGCTTTGACGCAGAAGGGCGCTGCAATTACGTCAATCGGCGTTGGCAGGAGATGGCCGGCTTCACCATCGACGAAGCGATCGGCGAAGGCTGGCTGGAGGCGGTGCATCCGGAAGATCGCGCAGACGTTCTCGCACGCTGGTCGTCCATGCGCGTCGTCGATGAACTGTTTCGCGAGGAATACCGATTGCGCCGCCGCGATGGTGAAGTGCGCTGGGTTCTGGCGGAGGGAGCGGCGTTGCGAGACTACTCGGGGCAGCCGCTCGGGTTCATTCGTGCGGTCACGGATATCACGCGGCATCGTGAAATGGAGGCGGAACTAGACGCGGCCCGCGAGGCGTTGGAGCAAAGAGTGCGCGAGCGGACGGCCGACCTGGAAGCAGAAATGATTGAGCGCCAGAGACTGGAACGGGAGATCCTCGAGGCACGAGACCAGGAACAAAGACGTTTCAGCGAGGATCTTCATGACGGGCTCGGCCAGTATCTCATCGGCATCCTTTTTCGCCTCGCGGCCCTGCAGCAGGACCTCGCGGAAACGAAATCGCCTCTCGAATCAGCGGTGGCGGAAATCACCGCGCTTGTGAACGATGTCAGCCGGCAGGCGCACGATCTGGTGCGCGGCGTCGATCCGGTTCCGATGCGTGCCGACGGGCTGGCCACAGCGTTGCAGGAACTCGTGGAAGAACTGGGCGCGCCGGGAGTGGTGGATTGCCGTTTTGAGTGCGAGGAGCCGATTAATATCGAGGATCATTCGGTCGCCACTCATCTCTATCGCATCGCGCAGGAAGCAGTGACGAACGCCCTCAAACACGGCGGCGCCTCAAGCATCACGATTCGCCTCCAGCATGACGGAAGCGATGCGTGCAAATTGTTGGTGGCGGATGACGGTACCGGTATCGACGGCGATCGCCAAAAGCAAACCGGCCACGGCCTCAACTTCATGAAACATCGCGCGAGCTTGATCGACGCCCAGTTGGAGCTGCAGTCCGCAGCCGGCACCGGCACTCTGATCTCCTGCCGGTTTCAACCCGCACGTCGGCAAGATCCATGAAAGCATCGGCCAAAGCGCGCATCTTGCTGGTCGACGATCACGCCGTGGTCCGCGAGGGTCTGGTGCAACTCATTCAACGTGAGAAAGACCTTACCGTTTGTGGTGAAGCGGCCAGTGCGGAAGAAGCGGTCGAGCGGGTCATGAAACTCAAGCCCAACCTGGCGGTCGTTGACATTTCGTTAGGAGGAACCAACGGCATCGAGTTGATCAAGAACCTAAAGGCGATCAACTCCGATCTGCCCATCCTCGTCCTCTCCATGCATGACGAAACCCACTATGCCGAGCGCGCGCTCCGGGCTGGCGCCAAGGGCTACGTGATGAAACGCGCGGCCCGCGATCAGATCATGCAGGCCATGCGCACGGTGCTGGCGGGCGAAATCTTCGTCAGCGAATCCATCAAAAAGGGCATCCTGCACCAGTATTTTCATGGCAACGGCGGCAAGGACAGTTCGCCCATCAGCCAGCTAACCGACCGCGAGCTGGAGGTTCTTAATCTGCTCGGAAAAGGACTCAGCTCGAAAGATATCGCCGAGCGTCTTCATCTCAGTCAAAAGACCATCGACAGCCACCGCACCAACCTGAAGGACAAACTTGGCTTGAAGGGCGCTCCCGAGCTGATCCGCTTTGCCTTCGATTGGGTCACGGCTCAGGATCTTGGGTGAACGATTGTTCACAGCCGGAATTTCTCTTCAATTTCGACGCCGTAATGTCCGAACGAGCGCGCCAACGAGAAATGTTACTCCTGCGGTAACGGTCAGGGTTTGGAAGAGTGAAGGCCGCGGCCGCGTCGGCGTGATGTAATTCGATTCGGGATAATCACCAGCGCGCACCGCGTTCGCCTTCGCGCAGCGCCATCTGGAGAACTTGCGACAAGTGCAGCGGCACCCGGTCGGTCGTCTGCCGGACCTGCTCGCGGCAACTAAAACCGTCGGCGATCAGGATCGTGTCCTTGGCACTTTGTCGCACAGCCGGAAGAAGAGCGCGCTCGCCGCACTTGATCGAGATGTCATAGTGCTCCCGCTCGAAGCCGAACGCGCCGGCCATTCCGCAGCAACCGGTGTCGGGCATCTCGCAGTCAAGCCCCATCCTGTCGCAGGACGTTGGTTTCATTGTTCATCTTCATGATCGCCTTGTGATGGCAATGACCGTGCACCAGCGCTTTGCGGTTCAGCTTCGGCAGTTCGAAGTCGGTGGCCTTCATGTCGAGAAATTCGCTCAGCAGATAGGAATTTTGGCTCAGCCGCTGGGCATCCAGATCATGCGGGAAAAGATTGATCAGCTCATCGCGAAACGTCGCGAGACAACTCGGCTCCAGACCCGACCAGCGGAATGTCATTGCGAATTTCCTCGCGCAACGCGACGAGGATTTGCTTTAGCCAGCGCCGCGCCGTTTCAAGCATGCCGTAATCGTAGAGCGGACGGCCGCAGCAAAGGTCCATCATGGGCACGAGGACGCGAAAACCTGCCGCTTCCAGCACTTCGACCGCGGCCTGCGCGGTGCGCGGATGGAAGTAGTTGTTGAAGGTATCAGGCCAGAGAATGACCGGCGGCTTGTCCTGGTTGCGCGGGCGGCGTTGGCGGAACCAATCCTTGAAGGTGTAATCGGCAAACGGCGGCATGCGGCGTTGCGGCGCGACGCCGATTACCAGCTTCAGCAAATCACTCAAGATCGGCGCCTGGGTGAAAAAATTCGCGACCCGCGGCATGAGCGAGGCGAAACGCGCGCCGATGTGGATCAAGCCAAACGCATAAGCGTAAAGCGGACGCAGTCGCCCCTTGTAATAATGCGCGAGGAACTCCGCTTTGTAGGTCGCCATGTCCACATGCACCGGGCAATCGCCCTTGCATCCCTTGCACGCGAGACAGAGATCGAGCGCGTCCTTCACGTTTTCATCGCGCCAGCCGTTCTTGCCAATGACCTCGCCGCGCAACATCTCGAAAAGCAAATGCGCCCGCCCGCGCGTGGCGTCTTTCTCCTCGTGCGTCACCATGTAGCTCGGACACATCGTGCCGCCTTCATCGCGCCGGCATTTGCCGACGCCCACGCAGCGCAGCGTCGCGCGCGCGAAGCTGCCCTCGTCATCCGGGAATTGGAAATACGTCTCCGGCTCGCGTGGATGATATTCCTGCCCGAGTCGCAGTTCCGCGGTGGGCGGATTCGGATCCACGATCTTGCCGGGATTCATTTTCCAGTGCGGGTCCCAGATTGATTTGAATTCGCGAAATGCCTGCACCAACTCCTCGCCATACATTTTCGGGAGCAAAGCCGCGCGCGCCTGGCCGTCGCCGTGTTCGCCGGAAAGCGAGCCGCCGTAGCTGACCACCAGATCCGCGGCGTGATCCAGGAAATCCCGGAACTTCTCGATCCCGTCGTGCGTCTTGAGATCGAACGGGATTCGGCAATGCACCAGTCCCTGCCCGAAATGTCCGTAAACCGAAGCATCGTAATCGAACCGCGCGAAAAGTTCTTTCAGATCGCGCAGGTAATCGCCGATCTTGTCCGGCGGCACGGCGGAATCTTCCCAGCCCGGCCAGGCATCCGATCGTCCGGGCACAAACGCGGTTGCGCCCAACCCGCTCTCGCGCACTTCCCAGAGTTTCTGCTTCTTCCTCCGGATCATCGTAGAGATGCATCGCCGGAGGACGTGCATGTCTTTCTTCAGCGCTGCCATCACTTCACGCGCCTTGCGCATCCGCTTCCTCCTTGCTCTCGCCGCCAAACTCGACCAGCAGCCAGCCTTTGCCTTGCGGGAGCATCTTCAAATCGTCCGGATGCAAATGATGCTTTTTCATGAACCCGACCAGCTCGTCGTCCATCCCTTCGAGGCCAGTTGGCTGGTGCTGCATGATCTCGGGACAATGATCGGCCGCGTGAAAAACATCGGGATAGCCGAGGACGAGCAAGCGAACGCGCTTTGGGATTCGGAATCAGATGCAGGGTCGCTTCGAGCATCGTGACACAAGTTCCTTCGCTGCCGGCCAGCGCCCGCGCGACGTGGAACCCTTTCTCCGGCAGAAGATCGTCCAGATTGTAACCCGAAACGCGCCGCGGAATTTTCGGATAACGCTCGCGAATGAGCGGCGCGTATTTGTCCCGCAGCGCTTTCAGCTTGCCGTAAATCTCGCCGCGCGGACCGCCGTTGCGGATGATGCTTTCGAGCTCGTCTTCGCTCGTCGCGCCAACCCGCATCCGAGCGCCATCGTAAGTGAAGATTTCCAGTTCATGCAGGTTGTCGGAGGTGCGTGCGCCCGTCCCGGCAAATTGCGCCATGACGGAGTGAACGCCGCACGAGTTGTTGCCGATCATCCCGCCGATGGTGCAATGGTTATGCGTGGCCGGGTCGGGCCCAAAGGTGAGCCCATGCGTCTGCGCCGCCTCCCGCACACGATCGAGCACAATTCCCGGCCGCGCCGTCGCGAGTCGTTTCTGCGGATTGATCGCGATGAGCTGGTTAAAATATTTCGACATGTCCATCACGACCGCGACGTTGCAGCATTGTCCGGCCAGGCTCGTGCCGCCGCCGCGCGACAGAATGGGCGCGCCATGGCGCCTCGCGGTCAGGATAATCTGGGTGACGTCCTCCACATCGCGCGGGATCACGACGCCGATCGGCACCTCGCGATAGTTCGAACCATCGGTCGCGTAAAGCGCGCGACTGCCATCATCAAAGCGGACTTCGCCGCGGATTTTGGCGCGCAATTGGGCGGCCAGTTCCTTCCCGTCACCGTGATAGCGGTGCGCATTGGCTGCAACGGACGTTCGGCCGCTCGGGAGGTGCGGCGACGCTCATTCGGCCTCCCCGGTTTGAAACGAGGCCAGCGCGATGCCGATCGCTGCTTCCACCGCGTAGATTGAACGAGCGATGTTCGGATGCTCCGCCAAGTCCTCCATCGTCGAACGCAGAAGTGCAGGTCCCAACCGCCAGAGGCGAGAATAGCCGCGTGGCTTAAGCAATCCCATGATGCCTTCGCCAATTAGCATGAGCGCGACCAGTTCGATGGCGCGACGAGTGATAAGGGTAGGTTTCATAATCAAAATTCTAGATTTTGAATCTCTCTCCGTTCCAGTGCTTCAACGCTTTGGCAGTTCACATCGCCTCCTTGATTCCCGCGCGGATTAACCACCAGTTCACCGGATAACTGGTGAGAAAGCCGGCCAGCATGGCGATTTGCATCATGAACCAAAAGACCGGGTTCGTTTTCTCCAGCTCGTGGCCAAAGATCCAAAAGGTGGCGATGGCCATCCAGCCATACATCCCCACCTGCCAGGCAGTGAGCGAAAGCACATCCGCTTTAAACGCTGCTCGCAGTCCCGCACCAAACGAAAGACCACGCATGGGCGCGATCGTGAAATATTGGAAAAAGATGCCGAAGAGAAGAGCGAGAAAATAGTCGACCACCCAGGCGCCGTAGATCTTCATCCCGAAAAGCGTGAGCGGAAAGGCGAAGAGCGCCCATTCACCGACGATATCCGCCAGCGTGCAACCGGCCCCGCAGTGGCTCGAGCCGAGCGCGACCTTTTGCCAGAATGGCTTTTCTTTGCCCGGTGGCTTTTGGCCTTGTGCTTTCGCTTCTTGCGTCACGCGGTGCGATGAAAGCCGGCCAACCCTGTAGTAGGCCGCGAGGGCGAGCGGTCCCGCGTACAAGCCCGTGATCGGCCAGACCAGATTCATGATCCACATGTGTTGCCTGTGCCCGGTAAGCAAATCGAGCGCGATCCAGAGCGCGCAGGCCGCGGCCAGGACGAGCGCGACACTCGCTGTGACCACGAGCCAACCGGGCATCAGGGTAATTTCTGTTCTCATAAAATCCGGTACTGCTTTTCCTGCGCGTGCCGGAGCTCCAGTCCGATTCCGAGCCGTGAAAGATCAGGCCGCAGCGCGCCCTCGACCGGTTCGGGCACGCCGTCAAAAAGCATGCGCTCGATGCGGACGTGATCGTGAAAATATTCTCCGTGGCGGAAAGGGCGCGCGGCACAGGCGGCGTGCAGATGCAGGGCCGGTGCACAATGCGACGAAAGCGGCAGATGATGCGCTTCGCAGAGTGTCGCCGCCTGGAAAAATCCGGTAAAGCCGCCGCAGCGCGTCGCATCGGCCTGAAGCACATCGACCGCCCCCGCCTCGAGCATGCGTTCGAAGTAGGTGATGTCGTAGCCGTATTCGCCTGCTGCGATATCCATCCCCGGCGGTCCGTCGTCGCGCAGCAGTCGCAGACCGGCCAGGTCATCGGATGAAACCGGCTCCTCGAACCAGTTCACGTCGAACTCGGCAAAGACATGAGCGCAGCTCAAGCGCCTGTTTGCGTGAATAGGCGCCATTGGCATCGACGAAGAGCTCGCGTCTCATCGCCGATCGCGGCGCGCGCCGCCGCCACGCGCCCGCGATCAGCGTGCGCATCGCGGCCAACTTTCATCTTTACCCGTGGGATGCCTTCTGCGACCCAGCCGCCGAGTTGTTTCTGCAGCCTCGTGTTCGAATAGGAAGTGAAGCCGCCGCTGCCGTAAATCGGCATCGCTTCGCGCACCTGGCCGAATAGCCTAACGAGAGGCAGGCCGAGCAACTTCGCCTTCAGATCCCAGAGCGCGGTGTCGACCGCCGAAATCGCCATTGAAGAGATGCCGGGGCGCCCAAGGTTACGGATCGACTCGACCATCGCCACCCAAACACCATTGACCGACATTGCGTCGCGGCCGACAACGACGTTCTTCAGTTTGGAATCGATCAGTTTTGCGGTCGCCTCATCCGCATAGCTGTAGCCTAACGAAGATTGATCGCCCGCTTCGGCTTCCACGATCACGATCGTGGTGCTGTCCCATTGATAGGTGCCGTCGGATTCCGGTTCATCGGTCGG
Organism: uncultured Verrucomicrobiae bacterium; assembly: GCA_963738045.1. Lineage (GTDB taxonomy): Bacteria > Verrucomicrobiota > Verrucomicrobiia > Chthoniobacterales > UBA10450 > Palsa-1392. Next base: position 310,312 of record CAVTUX010000002.1, on the reverse strand, counting down.
AATCTTGTAGGCCGAGACGCTGAGTTTCTCGATGCGCGTCGCGTTCATCTTCCGGTTGGCGATGGCGTCCGCGTGATCGCGAACTCTCCGGGGGACGGCGGGCTGAGGAAAATTTCGCGGCGGCGCGATGTCGCAACCAGCAGGCGAGGCGCGTGCGCTACCCGACCGAATTCCGTGCCGCGACAAGAACTCACCCCCTCTCACGCGTTGTGCGGGATGAAACTTTCGAGCGCATCCTTGAACGCGCCGCGGATCATGCTCGGCGTCTCCGGATCGCCCTTGAGCATCGACTCGGTGAATTTCTTCGCCTGCTCAAAGGTGATGTGCGGCGGCAGAGTCGGCACTTCCGGATCGGTCACGGCCTCGTAAACGACCGGCCGATCCGCGCCCAAAGCACGATCCCAGGCCGGCCCCACGTCTTCCGGTTTTTCAACCCGAATTCCGCGCAGTCCCAGCATCTCGGCGTAATTGGCGAATGCGAACTCTGGCACAGTCTGCGAAACGACGTATTTCGGATCTCCCGCCATGACGCGCTGTTCCCACGTCACTTGATTTAGGTCGCGATTGGCCAACACCATGATAATGAGACGCGGATCGCTCCACTCCTCCCAGTAGTGCGCGATTGTGATCAGAGAATTGATGCCGTTCATCAGCATCGCCCCGTCGCCCACCAGCGCGATCACAGGGCGATCGGGCCAGGCAAATTTCGCCGCGACCGAATACGGCACCCCCGGTCCCATGGTGGCGAGATTCCCGGAAAGCGAAGCCATCATGCCACGGCGGATTTTCAGATCGCGCGCAAACCAGTTGGCGGAAGAACCCGAGTCGGAAGCGAGAATGCAGTTGTCCGGCAGACGCGGCGAAAGTTCCCAGAAGACGCGCTCGGGGTTGATCGGGTTGGCGCTGTTCATGGCGCGTGCCTCGAGGACCTTCCACCAATCCTCGATCTCCTTTTCCAATCTCTGCCGCCACGAGCGATCCTCCTTGCGCTCAAGCAACGGCATCAGCGCGCGCAACGTTTCCGCGCTGTCGCCGATCAGGTTGACCTCCATTGGATATCGAATGCTGACCATTTTCGGATCCAGTTCGATCTGGACGCCGCGCGCCTGGCCTTCCTTGGGCAGAAACTCCGAGTAAGGAAAGCTCGACCCAACCATGAGCAGGGTGTCGCATTCCGCCATCATGTCCCAGCTCGGCTTGCTCCCGAGCAGTCCGATTGGCCCCGTGCAATAGGGAAACGCATCGGGCAGAACCGCCTTGCCTAACAATGCCTTGGCCACGCCCGCGCCGAGCAGGTCGGCGACTTCAATCACTTCATCGGTCGCCTGCAACGCGCCGGCTCCGACCAGCATCGCAACTCTCTCGCCGGAATTGAGAACCTCCGCGGCCAGCCGCAAATCGTGGTCTCGCGGAATGACCCGCGGGGCCGAGTAGCCGAGTCCTGAATGCACCGTGCCATGTTTGCGCGGCGGTTTCTCGACCGCTTCCATTTCCTGGAGGTCGTTAGGCAAAATGATGCAGGTCACAGTCCGCTCCGCGATCGCGATCCGAATGGAGCGATCGACCAAATGCCGCACCTGCGCCGGCGTCGAGGCCATGTGCACATACTCGTGCGCGACATCCTTAAAGAGCGTAATGAGATCGACTTCCTGCTGGTAATCGCCGCCCAGCGCGGCGCGCGCCTGCTGACCCACGATCGCGAGGACCGGCTGGTGATCCATTTTTGCGTCGTAGAGGCCGTTGAGAAGATGGATCGCGCCCGGACCGGAGGTGGCCAGACAAATGCCCAATTCCCCGGTGAACTTGGCGTGGGCGCAGGCCATGAATGCCGCCATCTCTTCATGTCGCACCTGCACGTAATCGACCGCATCTCCGGCGCGATCGATTGCGCCGATGATCCCGTTAATGCCATCCCCGGGAAAGCCGTAGATGCGTCGAAGTCCCCACTCGGTGATTCGTTTGATCAAGAAATCGCCTACCAGTTCAGCCATAAAATTATTCTCCTCCCGCGAATGCCATTGTTGTGACCAGCGCGTTCTCCGCCTGCCGCGAATCCAACCGGGTGTGTTGCACCACGATCGGCACGTCGGAATCGATCGTGCTGGCATAATTAGTCGCTTTTGGAATGGGCTCCGGATCCTTCAAATCGTTGTAACGCACATGTTTTGTGCGGCGCGCCGGCACCGTGACTCGGTAAGGTCCCACTGGGTCGCGGTCCGTGTAAAAAATGGTGATCCTTACTTCCGCATCCCGGTTCGAGGTGTTGAGCAAACACGCCGTTTCGTGACTCAACATTTCCGGTTCCGGGCCGTGGCTCCACGATGGGATCCAGCCCTCTGCAATTGCCCAGTGTTTTCTTCCGATATTCATGTGCGCGCCCATTCCTTTTGCAATTTTTGGTTGCTAATTCCCTACCCTTCGCCGCCGCGACGCGCCATCCGGCGGCGGAGTGGGAAAGCGTCCTAGTCCGAGCTGCGAAAATTCCGTACGGACCTGTGTTTGTTAGTCGCCTTGCCGAGCGAGATTCCGGCTAGGTCCGAAGGAAAACTTGCGCGGCCCTCACGCGATCAGACGTTAGGCGGCAGCTCGGGATTTTGCGCTGCCTGGCCTTCGAACCAGCGTCGCGACGAGCACGTCCGTAGGATGAAGGCGTCTCGGTCGGACTAACGGTCTTTTTTTGGATCATGCCGATCGCCTTGATCGTGGGCATCTTCAGCCATTATGGGCGGCAGGTTGGAACCTCGGCGCCGCGCGCCGTCTAAAATTGGAACGCACTTAATTCGCGGTGTCCCGCTCGTCCTGTCCGAGCACTTGGACTCGCTCGCCCAGAACATTCTGTACATAAAGAGTCTGGATTAAGACGATCACGACCACCGTGAGTGGCGTGGAAAAAATGACGCCAATAGCGCCGAAAAGAGTGGCCGCCAGGATCTGAACAGACAAGAGCAATGCGGGCGGTAATGCCACCGCGCGCTTTTGCACGAAGGGCGTGATGCAGTAGCCCTCGAAGACATGGATTCCAGTATAAATAACTGCGACCCAGAATGCTTTCGAAGGGCTCTCCATTAGTCCGACAAGCACTGCCGGGACCGCCGCCACGAGCGCCCCCAGATAAGGCACGAACAGGAGCAAACCGGCGATCACTCCCAGAACCAGGGCGAATGGCACGCCGGCTAGCCGCAGCGCGAGCGCCGTCAAGGTTCCCATCAACGTCATCGTGACCGCGCGGCCCAGCAACCACCACCGGAGGGCGAGACCGAGAGCGGCAATCACTTCACGCCCGCGCGCTCGATGTTCTTCCGACAGGAGGAGCAGTGCTCCGCGCTGATAACTCTCGGGCGAGGCCGCGAGATAAAGGCCGATAAAAAATATGAACACGAGGACTCCGAGGAATTCGATCGTGATCGAAAACGCCTGAGAAATGGAGCCCAGAATGGACGCGAAAGAGAGTTGCAATTGACCCAAAGAAGGCAGACTCGCGAGCAGGGCGCGTCCCCAATCATATTTTTCCAGGTTCGTCTGCAATAAGGCAACCGATTGCGGTAGCTTTTGGCCTAGCACCTGCCCCTGGCGCAGGATCTGTGGCCCCGCTAACCAGAAGAAACCGGCACTGCCGCCGAGCACCAGGAGTACGACCAGGGTCAGCGCGAAGCCGCGTGGAATTCGCAGCCACTTGCTGGCCAGCGTTGTTATGCCATCCAGAAAAACGGCAAGAAGAATTCCAGCAAAAATCAAAAGCAGCGCGGTCGCGAAGCTGCGGAGCAGGTAAAGTCCAATGACTCCAATCCCGGCCAACCCCAGCGTAATCAGGACGGAGTGCAATGTTCCCCGACGCGCCATCAGATCATCTTTCGTTTCCAGATCGCGCTGGTCAGACACTGACTTCCTCCTTTTGGCCGGCACGTTTCGCGTGTCGGGCCGGCCGAATTCCGCCTCCGTGCCGGCGCGCGTAGACCTGGGTAAACTCGGCGCCGAAGAAGCTGATGAGCGCTGAATAATAAATCCAGATCAGGAGAACGACGAAAGATCCAGCCGCGCCGAAAGCGCTGCGGATCGCGGTCTGGCCCAGATACAGGCTGATAAGGTGCTTACCGGTCGTGAATAACGCCGCGGTCAGGGCGGCGCCGATCCAGACATCCTTCCAGTGAATCCTTACGTCGGGAAGGTACTTGTAAATCATGGCAAACAGAAAGGCGGCGACGAGAAACGAAGTTGCGATGTTCAGGAATTGCCAGAACGCCGGAACGCCCGGTATCCAGCGGTCCAAGTAATCCTGCAAGGCGGTGAGCAGGGCGCTGATGACCAGCGAAACGAGAAGCAAAAATCCCACCCCCAGCGCGAGCGTGAACGAGCGCAGCCGCGCAATCACGAGTTGAAGAATCATCCCGCGCTTCGGGTCCGCCTGGACGTCCCAGATCTTGTTCAGCGCCGCCTGCAATTCGGCGAAAACGGCGGTTGCTCCAATCAAAAAAGTCGCCACGCCGGTGGTGATCGCCGAGACGCTCTTGCCGAATCCGCGGGAGGCCTCGATGATTTGCCGGATGGATTGCGCCCCGTTGTTTCCGATCAGGCGCTGCACTTCCCCAACGATTTTTTCCGTGGCCGTTTCGCGTTCGAAGAACAAGCTCGCGATGCCAACGGCAATCAGCAACACCGGCGCAAGCGAGAAGATCGTATAAAACGCGAGCGAAGCAGCCAAGCGAAAGGTGTCGTCATTCCACCATTCGATCCACGTGAGTCTCAAAAGCTCCCATGCTTCGCGTCTCTTCGTTTGCGGTTCGCGATCCGAAGGCAGTGTTTCGCCTGAGTTCGTGGGTGACGCGCATTCTCTCACGGGAAGAAGCCGGCGACGACTGGATCTTTCAGCTCGTTCAACCACACGTGCTTTGTTCGGGGCGCCGGGACAGGGACTCGGCCAGGTCCCACTGGGTCGCGGTCCGTGTAAGAAATTGTGATGCTGACCTGCGCGTCCTGGCTCGAGGTGTTGAACAAACACGCCGTTTGGTGGCTCAACATTTCCGGCTCCGAGCCGCCGCTCCACGATGGGATCCCGACCTCTGCAATTGCCCAGTGTTTTCTTCCGATGTTTTTGTCCGCGCCCATCCCTTTTGCAATTCGAATTTGGTTACCAATTCTTTAATCTTCGACGCCACGACGCGCCATCCGACGGCTGAGTGGGAAAACGTCCTAGTCCGGGCTGCGAAAATTCCACGAGGACCTGTGGTTTGACGACCGCTTAGCTCCCGAGATCCCGGCGATGTTCGAAGGAAAGCTTACGCAGCCATGACGCGATCAGACGTTGGCCGGCCACTCGGGATTCTGCGCCGCCTGGCCTTCGAACCAGCGCGCGACTAGAACGTCCGTAGACGAATGCACGATCATCGAAAGCACGATCACGATCGCGATGAGATGGAAGAGATGTGGTGCGTCCGGCACGCCGGCTTCCAGAAGCAGAAATGCGTAAACGACCGAGGCGAATCCCTTCGGACCGAACCAGCCGACCGTGACCCGCTCACGCCAGCTGAGCGGGCTTCCGGCAAGGGCGATCATCAAGGCCACCGGGCGCGCCAGGACGAGGGCGAGAATTGCAAAAACAAAACCGCCGAAATGCAGGCCAGCGAAGTAGCGCGGCACAATCATGGCGCCGAAGAGAAGAAGCGCAGCCAGCTTGAACAGCTCTGCGAGCAGCGATCCAAACTGGTGGAATTCATCGCGGAGCTCTGGAATGACGGACGCGATCGTGACGCCCGCCACGAACACGGCCAGATAAACATTGGCATGCGTCATCGAAGCCAGCGCAAACACGAGCAAGCCAATCGCCAGAGCAAAGAGAGGCTGGTAGGACTTTGCGATGCCGAAAAACCGGCTCCGTTGCAGACGACAGATAGCCCACGGCAGGAGCGCACCCAGCGCAACTCCCCAAAGCACTTCGGCGCCGAAAGAGAGCAGCGCGGGCGTTTCATGCCCGATCACAGCCAGCAATGCGAGCACGATCGGCAGCGCGATTCCATCGTTGATCCCGCTTTCGACGTTGAGGAGGAAGCGCAAGCGGCCCGGGATCTCATCCCGCCCGATGATCGCAGCAGCAAAGACCGGATCCGTCGGGCAAAGAATCGCACCAACCAAGATCGCGGGAAGCCAGGGAACGCCGGCGAGCCAGTGGGCGAGCAACGCGGTGGCCAGAAGCGTAAGCGGCAAGCCAAGAAGCAGGGCGCGGCCCGGGAGCTTCCACGCTGTCACGAGATCACGCACGCCCGCGCGCATTCCATCGGTAAACAGGACGCTGCAAAGCGCGAGCTGCGCCACCTGTTGGACCCACTGCTCGCGCGGATTGTTCGGAATCCAGTTCAAACCGCTGCCGCCAAAGGCAAAGCCCGCCACGAGGAAGAGCACCGCAGTCGACAGAATGCTCCGGTCGGCCAGTTCAGAGAGCAGGATCGCCACCACCAGTGTGATGGCAAAGACCAGCAGTAGAACCATGCTTTCTATCTAGCCGGCCGGCTCTCGTCGTCATCCGGCTTTTTACCAGCGGAAGACGCGGCCTGCCTAACGAGCACTAGATCTTGCGCGAATCGTAGGCCCAGTGCAGCAATGCCTGGCGTTGCCTTCGCCGGCAGGTGAGATCGCCGCGCCGGCAGTTCTTTCTCAGCTGGGCGACGTGGCGACGGACCGCCCGCCAGCGTTTGATCTGCCGTTCGTCGTCCACGCAACGCCGACCAAGGTAGTAGCGGCAATACCATTGAAACCAGCCCCGCGGATCTTCATGGTAGATCCATCCCTTTTCGCGCCAGACTGAGAGCGGTTGCGAAGCATTTACCCCAAAAAAGTTGAGTGCCGGATCATGTCGCTCTGAGCAAAGTTTCGCCTTCGCAAACCAATCGGACGGAAACTCCGCCGCACAGTCGGTCATATACTTGCCGCCGAAGACGCCGAGTTGCAGCATCTGTTTTGGGGTCAGTTCGGGTTTGAAACCAGCTGCGAAATCCTTCCCGATGGGCTTGGTCAAAAGATACTCGTAACCGTGCTGCATCCGGTCATTGACCTTGATTCGTTTGGGTTTCGATTGCACAGCCGCTGAAAATAAGAGCCGTCGGGCCGCGACGGCAATCAGAGTTGGTTTTGAAAATGTAGGAGCGGTCGTCGAATTGCGCCTGGAACTGAGAAGGGATGCCCAGGGCGTAGTGAAGTTCTAATGGGAGGTCTCGGCGAAGGAAAGGCGGGTCACGTCTCAACGCTTTGCGGGAAGGGCCAGGCCGCGGACCCGCTCAGCTCGTCTTCTTCGCCATTAGAAGACCAAACCGAGCAGGAAGAGAAAGAGCCTCGCCGATCCGTCCAATGGTGAGCAGGAACGCCGCGGCATGCGCCCATCCACCACCACCGCGCGCCGCCAGCTCGTGGGCCAGCCGCAGAGGAAGCCGTGGCCTTCGCCAAATTCTCGCTTCGTCCAGGCGTAAATCCCGCCTTCATCCGGATAACTGGTCGAAAGCTGGATAACGGCCAGACCTTGCGGAATGAAAAAAAGAAGAGCAGCGAGCAACCACAAGGTAAGTGAACTGGGACCAGCCTTGGCCGCGGTCGCGACCCAGGTGATACCGATGACCGCAACGAGGTTGAAGAGAACGAGATCGCGCACGTTAAGGGAGCGCTCCAGTCGCGGCTTCGCGTCCGCGCTCATCGTCCTGCCTGCGTCTGTCGGTAAAGATCTTCCCGCCGATTCGCGAAGACCGGCATCGCGTCTCGCACGCTTTGAATCGTCTCCGCCGAGACCTCGGCGAGAACCAACTCTTCCCGCTCGGACGAAGCCGCCGCAACCACCACGCCGGCTGGATCAATGACCGCAGACGTCCCACAAAACCGCCCGCCACCATCCCAGCCGACGCGATTAGCAAGGATGACATAACTTTGGTTCTCGATGGCACGAGCGGTGGCCAGAACGCGGAGATGCTCAACTCGGGGAAAGGGCCAGGCAGAGGAATTGACAAAGACATTCACGCCCTGGTCGATGGCCAGTGCCCGATAGATTTCCGGGAAGCGAAGGTCGTAGCAGATCGTCAGGCCAACACGCAGTGGTCCGAAGTTGACGCTGGCCAGAGCATCGCCCGCAGCGCAGAATTTGTCCTCTTCGATCGGGGCGAAAAGATGCGTCTTGCGATATTTCGCCACGATCGCCCCACTCGAATCGATCACGACCTGCGAGTTGTAAATGCGATCGTCTGCTCGTTCCGACACCCCGCTGATGATCGCGATCGAAAGAATCTGCGCGATGCTTTGCAACTCTGGCACCGCGCCTTCGCTCCAGGGTCTTGCCTGCTCACGGATGACTCGCATCGCGTAACCGGTGTCCGACATTTCCGGAAACACGACCAATTCCGCACCGGCCTCCTTCGCGCGCTCGGCGAAGTTGCGAATCTTTCGCAGGTTCGCCGGGAGATCCCCGAGTTCACAGGCGATTTGGGCGGCGGCGATCTTCACGATCACCTTCTTTCGTTAACGTGCGCCTTATATTCAAATGAAAAGGAGCGTCGCGACCGTGAGTGTGACCCCTTGGAGGGCACCGCGCTGTCGGTGCCTGGGCTTTCGACTTCGCGAACCCCCGAGCAAAGGACGTTCGCGGAAGCGACGGCGCGCTTCCCTCCAGGGTCGGTCGCCCGCGCGGCATCGAAAGTTACTCGGTGCGTAACGCTACCATTGGGTTCACGCGAGTGGCGCGGCGCGCCGGGACAAAACACGACACGGCCGCGACCGCGGTTAGAAGCGCCGCGACCGTCGTGTAGATGATGGGATCGAGCGCGTTCACTTTAAACAATATGTTCTCCAGCGCGCCGGCCGCGATGACGCCCAGGAAAAGCGCCGCGAAACCGATCCCGAGCCCGAGCCCAGTGACCAATTGCCATGCACCCTGGCTCATCACCATCTTGAAGATCCGCGCGGCATCCGCGCCTAACGCCATCCGGATGCCGAATTCCTGCGTTCGCTGATTGACGGAAAAACTCATCACGCCGTAGAGACCGACCGCGGAGAGAATGAACGCAACCACGCCGAAGATGCTGAAGAGTTGTGCGACCAGGCGTGGTCCACTCAAGACCTCAGCATGCGAACGCGCCGGAGTGCCCGGGAAATAGACCGGCAGATTCGAGTCTATTTGGGCGACGGCCTTGCTCAGCGCCGGCCCGAGGTTCTCCGCTGCTTGTCCGGGGTGCGGGCGCACGATGATGGTGCAGAACTGGGGCGCCGGGCTGGCCCCGAGCAGCGGCGCGTAGAACCCGGCACTATCCGCCTCGCGATTGAATGGCCCCTGCATGAGGGTGTCGGGGACGACGCCGACAATGGTGCGCCACGGTTGCGGCTGGGCGGGATTGAACGGACGAACCTGATGCCCAAGCGGGCTCTGGTTGCTCCAATGTTTGCGCGCAAAGCTGGCGTTCACTATCGCCACCGGTTGCTTCGCATCGCTATCTTCGAGGGTGAAATCGCGGCCCTCGAGGATCTTCAAGCCCAGCGTACTGAAGTACGCGTCTGAGACCGCTTCGGAGTTACCTTTCGGCCGGTCGCGATCGGTCGCGTACTTCTGACCGTCTACTTCGTACTGGCCGAAGTTGTCGAAAGTCATGCGGAAACGGTCGCTCATCGCTGCCCCATCAAACGCCGGGTTGGCGCGGAGCGCGCGCACGGCACGTTTGAAAAACTGTCGTCGCGAATCTTCCGTCGGATAATCGCCTTCGAAGAGACCCATGCGCGCGGTGTAAACACCGTCCTCGTCGTAGCCGTAATCGAGCCTGGTCTGGTTGCGGATCGACCGGATTTGCAGCGCGGAGGCGATGAGCAGGGCCGCCGTCATCGCGATCTGGCCAACCACGAGTATCCGGCTAATGACGTTGACCAGGCGGCTGCTGTTGCCGCGGCCGCCTTCCTTCATCATCTCGGAAGCGTTTCCGCGAGCCGCGAGCAGGGCGGGCATCAATCCCGAAACAAACGTGGCGAGGAGAACCGCGGCGAGAGTGAATCCCAGGACCTTGGCGTCGATCTTAAAGACGATCCAATAGGGCAACTGGAATTGCGGCGTGCCGGTGATTTGCGCGAGAAGATCAACCGCCCAATAGGCAAGCGCGACTCCGACGACCGCGCCGAGGAGCGCGATGAGGAAGCTTTCGGTGAGCATTTGCCTAACGATGCGCCCACGCGTTGCCCCGAGCGCGCCACGGATCGCCAGTTCTCGCGAGCGCAAGGCGGCCCGGCCGAACTGCATGTTCATCACGTTTACGCACGCGATGAGGAGAACGACGATGACGGCGCCGAGCATGGCATACATGATCTGGCGCAGTTGAGATCCGGTGAACGTTTTGAGGAGCGGCTGGACGCTGGCCGAGACGAGATGCTCGTTGGTCTTCGGGTTGTCCTTTGCGATCCGTTTGGCAAGGGCGATGAACTCAGCGTTGGCCTGGTCTTGCGTGACGCCCGGTTTTAGCCGCCCAATGATTTGCGGTCCGATGCCGGCGGGATCGCCGCGTGGTTTGAGCGGGAACTCGTTGTAGAGCGGAACCCAAAGCTCTTCGTTTTGCGGGAACTTAAAATTTGGCGGCATGACGCCGATGATGGTGGCGGCTTTGCCGTTGATCCGGACCGCCTGGCCGACAATGTGCGGATCGCCGTTGAAATCGCGCTTCCAGATTTCGTTCCCGAGGATCGTCACTTTCTCCGCGCCCGGTTTGTTGTCCTCGGCGGTAAAATCGCGGCCGAGGATCGGCTTTACGTCAATGATCTTGAAAAAGTCCTCGGTTACATAGCCGCCGGTGTAGCGCTGCGGAGTTTTCTTGTAGGTGACGTTGATGGTGGAGCCGTTGAGATAGGCGCTCATCATGGCGAACGACTTCTGACTCGCGCGCAGGTCTTCGTAATCCTGCGACGATGGGATGTTGCCGTTGCCGAAGTTGTTATTTTGATCCGAGGCCTGCGGATCGATGAAGCCAACGCTCATGAGTTGCTCGGGATGCGGAAAGGAAAAGCCGCGCAGCATGATTGCGTTCACCATCGTGAACTGGGTCGTGACGCCGCAAATGCCGAGGGCGAGGACGACGACGGCGAGGACAAAAAAAGTTTTGTCCTTTACCAGCATGCGAAGCCCGATGCGGAGATCCTGAAAGAATGATTCAAAGAGCATGGCTGTTATTCAGTTGATGGTTTGGTCGAGAAAGTGAGGTGCAAAGCCCGGAACCTATCGGCGTCGTGTCGGTTGGATGCGCCGGCTGGGCCGTTTGGATTCAGCAAAATGAAATTATTCGAGCGCATAGAGATAACCGTCCGTGCTGCCGAAGTAGACGACGCCGTTGACCACCAGCGGCGAGGAAAAGATCGCGCCGATACCGAATTGTCGATCGGTGGCGACAAGAGGAGCCTCGCGCCAAATGGAATGGTAAAGCAAAGGATCGTTGAAGCTTCGGTCGGCGCTCAGGACCCAGCCTTTGTTTTGCTTTGAAGTTTCGGTCTGGAAATTCCAGAGCACTTCACCGGTCTTGAGATCGCGGGCCTGGAGCGTGCCGTTGAGAACGCCGATCAGGACCACGTCGCCTGCAATCGCCGGCGAGGAAAACATGTAGGCCTTGTCCTGCTGCTTCAGAATCGGTTTGCCGGTTGCCGCGTCGACCACGTGATAAAGACTCGAATCCGAGGTCGCGAAAAACACTTTGCCGTCGGTCACCGCAGGCGAGCTAATGACCCAACTGAGCGCGTTGTCGAAATGCCATTTTTCCTTTCCGGTCGCGGCATCAAGTGCATGGAGCTGCGCATCGCGGCAGCCGGTGTAGACCACGCCATGCGCGACCGCGGGCGAAGATTGAAAGCCCACCTGATTGTGCAGCACCGGATCTTCTCCGCCGTGAAATCGCCATTTCTCTTTCCCGGTTGCAGCCTCGACGGCGTAGAAATAACTGTCCCAACTTCCAAAGTAGAGAACGCCATCGGCATACGCGGGTGAAGCGTGCACGACATCGCCGGTTTGAAATTTCCAGCGCAATTCACCGGACGCGACATCGACCGCATAGAGATTTCCGTCGCCGCTCCCGAAGTAAACCGCGCCCTCCGCCACCACCGGACTCGAGAGAAAAACGTCGAATGGATCGGCAATTGTCTGGTTCCTGGGTTGCAATCCGTTCAAACCCTTCGCTTCGAAACGACGCTCGCCGCCCGTTGCGAACTTCCAGCGGACACCGCCCGTGCGCGCATCCAGCGCGTGCAGCTTTCCGTCGTAGCTGACGACGTAGAGCGTTCCGTCGACCACGGCTGGCGTCGATGGCGCGGGACCGCCCGTGGTGTGTTTCCAAAGCTGGCGACCGGTTTTCGCATCGACCGCATAAATGTTTCCGTCGTCGCCGCCGAAGTAGATGACGCCGTTACTCCAGACCGGCGAGGAAACGATTCGATCGCCGGTCGGAAACTTCCATTTTATACGGTGAAATTGTCGCGGCGCCGACCCCGCATAGACTCCGGTATGGGCCGCGTCACCGCGGAACATCGACTGCGCCCGACAAACTCCACTCGTCAGGCAAAGCAGCAGCGCGGCTGTGATGGCCGACGGTTTCATGGAGTTTTGGTCGGGCGGCGGAGAACGAGCGGCAGCTCGAACGGACCGAGCGTAAAGGTACCTTTGATTTCTCCCGCGTTTTTCTGCAGGCGTCCTTCGTAGGTAATTCCAAATTCGTGCGACTCGATCGTGAGGAAACCGTTCTCGTCAGTTACGAGATCGATTGGGGCGTTGGTTGTGCGTTTGCCGACCACAACGAGCTGCGCCGTGCCTGGTTCCGCACCGTGCCCGGCCAGCGTAAGGGTGACGTGGCGCGGGTAGCCATCCATCTCGTAATCGCCCTTCCACTCGCCGGCAAGATCCTTGCTTATCGAGCTACTCCTACGCGGCAACTCCACCTGCGGCGGCCCGGTTTTTTTCAAGACGAAGGGCGCGATATTCCCCGCCTGGCGAAAGTTACCGGTCAACTCACCCACATCATTCAACTGGCCTTCGAGCGTCGCCACGCCCGTCCGGGCGCTCGCGAGAGCGCTGTTGATCGTAAATGAAATTCCCGAGTCGCTCATCATAAGCTTGGTGAGCGCCGCGCCCTTTACGTCCAAGCCCGGGATGATGACAGAACCGGTCCAATGTTTCCCATCGGTTCGATCAAGGTCAACGATGAGATCGAACTCCCGACCCGGAATCTGGATCGACCCTTCCCAGCGACCAGCGAGGTCTTCCGCACCAGCCAAAACCAGCGTGAAGAAAAGAAAAAGAGCGGTCGCAACTCGCATCGCAGCGGCAGAGATGCAAGGCGCATACCAGCTCAGAATAAACTTCGTAAGTCACTACGCCATAGACGTTTCAAGTTTTGTCCAGAAAATGCAAGAACCCGCCAGTGTTCCGTCTTCGGGATTCCCCGGTTTCGGATTCGAGATCGTCGGCCGACAACTGAGGACAAATTTTCCAAATCCCACTGCTGCCCCGAGCATGGGACCTGCTTCAAAATGGCCATGCAAGCGACTCTCCCGCTCGACCGGCCGATCACCATTGCCCGCAACCTGCCGCGCGAGACGACATCGTCTTTGGATGCGACCAGCGCCACCGTTGAGATCCACGCCTACCTCGCCGCGCGCAATCTATTTTTCCACGAGGCAGAAGGGAATCCGAGCGAAGCGAATCTGCGGCGTGCGGCGGCAGCGAACGACTTTGCGGAAGATTGTCTACAGAGTTCCCGATCGCCCTACGAAAAGCAAACTTTGCCCGAAGCCGAAATCGCCGGAGAGCGCCAGCGTTGCCAGGCGGTCAAGGTGCGGCTTGCCGAACTGCGTGTCCAAGCCGGCCTTCGCCGTCACGCTGTCTGATCTCGACCTTCTGCTTGTCCGGCTTGGGGAGCGCGCCCAGCGCACAGGTTGCGCAGCCTCGTCGTAACGAACTTTTGTCGGTGCCACCATCCTACCCGATGTGAGGCAGAGGAAGTTCGCAAAGGCGAGGCGCCTTCGCCAGTGGACGGGGCGCGCGCGCTCTCCGGAAGACCTTGCGACCAACTCTTGAAACTCACATTTTGGCGAAGAATCGACTCGTTAGGTAAGAAAATGGCGATCGGGAATCAAGGCGGTAAGAGCCGTTGGGGAAAGGTCTGCGGCCCTTCGTCGAACGCGAACTGAAGGTGCAAGACAGGGAGCACTGGTTTGAAAAGGCAAAGCGAACGTTAACCCTCGCGGAGATTGAAGCCACGATGTCGGACGGAGCCACCTAGGTGCGAAGGATCGAGACAGAGAATTGCCAATAGGTGAAATCCGATCAGCACGGATTCGAAATCGAGTAACCGCATCCTAGGAAGGGTTCACGAAGAAACTGGACAATGCGATTCCGCTGGGTCGGATGGCCAGGCCGGAGGAAATCGCCAACGTTGTCGTATTTCTCGCGAGCGATGGGGCCAGCTACATCACCGCGACAACCCTTTTTGCCGATGGCGGCATCATGCAGAGCAGTCCAGGACTTTGACCGCCATCAAGCAAGGCAACGGATCTATTTTTCCTGCGACTTCTCCGCTTCCCGCTCGAGTTCCTCTTTGCGGCGACGGAAGCGCTCCTCCCACATCAGCTCGACAGCGCGTCTGCTGCCCAAGCCGAAGGCCAGAACCAGAGCCAGACCGAGCGTGCCGAACGCGATCAGAAATGCGCCTGAGACAATCGCCTCAGCGATCTTCAGTTCCACCAGGGCGATCGCGACGGCCAGGGCAAGAATGACTGCGTAGACGATTCGGCCCGTTAGCCGGGCCCGCTCAAACTCCTCCTGCACGAGCGTTCGTTGCACCGCGCGCGAGACGCCCGCGGCAAGGCCCCATCCGACCAGCACAACGACCACTGCGGCAATGAGCTGCGGGATTAACAGGACAAGGCTTTCTAGGAGCTTCGAGAGGACGGTCAGTTTCCAGATCACGACTGCGTTTTCCAGGAACACCAGGAAGAGGAGCACCCCTGCCACCGCCCCGAGCAATCCGAACAACGAATGGCGCACGTCGCCCTTTTCGAGGGCGCGCCCCCAGCCCATGCGCGTGAGCACCCGGTCTAACCTTAGGAAGACGAGGATGCGCACGGTGAGTTTCGCCACGATCCACGCCACGACCACGCCGATC
This sequence comes from uncultured Verrucomicrobiae bacterium, assembly GCA_963738045.1. GTDB lineage: Bacteria > Verrucomicrobiota > Verrucomicrobiia > Chthoniobacterales > UBA10450 > Palsa-1392. The sequence continues at coordinate 295,172 of CAVTUX010000002.1, read as the reverse complement.
AGCAGCACGATGATTCCGGCCAGCAGAGTCGGCAGATAGGCCGTGAGGCGCGCCAGGACATCACGGACGGATTCAAAGGCAAAGGGTGTCTTATCCATGAGTTTCCTTTGGTTTAACTATCCAACGCTTTGGATTGGCCGCCATTTCGTAGACGGTCAGCACCGGAATGCTGGTTCGCTCGGCCATTTCCAGCGGCGGTGCAAAAGCAAGGAGTTGCTCGATTACACCCGCTTCCGTGCCGCCCATCACGATCAGGTTGGCACCTCTCGATTCGTGCAGGAGGCCCGTGATGATGTCGTTGGAATGCACGACTTTCGTTTCGAAGGCCGGATGTTGCTCGCCCACTTCCTTGGCGATTTCATCGCGAGCGCGCTGGAACTCTTCGCCCGTTGAAGTCCAAGGCAGCACCTGCACCGCTTTGACCTTCGTCTTGTGATCCGTTTCGAACGCCGCGACCAGGTCCGCCGTCAACTTCGAGTGCGGTCCGCGCTCGTAGGCCAGCAGGATGGTTGCGATTTCCTCCGGCCAGCGTTCCGCCGTCACCACCATCACTTGCGCGGGCGCGGAACGAACGACCCGGTCCACGATCGTAGCCGCAAAGCGCTCGATCAGGCCGGCGCGGCGCGCGCGGCCCATCACAATCAGATTGCAGCGCTCTTCCAGCGCGGTTTCGGTGACGGCGTAGGAAATCCGGTGCGAGATCTTGACCACCACCTTGACCGGAATGCCCTCCAATCTCAGGCCCGTGACCGCTCGGCGCAGCGCGTCTTCGAGCGTTCTCGCGTGCTCGAATCCCTGGGCCAGCAGGTCACTGTCGGCGACTTCCACGACCGAGAGCACGATCATTTCGCCATCGTAACGGCGCGCCACAGCCGCCGCGGCCTCCAGGATGATCTTGACGCGGCCCAAATGCCCGACGCAGGCGAGGATGCGATATTCCTTCCGCACCGCCGCCTTTTGCACTGCGACCAGTTGCGCGTAGGCCCGATCCCGTTTGCGCGAATAACCGTAGAACACGACGAGCCCGATGCCAATCCACACCCCCGCGCTCAACCACGCCATCGGGCTGTAGAAAAACAGAAAGATCGCCAACGCCAGTTGCAGCAGGATGCCGACGATCGGAATGAAGGGCACGAGCGGCACCTTGAATCCGCGCCGCAGATCGGGCCGCTTTTTGCGCAGCGCAATCAACGCCGCCTGCACCTGGATGAACAGCAGCAGAAACATGATGTTGGCCGCGCTCGCGACCACTTCGATCGGCAGCAGCACCGCCATCGTCGCACTCAACACACCGGTCGCGAGGATTGACCAGTGCGGTGTCTTGCGCCGCGGATGAACCTTGCCAAACCACGCCGGCAGATTGCGGTCGCGCCCCATCGCGAAGGAAACGCGCGACGAAGAATAAATCGTCGCGTTCAACGCGCTCATGGTGGAAAACAAACCGCCGATCAGAATCAGCACCCCGCCGCCGCGGAAGAAAGTTGCCGCGACGTTCACGAGCGCGGTTTCCTTGTGCAGACCGAGATATTTCCAACTCGGCATGTCGGTTGGATGCACCGCGCCGAGGGCCGCGAAGGCGACCAGCAGATAAATCGGTACCACGATCACGAGCGAGAGAAAAATGGCGCGCGGTACGTTGCGCTCGGGGTTGCGCACTTCCTCGCTGCACTGCGCGATGATTTCATAGCCTTCAAAGGCGATGAAGGTCAGGCCCATCGCCATGAAGAGACTGCCAACGCCGTTAGGCAGCGGATTTTGCGTGAAGGTCAGGTGCCAATCCGGACGGTGGAGCGTGATCCAAACGCCGAACCCGACGAACACGGCCAGCAAGACGATTTTGCCGCCGGTGACGAAATTGCCCGCGCCGCCTGCTTCCGATGCCCCGCGATAATTGATGAAGCAAAACAACGCCACCACCGCGACGGCCATCCATTGCTCCAGGGAAAGAAATGGCAGGTGGAAGTCGCCCAGCCCGATCAGCGGCAGACATTTCGCGAGATACGCCCCGAACCCCAGCGCATACAACGCGCACGCCACGACGTAGGCAAACCACGACATCCAGCCGCTCATGAATCCCTGCGGATCCTTAAGACCGGTCTTGACGTAGAGATAACCGCCACCCGCACTGTGAAAGGAGGAACCAAGCTCCGCGTAAGCCGCCGCCGCGAACAAGGTCACGATGCCGTTGAGCAGAAAAACGAGAATGAGCGCCGGCCCGGCTACGCCCGCCGCGATGCCCGTGAGGACGAAAATGCCGGCGCCGATCATCGCGCCGACGCCGATCATGGTGATGTCCACCAGCCGCATCTCACGGCTCAAACGGACTTCGGAAGAAGTGGAAGGCGCGGGTGTTTCTTCCCTGCCAACGCCGTTGCCGGGTGACTGCGGTTCGCTTTCCTCGGTCATGGCAACATGGAGTTCGGCAACGGGAGTGTGTGCCGACGCAAATGAGATAGCAATACCTAAGACAAAACGGTTCTTAAAACCCGGCGCGAATTTGGATCAGCAGGAACGAGGGCGCTGCTGCTGGCGCCTGCGAGTCCTGCCGAGATCAATCACGGCGTTGCCTTCGCCACCTGCCGGCGTGAACGGCGAACAGCGCAACAACTCCAGCGAATATTGACCTGCGCACTAACGCCGGTACTTCCGGTCTTGCGCGCCATTCTGAAACGGCCAATAGCAGCCTAACGTTTGTCCGGGTTTGTGTCCCAAGAGGGCGGCCTTACCGTCACCGAAATAAACGCTCGAGCGAAAGACGATACGGTAACGATTGCGGCGATCGGTCTTTTAGCCTACGCCTCGGCCGATATCGCGCACCATGCCTTGGGCCATGGAGGCGCATACCTGGGACTTGGCGGCAGAATCATTTTGCTTTCGTCGGTTTTCGTGGATTGCTCGCGACACGGCGTTGCGATCGATCTTGCAGGCCCACTTGCGAATCTTGCGCTCGGTCTGGTCGCGCTGCTGGGTGCGCGGTTCACCACCCGCAAGTCGTCGTCGATACGACTGTTCAGTCTCCTCGTGGCCGCCTTCAATCTGATGTGGTTTTCGTTGCAGCTTGTTTTCAGCGCGGCCACACGGACCGATGACTGGGCCTGGACCATGCATCAGTTTCACGTCACAGAACCGGTCCGATACGGCATGATCGCGGCAGGTGCGCTGGCTTATTTCATGACGCTACATGCTATCGCTGCCCAGATGGCGCCGTTTGCAAATCCGCCGGCGCGAGCACGGGTAATTGTTTTCGTGGCGTGGCTCACCGCGGGCGCGCTTGCCTGCGCAACGGCAACCCTCGATCACAACGCGGTTGTGGCGATATTGCGGCATGCTGTGCCACAATCTTTCGTCCTTTCGATTGGGCTGCTTTTCGTTCCAGCAAGAGCGAAGACCTTGTCGCGCCCAGGCGAAGCGGGCGCCGCGATTGCTTTTTCCGTGCCGTGGGTCGTTGCCGCCGCGATTGTTGCGGCCGGGTCGATTATCTTCCTGGGACCCGGCATCGCGATCTGAATGAACTTCGACGATCTCGAGCACGGCGCGCGCGTTCATCCTCGCCGTCCCGCGACTATAATCTCGCGCAGGTTCCGTCGTCTTGCTCGCTAACGGCGCATGCCGAAATGGACCGAGGGCTCCTCGGTTTTGTGACCGAGAATCAAGAGCGCGCCGGTCGTCTCACTCGCGATGCGGAGCGCGAAATCGCTGATGGCGCGCCGGCGTGCCTTGAGTTGTTGCAGCCCGAGGATCACGAGGTCGTAATCGGATGCCCGCCGGATGATCTCGCCGGCCGGATCGAGACCGCGCTCGACCGTCACTTCGACGCGCCCGCCCATTTCGTCCCCGGCTCGCCTGCGCACGAGTCGGCGGGCCCGGTGCAATTCCTCATCGGAGGCCGACGGGGAGAGGAAGCAGATATAGGCGACCTCGAGGTCGGTTTGTCGCCGCAGGTTTCCCAGAACGCGCGCTCGCAAGGGACTGTGGCTGCCGCGGCCGCCGACCGGGATCAGAATCCGGCGAGTGTTGTGGAAGCGCCATGTCTTGGGAGAGCGCAACAGGATAGTGTCGCACGGGGCGTTGCTCAGCAGTTCATTGAGGCCGGGATCGGACGCTTGTTCGCTGATCTTGCGCAATCCCAATACGATTGCCTCGCACTGGTGGAGTCGGGCGACGCGCAGGATTTCCGCCCAGTGATTTGAGGAAACGGTGAGCAACGCTTCCGGAGCGAGATCGGATGCGAAGGAAGCGGTCAGGGCTTCGCGCTGGACGACCTCCATCTCGAGCAAACTTTGCGGCGCGTGATTTTCAACCCAGGTCTCGGGTGGTTCGACTACTGAAAGGAGGAGAACCCGGCCGACGTTAGGCGGACTGACGGCGTTGGCCACCGCCACGATGGAACCGGCATTCTCCGCGTCATCCACCGGGAGCAGAATGAGCGGGTTGCGGCCGCGATACTTGATGAGTAGAGGATCGATCCCTTCGGCCGAGGCGTCGAAAACCTGCGCCCGTCCCGCGAATCGGAACGCGTACAAGCCCCCGCCGACCGCGAGCCACATGACCGTGATGACACCCGCTGCCGGGACGGAGACGCCTTGGAAAAAAGCGAGGCCGAGGCAGCACGCTCCGCCCACCATTGGCACGAGCGGGAAGAGCCCGACCCGGAACGGCATGTGAGCCGGATCCATTCGGCGCCGCAGCAGAATGTTGATGTAATGGGCGAAGGAAAACGTGATGAGAAAGATCAGACTGGAAGCGGCGCCCGCCGTGGCCACGTCCGGCACGAGAATCAGGATAAGAATGACGATTCCCGCTACGCTCAGGATCGCGACGCGAGGGAGGCTCCGCTGCGGGTCGAGGCGTCCGAGCTTGGGCGAAAGGGTGCGATCGTTGGCCATCGCAAAGGCAACCCGCGAAGCCGCGTACAGATTCGCCTGCAAGGCGGAAAGCATCGAAAGGAGGCCTGCCGCCATGACCAGCCAGAAGCCGAATTCTCCGAGGAAGCGCCGGGTGGCGATCGCGACCACGCCTGCCGGTTGCTCGCGGCTGAGTCCGGCGATGGTTTCGCCCGGGCCGACGCCGACCGTGACCAGAACAAAGAGGAGCGGGAGATAAATCAGGAGCGCGATGAGGAGCGATCCGATCATGGCCCTTGGAATGTTGCGGCCCGGATTTTTCACCTCGCCTCCCACGGCGGCAATGAGGTCGAAGCCCTGAAGCGCGATGAAAGTAAAACCCATCGCCTGAAACAAACCGGTCGCGCCGCCGGGAAAGAAAGGCGTGAGGTGCGCTTTGATTTCCGTGCTGGATAGCCTCGTTAGGCCCCAGAGCCCGCCGACGATGACGAGCACGAAAACGGCCGATTTCGTGATGTTGATCCAATGCCCGCCGCCGCCGCTTTTGCGCATCAGACTCCCGGAAAACCACACGGTCGAAGCGACCGCCACCAGCGTCGGACCCCAGCGCGATTGCAGGAGCTGGGGCAGAGCGCCGAACTGCCGCGGCCATGCTGCTTCGAGCGACAAGACGAGAAACTTGGCGAAACCAAGCGCATAAAGAACGGCCGCGACCAGCGAGGCAAACCACACCACCCAGCCGACCGCGAACGCGATTCGGACATTGAGCACCTTCTTGGCGAAGGTATAAGTGCCGCCGGATTCCGGAAAAGCGGCGGCCATTTCCGCAAGGCTCAACGCAGTGAGGAAGGCGATGCTGCCGTTGAGCGCGAAGGCCAGGATGGCGCTGGGACCTGTGGCTGAGAAGGCCACGCCGGCGAGGGCGAGAATGCCTCCTCCTACGATCGCCCCGACACCCACTCCGGTCGCTCCGGCGAGCCCGATGGTCCGCTGGATTCCGGAGTCTTTCGCCATGGCCAGCTTGATTATACGTCGGCCATGCTGCGCGGGCGATGAGTTATGCGAACGCGAAGTCGGCTTCCGCCGATCTGCTTTCTAGGGAACGGGCTGTTTTCGTGATTCCAGGAAGGTCGTGATTTTGGCCAGCTCGTCCGGGGTCAGCGATTTGCTGAAGGCGGGCATGTTGACGCCGCCGTTTACGATCCGGATGACGATGTCATCGTGGGTGAGGCGGTCTCCGACCCAGGTAAGATCGGGGCCGCGCCGGCCGCCGTGGCCTTCGATGAGGTGGCAGTTGAGACATGCCTTTTCCTGGAAGAAACGCGCGCCTTCAAACACTGGTCCGCTGGTCGCCCCGATGATTTTCGGAGTGAGTGGACGCGGCTCAAAGTTAGGCGACCAGGGTGATCGCGCGCCCGCGATCCAAAGGGAACCGATCATGATCACGCTCAGGAGCACGACAGCGATGGCCCACGGTCGGCGCGAAGCCGCGCGTTCCCCGCGGTTATTCAGTATGGGGACGACCAGTAACAGAATTCCAGCCAACGCCGGCGCGAGGATCATGACGTAGCCCTCCAGCGCGGGCGGAATCAGCGCCAGCACGGCAAAATACCAGAGCAGATACCAGTCGGGGCGGGGATCTGCTTTCAGGATGCTCGGATCTGGGGGCTTATCGAGAGCGGGCGGCCCGAAATAGATGGCGAGAAACGCGATGACGACGATGAGGATCGTGCCGACGACAAAATCTCGCCACGCGCCGTCAGGCCAGAAGGGGACGCCGGTCTTCTCCAGCTCTTCGTGATACTCTTTTCGGTAGGTATCCGGATGAACGGGATTGCCCGCGACGGGTGGTTCTGAAATGCCGTGGCGCAACACCAGCCAGAGATGGATCGCGATGAAGATGAAGATCAGCGCCGGTACGAGGAAGACGTGAATGGCAAAGAAGCGACTCAAAGTGGCGCCCCCGATGGTCGCACCGCCAAGGATGAAGTGCGCCAGCCAGTCACCGATGAGCGGAACCCGCCCCGCTTGTTCGGCCGCGATCACTACCGACCAGGTGGCGGTCTGATCCCAGCGCAGAAGCTGTCCGGTAAATCCCATCACGAGAGTGAAGGCGAGAAGCAGGACGCCGGTGGTCCAATTCATCTCGCGCGGGAATTTGTAAGCGCCGAAGAGAAAAGTCTGCGCCATGTGGGCACCGACCATAAGGATCATGGCCGACGCGCCGAAGTAGTGCAGGCCACGAAGGAAATTGCCGAACGGTGCCTGGTTGGTGATGAATTGAAGCGTCTCATAGGCCTGCGACGACGAGGAGACGTAGGAGAAACTCAGCGCCATACCGGTCACCACCTGGACGATGAACGCCACCAGCGTGGCGCTGCCAAAGGTGTACCACCAGCGCGCATCGTGTGGCACGAGATGCTTGGCGGCCGGGCCGATCAGATCGACGATGCCGAGCCGGTCATCGATCCATTGCCAGGCTCCGAGCACGAGCCGCTTCATAGCGTGTTCGTGATCGGGATCGGGCCGGCTTTGATTTGCACCTGACCGTTTGCGACTCGCACCAGGAGGCGGGGGAGCGGGTTGGGCGGCGGACCCGCCGCGACGGTGCCGTCCGAATAGTAAACGCCGCCATGACACGGGCACATGAAGAGCTCGGCGTCCGACAGCCAGCGCACCGGGCACCCCATGTGGGTGCAATGAACCGAAAAGGCGATGAACTCATTCTCGCTCACGCGGCGCAGCCAGGCGGCGCTCTTCGCCGAAATGCCCGCCCAGGGCAGCGATGAGGGATCGGTGATCGTGACGTTTACCGTTTTTCCGATTTCGAAATCAGCGACCTTCCCGAGCGAGAGCCATTCGCTGGGCGTCTTGCGGAAGAGCGGGGCGATAACGAAGCCAACCAGCGGAACCCCGAGAACGGCGGCGCAGAGGCCACCGAGCGCGATGGAGATCTTCTCGAAGAAACGCCGCCGCGTCATTTCTTCCATCGATCCCTCGCCGGACTTTGCGTTCTCAGGCACGGTTTCGTTCATGGCGAATTTCGCTGATCCATCCGGCGAGCGAGGCAATGAAAAGACCCGCGCCGACCGCGAGAATGACCCACGAGGTCACGAACCCCCAGAAGAAAAAGGTCGTCCCCATGGCCAGCCCGGCTGGGAAATAGTTAGGCCGTGGCAGATGCTCATCCGGGAGCACCTCCCAGCCTTCGTGCGATTGTTCAGTATTTGGTTCCATGAGCGTCGTTAGGTTACCGGACGCGGGGCGGGAGCCTCCCCAAACCAGCGCGCAATCTGGGCGAAGATCGCGCCGAGATAGATGAAGCACATTGGCACCCACATGAGGAGCCCGCCGATCTGCTGATCCTTTTCCGGAGTAAATCCCCAACCGTATCGAATCGTTTCCCACATTCCGAGCCGATCGCCCATCGGCAGCGCGTAAATCGAACAGACCGTGATCGGCGAAAAAGTGAGAATCATCCCGAGCGCGCTGCAGGTGACGCAGGCGCTGAAAAGATAAAGAACCGCCGCGGGCGGCGAGAGTCGTTCCTCGTCGCGCGGCGCAATGATCTGACTCCAAAAGATCGTCCCGCAGAAGAGCAGCGAAACGGTTTGCAAAGCATAGACAGAACGCGAGGTGACCGCGGCGTTGCAAAGTGTCGGCCAATGCCAGAACCACATCGCGCCGACCCCGGCCAGCCAGGCGGCCAGCGGATGCGCGAGAAGACGCGGCCGCCAACCTAACGAAAGCGAGCGCGGCAGACTGAGGAGCAGGAACCCCGGCACGACGAGCAAAAGCAGGATGTGTTGCAGCATATGCGCGCTAAAGAGATAGCCGTCAGCGAGCGCGTTGAGCGGCGAAGCGAGTGTGAGCAGGAACACGGCGAGCGCGAGAAGGAACCAGCCGAGCCGGCGTCCGGCGCGAAAAGCAAAGAGATAGGCAGTGAGCCCGGCCCCAGCGGCGAAGAGAACCACCGGATTCCAGGTCCAGGCTGAGAGAAGGAATTGTTCAGTGCTCATCGGATTCGAGGCAGGATGTAAACGACGGATAAAACAAAAACCCAGACCACGTCGACGAAGTGCCAGTAAAGCCCGACCGCGTCGAGCGCCGGCCAGGGCCGCTTCTTCGAGTCACCGGCGATCGCCAATCCCAGCAGGATAAGCAGCGCGATCAGACCGACGCAGACGTGCAATCCATGGAATCCGGTCAGGGTAAAGAAGGTCGTCGCGAAAAGATTCGAGTTCACATCGACGCCGCTCTCAAAGAGATGCCAGTATTCGAGCCCCTGGCCGCCGATAAAGATTCCGCCAAGAACGATTGTCGCCGTCAGCCAGCCGATCATCCGGCCTCGATTGTTATTGCGCAGTCCGGTCTCCGCGCGCCAGATCGTGAAGCTGCTCGCAAAAAGACAAATGCTGAAGAAACCGGTCTTGACCAGGTCCAGCCCGTGCGGATTGGGTCCGGGTTGCGGCGTCGCGTTGTAATAGAGAAACGCCAGGATCAGCACCGCGAAGAACCCGGTCTCGGAAATGATGAAGGAAACGATGCTGGTCTTGTTCTTTTCCGGCTTGAACTGATCGATGTCGCCCTTGCTCCCGACCACTGGATCGGGTCGGTCGGGATGCGCGACATCCCAGAGCGGACGGCGACTGTGAATCGGCGGCAGGTAATGGAAATTCTCGTGCGGCGGCGGCGAAGTGGTCGCCCATTCCAGCGTCCAGGCATCCCACGGATTGTCGCTCGCCTTGCGTCCGTTGAGCAGACTAACGACCAGGTTCCAGACAAAAATGAGCGAGGCCGCAGCCATGAAAAACGCGCCGATGGTCGAGACCATGTTCATCCAGGCCCAGCCCGGCAGATCCCCGTAGGTGTAAACGCGACGCGGCATCCCGGCGAGCCCGAGGAAATGCTGGATGATGAAGGTCATGTTGAATCCGATGACCATGAGCCAGAAGCACCACTTGCCTAGCCGCTCGGAGAGCATGCGGCCGCTTACTTTTGGGATCCAATAATGGAGCGCTCCGAGGATGGCGAAGACGATCAGGCCGACAAAGACAAAGTGGAAATGTGCCACCAGGAAGTAGCTGTTCTTGGTCTGCCAATCGAGCGCGGCGGAGGCGTGACTCACACCCGTTAGGCCGGCGACCAGGAATTGCAGGAGCGCCGCGACGCAAAAGAGCATCGGCGTATCGAAGCGGAGACGGCCGCCGATCATGGTTGCGCTCCAGTTCAAGACTTTCACTCCGGTCGGGATCGCGATCAGCATGCTGGAAGCGACGAAAAACAAGTCGATCGTATGACCCAGCCCGGTCGTAAACATGTGATGGGCCCAGACCCCGAGGCTGAGGAAGGCGATCGCGACCGTCGAGCCGGCGACAAACTCGTAGCCGAAAATCGGTTTGCGCGAAAAGACCGGGATGATTTCCGAGAGGATGGCGAACGACGGAATCGCGACGATGTAGACTTCCGGATGCCCAAAGGCCCAGAAGATATGCTGCCACATGATGGCGGAGCCGCCGGGCACAAGAAAGAAGTGAGTATTGAGCAGGCGGTCGATCAGGATCATGACGAGCCCCGCGTTTAAGACCGGCAACGCAATGATAACGAGGAAGGCGTTGACGAAAATCATCCAGGAAAAGAGCGGCAGTCGCCGGAGGGTCATGTTCGGTGCGCGACTGCAAAGGACGGTGGCGATGAAGTTAATGTTGGTGCCGACCGATCCGATCCCGAGGACGAGGAGGGAGAGCGCCCAGTAATCCACTCCGGGCTGCGAAGAGTAGGCGGTCTCACTCAACGGCGCGTAGGCGAACCAGCCCACCGCCGGCGCGCCGCCCGCCAGGAAACTGAAGTGCAACAAAATGCCCCCAAAAGGAACCAGCCAGAAACTAAAAGCGTTCAAACGTGGGAAGGCCATGTCGCGCGCGCCGATCTGGAGCGGCATGACATAGTTGGCCAGACCGAAGAGCACCGGCATGGCGACGAGAAAAATCATCGTCGTGCCATGCATGGTGAAGACCATGTTGTAGTTGTCCGGCTGCAACAGGGTATTGTTAGGCACAGCCAGCTGCAGCCGAATGAGAAGCGCCTCGATTCCGGCAAAGACGAAGAAGACCAGCCCCGTCACCATATAGAGGATGCCGATCCGCTTGTGATCGACGGTGGAGAGCCACGCCATCTTCCAATGCTCCCGCTGTTCCGGAGACAAAATCCCGGCCCGATCTAAAACCGTGGCAATCTCGTTCATTTTAGGGTTTCGAAGTAATCGGTCAATTGCGTCACCTGCGTCTGGTTAAACTTATAGTCAGGCATCTTCACTCCCGGCTTGACCTGCTGCGGGTCGGTCAACCAGCGGCGGAGATTAGCCGGCGTATTCTCGACCACCCCGGCGCCCAGAATTTTTCGGCTGGCCAGATGGGTCAGGTTCGGACCGACCCGGGCCACCGCCGCCGTGCCGTTGATGGCGTGGCAATTCATGCAGCTGTTTTCTTGAAAAAGCGCGAGCCCCTGCGCCGCGCTGCCGCTCACTGGAATTTCCGCCGGCGCCAGTTGCGCCTTTTCCCAGGCCGCGAACTGCTCCGGCGGTTCCGCCACGATGAGGAAATGCATCCACGCGTGTTGCGTCCCGCAGAACTCCGAGCAAATCCCGAGATAAGTGCCGGGATGGTCCGACTGAATCCAGATATGATTCGGATGATCTGGCACGGTCGCCATTTTGCGGGTCAACTGCGCGACCCAGAATTCATGCAACACATCCGCCGATTCGAGCCGGATCGACACGGGCGTGCCCGCGGGAATGTGAATCTCGTTCGCCGTGATCACGCCTGATTTCGGATAGCGCGCCTCCCACCACCATTGGTGACCGGTGATCACGATGTCGGGCGTGGCCGGCGCGGGCGGGTCGGAAGCGTTCATCGATTGCCACGTGAGGAGAACGAGCGCGACAACGATCAGACACGGGATCGCCGTCCAGACAATCTCCACCGTTTTGTTCCCGGCGACCTGCTCCGGATCCGCCGCACCCTCGCGCCAGCGATAGCGCATGAGCGCGAAAACGATCATCCCGCCGACGACGATGAAAATGAGCGCAAAGATGATTCCCGAAACGATCGCCAGGTGATAGATCGCGCGCGCCTCAGGCGATTGCGGATCGAGAACGGGTAATGAATTCATGCTGGCGATGACGCGGCGGCTCGGCTTGCATCGTTTTTATCATCAGAGGCAAGTGTTGCCAAGAACGTGTTAACGTGGCGATCGCGCGCAAGAAACGCTCGCCAAATCGCAATTGCTGCGGAGCGCTCCGCCGGGATCTGGCGCGAATAACAAGCAGGAAGAAACTCCAGAGGGGAAACGCGGGAACCGAGGAAAATTTTTACGGCAATCGAACTGAAGGAAACAACCGGCGGCAAGGTGCTGGAAGTCAAGGTCACCGGCAAACTGACGCATGGCGATTATCAATCTTGCGTGGCGGCATTCGAGCGCCTGCTCAGTCAGCACGGAAAGCTTCGCGTGCTTTACGACTTGGTGAACTTCCGCGGCTGGGACGCCGCCGCGCTCTGGGATGAGATCAAGTTCGACCTCAAACATTTCGCCGACATCGAACGAATGGCGCTGGTTGGCGACAAGACCTGGGAAAAACGGATGGCAGAATTCTGCAAGCCGTTCACCCGCGCCGCGGTTCGCTATTTCGAGCATGATCAAATCGAAGAAGCGCGCGCCTGGCTAAGCGAGCGCTGAGAGCCAGGTGATTTCCGTGCTCAATGTGGGAGGGGCCTTTGTGCCCCGACCATTGCTACGGCTGCGATTTTCCCCGAATTGGGGATTGCAGCGCAATCCGCTGTCACGAGCGAAAACGAAATGTCAAAATGTATAAGACACGGTGCCGATCACACCTCCCGCCGGTTGCGCTGCGAGACGGCCTTGATTTTGCCACGCATCGCCCAATTTACCGCACATGGGTGCGCCCACCTATGTTGCCCACCTTCTCTACCATCGGCGAGAGTATGGCTGATTGGTGATACTTGGAACTGACCCCGTCCCGGTCCCTCGCACGATGAAGGTCCCGCGCAAAAGCGTGCTCAGCGCCGCCGCGTCGATCCTATCGCTCTTGATTTGTGCTTCGCCGATCAGCCGCGTCTTGAGCGGGTGCGCCCACCACCTGCTCGACCTGGGACAACGGCGCAAGCCGGTCGTAGATCGTGCCCCTGTTCCAACAGGCCTCAATCGCAATCTGACACGGGCCTTTCAGGCCCTGCCCGTCTTGGGTTGCACAGACACTGTAGCGCTTGTGAATGTCGATTCCAACATAGTTCATTTTGCAGTTCTCCTTTCGCTTTGGTTTGTTTCTCAAACCTCGCGCCTCCTTGAACTGCTTTCATGTTATCTGACCCCTCTGACTTTGACTCCTAACGGTGATTAGACTTGATTCGGCTCCAACCCAGCGAATATACCGTTGACAACGGTCACCGGAATGTAGCTCGATGATGATTTTTAGCTCCTCAATCCAAGCTCTAGCCTCGTCTGTTGGTTGGCGAATCGCGGCAGTCGCCGCTCTTTCGGGAGCCATTGCGAAATTGCTCGACGCTTGGCTGAAACCGGCGACAAAGGATCGGATGACGGAGCGGCTCGCGGAGATCTGGCTCCAGGTCGCCGAGCGTGATCCCCTTTCGTTGGTCCGAGCGCCGCTGTTACTTTTCTCAACGTTCTTTGATCGAGTTTATGGCGCAAGACTTATCTCTTGGAAGGCCTTTTGGCGCTGCTCCGTCGTCAGTCTGGCTCTGCTCATTTCTGCCCTTTTGGTCGCCGGCGCCTACAACCCACAGCTTTCCGATTTGGGAATGCCGCCCTGGGTCAACCTCGATCAAGCGTTGTCTTCCTGGCAAACGAGCTTGCAACTTCAGCTCAAACGAAAGGATATTAAACCGCAAGAAAAGCGGCTGTATGCAAACTTGCTTCAACGCGCGAAATCTTATAACAACTCGCGGACGCGTATTCTCTACACATTAATCGCGTGTGTGCTAGCAGTTGCTTGCGTTACAACGGCAGCCTTTTTGTGCACCGCCGTCGCGCGACTTGTCCTACGTGACATTCAGAGGGCTGATACGCTAATGACCATGGCAGCTCTAGCGCTGACGAATTGCGTCATTGCGACCGCGACTTATTCGATCAGCCTTGTTCTTCTGTGCGCGATCGCTGCACCGATATCTTGGAGTTTCATTCTCCTAGTAGGTATGCTGTTACCGGTCACCTCATCTTGGCTGGTCGGCTTTGGTCTTATTCTCGCCGCGCTCCTGCTCTTTCTTGTTTTCAGTCCGATGTGGATCAAGTGCGCTGCGGTGATATCAATTCTGCCGAGTGCCACTATATTGGTGATATCTTTTGTCAGCGCGATTTTGTTGCCTTGGCGCGCTCACATACGCAGGGGTTCTGTTTATGCCCTCGACCGAGCTCTAGCCTACGAAAATGGGGTTCTGCTTTTCTTCGCAGTCAGTTTCGCTAGCCTGTCGCTCATCGTGCCATTGTTCGCATCGCTTCTTTTCGGGATCCGCCAGTAGGAGAGGGAATTGGTGAATTGTGAATTGTGTGAATTGGGGTCAGGGTGGAATGGCGCTAAGATAAAGCGACTTTAGGATGTTTTTTCTGCGGGCGGTTGCGGCGGGGAAGGTGGCCGATTTGGTGACGCGGCTGGGTGAGTAATTGATAGTTCTTGGGTCGTCGCTTTTTGGCGCGCGGCTCGCTCCGCCCCGGACGCTCCGGGACTAAGTCGCGCGCGATCACTTCCAAGAGTTGCTCGATGAGTTGATCTTGTTTACGCGGGGTCACGCCGGCCGCGGCGATCACGGCCGACCACTGGCGCAACGCATCCAGCGAGCCCTTGAAGCTGATGCGCGCCAGGGGCACTTGCTGGCGGTGGGCGCTGCGCTGCATCAGGCTGCGGACCAGGTTATAGGCGATGCGATGCAGGGCTACTTCGCGCTGGATCAACTCGGGACTTTTGCACCGCAGCACATCCATCGCGAGCAAGGTCTTGATCTGATGGAAGTGCAGTTCCACCTGCCAGCGTTCGCCATAGAGTTCGCGCAGGGCGTCGGCCGGATAAAGGACTGGATCGAGCAAGGTCGTAATGAGAACCGCCCGGCGAGTGCGAAAACCGTGCGCGGCCATCTCCAGAGCGATCATGCGCAGGGTCAGGCTGGCGGGCAGCGCTGCGAACTCGGCCGCACTCCACTCCGCGGTGCGCTGGGCCGGTTTCTGCCAGACGACCAGGCGATCCTCCGGCCCGAGCGCTTGCCCGCGCCGGAAGTCGTTCGGCCGCTTCTGGTGCAAACGCATGACGCTATCCACCCCGCGCCTCTGCAACGCGGCCAAGGTGGCGTAGGAACAAAAACCCCGGTCGCCTAAAACGATATCCTTGGGCTGAAGTTTGTTCCAGAGGCTGCGAAAGAGCATGCTCTCATGCACGTGCAGATTGCCCGTGGCGGTTTCGAGTAAAGCGCCGTTGCTCAGAGAAAAGAGTCCTACTAACTTCATCATGGGAAAGCCGCAGCCGGGTTGCTGCGAAGTGGGCTGCGGCCAGCAGATCTGGTTGGCGGCCGTATCGGGCATGGAAAGGCAGGTCCCGTCCACGATCTTGACCGAGCGCCCCGCCAGCCAGCGTTCCTCCCCCAAGACGTTGCGTTCCAAACTCCAGCAAAGGTGTCCGGCCACTAACTCCAAAGCCGTGAGATCGAGCCGGGCGCGCGCCTAGCAATACGCGCTCGTCGAACCACTCAGAGGCACGCCGCCCCCGGCCGTGCGCTGCCACCAGGCATCCACCCGCCGCACCATCTCCCGGCAGGAACTCCCGGGACTCAAAATCTGGGCGACAAAGGCCCAGAAAGTGACCTGGGCGGTGAAGGTTCGTTCCCGGCGGGGACGACCTTGCGCACCGGGCTCGAGCAGGCGTTCGGGAAAGAGATGCCCGAAGAGTTCGTAGAGTTCCTGCAAGGAATCCAAGCGCTCCAGCTTGGCCAGCGCGCGGCGCACCGGCCGGCCGAAAAGCAGTGGTCCAAAAGCCTTGAAAAACGGGGTTCGATTTGGCATGCTCTTGCCTAACCGCTCCACCGCAAAAGTACCACTCTTTTTTAGCTCAACCCGCTTCTTATCTTAGCGCCATTCGGATCAGGGTGCAATTGACAGCTTTACTCCCCTTCCGTTGCGTTTTTCACAAAGGTGTCTCGAAGCCTTCCCGAGTCGAAGGCCTCCTTATATCGCCATCTCTGCCGCGAGGCAGAAATTTCAAGTTAGCTCTTTCTTTCCCACAACTCAGCCAGGTGAGCACAGGCTTTTACGGCCGACTCCATATCCTGCACCGCGACCCATTCCAGTGGGCCATGCGCGTTGTGCTCACCGCAGAAGAGGTTGGGGGTCGGCAGGCCCAACTCGGTCAGGCGCGAGCCATCGGTGCCGCCACGGACGACCTGGTCATAGGGCTTGAGTCCAGCGGCCGTGAAGGCTTCGCGCGCCAGCTCGACCGGTCGCATGTCCTTGCGCAACCAGTAAGCCATGTTGCGATACTGTTTGCGGATCTTGCAGCGGACGCGTGCCCGCGGCTCGGTCGCTTGTAACCCCGCGCAAAGGCCACGCAAAATTTTCCCTTTCTCGGCCAGCCCGCTCAGCTCGAAATCGCGCAGGAGAAATTTCACCACGGCCCGCTCGGTCCGGCCTTCGACATGGATCGGGTGAATGAATCCCTCCCTCCCGTCGGTTGTCTCCGGCGCGCAATGTTCGCGCGGCAGCGCTGCGAGGAGCTTGCCCGCCAGGTAGGCGGCGTTGACCATGCCCTTGGACCTCGCTTCCATCGTGTGTGTGGTAATCCCGTCGATCATGACCTCGGCTGCATCCCCGGAAAACGTTTCCCAGCAAATCTCTCCCGGCGCACCGCCGTCCAGCGTGTAAGCCACGTCGGCCCCGAGCATGCGCAGATCCAGTTTGTCCACCCCTCGGCCGATTTCCTCATCGGGATTGAAGCAGACTCGAATCAGACCGTGTTTCCGCTTCGTCTCCCGGAGCAGCCGCTCGACCAAAGTCATGATAACCGCCACACCCGACTTGTCGTCGGAGCCGAGCAAGGTGGTGCCGCTGGCGGTTACGATGTCTTTGCCCACGGCAGTTTGAAGCTCCGGCGATGTCGCAGGGTCGAGGGTCAGCCCGGGTTTATCCGGGAACTTGATGACACGGCCGTCGTACTTGCGATGAACGATCGGTTTCACGTCTTTGCCGGAGCAGTCCGGCGCCGTGTCCACGTGGGCGAAAAAAGCCACCGTCGGCACGCGAGCTTTGCGTGTGGTGGCCGGTATGCTCGCGATGACGTAACCGTGCTTCGTCATCTGCACGTCTGCCGCGCCCAGCTCACTGAGCTCCTGCTTTAGCATCTCCAGCAGCACCAGTTGACCCGGCGTGCTCGGAAAGGAATTACTGTTCTCGTCCGATTGGGTATCGATCCGGACGTAACGCAGGAAACGCGAAAGAAGGTTGTCGCTCATGACCGGACTCTCCACGCCGGCGGCGAACACTCAACTTCTCTTCCGGTTGGTTTCGGCTGCCCCCAATGTGGGAGGGGCCTTTGCGCCGCGACCATCGCCATGCCTAACGACTACCAGTCCCCCGCTCCGGGCGCTCTCTGCGATGAGAGCACGCAAGGGAAATTTTGGGATCAGGGTGCCACCCTGACCTCCATTTCCACTGACCCCGTTCGCCCGCTCGCGCGAGATCATCTTGAGACGGTTTGGTCTTGGCTCTGCGCCGTCGGTGGCAGCACCGGCCAGAGTGACTGGAGCGATCAAGTGTGCCGCAACAAACGACAAAGGCGTGTCGCGAAAACGGCACGTCTTTTTGTCGCGACAAAAGAATGAACGGATTGACCCGCTTTACTCGGGCCGCGCTAGTGGTCTGCGATCACAAAGCTCGACCTAGGCTGCGGGGCATAGCTTTCTGGATAGCCCGGCTCACATCCGAATCGAACGTCCAGCACCGCTGCTGATGTCGGCCAGTCCGGGACAATCCAATCGAAATACCTGGGCCCTTTCGGATCCAACCAAGGGCTGATCCACGTCGTGAATGTCCTGCCGCCGTCCAACGACAACCAGACTTCCACCTCACACGCCCCCAGGTTTATTTTGGGTAGCTTTGATTTCCACCCAACCCTCACCACCTGGCCCGGGTGGACAACCTGGCCAGCCACCGGCGAAATCATCTGGGCAGCATATCTGCTTCCCTGCGCATTCGCGGTCTGAACGAATTGCGGGGCGAGGCTAAGCGCCACCGCGACACAGATCAAAACTAATCTTCGAATCTTCATTATTTTCTCCTTCGTCTGACTTAGTGAGTTCCGGACTTGGGCGAGGCTGTGTCAATCCTTTTATCCTGATATTTTTGCCATTCGTTCGATCTCCCTGGCAGGTCCTACTCTAATGCCGGCTTGGTGCCCGGCCGGATTCAGCCCACTGCCCCAATGTGGGAGGGGCCTTTGCGCCGCGACCCTAGCGACTACCGGGCAAATCTTGCGAATGGCTGCGCGTCGCTTGTTTTTCACGGATGCACTCTTGGTCATCTCCTGGCCCTGATGCCAAAGTGGGAGAGGCGTGAAGACGACGATGACCCAAGAAAAGCGCGGCGAAGAAAAGCCGGCCCTCGCCACGATGCTCGCGCCGCGCTCGGTTGCGGTGATCGGCGCGACCGAATCGTCAGACAGCGTCGGCCGCGCCCTGGTCGAGAATCTGCGCTCCTTTTCGGGCACGGTTTATCCGGTCAATCCGAAGCACGCGACGGTGCTCGGGGTGAAAGCGTTTCCCACGATCGCGGAGGTGCCGGAGGAGATCGATCTCGCTCTCATTGTCACCCCGGCGAAAACGGTGCCGCAGATCGTGCGCGATTGCGCGAGCGCGGGCGTGAAAGGCGCCATCATCATTTCGGCCGGCTTCAAGGAGATCGGCGCGCGCGGCCGCGAGCTGGAGCAGGAGATCACCGAAGCGCGCGGCGCGATGCGCATTATCGGGCCGAACTGCGTCGGCGTAATGCTGCCGCACCTGGGATTGAACGCGACTTTCGCCACGCCGATGGCGTTGCCGGGCAACATTGGATTCATCAGCCAAAGTGGCGCGCTCTGCACGGCGATTCTGGACTGGAGCGTCAGCACGCAACTCGGCTTCAGCGCCTTCATCTCGATTGGCTCGATGCTCGATGTGAACTGGGGCGACCTGATCTACCAACTGGGGGACGATCCGCAGACGCGCAGCATTCTGATTTACATGGAATCAATCGGCGACGCGCGCGCGTTCCTTTCCGCCGCGCGCGAAGTCGCGCTAACCAAGCCGATCATCGTGATCAAGGTCGGGCGCACCGAGGCGGCGGCGCACGCCGCGGCTTCGCATACCGGCGCGCTCACCGGCAGCGACGAAGTCTGCGACGCGGCTTTCCGGCGGGTGGGCGTTCTGCGGGTCAACACCATCGCCGAGCTCTTCAACATGGCGGAGTTGTTAGGCAAACAACCGGCCGCGCGCGGGCCGCGGCTCGCGATCGTGACCAATGGCGGCGGCCCGGGCGCGCTTGCGATGGATCACCTGATCGCGCACGGCGGCGAGAGCGCGTCTTTCTCGAGCGAGACAATGGCCGCGCTAGATGGCGTGCTCCCGCCGCATTGGAGCCACGGTAATCCGGTCGATGTGATCGGCGACGCGGATGCCGAGCGCTACGCGCGCGCGGTCGAGATCGTGGCGCGCGATCCAGGTAACGACGGCCTGCTCGTCGTCCTGACGCGACAGGCGGTGACCGACCCTGACGGAGATTGCGCCGGCGCCTGACGGCGTTCGCGCAACTCGAAGCCAAACCGATCCTCGCCAGTTTCATGGGCGGCGCCAGCGTGGCAAAGGCGACCGAAATTCTCGATCGCGCCGGCATCCCGACCTTCGCCTATCCCGACAGCGCGACGCAGGCCTTCTGTTATCTCTGGCAATTCCGGCATGCGCTGGACGCCCTTTATGAAACCCCGTCGCTCGCCCTCGGCGGGGAAGGCACCACGGCGCGGAGCGAAGCCGGGCGCATCATCGAGCGAGTGCGCAACTCCTCGCGAACGCTTTTGACGGAACCGGAATCGAAGGAACTGCTGGCCGCCTACGGCATTCCCGTTGTGTCCACTTCGGTCGCGACGAATGAGGACGAAGCAGCGGAGCAGGCGGCGCAGTTCGACGGACCAGTTGTGCTGAAGATTCTATTCGTACACGATCACGCACAAATCGGATGTCGGCGGCGTGAAGCTGAATTTGAAAGACGGGGCCGCCGTCCGCGCCGCTTATCGCGAGATCGAGCAAGCGACGCGGGCGCATGGTCGCGCGGAAGATTTTCTCGGCGTGTCCGTGCAACCGATGATCGCGCGCAGCGGCTACGAATTGATCCTCGGGAGCAGCATCGACCCGCAATTCGGACCGGTGCTCCTCTTCGGCGCGGGCGGGTATTTGGTGGAGATCTTCAAGGACCGTGCGCTCGGCCTTCCACCGCTCAACCGCACCCTGGCGCGGCGCCTGATGGAGGAGACGCGCATCTACCGTGCGCTGCAGGGATTTCGCGGCCGCGCCGGAGTCGACCTCGCCGCGTTGGAAGACATCCTCGCGCGCTTCAGCCAGCTCGTGAGCGAGCAGCCGCGGATCAAGGAGATCGACATTAACCCGCTCCTCGCCGCCGCCGGGGAGATCGTGGCTCTCGATGCCCGCGTCGTACTGCAAGACGAGCCTAACGAGAACAAGTGGCCGCAGCCGGTGATTCGACCCTATCCGGCGGAATACGTCGCAGAATGGAAAATCGACGGCCAGCCGGTGACGATCCGGCCGATCCGACCGGAGGACGAACCGTTGTTTGTGAAATTCCACGCCGGCCTTTCGGAGGACAGCGTGCGCTCGCGTTATTTCACCTCGATCGCTCTCGAGCAGCGCACTCTGCATGAGCGGCTGCGGCGAGTTTGTTTCAACGATTACGACCGCGAGATCGCCCTCGTGGTGGAGCGCGACGACCCGCACGGCGGGCGTGAGATTCTGGCGGTGGCGCGCCTGAGCAAGGAACATGGCGTGGAGGAGGCGGAGTTTGCGCTGCTCATCGGCGACGCCTGGCAGGGCAAAGGCATCGGCTCGGAGCTAACGCGGCGGCTGGTGCAAATCGCGCGTCACGAAAAGCTGCGGCGCATCTTCGCCCGCATCCCTTGCGACAACCTCGCGATGAAACGAGTCAGCGAACGCGCCGGATTTGCGCTCCATCTGGATGCGGCCGGCGAGGCCTGGCTGGCCGAAATCAAATTGTGAGAGCTGCGCGACGGAACCTGAGCGCCCGGGACGCAGCGCAAAAAATGGGCTGCAAATCACAAATAGGGTGAAGCGTTTGCGCGAACTCCATTGCAAGTAAATGAAGGAGGAACATTCATATGGCAATCGAAGTGAAAGAAGCAGACGGGGGCAGGTTCCTGGAAATCTCGCTCACGGGCAAACTGGTGAAGGAAGACTACGATACCTTTGTGCCAGCGGTGGATCGTGCCATCCAGCAGCATGGCAAAATCCGAATGCTGGTTGTAATGCATGATTTCCACGGCTGGACGGCGGGCGCGGCGTGGGAGGACACTAAGTTCGGTGCGCGCCATTTCCGCGACATCGAGCGGCTGGCGATGGTCGGCGAAACGAAATGGCAACACGGGATGGCCGTTTTCTGCAAACCGTTTACGACCGCCCAGGTTCGCTATTTTGAGCATGATCAGGTCGAAGCCGCGCGTGCCTGGCTGACGAAACCGGGAGAATGATGTGGCTGCCGGTGCAGAGCGCGGCCTGATTGTATCCTCTCGTCATGCCGACTTGGAGCGCCTTGGCCATTTCTGGCCGTCTTCATCGGCGTGATGTCGTGGGCGAGTATTCGACTCACGTTCGATCCTGGTGACACTTTACCTGGTTTTTGCCGCGATCATCATTCTTTGGCGATGAAACACCACGATCAGCGGTCTCGTTAGGCAAGACATATGAATTCCAATTCAAAGGCACATCACATCGCCCGGGCAGAGGCAGGGCAAAGGAAATCGTCATGAAGCGACAAGCCATCCCACTCGGCCGAATCCTCGGTATTCCAATCGGTTTGGATTACTCATGGTTCCTCATCTTCGCGCTCCTGACCTGGATGCTCGCGGTAAGCTATTTTCCGCACGAATTCCACAATTGGCCGCCGCTCCTGTACTGGGCGATGGGGGCGGTGACCGCCATCATGCTCTTTGTCAGCGTCCTGCTGCACGAACTCGGGCACTCGGTCGTCGCCCTGCGCTTCAAGGTGCCGGTGCGCAGCATCACGCTCTTTATTTTTGGCGGCGTGGCCCAGATCGGGACCGAACCGCCGAGCGCCCTCGCCGAATTTCTCATCGCCATCGCCGGACCGATCGTGAGTTTTCTGCTCGCGGCCCTCTTCACTTTCCTGGAGCCGCTCGCCTCCGGCTTCGAGCCGCTCTGGGGAGTGGTGAAGTATCTCGCCTACATCAACCTGGCCCTGGCCGTTTTCAATCTGATTCCCGGTTTTCCACTCGACGGAGGCCGCGTGTTTCGAGCCATCGTCTGGGCGGTCACTCATAATTTCCGCCGCGCCACGACTATTGCCGCCACTGTCGGACGCGCCTTTGGTTTTCTGTTTATCTTCTTTGGCGTCTGGCAAATTTTTGCCGGCAATTTCAGCGGCGGTCTTTGGATCGCATTCATCGGCTGGTTTCTCGATCATGCCGCTTCGCTGCAGCTGCACCAGGTCGTGTTCCAAGGTTTGCTGGCTGGCCACACCGCGGCACAGGCGATGAGCAGCCCCTGCGCAGCCGTCCCCGCAGGCATTACGCTGCAACAATTGGTGGACGATCACATTCTTGCTGGCGGTCGGCGGTGCTTCCTTGTCAATCGCGGCGCCGACACTGTCGGATTGATGACCCTGCACCGCATCAAGGAGGTGCCCCGGACGGAGTGGCTCGAAACGACTGCCGCACAGACGATGGTCCCGCTTGAGAAAGTAAAGCGCATCACCCCGGAGACGGGACTTTGGTCGGCCTTGCAGCAAATGGATCGCACCGGCGTAAACCAGCTTCCAGTCATGCGCGACGGCCGCGTTTTGGGCATGCTGAGTCGCGACGACGTTCATCTCGTTCCTCGGGACGCTCAAGGAACTGGGAGACTAGGCGATGACGAACATGGGCTTTCCGCTTTGCTGCGCTCGCCATGAAGCCTCGGCCCTGGCGTGAGTGAGCATTGCATGAAAACAGACGACGCTGCGCAACCGCCGCACCGGCCCCTGACGCTTGTATGGTTCTCACTTTTATCCGCGCTCGTCGGCGTCGTGGCGGGACTCGGAGCCGTCGTCTTTCGTGGCCTGATCGCCCTGTTCCACAATTTGCTGTTTTTGGGCAAATGGTCGGCTGTTTATGACGCCAACGTGCATACTCCGCCGAGCCCGTGGGGTCCCGGGGTCATTCTCGTGCCGGTGTTGGGCGCGGTTGTGGTCGCATTTCTCGTCAAGACCTTTGCGCCCGAGGCCAGAGGAAATGGGGTCCCGGAAGTGATGGACGCGATATATTACCACGGGGGTCGGATTCGACCGGTAGTGGCGTTGGTCAAATCGCTGGCGTCAGCCCTTTCCATTGGCAGCGGTGGGTCGGCGGGCCGGGAAGGACCGATCATCCAGATTGGATCCTCGTTCGGCTCTACCATCGGCCAGTTGCTGCGCCTTCCGGCCTGGCAACGTACTACGCTGATCGCGGGTGGCGCCGGAGCTGGAATCGCAGCCACGTTTAACACGCCGGTCGGGGGAGTGCTCTTCGCGCTGGAAATAATGATGCGCGAAGTGAGCGTGCGAACGCTGGTCCCGGTGGCCATTGCCACGGCGATGGGAATCAATGTTTTCGAATTCTTCTTCGGGACGCATCCCTCCTTTGTCATCCCGGCTCTTGAGGTGCCATACATTCACCCGGCCAATCCTCTGGTCCTGCTCGCTTATGTCGGCCTCGGTCTGCTCATGGGCGGCGTGTCGGCCCTGTTCATCAAAGCCATTTACGCGACCGAGGATTTCTTTGAACAACGGGTTGGGGGCAGTTACTACCGCCAACACCTCTGCGGCATGTTTTTCGTCGGGCTGATCATCTATGGATTGATGGTCGTAACCGGTCATTACTACGTTGACGGCGTCGGCTATTCGACCGTGCAGGAAATTTTGTCCGGCGCACCCATTCCGCTGCTGCTTCTGGCGGCATTGTTCGGCTTGAAGCTGCTGGCTACGGCCCTGACGCTGGGATCGGGCGCGTCCGGTGGCATCTTCTCCCCGGCGTTGTTTTTAGGCGCCACGTTGGGCGCCGCTTACGGAACCGTTCTGAAACATTTCTTCCCGGCTTTGGGTTTAAGCGCATCGGCGTTTGCCGTGGCGGGCATGGCCGGAGTTGTGGGCAGCGCGACCGGCGCGGCGCTGGCGGCCATCGTCATGATTTTTGAAATGACCCTCGATTACAACGTCATCGTGCCGATGATCATTACGGTGGCGATCAGCTACGGGATCAGAAAGGCGTTTTCGCCCGAAAGCATCTACACGATGAAACTGGCGCGGCGCGGTCATCATGTGCCGGATGCACTCTACGCGCGCCGCCCCCGCTTGCGACGGCACGCGGGGAAGAACGAACTGGCGGAAAGGAACTCGCGACATGAATGAGGGCAAAAAGCCGCAGACCGTTTCCACCGTGCCGAGCCAAGGTCTGGATTCGTCATTTAAAGAACTGGCCAGCAGTCCGGACGGGCTGACCGGCGCCGAGGCAAAACAGCGACTGGAAAAGTACGGCCCCAACGCGCTGCCGAAAGAAAAGCGCAATCCGCTTCTGGAATTCTTCTCGCATTTTTGGGGACCCATTCCCTGGATGATCGAGGCGGCGGCGATCCTCTCGGTCGTCGTTGGGCACTGGGCGGACTTTATCATCATCACCGTGCTGCTACTCGCGAATGCAGTCGTCGGTTTTTGGGAGGAATATCAGGCCGGGAATGCGATCGCCGCGCTCAAGGCGACCCTCGCGCTGAAAGCGCGCGTGAAACGCGACGGAGAATGGCAGTCGCTGCCGGCGCGCGAGCTGGTGCCGGGCGATTTGATCCGCCTGCGCATGGGTGATGTCGTGCCGGCGGACGCGACCGTCGCGGCGGGAGATCCGATTGAGGTCGATCAATCGGCGCTGACCGGCGAGTCGCTGCCGGTCGAGCGCAAGACGGGCGAAACCGCTTACTCGAGTTCGATCGTGAAGATGGGAGAGATCGAGGCGGAGGTTTCGGCCACGGGAAAGAAAACTTTTTTCGGGAAGACGGCGGCGCTGGTCGAGGCCGCGCCGAGCGTGAGTCATTTTCAAAAAGCGGTGCTCAAGATCGGCGATTACCTCATCGTGATCGCGCTCGTTCTTGTGGTCCTGATCATCCTCGTCGCGCTCTTCCGCGGCGATCACTTCACGACCACGCTGGAGTTCGCGCTCGTCCTGACCGTTGCCGCCATTCCGGTCGCGATGCCGACTGTGCTCTCGGTCACGATGGCGGTCGGTGCACGGCTTCTCGCACGCAAGGAAGCGATCGTTAGCCGGCTGGTTGCGATCGAGGAACTCGCGGGAATGGACGTGCTCTGCTCGGACAAGACCGGCACGCTTACGCAAAACAAGCTGACCCTCGGTGACACGTTTTGCGTCGAGGGAATCTCAGCAGAGCACATCATCGTTGCGGGTTCGCTCGCCTCACGCGCTGAGAACCAGGATTCGATCGACCAAGCCGTGCTCGGCGGATTGAAAAACAAAGACGCACTGCATGCTTTTGACGTGACGCACTTCCAGCCGTTCGATCCGGTCCACAAACGCACCGAGGCCGACGTCAAAGGTGCGGACGGCAAGACCTTCAAAGTCACGAAGGGTGCGCCCCAGGTCATTCTCGCGCTGGCCGCGAATCGTGGCGCGGTCCAGGCCGCGGTGGAAAACGCGGTCAACGATTTCGCGCGACGCGGCTTCCGGTCGTTAGGGGTGGCGCGCACGAACGCGAACGGCGCGTGGCAATTCCTCGGCGTGCTGCCGTTGTTCGATCCGCCGCGCGCAGACTCAGCGCAGACGATCAAGACTGCGCAAGAAATGGGCGTCGCAGTGAAGATGGTGACAGGCGACGCGCTCGCGATCGGTAAGGAGATCGCCGGCAAGATTGGACTCGGCACAAATCTCCTGGACGCGCAACTCTTCGGTGACGCGGCCCATCATGAAGCGGCGCAGCTCGACGACACGATCGAGCACGCTGACGGTTTCGCCCAAGTTTTCCCCGAGCATAAATATCACATCGTCGAGGTGCTGCAGCGCCACGGTCACATCGTCGGCATGACCGGGGACGGCGTGAACGACGCGCCCGCCCTGAAGAAAGCCGACGCCGGCATCGCGGTCTCCGGCGCGACCGACGCCGCGCGCGCCGCCGCGGACATCGTCCTGCTCACGCCGGGGCTGTCGGTTATCATCGACGCGATCAAGGAGAGCCGGAGAATTTTCCAGCGGATGAACAGCTACGCGATGTACCGCATCGCCGAGACGATTCGCGTGCTCTTGTTCATGACCCTCTCGATTTTGGTTTTCAATTTTTATCCGGTAACTGCGGTCATGATCGTGCTCCTCGCGTTGCTGAACGACGGCGCCATTCTGTCCATCGCCTACGATCGGGTTCGCTACTCCGATCAACCCGAGGCTTGGAACATGCGGCTCGTGCTTGGAATCGCGTCCGTGCTTGGAATTGCGGGCGTGGTCGCGTCGTTCGGTCTGTTCTATCTCGGCGAGCGGGTTTTTCATCTCGACCGCCCCACGATCCAGACGCTGATTTATTTGAAGCTCTCCGTCGCCGGGCACTTGACGATTTTCGTCACGCGGACGCGCGGGCCATTCTGGTCGCACCGCCCCGCGCCGATCCTGCTCGGTGCCGTCATCGTGACGCAACTCGTCGCCACCGTCATCGCCGCGTTCGGCATTTTCATGAAACCGATCGGCTGGGAATGGTCGCTCATTGTCTGGGTTTACGCGCTCGCCTGGTTTTTTGTGAATGACCGCATCAAGCTCGTGGCCTATCGCATCTTCGATTTCGGCGCCACCGGGTTGCTGAGGGGGCGCGCACCCATATCCCATCAAAGCCAAACGGCATGAATTACCGCCGGAAATTTCAAGTAAAGGCGGGAAAGATGGTTGAGGAGAAAAGCGCGAAGTGAAACTGCGCTGCCATTTCATGAACGGTGTCTTCAGAACCATCTTCCGCGCTCTTTGTCTGAACGTGGTTCTGACGACTTACTGCGTCGCCGGCCCGCCGTTTTTGACCGACGACCCGGAGCCGGTTGATCTTCACCATTGGGAAGCCTACCTGTTTACCTCCGGCATGACTTGTAGCGACGGCTACGACTTTGAAGGCCCGGCAGTGGAGTTCAACTATGGAGCGCTGCCTGATACTCAACTGCACTTGATTGTGCCGATCACCTCAGTTGATGGCCCAGGAATGTCGGCCGCCTCCGGCCTGGGGGACATGGAACTGGGGATCAAGTATCGCTTCGTACAGGAAACGAACGAACGCCCGCAAATCGGGATCTTCCCAATGGTTGAATTGCCGACCGGCGGCGAGAGTCGCGGTTTGGGCAATGGGCGGACGTGGTTCCGGTTGCCGTTGTGGGTGCAAAAAAGCTGGGGCCCATGGACGACCTACGGCGGCGGTGGCGCGGTGGTAAATTCCGCGCCGGGCCAGCGTAACTACCCTTTTGGCGGCTGGTTGGTGCAGCGTAGTTTTGGCAAACACCTCGTGCTTGGCGGCGAAGTTTTTGCCCAAGGCCAGGACACGGAAAGCGACAAGGGATTTGGCGCACTGAATTTCGGCGGTTTCTACAACGTCACCGAGCATTTCAGCCTGCTCTTTAGCGCCGGTCATACTGTTGCGGGCGACCGGCACGCGCTTTGGTATTTCGGGCTTTACGAGACCTGGTGAAAAGAAAAGGAATTCGCATTCTTGTCGGTGGGCTCGCGATCGCGATCGTGGCCGGCCTGGTCTGGTTTTGGTTTACCCGCCATGCCGCCGGCACCAACGACCGATTGGTGCTCTACGGCAATGTGGACATTCGCCAGGTGCAGCTTGCCTTCAACGATAGCGAGCGGATCACGAAGTTGCTCGTGAAGGAAGGCGACCGCGTGCAGACGGGGCAGGAGTTGGCGACCCTCGATAGCCGGCGCTTTGCGGCGACCGTCGCGACCGGTGAGGCCAACGTGGCCGCCCAGCAGCAAGTCGTCCTCAAGGCCGAAGCGGACAGGAACGTGGCGCAGGCCAATCTCGTCAACTCCGATCTCACTTTTAAGCGCGTCAAGGATCTGCGCGAGAGAAAGGTCGTCTCTCCCCAGGACCTCGACAATGCGCGGGCCGTGCTCGATGTGGCCACGGCCACCCTGGCGGCGGCGAAGCAAAACATCGCCGCAGCCCAGGCCACGCTGAAAGCGAACGAAGCCCAGCTCGAATTAGTGAAACGCGACCTGGCCAACGCCAGACTTTACGCGCCCAGTAATGGCGTCATCCAGGATCGGCTGCTCGAGCCGGGCGACATGGCCTCGCCGCATGAGCCGGTCTTCACGCTGGCGCTTGACGATCCGTTATGGGTGCGGGCCTACGTGTCGGAGACGGACCTCGGCAAAATCCGCGAAGGAATGAAGGCGGAGGTGACAACCGATAGTTTCCCTAACAAACGTTACGACGGCTGGATCGGGTTCATCTCGCCGACGGCTGAGTTTACCCCGAAGACGGTGGAGACTGCCGAGGTGCGAACCAAACTCGTTTATCAGGTGCGCGTCTTTGTTCACAACCCGAGAGGCGAACTCCGCCTCGGGATGCCGGCGGTCGTCACCATCCCGCTCAACCAGTCGCAAAAGTAGCTCGCACGCATGGACGCCTCCGGAAAAACCGAGCGGGCGCAGCGTGAGTCCGACGTTGTGCTGGAGTTACACGGCGTGCGCAAACAGTTCGTGGCGGGCGGGCGAACAGTCGAGGCTCTCCGCGATATCAATCTCGCCGTGCGACGTGGACGCGTCACGGGATTGATCGGGCCGGATGGCGCGGGCAAGACGACGCTGATGCGGATGGCGGTCGGTCTGCTCGTGCCCGACGATGGCCAGATCACGGTGTTGGGTTTCGATGCCGCGCGCGATTCGCTAGAGGTGCAGGCGCGCGTTGGCTACATGCCGCAGCGCTTTGGGCTCTACGAAGATTTGTCGGTTCAGGAGAATCTCGATCTCTATGCCGATTTGCAGGGCGTGCCGCACGCCGATCGGGCTCCCGTCTATGAGGAATTGATGCGGATGACCGGCCTGGCCCGATTCACCGCGCGTCTTGCCGGTCGATTGTCGGGCGGGATGAAGCAGAAGCTCGGGCTGGCTTGCACGCTGGTGCGTCCGCCGGAGTTATTGTTGCTCGACGAACCGACGGTGGGCGTTGATCCCGTTTCGCGACGCGAACTTTGGCAGATCGTTTATCGACTCGCGCAAAAGGAAGGCGTGACCGTTCTGCTGAGCACAGCCTATCTCGACGAAGCGGAACGCTGCGCTGAAGTGATCCTGATGCACGATGGCGAGGTTCTGGGCCACGGTCCGCCGGAGGAATTCCGCGAACGATCCCGCGGCCGGACTTACATGGTGACCTCGTCCGTCGCCAGCAAGCGTGCTCTCCAGGAATCGCTCTCGAGCGCGCCGGGCGTGGTCGACGCGTTGATCCAGGGCGAATCCGTCCGCCTGGTCATGGAGAGCGATGTTCGTCCCGATCCCGCGACGTTGTTGCCGAATAATAAGGACATCGCCATTCAGCCGGTGCCGCCGCGGCTGGAAGATAGTTTTGTGACGATGCTGCGAAAGCGAAAGCCAGAGGCCGCGGCGGTGAAATCACCCGAAGCGATGAGCGGAGATTCGGTGCGTCACACCAACGGCGCTGGCCCGGTGATCGATGTCGAAAGCGTCAAACGGCGCTTCGGCGATTTCTATGCGGTCAAAGGCGTAACGTTCCGGGTGGACCGCGGCGAGGTCTTCGGGTTGCTCGGCGCAAACGGCGCAGGCAAGTCGACCGTGTTCCGGATGTTGTGCGGTTTGCTGCCGGCGACCGAGGGCCGTATGCGCGTCGCGGGCGTGGACCTGCGGCGCGCGGCGGCCGCGGCCCGGGCGAAGGTCGGTTACATGTCGCAGAAATTCTCGCTCTACGGCAATCTCAGCGTCTGCCAAAACCTGCGTTTCTTCAGCAGCGCCTACAATCTTTTCGGGAAATGTCAGCGCGATCGGATGGATTGGGCGTTAAGCCAATTCGAACTCGCTCCGATGGCCGAGGTCACCAGTCTCGATCTTCCGTTAGGCCACAAGCAGCGACTGGCGATGGCCTGCGCGCTCATGCACGAGCCGGAAATTCTGTTCCTCGACGAACCGACTTCCGGCGTCGATCCGCTGGCGCGGCGCGAATTCTGGCGACGGATCAACGCGCTGGCCGAGCAACGCGTGACCGTGATGGTGACCACGCATTTCATGGAAGAGGCCGAGTATTGCGACCGGCTCGCGATCATGGCCGCTGGCGAAATTCTCGCGATCGGCTCTCCGGAAGAAATCAAGAAACGCGAGCGGACCGCCGAGCGACCGGAGCCGACGATGGAGGATGCATTTATCGCGCTGATCGAGAGTAAAGGAGCAGGCGAATGAGCGCGCCACCTGAACGGACTGCACGCGCTGGCGGGCAGATGCGCTTGCGCGCATTGCTGCGCAAGGAGTTTCTCCAAATTCTGCGCGATCCGAGCAGCATCGCGATTGCATTCCTGCTCCCGGTCGTGTTGCTCCTGGTCTTTGGCTATGGCGTGTCGCTCGACGCGGAGCACGTGCCGATCGCGCTGGTCGTGGAGCAGCCCAGCACCGACACCGCCAGCTTGACCGGAGGTTTCCAGCAATCGCGCTACTTCGCGCCGATCTTCATGCACAATCTCCACGAAGCCGAAGCGGCGCTCATGCAGCGTCGGGTGGACGCCATCGTTCATCTGCGCTCGGATTTCGCGCGGCAGCTGCGCCAGCCCGGCGGCGCGCCGGTGCAGGTGATTGTCAATGGCGTGGACGCCAACACCGCGCGGCTCATCCTTGGTTACGTGCAGGGCGTCTGGCAGCGATGGCTGCAGCAGCAGGCTCTCGCGCGGGGCCAGACCTTGAACGCGCCGGTGCAGGTCGATCCACGCATCTGGTTCAACAGCGAGTTGCGCAGCCGCAATTTTCTCGTGCCTGGCTTGATCGCCATCATCATGACGCTGATCGGCGCACTGCTCACGGCTTTGGTGATGGCGCGGGAATGGGAACGCGGCACGATGGAGGCGCTGCTGGTGACGCCGGTGACGATGGCCGAAGTGTTGCTCGGCAAAGTGCTGCCCTACTTTGCCCTCGGCACAGGCGGAATGGCGTTGTCGGTGGCGATGGGTGTCTGGCTTTTCGGCGTGCCGCTGCGCGGATCGCTCGTGCTTCTGTTTGCGGCATCGTCACTGTTCCTGCTGGCGGCGCTCGGGATGGGATTGCTCATTTCCACCGTGACGAAGAACCAGTTCGTGGCCGGCCAAGTGGCGATCATCACCACATTCCTGCCGGCCTTCATTTTGTCCGGGTTCATCTTTGATATCGGCAGCATGCCGCGCGTCGTTCAGGCAATCACCTACGTGTTGGCGGCGCGATATTTCGTGACGATTTTGCAGACGCTCTTCCTCGCCGGCAACGTCTGGTCGGTGCTCGTGCCTAACGGGCTGGCTTTGGTGTTGCTGGCGGTATTTTTTCTCGGGGTAAGCCGGCGCAAACTGCGGAAACGGCTGGAATAAGACACGACCATGTGGCGACGAATCCGCGCATTGATGACCAAGGAGTTCCTGGCCCTGCTCAAGGATAAGCGGAGCCGGATCGTGGTGATCGTGCCGCCGATCCTGCAATTGCTGGTGTTTGGCTACGCCGCGACGTTCGACCTGAACCGCATCCCGCTGGCCGTCTATGACGAGGACCACAGTCAGGCGTCACGCGATCTGGTGGCTCAGTTTAAGGGTTCGCCGAATTTCCAGTTGGTCACGACGATTTCGCATGACGCGCAAATCGCGCCGCTGGTGGACGCCAGAAAAGTGCTGTTGGTCCTGCACATCGGCCCGCAGTTCAGCCGCGAGTTGCTCAGTGGTCGATCCGGGCCCGCGCAGATCATCATCGACGGACGCAACTCCAACACCGCAGCGATTCTTCTCAATTACGTCAGCACCATCATGGCCGGGTTCAACGCCGATTGGCTGCAAACGGCCGGCGCCCCGGCGATGCCGTCCCATCTGGAAACGCGGGCGTGGTTCAATCCGAATCTAGTCAGCCGCTGGTTCATCGTGCCCGGCATTGTCGGATTGCTAACGCTGGTGGTCACGACATTGGTCACCGCGCTCTCCGTGGCCCGCGAACGCGAGCAGGGGACGTTCGATCAATTGCTCGTGACGCCCTTCCGTCCCGTGGAAATCCTCATCGGGAAGGCGCTGCCGGGATTCATCATTGGATTTGCCGAGGCGACGGTGATCATCCTGCTCGCAACGCTCTGGTTTCAGGTGCCGTTGCGCGGGAGCGTAGCCACCCTCTACGTGGGAATGTTTTTCTTTCTCCTTTCCACCGTGGGCGTGGGTTTGATGATCTCGTCCCTTTCCGTGACGCAGCAACAGGGACTGCTCGGCGCATTTCTCTTCATCGTGCCGTCGATCATTCTCTCGGGCTTCGCCACGCCCATCGCCAACATGCCGTATTGGCTGCAGCAGCTCACGCTCATCAACCCGATGCGCTATTTTCTCGTGATCCTGCGCAGCGTGTTTCTGGAAGGGACGCCGTTTCATCTGCTCCTCAGCCAGTTTTGGCCAATGGCTATCATTGGCCTGATTAACCTGGCGGTGGCAGGACGGATGTTCCGGGCTCGCATGTATTGACCGTTTTCATGGGACCGGACGCAAATTGTGATGCCATAGAGACTGCGCGACTGTGCGACCTTTGGAGAGGCGAGTTTCGAGAAACATGAATCTGAGTCCCCGTGCTGGGAAACCGGCCGACCA
Source organism: uncultured Verrucomicrobiae bacterium (assembly GCA_963738045.1). GTDB lineage: Bacteria > Verrucomicrobiota > Verrucomicrobiia > Chthoniobacterales > UBA10450 > Palsa-1392. The sequence continues at coordinate 262,185 of CAVTUX010000002.1, read as the reverse complement.
GTTTCCTCTGGTCAATGTGCCGCAGTTGCTCACCGCTTATTATGCCGAAACGCCCGACCCTGCGGTGCCGGCCGAGCGGGTGTCCTTCGACACCTCAGGCCATTGCGGTTCCTCGCTCACACGGTCTTTCAATGAGCAACATATCCTTGCCATCGCACAGGCAATTTGTCGTTACCGCAAAGAGCAGCAGTTGAACGGCACCGGCGGCAATGCAAAGGCGGCGCCGCTTGCGCGACGCCGCCTTGATTCAAGTTGCCTGCTTTGGATTCCCTACTGGTCGCCGCCGCCGAACCTCTTCGTCACTTCGTTCGAACAGTTCATCGTGTTCTTGTTGCACACCTTGTAGGTGTAGGTCCCCAAGGTCGTGAGCGTGTCTATATAGCTCCCGCTGTTCGGCACCCGTGCCAGCGGCGCTCCATTGCGGTAGATGTCGACCTGGGCCGTGGTCGCCCCTGTCCACCTCAGACGCACCATCAGCCCCGCATGCGACCTGCGCGATTGCGCCGTGAGCACAATCTGACCCGGCGTCGGGGTCGGCGTCACCGTCGGCGTGGGCGTGGGCGTTGGCGTTGGCGTTGCGGTTGGCGTCGGCGTCACCGTGGGCGTTGGCGTAGGCGTAGGTGTTGGCGTGCAGTTAAGCAGCCAGTTGCCGGCGTTTACTATTACCTTTCCCCAATCCCCGCTCTGCGCGGCAGCCGCCCCGACATACGCCGTGACACCTACGGTCGTATGGCCGTTGACCGGACGGTACGCTACGAGCGACTCGCCGAGGTTGTTCTGCGCTACCTCTGTCGCTCCCGCCGCCAGTGTCACGACGTCGGCAAAGTTGCTGTTGAGTGTAGTGACACCAGCCATCAGCGGTTCGCCAGCGTTAAAGGTGCCCAGTGAGAATGGATTGAATTCCAGGTTCGTCGAGTAGTTATACGGATTGTAGCCGCCGCTTGCCCATCGACCGTTGACTCCGTATGGCTGGCCGGGGCCATAGTGGCTAAAGCCGTACTGGACAACTACGCCTCCTCCGTCCACGTAGTCTGCGAGGTTGTTACCCAGCGTATCCCCGTCGAGGAATGGATCGTTGCTGAAAGGCACAACGATTTCGTATTGCTGAAGTTGACCCAGAGTGGGCGTGCCGAGATTCGCATCGAAGAGGTCAACAGCGACCACATTGGGTTCAGCCAGGATTTCCGACTGAAGCTGACTAGGCACACCTATGGTGTCGGCATACGCGATAAGCACGTGGAATTGACAGCCACCAGGCGTCGGCGTGGGCGTGGGTGTGGGCGTGGGCGTGGGCGTGGGTGTGGGCGTGGGTGTCGGTCCTCCCGCCAGCGTGTAACGGTAGGTCGTACATTGGTCGACAGGCGGGTTTTGTCCTCCTCCGGTGTCACAACCCACTTCCGTAAAACTGCTGCTGTCCTGTTGTACTCCGACCGTCAGATTCCGCGCCGCCGGCGGAGTGAACATATTGACCGTCTCATAGATCACGTCGAAGTAAGTCTGCCCTTCATACAACCGCACCTCGTAATTCAGCGGTACGCCGTCGCCCCCGCTATTGTAGTAGCGCGTGCGGTACTCGATATTGAAGATCCGATCAGGCGCACTTCCGCTGGTGGAAGTGAAGATTCCACAATCCGAGCAGGTGACATTGAAACAAGCGCCGGTGCACTGGTCTGTCCAGTACGGACCAACCGCATAAGTAGCGGTAGCCACAGGCATGCAGGAAGGATTGAACGTATTGTTTACCACGCCGAAGGTCAGGTGACCGTTCGAGCCCACCGCCACGCTGTTAAAAGTCTGGTCGTATAGCGCGTAATCAAATGGTAATGCGATGACTGTCGAGCAGTCGTCGCAGTGATTGCCAGTGTCAACGTCGCCGGGAACAAACCCGCTACAATCCTGCATTACAGTAAACGTGTATCCATTCTCGCCGACCGGCCCACTGCTGTGTAGAAGAGGCTGCGACTGTGGCTCAGGTGGAACAGGCAAAAGGTCTTTGGGACCAAGCACCCGCGACATCGGCGGAGCATGAGTCGCCTGAGTGCCGGCGGCCTGGCTCGAGAGTGGGGGAAGCTGGGATATGTTCGCGGCCGCATTTGGCCTGGTCACGCTTCGCTTGCCGCCGTTTCCTTGCCCCAGCGCGAGTGGGATCACGATTACGCCAAGCAGACTGAGCAAAAACGCACCTCGAAACAGATACGTCCTAATGGTAGCAGGTTGTTTATTCATTTTGGATGGGGTCCTCTTATTTTTTAGGTTTTCTTCTAAAATTTTCCCGTGAAACGCGCTTCTGTTTCTCTCTTTACTCCTGTCGCGAGCACTCCTTTTAGCAAGGAGCGCAAACGGGTGTCAAGCATTTTTTTAGGTTTTTCCGATTCTTTTGGTTTCGTGTTTTTTCGGGGGGTTTCCTGCGCCTCATCCGGAAGGGATTTTAAAATGGCCAGCGCGAATGTTTCGAGCCTCGACAGGTCCCGGGTTGGCCGGCAAATGACAAATGTCGACTGTAATGACGAAGAGCCCAGCCCCTTCCAACCTCTGTCCGCGCACTCCAGAATCCTCAAGATCACGCAAAGCTGACCGGCCAGGAGTCAGCTTGTCTTTGTCCCGCCGTTCTGGTTTGCTACCGGCTGAATCACCGGTCCCAGCTACGACGGCGTGGTAAAATCAGCAGAAGCCAGCCAGGGGAACAAAAGGCCTGGTCACGCGCGAAACAAGCTTTGTTCTCTTCGTTGCCTTTTGTTCAGGATTGCGATTGTTAAAGCCCCCGTAGTGCGAGCCGGCGCTTACCTCTAGCGAGCGGGGCGTTGCACGGCTCCGGCGGCAAAGCAAAGGCGGCGCCGCTTGCGCGACGCCGCCTTGATTCAAGTTGCCTGCTTTTGATTCCCTACTGGCCGCCGCCGCCGAACCTCTTCGTCACTTCGTTCGAACAGTTCATCGTGTTCTTGTTGCACACCTTGTAGGTGTAGGTCCCGAAGGTCGTGAGCGTGTCTATATAGGTCCCGCTGTTCCCCACCCGCGCCAGCGGCGCTCCATTGCGGTAGATGTCGACCTGGGCCGTGGTCGCCCCTGTCCACCTCAGACGCACCTTCAGCCCCTCATGCGATCGGCGCGATTGGGCCGTGAGCACAATCTGACCCGGCGTCGGGGTCGGCGTCACCGTCGGCGTGGGCGTCGCGGTTGGCGTCGGAGTTGGGCATGGATTGGTAACGATCACCGCTTGCGACAGGTAGTGAGGATCAGGCGCAGGCGCCAATGTCGTGTAGGTGTTTGTCCCCGGATCGTAACGCAGCGTGTCCGTGTGCACGCTGGCGCCATCGTAGCCGCCGCCAATATAGTAGTAGGTGCCATCGCTCACGCAGAACGGTCCGCGTGCCACATAAGGCAACGCTGCTATCGGCGCCCAACTCGTTCCATTGAACAGCTCATTGTTATTAATCGGGATGCCTACAGGGTTGTCCCCGCCAGGGGCGACGATGCTGGTATCGTCAAGCGCGCCCCCGTAGAACCACACCCGGGCCAAGTTCAAAGACGGCCCGGTAGTCCAACTATTGGCAACCGGATCGTAGATTTGCGTCGTGGTTATGAGCGTTGGGAATGGCGCCCCGCCTCCGAACAGGTAGAGTTTCCCTTGGTACACCGCGCTGCCCGGACCCGTCACCGGCGTGGGCACCGGCGCACCCATGCTCCAAGTGTTTGTGGCAATATCGTAGATCTGCAATGCGGACTGTTCGCTCACGCCATCGTTACCGCTGGCAACGTAGAACTTGCCGTTGATGGCGCCGAACCCGGGCAGATAGAGTCCTATGGGCATCGACGCGAGCGTGGACCAACTGTCGGTCGCGATGTCATAGGCCCGAAGTACGTTTGTCGCCACCGATCCATTGTAGCCACCTGCTATGTAGACCTTCCCATCCCAATAGCCCGTTGCCTGGTCGGCCAACCCGTTAGGCTCGGGTATCGGCGCGCCCGTAGTCCAGGTGTTCGTAGCAATATCGTAAATACGGGTTGTCGTGGTCTGAATGCCCAAGCCAAATCCGGCAATGTTAATGATCTTGCTCGTCCCGCAAGGTGTCGGACTCGGCGTCGGCGTTGCAGTGGGCGTGGGCGTTGGCGTCGGCTGGCAATTAAGCAGCCATCTGCCGGCGTTCACGACCACGGTCCCAAACGGGCCGGTCCAGTTGTCAGCAGAATCACCCGGATAAGCGTTGATGCCGACACCGGTGTGCCCGTTGTGGACCTGGTAAGCGCACAAATGCTGGCCGTCCTGGTACTCTGCCACCGATACCGCCCCAGCGCTCAGCGTAAGAGCATGCCGGTAGAACGAGCACAGCGACCCGGCGCTGATGCCCTGCATCAGCGGATGAGTCGTGTCATAGCTTCCCAGGCAACTGTTGGCGAAATCAATCGGCCCCCCTTCGACAAATGGGCTGTAGCCATCCGTCTGCCAACGTCCCTCAAGTCCGAACGGCGGACCATACCAGTCAAAGTTGGCGGCCACTACGATGCCGCCTGCATCCTCGTAGTCGGCCAGCACGTTACCCATCCCTACGGGATCCGCATATGGGCTGTTAGAGAAGGAGACCACGATGTTATATGGTTGCAATTCAGCTAGTGTGGGAGTGCTCACTTCGGCGTCAAAGTAGTCCACCGCTACCACGTCCGGCTCGGCTGCGATCTGATCGTGCAGCATGACCGGTTGCACGTCTAAATCAGAGGAGACGATAAGCACCTGGAATTGACACGCACCTGCCGGCGTCCTGCGTAATTGAAATCCGGGCGCGGAGCGCTGCGGATGCCTGGAAACCGCTCCGGAAGCAGGTTGTGGCGCAGGCCGTGGTCCCGTAGCAGTCGCCCGGTCGATGTTCGCGGCCGCATTTGGCTTGGTCACGCTTCGCTTGCTGGCGTCTTGTTGCCCCAGTGCGAGGGGGATCACGATCACGCAAGCAGACTGAGCAAAAACGCACCCCGAAACAGGTGCGTCCTAACGGTAGCGGGTGGTTTATTCATTTTGGGGTTGTCCTCTTATTTTTTCTTATTTTTCTTTCGAAAATTTTCCCGAGAAAACTCGTTTTATTCAGGATCGCAGACCGGTGTCAAGCATTTTTTTTAGGTTTTTCCGATTCTTTTGATTTCGTGATTTTTTCGGGATGTTTCCTGCGCCTAATCCTGAAGGATTTGCAAAATGCTCCAAGGCGAATACCAGAGACCCGGCGGGTCCGGCTTCATCATTCCATCGGTGCGCTGGCCCAAGAAAATCAGCCACCTTGCGCTTCCTGATCGAAAACAGGGTAGTAAGTCCGGGCCCCCTTAGGTGAACCGCAGACGACGGTCTCGTCCAGCTCCAGCACTCTGGGCGGATTAATGCCGGCTGACGGCGCCTAAGCCAAGAGGAGAGAACCGCGTGCCGGCCGACGAACTACGGACCAAATGCCAGGTCAAAGGGCGCTTGTCCGACGTTAGTAATTGTGGACGAGACGGTCAGCGATGGAACATCGATTACCGTGAGCGTCGCGTCGCCGGCGTTGCACACATACAGTTTCGTATTGTCTGCGTTGAGCGCTATGGTGAAAGGAAAGTGTCCGGTGGGGATCGTTGCGAGGACCGTATGCGTAGCGGTGTCAATGGCCGAAACTGTGTCGGAATATCCATTCTCTACAAAGGCGGTCGTCCCGTCGTCCGTTATTACCACCCTTTGGGGATTGCTTCCAATCCGGATCGTCGCGATCACCGTCAAAGTGGTGCTATTGATCACAGAGACCGAGTGCCCCGCCTGGTTGGTCACGTAAACCTCCTCGCCGTTGGGGGTCACGGCAATTCCGAGTGGGGCTCTCTCAACCGGAATGGTGGCGAGCACCTGGTTTGTCGCCGTGTCGATGGCGGACATGGAATTGTCCCTGACGTTGGCACAGTAGACGCGGTCGCCCAAAGGAGAAATGGCAAGACGACGGGTACCCAGCCCAGTGGGGATACTCGTCACCTGATAGGTCGTGGTATCAATCGCGTCCACTTCTCCATTGGAAAAGTTCGCGACATATGCGGTGCTCCCATCCGGCGTGATCAAGACGTGCTTGGCCCAAGTCCCGGGGATAAAAAGCGTGGTGATGATCTGGTTGGTCGCCGTATCAATGACCTCGACGGGACACTGGCGATGGACGCCGCCCTGATGCACGACGAAAAGCCGTCTGCCATCTGGCGTGATCGCGGTTTCTCCGGGTAGCGGGCTCACGGGAATAGTGACGGTGGCCGTACGCGTCGCCGTGTTTATTACCGAGATGCTGGAAGATTTCGCGTTGGAAACGAAGGCCTTAGAAAGATCCGGTGTTAGCACAATACGAATCGGAAAACGGCCCACGGGGATTTGGCTGATTACTTGGTTGGTCGAAGAGTTGATCACCGCAACGTCATTCCCGATTCGCGCGGGGCAAAACAGGGATTGGGCCGAAGCCGAGGATGCGAAAGCGAACAGGACGAGAAGAAGAGAAAATGGATATAGCTTCATGGTTTACAAAAAAGATGCGCTTCCACCTTGCACGATTTGCAGTGAACTTGTCAAAGGTTATCTCAAAAGGAGTGGGTCAGTTTGACCCACTACCTAAAAAGGCCACAGCTTACACGTAGCTGGCCTTCGCTTCCTCATGCGAATTGCCAACTGCGGTCAGCCCCATTCTTCCCAGTTCCCCCAGGGGAGCGCTCATCCTGTGAGATACGACGCAGGTCCGTCGCGTTTGATCGAGGTGCGGTTTGTGCCGCACGACAATATCGAAAAGATCGTCCGGCGTCAGAGTCCAATAAAGCGGATGTGACCGCTGTTCTCTTCGTTGCCTTTTGTTCAGGATTGCGATTGTAAAGCCCCCGTAGTAGTGCGAGCCGGCGCTTACCTCTAGCCAGCGGGGGGCCGTTGCACGGTGCCGCCTGCAATGCAAAGGCGGCGCCGCTTGCGCGACGCCGCCTTGATTCAAGTTGCCTGCTTTTGATTCCCTACTGGCCGCCGCCGCCGAACCTCTTCGTCACTTCGTTCGAACAGTTCATCGTGTTCTTGTTGCACACCTTGTAGGTGTAGGTCCCGAAGGTCGTGAGCGTGTCTATGTAGGTCCCGCTGTTCCCCACCCGCGCCAGCGGTGCTCCATTGCGGTAGATGTCGACCTGGGCCGTGGTCGCCCCTGTCCACCTCAGACGCACCTTCAGCCCCTCATGCGATCGGCGCGATTGGCCCGTGAGCACAATCTGACCCGGCGTCGGGGTCGGCGTCACCGTGGGTGTTGGTGTTGGCGTCGGAGTTGGGCACGGCATAAACAAGCGCCCGGCATTGGCGACGATCCTGGGGAGCTGGCCGCTGTAGTTATCGGCGTAGTCGCCGAAGTAGCCGCTGATCCCCACCGTCTGTCCTTTGGTGGCCATCATGATTGAGCCGTCGCTCCATGTGCCTGCCGCTGTTGCCCCGCTAGCCAAGGTCGTAATCTCTCGGAAGAAGGATTGGAGGGTGGTCACGCCATCGCATAGTCCTGCGTCAGTGCAGGTCTGGAGCGTGCCAGTGGTGAAATTGATCGTGGCGTTGTCGTTGAATGGCGAGTCGTTGGTTATCCAGGCCCCGCCGATGGATTGCGTGCCGCCATACCAGTCGAAGTTGAGGGCGACGACGATGCCACCACCCGATAGGTATGCATCGAGATTGTTGCCCAGTGTGGTCCCATCCTGGTATCCGCAGTTGGAGAAGGGCAGCACTATCGAGTACTGTTGCAATTGGGCCAGGGTGGGCGTGTCTATGGTGGCATCGAAAAAGTCTACCGTGCCGATGCCAGGTTCCGCGCGCAGGCTAGCTAGCAGAGTAGTCGCGGGGTCGCCACAGTCGGCCGACACGACAAGCACGCTGTAGGTGCACTGCGGCGGAGTCGGTGACGGCGTAGGCGTAGGTGTGGGGGGCGTCGGGGTTGGTGTGGGTGTTGGTGTTCCACCCTCGCAGCTGCCATTGACGTTCATCACGATGTGCATGTCGGGGAAGCCGACGTCTCGGTAGGCGTCGGATCTGGCAGGCCGCAGGCTGCCGCGCTGAGATAGCTCGGCCCGGTTTCGGGGTCCGTATTCGAACCGATAAAGAACAGGTTGCCGACACCTGTTCCATCGGGCGTAGTCACTTCCATCACCAGCTCGAGAGTGCCGGCAGGGACCGTCGCAGCCAACGGCACGCTGAATATGGTGTCTGCCTGATCCGGAATGTTGATCGAGCCCGACGAGGCCAGCAAGTTCGACTGCCAGTCGCCTCCCGGGAAGGGCGAGCCGTGGTTGGCATAGAGGTTTACGGTCAGCGGCTGGCCTGCGCCGCTGCCGCTGGCCGCCAGTTCAATCCCGAAGGATACCGACGTGATATTGTAGGCCTGGCCCCCGGTGAAAGTATTCATGTCGAAGGCGCGCCAGTAATGGTTCTCGGTAGTGCCGAAGCCATTGTTGCACGCCACCGAGTTCCCATCGACAATCGCTTGGCTGGTTGACTCCGTAATTGTGGCTGGGCACACTTCTCCGGCGGGTGGCAACGCAGACGCCACCGGACCCCCGATCCTGGCAGCCGCAGGCGCTGTTCCGTTGACGTTGCTAATTCTGGTCGACTGGGCGTGGGCCGCGGGATTTCTGCTGATGGGCGCATGCCGCTGGCCCAATGCGAATGGGATCACGCAGGCGGTCAAAAGCGAAAGCAGGATAAACGCACTTCGAAGAAGATGCGCTTTAATGGTCGCGTTAATTTGCTTTTTCATTTTTGGGTTTTCCTTTGCTTTTTTATTTCCGCCAAAGCCGCTTAGTTGTGGGTTTGGCTTGTCTATTAGAGGCAGAACACCGTTTTTAGTAAGAAGCGCCCAGGCGTGTCAAGACAATTTTGGTATCATTTTTCGACCTTTTTTGGTTCCCAGCAAAGCGAGCGCTCTCAACGCGCGTCACGTTTTTAGGCCTGAAGCAAACACAAAATGATAAGCCCGGTTAGAAACGGCATGTGGAATGCCGAGGAAATGACGAATGTCGACTGAAATGATGCAGACCCCGGCCCCTTCCAACCTCTTCTTTCCGCGCACTCCAGAACCCCAAGATCACGCAAAGCTACCGGCGGCAAAGCAAAGGCGGCGCCGCTTGCGCGACGCCGCCTTGATTGGCAGTTGTCTGCTTTTGATTCTCTACTGGCCGCCGCCGCCGAACCTCTTCGTCACTTCGTTCGAACAGTTCATCGTGTTCTTGTTGCACACCTTGTAGGTGTAGGTCCCGAAGGTCGTGAGCGTGTCCGTATAGGTCCCGTTGTTCGGCACCCGCGCCAGCCGAGCTCCATTGCGGTAGATATCGACCTGGGCCGTGGTCGCCCCTGTCCACCTCAGACGTACCAACAGCCCCGAATTCGTCCGGCGCGATTGGCCCATGAGCACAATCTGTCCCGGCGTCGGGGTTGGCGTCACCGTGGGTGTTGGCGTCACCGTGGGTGTTGCTGTTGGTGTTGGCGTCACCGTCGGTGTTGGAGTTGGTGTCGGTGTCGTGCAGTTCAAGATTTCCATCGAGGCCGTCGGGGTAGAGGGGGCATAGCCGCCCGCCAGCCAGATTCGATTGGTGCCGTCGGTGTTGGTTGGGAAGTTGCGCCGCGGGAAGACGAATGCCGGAATACTGGTTGACCAGGTATTCGTGCCTGGATCATAGACGTCCACCTCACTAGAGGGGTTGGGAGCAACTCTCCCGCCGCCCATCACCAACATCTGGCCGTTGAAGGTAAGCGCCACCGTCTCGCCTGTGGCCCTCGGGATGGGCGCTATCGAGCCGATGGTATTAGCGACAGGGTTGAAGCTGAATGAGTTGGTCGTGTCGATCACCGTGCCACCAGAGAAATCCGATGCCCCCGCCAGGTAGATGATGCCGCCGATGGAGCATGTAGGTGCATACATGACCCCTTCCGGCGTATTCACTTTCTGTGCCCACCTGGAGCCTGCGGCAGCAGCGGGGTCAAACTCCCATATCTGGTTGGTCGAGGATACGTTGATGTCGAACCCGCCCAGTAGATACAGTTTGTTGTTAGCCACTGCAAACCCACCAGGCAGGACTGTGCCTGTGCCATTGCCAGGCCAGTTGTCACTGGTGAGGGTGTCGATCGTGTCCGTAGCCGGGTTGTAGCGGAAGACCCGATCGGTAGCTGTAGCTGCGCCCGCTGCCGAACCTCCCACACAATAGATGTAGTCGGTTCCAGCGTCGTTGAGCACGCCGCAAGCCATGTTATTGACCTGGTTATCGGGGTAGGTCGCCGCCTTGGTAGTCCAAGTGTTGCTGGCTGGGTCGTACTCGAATGGATGCATGAAATCGCTGCCCGCTGAATCGGAGCTGCGCCCGCCCATGACGTAAAATTTACCGTTGGCCGGGAAATAATCGCCAACCGAGCGGACCGCGACACTCGGCAAGTCCGGACCCCCTGTCCAGCTGCACGGCGGCGTCGGCGTTGCCGTCGGCGTTGGCGATGCCGTTGGCGTTGGCGATGGCGTTGGCGTCGGGCCGCCTACAAAATTGAACTTGCCGATGCGTGTGTGCCAGTCGCCGCTTTGGGCATATTCGTTCACATGCCAGAAGTCCATGCCGTTAGAGGGATCGACGTCTGTCCTCGTATAATCACCCCAGCGCGAGCCGAAAGTGAACGCACTGACTCCGGCAAACATGATGCCCTCTCCTTGCCCAAGGTTACCTGACGGGTCGCCGGCAAAACGTCCGGCGTACCGGATAGAAGGGAAGATTGTCGTGCCGGAAGTGGAATAACCTATCACCATGTTACCATTTTCATCCACGGCAGTGCTGGGCATCCAGCGCCACAAACCATCACCAGCATTATCCCAGCTCTGTTGTTGCGCCGCCGCGGCGGGGAAATTGCCGCCCGTGACATCGAATTGGTACCAACGAACTGCAGTCGGCCCGTTTGGATAATTCTCCATTACGGTCGAATCAGCCCAGAGCGATTCGGTGCCGCCGCGGTTCTGATAAACAACGGGCGTCATGATCTTATCGCCCAGGGTATCCAGTTTGACCGACGTTCCCAGCTGGGGCACGAGATTGCTGGTCGTAGTAAAGGCGTCAACGAACCCACTAACTGTGATCTCGGCATTCGGCGTGTGGTTGGCACCTACACCGAAAGTGGAATTTGCCGGGTTGGCAAAATCAACATGGAAAAATCGACCGTGAACTTGAGTTAAAGTCACGCCGCCGCTAGCCGGGCTGTCGATCGCCAGCACCATTTCATCTCTGCCGGCAGGCGGCGGAGCGCCCGTGCGTAGGGTCGCAGCAACAAAGCTATAGGAATCGCCCACGCCAGCGAGGCCGACTGTAAACCCGATCGCGTTCGCTGGACCACCAGCTAACATGCTGGCGCGGTCGAGCGCATAGGCGCGGACGCCATTGAAGGTCGTGTTGTTGGTAAACAAGTTCATCGTCAGGAAATAGGCGTTTTGAGCCGGGCTTCCGCCAGAGTTCCATGTCGCGAACTTTGGATAGTCGCCGAGAAATTGTGGGCTCCCAGGATCCACTTGCACTGCGTAGAAAAACCAGCCGCCGCTGACGGGGTCGCTGGTCTGAGACACGGCGATACACTGGTAGAACGAGTTGCCCGGAAACGAGGGGAAGGCAAAGTCGCTTATGAGCCAGCGATCAGCGGCCTTATCGTAAAGAACATAAGGATCTCCGTCATTGAAGCTAGCGCAAGGAGTGCCAACCAAGGGGGCAAAGAATGAATTGTAGCCGGTCGGGCCCGCCAGGGTGTTTCCGTTTTTGTCAAAGATCTTGAACGATTCGTTGATGGCTTCGATGTAATGGTTCGGGCCGACATCGCCATTGTTATCCGGTGGCTGACAACCGCATGTATCGCCTATCCCCTCAAATGTGAACAGTGGCCCGGGCATCGTCGGGTTCGAGCGCGAGATATTGTTGAGCGCCGCCTGGACATACTTCAGACCACCTGAAGCGGCGCTTGACTGCTCCGGCCCGAGGCGCGGATAGCGCGTCAAGCGTCTCTCTTCGAACTCCGCTTTGGGTGCGACATAAGGAAGGCTTCGCACGTCCTGATCCAGGCGGACTGGACCGACCATGCGCACGACGTCCGGCGTCTGTGTACCGGGAGCGTCCTGCGACCCGTTGGAAGCACCGCTTTGTCGAGGCTGTTTTCCCTGGGCGAACACGTTCGAGAACGCGCCAAAACCAACCAGCGCCAGAAAGACGCCGGCCAGAAGGACGAACAGACCGATTAAGACACGCGGATTAAAGAAGGCAGATTGAGACGATTTCTTTTTCATTGGATGGATCTTGGTTTTACGTGGCCGTTTAGCTGAAACACAAAAAGTGTGTCAACCAAACAACCAAAATGGTTTTTCGCGCCCTTTTTTAGGCAGAAAGGCGGAAGCACGTCAATATTAAAATCAAGAATTTTTGGCTTCCCACTTCATCGGTTTCCTGATGTCGCCGCACGATCCCTCTGTTGTCATGTCGGCGCGGAGTCTCCTGCTGCCGCGGGATCACTTTTCATTCCAACGAACTTGGTTCGGAAGCTTGAGCATGTCGCTCCGACGGAGATTGATTTTCGGAAACGCCCACTGCGCAATTTTACGAAGGCACGACCAGCGCGATGACTACTGTGGTTGCAACGGGATCAGAGCGCCGCAGGCGCGGCAGGTTTATAGCTTCGCGACAGTGTATGCAACAAGTTCCGTCAAGAGCCGGCGCAAGAATGACGCAACTCCCGCCTGCGCCAGACCCCGACATGGCCAGCAAATGACAAATGTCGACTGAAATGATGAAAAGCCCAGCCCCTTCCAACCTCCGTCCGCGCACTCCGGAACCTCAAGATCACGCAAAGCTACCGGTCAGGATCATCCGGTCCCGGCTACAACGCGTGCTAAAATCAGCAGAAGCCGGTCGAGGGGGACAAAAGGCCTGGCCACGCGCGAAACAAGCTTGGTTCTCTTCCTTGCCTTTTTGTTCAGGGATTGCGATTGCCTAAAGCCCACGTAGTACGAGCCGGCGCTTGCCTGCAGCCAGCGGGGGCGTTGCACGGCTCCGGCGGCAAAGCAAAGGCGGCGCCGCTTGCGCGGCGCCGCCTTGATTCAAGTTGCCTGCTTTTGATTCCCTACTGGCCGCCGCCGAACCTCTTCGTCACTTCGTTCGAACAGTTCATCGTGTTCTTGTTGCACACCTTGTAGGTGTAGGTCCCGAAGGTCGTGAGCGTGTCTATATAGGTCCCGCTGTTCCCTACCCGCGCCAGCGGTGCTCCATTGCGGTAGATGTCGACCTGGGCCGTGGTCGCCCCTGTCCACCTCAGACGCACCTTCAGCCCCTCATGCGATCGGCGCGATTGGCGCCGTGAGCACAATCTGACCCGGCGTCGGGGTCGGCGTCACCGTGGGTGTTGGGGTAGGCGTAGGTGTCGGCGTCGGAGTTGGTGTCGGCGTCGGTGTCGGCGTTCCGCAGGTGCCACGGCGCAGGTCGTAGAGCGTCGGCTGTGAGTTGTTGCCGCTGATGACGACCACGTGCGCGTCACCGGGCAGACCCGAGTCTGAAACGTGGCTGGCCGAACTCCCTGGAATGGGATTAGGCATACCGATCATCATCGGGCTGGCAGGATCAACGACGGGGTCGCTGGAACTAAAGTCACCATCGTTTCCCTGGCCGCCAAACGGCAGGGGATAACTCTCCCCTGAACCCTGAACAGCCGCTTGCACCCAGACGACGCCGCCGGCGTTAATATAGGCTTCCAACGCAGGTATGGCCGCCGTGTAAGGCCCGATGAAGTCAACGAGGAAGGTATCGTCCCAGTTAAGGACGACTACCCGATACTGGCTGAAGTCGAAGCCAGCCAACTGTGCGGGCGTGAATTCAGTATACGTGTGCCCGGCGCCAGTGATGGCGTCCTTAAGGATGGTAGAGCCCCATGGATCGTGCGTCTCGAACAGGGCGAACTCGTTCGGCGCTGCCTGGCTATTGGCAAAGGTGTAGTTAACTGTGTTGCTAGCCAGAATTGGGTTCCAGCCGTTCGGCGCGAAACCAAGGGTCATCCCGGAGCCAACCAGCAAGCCGCAACCCGGCTGTGGTGTCGGGCTTGGCGTAGGTGTCGGGCTTGGCGTAGGTGTCGGAGTAGGCGTCCCACCGACATCGTAATAGATCGTCCCATTCCATACGCGAGGCGAGAAGACCGGCGCGGTGAACGGCACGTTGGTCGCGGATCCGAGGAAAAGGGACGCGTCCGCGTTGGAATAGTTTTGATTCGTTCCATCGCCGTTCGTGTAGTAGTGCCCAAATGAGGGGTCGGCCACCAGAGCGATTCCGTAAAGGGTTCCCGCGCTTAGGACGAACGAGTTTGACAAGGTCACATGGGTCGGCAGGTCGATACCGACCCCCGTTCCACTGCCGGTTGCCACTTGAGTCCAGAGGGCCATATTGGTTTCGTTCCCTTGCGAGGTCATCCCGGGCAACACCCAAACTTGCATATTGCCAAATGGCGAAGTGGACGCGGTGTTGAGATCAAGTGAAGTTACGGAGATTGCATTCGACGCAACGGTGACGTTGAAATAAACAGCGCCGCCCAGGCTGCCATTATTATCCGAAACGAAGAGTGTTGTTATTGAATTCAGCGGCACGTCCACGCCGCCATTATTGTAGTAAGCTTTAGGACCGGGCGCGGCGGGCGCGCTCCCGCGCTCACGAATGCTCGACAGCTGCGTCTGAGCGGCTCCGGTCGAAGCCGACGCAGACATGTTCGCGGCGACATTTGTCTTGGTCGCGGTTCGCTTGCCGGCGTCTTGCTGCCCGAGCGCGAGTGGGATCACGATTAGACCAAGCAGACTGAGCAAAAACGCACCTCGAAACAGATACGTCCTAATGGTTGCAGGTTGTTTATTCATTTGGGGTGGGGTCCTCTTATTTTTTAGGTTTTCTTCTAAAATTTTCCCGCGAAACGCGCTTCTGTTTCTCTCTTTATCCCTGTCGCGTGCACTCCTTTTAGCGAGGAGCGCAAACGGGTGTCAAGCATTTTTTTAGGTTTTTTCCGATTCTTTTGGTTTCGTGTTTTTCGGGGGTTTCCTGCGCCTCATCCGGAAGGGATTTGAAAATGGCCAGCGCGAATGTTTCGAGCCTCGCCAGGCCCCGGGCTGGCCAGCAAATGACAAATATCGACTGAAATGATGAAGAGCCCAGCCCCTTCCAACCTCTGTCCGCGCGCTCCGGAACCTCAAAGTCACGCAAAGCCACCGGCCAGGATCATCGGGTCCCGGCTACAACGGCGTGGTTAAATCAGCAGAAGCCAGCCAAGGGAACAAAAGGCCTTGGCCACGCGCGAAACAAGCTTTGTTCTCTTCCTTGCCTTTTGTTTAGGATTGCGATTGTAAAGCCCCCGTAGTAGTGCGAGCCGGCGCTTTGGCGCTTACCGGTAGCCGCAGGCGTTGCACGGCAACCGGCGGCAAAGCAGAAAGGCGGCGCCGCTTGCGCGACGCCGCCTTGATTCAAGTTGCCTGCTTTTGATTCCCTACTGGCCGCCGCCGCCGAACCTCTTCGTCACTTCGTTCGAACAGTTCATCGTGTTCTTGTTGCACACCTTGTAGGTGTAGGTCCCGAAGGTCGTGAGCGTGTCCGTATGGGTCCCGTTGTTCGGCACCCGCGCCAGCCGAGCTCCATTGCGGTAGATGTCGACCTGGGCCGTGGTCGCCCCACTCCAGTTCAGACGTACCAATAGCCCCGAAGGCGACCGGCGCGTTTGCGCCGTGAGCACAATCTGACCCGGCGTCGGGGTCGGCGTCACCGTCGGCGTTGGGGTAGGCGTAGGTGTCGGCGTCGGAGTTGGTGTCGGCGTCGGTGTCGGCGTCGGTGTCGGTGTCGGTGTCGGTGTCGGCGTAGGCGTCGGTGTTGGTGTCGCCGTTGGTGTTGGGGTTGGACATGCGCCGGTATACGACATTGTATCGATGCCAATATAATCCGAGTTAACCCCGCTCGGTCCGCCGTTCTCGACAAAGTAGCGGAAGGCAAGCCGCCCCGTGGCACCTTCGGGCGGCAGCCCACTCAAAGGCACAGTGAACTGGGTCCAGACATTCGGGTAGCCATTCAACGTGTAGGTGGGATTGATGTCGAGCAGGAGCGTCGTGAAATCACCCACGCTCGTCGCTGTCGTCCCCACATCCGTACTGGCGCCGTTGGTACTCATGCGCACCTGGAGCCGGTCTGGAAATGCTGGAACATCCACTGTGCGGGTCCAGAAGATCAACTGAGCGCCGTTCTGCAAGCCCAAAGGCGGAGTCAAGAGCCAGTTGCTGATCGTCGCCAGTCCCGCGCCGTTGTTGAAGTTGGCGGCAATATAGGAGGTGGGCGCGCCCCCTTGAGATGGGAACACGGTGTCATTGCCCTGGAACCAGCCGGTCACACCCAACGGCATACTGTTGTTCTGCAGGAACCAGCCGCCAGGAACCAATGTGGTGATGTCGTCGAAACCTTCGCTAACCGATGGGGTGCACGAAGGTGTCGGCGTAGGCGTAGCAGTGGGCGTAGGCGTAGGCGTGGCCCCGAATGCAAACTGGCCGATGCGCGTGAACCATGAGGCGCTGGTGGTTGCCGGGTAGTATTCGTTCACATGCCAAAAGCTGAGATTATCGGCTGGATCGATGGTAAGCATGCTATAATCGCCCCAGCGGCCGCTGGAGTGAGTTTGGGAGCCGCCCCCATTGATCATTATGGCTTCCCCCTGCCCGAGGTCATTTAACGGGTCGCCTGCGAGACGTCCAGCATAACGAATGGAGGGGAACTGTGTGGCGTTGGATGCCGAATAGGCGATGGCCGTGTTTCCGTCTTGATCGACGGCTATGCTGCCCATCCAGCGCCATAAACCGTCGTTGCCATTGGTCCAGGTTTGCTGTTGGACAGGGGTAGCGGGAAATGTGCCGCCGGTAACATCGAATTGATACCAGCGAGTACCTGTAGGACCGGTGCAGTTCGTGTCGGTACAAACAGTTTGCGACGCCCACAACGATTCCGTGCCACCGCGATTCTGGTAAGCGAGCGGCGTCATGATTTTGTCGCCCAGCGTATCCAGCTTTTGCGTGGTTCCCAGCTGTGGCACGAGGTGGCTCGTCGTGTTTGTGAAGGCATCAACGAACCCGTCGACTGTGATCTCGGCATTCGGCGCGTGGTTGGCGCCTACGCCGAAAGTAGAATTACCCGGGTTGATAAAATCGGCATGAAACAGCCGGCCATGGATCTGGGTTAAGGTCACGCCGCCGCTGGCCGGGCTGTCGATAGCAAGGATAAATTCGTCCCTTCCCGCAGGTGGCGGATCGCCAGCGCGAAAGCTCGCAGCGACGAAGCTATAGGAATCGGCTACATCGGCCGCGCTGAGAGTAAAGCCGATCGCGTTGGTGGGCCCGCCGGTGATCATGCTGGCGCGGTCGAGCGCATAGACGCGGACACCGTTGAAGGTAGTGGGGCTGCTGAACAGGTTCATCGTCAGGTAGTAGGCGTCGGGCCACAGGCCGAACTTGGGGTAGTCGCCCAGGAACGTTGGGTTCCCTGGATCAACCTGCACAGCGTAAAGATACCAGCCGCCTGCGACGGGGTCGCCGGTTTGAGACACACCAATGCACTGGTAAAATGAGGTTCCCGGAAACGAGCCAAAGGCGAAGTCGCTCACCACCCATCGGTCAGCAATCTGATCATACATAACAAAGGGGTCTCCGTCATTTTGGTTGGCACCGCACGGAGTGCCCGCCCCAAGCGGGGCAAAGAAGGAGTTGAACGTAGTGCCGTTGGGTCCATTGAGCGGGTTGCCAGACTTGTCGAAAATCTTGATCGATGTATTGACCGCATTGACGTAGTTATTCGGCCCCACATCGCCGTTGCTGTCAGGCGGCAAACAACCGCAGCCGCTCTGCGCTGAGTTCATCCCATCGAATGTCAGCAGCGGACCCGGCATCGTGGGCGCCGGTCGCCCAAGCCCCTTAATTAACGTGCTAACCTGAGGGAAGCTCGATCCTGCTGGCCCCGTGAGCGGAAACGGATGGCGCGTCAGTCGTCTCTCCTCAGCCTCTTGCTTCGGCGCGATGTAAGGCAGGCTGCGCAGGTCCTGGTTCAGACGGACCGGACCAACCATCTGGACTACGTCCGGTGGACCGGAACGGGGTTGTGCTTGTTTTGCTGCCAGGGCTTTGGAGCGATCCAAATAAATGGGATTGGAGGATTGGCCTGTCCTTGTGCTGTTTGCCTGAGCGAACACGTTCGAGAACGCGCCGGAGCCAACGAGCGCCAGAAAGACGCCGGCCAGAAGGACGAACAGACCGATTAAAACACGGAGGTTAAAGAAGGCAGATTGAGACGATTTCTTTTTCATTGCATGGATTTCTTGATTTGACGTGGCCGTTTAGCTGAAACACAGAAAGTATATCAAGCAAACAACCAAAATGGTTTTTCGCGCGCCCCTTTTTAGGCAGAAAGGCGGCAGCACGTCAATATTAAAATTAAAATTCTTGGCTTCCTCGCTTCACGATTTCCTGTTGTTGCCGCACGATCCCTCTCTGTTGCCATGTCGCCGCGGAGTCTCCCGCTGCCGCGGGATCACTTTTCATTCCAACGAACTTGGTTCGGAAGCTTGAGCATGTCGCTCCGACGGAGATTGATTTTCGGAAACGCCCACTGCGCAATTTTACGAAGGCACGACCAGCGCGATGACTACTGTGGTTGCAACGGCATCAGAGCGCCGCAGGCGCGGCAGGTTGATAGCTTCGCGACAGTGTATGCAACAAGTTCCGTCAAGAGCCGGCGCAAGAATGACGCTACTCCCGCCTGCGCCAGACCCCGGGGTGGCCAGCAAATGACAAATGTCGACTGAAATGATGAAAAGCCCAGCCCCTTCCAACCTCCGTCCGCGCACTCCGGAACCTCAAGATCACGCAAAGCTACCGGTCAGGATCATTCGGGTCTCGGCTTCAACGGCGTGGTAAAATCAGCAGAAGCCAGCCAGGGGAACGAAAGGCCTGGTCACGCGCGAAACAAGCTTTGTTCTCTTCGTTGCCTTTTGTTCAGGATTGCGATTGCCTAAAGCCCCCGTAGTGCGAGCCGGCGCTTACCTCTAGCCAGCGGGGCGTTGCACGGCTCCGGCGGCAAAGCAAAGGCGGCGCCGCTTGCGCGACGCCACCTTGATTCAAGTTGCCTGCTTTTGATTCCCTACTGGCCGCCGCCGCCGAACCTCTTCGTCACTTCGTTCGAACAGTTCATCGTGTTCTTGTTGCACACCTTGTAGGTGTAGGTCCCGAAGGTCGTGAGCGTGTCTATGTAGGTCCCGCTGTTCCCCACCCGCGCCAGCGGCGCTCCATTGCGGTAGATGTCGACCTGGGCCGTGGTCGCCCCTGTCCACCTCAGACGCACCTTCAGCCCCTCATGCGATCGGCGCGATTGGGCCGTGAGCACAATCTGACCCGGCGTCGGGGTCGGCGTCACCGTCGGCGTGGGGGTTGGTGTTGCTGCGTTGGTGTTGGCGTCGGAGTCGGTGTTCCTTGGTTGCACAACCCTGTGATGGTCACAGTGTAACCTGGGCAACCTGCACCAGGCGTCACTTCGCTTACCACCACCACGAGGGTTTGACCGGCCGGAACCTCAACGTCGAACGGCTGATCCGGATTCGGGCTGCCGCCTGAATCCCCAATCCAGTTGGTGCAGAGGTTATTCGGATCGAAGCTACCCAGATAGGCACCGATGAAGATAAAGTTGGTGCCAGTGCACCCCGTGTTCGTATCGATCGTCACGCATTGAGTCGCGCCAGTGGTGTTAGTGAACGTGTAATCATCGTAATGACGCGGAGTTGGATCACCAAAGATGCCACATGTCGTGCTCGCCGGACACGTTTGCGGAATACCGCTGCGGAAGAGGCGATCAGTCTGTGTCGGATCGCCCGCGTCGATGCTTCCCATTACTACGATGGGAGTGCAGGACGGCGTCGCCGTCGGCGTCGGTGTCGCCGTCGGCGTCGGTGTAGGTCCGCCGTTCGAACGATGATATACCTCAGCGAGGAACTGGAAAGTTGCTCCGTTGAGGCCCCCTACACTCCAGATGTCCCCTGATCCGTAGAAGCCCGCCTGGTTAGCCTGACGGTTCGGCGCTGGCAGGTATTGTGGCGACATTACCCAGGTTCCCCCAGGAAAGCTTCCTACATCGACCTCATCGACCTCGTTAGTGGAGTCGAAGAAACCACCGCCCTGGGTGTCCCCACCCAGCGCATACAACTTGTCCGTTCCGGCATCGTAAGCGAGACCGAAATCTGACCTGCCCATCGGGAATGCCGGGCCATTTTCCCACACCCCGGGCGCTGAACTCATGTCCAGACGCGTTGTGGTGGTCAAACCAGTGGGCGCACCACCTGTCCAGCCGCCCACTACGTAGAGGTATTGACCCACCTGCTGGTAGCCTGCGAGCAGGAAACCATTTGGCGCTGGCGTCCCGGACGACCACGTATTAGTGGCCACGTCATATACCCACACCGCATTGGTGAAGCCAGTTGTGCCCCCTGCCAGGAACACCTTGCCATTGAAAGCGCCCGATGCGGAGCCATAGTCATCTCCATTGGGCGTGTTAGCCAACGACGTCCAGGTGTCCGTGGCGATATTATAGGATGCAAAGCTGTTGCCGGCGTCCCCCTCCGAGCAGTAGACAATACCCGTAGATTCCATCAGCGCACACGTAGGTGCTTCACTGGAAAATGGCATCGGCGCTCGGGATTGCCAGGTTCCGGCGGCAATGTCCATCCGGTTGACGGCGTTCGTGATGGAGCCGTTATCCACACCGCCGAAGACGTAGAAGTCGCTGGCTGTCTGGGCAAAACCATAACGCACGATGGTCGTGGGGTACGGCGTGCCCAGCGTCCACGCGCCTCCAGCAGGTTGTGAGGGCGCAGCCGACACCACCCGCTTCGGTTGGTCGTTTGGGAGAAGATGGGTATCCGGTTTGGCCGGAGCATGCGTCCCGGCAAGCGCACCGGGCGCTGACGACGCAGTATGCCGCACGTTCGCAGCCACGCTTCGCTTGCCGCCGTTTCCTTGCCCCAGCGCGAGGGGGATCACGATTAGACCAAGCAGACTGAGCAGAAACGCACCTCTAAACAGATACGTCCTAATGATAGCAGGTTGTTTATTCATTTTGGATTTGTCCTCTTATTTTTTGTTTTTCTTTTGAAATTTTCCCGCGAAAACCCATTCTTATTTCTCTCTTTACTCCCATTGCGTGCCCTCCTTTTAGCGAGGAGCGCAAAGGGGTGTCAAGCTTCTTTTAAAGTTTTTTGGATGTTTTCCTGCGCCTAACTCCTGAAGGGATTTGAAAATGGCCAGCGCGAATGTTTCGAACCGGGCCAAGGTCCCGGGGTGGCCAGCAAATGACAAATATCGACTGAAATGATGAAGAGCCCAGCCCCTTCCAACCTCTGTCTCGCGCGCTCCGGAACCTCAAAGTCACGCAAAGCCACCGGCCAAGGATCATCGAGTCCCGGCTACAACGACTCGGTAAGATCAGCAGAAGCCAGCCAGGGGAACAAAAGGCCTGGGCCACGCGCGAAACAAGCCTTGTTCTTCTTCCTTGCCTTTTGTTCAGGATTGCGATTGTAAAGCCCCCGTAGTAGTGCGAGCCGGCGCTTGGCGCTTAGCCGGTAGCCGCGAGGCGTTGCACGGCAACCGGCGGCAAAGCAGAAAGGCGGCGCCGCTTGCGCGACGCCGCCTTGATTGGCAGTTGTCTGCTTTTGATTCCCTACTGGCCGCCGCCGCCGAACCTCTTCGTCACTTCGTTCGAACAGTTCATCGTGTTCTTGTTGCACACCTTGTAGGTGTAGGTCCCGAAGGTCGTGAGCGTGTCAGTATAGGTCCCGTTGTTCGGCACCCGCGCCAGCCGAGCTCCATTGCGGTAGATGTCGACCTGGGCCGTGGTCGCCCCACTCCAGTTCAGACGTACCAATAGCCCCGAAGGCGACCGGCGCGATTGGGCCGTGAGCACAATCTCACCCGGCGTCGGGGTCGGCGTCACCGTGGGTGTCGGCGTCACCGTGGGTGTTGCTGTTGGTGTTGGCGTTGGTGTTGGCGTCACCGTCGGTGTCGGAGTTGGTGTCGGCGTGCAAGACATCAGCGTGTAGCTTTGCCCGCCGGTAGCCGGACTACCTGAGCCGTTGCAGAAGTACCTGGTCAAAGGCGGAGGTGTCTTTCTCTACTCCCGCGGTCGCGCTGGTGTTCCCACTCTCAACCGTGCCGTAGATTACATCGAAGCGACTCTGCCCCTCGTACAACCGCGCTTCAAAATTGGCGGATAAGCCACTGGAAAAGTAAGTAGCGCGCCACTCGATGTTGAAGATGCGGTTGGGGGCACTACCAGTAACCGAAGTGAAGATGCCGAACACCTGTTCGCCACGTCTGTCCGCAGATCGTCCCAGGACGGGAGGACGACTGTAGGTGCGGCTTGTGTCAGGCAGGCAGCTGTTCGTGAAGATCGACAAGGGGCTCCCGAATTGCAGTGTGCCGTTGGAGTCGACATTCGCCGCGGTAAACGTCTGGTCATACAGAGTATAGGAGAAAGGCAGCGTGACTGAGGTCGTGCAATCATCGCAATGGTTGCCCGTGTCCACCGTGCCTGGCACGATGCTGCCACCTATCTGCTCAATATCGTAATGATCTTGCGGAGGGCAACCGTCGACCGTGTAATTTCCCGAGAAGGCCGCGTTACCATTGCATCCATTAGCAGTGATCGCTCCGGCACCAATGCTCGCCGTCACGGCCGCCTCCGAAACTAATATGCACCATAAACCGGGCAGTCATGTTGCCGTTGACAAGGCTGACACTGGTCACGCTGCCGCCAGCATTGCCGCTCAGCGTCAGATCGCTTGTCGTGACTGATGCCGCATCAACAGCCTGGTTGAAGTTCACGTCATACTGATAGTCGCCCGGCGCTGGCGGCTCGAACGTGCCGTCAACAGGCGGGACAGTTGTCGTCACCTGTAGCGCCATTGCGGCGTAACAGAACGAGCACGTGAAATCCAAATTCCGTCGCCGTTCAAATCATTAAATGCGCCGGCCGGAATATGCATCATCTGCACACCCTGCATCGTCACCGGCGTGCTATTGAAGTGGAAGGTCATCGTCGTCGTGCCCGGCGTGTAGACAACGCTGTTCGCCGCAATTCCGTTCACCGTGAAATCACTTCCCTGGAGAGTTGCCGGATCCACGGGGTCGGTTACGTTGACAACGAAGTCAGTCGGCGTGGTGTTGATTAGGCTGTTGCAGGCCGGGTCGGTACTGGTCACGCCAAAGCCGGCCAGTTCCCTGTCGGTGAAGGCATCCTGCTGGGCTTGGCCGCTGATGGTCACGCGTCCGTCCGTCCATGAAGTAAGGTTTTTCGTGGTTATGGCCGAGGCGTAATCGTAGTCGCCCGCATAGGTTGGTTGAATGCCCGGGTCGGGTTGCGACGGCAGAGGAGTGACTACGTCGCTGAACTCCATGTCGGGCAACCACGTCGCGCCATTGTCGTTAGACTTGCGCGACCACATTCTGTAGCACGGAACAGCTGGGTTACCAGCGACGCAGGTGGCGCTCTCGCGTCCGTCATACCAAGTGGCGAAGACGACGCCGGTCGGGCTGACCGAGATGTTAGCCTGCCACTGAGGACGGGTGGTGGAATCGGTGTTCAACTTGAACGGTGCGCCAAAGGTCACGCCGCCATCGGTCGAGCGGATGTAATAGACATCGCCAGCGTCAGCACCTGTACCGTGCTGAGCATAGACCAGGTGAACCACATTGTTGTAGGCAGCCGGCTCACCCCAGCCCTCGTGCCGCCAGTAGGCACCGAAATCGGTAAACATGCAGGCGAAGTAGCCAGAGGCGGTGACGCCCGGTCCGGGAAAGCTCGGGCCGGTGTAGGTGTTGGCCCAGGTCATGCCACCGTCGGTGGACTTGTACATGTGGTTGATGTTGTTGTGCGGGAAGCCGCCGCCGCCTTCGTCCATGCCGGCGACATACACGACCCCGTTGCCCGCAAGGTCGCCCGTGATCTGGACGTCGCGGATGAAGGGAGTGCCGGTGGTGACCTGTACGGGGTGCCAAGTGACACCGTCGTCGGAGTAGGTGACGAAGAGGGCACCGCCCCCGATATTGAAGTCGTTCCAGGAAACGTACATCCGCCCGTAGTGTGGGCTGGCCGGGTTGTTGTCGGCCCAGCCAGACTCGCGGTCAGCACTGCTCTCGTTGAAAACGCAGAAATGGCTCCAGCTAGTGGGATCCGAAGGAGTAGCGGACTTGTACCCGCCGAGGCCCTGACCGCCGCAGGCGACGTCAAGCCAGACCGTGTACCAGGTGCCATTTGGCTTGTGGTACATAACAACGGGGTCGCCCTCGGTATTGGAGAAGGGGCTTTGACCGCTTGCGTTGGTGACGCGGGTGAAGGTGGTGCCACCGTCGGTAGAGACCGACGCGCCGGAGATGTTGATCGGGCTGACATTGCGGCCTCGTGAGTCGTTGTAGGCGACGACTACCTGGTTGGGGTCATCTGGATTAGCCGTAGTCATTGTCTCCGACTGGGTAACATTAGGAAAGGTTTCGGTACCGGTGATCAGGTCGACGTCGCCGGCGCCATACGCCAGGGGGTTCAACAGCTTTTGGACAAGCTGGCCGCCGAAACCGACAAAGGAAGTCGCAGAAGGCGAACCGCCAGACGCCTCGCCGCAAGCAATCATGATGGCTCCAGCCCGGAGGTTCTCCTGCCGATCGATGCCCAGCTGGTGAATCTTTGAACAGTCAAATCCGTCCGGGACGAGCGGGTCGTGGGAGTTGGTGATAATTTTTGGCTTTTGCGGCCCTTTTGCGACGTTGGCAGCGGTTGCGGAAAACATGCCAAAGCCAACGAGCGCCAGAAAGACGCCGGCCATGACTATAAACAGGCCAACTAAGACGCGCGGATTAAAGAAGGCGGATTGTGAAGCGGATTTCTTTTTCATGGATGGATATGATGTGGATGGAATTTAATTTTCAACGGGCGCTCATAGCAAGAATGCCAAAAACGCGTCAACACTTTTCTTTTTTTGTTGTTTTTTCGTTGTGCAATTCACGGTGGTTTTACTTGAACGCGTGAACGGATGGCAAGCTTTTTTTGATTACTTTTTTGTAACTCTTCTTTAAAACCCGCGAATTTGCCTCGCATTTCGTCCCCGGAGAACTCGATCCACCAATGCGCGAAGGCGGAACCCGTTGGCAACGTGAGATCCCCGAAGCTTCGGGGCTAAAACCTTATGGGTTTATCCGCTCGGGGCACGGGTCGCTTTGAACGTGCCGTGCTTTGAGGATTGACCTCCAACGAGGGAGGAGAATTCGACCTCGCCACTGATCGAGCCATCTGCTTCAAATTTTCCCTTGAACACCAACGTTCCTGCGTCGCGCCCGACGTTGCCGATCAGAAATTCCACTGGTCCTGAAAACGTCACCGAGTTTCCTTCACCCTTCGTCCACTTTGCCTCCGAAGGCTTGCCGGGCCCCCAGACCTTCGATCGTGGATCGAGCAACAAGAAAGAGCCTTTCCCGGCGCCTTGAGCGTCAAAGCGCAATGAACGGCTCTCGCCATTCATGAACGTGATATCCACCTTCCAACTGCCGATCATGTTCGGAGACTGTGCGTGGGCCAACGCGGCGATGCATGTTTGGGCTACTACGATCAGAATCACACGGCAAGAAATGACGAAGCATGAATGTCGAATGTCAAAAGCAGCACCCGTCTTCAGTCGCTCCGGCGACCTACGGCGTGCCAGGCAAGGCCTGAATGCCCAAGAACCGGCCTCAGGATCCTTCGTCATTTGGCCATTCATCATTCCTTCGAGCTTCGCCATTCGGATTTCGTCATTCTCTGTCGGGCCACGTCCAAATGTTGCACGCCTGCCGGGCAAGATGAAGACGTTTTTTAAACTTTGATATCTCCTGGCCCTGGGCAAAAAAGGTTCGAGCGGCGAACGAGGCGCCAGCGTCTCGATTTCCTCGGCCTCGCCTCCGGGGCCCGGCAGGTGTGCTAGTCAAAAATTTGGGCGCGCCACGTGATTTTCCGTTTTAGCTTTCCTGGCGTCGGTTTCGAACCAAATGATTTCGCGCAGGCAGATTGTTTCCTTTCCGGCCGAGTTGCTCTGCGCCGGCATCGTTTTTGTCACTACACTCTTGCTTTATGGTTGGACGCTCGCTCCAACGGTCACTTTGATCGACAGCGGGGAGTTGATCGTGGTCGCTCATGGCCTTGGGGTCGCACACCCACCCGGCTTTCCGCTTTGGGTCATTCTTGCCCATCTCGCGTCGCTCGTGCCTCTGGGAAACGTTGCCCTGCGCATCAATTTTTCTTCCGCCCTCTTTGCTGCGCTTGCATCCGCAACGCTCACTCTTGTCGTGGCGGAACTAATGATTACCTCTTCGTATCTCACCGGGCCAAAGCGAAAGGGAAAGCGCGCACAGCGGCGCAAAAAACCTGCGGCCCATGCCGCCGGGGAAGGCAAGGACGATGATTCAGGCGTCGGCCGGCTCCTGGTGCTTGCTCCTGCGATCGGCGTGGGCTTGCTCATGGGATTCTCGCGGACGCTTTGGTCTTATGCCACGATCGCCGAGGTTTATACTCTTAACACGCTGCTCATCTGCGTTATTTTCTTTCTGATGCTCCGATGGCGGCGCGGCATCATTGAAGACAGAAGGCGGGTTGGCGTGCCCGTGGAAGATAGGCACCGCGCACCCGCAGACACTGCGCACGACGTTTTTCTCTATGGGGCTGCGCTCGTCTTCGGTCTCGCGCTGGGAGTCCATCATGTCAGCGTGGCGCTGATCCTTCCAGCTCAGGCTGTCATCGTTTACAGGACGGAGGGCCTGAGATTCTTTAGGGGCAGACGACTGGTTTATGCTGCATTGATCTCAATTTGCGCTCTGGTGGCTATCTACAGCTACCTGCCGTTTGCAGCGGCACGCACGCCGGTCATTAACTGGGGCAATCCGCGCTCGCTGCAGGAAATTTGGTGGCACATCACGGGCCGGCAGTATCAGGTGTTCCTCTCCTTTACGCCGAAGAACATGGGAGAGCAGTCTCTGGAATTCTTTAAGATGCTCTTGCGCGAATTCGGCTTGTCCTGGCTGCCATTGCCGCTCGTCTTCGCTTTCGCGGGCTTCCGCAGCGCTTTCAAACGGGACCCCACAGCTTTTTGGTTTCTCTCGTTCATGGTCATTGCCGATTGGGCTTATGCGTTCAACTACGAAATCGCAGAGGACAAGGATGCATACTATCTGCCGGCATTCCTTGCGATCGCGATTGCCGCTGGCTTCGGCATCCGTTGGTTGATTCAGTTGACTGTATCCAAGCGGATCCTGATTGGAAGGTCTTACCCCATCGCTGCGATTGCCGTCCTGCTCATGCCCACGATAGCATTCACGGGCAACTGGCCTTTCAACAATCGGAGGCACTACTTCATTGCGCATGATTATGTAGAAAATCTCCTTCGTGCGATCGAGCCCAACGGCCTCTTACTGACGGCCGACTGGCAGGTCGCATCGCCGATGTTCTATGC
This sequence comes from uncultured Verrucomicrobiae bacterium, assembly GCA_963738045.1. Classification (GTDB taxonomy): domain Bacteria; phylum Verrucomicrobiota; class Verrucomicrobiia; order Chthoniobacterales; family UBA10450; genus Palsa-1392. Next base: position 234,629 of record CAVTUX010000002.1, on the reverse strand, counting down.
GCAGGAGGTGGAACAGCGGCGGCCTGACGTGAAAGTTGTGGACATCAATCTCCTGCGGCGCTCGTGGTATTTTGATTATCTGAGACACGCTTATCCTGGTTTAATCGAGCGATCACGCGATAAAATTGAGGCCTTCGTTGCGAATCTAAAAGAGTGGGAGCGCGATCCTCGAGCCTTTGCCACGAGTGATGTGCTTACTCGAAGGATTACCGCGGCGTTTGAGGAGATGATCCAGGCAATGGTGACGAACGAGAATCGTGTCGGGCCGGTTTACGTCACGAGAGACTTGTTATTCCCCGACGGACCTGATCGGGAACTGACCACGTGGCTTACTCAAAACTATCAACCTGTTCCGCAGGGACTCGTTTTCAACCTCGCGAGGGACCAGAGCTTTCACGACTCGCCTGACGTGCGTTTGCAGATCCGTGGTCTGGCTGACGGCACCCTGCGGTTTGCGAAAGATGACGTAGTAAGGCTAAAGGTGCTCCCGGTCTATACCACCATGCTGATCAATCGTGGGCGGTATCTCGCCTCATTCAATCGGCACGAACGCGCCATTGCTCTCTTCAGGCAGGCGCTCGCGCTCGATCCTGAGCTCGCCGCAGCGCGACAAGGGCTTGCGGAAAGTACGGCTAAACTGCCGACCCGATAATAATAATAATAGCCGGTCGGAGAGTCTGGTTACCTCCCCGGGCGGGTCTTCTCAAATCGGAAACCCTCCGCGAATAACTTGCCCGCGAAAAGACTAGCATGGATTGAGAAAGCCAGCGGGAACTCGCAAAGTCTCTCGCGAGTTCCCGCATGGCTGCTACAGCATTCCCTACTGGCTGCCGCCGCCGAACCTCTTCGTCACTTCGTTCGAGCAGTTCATCGTGTGCTTGTTGCACACCTTGTAGGTGTAGGTCCCTAAGGTCGTGAGCGTGTCTATATAGCTCCCGCTGTTCGGCACCCGTGCCAGCGGCGCTCCATTGCGGTAGATGTCGACCTGGGCCGTGGTCGCCCCACTCCAGTTCAGACGCACCAACAGCCCCGCATGCGTCCTGCGCGATTGGGCCGTGAGCACAATCTGACCCGGCGTCGGGGTCGGCGTCACCGTCGGTGTCGCGGTTGGTGTGGGTGTTGGCGTCGGAGTTGGCGTAGGTGTGGGTGTTGGGGTTGGGGTCGGTGTTGGGGTCGGTGTTGGCGTTCCGCAAGGGTTTGGGAGGACACTGCTCTCCACGATGTTCGTGTCACCGCTAACGCCATCAAATCCCGTTACGACTAACAAAAGGTTGCCGATTGCTGTGCCGCCGGTAAAAGAATGTGGCACATTCGTATTCGGTCCGCTGCTCCAGCTATTGCTAGTCGTGTCGTAGATGTAGGTACTGGTGTAAGAGACGGCCGGCGCCCTCATCGAAGCTGCAACACGCTCTTGCCGCGTCGCTGAGACACTAATGTCCGGGTTACCTCCACCGACCAGGTAGGTATTTGTTCCAGCGCTACCTGAGGCCGGCCGATAGATGGGAACCGGCACGTTCGCCATCTGCGTCCAGGTATCGGCGTTGATGTCGTAACGGTAATGAATGGTCGATCCAGTTCCGTTATTCCAAGTACCTGCGACGTAAATGTTTTGGCCTACAATGCTATATCCAGCGCCACCAATCGGCACGGGAATATTCGTGCGTGAGGTATTCCACGTGTTGGTGACTGGGTCGTACTCCCAGGTTGTACCAGTTTCAACAAAGCTGGAATCAAAGCCACCGATAACGTAGATTTTGCCGTTGGCACCGTAATACGCCGCGCTGGCAAAATACCGCGCACCAGGCATGGGAGCACCCGTGGTCCAGGTGCCACTAGCGATGTTGTAGACCTGGAGGACGTTCGATGGAGTGAACGTACTATCAAGGCCGCCAAAGACGTAGATCGAGTTGGTATTCGCAGCGTAAGCCGACGGGGCATCATAGAAGGCACCTGGGATGTTCGGCAGCGGCGTCCAAGTGTTGGCACCCGGATCGTATTGGTTAAATTGATTGCTCGGGCCGCCGAGGCTGGCGTCATAGCCACCCACGGCGTAGCCGAAGGTGCCGTTGCTCGACACGGAAACTGATTCGGAGATCAGTGGATAGTTAGCCACGATTGTCCACGGGCCGGGTGTACCGTTTGGCGTGCACGTCGGCGTAGGCGTCGGCGTCACCGTTGGCGTAGCCGTGGGTGTAGGCGTAGGCGTCGGTGTTGCGCCTACTGCGGCCAGGATATCGACCCGGCCCCATCCATAGACGTTGTTTGGCGGCCCCGCATCACCACACTGGGTAGAAGCGATAAAATGAGCCGCGTCATCCAAGGCTGTCCGACTCGCATCGATTTGGTTTTGCAGGCTTGGAATGGCCGACCAGAGCAGGGCCATTGCCCCGGCGATATGCGGAGTCGCCATTGACGTGCCGCTGGCAAAGGTATAGGCGCTATCGGAAGTGTTGCTGGCCGAGCGAGTGTTTGTGCCCGGAGCAGTGATATCCGGTTTTATCCGGTTGCTTCCATCAACAGTGATGGGACCGAGGCTGCTAAAGGAAGCAATGGTATCGGTGCCGGTGTTCAGCGCTCCGACTGTGTAGGAAGCCGCATAAATGCCGGGCGGATCTGTCACAGTGGAACAACTTGGTCCGGAGTTTTGCGCCGCGGATACCATCATAATGCCAGCAGCGGCTTGTGCTTCAACAGCGGCTTGCAACGTGTCAGGCGAACAGCCTTCCGAAGTCGGACAACTCCAGGAGTTGATCGTAATATCGGGTGCTTTGCTCGGGTCGCCTTGTCCGCCGCCGACCGGGTAAGGGGCCAGGAAGAATTCCATGCACTCGATGTATCTGGCCGGTGTGCCATTGCCCTGGTCCATGTTACGGCAAGCGATCCATTTTGCGCCGGGCGCCATTCCGATCTGGTTACCCATGCCATCGTCGCCGATCGCTGTGCCGGTGGTGTGGCTGCCGTGAAAGTAATCATCGCAAGGGAATGGTGAGTCGTTCCCGCAGGGGTTGCCGACGCTGTTATGGATGGAATCGTGCCAGTTGTAATCGTGATCGGCATTTTGCCCATCCCAGCCGCGGTAGTGAGGCTTGAGCGCGTTATGCGTCCACCGAACACCGGTATCGGCGCTCGCAATGACGATATTCTGTCCAGTGAAACCGAGCCCCCAGAACGTCCGGAGCGTGGGTGTAAGCGATTCCCGGCTCGATCGTCGCCGGCGCCGCAGGTTGCAACGGCCCTTCCAGATCCGGCCCCGGTGCAGGGAGCGAATTTTGAATGTGCGGGTTGCCCTCGATGCTGGCCACGTCCGGCCGAGCAGCCAGCGTCTCCGCGATCTCCCGGCTGGCCTTCACAAAAATTGCGTTAATGATATAGAAGGAACGATGCTCGATGCCGCGTTCACGCAGCCATTGCAGGATCGGCCCTTGCGTGGTCTGGCTTTTGTTCAGCAGGGTGTTATACACGTAGCGTCCCTTCTCAGCCTTCGTCTGCAAGGTGACGGCCTGGCTCAGGTCCGCTTGATCAGCCAGCACAACGAAAAATTCCGCCTGCTGGCCATTGGCAGTGTGATCGATCACCCACGGCGCGATCTTTTTCGCCGTCGCCTCCTGGTTAGGCGGCCTACCCTGGCTGGTGGCGCGCGAAGAGGCAATCGCGCCGAGCGCGGCTACGGCGGCTGCGGCCAAGAATAATGAGCAAAGAATACGCCGCAATCGCGACGGCGTGGATGTGCGGTTTGGGTGCGTGGTCATAGACCGGCCGTTGTATCTGCTTCCCGCGAGCGAGACAAGAAAATTCTTGAAAAATATTTCCCGCGCGGGATGCAGCGGGCGGCGTGGGTGCGGCAGGCGAATGGAAACGAAGGAAACGGAAGGCTTGCGCGCGAATGACGCAGATGAGATTAATTCTGGTAATCGCAAAGCCGCAGGAAGTCCATCCTTCAAATGATGAGCGTGCTGTGCAATTGCGTCGCTCGAGGCGGTCGCTTTGATGCCGCGGATTTCGTTTCAAGACCCGGTAAATCTGAGTCCAAAGTCGATTCGCCTTGAAGGCTGAGACCTGGATCTGGAAGTGGGCCTGTCGCGGTTGATCGACTCCGGGACAAACAGCGCCGTAGCAGCCAGTTTACGAAGCTGGCAAAGGCTGTCGGTCCGAAGATGCTCGAAGAGCAGGAATCCTGAGGCGGAAAGCGCTAGGAAGAAGCTTCGGCGTTCTGAGATTTTCTGGCGATCAAGTCACCCAGGGTGCGCAGGCTCGCGAAGTTGTCCGCGACGAGTTCCTCATCTTCCACCCGGATGCCACAATCACTTTCCATGAATGAAACCAGACGAATCAAACCGAGCGAGTCGATTTGCAGCGGTTCATCCGGATCGGTGATCGGAGGCAAAGGGGCTCGGTTCTCGTTAATGTAGTCCTTGAGTTTCTGTGGTATTTCCATGTTTGATTGGTTGGTTAAAATTATTCCGCGCCGACCTGTTCGCGCTGCGCGGAAGCGGCTTCCTCGATCCATTCCTCGGTCGTTTCAACAATTGAATCCGGCGCCCACAACGTGGCGCGCTCCGGATGATAGCGCGACCCGATCGGGATCGAGTAATCATCCGCGTGGTCATAGTCGCGTTTGCGCTTGAGCATTTTGCGGAAATTTAAGATCCCAGGCGAAGGCTGTTTTTCTGTCTCGTAAATGCGGCCTGCGAAGGCGTCGATTAGGTCGGTGCGGTAGCGGTCGTGCACAAAGACGGAGAAGGCAAACGGTTGTTCCCAGAAGAGATCGACCATGTCTTCCAGATTATCCGTTGCCTTTTCGCAAAAGCGCTGGTGCGCATCAAACGGATTCGCCTGGTCGCGTCCCTTCCCGTTGAGGTAGGCGATGACATGTGGAACGGCAAATTCCGCTTCACGGAGCGAAGCCATTAATCCGAAGGAAAAGATGGGATCGACGAAGCGATGGGCATCTCCGATGCAAATGAAACCCTTTCCGCAGAAGCCGCGCACCTGGTAGGAATAATTGGGAATGACGTGGACGCTTTCCACGTACTCCAAATCCTCGGTGCGACGCGCAAGCTCCGGGTTAATCTTCGGCAGATAGCTGCGGAAAAATTCATCGGGCTTCTGCTTGTGCGCGACAAATTCTGCCGTCGGGACGACGAGGCCCAGACTAACGACTTCCTTGTCGACCGGGATGAACCAGGCCCAGTGATATTTCTTCTGGTAGAAGATGAGAGTATTGTCTTTTGCCGTCTCCCCGGAGGTTCCGCTGTCGCGAATGGCCCCTTTGACGTGCGCGAAGAAAGCAATCTGCTTGTCGTAACTGCCGACGTATTTCGGTCCGGTCACTTTTTGATTGGCGAGGAACGTTGCCATTCCCGAGCAATCCAAGATGACTTCCGCTTCGAGCTCGTCGGTGCTTCCGTCGGGTCGCTGTAGCACGATACCACGCACAGAGCCGTCATCTCTACGAAGCACGTTTGTCGCCTTCCCCCGCGCGACCGCGGCGCCCCGCTTTTGGGCTTCACCCAGCATCAGCGCGTCGAAATCACTGCGCCGAACCTGCCAGGTAAAGGAGGGCTGCAACTCCCAATTTTCATCGCGTCGGGCGACCGGAATATACCAACTGCTGGTCCCGAATACCCTCACGCCGTACTTCACCGGGAATTCGCGTTTCAACATCTCTTCCCCGAGCCCCAGGCGACGGAGCAGCGCGCCCACCTCGCCCGTCATCGATTCGCCAATATGGAAACGCGGAAATTCCTCCTGTTCGAGGATGATCGGCTTGATCCCTTCCTTGAGCAGGAACATCGCAGCTGCCGAGCCTGCGGGACCGCCGCCGATGATTATCACCTCAGTTTTCATAGTGCAAAATGCTTAGGGGCTGTGTCTCTGGCAAGTCTACGACCTTCTCCAAAGCATGTTGTGAACCATCACAGTAACGCAAGACGCGGGGGCTAACAATGAGCGCAATCCTCCGTTTTGAAGGCCGCCTTTTCGCTCGTTCAATAACCAAAATGGGAGATTTACTACATTTTGTAAAGAAATTTCATTCCGTCCTGAGCGGAGAATGGCTCGCCGAACACGCCATCGGATCTGCGCAATGCCGAGGAGCTGGCACTCTCGATGGACTCCCTGCCGGGCCGCTGTCCGGATGGCGCGAGAAAGGATTTGAGGCGCGCCGCTCCCAACCGGGTAACTTTTCCAGGGGACGGAAGCCGGCCCGCGATTGGCCTGATGGCGGACGGTCGGGCGCCCCACACGTAGGATGCGACCGGGCCGACAGTCTGGTTTGGGCAAACCGAGCGTTCTAACGCATTCGGCGCAAGATTAAGGACGATTTTCCTTCGCCCCAAGGACTCGTGTTTGGGCGATTCGTGAGCGGGATTCATATCGGCCTTTCAGGGCGTCATCTGAGTTTCCTTGCTGCTCGCCCATGAGTAAGTATGGAGACCAACCGTTGGCAGCGGCGCCCGCTAATCCACGTCCCTGGCAAGGCAACCGAGTATTGATTGACTCTCCTAGCAGACATATGTGACGTGGACACCAGCCTTGCGGCTCCAGCAACGCGATAATTTCACGAAGTCGTCCCGCCACCGCCTATGGCAGCTTTGGTTAATGTGCCTGGGGGAATCGCGGAGGACCAACTCTCTGCATGCTGGCTTGGTGCGGCTCGGCGTCGGCGACGGGGCCACGTCGCTATCGATGCAAAAAATGAAGGTGCCAGCCTTCGACACGGGCGCGAGTGACACCGGCGGTAATTCCTGTTCCAGGCCCGGTCTCGTCACTCTCCCAGAAACGCCGGGTCGGTGAAGAGAAAAATCTCCCGCCGCTCGCTCGTCGCCAACAGCCCCTCAGGGACGAAACAACAACCTTCGATGTGCTGGTCGGTTAACCTTGTGCAGTGTGGCGCCGCGTCTGCGACGCCAGCCACGTCGCCATCGATGCGAAAGACGCAGGCGCCGGCCTTCGAGACGAGGCCAAGCAGGCGTCCGTCGACGGAGATGTCCGCTCCCGTGACTGGCGATTTGATTTTCGTTGTCGCCACAAGCTCGAGAGTCAGCGGCTCGTTCGTATCCGTGAGAGGAAAGCGAAACACCTGGGCGGGCGCGTTGTGGAACACCTTCGAGACCACATAGCCGTAGCCTTTCCAGACAAAAAGGCTCTCGCAATCAAACGGCCTGCCGGGAAACTTCAGCCTCCACCCGCGTCTAGGGGAGACAGAACGAGTGCCCGCCGCGCTTGGATCCGGCTCATCAATTTCATAGACGGCAAGCGATTCTTCCTTGCTCTCATTGTTTCCGGTGTCGCCAAGATAGAGGTGTCCGGCGTCGTCGATCGCGATGTCCTCCCAATCGTAGAACATCGGACCGGTGACCGGAAAGGCAGCGCGGGTAGCGCCTTCGTGGTCGATGGCGTAAAGGACTTGCTTCTTCGATCCGCCGCCGTCGTTGTGTGTCCAGAACACATCGGGATAGCGTCGACTGGCTATGACGCCAGAGCTTTCCTTGATCCGCGGATCGCTAATCTGCGCGACCAACCGGACGCCCGGCGCGATTTCCCGGCCGGGTTGCGACTCGCCGACATCGCACGCGGTTAGCGACGCGGCCGGCAACAAAGCAAGCAGGAGAGTTCTTCTCCGACTCCAGGCCATGCGGGTGCGCGTATGCGCTAAGTCAAGTAACCTGCGCCCGTGAAGCCGCGGGTCGCCTCGTGGGAGACGGCCCGCGCATTTCACGATCGGGAAGGGATCGTCTGCCTGCCGGATCAAGCAGGGTTGGTCGGCGGCGTGGGGTCGGCTTAGCGCCAGCCCCAGCCGCGATAGCCGTACCAGCCGCCCCATGCGCCCCAATTCATGGAGGACATTTGGTTCATTTGCGCGGCCTGCAGGTTTTCATTGCTCAGTTTGTTGGCCAGGCGGAGTTGCTCGTAGGCCTGATACTCTTGGGCCCGACCAACGTAAGCCTGGTTGTTCTTGGCGTCCGGCAGGACGTAGAAGGTATGCCCCTCGTAGGTAACCTGGGTCACTTGACCCGCTGGAAGTTGGCTGAGGATGTTCTGCTGCTCCGCATTTTTCGGCGTAATGATCTTGAAGCCGGCTGCGACGGCCAGGTTTTGTTTTTCCTGCTGCTGACTGGCGCAGCTGACCGCGAACACGCCGAGGGCGATCACGGTAAGGAATTTCAATGTGGTTAGGATCTGTTTCATCTTATTGTTTTCTTGGATGTGTGGGTTGTTTTAACTCTGCGTTTGTCTGAGAGGTGAATTTCATCTGGGCAAGAAAATGCCACCGACCTTTGCGTCCGATCTCCCTGCTGAGGCTATTGAAATGGTCCACAGATTTCACAGATGAACACAGATTTCAGAAAAGGTCCCCGATCGGTTTCTCTGTGGAAATCTGCAAAATCTGTGGATAAAATCCTTTCTGCGAGCTTTTCGACAATCTGCTATGGGGTCAAGCCTTTTTCTCTGGTGGCGCCGATGTCAGAAATGACGCGCCCGGGTACATAGATGAGTGCCGCGCCAATTTCTCCGATCACATTGTTACCTGTCTAGAAATTGAGCGGTTGCTAGAAGCTGAAGGTCATGCCGAGCTCCGGGCCGTAATACCACCCTCGTATGTTGCCCTTGCCGCTGGAGCCGAGATCCTGCCATTGCCCGCGGGCGCGATAGCCAAAATCGAGATAGGTATTGCGCCAGGCTTCCCAGGCAATCGCCGTTTCGAGCGTGCAATCCCAGTTGTTCGAAGTGACCACGCCAAAACCGCCGACATCGCCGCGGAGGATCGCCCGCACCTTCGGGCCCAGCGTCCAACTACTCTTCAAGCCGATCATCGGCTCAATGAAAGCCCGGCCTTGGCTCGTGCTAAAATTGAATGACTGCCCGATCTCGCCCACATTCGCCGATTCCCGGATTGTGATCGTGCCGTCGTCATCGTTGGTTAACCAGTTGACCCGGCCGCCGCCATAGAGCAGGAAAGAGACATTGGAAGTTGGGCCCAACGGCGCGGTGCCGAGGACAAACTGCGGTCCAAAACTGACCTGCCCGGTTCCAAAACGATCGGTCACGCTGGACGAGGCCTTAATATCAACGCGATCGCGGAATACGAGCCTGGAATCGCTGCTGTTGATCGTGTCTTTGCCGAAGATCCAATAGCCATCGAGGAATCCGCCCCAGCGCCCCTTTAGCACCTCGAGGCGTCCAGCAATCGACAGAACGTAGAAGTCGCTGCTGAAGTTGCTCAGTGTCTTCCACCAGGGCTGGACCACGGAAAAGTCGCCGCCGATGGTGCGGTTGCCGATCGTCACGTTTGGTAGCGAAATATCGACATTGGCCGTAGGCAGCCAGACGTAGGGAGTGAAGCTAACGTGCCATTCGTCCGGGCTGGCGGCCTGCGGCTGCTGCTGAACGGGGATCTCTTTTCCATCTTTTGGATCCTGCTGGGCATAGCCGGCCGAGGCCGTCAGCAGGCCGAGGAATGCGATGGCGAGCAATTTGCGTGGTAATTTCATGATGATTTGGACACGGTTTTCCCTGATGGGAAGAAGTCTACGCGGCAAGTGGTTGTTGTCGAATGCGGCTGTTCCGTTCGTTCGATGAATTGATTTTCGATCTGCGCGCCTCCCGGCGCTGGCACTGGGAGGCCGAGGTGACGCACCAGAAAAAGGGCCTGCTTTGTCTCATCCGTTGTTTCGTTGTGACGGCGGGAAGCCCTCGAAAGTGCGCGATCTCTCCTACCAGGCGGACTGGGGATAATAGACACCGGAATTATAGGCGGCCGCGGTTGCGGCGGAACCCACGACGGCGCCGGCCACGACGCCCGCGCCAAAACCGCCGCCGTAGCAGCCGCCGTAATGGTAACCCCCATAGCCGTAGCCATGGTAACAGCCCCCGTAGTTAACGGAACCGGAGTGACTGGCGCTATAAGTATTTCCGGTGCGCGTCGTGTAACTGGTGGAACCGGAGTGCGAGGCGCCACCCCAACCTCCCGAAGTGGAGCTGCTATGCGAAAAGCTACCGCCGTAACGGCCACCGCCCGAGACGGAGCGGGAGCAGCCCCAGGCGAACGCCTGGGATGGCATCAGCGCCAGAGTTAGACCTGCCGTGAGAGCAAGAGATAGGATTTTTAGTTTCATGGATTCTTTCAGTTCTAAGTATCAGCCAAGTCGTAAAAGGTTAGTTGTGTCAGAAGAGATGCTTTTGGTTAGTTCGCCCGTTTCATTGTGACCGGCTTCGTGTCCGGCACCGGCTTCCCGTTCACGGTCTGATCCTTGGACTGCCAGGTGATCGTATTGGGATCGACTTTCGTGACAACGTTCGTCGCTGTCACCTTGCTCCCATCCACCAGGGTCGAGTCTGTCTTGAGGATCCATTTCCCGTCCTCCTTCGACCAGGTGCCCTGGCCAAAGCCGCCGTCAGCCTCGAAGTTCCAAGAGCGGATTTGTTTGGCCGCCGCATCCCAACCGATCCACTCCGTGCCACTTTGAAGGGTAGCGTCCTTGTGTTCGATCGTCCGGGTCGCGACGATGAAATTCTGGTCTGAAGCCCACTCGAATGAGACCCGGCCGACGACTCCGTTGGCCGGAGCGGACGTCCAACCGCCGATGACCCATTCCAATCCGCGCAGATATTCGTAATTGCTGGGCGCGACGTAGGCGGCCTCGCGCACACTCTCGAGCAACCACTTTCCGTCTTTCTGAACCATGAAATTGGTGTAGCGGGCGCGACTCGGGGCACTGCCCTCGGGCGCGATGACCATGCTATTCCCATCCTCGATGGCCGTATCCGGGGTCGGGAATTCGCGATGGGCGACTTCAATCCGCAGCTTCAAGCCTTTGTTGTTGGCGAAAACTTCGGCGAAGGATTGCTCGATCGCCTGCCGCCCTTTGAGCACGCGCCCGTTCGCGTCCACATAATCGCCATCGGGAGTCCAGAATTCGGAGAGCGCCTTGGCGTCGCCCTTTTGGAAAGCCGCCACAAAGGCTTCCGCCATCTTTGTGATGGCCGCGTCCTGCGGATCCGTCTCCGCGGCGTGGACAGTGAACTCTGCGCCGATAGCGGTAGCTACGGCGAGCGGGAGAAGTGAAGTGATGAATCGATGTCTGATCATAGGTGATGAAGGGTGGTTAATAGTTTCAGCAAAACATGAGGCTATGAGTTTCCGATCTGCATGGCTTGCATTCTTTGGCAAAGACTCACCATTTCTTGTCCGAAAGTGAGTCCGGCCTCGCCAAGGCGTCAAGCATATTTGCTCCCCCAAATATTACAATTTCCCTGACATCCGAATGACGCCGAAAAAAGGAGACAGTTAAGGCGGGCGTGAGGGATCGCAGCCTGATATTCGACGGATTAATGTCTTTGGTTTTCAAAGCAGGGAATCAGCAGGATGGGGTCAATGAGCGTCTCCGATGGAGGCCAGGTGCAGATGCAGGATGCGTTTGATTTCGTCGGTGGCCTCGGGTTTCACAAACATTGCGGTATGCGGGTAGGGCACGATTTTCTCGGAAAGGGCCGCATTAAGATGCGAACTCCAATAAGGCACGACCGTGTCGCTGGTTTTCTCCAGTGGAGCCTTGGGATGGCCGGCGACGCCAATGATTGAATGGAACGGGACGCGGATCGGAACCTCGTTCATTGCGATGAGGAGCGGATTTTTTGGCGACAGTCCGTTGATGCTATTCGGAATAAAGTTTCTCTTAAGCCCAGCTGCGGCCGCAGCCTCTTCAATGGTGGTGGTTCCGATCTGAGAAATGACCCGCCCGGGCAAATGAATGAGCGCCGCGCCAATTTTTCCGATAAAATTAATCGCGAGCGGAGCGCCCCGATGGGGCGCGGCAACGAAGACGACCCGTTTGATCCGCGGGTTCGCCTTGAAAACGAGCGCCTGCTTGATCGGAGAATCCGGCGGCAGAGCCATGATTTTCGGCGCGTTCTGCTTAAAGATCCCCTGCAAAAGCACGTCGCCGGTATCGATCACTTGCAGGTGGGTCAGGTCACCACCGAGGCTATGGTTGATGATTACCATGTCCTTCGTCCTGGGATAGACCTTGTAAATGGATGCGAGAGCTTTGCGCAGGTTGAGGGCCGAATAGGCGATGGGGTCGCCGGTCGGATAGGCAAAGACCCAGAACTGGAATTTGCTGCGGAGCGTGGGATCGGATTCGATAGCCGCCATCACCGGTAACCACATCTGAGGCACGGACATCAAGCCGTGGACGAAGACGATGGGGATTTTGTTGGGATCGTAGGGCTGGACCAGAAAGATGCCTTCCTTCTCCAGATACTTCTGTGGATCGAGCATTCCGAGAAAGCCCAAGTCGCCCGGGTTGGGATAATAGCCGAACGGAGCGGTATAGTCGGCTGCCAGCGGACGCTTCTCTCCTGCAACTAGAGCAGAGTTCTCTTTTGCCGGGTCATAGAGCGTGAGGACCGCGCGAGCCGGAGCGCCGGATCTGGCCGGCTTGGAAAAGTTCACGACCGCCGTCACGGGCGCCGAAATACCGACCCTCGGGAGGAGAAGTTCACGCGGATTTGGAGGGAGCGACACGCCGACCAGCGCGCCGCCATATCCTGAGATGGGTGGCTTGGATACGAGGCGCTGATTCTTCAGCTTGTTCGTGGGAAGCACCTTCGCGAAAAGCGGAGGGTTCCAGGCGCCAGATTGGTGAGTCGGGTTGAACTCGAGCCGGTAAGTTCCCGACGGACTCGAAAACGTGGCGGGCAGAGTGACTGCAGCGTTGGACTTACTGACCCCGGCGGCTACTTCCACGCAGGCGGCGTTGTAAGTCAACCGCTCATCCGCTGCCGAGAGACTTCCGGCGGCTTTGTCGGCCGCGGCGAGAGCAAACCCGACTTGTGCTGCCGGGTCCCTGGCATGCTGGGCTTGGGAAAGAAGCGCGGCCGCGCTCTCCGTGCGCCTCCCCACTTCGGGAGTGGCGCAGGATGCCAGTAATACAATGAGCGGGATCAGTGTCAGAGCCTTGAGACCGCGGCGATGCAGGATTTGAAAATGAAAATGATTTGTCATGGTGGCCTCAGAACTGTCGGTGACCGGCGATATCAGGTTGGTGGAAGGTCCTCATGGAAAGACGTAGGAGCAGCCGATTTTGACGGTGTAGTGATCGACACTCTCGGTCAGCGGTACTTCGTAGCGTGTGCTAAGCACCCACTCGCTCCGGGCGCCGAAGCCGCGGCCGATTTCAAACTTCAACTTCGAGCTGAACTTTCCGCCAGCCTGAAGATCCCATTTCAAGCTGTTCTCAACGTAGAAATAAAACTCCGCCGGAAGTGAAAGCTGGATGGCCGGCCTCGTCTCGATCTGTTGCAACTCGGACACGCCCGCATCCTCGGCAAGCGATTGGTTGAACTGGGATGTCGCCTGGAACCTGAATGCGCGGCACGGTTGCACCGCAAACACGACCCCGGGCGAAAGCCGGAAAATGCCACTGCCCAGTTGCGGCTGCGACGCAGTGTCGAACTGCGCCTCGGCGCCGAGGCCCCAGCGAAAGACGCCTTCTCCATCGAAAACATGTCCGACCCGCATTTCGATGTCGCCGAGGCCGGTGGCATCGGGCGCGCCGCCCGCATCGCCCGCACGATACGCAACCAAGGGCAGATCGAGTTGCACCGTCCAGTCGTTTCGAGCGCCGTTGCCGAAGGCGTAGGAAAGATTCAACTGGGTGGTGTCTGTTGAGGCGTTCAACTCCCGATCGACGAATTCGTTAGTCAGCTTCACCCGGCTGTGCAGCACGGTGGGATCCAGGCCCGGATCGGGTTCGGGTTTATCGGTCGACGCAGTCGCCGCATGCTGAACGGTGCAGAGCAAGGTGCTGAAGAGCAGCGTTCGAATCCGAAAAGGGGCTCTCGAGCACTGGCAAAGTTGCGGCCCGCCTTGTCGGAGACAGCCAGCGCGTTTCATGATCGCAGGGATGCTCACTTCTCCGCCGCGACCGCGGGCATGACCTGCAGGATGTAGAAGCCTTTGCCGGCCCCGGTCGGGAAGTAAACGCGCCCGCCAAAGCCCGGTGTCGTGAGCGAGTTCATCGTCAGCGGCTCGAAGAAATCCGACGCGGCGAGCTGGCGACCAGTGGCCGCGTCGTTCCAAGTGACCTGTTCCTTATAGTTTTGGGTGAAGAACGCGATTTGATTTGATTCGGCGGAGATGTTCTTCTTCATGTTGGTCAGGACGAGGACGCGTTTGTCTTTCGGTCCAAACATGGGCTGAAAGGTGGTGCTCATGTTATCGAGCACAAAGACAGTTCTTAGGTCGCCGGTGGCCTGGTCAATCTTGATGCCGGCAATTTTGCCCACACCCATGTCGGCTGAATAGATCATGCTGTTCTCGGCGTCCGCGCAGGATTTGGGCGGCGCGAAACTCCATTCGCCCTTCTTCAGTTCTCCAAAGGGGAAGACGACCTTCATGTTTGAAGAATCCTTTGCACTGGCGACGGCGATGCTCGATGCCTTGACCTTGCTGCCGAGCCCGTTGGTTTGGATGGCGATCCAGTCACCGACGATGGCGGGGGCGTCCGCCGTGGTCTGTCCTTCCTGCATCGGCTTCATGTGCCAGGTGTCGTCGAGCGAAAGTTTCTTCGTCGCCGGATCCCAGAAGGCGCGCAGGCAGCCGCTATCCACGCCGATGTAAATCGCGATCCGGCCCTCATACATCGCGACGATGTGCGGCACGGTGGCGGGTTCGGGAAGTTGCAGTTCGGCGAGAACTTCGAGCGTGTCGGGATTCACGGCGCAGACATACGAGTTCGGCTGTTTGAGGCCGGCCTGCACGCCTTTGACGACGGCCATCGTGCCCTGCATCGTGTTGCCGATGGGTCGGGTCTGGTTCTTGAGAATCAAGGTGCCGTCGGGCGCAATCGTCAGGTGTTTGTAGTTCGAATCGCCGGGCGGGCACTCGCCGGAGGGAAGGCTCTGGTGCTTGAGGATGACGCCTGAGTCGGCATCGATCAGGAGGATTTGGTTGGACCACGCGAAGACGATCTTGCCGTTAGGCAGGATGTTAAGGTTGGCCGCGCCGATCCAGTGACCGGAGGCGTTCAGATTGTCCACGTAGGTACGCCAGATTTGTTTGCCCGTGGCGGCGTCGGCCCTGGCAATGTAAGGCCCGGCCGGCGCCGTTCCGGTAAACGGCGGATTGTCGCCGCCGACAATGAAGAGTTCGCCCGGCTTGCGATTGACGATGAACGTGCAGGCCTCGTAGGAATCCTGGGCGCGCCAGGCATAGACCTTGTTCGGCCCGTTAAAGGAGCCGGTGAAAGTCGCGCAGGGAAAAACCGCGCTGCGCTGCGCATCGGCCAGTTCCGCGCCGCAGAGCGTTTGGAAGTAGCCAGGAGTGGAAATGTTCTGAGAACAGTCAAACTCCTTTTGATACAGGCTCACGTCGCCGGGGAGCGGGCCGTTGGCGGCCTTCTCATTTTCCGTAAGGCCAACCTGGGAGACGCGATGCTCGATCTTTGGCTGGACGGCGGTCCAGAGCAGCTTATAAGCGACGATGGCGACGATAACTACGATGCCGAGTACGAGAATGGTGGATTTCTTCATCGGGTCTCGCTTTTGTGCGATGGTTCGATACCGTTCATTTTGTCTTCTAATGAGATGCCGCCTGTTTGGCGTTCGGAGCTTCCGCCAGGGGCGCCAGGAAGAGTGTCAGCAACACTCCTCCGCCTAACTGGCGGCGAACGACGGACAGCGCATTGTAACCCAGCAGCGCGGCCGAAATGCAGATCGTATTGGCCCAGACGTGATGAACGTCCGCCGAACGGTAGATGGCGGACAGCGCCGGTCCAAAGCCGCCATGCTCACGACGTCCTTCCAAACCTTTTTCGAGTAGCAGCCCGACGACGACGCCGAAGGAGTATAGAACGGTGCGCAGAATAACATCGAACCATGCCGGTCGGGCCCGAATCCAGTCTCCCAGTGAGACGTGCTCCATGAGCAACACGACCTTGGCGAGAATGAGCGCGCCGACCAGCGCCAGTGACAGGCCCTGGAAGGCAACGTGATACTCGGCAAGGACGAGTTGTTTCAGCAGTATCAACCCAGCGATCCAGCAACCGAAGTAGAGCATCAGCAGCCCCAAGGTGGTAAGTTCGTGCTTCAGTTTTTGCATCAGACGGAGAGTGTCACTTCGGCATGACCTGTAGAGCAATGAAGCCTTTGTGGGTCGGGAAATAGCAGCGTCCGCCGAAACCGGGCGTGACAAGCGAGTTAATCACCAGGGGCTCGAAGAAGTCCGACTCGGCGAGCTTGCGCCCGGTTAGCGCGTCGTGCCAGGTAACCTGCTCCTTGTAGTTCGCGCTCATCAACGCCGCCATGACCGGCTCATTTTCGACGTTCTTCTTCATGTTCGTGAGCACAAGGACGCGCTTGTCCTTCGGACCGATGGTCGGCTGGAAGGTGGTGCTCATGTTGTTGACGATGAACTTCGTCTCCAGCTCGCCGGTCGCGGGATCGAGCTTGATGCCCGCGATCTTTCCTACACCCATGTCCGCCGAGTAGATCATGTGGTTCTCCGGGTCCACTCCGCACTTGGGCGGGGCGAAGCTCCACTCGCCCTTTTTCAGCGGCCCAAACGGGAAGATGACCTTCATCTGTTTCGGATCCTTCTGATTCGCGACCACGATGCTGGACGCCACTTCCTTGCTTCCGGCGCCGTTGAGCTGGAAGGCGATCCAGTCGCCAATGGGCGTCGGGGCCGTGGCCGTAGTCTGACCCTTCTGCATCGGGAAAATCTGCCAGGTCTCGTCGGCGGAAAGCTTCTTCGTCACCGGATCCCAGAAGTAACGCCGCGCGCTTTCGTTCATGCCGATATAAATGGCGATCCTGCCCTCGAACATCGTGACCACATGGGGCGAGGAACACGGCTCGGGCAGCTGGAGCTGATCGATCACCTCGAGCGTAACGGGATTCACCGCGAGCAGCACAGAGTTGCTCTGTTTCAATCCCTCCTGGATGCCCTTGATGATCGCCATCGTGCCCTGCAGCTTGGTGCCGTTGGGCCGCGTCTGGTCTTTCATGATCAGCGTGCCATCGGGTGCGATGGTCATGTGCTTGAAGTTGGCGTTCTCGACCGGGCAATCGCCCGTCGGCAGGGTATTGTGCTTGAGGATTCGTCCGGTGTCGCCGTCGAGGAGCACGATCTGATTCCCCCAGGCGAAGGGAATGTTTCCGTCGGGCAGAATGTTTAGGTTGGCGTTGGCGATCCAGTGGCCGGAGACATTGCCGTTATCGAGATAGGTGCGCCAGATCTGCTTTCCGGTGATGGCATCGGCCTTGGCGACGTAAGGCCCCGGAGGAACCGGGCCGTCCAGCGGCGGGAAATCGCCGCCGACGATGTAGAGTTCCCCGGGCTTGCGGTTGTTGATGTAGGTGCAACCCTCGTAGCCGTCCTCGGAACGCCAGGCATAGACCTTGTTCGGCCCGTCCCACGAGCCGAGGAACGAGGCGCAGGGAAAGAAGCTGCTGCGCTCGCGAGTCGGCGTTCTCGGCACCGTTGAGCGACGAGAAGTAACCGGGCGTTGCGATGGCCCTGACAACAGTCCAGTTCCTTCTGGTAAAGACTCACGTCACCGGGGAGCGGGCCGTTGGCGGCCTTTTCGTTCTCTGTCAGGCCGACCTGGGAGACGTTATGTTCGATCTTCGGTTGAACCGCGGTCCAAAGCAGCTTGTAGGCGATGATCGCCAGCAGGACAACGATAGCTGCGAGCGCGATAACGATGGATCTTTTCATGATCCTCCTACCTGTTGAGTCCCTTTGCTTCAAACTCCTCTTTCGTCATGTATTCGCCGCGCGGGTAATACGGACCCATGACGGCTTCCTCATCGCCGGGTTTGGTCACGTGGTCGGGACTTTGCTTCCAGGTCGGGTTGTTAGCCATGATGCGCAGCATCAGCATGCCGAAATCGGGGCGGTTTTTCGGTCCGTCAATACCTTCGCCGCGCGGGCTCCATTCGATCCACGCCACGCCGTTCTCGGCCGTCGCGTTCTTCGGCCGATCGTCCTTGCGGCTATAGACGATGGTGTAGTTGCCATCCTTATCGAGCGGGATTTGCATGTCGGTCAGGCCGTCCACGATCTGGCCGGAGGGCGCGGCCTCGCAACTGACGAGCGAGAAGTATTGCGTTTGCGCGGCTGGCATGACTTCGAGTCCTTTGCCGCCAGCGCCGGCATAAGTGTTGGGGAAGGTCGGCATCTTGCCGCGCATCACATAGACAGGGCCGAACTTGCGCGAAAGAACGACCAGCATGTACTGCGTCTCGGGATCTCCTCCGCCTTCCATAGCCCCCGCGTAAGGTATTTTGGCCCGCTCCTTCTGGCGTCTTGAACGATTCCGAGGATGGTATAACTGTTGTTCCAGTACTTCTCCCACCTGGGGTCTTTGCGCGCGGGCGCCGTCGCCGGATCGAGCGTGGGATCGTTGTCCTTCGCGTGCAGCAGCATTTCCCACTGCTCAGCGGTGATGGGCTGCTTGGTGGCGCCTTCGATGGGCCGGGCAAATTGCTTGACGACCTCCGCACGCCGAAAGCTTTGTGCCGTTGGCCAGCGTGCCGGTGTAGGTCGGCAGTCCGTGGCCGCCGAAGGGCGTGTCCGCCGGGCCCCAGCCTGCTCCGTCGCTCCCCTGATCGGAGAGGTAGGTGCGGTTCACGAACTGAAGCTCGCCGCCGTTCCGGCCCGCGTAGAGAGTGTTCCGCACCGCGCTCCTTCGGATCCTTCGGGGCGATCCTTTGCCACAATCCGGAGCGTAAAATTGCGCGGCTCAGCCAGCCGGTTGGCCCCGACCTTGAAAGGATTGGTTGAGCCGGCATCAGGTTCGATGTCCTGTCCGGCCAGTGCTTCGCCGATGGAAACGAACGTGCCGCGCTCGGCCTTGTAGAGCGCAAACTGGAAATAGCGGGCGTGCGGATAGGTGTAGTTCAACGTAGGCTCGCACCAGCCGGCATCGCGAGACGGCCGATGAAGTAGGTGGACTGCATGTCCGGCCAAAGGTTCGGGTTCTGGATCGGCCTCGGGTATTCGAGGTAATGCCAGTAACCCCAGCCGCGTGGTCCCTGGAACAAGCCATCGTGGCCGTAGCGGTCATCGGTGCGGATGAAGTTCTCGAGCGACTTGTAGCCAAAGCGTGTCACGTCCAGCGCGTCGAGGTTCTGCACTGGCACGATGCCCGGGCGGCTTCCACGTTCCCTTCCCGAGCGGATAGACCGAAGGCGCTTCCGTCTTCGGCCAGTAGAGCCGCATCACGACGAACATCGGACCGTCCGGCGCGGGCAGCCAGTTGGCTTCCTTGTCCTTGCCGGGCGAATCCTTCTGAATGTAGATCGTGAGCGAGCCGTCCGGGTTCTTCTTCAACTCCGGCAGCATCGGCGAGTTGATGAGGTAACGGTGGATCGGATTCTCGATCAGAAGCTGGGTTCGACCGTCATACATCGTAATGGACCAAAACGCGTTTACCGGCGGCAACTGACCGGCCGGGAAAGTCATCTGGTAGGTGTGCTTGCTGCCGTCAAGCGCGATGCTCTTCACGTCGCTGCGGGTAAAGGGATAGACGGCTTCAGCCTCGCTGTTGCCGTAAATCCCGAGCTTGGCCGCCGCGGCGCGCAAGGCCCAGTTGCCGTTGTAGAATTCACGACTCCCGGCTGCGGCGCCAATCTGCCAGCCGTTGACGACCTTGCCTACTGCGTCACACGTCTGCCCGATCTTCGCGAACGCAGCCTTGGTGCCCGCACCCACCGCCGCCTTCACCGCCGGAGGAAGACTCTTGTGTTCCATCTGTTTGCCCGGGCCGATGCCGATCTTCGCGAATTTCTCGCGCAACGGCTTCTCAACCTCCGCGGTTCCGACCGGAGGACAGAATTGCAGGAGAAAATCGAGATACTCGGCGAAGTCAGTGTTGAACGCGGCCTGACCGAACTTGGGCCATTCCATCGCCGGCGCGGCGGGCGGCGCAGGTTTGCCGAGGAATGCGGAGAGCGGCTGCGCCTTGTAGCCGGCCTGAATCTTCTTCACGTTGTCCATGTCCGCCGGGTTGAACAGCTGGGTGCGAAAGATCACGAGACTGAACTGCGTTTCACAACGGAAGACCTTCCTGATGCCCGGCGGCGTCTCGCCCTTCCAATCCGGTCCTGCGACGAGAAAACATCCCGCGCCGTTGCCCGTGGTGCGGCTGCCCATGTAGCCGTAGTTATCGGAATAGAGATCCACGAGCTGCACGTCGTAGTAGCGGGCCTTCTCCATTTCGGGAACGCAGAGCACGAAAGGTTCGGCGCGCAGATCTAGCAGCGCCATCGAGTAGGGCGTGTCACTGTTGGGCGTGCTGATCCCGGTGTCCGCAGGCGTGAAGACTCGCGCTTCGTTATGGATCTGGTTGATCGGCGCCTTGAACTGCTTCGAGTCGCGGTCGATGAAATATTGGTAAAGAACATCGTAGCCGACAATCATGGGGAACCCGTAGAGATAGGCTTCCTCGGCTGCGGCCTGGATTTCCTTCAACTGTTCAGCATTGGGCGCGGCCGGTTTTTCGTTCGGCGCTTGCGCCTGAACGTTGGTGGTGAGGGCGAAAGCGACGAGGGCACCAAGAGTGGTTGCCATGCGGAGACCGGTTGTCGCGACGAGATCATTCAATTGGTCTTTTGCATTCATTGGTTGCTCCTTTGTTTGTTAGGATTGCTTCTCATGCAAATGCGCTCAGCGCCCGATTAACGGGCTCGCATTGGCTTTCACAATCAAACTGCTCAGGTCCCTGCCTGCTATCGACGAAGGCCAACTCCGCGGGCACCCGCTCCAACGCCGTGAAAACCGACTCCGACACCGCCACCGGGCCCGATCCAATCGATGAACAAGGCGGTTGCTCCGCCGGCCTTGGGCATCGCGCCGCTGATCAGCCTGTAGTGGTAGATCAGGTCCTTCCCCTTCACGACCGGGTGGCTGATCTCGACCACGCAAAGCGTGTTTTCGTGGTTCCCCCCTTCGTAAACCGAAAGCGTCGCGTTGGGAGGATCGTTGCTGAAGTTGTCCGGGCCTTCCTGCGCTTTCCATTCGTCCAGGTAGGCAGGCATCGTCAGATGACCAGCGATTCGCACCGGTCGATCCGAAAAATAGAGCGTTTGCTGACCGACGTTAACCAGCTGCAGCGTCTTGTCGTCGGCCTTCAAATCGTCGGCAGTCTGGACAAACATTAACTGGATCTTCGATTGAGCGGGCTTCTTCTTTTCATCGGCTTTGCCGATGGGCAGGAGCGTAAAAGTGAGCGCGCCGATCAGCGCGATCATTCTGTTTAAGTTAGGGTAGGTTTTCATGGTGGGTTTGCGGTGGTGTTTGATGCTGGCTTGGTTGTTAGAAGTCGTGCGTGGGAGTTCGATCGAGGGCGGTGTGAATCGCGGAGAGGAGGACGGATTCATCCACCGGCTTGGTCAAATAGGCGGAAGCGCCTAACGACAGGACGCGCTCGGCGGTTCCCGGTTCTCCGTGGCCGGTGATGACCACGACGGGCGTGGTGACGTGCCGCGTTGCGAAAGCCGCCAGCACGTCGAAGCCACTGACCTCCGGCATGTGCAGATCGAGTACGAGGCAATCCGCCGGATGCGACGGGATTGCCGCCAGGAAATCGTTTCCACGCTCGTAGTCCTCGACACGAAATCCGTGCGTCGCCAGCAGCCGGCGCAGCGCTTTGCGCATTTGCGGCTCGTCATCGAGCACGGCTACAACGGATGGAGTCGGGCGCATGGAGAACCAAATAAATGGGAACTCGCGGCGCGCCGCTATTATACCTTGGTTAAACGCCGGGCGATTTTCCGATGCCCAGCCGTTGCGCCGCGCGCACGAGGTCGGCGACCGAGACGACACCCATCTTCGACATCACGCGCCCGCGATGAATCTTAATGTTCTGTTCGCCGGTACCAAGGTCGGCGGCGATCTGTTTATTGAGTTTGCCGGCGATGACGTGCTCCATGATTTCGCGTTCCCGCGGCGTGAGAGTTGCATGGCGTGCGGTCAGCAGAGCGTTCGCGGCCTGCTCCGCGCGGCGCGTCGCGGCCAGTTCCAGCCCTGTGCGAAGGGCCCGAAGCAAATCGGCGTCATTCACCGGCTTGGTGAGGAAATCCACCGCGCCCTCCTTGATGGCGCTTACGCTCATCGGGATGTCGCCGTGGCCGGTGAGGAAGACAATTGGCACGAGCAAGCCGAGGTGCGTCAGGCGGCGTTGCAATTCGAGCCCGTCGAGTCCCGGCATGGCGACATCGAGGACGAGGCACGCGGTTTCCCCCGGTCGGTAGGCGAGGAGAAATTCGCGGGCGGTCGCAAATGTGCGCGGGTCGAAACCCTCGGTGCGCAGGAGGCGGGAAAGAGCTTTCCGCATCCCGGCTTCGTCGTCGACGATGTAAACGATGCCACCCACGGCGTTCATTCGGATTCGACCTTGAGTTCAGGAAGTTCGAAATGGAAGATGGCACCGCGTTGCGGGTGCGCTTCGGCCCAGAGCCGTCCGCCGTGAGCGCCGATGATCGCGCGGCAAATCGCCAGCCCCAGTCCGAGTCCGTGCGCCTTGGTGGTGAAAAACGGCTGGAAGACCTTCTCCGCATCCACCGGCAGGCCGCAACCTTCATCGCGCACCGAAACGCGGACCACGCCATCGTGACGCGCGGTGATGATATGGAGGCGGCGCGCGTCGGGTTCGTCGGCGGACATGGCGTCGGCACCATTCAGAATGAGATTGAGCACGACTTGCTGAAGCTGCACGCGGTCGCCTTTTACCTCCGGCAAACTGTTCGTCAGTCCGCGCACGACGGCGACTCCGCGACCGATTAAATCGGCCTGTGCGAGGTGCAGCACGTCCTCGATGACTTCATTCAGCGACACCGGCAGCGAGGCCGTTTCGCCGCGCTTGAGCAGAGCGCGAAGCCTTTGGATCACTTCCCCGGCGCGGCGATCCTCGCCGACGATATCCGCAAGGATGTCGCTCACTTCCGCCAGGTCCGGCGGCGACTGCGCGAGAAGGCGCTGCGCCGCCTGCGCATTGCTCAGGATGATGGCGAGCGGCTGATTCAACTCGTGCGCGAGCGAACCGGAAAGTTCGCTGAGTGTAGTGACGCGCGTGAGGTGTGCCAGCTCCGCGCGATGTTGCGCGGCCTCGAGTTCCGCGAGCTTGCGCTCCGTGAGGTCGATCGACACGCCGCGCATCCGCAACGGCTGGCGCTGTTCATCGAACTCCACCTTTCCGCGGGCGCCGATCCAACGCTCGCTGCCGCCCGGGAGCACGACGCGATATTCCGCCTGGAAGTCGCCATTGCCCTCGAGCGCGTGCGTTACGCGTTGCCGTGTCGGTTCACAATCATCGGCGTGCAGCGTTTCCAGGAATCGTCCGAAAGAGATGGACTCGCTCGGCTGGACGCCATAAAGCGCGCGCCCATTCGGGCTGACCCAAATGGCATCGTGCGGAATATCCCAGCGCCACATCGCGAGCTGCGCCGCGCTCGCCGCGAGGCTCATACTTTCCGCATTCTCGCGCAATTCCCCCGCCATGCGCGCCGCGTGCATCAGGTCGCGGCTCAACTCGAATGCCATCGCGGCCACGATGAGCAAAAACGAGAGCGTGATGAAATACGGCACGCGCGCCACGCCGCCGTGAATCAGGATGCCATTAATCAAGCACGACATGGTGAAGAGCACCACTCCGCCGCCGACCACCAGCGCCCGCTGGCGTTCGCGCAGGTCGCCATTGCGCCGCAACCGGATCGCCGCGTCCACCACATACACGAGCAGGAGCAACCCGCTCGCTTCGCCCAGCGGTTCCCACGGGTTGGCCACACCCTGCGGCACCATCACGGTCTCACCGAGAAACTCGATCGGCATCATCGACATCACTTCACGAAAATTGAAGGTCGGTCCCGGCACGAACGCGAGCACCAGGATCAACGCCCGCACCGCGATCAACAGCCGGGCCAGCCACGGTCGCCCGGTGCGAAAGTACGACTGCACGAAACCGACCACGCAAACGATCGTGACGAAAAACGCGACATGCCCCCAGCGGTGCAAAGTGTAGAATTGCTCCGGCGTCCGGACCCGCATGATTAGATTTTCGAGTCCCGCCATCGTGGCCACCGCAAACGCGACCCCGGCAAACCAAAGGCTGGCCCGCAACGAACGATCCCAGCACCAGACGAGGAGATGGACCACGCCGAGGGTCAGACAGGCACCCCCGGCGGTGGACCAGATGACCGTCACCCAGCTCATGCAAAGAGAAGGGAAGCGGCGGTCGAGCGTGGAAAAAGCATCCGGCAAATTACTCGCCCAGAGCCGCAGGAAACCGCACGATGGCTCGCCCTCGCGCCGCGAAAGACGCCGTCGCCACGGCGCTTTGCCAGTGCGGTCCATATTGTGGATTGGCAAGATTTCATGGTCTGTGGATCGAATTCAGAAGAAGCGAGCCGCTCCTCCCGAAGGATTGCCAAGAGCGGCGCTGCATGGCAGCTTCGTGGCATCATGAGACTGACAGCGGTCTTTGAGCCGGCCGGCGAGGGCGGATACACTTGCTTTGTCGAAGAGGTTCCCGCCGCCATTTCGCAGGGCGAAACCCTCGCCGAGGCCAAGGAAAACCTTCTTGATGCGCTTAAGCTGGTGTTGGCCTGCCAGCGCGAACTGGTGGAAAAGGATTTGTCGCCAAACGCCCTGCGTGAACCGATTGAATTTGCCGAGGCATGAAGCTCCGCGACCTGGAGCGGCACTTGCGCGCCCAGGGATGTGTCTTGTTTCGAGAGGGCGGCGCACACTCGGTCTGGCTCAATCCTTCCAAGCGTAAGATTGCCAGCGTGCCGCGCCACCGCGAAATCAAGGAAGGGACGGTCCGCGGCATATGCCGGCAGCTTGAGATTCCCCGGCCATAGGGGGCGAACACCGGTCGCGGACTCCATCCACTTCATAGTTTTCGCTGGTTGGCGAATTCCGGCATGACTTGCATGGTGATGGAACCTCTTTTGGTCGGATTCACTTGGATTTGTTCACAGGTTGGGAACGGGAAGTGAGGGTGGCAATGAGATTCTGCATCGCGACAGTCAGGGAGAAGCCGATGCAATTGGATTACCGAAGACGAGAAAGTGCGTCAGCGTATCGGTGAGCGGGGCGTGACCTTCGCCGAGATCCAACTCAGTGGACCGGCGGTGGGCCGACGTTTTTGCTGGGCTTTCGCGGCGGGGGACGCGTGAGGTAAATGTGGAGGATGCGGTTGACTTCGTCGATCGTGAGGGGTTCGGCAAGGCAAACGTGCCCGTATGGAACAATCGTCTCGCTCTGCGCGCCCGGGAGATGGGAACTCCAGTAGGGCAACGATGCCGTCCGAGCTTTTCGCCAGCGGCCCCGGTCGGCCACGGTTTCCGATGATCGAGTAGAACGGCACTTGGATCGGGAGCGTGTTGAGCGAGAGGAGCAGAGGAGACTTCGGTGAGAGACCCTGGATGCTATCGGGCACGCGGTTGTCGTGTGTCTCCTCGACGATTCGCAGCGACTCACTGGCTCCCGCATAAGTCGTCTTCAGCACATTCCCAGGCAGCCTGATAAGACGGATGACGAGATCGGCCAGAAAGCCTGTGGCAAGATTGCTGCCATAGTGCGGCGTGCAGATGAACACAACCTCGTTGATCCGGGGGCTGGCGTTAAAGATTAACGCCTGCTTGAGCAGAGCGTCCGCTGGAAGACTGGCAAAAAACTCGTTCGCCTTACCCTTGAATACCGCATTCCAAATGACGCGCCCAGTGTTTACGACCTGCATCTGGGCGAGCAGCCCGCCGAGGCTGTGCCCGACGACCACCATATTCTTTGTCTGCGGGTAGGTCTGGTAAATCGCTTTCAAGCCCTTGCGCAGTCGCAAAGCGGAAGCCGCCGGCGGTTCGCCGGAGGGATAATCAAAGATCCA
Organism: uncultured Verrucomicrobiae bacterium; assembly: GCA_963738045.1. Classification (GTDB taxonomy): domain Bacteria; phylum Verrucomicrobiota; class Verrucomicrobiia; order Chthoniobacterales; family UBA10450; genus Palsa-1392. Next base: position 208,734 of record CAVTUX010000002.1, on the reverse strand, counting down.
AAACTGGTAGCGCCCGCGCAATCTGGGGTTCGAATCGATGGCGTTAATCATGGTACGCCAGGTCTGGGGCGCGGACCCAAGGCCGTGAACAAAGAGCACCGGGATACGCTGCGGATCGTAGGGTTGAGTGATGTAAATCCCGGCCTCTTTCATGAGGCGTATGGGATCAAGCATCCCTTCGATTCCGAGATCGCTCCGGGCCGGATAATAGGCGAACGGTGCCGAGAAGTCAGCCGCGAGCGGATATTCCTGGCCATCAATTCTCGTCGTTCGCCTTTTGGCCGGATCGCAGAGGGTTAACGTAACCTCGTGCGCGGTTCCTGATTGATGACCGACGAAATTAAGAGTAGCGGTGACCGGCGCCGATACTCCGACTGGCGGATAGAAGTATTTCCTCGGGTCGGCAACCTTTCTCACGCCGACGAGGATCCCGCCAACACCTTGCGAGACAAACTCGTGGTTGATGAGCTTCTCATCGATCTGACCGCGAGTACGAAAAAAGGTGAAATAGTCCGGACCCCAGATCCCGCTCGACTTGGATTCAGCCGCAAATCGCAACCGGTAACTACCACGCGGCGAGCGGAAGGTTTCCGTCCGGTTCCACCACTCCGGTTTCGAGCGCAAAAGGACCGTTAGCTGTCCCGTCGCCCGGTTATAAACGTTGCGGGCGTCGTCATCATTTTTCCCGGCGGGTTGCGCCAGGGTTTGAGCAGCGAGATACGCTGCATCGAGATAATATCCGACGGAAACTTCCGGCGCATTGGCCTGGCTGTTGTCCGCCAGAGTCAGGCTGGCGCGCGCAGGGGAAACATTTGGACCGCCGGTTCCTGGCCCCTGGGTTGCGCAGCCTGCCGAAAAGAGCAGGGCAAGGGCAATTATCAGCCGGGCAGGCACTGGAACAATTTCGATCTTTCTCACGTCATTCAATTTCCTGCGTTCCCCCGATCGGTTTCGGGATAAAACCAGTTAATCACGGATTTGTTGTCGCCACGAGCGCGCCAACAAGAAAGTCAGGACAGCGTGGAGCGCCAGGGCGGGCCAGAGCAGCGGCCCGACCCAATCACCTTGAATGCCGAGATACAGGAAATAGAGCGTGACCAGGGAGCCATAGATCAGCATGCCTAGCAATGCAGGTCCCGGCCAGCAGGCGAAGCCCAATGCCATGAAGGCGATGCCAGCCACGCGCGCGATCGGGATGGCGAGGCCGGCTGGCTCCGCACCAAATCGCAGTCGAACGACGATTGATGGCACAATCAGCAACGCCAGCCCGGTCGCGGCTTCACCTACCGCAGCGAAAAAAAGCGCCTGTTTCATCGCGTCGCTAACAGTTAGTCTTTGGCGCGGCCCGCCGCGCCGGCAATGGCTGGAAGTGGATTTCGCTTCTTTTCCGTCAATCGCTCCGGCCCGGGGTTAGCGCTCATCGCGTGCTACTAATTATCTAATCGTTTACCTGGGCGAGGGCCTGCTGAATCTTCGCGCGGTCCTCGGCCGTCAACTGCGGCTCTCCGAGATTGAAGGTGAGCTTGTTGATCGTGCCGGTGAACGTGAACGGACAATCGTAGCGATACTCGACCATTGCGACGCCGGTGCGGGTGTCGCTGCCGACGTTAAAGGTTTCATCCTCCGGGAACGTGATCGGGGTGCTATGTTCCAGGGATTTTTTGGCTACCTCCTTGCCGTCCACGGAGAGCACGCCCGTTCCGCCCTTGCCCAGGCCCGGTTCAGAGGGCTTGTAGTCGAAGACGATGGTGTGCTTGCCCGGCTTAAGTTCAGGTCCTTCCCAAGTCGTGCGTTTGAGGTCGAGCAGGTTGTAGAGGAACACCACTTTGCCGCGACGAATGCCGGCCACGCCCTTGCTCAGAAAGAGGCCGTAGCCGCCAAAGCGCCCGCCTTCGGTGACAATCATGCCTTCCGCGCCACCTTTGGGGATCGTGACCTCGGCGGTGATAGTATAGGCCTTGTTCAGGATACTCGGGGCACCGCTGGGCGGCACAGCGGTCAGTGTTCCCGTGTAGGTGAAGACCTTGCGTCCTCCCGTGAGGTTCGGGCGAGGCGCGTTCCAGCGTGTGAGCGAAGAGTTATCGAGCGGCAATACGTGGTATTTTGCAGCCTCGACATAGAACAGGTCCTGCATCTCCTTGAGCTTGCCCGGCATTTTCGCCGCCACGTCATCGAACTCGGTCGGGTCCCCCTTTTGCAGATCACCGACATGGTAGAGCTCCCAGTTGTAACCCGTAATCACGTCGGGCGCCGGTTTGGTGGTGAGTTCCCACGGGAGCGTCGCCGGGGTCGTGCAGGCGATCCAGCCGTCGTGATAGATGGCGCGGTTGCCGAGCATCTCGAAGTATTGGGTGGCGTGCCGGGACGGGGCGTCGGCGCCTGCCTTGTCCCAGGTGTAAACCATGCTCGTGCCTTCGATCGGGTTCTGCTTGATGCCGTTGATCGTGTCAGGCGCCTGGATGCCGGTCCCTTCGAGGATCGTCGGCACGATGTCGATGAGGTGGTGAAACTGCCGGCGGATGCCGCCCGCGTTCTTGATGTGGCCGGGCCACGACATGGCCAAGCCCTGGGCCGTCCCGCCGTAATGCGAGGCCACCTGCTTCATCCACTGGAACGGCGTGTCGAGCGCCCAGGCCCAGGCGGCCGCGAAGTGCGGGAAGGTCCGTTCGGATCCCCAAAACGGATACCAGAGAAACTGGGCCTTCACCGGCACTTCAACGCCATTGAAGGTAGTGAACTCGTTCGGCGTCCCATTGATCATGCCTTCGGCGCTCGCGCCGTTGTCGCCGGCGATATAGATGATCAAGGTGTTGTCGAGTTCACCCATGTCATCGACTGCCTGGATGACGCGGCCAATCTCGTGATCGGTGTAGGCGAGGTAGGCGCCGAAGACGTTGGCCTGCCTGATGAACAACTTTTTCTCGTCCCAACTGAGTTTATCCCACTCGGGCAGATTCTTCGGCCATGGGGTCAGCTTTGCGTTCCCAGGCATGATGCCCAGCCGCTTCTGATTGGCGAAAATGGTCTCGCGCAATTTGTTCCAGCCACCGTCGAAGAGGTGCATGGCGCTTATCTTATCGATCCACTCCTTCGTCGGATGATGCGGCGCGTGGGTGCCGCCGGGAACGTAATAGACAAGCCACGGTTTTCCGGGCGCGATTTCCTTGAGTTCCTTCATGTACTCGATCGCATCGTCGGCCATGGCCGTGGTCAGGTTCCATGTGCCCGGCGGCTTGCCCTGGTAGGGGAAGATGGCGGTCGTGTTGCGGAACAGATTCGGCTGCCACTGGCTGGTGTCGCCGCCGACGAACCCATAGAAATACTCGAAGCCCATGCCGGTGGGCCATTGGTTGAACGGTCCGGCCTGGGTTGCCTCGTAAAAGGGTGTGTTGTGATCCTTGCCGAACCACGAAGTCGCGTAGCCGTTCTCCTTCAGGATTTCACCGATGGTGCCGTTCGCCTTCGGGATGATCGAATCGTAGCCCGGGAACCCCGTCGCGATCTCGCCCACCACGCCGAAACCATTTGAGTGATGGTTGCGGCCGGTGATGATCGCCGAGCGCGAGGGCGAGCAGAGCGAGGTGGAGTGGAAGTTCGTGTAGCGCAGCCCGGCTTTCGCGACGCGATCCAGCGCCGGGGTTGGGACGACACCGCCGAAGGTGCTGGGCGCGCCGTAGCCCGAGTCGTCAGTCATGATGAGGAGGATGTTGGGCGCGCCTTTGGGCGGCACGACGCGCGGCGGCCACCACGGCGTGGACTCGGAGGCCTTCTCCTTGATCACGCCGCCGAACTGTGGATCGGGCGGCGGAAGTTGTTTGCCACTAATCGTGGTGGTGGCGTGGGCCGAACCGGACGCGCCGGTCGTTTCAATTTCTCCCGCCGGGGCGAGAGGCATGATCGCCATGACGGCAGCCGCGAGCAGTCCGCTAAAAAGAGCGTTCTTCATTGTCTTCATAGTTGTTGGGTTGATTTGGTCTGATTGAGTTTGAACTCGCTTGGATTCCTACGCTGAGCGAATGTGATTAGCTCGAGGTCGCCTTTTCCTGTCAAGATTGTTTTGGCAAGAATGATTTGGAAGGCGCAACCTTTAGTCGCAGTCAAAACTCGCGCTATTCGTCGCTTGCCATTTTCTCTCCATTTCTTGCGAATTCGTTCGCGGTCCTACTTTACCAAGCGACTTCTCGAGCGCGGGAGTTGGCGGGACGACGATTAACGAATCGCACGCGATTCTGGCCGCTTGAGCAAGCCAGTTCCGAAACGCTGATTGGCCTAAGTCATCGACCGGGCAGGTTACTACCGGACAAGTGAACCGAATCACGATCCGACAGGCTGTTAGGAGGCGATGGAAGTAAATGTCGCCGATTTCCGCAGAGAAGCCACTCACGCGCGGCTATTCTGGTTCCGTCCGATCATCGAACGTATCTGATTCTTGTCCCGGACGAAGGCGATTTCTGCAAGTTCCTCAATCCACCCCCAGGGGCACAGTGGGGGGAACGGCCGGCTCTTGTTTAAGTGTAATGGTCACCTTATCCAGTTGTCCGGTGAAGGGAAAATGGTCTTTGATCTTGTAGTTGTTGGAAACGGGCGTGCCGTTGTCCACCCCCACGTCAAAGGATTCGCTGAGGGAAAAGGCGCTGGGAACGGTTTGATCGATGGCGCCCTCTGCGACTTTCTTTCCGTTCACATACAATTGCCCTGTGCCCTTCAGGTTTGCGGTCTTGATGAAATTGAATTTCAAATCCACCCTTCCTGAAGGCAATTCAGGAGAAACGATTGCGTAACGCGCCGTGTTAAGGAAATTGTACTCATAATGCAGTTTGTGGTCGGCGATGAACAGGGTATAACCGCCATTTAGACCGCCGCAGGCCACGATCACGCCTTCTTCATCGCCTTTCAGGTTGAGAGTGGTTTCGATTGTGTGCGAAACATTCTTCGTCGGAGCAGAAACGGCTTCAGGAATGCGCTGGGCGCCCGGCCAGTAATAGGTATAAACACTCTTTTCGCCATAAGTGCGTCTGAACTGCTTGGCGAGTCGCGAGGCTATGTCGTCGTAAAGAGGATAGATATTGTTCCTCCAAGCCTCTTTATCCCAAAGTTTTTCCAGCTCTTCCAGCTTTTCAGGGTATTTCGCTGCCAAATCCTCGCTTTCCGAGAAATCGTCCTTCAGGTTGTACAACTGCCAAACGTCTTTATCGAAAGGAAAGGTGCCGGCGACCACCCACGGCATGCGATTGCCGTGGATCGTGACTGCTTTCCATCCGTCCTTGTACATCGCACGGTTGCCCAACTGTTCGTAGACTTGCTGAGTCCGGACGGAAGGCGCGCCGCCATCATTGAACGAATAGACAAGGCTCTTACCGTCGAGAGACATTTGTTTGATGCCATCTTTCTCTTCCATGAAAGGAGTGCCAGTGACCTCAAGAGCGGTCGGTACGAGATCAGTGATGAAACAATACTGATGTCTCGTCTCCCCCCTGGACTTGATGCCTTTGGGCCAGGTAATGATCAGGGGATCGGCTATGCCGCCTTCGTTCACAATCTGTTTGAAGTACTTGAAAGGCGTGTTGCCGGCCAGGGCCCATCCCGCGTGATAATGCGGATAGGTATCAGGGCCGCCCCACTCGTCGTAATGAGGCATGTTTTCTTGAAGCGATGTTTGCAACGCGTTGAGCACACGTGATTCGTTGAACGTTCCGTTCAATCCGCCCTCGCCGCTCGCACCGTTGTCAGAGGTGAGGATGATCAGCGTATTATCATATTGGCCAATGCGCTTGAGCGTCGCGATCAACCGTCCAATTTGTTCGTCGGTTTGCGTGAGCATGCCGGCGAAGACTTCCATTTGACGGGCGTAAAGCTTCTTCTGCTCGGCGTTCAAGCTGTCCCACGCGGGAATTTCGGGAACGCGCTGGGTCAGTTTCGTGCCCGGAGGAAGAAGCTTCGTCTTCGTCTGCTTTTCGAAGATCATGTCACGAGCCTTGTCCCATCCCATGTCGAATTTGCCCTTATACATGTCGATGTATTTCTGCTCCACCTGATGGGGAGAATGCATGGCGCTCGGCGCCCAGAACATGAAGAAGGGTTTCTCGGGCGTGACGGAGGCGTGAGAGGTCAAATAATCGATCGCCTTGTCCGCAAGGTCGGTGGTCAAATGATATCCGGGTTTCCCCACCCAATTCTCCGTCGGTCGGTGATCCGCCCAGAGCAGAGAGCGAAAATCATCGGCGTCGGCAGCCATGAAGCCGTAGAAGTGATCGAAACCCTCGCCGCTGGCCCAATGAGTAAACGGTCCGCTCTGGGAAACTTCCGTCAAGGGTGTGTGATCCCATTTTCCCAACGCGTAGGTGGTAAAGCCGGCATGTTGAAAATCGTTGACGATGGATTTCGCGCTTTCGGGCGTGATACCGTTGTAGCCGGGGAATCCCATGGCCGTGAGCGCGTGCGAACCGAAGCCAATCCGGTGCGGATTCCTCGCTGCCATAAGTGAGGCACGCGAAGGCGAACACAGGGCCGTAGTCTGGAAATTATTGTAGAGAAGACCGTCGGCCGCCAGTGCATCCATGTTAGGCGTGTTGATTAACCCGCCGTAACACCCAATCTGCGAATAGCCCACGTCGTCGAGAAGCATTATCAGCACATTGGGCGTACCGGGCTTTGCCTTCTTTGCCTCTGGATACCATTCTTGTGATTCGGCGTAAGTCCGGGCGATTTTGCCTTTGAACTCCTGCCCGTACTTCTGGACGGAATCATCCACCTGTGCTGTCGCAATTGAGGCGGCTGTTAACGCAAGGGCAGCCGTCCATTGTGCGGTTGTAAATGCTGGCTTCGTTGGTTTCATACGGTTCTCCTGGTGGTTTTATGTCGGGCCCGGTGCCAAAGGTGCGGGCCGCTCTTGCGAGCAGCCCGCCCAGTCCAGACCCGAAACGACTTTGTCTCCTGGTGACGACAGCAACTTATTGCCTGTCGCGCATCTTTTTCTCCATAGCCGCCTTTTCTTTGGCAGACACTTCTTTCGCGCCGAGCTTCACCGTGAGCTTGTTCAGCTTGCCGGTAAAAGCGAACGGCACTTGATAATCTTTTTCGTCCACTGAGGTGCAGGTATCAATGCCGACGCTGAACGTCTCGCTCCACGGCAAGCCGCCGCCCAGGCTGTGGGCCATCGGGTGGCTGTCCACGGTCTTGCCGTCCACCTTGAGTGTGCCGGTGCCGCCTTTGCCCAGTCCCGGACCATCATACTTCCAGTCGAACTCGAGCGTGTGTTTGCCGGGCGCGAGCGCGCCCTTGCCCTGCCACTTCACGATTTCGAGTTGGATCAGGTTCCAGGTGAAAACCGGCTTGCCGCTCAGCAGGTAGAAGCCGTAGCCGCCGAAGTGACCGCCGTCGGTGACCAGCATGCCTTCCGCGCCACCTTGCGGAATCTCGATCTCCGCCGTGATGGTGTATGACCTGTCGAGTAGATCCGGCGCGCCGCCCGTACCCGGAAACGGCACGTTGCTCAGCTCGCCTGAATAAGTAAACACGGTCCGGTCCGGAGTGTAGCTTGGCTTCGCGCCGAAGAACCGGGGGACGCGAGAATCGTCGAGCGGGAACACATTGTATTTCGCCGCCTCCATCGTCCAGAGCTGCTGCAGATCGCGCAGCTTGTCCGGCATCTGCGCCGCGAGGTCTTTGGACTGTGTCCAGTCTTTGCTCAGGTCGTATAACTGCCACTTGAACCCGTTCATGACGTCATTCGTGGAACCGGTCATCTTCATAATCCACGGCGTAATTACCGGCGGCGCTGAAGCGATCCAGTCGTCGTGGTAGATTGCGCGCGAGCCAAACATCTCGAAGTATTGAGTGGTGCGCCGGTCCGGCGCGCCGGCCTTATCCCAGGTGTAGACCATGCTCGTGCCTTCGATTGGCTTCTGCGCGATGCCGTTGACCATCTTCGGCTCCGGCAAGCCAGTCGCTTCCAGAATTGTCGGCACGATATCGATCACGTGGTGGAACTGGTTGCGAATGCCTCCCTTATCCTTGATACGTGCCGGCCAGGCCATGCACATGCCGTTGCGTGTACCGCCAAAGTGCGACGCCACCTCCTTTGTCCACTGGTAGGGCGTGTCGAACGTCCAGGCCCAGCCGACCGCATAGTGCGGATAAGTCTCGTTGGAACCCCAGACATCGTAGAACTTCATGTTCATTTCCACCGACGGTTCCACACCGTTCAAGTCGGCGTACTCGCTGTAGACGCCGTTCAGGGTTCCCTCGGGGCTCGCGCCATTATCGCCGCTGATGTAGATGATGAGCGTGTTATCGAGCTTGCCCATGTCCTGGACCGCCTGAATCACGCGACCAATCTCGGAATCAGTGTAAGCGAGGAAGGCCGCATAGACGTTGGCTTCCCGGATATAGAGTTTCTTGGCCTCGTCGGACAGCGTGTCCCATTTCGGAATGGTATCCGGCCAGGCCGTGAGTTGGGCGTCCTGCGGAATCACACCCAGCTTCTTTTGATTGGCGAAGATTTGCTGCCGCACCGCTTCATAGCCTTTGTCGAACAGGTGCATGTCGCTGATTTTCTTGATCCATTCCGGCGTCGGATGATGCGGCGCGTGTGTGCCGCCGGGTGCATAGTAGACCATGAACGGCCGATTAGGCTGAACTTCGTTCAACATCTTGATGTGTTGAATGGCTTCGTCGGCCATCGCCGTAATCAGATTCCAGCCGGGATGGCCGAGGTAAGGCTGGATGGGCGTGGTATTGCGGAAAAGGTTGCCCGGGGTCCACTGCGTCGTGTCATCGCCGATGAACCCGTAGTAGTAGTCGAAGCCTTTAATCGGCCCGGTCGGCCACTCGTCGAACGGGCCCGCCTGGCTACCCGCCCACAAGGGCACGTTGTGGTCCTTGCCAAACCACGACGTGGCGTAACCATTTTGCCGGAGGATTTCGCCGATGGCGACGGCGTCACGCGGGATGACGCTGTCATAACCGGGGTAGCCGGTCGCCTGATCGACGACGACGCCGGTGCCCACCGAGTGGTGGTTGCGGCCGGTCAGCAGTGCCGCGCGCGTCGGCGAACAAAGCGCGGTGGTATGGAACCGGGTGTAACGCAGCCCCATCTTCGCCACGCGATCCAGCGCCGGCGTCGGAATCAAGCCGCCGAATGTGCTCGGGGCGCTGAAGCCGACGTTATCGGTCATAATCAAAAGAATGTTGGGGGCGCCTTTCGGGGGAGTCACCAGTTCCGGCCAATACGGTTTGGACTGATAGGCATTGGGCTGAATGTCCCCGTGGAACTGCTGCGGTGGCGGCGGCAGGTATCTACCGTCAATCGTGGTCGTCGCACCGGGCGAGCCCGGCGTGCCGGTGGTTTGTTGAGCGCTCGCAATAGGAGCGTTCGCCAGCAAAACCAAGGCGATCACTCCGACTTGGATGGCATTTTGGTAGGTTTTCATAATACTGAGTCTATGCATCTTGGGATTCGGCAATGAGGCGCTCGTCGCCAAAGTCAGAAATCTGGCAAGCGGTGCGCACTTCCGTCAATATCAATCCCAGATGGACTCACTGATGGGCGAGGAAAAACGCTATCCCAAAACCGCAAGAAAAGCCTTGGTTCCCTCCAAAGGTCGCGGCAAAGTTGAGTCATGAACGAGGCCGCCCCAGTCAGCAGGTTTCGAACATCCAATCCCGAAGTACTTGCCGCTGCCATCCGCAGCGCGACTCTCGAGTCCTGCCAACTGAGTTCCCGCAGTGTTGAGAGCCGACTGGCCCGCGTGGTCTGCCCGCAGTCCTGCATTGATCTGTTGTCGTTCGGACCCGCGATGTTGTTTTCCGGGGTGATGCCGAAAGCCTGTTACACGCTCGTCTTCATCCGCGCCTGTTCGGGAAAAGGGAAAGCCTTCAATTTCGGCGTTCAGCATGTGAGAGGATATCTCGGCATCTTCCCGCCGGGAGGGTGCGTCGATTCCGTGACAGAGGCGGGCTACGCCAACGGAACACTTACGGTGCCCGTGGATGCGTTTGATGCCGTCGTCGAACGACTGGTTCCGGAGCTGCCCGGCTCGCTGCTCCAACATGGCGCGGCGGTGCGGGTGCACCCCGACGACCACGCCAGTCTGGAAACCCTGCTCACGGACGTTGAGCGCGCGATCTGGCAGACTGGCGGCGCATTGGACCGTGAGCGGACCCGCCGTTTTCTTGAGCAGGAATTACTCGATTGCTTTCTTTTGGCTCTGCGCAACGGATGCGACGAACTGCTCCCAAAACCGGGTGCTCGCGCCGTCGGTCGCTATCGTCGTCTCCGGCGAGCCAGGGATTTCATCGCGGACCATTTCGCGGCGCCGATCGGCCTGAGTGACCTCTGCGCCGAGATCGGGCTGAGTCAACGCGGTGTCGATTACCTTTTCCGCGACCTTCTGGGGGTCACCCCGACGGCGTATCTTCGTCACTGGCGATTGCGCAGCGCCCGTGAGTCACTGCTCGCGGCGGAACCGGCATTTGGCGCGGTGAAAAAGATCGCGCTCGACAGCGGGTTTTGGCACCTGGGGCACTTCGCCAAGGATTATCAGGCGCTCTTTGGGGAAAACCCAAGCGAGACATTGCGACGACCCACGAGCTGAGGTCACGACGGCGCGCGGGATTTGCGACTATCAAATTCCTTATTCGCCGCTTGGATCAGTGATCTCAGTGATACGAGCGAGCCGGCTGCTCCGGTTCGAGCATGCCCGATGTTGCTTAGGATCGAGGCGCGCTGCGGCTACACTTTTGCCTAAACCAGTCCTAGTAGCCGCGACGGAAACCGCGACGGGCAGCGCCGGCGTAGGAGACAGGGGTCCGCGGGCAACCGACGATGTCGATGAACAAGGTGCATTCGCCGCCTTTGACCGAGGCCGCGCCTTCCAGGACCTTGGCGTTATAAGTCAGATTATCACCGGAGAGGACCGGGTTACTGATCTCGACGACAAGATCAGAGACCTTGTCTCCGCTGAAAATAGAGAGAGTGGCATTGGGCGGGTCTTTAAGAAAGCTGTTCTTCCCCTCGCTCCAGAGGGGAATAAAACTGCTGGTCGGCAAATGCCCAGCCAGGCGCGCCGGCCGGTCGGTAAAGCAGATGGTCGCCGCATTGACCCCGTGCAAGGCGAGCTTCCCCTTTTCAAGCGTAACGCTCCTGGCATTCTGGACATAGAGCACATCCATCTTGCCCGAAGGCTTGCCGCTCGTTGTCCAAATGATTCCCGCGTTGGCCGACGGGGTCGTCGCCTCGGATAAAGCGGAGCTGGCGAGGATGGTGAGAGCGGCAACGCCATAAAAGGCGCCGCGCATGATGATGAATTTGCTTGTTTTCATGAATTTGAATCTTACTAGTGGTTTGGCTTCAGGGAAAGCTCTGTCGCGCCAGTGAATACGCGGGCCGCTCTTTGGAAAACGGCCCGCGAGTTTCAAGAGCGAATCAATTAGCCACGATCACTCCCGGCGGTTTCCACGTGCCTTCGCCGGGTGGCAGGATGGAAGGCGCCTCGGTCTTGGGCCAGTAGAGGCGCATGACGAGGTAGATCGTGTCATTGGGTGCGGGGAGCCAGTTGCTCTCTTTGTCGGGGCCGGGGCTGTCCTTCTGGATATAGAGAGTGAGCGAACCGTCCTCGTTCTTCTTCATGTTCGGCAGCATCGGAGAGTTGATGAGGTAACGGTTAATCGGGTTCTCGATCAGGAGCTGGCTTTTGCCGTCATACATTGTCACCGACCAGAAGGCATTGACTGGCGGGAGCTGTCCCGCGGGGAAAGTGAGCGTGTAGTTGTGCTTGCTGCCATCGAGCGTCTCGCCATTCCCATCCACCCGGGTCATCGGATAGGTTGCTTCGTCGGCATCGTTTCCATATATGCCACCTTTGGCGCCCGCGGCGCGCTTGAGCCAATCGCCATTGAAGAAAGCGCGGTCACCAAAGAATGAGCCGATCTTCCAACCATTCACATCTTTCGGGGCAGTGGTGAGATATTTGTCCACCTTATCCTCGCCTTCTTTCATGGCGAGAAGTACGGCAGCTTTGTGTTCCATGGATAGATCCTTGAAGTCAAACTTCTTACCCGGGCCCACGCCGATGCTCGCCAGCTTCGCCCGGATTTCCTTTTCCTCCGGACCTGGGGGAGCGAATTGGAGAGCGAAGTCGAGATAGTCGAAGAAACCGGTCTTCACCATTTCCTTGTCGATCTTTGGGAAATCGATCTTCGGCGCGGCGGGCGGAGCGGGCTGTTTCAGATACGCCGAGAGCGGCTGGACCTTGTAGCCGGCCTGGATCTTCTCGACGTTCGGCATGTCTTCCGGATTGAAGAGCTGGGTGCGGAATCCCGCGAGCGAGAATTGCGTGGTGGAGTGAAATACCTTCTTGATGCCCGGAGGGGTTTCGCCGTTCCAATCAGGGCCGACCACCATGAAGTCGCCTGCTTCATTGCCCGTGGTCCGGCTGCCGATATAGCCATAGTTGAAAGTGTTGCCATCCTCCAACTGCACCGCGTAATAGCGGCCCTTCTCCACCGCGGGCACGGAAATGACCTGCGGCTCGGCGCGGAGATCCATCCAAAGGAACGAATACGGCGTGTCGCTGTTCGGCGTGACGATGGCGGTGTCCTTGTAGGTGAAGACACGGGCCTCGTTCTTGATCTCGTTGAACGGCGCCTTGAACTGCCCGGAATCCTTGTCCACCGCGTATTCGTACATGACCGCGTAATTCATCACGATGGGCAGACCGTAGATGAAGCCTTCCTCGGCAATGGCCTTGGTTTCCTCGATCCCGGGCGCACTGATGCCCGCCTTATTGTCGGCTTGCTCGGCACCCGAGATGGCATCGCCTTTTTTGTTGCAACCGGCGAGGAGAGTAATGGTGATCGCGCTTGCGAGTAATAGTCGGAGACTTGGTTGTTTGATTAGTGTCATTTGCTTTCCTGTTTGGTTCGGACTGTTTGATGCCCTGTTGGGGCAAGAGTTTCTGCTTGTTGATGAAGGCGCGGGCCGAACCTTAGCAGATCCGGCCTGACACCGCTTGCGGTACAATTCAGTTTCGTCTTGTCCTGAGAGAAATCGCGGAGATGAAGTTCACGAAGCCTCGACAAAACGTGCCGTGCTTCTCAACAGAAATCAACTGTGCCGATCGCCGCACGGTGGCGCAAGCGGCTACCAGCATGGAAATGTGACACTTGCGTGACGAAGAGTACCGTGCCGCCGACAGCACTCAATGGGCAGATGGCGCTGCGTTTGAGGGATCGTTCTCGATCTTCGCAAAACACCCGGTCAGTTACGAAGCCAGTAAACAATCGTCATGGCACCGAGCACCGGCGGCTCAATATGACTCGTCCGTGAGCGTTACCTTGCTGCGGAAGACGTAGTAAACCGAAATTGTATAGATCAGAACAATCGGCACCCCGATCACGGCTACCCAGAACATGAAGTGCAGCGATTTCTCCGTGGAAGCGCTATTGTAGATGTTGAGACTGTTCGCAAGTTCGGGCCTTGAGATCACGAGGTTCGGAAAAATCGTGGCCGCGAACAACAGCATCATGCTCACCATGGAGATGCAGGAACTGATGAAGGCGCGGCCGGCGCGACCGCGGCGCACTTCGCGCGGGATGTTGAACGTGGCGAGCACGGTGGCGAGGGCGATGAAGGAAAGGAGAACCGCGCGATCACGCAGCACCGCCCTGAGGTGGTGACATGTCACAATCGTCACGATGTTGAGGACCACGAAACAGAGGAGGAAAGCGGGAATGGTGCGCTTCGTCCAGCGAACGAGCTGCTCTTGCAGCGCGCCCTCCGTTTTCAGAATCAGGTACAGGTTACCGTGCATGATCATCAAAGCGACGGCAGCGACTCCGACCAGCAATGCGTAAGGATTCAGCAGGGTCAGCAGGTTGCCCTGGAACTCGTAGTTATCATTGAGCGGAATACCCCAGATTAGGTTGCCGACCGTCACGCCGATAAGCAGTGTCGAGACCACACTGCTCACCGCAAAGGCCACATCCCATGTCTGGCGCCAGGTTTTTCCCGGCCGCTGGCTGCGGAACTCGATGGCCGCCGCGCGAAAGATCAAGGCGAAAAGCAGGAACATGAAGGCGTCGTAGAAGCCGGAGAAGACCGTGGCATAGACATGGGGAAACGCAGCGAAGAGCGCTCCGCCGCCGGTGACGAGCCAGACTTCGTTGCCGTTCCAGATGGGACCGATCGCGTTCAAGAAGATTCTGCGATCGCGGTCGTCCCGGGTGCAAAGCAGGAGCGGGCCGGTGCCCAGATCAAACCCATCGAGGACCGCGTAACCGGTTAAAAGCGCGCCTACGAGGACAAACCAGATGATGTTCAGATCCATGGTGACTTATGCCTTGGTTTGCCGTCCGGCACGGAGGGAGGGCATTTTCAATTCGTCGGAAAGACTATCGCCTTCCCCAACCAGCGTCGGGCCTTGTTTGATTTTCTGCGCCAGCAACGTCACGAAGAGGATCGTCAACAGCACATAGATAAGCGTAAAGAGAATGATGGAGCTCAGCACCTGGGGCGCACGGACGACGGCGGACGTGGCCTCCCCGGTTTTTAGAACCTGATAAACGATCCACGGTTGCCGGCCCATTTCCGCCGTGAACCAACCTGCCTGGGTGGCGAGTTGCGCCATGAAAGGGCAGAGGACCAGCAGGCCGAGGAACGCCCGCACGTAACTCGACCGAGTGTCCCAGAGCTTGCCGGTCCACCACCACCAGCAGGCAAACAGCGCAATCATGGTCAAGCCCACGCCGAGTCCGATCATGAGATGATAGGTCTGAAACAATACCGGGACATTGGGCCAATAGCTGGGGCGCAGTTTCGCCAGCTCCGCGTCACTGGCAGCGGGGTGCCGCGCACGCAACAATTCGTTGGATGGCAACTCTGCAAGGCCTTTCACTTCGGTTTCGGACGCCTTCAAGGGATGGAGAAAATCGCCGGAAACCAGAATGCTCAACATCCCCGGCACATGGATCGATTTCACTTCAACCCCGGTGATCTGATCGTCCGCGTTGCGTTTCCATTTTGCCCAGCCGACGATGCCTAACGGCGCTTCCTTGCGTGATTGTTCCAGCCCTTCGAGCGCGGCGAGCTTGGTCGGTTGGTGGACGGATACGCCGCGGGCGGTGGAATCTCCGGCAAGCATTTGCAGCAGGCACGCAACTGTGGCGACGGCGATGCCGATCTTGAGCGATCCGCGGGCTGACTCAACCTGGCGGCTGCGCAACAGCCACCAGGCACTGATCCCCACCACGACAAAGGCGCCGGTGATCCAGCAGGCGAAAATGGTGTGGCACAAACGGTCCAGCGTGGAAGGATTCAGGATGGCCTCCCGGAAATTGTCAATCACCGCGCGAACATGACCGAGGTCACCCGGCTGCACGACGTAGTTTTTCGGGAGCGCGAATTCCCTGACCGCGAAGGCTACGTTGCCGAGATCGGCGCCCATGGGGAATTGTTGGCCGTTCGCTGTAACCTTCATCTGCCGCGCGAGATGATAGCCCCCGGGGGTCTGCATCCATGAGTTAGCCACGAGGATCCAAACGGCGCTGAAGTGTG
Source organism: uncultured Verrucomicrobiae bacterium (assembly GCA_963738045.1). Taxonomy (GTDB): domain Bacteria; phylum Verrucomicrobiota; class Verrucomicrobiia; order Chthoniobacterales; family UBA10450; genus Palsa-1392. The sequence goes on along the minus strand of CAVTUX010000002.1, from coordinate 193,181 downwards.
CGCCGAGTGTCACCATGCAGGTGGAGAAGAGGTGCATCTTCGGTCCGATCTTGGTCCAGCCGAAGAGCAGCAGCGCGAGAAAGCCCGACTCCAGAAAGAAGGCGTAAATGCCTTCGACGGCGAGAGGACTGCCGAAGATGTCGCCGACGAAGCGTGCGTAATGGGCCCAGTTCGTGCCGAACTGAAACTCCATTGGGATGCCCGTGGCAACGCCGATGGCAAAGATCAATCCGAAGACCTTGGTCCAGAAGCGTGCCATCTCGAGGTAGATCGGTTTGCCCGTCCAGACCCGCAGCGACTGCATGACCACCAGGACCACGCCCAGTCCGATGCTCATCGGTGGGAACAGGAAGTGAAAGGAGATGGTGAGCGCAAACTGGATCCGCGACAGGATTTCAACAGTCATGCTTGTTAGCGAAATGTTTGGTCAGACCTTACAGTCCAGGACTGCTTTGCATGATCCCGCCGTCGGCAAAGATCGTGGTGGCGGTGATGTAGCTCGCGGCGTCGCTGGCGAGGAACGCGACCACGCTGCCGATCTCCTCCGGCCTTGCCATGCGGCCGAGCGGGATGGCGTCGTCGAGTTTCTTCAAGGCGACGGGATCGTTCATCGTGGCGGTATTGATCGGGGTCGCGATCGCACCGGGGCCGACGCCGACGACGCGGATATTGTGCGGCGCGAGTTCGACACCCGCGGTGCGCGTGAGCATCCGCATTCCGCCTTTGGAAAGGCAATAGGGCGTGTTGTTAGGCATGGGCCAGTCTTCATGCACGGAGGTGATGTTAATAATGCTGCCGCCACCGCCCTGTTTGATCATCTGCCGGGCGGCGATCTGCGTTCCGAAAAAGGCGCTCTTGAGATTGATCGCGAGCACCTTTTCATATTGCTCCTCGGTTGTTTCGAGAACCGAAGTGCGCGTCTCGACGCCGGCGTTGTTCACCATGATGTCAACGCGCCCGAACTTCGAAACTGCGGTGTCGATAAGCATCTGGAGATCGGCGACTTTGCTTACGTCCGCCTTTACCCCGATGGATTGATCGCCAAGCGCGGCGACTTGCTTCTCCAGCGCTTCCGTTGCTTCAGGACGACAGACATAATCGATGACGATACTCGCGCCCTGCCGGGCGAGTTCGAGGACGACGGCGAGACCGATCCCGCTGTTACCCCCGGTGACAACGGCGATTTTATCTTTGAGTTTCATGGGCGTGCTCCTTTTTGAGTTAGTGGTTGGTGATTGGTGTTACTGACGCATGCGAATCTGCAAGTGCCGCAGCTTGACCGCTGACGACTTTCATTGTCAAGGCAGCCATGCCGAGTGCGATGAGCGCCGTGCCGCCGTAGATAGCCGGGAGGCTCAAGCCCGCCCAGCTTTGCAACGGGCCGACGCCGAACGCGGCGAGGCCGTAGCCGATCTGGTAAAAGGCGATCAGCCCGCCAGCCACGGACTCGGCCATGCTGGTGAGTTGACTTTGACCAAAGCTGATACACAAAGGCAGCAGTGCCGAGCAACCGAGGCCGGACAAAGCAAACGCCACGATGCCAGGCTCCGGGCTGGCTTTCGGAAGCAGCGCGGTGACTGCGAACCCGGCGGCCACCACGATTGGCAGGACGACGAAGGCACGCCGTTCCGGAAACCATTTCTCGATTGCGGCGAGTAGAATGCGGCCCGTCGTCACCGCGCCCCAGAAAACAGTGAGCGCGAGTGAGGCGAGGGTCGTGTTCGCGCCGAGCGCTTTCGTCATGTAGAGCGAGGCCCAGTTGCCATTCATCGTCTCGCAAACGCCGTAGAGCAGGGCAAACCCCGCGAAGAGCCAAAACCGCGCCGGAAGTTTCGCTTTGACGCCCGCTGCCTGGCCTGATGGCGCGCCTGTTTCCAGCGGCAGAGCGAAGCTGAAACACAGCAGTCCGACGAGGAGCGCGCTCACCAGAATCGGCAGTCCCCACCAAATGCCGAGTCCCGTGAAGATCGCCACGAAGATCGGCGCGAGCGCGGTGCCGAGTCCGAGCAGCGCATTGAGCGCAAGCACGGCCTTATCGACTTTCGCCGGGAAAAACGCGGCGGCGAAGGTATTGATCGCAGGCACCGTGAGGCCGAAGCCGATGCCCATGAATCCCGTGGCGACGAACAGGATTGGATAAGCGAGCGAATGCTCGTGCATCACAATCTGGCTGACGACGAGGAGTGCCATCGAGAAGAAATCCGCGACCAGGCCGAGGAGAAAGATGCGCTTCGCCCCGAGCCGGCGCACCAATCCCGCGCCGAGGAGCGCCGCCGTGATCGCGGTGATGGCCTGCGGCACGAACATCGCGCCGTACTCCGTGCTGGAGAAATCGTAGTGCGCCGCGCTGGTGAAGATCGCGCTCGCCGCTGGAAACGTGACCAAGGCGATGCCCTGGATCACGCCCGCGCCATAGACCGCTGCGATCTCCCTGCGTTGCGCCATCGGCGTGCGGAGTTACCCGAGTCGCGCGAGCAAATGATCACCGACGCGCAACGCATTCGCCATCGCCGTCAGTGCCGGATTCACCGCGCCGATGCTCGGAAAGAAGCTCGTGTCCACGACGTAGAGATTGTCGAGTTCATGCGCCTTGCAGTTCGTATCCAGCACGGAGGTCTTCGGGTCCGTGCCGAAGCGGCAGGTGCCGGATTGGTGCGCGCAGCCGCCGATGCCAATCTCGTTTTTCATGTAGAGATTGCGCGGGATGAGATGCTCGTGCATTCCGAGATGATTGAGTATCGACTTGAGCTTTTCATAAAGCAGCCGCTTGGGTTTCTCATTGGTCGGCGTGTAGCTCAGCGTGATCGCCCCCTCGCGATCAACCGTGACCCGGTTTTCCGCCAGCGGCAGATCCTCGGTGGAGAGCCAGAAATCCACGGCGTGTTTGGCGACCATGTCCAGCGTCCAGATCGGCGCCAGCCCGGCTTCGATCGGTTTTTCTCCCTTATACATCGGCCCCTGCGATTTGCCGACCATCTGGAGATTGCCCAGCGGAAACGGGAACTCCTTCGAGGCGTGGTAAAAATCATTCAAGCCGAGCGTCTTTTGGAACTTGGTCGGATTCGGCTCCTTCGAGATCGCCAGCACCGCCTGGCTGTTGTGGTACATATAGTGTCGCCCGACTTGATCCGACCCGTTCGCCAGCCCGTGCGGATGCTTTTCATTAGCCGACATCAGGAGCAGCCGCGCCGAATTCGCCGCGCCGCACGACACGACTACGATGCCAGCTTGATAGGATTCCGTCTGCCCGTCGCGCCGCACCACGACTTCCGTCACGGCGGTGCCGGCGGCGTTGGTGTTGAGCTTCACGACTTCGGCGTGGGTCACGAGGCTGACGTTTGGCGATTGCAGCGCGGGGCGGACACCCAGCACCTCAGCGTCCGACTTCGCATGAACAAGACATGGAAAGCCATCGCAGTCCTCGCAGCGCACACACGCACTGTAAGGCATGTTTTGCTCATTGAGCATGATGCCGTTCGGGGAATGAAAAGGGCGGTATCCGTTCCTCTCCAGATCGTCGGAAAGCTGCTGAATGCGCGGTTCGTGCGACACTGCGGGGAAGGGATAAGGAGCGCTCGCGGGCGGTTCGGTCGGGTCTCCGCCACGCGCGCCATGCACTTGATACACCTGCTCCGCCTTTGTGTAGTAAGGCTCCATCTCGTCGTAGCTGATCGGCCAGGCGGGTGAGATGCCGTCGTCATGCGTGATCTCGCCGAAATCCTCCTTTCGCAACCGATAGAGCGCAGCGCCGTAGAGTTTCGTCGCGCCGCCCACGTTGTAGTGCACACCGGGATGAAATGCCTTGCCGTTGCGGTCATACCAGGTGTCGTCGGAGACGTAGCGGTTCTTCACGAAGACTTCCGCCGCGCTCCAATTCTCCGGCTCGCGCGGCAGCCATCCGCCGCGTTCGAGGATCAGGATTTTCTTTCCGGAAGCCGCCAGATGCCGGGCCAGCGTGCCGCCGCCGGCACCGCTCCCGATAATGATGATGTCGTAGTTGCTGTTGCTCATGATTCTTTCAGTTAGGTGTCGGTTGGGTTGAAGTATTGGCGGTGACCGGAAGCCCGTCGAACAATGAACTTCGTGGTTGGAGAAGTTTCGCCACCAGTCCAGTCCAGCCGGTCTGATGCGACGCGCCGAGGCCGCGGCCAGTATCGCCGTGGAAGTACTCGTGGAACATCACGTAGTCGCGAAAATGCGGATCGGTCGCAAGCTTGGGATGTGATTCAAGCGCGGGCCGCTGGCCGCCCTCGCCCTTGAAGGAACAGGTGCCTGGCGAAGGGCTGGGCAAACGGCACCAGCGCCGAGGGCGGGCATTGGCCAGCCGTTGCTTTTCGGCGGGCATTTTTGCCGCGGCGTTGGAAGATAGAGTCTCTGGCATCTGAGTCTGGTTCGTTCAGGATTTCGGCGCGGTTTTGATCACCGGTGCGGTGGCGCTGACCGTGCAAGAACCCCCTTCCTCTTCCGAAATCGTCGGGGCTCGCAAAGTCGGCAACTGCACGATGTCCTTGGAAAAAACCAGGTCGAGCGTCCAGTCGATGGCCACGCGAACTTTCTTTTGCAGGCCGGGAAGTTTGCTCAAATAAATGCCCCGCCAGAGCCACCACGCGATGATTCCAGAGAACCGCATTCCCAGGATTTCAGCCACGCCGCAGCGCCGCCCGATCGACGCCAGCAGGCCAATAATCTTGAACCTGAACGGTTGCGGCGGTTGACCGTGCAGCACCGCGAGGATGTTGCCCGCCAGCGTGGCGGCCTGGCGGATCGCGTGCTGCGCGGTCGGCGGATAGAACTTTCCGGGATTATAGGGATCGGGCACGAGCGCGCAGTCGCCCAAGGCCCACACGCCGGGCCAGTCCGGAACCTGAAGACATTCATCAGCCACGACGCGGCCCCGTTGCAGAGCGCAGGGCAGCTTCGCCAGCATCGGCGGCGGAGTGGTGCCGGCGGTCCAGATGAGCATGCGGGTGGCAATCCGGGTGCCATCATCCAGCGATACTTCCTGGCCATCATACCCGGTGACCTTTGTTTTCAGGCGAATCTCCACGCCGCGTTCGGTGAGCTTTTTCTGCGCGTAGCGACCGAGGCCTTCGCCCAGTTCCGGCAGGATGACTTCACCGGGATGCACCAGCACCACCCGAAGCATTTCCTCCTTCAGGCGATGGTAGAACTTCATTCCTTCGCGGAGGAAATCGTTCACCGCGCCGATGCTTTCAGCGCCGGCGAATCCGCCCCCCGCCACGACTGCGGTCAGGGTTTTCGTCCGCTCGGTTTCGTTCTCCTGATTGTCCGCCAGTTCCAGTGCGTCAATGATGCGGTTGCGCACGAGGAAAGCGTCACCCAGGGTCTTCATCGACAAGGCGTGTTCGGCCAGCCCGGGCGTGTGGAAAAAATTGGTCACCGCTCCCACCGCCAGCACGAGCTGGTCGCAGTCCAGATCGAAAGTGCGCCCAAGGTCATTTTGCCGGATGCGCACCTGCTTCTTCCCCAGATCGATGGCTTCGATGTCGGCAATCACCACCCGGGTTCGCCGCAGCATTTTGCGCAACGGCTGGACGATGTCGGTGACTGACACATCGCTCCCGGCAACCTCGTGGAGCATCGGGGTGAAGAGAACGAAGTTCTCCTTGGACACCAACACGACTTCGACGTCGGGCGTGCCGGCAAGTCGCTTCTCGAGGTGCAAAGCCGTGTATGCACCAGCGAAACCACCGCCGAGAATCAGGATGCGTCTCTTCGTCGTTGAATCGTGTTTCATTTTATAGCTCTCTGCCGGTCTACGCCATCTCTTCACCCGCCGCTACAACTGGCACCGGCCTCGAGTCCAATCTGTTTCAGCCCGCTGACCGGGTTCTGTTTGAGCTTCAGCAGTTCGTTGACGGAGGGTCTTGCATCCATCGCGGTCGGTTGCGGACTGAGCATGGCGAACCCCATCCATGCCAGCGCTCCGCCGCCCGCCACCATGAAGGCATCGAGCGACACACCGAACACGTGCAGCAACTGCATTCCGGTGAGGGCAGCCATCGTGAGGATGATGAGGATCGCCCCGGTCGCCCGGGCCGCGTCGGTCATCTTCTCGCCTAACGACTGCCCGGCGACCGCCCGCGCGAACATCGCCGCACAAATTGCCGGATTGATCAGCGACAGAACCGTCACGATGGCCTGCAGTTGCTCGTGCATATTTGTTTAGAAAGCTCCGACCAGCGAAATTATTCCGCTCGTGGCGTCGCGGCCGCACCCTGATAGAAGCAGTGTTCTAAGACCGGTGCAAGATGACAGGGGCAATGACGCCAGGGGTGAACCAGGAGATAGCTTCCGTCCCACAGCGCAGAGAGTAACTAGCTTTCGATCATTCAGTGGCTGGAAGTGGTTTCAAAAGTCGGTTCGCACTTGGAGCGGGACTCTATGGCGCCGAATCCTCCTTCATTCCAACTGCCGTCCGACGGTCGCAGACCGCTTCTTCAGTTGCTGGATTGCCTCATTGCGACGCTTCCAAGCATGCAACTCCGCAGGTCAATCGACTCATGGCAACCAGCCGGAGAACTCTTCTGACCAGCTTCGGATGACCGATATGTCCGGATTGTCGATGGCATTCTTCGCAAGGAGCGGCTTGCCTCAACGCGCGGATATTGCCAGTCTCTGAATCATGAGTCATCAACGCATCGAAAACTACGGGCTGATCGGCGACACGCAGACCGCGGCACTGGTCGGCATCGACGGCTCGATCGACTGGCTGTGTCTGCCGCGCTTTGATTCACCCGCGTGTTTTGCGAATCTGCTCGGCACGGAGGAGCACGGCAGATGGCGCATCGCTCCGGCTCGGCAAGGCGTCGCCGCCAAACGACGGTATCGGCCCTCGACGCTTGTCCTCGAAACCGAGTTCGAGACGGTGGACGGTGCGGTTCGGATCACCGACTGCATGCCGATGAGGGCATCGCATCCACGGATCGTGCGCGTCGTGGAGGGCTTGCGCGGTTCTTTATCGATGTCCCTCCAACTCAACCCGCGGTTCGACTACGGCAAGACTGCGCCGTGGACCAGCGCCAAAGGGCGGACGGTGAGCGCCGGTGCAGGGCCCGAGGCAATGGAACTGCGGGCCGATGTGCCGATCACGACGCACGAGCACGCGTTCGAGGCCGAGTTCATCGTGCGCGCGGGCGAGCGTGTTTGTTTCGTCCTCACCTGGCACCTGTCGTGGGAAGACGCGCCGCCGCCGATCGACGGCCTTGAGGCGGTGACCGCGACCGACGCCTGGTGGCGGGCCTGGTCGGGTCGATCGACCTATCGGGGCGCGTGGAAGGATGAGGTCGAACGCTCCCTCATCACGCTCAAGGCGTTGACCTACGAGCCGACCGGCGGGATCGTGGCCGCCGTCACCACGTCGCTACCCGAGTTCCTCGGCGGCGTGCGAAACTGGGACTACCGGTTCTGCTGGATCCGGGACGCGGCGCTCGCGCTCGACGCGCTGATGACCGCCGGCTACGTCGAGGAAGCGACCAAGTGGCGCGACTGGGTGATCCGTGCTGTTGCCGGCGACCCCGATGACCTGCAGATAATGTACGGAATCGGCGGCGAGCGTCGGCTCGACGAATACGTGCTCGACTGGCTTCCAGGCTACGAGGGATCGACTCCGGTGCGAGTCGGGAACGCTGCATCGGGTCAGTTGCAGCTGGACGTTTACGGCGAGTTGGCCGACGCGATCTATCGGGCGAGGCAGCTCGGCATGGCGCCCGCGGCCAGCGCGCTGGATCCCACCCAGGGGCTCATCCGCTGGCTCGAGGATCACTGGCGCGACCCCGACGACGGCATCTGGGAGGTCAGGGGCCCCCGGCGTCAGTTCGTGCATTCGAAGGTGATGGCCTGGGTTGCCGCTGACCGGCTGGTTAAGATGACTGAAGCGTCGGGCCAGGAGGTCCCACTCGAAGGGTTGCGTCGGATGCGGGACGACATCCACGAGGAGGTCTGCCGCAAGGGTTTCGACCCTGCGCGGAATACATTCACGCAGTACCTACGGATCCACCCAGCTCGACGCCGCCCTCCTCCTGATCCCGCAGGTTGGATTCCTGCCGGCGACCGACCCGCGCGTCGCGGGCACCGTGGACGCCATCCAACGGGAGCTCGTGCGCGACGGGTTCGTCATGCGCTACATCCCTGACGCGGACGCAGCCGATGGCTTGCCGCCGGGAGAAGGCGCGTTCCTTGCCTGTAGCTTCTGGCTCGCCATCGACTTGGCAATGCTCGGCCGAATCGAGGAGGCGAGGAGCCTCTTCGACCGCTTGCTCGCACTTCGAAACGATCTCGGACTGTTTTCAGAAGAATACGACCAGGAGCACCGACGCCTGATCGGCAATTTTCCCCAGGCCTTCACACACCTGACGTTGATCGCCGGCGCCGTGACGCTGAGGGCGGCTGCCGAAACCCACGGATCGACCTCCGGGAGCCGATGAGCTCGGTCCCCGCAGTCTCCGCGCCGACGGGAGAGCAGCACGAAATCCGTCACGGCGCACACCGGGCGATTGTAACCGAGGTGGGCGCGACGCTGCGCCACTACTCGGTCGACGACGTAGACATCATTGACGGGTTCGGGACGGACGAGTGGTCGCCCGGCGGCCGAGGCCAGGTGCTGGCGCCCTGGCCAAACCGGCTCGACCGCGGGCAGTACCAGTTCGAAGATCGGGACGGCCGAGCGGCGCTCGATGAGCCCGGACTGCAGAATGCGATCCACGGGCTCGTGCGCTGGCTCCCGTGGAGGACCGCATCGAAATCGGCCGACAGGGTTGAGTTGACCTGCCTGCTGCATCCGCAGCCGGGATACCCGTGGCAACTCGATCTGCAAATCGGCTATCACCTCGATGGAATGGGCCTCACGGTTTCCCTCCGGGCGAGCAACGTCTCGGGCGTTGCGGCGCCCTTCGGGATCGGGTTTCACCCCTACCTTACGGTGGGCATGCCGATCGACGACGCGATCCTTCACGTCCCGGCCGCGCGATACTTAGTGACGAACGATCGGGGGTTGCCGATCGGGAGCGAACGGGTGGCCGGGTCGCCCTTCGATTTCAATAAACCGAAGCCTATCGGATCGGTGCGGCTCGACACCGGCTACACGGATCTCGCGCGGGAATCAGACGGCCTCGCGCACGCCTGCCTGGAAAGGCCCGGCGGGGGCCGACACGTCAACCTTTGGGTTGATGCCTCGTTTCGCTACCTCATGGTTTACACGGGCGACACGCTGAAGTCCGTGTCGCGACGGCGACACGCGGTGGCAATCGAGCCCATGACGTGCCCACCGAACGCGCTGCGTTCTGGGACCGATCTCCTGAAGTTGCAGCCGGGGCAGGCCGTCGAAGGCCGCTGGGGGTTGATCCCGGCAACGAGCCGGGGACGGGCGCCTGCGTGACGGGCGATCGACCACAAAGCTCCGCGCGCTCGGAGTGTGTGCCGCGCGCTACTATTCATCGTGCACTTCTAAGTCTCTCAGCACGCTCAACAGATACGGGCGGCGGCATTCAAGCTCTTTTCCTCCGCTTCGCTTGGTTTGTAAGGTGCGAGTTAGTTAGCCGCCGAAATTGCTTTGTTCGCTGCTAAAGTTCGCGGGCCGCTCCATGCGAAGCGGCCCGCGTTTCAGGTCTACTTCACTTTTTGCACCGCCGGCCCGGTGTGGCCGGTTACCCGATTACTTCAGCGGTGCAAACTTAAACTTCTGCCCGCCCACGGTGGCTTTTACCATCGCTCCGCTCTTGGGCAGCGTGAACACCGCTACGCCTTGGTCGTACTTGGCATTCGCGGCCACGCCGGACGCAGCGACCGACGCCTTGGCCGTAGCAGACATGGTAAATTCGGACTGTTTAAAGTTCGTCATCGCGGCGTTCGTTTCGAAGAAGACGACCTCCGAGAACTTGCCGCCCCCGGCCTGGGCCCCGATGCTGACCGCGGACATGCTCACTTTGCCGGTGACTTTGCCATTCTCATAGACCAGCCCGTCGCCACCCTCCCCGCCGATGATTAACCCTCCCTCTCCGACGGAGGGCAGAACGACGTAGCCGGCCGAATTCTTGAAGAACCTGGACAGGCCGGGGTCGGCGGTCTTGAAGTTCTGGATGGCTTCCGCTGACTGGGACTTCAAGTTTCCGGCGCGAGCGGTGAACGTTGTAGCCAGCACGAGCGTGAGCAGGGTGGCGAGTTTGGTGATGCGAGGTGTGTGTATCATGGTTCCTTTTCTAGTGGTTAGTTGTTTGTCGGTTGAATTGTGTCCGCTCGCCACAGCATCGAAATCGGATGCTGAGTCTTCGCTGGTGAAGTCGCGGGCCGTTGAGGGAAAAGCTGAAAATGTGAAAGCTGACATTGGAACAGCCAGTCTGCCGGCCATGCGACATTTCAGTGTTTCAGTTCTTTAGCGTTTCAGTTTTGTTCAACGACCCGCGCGTTTCACAATCGAAGGTTTGCCTGGATCGGGTTAGTACCAGCCCGGGCCCCAGCCCACGCCCCAACCGCCCCAACCGCCCCAGCCCCAGCCCATGCTGGCATTCTCGTTCATTTCGGCCGCCTCCAAGTCCTGATTGCTCAGCTTATTGGCCAGACGCAACTGCTGATAGGCTTGATACTCGGAGGCACGGCCAACGTAGGCCTGGTTGTTCGCCGCATCCGGCAGGACGTAGTAGGTCTTGCCCTTGTAATGGACCGGCGTCACTTTGTCGGCCGGCAACTGCGCGAGGCGGGCCTGTTGCTGCGCATTCTTTGGCGTGATGACTTTGAAGCCAGCCGCGGCGGCCAGATTTTCCTTTTTCTGCAGGCTGTTGCTGGCGCAGCCCACCGCGAAGGCGGCGAGGGCGATCAGGGCGACAAATTTCAGTGTGGTTTGGATCTGTTTCATGCTTGTTTCGATTTGGTTCTCTTTGGTTGTTTCTATCAGGTTTGTTCGTGTTGTTGCAGGATTGTTCCGGAGAGGTGTTCGAGCGTTTCAGGGATGCGTTTGTTGGTTTCTTGGTTTTGGGACTGAATGCGTGGTTTCTGTTTACTCTTCGTTGGGCAGGATCGTCGAGTTCTTTTTAAGGCCTCGACTCCTCCCTGGCAATGGCCAACTTGATGCGCCAGGCGATCGCTGGCATGCTCTGGAGCAAACAGTTCTTCTTCTTCGACGGTGACAACTGGCTGGAACGTCATCAGCATGAAGAAAGTCCGAGGCCGGTGTGACTAATTGGCAATCGGATCGCGACGAAAGCGCAGGTTGGTTGCATCGTCCAGGAAGGCGCTGCTCTTCGAGCCCGAAGAAACCTTGGAGAGCCGCAGGCAAATGACCATGGTCTGACCGCCGCCAACCTTGCGCTGGTAGTGGGCCGCGACCTTGGTGCCCTGCTTGCCGGGATGCACGGCACGCTGCTTGCGCTGCACCAAATAGTCGTTGATGTCGTCCGGGGGAAAAGCCGCTCGTGATTGGTTTCGTTCTCGGTGAAGAGCAATGGTACCTCGCCTTCACAGGAAAGGATGAAATCACGGAGAAGCGGATGCTTTGCCACGACCTCACTCATTCCCCCCGCGGACTTAATCCGCTCGAGGTTTGGTTTCGCGGGAGCTCGGTTCGATGCGGCAATCCACGATGCCCAGTCGTTGTGGAACCAGAGCGTCGGCAGGAGATGCAGTTCCGCCGCATGCGGTCCCCGGTTGGCCGCAATGATCTTCACCAGGATGTCTTTCGGACCGCCTTTGGCATACTCCACGAAGACGTCGAAGTAGCGGTCGTCATTGAACACGCCGGCGACGAGGAGTTCATACTCCATCTCGTTCCGCGAACGCGGGCTATTTGTCTCGACCAGATCGGCGTAGGGATAAGCGGCCTGAGGATACTTATACAGTTACTTCATGTATGATTGCGTTGGCGTGCTATCGAGATAGAAGTAATACTCCTTCACATCCTCACCGTGGTTACCCTCGCCGTTGGTGAGCCATGAACCGGCGATCCGCAGGCTGAGCTTCGTCCAGTTCTCACGGATGGCCGCCGGTCATTCTGGTTTTCGGTTTCGTTCGCCCATAAATGCGCGGGCCGCTCCTCGCGAAGCGGCCCGCGTGGTTTACAACTGAAACGACATTATTCGATGCCGAGGGCGGCCTGCTTCATGCCCTCTTTCAACTTCTTGATGTCCTCGGGTGATAACTGCGGCCGGTCTATCTTGATCGTCAGTTTGTTGAACTTGGCGGTCAATGGGAACGGCGGCTGGTAGTCCGCATCGTTGATGCCGGTGATCGTGTCGGAGCCAATGTCGAAGCTCTCATCCCACTGCAGGATGATGGGGATCGTTTTTTCCATCCTCTTCGTGGCGACAACCTTGCCGTCCACCTTCAGTGTACCGGTGCCGCCCTTGCCGATGCCGGAGAAGTTGTTGAACGCCATCGTGCCGACGCCGAGTCCGTCATACTTGAAGTCGAACTCGATGGTATGGTTGCCGGGCGTGAGTGCCTCCGGGGCTTCCCACTTGATCCATTCAAGATTAATCATGTTCCAGCAAAACACCGGCTTGCCTTTGAGCAGGTAAAAACCCCAGCCCGCGAAGCGCCCGCCCGAGGTCGCGATCATACCCTCGGCGCCGCCTTCCGGCACGGTGATGTCCGCCGTGAGACTGTAGGAGGTGTCGAGCAGGTATGGCGCATCGCCCTGCGGAACGCCGGTCATCGGTCGCGTATAGACCAACTCACTGTGGCCGGCGGTGAGGCTCGGACGTTCAGCCGCGACTCTGGCTCCCACCGACGCGTCCAGCGGGAAGACCTGATACTTCTTTGCTTCCTCGACGAACATCTTGCGCATCTCCTTGACCTTGTCGGGATGTTGCGCGGCGATATCCACGGACTGGTTCCAGCTCTTACTCAGGTCGTAGAGCTGGAACACCTGGTTGTTGAGCGGGTCCGGGTTGGCGGCGCTGAAGGCGTCCCAGGGTGCGCGGTCCACCTTGGTGCTCAGCAGCCAGCCGTCGTGATAGAGCGCCCATTGGCCCATCATCTCGAAATACTGGGTGTGATGCCGTGAAGGGACCTTGGCGTTCTTCGCGTCGAACGTGTAAGCGAAGCTTGTGCCCTCGATCGGCTTCTGCTTGATGCCGTCCACCATTTCAGGCGCGGAGATGCCGGTGGCTTCGAGCAGTGTCGGCACGACGTCAATGTCGTGGATGAACTGCTGGCGCAGGCCGCCCTTGTCCTTGATACGCGCCGGCCATGAAATGACCATGTTCTGGTTGGTGCCGCCAAACCGAGAGGCGTTCTGCTTGAACCAATCAAACGGCGTGTCAAACGCCCACGACCAGCCCGCCGACATGTGGTTGTAGGCGAACTCGGTGCCCCAGGCGTCGTAATACTTCATCTGCACGTCCACCGGCGGCTGGACGCCGTTGAAGAACGCGACCTCGCTGAACGTGCCTTCCGGCCCGCCCTCGGCGCTCGTGCCATTATCGCCGTTCTGGTAGATAACCAGCGTGTTGTCGAGCTTGCCCAGGTCCTTGAATCCCTGAATCACACGGCCGATCTCGTAGTCGTTGTAAGCCACATAGGCGGCGAAGACCTCAACCTGCCGGATGTAGAGCTTCTTCGCCTCGGGCGTAAGCTTGTCCCACGGTGTAAGGATGTCGCTGGGCCAGGGCGTCAATTGTTCGTCCTGCGGAATGACGCCGAGCTTCTTCTGGTTCTCAAAGATGCGCTCGCGCAACTTTTCGTAGCCGTCATCGAAGAGATGCATGGCGTGAATCTTGTCCACCCACTCCTTGGTCGGGTGGTGCGGCGCGTGCGACGCGCCGGGAACGTAATAGAGAAAGATTGGCTGGTCGGGGTCGGTCTGGTGAATCCGATACATCCAGTCAATGGCGTCGTCGGCCATCGCGGTGACCAGATTCCACGAGGGCTCCTTGCCCGTGACCGGCCAGATCTCCGCCTTTGGATCTGATCGATCCATCTTCAAGGTGCCCTCGTGACCAATCCACGGGTAAATCTGCGTCGTGTTGCGGAAGAGGTTCGGCCCCCACTGGTTCGCATCGCCGCCGACGAAGCCGTAGAAGTAGTCGAAGCCCATGCCAGTCGGCCACTGGGTAAACGGCCCGACCTGGCTGGCCTGGTAGGTCGGCGTGTTGTGGTCCTTGCCAAACCAGCTCGTCGCGTAGCCGTTGTCGCGCAGAATGCGGCCGATGGTTGCATTGTCCGTGCCGATGACGCTGTTGTAGCCGGGAAACCCGGTGGCCTGCTCGGCAATCACGCCGAAGCCGACCGAGTGATGGTTTCGCCCGGTGATCAACGCGGCGCGGGTCGGCGAGCAGAGCGCGGTGGAAAATATCCGGTTGTAGCGCAGTCCGCTTTGCGCGACGCGGTCCATGGTCGGTGTTGGAATGACGCCGCCGAATGTGCTCGGCACGCCAAAGCCGGCGTCGTCGGTCATGATCAGCAGGACGTTGGGCGCGCCCTTGGGCGGCACCACACGCGGCGGCCACCACTGCTTCGATTGGAGCGCATCTTCCTTGATCACGCCGCCGAATTTCGGGGCGGGCGGCGGGAGTTGTTTGCCGGAAATCGTCGTGGTCGCGCTGGGCGAACCGGGCTCGCCGGTGGTTTGGATTTGTGCTTGTGCGAAAGGCATAGCCGCGGTGACGGCGGCCGCCAGGATGCCACTGAAAAGAATGTGTTTCATTGTCTGTACAGTCGATTGGATTGATTTGGATTTATTGAGTTTGAACTTCCTTAAACTCCCTATGCTGAGCGGATCCAATTACGCCAGAGGTCGCATTTTTCTGTCAAGATTGTTTTCGCAGAAATGATTTTGAAGACGAAACCTTGGGGTGCAGTGAAAGCTCGCGCTGCTCGTCACTTGGCATTTCGTCGCCATTTTTGCGCATCCGGTAGCGCGCAAACCTTGCCAAACGAGTTCCCAGGCGCAGGATTTTCCGGGCCGGGATTCTGGTTGCGTTGAGCAAGGAAGCTCCGGCGCAAGAGTCGAGTCTGCCGCGATTGCCGCTACAGCGAAAGTAGCTCGGGTCGGCTTTGCCGCAGGGGGGCCGCAAGGAGGCGGTTACCTAATTGAAATTACAAAATTATGAAGATACGTCTGCTTTTGCTCTTAATCGTTTGCGCCTTTGCTTCCTCAGCCGTGGTCCAATCTCTCTTTGTCGCTGCGAGGTATTCCAATACCCTCGCAGCGATCAACACCGCGACCGACCAGATCCACGCCCAAATTACGGTAGGCGCCTTTCCGATTCGCGTTGCCATGACACCGGATAGGAGCAAGGCCTACATTTCCAATGCGCAAAGCGCGAGCATCTCGGTCATCAACACGACCTCGGGCGCAACCCTTGGCACCATCCCGGTAAGCCCAATCCCGGGAGAGAGCCAGGTCACCCCGGATGGCGGGAAATTTCTTCGTCTTGCATCAAGTTGGTCACCATGGAAGCTGCCCGGTCGACGTGATTGATACGGCGACCGATACGGTCATCGCAACTATCGATATTCCGGGCCATTGGGCCAAAGACATCCTGATCACACCGGATTCGCGATTCGTATCATATCGCCAACTTCTCAAAGGGAAAAGTGGACGTGATTAACACCGACACCTATCAAGTGACCTCGATCCCCACTGCAGGTGAATCCCGTCGTCTGGCCATGTCTCCCCGCGGCCGATCGGGTATACGTTGCCAACTACTACGGTAATTTCGTATCCGCCGTCGATACAGCGACGCCACAGTTGATCGCGACAATTCCTGTTGGACAAAGGCCGCGAGGAATTGCCGTTGCCCCCAATGGCGAGATTTACGCCACCTGTGTGCAAAAGTGGGACAAGCTCGATTATCGATCCCAGCACCCTGACTGTGATCGCCACTATCTCTACGGGAGACAAACCGTGGGAAGTAGCTATTGCGGGGGATGCAGGACGGGCATTTGTGTCCAACGCGTATTCCAACAATGTTTCGGTGATTGACACAACGACGCATAGGATCATCACAACGCTTCCGACAGGAAGGGGGTCCTTTCATCATGTTGGTGAGTCCAGACGAGACGAAGGTCTATGTGTCCAATTCCAGGGACACGACTGTAACGGTTATCGGTATTCCGTCTCTGACCGTCTTTGACACAATTGCTGATGTAGGGCTGCAGCCCTTTGACATGGCATTTGGTCCGCAGGCGACCGCCCCGACCGCGAATCCGCGATGAAATGGTGAATGCGGTGTTGCTCGATGCGTTTCTCAAAGGGCGGCGCAAGGTGGAGATACTTGAAGCAACCGTCGCGGTGCAATGGAAAGGCTGAGGGTCACAGATTGAGGCCCTCACTGCCCTCAAAAGCACAGGCAGCGCAAATCCATAAGGTGAGCGACCAGCTTAAACCACAATCCACTGCGCTCGCCCGTCCACTTTTTCGGTGAAGACAGGTTGTATTTTTGGACATGGGACAGGCCGCGATGGCTCAAGGGTTCTGTGAACGTACAGGGAAAAGGAAAGTGGTGCGCGATACAGGGTTCGAACCTGTGACCCCTACCGTGTCAAGGTAGTGCTCTACCACTGAGCTAACCGCGCGGCACGCCGAAGGGATAAGTGAATAGTGAAAGGTGATCCGTCAAGCGAGGATCCAGCGAAAGATTGGAGGAATGACGCAGCGGCAACCCTCCACGGTTCACCGCTCACGATTTACCGACCGTCGAGACGCTCACGCAGCGATCTTCCGGGTCGATTCTTTCGAACCGAGAACGCGGACTGCCTGTTTCAACTGGTCGACTTTGAGCGGCTTTTTCAGGACCGTCACTGGCCCCCGAGCCAGAATCCGGTTGAGGATTTCGCTGTCGGGATACCCGGTAATGACCACGACGGGCAGATGTGGGTCGATTTCCTTCGCCGTGTCGTAAACGTCATCCGCCGGACCGTCGGGCAATTTCAAGTCGAGAAAGAGCAGATCGAAACGCTGCTTCTCGAGCGCGGCGACCGCCTCTTTCACCGTCCCGACGATGACGCGGCTCAAACCGATCTTTTTCAGGAAGACTTTGAAAAGATTCTGCAGGCCGGTGTCGTCATCCACCACCAAGACCGTCGGCTGCCCAGAGCGATCTTCTTTCAAAACGTCCCTGTCGAGCGAATCTTTTTTGATGCGCCAGCGTCCGCCAATTTGAATGGCGGGGAGTTGTCCGCGCTGCACCAGATAATAGACAGTCGGCAGCGGGATGCGGAGATATTTCGAGGTCTCCTTGACCGTCAGTAGATTATGCATGGCTGGAGGTCAGCAGTTGTTTGGTTTTCTGGCAATACTAATTGCGCGACCCTTTGACAATTATAAATTTTAGAAAGCGTGTCAATCACCTAATTTCGTTTCCGCGAGCTTGAACGCGGCTGCGCCCTCTCGGTGTGGGAAGGCATCCGATGGGCCGCGGGATGCCGAAATTCGTATCTTAATCCCCGCCCCCTGGCACGAGATCGTCGCTGGACATTGGGTGAGCCGCGGTTCACTATTCGCAACCTTATGAGCGCATTGTTTTTCAAACGGTTTTTGCAAAAGCCGTTTCAAATCGCCTCGATCATTCCCAGTTCCAAGGCGCTCGTGGATCGGGTGGCGGGCAAGATGGATTTCCGTGAGCCGCGCACAATTGCCGAGTACGGTCCGGGCGAAGGCGTTCATTCCCGCGAGCTGGCAGCGCGGATGAGCGCTGATTCGCAGCTTTTCCTCTTTGAACTGGATCCAGCCTTCTCGCGCGATCTCGAGCGGCAGTTCGCGGACGATCCGCGCGTCCACGTGATCAATCGAGATGCCGCCAGTCTTTCGGGAGAACTCGCGCGCCGCGGCATCGCGCAGTGCGACTACATTCTCTCCGGCATCCCTTTCAGCATTCTCCAGATCAAAAAGAAACGTGCCCTGCTCCAGGATACCTACGACGCGCTCCGGCCGGGCGGCGCTTTCATCATCTATCAGGTGACAAACGAACTCCGGCAGCACGCCACTTTTTTCGATCGGGCCGAGTCGGAGTATTGCCTGCAAAACATCCCGCCGATGTTTATCACCGTTTTCCACAAGGCGCAGACCCGCAATGGTCATGCGCGGGTCGCGCCGACCAGCGCAAGAATTTCCGTTCAACGAACGGCATGAGCGCTTGCAAAACCCGAACTGAGAAGGATTCGATGGGCGAGATGTCCGTCCCGGAATCCGCCCTTTATGGCGCTTCAACCCAGCGCGCGGTCTTGAATTTTCCAGTGAGCGGGTGGCGTTTTTCGCGACCGTTCATCCGGGCGCTCGGCCTGTTGAAATGGGCAGCGGCCCAGGCGAACCACGATCTCGGCCTGCTCGATGCGGAACGCAGCGCGCTCATTGTGCAGGCGGCCGAGGAGGTCGTGGAAGGCAAGCTCGACGAGCATTTCCCGCTCGACATTTTCCAGACCGGCTCCGGCACAAGCACGAACACGAACGCGAACGAAGTCATCGCCAATCGCTGTAGCCAGCTTTCCGGCAAACCGATCGGCGCACGCGAACCGGTTCACCCTAACGATCACGTCAACATGGGGCAGTCGAGCAACGACGTAATCCCCTCTGCCATCCACATCAGCGGCGCGGAGCAGTTCAAGCATTGTCTCATCCCTGCCCTCGAGAAACTCGGCGACGCGCTGGCCGCGAAAGCGACCGAATTCCACGACGTGATCAAAATCGGCCGGACCCATCTGATGGACGCAACTCCGGTCAGGCTCGGCCAGGAATTCGGCGGTTACGCGCAGCAGGTCCGGTTTGGAAAACGGCGCGCCGAGCAGGCGATCGGCGCCCTGCAAGAACTGGCCCTTGGCGGCACCGCGGTTGGCACCGGTTTGAACCGGCATCGGAAATTTCCGGGGAAAGTGATGCGTCATCTCGAGCATCGGACTGGCATCGCCTTCCGCGAGGCGGAAAACCATTTCGAGGCGCAGGGAGCCAAAGACGGCGTGGTGGAAGCGAGCGGCCATCTCAAGACGATCGCGGTCAGTCTTTTCAAAATCGCGAACGACATTCGTTTCCTTGGGAGTGGCCCGCGCTGCGGCATTGGCGAGATTCAGCTGCCAGCGACCCAGCCGGGCAGTTCGATCATGCCAGGCAAAGTGAACCCGGTGATCTGCGAATCGGTCATGATGGTTTGCAGCCAGGTCGTCGGCGGGGACACGACCATCACGTGGGCGGCGGGAAATGGAAATCTCGATCTCAACGTCATGATGCCGGTGATGGCCCACAACCTCCTCGAGAGCATTCGGATTCTCGGCAATGCGGCTGATATTTTTGCCGATAAATGCGTCAGCGGCATCGCGGCCAACCGGGAACGCTGCCAGGAATTGGTCGAGCTTTCGATGGCGATGGTGACGAGTCTCGCGCCGAGAATCGGCTATGATCGCGCAGCCGAGATCGCGAAAGAAAGCGCGAAAACAGGAAAAACGGTGCGCCAGATTTGCCGCGAGAAGAAAGTGCTGCCGGAAGCGGAATTGAACGCCGCGCTCGATCCCGTGGCCATGACCGAACCCGGCGGAGAAAGGTCCGGCGACGGCTGATTTCTCCGCGCTCCCTTTGCCTAACGATTGGCAATCGAAGCCGGCCTGCGCAAATTCCTGTCATGGTCGCCAACGTCAACAGCCCGAATTTTTCGGGCGGCGCAAACATCGCCATCAAATGCCCGTTTCATACCTACGAGCAAACGATCGCCTTTTATCGCGATACCCTTGGCCTGCCGCTGATTGAGGAGGAAGCGGAAGGCTGCATTTTTCAATTCGGACCCGTCAGACTGTGGATCGACCGGGTACCCAACATCAGTCACCCCGACATCTGGCTCGAGCTCGAGACAAACGACACGGAGAGCGCAGCCGCCTATCTCAAGAACCACGGGGTTTCGCGCCGCGATGAAGTGGAACAGTTGCGCGAAGACTTCGACGGTTTCTGGATTTCCGACCCGGCCGGGATCATCCATCTCGTGGTTGGCGGCGAGGATTAAGTCGTCAGGCAAGTTCGCCGGGAGCGATGGCAGCAGTCTCGAATAACAGGCTGTCAAAGGACGGCTGATACGCTCCGGCGCGGCTTGCGCCGATCGCAAACCGCGGGCTGATTTCATTCTGGGCTGCGCAAAAAATCTCGAGGTCGGGCCGGCCGGCTTTTTCCAACTCTGCGCGCACCGTCCCGGCGGCCAGCTCCGGCGAATTACAATCCCGGCTGAGATGACCGAGCACAACGCGGGCGATTTTGCCGGATAATAATTGCCCCACCACAACCGCGGCAGCGGCGTTGGACAGATGACCGTGCCGCGATTGAATTCGCTGCTTCACCGGCCACGGCCGGTGCGGATCGTCCTGCAAGAGTTTCTCGTCATGATTCGTCTCGATCACGAGGGTTTGCACCTCGCGCAAACGCTCAATCGTCAGGCGGGTGGCATAGCCGAGATCGGTCACGTAGCCGAGCGCGCTTGACCCGGTGTGAAAGGTGTAACCAACCGGCTCGACCGCATCGTGAGGGACGGGGAAACTTTCCACCGTGATGTCGCAGATCGAAAAACTCGAGCCGGTCCGAAAAATCCGCCAGTGGCGATGTTTGCCTAACGAGTCGTAGCGAATCGCTTCCGCGGTCAGGGCGTTGCAATAGATCGGCACCGGAAATTTGCGGCAGAGCACTTCCAGCCCGCAAACATGGTCGCCGTGCTCGTGCGTGAGGAGAATGCCGTCGAGGTCGTTAGGCGTGATCCCGCATTGGGCGAGCCGGAGAACAAGCTGACGCGCGCTCAGGCCTCCGTCGACGAGCAAGCGGCAATGATCGGTTGCGATCAGCGCGCTGTTCCCCGCGCTCCCGCTGCCGAGCATCGTGAGCCTAAACATGTTCGATACTTAGCGAACAGCCGCGCAAGGCACAAACAGAAACCGGCCGATTTGTCGGTCGCACGAACAATTTTCGACAGCCGGGGCCGCCTCGGATACGGTTGCTTCGGGATGGACGCAATCGATTTCGCCGGGCTCCGGCGCGAATACGAAACACAGGGTTTGCGCCGGGCCGAGATGCACCCGGACCCGATCGAGCAATTTGCGACCTGGTTTTCGACCGCGGCTAATTCTGCGCTGCCGGATGCGAACGCCATGACCCTGGCCACCGCCACGCCCGATGGCAAACCCTCGGCGCGGGTCGTCCTGCTCAAGGCCTTCGATCAGCGGGGCTTCGTTTTTTTTACCAATTATCAGAGCTATAAGGGCCGCGAACTGGAGGCGAATCCGCAGGCGGCACTCGCGATTTACTGGGTGGAATTGGAACGCCAGGTTCGCGTGGCCGGCCGCGTGGAAAAAACATCGCGGGCAGAATCGGAAACGTATTTTCACTCCCGGCCGCGTGGCAGCCAGCTCGGTGCCTGGGTATCGCACCAGAGCGAGGTGATCGATGCGCGCCGGATACTGGATGCGCGCCTGGCGGAAATGGAGGGGCGCTTTGCCGGGATCGAGGTGATCGAGCTGCCGCCCCACTGGGGTGGTTACCGGGTGGTGCCGGAAATGATCGAATTCTGGCAGGGCCGCGCCAATCGCCTGCACGATCGGTTTCGTTACCTGCTGCAGGACGACGGCTCGTGGACCCTCGACCGTCTGGCGCCGTAATTCGTTAGGGATGAAGTCGACCGACAAAGGCTTTCGCTCGCGTCGCTGGAACCGATGATCCGGAACCGCGCTATTGGTGGCATCGTTTGCCGGAAAAAAATCCTCAGGCGGAAGCAATCGGCCTGAACGGCGAGTCGCGCGCGATGGATTTGCCTCGGCCGCCTTACAAGAACCCTTGTGGCCTCGGGCCTATCCAAAAGGCGGGACTCCCGGCGTCGATCCACAACGACGCCGGGAGCATGCGTCGCCCTTAGAATCCGATCGAAACGCCGCCGTAACCGTTGAGTCTTGGCGCAGGCTCAATCCGGCTCCCGAAGACGCGGGAATAATACTGTTGGTTGGTCAAGTTCGAGACGCCAGCCAGCAGGCGGCAATTTTTTGCGAAATAATATTCGGCCGCGAAATCGAGCGTGAAGTAGGCCGGAATCTTTGCCGGCACCAGCACGGTGCCATCTGCTGCCACGGCGGGCAGATTTGAATCCTGGAAGAATTGGGACGAAACCGACGTTGCGCTCAAGCGGAAGCTGTAACAGTGATCCTTGCTGAAGGTCAACGCGGCTTTCAGGAGAGTGTTGGGCGCAAAGGCTGGTGTCTTACCTACCTGGTTCGGAATGGCGCTCGCGGTGAATTCAGCGTCGAGCAACTGCAAGTTCCCGGAGAGAGTCAGGTGACTGCCGGCGAGGGCCGGTGCATCGAACAACTGAAGAAGGTCATAGGAGACATCGCCTTCAAAGCCGCGGTGCCTGGTGCTGCCGCTGTTGATGAGGATGGTATCGTTATTTACTCCCGGATTCAGAAACGCGGTTTCAGTTCGATTGTCGAAGTCCATCCAGAACAGACCAAGGTCATACCAAAGGCCGGGGACAGCCGCCGGCGTGCCATGAACACCCAACTCGAAGTCGAGCGAAGTAAACGGGTCGGAGGGGTGCCCCGGCGTGAAGGTGGGCGAGAAAGGCGAAACCACGTCGAAATAGCGCGTCGGCCGCCAGCCTGAGGAGGCGCTAAAGTAGGTCTCGTTACCCTGGAGAAAATCATTGCCCATCCCGATTCCCCATAGCGGCACAGTGTGTTCCGCACTGGCGTCGATCGGCGGTCGGTTAAACGGCGTGACAATCTCATTCACGTCGACCGATTCATGATCGAGGCGAAATGACGGCACAATATGAAATCTGCCAAGGCGAAAGAGGTTCTCGGCAAAAAACGCCTGGTAATTGGAGGTACGATCCTGGTTCAGCCGCGTCGTGCCGCCGGCATCGCGACCCGCATAAAGATCGGGATTGATATACTGCTCAAACGGCGCGGAACCATGATAAATGGTTGTGCCGAAAGTAAGCGCACTCCCCTTCAAGAACGTGTCCTCGCCCCATCGTTTGCGCAATCGGATGTCTGCCCCGCCGTTATAGTAGGTTTCTGATTGGATCGTCGTCGTGGCCGGGAACGTGCCGGTCGGGCTAAGATTGGCCGCGGTGCGATTGTCGACTTCCTGATAGGTAAACCAGCCTTCGGCCTGCAGGAGCCACCCGTCGCCGAACTCATGCTCATGACTCAGCACAACATTGTAGCGATTTACCCAGTCATGGTTGTAAGGCGTTGGCGAATAATTTGGATTCTGATCGTATTGCTGAATTGTCAACCGCCCCGGATCACCGACCGACACGGAGTAGCCGTGGAAGGCGATCGACCAGAGCTGGGAAGAATCTGGGCGGTAGCCGACATAGGCATCGCCCTGAAAGAGATCAGATTGGCTGTTGTCGCGCTGACCGTTGGAATGAGCGTAACCGAAGTCCGCCAGGAATTCGACCGGACCCTGGACGCCTTCGATGAGGTTAAACGTTGAATAGGTACCGTAACCGCCGCCCACCTGTTCCGTGTAACCGCTCAACGGGACATTCGGTGCAGGCCGTCTGGTCACATAATTAATGGCCGGAGCGGGCTCTGGTCCGTAGAGCAGACTATTCCCGCCGCGGATGATCTGAATCTCGCTGATGCTCTGCGGGAGCGGTGTGTAATACAGGGTCGGAAAGCCAATCCAGTCGGTCGCGAGAGGGACGCGATCCTGCAAGGCCGTGAGATACTCCGATTCCTGGGGATTACCCAGACCGCGATAAGCAAAATTGAACTGGCCCGGGGTCTGTTGCTGACTGATGAGCAAGCCCGGCGCTTTGCTGAAGATTTCCTGTTGATTGTTGTCAATCGCAGTCGGCTGCTCCTTGAGCTTGATCACGGTGGTCTTCTTGGTCACCGTGATCTCGGTGCCCGACACCTCCTTCATGATGTGTTTAAGTTTCAGCCGCGTGTCGTCCTGCGGCGTCGGTGTTGGAACGGATTGGCCCGTGACTTCGAGTTGAACCGTCTCGGGGACGTGCGGGGTAGGTGCCTGCGCTTTGGCTATTGGGCTGGCAGTAAAACTGGCCAGGACGCCGAGGAGCAGCGCAGTCAGCCGTTGTCTGGTGTTACCGGATCGGTGTGAGAGGGGTGTGATGGGCCTGGAATCAGTACGATACATTGGTTAGGCAGAATGAAGTACAGTTTTCGAGTTTGAGTTTAAGCAAGTGATGAGAGCGCGAGTGTGGTTTTGCGCCTAGCGATTTCGCGTCGAGGCCGGCCCTTCCGCCTCGTGTTCGCCCCCACCGCCGAAGATGTAGGAAACGATTGCAAACACCTGGACGGCCGGTGAGTCCTTTGTCACGCCAAAGAGAGGCTCGAGATCAAAACGCATCCGTGCCGAGGGTTTGAAAGAAACACTCGGGCCGATGTTAAAACGGTTAATTGGTGAACCGCGCGTGTCCTTAACCGTGAAGTTCTTGTAGATCATGTCCACGCCAACTTTCAGGCGCTCGTGCGCCGCCAATATCGGCGTCTGGAGACTCTGGGAGAAGCCCCATTCGCGTCCGCGATCGCCCGTGTTTTCCCTCTCAAAAAAAACATTGGCCGCCCACTCGAACCGGCTGCCAAACTCTTGCGCCAGCATCAGGCGGAATTCGTAAGCGTTTGGAACCGGCGGCGGGCCTCCGTCTTCCTCTTCACCTGGCGGCGGCGGCGGGCCTTCTTCATGCAGAATGTTTCCGATGCCGAATTTGTATTCTGCAAACAGGGTCGGATTGAGCGGGATCTTGTTCCAATCGGCCAACGCGTAACGGCCCTCGACGCTGAGGAAGGAATCCTGAGTCTCGCCGTTAAAGTGTTCGACTCTATTTTCCATGGCCAGTCCGAAGCGATAAGGCAGGCCCAGCTCAATCTCCTGGGTGAAGAGATTGTCCGGCAGACTGTCGTTGAAGGAATCACCCTCATAAATCAAGGCTGAGTAAACTTCCCATGGCGGGAGAACGTAGGCGGTGGTGACACCCGAAAAGCGGCTGCGCGAGAACGCGCCCGGCGCGCCATAGGCGCTGGGTAGCTCATCGCCGCTGATGACCATCGGCTCAACCAATGTGACTGGGGCCGGTTCCGAGGTGCTCTCGGTCAGCGTCTTGGTTTGGGCGTTCTTGGTTTTTGTTGATGGCGAACCACTTTGCGGAGACGAAGCCACGGTCGTCTCAGCAGCGTAAGCCGGCTCTTGCGCGAACAGGCTGGATCCGGTCAGAAAGGCGGCGGCGCACAGGGCGAAGCTCGCCTTTGAAAAGCAGCGCCGAAAATCGATGCGCGGCAGATTTGATGGAAGCATGGATGCTGTTGTAGAGGAAGTCGTGCAAGATGACAAGAACATAATGATATTTTTGTCATAATAGCAGAACCTATGCCCATCAGGCAGCTAGTCCCCCGCGGTCGGCAGGCGGAAATCGGAGGGTTACCGCGGTGCCGAGACCGACTTCGCTCTGCACGGAAATGGAGCCGCCGTGCAAGTCGGCGATCGATTTCACGAGAGACAGCCCCAGGCCTGTTCCCTCCGTGCTGCGCGACGGGTCGACCCGATAAAAACGATCGAAGATTCGGGAAATGTGCGCCGGCGGAATGCCGCATCCGGTGTCCCTGACCACGACTTCCGCTCCTTGCGCATTCGAGGTAAGAGCAACGGCTATCTGGCCGCCATCCGGCGTAAAGCGCACCGCGTTGTCGACCAGGTTGCTGACGGCGCGCCCAAACAAGATCGGATCCGCATAAACCTCGGCTTCGCCCTGGCAGGTGATTGTGAGTTGGCGCTCTTCTGCGATCGCCTCGTTGTAGGCCGCGATCCTCTCGATCGCGGAACGGCCGCCGAAGAGCGAGCGCTGCACTTTGCTCTCCGCCGCTTCCGCCCGGGCGAGAAAAAGAAGGTTATCAATAATTCCTGAGAGCCGCGCACACTCGGCCACGCTCGACTCGATGACCGCTTCGTATTCGTCAGGCGAGCGTGGGCGGGTCAGCGCCACTTCCGCTTCGCCGCGAATATTCGCCAGGGGCGTGCGCAGTTCGTGCGCGAGATCGGCCGAAAATTGTGAGAGCCGGGTAAACGAATCCTCCAACCGGTCCAGCATGTCGTCGAAGGCGATCGCCACCGGTTGCAGCTCGCGTGGCCAATCGGCCGGCGGCACCCGCTCATGCAATCGTTTAGGACCGACCCGCATGAGCGAGCGCGTCATCGCGCTAAGCGGTCGCAAACCGCGTTTCGTCACCGTGATCGCGATCAGGGTCGAGGCAAAAATCCCGCCGAGAAGCACCGCGGCCACGAGCAGGCCAAACTGCTTCTCAAATTGCTCGTCGACCGAGCGGTCCTGCGCCACCTGAATGGTATAAGCATGGCCGTTGGCGCCGGCCCTGGCCGAGACTAATGAAAATAACTTCCCCTGCGCTTGATGATCCTTGACCTCCGGCTCCCCGGCGCCGTTCGTTGGGGCCGTGGAAAAAACCGCCATGGGCAGGAGCTGATCCATCCCGGGCGTTTCCGCTACGATACGACCGTCGGAATCGAGCACTCGCACCCAGTAGGTCGCTCGTCTCCCGCCCTGCAGGGCTCGTAATTCCTGGTTGACCGTGTGCGCGCCGCCGGCCGACTTCAATTCGGTCCGAACGGCCATGACCTTGTCCAGAAGAACGGCCCGGTCCTCGGCGTAGGCGTGCCCAACGACGATCCAGTAGAGAACGCCCAGGCCGCAAAAGAGAAGCAACGCAGCGGCCGGCGCGAAGAGAAAAACCAGCTGGGTAGCGATCGAGCGCGGTTCAGCCGGCTTTGAGGACATAGCCGGTGCCGCGGACGGTGTGGATGAGTTTCTTTGGATAAGGATCGTCCACTTTGGCGCGCAAGCGCCGCACCATCACATCGAGAACATTAGTGCCGGTTTGAAAATCGATTCCCCAGACATGACTCTCGATCTCCTTGCGCGAGACCACTTCGCCGGCTGAGCGGACCAGATGGGCGAGGAGAAGAAATTCCTTCGCGGTCAGGTGGAGCGAATTGCCAGCCCGGACGGCGCGGTGGCGACGCGTATCCAGTTCGAGATCTTCAATCCGCAGCTGTTCATCGTGCTGCGTCTCGCTCCGACGCAGGAGAGAGCGGACGCGGGCCACCAGCTCGGAGAATGCGAATGGCTTGACCAGGTAATCATCTGCGCCCAGTTCGAGTCCTTTGACGCGATCAGGCACGCTATCGCGCGCCGTGAGAAAAAGAATCGGCGTGTGTACTCCCTTGGCGCGCAGCTCTTCGACTACGGTCCAGCCATCCTTCTTCGGCAGCATCACGTCGACCAGGAGCAGGTCAAAGCGAGAGCCAAGCGCAAGTTCCAGACCGGCTTCGCCGTCGCGCGCGCATTCGACGGAGTAGCCCGCCTCTTCCAGGCCCTTCGAGATAAAGGCCGTGGTTTTTTTCTCGTCCTCGATCAACAGGATGCGCATTGTCAAAGGTATAAGGGCGGGCGCGTTTTCCTTCAAGCCGCCGCGATCTGTTTGCAAGTGGGCACCATTTTTCAGGCACACCAATCTTTCCCGCTGCCTGGGGGGAGCGCCTGCCTAACGAACCCTGGCTAGGTCTTGAGAGCTTCTCCGCAGCGCCGGTGCGGCGCCAACAGCCCAATCCGAAATCACCTCGCGCGAAAGGCCTCGCCAGGGCGTGCCCAGCCGGGTCCGACACCGGCGAGCAACGTCCGGCATTTCTCGTTCCTGGTTTTCCTCCAAAGGTATCGAAGTCATCGAGATCGATCAGGTCCATCCACGTCTCGATGTCTTCACGCGTTTGGAAAAGAACCAACGCGGCGGAAGAAAAAAATCAGTGTATCCGCGTCGCTGTCCGGCGGGCGGCGAACCATGTAATCGCTCCATTGTTTGATCTTCCCACGGCGCCGGCTGGTGCCGCGCATTCGATCGCAGCCAGGCAAGGAACTCGCGATCCCCTTTCCCGGCCCGCAAGCTGCTCGAGCAACGCCGCCGGATCGAAACCGAGGAAGTTGACAATATTCTGATCGAAGGGCGCGTCGTAGTTGAATTGACCATTCTGACCCAGAATCGTAGCGCGGCCCTTATCGAGCATCCGCGGGAGAATGACGTAACCGCCGAGTCGGCAGCGCGGACTGCGCGGCGGACGTTGCCTCAGATCTGAAGTGGAGGCGATCGATGCTCCGGTCATTTTCTTTTTTCGTTAGGCATGCTTTGCTGGCACGGCTGGGCGGAGGATAAACCGAAGTCGGCGGCTCCCGCAAAATCAGCAAAAACTGATCTGGCAATCGAGGCGCGAGTTGCTAGAACCGTGGGCGCCGCACTTTGAAAAATTATCTCAAGCTGAATCTAAGTCTGCTTTATTGGATCTTCATCGCCCCGTTTCGAGGAGAGATGTTCAAGATCTCGCCGGTCTTTCGACAAATGGTTGCGATCGGTGTGCGCGCTGCGCCCATGGTGGCCCTCACCGCGTGCAGCGTGGGCGTTACGCTTGCGATGCAGGCGGCACATTCCCTCCAGCAGCTCGGTGCGGATGTTTATGTGCCGGACCTGGTGATGGTGACGTTGCTCCGTGAGATGGGCCCGGTCTTGATCGCCGTGATTGTAATCGGGCGCAGCGGTTCGGCGGTCGCCGCGGAATTAGGCACGATGAAGGTCTCCGAGGAAATTGAAGCGCTCGAAGTCATGGCGATCAACCCGATCAGTTATCTGATCGTACCGCGCTTCCTCGCGATGCTCGTGATGCTGCCCGCGCTCACCATCCTGGGCGATTACATCGGAGTCTTTGGTGGCTGGGCGGTTTGCCGGCTCGCGCTCGATTTCAATACCGCAGGCTACGTCTTGCGCGCGGTGCAGAGCGCCGACACCTGGGACCTTTACTCCGGGATGATCAAGAGTGTCGTCTTTGCTTGGATCATCATCACCATCGCCTGCAACGCCGGTCTGCACGTGGAAGGCGGGGCGGAAGGTGTTGGACAAGCCACCACGTCCTCCGTCGTGCAGGCGCTGCTTGCCATGCTGGTGACGAACGCGATTCTGACTGCGATCTTTTTCTTTGGCGCATGAAACCAAATACCGAGCCCGTGGTCGAAGTCTCCGACCTCGTCCGAAAATTCGGCGAGCGTCCCGTGATCGACGATATCTCCTTCCACATCAATCGGGGGGAGACGCTCGTCATCATGGGCGGGAGCGGTTGCGGCAAGAGCACCCTGCTCCGCCACATCGTTGGAGTAATGAAGCCGAATTCCGGCTCAGTGAAAATCTTCGGCCATGAAATCACGGCGATGAACGAGCGCGAAGTCACCGAGGTGCGGCGGCGTTTTGGCATGCTCTTTCAATCCGGTGCGCTCCTCGCCTCCCTCACGGTCGGAGAAAACGTCGCGCTCCCCTTGTTCCAACACACCTCGCTCGGACCGGATGAGATTGAGGAAATCGTGTGCCGGAAATTGCAGATGGTTGGCCTGACGGGTTTCGAAAATCTCAAGCCGGCCGAGATCAGCGGCGGAATGAAAAAGCGCGTCGGCCTGGCCCGCGCTCTCGTGCTTGATCCCGAGCTGCTCTTTAGTGACGAGCCTACCTCCGGACTCGACCCGATCATGACCGCGGTGGTCGACAAACTCACACTCGAGCTGACCCGCGAAAGCGGCATGACGGCGGTTGTGGTGACGCACGACATGACGAGCGCCTTTCGCATCGCCACGCGCATGATCATGCTCAACCACGGCAAGATCATCGCGCAGGGCACGCCGGAGGAAATTCGGGCGAGCCCGAATCCGGAAGTGCAACAATTCATCAACGGCGAGGCGGATGGCCCGGTACCGTTAAATCTCTCGCAGGCCGAGCATCAGACCCATCAGCAGGTCCAGCCGCGTCCCTGCGCCGGCGCCCGCAATCGCTTCCATCGCAAAACATCATGAAACGAACCCTGTCGGATTATCTCGTCGCCCTCGCGGTCATTATTTGCAGTCTGGTCCTGCTCGGGGCGCTTACCATCGCGCTTTCTGGTTATCGGCTGCAAAAGCCGACCCGCACTTTGCAGATCGACTACGAGGATGTCACCGGGATTAAGGTCCATTCCGAGGTTCGTTACGCGGGCGCGCCAGCCGGGCGCGTCATCGCCATGCGACATCTCAGCGCGGCGCAACGCGCAGCCGAGCCTAACAAGAAGGATGCGGTGCGGGTGACCGTCGAGCTGCTCGACAGCGTGCCGCCGCTGCCCTCGGATGTCGCGGCGACTCTCAGCTCCGACACATTGCTTTCGCCGAAGTTCGTTGCTCTCTCGGCCGGGACACCGGGCAAGTCCGTTTTGCCTAACAATGCGGTCATTGAAGGCACGCCCGCTTTCGGCCTTGACCAGCTCACCAGCGCAGCCGGGCCTCTTCTAACCAAGACAACCAAATTGCTCGACAACCTGAACGGTACCGTGACGAACCTGAACGGGGCCGTCACGAGCGTGAAGGGCGACCTGGGTCACCTTCTGCCCAAGCTTTTACCAGTCGCAGATACCGCGAAGGTCGACTTGGAGGAACTGCAAAAAACGATTCAGGGCTTGAATGGCATGGAAGCGAAAGCGACCAATGTTTTTTCCACGGCCGACACCTTTCTTGGTTCGACCGATCAACAACTACGCGAGCAGATGCGCCAGCTGCATGTGATTCTGTTGAACCTCAAGGTCATCACCACGCATACGAAGGCACTCGTCGACGCCCTGGCCGAAAAACCGAACCGAATCATTTTCAGCGGCAAGGCTAAGAAGCTCACGCCGGAAGACCAGATCATCAAAAGCAGTCAGCCGTTGCCGGCTCTACAACCGCAGACGCCCTAACGAATCCCGCCTCGGATCACGCTCGCGCAGAGGAGAAAATCGCGTAAGAAATCGGATGACAATTTTCCTGCGCTCGGCTCTCGTCCTGGCTTCGCTTTGTTCGTTCGTGCTGCTTGTGCCTCCAGCGCGCGCTCAGGAAAAGGATTCGGCGCCGATCGTTTCGCCGCCGCCCGCCCTCGCCACGCCTTCGGCGCCGCCCACTCTCTCGTCCGCCACCGTCTCCATCGCCGACCGCTTCGCCCACGCCGGTTCAGTTGACGGATGTCCTTTTCAAAGGCTTGAAAGCGCGCGCCATTGGCCCGGCCGTAATGGGCGGCCGCGTCTCGGATATCGCAATCGACCCGCGCAACCCGGCCGTCTTCTATGTCGGACTCGGGACCGGCGGCATCTTCAAAACTGGCAACAACGGTGTCACTTTCGATCCGATTTTCGACAAGCAACCTGTCCTCTCGATCGGCGCGATCGCAATTGCACCATCCGATTCGGATGTGGTCTGGGTCGGGACCGGCGAAGCGAACGATCGCAATTCCTCGGAATGGGGCGACGGCGTTTATCGCTCAACAGACGGCGGCGCAACCTGGACGAACGTGGGCCTGAAAGAGAGCCGCGCGATCGCGCGCATCGTGGTCCATCCGACGAAACCGGAAGTCGCCTACGTGGCCGCGATGGGGAATCTATGGAAGGACGGCGGCGAACGCGGGCTCTACAAAACGACGGACGCCGGCAAGACCTGGAAGCTCGTCCTGCACGCCCCTTCGCCTAACGACGCTCGGACCGGTTGCGGCGATGTCGTGCTCGATCCTTCCAATCCCGAGATTGTTTACGCGGCGCTTTACGCGCGGCAGCGCACGCCATGGTCCTTTGCCTACGGCGTGACCGCGACCAATGGCAACGACGTCGGCGGCATTTTCAAGAGCAGCGACGGCGGTGCGACCTGGAAAAAATGCGTCGGCGGTCTGCCCGGCCAGACGGGCCGGATTGGTCTGGCCGTTTCGGCCAGCAAATCCGAAAACCGTCATGGCGATCGTGCAAAGCGATGAAGGCGGCACGAGCAACATCAGCGACATGCACAGCAAGCGGGGCGGCGTTTTCCGCTCGGAGGACGGCGGCGAAAAATGGACCCGGATGAGCGACATCGATCCGCGGCCGTTTTATTTCAGCCAGATCCGGATCGATCCGGCGAACGATCAGCGCGTTTACGTCCTCGGCATGGCGCTGTTGGCTTCCGATGACGGCGGCAAGAATTTTCGGGAAGATCTTTCCGAGAAAGTGCACCCCGATTGCCACGCCCTCGCCATTCAGCCGGGCACGACGCCGGCCCCGAAGGCGTCGAAAGCGGAAGACAAAAACAAGCCGCCAAAACCGCCGGTCTGCGAGCGGCTCATCCTCGGGACGGATGGCGGCGTTTACCAAAGCTATGCCGCGGGCAAAGGCTGGGAGCATCTCAATCGTTTTCCGGGCGGCGAGTTTTATCGCATCACGCTCGACGATTCGCAGCCATTTTACCGCATCGCCGGCGGCTTGCAGGATAACGAGAGTTTCGTCGGCCCGAGCCAGATGCCAGAGCAAAGAAGGGATTCGCAATTCTGATTGGACGGCGCTCGAAGGCGGCGACGGATTTTATGTCGTCTTCGATCCGTCGGACCGCGACGTTTTCTACGCGGAAAGCCAGGAGGGTTTCATTCACCGGATCAACCTGCGCACGGGCGAGAGACGCGACTTGCGACCTGAGGCGGCGGAAGGCCAGGAGCGTTATCGTTTTCATTGGAACGCTCCGCTCATTGGCAGCCGCCATGCAGCCGGGCGTGCTCTATCTCGCGGGCAACCGCGTTTTTCGGCTGACGGACAAGGCGGAGCACTACAAGGTGATCAGCCCTGATTTGACTCGCAACGAGCCGGGCAAGATCGACGCCGCCGGGAGCGGCGCGGAAAATTATGGCGTCGTCTATTCGTTAGCCGAATCGCCGGTTAAAGCCGGGCTGCTCTGGGCGGGGACGGATGACGGCCGACTTTGGGTGACGCAGAACGATGGCGACAACTGGACCGAACTAACCGCGAAACTGCCGGAACCGGAACGCGGCCAATGGATCGTGCGGATCGAGCCGGGCGCGAAGGATGCTAAGGTGGCCTACGTCGTGACAAACGCCTACCGGAGTGGAGACGATCGACCATTTATTCTGCGCACAGCCGACATGGGCCAAACCTGGCAGAGTGTCGTCGGCCAGGGCATTACCGCCCAACGATCCGGTCGAGGTCGTGCGAGAGGACCCGGTCAATTCCAATCTTCTCTATGCCGGAACGCATTTTGGCTTGTTCGCTTCCGTCGACCGCGGCGGACAGTGGGTGCGGATCGGTGACATGCCTAACGTTCGGGTGGACGACCTCCAGATTCAGCCGCGCACGACCGACCTGGTTATCGCGACGCATGGACGCAGCATCGACATCCTGGATGACACGCGCGCTTTCCGTGAGTTGACGCCCGAGGTGATGGCGCAACCGGCTCACCTTTTTTCGATCGCGCCAGCCAAGGGATTTTATCTTCTCTCGGGCTTCGCGGATTGGAACGGCAAGGGTGTTTATCGCGGGGAAAATCCACCGGAGGGTGCGCTCCTGACGTTTTGGGTGAAAGAATTTACCGGCGACGAAGTGAAGATCGCGATTACGAATTCGTCGGGTCAGCCGGTAGCGAACTTGAAGGCGAGCGGCGCGCCGGGTCTCAACCGGCTGAACTGGGATCTGCGTCCGACGGAGGATGTGCGGATCAAATATGGCGGAGATGATCCGAAGAAATTCGTGCCGAGCGGCGACTACACGGCGGAACTAAGCTACGGGAAGGAAAAGATGAAGCAGACTTTCCACGTCGAGATCGCCGAAGGCATCACGACTCGTTAGGCGAAACCGAAGAACGCGGGCGGTGCGAGATTGCCGCTACAGCTGAAATTTCAGGCGCGACTCAATCCTTCACGCCGGCAGCGGATTCTTTCTCTTCCTCGAACTCCTCTGGCGGAGGGGAGAAGCGGCGCTTGCGTTTGTTCGCCGGGAGCGGCGAGAGCGTCATCGTGATATTCCGCCCGGCGGTCTTTCGGTTCCATTTCCACCTGCGCCATGGTCGCGAGGTCGTCGCGTACTTTGTACATGAGCTGCATGCCAAATTCCTGGTGCGCCATCTCGCGGCCGCGGAATTGCAGTTGCACCCGCACCTTGTTTCCCTTGTCGAGAAACTCTTCGCCGTGGCGGATCTTCGTCAGGTAATCGTGCTCGTCGATGTTTACCCGAAATTTATCTCCTTCAGCTTCGTGCCGGAGGCCTTCCTGTCCTTTGACCTGCTTCGAAATGTCGTAACGGAATTTTCCGAAATCGACGATCTTGCAGACCGGCGGGTTGGCGGTCGGCGCCACTTCCACCAGATCAAGGCCCATGCCCTGGGCGTGTTTGATGGCCTCGGACAATTTCATGACGCCGAGTTGCTCGCTGGTCGAGCCCATGATGACGCGGACTTCGCGCGCGCGAATCCGGCCGTTTACACGAATTTGTTGTTGCAGAATTAATGATCTCCGGGCCGGCGACGAGGGAGTGAGACTGACGCCGTCATTCTTATTGTTCGCAATCTCCCGTCGCGTCCTCGTGGGGAGCGCGCCGCACTCAAAAATCCGCGCGCCTGCGAGGAGCGCGTCGACCGGTTCGCGGCATGGCCCGAACCGAGGGGAAGTAGTATCCGACATCGGGAACTCGCAAGGTGTTTCTGATCGTCTGCGAATCGATTCGGATTTAGCCGTGCGGCAGCGCCGAAATGGGCGGCGTGCGCTTGTAACCCACGATGTCGTCGAGCATGGCATCGAGCGTCGGCGACGAGCGGCGCAGCTTTGGCGAAGCCGGAGAAAACCGCGCGGTCGCCAATCGGCGTATCGATCACGAAGGTCGGCCGCTGCGTCACCTGCAGGGCGTGAAATTCCGCCGTGCTCTGCGCGAACGCGGGCTTCGATCTCAGGCGATTTGGCGCGCTCGAGCAGTTGCTTTGAGTCGAGGCCGGTCGCGTCCGCGCGCGATTTGCGCGGCCATTTCCCAGTCTCCGATCTTTTTTCCTTCGCGCAGCTCGGCGCGGCTTAGGGCGATCCAGGCGCGGTCGTCCTCAACCCCGAGATCGCGC
This sequence comes from uncultured Verrucomicrobiae bacterium, assembly GCA_963738045.1. GTDB lineage: Bacteria > Verrucomicrobiota > Verrucomicrobiia > Chthoniobacterales > UBA10450 > Palsa-1392. The sequence continues at coordinate 158,295 of CAVTUX010000002.1, read as the reverse complement.
GCCGCTTCCGCGATGCAGTTCGGCTCCGGATATTCCGCGCGACCGTCTTCAACCCAGCTCGTGCTGCAACATGCAAGGGCGAGCGCATCAGCATGCCGCTGCGCCGGTAGTACCATTCGGTGTGCTCGCGAGTTGGCGGGCAGCCCGGTTTTGTCCATGAGGGCGATCTTCCAGTGGAAGTCGACTCGATCGCGCGTAGCGCGCCTGCACTTCCTGCCAGGCCGGGATCGCCCAAAAGCACCAGGAGGAAATGACATCGAGGTAGTTGGTGATGGTAAGTCGCATGGGACCATATGACCCGGATCGCGGGTGCTGTGCAACCTGAATGCGCGCTCTCGCGCGGTTTGACAAAATGGCGACACAAGGGACGTGCAATATCCGGTTAGCCGCTCAAAAACTTGATCGATCTCAACCACATCCTGCTTTTCATCGCGGTCGTCTCGCCGCTGATCCTGCTCGCGCGCATCTGCCGGCTGCGCAATCCGCGGAATCACGGCTGGAGCATCGCCGCCACTCATCGTCCTCGCGGTCTGCGCGATCGCCTGGTTTCTCGCTCCTTCCCATGGCTGGCTTCGTGGGCGGGACGTTTTGGTGTTTGCTTCTCCTCATTCCCTCGCTGGCGGAGCGGAGAATCGACGATGCGCTCCTTGCGCAACGGTTTCACCCGCGCCCGACAGATCGCGGTCGTTAGGCGAATCCTTCATCCGTGGAATGATTCGCCGCTACCGGCCGTCGCTCGCTCCGTTGTCTCGAGCTGGCGACGAATGGCCGCCTCGATCTCGCGCTCGATCGGCTCGCCGCCGAACGCGACCGAGCCCACCCCCGCCGGCCGCTTCGCCACCGCGCTCACTTTTGCCCTGACCGAAAACTGGCCCGGCCTCGTGCAATGGTGCCGGCGCGATTTGTCGTGTCGCGACGAATCCCGCGGTCGACTCGCTCTATCTGCGCGGGCTGGGCGAAATCGGCGCGCTCGATGATTTGGTTTTCGATCTGGCAGCTCGCACCGAAGGCCAGGAGCCGGACTTCGCGCTGCACTCGCTTTCGGGTTCAATCTCGCTCTCGTCCTCGCCTTTGCTGGTCAAACGACGCTGCTCGTTAGGCTATTCCGCGAACGCCTCGGTCAGATGCCGCGTGGAGCGCCAGCAGTTTTGGCTCGCGACCGCGGAGTTGGCGGCAGGCAAGCGCGAATGCGGCGCGTGCGCGCCTCGAGAAGTTGCGCGCTGCAACCCGCGACGCCGTGCTGCGGCGCTCGATCGATCGGCGTCTCGCGTCCGAGCCGAGATTTTCGCGCACCTTTCCGCTTCCGGCGAAACGCTCCTCTGCGCGGCTGATTACGAGAAACCATTGCTACGAAAGACATGGCAGCGCGCCCGCGCGGCAGGCGGAGCGCCCGGCGGTTTGGGCCCTGATTCTTTTGAACGTCGCGATGTTCGGCGCGGAGATCGTGCTCGGCGGCGCAACCAACACCCGGACGCTGCACCAGCTCGGCGCGCTCGAACCCGACTGCCGTTATCGTGCGGCACGAATACTGGCGTCTGCTCACCGCGCTCTTTCTGCATTACGGCGTGCTCCACCTTGCCTTCAATCTCTACGCGCTCTATCTCCTCGGGCCCGAGCTTGGAACGGATGATCGGCTCCTTCAAATTCACGCTCAGCTATCTGCATCGCGGGGCTTGGCTCGAGCGCCGGCGTGGTCATCCTGCCCGCGCTCCACCTAACGAATGCCGATCAGCTCGTCGGCGCTTCGGGTTGCGTCATGGGCGTGATCGGTGTTTCGGCCGGATTGCTCTTGCGCCATCGGCAATCGCCGCTCGCCGGCCGCCGTCTGCGCAATATCATCGTCATCGTCGCCTTGCAGACGGCCTTTGATCTTTCGACCCCGCAGGTCAGTCTCTCCGCGCATCTGAGCGGCTTTCTGACCGGCGTGGTGGTGGGCGTGATCCTCGCTTCGCAACAGCGCCGCGCGCTTCGTAGCCGTCTCGGCAAGCCCGGGCGTCGGCCGTGCCGGAAAACGGAATGCTTGCTGCTCTTGATTTTGCTGCCAGACTTGTCCGCTTCTCTTTCCAAGGCCACGCGTTCTTTCCGTCATGCCGAACATTCAGACTTACAACGTCATCCCGAATCTCCCGGCCAAGCTCGAGCCGTTGCGCGAGATGGTTTTCAATCTCTGGTGGACCTGGGAGCCATCCGCCCGCCGCCTTTTCCGGCATCTCGATCCCGAGCTGTGGGACCGGACGAATCATAACCCGGTGCGGATGCTCCAGCTCTCGCGCCAGGCGCGGCTGGTCGAGGTGGCACAGGACGAAGTTTTCCTGCGCGATCTCGCGAAGTCCATTCATGCCTACAAGAAATATCTCGCGCGCAAGGACACCTACGGGAAAAAAGGCGCCGGGAGCGAGATCAAGAAGCCGATCGCCTATTTCTCGGCCGAATTTGGCTTTCACGAATCGATCCCGAATTACTCCGGCGGTCTCGGCATCCTTTCCGGCGATCATTGCAAATCGGCGAGCGATCTCGACCTGAACTTTGTCGCGGTCGGGTTGCTCTATCGGCACGGTTATTTCAAACAGCAGATCAACAAGGAAGGCTGGCAGGAAGCGGTCAACCTGAATCAGAACTTCCATCATCTGCCGATCCGCCAGGTCATGCGGAACGACCAGATCCTCCTCGTCGGCGGTGCCGCTCCTCGGGCGCGAAGTCTTTGCCAAAATCTGGGAGCTGCGCGTCGGCCGGATCAACCTTTACCTGCTCGATACTGACATTCCGGAAAATACGGCGGAAGATCGCCTGATTACGGCGGAGCTATACGGCGGCGATCTCGAGATGCGGATGCGGCAGGAGATCGTGCTCGGGCATCGGCGGGGTGAAAGCGCTCAGCGCCCTCGGGCACGAGGCGGAGGTCTTTCACATGAATGAAGGTCACTCCGCCTTTCTTTCCCTCGAACGCATCCGGCTGCATGTCACGCAACACGAGCTCGACTTTTATTCCGCGCTCCAGGTGGTCGCTTCGGCGAACGTTTTCACCACTCACACGCCCGTCCCGGCTGGCAACGACTCCTTTCCGCGCGAAATGATGGTTCGCTACTTCAGCGATTTTGCGGATCAGCTCAAGATCCCGTTCGATGAGCTATTCCGGTTTGGCCAGACGACGACCGATCCGGTGGCGAGCTTCAGCATGACCATTCTCGCTCTGCGCATGAGCCGGCACGCCAATGGCGTGAGCAAGTTGCACGGCGACGTCAGTCAGGCGCTTTGGAAGGATGTCTGGGCCGGTGTGCCGACCCATGAGGTCCCGATCACCAGCATCACCAACGGTATTCACACCAAGACCTGGATGGCGCCGGAATTCTCCGCCCTTTACAGCAAATATCTCGGAGCTTGGGAAGAGCATTTGACCGAGCCCGATTTCTGGCGCGGCGTGATTGAGATTCCCGATGCGGAGCTCTGGGAGACCCATCAAAAGTTGAAGCTGCGGCTGGTTAACTTCGTTCGGGACCGGGTCCGCGCACGGCGCGAGCGCATCGGTGAATCGCCCGAAGCGATTCGCGCCGTCAACTCCATTCTCGATCCTGAAATCCTCACGATTGGTTTCGCGCGACGCTTTGCGACTTACAAACGTGGCGCCCTGCTCTTTAGTGACCCCGACCGGTTGCTGCGCATGCTGAATGACCTGGCGCGACCGGTGCAGTTTATTTTCGCCGGAAAGGCGCATCCGCGCGATGAAGGCGGCAAAGCGCTCATCCAGCAGGTTTATAAACTGACGCGAGAAACCGGGTTTCATAACCGGATCGTCTTTGTCGAGGATTACGACACCTATATCGCACGTCGCCTCGTTCAAGGGGTCGACCTTTGGCTGAATAACCCGCTCCGCCCGCTCGAAGCCAGCGGCACTAGCGGGATGAAACTTCCGCCAAACGGCGGCCTGAACCTCAGCGTCCTCGATGGCTGGTGGTGTGAAAGTTATAACGGCAAGAATGGCTGGGCCATTGGCGCGGAAATCACCGATGGCGACGCGGATTTCCAGAACGAAGTCGACGCCGCCAGTCTTTACCAGTTGCTCGAAAACCAGATCATTCCGCTCTATTACGCGAAGCCGGATGGCAAGCTTCCACTCGCCTGGCTGCAATTGATGCGTGAATCGATCCGCAGCGTCACTCCCGTCTTTAATACCCATCGCATGGTGAAGGAATACACTGAGCGTCTCTACGCGCCCGCGGCCAAGGCGCACGCAGAGTTTTCCCGCGATGGCTGGCGTGCCGCTACTTTGCTGAGTCGGTGGAAAGCACAAATGAGAAAAGACTGGCCACAGATCCGGATCAGCGATGTGCAGATCGGCAACAAAGACCGGCAACGGATTCCCGTGGGTGACTCGCTGCAGGTCTCAGTCCGAGTCCATCTCGGCGCGGTCGATCCGAAGCATGTGCGAGTGGAGGCCTATCATGGCGAGGCGGAAAACGACGTCTTGCGTAATCCCATTGTGACGATGCTGGCGGAAAGGCGCAGCGTGGATAACGACGGCGATTACATCTACGAAGGATCCATTCCGGCGGCGGAAAGCGGAACCTACGGATTCAGCGTACGCGTTGTTCCGACTTATCCGCATTTACTCCAGGCGCACGAGCTTCGGCTCATCACCTGGGATTAGGCTGGCCCTTGCTCCGTTAGTCAGACTCTGCGACGACGGCTTTCAAATGGGTGACGCGACGGTTAAGAAATTCTTTTGCAGTTAGCGCAAACATCGCTTGCTCAATCCTGAACATGGCTTATAACTGCGCCATGGACCTATCCGTTAAACAATTGGAAGAAGCAGTGCAGGTAAGAAAACAAATCGACCAACTGCAGCATCGACTCAGGAGTCTTCTCGGCGGCGCAAGCGCGTCGAGCAGCGCACCGGCCGCTCCCGCCGTCAGTATGGGTGGAGGTGCACGCAAGCGCCGCGGTGGCCTTTCGGCTGCCGGTCGCGCCCGTATTGCCGCCGCCGCGCGGGCCCGTTGGGCGCGAGCCAAGGCTGCTGCCGCCAGTCAGTCGGCCGGGTCGAGCAGGAAGCCTGCTCGCAAGAAGGGTGGAATCAGTCCCGCCGGTCGCCGCAAGCTTTCGCAAATGATGAAAGCTCGCTGGGCAGCTCGCCGTAGAGGCCAGGGCTAACTCGTCGAGACGAAGTTTCGCAACAGGGGTCGGTAACTGAGAGTACCGACACTATGCGGATAAACTTTCGATAATCCGCGGCTTCGTGTGCGGCTGTGTTCAGCGTCGCGAGCCGCGGATTGTCATTGGGCTCTGTCAGCTGTACCCGCTGGCTGGTCGCTCCATCGGCAAAGACGATCTCGTCCCATTGGATTGATTTGATCTGGGAGTTGAATTTTGCTACTGATCGGCCCCGGAAGTAAGCGCGCGTATCGGCGGGCGGCGCAAAGATCGCCTGCTTGATCTCTCCCTCGGTAACGAAGGCCCGCATCGCGCCTTGCCGAAGCAACTCATAGTAAAGGCCGGCCTCCGGTAGAATATTGTGATATTCGAGATCGATCGATTGCAGCCAGGGATCGGTCCAGGATAATTTTTCTCCGTCGCGCAGCGTCTGAAGCAACTCCTTCTTCGCCACCCAATCGATCCGGTCGCGACAGAGCATGATGTCCCGCTCGAGATCATTCAAGACCCCTTCCCATTCGCGCAGCAACCATGTGACTTCCGCCCCGGAATCCGCCATCGATTTTCCAGCCGCCGCGAGATAGATGCGCTGCACATCGATCGCCGAGATCTTGCGCCCGTCGGTCAGCTCAATGATCCAATCATAAGTCTGATCGCGACTGATTGACTTGGTCGCATCGATTGGCTGCGCGATCTCGATCTGCGGCGCAAGGCCGCGCTCGATCAAATCGAGCACAAGCGAGGTCGTGCCGATTTTTAACGCGGTCGCCCATTCACTCATGTTCGCGTCCCCCAGGATAACGTGGAAACGCCGGTAGCGGTGTGGATCGGCGTGTGGCTCGTCGCGCGTGTTGACCAGCGGCCGGCGATTCATCGTGTCGATGCTTACCAGCACGCTGAAAAAGTCGGCCCGCTGCGAAATCTGATAAATGCCCGGTTGCCCGCCGGCGCTTTCTGTTTCGATTCCCATCTTGCCCGCTCCGGCAAAAATCTGGCGGGTCACGAGAAAGGGCAGAACTCCCGCAACAATGCGGTCCCACGGAACATCGCGGCGCATCAGGTAGTTGTCATGACAGCCATAGCTGTGACCTGAGAAGTCGGTATTGTTCTTGTAGAGCCGGTACTGCCTGGTCGCCGGGTAATTTCAGGTTCCGGCGCCGCGCGCATTCTGCCAGGATTCGTTCCCCGGCCTTATCCTGCGCGATCAGGTCGCGCAAAGTCGTGCATTCTGGCGTCGAGTATTCCGGGTGCGCGTGGTCATTGTAAAAGCGGGCGCCATTGCTCAGGACCAGGTCACTCTTGATTTCCTCGAAGCTGAGCGGGCGATTCCGATCGATCTCGAAATAAGCCGATTCATCCGTGTCCTGGAGTAATTCCGCCGCACGGAACCCGCGGGCATCACGATGTGGATCCTCCAGGTCGTAATCCCATTTCATGTGCGCGCCATGTTCCGTGTAGCCGCGCACCAGTTCGATCGACTCCGCCACCACATCGACGGTCTCCATCCCGTTTACCGTGATCCCAAATTCCGTTTCCAGTCCAAAGACCCGTCTCATCCTCATCTAACATACACAGACGGCGCTTCCGCCAATTCCGCGGTGCTCCGATCCTGGTGGGAAAGCTTCGCCTAGCAAATCCGCGGCAACTGTTCGCCCGAAAGCATGTCGACCACGCGCTGCCCACCGACGCGGGTCTTCATCACAACGAAGCCCGGGTGATCGGTTGTGATCTCGCCGATGATGGCGGCATCCTTGCCTAACGAATGACCGTGCATGGCGGCAAGAACTGATTCGGCTTCGTGAGGCGGGACAATCGCGATCAGCTTCCCTTCGTTTGCCACGTAAAGCGGATCGAGCCCCAGAATCTCGCAAGCTCCTTTTACTTCTTCGCTGATCGGAATTGATGCTTCGTTCAGGACTACGCCGACGCCAGCTGATTGAGCGATCTCGGTCACGCTGCTGGTCACGCCACCGCGGGTTGGATCGCGCAAGACATGCACATCGTCGCAGGCCGCGAGAAGCGCGCCAACCAATCCATTGAGCGCGGCCGTATCGCTGGCGATCTCGGTTTCAAACTCCAGGCCTTCCCGAACCGACATGATGGCGATGCCATGCACCGCGATCGGTCCGCTGATTATCACCTTGTCACCTGGTCGCGCCCGCAAGGGGCTTATGTTGACGCCTTCCGGAACGACTCCGATGCCCGCTGTGTTTATGAAAATTTTGTCGGCCTTGCCGCGATCAACAACCTTGGTATCACCCGTGACAAGCTGCACCCCGGCTTCATCGGCAGCGGCGCGCATCGATTGCACGACCCGCCAGAAGTCCTCCATCGGCGTTCCTTCCTCGAGAATGAAACCGACCGAGAGATAGAGCGGACGCGCCCCGCACATCGCGAGGTCGTTGACCGTGCCGTGTACCGCCAGCTTTCCAATGTCGCCCCCGGGAAAGAAGATCGGACTAACGACATAGGAATCGGTGCTGAAGGCGACGCGACCGGCGCCTAACGAAAAAATGGCGCCGTCGTGCAACGGCGCGAGCAGCTCATTCGCGAACTGCGGCACGACCATTTTCGAAACGAGCTGATGACTCAGTTTTCCGCCGCTCCCATGCGCGAGGACGATTTCCTTGTAATCCGTGAGCGGCAGGGGGCAGGAAGCGGTCAGCAATGATTCGTCGCTGGTGACCGGTGAATCGAGATTCGGATTCTGCTCCAGGTCCCGCATACGCTTTACGCTGCACGCTGCACGAATAGCGCGCGCTTCACGTCACATCCTCGGCCCCGAGGGCAATATGCACCAAGTCCCAAATGATATGCACTGCCGTGGCATGCGTTTCCTGGATGCGATGAATGCTGTAGGACGGCACGATAAAGCAATAGTCCGAAACTTCTGGGAAGCGTCCGCCATCCTTCCCTGAAAAGGCGACGGTCAGCATCTTCTTCTCCCGCGCCGCTTCCAGGGCGTAGATTAGGTTCGGCGATTTGCCGCTCGTGCTGAAAACCATCGCGACGTCGCCGGGTCTGGCCTGCAACCGGAGTTGGTTGACAAAGACGCGCGTAAAATCCAGGTCGTTGCTGATCGCGGTCATGGTTGCGATGTCGGTCATGAGCGGGATGGCGGGAAAAGCGAGGCGTTTCTCGATGATTGGATGATTGAACTCGACTGCGATGTGGAGCGCGTCGCACAAGCTGCCGCCATTACCCATGGCAAAAAGGCGGCCGCCCTTTTCAAAGCGCTCGGCCAGGGCGCGCGACATTTGATCAAGCGCTTCAGCATACCTGGAGAAGAAGGATTGCTTCGTCTCCATGCTTTCACCGCATTTGCGCAGGACCTTTTCGCGCAACGGCTCGGTCAGCCGATCATGGACCGTCTCGACCGTGGCGCTCATGACTATTGCGCCGCCGGGGCGAGCGCCGGTTGTTCGTTAGGCGATTTTTGCAGATGCCGTCCATAGGCGTAGTAGGCGGCGCAGGCGCCTTCGGCCGAGACCATGGTCGCACCTAACGGATGCTCCGGCGTGCAGAGCGTGCCGAAGGCCGGACAGTCGTGCGGCTTTTTCACTCCGCGCAGGACGAGTCCGCTGATGCAAATTTCGGGCTCCTTCGTGTCGATCTCGCGCACCTCGAAGAGACGCTCGGCGTCGTGCTCGCGAAATTCATAGCGCAGCTTGTAACCGCTCTTTGGAATCGAACCGACCCCGCGCCATTTCCGGTCGCCCACTTCGAAGACTTTGTTGACCAAATCCTGCGCGACCCGGTTGCCGTCGCGGCTCACGACGCGCGGATACTGATTCTCCACCTCCGCCCTGCCCGCTTCGAGTTGGCGAATCGTCATGAGCGTTCCTTCCAAAATATCGATCGGCTCAAAGCCGGTAATGACGATCGGCACCTTGTAGCGCGCGGCGATTGGCTCGTATTCGCGGTAACCCATGACGGTGCAAACATGCCCGGGTCCCAAAAAACCCTGCACTCGGTTGAGCGGTGACTGCAGGATGGAGGCAATCGCCGGCGGAACGAGGACGTGCGAGACGAGAACGGAGAAATTCGTAATCCGTTGCTGGCGCGCCTGCCAGACTGCCATGGCGTTCCCCGGCGCAGTCGTTTCAAAACCGATCGCGAAGAAGACGATTCTCTTCTCTGGATTGGCCCGCGCGATTTTCAGGCAATCGATCGGTGAATAAACAACGCGAACGTCAGCCCCGCGCGATTTCAGAATCAGCAGATCACACTCCGAACCCGGCACCCGCAGCATGTCGCCAAAAGAGCAAAAGATGACGTTCCGGACGACGGGCGATCTCGAGCGCCTTGTCGATCATCTCGAGAGAGGTGACACAAACCGGGCAGCCTGGCCCATGGACCAGTTCGACTTCCTCCGGCAACAAACGGTCGATGCCATATTTGACGATCGAATGGGTCTGACCACCGCAGACTTCCATCAGGACCCATGGCTTGGTGACGGTGCGCCGAATTTCTTCGACGATTTTCTTGGCCAGCCCTTCGTCCCGATATTCGTCGAGATATTTCATGCGAGCCTGGAAGCAGGTTGTTCCTTCGCCCGATCGACCAGGTCTGAAGGATGTTTGCTGTTAGCCGAAGCCGGTGGGCTGATTTCAGCGTCGTCGTCGGCGACATCGGGAATTTCCAACTCGGTGAGTTGCTCCATGCGCTCAAGCGCCTGGTAAGTCCGGGCCGCTTCTGCTTCATCCACCTTGCTTAGCGCAAAACCAACGTGCACCAGAACGTAATCGCCCCTCTCTACCTCGGGCGTGTACCGAGGCAGACCTGTTTTACAATCCCGCCGAAGTTGGCCTTACCCATGCGGACGCCGTTCGGATCGGCGCTGATTTCAATGATCTTTCCGGGAATCGCGAGACACATGGATCAAATGACGAAGTTCGAGTGACGAAATCCGAAGGGGTTGAATGCGGTGCGGCCAATGATCATTTCGAGCTTCATCGTTCGGATTTCGTCATCTCCTCCACCTTGCTGATTGCCACACCGTCGCAGATTAGAACTCTATCACCTTGCGCGGCATCCGTCAGGAGCCCGAGCGCTATTTTCCGGGTCGCTCCGCGCACCCGCACCTTGCCCATTGGGACGCCGTCCTCCGAGAAAACCTGGGTTATTTCTCCATAAACCAGATTCATGTGATCTCCCGCATGGGACTCGTTGCCAGCCAAACCTGTCCGAGGGCGATTCCACCGTCGTTCGGCGGGACGCGTTGCTGCCAGTAGGGCTGGAACCCCGCCGCCAAAAGCTGGTTGGTCACGCGCTCAGTCAGATAACGGTTCTGAAAACATCCGCCGCTCAGGGCGACTTTGGATTGATTAAAGTGACGGGCCAGGGCAAGAATCGCATCAGCCAGCATGTTGTGAAAGCGGGCCGCAATCAGTCCGGTCGCTGTTTTTTTCCCCCGGTCCTCGAGCAAAGCGTGAATCGCCGGCTCCCAATCGATGACCAGTGGTGATCCCTCGTGCAAGGTGAAGGGGTAGCTGTCCGCGACCGCGTGTGCGACGGCGAATTCCAATTCCATCGCCGCCTGCCCTTCGAAGGTGGCGCGCGTCCGCAGGCCGGAGAGCGCCGCGACGGCATCAAAGAGGCGACCTGCGCTTGAAGTAACAGGTGAGTTGACTTGCCTAACGAACATGCCGCGAAGTGTCCTCAGCTCCACGCTTCCAAAATCTTCGAGCAGGTCGTTTCGTTCCCACAAGGCGTTTCCGAAAATCTCATAAAGCAAACCGAGCGCGCTGCGGCGCGGCTCCCTGACTGCCGCTTCGCCCCCGGGCAGGGGGAAGGTGCGCAAGTGCGCCACGCGCCGGCAAGAATTCTTCTGCGCGAGAAAAAACTCGCCGCCCCAGATCGTGCCATCGATGCCGTATCCGGTGCCGTCCCATGCGACACCGAAGAGCGGCGGTTCGATTTCGTTTTCCGCCATGCAGGAGGCGATGTGCGTCCAGTGGTGTTGCACGCCGACTTTCCGACCCGGCTGCTGCAGAGCGTACTTGGTCGACAGATAGTCGGGGTGGAGATCGTGCGCGATGATCTCGGGTTTAGCGGCGTAAAGTAGTGGCAAATCCGCGACCGAGCGGGCAAACGCGTCGTGTGCCTGTTTCGTCGCGAGATCACCGATGTGCTGACTGACGAACACGTTTCGTTCCACGGATAATGCAACCGCATTTTTCAAATGCGCTCCGACGGCCAGCACGGTTGGCCGTGCGTGACCTAGCGTGATGGGAAGCGGCGCGTAGCCTCGGGCGCGCCGCAACATCATTTCCCGTCCGGCCACGACGCGGACGATCGAATCATCGACGTGCCTGACGATCGGGCGATCATGCACAAGGAAGGAGTCGGCGATGCCACGCAGGCGTTCCAGGGCCTCATGTTCGTCAGTGCAGATTGGTTCGTCGCTTAGGTTTCCGCTTGTCGCCACAACCGGGAAATTCAGCTCGCGCAGGAGCAGGTGATGCAGCGGCGAATAGGGGAGCATGCCACCGAGATTGGGGTTCCTGGGAGCAATTGCTGATTGCTGATTGCTGATTGCTGATTGTCTGAGAATGACGATCGGGGATTCGGGCGAGGTCAGCAGTTGCTCTTCCAGGTCGGAAATCTCGCAGAGGCGCGGATGCTATCGAGCGACGGGAACATGACAGCGAAGGGCTTTTCTTCTCGATGTTTGCGTTCGCGCAGGCGTTGCACCGCCTGCCGATTGCCGGCGTCGACGAGCAATTGAAAACCGCCAATCCCCTTGAGGGCGACGATTTTTCCTTCGCGAATCTCTCTGGCCGCCTGTCGAAGCGCGGCATCGCTTTGCCCGAGAATTGTCGCCTGACGAATCCCACAATTGCAGTTGCGGCCCGCAAACGCGGGCAGGCGGTCGGCTCGGCGTGGAAACGGCGATCGGTCGGATCGCGATATTCGCGGGCGCAATCGGCGCACATCGCGAATTTCTTCATCGCGGTGTTGGCGCGATCGTAAGGCAGGGCTTCGATGATCGAGAAACGCGGTCCGCAATTCGTGCAGTTGGTGAATGGATAACGGAAGCGACGATCGGCCGGATCGAAAATTTCGCGCAGGCAATCGATCGCAGGTCGCGATGTCCGGCAAAATGAGGGCGCTCTTTCCGCCCTCTTCGCTGCTTTCCCGGATCTCGAATTCCTCGTAACCGAGCGCGTCGAGGTGCGACGACTCGCAGCTCTGGATGATGGCGCGGGCTGGTCTTCTCCGCGCGCAAGCGGCGCATGAAATCAGCAAGACGCTCGGGTGCGCCTTCGACCTCAATGAAGACGCCCTGGGCGGAATTGATCACCCAGCCCTTGAGACCCAGTTCCGTTGCCAACCGATAAACGAAGGGCCGAAAGCCGACGCCTTGGACGGCGCCGCGGACGGTGATTTTCACTCGCCCCCGATCGCGGCGGAATGGTGTTTCAGCCGCGTGAAGAGCCCGTCGACGAAGCCGATCTGGTAAACGAGGAACAACCCAAAACAGAGACTGAGCACGCCCGCCGCGGTCCCGAGGTGGCGATGCAGAAATTGAAACCGGGTCGAATAGGAAACCGGGACCGCAATCGCGGCCGTGATCAGCATCATGCCGGCGATCGTCCCAACGACCGAAGATGAGGAGATAAGCCATCGCCCAGATCGGATCGTGGATGATCGGCAGGACGAGCAGCGCGACGGCCGCCGAGCCGGCCAACCCGTGGACCGTGCCGATGAGGATCGGACGAAGCGCCTGATAAAATCTCGAGCTGCCAAACCAGCGATCGAGCTGCGCCGGCGGAACAGCTTCCTCGGCGTGACCATGGCTGGTCGGCTTCGTGCCCATGGGGGTGGCTGTGCACGTAGTCGCCGTGCCGATGCGCATGCTGGTGGAGTCTGAGTCGTGGTCGTTTTCGGCAGCTGACGTTTTCGACCGCGCGAAAAGTCGCCCGCAGATTGAGTGCGCCGAGCAGGATCAACATCAGGGCGACGCAAAATTCCAGGCTCATCCCGAGGCGTTCCGGCACGACGATGCCGAAGAGGATAATTGCGCCGCCGATCGACGAGCAGAGTGAGGCTGTGACCGATGCCCCAGAAAACTCCGGTCCAGGCCGCGCTCCAGATGCTGCGTTGCCGGCTCACGATAGTGGTAACGGCGATGACGTGATCGGAATCGGTCGCGTGCCGCATCCCGAGGAAGAAACCGAAAAGCAGAATGGGAAAGAGCGTGGTCATGAGACGGCGCCGCGCGATTTCGTTAGGCAGATAATCGGACGGAGCGGATGGCGCATTCCTCGCCCTCGGTGACGCGTGCCGCCTTGCCGCAGTCGGGACATTCGAGAGTGGCAACGGGCACGCCATGGAGGGCGCCATCCCAATATTTTGGCGGTCCGCTGTAGGAACAATGCGGACAGGCGACTTTGCCGAGCACCGGTTCGATCGTCAGGCGGGAACCGGCGATCGGCATCTCGGTGATGATCGAGTCGTAGCAGAAACGCAGTTGTTCCTCTTCGATCTGGGTGAACTCGCCGATCGCGACCCGCACCTCGACGATCTTCTTGTCCGGATTTTTCTCCGCGAAATCGAGGAGCTTTTCGACCAGTCCAGACGCGATCGAAAACTCATGCATGGTGGGAAATGACGAATGACGAATGACGAAATCGAGAAATAAATTCCGAAATCCGAAGGATGAAATTCGGGCTTTGTTCCTCGTCATCATTTCGTCATTCGGGTCATTCGTCATTCGGATTTCGTCATTGCCTCAAACCGCGAGCAAAGCGTTCGCGACCTCATCCAGCCCGGTGCCCTTCTTGCAGCTCGTCGGGATGACCTTGATGTCGGGTTTGAGGGCGTGCACGTCGGCGATCAATTGATCGACGCTCACTTCCATCGCTTCGGCGAGATCGATCTTGTTGATCACCACGACCTGCGAGCCGAGGAACATGTGCGGATGTTTCCGCACCATCCAGGGGCCTTCGGTCACGCTCACGACCACGACCCGGGCTTTCGAGCCGAGCGGAAACTCGGCCGGGCAGATCAGGTTCCCGATGTTCTCGATGAAGATCATCTTCAAATTCGCGAGGTCGATCTTCTTCAGACCCTTGCCGACGAGGTTGGCGTCGAGATGACAACCGTTGACGGTCGCGATTTGCACGACCGGCACGTTCTGGCTCGAGATCGCATCGGCGTCGTTGCTCGTGGTGGCGTCGCCGTTGAAAACCGCGACGCCGATTTTGTCCTTCAACATCCCGACCAGCTTCGTGATCAGGGTGGTTTTGCCGGAACCGATCGCGCCCATGAAATCGATCGCGGTGATGCCGTGCTGGTCGAGCAGCGCGCGATTTTCGTCGGCCAGTTTGGCGTTCGCCTCGAGCAGGCTGTGCTCCAGCTCGATGTCGTAGATTTCGTCCGGTGTGCTTCGATGATGGAATCATCGATGCGATCGACAAAACGATGCGAACGCTTCGCAAGGGCCTGGTCATTCCTGCCTTCGCATCGGATTTCGTATGCCGCTAATTAGCGGCGAGGCCCATCAGGGCGGTTGGCGTGTGCATCTGCTTGAGCAGCTTGCCGCCGCCGAGATACATGTGGACGCCGCAGGGCAGGCAGGGATCGAAACTGCGCACGGCGCGCATGATGTCGATGCCCTTGAATTTGTCCGGCCCGTTCTCCTCGAAGATCGGGGTGTTTTGGACCGCGTCTTCGTAAGGCCCAGGCGTGCCGTAGATGTCGCGCGGGTTCGCGTTCCACGGCGTCGGCGGATAGGGATGGTAATTCGCGATCTTGCCGTTGCGGATGACCATGTGATGCGAGAGAACGCCGCGCACGGCTTCGTGGAAACCGCAGCCGATCGCTTCGTCCGGCACCTTGAACGGCGTGAAGGTCGCGGTCCGGCCGGCGTGCACTTCCGCCATCGCTTTCTCGAGGAAGTAGAGCGCGCAACCTGCGGCGTAGGCCTGGAAGTAGGTGCGGGCGCGGTCGCGTTCGATCGCGTTGCTCCACTTCGGCACTTTCCATTCGAACTCGACCTCGCCTTTGAGCGCCGTTTTCGGGAGGCGAATCTTCACGCTGTTGCCGGTCGATTCGACGTAGCCGATGTTGACCAGCTTGGCGAGCGCGGTCGCCCAGAGCCGGGCGATCGGGCCGCCGCCGGTGTCCATCGCGAGATGATCGCCGGTCCGTTTGTCGAGCCAGCGCGGCGACATCACCCAGGTGTAGTTGCCGCCGAAATCGCGCCGCTGCGGTTTCGGAATGGTGGTCTGATTCCAGGGATGCTTCTTGTCGATCGGGTTGCCTAACGGATCGTTTTTGACGAAGGTCTCGGCGTTATCCCAATCGTCGTAGTAGGACGAGCCGAGCAGGATGCGGAGGCCGAGATTGATGTCGACGAGACTGGTCGTGACCAGTTCGCCGTCGATCACCATCCCGGGCGTGACGAACATGGCGTTGCCCCAGTTCTCCATCGTCCGGTAGTTGTAATCGCAGACGTCCGGATCCTGGAACGATCCCCAGCAGGCGAGCAGGATGCGCCGGCGCCCGACTTCTTCGTAACCGGGCAGCGCCTCGTAGAAGAAATCGAAGAGATCGTCGTGCAGCGGCAGGCACTTCTTCATGAATTCGATGTAACGCATCAGGCGCACGGTGTAGTCGGTGAAGATCTGGATCGACGGCACGGTGCCGACGCCGCCGGGATAAAGCGTCGACGGATGGACGTGGCGCCCTTCCATCAGGCAAAACATCTCGCGCGTGTAACGGCTGACGTGCAGCGTCTCGCGATAGAACTCGCCGGTGAATGGATTGAGCGCCGTCATGATATCGGCGATCGTCTTGTAACCGTGATCGGCGGAGTGCGGCGCCGGAGTGTGTCTGCGCTTTTTGCCAGACGCTCGGGTTGGTCTCCTTCACCATCATTTCGCAGAAGTCGACCCCGACGAGATTGTCCTGGAAGATGTTGTGATCGAACATGTATTCGGCCGCTTCGCCGAGGTTGACGATCCATTCCGCGAGGGCGGGCGGTTTCACGCCGTAGGCCATGTTCTGGGCATAGACCGAACAGGTGGCGTGGTTGTCTCCGCAGATGCCGCAGATCCGGCTGGTGATGAAGTGCGCATCCCGCGGATCCTTGTTCTGCATGAAGATGCTGTAGCCGCGGAAGATCGAGGACGTGCTGTAGCACTCGACGACTTTCTTCGCGTCGAAATCGATCTTGGTATAGATGCCGAGGCTGCCGACGATGCGCGTGATCGGATCCCACGACATCTCGACGATGTTACCGGATGGCGCGGAAGTCTTGCTGGCTGGTGCGGTTAGGATGTCAGGCATGTTAGTGTTCCAGTTGAGTTAGCAATTTCGAAGTTCCCATTTAGTTGCGCGCGTAGTTTCTTGGCTCGTAACCGGTCGTGAGTTCGGCGCGCGGATGCCGCCATTTCGGTTCCTTGTTCACGGTCGTGTTGGTGATGCCGCGCAGTTTGCGCAGCACTGCCGCCCCACATGCCGACCACCTTGGTCGAGAGCGCGGAACCGGGAGGCGCATCCATGAAAGGCATGAACTTGTCGGGGAATCCCGGCATGGTGCAGCCGATGCAAATCCCGCCGACGTTAGGGCAACCGCCGATGCCGGCCATCCAGCCGCGCTTGGTCACGTTGCAATTCACGACCGGGCCCCAGCAACCGATCTTGACGAGGCATTTCGGCGAGCCGTATTCGTGGGCGAAATCGGCCTGCTCGTAGTAACCGGCGCGATCGCAGCCTTCGTGGACGGTTTTTCCGAAAAGCCAGGTCGGACGCAGTTGTTCGTCGAGCGGAATGAGCGGCGCAAGCCCCGCGACCTGATAGAGGAGATAGAGCAAGCGTCTCCATCATGTTATCGGGCTGCACCGGGCAACCCGGGACGTTCACGATCGGCAGGCCGGCTTTCGAGCGCCAGTCCCAGCCGAGATAGTCGGCCAGGCCCATCGCGCCGGTCGGATTGCCTTCCATCGCGTGGATGCCGCCGTAAGTGGCGCAGGTTCCGCAGGCGACGATGCCGAGCGCTTTCGGGGCGAGCCGATCGATCCACTCGTTGGTCGTGATCGGCTGGCCGGTATCCGGATCGGTGCCGAGCGCGGCCCAATAGCCTTCCTTCTTGATCTTCTCGTTCGGAATCGAGCCTTCCATCACGAGAACGAACGGATCGAGCTTTCCTTCAGCGGCGTCGAACCAGTATTTCATGAATTCGTCGCCCACTTCGTAGGCGATGACCGGGTTGTGCACATGCACTTTCGGCAGGCCGGGGATATTGCCCATGACCAGGTCCTCGATGCTGGGCTGCGTCGCCGCGGTGATCGACACTGAATCGCCGTCACAACCCAGTCCTGTGGTCATCCAGATGACGTGGATTTCCTTCACCGGCGACTCCCGATGCTTGAAGGGTTCGTTCGTTGCTACCATAGGGTTTGTCCTCCTGCCTCGGCACTACCGGGCGGTTCTCCGGATCGCGTCGTTCATTTGGTTTGCTTATGACTCACATATCGACTAGAAATTGATGAAAATTTGCCAGGGAAAACGGCTCACATGTTGCGCAGCCGCAGGTAGCGGCGCAGCTCCGGCATCGGAGGAGAGAAATGAAACCACGGCGACGAACACGATCCCGCCCAGCAATACCAACCAACAAATTTCCGCGATGTTCATAGGTGTTTCTTCTTTCATTTTGTTTGGGCAAAAAAATGGTTTCAAATCCCTCGTTATCCCGTCGCGACCGGCGTTCGCGTCTCCTGCAAAATTTCGCGAATCAACCCCTCAATCATTTCGATTGCGGGAGCGACGGCGGCCTGAACTTTTTCGCTCAATCCCATCGCGCCGTCTTCGGGCTCGAGCACGGCCGGCTCGCAGCCTACTACCCTTAGCCATCCCGGCGTGCCGCCGAGCGAGCGGACCAGTTGCAGAACGCGAACCGGATTCATGCCATGAGCATTAACGGACTCCTCCGGCAGTTCGTCCAGCTTTTTTAGGTCCGGCTCGATCAAACAGAGCGTACCCGGTCTCCGCCCCGTGCGGCGTCGCATCGACCAGGATGGTGGCATCATAGTTATCCATGATGGCGTAGGCGAGGTCGTAACTCCGAATCCCAAAGTCGGTTACGCGGACGCCATCGGGCAGCGGCCGGCGCGCGAGCTGATTCGCCACTTCACAACCAAAGGCGTCGTCGCCAAAAAAAATATTTCCGATGCCGGCGACCAGAATCCGTTTCATTGGTCATCCTGCAGCGGTTCGACCTCATCCGGCGTGTAAAAAAATCGGTGGCCCGGCTGGCGCATCATGCCGAGGTCGCGTCCCGGATCATCTTCCAGCACGAGCGCGAGCTGCACGCCGCCTTCCACATCCTGTTCGACCGCTTCGATCACCGCGATTTTCCCATCGAGCGCCATATCCATCACGTCCGCGCGCTTCTTCGGACGAATCCGCACCCGATCGCCCGCCTTCACTTGCACGCCGCCGACCGTAGCGCTTTCCAGACGCGTGCTCGGATTGAAAAAATCTTCGTTCGACGAGTCGCAGGCCGCGCATCACGCCATGCATCTTGAGCAACTGATCGCTCGACATGTTTTCGGTGCGTTCGAGGATCCTTCTCGCTTGTTCGTCGACCTGGCGCATTTCGATTTTCTCCGCATCGCTCATCGCCATCACGCGCAAGGTGAGGATTTCGTCGATCTCGAGCCCGTCGAACAGATCGCCCGGACTCTCCGGCGCGATTTGCGGGTAATCGTAAAGGATAATGGGCGAAGAAAGCATCGCGTCACGTTCGTGCTTCGCCTGATCGCCAACGAGAACCGGCCATGTGCCGACGTTCTTGCAGTCCGCAGCCGCCTCCGCATACGCGGCCGGCGGATCAGTCAGCGAAAGCCACTCGCCGCCCTCCGTCTGCAGAATGGTGTGCGTGGAGGTGAAGGTTCGCATGATGATCGCGCTTTGATTGTCCAATTCGTTAGGTGGGACCGGCGTCCGATTCAAAATGCGCACCGTGATCCTAAAAACGACGTCGTCGATCGGTTGCGCGGCCACTTCGATCACACCGCGTACAGAGTCCTGTCGACGCACCAGTATCGCGTTGATTCTCCCGTCCTCGTCCCGAATCGGCTCGATTGCGCGGGTGGACGGGAACTCGAAATCGCGTGTCGTCTGCCAGGCTTCGCGCAAGGGAAAAATGGGCGCTTCCACCTTCTGCTCCACCACCTCCTGCCAGGTCTGGTAAAGCTGCTCGCCCACGCGCAGATCCGGCACGACGTTCGAAATCCGGTGCCCCGTCCGCGGGCATCTCGTCGATCGGCGTCGCCAGCACTCCCACTTCGCGCGCCATGGGGTGAAGGAAGCGCACGCCGATGGTGACGAGCGCGTCTTTTGATTCGTTCCTCAGCAGGCATTCGGTCTGCATCATGCAGGGCTCGGCGCCGCGTTGCGCGATGCTGTAATCCTCCGGATAAACGCGCCCGAAAGTGAAGCGCTCGCGGTTCTTCTTCGACGACGCCCGATACGGATAAAGGATGTAGCCCTCGTAGAGAACCGCGTTGACGACCTTCTCGACGAGCGCCGCGTTCATTCGGATTTCGTGATTGTTTCGGGCCTGGTCATTCGAGCTTCGTCATTTTGCGAGAGCAATGCCTCGATCGCCGCCTCCCAGCTCGCCAATCCTTCACGCCGCCGAAACGCATAGAGCCGCTCAAACAGATCGCGCTCGAGCGAGAGCCACGCCGTGTTGGGATAATGGTGATCCATCATCTCTTTCCAGACGGCGATCGGCATGCGCCAAACGCACTCCTTGTTCCAGGAAACCTGTTGAATTTGCAGCCGATCATCCGCGTCCTGGTAAAAGATCGTGCCGCTAAAAAGAAAGAGCAGCGGAACCTCGCCGTCCTCGAGCGCGTAGAAATATTTCGTCGCCGCGACGTTCAAATCGAACGTGCAGGGCACGGACAAAACTGCTTCCGTCTTTCCGGAGAATTGCCGCACGTTCACGTTCGCATGGGTCCACAAGCGGGCGCGCAAGGTTTGGCCCCAGCGATCGGGCGTGCCGAAAAGCTCGCCCAGTTTTTCCTTTTCCCCCGATTGGTAGGCGCGTTGTGTCGGATGAATCTGGATCTGTGTCTGCAACATCACGCTCTGGATCGTTTCCTCCGCCGGCTGGTTCGTTACCTCGAGCTTGAAGTGGAGGAGCGGCGCGATGCCGTAGTTTGCGGCTTCGACTCCGAGAATTTTGAAGTCGAGATCAGGCATGGTGGAAGAATTACTAATAACGAAATCCGAAGCCCGAAGGAATGACGAAGTCCGAATGACGAACCGCGCCTTTTCGAGCCTCTTCATTGGTCATTGATTCGAACTTCGTCATTTGGATTCCGTCATTGTCCACTACCCTTTGAGCCGGGCAAAGAACCCATCGATCTCCCGCCAGACTTCTTCGCCACCTGAGAGACCGCGCCAATGAATGCGAATCAGGCCGACGAGCTCAAAACAAACGTCGATCGGGGCGAGGAAATATTCGCGCTTCTCGCGCACCCGATTAACGAGGAGCGTTTCCACATCCGCGCGCATCTCGCGCAGAATAGGATTCGCCACGACCAGTGCTTCCCAGGCCGTCAGTGGGAGAAGAGATTCAGTCGCGCCGGCCGGGCTGGGATAGTAGGCCGCCATCTTTTGGTTGGGGGTGTCGTAAAAGAAGAAGGCGAGGCTGATCGGGAGCGAGAGACCTTCCCATTCCGCATCAGTCATCTGGAAATCCGGGAGCGGCCGGGCGTCACGCGGGATGAGTTTGAATTTTCCCTCGATCACGTTTTCAAAACGCAACGCGCAGGGATCGCACGCGCAGGTAATCCGCCGGGTCGCCATTTCGAGCAGATGCCGGTGGGTGGGCGCGAGCCTGACGCTACAAAGCTCGCAATGCTCCGCCTCCTGCGGCGGCGCTGCGCCATCACCTTGCGGCGTGTTTCGCGGAGTACCCGCGAAACGGCGCAGAGTCGCAAATGAGGACGATCTCATCACTCAAGAGTAGGACGGAACGGCCGGTCGTCGCAAAACGACGCGTCTCAACGGCGCTGCCTGCTTCGTGCCGCTTTAGGAAGGCTGCAGGTTTGGCATGTCAGGATGAATCGGTGCCCGGGCTTCCGGATTGATTCCGGTCGCGTCGCGCGCGGTCGTATAGCTCTTCCCGCCTTCGCCGCGCCCGGCTTCCTTGTTGTCGAGTGCGAGTTCCTCGCCTTTCACTGTGCCGGGGATGTGGACTGCCTGCGATGGTTTGTTCATGTGTTTCCTCCTCTTGCTGCCGTTGGTCCGTTCCCGATCGGAAGCGGACAGTCAGTAAATTTTGGAACCGGCACCGAGCCGTTTCCGGAGACTATGGGTTGCTCTTCCGCGAGGCCCTCGACGTCGAGCCCGGCGAGATCGGGAGCTGCGGCGTAGAGCGCTTCCTCGATTGAAAATCGCAACGTGAGACGTGACGACGGGCACTCGTGACAATTGCCCTGCAATTTCAGTTGCGCGCGGCCTTCCGGGCTTACGCCGAGTAACTCGACGCTGCCGCCGTGCAAACCGAGGCGCGGCTTCACTTCGTCGAGCGCGTTGCGCAGGCGCGTTTCGAGGTCGAGCGGATGCAATCCATGCAATAACAACAAACCCGAGACCAACTGATCGCGGCCCAACTCGTCGATCACCACCGCGCCTCCGCTGCCTGAGTCGTACACCGCGCTCAGAACCCGCTCCAGCCCCTTGCCGTGAAGTTCGAGCAGGGTTTGAATGAGCTCCCGGACCTGCTCACGCACCGTCTCGTCGGGCGTACTCTCCAGTTTCCCGATCAATTCCTCCATTCGGTTGAGCCGCTTTTGGAATTCCTGGGTGCTGGTTTTATCCATGGTTTCCTCTTAATTCATCGCACGTCGCCAGTTTCTGCGCGTTACCCAGCACAGGACGTTAACTACGGCCTTTCTCTCTCGGTCGCAATCCCGGAGCGAGACGCGAGGTGAGTCGAACGTTCGTTAGGCAGGTCTTGTCGAAATGTTCCTCGAACAAGACGGATTTGCGAAGTAGCAGGTCACAGTGCAATTAGTCCCAACAACATCACGGCCCTGCGTCAGAGGGACGTGTCCTAACGAACTGAACCGGAAAGAGATTTATGCCGCACATCGTGACCGACAAATGCGTAGGGTGCAAATTCACCGACTGCGTGGTGGTTTGCCCCGTCGCCTGCTTTTATGAGTTAGCCGAACAACTCGTCATCCACCCGGAGGAATGCATCGATTGCATGGCTTGCGTGGATGAGTGCCCGGTGCACGCCATCTATGCCGAGGGGGACCTTCCGCCCGAGTTTCAAAAGGACATCGAATTCAACGCCACTGAGGCCCGGCGGGTGCAGGAGTCGGGTCAGGGTGCGATCGAGGCGAAAAAGGATCCGTTGCCGACCGCCGAAAAACGGAAAGCGGAACTGGGTTACTAGACCCGCGTTCCAAATTCGTCGAGGGCCGCGCTCAATCTCTCCAATCCTGTCCGGAGCGATGCCGTGTCACCGCCGATGCCGAGGCGGAAATGTCGTGGGCATTCGAAAAACTCACCCGGCACGACCGAGGTCTCGTATTTCTCGCGCAGCAGTTTGAAGAATGCCTCGGGCTCACCCCTCGGCAGCCGGGGGAAAACCACCGTCCCGACGGGCGGGCGGAAGCATTCCAGGTCGCGGCGCGAATCGAGAAACGCATCGAGCAGTGCGCGATTGGGGGCGAGCAATCCGCGGGCGCGCTCGCGGAATTGCGCGAGATGATCGAACGCCATGACGGACATTCGCTCCGCGGGATGAGCGGCGGTCGCGGCGAAGAGATCGTTCAACCGCCAGATGCGATGCGCCAGCCTCGGCGCAGCCAGAATCCAGCCGCAGCGTAATCCGCTCAGGCCGTAGGCCTTCGTCAGGCTGCTCGTCACGATAAACGCTTTGCCTAACGAGAAGGCGGATCCACCATTTTGGACATGCGGAAGCATGTCCCTCCGGAGGGACGACCTTTCGCTAGTCCGGGTTGATGGCTCGAAGAGCATTTCGAGATAAACCTCGTCCACCAACACGTGTGCGCCGACGCTCTGCGCTAGCTCGCCGATTGCCCGTAGCGTCTCCTTTGAAATCAGTGCGCCAGTTGGATTGTGGAGATTAGTCAGAACCACCAACCGTGTTGCCGGTGTAATGGCCTGCTCCATTTCCGGCGAGCGAAATCTCAAAATTGTTTTCGAAGCGGCGCGCGACCCGCTTTACGTCTGCGCCAAGATAATGCGCGAGATCGAGCAGAAGCCCGTAGGTTGGCTCTTCGATCACGACCTCGTCACCCGGCTCGAGGAGCGCAGCCATGGCGAGGTGATTCGCCATCGAAGTGCCTTCCGCCGTGACGATGCATTCTGTTGGCGCGCCGGTGTGGTGTGCGATCCGTTCCAGCAACGGCTCGTAGCCGTAGCCGCCGCCAGTGATCTCCAACTCCTCGACCCGCAGTGGAAATTCCTTTATCGAGACACTCGTTAGGTCGCTGGTCGCGAGATTGAAGCGCGCCGTGGAATGAATCTTGGCCCATTCCATGTAAGCGCGAGCTCTTGCTATGAGACGATGTGGGATTCACGGCAGGGTAGCGCAAGCTATTTTGTTAGGCGCAATTTCGCGCCTGTATCCCGTGTTCATGATTTTGCCTGCGGCGACCTTTGCCAAAGAAAGTAGACGGGCAAACCCGCCAGCGCGATCCCCAGTCCGATAAAGGCGCGCTTCGGATCGTGCGCGAACGTGCTGACCACCACCGCCCATTGCGCCGCGATGAAGAAGAGCGTCGTCCACGGATGTCCTGGAACGCGAAAAGTCGAAACCGGCGTTCGCCGCCGCAGGACAAAGAGGCAAACCGCCGTCAGGCCAAAGAAAATGCAATCCATCGCCACAACGTAATTCACCACCTGCGCGTACGTGCCGGTGAGCGCGATCACGATCGCCCAGACACCCTGCAACGTAATCGCGACCATCGGCACCCGGGTGCGCGGATGCACCCGCGCCACGGCGCGAAAAAAGATGCCGTCTGTCGCCATCGCAAAATAGACCCGCGGCGCCGTCAGCATTGATTGCGCGAGAAAGCCGAAGGCGGAAAAGGCGATCCCGGCGGCGATGAACTGCGCTCCGCGCGTGCCTAACGAGTTGCGCATGACGGATGAAGCCGGCGTGCTCGTCGCGGCCAGACCTCCGGCTCCGAGCGCGCGCAGATAGACGAAATTCACCGAGACGTAAACCGCGATCACGCCGAGGACGCCGAGGATCAAAGCGCGCGGCAAGAATCTTTGTCGCGTCACGCACTTCGCCGCCGAGAAAGCTCGAGGTCTGCCAGCCGCCGTAGGCGAAGAGCACCGGCGTCATCGCCGCGCCGAAAGCCAGGGCGAGACTGGGAGAGAGCGGTCGATCCAGCGCGGGGCGCCAGACGATTTGCAAAGCCCCGCCGCGCCAAAACACGACTGCCTCGAGGGCGGCAATCGCCGCGATCGCGGTCAGGGTCATGACGGCCTGCACTCGGCTGCCTGCGCGAACGCCGAGGCAGTTGATCGCGGTCAACAATGCGAGCGCGCCGGCCGCGACAAACGAATCGTTCATCGGCCATTGGGTCAGCTCGAGAAAGTAACGGGCAAACGTCACCGCCACCGCGGCCATCCCACCGGTTTGGATGACGAGCAACAGGACCCAGCCATAGATAAAGGCCGCCGCCGGATGGAGTGCCTCGCGCAGATAGGCGTATTGGCCGCCGACGACCGGGAGCCGCGCCGCCAGCTCCGCGTAGATGAAACCGCCGGCCAGAGCGATCAGGCCGCCCGCGATCCACGCGCCGAGGATCAGCAGCGGGGTATGGACCCGCTGGGCGACAAGATAGGGATTGATGAAAATGCCCGCGCCGATGATGCCGCCCATTACGGCCATGGTGGTGCCGAAAAGCCCGAGTTGACGCGCCAGCTTCCCGTTTCCGGATTTAGGATTCATGGCCTGACGAATGGCGCGTTATTCAACCACGAAGGACACGAAGGATTTCGGTTTCAATAACAGAACCTCGCTCCTCGTGACCTTCGTCGTTCACTCCTCCGTCATTTCCGGCTCTCCGCCTCCGCCATTCCACCATTTCGAGAGACGCGCCGTCGGCACAGAAGGAATACAGTGCTCGGTCGGGCTGTAGTGCGAGGTCGAATTGAAGAGCGTCAGCCGGGCGTGCGCGGCGTCCCTGAAATCCACGATGTTCAAGGCAGCCGGGCTTTGATCGAGATTATCGCGATAGCGGCGCGGATCGAACCCGAGTAGCGAGCTGAGCAACAAACGGATCGTCGCCTTGTGCGAGACGACGATCACGTTCGCCCCGCGATGCGCCCGCACGATCTCGAGCAGGACCGGCAAAGCGCGCGCGGTCACCGCCAGACCGCTCTCCCCGCCCAGCGGCGCGAAAGTATAAGGATCCTCCTCCCACGCCGCCGCTTCCTCGGGAAACTTTTCTTCCACCTCGCGACGGGTCATTTGCTCCCAGCGTCCGTGCGAGATTTCGCGCAAGCCGTCGCGCTTCTGGACCTCCAGCCCGTGCGGAGCGGCGATGATGCGCGCTGTCTCCACCGTTCGTCCGAGCGGCGAGGCATAAACCGCCGCCACGTCTTCGGTGCTCAACCGTTCGCCGAGGAGCCGCGCCTGTTCCCGGCCCTCATCCGAAAGCTCCACATCGGTCGCCCCTGCGAAACGATCCTCCGCTGTCAGGACCGTTGCTCCGTGCCGAATCAAAAAAATGCGCGCGCTCATTCCGAGGAGAATAACCAGTCGAACTGGAAGGGAAAGTCCTCAGCCACGCCCACGCCTACCTGACAATTCTTCGCCATCGATTGGCTGCCGAGACGAGCTTCTCAAGCCCTCCCATGAAGGTTGCATGATTCCAACCAAATTGAGCAGCGCCAATTCTCGGGCCGGGATCTCCGCACTTTCCGCATTGTCGCAGTCAAGATTGTCGCCACACTGGCCGTCATGCCCACCCTGAACCCGCTCCTGCGCGTAAGACCGACCCGAAATGGGCGAAAAAATTGTCCGCCCTAAAAGGCGAACGTTCGTCTATATCTCGCTGAACCGGCTCAGTTCAATAGCGGTGTATCCACCATACCGGGCGATTTCCGCTCAGCCCCACTCCAGCCTTTCACTCGTCCGGCACGGCGGATACACTGCTTTACGCTAGGTATAGTTCCCGCTTTTAGACATGAAGACAGTCCAGACCATTTACGACGCAGCTAAGAAGCGCAGAGTTGTGGTTTTCGAGCGCGACGATGGTTCGTTCGGATTTGAGGAGCAGCGATTTTCCGAAGAGCCGTTGGAGATGGCTTGGATTCCGGTTGGCAAGCCACCGCGTCCGAATTGTCATTGTGATACCGAAGAGCGAGCGGCATTTGAGGCTCGCGATCGTATTGATTGGTTAGGACAGAGTTAGCTATAAGCACGATGCCTAACACGTCACTGGAGCCAACGCCTATTGGCCACTGCAGTCCCGCTGTCGTGGTTCACGTCGCGAATACGCTCAAATTTATTCGTTAGAGCCCTCGTTCCCAAACTCCAGTTTTGGAACGCGCTTGTCTTCGCCGTAACGCAGCCCGTAGGGCGAGGCCGAGCTTTCCAACTCCGTTTCTCTTAGGCCTACTGCCACGCGTCACAGTGCAGGACCGGTTGCGCTCCGCCGAGCCATTCGTGGGCGGACGAGTAGCGCCAATGCTCAGAGGACGAGCTACTGCGCAGCCGGTGAAGGTGAGGACGGCGGCGGTTGGGGCGGCGCGCCGGTTTGCAAAGGCGAGATATCGGTTCCCTTGCGCGTGGCGACGATGAGAGTCGATTGCCGGCCACTCCAGCGATAGCCGATGCCGAAGCCGAGCGGTGCCGGGTTGCTTTGCTGGTAAAGGCCCAGCAACTGCGGCTGGGCGTATTTCTTAAAGATTTCGATCGGGCCGGCATAGGCGCCGAAGAAACGCAACGACCATTTCGCCTGGTCGAAGGCGCTGATCGGGATGCCGGAATCGTCCTGAATGATGGCCTTGCTATGGTCGAGGAGAAAATCGCGCACCGTGCTGAACCCGTTCTCGAACATCAGATACGAGGCCGATTTAAGCAGGCTCGCGCCAGTGCCCTGTGCCGCGCAAAACTTTAAGAAGCCGGGCTGGCTGCGAATACCTTCGTTGGAGAGATCGGTCGTAAAATAGTAAAGCGTCTGCGTCGGTGCGTCGGGCGCGCCGGTAAAGGTGATGCGAACTCCAGGGGTGAGCCCTTTGCTTTTCTCGTTAGGTGTGGTCTGGTGCGGCTGGCCGCTTTTGTCGAGGGTGACGAAACTGACGTCGCTGATGGTCTTCCCGGCGCGCGCGAGAAAAACATAGAAAATCGGGAGCGTGCCCTTGAGTTGCTCCTTTTCCAGATCCGTCTTCATATCCCTGGTGATGAAAAACGAAAAGCTCAAGACGCTGTTGAGCGATTTCTGAAGACTCTCGAGAACGGAATCGAGCGCCGGACCGCCGAAACGCGTCGCGTCCGGCAACGGACCGATCGGTTCGGTGCCGGCGAGAATGTATGTGCCCGCGTTCGGGAAAAACTGATTCGCGTAAAGAAAATCCGGGCCGCTAAACATGTAAAAGATAATCGGGAGCGGCTGGGTCGCGTCCGGCAGGTAGTTCACCTCCCACTCGCGAATGCCGGTGAATTGGCGCGCGGCAAGCTTGGCCCAGGCCTGATCGAAAAAGGTGGCGTGCTCCTGCCAGATTTTTGTCTGCTCGAGCGGAACGAGTGATGAGCTTTCCGAGACTGCCATCCCGGCGAGGAAATGGGCGGTGTCGTTGACCGAAGCGGGGCCGACGGGCACCGGCGGGATTGCGGCCGCCGGCACGGGGAGAACGCCGGGCGCGGCTTCGGTCGCAGGCGTTTGGGCGACTGACGGATTGCCTGGACGTGCCTCGGGATTCGTCGTACCCGGCGAAATGCCAACGGCCGGTGTCTCGGCGACCGGTGGATTTACCGGGATGGCGCGACGCACTTCCTGCGCCTCGACTGCGAGGCCGACCAGGCAGCTGCAGAAAAGCGCGAGCCTCACCATTCGTGTTGGAAAAGATTTCACGGTTTGAGATTGGGCTCGGGGCGGCCGCGCCTAACGAGACATTCCCGCGACGGCGTTCGGTGCCGCTTCGCGTGCCACCCGGCGGCGCAAGTTCACGACTTCTGCGAACATGCGCAAACTGTCGCGCACAATATGCACTTTGCTTCCCTCGCGATGATCCCAGCGCACCGGCACCTCCAGCATGCGCAGGCCGGCACGCTGCGCGAGAAAAAGTAATTCCACGTCAAATCCGAAACCATCGATTTGTGCGCGCTCGACGATGGGACGGGCAGCTTCCATCCGGAAAGCTTTGAAACCACACTGGGTGTCGGAGAAAGGAAGGCCGGTCGTCAGGCGAACGAGCGCGTTAAAGACCTTGCCGCCCTGCTCGCGTCGCCACGGCTGGCGATGGCCGATAAGGCTGCGATCAAGGGCGCGCGAGCCGAGAACAATGTCGTAATTGCCCGCCTCGATCGGCTCGACGATCTTCGGCATTTCCGTGATTGGTGTCGACAGGTCGGCGTCGGAAAAGAGCGCGATCGGCGCCTGCGCGGCGAGCAGCCCGGTGCGAACCGCGTGGCCTTTGCCGCGGTTTTTGGCGGAGCGTAAAACCCGCGCCGTGACATCAGGCAGCCGCGCGAAAAGTCCCTCTGCCACTTCCGCCGTACCATCGGTAGAACCGTCATCCACCACGATCAATTCCGCTTCCGGGCGGAAGGCTTGCAGATAGCTCAGGAGGGTGAGCAGGTTGTCGGTCAGGCGCCGGGCTTCGTTGAAGGCCGGAACGATAACAGCGAGAGCGGGCTGGTTCATGCCTAACGAATACCTATCCAATCGCGCCGAAGGCCAGTCCGAGCCCGTAGGTCACGATCGCCTCGATCACGCCCACTATCGTCATTTCTAAACCCGAGGCCCACCAAGAGCGAATGGTGATGAGCGATTTGATCGCACCAACCGCGAAGTGCGCCACGATGCTGATGACAAAAGCCGCGATGACCGCCGGGAACCCGCTCATGAAAAAGAACGGAACGATCGGAATGAATGCGCCGACCGCGGTCGAGAGCGCGGCGGAAAAGGCGGAAGTCCATTGGTTGGGAAAATTATGCTGGGAAAGACCCAGCTCGCTTTGTGCCATCGCCTGCACCATCTGCTCGGGCTGCTGCGCGAGCCGCTCTGCCATGCGTTGCGATTCTTCCGGGGCAAATCCCTGCAACTGATAAAAGAGCGCCATCTCCTCGATTTCCTCCTCGGGATTTTCGTCGATCTCGGCTTTCTCGCGCGCGATCTCGGCCTCGTAAATTTCGCGCTCGCTCTTGTTCGCAAGGTAGGCGCCGGCGCCCATGGAAAGAGCTGAGGCCATCATGCCGGCCAGCCCCGCGATAAGAATGTAATGCTGCTGGTTGTCGGTTGCGCCGGCCACGCCGGAAACGATCCCGAAGACCGCGCCGAGCCCGTCGTTCACGCCGTAGATGGCGTCCGCCACCCAACCGCCGCCGCGACCATGCCAGCGTTCGCGTTTCAGAATGGTGTCGAGCACGCTTTTTGGGCCTAACGACGAGGGCGTTGCGCTCATCGTGTTCAAAATTCGCGAGTGCGCCTTTTCCTCGAGCGCGGTCTGGCGAAGAAATTCCTGCTCTTCATCGTTGCCAGCCAGCTCGCTCTGGCTTTGTGCCTGGTAACGCTCCTTGTCGCGATCTTCCGCGGCTTCCATCCGGCGGATCGCCACCTCCGCACCGGCTGCGCGCGTCCACCAGCGATTAAGGCGTCGGCGCCAATCATTCCTCAAGACCGGCGGCGCGGCCCCGAGCTCATGCAACTTGTTTTCCCAGCGGACCGCGTGGCGTTCCTCCGCTTCCGCCATTCGAAGCAGAATGCCGCGCCGCTTTTCATCCAGCTCATTCGCGGCCAGGTCGCGGTAAACCAGCGCGGTTTCGCGTTCCGCGCGCCAATTGGCCTGGAGCGTTTCGACCGCTTTGGCGTTATCCGGCTTCATCTCGCTGCGCTCTTTTAGCGGGTTTCATCTCACTTGCGCAACCGCCGTCGCAGGGGTGGCCGACGTTTTTTCGTTTCATCTGCCCGGCGGTGATAACAAGCGCGACCGATCCAATAATGATGACCGCAGCCACGGCGGTGCGACCAGTCAATGCTTCACCGGCAAAAAGAGCCCCGAGCAGGACAGCCACGACCGGGTTGACGTAGGCGTAGGTTGCGACTTTCGCCGGATCGCAATGGCGCAGCAACCAAATGTAGGCGGTGTAACCGACGACCGCGCCGATGAGGACGAGGTAGACAAACGCCCCTAACGACAGGGCGGTCATCTTTTCCAGATGAAGATCGCGCGTTTCGCCGCTCATTAGACCGGCGATGATCATCAAGGCGCCACCGCAAAGCATGGTTTGCGCGGAGGAGAGAAAAGGCGGCGCCGAGGTGCGGGCGTGGCGCGAATAGAGCGAACCGATCGACCAACCTAACGAGCCGAGGAGCAGAACCAGCATCCCGAGGCCAACGTGCTTTCCGCTTCCGCCTGGAGGAGCGGCCAGGGCCGGACCGACCAAAATTCCCACTCCGACAAATCCACCGGCAAGTCCAAGCATGACAAGCGGTCTTGGCCTTGGAGCGGAGCCGCTCAGCCAGGCGAGGAGCGCGATGTAGATCGGCACCGTCGCGACAAGGAGGGAAGCGAGGCCCGAGGCGACCCATTGCTCGGCGATCGGTCACGCTACCGTTGCCGAAGAGCAGAAGACAGCCGCCGACCACGAAGGCCGTACGCCATTCGGCGAAGGAAGATTTCGTCGGGCCCCGCCAGCGCGCGATTCCGTACATGATGACTCCGGCAGAGGTGAAGCGCGCGCCCGCCATGAGCAGGGGCGGGATCGATTGGATCGCCAACAGAATCCCGAGATAGGTGGAACCCCAGATGAGGTAAAGAGCGGCGAAAGCCGCGATGATCGCGAATTTGCGCGGGGCGTGGGCCGGCTCGCTCACGAAAAGCGATCTTCCGTCCACGGATCGGCGGTGTTGCTGTAACCGCGCACCTCCCAGAAGCCGAGCTTGTCCTCGGCCGAGAACTCGATTTGCCTGACGAACTTGGCGCCTTTCCAAGCGTAGAGTTTGGGGATGATGACGCGAGCCGGGCCGCCGTGCTCGCGCGTGATCGGTTTGCCGTTGAATTGGGTCGCGATCGAGAACGTCGTCATCGAGACAGTCGGAGAGACGGACGTTGGTCGAATAACCGTCATAGCTCGTGAAGAGAACATGTTGCACTTCCGGTTTTGGCCGGACGAGATCGACGAGGGTGAAGAAAGCCACGCCCGTCCAGCGGCAGTCGAATTTGCTCCAAGTCGTGACGCAGTGGAAATCGCTCACGTCTTCAAATTGCGGAAGGGCGTTAAACTGCTCCCAGTCGAGTGTTTGTGGATTCTCGACCCGGCCGCCGATTTCGAGGCGCCATTCGCCTAACGAGATCTCGGGCGAAGACCGAGATCGAGGACGGGAAAGCCGGGCGTGAGATGCTGGCCCGGTGGGAGCCGATCCTGCGAGCGCACGGCGGGTTTCGCTTTCCCGCTCATCTTGCGGGCCCAGCGTTCCTTGCGCTCGGTCAGGCTGGAATTGGACGCCGCCATGAGAAGTCGTTAGGCCGCGGCCGAATCAGCCTCCCGGCTAGAGCGACTGCGCTTTGATCTGGCGGATGGCGTCGCGCAATTCCGCAGCGCGTTCATAGCGTTCGCCGGCGATGGCGCGTTCCATTTCACGCTCCATCACTTCCAGTTTCGAGAGCGGCCGTCTTCGCGCGCACTTCCTCGAGCCATTCGTCGAGGAACGCGATCTCCGAACTCTTCGCTTCCAGCTCGGGAAAGGCGGATTGCTGGAAAAATTCGACGATCCGTTCACGGCCTTTTTCGATTTCGCGGATGGCCTCGCCAAATTTGCCCTCGGCGAGCAAAATCGAAACCCGCGCCCGGGTATTCATCATCAGGACATAGGGGCGGAACTGTTGGAAACTCCAGACCACGTCCTCCCGCTGGCTGTGTTCATCGACGAAGGTGAAGAGGTCGAGGTTGCGCTGCGTGTCGCGGATGACGGCCTTCGAATTCGTCGATCTGGAACAGACTGAGATAGCGGTGGTAATATTGAATCCCTTCCTGCTGCAACTCGCTGCATTGCTCGGGCGTGAGCTCGTAATCTTGCCCCTCGTTCCGCGGCGCGAACCGCGCGGCGCTGATGATAAACCAGGTACGATTCACAGTTATGCGGGCGCTGCCCGTCGGGCCGGCCTTCCATTTCCATCTGGAGCAGGCCGAGATCGATCCGGAGCTGAAGTTTTTCGCGGCCATCGAGACCCGGCACTTTGCGGACTTTGATCGCGCCGGGTTCGTGCGGCCACTCTTTCAGGAGGCTGTTCAAGTCGAGGCTCATCGCAAGAAACAATCGAGTCCGCGTTTGCTTTGTCAACGCGCGCAGGAGGCGGCGTGAGCTTCCAGCTTGCACAGAGGCGCGAGCAGGCTGGAAGCTTGGGTTGTCATGGAAAACGAGATCGACGCTTTCATCCGCTATCTCGCGGTGGAGCGCGGTCTTTCGGAAAATTATCAGCTCTCGACCCAGCGATCGTTAGGCGAATTCGCCGTCTGGTGTGCACAGCGAAAGCAGATCTCGCGCGCCCGCGAAGTCGGGCTGCCGCTGGTCAGCGAATATCTGGCGGAACGCAAACGCGGCGGCCTTTCAGCCTCCTCGATCAAGTTGATCGTGGTCGCGCTGAAAATCTTCTTTCGTTTTGCGACCGGGCAGGGATTCGTGGCAAAGGATCCGACCGATTCGCTGATGCTGCCGCGGATCGAGCGTTACCTGCCGGAAACGCTGAATGAGTTGCAGGTCGAGCAGTTGCTCGAAAGTGTGGACGAGAAAGCGCCGCTTGGTTTGCGCGATCGCGCCATGCTGGAGCTGCTCTACGCCAGCGGGCTGCGCATTTCCGAGCTGGCCGGCGCGAAGCTGGAAAACCTCAATCTCGAAGAAGGCGTGGTGCGCGTGACGGGGAAAGGAAACAAGACGCGGCTCGTACCGGTCGGGCGCAAGGCCTGCGCGGCGCTCGCCGTCTATCTCGAGCAGGAGCGGCCGCGACTCGTCAGGCGCCGCAGCGGGAGCGAAGTTTTTCTCTCCAACCGCGGCGGTCGCCTGACGACCGTGCGCATCTGGCAGATCGTGAAAGCAGTGGCGCGGCGTTCGGGCCTGGAGGCGAATGTGTATCCGCATTTGCTGCGGCACAGTTTTGCCACCCATTTGTTAGGCAACGGCGCCGACCTGCGCATCATCCAGGAAATGCTCGGGCACGCCGACATTTCGACAACGCAGGTATACACGCACGTCGACCAGCAGCGCCTAAAGGCGGTGCATCACAAATTCCACCCTCGCGCCTGACGAATCCGCTATCTGCAAAAGAGCGCGATGGACGCGGTATAGCCGTGCAGATAGCTGGCACGACCGATCGGACCGATTTCGCCGTTGCAGAAGAAACCGGCGCTGGGCGCCGGACCGAAAATTTCCGCAAGGGTCGCGGCATCGTGATCCGGTACGCCGAAGAAGCGCTGGCCGCGGCCGTTGCAGGAAAAGACGAGCGAAGCGAACGGTTCGCAGCCCCGGAGCCCGTTGATTTTTGCCAACTCCATCAGGTCGGCGTGAGCGGTGATCTTGTCCCGCAGTTGGTATTGCAAGGTTTGGCCGGTCCGGACGCGTGCGCCGATCGCGACCGCGCCGGTTTGCGGATCTGCGCCCAACAGATTGCGGACCAGAAAATCGCCGCGTTTTAGATCCGCGACGTATTCCGATGCCGCCAGACCGGCGAAGAGATTGCCACGGGCGCGTTCCTTTTCCTGGTCGGATAAGCCGTTGAAGGTCTCGCTCAGGACCTGATAGGCGGGGCGCGAACCAAGGGTGTAGACGAGGTTTTCCTCCGCCTGCGTAATGGTGAACGGCTCGCCCACCGGCTTGCAGCCTTGGCTCACGATGGTGCGAATCTTTGCGCCCTTGACCGCGAGGGCTACGACAGCGGCATCGACGACTCTGCCATCGAGGAGCAGGCCGTTCTCGCCGCTGCCGTCGATTCCGCTGACAAGCCCGCCGATGCTGGGCGCTTCGGGAAAAGCCACATTCCATTCCGCCAGCCAGCGCTCGAGTTCCGGAACAAAAGGGTTGCCCAACACAATCCAGGAATCGACCTCATCCGGGCCGAGGCCAGTCTCCATCTGCCAGTAGGCGGGCCCGGTTGATTCTCCAATCTGTTTATTGGAAATCAAAACCGGGGTCAGTTTTGCCTCCGGGAGGCTAACGAGCAGCAGTGACATCCCAGCCGCGCCTTCCACTTCCCGGCCGACGCCGATGAGGCCGCCACCGACCGATCCGACCAGGAGCGGGATGCGGGCATGCAGCCTAACGAGATCGAGCACTTCATGAATCTGCGGAAGCCAGCTGGCGGAGAGAAAAAGGAAACCGCAGGTGGGCGGGCCGCCGCATTCAGCGAGAGCCTGCTCGGCCGCGCCGATGACCGCGCTTTCCCGGAAACTGCCCAGAACGAGCCGGGACCCTGCGCATGATGCCATGCAGGGAGATCGTCGATGCGGGGCAAAAAGTCGAGTGCGCTCCACGACTCGCAGTGGGCAAATTTGATGCGAGACTTCGCCGATGAAGAAATTGCTCGCGGTAATCGCGATGGCACTGGTGGCAGCGGCGGCGGCGTGGATTTTCGTGCGCGTCCAGCTGGCGAATCGCCTCGTGACGGTGCCAGAGTTGCTGCCGAAGGCGACGCTCTTCCTGGTGCACGTACCGGATGTGAGACGCGCGCGAGAACGCTGGCAAGCGAGCGATCTTTACCAGATTTGGCGCGAGCCATCGGTCCAGAGTTGGCTGCAGAAGCCGCTCGGCCGCTTGCCGCAGAATGATAGGGACGGCCAAACGCTGGAGGAGTTTCTCCAGCTCGGCCCGACGCACGCTTTTATCGCTTTGGCGTCGCTTGAGAATAACGAACCGAAACTGGTCGGCGGGTTCCATTTTGCGGAGACGCCGGAAAAAGCGAAGCAATTTATCGCGCAACGCGAGGCGAAATGGTGGCCCAAAGCGAGCGACGCGAAGCACGAAACGATTGTCTACGACCAGCACCGGATCGAGACGCTGAACGTCTCGCATTTCGTTTTCGCGCGCGCCTTCGATAACCATTGGTTCTTCGCCTCGAACAATCTCGCTGCGCTTAAGGCATTGCTGGATCGTGTCGATCGACGTCGAGAAAAAAAGGAGCCTTCGCTCAAGGATGATGAGGCGTTTGCCGCCGCGAGAAAGCATCTCGCAGGAGAATATGAGGGACTGCTTTTTGTCGACCCGCGGCCCTTCCTGGAAAGGCTGATGCCGCTCATCTTGATGGCAGGTCAATCGCTCCCGGCTGCGCAGCTCGAACGGCTCAGATCAGTGCGCAGGGTGGCGGTAGCGCTCGGATTCGAACATGGCAAAATGCGCGAGACCGATTTTGTGGAGATGCCGCGGGTCGGTACGGACAAAAAATTGACGCGTCCGCTCCTTGCCACCGCCGGGGCCGACACCTTTTTCTATTCTGTGTCGCGGATGTCCTGGCGGGACAATGTTTTCTCACCCACTACGCCAGCGGCCAGCGGTCTTTCCGCGCTCATCCGGCAATTCAGCCTGGGGCTCGCCTCGCGCGGGATTTCGGCCGATGACCTGGGGCAGGCCTTTGGTGAGCAACTGGAAATGACCGGCGCCTGGCAGGCGGACGCGCATTGGCCAACCTTTCTCGCCGCTCTGCCCGTGATTGACCCGGCACGCGCGCGGAAAATTGCTGAGGCGGTGACCTCCGTTGAGATCGCGGGCACGCCTTGGACGCGGACAGAGAAAAATGATGCGACCATTTACAGCGCTCAACCGTTTGGCGGCGTGGTGCAGTTTAGTGCCACGGTCGCGGTTTCGGACAAGATGATGTTCCTTGGCTCGGACACGGGAGCGGTTGAAGCTGCGCTGGCGGGTCCGACTGAGCCAACCGGCGAACTAGAAAGAAGCGCCATTTTCCGCGACGCCGCGACGCAGGTTTCGGCCGGAGATTCGGCATTTAATTACGTCGATACCCGGTTGTTGTTCGAACGGGCAAACGCCGCCATCCGTCCGTTGCTCATCATGGGTGCAGCGGTGTATCCCGCCTTGGGGAAGGATGTCGACCTGGCAAAGCTCCCACCGTCGGAGGCGATCGCGAATCATCTCTCGCCCATCGTGATGTCGCAGCGCTACGAGAGTGACGGCTATGTGACCGAATCGGTTGGACCGGTGACATTTCGGGAGGCAACGATCGGAATCGCGGCCGGGGTGGGAAGCTCGCTCCTCTACTTCCGGGAAGGGTTGAGGAACCGCGGACTTCTCCAGGCGGTGCCGGCCATCGCTTCCCCGACGCCAACGACGCCGTCCCCAAGTCCAACACCCAGTCCTTTTTGAGGGGAATTGCACAATCTGGCAGACGGCGTTGCGGAACCGTTCAGAGCGAGCGACATATTTTTCGCGGAAGTGAGAAAACTGCTGCTATTCGGCCGGAATATGTTATTTTTTTCGCCCTATGGCCATCCTAAAAAAGAACGCCTTCTCACGCCGAGTGCCAGATCTCGTTACGGAAGAACTCGTTGCGGTCCTTTCCCGGCGCACTTCATTCGAGTTTAAGCAACTCTTTGAGATCCTGCATGAAAATCTCCGAGCCCGCAACGCGGCCAGCGGTGGAGAAGAAATGTTGCGCCTGCGCGCCTATGAGAAGCTGCAAAACTTGGTGGCGCGGGGGATGGTCAAGAAAACCGGCAAGAAATATCGGGGATTACCTTCCGCTCTGGCTAAGGCGTTGATCCCGCCGAACGGCCACCTCCCGACCGCTGCGGCCTCTCGCTAGAGCGTTCGTGGCGCCGGTTCACGCTGCCAGGAAAAACGGCTTGAGGTAATGATCCGCGAATATATTCCCGTTCTGCTGCAGGCGGCGGTCGCGGTGGGCTTTGCGGCAGGAGCGCTTATCATGAGTGTGTTGCTCGGGAAAGCCGGGGTGCGCACACGGACGAAGGACTCTGCATACGAGTGCGGCATGGTGCCTGAGGGTGAAGCGCAGCCACGTTTCAGCGTTAAGTTCTACCTGGTGGCGATGCTCTTCATTCTCTTCGATCTGGAGATCGTCTTCATGTATCCGTGGGCGGTGGTCTTTCGCGAAGCGGTCGGGCAAAGCCACGTCATTTTTTGGAGCATGCTGAGCTTCGTTTCGATTCTGATGGTGGGCTACGTTTACGCGCTGAAAAAAGGCGCGCTTGACTGGAAAAAGTAGCGTCGGAGAAAAAAGGCTCGCCCGGCGTCCGTAGTTTGGTTTTCATCGTCGCGATGCTCGCGCTGGGTTACCTCGCCGTTGTCATCGTCCTGGGCGACCGGATTCGCGGGAAATTCTGGCTCGCACCATCGCCGCTGCACCGGTGGGCGGCGGCATTCCTAGTCGGCATTCTTGTCAGCACATGGCTGACTTATCTTTTCGGCGTCGCGTTTGCTGCCAGCGCCAAGCCACTCGTCTGGGCAAACCTTTTCTTTTTTATCGTCGCAGGCTTTTGCCTGCTTCTTTTGCGCCGCTTCGACGATCTCTATTCCATCTCGGCACCCCCGAAAAAGTTAAATTGGCGAGACGCGCTCTTTGTCGCCGCGTTTCTGGCGGTCTCCTGTTGGCTGATGTTCGGCACGCTGTCGATGGTCGACGGCGACGTACTCCTCGCTTCCGTCGTCTGGAACGATTTCGGGCCCAATCTCGCCTTGATGCAAAGCTTCGCGCTCGGGCACAACTTTCCGGCTGAGTATCCCTATTTCATTGACGAACCGATCCGATACCATTTTCTGTTTTGGTTTCAGGCCGGTAACCTTGAGTTTCTCGGACTCAACCTGGCCGCGGCGCTCAATCTCTTGAGCACGCTGTCGATGCTGGCGTTGCTGATCTCGATCATGACGCTGGGCGAAGCGCTCTTTGGATCGCGCGTGGTCGGCGGCATCGCTGCGTTGCTCCTTTTTTTTCACGGCTCGCTCTCTTACGTGCCATTTCTGCAGTCGCAGCATTCAGTGGGCGGCGCCATCCACGCCATCACCCACTTGAACCGCTGGCTTTCATCCGGATTCCCGTACAAAGGCGAAGATTGGGGAATCTGGTCGCCGAGCATCCTTTACGTGCAACGGCATTTGTTGGGCGCGGTCGGAATTCTTTGTCTGGTGCTGACGTTTCTGGTCGAGTTTTACAAACAAAAATCGGCAGGTCGCGAGCGCGCGGTGGAACAGGAACCGGTCACGTCCCCGCCCCTGCGCAGTTTCATTTTCTGCGGGACGCTCATCGGCCTTCTCGTCTGCTGGAACAGTCCGATCTTCGTTTCTGCGCTGACTTTGATCGGCTGTTTGTTTCTGTTTCTGCCCGGGCGCGTCCGCCTCGCGGCGCTGCTGAGCACCGCGTTCCTCATCGGCGTTCCGCAGGTGTTATTGCTCGGCTTCGCCCAAACAGCCCATCGTTTTTCGATCCTTCATTGGGGTTACACGCTCGAGAATCCGACTTTCGCCAAGGCCGTCACTTATTTCCTTTTCACGTTCGGGCCCAAGCTGGGACTCGCTTTCGTGGCGATCATTTTGCTCCGAACGATGCATCGCGTGTTCTTCCTGGCCATGGCCAGCCTCCTCGTGCTGGCTTTTGGGACCCAGTTGAGCGTGGACATCATGAATAACCAGAAGTTCCTCTACCTCTGGCTGATTCTGCTGAACCTCTTCGTGGCTTACGCGCTGGCACGGATCTATCGCGTTCAGTTCGTCGGCAAAGTCGCGGCAATTCTACTCGGCGCGAGCGTGATCGCCGGCGGCGCGATCGAACTGTTTTATGTTCACAACGACCACTGGGTCGATGTCCCGTTTCGGAACAACGCGCTCTCGCGATGGCTCCTGCAAAATACCAAGCCGAGCGATGTGTTTCTGACCGACCGATTCGTTCATCATCCGATCCTGATGAACGGCCGCCGGATATTTTACGGCTGGCCCTATTTTCCGTGGTCGATGGGTTACGAGACGGCCAAGCGCGACACAGCCTACCGGCTAATGTTTAGCGCAACGAACCCCGATCTTTTGCTCGATCTGCTGAAAAGCAACGGAATCGATTACGTCGGGATCGACAACGGTCTGCGTCAGGGCTATCTGGGGGTCGGCGCGCACGAAAACGTCTTCGCGTCGAGTCTCCCGAGGGTGTTTCAGGACAGGGAAAAGCGCTTCGGTGGCCTGACAATCTACAAAGTTCCGCGTTGAGCGACGATGTTCGCCCTGATTTTTCTCGCTGGACCGATCCTTCGCGGAATCGAAATCGCGCAGCGCCTCTTTCCATTCACACATAGCGGCGAACGATTGTTATGGGCGCGGGCTGGGACCGCCGCGAGCCATTTTCAAAAACGCCGAAAGTACCATTTACGCCGCTGCCCCGGCCGAATCTGAGCAATGAAGAATGGCAAACTTCCCAGTGTGGCGGTTGCGCCATTCGTCATCGGAAATCGCTTCAGGCTCCGAGCTTTGTCATTCGTCATTTCACACCTCGGATTCGTGCTTGCGCCACCGTCGGCTCAAGCCTAATAGCTATCCGCTCATGGTTCACCACATCGGACTCTACAAACTGAAGCCCGGGGTCACCCCGGAGGAGACCGAAGAAATGATGATGCGGGCGCGGATGCAGCTCCTGAAAATCGACGAAGTGCTCAGCATCAAATGCGGGCGACGGGTCGATCCCA
Source organism: uncultured Verrucomicrobiae bacterium (assembly GCA_963738045.1). Lineage (GTDB taxonomy): Bacteria > Verrucomicrobiota > Verrucomicrobiia > Chthoniobacterales > UBA10450 > Palsa-1392. The sequence goes on along the minus strand of CAVTUX010000002.1, from coordinate 118,274 downwards.
AGCTGCCGTGGCCTTTCTTCATCGCGATCGATTTTGAGTCGATGGACAAACAGGCAATTTTTCGGGAGGACCCGATCTACATCAAGTTCGTCGAGGAGGTGATCAAGCCGAAGACGTTCTGAATGTCTGGCGCTCGACTACGAGATGGATCCCGGCAAGGATATCTCGTGAGACCGGAAATCGAAGGACGCAAGCCGGTGGTCGGGAGACCGATCTCCTGAGGGAAACAGATCACCAGGAGCGGGCTTCTTTCCTGCTCCACTTATGACTAACGTTTCGGCGTTTCGTTGTTTGGCCATGGAACTCGCCTATCTTTATTCCCGCTACCCGGTTGTCTCGCAAACTTTTTGCGACATGGAGATGCTGGAGCTCGAGCGGCGCGGCTACGAGCTGCTCATCGGCTCCGTGCATGCACCGCTCACCAGCCTGCGGCATGAACATTTTGCCCGATTTCGCTCGCCAGTTGTCTATGCCCCGCCGCCGCCAGTCCTGCGTTTGTGGGAGAAAAAGACACGCGGGGCGGGACGCTGGCCGGAGGCCTTAATCGACCGACACGATCGGCGTTATGGCCCAGCCTTTAAGGCCGCGCTGCGAGCCCGAAATGCCTCCTATTTCGCCGACCTTTTCACCCGCCATGGAATCAAGCATTTTCATGTGCACTTCGCAAACCGCGCTGCTCACACCGCCATTTTCGTGAAAGAGATCGCGGGCATTCCCTTCAGCGTCACGGCGCACGGCCAGGATTTCATGTCGGATCTCGGGCACGACGATTTGCTCCAGGAAATCTGTATGGCGGCGGAATTCGTTGCGGTCGAAACGGACTATAGCTGCGAGTTGCTTCAAAAGCGTTGCCCGGAAGCCGCGCACAAGATTCATCGTGTTTACAACGGCCTGGACCTGGCCAATCTGCCCGCGCCTCCGCGAGGTGAGCGACCCCCGGGTCCGACAACGATTGTGAGCGTGGGACGGCTTGTCCCCTTTAAGGGCTTTGAGATCTTGCTCGAGGCCTGCGCGGAATTGGATCGCCGCAATTTTGATTTTCGTTGCCAGATCATCGGCGACGGGCCGCTGCGCGAGAAGATGGAGACGATGATTGCGGAGCTGAAATTACGCAACCGTGTCGAACTTTGCGGTTCACTCTCGCAAGCGGACGTGTATGGGAAATTACTTGGCTGCGACATCTTTGCCCTCGCCAGCGTGGTCGATGCCGAAGGGGCAAGCGACGTGTTCCCAACGGTGATCATGGAAGCGATGGCGTGCGCCAGACCGGTCGTCTCGACCAGGCTGGCGGGCATTCCGGAATCGGTCGTCGACGGTCTTACGGGGTTGCTGGTTCCCCCCGGAGACTGGGAGGAGTTTGCCCAGGCGCTCGACAAGCTGGTGCGCGACCCGGCGCTGCGGAAGCGAATGGGTGACGCGGGACGGCACCGGATGGAAACCGATTTCAATGTCACGAAGACGATCGAGCCGCTGCACGAACTTTTCGCTGCTCGGCTTGCGGCCGCGCCTGCCAAGCGACCGACTGCCGGTTCGGCTTTGGAAGGAAAACAAAGCGCTTATCTGATTGATTCCTGGCCAGACGAAAATCTCCCATTTCTCGACATGGAGTTGCGCGCTCTGCGCCGCAACGAAGTCCCGCACCTGGCGTTTGTTTTGCATCCGCCGCTCGACTTCGATCCCGCGGCAAAGACTAACGAGCTCATGACGGATTTCGAATATCTCCCTGACGCGATGGTGGTTGAGGCGGAGTGGCAACTGCAACCGGCACTGGTGCGTGAACTGGAAGCAATGCGCGCGAATCAGAAACATCGACCTGCTTCCGATTTGTTCTTGGCCCAGGCGCGCGCGGCTCTGATCTTGCGCAGATTGTTTCTACCTCACAACATCGGTCACGTGCATGCCACCAGTTCGCGCACCTTGTTATGCGCACTTTTCTTGAGGCGCCTGCTCGGGTTGAGCGTGAGCGCGGCGATTGAAACGCGCCCGATTTTATCGGAACAGCTCATTCGGGAAGCACTCGATCAATGCGTCGGCGGGCGGAGCAATGATCGCGAGTTGCTGGCCCGACGTGGGAGCGGATTTGTCTTTGATCAGACGCTCGACAAACCATCGGTAAACGAGATCGGACCGTGGCTGACGCACAAGGCGAAGATCGAATGGAGCGGCGCCCGCTCCTTTTGGCGGGAATGGTCGCAGCAACTGATCGGTTGGACGCAGGGCCCATGAGCAAGAAAGCGATTCTCCTCGCCGGCGGTGCGGGGACGCGCCTTTATCCGCTGACCAGGATTGTTTGCAAACAATTGCTGCCAGTCTACGACAAACCGATGATCTGCTACCCGCTGGCCACGCTCATGCTCGGCGGTCTGCGCGAGATTCTTGTTATCTCGACGCCGAAGGATATTCCGACGTTGCGCGACTTTCTCGGCGACGGCTCGCAGCTTGGGATCCGCCTCGAATATGCGGAGCAACCGGAGCCAAAGGGAATCGCGCAGGCCTTTCTTATCGGCGAGAAATTTATCGGCGGCGACGGCGCGGCGCTCATCCTTGGGGACAATATTTTCTACGGCAAACTCGATTTCTTCCGCAATGCGCTCGCGCTCGAGGATGGCGCCTGCATTTTCGGTTACCAGGTGCGCGATCCGGAACGCTACGGCGTGGTTGAGTTTGGTTCGGACGGACGCGTCATCAGCCTGGAGGAAAAACCGAAGAAGCCCAAGAGCCAGCACGCAGTTCCTGGCCTCTACGTTTACGATAACCAGGTCGTTGAATTCTGCCGAAGACTGCGTCCTTCCGCGCGCGGGGAACTGGAAATTACCGATCTAAATTTGATCTACCTGCGCCAAAACTCCCTTCATGTTCGGTTGTTGGGCCGCGGGATGGCGTGGCTCGACACCGGCACGCAGACGAGTCTCCTCGAAGCCGCCAACTACATCGCGACGATCGAACACCGGCAGGGCTTGAAAGTGGCCTGCTTGGAGGAAGTCGCGCTGAGAGCCGGCTTCATCGGCCTCGCCCAAATGGGCCGGCTGATCGATCGAGTGCCCAAAGGGGAATACCGGGATTATCTTCGCCTCGTCGCGAAGGAAGATCCCACGCAGGCGATCGGCGACTCGCCTTAGGCGGACAGGGCCGGTCGGCCGGATGCATTGCGACGCGTCGGCATCTTTGTCCTGACTCTCCCAGTCCCGAACCGCGGCTGGGACGATCCGTTTCGCGAGCATAAAACCTGCACCCGGTATGAGGATTGCTCTATATTTTCTATAATGTTCCATATTCACCATGTTGATGACAGGGGCCGATATCGGAGCCGATCCGGGTTCACAATGGTCGAGACCGTTGTCGCTATCGCGTTAATTGGCATCGGATTCAGTGGGACGATGGCCGCGCTGACAAAGTTCAATGGGTTCGCGAGTGAGAGTCGAAACGCAACCGGTGCCTACGCCGCAGCCATGAACCAGATTGATACCATACAATCAGCGACACCATTTAAGCCACCCGGACAGATTCCCCTCGTCCTCACGGTAGGGATCCAGCCCCCAGAAGACGTAAAGATTTACGAGGACGCAGATACTAACACGATCGTTTCGGGCACGCGCACAACTACGGTTGCGGACGTCAGCGCTGGTGGAGTGACGATCTACCGCGCGACAGTAACGATCAATTATACCTATCTCGGGCGGCCCTACTCGTTCTCGATGCAGACACTTCGCGCATCCGACTAATGAAGATTGTCTCTCACGCGCGCTCCGGCCTGACGCTAGTCGAACTAATGGTGACGACCGTGCTGATCGGCGTGCTCGGTTTAATCATTTTTTCGCTCTTGAACATCGGCACCATCCTTGGAGCAAAGAACACTGCTGTGAATACGGCCCATCAGCAGGCCCGCATCGCGATGCTGAAAATGACCGAGAACTTGCATAGCGCGGTCTCGCCGCTCGCGCTCTACGATCCAGCTACCCCAGATACGCCAGCTCCGGCCGACGGTTCGGCTCCCGGAATCCTGTTTCAACTTTGGGGAGGAGGTCCTTTTCGGATCGCGGCTGATGCGACCGCGGGCCAGAATGTCGTCAAGATCAGAGTAACGAGCGCTGAAGCGCCTAAAGTTCACCAGCGCTTGATCATTCTGACCCACAACGTTGACTCGGATATCACAGCGGTGAGCGGTCCCGCGAACGGGGTGGTCACTCTGACGCTGCAAACCCCTTTGCCGGTGGATATCACCGGAACCGCGAGCTTTAATATCGCCTGCTTTACCACAGACGTGTGCGCCTACGTCGTGAATAATGGGGCCCTCGAATGGCACAGCCTCACGGCCCCGCCGCTGTTCGTTGTTTTGACTACCGGCATCACCCGGGCACAACCGTTCCAAACGCCGAACACCGGGGGTATAGGAAGCCCGCGCGTGGTCGCAGCCATCGGTCTTTCCACCGCCGACTCTCAAACCAGCAATCGTGGTTTCAAATCCGCCAACATTCTTCTCAACGGGACCGTTCCGACCAAAGCCAAACTAACAGTAGCTGCCACACCACTTCCACTTCCAATTCCATTCCCAACCCCATAATCCATGAAACAAACAATACGTAAGCAAGAAGCCGGAACCGCGATCGTCCTTGTGATCTCGATCCTCGCCACTCTGGTGGTGATCGTGGGCATTGCCGCCGAATACACGACGAACGTGGGTCGTAATGTACAACGTTCCGTCGCCCTGGAGAGCGCAGTCGCGGTTGCGGATGGCTGCCTCGAAAATAGCTTCGCGCGCTGGCGCCAGCTCTGCCAGACGCCTCCCACACCATTACCGACCACCAACCAGTTGGCTAGCCTGGCGTTGCCGACACAAGCACAATTCCCAGGTATTCCAAACTTCACCGCAACCCGAGCCGATTACGACCCGGCCAATACTTCGACCGTGCAACAATGCAAAGTCGTGGCGGTTGACCCCGAAGAGGTCCCTATGGACCCCAACGCCGTACCCACCGCAAGCGTTGGACAGGCGGGAAACGGGGACAACACTTACAACTATCTAGCCACCGCATATGTCACTCTTCCCACCTTGCGAGGCAACGTCGTGGCAAAAGTTCGGCGTATCTTTCAAGAACAACAAATCTCCCCATGGAACTACGCTATCTTTTACAATGATCCACTCGAAATCCACCCTGGTCCCGATTTCTACATTAACGGATGGGTTCATACCAATTCCGACCTTTACACCGACCACAAGAGCCTGCACTTTATGGATAAGGCCACCTTTTCGGGTCAATGGTCTATTGGTTTTATGCCGGGAGATTCGTCACACGACCCCAACGATCCAGCCAACGGACCGCCTACGTGGCCGATGAACCCGGAGATCAGGCCAGACTACGATTCTACTCATCAACCCTTCAATATTGACCCAGGCACATTCGACTCTGGGAACCCAAACGATACTGGTTATCACGAATTGATTGAGCCGCCGGTCCTGCCGTTAAACGCCAACCCCGACCCCTTGAGCAGCTATCGATACTTCAACCAGGCGGGAATCATCATCCAAATCACTGACCACGGCAGCGCTGATACTGTAACGCTCCTAAGGCCCAATGGCGATGGCACCACCACCACCTTGACAGCATCGAGCAGCGGAGAAGACCTAAAACTCTACAACATGTTTACCGCGAGTGGAGTGATTACAACCAATCAATCTTTCCAGGACAATCGCGAGCAAGCCTCCGTTCGTGTGACCACTCTGGATATCAGCAAGCTCACAAAGAGCTCTGGCACGCAATGGAACAAGACGGGAACCCCCTTTAATGGAATTATTTATCTCAACAATACAAGCGCCGCCCCCAACGGAATTGGAGCGAAGCGCGGCTTTCGCTTAAAAAATGGCGCTTTCATTCCAACCAATGGATTGACCGTCGCGAGCGCCAACCCCGTTTATGTTCAAGGAGACTTCAACACCGGAAGCAACCCTCCGTCGAACAGCGGCGATCCGACGAAACCGCAGGCCGCCGGTTATACCCGCCAGCCCTGCTCGGTAATTGCCGACGCCGTCAACCTCCTTTCCAATTCCTGGAATGACGCCACTTCTTTTGGCACCGCCTCCAATACGACCTATAATACAGCGATTTTGTCCGGCATTATCCCAAGCGGGACGAGCAATGGCAGTTACAGCGGCGGCGCGGAGAACTTTCCACGCTTTCTCGAGAATTGGAGCAACAAGTCATTGACCTATTACGGCTCGATGGTCGAGCTCTACAACAGCCAGCAAGCCATCGGGATTTGGAGGTACGGGTCGCCCGTCTATAATGCTCCCGTTCGGAATTGGTACTTTGATACGAATTTCCGACTCAAATCTCCTCCGGGCACGCTCCTGACTTTTACCTACAGCAAAGGCAGATGGTCTCTCGTTCCTTAACTGTCGCCTTCTTAAGCCTGGTTCTTCTTGTCGGCGCACGCGCTGAGTTGAATCTGTCACCCAAACTGGCCGATTTCGTCGGAGAGGGCATGACATTCCACCATCTTGTCTTCTCGGACGGGAGCGGTAGCGAGATTACTTATCGGCCGCCGGACGGTTGGCAATATTCCGGGAGTGCAACAAAATTGACGCTTCATCCTCCGAACAAAGCGGAGGCGGAAGGAACAATCACGAGCGTTCCTCTTTCTCATCTCGGCGCCTTCGATGAGGAGACGATGGGACAGTTGGTGAAACAGGCCCTGGCCGAAGTTCCCGAAGACGGCACCGACCTGACCCTCGTTTCCCAGGAGAAGAATCCAGTCAAAATCGGAAGCAAGGAAACCTTCCTTGTAATTATTTCTTACATGTTCTATGGCGAACGCTTTGAGCGTTCTTCAATGTTTATGAATCGCGACGCCGAACAAATACGTTTTCAATTCGTCAGTCGCGCGGTGGATTTCAATGACCTCCAGCGCGCCTTTCTCGGCAGCCAGTGCACTTGGAATAATTTGTAACGCTGAACTTCAACCGGGCGGCTTGCGGAAACGCCGTTGGTTGTTCGTCAGAGCCCGTATTACTGGGAGAATCTGCAGAAAACAATCTACGAGCCTTTGGCCGCAGGAGCGGGTTGCTCCTGTAGGAGATGATTGGTATCGGCCAAGAGACGCGTTACCGCGTCGGCCTCCGTCGCGTCGTAGTATCCGCGGATCACGCCGTGCCGATCGACCAGGACCAGTCGCGTGCTGTGGACAGGTCCCTCGGTGCCGTCAAGTGTGGCCAGTTTGAATCCATCGCGGATCAGACGATAGATCGTGTTCTTGTCCCCGGTAAGAAATTTCCAGCGACCGGGCTGGGCGTTCAATTTTGCGGCATAATCTCGCAACACCGCCGGCGTATCATGTTGCGGGTCGACACTGAAAGAAACCAGCTTCACGTCCGTGTTCTGCAACGGCTTTTGTGTCTCGCTCATCCGGCTGCTGATCATCGGACAAGGCCCGGGACAGGTGGTGTAGACGAAGTCTGCGACCCAGATTTTCCCGCGTAGCTGCTTCGAACCAAAGGGCTGCCCATCCTGATCTGTCAGTTGAAATGGCGGGACGACGCCGTCTTTGGGCAACTGGCGACTGGCGAGACGTGCAACTTCCATCTGGCGGAGGAAGAAGAGGCTGGCGGCGGTCAGGAGCGGGATGAGGATGAGCGTCGCTTTCCAGGCGAGCGCGCTCCTAGAGAGAGGCGCCCTGGTCGGAGCAAGACCGGAGGTTCTGCTCATCGTTTCGTCAGCACGAGAGCGCCGAGCAGAAGCGGCAGATAGATGATCGAGCCCAGAAACAGATGTCGCGCCGTCCGCAGAGTACCGGTGCATTTGAAAACGAAATGCGAGCGCAAGAAAAAACGTGCCTAACGAGAGCGCGATTGGCAGGTAGGAGAGCGATGCGATTTCAAACCAAATCGGCGTGATGCTGGTGACGAGCAACAGCGCCGTGAAAAAAATACTCTGCCGTCCAGTACGCCCGCCTTCCAGATCGCGACCGGAGAGCATGACGAAACCAGCGCGCGCATAATCTTCGCGATACATCCAGCCGATCGCAAAAAAGTGCGGCAGTTGCCAGAAGAACAGAATGGCAAAGAGCGTCCAGGCGGGAAGGGCGAGATCGTTCCGCGCCGCGGCCCAGCCGATCAGCGGAGGAAGGGCGCCCGGGATCGCACCCACAAGCGTGTTCGTGATGCTGATTCGTTTGAGCGGCGTGTAGGCGAAGAGGTAAATGCCAATGGTTGCCGCGGCCAGCAGAGCGCTGATCAAATTTACGGCAATGGCCAGATAGACCACGCCGCCAGCGCCGAGGATGGTCCCGACGATCAAACCTTCGCGGGGCGACATTCGGCCCGCCGGAATGGGTCGCATCCGTGTCCGCACCATGATGGCGTCGTATTGGTGCTCCCACCATTGATTGAGCGCCGCTGCGCCCCCGGCTGCCAACGCCGTGCCGGCGACGGCGTGCAGGAGCGCGACGAAATCCATCGGTCCGCGCCATCCGACGTAGAAGCCCACCGCGGTTGTGATCAGGACAAGAAACGTCAGGCGGGCCTTCACCAACTCGGCGAGATCGGCCATCGTCCAACCGCGCTCGATCGGCACCGCGGGCGGTTCGATCACGGCCGTTTTCACGACGCCGCAGCCTCCGCGAGTTGAGCGCTGGTCCGAAGCGGGAACGGCGAGCTCCGTGCAACCTGTCGCAAACGAAGAAGCACGGCAGAAATGACGATCCCGGTGGCAAACGTGATCGCACCCACTGCAACATGCGCGGTCGCGATATCGGCGGCCTTGTTACTCCAAATCGTCCAGGCGCCCAGAGTGATTTGCAGGAGGACGAGCCAGAGCCAGAGATTCGACAACTCGCGCAAGAGCGGAGGCCAGGCTCGCTCTCGCCTAACGAGATACCAAAAGATCGCAATTGTCAGGCCAATGATCGCGGCGACAAACCGATGCGCCATTTGCAGCCAGATTTGGCCGGCCGACACATCGGAGAGCGCTTGCGCGTCGCGAGCTTGATTGATGCGAGCAATAGTTGCCGGATCGGTCTGCGGGATGATCTGTCCGTAGGCGAGCGGGAAGTCCAGGATCGCCAAATCACGATGCTGATGCCGCATCGTTGCCCCGAGGGCGAGTTGTCCATAGATGAAGCCGGAGATGACGATCCCAAAAATCGCGAGTGCTCGACTCGGAACATTCCCACCGAAGCTAGCGAGTCGACGCCAGACCGGCGAAAGAGCGAGCGCAATGATGACAAGCAATCCGAGAAACCCTTGCGCGAGACAGGCATGAAAAATCCCAATCTGATCCTTCAAGAGTGTGACCCGCAGTCCGCCGAGAATTCCCTGCAGGACGACCGCCCCTAACGATATCCAGCCAAGCGTTTTCACCCATTTTTCCGCTTTCGAAAGCCAGAGCCAGATCGCCAGGATGATGGTCAAGAATCCGATTACGGACGCGATCAACCGGTGGGTATGCTCGAAGAAAACTCCGCCGACCCACTTCGAAACCGGAAAGAAAAACATGTTATAACCGAAGGTCGTCGGCCAATCGGGCACGGCGAGTCCGACGCCCTTGCTCGTGACCATTCCGCCGCTGCAAATGAGCAAAACGGTCGCGCCCGCCGTGAACCATGCAAAGCGATAGAGAAAGCGATTCGTCTCGTAGTCGGGCATGCGCATTAGTTTGTGGTCCTCCCCGGCGCAATGCCGGTCCACTTCTTTATCCGCCGCCCGGGTTGGCTGTTTTTTGTGCGGCCGGCGGCGCGCCCGTTTTGGCCGGCGCGGGCAGAGTGCCAGCCAGTTCCGCCCGTTCCTTCAACCAAGCCTGATAATCCGCTGGCGTGTCGACCACGAGCGTCCCTTTCATGGCGTAATGCCCGAGACCGCAGAGCTGACCGCAGACGATCTCGTAGGTTCCGGTCTTGATTGGTTTGAACCACATCGGAACGACCTGCCCTGGGATCGCATCCTGGGCGATGCGCATGCTCGGCAGGTCAAAATTATGAATCACATCCTTTGATGAAACGTCGACAATGACATTGCGATCAACCGGCACATGCAATTCACCCAGTACCACCAGATCGTCCTTCCCGTTGGGATCTGTCGGGTCGAGTCCAATCGGATTGGAGTTACTGATAAGGTCCACGCTGCGTCGACCGAAGACTCCGTCCGGCCCGGGAAGGTGAAAATTCCAGTTAAACTGCTGGCCAATGGCCTGAACAACGATGGCATCCTTGTCGTTTGGGAAAGCGTTCACCCGTTTTGCCCAAAGCGGAATGGCAAAACCGACGAGCAGGACCGCTTCGATCAAAACGACGGCGAACTCCAAATGAGTCGAGATGCCGCTCGTGACGCCTTCATGGTTGGCCACCGGGTTGCGGCTTTTGCGAAAACGCCAGAGGACAAAAATGAAGTAGCTCAGCCAACCGATGAAGAGCGCGCCCATGAACCAATGGCAGAACTCGATGATGTGATCGATCTGGAACCCGTGCTCGGAGAAGTTAGCCGGCTGCCCGAGAAATTGGTTGATTAGGGCCAGACTAGTCATATTTCTCGAAATCCTCGTCGATCAACTGCTCATGCGGTTCGAGTGGCACACTCGCGTGCCGCCAGAGATGCACTCCGAAGGCGCTGACGCCTCCCAGCACCGACATTACGGCGCCAATCATGACCCAGATCGCGACTGCCAGATGCGCGGTGGATTTGGAATCCTTCGCTCCCATGCAGGTCGCGCAGGCCAAAGCCTGAGCGGTCGGGGAGACGAGCAGGAGCGTTAGCCAGAGAAGTAATTTTGATTTCATCAGATCAAACGGAGCCGTTTCATTTTGCGCCAGAACCAGCAGCCATAAATGATCAAAGCGAGCGCGACTACAAAGGAACAAATCGCACCTGGGGTGTAAGCGGCGGTCTGGCTCACACTATTGGTCCAAAGGCACCAGACGCCGATACCAAACGCAAGCAGTGTCGAAAAAGTGATGAAGACGATGTGAAAACCTTTGAGTGACATTTTAGTGATGAACCGGGTCGTACCAGGCGAGGTAAATGAGCCAAAAGAGGCCCAGGACAAAGATGGCGGTGAAGATGAGAATCCGGTAGATCAGCTTCTTCTCCGCCGACAGGTGCATGAAAATATAGGCGACCAATCCCGCTTTGAACGCCGCCAGCACCATGGCCACCGCCACGTTCGCCTTCCGCGAACCGAAATCCACATAGGACAGGAAAACGGTCAGCGCAGTGCAGAAAAGCAGGGCCGCGCCGACCAGAAGATAACCGCGGACGTGTTTGCTGACGTCGTGAACATTGGGCGCGTAATGCTCCGTCTCGTGTTCGACCGGTGCAGTAGTTGGCGGATTATTCATCGAATCAGAGCAGGTAAAAGAGCGGGAAAACGAAGATCCAAACCAGATCGACAAAGTGCCAGAATAATCCCGCCACCTCAACTCGATTTGCGAGATGTTCCGGGTTCTGCCGATAGGTCCTGCCGCCCATCAGGAAAAGATAGCAAAAGACGATCACCCCACCGAGGACGTGCAATCCGTGCAGGCCGGTGATCGTAAAATACGTCGCGAAATACGTGTTGTGAGTGGGCAGGAACATGGTTGCGCGTTCCACGTCGGCCTTCTCGATTGTCGCGATCACATCGGTCGGCGGCACGTAGAGAAAGTGCGGCCGATCCATCGCCTTGTTCGTCGGGTCGGTGTAGATGGGATCGAGTGCGATCTCGTATTCCTTGATTTTGGGATCGTTGAGCGCCGCCCGGTTATGGAGATGGCCGGTGATCTCGACCCGCGGGGGCAGACCTTCGCTGAGGAGATGCTTGTTCCCCAGATAGCGCTCATACTTTTCCAGCTCGCTGGTCTTAATGTAGGCGCCGAAGTGAACGTATTTTTGCGGCCACTCGTAACCGAGCTTCACCACGAGAAAGATGACGCCGCAAAGGATCGTGATGGCCATGTAAACCTTGTATCTCGCGTAGCGGCGCATCTTCAACGCCGCCCACGCCAGCACGACCGTGACCGAGGAAGCGATCAGGATCGCCGTGTTAAAGGTGCCGACCGGGACGTTGAGCAGACCATGCGGCCAATAGCCGGGCTCGGCGTCGAGCCGGAGGAAAATGTAGGCGGAGAATAGGCCGCCGAAGAGCATCACTTCCGAGGCAAGAAAGAGCCAGATGCCGACCTTGGCGTTCCAGAGCCCGGTGTCAGGCCGGGCGGTAACGGTGTAGGGAATTTCCATTTGCGCGATTCGTTAGGGCAGAGGCAGGAACCCTAGTGACTGAGCGACATGGTCGGTTCGCGCAAGGTGCGCTCGTCGGGCTGGACCGGCTCGGTTTGCATCGTGAAATCCTTCTCGCGGCCCGGCAGGCTGTATTCGTAGGGCCCGCGGTAGGCCACCGGCGGAGTGGCGAAATTGCCATGTGGCGGCGGCGACGGCGCGGTCCATTCCAGCGTCGTTGCCTCCCACGGATTGATCGTTCACTTTTTTGCCGCGGCGCATGCTCCAGAAGAAATTGATGATGAACGGAATCTGCGCCAGTCCCATTACCCAGGCGGCAATCGAGATCGGCAGGTTCCAGTGGAAACCACTCAAGCCCCACGCTTTCTCGCTCGCGAGAGTCCAGCCCTGGCCGCCGTCATACCAGCGGCGATGCATCCCGAGCATGCCTTGCAAGAACATCGGCAGAAAAATCACGTTCATGCAGATGAGCGAGGGCCAAAAATGCACCTTGCCCCAGAAATCGTTCATCTTGCGCCCGGTCGCCTTCGGGAACCAATAATAAATCCCCGCGAAGACGGCGAAGATCGTTCCCGGCGCGACGATGTAATGGAAGTGCGCGATCACGTAATAGGTGTCGTGCAGGTAAAGATCGGCGCTGTTAAACGCCAGCGGGATGCCCGTCAGGCCGCCGATTCCAAACATGGGCAAAAACGCCGTCGCAAACAGCATCGGCACCGTAAAGCGAATCGAGCCGCCCCAGAGCGAAATGAAAAACGCGCTCAAAATAATCACCGACGGGATCGAGATGATCATCGTCGTCGTCTGGAAAAACGCGCTCACCGCCGTGCCCATGCCGGTCAGCCACATGTGATGGGCCCAGACGATGAAAGAGAGAAAACCGAGCACGAGCGCGGCGAGCACGAGCGACTTGTAACCCCAGAGCGGCTTGCGCGTGTTGTTCGCGATGATCTCCGCCACGATCCCCATGCCCGGCAGAATCAGCACGTAAACTTCCGGATGCCCGAGGAACCAGAAGAGGTGCTGCCAGAGCAGCGGACTGCCGCCGCCGCTGATCGAAACCTGCGCGCCATTCACCACCAGGCCGCTCGGCAGGAAGAAGCTCGTTCCCGCGACGCGATCCATCAGTTGCATCACGATCGCCGACTCGAGTGGCGGAAAGGCGAGCAACAGCAGGAACGCGGTCACAAACTGCGCCCAGACAAAGAAGGGCAGCCGCATCCACGTCATTCCTTTGGCCCGGAGCTGGATGATGGTGGCGATGAAGTTCACCGCGCCAAGTAGCGACGAGGTGATCAACAGAATGAACCCGATCAGCCAGAGCGTCTGGCCATTAAAAATGACGTCATATCGTCGGCCCTTTGTCCGCGATGTCGGCCAGCGGCGTATACGAAGTCCAGCCGCCCTTGGCCGCGCCGCCCGGCACGAAGAAACTCACCAGCATGACCACGCCGCCGACGAAAAACGCCCAATAGCTCGCCATGTTGATTTTCGGGAACGTCATATCCGGCGCGCCGATCTGGAGCGGGACGACAAAATTCCCGAAGGCCGCGAAGGCAATCGGGACGATGCCGAGGAAGATCATGATCGTGCCATGCATCGCGCCTAACGAATTGTAAAATTCCGGGGTCATCACCCCGTTGTTCATCGCCCCCGGGCCGAGCACATTCTCGAGCAGCGTGCCGATCACCGGTAGCCTGGTGCCGGGAAAAGCGAGCTGCCAGCGCATCAGCATCATGAGGGTGAAGCCGAGGAACAGGAAGATCAGGCCACTGATTCCGTACTGGATGCCGATCACCTTGTGATCGGTCGAGAAGACATATTTTCGCCAGAAGCCGAGCTCGTGATGCTCGTGCTCCTCGTGGGCGTGCGGATGGTGAGTGGCGTCTGCAACGGAAGAAGAAGCGTCCATAAAATGCGAGTCTGACACTGATTATCCGTCGAAACTTTTCAAGAAGAAAGCGACAAAATTAGTTGCGCGCGCGCTCGGATCTTCGGTCAGGCGCAATACATGAATAAACACCTCGAGGACGTAGCGACGGAATTTGGTGAGACCACCGGGGCCTGCGCAGCAAAGCCTGCTGTGGTCTCCGCTCTGGGCGCACTGATTTTTGCGGAGCGATCCGCGCTTTGAAAAGATCGTTCCTTCCCTCGCACCGAAGGCGGAGACTCGTTGAAAGCCTTGTCAACCACCCGCGCCGTTGTTATCTAAGCGAGCGAAATTCAGGAACCGACCCGATGCCGCAAACCGAATTGACTCTTTCTCAGCGCTCGTTTGGCGAAACGATGCGCGCTGATGCCTGGTGGGCGCAGCCGCTCGTAGTTTTTCTGGGCTTGGGAGCCTTTCTGGTTTACTCGACTTGGGCCGCGTTCCAAGGCCGCGATTATTATTACGGCCCCTACCTTTCGCCGTTTTATTCGCCGGAGATTTTTGGCGCTTCGCCGCACGCCTGGTTCGGACCGAAGCCGGCCTGGTGGCCGGCCTGGCTGATTTTTTCGCCGGCCTTCCTCGTCCTTTGGGCGCCAGGAGGTTTTCGGCTCACCTGCTATTATTACCGCGGCGCCTATTACAAGGCGTTCTGGGCCGATCCGCCCAATTGCACCGTCGGTGAGCCGCGCAGCGTTTATCTCGGCGAGCGTTCCTTTCCCCTCATCCTGCAGAACGTGCATCGCTACTTCCTCTACCTCGCGCTCATCATCATTCTTCTGCTGGCGCACGATGTCTGGAAGGCGATGTGGTTTACCGATCCCGCCACCGGCAGGACGTCCTTCGGAATCGGCGTTGGCACGCTTGTCCTGGCGATGAATGTCGTGCTGCTCGGCGGCTACACCTGCGGCTGCCATTCTCTGCGCCACCTCATCGGCGGTTTTCTCAATCAATTCTCGAAATCACCGGTCCGTCATCGCGCCTACGCCTGCGTCGGTTGCTTGAACAGCCGCCACATGCTCTGGGCCTGGATGAGCCTCACCTGGGTGGGCTTCTCCGATCTTTACGTGCGCCTCTGCGCTCTCGGCATCTGGCACGACTGGCGGATATTTTAGCGCTGAAGCGAGATGTGTTGCAGCGGTTGAGCGTCGTCGATCGGGCGGGTCGTGGGAAAAAGCATGAGCCTGTCGGGTAATGGCACCACGGCGATCATCTCAAGATAAGAACAACGGCTCCGAACATCAAAAGACCCTTCCGGCTCATGATGCGACCGCTTTCTTTTCCAGGCGTCGATAGCTGAGAAAGACGAGCAGCGCGAAGGCCACCAGGAGGGAGCCAAATTTAAGAACGTCCGCCAGCTCCGACCAATAGTTAAAATAACCATCGCAGATGCTGAAGAGGCCTCCGAACATCAAGCCGGTTCCGAGAGCAGGCAGATTCAGGAAGGCACCAAGAACGAGGGCGACCAGCCCGAGCGGAACCGCGACGGTAAACAATCGTTGCTGAAAGTGCGTTTCGGCCACCTTGTATTCCTGTTGCTTCTTTTCCTGTTCGGCTTCGCGCTGGGCTTTTTCTGCCGGCGAAGCATATGGGTCAAAGAGGGAGTGCACCTGATAGTCCTGCCACTTCGGACTGCTGACAAACGTGCTGACTCCGTAATGAATCAGCATTGGAAAAACGACTGCGATTCCGAAACCAAGAGCGATTTTTTTGGCGATCATGGGCCTAGTCTAGTCCTCAGCCCGGCGATCGCGTTAATTGATAAACTTTGACCTGAGTATCGCTTTAAACGATATCCGCATCGGTGAACATTCATCACCTCGAACTTTTCTATCATGTCGCGCGGCATGGCGGGATCAGCGCCGCGACGCGCAAGATTCCCTATGGGATTCAACAACCGGCCGTCAGCGGTCAGATCCTGCAGCTCGAAAAATCACTCGGGCAAAAATTGTTTCAGCGTCGTCCTTTTGCCCTCACTCCCGCCGGTCGGGAGCTCTTCGCTTTCGCCGAGCCGTTCTTCGGGCGAGTCGGCGAGATCTCACGACGCCTGCGCGCCGACGAAAGCGCCCGCCTGCGTCTGGCGGCGCCAGCGACGATCCTGCGCGATTATCTGCCCGATCTGCTCCGGGAGCATCAGCGGAAATACCCGACGCTCTCTCTGCGGCTGCACGATGCGAACCACGCCGAGGCCGAGCGCTTGCTCCAGAAACACGAAATCGATCTCGCCATCACCGAGCTGGAAGGAAAACCGGCCGCCGGTCTTGGCTCGGCGATCTTGTTCAGGCTGCCGCTCGTCCTGATCCTGCCGCGGCGGCTTAAGGTCAAAAGCGCAGCGGAATTGTGGCGCGGCGGTGCCGGGACGGAGACGCTCATCTCGCTTCCGCCCGATGAACTGATGGTCAGGCAATTCCAGTCGCGCCTGAAGAAAATGGGGGTGCACTGGCCCTGCGGCGTCGAAGTCAGCGCGCTCGATCTCATCCCGATTTACGCTTCGCTTGGTTTTGGCGTCGGCCTCTCCATCCGGATCCCGCGCGCGAAGAGCGCGCCCGACCTCAGGATCCTGCCCTTGCCGAATTTTCCGCCGCTCGTGGTCGCAGCGCTTTGGCAGAAAAATCTCTCGCGCTCCAATGCCGATTTTCTGGCGCAGGTTCAGCGCCGCGCGCGGATAATTCAGCCGCCAGGATGAAAGTTAGGCGTTGCACGGAGCGCGCCTCAACGCTTAAACCTTCGTCGAACTCTCGTAACGGCCGCGCTACAAAATGACGATATCGGATTACCAAACAAACGAGCACGACGTTCTGGTCATCGGTACCGGCGGCGCTGGTTTGCGCGCGGCGATCGAGGCTTCGGCAGCGGGCGTTTCGGTCGGGATGGTTTCGAAATGTCTTCTTGGCAAGGCGCACACCGTCATGGCCGAAGGCGGGATCGCGGCCGCGCTCGCCAATGTCGACGATCGCGACGGCTGGCGGGTGCATTTCGCCGACACGATGCGCGGCGGACAATACGTCAACAACTGGCGGATGGCGGAACTGCATGCCAAAGAGGCACCGGCGCGGGTGCGGGAGCTCGAGGCCTGGGGCGCCGTTTTCGACCGGACGAAGGACGGCCGAATTCTGCAAAGAAATTTCGGCGGCCACAAATATCCGCGCCTGGCGCATGTTGGCGATCGCACCGGTCTGGAAATGATCCGGACCTTGCAGGACCACGGGATTCATCAGGGGATCGATGTGCACATGGAGATTTGTGTTCTCGCGCTGCTCAAGGACGGCGGACGCATCAGCGGGGCGTTTGGTTACGATCGCGAGCGCGGCCGGTTCCGGATTTTTCGAGCGAAAGCGATCGTTCTCGCCACCGGTGGGATCGGCAAAGCTTACAAGATCACGAGCAACAGTTGGGACTGCACCGGCGACGGCCATTCGCTTGCCTATCACGCGGGCGCGGAGCTGATCGACATGGAATACCTCCAGTTTCATCCCACCGGAATGGTCTGGCCGCCGAGCGTGCGCGGCATGCTTGTGACCGAAGGGGTGCGCGGAGAAGGCGGAATTCTGACCAACCGGGAAGGCCAGCGTTTCATGTTCGACTTCATTCCGGACAACTACAAAGCGCAGACGGCCGACAACGAGGAGGAAGGCTGGCGTTACACGCAAGGCGACAAGAACGCGCGACGCCCGCCGGAACTTTTGACGCGCGATCACGTGGCGCGCTGCATTGTGCGTGAGATCAAGGAAGGGCGCGGGACGCCGCATGGCGGCGTTTATCTCGATATTTCCTGGATCAAGAAACGGCTGCCGAACGCGGAGGAACACATCAAGCGCAAGCTACCGAGCATGTATCACCAGTTCAAACAACTGGGCGACGTGGACATCACGCAGGAAGCGATGGAGGTCGGCCCGACCACGCACTACATCATGGGGGGAGTGCGGGTCGATGCCGATACCCAGATGTCGAGAGTGCCCGGGCTCTTTGCCGCCGGAGAATGCGCCGCGGGGATCAACGGTGCGAACCGGCTCGGCGGCAATTCGCTTTCCGATCTTTTGGTTTTCGGAAAGCGCGCCGGCGAGTTCGCGGCCAAATTCGCCCAGGGTCAACCGTTGGGCGAAATCAACGAGGCTGAAGTGAAGCGCCTGGCGCAGGAAGCGCTCCGGCCCTTCGAACATGAGACGGGCGAAAATCCCTATACCGTGCAGCGGGAGTTGCAGGACATCATGCAACACAACGTCGGGATTGTGCGGGACGAGAGCGAAATGCAGGCGGCGCTCGAACATTTGAAAACCTTCTGGGAACGCGCACATCAGGTTGGCGTGATCGGGACGCGCGATTTCAACCCCGGCTGGCACACGGCGCTCGACCTGAAGAATCTGCTCACGGTTTCAGAAGCGATTACGCGCGCGGCGTTAGAACGGAAAGAAAGCCGTGGCGCGCAGTTTCGCGAGGATTACCCGGAGAAGAGTAATGAGTTTGCCAGGGTGAATACGATCGTCTGGAAAAATGAAGACGGCAGGATCGAGATTCGACTCGATCCAATTCCGGAGATGCGGGAAGAATTGAAGCGTGTGATTGAGGAGATGAAATGAACACCGCCCTTTTCAAAATCTGGCGCGGCGACGCTAACGGCGGCGAGTTCCGTGACTACACCACCGGCGTCTCCGAGGGCATGGTTGTGCTCGACGCGGTGCACGATATCCAGGCGCAGCAGGCCAATGATCTCGCCTGTCGCTGGAATTGCAAAGCGGGCAAGTGCGGCTCCTGCTCCGCGGAAGTGAACGGCATGCCGAAACTGATGTGCATGACTCGCCTGAGCGATCTCCCGCTCGACAAGCCGATCACGATCGAGCCGATGAAGGCCTTCCCGCGGGTGAAGGATTTGATCACCGATGTTTCGTGGAATTTCGCGGTCAAAAAGCGGATCAAGAAATTCAAGCCGCGCCCGCCCGACGCGGCCGACGGCACCTGGCGGATGGCGCAGGAAGATGTCGATCGCGTCCAGGAATTCCGGAAATGCATCGAGTGTTTTCTTTGCCAGGATGTCTGTCACGTTCTGCGCGATCATCACAAGCACGACCAGTTTATCGGCCCGCGATTCCTCGTTTACAGCGCAGCCCTCGAGATGCACCCGCTCGACACGGAGGATCGACTCAAGGAATTGCGCGAGGCGCAGGGGATCGGCTTTTGCAATATCACCAAGTGCTGCACGAAAGTTTGCCCGGAAGAGATCCACATCACCGACAACGCGATCATTCCCTTGAAGGAACGGGTGGTGGACGATTATTATGATCCACTCGGCTGGCTTTGGAAGATGATGAGGGGGAAGAAGGGTTGAAGCGTTAAAGCATGAAGCGGAAGAAACATCAGGGCGAGCGAGCGACGGTGACCGCTTCAACCCTGCAACGTTTTATCGCTTCAACGTGCTAACCGCCATGTCCAAGCTCAAGACACTTTCCCGCGACGCCATCCCGGCGGCTCTCGAAAAGGCCGAGCGCTATCGTTTGCTTAACGAACCGGCGGAAGCGGAAAGCATTTGCCTCGATATTCTCGCGACCGACCCGGAAAACCAGCGCGCGTTGATCATCCTGCTGCTCGCCCTGACCGATCGCTTCAGCAAGGGATACGGAGTGAGCGACACGCAGGCGAACCAACTGCTGGCCCGGATCACGGGCGAATACGAACGCGCTTACTACGCCGGGATTCTGGCGGAACGCCGGGCCAAGGCGAAACTGGCGCAGGGCCATCCCGGGGCTGGGCATTACGCCTACCACGAATTGTGCGAAGCGATGCGGCAGTTTGAGAAAGCGGAAGCGATTCGTCCGCCCGGCAACGACGATGCGCTTCTGCGCTGGAATACCTGCGCCCGCCTGATGGTGAGAAACAAGCTGGTAGCCCGCGAAGAGGATCGCACCGAGCCGGTGCTCGAATAAAGAGGCAATCGCCCGGCGAATCTCGTGCCCGCCCGTTGAATTCCGACCCACTTCCTTCCGCGGTTGACGCCGCGACGCGCGATCCGGAAACCGTTCGCGCGATGTTTCGGCGCGTTGCGCGGCGTTACGATCGCGCGAATCACGTGTTGAGCGGCGGATTGGATTTTTTGTGGCGCGAACGCGCGGCGAAGGTCGTGCGAACCTGGAATCCACGACGCGTGCTCGATCTCGCCACGGGCAGCGGAGATCTTGCCTTAACGATTGCAAAAAAACTGCCGGCAGCGGAAATCACCGGGGCTGATTTTTGCACCGAGATGTTGGAAACGGCGCGATGCAAAGGCCTGAGGAATACAGTCGTGGCGGACGCGCTCGCGCTGCCTTTCCCTGACGCAAGTTTCGACGCAGTCACGGTCGCCTTTGGTTTGCGGAACATGGCGGACTGGGGCGCCGCGCTGACCGAGATGGCACGCGTCCTCGGGGCGGGAGGCCATCTTTTAGTTCTCGATTTTTCAGTTCCGAGCGGTCGGTTACGGCCGATCTATCGCCTCTATCTCCACCGCTGCTTGCCCTGGCTGGCCGGCCTGGTGACCGGTGAAAAGCAGGCCTACAACTATCTCGGTGCGTCGATTGAGAGGTTTCCGAGCGGCGAGGCGATGTGTGCGCTAATAGAGGCGAGCGCTTTTAGCGATGCGCAGGCGCAGCCGCTTTCCGGCGGTATCGTGACGATCTATCTGCGCACGGAAGCCTCAATAGCGCGCTACGGCGCCGCGACAGGCGAACCGGTCACCGCCGGAGATGGCGTCGCACTGGGCGACGGAGAGGATGCGGCGCTTTTCGTCAGGGGCAATTTCAGTGCGGTCAGGTCCGGATTGCTGACGACGAAGGTGCCATCGCGTCCATCCGCCTTGGCGAACCACATCCCGTCGTCCGTCCGATTACCGATCGTCAGTTTGTGCAGCGCCTTGTCGTCGGGTGAGGTCGTGAAAGTCACGACCAACTGCGGCTTGTCGAAACCGTGCGCGGGTGTGGTCGCGCCAACCCAGCGCACCGCGCGCAAAGTAGCGAGGGTATTGAGCAGCGATTTCAGGTCGGCGGTGTCGACGGCGCCCTCGCCTTTGATCCATTTCCAATCCTTCGGACCGTTGCGGACGAGCGACTCTTCGTGATCGATGACGCGGGAAAGGCGATGGATGTCGTTAGGCTTGAACTTGAAGATCGCCAGCTCCTGCCATTGCAACGGATCGGCCCAGATCTTGTCCAGCAGCTCGTGATTGACCGCGACGATGAACGGTTCCTCGCCGACCCGCGCATAGACATCGCTCCCCTCGGTTTTTCCAAATGAGAGGGTGAGAAATGGATGTTCGCCAGCCGCTGTCTCGGCTGTGTTTTCCGAGGCAAAGGAGCTGAAGGTCAAACGCAGCGGTGGTTGATCGAGTCCGTACTTCGGCAGCTCCGTCGCAGTATCAGCGACGAACTGAGTTACCTGTTGATTATTCAGAGT
The DNA here is from genome assembly GCA_963738045.1 of uncultured Verrucomicrobiae bacterium. Classification (GTDB taxonomy): domain Bacteria; phylum Verrucomicrobiota; class Verrucomicrobiia; order Chthoniobacterales; family UBA10450; genus Palsa-1392. The sequence goes on along the minus strand of CAVTUX010000002.1, from coordinate 96,729 downwards.
TTCGATCAGCCGGCGGACTTCGCCGCTGTTGGCGGGCTGGTTGTTCCGGCTCGCAATCGTCCAGTTTTGATCCTTCCGCGCGAGCACGATCTTCGGTTCGCCGGTCGCTTCGATATTGATCCGATCAAGATTGTTGGTGTCGATCCTGACCAGATGGCGATCACGCAGGTCGTTAGGGCGAACATTCAGGATCTCCTCCGTCTTCTTCGGCAGGGCATAGACCGCGTGGCGGGGCAGGGAACGCGCATAGACCGCATCCTTGATCTTCTCCGCCGCGCTGCCGATCTGGATGGTGCGGCCTTCCTTGTCGTCTGCGCCATAGATCGTGATCGATCCGCGCGGCTCGGAGAGCCCGTAGGCGTGCAGGTCGCCGCGATCATCGGCCACAAATTCCTGGATGCGCGCATTCGTTACCTGCGCGAGTAGATCGCCGATTTTCTGATCATCGCCCCGGGCCTGTAAGGGCTTCACGATTTCCCAATGCTCGTTTTTCTTGGCCAGCTCGATTTCGCCGGCCGGACTTTTTAGAATCGCATGCGTCACTTGCGCGGTCGTGATGTCAGTCAGTTTGCGATCGCGGAAATCATCGGGCTTTTTCGAGATGTCGGCTCGAACCGACTGCGAGGCTATCAGGACATCCTTCGAATCCGCCAGGCGGACATACATTTTTCCCTCCAGCGCAGCGTCCTTTCCGAAAAGAATTTCCGCTGGCATCTTTGGCCCGATCAGGCGCAGCCGCAGCTTCGGTTGCACCAGCCCGTACTCGTTCAGGCGTCCTTTCTCCGCCGTTGCCGCCCTCGCCGGAATGACCGCGTCTTTGCGCCAGAGTTCGATGTCGCTAATCACGTTGTCGACCGCGGCACTGTCGGCCTGGTCCTTGACCGGCGCGGTAAGCCGCCAGTTGCCAGCCTCGCGGTGGAGCTCGAAGCGGTCGTCGCCGTTTTGAATCACGATCCCCTCGAGTTTTTCGCGATCGAAGTTTACGACGTTGCCGGACTGGCGCCGCGCTTCGTCCGTGCCCGGCTTTTTGCTTTCGAAAAACTTGATCCAGACCCCGAGCGCGATGACGAGGATGAGAAGGATGAGCGTCGTCCTGGTCTTCATACGGAGTCGTCAGGCGCGACGGCGCCACCAGACGAACCAGCCGAGGATTGCCGGGACCAGCGGCATCAGAACGAGGACGATCCAGCGCAAACTGCGCGAGGCCTGTTCATCGAGCGTGAAGGTGAGTGTCTGCGGAATTTTCGGCGCGATACCGATCATTTGTTCGCGGCTGAGGAGCCAGTTAAGGCTGGCAGAAACGAAGTCGAGCCCCTGCTGATCCTGGGTGAGCGCGTTGTTCTGGATAAAGCCGGAATTGGCGACCACAACGAGGCGCGCAGAGTTGATCTGGACACGCACATCCGCGCTCCCGCCTTTCTCGACCGAGGCCGCGATCGTGAGGGGCTCGCCCTTGTCTTTCGCCGGATCGTATTGCAGCAACGACTCGTCATCCGAATAGTAATCGGTCTCGCCCCAGTAACCTTTCTCCGCCTGGACGAGCGGCGTGAGATGAATGTTCGCAGGCACGACCCGTTGCGAGTCGAGCGTTAACGAACTGGTCGGGCCAAAGAACAGCGCACGCACATCGGCGAGTCGTTTCGTGACCGGGTTATCGGGCATGAAATGCGCCATGACATCGCGCACTCGCGCCACTTCCTCGATGCCGGTCTTGACCATCGCCATGAGGCGATCGTCATCCACTTTCACCCCCAGCTCGTTAAGAAAGGCGAGTAACTTCGGTGTCTTCGCGGCCGGGTCGATCAGGAGCAAAATACGGCCATCCCTGTTCCAGAAATCGCGCAGTATCTTCATCTCGCGATCGGAGAAGTCGTACTGCGGGCCGTCAATCATGACCACTTTCACGTCCTTCGGAATGGCCGGCAGCTCGAAGAGGTTTAGCTCCTGGAATTTGATATTTTCGTTCTCGATAAACGTCTTCAAGACCGAAATGGGACTTTCACCGCCGAGCGGCGGTTCCTTGTGTCCGACGATGTAGCCGACGGTATTCTTCTTGCCCTCCACGATGTCGATCAGCGCGCTGGTGATCGCCTGTTCTCCCTTAAAGGCAGTCACTTGCGCCGGTTCGCCCGTCATCGGATTTCCCTGATCCATGTCGGCCATTTCCGAAGACTTCACGGTCTTGGTTCGACCCTGGTAATCGACAATCAGCACGCTCTCGTCCGTCACCACCTTGTATTTGTCGAAGAGCTCCTTCGCCCTCGTCAGGTTGCGGTCCGGGTCGACATACTCGACGTCGATCTTGCCGCGCGAAGCGTATTGATATTCGGTCAGCAAATTCTGCACATCGCCCGTAATCGGATTCTGCGAGCCGAAGAAAACGGTGATCCGCACCTTGCCCTTGATGCTGTCGAGGAAGTGCTTCGTCTTGTCGGAAAGCGCGTATTTCTTGTCCCGCGAAAGGTCCCAGCGTTTGTAATGCTCGAAGCCGAGGTAGTTCACCATGGCGGCGAGGACGATGATGATCGCGACCTGCACGATCAGGTTCAGCCCGATCTGGAGCCGATGGATGCTCTTTGGTTTGCTCGGCGCGGTCTCGTCAGCCATCGATCACAGTCTCCATTTCCGCGATTGAAACGCCTGATAGGTGAAGGTCAGCATCACGATCGTCATGCTGAGATAGAGCACCATCGGCCGGGTATCGATCTCGCCACGGGAGAGAGCGCCCATTTGTTCGATGGCGGAGAAATAGCCGAGCAATTGCCGCGTCTCGGAGCTGACATCGAGAAGGATGAACTGGACCAGACCGAGAAAGAAAAGCACGGTAATGATGGCGAACGAAATCACCGCCGCGACGATCTGGTTTTTCGTCAGGACGGAAGCGAAACAGCCGATCGAAAGATAGAACATCCCGAGAAGCAGGAGCATGAGATAGCCGCCCAAATAAGCGCCGTTCGAGCTCGCCGCCGGCTGGTGCGTGAGCGTCTGAAAGATGACGAAGTAGAGAACGGTCGGCATCCAGAGAATGATGTAGAAAATCAGGGCGCCGAAGTACTTCGCGAGCACGACCTGCCAGTCGCGCACCGGCGCGGTCATGAGCGGCTCAATCGTGCCGAGCTTAAATTCCTCCGCGAAAAGCCGCATCGTGATGAGCGGGAAAATGAGCACGAACGCGAACCAGAAAAAGACGGAGTTAAAGAAGGCTTCCTGCACCGAATAGGCCACCGCCCGCTGGTTCATGAAAGAAACCTGGAAGTAGAAATCGAACCCGCTGACGAGGAGGAAGAAGACGAGAACGATGTAGGCGATCGGCGAGTAGAAGTAGCTGCGGATTTCGCGCGAGAGGAGAGTAAAAAATTTTCTCATGTAACTCAGGTGTCTCGCCTGACCGGTAGTGCAGGCGTCCCGCCTGCAAGTTGAAATGAGACGCCGCCGGCTCGGACCGACCGGGCGGGACGCCCGCTCGACGCGACAGGCTGGAAGCCTGTGTTACGCCTCTGCATGGGTGATTTCCACGAAAACATCTTCCAAAGTGGCTTTGCGTTGCGACAACTCACGCACCGCCCAGCGCCGTTCGCTCGCCAGCCGGAACACCTCCGGTCGCACATCCGCACCCGCTTCCCCGCGGAGCGAGAACACCTGCCAGTCGCCATCAGTCGTCAGGCCAACGTCCTTCACGCCGCTGATCTTCTTCAGCTCCTCAATTCCGTTGTCATTGCCTGTTTTGGCTTCCAGCCGGACACCGGTCGCAGTCCGAATCTGATTGACCAGGTTTTCCGGCGTATCGCAGGCTTCGATCCGTCCCTTGTTGATGATGATGATGCGGCTGCAGGTCATCTCTACCTCGGGCAGAATGTGCGTCGAAAGCAGGATCGTGTGCTGGCGACCGAGGTTCTTGATCAGTTCGCGCACCTGTCGGATTTGGTTGGGATCGAGCCCGCTCGTCGGTTCGTCGAGAATCAGGAGATCGGGTTCATGCACGAGTGCGTCCGCCAGTCCGACGCGTTGCCGATAGCCTTTGGAAAGCGCGCCGATCAGTTTCTTCTCCATGTCTTTCAACCCGCACAATTCCTTGACGTCGCTGACTCGTTCGTTGATCCGGCGATGAGGGACGCCCTTGAGGGCGGCGCGATAATTGAGGTATTCCGTGACCCGCATGTCGTTGTAGAGCGGGACGTTTTCCGGCATATAACCCAGGTGCGCGCGGGCCTGGAGCGACTTTTCGAAAATGTCGAACCCTGCGACCGAGGCGCGCCCTGAGGTCGGCGGCATGAAGCTCGACAGGATGCGCATGGTCGTGCTTTTGCCTGCCCCGTTGGGCCCGAGGAAGCCCATGATCTCACCTTTTCCGACTTCGAAGTTCAGGTTGTCGATCGCCGTTTGGCCGGCATAACGCTTGGTGAGATTTTCGACTTTGATCATGCAGCCGTGAGTTCTACTGACAACGCCAACTTGAAAGTGTTGGCAAATTTTTTGCCAAATATTTTTCAACGCGCCTCGAGAGTTACCGTCTCGACACGACGCCCGCGACCTGCGCGGCCGATGACGCCGACCGCGAAGTCCACGCTCGATCCACTGTCCGCCTGCGACAGCAAACGTTCCACGTCACTGACCGAATTGACGTCATACTTTCCGATCCGATAAATCACCAAACCACGCTCGAAGCCGGACTGGTCGGCCGGACTATCGGGCTCGACCGCGCTGATCAGGACGCCTCTCCGGCTCGCGTAGCCCGAGCGCCGCAGCGAGGTCGTCGGTCAAGTCCTGCAACTGCAAACCGAATAAACGGTCCGCGCGCGGCGAGCCAATTCCCTCCCCCGCCCGGCTGCGGCGGCGGTTGCTTTGCAGCGATCTTCTTGAATTGCTCGATGCTTTGCCGGACGACATCGGCCGGAATAGCAAAGCCGATGCCCTGAGTCGGAATGCCCTGCGGGGTAAAGGCCAGCTTCGCGGAGCTGATCCCGACCAGCCGGCCAGAGAGATCGATCAACGGCCCACCGCTGTTACCCGGATTAATCGCCGCATCTGTCTGAAGCAGATTGCGGTAATCGATGTTGTCGACCGTGATATCGCGGTTGACCGCGCTAAGGACGCCGCGGCTGATCGAACTACCATAGCCAAGCGCATTCCCGACCACTATGACGGTCTGGCCCAACAGATTCGGTGAGATGTCCTGCAGGTTGACAAAAGGGAGCGGCTTGTCGCTGTCGATCTTGATCAGAGCGAGATCTTTCTTCGGATCACCCGTGATGTAACGCCCCTTGTAGCTCTTGTTGTCATTCGTGATGACCTCGATCTTGTAATCAGCTGCCCGCTCCACCACATGTTCGTTCGTCACGATATAGCCCGCGGGATCGATGATGAATCCCGAACCGAGGCTCTGGAGCGTCTGACGGATCTCGCGCGGGCGGTTGCGGTAGACGCCAAAGAACTGCGCGGCAAAATCATCGAACGGATCGCGCACCTGCCGCCGAACGACGCGCTCGGTATTGATATTGACCACCGCGGGCAGGACCTTGGCCACCGCCAGCACCGCCGGCTCCGTGGCAGGATCGACGACCGGCGGAGTCGCCTGGCCCAAAGCGGTTGAAACCACCGTCATCAATATGGCGACCTGCAAACGTCTCCCGGTGGGTAAAAACGCCGGACACGCCGTATGTAGGAAGGAGACAACAACTGCTCCTGCTCTTGGCACGGCGAAGCCCCTGCAGGAATCGGTTGCCCCCTTGTCGCCAGCCGAACCGAGAATGCGCTCTAATTGCCCGTTCACTTGCAGGCGAACATCGAAGCGCCTCCGGCACTGTCAACTTGCCCGCGGAGCAAACGCCTCCAGAGTACCCGGGACAATGCGTCCGTCATTTGCGACTCGCGGCAACCTCGATCTGATCGAGGAAAACTACCGCCTTTGGGAGAAGAACCCCGAGGCCGTCGACGGCAGTTGGCGCGCTTTTTTTGAGGGCTTTGAGCTCGGCAACACTCCGCAACGAAATGGCGCTGTGACGGTCGCGGCACCCGCGCCCGCTGCCACGCGGGAGGACTCACTCCAAGCGCGCGTCGACGGTTTAATTTACGCCTATCGTACTCTCGGACACACCATCGCGCGGCTGAATCCGCTGGCCGAGAAGCGCCCGGAAAATCCGTTGCTCAGCCTGCGCGAACTCGGGTTCAGCGAGAAGGATCTCGAGCGGCAGGTTTCCTCCCCGTTCTTTCTCGAGAACAAGAAGATGTCGCTATGCGAAATGATCGCGACGCTGCAGCGGATATACGCCGACACGATTGGCACCGAGTTTCAACACATCCAAAATCCGCGCGTTCGGAACTGGGTGCGCGATCGGATCGAGACGCGACCGCAAATGCAAGACCGTGCGTCCGCATCACTCCAGGTCGATCTCTTGCGGGCGCTGATGGAGGCGGAGTCGTTCGAGGTTTTCCTGCACACTCGTTACGTCGGACAAAAGCGCTTTTCTCTGCAGGGCGCGGAGTCTTTGATGGTGATCCTCGAGACCATCCTGCAACTCTGCCCGGAGTCGGGAATCGAGGAGATCTGCATGGGGATGGCGCACCGCGGAAGACTCAATGTGCTGGCAAATTTTCTGCGCAAATCGCTCAAGGTGATCTTCACCGAGTTCAGCACCAACTATGTTCCCGATCTCGTGGAGGGCGATGGCGACGTGAAATATCACCTCGGCTACACGACCGTGCGGAAACTCGACTCCGGAGCGCAGGTAGAGATTCGGCTCTCAGCCAACCCCAGCCATCTCGAAGCCGTCGATCCGGTGGTCGAAGGAAAGGCGCGGGCGCGGCAGCGCATCCGAGGCGACACCGAGCATCGCCGGAAAGTTTTGCCGCTTCTCATTCACGGGGACGCGGCCTTCGCTGGTCAGGGCATCGTGGCGGAAACACTTAACATGTCGCAACTGCCCGGCTACAGCACCGGCGGCACCGTGCACGTCGTGGTCAACAACCAGATCGGCTTCACCACCCTGCCGGAAGACGCCCGCTCCTCGATGTACGCCACCGACATCGCGAAGATGATTGAAGTTCCAATTTTTCACGTCAACGGCGATGACCCGCTGGCGGTCCGATTCGTGACGGAGACAGCGCTCGATTTCCGTCAGGAATTTGGCCGTGACGTCGTCATCGACATGTACTGCTATCGGCGCTACGGACATAACGAAGGCGACGAACCGCTCTTCACCCAGCCAGATCTTTACGCCAGAATTGCGCAGCGTCCGTCGGTCACCAAGCTCTACAAAAGCCAGCTTTTGCAGACCGGCGTGTTAAGCGATGACGAGGCGGCGTCGCTCGAAACCGAGTTCGAACTGCGCCTCGAAATGGCGCTCGAGGAAGTGAAATCCATCGAAAAGGAAGCGGCCGATCAGACAGGGCGCTTCCAGGAATCGACCGCGGTTTTTCAACCCAAATATAACTGCGTCACGACGCCGACCGCGATCAACCCCGAGATGCTGCGACAGATCGTCGACGGTCTGACGAGAGTGCCGGACGATTTCAACGTCCTGCCAAAAGTGAAGCGGATCACGATCGATCGGCAGCGCCAGGTATACGAAGCTGGCGGCCCCTACGATTGGGGATTTGCCGAGGCGCTCGCCTTCGGTTCGCTCCTCATCGAAGGCATCCCGGTACGCCTGTCCGGCCAGGACAGCCGACGTGGCACCTTCAGTCATCGGCATTCATTTCTCTACGACGCAAAGACGGGCAAGCCGTATCTCCCGCTCCTCCATCTCGGGCCGAACCAGGCGCGAATTTGCATTTACAACAGCCTGCTCTCCGAGGCGGCCGTGCTTGGCTTCGACTACGGTTACTCGCTCGATTATCCAAACATGCTCTGCCTTTGGGAGGCGCAGTTTGGCGATTTCGCCAATGGCGCGCAGGCGATCATCGATCAGTTCATCGTCTCAGCCGAATCGAAATGGCAACGGCCAAGCGGCATCGTCCTCCTTCTCCCGCACGGCTACGAGGGCCAGGGGCCGGAACATTCCAGTGCGCGGCTCGAGCGCTTCCTGCAAGCCTGCGCCGAGGACAATATCCAAGTCTGCAACCTCACGACCGCCGCGCAATACTTCCACGTTTTGCGCCGCCAGATGAAGCGCGACTTCATCAAGCCGCTCATCATCATGACGCCGAAAAGCCTGCTCCGCTCCGAGCAGGCCGCGGCGCGCACGGAGGACTTCACGAGCGGGAGTTTCTCGGAAATTCTACCCGCGCCGCAAGTGGCGCCGCCGGAGAAGATCGAGCACGTCATCCTTTGCTCCGGCAAGGTTTACTACGATCTTCTCCACCACCGCACGGAGAAGAAAATAACCACGGCCGCGATCGTTAGGCTGGAACAGCTCTATCCGCTTGCGGAGGAAAAGTTGCGCGCGACCCTCGAACCGTTCGGCAAAGTGCAAAAGATCATCTGGTGCCAAGAGGAATCGCAAAACATGGGCGCCTGGACCTACATCGAACCGCGGCTGCGGGCATTGTCAGACCGGGAGATTCTCTACGCGGGGCGCAACGCCAGCGCGAGCCCGGCGGTCGGCGCGCTCGCGCTTCACAAGCGCGAGCAAGCGGCATTGATTGCGGAAGCGTTTGCCCTCTAGCCGGTTGCAGCCACTGTCGGTAGGGCGAGACTCCGTCGAGCCGAACAAGGCGCATGGCCTGTCGGTCCGTGAAACCACCCAACCCGCCCGGCTTGCGCGGGGCGGAGAGTTGGCGGTTGTTCTTCGGGAATGAGCTCGGCAAAACACGTCTTCACTCTGGGCGTCGAGGAAGAGTTTCAGATCATCGATCCGGAAACGCGCGAACTGCGTTCCCACATCCAGCAAATCCTCGGCGATGGCACAGTGACGTTGAATGAGCAGATCAAGCCTGAAATGCATCAATCCGTGGTCGAGCTCGGCACCGACGTCTGCGGCAGCATCGCCGACGCGCGCGAGCAGGTCATCCGCTTGCGCAGCGAGCTGGCGGCAATGGCAGGGCGCGGTGGATTAAAGATTGCTTCCGCCGGAACGCATCCATTTTCGCACTGGTTCGACCAGGCCATCACCGAGGGCGAGCGCTACGCCACGATCGTAAAGGACATGCAGCAGATCGCGCGAGCCAATCTGATCTTCGGCCTGCACGTCCACGTCGGAATTCCCGATCGCAACACTGCAATCCATGTCATGAATCAGGCGCGCTATTTCCTCCCGCATCTCTACGCCCTCTCGACGAACTCGCCCTTCTGGGTCGGGCGCAACACTGGCTTGAAAGGTTATCGCCTTAAAGTCTTCGAGCGTTTCCCGCGCACCGGAATGCCGGACGCCTTCGAGAGTCTATCGGAGTATCAGGATTACCTGAAGCTGCTGATCAAAACCGGCTGCGTCGATAACGCAAAAAAGATCTGGTGGGACATTCGGCTCCACCCGTTTTTCGATACCCTCGAAGTCCGAGTTTGCGATGCGCAATCACGAGTCGACGACACGCTGGCGCTGGCCGCGGTTATCCAGGCGATCGTAGCGAAGCTGCACAAGCTCCAGCACGACAATCTCACATTCCGCATTTATCGGCGCCGGCTGATCGATGAGAATCGCTGGCGTGCGTCGCGCTATGGGATCGATGGACGGATGATCGATTTTGGACGGGAAGCCGAAGTCGACACGCGCGAATTACTCAGCGAGCTGCTCGATTTCATCTCGCCGGAAGTCGACGAGCTCGGGAGTGGACAGGAGATCGAGCACGTCGAAAGGATCCTGCGCGAAGGCACCGGCGCTGACCGGCAGATCGCGGCCTGGGAACGCCAGCACAACATGCATGACGTGGTCGACCTGATCGTGGACGAAACCTACGAGCGCCTGACCGTGGCTTCGGCGGATGGCGTCCCGGCATAGCAATATTCGCTTAGCAAAGGCCAAGGAGCGACCAGCCTCGCCCATCGCCACCCATTAATTTGTCGGCGTGAATTACAGCTTTATCTCTCGGGAGCGAGGAGGACACGCCCGCCGCCACCCTGGCCTGAAGCGGGATTGCCCACGACGGTTTTTCGCGCCATGATGAGCGCTTCGCAAATGCCTCACCGTCTCTTCACCACCGCTCTCGCCGTTGATCCAGAACTGGCCCCCGGCGCGCGCAACGCGATCCGCGATTGCCTGCGTCTCCAGCCTAACGAACGCATCACCATCATCACCGATGAAGCAACTCGCGACATCGCCACTGCTCTCCAGCAGGAGGTCGAGGAAGTGGGTTCCGAATTCGCCCTCTTCGTGCTCGAGGAGTACGCGGAACGGCCGCTCACCGACATGCCGCGCTCGATCCTCGACGACCTTGCCAACTCGCAGGTTTCAATCTTCTGCGCCCAGTCGCAACGCGGCGAGCTTGGCTCGCGCATGCAGATGAGCAGTGTCGTGAACCAGCATCGCATCCGCCATGGCCACATGGTCAACATCAGCCGCCAGATCATGTGCGAAGGTATGCGGGCCGATTTCATGGCGATCGACGCCCTCAGCCAGCGGCTCATCGAACGGGTCCGTCGTGCCAAGCGCGTCAGCTGCCGCACCCCTGCGGGAACCGATTTCGTCGCCGATCTTTCGCCGACCCTTAAATGGGTCAAGACGAGCGGGATTATCACGCCCGATAAATGGGGCAATCTTCCCGGGGGCGAGATTTTCACTTCACCCGGAAACACCAACGGCGTTTTTGTCGTCGACGGCGTGGTCGGCGATTACCTCTGCGAGCGTTACGGCGACATCCAGGCCACGCCTCTCACGATCAAGGTGAAGGAAAACCGCATCCATTCTCTGGCCTGCAAGAACAAGGAATTGCTCGAGGAATTTCGCGCCTACACCAGCACCGACGAAAACAGCAATCGGGTCGGCGAATTCGCCGTCGGCACCAACACCGCCTGCACCCACGTCATCGGCAACATCCTGCAGGACGAAAAGATTCCCGGCATCCACATTGCCTTTGGCCATCCCTACTGCGAGCACACCGGCCAAACCTGGTTTTCCAAAACCCACATCGACTGCGTCGGCCGCGACTTTGACATCTGGTTCGACGACGAGCAGATCATGGCTGGTGGCAGATTCCTGGTCTGACGAGTTGGAAGTCAGCCCAGCCTGACTCGCCCTACAGGTACCCTTACCTGCTGGTTCCAAGGGCTTCTACCTGGCGGCCAGCGGTGGTTCCTTACACTCTCGCTCTGCTCCATTTGAAACCCCGGCCTCCGTTATCATTCGTCTCGCAGAAAGAGCTTTTCCTGTTGGAGGACTTTTGGTTTTCTGGTTCCCGATGAAAGCCGCGTTCGCCCCCGCGAAAGCGACACCGTTGCGATATTGGTTCTGCAACTTTCTCGTCTGCTATCTCGCGGAGATCCGCTTGCCCTGGGAACCTTGCAAAGGGGACTGATCATGCGCTCAGTTCCCCGTTCGCTCTGTCTTGGCTGGTTCTTTCTGCATTTTCTACTCATCGGACTGATTTGCGCTCATGAAAGTCTTTGGCTCATCGACAGGCAATTGACTGTCGCGCCGCGCTCCTCAAACCGTGTTTGGCAACGGATTGACAGCCTTCCAGCGACACTTCTTGGAGACAACCTTGGTTCTAATAACTTTTTCCGCCGGGCAATCGCTACCTACACATGCGCTGCCGGGATCGAGGTCGGTTATGGCTATTTCGCACCTAATGTGCCGGAAACCCACGCGGTCGTCTTTGAACTCCATTATCCGGACGGGCACGTTGATTATGATGCACCGGTTCTTGGCAGCCGGGAAGGTGAACTGCGCCTGACGAGCCTGGTCGAGCAAATTGGACGAACCGACTATGAAAAATGGCGGAATGAGCTGATGAGAAGACTGGCTTATTCGACCTGGCAGCGACATCCTGGCGCCGTTTCCATCCGGTGCTTCTTCGGTTCCGTTACGCCCCCCACGCTCGCCGCGTACCTGTCTGGAAAGAATGAACGCACGTTTACCTGTCAGTATGTCTATGACTTCCAGCAAACGCTGCGAAAACAGAAAGAAGGAGTGCCGTGAATCTGGCAAAGCGAAGATTCGGGTTTCTCTTCCCGGCTGATACCGGGCGATGGCTCTTCATCCTAAGAGTGGGGCTCGGCCTGGAGATCTTGTTCTACACATTATCGCTCCGGAACGATTGGAATCTCATCTTCGGCGGCTCAGGTGAGGGACTGCTTGGTCTGGATGTGGCCGATGCAATGGCAATTGTCCAGAGTCCGCTCATCCCGCGACTCGGCTGGTTCATCTTCCTATCCCAACAAGTTGGCCTGGATGAAAGCCTGACGTTGTCAGCCATCTGGTGGTGTTTGCTGACTCTCGGATGTCTTCTCGTCCTTGGACTGTTTTCGCGGCCGGCAGCCATTCTGACCTGGTTTTTACAGTTGGCGTGCGCTAAAAGCGGCGGCTTGCTTTCCTACGGTGCGGATAACCTGATCACAATCGGGCTTTTTTATCTCATGATCGCGCCGCTTCCTGATCCCTGGTCCCTCGACAGCTTGTTCGGTCATCGAGCGACCATGAATCTGCCGCTGCTCGGCTTTTATCGTCGCGTTTTGCAGCTACATCTTTGTCTGATCTACTTTTTTAGCGGCCTGACCAAATGTCTCGGCGCCGGTTGGTGGAATGGCTCAAATTTGTGGCGCTCATTGACGATTCCCCCTTTCAATGTCCTTCCGCTCCACTGGGTCGCGTCCTTGGGATTTCTGCTGCCTGCCATCGGGATCGCTGTTTGCCTGCTGGAGACGACGTATCCGTTTCTCATCTGGTGGGGACGCACGCGAAAGCCGGTCCTTTATGCCATCTGCGTGCTGCATCTCGGCGTCGGTCTCTTTATGGGCATGTACCTTTTCGCCGGCATCATGCTTGTCTTGAACCTCGCCGCATTCTGGCCGCGCGAACAAGCGCTCGAAACCGAACCGGCATTTCCAAACCTGGAAACGGTCCGGAGTTCGACCTGATCCACATCGCGGAAAAGATTGCTGCTGGAAGAATTTAGAGCACTGTGGAAAAGGAGGTGCGCTGTCGACATGCCGGCAAATGCAGAGGCGAATCTAAAGCCTGAAATTGCCCACATCCTTTCGATCGATGTCGTGGGCTATTCGAAACTGCTCATTAACGAACAGGTCGACCTTCTGAAGCAGCTCAATCAGGTGGTGCGCGAGACCGCCTCCGCCCGCGCTGCGGAGGCGAGCGGCAAGCTCATTCGGCTGCCGACGGGTGACGGAATGGTTCTGCTTTTTTTCGAAAGCCCGGAGGAACCGCTCCGTTGCGCAGTCGAAATCAGCGAAGCGCTCCGCAACCATCCAGAAATCCGTGTGCGGATGGGCGCGCATAGCGGACCGGTGAACAAGGTCGAGGATGTGAACGGGCAGCACAATGTTGCCGGCGCCGGGATCAACACCGCGCAACGAGTCCTCGACTGTGGCGATGCCGGGCACATTCTTCTCTCGAAAAGATTAGCTGACGATCTCGCCGAATATGGTCACTGGCGACCTCATTTGACTGACATGGGTGAATGCACCGTCAAGCATGGAGTCAGACTTCGACTGGTTAACTTTGTCGACGGGTCGGTCGGGAATAGTGCGCGCCCTGAGAAACTCAGGAGCGACACCGGTTCACCGGTCGCATCGCTGGTTCAGTTACGGAAATCGCGCCGAGGTGTTAATTTCAGGCCTTAACTCTCGTCGCTCTCTTCCTGGGCGTTTCTGTCGCCTTTTGGGTTAGATCACGCAATCCGCCAAAGCTCATCGCAAAGAGCGTGGCCGTCCTCCCATTCGAAAGCCTGAGCGACGAACACCGCGACGCCTACTTCGCCGACGGCATGCAGGACGAGATCCTCCGGGACCTGGTCAAAATCGCGGATCTCAAAGTCATTAGCCGCACCTCTGTCGCGAAATATCGCAGCATTGGGAGCTTAAACCTGAAACAGATCGCGAATGATCTTCATGTTCGGTATATTCTCGAAGGCAGCGTGCAACGGGCCAACGATCGAATCAGAGTCCAGGCACAGTTGATCGATGCCGCGACTGACGCACAGGTCTGGGCGGAACACTACGACCGGCAGCTGGCTGATGTCTTTGCCATCCAGAGTGAAATCGCCGAAAAGATCGTCTCCCAACTGCAGGCACAGATCACTCCTGAGGAGAAAGCCGCGATCGAGATCCGGCCCACGCAAGACATTCCGGCCTATGAGTCATACGTCAAAGCCAATGCGATTATCGATCGGGTAATCTACGATTCCAACCGAATCGAGGATCTCTGGGAGGCAGAACAACTCCTCGAGCAGGCGACTGCGCGGGACCCCAAATTCTTTCTCGCCTTTTGCCGGCTCGCCTACGTCCACGACCAGCTCTACTTCAACAGCCTCGATCACACTTCTTCCCGGCTCGCGCTGGCAAAGGCGGCTCTTGAGGCTGCGAGACACTTGCAGCCCGATGCCGGAGAAGTTCACCTGGCGGCGGCGGCTCACTATTACTTCGGCTATCTCGATTACAACCATGCCCGCCAGGAACTGGTTGCAGCCAGAAAAAAGTTGCCTAACGACCCTTATCCAATTCTGCTTCTTGGCTACATAGACCGCCGGCAGGGGCGCTGGGATGAGTCAACCCGCAAGCTCGAGCATGCGCTGGATCTCGACCCGGGGAATCTCCTGTTTCTCAAGCAGCTCGCGCTTAGTTACACAATTCTGCGCCGCTACGCCGATGTCGAAACAATACTCGATCGGGCGATCGCCCTTGCGCCCAATAACCCCAACTTCCGCGTCCAGCGAGCAGCCGTGGAATTGGATTGGCATGCCGATACCAAACCCCTCCATGCCGCGATCGGCCAGATCCTAGCGCAGGACCCGGACAAAGCTTCCGTAATCGCCGGCCAGTGGATCATCCTCGCCCTGTGCGAGAAGGACATGAATGCGGCCGGTAAAGCGCTCGATGTCATGACCGAAAACGGCTGTCAGGAGGACGGTTTGCCTTACCCCCGCTCCTGGTGTGAAGGTTTGGTCGCTCGGGAAAGGAAAGACACTAGTTCCGCGCAGTCGGCCTTCAGCGAGGCCCGGCTGCGCGTGGACCGCCTCGTCCAGGCGCAGCCCGACTTCGCGGCCGGCGTTTCCGCCTTGGGGATGATCGACGCAGCTCTTGGCAACACAGCGGACGCAATCGCTGAGGGTCGAAGCGCAGTTCAAATATTACCAGTTACCAAGGACGCCATCGTTGGCCCATTACTCCTCCAAAATCTCGCCGTCATCTACGCGTGGACAGGAGAGAAGGAGGCGGCGCTTGACGAACTTCAAAAGAGCTTGGCCGTGCCGAGTTATCTAAGTTATGGCCAGCTTCGTCTCTTTCCGGTACCTGGAAGCCATTACACGGAGATCCGCGATTCGAGGCAATTATAGCCCGCTTAAGCCCCAACAAGCCTTAAGTGCAGCAGCTGCCTTCCGTGGGAATAAACCAGATTGAACTCACGCAACCAGGAAGCTAAGGCTCCAGGAGGGCTTCCGCCGCAACCAAATTGTTGAGATTATCGAAGCCTACCCTCTGAGTAACATGAAGCCCGGGCTTCGGGGACGGTTTTGATGGGTCGATGATGCAGAGCGATGATAATCCGAAGTTTTTTAACTCCGGCGCGTCATTCGAGGTGCCCGAAAGTGACACCACAATATTGTGCCGAAACCTAACTTTGTTGTCTCCCAGCGCTATCTTAAAGGCCTCTAGACTCGCTTTCTCCGGGCTCTTAAGCTTCGCTTCGTTCCACTCGACTACATATCGTACGTTGTCAGGTTCGCACCAAGGCCAGGATTTAACCAAAATAATGACAAGGCCGGCGATTATTAAGACGGCTGCCCCGAGGGTGACGTTTCGCGTGTTCATGCTTCGGTTTTGAGGAACATGATCGACCGTGTCAAGCGCCAATTTCACTGTTTTTTCCATTGCGACATCAGCGTGGAGAAAATTGAAAATCGGGTTCAGGCATCGAAATCTTGCCAAGGGTCGCGAATTCAGCCCGCCTCCACTAGGTGATGGCTGGCGACGAACTTAAAAATCACGAAGCAAAGACCGGAGGCGGCGGCGAAACCGGCGTGCATCAGCCAAAAAAGTGGTCGTGCGCATGGTCTGGTAGAAGCCGCCGACCCAGCCGACGAGGCTGTTGCCGTAGAAGAAGGCCAGGTAATAGAGGCCGATGATGGTGCCGTTGATCGCTTGGGGCGCGTATTTGGCGAGGAGAGCGAGACTGATCGGCAGAAGGTAGGGGGAGGCGAGGCTGTTGACAGACGTGGAAGGAAACCGGCAAGTTTCTTGCCGAAGAAGACCGGATTGAACTGCTGGTCGCCTCGGACGAGGTAGGCGTTGAAGATTTGATTGTTCGGCACGATCGCGACGGCGAGCACCGGGATAAGGAGAAGAAAGAGCGCGATCACGGCGCGCCAGTCGCACCCGGTAGTTTCGCACGCGGCACCGCCGCGACGGCGCGGGCTTGGTTTCGTCCAGTGCGCAGTTATTTCTGGCCAGAGAGGTAAATGCCGACGGCAAGGAGCATGCCGACTCCGGCCGCGCCGAAGCCGTAGTGCCAGCCGAAGACTTCACCGAGCCGGGGATGGGTAAGAATACGACGGTCGTCTACACGGCGGAGCCCAACGGCAAAATCAAGGTGACGGTGGACGGGATCGACGCGAACGGGAAATCATACCGTGTGGGTCGGCTCATCTTCGCAGCGTTAGATGGTGTGAATTGCCTTCTCGTTGCCGCATCGACGTGCTTTCATAGGTTTAGATGAAAAAGGCGAAAAAGAAATCGAGCGCCGAAAGGCACAGTTCCTATCAGAAACCAGCCCTGCGCAGCGAAGCGTTTGCCCGGGCGCTGAGCGACGCAAAATTGCGCCTTGCCGGTTCCGGGGGTTTGCGCTCACTTTTTGAAAAGGCCGCGAAAGAGGCTGCCTCGCTCCCCAGGGAACGATTCAACGGGAATTGGCCGTACCTTCAGACGATGCTGCGGCTGGTCCGTGCCTATGAGCGCGGTGAATACAAACAGGTTTCGAATGATGCTCTGCTCTGGATCGTAGCGGCTCTCAACTATTTGGTCGATCCATTCGATTTGATTCCGGACAGCATTCCGTTTCTCGGCTTCGTTGATGACGCGATTGTTGTCGAATTTGTCGTGGATAAAACCCGGCAAACGCTGGACGATTTCATGATCTGGGAAACCATTGGCCACAGTTAGACGGCGTCCGCGTTCCTACACCTAAGAACACCACCGTGAAAAGCTACGCAGCACCCTGGAGCACATCGCTCACTGTCATGTCTTCGATCGTCACCGCAATATGTCTCGGCGTCACGGTCGCTCTCGTCTGGAGTGGCCGCCCGTGGGGAGCCTCGCTTCCGCTTGCCATAGTCTGCGGCAGCGCATTGTTCACCGTCAGGGGATACACCGTTACTCCCGACGCCATTCTGATTCATCGCTTATTCTGGACGACTCGATTTCCGTTGGCCGGCTTGCATTCCGCAGAGGTCGAGCCGGAGGCGATGCGTGGGAGCATTCGCACATTTGGCAATGGCGGCTTGTTCTCCTTCACTGGATGGTTTTACAGCAAGGCGCTCGGTGCATATCGCGCCTTTGTTACCGACCCGCATAAAGCAGTTGTGCTGCACTTCGATCGCCGCAACGTCGTTCTTTCGCCTTCGACGCCAGAGGACTTCGCTCGCGATATTCGTAATACCATCCATGCCGTTTAGCCAATCGTCCCTGCAGCCGACGGCGAGCCGGCCTTGCCGTCTATCCCGCGGCTCCTTCAGCCCGCGGTATTCGCTCACGGCGGCTCATTGTGTTCTAGTTGGAGCACTCAATTATGGAGCTAACATCATGAAGATTGTTTCCTTTTACGAAATGGCCCCTGGCGCTTTGTCAAAGGTGACGACCCACTTTCCCGCGCACCGTACGAGACTGGATGAGTTTCACTCCCGTGGAGTCGTCCTCGCGGCTGGTCCCCTTGGCAACCCGCCAGAAGGCGCCATGGCAGTGTTTACTACACGCGAAGCAGCAGAAGAATTTATTCAAGGCGATCCGTTTGTAACAAACGGTCTCGTAAGCAAATGGCGTCTGGTCGAATGGAACGCAGCATCTATTTAGTTGCTATTACTTGCATAGCCGTGCCTAACGACGCCGATGGAGTGGGCCGCGAGCCGTCGTACTATCCAGTTTTCACATGATTAAAGCCCGAGGATCCGCGGCCACGCGCGAACCCGCTCCCAGCGGCTCATGCTGTTGCCGTTAGGTCGACGGCTGAAATGCGATGAAACGCATCTGGACGATCATCGGCGTACGCGACGTTCCGCGCAGCTTCAAATGGTACCAATCGCTCTTCGGCCAACCTGAGGTGCCTCCCGGCCATGACTACTTTGGTCAGATTCTCGATACGGATGGAACCGTGTTGCTCTGCCTGCACCAATGGGGCGCGCACGAGCATCCCTCCTTGATGAGCCCGGAGGAGGCGTCACCTGGCAACGGACTGCTTTTGTTCTTCCGGGTTGACGATTTCGACATGGCGCTCAAGAGGGCCCGCGCTCTCGGCGCCCGGTTTGAAGAGGGACCCCGCGTGAACCCGAACACCCAAACAAGGGAGTTCTCACTCCGAGATCCGGATGGATACTACGTCACGATCAGTGCGCTCTCTGCGCCCCAGCGAATGGCGCGCGTGGGCCAACGGCCTATCCAGCGCTTGCAGCCGACGAAGGCCGCGCGGCCGAATCAGGCGAAATCACCGAAAGGACGTCCGCGTCGTAGCGGCTAAAGCGCAGATCGATACTGGCACTTTATCTCCATAGGCGAAGCCTTTGTGAGATTGTTCGCTGTTCAGCCGCCGCCGCCGGCCACTTTGTCGGCCTGGGTGGTGTCGGCTTCGAGCTTTTGCTGGCCTTCTTTGGCCGCTTGATCGAGTTGGCGGAAGACTTCCTCCTGGGCGACCGTTGGCCGGCCATAGGACAGGTCGATATCCGCAGCCAGGTAAGCGAGATGATCGCGCAGCTTGGTCTCATGGAGGAGGTCGCCTTCGCTCCCCCTCATCGCCATCTGCGCAACGCTGTCGATGTCGCGGGTGAGTGCGGCCAGGGCGCTGGCGGCCTGCGCCTCGGTCACACTGTGAGCGGCAACTGCCTTCTGCAGCTTGTCGCGCGCGGCCAGTGCCTGGTTGATCTTTTTATCCAGCGAGTCGAGATCCGCATAAATCTTTAGGTTCAAGTCCAAGCGCGCTTCCAAGTCCTGTTGTGTAGCTTGGAGCCGCGGGTCGAGAGCGACCGTCAGGCTTTGCTGCGTTTTCTGTCCGCCATAATCGAGCACGACCGAGTAAGTGCCGGGCGCGACGACCGGTCCGGCGACCGAATCCTCCAGGCCGCCGGCCGCGATGGGAGTATGATAGCCGGTGATCTCCGTGGCATGTGGGTAACGCAGATCCCATTGGAGGCGATTCATCCCCGGCTCGGCGGCGGCTAGCTTTGCTTCCTTTTCTCGAATCTGCTGCTCTGAGCTCTTCTCGCTCTGCTCCGGTTCGGCGGCGGCATTTTCCAGATGCTCGCCATATTGCGCGGCAGTGGCCTCTTCCTTCTCCTGCTTCTCCTTTGCGGTCGCAAGGTGCAGCGGGATGCTGCGAATCACTTTCCCCTGTGCATCGGTGAACTCGAGAGTGGCCGGCGTCTTGCCATCGTAGTTCCCCGGCAGGTGAAAGAAGACGGTCGCGCCGAAGGGCGGATTGTAGCCGGCATCGGGCGGCCGTCTTCCATCCGGGTCGGGAAGGCCGTAGGCGTGAGTGAGCCAGGCCTGCTGCGGAGCGAAGAGATAACTGGCGTCGGAATGGACCGCGGGATTCTTCGTTAACTGCTCGAGGAACGTGAGATTATCGAGCACCCAGAAGGCGCGACCATGAGTGGCGGCGACCACCTGGCCCTGGCGTGTATTGATGGCAATGTCGCGCACCTGCGCCACGGGCAGGTTCAGGGTCAGAGGCTGCCAGTGCGCTCCCGCGTCGAGGCTGAAATAGACGGTGCTGCGAGTGCCGAGGAAGAGCAGGTTAGAATCGTTAGGGTCTTCCCGCAGGTCGAAGACGAATTCGTCCTGCGGCAGCCCGGCCGTGATCGCAGTCCAATGTTTGCCCAAATCGGTCGTCTTAAAGATGTAGGGCTTGAAATCGTCCAGCATGTAGCGACGGGCGGTGAGATAGGCCGGCTTGTTTGTCGGTATGGGAGGGCTCGATACAACTAATCCATGACTCAGGCAGCCCGGGCGGAGTGACCTTCTGCCAATTCTTCCCGCCGTCCGTCGTGACATGAGCGAGACCGTCATCGGACCCGGCCCAGATGAGATTGGCGTCGAGAGGCGAAATCGCGAGGGCGGAGACGAGAGGAAAGATTTCCGCGCCCGACTGGTCGAGGTCGATCGGTCCGCCGCTCGGCACTTGCTGGCTTTTCTCGTTGCGAGTGAGATCGGGCGAAATCTGACTCCAGGTGGCGCCGTAGTCATCGCTCTTGAAGATATACTGGGCGGCAGTGAAGAGCTGTTTCGGGTTTGCCGGCGAGAAGAGAATCGGATGAGTCCAACCCCAGCGATACTTAAGCTCGCCCGAGGATGCGCCTTCCTGATAATGCGGCCACGGACTCACGCTGCGGTATTCGTCCGTGCGCCGATCGTGCTTCACGAAGATGCTGTAATAGCCGCTGCCATAGGTGATGTTGGGATCTCCTGGTTGGGGCACGGTATAAGTGCTTTCCCCATAGGCGACCTCATGCCAGGCGGAGAGCGGAATCACGCCCCCGTTGTGCGCGCTTGGTCCTTCGAAAGATCCTTCATCCTGCTGCGCGCCGTAAATGTGATAGGGAAACTGGTCGTCAAGATTGACGTGGTAGAACTGGCCGGTGGGCTGATTGTGCTCGGTGCTCCAGGTCTTGCCGGCATCGGTCGAGACCGTCGCGCCACCGTCATTGCCCTCGAGCAGAATCCGGGTGTCGTTGGGATTGATCCAGACGACGTGGTTATCGCCGTGCGGCGTTTTCAGTTTCGTGAAGGTCTTGGCGCCGTCACGTGAAACCCAGAGCGCGTCCACCTCAGGCACATAGACGATGTTGGGATCCTTCGGGTCGGCAAAAATTGACATGTAATAAAAAGCGCGCTGCCGCAGCTTCATTTCATCGTTGACCCGCTTCCAGGTCGCGCCGGCGTCATCCGAGCGGAAGACTCCGCCTTCCTTTGCCTGAATGATGGCATAGACCGTGTCCGGTTTGCTCGCGGCGATGGACAAGCCGATGCGTCCCAGGACTGTCTGCGGCAGACCGGAATTACGAGTAATATTGCTCCAGTGCGCACCTCCGTCCGTCGTCTTGTAAATGCCGCTGCCCGGACCGCCGCTGATCAGTCCCCATGGCATGCGGGACGCCTGCCACATCGAGGCATACATGAGGCCCGGATGATTCGGGTCCATCACCAGACAGATTGCCCCGGTCTTATCGTCCACGAAGAGGATTTTCTGCCAGGTCTTGCCGCCATCCGTGGACTTGAAAATGCCACGGTTAGGATCGGGAGCGAAGACGTGCCCCATGGAAGCGACATAGACGACGTTTGGATCCTTCGGATCGACGACGATGGCGCTGATCGAGTGCGCGTCGCGCAAACCGACGAACTGCCAGGTTTTGCCGGCATCGGTGGATTTGTAAACGCCGTCGCCGGGAATCATGTTGGCGCGAATATCGGCTTCGCCGGTGCCGACGTAGAGCGTGTTGGGATCCGACGGCGCCACCGCGACCGCGCCGATGCTGGAGCTCGGGCCGGGCAGTTTGCCATCGGTGATGTTTTCCCACTCGACCCCTTCGTCGGTGCTTTTCCAAACCCCGCCGCCGACCGTTCCGGCGTAGAAGAGATTGTTGTTTCCCGGAACGCCGGTCACGGTGACGACGCGCCCGCCGATGTACGGGCCGACGCAACGCCACTTGAGCTTGCTCATGAGCGTTTGCGGAGGAAGAGGCTTTGACTCCCTGCGATCTCGCGAGCGAGGGAACCAAGGCGGCGACCGCGAAAACAAGAAGCAGCGCGGCGAGATTCACGAAACCGAGGACACGTCTCATAGGAGTTGTTCCTCTGGCCGATTTCTGCGGGTGTCAACCTGCGCCTCCTGGAGCACGGCACGCCCGGTTGATCAGATTCGTTACTCCTCGCACCGCGTTCCTGCTGTTACGGGGAAAAGGCAATGCCTTCTTTCGCTATTGTGCAATTCTAAACGCTGTGGATTCGACCTTGCGCGCCCGTTTCAATGCCGATTTTTCACCAGCCAGGTACGAGGCATTTTTGAATTGTGTCCAGCACAGCGTGCGCTGGCCGGCTGATTTCCGGATTTCCGAGACGCCGGTTTTCCTGACGTCGGAGTTCACCGACGAAGTGGTCGGCGCGGCGCAGGAAATCGTGGCGCGGACCCGCACGCCGGAATTTGCCCGGCACGCCGCCAGCGCCATCCCGCCGGGACTGGAAGTGCCTGACGAATCCGCGCACCCCAATTTTTTTTGCGTGGATTTTGGGATTTGCGAGGAAGGCGGGCGACTCACGCCGCGCCTGATCGAGCTGCAGGCGTTTCCCAGTCTCTACGGCTTTCAGTTCCTCCTCCTCGGTTGCATTCGCCGGGCTTTCCCGGCAATCCCACAAAACTGGACCTCAGCCTTCAGCGGATTGAGGGACGAGAGTTACATCGCCCTGCTGCGCGAGGTCATTGTCGGTCCCGCCAATCCGGAGAACGTGATCCTGCTCGAGATCGAGCCGGAGAAGCAAAAGACTCGGATCGATTTCGCCTGCATCGAAACGCTGCTCGGCGTGCGACCGGTTTGCGTGACGAAAATCCGCAAGCGCGGCCGCCAGTTGTTTTACGAGCGCGACGGGCGCGAAGTGCGAATCGAGCGCATCTACAACCGCGTCATTTTCGATGAGCTGCTGCGCCGGCCCGATATCACGCCGGGATTCCACTTTCAGGACGAGATCGATGTCATCTGGGCCGGGCACCCGAACTGGTATTTCCGGGTGAGCAAGCATTCACTCCCTTTCCTCAAGACCGCGCACACTTCGGCGGCGTATTTTGCCGATCAATTTCCGCAAGACGAGTCGCTCGAGGATTACGTGCTCAAGCCGCTTTATTCCTTCGCCGGGCTCGGGGTCGACATGGAACCGACGCGGAAAAACTAGCTGCGCTCGAAGCTCCGCAGAGCTGGATCCTGCAGAAAAAAGTGCATTACGCGGAATTCGTCCAATCGATCGATGACCGGCGCTCGAAAGTGGAAGTTCGAATGATGTTTCTCGGCCGAACGGGGGCGAACCGATCCTCGCGAATAACCTCGTCCGGATGAGCCAGGGCAAGATGATGGGAGTCGACTTCAACAAGAACAAGACCTGGGTCGGCGCGAACATCGCGTTACACCGCCGCATCTAGATTCGATTCAGCGCCGGAGGGACGAGGGCCGTCCGGTCCGTGTCTAGGCGAACGCTAAACGTACAGCTGTTGGATCGAAAGAAACAGGGACAACACGGCGTTCGTCCCTCCAAGCGCTCCAAGCGCGCACGCCCTGTGTAGCGCACACGTCTCGTGTGTTGGTCGCGCTGTTCCAGTGCGACGGACCTTTTGAGACCCGTCGCCAAGTTATACGTACCGCCGCAAATGGTATCGCGCACCGGGACAGCCCGCGCCCGGGAAGGCTTCCTCTCTGTCTCCCAGCGCGAGGACCACGACGAGCATCTGTATTCATGCGTTGAAACTCTCGACAGGATTTCATTGGATTCATTTTCCGAATACCAACTCAATCCTGCTAATTCTGTCTAACTTCGATCGAGCGCTCCCATCATCGTTTCCAACAGCCTAAGCTCAGGCTAGCCGCATCATCTCTCCTTTTTGGAGGATAGCGCAGCGACGAGCTTTAGGAAGCGCGAATCGCCGCGGAGCGGGTCCCAAAACGGGAAGGGTTTTGGTCCGCCATAGGAGCTTCCGCCCGGACACGCCGCTCTGGTAACTACAACCGGCCCGCGCAAGATGATGCTCAGGTTATCGGCGTAGCCGTCATTGAACTGTCCTGCGTTGGTCTTGCGCGTCATGACCAGCGCAGCCTGGATGCTTCTCGTCTGTGCAGGCACCACCGCACTACTCCTACGAAACTTGAAACCGGTCTGGTTCGCCCGTTCTAATGCAGTCACTGGTCCCAGGGTAATCTTCTTTAGCCCAGTCGCCGCGCCGTTTCTAAAGTCCACCGTGAACCTTGCGTCGTCGTCCTGGTCCGAATAGCCACCCAGCCAGGCGGAGATATCACACGTCACCTGCCCGGCGTCGATCTCACCGGCATTGGCAGAAACGTCAATCTCCTGCGTTGCAGTGCTAATGCCGCTCGGCCCACCGGCAAAAAATTGCTTGCGACCATTCGGCGGCGCCTGACTAAGAGATGGATAATCCGCCGGCGCGTCGTATGGCACGACCGTAAAGGCGCCACTGGTGGTCCACCCCGGCACCTCGACTGGCCCTCCAACGGTAGACCCGGGGCCGTCTTCAGCGTTGCCATTTACGAGCAGGTTTACGCCATAACTAACCGCGCGCCCCAGCTCTCCCCGACGACGCGCGATGGCTTCTTCCAGAAGAAGGTTTTGGCCATCATTAGGCAGCAGGTTCTTTGCGATATGTAACTCAGCCAGCACTGCAGCGTCGCTCTGGCCGCTCCAGTAATAACAATACGCTAGGGCTTGATGCGCTTCACCCAGATCCGGCTGAAGCCGGAGCGCCTCCCTTGCTTCGGCCGGGGCCCGGTCTCGGGGCGCCTGGGCGGAATCAAAAAGATGTCCGATCAGACCATAACTGTAGGAGAGCCGGGCATGAGCGAGAGCAAAGTCAGGATCGAGTGCGATCGCCTGCTGCAAGAGAGCTGCGGCCGCTTCGTAATCCCGGCGAGACGGAGTGGTCAGGTGATAGATGATTTCCATGCCGCGAAGATAAAGCCGGTAGGCCTCGGCGTTCGGGTGGGTCTTGTCTTGAGGCGCGCCAGCTCCTGGAAAGTGGGTATAACCGTGAGTGTGTTAGCGACGCTTTTTGCCGCTTCACCCTCCACCGCGGTCACATCCGCCAGCAGGCAATCGTAACCCTGCGCCCATTGCTGCCGCCCGCTTTGTGCTTCGATCAGTTGCAGACTGAGCTGCACGCGCTCGCCCGCTCGCTGGACCCTGCCTTCGAGCAGACTGGCAACGCCGAGCGCCTGGCCTATGGCGCGTGCATCCTCTGTTCTGCCCTTGTATTGAAAGCAGGCGTGGCGACTGGCAACGCGGAGTTGCCCGAAGCACGCGAGGAGATTGATCAATTCGTCCGAAAGCCCATCGCTCAGATACTCTTGAGACGATTCGCCAGTTTCGTTCACAAACGGAATGACCGCGACTGATTTACTTTCCGTCCTTGTGCCCGCTGGCGGGATTAGCTCATTCACTAGCCGGTCGAATTGAGGATCGCCGCGCAAGGGATCGAGCATTGGCAGGACCCTGATGTTATTCGTCACCGTGCTGTCGTTTTCCGTGGCCCCGCGTTGCAGCCATTGCAAAGCCTGGTCCTTGTCTCCCAGGGCCAGATAGACAAGAGCGCGACCTAAAGGCCAGGCTCGAGTGCCATGCCCCTCCGACTCCCCTAACTGGCGGAGAACCTGTAATGCCTGCGCACGATTTCCTTTTCTGGCGTAACCGTAAGCCAACGCGGCAAGTGAATGATACTGCCTGCCAACTTCATAAGCGTGTTTCCATGTCGCGATGGCTTCGTCTGCGCGGTCGCTGAGCAGCAGCGCCATCCCGAGGTCATTGTAAGCGGGCAAAAAGCCGGGCTCGAGCTCCAGGCTCTTTTGTAATTGTGCGATGGCTTCGGGATAACGGCGGGCGAGGAGGTAACACATCCCAAAATTCGTGCGCGTGATGGCGGAGAGCGGGTCCAGCTCGATCGCGCGCTTCATCTCGGCAATCGCGCGTTCGAAGTCGCCCTGCGGCGCATAGACGGCGTATCCGAGATAGGAATGAGCGCTGGCGGAGCTGGGCGCGAGCTCGATCGCGCGTTGTAGCTCTTGTTGCGCGCGCGCAAAATCCCGATCTTCGTGCCGGACCGCCAGAGCGAGGGCGATGTGTGCTTCGGGCAGCTCCGGATCGTATGCGACCGCCTTTTCCGCTGCCGTTCTGGCCAGACCATAATAGTATTGGGTTGGCATTTTGCTTCCCCCTTCTGGCATGACCACGTAACTCTCCGCAAGGCCCGCGTAAGCCGGGGCGTAGCCTGGGTCTTTTGCGATCGCCTGATCGTAGAAATCAATCGCCTTTTCCAGATCTCCCTCGCCACCCTTAACGGCCAGGTAACGGCCTCGCAGGTATAACTCATGTGCTGCGCGACTCTCCGTGGGCGCCGAGGACATTGCGCTACGGTTACTGTCACTAAGTTTCGTCTTGAGCGTCTCGGCGATCTTGGACATGACTTCGGCTTCGACGGCAAAGATTTCAGTTAGCGGCCGCTCGTATTTCTTCGCCCATAGCTGTGTGGGCGCGGGCGGCTTGCTCAGGTGCAGATCGAGGCGCACGTCGTCTCCGATTCTTTGCACCGATCCGTCGAGCAAATAAGTCGCTTCGAGTTGCTTTGCGATCGCGGTCAGATTCGTGCGATCGCTGCGGTAGCGCTGCGTCGAAGCCGGCGAGATAACCTTAAGACCCGCGATTCTCGAGAGCCGGCTGTATAATTCCTCCTGGATGCCATCGGCCAAATAGCGGTCGCCTTTTGCCGGGCTTCGATTCTCCAGAGCGAGCACGGCGATTGATTTTGGGGCTGACGATCCGGTATTGTTCCGCGCGTTCCACCGCGTGAGGAAGAAAGCCGCCACCGCGAGAGCGAGGACGAGAATCAGCGCTGCGACTCGGACAGGATAGGAAAGGACACGCCCGCTGCTCTCCGGCAATTCCGCGCCTCGCCTTACCTCATGGCGAAGCCGCTGTAACTTCTCCAGCATCTCGTTCACCCGGGCAAAGCGCTGGTCGCGATTTTTCTCCAGCGCTTTCGAAATAATCTGCCCGAGCTCGGCTCGACTGTTGGCCGGCCCGCCGAGGAGCGGTGTGGGTGCCTGCTGGATGGCTGTCGTAACTTCGGCCGCGGTCTGGCCGTCGAAAGGCGGTGCGCCCGTGACCAGCTCAAAGAGCACCACACCAAGGCTCCAGATGTCTGTGCGCTGATCGACATGCTCGCCGCGGAGCTGCTCGGGCGACATGTAACGCAAGGTGCCCATGGTTGATCCGAAAATAGTTTGGGAAGCCAGTGTCCCGTGCTCGTTGGGCAGGGTCTCCGCCGTCTTCGGCTGCGTCAGCTTGGCAATGCCAAAGTCCAGCACCTTCACGTAGCCATCATCCCGCAGCATAATGTTCTCTGGCTTGATATCGCGGTGCACGACGCCCGCTCGATGCGCGGCCGCGAGCGCATTCCCGATCTGCACCCCGACCTCGACGATCTTCTCTGGCGGCATCGACCCGCGGGCCAGCCGCTGGCGCAAGGTCTCGCCTTCGATTAATTCACTAATGATGTAGTGCGTGCCGTTCTCATCGCCGATCTCGTAGATGGTCACGATGTTCGGATGATTGAGCGCGATGACGGTCTGGGCTTCCTGTTGGAAGCGCCTGATTCGCTCCGTGTCGACCGTAAAGCGTGCCGGGAGCAGTTTAATCACCGCCTTTCGCTTGCTTCTAAGATCGAGCGCGAGATAGACCTCGCCCATTCCGCCTCCGCCGATAAGAGACTCGACCCGGTAATGACCAATCAATTCTCCCACCAATGCGCCGATCTTGTCGTTAGTCAGAAGTTCGGGAGAGACTTCGAAGGCCGGTGCTTCGATAAAGTGTTCCGCCCGCTCGTAAGAGGCGATGAGAGACTCCACTTCCCGGAAGAGGCCTGTATCGCCGTGGCAAGCTTGATCGAGAAAGGCGGCGCGCTCCTCGGGCGCACGTTCAGCGGCGGACTGGAAGAGATCGTTGATTCGTTGCCAACGCTCAGCTTTCATCGGGTTCTTCCCCGCCAAGCGCCCGATACAGCCAGGCCTTGGCCATGCTCCATTCGCGCTCCACCGTCCGCTGAGAGAGTTCCAGGAATTCAGCCGTCTCTTCGACCGTCAGTCCGCCGAAGTAGCGCAGTTCCACAATTTGACTCTTCAGCGGATCCTGCGCGGCCAACCTTTCCAGCGCTTCGTCGAGCGCGAGCAATTCCTCCGAGCGCGTTTCCGCGATCAAGGCAGCTTCGTCCAAGGTGACTTTGAGAGCGCGCCCGCCGCGCTTGAGCGCGAGGCGCGCCCGCGCATGGTCCACCATGATGTGCCGCATCAGTTGCGCGGCCGCCGCGACAAAGTGGATGCGGTTCTGCCAGAGCGGCTGCGTCTGATCGACCAACCGCAGGTAGGCTTCGTTGAGGAGCGCGGTCGTTTGCAGTGTGTGACCGGCGTGTTCCCGGCCCATGTACTGGTGCGCCAACCGGTGCAATTCGGGTTGGACCAAGGGGAGCAGCTTCTCGAGCGCAGCGTCGTCTCCGCCGCTCCAGTCGCGCAGCAGTTGCGTGACATCCTGTTGTGCGGAGAAGGGCATCGTCCTATGGGCCGCTCGACGCCGTAAATTCTTCTGCGATCGAGGGATTTTTTACGCTACAGCGTAGGCGAGAAAAAGAAAGACTGCGCGGTTGCGGCGGGTTTTAAGCGCGAATTCCGCTTTAGGAGGTTGAGGGACACCTATGCCGAGGCGCGTGAAAAAGCGGACCCGCCTGACAGATCTCGCCATTTGGCTGGACTCGGTTCGGCCGGACACAGTTGGCCTTTCCATTCTTAGATACGGCCGACGGGAGTGTAGCGGCGCTCTATGAGCGCCGTGATCGCTTTGGGGTGAGGTTCGGCGCTCACAGACCGCCGCTACAAGAAGCAAAAAATGTTTGTGAGATGGCTTCTACCCGTGTCAGCGCGTTATCCGCGGTTGTCAGAACTTGGCGAGCGGGAACGAAGAAAAATATCTTCAAGTTTTGTGGCGGGTTTGAGGCGGGGTTTCCGCTCTAGGAGGTAAAAGGACATCCATGCCGACGCATGAAAGCCCGTGCAACCAGACGAAAAAAATCAAGGATCCTATGAAATACCCAACTCCATCTAAACTCGAAACTCCTTCTCGCGGCCGGCGCGACCGCAATTTTCCTCTTCTCCGTTCTCGCCCCGGCGCGGGCCGACTCTGGCCGTTTGCCGCCGAACCGGGCAAGACCCAGCATCTGGCCTCGGCCGATGCGGTCCCCGAAGGGCTCGCGCGTGCCGACTGGACATCCATCCGCGCCGCCTACCAGGCGCATCGGCATCAGGCCGTGCGCACCGAGAGCGGTTATCGGGCGCATAATCCGGAGCAGCAATGGCGGATGGAATTTGACGGACGCGGCTTTACCACGCGACCAGAAGCGGGCGCCTGGCAATGGGGTCTGGAGCTGAAAAGCTTCGGTTTTCCTGGTCAGAAACGAGCGATCAGCCATGGGGCGAAAGTGTCGGTCGAAGGGGAGCGCGTCACTTATGTCCGGGACCCGGGGTTGCGGGAATGGTTTGTCAACGATCAGCGCGGGTTGGAGCATGGCTTCACCGTCGAGCAACGGCCTGCGGGCGCCAACAATGCGGAGACTCAGCTCGAGTTCGATCTGGCGGTGCGGGGCAATCTCCGCCCTGAAATATCCGCCGATGGCGCCAGAGTGCGCTTCGTCGATCCTGAGGGAAGCGCGGTCGTTACCTACGCCGGTTTGAAGGTTTCAGATGCGCAGGGTAACTCTCTGCCGGCCCGGTTCGCGGCGCAGAAAGATGGCGTGCGTCTGCTCGTGCAGGAGCAGGGCGCGCACTACCCGATCACGGTCGATCCCATCGCCCAGCAAGCTTATCTGAAAGCTTCCAACACCGATGCCGGCGACCTTTTCGGTATCTCGGTGGCGGTCTCCGGCGACACCGTGGTGGTCGGGGCAACTGGGGAGGCCAGCAATGCCACCGGAGTCAACGGCGACCAGAGCAATAACAGCGCCTTGGGCGCTGGAGCGGCTTATGTTTTCGTGCGCAACGGCACCACTTGGACCCAGCAAGCTTATCTGAAAGCGTCCAATACCGACCCCGGTGACACTTTCGGCATTTCGGTGGCGATCTCCGGGGACACCGTAGTGGTCGGCGCATATCTCGAGGCCAGCAACGCGACCGGGGTTAACGGCGACCAAACTGATAACCACGCTAACCATGCCGGTGCCGCCTACGTTTTCGTACGCAACGGCGACCACCTGGACCCAGCAGGCCTACCTGAAAGCTTCCAACACCGATGCCGGTGACGAGTTTGGTATCTCAGTCGCGGTCTCCGGTGACACCGTGGCAATCGGGGCATCTTTCGAGTCCAGCAACGCGACCGGGGTTAACGGCGACCAAGCTGATAACAGCGCTGGATTGGCTGGCGCTGCCTACGTTTTCGTGCGTAACGGGACCACCTGGACCCAGCAAGCATATCTAAAAGCTTCCAACACCGACCCCAGCGACGTATTTGGCGTTTCGGTGGCGATCTCCGGTGACATCGTGGTGGTCGGGGCAGAAAACGAAGACAGCAACGCAACCGGGATTAACGGCGACCAGACCAATAACAACGCAACAAATGCCGGAGCGGTCTACGTTTTCGTGCGTAACGGGACCAGTTGGACCCAGCAAGCATATCTAAAAGCTTCCAACACCGACCCCAGCGACCTATTTGGCTTTTCGGTGGCGGCTTCCGGTGACACCGTGGTGATCGGGACACCTTTCGAGTCCAGTAACGCGACCGGGGTTAACGGCGACCAAGCTAATAACAGCGCTATATTTGCTGGCGCTGCCTACGTTTTCGTGCGCAACGGGACCACCTGGAGCCAGCAAGCTTATCTGAAGGCTTCCAATACCGACCCACATGACTCTTTCGGCGTTTCGGTGGCGGTCTCTAGCGATACCGTGGTGGTCGGGGCAAAAAGCGAGCAGAGCAGCGCCACCGGGATTAACGGCGACCAGGCCGATAACAGCCTAGCCCGACCTGGGGCGGCCTATGTTTTCGTGCGCAACGGCGTCACCTGGAGCCAGCAAGCTTATGTGAAGGCTTCCAATACCGAGGAGGAGGATGCGTTCGGCGGTTCTGTGGCGGCTTCCGGAGACACCGTGGTTGTCGGGGCAATTGGGGAGGACAGCAGCGCCACCGGGGTGAACGGCGACCAGACCGATAACACAGCCATGGACGCCGGAGCGGCCTATGTTTTCAACGGCTTCGGGCCTGGACCGACACCGACGCCCGCTGCCCGACTCCTCAACGTCTCCACCCGCCTTGAAGTGGGAGTTGGCGAGAATGTCCTTATCGTCGGCTTCATCATTACCGACACAGATCCAAAACAAGTCCTGCTCCGCGCCATCGGGCCGTCCATCGACATTCCCGGCGTGACCATGCTGCTGGCCGATCCGTTCCTCGAACTGCACGAAGCCGACGGCACCGTCGTGACCAACGACAACTGGAGAGACACCCAGGAGCAGGAAATCATCGATACCGGCCTGCCCCCAAGCGATGACCATGAATCGGCCATCCTCGCCACCCTCGATCCGGGCGCTCATACCGCGATCGTGCGCGGAGTGGGTGGCACCACCGGGGTCGCCTTGGTGGAAGCCTACGATCTCGATACGAGCGGCAATTCCCAGTTGGCCAACATCAGCACCCGCGGCCTTGTCATGACCGGCGATAGCTGCATGATCGCCGGCTTTATTGCCGGCCCCGACACCGACGCCGCGTCCTCGATTGTGATCCGGGCGATCGGGCCTTCCCTGGCCGGCTTCGGCATTGCCGGTCCGCTCCTCGATCCGACCCTCGAATTGCACAACGGCGACGGCGACCTCATCGACAGCAACGACAACTGGATCGATGGCCCCGACGCCCAGACGATCGCGGACGATGGCCTGGCCCCGTCTAATGACAATGAGTCAGCCCTCCTCATGACGGCCCCTCCCGGCGCCTACACCGCCATCGTGCGCGGCGCCAATGAGACCACCGGCGTCGCCCTCGTCGAAGTCTACAACCTGCAATAAATCATTCCAAGTGCAGGCCGAGCGGACTTTGCAAGCCCGTGGAGAAGGCTCGAAGGCCTCGTCCTGGAATCGTGGACGGCGTCATTTGATCTCTGGGTAGCGTCCAGCCTGCCCATTCAGTTCGCTGTTCGTCTCCGCAAAAGCCTTGACCGCGTGCTCAAGTTCCTCGCGCGAGTGCGCCGCCGAGACCTGCGTTCGCACCCGCGCCGTGCCGTGCGGCACGACCGGGTAGAAAAATCCGATTACATAAACGCCCTTCTCCAGCATGCGGGCCGCGAACTTCTGCGAGAGCGCGGCGTCGCCCAGCATGATCGGGACGATCGGATGCGTCCCGGGTTTGATCGTCAGACCGCGCTCCGTCAGGGCGGCGCGGAAATATTTCGTGTTTTCCTCCAGCTTGTCGCGCAGCTCGGTCGAGCTGGTCAGCAGCGCGAGCGCCTTCAACGATGCCGCCACGATCGGCGGCGCGACCGTGTTCGAAAACAGATAAGGCCGAGAGCGCTGCCGCAGAAGTGCGACGATCTCTTTCCGCCCGCTCGTGTAGCCGCCGCTCGCTCCGCCAAGCGCTTTGCCCAGCGTTCCCGTGATCACATCCACCCGGCCCTGCACGCCACAGTATTCCGGTGTGCCGCGGCCAGTCTTGCCGATAAAGCCGGCGGCATGCGCGTCGTCCACCATCACCATCGTGTCGTATTTTTCCGCGAGATCGCAAATGCCTTTCAGGTTCGCGATCGTTCCGTCCATTGAGAAAACGCCATCCGTCGCGATGAGACGGAAACGTGCCTCTTTCGCGGCCCGCAACTGCGCTTCGAGATCCGCCATGTCCGAGTTCTTGTAACGAAACGCTGCGCTTTGCAGAGCCGCACCCCGTCGATGATGCTGGCGTGATTCAGCTCGTCGGAGATGACCGCGTCCTCCGCGCCTAACAATGTCTCGAAGAGACCACCATTGGCGTCGAAACAGGAGGGATAAAGAATCGTGTCCTCCGTCCCGAGGAATTTCGTGAGCGCGGCTTCCAGCTCTTTGTGAATGTCCTGCGTCCCGCAAATGAAGCGCACGCTCGCCATCCCGAAGCCATGGCTGTCGAGCGCCTCCTTTGCCGCCGCAATGAGTGCGGGATGATCGGCCAGGCCGAGATAGTTATTCGCACAGAGGTTGATCACCCGTCGCCCGTCCGCGATCGCGATCTCGGCGTTTTGCGGTCCGGTGATGATGCGCTCGGTTTTGTAAAGGCCTTGCGCTTTAATTTCCTCGAGGGTTTTGGAGACATGATCGGCAAATTTCGCGAGCATCGCGCAATTTCGGACAGACTCGATTGGCTTGTCATCCCGACGGATCGAAATCAGCCCTTGTCGGCATTGTGAATAACTGTTAATAACTTCCCGACCCGTGGGAATGAGACTTCATCCTGCTGTCCTCGCCGCCGCGGCCGCTTTGTCGTTAGGCGCATGCAGCACCGGGCGCCATCTCCCGGCCTACGAGCCGCCGCTCGCCCGGACGAGATTTCCAGCAAGTCCGCACCACCGCCTACACCGACAGCGAGTCCGACCACCGGCAATATGGGAATCGCACCGCACTCGGCGGCGTCCTGCATGCCGCCCCGCCGCCTTCCGTGCCGCGCGCCGTCCCGATCGGGCAGGACGGTCGAGCGTGGTCGGCGCTGGATACCAGCCGATCGCTTACGTCTCGCGCCCGCAACCTTTTCTCGGGAACCGGATACTCCCGATCCAGATCTATGGCAGCGCGGCGGCGGATTGGGCGCGCTGGCCGGCCGGAACGATTTTTCGTGTCCTCTCGACCGGGCAACTTTACCGGGTGGAGGATTACGGCTGGGCGCTCTCCGGCCGGAACACGATCGATCTCTACATGGCGACGCCCGGCGAGATGAACCGCTGGGGCGTGCGCCAGGAACTCATCCAGGTGGTGGAATGGGGCGACCCGCAGGAGAGTCTGCGCCGGCTCGCGCGGCACACCAAGTATCGCCACATCAAGCGCATGGTGCTCGAGCTGGAAGGCAAGCAGCGCGCCGCGGCCAGGCTGGACTAGCGAGAGCGCGAACCTTCTCTGGGGAGCACGGGCTGTCAGCCCGTTGTTCGGCGAAGCTGCGCCGACCGCTCGGGGACGCCTACGACATGGGCGCACGAGTTGCGCTTCGCGAATGCGGCGAGCTCGCCCGAGGCGACTTGCGACAGCGTGCTCCCCGAAAATCGCCGCAACGCTCTTCCCCTGAGGTGAGTTGCCTGCGCGCGCGAACCCTTCATCTTTGGCGGAGAATGGGGGCTGGAGATCAATTTGCTGGTGCCGGATCTCTGGCAGCAGGAGGCGGTGCGCGCTTTGCAGAGCGGACAAGATGTCGTCGTGCATGCGCCGACCGGCGCGGGAAAGACCTACATTTTCGAGCTGCTCTATCCGTCGCTCAAAGGTCAGGCCGTCTTCACCGTTCCGACGCGCGCCCTCGCCAACGACAAGCTGGCCGAATGGCGCGCCCGCGGTTGGGATGTCGGCATCGCGACCGGCGACGTGGCCCTGAACCTCGACGCCAAAGTCGTCGTCGCCACGCTTGAAACCCAGCGCACCGCGTTTTCTCCGGCGACGAGGGCCCGCGTCTTCTCGTGGTCGATGAATATCAGCTCATCGCCGATCCGGTGCGGGGCGTGCATTACGAGCTGGCCCTCGCTCTCGCCCCGCCGGAGACGCAACTGCTCCTGCTCAGCGGGAGCGTGAACAATCCGCAGGACGTGGTCGAATGGCTGCGCCGGAACGGACGCGACGCGCTTCTCGTCAGGCACGATCAGCGGCCGGTTCCGCAACATGAAGTCGATCTGCGCAATCTGCCCGACAGTCGGGTTTCTGCAGATGCGGGAATTCTGGCCGCGGATTATCGCGCAAGCGCGCTCCACGGCGGGCTCGCGCCGATCCTTGTTTTCGCCCCGCGGCGCAACGCGACCGAGGAGATGGCGCAGGCGATCGCGAGCGCGGTGCCGGTGCGCGATCCGCTTCCGCTCTCGCCCCAACAGGAAGCGCTCGCGGGCAAACGCCTGACGAAATTGCTGCGCAGCCGGGTGGCTTATCATCACAGCGGACTGAGCTACGCCGTGCGGGCCGGATTGATCGAGCCTCTCGCCAAAGCCGGCCAGCTCAACGTCGTCGTCGCCACGATGGGTCTCGCCGCCGGGATCAATTTTTCCATGCGCTCGGTTCTCATCACCGACACGCGTTATCTTTCGGGAAACTTCGAGCGCCAGGTGCAGCCGGATGAGTTGCTGCAAATGTTTGGCCGGGCTGGCCGGCGCGGGCTCGACGACACCGGCTACATCCTCTTCACGCCCGATCAGCCGCGCCTCAGCTTCGCGCGGCCGCGGCAGTTGAAGCGCGCGACGCAGGTCGACTGGCCGAGCCTGATCAGCGTGATGCGGGGCGCGGCGGAACGCGGCGAACAGCCGTTCGCGAGCCGCGGTCGCGCTCAGCCGTTCGCTTTTCAGCGCGCAACGGGTGCCGCTCGGGGTTGAGCACTCGCTCGCCACCGGACCGAAGCCCTGCGGTTTCTGGGTCGATGCGGAACGCGCCCGATTCGTCAGGCGGCCGATCGTCGAAATCCTCAACAGCCGCGAGGAATGGGAGCCGCGCCGTGAGAAAGTCGAAGCATCGTTAGGCGAAGTGCTTCTCCGAGAAAATGATCGCTGGATTCCGACTCTCCGCCGTGCCGAAAACGCTCGACCGTTTCCCGCTCGGAAATCTCTGTCGCTTGCGCGAGAAGAAGATTTACGGCCGCGAACTGCCGCTCGCGACGCTCGCCCCTGGGAAAGCGGAGCTGCAGCTGGTCAAGCCGTTGCGGAAAATGCTCGGCGCAAAATTGCTTCCCGAAGCGGAGCTGCTCGCCAAAGCAAAGGAGTTGCTGCCGCGATGGAGCGGTGGCGGAGTGATGGACGAATTCGTTAGGCGCGGCAATCTCGTTTCGGCCCGGATCGATTTCTCCGCGGTGAAAATTCAGGCCCGGCGCGATTCGTTAGGCAAAGCGCTCCTCGATCCGCCAGAGCGCACAGCGCTGCCGCTCGTCTGCCGTGGTTGCCCCGAGCTGGAGCACGATCAAACGGTCGAGATCGTCGCCTCGCCGGCTTATGCCTGGCGGCGGCTCGGGTTGGTCGAGCCGGATGGAATACCCACCCGGCGCGGAATTGTCTTCGGTTTTTTCCAGGCCGGCGAAGGGCTCGCCATCGCCGCCGCTCTCGAGGACGAAACGTATCCGATCGACGATCTGGTTTTCGATCTCGCCAACATCCGGGCCGGCCCGCGTTTTGCGGGCGAGGACTCCCGTCTGGCGGGACGTCTCGGCGCCCTTTGCCAGACGATCTACGAGCGCGCTGATCATCCCGGCTATCTGGAGATGGGCGTGCCGGTGCATTACGGTGCGGGTGCGGCGGAAGTGATTCGCGAACTGGTCGAGAATCCGGGCGGACGTTACCGAATCACTTCGGATTTGTTGCGTCATGGCGATATTGAGCGCGCGCTGATGGAATGGCGCAGTCTCCTGCGCCACATCGCGGCCGCGCCCGACCTGGAATGGGATCGCTGGCGCGAGCTGAAGGCGAGAGCCGAAGAACACCTCGGGCGGACATCCTCGCCGGCGTTGCTGGATTTCCCGCCGCTCCTCGCCGCGCAACAGCGCCGCACCTGAATGTGGGAGGGGCCTTTCTGCCCCGATCTTCGCGCGACCGATCGCCGCACAGAGGCGGCTCCCAGATTAAAAGCCCTATGCTACGTTGCCGCCCTATGCCGGACGAAACCAAACCCGCTGCGCTCGGCTACCGGATGCCAGCGGAATGGGAACCGCACGCCGCCACCTGGCTCTCGTGGCCGCGGCGCGAAGGGATCAGCTTTCCCGATTCCTACGATCGCGTGTTGCCGACTCTGCGCGCGATGGTTGAGGCGCTGCTCGAGTCGGAGCCGGTCAACATCAACGTTTGCAACGGCGCCCACGAAGCGGAAACGCGCGATGGCGCTGAGCGGATTGCCTAACGATCGCCTGACTTTTCACATCATCCCGACGAACGAGCCATGGTGCCGCGATCACGGCCCAATCTTCCTCACCCGTGACAAGGAGCCTCGGCTGGCGGTGGTCGATTGGGATTACAACGCCTGGGGCGGCAAGTATCCGCCCTGCGATCTCGACGAGGTCGTGCCGACCCGCGTGGCCGAGAAACTCGAGCCTGCCCGGTCTACTATCCGCACATGATCCTGGAAGGCGGCTCGATCGAGGTGAACGGCGCGGGCGCGTTGCTCACGACCGAAGGCTGTCTGCTCAATCCAAACCGCAACCCGCAGCTCAGCCGGGCGCAGATCGAGCAACGGCTGCGCGATTATCTCGGCGTGCGCGAGATTCTCTGGCTCGGCGACGGGATCGAGGGCGACGACACCGACGGGCACATCGACGACCTGACGCGTTTCGTCGCTAAACGGACGGTCGTAACGGTGGTGGAAGAGGACGCCTCCGATCCGAACCACGCGCCGTTGCAGGCCAACCTCGAGCGCTTGCGCGGCCTAACGATTGGCGGACAACCTCTCGAAATCATGACGCTGCCGATGCCGGCCAGGATCGACCGGGAAGATCTGCGTCTACCGGCGAGCTACGCAAATTTCTACATCGCAAACCGCAGTGTGCTCCTGCCGACCTTTGCTGATCCTAACGATGAGAAAGCTGTCGAGGTTTTGCAGCGCGCTTTCCCGACGCGGCGGATCGTCCCGATCGATTGCCGCGAGCTGATCTGGGGCCTTGGCGCATTCCATTGCCTGACCCAGCAGCAGCCGGCTTTGTAGCGGCCGTCCCTGACCGCCGTTCGCCGTTCGGGGATGATGCGATGTTCGACGCTCATCGACCGCCGCTACAAAGCCGCAGCCGTTCGTTAGTCTGCGAAAGGCGCAGGCTTGTAGCCACTCGAAAATCGCGTCATGCAGCGCCGGAGCATGCGTCTTGCGCGCATCGAACGTCACCCACACTCGTTCCGATTTCGGATCAGCGTTCACTTCTTTCACGCCGTCGATGCGCATGAGCGGTTCGCGCAAACGGCGCACGCATTCGTCGCAGTCGTTGCCTTCGGTTGCGATGTCGATCGTCTCCAGCACGGGGTGGTCGGCGGTGTCATGCAGGTTGTGCGGATCAGCAGGGTCCATATAAGCAATTCGCGTCTCGACGCGAGAGCGGGCGCATTTGATTCCCGGTCCTGGTACTCGGGGGAGCGAGACGCGCATTTCATGCGATTCTTTTGCGTGCCTGCAACGCAAAACGCTCATCTCTTTTCGCCGCTGCAAATGCGCGACGTCCATTTCCGCAACCGCATCGTCGTTTCTCCGATGTGCCAGTATTCCAGCGTCGATGGCTTCGCCAACGACTGGCATCTCGTGCATCTCGGGAGTCGCGCAGTGGGCGGCGCGGCGCTGGTTTTCACCGAGGCGGCCGCGGTGCTCGCAGAAGGACGAATCAGCCCGGAGGATCTCGGGATTTGGAAGGACGCGCACGTCGCAATCCTGGCGCGTATTTTCCAGTTCATCGAAATGCAGGGCGCGGTCCCGGGGATGCAGCTCGCCCATGCCGGACGCAAGGCGAGCACGAGCGCGCCTTGGAAAGGCGGGAAACCATTAGTCGTAACCGAAGGCGGTTGGAGTCCGATCTTTGGTCCGAGCCCGCTGCCGTTTGATGAAGGTTATCAAACGCCGCAGGAACTCGATCACGCGGGCATCGAGCGGGTGCGTCAAGCTTTTGCGCAGGCCGCGCGACGCGCGCTCGAGGCGGGCGCCAAGGTGGTGGAGATCCACGCTGCGCACGGCTATTTGCTGCACAGTTTTCTCTCGCCGCTAAGCAACCAGCGCACGGACAACTACGGCGGATCGTTGGAAAACCGGAGCCGTTTTCTCTGCGAAACGGTCGCCGCCGTGCGCGCCGCGTGGCCGGAACCCTATCCGCTTTTCGTCCGGATCTCTGCAACCGATTGGACGGAGGGCGGCTGGACCGGCGACGATTCCGTCGCGCTTGCGAGAAAATTGAAGTCGCTCGGCGTGGACCTGATCGATTGCTCCAGTGGCGGCAACGTGCCGGGCGCCGCCATCCCGGTCGGCGCCGGTTACCAAACGCCCTTCGCCGCCCGCATTCGCGCCGAAGCGCAAATCGCGACCGGCGCAGTCGGGATGATCACATCGCCGGAACAGGCCGACCAAATTATTCGGTCAGGCCAGGCCGACCTCGTCCTGATGGCGCGCGAATTTCTGCGCCATCCCTACTGGCCGCTCAACGCGGCGGGCCCGCTCCACCAGAAGATTGCGCCGCCGCCGCAGTACGGCCGGGCCTTTCAATGAGGGAAGAACGCGCCTGCTCCTCGGACTTGGTCGGACGAAGTTCCCCTGGTCTCAGAGCTGGCCGTGATCGAGCTGGCTAAGGAGGTTCTCGACTTCGCGCGCTCCAACATCGGTCCGCGCATAATCGAGCGGGACTGCACCATGCAAGCCACGCTGCGGCGTCTTGAGCCACCGACGGGCATCGCTCAGGTTGCCAAAGAGATGCAGCGCATGACCGAGCAGGCGCGCGAAGCAAACCACCCGGCCGGACTCATCAAAGGTCAGACGACCGGTCGCCTTGCGTTGCTCGATTGCGCTCCGGGAAAGACCAAGCCGCGCCGACAATTCATCCAGGGAAAGGTCGAGCTGCTTGCGGAGCGCCTCGAATTCTCCGAAGGCGAGCCCGGTTAGCGCGACTCTCTCTCGTTTTTTCGGTGCCGATTTCTTTGCTGCCGGTTTCGATTTTCTTGCGGCAACCGGCCGGGGAGCGGCGGCGCTTTTCCGCCGGGCTGCTGACTTTGGTTTGGTCGCAGATTTCATGTGGGAGCCGTCATAGCAGATCGGCGTGGCATCTTACAAGCCCGATGGACAGAAAGGTTCCGGGCCCTGTTTCAATTCAAGTCACCTTGCGGGGCTCGTGAGCCGCCAATACTCTTGCTCATGAGCACGAACCCGACTGCATATGCGCACCCCGAAGCGTTGGTCGACGCCGATTGGCTCGAGCAACATCTGAACGACAAAGACATTCGGATCGTCGAATCGAACGAAGACATCCTCCTCTATGACACCGGTCACATCCCCGGCGCGGTGCACATCGATTGGCGGGCCGATCTTCAGGACCCGGTCATCCGGGATTATATCGCGCCGGATAAGTTCGCCGAACTCTGCAGCCGCAACGGCATTACCCCAGAAACCACCTGCATTTTCTACGGCGACAAAGCGAACTGGTGGGCTTGCTACGCGCTCTGGGCCTTCCGGCTATTCGGGCACGAGAAGGTCAGGATCTTAAATGGTGGACGCGACAAATGGAAAGCTGATGGCCGCAAGATGACGCGCGAAGTGTCGAATTATCCGCGCACAGATTATC
Organism: uncultured Verrucomicrobiae bacterium; assembly: GCA_963738045.1. GTDB lineage: Bacteria > Verrucomicrobiota > Verrucomicrobiia > Chthoniobacterales > UBA10450 > Palsa-1392. The sequence goes on along the minus strand of CAVTUX010000002.1, from coordinate 56,216 downwards.
CCGTCCCGGCCCGCCGCTTGGACAAGGAGATTCGCGCCTTCGCGGATGAAGCGCTCGCCCAAAGCCAGGCGAAAAAGCCCCTCGTCGATGTGCGGTCGCCCGGTGAATATAAAGGCGAGATCACCCACATGGCGGAATATCCGCAGGAAGGCGTGCTACGCGGCGGCCACATCCCCGGTGCGAAGAGCGTTCCGTGGAAAATGGCGACGAAGGACGACAGCACCTTCAAGTCCGCGGCGGAACTGGCGAAAATCTACTTCGACCAGTGCGGGATCAAGCCCGGGATGGAAACGGTCGTTTATTGCCGGATTGGGGAACGCTCCAGCCACACCTGGTTTGTCCTGACCTATCTGCTCGGGCTCGACAAGGTGCGCAACTACGATGGTTCCTGGACGGAGTGGGGGAACAAGGTCGGCGCCCCAATCGAAAAGAGCGCGTAGCTACGTCAATCGAGATTCGAGTGCACGGCTCAACGATGTAACGATTCACGAGGTAACCACCGAATGTATCCCGAGAAGCTGCAAAACATCATCGACCTCTTCGAGCATTTGCCGGAAGTGGAGCGGCGAGAAACGCTCGTCGCCTACTCCGACAGCGCGCCGAAACAGGAGCCGCGGCCTAACGAGAAGTTCGATCTCGAAGACGTCCGCAAAGATGAGGAGTGCGCGGATAAAGTCGGCGTTTATCTTCAGGTCGATGACGAAGGCAAAGCACATCTGCGCATGACGCTCGGTCCGGAAGTGCAAACCCTGACCCGCGCCATGACCTCGATCCTCTGCAAAGGCCTCGACGGCGCGACCCCGCAGGAAATTCTCGATCTGCCGCAGGACTTCGTCACCCGCATCGTCGGCGCCGAGCTGGTGCGGGTGCGGAGCCAGACCACCTACTACGTGCTGACGTCGCATCAAAGGCATCTGCAAAGTTTACCTCGACCGGCAGCGCGCCAGGCAAGTTGCCTAGGAAATCAGACGTCTAGCCTGACTAGGCCGACGGCCTCCAGCTCGTCGACTTCCAATCTGAATTACGCAAAGAGGCCGATTGTCTCGACCTCAGGCCGGTTTTTGCATAGTCTCCCGCTGCGCATGCCGCGGAACGATCAGCTGCACAAAATCCTGCTTATCGGCTCCGGCCCGATTGTCATCGGCCAGGGCTGCGAGTTCGATTATTCCGGCGTGCAGGCCTGCAAGGCGCTGCGCGAGGAAGGCTACGAGGTCGTGCTCGTGAATTCGAACCCGGCCACGATCATGACCGATCCGGAGTTTGCCGATCGCACCTACATCGAGCCGATCTCGCCGGAAGTGATCGAGGCGATCCTGGAACGGGAAAAACCGGACGCCATCCTCCCGACGATGGGCGGCCAGACCGCGCTCAACGCCGCGATGGAGCTGAATCGCAACGGCGCGCTCGTCAGGCAAAATGTCCGGCTGATCGGGGCCAACGCGCAGGCGATCGCGAAGGGCGAGGATCGCCAGCTTTTCAAGGAAGCGATGGTGCGCATCGGGCTCGACGTGCCGCGCTCCGGCATCGCCCGGTCGCTCGAAGACGCCGCGCGGGTCGCGAACCAGATCGGAAGTTTCCCGCTCATCATCCGGCCTGCCTTTACCCTGGGCGGCTCCGGCGGCGGGATCGCCTATAACCGCGAAGAGCTGGAAATTATCGTCGAGCAGGGCCTCGATCGCTCGCCCGTCAGCGAAGTCCTGATCGAGGAGTCATTGTTAGGCTGGAAGGAATTCGAGATGGAGGTGATGCGCGACCGGGCCGACAACTGCGTCGTCGTTTGCTCGATCGAGAACCTCGATCCGATGGGCGTGCACACCGGCGATTCGATCACCGTCGCGCCCGCGCAAACCCTGACCGATCGCGAATACCAGGCGATGCGCGACGCGTCGTTCGCGGTCATTCGCGAGATCGGGGTCGAGACCGGCGGATCCAATATCCAGTTTGCGGTCAACCCGGAGAACGGGCGCATGGTCGTGATCGAGATGAATCCGCGCGTCTCGCGCTCGAGCGCGCTGGCCTCGAAGGCGACCGGTTTTCCCGATCGCGAAGATCGCAGCCAAGCTCGCAGTCGGTTACACGCTCGACGAAATCCGCAACGACATCACCCGCGAAACGCCGGCCTGCTTCGAGCCGACGATCGATTACTGCGTGGTCAAGGTGCCGCGCTTCACCTTCGAGAAATTTCCCGAAGCCGATCCGACCCTGACGACGCAGATGAAGAGTGTCGGCGAAGCGATGGCGATTGGGCGCACCTTCAAGGAAGCGTTGCAAAAAGCGCTGCGGAGTCTGGAGATCAAGCGCTTTGGCCTGTGCGGCGACGGCCGCGAAGTGCGGGTCGACGAAGAAACGCTCCGGCGCAAACTCAGCGTGCCGAACGCGGAGAGGATCTTTTACGTGGCCCAGGCTTTCCAGGACGGGATGTCGATCGAAGAAGTTTTTGGCCTGACGAAAATCGATCCGTGGTTTCTGGGCAACATCGCGCAGGTGGTGGAGGCGGCGGAGACACTGCAGGCGGGACGCCTGCGTGACGGATCAGGCGAGACGCCTGAGTTACGATCGTCTGTCGGCGACGCCCCGCGGCAGGACACGCGTAACACAGGCGTCCCGCCTGTCGTGTCGAGCGGGCTTCCCGCCCGGTCATTCGTCTTCCGCTGTTTCGATCCCCAAGGCGAGGTCCAGCAACGCCGCCGCAATCTTCCGCACTTCGGGCAGCCAGAGGCGACTTATTTCATCAGCTTCCGCCTCGGCGATTCCGTCCCGCAATCGTTCCTCCAGGAATGGCGCGAAGAAAAACGAACCTGGCTCAAACACCATCCTCCTCCCTGGGACTGGAAAACCGAGCAGGAACATCGACGCCGTTTTGTCGAGCCACGCGAAGAATGGCTCGATCGCGGGCACGGCAGTTGTCTCCTGCGCGACCCACGTGCCGCTCAAGTCGTTGCCGATTCGTTAGGGCATTTTCACCGCGAGCGCTACCTGCTCGATAGCTTCGTCGTCATGCCAAATCACGTGCATGCGCTGGTTAAGCCGCTACCGGGGCATTCGCTCACCGATATTCTGCATTCGTGGAAATCGTATTCCGCGCATGAACTGAATCGGACGCTCGATCGTGATGGCGAAGTCTGGATGAGCGAGAGCTACGATCATATCGTGCGCGATTGGGAGGAGTTGGCTGCCCTGCGCGAATATATTGCCGCTAATCCGGAGAAGGGACATCTGGCAAAAGGCGAATTTGTCTTCGAGGAGCGCAAGGTGTTGGTGCTTGAGGATGAACAGAGCGACCGGCCGAGAAGCCCGCTCGACCGGTCAGGCGGGACGCCTGAGTTCCGTCGCGCGCTTGCAAAGCGCCTCGGTTTTCCGATCGCCAGACTCGCGCATTCGTTAGGCACGAGCGAGGAGGAAGTCCGTGCGCAGCGCGTCGCGGCGGGAATCATCCCCACTTATCGCCTCGTCGATACCTGCGCGGCGGAATTCGAGGCCTACACGCCGTATTATTACTCCACCTACGGCGACGAAAACGAGATTCGCACCGACACAAAACGAAAAATCATGATCCTCGGCGGCGGACCGAACCGCATCGGCCAGGGCATCGAGTTTGATTATTGCTGCGTCCACGCCGCCTTCGCCCTGCGCGAGCTGGGGATCGAAACGATCATGGTCAACTCGAACCCGGAGACGGTTTCGACCGACTACGACACGAGCGACAAACTCTATTTCGAGCCGCTGACCCACGAAGACGTGCTCAACATCTTACGAACAGGAAAAGCCGGAGGGCGTGATCGTGCAGTTCGGCGGACAGACGCCGCTCAATCTTGCCGCCGGACTTGAAAGCGGCCGGCGTCCCGATCATCGGCACGCAGCCGGAAAGCATCGAGCTGGCGGAGGACCGCAAACTTTTCGCCGAGATGCTCGACCGGCTCGGTTTGCGCCAGACGCCCAGCGGCTCTGCCACGAGCGAGGAGGAAGCGGTCACGATCGCGGAGCGGATAGGCTATCCGGTGCTCGTTAGGCCGTCGTTCGTCCTCGGCGGGCGCGCCATGGAGCTGGTCTATCATCCGGAAGATTTGCGGCGCTACATGCAGAGCGCGATCGCGGTAAGCCCGGAGCGGCCGGTCCTGGTCGATCGCTTTCTGGAGGACGCGATCGAAGTGGATGTCGATTGCATCGCCGACGGCGAGACGTGCCGTGATCGGCGCGATCATGGAACACATCGAGGAAGCCGGCATTCACAGCGGCGACAGCGCCTGCGTCGTGCCGACCTTTTCGCTTTCGCCCGCCATCCTCGAGGAGATCGCGAGCGCGACCAAGGCGATGGCGCGCGAGCTGAACGTGCGCGGCCTGATGAACGTGCAGTTCGCGGTCAAAGACGAAAAACTTTACGTTCTCGAGGTCAATCCGCGCGCCTCGCGCACGGTGCCGTTTGTGAGCAAGGCGATCGGCGTTCCGCTGGCCAAGCTGGCGGCCAAGGTCATGACCGGAATGTCGTTAGGCGAGCTCGGCTTCGTCGAGGAAATCGTGCCGCCGCATTATTCGGTCAAGGAAGCAGTCTTCCCTTTTCTCCGTTTCGAAGGAATCAACATCTCGCTCGGCCCGGAAATGAAATCGACCGGCGAAGTGATGGGAATCGATGCCGACCTGGGGCTCGCCTACGCGAAGTCGCAGCTGGCCAGCCAATGGCCGCTGCCCGCGCGCCGGCAACGTTTTCATCAGCGTGAAGGACAGCGACAAACAAAACGTCATCGCGGTCAGCGCGCGAATATTCCGAGCTTGGTTTCGGCATCGTCGCGACCGAAGGCACGGCGGCTGCTCTGGCCGCGGGAGGGGTCGAGGTCAGCACAGTTTTCAAGATCGGGGCAGGCCGGCCGAACGTTCTCGACCTGGTGAAAAACGGGCAGATCCAGTTCATCATCAACACGCCGAGCGGAAAGATTCCGCGCAAGGACGAGGTCAAAATCAGGACCGCCGCGCTCGGCGAACGCATCCCGATCATGACCACCCTGCGCGCAGCGAGCGCGAGCGCGAAAGGCATTCGCTCTCTGCAAAAAGGACCGATGACGGTGAAGAGCCTGCAGGAATACCACACGCCACGCGGCGGAAGTTAGGCCGTCCCGCCTGAGTCATTCCGGATGGCCGACTTCCGGAGCAAACCGCAGCAAAAGAGAGCAAGCAGCCAACGAGCACTTCCTGTGCGATAAATCCCTGATGTCGTCGCCGGCCGATCTCATCTCGAAGTGGCCGCTCTTGCGCCAGATCATGGAGCGCAAGGATGGCACCGGCCTCGAGGCCATGTCGGACAAAACGCGCGAGATGCACGCCCGCACTGATAACGCGCAGGTGGCGCGCTCGATCTGCCCCTACTGCGGTGTCGGTTGCGGCCAGCTCATTTACCACCGGGATGGGAAACTGGTCTCGATCGAAGGCGACCCGGAGAGTCCGATCAGCCAGGGAAATCTTTGCCCGAAAGGCGCCGCCTCGTTTCAACTCCTGACCCACGATCGACGCGAAACGGCGGTAAAATACCGCGCGCCCGGCGCCGCGAGATGGAGTTCGCTTTCTCTCGATCGCGCGATGGACATGGTAGCCGACCGCGTCTGGGAGACGCGCCGCCGCACCTTCGTTAGGGAGACGGGACGGTGCGATGGTCAATCACACCGAGGGCTTGTGTCACCTTGGCGGCGCCACGCTCGACAACGAAGAAAATTACCTGATCAAGAAACTCTTTACCGGAGGCCTGGGCATGGTGTGCGTGTCGAACCAGGCCCGGATATGACATAGCAGCACGGTGCCCGGTCTGGGCACCTCCTTCGGCCGGGGCGGAGCTACGACCGCGCAACAAGATCTGGCCCGCGCGGACTGCATTCTGATCGAGGGCTCGTCCATGGCCGAGGCGCACCCGGTCGGTTTCCGCTGGGTGATGAAGGCGAAGGAAAATGGCGCGACCATCATCCATGTCGATCCGCGCTTTTCCCGCACGAGCGCGCTGGCCGACATCTGGGTGCCGATCCGCGCCGGGACCGATATTGCTTTTCTCGGCGGGCTCGTTAGGCATGTGATCGAGCACGATCTTTTCTTCCGCGACTACGTCGTCCATTACACCAACGCTTCCTGTCTTCTGCGCGACGATTTCCGCGATACGGACGAAGCAGCCAGCGGTTATTTCTCCGGCTGGAATGAGGAGAAGCGGGCCTACAATCCGGAGAGCTGGCTTTATCAGGGCGATGGGCTCGGTGATCCGAAGCGCGACCTTTCGCTGCAGGATCCGCGCTGCGTTTTCCAGACATTGCGGCGCCATTTCGCGCGTTACACGCCGGAGATGGTGGAGCAGGTCTGCGGTATTCCGCCGCACGCTCTTTCAGCAGGTGGCCGACGCCCTAACGAGTGCTTCCGGCCCGGAAAAGACCGCCGCAATCTGTTACGCGGTCGGCTGGACCCATCACTCCAAAGGCGCGCAGATGATCCGGGCCGCGGCCATCCTTCAGTTGTTGTTAGGCAATATCGGCCGGCCCGGCGGTGGCATTCTCGCCCTGCGCGGTCACGCCTCCATCCAGGGCTCGACCGACATCCCGACGCTCTACGACATTCTGCCCGGTTACCTCCCGATGCCGCGCGCCAGTAGAGCGAAGACACGCTGCCAGCATTATCTCGCCCAGCACACCAAGCAGGCTGGTCTCTGGCACGAATTTCCGTCCTATTTCGATCAGTCTGCTGAAGGCCTATTACGGGGATCGCGCGACCGCGAAGAACGATTTCGGTTATCGACTGGCTGCCCGAAACTCACCGGCAATCATTCCTATTATTCCTTCCTCTACAAAATGCTCGACGGCGAAATGGAAGGGATGTTCCTGATGGGCCAAAATCCCGCGGTCGGCGCGCAGAACGCGCGGCTCGAGCGCAAAGCGCTGGCGAAATTGAAATGGCTCGTCGTGCGCGACCTGGTGGAGATCGAGTCCGCGTCGTTTTGGTACGACTCGCCCGAGATCGAACGGGGCGAATTGAAAACCGAGAGAGATCGCGACCGAAGTTTTCTTTTTCCCGGTCGCCGGTCACGCCGAAAAGGAAGGCGCCTTCACCAACACGCAGCGCCTCCTGCAGTGGCGCGAGAAAGCGGTCGAACCGCCGGGCGATTGCGGAGCGAAGGCTGGTTCATGCATCAGCTGGCGAAACGCCTGATCGCCAAAGCGCAAGCCTCGGATGACCCGACGACGAGCCGCTGCGCGCGCTCGACTGGTGGTATCCGGAGGACGCCAGAACGGCGAACCGGAGATGGAAGCGGTCCTCGCGGAAATCAACGGCTGGAAAACAAGGCCAACGTGGGAGGGGCCTTTGCGCCCCGATGCCCCGCTGCAATCAGATCGGGGTACAAAGGCCCCTCCCACATTGGACCGGCCCCATCACGGCGCGCAGCTCGACAAATACCAGGAACTGAAAGACGACGGCACGACCGCAAGCGGCTGCTGGATTTACTGCGGCGTCTATGGCAGCGACGGCGTGAACAAGGCGCTAGCCCGCCAGCCTAACGACTACCTCGGCCACGGCTGGGGCTTCGCCTGGCCGGGCGATCGCCGGATCATCTACAACCGCGCCAGCGCCGCGCCCAATGGCGAGCCGTGGAGCGAGAAGAAAAAACTCGTCTGGTGGAACGCGGAGACGAAACAAGTGGACGGGCGAGGACGTGCCCGGATTTCAAGGAAGACAAGAGCCCCGATTACCGTCCGGCCGGCCACCTCGAGGGCTCGACGCCCAACCGGGCGACGCGCCATTCATCCTGCACGAGGACGGTCTCGGCTGGCTCCATGTGCCGGCAAGGATTGCAGGACGGTCCGATGCCGGCGCATTACGAAGCGCTCGAATCGCCGGTCAACAACGCGCTTTACCACCGCGACACCAACCCGGCGGAAAATTGGTTCACGCGCGAAGGAAACCGCTTCGCGCCGCCGGGCGATCCGCGCTTTCCCTTTGTCCTCACGACCTATCGCCTGACGGAACACCACACCGCCGGCGGGATGAGTCGTTTCCTTCCGCATCTCGCCGAATTGCAGCCGGAGATGTTCGTCGAGATTCGCCCGAAGCCGCCGCTCGAGCTCGGAATCAAGAACGCGGATTACGTTTGCGTCGTCACCTTGCGCGGCGCGGTCGAAGCGCGCGCGCTCGTTAGTCGCCGGATGCGGCCGTTGCATCTCAACGGCAAAACGGTGCACCAGGTCGCGATCCCGTTTCACTGGGGATCGGCCGGACCGATCCGCGGCGACGTCGCGAACGATCTCATGGCGATCTCCGGCGAACCGAACGTCACCATCATGGAAACCAAGGCGCTGCGTCTGCAACATCGTCCCGGGCCGCCTTCCGCGCGGCGCAGCCTTCCTCCCTGGCTTAATCGTTACGCGCCGCAATCTGGTCCGGTGAATCTGCATCCCGAACAGCCGCCGCCCGATGGCACAGCACATCCGTTTAGAGACAGAATGAAGCAGGAAAATCGGAAAGCAGGAAAAACAACAATGTGGGAGGGGCCTTTGTGCCCCGATTTCCAATGTGCGTGCCACACTCATCGCCGCACAAAGGCGGCTCCCACGTTGCCGAACTGCAAATCCTTGCCCTGCGTTCCTGCGTTCTTCATTCAAATCTTTTCATGATCGGCGAAGGCATTCAGAGCACGAATCAGCGGCGGCACACCTATGTCGAGGATCTGTCGAAGTCGGTTTCTTCACCGACCCGAGCGTCTGCATCGGCTGCAAAGCCTGCGAAGTCGCCTGCAAGGAATGGAACGAAGTGCCGGACGACGGCTTCACCTGGACCGGCAATTCCTACGACAACACCGGCCATCTCGGCGCCTCGACCTGGCGTCATGTCCTCTTCGTCGAACAGGACCGGGCCAAAGGAGACAAATCTCAGATCGCCGGGCCGTTGCTCGTCAGCGTCAACGACCAGCATCAGCAACGGGAAGATCCGTTTCGCTGGATTTTTCTCTCCGACGTTTGCAAGCACTGCGAAAACGCCGGCTGCCTTGAAGCCTGCCCGACCGGCTCGATCGTGCGGACCGAAGTCGGCTCCGTCCTGGTGCAAAATGACGTCTGCAACGGCTGCGGCTATTGCGTCGTTTCCTGTCCTTTTGGCGTGATCGATCGCCGGCCCGAGCCGCTGCCCGACGCGGGTGGCGCCTTCAAATGCACCTTCTGCTACGACCGGCAAAAGAGCGGGCTCACTCCGGCTTGCGCGAAGGTTTGCCCGACCGAGTCGATCGTCTTCGGCCGGCTGGATGATCTGCGCGCGCGCGGCGCGGAGCGGGTGAGAACATTGCAGGAGAGCGGCTACAGCGACGCGCAACTTTACGATCCCAAGGAAACTTCCGTCGGCGGGATTCACGCCTTCTTTCTCTTGTTAGGCGAGCCGGAAGCTTATGGGCTGCCGCCGAAGCCGCAGATTCCGACGATTTATCTGAAATCTTCCTGGACTGCTGCTGCGGCCACCGCGCTCGGCGCCATCGCCGCGGTCGGAGTCGCCTTCATCTTTTTCGCGTGATGAATCTCCTGACAGCGAGCGAAGAAGAATCCGGGGAGCGCATCATGAGCACCGCACCAGATTTCGAAGACCGACTCGATTCGCTCCGCGAAGAAGCGAAACACGGCGGCCCCGTCCCGGGCCGCGGCGTGGATGTCGCCGGCGGGCCGATTCCCGCGCCAGCCTGGCTACTACGGCGAAGCGGTCGTCAAACCGCCGGTCTGGACTTGGGAAATTTCCGCTCTACTTTTTCGTCGGCGGCGCGGCCGGGATGGCGCCGCTCATCGCCTGTGCCGCACTCGTTCTCGGCCTGACGAATCTGGCGCGGGCCGCGCTTTGGATCACGGCCGCGGGCGCGATCATCTCCCCGATTCTGCTCGTGATGGATCTCGGTCGCCCGCAGCTCTTCCTTAACATGCTGCGCGTTTTCAAACATCGCTCGCCCATGTCGGTCGGGGCCTGGATTCTCTTCATCTTTGGCGCCTTCGCGGTCCCGGCCTGGCTCGTCTTTGAGCTTTACGTCAATGAGGCCTTCGCTCCTTCGGTCAATCCCCTGGTTCTCGTCGTCGCGGGCCTGCTCACCCTCGGCGCCGCGATCTCCGGACTTGGCCTCGCCACCTACACGGGCGTGCTCATCGGCGCGACTGCCATTCCGGCATGGTTCCTTCATCGCGTTCTCCTCCCGATCCATTTCGGCACCGCCGGCCTCGGCTGCGCCGCCGCGATTCTCGAGCTGGCCGGGTTTCAAATCCGGCCGCTTTACCTGCTCGGTTTGCTCGTCGCGATTATCGAGACGCTGCTCTGGACTTGGCTCGAATTCGACAAGCACGGCGCGGCCGACTGTGCGCTGCACGAGGGCCGCGCCGGCCGGCTCATTCGCCTCGGCGAAATTCTTTGCGGCCCGCTTCCGATCATTCTTCGCCTAACGAATCTGTTCCGCTGGCCGCGATCTCCTTCCTCCTTGGCGCGCTCGCGAGTCGTTTTGGCTGGATCGATGCCGGCCGGGCTTCAGGGAAGGATCCAGAAGCGGTCTTCGCTTCCCAACGCGCCTAACGAAGAGTCCGGCGATCTCCCTGCCGTATCGTCAGCCCAAGACGATCGAGTCGTTCGAGGAGCGGAACGAGAATGCGGCGCGTGCTCCCAGTCGCCTGGCGCAGTTCGCTCACGGTTGCGCTTTTTCCGCCGCGCAGATGATGCTCGATCATCGTTTGCATTTGCGCGAAGCCCTCGGCGATCATAACGAGGTCGTCATTCAGCGACACGAGCTCACCGGTATCGCAGAGAAAGCGCAGCGCCTGAAGCGCGGCCGGGTCAGGGGCGATTTCCTTGCGCGCTGGTGGGTCGAGCGGCCGGGCATGCAACAAGGCTCGAATGCGATCGCCCGCGGGCTGGAGCGCCAGCGGCAGCGCAGGGCGATGAGTCGCGCGTCGGAGAACGTTGCGCGTCTGGATGTAGCCGTCTCTCGCCAACCTACCAAGGAGCGCATCAAAAATGTCTGCGTTAGCGACACCCAGCTCGTCCCGCAATCGCGCCATCTCCAAACCCATCTGCTCGGGATGTGCGGCGTGCTCCGCTTCGACCAATGTCGCGGCTGTTTGGCGCAGCGTTTTCCACCAGCTCGCATCGGCCGCGATCTTCTCATCGAGGAAGATCAAACCAGCGGCGTGCAAAGCATCCAGCGCGGCATTCACCTCTTGCAGACTGAAGGGAGCGTTCGTTAGCAAATGGACGCGCGGAGCGAACCGATCGCGCCGCAACTGCGTTCGGAGCAACATCCGGCAATCGTTAGGTGAACCAGCACGGGCGTCGAGCAACGCGCGCTGCTCGAGGGAACGGAGCCTGATTCCGCCGGGCCTCGCGTCGAGGACGGTGCCGCCGGCGATAGTTAGCTGTTCGGAAGAGTCACGCAGGACGAAGCGGTCTCCCACAAAGGCGAAAACCGGTGCGGCGAGCCGCAATCGCGCGATTGCCGATTCGTTAGGTAAGAGTTGCCCGCGGTCACGCAGCTGCACCTGAGCCGCGTGGCGGGCACCGCCAAAATGAAAACTGAGCGTCGCTCCACTCTTGATTGGCCGCGTCGCAGGCAGGAGTCGGGATGAGCGCTCGAGGCTTACGTCCAGCGTGCGCGCCGGCTCGACCCCACTCTGCGCGGCGCTAATCGTCGACCCACGCGAGATCTGCTCCGGATCGACATCGACCAGATTAAGCGCAACGCGCGTCCCTGGTCCGGCGACTTCCACTGGTCGGTTGTGACTCTGCAGACGCGCGAATGCGCGCACTGATTTCTTGCGGTTGCACCAAAACTTTCTCGCCACGCGAAAAGCGTCCGCCATTGAGCGTGCCGGTCACGATCGTGCCACTGCCGCGGACCGTGAAGACGCGATCAACAAAGAGGCGTGGGTTGCCGAAATCGCGCGGCGCAGGCAGCGCATCAAATTCGCGCGCGAGAACTTCTCTGAGCTCAGGGATTCCCGTTTGATTGCGCACGGAGGTCGGCACAATCGGCGAACTCGGCGAAAGGCGTTTCGCGCAAGCGCGCCCGAATTTCTTCGCGGCGAGTTTCCACATTGCCCAGATCACGCTTCGTCAGCGCGACAACCGCCCGGGTCACACCGAGATAAAGCAGGATCTGAAGATGCTCTTCCGTTTGCGGCATCCAGCCGTCATCCGCCGCGACGACAAAGAGGGCGAGATCGACCGAACCGACGCCGGCGATCATGTTGCGGACAAAATCCTCGTGCCCGGGAACGTCGATTACGCCGATGGAGAAAGTTGAGAGTTGAGGGTTGAGAGTTGAGAGCGCGAGATGAGCGAAGCCGAGATCGATTGTGATGCCGCGCACCTTTTCCTCCGGCAGGCGATCGGTGTCGATCCCAGTGAGCGCTTTGATCAGCGCAGTCTTGCCGTGATCGACGTGGCCAGCCGTCGTCATGATGAAATGCTTCACGCCCGCTTTGTCGTTAGGCATGCAGTCAAGGCGGCGACGACCAGTTCGTCCTGCTCCGGGAAAATGGTGCGGAGATCGAGTTTGAAGCGGTTTTTAGCGACGTAGCCAATGAGCGCAGGAGCGCCTCGACGAAGCCGTGTCGCCAATTCGTCAGGTGAAAGCCCGGATGCAGAAATTTCGAGTGCAACCGAATGAATCGCGGACCGCGGCAGCGCACCGCCGCCAATCTCGGTCTTGCTTTCCACCAGACGCGCTGAGAGTGGCAGGGGGCGCAAGCGATCAAGGAACGCCTCGCCCCGGGTGCGCAGCCTCTCGTTAGGCAAACTGAGTAGATGGAGCGCTGGCACTTCCGGGGTCGCTTTGGCGAGGTGGAGATCGATCGTCGCTTCCAGCGCGGCAAAAACCATCTTGTCGCAGCGCAGGGCACGAAAAATCGGCTCGCGTTTCAAGGCCGCAACGAGACGCTTCTTGCCCGCGATGATCCCGGCCTGCGGTCCGCCTAACAATTTGTCACCACTAAAACAGACCAGCTCTGCGCCTTGCTTGAGCGTTTCCGCCGGGGTTGGCTCGTGCTCGCTCAGACCAAGCGTTTCGGTGGCGGAAAGCGCGCCACTCCCGAGATCGACAACGAATGGCACGCGACGGCGACGGGCGATCTGGGCAATAGCATTGTTAGGCGGAAGTTCGGCGAAGCCTCCGAGATAGAAGTTGCTTTGGTGCACCCGCAGGATGAGCGCGGTTTCCGGGCAGATCGCTGCGGCGTAATCGTCGAGCGTCGTTCTGTTGGTGGCGCCGACCTCACGTAGCCGCGCCCCGCTCGCTTCCAGGATTTCCCCAACGCGAAATCCGTCGCCGATCTGCACCAATTCACCGCGCGAAATGATGACCTCGCGTTTCTTCTTTGTGAAATGGCGCACGACCAGGACGAGCGCAGCCGCGCCGTTGTTCACGACGGTGGCTGCCTCGCCGGCGCAGGCGAGGGCGAGACAATGCTCGAGATAAGCGGCGCGTGGACCGCGACCGCCCTTCGCGATGTCGTATTCGAGGTTGCTGTAGCTGCCGGCAATCTCCGCGGCGAGCCGAACCGCGTTGGCGCTGAGAGGGGCGCGCCCAAAATTCGTATGAAGAACGATACCGCTGCCGTTGATGACTGGTTGCAGCCGAGTCTGGCCGAGACGAATAATCACGTCCTGGAGGTCCCGCACGATCTCTTCGAAGGCAGGCGCCCGGCCGGCGCGACGAAGCGAGGCGAGATGTTGCCTAACGAGCTGGGTAACGACGGGACGCGGCAGGTCGAGATTGCCGAGCGCCTCGAGCACTTTTCCAACCGCGGGAATGGCGCGGCGCAGGGTCATCTGGGGAGTGCACGCGACTCGCGTGCTGGTTTCTGCGACACGCGGAAACAGTCTTTATCGGTAGTGGTCGCGCCATGGAAAGTTCGCGGCGGCGAGGTCGCCGCCGCCGGCACGCGAGCCGCGGGCGCTCCCCGGAATTGCAGCGACGCCGTCATGATTTGGAAATGCTGATGAGCGGCTTCCGCGCCGGGAGGATTTTTCCGATAACTGCACAGCAGGATGTTTGTCGCTCGGCGAGCAGGCGAAGGACTTCGTCCAATCGCCGCGGCGGAATGGCGAGCAACAGACCACCGCTGGTCTGTGCGTCGGTCAGGAGCAACTGCTGTTGCCGCGTTGCCCTGTTCCAGTCGGTCACAGCCCGGGCGGTCTTCAAGTTCTGCCGGGTGCCGCCCGGAATACAATCCTGCGCGATCAGGTCGAAGATTTCCTCGCTGATTGCGGGCACAGCGGCGGCGTTCACTTCCGCACTGACTCCGCTGGCCCGGCAGAGCGAAGCGAGATGACCGAGCAAGCCGAACCCGGTCACGTCGGTCGCGGCGCGAACCAGACCGCGCTCGGCCAGCTCGGCGCCCACCGTGTTGATGCGTGACATGAGTTTGATAGCGGTAGCGCACAGCTCGCGACTCGTTAGGCCACGCTTGATGCCGGTTGTGGCGATGCCGGTGCCTAGTGGCTTCGTGAGAACGAGAAGATCGCCGGCTTTCGCGTTGGCGTTCGTCAGCATTCTTTTCGGCGAAACGATTCCAGTCACCGCCAGCCCGTAAATCGGTTCCGGGTTGCGGATGGTATGTCCACCGATGATGGCGCAGCCGACTTCGTTCGCCTTTTCCAAACCGCCGCGCAGAATGGCGGCGATCGTTTTCGGCGGAACGAGATCGTCGGGCACACCCATGATGTTGAGCGCGGTGAGCGGACGGCCGCCCATGGCAAAGATGTCGGAGAGCGCGTTGGCCGCGGCGATCTGGCCGTAGGCGAACGGGTCGTCGACGATCGGGGTGAAGAAATCGGTCGTCTGCACGAGGGCCCGGTCGCGGTCGAGCCGGAAAACTCCGGCGTCGTCCGCGGTCGCGGAACCGACGAGGACATTGCGATTTCGCTGCATGGGAAGCTGACGCAAAACTTGCGCCAGGGCCTGTTGGCTCAGCTTGGAAGCTCAGCCGGCGCAGGAAGAGAGCGAGGTCAGCTTGCGGATCTGCTCACGCGACATTCCGGATCACCTCCTTTCGAGCGTTGGGGGCGGCCTTGAGCTGCGACGATCGCGGCGCACAGGCCCCTCCTACATTGAAAACGGCGGAGAGGATAGGAATCGAACCTACCTCGGTCGGTGAGGACCGACGGCGATTTTGAAGATCGCGAGGGCCACCAGGCACCCTTCACTCTCCGGGAAAGTAAAGAATCCCTCAGGAACGCAGGAACGCAGGAAGGGGTAAACCCGGGGTCCCCAAACGGTGTGCGAGCCGAGATCAAATCGTGATCCTGAAAGCCACCCAACTTTTTGTTTTCTTTCCAGCTTTCCTGCTTTGAAAGCCCGGCCTCGCCTTCGGCTGCGTTACGGCCTGAGAGATCGTCAGACTTTCGCTTTTTTGATCTGCCTAACGACGGCGTCGAAGTCCGGCCATTCGCCGGAGTCGAGTTTGGAATGGAGCGTTTTGCCATTGGCGCTGACTTCGAAGGCGCCGCCGCTGGACGGAACCAGGGTGAGCGACGCGATCCGATCGCCGAGCTCGAGAATCTTGGCCGCCAAACTGACAGCCTTCGGGGCGTAGTTTCAAACGCTGCAATACTCGATCCGGACTTCGGTTTTCATCGCTCCCTCCTTTCCTCCAGCGAGATTAGCGGGAAGCAAGGAAGGGTCAAGGTTGTGCCCCTCCGGCTCGAGGGAGTCTCGCCCCACCGGGCGGAGTTGCGGACTGAGCGCTAGGCCGCGGCCGCGTTGGCAGCACGTTTGCGGGCAGTGGCGTCGAGCACGCGCTTGCGCAGGCGGAGCGACTTCGGAGTCACCTCGACAAATTCATCGGCACTGATGTATTCGATTGCGCGCTCCAGGCTCATCTTGAGCGGGGCTTCGAGCTGAATGCCTTTGCCGTCGCCCTGGCTTCGCATGTTGGTGAGATGTTTCGCCTTGCAGGGATTGACCGGGAGATCGTCGGGCCGCGCGTTCTCGCCCACGATCATGCCGGAGTAAATTTCCTCCTGTGGGCCGATGAACAATTTGCCGCGCGCCTGGATATTGTTGAGCGCATAGGCGGTGCTGATGCCCGGCTCCATCGAGACGAGAACGCCGCGGTTGCGGCCTTCGATTTCGCCTTTGAAGGGCGCGTATTCGCGGAAGAGGTGGCTCATGATGCCTTCGCCCCGGGTCAGGTTCACGAGATCCGTCTCGAAGCCGATGAGGCCCCGAGTCGGGATAATGGCTTCGACCGAAACGCGGTTGGCGTGGTGATCCATCCCGACGACTTCGCCTTTGCGGCCGGCAATCGATTGCAGGACATCGCCCAGGTTGTCGTTAGGCACTTCGACATAAAGATTCTCGATCGGCTCGAGCAGACTGCCGTTTTCGTCGCGCTGAAAAATGACTTCCGGACGGGAAACCATCACTTCATAGCCTTCGCGGCGCATTTGTTCGACGAGGATGGCGATCTGCATTTCGCCGCGCGCGTTAATTTCGAAAGCACCGGCCGACTCGGTGTCGTTGACCTGGAGGGAGACGTTGCCGCGCGTTTCGCGGATAAGTCGTTCGCGCACGTGGCGGGCGGTGACGAACTTTCCTTCGCGACCGGCAAAGGGCGAGTCGTTGACCAGGATTCGCATCCGGATAGTGGGCGGATCGATGTCGACGAACTGGAGCGGGATGCGCTCCTCGCGGTCGGTCAGAGTTTCGCCAATGAAAACGTCCTCGAAGCCAGTGAGGCCGACGATGTCGCCGGCGCTGGCATGTTGCGTCTCGACCTGTTGCAGGCCGGTGTAGGTGAAAAGGGCGGTGACGTTGGCGCGCTCGCGGCGGCCGTCGCGATGAATGCAGACGATCGAATCACCGACCGCGACCCGACCGCTGACGATGCGCCCGAGGGCGATGCGGCCGAGGTAATCGCTGTAGTGGAGGTTCGAGACGAGCATCTGGAAATAGGGCTCGGTTGCGATCGTGGGTGGCGGGATGTGTTTCACGATCGCCTCGAAAAGGGGCGTCATGTCTTCGCTGTTCTCGTGCACCTCACGCATGGCGAAACCATTCTTGGCGCTGGCGTAGATGATCGGGAAATCGAGTTGCTCGTCGTTCGCTTTCAGCTCGACGAAGAGATCGAAAACCATGTCGAGGACCTTGTGCGGACGCGCGTTTTCGCGGTCGACCTTGTTGATCACGACAATCGGCTTGACCTTGTTTTCGAGCGCTTTCCTAAGCACGAAGCGCGTTTGCGCCTGAGGGCCGTCGTGCGCATCGACGACGAGCAGGACGCCATCGACCATCTTCATGATGCGCTCAACTTCGCCACCGAAATCGGCGTGGCCAGGCGTGTCGACGATGTTGATGCGATATCCGTTCCAGTTAAAGGCGGCGTTCTTGGCCCGAATGGTAATACCTTTTTCGCGCTCGAGATCCATCGAATCCATGACGCGCTCTTCAACCTTTTGGTTGGAGCGGAAGGTGCCGGATTGACGGAGCAATTGATCGACGAGCGTCGTCTTGCCGTGATCGACGTGGGCGATGATTGCGATGTTGCGGATTTTGTCCATGGCGTTGATGGCCTCGTTGGATGGAGAACCGGCGGGGATCATTGACGGAGTGGTGGCAATCCGCCTGAGGCGGACTTTCGGCCAACCGAGGAGCGCGGAATATGGATGCGAAGGCCTCCAGCGTCAACCGGCCACGGCGCTCTCTCGATCCGCCACCGGCTCAACCCATTTGCCGTGCTCGCGGATCAAATCCTGGAGCCGATCGACCGCCTCGGCTTCGGGAATGTTGAATTTCACGGCGGTCTTGCCGACGTAAAGATTTACCTTGCCGGGCGCGCCGCCGACGTAGCCGAAATCCGCGTCCGCCATTTCGCCGGGGCCGTTCACGATGCAGCCCATGATTGCGATTTTCACGCCCTTGAGGTGCAGGGTGGCGGATTTGATCCGCGCGGTGGTGGTCTGGAGGTTGAAAAGGGTCCGCCCGCAGGATGGACAGGCCACGTAGTCGGTCTTGAAAATCCGGGTCCCGGCGGCCTGCAGAATGTTGTAGGACAAACGCAGCGCCTGCCCCGGTCCATGTTCGCCCTGCACCAGGATCGCGTCGCCGATGCCGTCGCAGAGGAGCGAGCCGATGTTGGTCGCGGACCGCAGAAGTGTGGGGAGGAATTCCGCTTCCGGATCGGTTGATGGCGTCAGGCTGTCCTTGAGCAGAATCGGATGTCGCGCATCCAACTTCGCCGCAAGCAGCCGATAAGCAGCGATCACCGGAACGTCGAGGCCATCGGCCACGCCGACCAGCTTTGGTTGCGCACTTTGATTAACGGCTGCAACGCTTTCATCATCGCGCGGATCGACCTCGACCACGCCGGAACTTTCGTAAACGAACTCCGGTTTGTAGTCGCCCATGCGCTCGATCTTGTGCGCGAGCTTTTCAAAGTTGGCCTGCCGGATCGCGACGCGCACGGTTTCCTCGCCGCCGAGTTCGCACTTCGCCGGCCACAATTGTCTCGCTCGCGCGTCGTTGATAGGAAAAAGGATCAAAGGAAAGGCCGATTGACGGAGTTTCGACCCGGGGTCGAATGGCTGACGCTTCCGACCGCGTGGTATCGATCAACGCGCGCGCAACCGGGATCTCGTGAATGCTGTCTTCGGTCAGCGAAACGCGAATCGTGTCGCCGATGCCGTCACGCAAGAGCGAGCCGATGCCGATCGCACTCTTGATCCGCGCGTCTTCGCCTTCGCCAGCTTCCGTCACGCCGAGATGGATTGGATAGTTCCAATCCGCGCCCTCTTCGCGGAGCCGGGCGACGAGCAGGCGATAGGCTGCGATCATCACCTTGGGGTTGCTCGACTTCATGGAAAAGATGAGCGCGTGGTAGTCGACGTTGCGCGCGATGCGGGCGAATTCGAGCGCGCTCTCCACCATCCCGAGCGGCGTGTCGCCGTAGCGGTTCATGATCCGGTCGCTGAGCGAGCCGTGGTTCGTCCCGATGCGCATCGCGATCCCGCGATCCTGGCATAGCCTGACGAGTGGCGTAAACCGATCGCGGATGCGCTGCAACTCGGCCGCGTATTGCTCGTCGGTGTATTCGATAATCTTGAACTTCTTCGAGTCGGCGTAATTGCCCGGATTGATCCGCACCTTGTCGACCCACTTGGCCGCTTCCATCGCGGCCTCGGGTTTGAAATGGATGTCCGCGACGATCGGCACATCGCAGCCGCGATCGCGCAGTCCCCTGAGGATATGCTGCAGATTGGCCGCGTCTTTCACCGTCGGCGCGGTGATCCTGACGATCTCGCAACCGACCTGCGCGAGCTCGATCGTCTGTGCGATCGACGCCTCCGTATCCATCGTGTCGCAGGTGATCATCGACTGCACGCGGATCGGATTTGCCCCGCCGACGCCGATGTGGCCGACCATTACTTCGCGCGACGCGCGGCGCTGGTAATGCAGCAAATCGTCGCAATAGGAAAGGCGGCTCATGGCGGGAGATAGCAAAGCACGAACGCCTCGCTTTGGAAACGCCGGGCGGTCGATCACCGCTACGGTGTTGGGCTGGTCTGCGCTGCCGGAGCCGAGGTTTCCTCCGGGCTGCGTTTGTCGCCGATCAAATCGCCAACATCGAAGAAACTGATGTAGGCGATGTAGCCGATAATGAGAACCGCGCAGCCAGTCTGGACCACTTCCAGAACCCGGATGTTGACCGGCTTGCGCCGCACCGCCTCGACCAGCGCGAGCACGATGTGCCCGCCGTCCAGCACCGGAATCGGGAGCATGTTCAGAATCGCAAGGTTGACGTTCAGGATGACGCTGAACCAGAGGGCCAATTGCCAGCCGCGCTCGTTTTCAAAAAGCAGATAATAAATCCGGAAGATACCGAGCGGCCCGCTCAGGTGCTGCAATTTCACGTCGGACTTCGGCGAGGCAACGGCGCCGATCGTGTCGAGCGTGCTGGTAACGCTGTTGTAAACCTGCTCGATCGGGTTCGGATGAGTGATGCTCATCCGTCCGGAAGTGTCCCAGGCGATCCCGATCCGCGGTGTCTTTTCGTTAGACAAAATCTCCGGCGTGACGGTCAGGTTGAGGTGCTCGCCGTGGCGATCAACGGCCAGCATGATCGGTTTGCCGGCATGCTTCTCCACATACGCCGCGAGCGCGACCGGGCTGTAGATGCGGGTGCCGTCGAAACCGAGAATGATATCACCGTGCCGAAGTCCGGCCGCTGCCGCCGGGGTCTTCGGCTGGACCTGATCGATCACCGGAGTCGTGGCCGGATAAATTAAAATCTGCCGGACGCTCTTGCGCCGCCATCCACTTCTCGGTGCGATATAAGGTGTGACGGAGGTGGAGATCCGCCGGCCGTCACGCTCGACCACAAACGGGATCGTGGCGCCTTCGCTTCGAATCACATTCCAGGTCACGCTATCGTTCATTCCGGAGAAGCGTGTAACGCGGTTTCCATCCACTTCGAGAATCTTGTCACCGGCCTGGAGACCGGCCTTTTCCGCCGGCGAATTGCGCTCCACGTAACCGATCACGGTCGTCGTGTCCGCCTCGCTCACTGGATGGCCGACACCCCAGACGATGACTGCAAAGACGATCGCGAGGAGAAGGCTGAAAAGCGGCCCTGCGATCGCGACGATGATTTTATCGAGCGCGGAGACAGGCGGGAGTTGAGCGCGGTCGACGTCGGTTTCGCCTTCGATGATGTCCATTGGCGCGAGCTGCGGCAAAGCAACAAACCCGCCGAGAGGGATCGAGCCTAACGAATACTGGACGCCGTTGATCGTCTTCTTCCAAAGCGGCTTGCCAAACCAAACCCCGAACTTTTCGATCACCAATCCGCGCCAGCGAGCGGCAAGGAAATGGCCCAGCTCGTGGACGACGATGAGGAGGTTAAAGAGGATAACAACCTCGAGCAGGATGAAAATGATGCGAAGGGCGTGAAGCAACACTTGAGTAAACGTGATTGGTGAAGAGTAACTCGTGATCGGTCAACCGCGCACCGATTTAGCGCCTTATCGATTCAACGTTTCAACAGCCGCCGCGCGCGCCCAGCGATCGGCGTCCAATATCGCATCGAGGGTGGGATTGGCAAAGGAGCTGTGGCGGTTCATGACTTCCTCGACCAGCTGCCAGATGCGCGGGAACGGAATCCGGCGATCGAGAAAAGCTGAGACAGCGATTTCATTGGCGGCGTTCATTACAGCAGGCAGGGTGCCGCCGGTTTCGCCGGCCTGGCGGGCAAGATTGAGCGCCGGGAAATCATCGAGACGCGGGGCCGCAAACTCGAGCTTCTGCAGTTTCCCGAAATCGAGCGGCGGCAAAGTATTCGCCACCCGGTCGGGCCAGGTAACGGCGTATTGAATCGGGAAACACATGTCGGAATGCGAGAGCTGGGCGAGGACCGAGCCGTCGGCGAACTCGACCATCGAATGCACGATGCTCTGCGGATGAATGATCACTTCCACCCGCGCCATCTCGACCCCGAAAAGCCAGTGCGCCTCGATCATCTCGAGTCCCTTGTTGAAGAGCGTGGCCGAATCGATTGTGATCTTCGGCCCCATGTTCCAAGTCGGGTGCTTGAGCGCCTGTTCCGGCGTGATGCTGGCGAACTGATCACGCGGTGTCTCCCGGAATGGTCCGCCGGAGGCGGTGAGAATGATGCGGCGGACCAATGTGGGAGGGACCTTTGTGTCCCGATCCGTGGCGGCCCCACCGCTCATCGGGGCACCAAGGCCCCTCCCACTCTCAAGGCACTGAAAGATCGCGTTGTGTTCCGAATCGACCGGCAAAACCCGCAACCCCTTCGCGCGCCGCTCCCTGCATCACCGCTTCCCCCGCCATCACCAGGATCTCCTTGCTCGCCACCGCCAGATCCTTCCCCGCCTCAATCGCCGCCAGGGCCGGCCGCAGACCGCCAGTCCCAACCACCGCCACCAGCACCATGTCGGCATTCGTTAGGCAGGCGATCTCGTTCAGGCCCGTTTCGCCGGCAAAAATCAAGCGGCTCATACTCAAGGGCAGCGCGCAGCTCATCGATCCGCGATTCATCGACCAGGCAAACGCGCTTCCGGCCTGACGAGATTCGCCTGGGCCGCCAGCTTGCGCGCGTTCGTCTTCGCGGCCAGCCCGACGATTTCCATCCGCTCCGGGATATCGCGCGCCACCTTCAATGCGCTTTCCCCGATCGACCCGGTCGCGCCGAGCACCACTACGCGTTTGCGTTTCATTATCAGGCAGGATCAACAGGATAGACGGGATTGCAGAGATTCCTATCCGGAAAATCCGCTAAATCCTGTCCGCACACTACGGCACGCGAATCACCAGTCGCAGATAGAAAAACAGGAGCGGCGCAGTAAACAACAGGCTGTCGATCAGATCGAGCGCGCCTCCGATCCCGGGCAACATGTTGCCGGAATCCTTCACCCCGGTGCTGCGCTTGACCATCGACTCCGCGAGATCGCCGATGACCGCCGCAAAGCCGAGGAGCAACCCGAGCACGATTGAATGCGTCAAAGTCAGGACCGATAAGTGCCCCGGCATGAGCTTAAAAAGGCCGACGCTGGCGAGCATCGAAAAGGCGAGCGCGCCGAAAAATCCTTCCCAGGTTTTCTTCGGGCTGATGTGGGGAACCAACAGGTGCCGGCCGATCAAACTGCCGGTCAAATATGCGCCCATGTCGCTGAACTTCGTAATCGCGATGCAATAGAAAACATAGAATTGTCCCGTCACCGCCCCATCCGGCGTGCGCGGCGTCACGTAGACGATCTTGGTGATGAAGTTGTAAAGCCAGAGCACGTAGAGCAGCCCGAAGAGTGTGTAGGCCATCGTCTGGAGCGGCTCGTCTTCCCGCAGACTGGCAAACATTTGCCGGGTGAAAACCGTGAGCAGAAAAAAGAGCAAGACCGCCAGCTCGAAATCGTAGGAACGCTCCGGTCCGTAGTGGGAGAAATAATAGAAGCTGCCGATGAGCATCATGGCCCCGCAAATCATCCCCGTGATTTTGAAGTTCGGCAGTCCCTTGTGATCGAGCATGCCGTAGAATTCCCAGAGGGCGATGAGACCGACCACGCTGATCAACCCGTAGAACGCCAGTTCGTATCCTGAGAAAACAATCAGCAACGCGACCGTCCAGAGCACGATGGTGCTGGCGAACCGGAAGATGAAGACGGACCGGGGCGTCGACGGTTTCGCTTCAGGGCGGGTGATCGTTTCCGGCATGGGTTCGCACACTGCGGAAAGATGCGAACCAAAGCAAGCACGAGGGTTCGCGACCCGAAGAAAAATCGCGATAATCTGGAGCGAGGTCAGCCTTTGGATCGAGAACACCCGACTGGCTGCCTGACGATCTGATTTCATCCCCAACCGTCCACCCGTGTCTGCGGCACGAGCACGGTTCTAGTGTTGTGGATCGACAAGCTTGGCGCGGAGCGATTCCAACTCTCGCCGGCGCGGCTCATATCGAACGGTGATTGCTCGTTGCCTGCCCGAAACCACGACCACGAGTGAGCCGACGATGGCTGATCCCATAAGCACGTAAGCCCAGACAGGCGTAGCCACGAGATGAAAGAGCGTCACGACCCAGATTGCACTCGCCACCCACACCGGAACCAGCCCCCACCAGACGATGTTTCGGGCCATCGCGACTTGAAACTCGGTTTGCGCGAGGGCGCGTTCGATGTCGCCTCGCAGGGTAGATTCAAACGTTTCCTCCCGCCGCAGCTGACGCCTTCTCGCCAGATACATGTAGGCCGAGTAATAGAACCAGATGCCACTCGCCAGGAACAGGACGAGGCTCTCCCAGGACGCGACCGCCACCTTGATCCGCGAGGACGCGGCCAGCCACGCCGCACAGACAAGCATCAGCGCGCCGGAACCCAGCCCAGCCATGATTTCCGTCAAATAACAGCGCGAGATACAGCGGTTGATTTCCCGCGTCTTGCGCTGCACGATCCCGCGCAGCGCGGCCTCATTCAGGGCGTAGAGCGGTTCCTGGTTCTGCGCATCCCAGATCATTTTCATTTCACTAAACTCCATGTGGTTGTTCCTCCTTCGTCAGACCTTTGAGATAGTTTTTGATGCGATTGATTTTTACCCCGACATGGCTCTCAGAAATGCCGAGAGTCTCCGCCATCTCGCGATAGCTGAGGCCATCGAGCAGGAGCAAAGTCAGCGAGCGATCGACATGATCCAGCCGCGCGATCTGCTCATAGAGCCAGCCAAGCCGGGGATCCTTCGTTCGCGAAGTTTCCCAAAGCGCAGGCTCGTCGCGCTCCAACGGCTCCATCCGGTTCCGGTGCTTGCTTTCCTTGCGCGACCAGGCGAGGGCCGAGTTAAGCGCGACGCGGTAAAGCCAGGTCGTAACCGCCGATTCACCCCGGAAACGCGGAATCGAGTTCCACACCTGAGTAGCGATTTCCTGAAAAAGATCATCTCGATCGTGCGACGTGAACCCATAGGCATGGACAACCTTGAAGAGCACGCCCTTGTGCCGACACAGCCACTCATCGAAAATCCGTTTCTGTTCGCGTTCCTCCATCACCTATCTCGTGCTGCTCCAATTAGTGACCGGAACGCACGGATTTCTTACAACCACGCGAAAAAACCTTCCTAATTGATTCTGCGGGCGACACGTCCACCTCTACATTTCCTGGATTCCTGCGTTCCTGATTCATAGTTCAGCGCCCTCGGCTACAACGCATCCCTCCAGGCACATGCTTCCGCATGCCCAATTTCCGGCAATCCACGCCCAACTCTTTCAGTTGAATTCAGTTCGCGGCGGCAACGGTGGCCAATGCCTCATGGAAATCCTGGCCGAAGGCGACGATCCCATCCTTGTGTCCGGCCATCGCGAAAATCTTCCTCGTGCGCACGTCGGTTTCGCGAAACAGCCGCTGGACCTCCCGCGCCATCTCCGGCGTGCCGTAGGGGACATCCGCGACAGTGGCAACGCCTCGCTCCAGCAGGCTTCGCCACAAACCCTCGTCATGCCCGTGCACAACCACCCGGACTTCCGCGGTCATCGCATACACCGCAGCATGGGTGAGCGATTCGGCGGAAGCAATCGCCCGACCTTCGCAACACAACCAGTTGCGCTCGAAGTCCCATGCGATCACCTTCGCGTAATCGACTAAGCGTAACGACGGCGAGACCGCCCGTGCCCGAGCCCGTAATGTAAAAGGAATCAGTCACGCCGTCCCGCATACTGACGTTGCCAAACCCGATTCCGTTTTCATCCACGCCGAGCAGCCCCCGCCGCCGCAATTCCTGCCGGGCCGCATTCAGTTCTTCAAATCCGGGAAATGGCGCCAGTTCCTTGCCGGAAGATTGGTAGTGAAACTTGACCGCGCCAGTTTCGTTCATCGCGCATGCTCGGGAAACATCGCAAGAATGCTTTGCTCGTTAGGCTGGCAGATTCCGCGCTCCGTGATGAGTCCGGTGATCAGCCGCCGCGGCGTGACATCGAAGGCGTAGTTCGCCGCCGGGCTGCCTTCCGGCGTAAGGCGCACTTCGACCGGCCGGCCATCGGCCCAGCCGTCGGCGTGTTTCACCTCCTCCGCTCCGCGCTCCTCGATCGGGATCTCGGCCAGCCCGTCGCGCATCGTCCAATCGAACGACGAAGAAGGCAGCGCGACATAGAACGGCACGCCGTTATCCTTCGCCGCGAGCGCCTTCAAATACGTGCCAATTTTATTCGCGACATCGCCGGTGTAAGTGGTCCGATCCGTCCCCACGATCACGAGATCGACGTCGCCGTGCTGCATCAGGTGCCCGCCAGCATTATCGGCGATGACGGTGTGCGGCACGCCATGTTCGCCCAGCTCCCAGGCGGTCAGCTTCGCTCCCTGGTTGCGCGGGCGCGTTTCATCCACCCACACGTGCACCGGGATCCCGCGATCGTGCGCCGCGTAAATCGGCGCCGTCGCCGTGCCGTAATCGACGCAGGCCAGCCAACCGGCATTGCAATGAGTGAGAATGTTCACCGGCCGCCCGTTTTTCCGGGCGGCAATTTCGCTAACCAACTCCAGGCCGCGCAAACCGATCTGGCGACAACGTTCCGCATCGTCATTCGCGAGCGCTTCCGCCGTTTCGCGCGCAAGCGCAATCTTTTCCGCCGGCGTCGCACCGGTCGCGATCTGCGCCAGTTGACGTTCGATCGCCCAGGCCAGATTCACCGCGGTCGGCCGGGTCGCGCGCAAAATCTTTCCCGCTTCGCCAGGCTCCATCTCTGCCAGCATCGCCAGATACATTCCGTAGCCGGCCGCAGCCCCGATGAGCGGCGCACCGCGCACGTGCATCTCGCGAATGGCAACAGCCATCTGCTCGACCGTCTTCACCTCCTCCACGACAAACCGATGCGGCAATGCTCGCTGATCGATCAACTGCACAACCCGCCCATCGTCCGGCTTGAGCCAGATGGTGCGATAAGGTCGGCCCGCGACGTTCATGGCTCACATGTTCGCCCGTTCTGCCACGTCAGAAAAACATAAAAGCGCAGAATTCGGCAGAATGAGTTTGTGAAGCCACGAAACCGGGATGGCGCCGGCGATGGGCATGATTCGAAAACGATTCGTTTCCGGGTTCGTGGATCCGAGATTCGATCAGCTTCAGCAGCTTTCTGACGGATTGGCAATCGGATTCAACGCCCCTTAGCTTCAAGGCGGTTCGGAGAGCGTTGGCGATGCATGTCCGGCCAAAGCCTTGAAGAGATTATCCTGATGGGAAACCGGAGTATGAAATCGAAGCCGCCGGCAAAGCGGTTGCAACCCTCTGTCCCCCTATTGATTCTCGCCGCCTTTGGGCTTGGCGCGGGCGCAACGTGGCTGGCCATGCGCGGGTCCACGGATACGCCGCCCAAGCCGAAGATCGAAGACTTTACCGGAGCGCCGCTCGGACAGTCGCCTAACGTTTTTCAGCCGACGCCCGCTGCAGAGGCCGCGGGACCGCCGGACGTTTCACAGCTCGCCCCCGCCGAGGCCGCGCGAACGCTGGCCAACTGGAACTATGATCGCCAGGAATGGACCCATGCGATCGAGCATTACCAGGAAGCGATCGCGCGCGGCGCCGATAATCCCGATGTGCGGACCGATCTCGGTAATTGTTTTCGCTTTCTCGACCAGCCACAGAAGGCGCTCGAACAGTACCGAGATCGCGCAAAAGGAAAACCCGCTGCACGAGAACAGCCTGTTCAATCAGATCAGCCTCTTTGCCGATCTGCTGCACGACAACGAGCGCGCGGAGGCAGTGGCGCGCGACTTCATCACGCGCTTCCCTCAAAGCCAGCGGGTCGGGTTGGTGAGAGAGCGCATGCTCCAGCTTCAGAACGCGAGCAAGAGCAGAAACTGATTTGTCGCGGAAGAACTCGCCGCGGGTGGATCTCCCACTGCATATCAACGGGCATCGATCGATTGCGGCTCCGAGCGCACCATCAGGATTTCGCAGTCTGTTCCGTAATCCTTCGCCACACAGTTCGTGAAGTAGATCAGCTTGCCGTCAGGCGACCATCGGGGCGCTGTACCGCGGCCTTCGGTGTTCGCAACCAGCCGGGGACTGGTACCATCTGCGTTCATAACGAAAATCTGGTAACCGTGGCACGGCGATTCGAGGCGAAGGCAATCTTTTTCCCGTCCGGCGACCATGCCGGCCAGCCATCGAAGAACGGGTTCTTCGTGAGGTTCCGCTGGTTGGAGCCGTCGCCGTTGGCCAGAAAGACCTCTGAATTCTCGTCCCCGATGATCTTTCGGAAAACGATCTGCTTCATGTCGGGCGACCACGAACCGTAGGTGTTAATCCCGTCGGCGATGAGGGGCGTGATCTTCTTCGTTGTCAGGTCGACGGCGTTGATCTGCGCGGCGTTCTTCTGCGGCGGCTTCAGGTCATCATTCGTGCAATAAATTACCCGCTTGCTGTCCGACGCCCAATTGGGATGAATCGTATTCTGTTCCTTCGGCGTCAGCACCTCCACGCCGCCGCCCTCAACCGCCATGACCGCAATGCTCTGACGCTCTTTCGTGATGTGGACGAACGCGATCTTCGTCCCATCCGGCGACCATGCGGGATCTTCATGATCGGCATCATCCTTCGTCAGTTGGGAAACATGAGAGCCGTCGGCATTCATCGTGCACAATTGTTCCCGGCCGGAAATGACGCTGATGAAGACGAGCTTTTTGCCGTCCGGGGAAGGTGAGGGATCGTAGTTCTCGGCATGCGTGAGCTGGATCGGGATGGAAATGCCGGCGCCGCGAGCATGCAGCGCGAAAAACAATATCGTTAGGCCAGAGATTAGAACCGCAAACCGAGCAGCAACATTACGCATCCGAGCCTCCTTATCTGCGAGCCGCGATAAGCTAGCACAGGCCGAAAGGGAATTTGGCATTCATGCGGTTCGTTGGCCGTGGGCCGCGCTCTGAGCTAGCCTCGGGCGATTGCTCATCGGGCAAACTCCACATGAAAACACTTGGAATCATCGGCGGAACCGGTCCGGAAACGACGATCGAGTATTACCGGAGATTGATCGCGGCCTACCGTGCGCGACATCCCGAGGGTCGGGCGCCATCGCTGGTGATCAACAGCATCGACAGCAGGAAGCTGGTCGACCTGGTCACCGCCAATAAACTAACAAAGTTAGCCGATTATCTGGCGCGCGAAGTGGATCGCCTCGTGGGCGCGGGCGCCGGGCTGGCGTTAATCGCCGCCAACACTCCTCATCTGGTCTTCGATGAGGTACAGAACCGGTCCGCCATTCCAATGCTAAGTATTGTCACCGCAACACGCGACGCGGCCGCTGCCGCGGGCTTGCGCCGGCTCGCCCTTTTCGGGACGCGCTTCACCATGCAGGCGGCGTTTTTTCCAGAGATCTTCAAGGAGCGGCAGATCGCGATCGTCGCGCCTAACGAATCGGAACAGGACTACATCCACGACAAATACATGAGCGAACTGTTCGTAAACGTCATTCTGCCGGAGACGCGGCAGGGATTGCTCGAGATCGCGCAGGCGATGAAGGAGCGCTTGCAGGTGGACGGATTGATTCTCGGCGGGACCGAGCTCTCGCTGATCCTGCGCGAACCGACGGCCGCGGGACTGCCCGTGCTGGATACGACGCAGATTCATGTCGAAGCCGCGGTCGAATGGCTCCTGGACGATCAAGCGTAGGCAGGAGCAGGTTTCGCCCGAGGGGCAAGCCGAATGACCAGCGCGCGGGTCGCGTGCGCTACCGGGAAAGAGATGAGCCGAGCGCCGGCGCCTCCGGAATACTTTCCTGCTTTCCTGAGTTCCCGATTCGCATATTCTCCTCGGCGTGCAAAAGACGATGCAGGCGCTGGTCAAACGCAAGGCGGAGCCCGGTCTTTGGCTGGAGGAAGTGCCCGTCCCGGAAGTGGGCGACGACGACGTGCTCATCCACATCAAGAAAACGTCGATCTGCGGGACCGACGTCCACATTTACAACTGGGATGCGTGGTCGCAAAAGACGATCCCGGTGCCGATGGTCATCGGGCATGAATTTGTCGGCGTGGTCGAGCGCGTCGGCGAACGCGTGAAAGGCTTCGCGCCGGGCGATCTCGTGACGGGCGAAGGTCACATCGTCTGCGGTCATTGCCGCAACTGTCTGGCCGGCCGGCGGCATCTTTGCCCGAATACGGAAGGCGTGGGGGTCAATCGCCAGGGGGCGTTCGCGGAGTTCTTGTCGATCCCGATGTCGAACGTCTGGCACGCGGACCCGAACATTCCGCTCGATGTCCTTTCCTGTTTCGATCCGTTAGGCAACGCCACCCACACTGCGCTTTCCTTCGATTTGATCGGCGAAGATGTGCTCATCACCGGCGCCGGGCCGATCGGCTGCATGGCGGTTGCGATCTGCCGCCATGCCGGAGCGCGCAACGTGGTCATTACCGACATCAATCCCTACCGCCTCGAGCTGGCGAAGAAGATGGCCCCGAATGTGTTCGCGGTCGACGTGCGCAACGCGACCCTGCGCGACGCGATGCGAGAACTCGGGATGAAGGAAGGCTTCGACGTCGCGCTCGAGATGTCGGGCAGCCCGAAAGCGTTTACCGACATGCTGCCGAACATGGTTCACGGCGGGAAAATCGCATTGTTAGGCATCATGCCGGACAACGCCGCGATCGACTGGAACATCGTCGTCTTCAGCGCGCTCACCATCAAGGGAATCTACGGCCGCGAGATGTACGAGACCTGGTACAAGATGACGGCCATGATCCAGAGCGGACTCGATATTTCGCCCGTCATCACCCACCGCTTCCCCTACACCCAGTTCAAGGAAGCGATCGAGCTGATGAAGTCCGGCAACTCGGGCAAAATCGTGCTCGATTGGAGCTAGTGCAGTGCATCACTTGAACCGAGACCGTCGGCTGCGGGCATCGAGCGTGGACGCGCGGAAGCGCGTCCCTCCGGAGGGACATGCTTCGCGCATGTCCGAGGCTACTGCCAACCGATCGCGTTCCGTCCATCACTGCTTCGAGATCGCCGGCCCCCCGCGAAGGAGATATTTCTGGACTTTGCCGGTGGCGGTTTTCGGGAGCTCGGACAGAAAGGTGATTCCCTGGGGCGCTTTGAAGTGGGCGAGATGAGCCCGCGCGAAGTCGCGCAGTTCGGCGGCGGTGGCGGCGGCGCCCGCTTTCAGGACGACAAAGGCGTGGGGCGCTTCGCCCCAGCGCTCGTCAGGCAGCCCGACGATCGCGACCTCCTGCACGGCGGGATGCCGCAGCAACACGCCTTCCACTTCGACGGAAGATATATTCTCGCCGCCGCTGATGATGACATCCTTGATGCGGTCGCGAATTTCCGCGTAGCCATCGGGATGGATGACAGCCGCATCGCCGCTATGAAACCAGCCACCGCGCATCGCCTCGGCGGTCGCCTCCGGATCAGCGTAATAGCCTTTCATGACCACGTTCCCGCGCACGACGATTTCACCAATCGTCGCGCCGTCGTGCGGCACGTCGTGGCCTTCTTCATCGACGACCCGCAATTCGCCCGAAGTAAGCAACTCCACTCCCTGGCGGGCCTTGATCACCGAGCGCTCCGCGCGCGAAAGCCCTTCGTGCTCGGGCCGCGGCTCGCAGAACGTGATGAGCGGCGAAGTCTCGGTCAGCCCGTAGGCCTGGGTTATCACCCACCCGAGTTCGCCCTCCACTCGCTCGATCGTGGCCGCGGCGGGAGGCGCACCGGCGGTGAGAACGCGAACGCCACGGCGCGCGGTGCGCCGGAGTTCCTCGGGCGCGTGGGCGATGCTGATCAAGACCGTCGGCGCGGCGCAAAGCATCGTCACCGATTCCGTTTCGATCTTTTCGAAAACCGCTCTCGGCTCGACCTTGCGCAGGCAGATGTGCGCCGCGCCCACGGCCGTGACAATCCAGACAAAAGTCCAGCCGTTGGCGTGGAACATCGGCAGCGTCCAGAGATAACGGTCCGCCATGGTCATCGGATGATGGAGGAGCGTGCCGACGGCGTTGAGGTAAGCGTTGCGATGGGTGATCATTACGCCCTTCGGCCGGGACGTGGTGCCGCTGGTGTAATTGATCGTGAGCAGGTCGGTTTCGAGAATTGTCAGGTCGATGAAAGTGGGCGGCGCTTCGGCCACGAGAGTCTCGTAGTCCAGCCAGCCGGACTTGGTTCCTTCGAGCGCGACGAAGGCCGACACGCCAGGCAGCTGCGCGCGAATGCTCTCGACCGCATCGAGATAATCGGAGTGCACGCAGACAATCCGGGCCCCGCTGTGGTTGATCAGATATGCGAAATCATCCGCGATCAGACGGTAATTCAGCGGGACGAGGACGGCGCCGATCTGCGGCACGGCGTAGAATGATTCCAGCTGAGCATGCGTGTTTGGCGCGATGTAAGCGACGCGGTCGCCTTGCTGCACGCCGAGCGCCTGCAACGCCGCCGACCAACGATCGCAGCGGGCAAAGAATTCCTCGTAGCTCAGCCGCAGATCGCCATCCACCACCGCCTCGCGCCTGGGATAGAGCCGGCGCGTGCGCCGCGCGAATTCGAGTGGGCTCAGCGGGATTTCCATAGCGCTCGATGGATAACGTAGCGTGGAGACCACGGCGAGACGCAAAAAAGGAACCCTTCGCAGGCCTGACGATGTGGTGGATTTTCTCGACATCGGCGAAAAAATGTCGGGTAATCGATTGCCACAGCCCCAATGTCCGATTCCGAAGCACTGCCGATCGATCGCAAGGTCATCTTTCGTTTGCGGGGACCGATCGTTCACCGTGCGCGACATTACTCGATGCCGCGCTCTTTCGCGGTGAACTCGAGCCGGCCTGGAACGGGCTGCTTCGCCTCGATGGCGGCGGAGCACAAAGCCGACGGACAAGATCTCGAGTTCAGCGACGACGCAATCGATGCCGCCGCGGAACGCTTTCGCTATGAGCATGACCTCATCACAGCAGAAGAAACCGAACAATGGCTCGCGCAACGCGGACTGAACCTTGCCGATTTCAGCGCCTATTTTGTCCGGCAGTATTGGGGCGAGCAATTTGACGACGTGGAACCGGAGCCGCTGGATTACCTCTCCGCGCCTAACGAAATGCGGGAGCTGCTGACGACGGAGTTGATTCTTTCTGGCGAGCTGGACCGGATGGCGCACGGCTGAGCTGGCGGGTTGCGGCGCTTGTGCGCGACCGAGGGCGCGCCTGTCGATCCCGAACTGATCGCGCGCGGAGGAGTCGCAATTTTTTGAACGAAGCGGATTGAGGGAGGACCAACTGACTGGCTGGCTGGAAAAAGTCGGGCGCGATCAGGAGTGGCTGGCGCGAGAGCCTGACGATGGAAGCGATCCAGCGCCGCGATTGCGCGGCGCTCCTTTCCCGCGAGGCCTGCGAACGGGAAATCGCCGCCTTGCGTCTTCCGCTGACGCGCTTCGAGGTCGAGATGATCGAGCTGGATTCGCTCGACGCCGCCCGCGAAGCGCTCCTCTGCGCGCGCGACGATGGCATGTCGATGGAGGAAGTTGCCGCGGAAGGACGTTATCCGTATCGTCACCCGGAGGTATTGCTGGAGGAAATTCCAGAGGATTTGCAGCAGAAATTTCTCAGCGTGCATCCGGGCGAAATCCTGGAGCCGATTGCGCGGGGCGATGGCTTTCACATCTGCCGGGTGATCGGAAAGACCGAACCCGACCTGGAAGACCCAGTGGTAAAAGAGCGGGCCGAGGAACGAATCCTCGATCGGCATTTCGCGGACCTCACCACCCGCCACATTCAATGGCGCCTCTTCCTGGCCTGATTAGCCTGACGAAATGAAAGCAACCGACGAGAGCCTCCTGCGCCGTTCGTCGCTCTTTCAATTCCTGCCCGACGAGCACTTCGAGAAACTGCGCCAACTGCTGCAGGAGGAAAGTTACGAGTTCGGTGACCTTCTCGTTAGGCAAGGCGAACCGGCGGACTGCGTTCTATGTCCTCGTCTCGGGACGGGCGCGCGTCGTCAAGGCGGATCAAGCCGGCAACGAAATCGTCCTCGCCACCCTCAAGCCGGGCGACAGTTTCGGCGAATCCGCGCTGACCGAAAGCGGAACGCGAACCGCGACGGTTCGTTGCAGCACGGCGGTCGAAGCGCTCCGTCTCGATCGCTCCGATTTCCTGGAACTGGCCGAGGAAATACCCGAGCTGAAACATTACGTCGAGATGACCGCGCGGCATCGGTCGCTGCACGGTTTTCTGTACGAGTTCAGCAATTTCGGCCGCCTGCCCGTGCCCGCCTTGCGCAGCCTGGTGGAAAAACTGACGCCGGTCGAAGTGCCGAAAGGCGACGCCATCATCCGCGAGGGCGACCCGCCCGGCGCGATGTTCATTCTCGAGAAAGGAAGGGCGCGCGCCTTCCATTCCAACAACGGCGCGCAACAAAATCTCGCCTTCTATCGCGACGGCGATTTCTTCGGCGAACTCTCGATCCTGAACGGCTCGCCGCGCGCCGCCTCCGTCGAAGCCTTCAGCGATTGCCGCGCTCCTCGCGCTCGAACCGGACGCGGTGCCGCGACCTGAAACGCCGTTACCCGGAATTCGGCCGGCTGATGGAGGAACGGCTCGCGCAATACCAGGCCAAAACCGAAGCGCGCGTGCCACTCGATTTCACGACCGAGATGCTGCCGGCTGAAGTCGCAGCGCACGACAAGATCGGCGTGGACGAAGAGCCGCGCCCGCGCCCGAAGCCGCCGAGGGCGAGGATCCATTCGCGGACGAGCACGGCTTTTTCCGGAAGAAAAAAAAGCGCATCCGCAAGATCGAGCACATCGAGCAGATCGACGAGATGGATTGCGGTGCGGCCAGTCTCGGCATGATCTGCCGCCACTTCGGCCGCAAGGTGAGTCTGTCGCGGATTCGGCAGCTCTGTCACACCTCGACGGACGGCACGAGTTTGAAAGCGATCTGCCGCGCGGCGACCGAGCTCGGGCTCGCGGCGCGCGCGCTCAAGGTTTCGGTGCGCAATCTGCCACTGATGCCGCTCCCGCCATCGTCCACTGGGAGGGCAACCACTGGATGGTGCTCTACGATGTCGCCGACACCTATGTGAAGGTGGCCGATCCTGCGCATCGGGACTGCGTAAAATTCCGCGCAAGGAATTCGAGCAAAACTGGTCGGGTTACGCGGCGCTTTTCGATTACACGATCGCTTTCGCGAACGCGCCGGAGAGCAAGCCGGGGCTGGCCTGGCTCCTGCCGTTCCTGGTCAAGTTCAAGACGCTCTTCATCCAGGTGATGCTACTCGCGGTCGCCATCACTTTCCTTGAACTGCTCTTCCCGGTCTTCACCGAGATGGTGGTCGACAAGGTGATCGTCGAGAAGAACGTCAGCCTGCTCGAAACCATCCTGCTCGGGATGGGCGTGGCGCTTTTCTTCGTCCAGACCTCGTCGCTGGCGCAGGAATATTTGCTCTCCTTCATCGCCGTCCGGCTGGACACCGCCATTCTCGATTACCTGAGCCGGCAAATGTTGTCGCTGCCGATGAGCTATTTCACCAGCCGGCGCACGGGCGACATTCAGCGCCGGCTCGACGGTGCACGGCAGGTGCGGCAATTTGTCGTGCAACACGGCATCGGCGCCATCCTCGCGCTTGTCCAGTTGGTCGGCGCGCTTTCGCTCATGGCGGTCTACAGCCCGTCGCTCATGTTCGCCTTTCTCGCCACGACTCCGCTCTACGGCGGGCTGATGTATTTCTCGCAAAAAGTGCTCCGCCCGCTCTTCGCCGAAGTGGAAGAAAGTCAGGGCAAATACAGCTCGCACCAGATCGATGCGATCAAGGGCATCGAAGCGGTCAAAGCCGCCTCCGCGGAAAGCGTTTTTCGCGACATGATGCTGAACGAATTTCTCTCCGTCTCGCGCAAGATTTTCCGGAGCAGCTTCATCGTCATGACCTACGACAGCGTGCTGCAAAGTATCGGCATGGTTTCGACCGCGATCTTCCTCTGGGTCGGCGCGAACCAGGTCATGGCCGGCAACCTGAGCATCGGTGGCTTCGTCGCCTTCAGCTCCCTCACCGCGATGGCTTACGGCGGCATCCTGCGAACGTTAGGCGTGTGGGACAACCTGCAGTTCGCCAACGTGCTGCTCAATCGGCTGAACGACATCTTTGAACAAGAACCGGAGCAAGGCCGCGACCGTTCGCGTCTCGCGCCCGTGCACAGCCTGGAAGGACGGATCCAGTTGCGCGGGGTGAGCTTCAAGTATGGCGGACCGGAAGCGCCGAATATCCTGACGAACATCACTCTCGACATCGCGCCCGGCCGCATGATCGCGTTCGTCGGCCGGAGCGGTTGCGGCAAAACGACTCTGATCAAGCTCATCGCCGGTCTGCTCGAGCCGACGGAAGGGACGATTCTTTTCGACAACACCGATCTGAAAACACTCAACTACCGGGACGTCAGGCGACACATTGGGATGGTCCTGCAGGAGAACCACATCTTTAACGAATCGATCGCCCGCAACATCGCCTTCGGCGACGCTGAACCCGATCTCGACCGCGTCCTGGCCGCCGCGCAAACGGCCGCTTCGCACGACTTCATCATGCGGCTTCCGTTAGGCTACGAAACCAAGATCGGCGAGTCCGGTCTCTCGCTTTCCGGCGGACAGAAGCAGCGCGTTGCAATCGCGCGCGCGATTTACAACAATCCGCCGATCTTGATTTTCGACGAAGCCACCAGCGCGCTCGATACCGAGTCGGAACGCGCCATCCAGGACAACCTCGGACGTCTCACGGCCGGTCGTACGACGATCGTCATCGCGCATCGCCTGAGCACGATTCGCGAGGCCGATTCAATCGTCGTCCTCGAGAAAGGGATGGTCGCCGAGGTCGGGAACCACGACCAGTTGATGGCGCAACGCGGTTTGTATTTTTATCTTTCGAGCCAGCAACTCGGAATCTGATTTTCGCCTCACAATGCCTACCGAATTAATGCAACGCGCCTCGCTCGATGCCGAGTCCGAGATGTTGCCGCAGGATCCGCCACCGTGGTTCGTCCGTTCGATGTCGTGGCTGCTGATCGCGATGTTCGGAGTCGCGCTACTCGCTGCGATCTTTGTCAAGCTGCCCGATACGGTTGCCTGTCCTTTTCTCCTCGTCCCTGTCGGCGGCGCGGACCCGATTCAATCGCCCCGGCTCGCGATTGTTTACCGAGTCTGTGTGCGAGTCGGGGACACGGTCAAGGTGCACGATCCGCTCTACATTTTGCGCTCTGACGAGGTCCGCGATTGGGGCACGGAACTGCGTACGCTGGGGCAAGACCTGCGCACCCGAGAGCAGGGCCTGACGAAGGACGACGCGGTTTTCGATTCGCAACGGGAAATCAAGACTGCGGAAATTTCGCAGGCGGAAAGCGAAGTAAAATTTCGGGAGCAACACGCCAAGAGCAGTCGCGATTTGCTGGAGCGGATGGAGAAACTGAGCAAGACTGGCGGCATCTCGCTCGTCGAAGTGATTCAGTATCGACTCGAGGCCGCGGGATCCGAGAAAGATCTGAGCGTGGCGCAGCGCACTTTGCAGCAGGTGAAGCTCGAACGGCAGCAGATGGAGGCGGAGCATTCGCGCCAGCGCGCGGAAAACGTGGCCGAGATCGAGAAGCTCAAGATGCGATTATCGGCGCTCCGGGATGACCTGCAAAACTCGCAGCAAAATCTGCTTACCGTGCGCGCGCCCTACGCGGGCGTGGTCATTTCGCAGACGCAGCAGAACGCCGGCAGCGTGGTTCAAAACGGCGAGGAGCTTTGCCAGCTTGCGCCTAACGACGCCAAGGCGCGCGTTCGCCTGACCCCGGGTGAGGCCAGCGTGCCAAAGCTGGCCAAAGGACAGCCGGTGCGTCTCTTTTTCGACGCCTTTCCTTATCAACGCTATGGAGTGGTCAATGCAAAGCTGGACTGGGTCAGCCCGTCCGCCGTCACTACCACGCAGGGTCAGCATTTCGTCGCGCTTGCTTCGCTCGACCAGTCGGAGCTGACCAAGCGCCACCACCTTGCGCTGCGCGTCGGGATGGGCGGCGAGGCACGGATCGTCGTGGGGCGGCGCACGATGATCGAATATGCTTTCGAACCCATCCGTCAGCTGCGCGAAAATATGCGCAACTAATTCGTCATGCAGCGCGCTCTTTCCCGCCTCAAAGTTGAAGACCTGACGACGTCGAACGACGCCATGAAGCGTTGCCTGCGGCTCGCCGCCCTGGCCGCGAAGTCGGATGTGCCTGTTGTCCTCCTCGGAGAAACAGGAACGGGCAAAACCTTGCTCGCCCATGCCATTCACAATTCCTCGGCCCGGGCAGAGCAATCATTCGTGGCCTTCAACGCTTCGGCCATGAGCGACACCCTGATCGAGAGCCAACTCTTCGGTCACGAGCGCGGCGCCTTCACCGGCGCGCAACAAACGGTTAAAGGTAAATTCGAGCTCGCCAACCAGGGCACACTCTTTCTCGATGAAATCGCCGACATGAGTCCGCTTGCCCAGGTAAAAATCCTGCGCGTGCTCGAGTATGGAGAATTCGAGCGCCTCGGCTCGGAACAGATGTTGCACAGCGATGCGCGGATCATTTGCGCAACCAACTGCTCGCTCCTCGAGCGCGTGCGCCAGGGAAAATTTCGCGAAGACCTTTACCATCGGCTGAATGGCCTCACCTTGCTCATCCCGCCCCTGCGCGAGCGGATGGAAGAACTGTCGGCCTTGATCGCCGCGGAGCTGAGAGCTTCAGCTAGCGAATGAAGGAAAAAACATCACCGCGATTCACAAAGAAGCGATGGACAAGCTGATCGCTTATCCATGGCCGGGAAATCTGCGCGAACTCAATCATACGGTCGGACCATGACGCTCTTCTGCGAAG
Source organism: uncultured Verrucomicrobiae bacterium (assembly GCA_963738045.1). Taxonomy (GTDB): domain Bacteria; phylum Verrucomicrobiota; class Verrucomicrobiia; order Chthoniobacterales; family UBA10450; genus Palsa-1392. Next base: position 17,920 of record CAVTUX010000002.1, on the reverse strand, counting down.
GCCGCGTCATTCTGCCCGAGCATGTAGTTTTTCCGCCGGACCTGAAAGCGAATCTGCCGCCGGAGCCGACGGTCGAAGCTGATCGTCTGCCTAACGGCGCTCCGGATTCGGCCAATCTCTCCCTCGCCAGCGCCGTTGCCCACCACGTGCAGTCTGTTTATGCGCAAGCCGGGGGAAACCAGCGTCGCACCGCCCGCCTTCTCGGCATCTCGCGCGCCACTCTCGCCAGGCATCTTCGGGCTAAGACTCAAAAATGAGCCGGACTGGGGTAGGATTGGTCCGGAAAGGCTCGCATCGGGGCCGGGGTTCGAGTCGATCTATTCCGGAATCACGGTTGTTAGGCTAATTTTTTGAGGAATCACAAATGATTCTTTTCAGAGGGAAGCGAAGGCAAAATTTCGTTCTGGGCAGACGCGATTTTTCACCGCAAGCTGAGTCTGGCATGGATGGTGTTAACAGGATCTGCACGTGAGCACGCCGAGAGACAAGAAGCATGCGCCTGCTGGTGAATCCCCCGTTCACAAGCGGTCACGCAAGCAGGAAAAATTGATCCGGCTCGATGACCTCATCCCGAAAGGGAACGTCTCGGGCGGTCGTCAATTGCTCTTCGGCGCGACTGACATCAACCAAACAACAAACCAAAGAAAGAGATAGACAACATGGCTACTGATAAGAAGAAAAAAGAAGTGAAAGTGCGCGACCTGAAACCGTCGAAGGACGCCAAGGGCGGCGGCGGACGCACCCTGGACACCGGCCGAGGACTGCATGGTCACACCACGCATGGTCGAACCCCGCTTGGTCCAAAGACGCAGGGTCCGAGCAATCGCTGAGACTCCAGACACGCAAGCCGCCTTCCGGTCCAATCCCGCCCGGCGGACTCACTGATCGTTAGGTTCGAATACATCCGGCCCGTTTGGGCCGGGTGTTTTGTTTCCAGAACCTGCAGCCCGAGTGCCGTGCTTAAGTTCGCGCGGTCGCCGGAAAAATCGTAGCCGACGTGGAGCGTTGGCATGCCAGACGCGCCGGTGCTGTGCGCGAGGTGGCATCGTTATCGACGAGTCGATTTTTCCGCGCAAGACTCTCCTGTGGAGCCGATGAAGAAGGAGCAGATCGTCGAGGTCCTCGAAACGATCGCGACTCTGCTCGAGTTGCAGGACGAGAATCCGTTCAAGATCCGCGCCTACAGCAACGCCGCGCGCTCGATCGAAACCTGGGGCGGCAACCTGCGCGAGTTGGCGGAGGAAAACCGGCTCGAGGAAATCCCAGGTGTCGGCAGGGCGATCGCCGGCAAAATCACCGAGCTGGCGCTGATCGGTTCGTCGAAGTTTTACGACGAACTGCGCGCAAAATTTCCGCCCGGGATTCTCGAACTTTTTTCATTGCCCGGGCTGGGCGCCAAGAAGATCAAGGCCCTGCACGAGAAATTGCAGGTCGGCTCGATTGCGGACCTAAGGCAGGCATGTCAGGCCGGGCGGGTCGCGGAGCTGCCCGGCTTTGGCAAAACGACCCAGGAAAAGATCGCTCGGACGATTGCGAATCGCGCCCAACACGCCGGCAGCTTTCAGTTAGGCGCGGTCGCCGCCGAAGCGGAACAATTGCAGGACGATCTGCGCGCCCACCCGAATGCATCGCAGGTCAGCATTGCCGGAAGTTACCGCCGCCGAAAAGAAATCGTGCGCGACCTCGATTTCATCGTCGCGACAAAGAATCCGGAAGCGATCACCGAATTCTTCGTCGGTCATCCGCTCGTGGAAAGCGTCATCGCGCGTGGCGCGACCAAGACGAGTGTGCGTTTGCGCTCGGGTATCCAGGCCGATCTGCGCGTCGTGAGCGGCACGGAATATCCGTTCGCCCTCGGCTATTTCACGGGCAGCAAAGAGCACAATATCGTGCTGCGAAACCGCGCACTCCAGCGCGGCTGGACCCTGAACGAATATCGTCTCGCGCCCGCCGAAACGGCGACGGCGGAAGAAAAAGCCGGCGAAAAAAATTCCGCCCGTCCGCGACGAGGCGGAGCTGTATCGCGCGCTCGATCTCGATTTCATTCCGCCGGAGTTGCGCGAAAACTGCGGCGAGATCGAGGCGGCGGCGGAAGGGCGCCTGCCGCGCCTGATCGAACCGGAAAACCTGCGCGGCACTTTTCACTGTCACACGAGCGCGAGCGACGGTCGCAGTTCGCTTGAGGAGATGGCAACCGCGGCGCAGGAACTGGGTTTGCAATATCTCGGTATCGCCGATCACAGCCGCAGTTCGATTCAGGCCGGCGGGCTCGATCGGGCGCGACTCCGCACCCAGGTCGCGTCCATTCGCAGACTCAACAACAGCGTTCGACGGCTTCCGCCTTTTCGCCGGAGTCGAGTGCGACATTCTGCGCGACGGCTCGCTCGATTTTGACGACGAAACGTTAGGCGAACTCGATTACGTCGTCGCTTCGGTGCATTCCGCGTTTCAATTACCGGAAGCGGAGATGACGAAGCGCATTATTCGCGCGCTCAGCAATCCCCATGTGACTTTTCTCGCGCATCCCACTGGCCGGCTGCTTTTGAAGCGGGAAGGCTATGCGGTCAACATCCCCGCCATTATCGAGGCCGCGGCTGAAACCGGGACCTGGATTGAAATCAACGCCGCGCCCAAGCGCCTCGACCTCGATTGGCGCTGGTGGCCGCTGGCGAAAGAAAAGGGAGTGAAATGCGTCATCAATCCCGATGCCCACGGGATCGAGAGGTTGCAGGACCTTTGGTTCGGAGTGGGCGTCGCGCGGAAAGGCTGGCTGACGAAAAGCGATGTCGTGAATTGCCTGCCGCTAGGGAAAATCGAGCGCGAGCTGCAAAGGAAGCGGGACAATTCTAAGGGTTAACTTTTAGGTCTTAAGATGAGGCCGGCCGCCGGACGGACCTAAAGCTTTACACTTAAAGCCTACACCTTCTCCCGCTGCGGCATGAACATCGTCAGGCATTTGCAGGCGCCGCCGGCTTTGAGGAACTCGCTCATCGGCAGCGGATGACAATGAAACCCGCGTTCGCCTAACGACTTCATCAGCTTGGGCGCGCCTTCCGGGAGCACGATCTCGCTGATCGAGAACGACGGCGTTGCAGGAAAAATGGGCCGCTTCCTCTTCCACCACGTCGATCAGGTTCGGGACGTGATTGCGAATCGTGCGCTGGCCGTATTCGTCGAAGGCGGGCGGGAACCAGACCGCGCCGCCATCGCTCAGCGGGCAAAAGCAGGTGTCGATATGATAGAAGCGCGGATCGACCAGTTCGACCGAGATGACGAGGCACTTCAGAATTTCCGCCACACTGCGATGCGCGCTCACGTCGGTGCGAAATTTGTAGCCGCAAAAAAGCGTGTCGCCGGCAAAGAGCGCATCGCCTTCGCCCTCGAAAAACTGGTCGTCCGGCAGCCAGACGATTTCGTAGCCGTGCTCCTCCATCCATTGCGCGAAGTAGCGGCGCTTCTGCGGCTCGTTCCTTGTGCCGAAAATTACTCGGGATAAATTTCTTGCCCACCGTCAGGCCGGCGTTGGCGGTGAAGACCATGTCGGGAAGTTTCGGCCGGGGCGGGACGAGATGGACGTCGCAGCCGAGACTGAGCAGTTTCTCGTGCAGCCCGCGCCATTGCGCCTGGACGAGCGGCGGTGTCGGCGCCGCGGGCGCGGCTCATCCAGGGGTTGATCTCGTATTCGATGCCGTAATAATCCGGCGGGCAGAGGAGCAATTTTCGCATATGCAATCGTCGCCTAACGACTCGCTGCGATGCAATCGGTCAGCTCGCGCAGAAAAGGCTCGATGTCAGTCACCAGACCAACCGCCTGGAAAGTTCCGCGATCAGTCAGTTTCGTCGACGACCCCGGGATTGATGTCGACGCAGAGTGTTTTGACCGTGGCCGGGAGAAGATTCCCGACCGCGATGGAGTGCAACATCGTGCCCATCATCATCGCGATCGTGACGCCTTCGAGCTTGGCCCGCATCGCCTTCTGCGCTTCGATCGCGTCGGTGATGACGTCGGGCAACGGACCGTCATCGCGGATGGAACCGGCGAGGACAAAATCGACGTCATGCTTCACGCAGGTGATACATGATGCCGCTCTTGAGCAGCCCGCTTGCCACCGCCTGTTTGATTCCGCCGGCGCCGCGGATGGCGTTGATCGCGCGCATGTGATTTTGCGTGCCCCGATCGGTCGAGCGCCCCTTGCTCGAGGTTCACCCCTAACGAAGTCCCAAAGAGCGCGTTCTCGATGTCGTGCGCGGCGAGGGCGTTGCCGGCGAAAAGCAGCTGGACGAATCCCCACTCGATCAATTTCTCGAAATGTTCGGCCGCGCCGGTGTGGACGATCGCCGGTCCGCCGACGACGAGAATCCTGCCATTCTCCTCGCGGGAACGCTTGAATTCCCGCGCCATTTCGCGGATGACCGCGCTCTTCGGTTTTTCGATCGAGACGTTGCTCGACATGAATTCGAAAACATCGGTCCGCGCGGTCGAGCGTTGCAGCGGCGCGACGCGGATGCCGTGATGCCCGACGACCACTTCCATCCCTTTCTTGATCCCGTAAAATTTGGTCGCGGTGCGCCGTTCTTCGCCGCGCGATCGACGACGATCGGCGCTGTCCATCAAGGCCGGCTTGACCTCGATCTCGGCATCGTCCAGCTGCACAAAAGTCTGCTGATTGGTCGTGACGTAAAAGCCCTGCGGGATAAACGCCGTCGGCCGGCGCGGCAGCCAGTTGCACGCTCTTCTTCTCCGTCACTTCGGCGCCGTGCTGGCGCAGACGGAGGATCAGCTCATCCAGCTCGTCGGCCGAAGGCGTCGGTCACCTCGATCCGGGCAAAACTTTGATCCGCGCGCTGCTCGCCGATCTTGATTTCGCCGATCTTGAAGGTGCGCATCCGCGGGCGATGATTTCGTCGAGCACCTTGGGCAAAATGAGGGAATCGATGATGTGGCCGCGCAGCTCGATCGTCTCGGAAGGCATCGGCCGAACTTAGCCAAGGAACGCGACCGCGCCAGTTTAGCCTGCTAACGAGCCGCCCGCGAAGATCGTGCGCCGCGATCGATTTCCGCTTGTTCGCCGGGATTCGCTCAGCTATTAATGCAGCCGCTCAACCGCCAACCAGACGTGAACGAAGCCGATAATTTGACGACCCGTGACACTGCTCCGCGCACGGAAGGCTTCCGCATTTCCGAGCCAGCCGGTGGTGGGAATCGCGCCAGACTGCGGGCGAGCCGCGACGAGACTGCCGGCTTCCTACGGGACTGATTTGCTTTATGTCGTCGCGCGCGATCCCAATTCGCTTTTTCTTTACTGGGACCTGAATTGGACCCGGCTTTTCGCGCAGGCCGGCCTTGCGCCGCGACAGGTGCACCTGCGCATTTTTCGCGAAGACGGTTCGGTCGAAGCGACGCGCGAGATCAATCCATTTCGCGGTCATTGCTATGTCGATGTCGCCGCCGCGGGAACGACTTATTATCTGCGAGCTGGGCTGTTTCGACGGCGACGATTGGAAAAGCCTCGCGCGGTCCGGGACGACGGCGACGCCGGAAGTCGGCCGTGTCCGACGATCTCTCGCGCGACTTTCGCGACGTTGCCAATTCACCTCAGTTTTCAGCGGTTGCTGGATATCTTCCGGACGACTCGGTCCGATGATGCGAACTCTCGCCAGTTCCGTGGCCGAACTGCAGGAAAATACCCGGACGCCAAGGAAAGCTGACGCCAGAGGCATGGTCGCGACTTGTCGCCGCAACAGCCGCGTCCCTCGACGGGACGAATTGCCACGGAAATGGTGCGCAGAGTTCGGAACTTGCCGCGCTCCTGCAATCGTCCGACGGATCCGCTCAAGCGCCAACGGAGGAGCAGCGCGCAAAGTGGAAAGCAGCTGAGAGAAGCGGTCGGCGGCGCGAGTTGGGGCGGCGGGAGCGAAGGCGACTTCGGCGGGAGCAGCCCGAGGCAACCCGCCTGACGAGCACGCAAGTCAGATTCGGCAATTGAATTGCGCCCCGCGCGAGAAATCCGGTTGCCAGCGCGACACGATTGCCGCTAAAGAGAGAGCGGATGCGGCAAGATCGCATCCTTTATCATCAACTTCGCCAGCGAGCCTAACGAACCACAGCAATCCGGAATATGAGCAACGAAAAGAAACAAATGGAGTGGGGCACGCGCGTAGGAGTGATCCTCGCCGTCTCGGGATCGGCCGTCGGCCTGGGAAATTTTCTGCGTTTCCCGGGGCAGGCCGCGGCGCATGGCGGCGGCGCGTTCATGATTCCCTACATTTGTGCGCTGCTGTTCCTCGCCTTGCCGATCGGCTGGGCGGAATGGGCCATGGCGCGGCACGGCGGAACAAAGGGATTCCATAACGGCGCGGCCATTCTCGGAATGGCGGGACGGGGACGGATCGCGCGTTACTTCGGCGTGCTCTCGATCCTCATCCCGATGGTCGTCTACATGTATTACGTCTACATCGAGGCGTGGTGCCTTCGTTATGCCTGGGAATATTTGATCGGCGGCGTGCAACTGAGCGGGCAGCATCGGCGAACAGGTGCAAAACCGCCGGCACGTCTTTTTCGGCCACGCCACCGGCACGAGCACAGACGGCGTTCTCAATATGAGCGCCGTTTTCTGGATCATCGTCGTCGCGCTTGAACATCGTCCTCGTTTATCGCGGATTGAAAGGCGGCATTGAAAAGTTCTGCCAGTTCGCCTTCCCGGCGATGGCGGTTCTGGCGGTGATCGTTCTCATTCGGGTGCTCACGCTCGGCACGCCCGATCCGACTCACCCCGGACCAGAATGTGCTTAACGGTCTGGGCTATCTCTGGAACCCGGATTTTTCCAAACTAACCGATTTCGAAACCTGGCTGGCGGCGGCCGGGCAGATTTTCTTCAGTCTCTCGGTCGGTTTCGGCGTGATTCTGAATTACGCCTCGTACCTGAAGAAAAAGGACGACATCGCGTTGTCTGGCTTAACCGCCAGCGCGACGAACGAACTCTTCGAAGTCGGCTTCGGCGGCTTGATCACGATCACGGCGGCGTTTGTTTTTCTCGGCGCGAGCGGAATCGTCGGGACGGCACCTTCGGGCTTGGCTTCCAAACTCTGCCGGTCGTTTTCCATCAGATGGGCGCTGATCGGGCGCTGGATTGGATTCGCCTGGTTCTTCCTCCTCTTTCTCGCCGCCATCACCAGCTCGATCTCGATGCTGCAACCGGTGAAAACATTCTTCGAGGAAGCGCTCGGCATTACCCACGGCAAGGCGATCGCGTTTACCTCGGTCGATTTGCGGACTCGGCTCGTTCTGGGTCATCTGGTTCAGCAAAAACACGGTGGCGCTCGACACGATGGATTTTTGGGTCGGCACCTTTTGTATTTTCCTGCTCGCGACGGTGCAGATCATCTGCTTCGGCTGGGTCTGGGGACTTGAGAGAGGCACGGCAGAACTGGACCAGGGCGCGCTGATCAAGATCCCGCGCATCTTTTTCTTCATCATGAAATAGGTCGCCCCGGCTTATCTGCTCGTGGTCCTCGGCGGTTTCAGTTATTCCCAGCTTCCCGGAAAGCTGCGAGGACATTGCGCGGCAATCCGATCGCGCTCTGGACGGTGGTGATCATCGCGCGCGATCGCTGCTCTTGTTGATCGTCGTGCTTGCAATCGGCGAACGGCGCTGGCGCGCCGCCGGGCTCGATCTCGACGGACGAAATTCATGAGAGGAGCAACGAACTGATGAACGCTGGGGTTGGATCTTTCATGCTGTCATCGCTCGCCCTGGTTTGGGGGACGACGATCTGGGCTTACTGCCGTTTACTGGGCGCGCCGCGCCAGAACTCGAAACGATCAGTCCTGATCTGGCACGGGCAAACCGTAGCGGCGCGCACGACGCCTGCGTCATTCCGGAACTGAAGCTCGCTTCTCGCGATGATCGCCACCGCTCATCGCCGCCATGCCTGATGTCCCGATGCTCTTCGGGATCCCGATCGATTTTATTCTGTTCGGGCTCACGTTGCTCGGCGTCGCGCTTTTTCATCATCACACCCTGCGGGTCGCGCTCACCGGCCTGGCCACGATCGCGCTTTACAAGATCTTCTTCACCGGCTTCAAGACCGGCCCGGGCGTCGATCGGCTTCCTTTTTCACCTCGGCCATGAGTGGGTCATCCTCGTCAACCTGCTTCTGCCTGCTGACCGGCTTCGCCCTGTTGTCGCGGCACTTTGAGAAAAGTCACGTCCCGGTCGTGCTGCCGAAGTTCTTGCCGAATGATTGGAAGGGCGCCTTCCTCATGCTTGGTGATGGTCTGGGTCCTCTCCTCGTTTCCTCGATAATATCGCCGCGGCCCTGATCGGCGGCGCGATGGCGCACCAGCTTTTCCGCGCCAAGGTGCACATCGGTTATCTGGCCGCGATCGTCGCGGCATCGAATGCCGGCGGGGCCTGGAGCGTGGTCGGCGATACCACCACCACCATGATGTGGATCGATGGCGTTTCGCCGCTCGCCGTTTTCGAGGCGATCATCGCGGCCTCCGTCGCGCTTTTCATTTTCGGAATCCCGGCCGCGATCCTGCAGCAAAAATATTCTCCGATCCTGCAACACTCTCACGAACACACCCGCATCGATTGGGTGCGGGTCGGCATCGTCGGGCTGATTCTTCGTTCTCGCCATCGCCACCAACGTGACGATCAATATGAAATTCCCCGCTTTTCGCCGCTCATTTTCCCTTTATCGGCGCCGCGGTGTGGGTGGCGATCCTGATTTCGGTCGCGGCGCGCCGGCCGGATTGGGAAGTGTTGCCCGAAGCCGTCAAGGGCTCGATTTTTCTGCTCTCGCTCGTGCTCTGCGCGTCGATGATGCCGGTGGAAAAACTGCCCGCCGCCTCCTGGCACAGCGCTTTCGGCCTCGGCTTCCTCTCCTCCGTTTTCGATAACATCCCGCTCACCGCCCTGGCCCTGAAACAGGGCGGCTACGACTGGGGTTTTCTCGCTTATCACGGTCGGTTTTGGCGGCTCGATGATCTGGTTCGGCTCGTCCGCCGGAGTGGCTCTCACCAATCTCTACCCGGAGGCGCGCTCAGTCGGGCAATGGATCCGGCACGGATGGTTCATCATCCTCGCTTATGTCGTTGGCTTTTTTGTCATGCTCGTCGGTCTGGCCCTGGCATCCCGACGCGCCGCATCGAAAGCCGCGCGTTGAAGCCGCTTCCTCGCACTAGGTTAATCTGCTGCTTTTCCCGGGTCGGACGTGTTACGCTCGGCCCCGTGAAGATTCTCGGGCGCGTCTTCCTCCCAAGAAAGCCGACTCCTCGACTGGGGCGGCGGTTTCTCTCCGCGCTCCTGCTCGCTTCGTTCTGCGCGGCCCCGGCTTTTGCCGCTGCGACTCGCAACCGCAGCCCGCCCTGGAGAATCCCGTCTTCCAGGCTTTGCCGCTCGAGCGTTCGCAGGCAAAATCATCTTCTGGTCCGGGCCGAGATCAACGGCAAGCCGGCCCTGCTCGGCGTCGACTCCGGCGCGCCGGTAAGCGCGATCTCCGCCTCACGCCGCGCGCACTTCGGGATGTCCCCGCTGCCCGGCACTTCCAAACTTCCATCCCGCTCCGCATCAATGGCGGTTTCAGCCGCGTCACGATCGCGCATCGACTCCGGCTCGGCGCTCTCATTCTGCTCGACGAGCCGATGGTCGCGATCGATCTGAGCGCGCCGGCCCGGGCCGCGCGCGAATTTCACGAGCAGGAACTCGACGGCATCCTCGGGGCCGACATTCTTTTCCCGACCCAGGCGGTGCTCGATTGCAATGCCCAGATCCTTGTTCATGAAAATCGATCCCGATGCGCCCGGCACCATGCCGGGAATCAACCATCGCGGTTGGAAAAACGTGCCGATCCGCGTGAGCAAAGGCTGGAATCTCTACGTCGACAGCAAACTGAACGGAAAAGCCGGCACAACTCATGATCGATACCGGCTCGTTCACCACCCTGATCCATCGCCCGTTTGTGCGCCAAATGCGGCTCCCGCTGCGCAATACGCCCTACGCTTCCGGGGCGGTCAATCTCGAGCGAGCGCGGTCTGCAGCTGGCGACCATCCGGCGTTTCTCGGTCGGACCTTCCTCGTCAAAGGAAAAGAGGTCGGAGTGATGGATCTGCGACGGATTGATCCACGGCGATTTGTTGGAAGGCAAGCCGCCGGTCGCGGGATTGTTAGGCTCGGAATTCCTCCGCCGTAATCACGCCATCATCGATTTCGGAACGCGCACGCTCTATTTGAAACTGTAATCGCGTCCCTCCTGCTCCTGCGCCGTGTTCATCAATCCGCTTCGAGACAGCGCAAACCTGAGCGCGGCGCGAAAAATCGAATGCATCGCGACGCCATCCATGTCACTGGTCTGAGATGAAACTAACGTTGTTCTGCTGCCTGCTCGTCTGCTCCCTTGGCCTGGCGAATGTTCGCGGCCAGGACGCTAACAAACCGCGAAGAAAAGAAACCGATGGAGACAAATCAAAAACAAGTGGCCGTGCTCAAGACCAGCGACGGCGAAATGGTAGTGGAATTTTGGCCCGAAGTCGCGCCCAAGACCGTGGCCAATTTTGAGAAACTGGCGCGCGAAGGCTTCTACGACGGCACCGCCTTCCATCGCATCATGCGTGGCTTCATGATCCAGGGCGGCGACCCCAACACGAAGGACCCTTCCAATGAAGCCAGCTACGGCACCGGCGGTCCCGGGTTACAACGTCCCGGCTGAATTCAATGACCGCCCGCATCTCCGCGGCGTGCTCTCGATGGCGCGCTCGGCCGATCCTAACTCAGCCGGCAGCCAGTTCTTCATCTGCCTCGGCACCGTCAGCCAGCTCGACCACAAATACACCGCCTTCGGCAAAGTGATCAAAGGTCTCGATGTCCTCGACAAGATTGGCGCCACCCCTGTCGGCCGCTCCCCGAGCGGCGAACTGAGCAAACCGCTGACACGCGTCACCCTCGAGAGCGTCAAGATCGTTCCGGCCGACTCGGTGAAATAGCTGCCCACTGTAGCGGCGGTCTGCGGCCGTCGCCTTTTCGCCTCAAAACCGTGGCCGAACCGAAGGAAGAAATTCGCCAGTCGCAGAGCGCGGCGACACGAGTCGCACTCATCCAGATGCAGTGCGGTCCCGAGCCGCAAGCCAATTTCGAAAAAGCCGTCGCGCGCGTCCGCGAAGCGGCCGGGCAGGGCGGGCAGGTCATATGCCTGCCCGAGCTTTTCCGTTCGCAGTACTTTCTGCCAGTCGGAGGACCACGCCAACTTCGACCTCGCCGAACCCATCCCCGGCCCCTCAACCGAGGCCCTGGGCAAAATCGCGCGCGAGACCGGCGCAGTCATCATCGCCTCGCTCTTCGAGAAACGCGCCGCCGGTCTCTATCACAACACGGCTGCGATCATCGGCGCCGACGGCGAGCTCCTCGGGAAATATCGCAAGATGCATATCCCGGATGACCCTTCCTACTACGAGAAGTTTTACTTCACGCCCGGCGATCTTGGCTTCAAGGCCTGGAACACTCCGCAAGGCAAGATCGGCGTTTGCGTTTGCTGGGACCAATGGTATCCCGAAGCCGCCCGCCTAACGACCCTAAGAGGCGCGGAGATTCTCTTTTATCCAACCGCGATCGGCTGGCATCCGGCCGAGAAAGCGAAATACGGTTACGCCCAGCATTCCGCCTGGGAAACCATGCAGCGCAGTCATGCCATCGCCAACGGCTGCTTCGTCGCGGCCGTCAACCGCGTCGGCCACGAAGCGCCCGCCGGCGGCGACGGGATCGAGTTCTGGGGCCAAAGCTTCATCGTCGCGCCCAGCGGCGAGATCCTCGCCAAGGCCAGCGTCGATCGCGAAGAAACCATCTTCGCCGATGTGGAATGGAAACGCGTCAACGAGCACCGCACCCATTGGCCCTTCCTGCGCGACCGCCGCATCGACGCCTACGCCGGCCTCGAGCAACGTCTCCTCGATTGAAGCGACGCGTCCGCGCTCGCCTGGACAGTCCCCTGGAGGGACGGGCGCCGTCCCGTCCCCGTTTCATCGTCCGGGACAACACCGCGGTCATCCCTCCGGCGGCCGCCTGATGGGCAGCCCTCCTTGTGCCAGGCGCGATTGGGGCGAGAGAAGACCTCCCAAGGGTAATGTCGGTCGCAGGCCGACAAACCTTTGACCGCAAGGTGCGTATGGCGTCGCCGGGTGTTACCGTAAGAAAACCAACCTCAACAAGAAAGAGATACAACAATGCTAATCCGAAAACTCAGCGTGCTGGCTTCAATCTGCCTCGCCAGCACAACCCTGCTCGCAGCCGACCACTCGATGATTGGGAAATGGAAACTCAATCCCGAAAAGAGCAAAATGACCGGACTCGATTGGAAGTTCGAAGATCTCGGCGGCGACAAGTTCAACATGACCTTCGGCGACGACACCGAGACGATCTTCACCGATGGCAAAGCGCATCCGGCCAAGTATGGCGGTAAACGGACGGTCACGAAGGAGGGACCGAGCTCCTGGAAAGTGGTCCGCACCCGGGATGGCAAGGTCACTTCCACGTCCACCTGGACGATTTCCGAGGACGGCAAGAATGTTCACCTCGACCACGGATGGGACGCGGGCCGACGGCTCAACGTTCAACTCCGTTTTCAAAGCCAAACGCATCGCCGGGACATCCGGCCTGGCCGGAACGTGGGAAAGCACAGAGATGAAACCGGCCTCCCCGGCCGAATGGGAAATCGCGGCCTGGGAAGGTGACGGCATCTCCATCATCACGCCGGCCGACAAGGAACGGATCGACTTGAAATTCGACGGCAAGGAATATCCCGATAAAGGACCGCGCGTCGCCAAAGGCACCACCGTCTCCGGGAAACGGATCGATTCGAGCACGATCGAACTCGCTTACAAAGTCAAAGGCAAACTCGTCGCCACCGAGCGGACTGAGTTGTCCAAGGATGGCAAGGCGTTGACCACGACGGTCAGTTTTCCCGGCGTAGCAAAATCGGAAATCGACGTTTACGAGCGGCAGTAGCCCGCCTGCCTCGGACTTCTCAGCGGCGCCGCGTGTCAATCGCACGTGGCGCCGCTTCATTTTTGGCCGGATTCAAGAACCCGCTGCCGTTGGACCTGCTGAATCCAGCCGACTGCGCACCCGACGCCGCGGCCCGCGCAAAATGAAAAAGCTTTCCATTAAACACAGCTTCTTGAGAATCACCCGGCGATTCCGACTGACCGGCCATGTTATACCAAGATTTTTTCGTAATTGCGAACTTTCACACAATTCTCGTTAGGCTGATCATGATCCCTTTCCACTGAACCCCTGGCGGCATTGCAGAAGTTCGTCGCCCGGATCAATATTTGCCCCGCCAGCGGCCATTTTCTCCATGGCGATTGGATCAAACGCCGGCAGATTCAAGTGAAAGCCAACTCCGCGCGCGCAATCGCCGCCTCAAAAACCTCAGCGAGCTGTCTTTTTTGCTGATCGACAGGCCGATTGCCATCCAGCTTGCGCTCCACCGAAACACCCAACTTCGCGTCGGTGAAGCGGAGCAACCGAGCCCCGTTGGCGAGCTTGACGAGCTCGATCTGCACTTTTCGCGCGTTGGCCATGCGTCATTCTTGACCGAAGCCAAACGATTGCAACATACGGTCGAGGTTTTCCGGCGAGGCGGGGCCGAACTCCTCGTACGCCTGTCGCGCCGCACGTTCAAAACCCGCTTCATTCAACATCACCACGGGTGAAGGCGGATGCTCCAATGCCACTGTCATCGCTTCTAGAATCTCGTGATACAGAGTGATCGAAAATTCTTCATCCGAAAGCGGCGTCCGAATCAGGATTTCGATTCGTCGGCCGGTGATACATGTCTTGGCAACCGCTTCCCGGCCGATCGCATCGACAATGGTGTCTCCGGTGAGATCGACGCGAGTAATCGTGAACCCACCCTGGATTGCTCTCCCGACAAGTGCCTGTAATAGCGATTCGTCCATTCCCTCGGCGATTTTCATATCATCCGCCTGCTGGTGAGGAAACTGTTTACGCTCTGTCGAGTCCGAACTCGATGCGCGTTTACCCTGCAATCGGCGAACCAACCGCCCCTGCACCTCCGGAATCCAGCGGGCTCTTCACCCCGATGCCCGGCTTATTGAGCACGTGCGTGTAGATCATCGTCGTTGAAACATCCTTGTGTCCCAGTAATTCCTGTACCGTCCGAATGTCATAGCCATTCTCGAGCAGATGCGTGGCGAAAGAATGCCGCAGTGTATGACACGTCGCGGGTTTGGTGATCCCCGAAGCGCGCACCGCATTCTTTACTGCGACCTGAAGCACGTTCTCATCAATATGATGGCGGCGGCGTTCGCCGCCGCGCGGATCGATGGAAAGCCGCGATGAGGGAAAAACCCATTGCCAGGCCCACTCCCGCACCGCGCTTGGATACTTGCGCGCCAGAGCGTCCGGGAGATAAACGCCTCCGAAGCCTGCTTCGAGGTCCTCTTCGTGTTGCGCTTGCGCTTTTTTCAGGTGCCGCTCCAAGCCCGCCGCCAGATTCACCGGCAACATCGTCACTCGATCCTTCGCCCCCTTCCCATCTCGCACCATGATCCGCGCGTAACCAAAATCGATATCCTTCACCCGCAACCGCACGCACTCCATGAGGCGCAGGCCGCTCCCATAAAGCAGGCCTGCCATCAAACGCGGGGGGCCGTGCAGGTGCGTGAAAATCCTGTGCACCTCATCGCGGGTGAGCACCACCGGGAGCCGCTTCGGTTTGGTCGCCCGCTCCACTCCCTCGAGCCAGCCGATCTCTTCCTTCAGCACCTCCTTATAGAGGAAGAGCAGCGCGCTGAGGGCCTGATTCTGGGTGGAGGCGGCGACGTTCCCCTCGCGCGCCAGATGGGTCAAGAATGCAGTCACCTCCCCTGCCGCCATCTCGCGCGGGTGGCGTTTGCCGTGGTAACGGATGAAGCGCGTGATCCAGTCGCAATAGCAGCGCTCCGTCCGGATGCTGTAATGGCGCAGGCGCATGAGATCGCGCACCTCTTCGAGAAGTTTTTTGGGCTTGCCTTGCACGGGGGAAGGGGTCAGGCTCGGGGGCATGCGCCATGGTATCGCAGGCGGCAGCTCCCGGAGCAAGCGGATTATACAGATTTTATCTGTCTTTAATTGCAGATTTTTGGGACAGAATACTCGTTAGGTCTTGCCATTGTGACACGAAAGCGCGATTCAGAAGACCCCGTCGGCGAAGCTGCCGCCTATCGTGCTCGCCCAGCTCGTCGTCCGTGGTAGGTTTCGTTATTGTGTTCCCAGCAAGGGCCACTTTAGCCGTTTTGACGGCTGGTTGTGGCCCGGAACCTGCTCTTAGTCTTAGTTTTGCTTCTCGCCGCTTGGTGATTAGGCTTGGTCATACAATAGCTCTTGAACGAAGGCACCCCGAGCTTATCCTGCCCCCTGGCCTTCGGTGGTCGTAAAAGTGCGCTATAAACCTTCGCAGCTCGGCTATAACGCGTTCGAAATCACCCTCACTGAATCGTGATCGCAATTGAGCTGATCATTTACGATGTCCCTCTTGGGCAGCTCGTTTGGGCTCGTGGAATGTTATGGCCTTCTGGAATGGTTGGTGTCCATTATTGTGTTTCTGTCTGGATATTTCTCCTGATCGTTGGCACCTTCGCGTCATTCCGGGTGAGCTAGCCCAAGACTTCACCAATCAGTCCAAACCCACCGCCACCCGGCGTCCCACCAATATTCACGATGACTAGAACCTCCTCGACTTCAGCACCGCTGTTCTCGGGGCGACTCACTTCTCTTTTTAGGCGTGTTGAAAGCGTTCCTTAGTGCATCGATTTTCAGTCCTCCCATTCGAGAGCCTATTGAGTATTCTTGCTCATCGGAATACTCGTCGCGTTGTGGAAAGGCTCCGTTCTTGTTGGGCACCCACAATTGCTTTACTTTTTACGTGACGCGTCTTGCTAATCATCTCCCCCCCTACCGCCATAGCTGGTGTCTTCGCTCTGCTCTCTCATTTTCCTCGTTCCTCGTCTTCTGTGCCGTCGCTCGCACTAGGGCTCCGATCGGCTTGTGCCTCTGGGCTCACTGGCATCACCGTGCTTCGATTTTGATCGATCGGCGCTCAGACAAAACCTAACCATGCGATCGAGCCAACCGCGAGCCGGCGTACCACCTCGTTTTCCATGACTTCCACCCTTCCACTCCGCTGCCGCGCGCGCTCCCGGCCCGCCGTCGCTCATCTTGTTCTCGTTGATATGGCTGTCGATCTGTCAAGGGGCAAAAGGAGTCTGGTGCGAGTGTTTGCATCGCTTTCATTTTAAAGAGGGAGTAGGAGCGGGTCGGAGGCGGCTGATCAGTCGGGGTGAGTTAGTTGCCCGGCGGTTGGTTATGCTGATATGCGCGGGCTGTCCCGGTCCCGCCAATGGCGGGACCAGGGACCTATCCGCATTCTTTTTGTTCACCGCAGCCTTGGTCCAACAGTCTAGGTGACGCGTGCTCGGGCTGGGATTGCTCCAGCCCTTAACGCAACGAGACATCGTGGGTTGGCTACCGTGACCGGCCGCCTCGGATCCGCTCCTGCTTTGGCTTATGTGTGTCGCTCTTCTTTGTTCGGTCTTTCCTCCTTGTTGATTGGTTCCTTCGTGACTGTTCCCCTCGAACTCCCTCCCTTAGACAGAAGTGGCTGGCGCCTCGTAACAGGGCTGGGTGCGCAAGAGTTCCCAGATAAAGCCACAGAGCTCGCGCGCGATCGCCACGATCGCCTTGTTGCGATGGAGGCGCCGCGCCAGCAGACGGGTGTAACGAGCGTGCAAGCGGTTCTGGGCCCGCCAGCTGATGGCGCGCACCGCCGGGGATTGCCCTTCCTGGCGCCGGCTCAACTCCTTGCTCACTTTGGGCGGGGCGGCGTAGTGCTGGGCGCACTCGACCAGTAACCAGCGCACGTGCGAGTTACCGCATTTGGTAATGTGACCCTGGCGCCGGCGGTCACTCGAAGTGTCCTCCGTGGGCACTAACCCCAGATAGGCCATGACCTGGCGCGGATGAGCAAAGCGATGCACTTCCCCCAGTTCGCTCGCCAGGATCATGGCCGCCACGGTGCGAAAACCTTTCAGCGCCTGGAGGGCGGCGACGGCCGGGGCCAGCCGCCATTGCTCCAGCAGATCGCGCATCGCCGCTTCGCAGCGCTCGATCCGTTCCCCGGCCGCCGCGATCCCCTGCAGATACTCTTCCAGGATCACTTTCATGGCCGGATGGGGCAGGACCAGCTCGCGCAGGTAGCGTTCATGGGCCGCGCTCCAGTTGCTCTTGCCCCGGTAACGATACCCATGGCGCAGGAGGAACCCTTTTAAGCGATGGCGCGCCCGGCGCCGGTCGTCCACCGCATCGGTCCGCGCCCGGCACAGATCCCGGATCGCTTCGTCGGTCGCTTCGGGAATGTAAACCGCGGTCAGTTCCCCGGCCCGCAGGAGCCGGGCCAGCTTGCGCGCATCGCGTCTATCGGTCTTGATCCGCTCGCCCGGCCGCCGCGGGATCATGGAGGGGGCCACCACCACGCAGTCGATCCCCAGTTGGCGCAAGCGCCGCGCGATCCCAAACCCGCACGGCCCCGCTTCGTAGCAGACGTGCAGGCGCACTTCTTTCCCATGCGCCTTGCGCAGCCGCCCAAGCCACTTCTCCAGCGCCTGCAGATCGTTGCTGATGACTCCGTTGTCGCGCACCTCTCCAGTGCGCCCGCTCTCGGCCACCGCGGTGGCGATCCGATCCTTGTGGACATCCAGTCCCAGATAGAGTTCTTTTTTCATTGGTGTGTTTGCTTGTTCTCTGTTGTTAAAACTGCAACGCTCCGGAACCCTCGGGTCCCGGCCGTTGGTGCGGCTCTGCTCCCCCTCAAAAAGGAGGAGTAGCCCGCGAGTAAATATGAACGGCAAACACACCCTCCTTT
>CAVTUX010000001.1:0-582481 GCA_963738045.1 uncultured Verrucomicrobiae bacterium | reverse complement strand
CAGAAGACGCTCCGCACCTCGCTCACGAATTCGGACCAGGCTGAATACATCACCTATCCGGAAGACAGCTGGAATCGCGTGGAGCCCGGCTTCGCCATTGGCGGACCGATCGCCAAGGACAAGGCGTGGTTCTTCGGCGCGTATCAGCCGGCGATCACGAACATCACACGCGACGTCACGCCGGCCAGCGCCGTCAACCCGAACGCCGCCACGATCAGCGACGATCGCAAAAACACTGTGAGTGCACGACGGCGAACGTCACCAGCCAGATCAGCAACAGTCTGCGTGCGCGCCTGGCCTACAACAACAGCTGGGAAAAACGCGACGGCCTGCTGCCCCAGTCTGAACGGCCCTGGACCCGGCCGACACGAACTACAAGAAGGCCTCGACCTTCCCGAACTGGTCGGCTCGGCGCCAACGCCGACTGGGTGGCCACATCAAACTCTCTCGTGTTCGGCGTCCGCGGCGGCTACCGCACGGCCGACCAGCACGACAGCAACGTGACCGAGGAGCCCCGCTACAACTGGACCACGACGAACAACATCGGGTTCCTGGACGTGCCCGCGAGCCTGCAGCACGGCACGAACTTCACCAGCATCCCGACGAACACCAAGGTGACGCGCGATCAACAGACCGCGCGTACTTCCAGGCTGACGGCACGTGGTATGCCCACGGCGCCGGCCCAGCACCAGGTCAAGTTCGGCATGCAGTTCGACCGCGTCGGCAACAACGTCCTCAGCGGCGAGTCGCGTCCTCGCGTGACACTTCGCTGGGACCTTTCGCTTGAATGGTGTTTTTTCACGGGGTGACCTACGGCTACTACTCGGTGCGCAGCCAGGCGGCCGATCCGTCCGCCGCTTCATTACCGAGGGCAACGTCCACACGAACAACCTCGGGCTGTTCATCCAGGACGCCTGGACCATCGGCAGCAAGCTCGCGGTCAACCTCGGGCTCCGCACCGAGCGTGAGCACATTCCGACCTACGCCCTGGCCGCCGACTACCCGGACGATGTGATTCCCAAGTACGGGATCGACTTCAAGTTCGGTGACAAGGTCGCGCCGCGCCCCGGCTTCGCCTACGACCTGAAGGGCGACGGCAAGTGGAAGGTGTTCGGCTCGTGGGGCATCTTCTACGACATCTTCAAGCTGGAACTGCCGCGCGGCTCGTTCGGCGGCGACCACTGGATCGAGCTACTACTAGACGCTCGACACCTACGACTGGCCAAATCTGTTGGCGTCGTCGGGCTGCCCGCCGGCGTGCCCAGATACTTTCCTCCGCCATCCCACCGACTTCCGGCACCCATCTTCGGGTCGGACTCGGTGCCAGCCGGGCCTCAAACCGATGAAGCCAGGAAGAGGCCACCGTCGGCCTCGATCACCGCTACGCCGATCATGGCGGTGAGCGCGCACTACGTGCACAAGCAGCTCGATCGGGACGATTGAAGACGCCGGCTCCCTCGACGCAGGACGGCAATGGGATCTATATCATTGCCAGAACAGACGAAGGCCTGACCGCGCTGGCCTTCACCGGATCCCGTGACGAAGATGCCGAAGCCGAAGCGAGCAGTACAGCGCCCTGGAGGGCTCCGCTTCGACAAGCGGTTTGCGACAACTACTGTTGCGACGCCAGCTACACGCTGGAGCCGCCTGTACAGCAACTACTCGGGTCTGTCGCAGTCGGACGAGAACGGCCGCACCAGTCCGAACGTGGGCCGCGGCTACGACTACCGGCGATAATGTTCGATCAAGCGCGGCAACACCGGTCTACGGCCGGCTGGCGACGGATCGTCCCAACCAGTTCAAAGCGCAGTTCGTCTATGTTCAACTTCGGCACGAACGTCGGACCGAACGAGTATAGCTCGAGCGGCGTCCGGTCACGCAGCAAGCTGGGCATTCTCCCGACCAGCAACTATCCACGCCTCGATGGTCGTCGAGCGATGGACGGACCGACATGCTGTCGCAGACCGACCTGTATGTCAGCCACGACCTCAAGTTCAGCGGCGACAAGAAGCTGCGGCTCGAGCTGACGGTCACCAACCTGTTCAACCAGCGGCTGCGATCTCGAAGTCCGCGACCTATCAGAAGGCCGATGGCGTGAACTTCTCCGAGTCCGACTTCTACAACCATCAGCTGGACTTCAATCAGCTGATTCAGGAACAGGCAATCCCGAAGGATCCGCGGTTTCTGCTCAACAGTGCGTTCCAGAGCCCGATTCTGGCCGGCTTCGGCGTGAAGTTCCTCTACAGTCCGCGTCCCGACGACGCGGTTGTCCTTCCGCCCGCGGGCCCTCGTGGTTCGCGGGCGTTTTTCTTCGCCGGTGGCTCCATGCGGTCGCTGACACCGCTGCTGCTGGCGCTGCTCTTCGTGCGGCCCCGGCGGCCGCCCGACCCCCGCGACCGCACAATGCCGACGCGCAGCTGGGATTGTCCTTTATCTCGCCGCCTGGGATCTGATCCTCGGAGAAGTACGAGGCAGCCACCAGGGTTCAAGGATGCGCTCCGGCTCAATCCCAAACTGAACATGTCGCGCTACGGCATCGGCCGCGCGCACATGGCGCTGCACCAGTACGACTCGGCGATCGCGGAATACACCGCATGCCGCGACTACATCCTTGCGCAGGAGGGCGCGAAGTCCCGGGACAGGCTGACGTCAATCGCGCACGTCAAGACCGGCTGATGGAGCTGCCGGACTGCGGATGCAGTGCTCGAAGGTCCCGCAGAACAATCAGACCGCCGACATGCAGCGGCAAATCCAGAACGCCGCGCGCATCACACAGGATGCCGCCGGCCGCGACAACGTCAGCATCAGTCATCCGTGCCCGCCTTTCTCTCGGTCTCTCGGCATCGCGTATTTCCGCGCAGACCGCCGCGACGACGCCGAGAAGGCGTACAAAGCGGCCATCGCCGTCGACTCGAAGGCCGGCGAAGGCGCGACGATCTCGCGGTAATCTATCTGCTCAGCGAGCCGATTCGACCTGGCGGAGCAGTCCGTGAAGAACGCCGAAAAGCCGGCTTTCGCGTGAATCCGATCTGAAGAATCAGATCAAGGCCGGAGGAAAGTCGTCTGTAGTTCGTAGTTGGTGGTCGCGCCGGGGTCATTCTGGGCTCGCCGATCACCCCGGCGACGATGGTGTTTGAGTGTCGTCGATCTTGTGCGCGCTACACGGAACGCGCGCTCACGCGAACATTTCGTCTACGAACTGTCCGGCAAGCGCCGTGTGCCATGGACGCAGCGCGCGTCACGCGGCGTGAAGCCGAGCAAATTGTCGTCGCTCACGCGCGTCCAATCCGATCGATCGTCGATCGAAATGGTTGTATCAACGGAGGCGAATCCCACGGTCGTTCCCAATGTCTCAGGCTAAGGTCGCGAACACGGTGGCGGTTCCCGGCGTCCGCCAGAAAGGCCTCCACGGATCCGCCGGTGCGCCCGTCTCGACGACCTTCCCCTTCCGTCGATGTCATCCCCGCGTCGATACGTAGAGCACGACGTTGGCACGTCGCAATGCGTCAAAATTACGCACTGAATGCCGTGCAGGATCCAGCGACCCGGGCGATTGCGCATTGAACACGTGTAGTCGGTCCCTTGCCGGGCAAAGATGGTGACTCGACTAGACGGCAACCTCATCGCCGTCCGCAATAGCCGACAGCGTATTGGTTACCTGCCGCGCGCGAGGATTTGCTCCTCCTCTGGAGAGGCGCGGCACGCGGGCGTGGAACGCGGCGATTGCCTCGTGCGAAGCGGGTTGATCCCGTTAGTGCGCTCCCGAAGTCACGTCGATCTGGCGTACGCCTACCAGGTCACCCGCCGACCAGGGCTCGATCAGGAGGGGCAGAAAGTGGCGGCTGGGCCTCTTGCGCAGGCCCTCGTCGCGCCTCGAGAGAGCTCCGGGATCTGGAGACCCCGGCGAGGCCCCCCAGCAGCACGAAACGAGGGAGGTGTCACCGGTTCCTCGAATCCATCCTCACCCGCCTAGACGGTGTCTGGAGCCTGAAGCCCTGAGCCTGTAGCCTGCCGCCTGTAGCCTGTAGCCCGGAGTCTGCAGCCTGCCTTAATTCAGCATCTCACTGAACAACAGCTTGAACGTGCCGTGCGGCTGGCCGCGGAACTGAGGGCGAAACGCGAACAGCGCGACGTGGCCGCGGCCGAACGGCATTTCGGCACGGCGTCGCGCTCGGCGATCGTCGCCGCGCCAAGCAGCCAGCCGCTCATCGGCAGCCGATCGGCCGCCGCATGCAGCACCGTCCGCCTGCCCCGGGCGCCGTGTCGCGAACGCGCGCAATCCCTGGAAATACGCAGCGGCGTCCACTTCCATCCCCCATCCCGCGGTTGGTTCCGATCCTCCTGGATGCGGACGACGGAGCCGGGACAGTAGAAGTCCGTCCGCAGCACACAGCACGTTGGATCGGTGATCGACTCGAAGCCCGCCAAAGCGATCCAGCACCAGGTCGCTCGCCTCGTCCAGCGCGATGGGGCGCCCGCCGGGCTGTCCCGAAGCGCTGTAGTGGCGCCACGCCGTCCTGACCGATTCGCCCTGGTATTCGGGGGGCGGTGGATTCCACGGTCCCGGCGTCGTCGGGCGCCGGCCAGGCTGATGCCCGTCCATGATCTGAGTTGGCGACTGGCTCGGAAGCAGGATGACGTCGAAGCGCGCCCGCAGGCCGCCTGCGCGGACGTCCGCATTCAGCATGGACGTGTAGGGAAAGCCATATGCTCCAGCACCCACCGCGTCCATCCCTCGTCGATGTTGGCCACGTAGCTCTTATAGACGCCGACGCGGGGCCGGCTCACCGCGCGTGCGTTGGTGACCGGCGATTCGAGCCCCCAGGCCGCCACGCCGAGCGCCGCCGTCTGCGAGCGCAACGCCGCCTCCAACGCCGCTGCCGAACGTGCCTCGCGCGGGCTGTCGACAATCCAGGTGCCAGCAGGAAGCGCGGTGCCGGGCCGGGGCTCGAAGCGGGCAGGCACCCGAGCCACGCGGAACCCGGCGTCGAGCAGCGCATTGATCGCGCGGACCGACACAGACGGTGCAGGATCGATCGCCCACGCGCGAGCCACATGAGGCGCAGGCGCGCGTTCAGCGTCGCCTCGGCACGAGGCGGCTCCGCGAGGCGCTGCAGCGGCGAGGTGTCGAACGGACGCTCGACGGCGATCGTGTGGACGCCCATCTGATACGACAACGTCCAGCCCGCGGTGTCGTACGGCGCAAGCGGCGGTCCGCCGGGATACGCGCGAAGGTCCGGATACCGCTGCGGCTCGAGCAGATCCTTCGCGAACGGTCGGAAGGGCTGAGCCATCAAGACGACGTACATTCCGGCCGGATAGCTCACGTCGTCGGCCACTAAGACGCGCGTAGCCCGATGCACCTGCACCGCGCCCTTCATCAGCGTCGCCAGAAACGCCATGGCCGCCGGCTGGTCGTGCTGATCGGACGGAACGACATACGCGACCGGCGCGTCTCGTCGGCCGGCGTCAATCTGCCGCGCGCCGATGTTGTAGATGCCGTTCAGCAGTTGCTCGCGGTCCTTCCCGGCGGTGTCGAGGACGGCCAGCGATCCGGTGAGCATATATTCCACCGCGTCGCGGAGGTGGAGCGTACCGCCCTTCCACGGATGCGGGTACGTCACGGTCGGCGTGAGCGACGGCACGCCATTCGACAACGTCGCCGGGAAATCCGCTGCGCTGTAGGTGAACGGCGTCGCTGACGGATGACCGGTCTCGGTGAGGATCCCGATCATATTGTGGAAGTAGCTCGCCGTACGGACCGATCCGTTGTACCAGACCGAGAACTGGTAGCGCGAGATGACGCCGTCCTTGTTCTCCTGCTCGAAGCGATGCTGCATGGCGCCGCCGATCAGATCGACGCCTCGCATGACTTCGGGATCGATGTTCGGATTGAAGGGATCGGGAAACGGCGGCACGAAGATCCGCGGCGGCCAGGTCCCCTGGTGCTGGTTGTACATGACCTGCGGGAACCACTCGCGGTACAGCAGCCGGTTCACCACCTGCGACTCGGCCTGCGTCTGCATGTAGAAATCGCGGTTGTTGTCGTGCCCGACGTAGCGCTGGTACAGCCACGGCATCGGACTGTCCTGGTACGCGGTCTTCAGGTTCTTCCGGTACCAGTCCACCACGAGATTCATGCCATCCGGATTGATGCACGGCGCGAGGACGAGGATGACGTTGTCGCGAATCGCGCGCAGTTCCGGCGTCTCGCCGGTTGCCAGCCGATGGGCCAGCACGATGGCATGCTGCGCGGTCGCCACTTCACTCGCGTGCAGACCGCTGTCGATCCACACGATGGCGCGGCCCTCGCGTGCCAGGGCCTGCGCCTCGTCGGGAGTGATCCCCTCGACGAGTGCAAGCCGCTGCGCGATGTCGCGATAGCGGTCCAGCCGGGCGAGATTCTCTTCCGACGAGATGACCGCCACGAGCATGTCGTTGCCGTCGGTGGATTGACCGGCCACGGACACCCTGACGCGTGGAGACGCAGCCGCCAGCCGGGCGAAGTACTCGTGCAGCTGACGAAAATCGGCAAGCTCGTAGTCGCTGCCGGGTTCGAAGCCGAGCACCTCGCGCGGTGTCGGCACGTGCAGTGGTGCCGGCTGTGCTCGTGTTCCTGGCCCGACGAGCTGCACGCCAAGGAGCAGCGTGACGATGAGCGTCGCGCACCAGCGCGACAGCACGTGCGCACGTGGCAAAAGGTTCCAGGACGCGTGTGGAGGCTGGGGGAACCGGAAGATCGGCATCAGTCGTCTGTGAAGAATATCGGCCGTGTGCGAACGAGTGAACCACTTAGCGTGACGGACTGGGCGCTGCCGCGCAACGCTGCTGAGGCGGCCATCCATCCAGCGGCTTGGAGTGGCAAAAGGCGTAACGACGTTTTCGCGAACTGCCGATTTCTGTTCAAACGGCCTGGCACGGCGGCTCCCCGGGCCACGTCTTTGTAAACAGCTGGACGATGAAACGATCGGAGGGGGTCCGGAGTCTCATACATAGACAGGGACAACTCGGCTGGCGCCAGTGACTTACATCGAGTCCGCCATTGACCCCGCCGACACGTCGCGAGGGCACCTCGCAAGGAGACAGGGCCACACCGTCAGGGAGAACGCGTTCATCTGAGATTGGCTCGACTGGCGCGGTTCTTGAATTAGCCAGGAGCAAAGGTTGGAGACCATGCACACCGAATCACTCGTTTCGCACGCTGCGGTCCCGGCACCGCAGAAGGTCGTGGTGGTGAACGGCAGTCCCGAGATTCTCGAGCTGCTCGAAACCGTGCTCGACGCAGGGCGGTACGACATGGTGTTCGTGGAGGCGAGCCGGCACGCCTACTCCCGCATCAAACACGTGCAGCCCGATCTGGTCATTCTCTGCGTCGACCTCTGGGAGCTCGATGGGTTCCATCTGCTCTCGATGCTCAAGCTGGATTCCGAGACGCGTCACATCCCGATCGTGACGTATACCGGTGGTCGGCTGCCCGCGGGCGATGAGGATGAAGACGACGATCAGGCAGCAGACGACGAGTTCCCCAGCGTCACTCGGCAGCCGATGACAATGAATTGATCTGGCGCATATAGCGTCAGGTCGCACCATGGGGCAGCCGCCGACGGCCGGGATGGCCGTGGCGCCTGCTCCGTGCGTGCTGTATAGTGGGCGGCCGATGTCTGACGACAGGCGCGAAAACGAGCGTGTAGAGATGCTCGGCTCGATGCCGGGTGCGACGACCGTCATCCAGCCACTCGGCGTCAAGGAACTCAGCCGCCGCGGTGCGCAGGTCGAAACCCGGTTTGCGCTGCCGGTCGATTCCCTCCGCGAGTTCAGGCTCAATCTTTCAGGACGTTCGGTCGTCGTCAAGGGGCGCGTGGCGCACTGTCACGTCAGCGAAGTGGATCCTGAAGGCGTCATCTATCGCGCGGGCGTCGAGTTCGTGGATCTTCCCGAACGCGCCCTCTCGGCCATTTCTGACTTCCTCGACGAAATCAAAGCAGGCAGAAAGAGCTGAAGGCAGCTCACGCGGGATCAACTCCCAACTCCCCGCCTCCGCGCGCAGATTTCGGGCGCGCTACGGCGTGGCCTCGCCGGAGCTTGTCGCGCGTTAGGGGGCCGACAAGCGGCGGCGGGCAACTTCCAAACCTTCACAGTCTCGCAGTCGACCTCTGCAGCGCTGGCCCCTTCTGACCGCACTTTTCGTTCGCACCGTTCGTCCGCATCTCGCCGCACCAGTTTCCGCACCTCTGACCGCACCTCTGACCGCACCCTTTGCCACGCACCTTTCGTGCGCTTGACTGAACCTGCGCCGGTTCCTACACTGGCGCCGTCAGCGCCCCACGTTCGGGGTCTCGCCCGTCAGCTCACATGGCCGACCTCGTTCTTTTCTACGGCACGTTGATGACCGGCTTCGACCGGCGTCGCCGCGTCGGCATCGACGCGAAGCTCCGCTACCAGGGCCGCGGCTGGATCAGCGCGGCATTGTTCGATCTCGGCCTGTATCCGGCAGCAGTGCCTGCCGACGACGGGCGAGTGTGGGAGAGGTGTTCGAGCTACTCGAACCCTCGACCGTACTCGCGGCGCTCGACGAAGTTGAAGGCTACCGTCCCGCCGAGACCGACGCCAGCCTCTACGTCCGTGCCCAGGTGCCGGTGCACTTACCGGACGGCACGACAGCAACTGCGTGGGTGGTACCTCTACAACGCACCGCTCGGGCGCGCGCCGCAGATCACCTCGGGTGACTATCTGGAATATCTGAAAGTGCACTGACACAGAGTCAGGTGCGGACGCTTGGTGCGGACGGAAGGCGCGGCCGCAAGGTGCGCCAGGTGGGTGCGGAAGTTCGGTGCGGCCCAAGGTGCGAAGGTGCGTGCCCGGGGCCTTGTGCCATGAGCCGTACGCCCTGAGCCTAACGTCCAAGGCCCAAGGCCGAAATGAGCGTCAGTCTCTGTCTTTGTCGTTGTCGGCGTCGTGGCCGTGGTCTTTATCCGCCTTGTCGCCCTTGTCCCAATCCTTGTCCTGGTTGTGGGCGGCTTCGGCGGCAGCGCCGATCGCATTGATCATCTCGGCAGGAATCGAGAAGCTGATCGAGACGTTCTTGCCGGTGCCGGTGACCTGCAGGGAGTTGACGAGCGCCTGCACACCAGGCTTTTCGCCGGCTTGCATTCTGGCCAGCGCGAGGAAGCCATTCACGACATCCCGCAGATTCTGACCGGCCTGGTCGTCGCGGGTTTCGGCGCGGAGTGATCCGTTGAGGCCGCCGTTCACGTGGCCGCTGGCCGAGAACCAGCGAATCGCGGGAATCTGATTCGCCACGCCTTGCGGCAGGTTCGCGTGACTCATCAAGGCGTCGAAGCGCCCGACCGCCCACGCGTTGCTCGCGTCGAGGTCGTGGACGAGATCCATCATTTCCTTGTTGGTCAGGACGCTGGTGCCACCGACGCCGTCGATCGCGCGCTTCACGTCGCTCGTATCGCCGAGCGCCACGAGACCGGGCGCCATGAAGGCGACGGTCAGGCTCCGGCCGTGCTCGTCGTTGTCGCCTCTGTGTGTCACGAGGCGTTTGCCCTTGTACTCCTCGACCTCGCCGCCGTGCTCGCGCGCCAGCCCTTCGAGGCGAACCACATCGAAGCGGCCGCTGGCGAGGACCATGCCGGTGTACCGCTCGGCTGTCTGCACGGGCGTGAGAAACGCGGTGACGTGATCGATGTCACGCTCGATGTTGATGCCGGTCTCCCGTTCGAGCTCGGCCTGCCCCTCTTCACGGTGCGGCATCGCGGAGCGGAGACGCCGGCGCATCTCGGAGTGCATCACTTCCTGCACGTCGCAATAGGCCACGAGGGCGGCGTTGGCGGGCACATACGACAACTCGGCGGGGCCGTCGGTCCGGCTGAACCCGCCCATGGGAACGCCCGAGTAGTAGGCCACCAGCCCGGTGCACAGGCCGACCAGCAGCACCACAATCGAGCCGAACAGGAAGTAGCGCGTCCGTCGAGTCATCTCCACCCTCTAAGTTCGTATACGGACCGGTCTTGGCGCCAGTTCCGGTTTTCGGCCCAGACGTCGTGCCGGCCGCGAATCCTCGCCAAACGGCTCCTCACTGCTCCAACACATATTCCCGGCGGGAGACTGCCCTCGCGCCCAGGGCCAGGCAGGCAACGGTAATCACGAGCAACCCGAGCAGGCTCAGCCAGATCGGGGATTGTTCCGGAAGAACGACTGCAACAGGTCCACCGCCGAATCGGACGGCATCGCGTGCGGCACCAGCGCCTGGAGGTAGTTCTGCACCGTGAAATACCGCAGGTAGCCCGGAATCGAGACCACCACGGTCTCCCATCCGAAGGCGAACACCAGCCCCACGACCAGCGGCCGCTTCATCTGCGCACCGACGAAGGCAAACACGGCACCGTAGGCCGCCAGGCCCGCGCCGATGAGTCCCAGGTCCTTCAAGAGATCGATGAAACCCGCCGCGATGCTGCCGCCGCCGAGCGACGCGACCAGGAAGTAGACCAGCATCACCGAGGGCAGGACGATCAGCACCGTGCAGGCGAGGTAGGCGAGGTACTTGCCAACCAGCACGGCTCCTCGGGGATCGGACGCGTGAAGAGGTAGGTGATCGTCTTGTCGTCCACTTCGTCGGCGATGAGCGACGTGCCATAGAACACGCCGAGGATCGGCACGATGACGCGAATGTAGAGCACCCAGATCATCAGACCGAACATCACGCCGCCAGCCACGCGCGTTCCGTTCACGCGCAAGGCCGGCATGTTGAAGAGCTCCACGATCCGGAAGATCAGCGCAATGATCACGGGCCCGCCGACAACGAGCGCGAGAAACACGCTTCGGCGCGAGAAGAGCATCTCGCTCAGCGAGAGATCGAAGACGCGTACGGCAGCGGACCAGTAGGACATCGTTGGAGTGCGGGCGGAAGGTCCCGCCTGCGCCGAGGCTACGGCGGGCAAGGCGGACGACGCCTGCGGACGATCGGCGGAAGTACCCGCCTCGATCGAGCCGTGAGCCGTGGGCCCTGCGCCTTTCGCCGTGTGTGGCACGGGTGCGTCCGCCATCACTTCACCAAGTACTGGAAGACGGCCTGCCTGCTCGATCGCAACGTCGACCTCTGTGCCGTGACGGTCATGGATGAGAAGGAGGTCGACGCCCTCGAAAAAAAAGTCGACAATGATGGAGTCGAAATTTTGCTTCGGTTTCAGCCGGTCGCTTCGGATCTGCGACAGGTCATTTCGACCATGAAGCTGGGGAGTAATCTCGAGCGGGTTGCCGATCAGGCGGTCAATATTGCGAAGCGTTCCCGCAAGCTTTCGATGGAGCCGGAACTCGATGAAGCGATCGCGCTCGGTCCGCTCTTCATTGATGCGATCGCAATCTTTCGCGATGGCATTCGTGCCTATGCCGACGGCGACGTTGTTCTCGCCCGCTCGTTGCGCGAGCGCGATCGCGAGATCGACCAGATGAATCACGATATCGCCAACGATCTCACGGCGAAAATGGCGGAACGGCCGGATCGCATTCCGGATTACCTGCAATTGCTTTTCATCGCCCGTCACCTCGAGCGGGTCGGCGATCATGCCAAGAACATCGGTGAAGACGCAGTGTATACTGCCGAGGCCGAGGACATCCGGCATCCCAATAACGCGTTCGCCTACGGCTGAGCGCCCGCGGCGTCCGGCCTAACGCCTGACGACTTCATGACGCGGGCGTGTCCTCCCGAACAAAGCTGAGGAACCTCACAAGTAGCTCACGGCGTCCGCTACCGCAGCGGCTCGTTAATAGTTACCGAGATCCATCGCCGTCTGCGTGGCTCGGGATAGCAACGCCGCAGCAGCGAACCCTCGGCTTGTTACTTCCTCGCGATCTTGGGCGGAACGAGCCAGAGCAGCCTTCCCTCCTGCTCCACGTAGTCGACCAGCGCGAGACCGGCCTTCGCCATTTTCACGTTTCCGCCCGTCAACGCTTCGATGACGCTGGAGAAATCCGGCTCGTGACCCACCAGCATCAGGGAATCCTGCGGATACTTGCGCAGCAGGCGGGGCACATCCCGAGCAGCGAATCCGGGCGCGAGCATTTTTTCCTCGCGACAAGCGACCTTGAGATGCACGGCCGCGATGTCCGCAGTTTGCTCGGCGCGAGGTAGCGGACTCGTCAGGACAAAATCCACCTCCACTTTGCAGCGGGCAAGAAACTCGGCCACTTCGTGCATTTGTTTTCGCCCAGCTTTCGTTAGCGGGCGCTCATCGTCCGGCTTCTTCCAATCCGGCCAGTCCGCTTTGCCGTGTCTCAGGAAATAGAGGTGCATAAAACTAAACCTGCGCCGCCTCGGCCGTTGCCGCCGTTTGATGGCGAATGTCCTCCGCCGCCGCGGCGAAGACCGCATCCTCGGCGATGTTGGTCGCGTGATCGCCTACCCGCTCAAGATGGCGCGATATGAACATCAGATTGAGATAACCGCGCAAATTATCCGGCTCCTGCGCCATACGTTCGACCAGGTGCCGGCCGGTTGCGGTATTCATTTCGTCGAGCGCCTTGTCGCGCGCCTTCAGACCGCGGCCCAAATCAACATCGTCCCGCACGAAGGCATCGACGCTGTCTCGGAACATCTTCATCGCCAGTTCCCGCATCGGCTCGATCAGCGCCACCTCCTGCAGTGCTGGATGTCGGTTTAATTTCCGCGTCTTGCGCGCAATGCTCACCGCCTGGTCGCCCATCCGCTCGAGATTCGAGGAGAGTTTCATCGCCGACACAACCCGGCGCAGATCGGACGCGACCGGCTGAAAGCGCAGGAGCAATTCGATCCCGTCCTTATCGACCTGCTTCTCAAGTTGATCGATCTCTTCATCGTCCGCGATCGCAGTGGCGCAAAGATCGTCATCGCGCTGCAACAACCCGTTGAGCGCATTGTCGAGGTTGCGCGTGGCCAGGCTCGCCATCATTATTACGTTATTGCGCAGTGAGGCGAGCGCCTCATCAAAAGTCCCCAAA
The DNA here is from genome assembly GCA_963738045.1 of uncultured Verrucomicrobiae bacterium. Classification (GTDB taxonomy): domain Bacteria; phylum Verrucomicrobiota; class Verrucomicrobiia; order Chthoniobacterales; family UBA10450; genus Palsa-1392. The sequence goes on along the minus strand of CAVTUX010000001.1, from coordinate 569,500 downwards.
GTGTGTTTCGAAATCATCGCCCTTTGCCTTTCTCAACCAACCTGCCTTGGAATGTAACCCTTCGTTGATCCCTGTGAAGTTGGAGATATCTGTTTCTTCGCGTCCAAAACGGACGGCAGCGCTCACTCTTCCCATAGGAGGATGCTGAGACTGCTGCTCAGCGGCAAAATCTTTCGTGTTACGATTGGGTGACGCCGAGCGGCAGATGCACTCGCACCGTCGTCCCACGCCCGAGTTCGCTCTCCGCCTCGACCGTTCCGCCATGCAATTGCGCGATATGCTTCACGATCGAAAGACCGAGTCCGGTCCCGCCCAATTCACGATTGCGCGCCTTATCCGCGCGGTAGAACCGCTCGAAGATTCGCGGCAGATCACGCGCCGGAATTCCCGGGCCATTGTCCCGCACGCCGAGAATGATGTGGCCGTCATTGTCCACGGCGGAAAGGCTGATCCGTCCGCCACGCGGCGAATATTTCACTGCGTTATCGAGCAGGTTGTAGACGACCTCCTGGAGTCGCGCTTCATCGCCTCGGAACGGCGGAAGATCCTCCTCCAGCTCGAGTTTGGCGCGCAGTTTCTTGGAGGCAAACTTCTTTTCCCAATCGCGCATGATGCCGCCCAGAAACGTCGCGGGATGAATTGTCGTCAGATCGAGCGCCATGCCCGGGCCCTCGAGCCGGGCGAGGCTCAGCACGTCGTCCACCAAAAGATTGAGGCGGTTGGAATGCCGCTCCATGATCTCGAAGATGCGGAGCAATTCCTCGGGCGCTTGCTTCGGGTTTTCGAGCAAGGTTTCAAGGTAACCGCGCAGAATGGAGAGCGGGGTCCGGAGCTCGTGCGAAACGTTCGCGATGAAGTCGCGGCGCATCGCTTCCGTCTGGCGCAGATTCGTGATATCCCGAAACAGGATCACCGCGCCGCTTACGTCACCCGGCTCATCTTTGATCGGCTCGGCCACGACTTCGAGGTGACGCTCGGCTCCCGGAGGACGTTGCAAGACGATCGTCTCGCACTGCGTCTCGCCGCTGCGGAGGGCTTCGCCTAACAATCGCTCGACCGTCGCCTCGCGCACCGACTCCAACAGGGTGACGCCACTCGTCTCCGGAGTGATCTGGAATGCTTCGCAAAAGGCGCGGTTCATCAGCCGGATGCGCCGTTCCCGATCGGCCACGACCAGACCATCGGCCATCGCGCTCACGATCGCCTGCACGCCAAATTCACTTTCCTGCACTCGCGCGCGCAGCAGCCCTTCGCGCAGGGCCAGTTGCTCGAGGGTAAGTGCGATTCCACGTATCCGGTCGCTGCCGCCAACGATGAAAGTGCGCGGGACGCGCTCCGCCACCACCTCATTGACCAACTGCTCCAGTTCACGACCCGGTTGAATCCAGGCGTGCCAGACCCACCACCACATGTAGAGCAGGACGGCGAGGGCGAGGGCAAAAGCGAACCAGCCCATTGGTTTTCTCGCGCTTATTCGCGCAGGCGATAGCCGAAGCCGCGCACCGTCTCGATCGCCTTGGCCGCTTTGCCCAGTTTCTCCCGCAATCGACGCACGTGGGTATCGACCGTGCGCGTGTCGATCGCGCTTTCGTAGCCCCACACCTCGTTGAGGAGACGATCGCGCGACTGCACCCGGCCCGGTCGTTTCATCAGCATGCTGAGCAATTTGAATTCGACCGCTGTCAGGACAACCGACTTGCCCGAAACAAGGACGCGATGCCGTGCGGAATCGATCGTGATCGAACCGCGCGTCATGCTCGCTTCTGCCGCACCATCGTTATTCTGGCCGCGGCGCAGGATGGCTTTGATGCGCAGGATCATCTCGCGCGGACTAAACGGCTTGGTCACGTAATCATCCGCGCCGAACTCGAGCCCGACGATGCGATCCACCTCCTCCGCCTTTGCCGTCAGCATGATGATCGGGATGTGGCGCGTGGCCGCATCGGTTTTGAGAAGTTTGCACAGCTCCAGGCCCGACATCCGGGGCAACATCAGGTCGAGCACGATCAGCGCCGGCAGCTCGGCCCGCGCTTTTTTCAAGCCTTCCGCTCCATCCTGCGCGGCCGTCGCAGAAAAACCACCGGTTTTGCGCAGCTGGAGCGTGAGCATGTCGACCACGTCCGGCTCGTCCTCGACGATCAGGATCTTTTTGTTAGGCAGGCCGGTCATTTTTTCAAAAAAAGAATAGAAGTTTGGGTCGCGACTGACAATTTCCGAATCGTTCCCGGAGCGATTTTTCCGTCGAATCAGTCGCGTGCCAGCTTCACATTGCTGTAGCGACTCGCGCCCGTGACTTCATCGCCCAGCCAGGCCGGTGGATAAAACGAATGGTAGGTTTCGACATTCGGAAATTCCACCTCCGCGACCATCAAGCCTTCGTTGGAGCCGTGATAAATGTCGATCTCAATCGTCAATTTTTTCCAGGGAACGTAGTAGCGCGTTTTCGTCAGGCGCGCGCCTACAGTCGCAGGCCAGAGGATGGCGAATTGCGCCGGCGTGAGATGAATCTCGCGTTCCTCGCGCGCCCGTGCCGGACCGCGCTTGAAGGTGAGCGTGCAGACGCGGCCGGCGCGACGCAGGCGGACGTGGGCCTTATTGCGTGCGATGGCGAGATAACCCTGCGCGATCTCCTTGTGCGGAAAGCGTTCAAGCGAGCGGGGGAGCTGCTCGATCAGAAATTTTCGCTCAATTTCAAGATGCGGATTTTTCATCGGTCGATAGTGCCAGGGAGGGGACTCGAACCCCTAAGGATTGCTCCACCAGATCCTAAGTCTGGCGCGTCTGCCAATTTCGCCACCCTGGCGGTGGGATCATTCCGGGAGTGTGGCAGCGAACTTCGATCACCGCCGCAGTTTATCGCGCGCCGCCTTGCAATCAATCAATCAACACAGCGATTCAGGTTACGCCATGGGTTTGGTTCCAGCGCGCGGCGTAGGCGACGAGTTCGGCCGCGCTCGCTACTCTGAGCTTTGCGCGAATGTGCGAGCGATGCACTTCGATCGTTTTTGGGCTGAGGTGCAAAACGTCGCCAATTTCCTTCATCGTCTTCCCCGCGCCAATGAGCTGGAAAACTTCCAGCTCCCGATCGCTCAATCCTTCCAACGGCGAATCCATTGTGATCCGGCCGGAAAATTTTTCCAGCAAGTGTTTGGTGATTTTTTCGCTGACCGCAATCTCGCCGCGCAGGACGCGACGCATCGCTTCGATTAGTTTATCTCCACCTTCCTGTTTCCGAATGTAGCCGCGCCCGCCAGCGCGCAGGACGCGATCGGCGTAAAGCGATTCGTCGTGCATCGACATGACGAGAATCCGGAGGTTGGGCTGGATGGCGCGCGCCTCTTTAATGAACTCGATGCCATTTTTCCCTGGCAGAGTAATGTCGACCAAAACGAGGTCCGGCTTAAGTTTCTGCATTTTTTCCAGTCCCTCATTAGCCGTGGAGGCGGTGCAACAAACCGAAAGGTCTTCGGCGTGCTCGATGATCTGGGCGACGCCCTCGCGCACCATGACGTGATCGTCGATGATCAGGACGCGATTCTTGCGCGCCGCCGCTGCTTTGGACGGTTTCCTTTTCATCAGCTGAGCGAGAAGGTGCAGGCGAGAGTGGTCCCGCGGTCCGGTTCTGATTGCACCGAGAACGTCGGCGCCGATCATGCCGGCGCGGTAGGCAATCGTGCGCAAGCCCATTCCGTGGGAGCGTTCTTTGTCAATCGAAAAGCCCAGGCCGTTGTCATGGATGGTAAGGATGGCCTTGTCGCCGCGCCTTTCGAGCACGACCATCAGTCGGGTGGGGCGTCCGTGTTTGAGGGCGTTGTTGATCGCCTCCTGTGCAATGCGGTAGAGATGTGTCGCCACCATCGTGTTATGGACCGCGACGTTGCCCTTGCTCGCAAAGCGGCAGTCGATCGTGAAAAGTTGCCTAATTCCGTCGGTCAGCTCCTGCAAGGCGGAGTCGAGACCGTTCGCTTCCAGAGCGATCGGCGAAAGTCCGCGGGCCAGCATCCGGGTGCGATCGATGGCCTCGCTCACGCTGGCGCCGATCTTCTCGATCCGCTCCGCCAAAACCGCGGCAGGGATCTTCCCTAACGAGTTGCGGAGCGCGTCGCAGGAAAATCGCACTCCTGCGAGGCGCTGGCAGAGGTCGTCGTGCAAATCGCTCCCGATCCGGCGCTGCTCATGGTCGCTAACATCAAGAATTTCCTGTTCCAACCGCTTGCGTTCGGTGATGTCGCGGACCAACCCGGTAAAAATCCCGCGCTGGCCCAAGTCGGTTGCGCTGACCGCGAGATCCATCGGGAACTCCGTTCCATCCTTACGCCGGCCGCGCACTTCGCGCCCAATCCCGATGATCCGGGCCTCGCCTGTCTGGTGATAATGCTGGATGTAGCCATCGTGTTCCGAGCGATATGGCTCGGGCATGAGAATGGAGACATTGCGCCCGATGACTTCGTCGGCGGCATAACCAAAGATGTGTTCCGCCGCGGGATTAAAGGTTTCGACAATGCCGCGGTTATCGATCGTGATGATTCCGTCGACCGCGGTCTCAACAATGCCGCGGAGGCGCGCCGCGGCGTCGCGCAACTCGCTTTCAAATTGCAGGCGGGAAATAGCGGTGGCGAGGACGTTGCCGATCGATTCGAGAAAGTGAACGTCATCCGCGCTGAAGACGTGCGCCGATCTGGCATCGATGCCCAGCACGCCAAAGGCTCCAGTCCGGCCGGGGATGACGATCGCCACGCTGCTCGCAACGTCGCGGTCGCGCAGGAATTTCGGCAGCCTCAAACCCTTCTCACCTGCGACATCGCGGATGATGATCGGTTGATTGAATTGCAGAGCCCGCCCGATTGGCGTCTTGTCGTCGACCTTGATTTCGAGCGTGCCGACATCGCCCGGCCGCCAGCCGGCGCCGGCGCGGAGTCGCAGTGATTTGCCGTCGGGTGAACGCTCGAAAACGGCACTGAAATCGACCTGCATGTTTTCGTGCAGGATGTGGGCTGCATCGTCGAAAACCGTCTGGAGGTTGCGCGCCTGGAGCGCATCGATGCTAAAGCGGGCCGAGATCGCCAACTCGTGCGCTCGCCGGTCCGGTTGATCAGGTTTGAGACCGGATTTGGCCGGCGATTTTCGCGGTCTGGCCCGTTGGCTGCGTCTGGCTTTGCTGCTGCCGGCGGACAAGTCTTTCATCGCTTAACGATCTCGATCGGAGGCGAGAAGCGATTCCCGGCCGCGCAAAAAAAGGCGAGGAAGTCGCAATCGATGCACGGACAAACCCATTTCGACATGTTCAAAGTGATCGTGTTGCTAATGGTGAAGGGAAAGAAACAAACGGCCAAACGAGCGCGCCTGCAAAAGCTATTGGTGCCGGTCGATTTTTCGCCCGCGGCCCTAGGGGCGGTTCGTTACGCCGCAGCCCTTGGCGCACAGCATCGATCCAATATCGTGCTTCTGCATGTCGCGACCGCTCCCCAGCCTGACGACGCGATCAAGCGAGCAAAGAAAGATCTGGCCCGTCTTTGCGAAGAGGAAGGAATTTCTCCCGATCGCCGGCGGCTGCTGGTGCGTGCGGGCGTCCCTTTTTTCGAGATCACGCAGACGGCCAGGGGAACCGGCAGCGATCTGATCATTCTCGGCCAGCGCAACCGCGCCTCGATGGAATCGATGTGTGATGGTCACACCCTGGAGCGGGTCGTCCGTTACGCTCGCTGCCCGGTGCTGTTGGTGCGCGAAGAAGGCGATGAACACAGGCCGGGTTGACGACGCGGCCATGAATCGCGCGACCTCGGAATAAGGGATTTCTCTTATCTCCGGTAAGGATCCCCCGGTAGGGCGATTTATGGATCGCTCTGATTGTCCGGCGTTCGGCGAAGCCGGAGTAATACTGCATGCAAACCAACGCCGCTCTTCAACCGCAATCCGTCGGCCATAACGACCGCAGACTGATCGACGCGCTGCGTCGCTCGCCGGTCTATCGGCAATACGAAAAAGTCTTCAGCGAATCGACCGGGCTGCCGCTCGCGCTACGGCCGGTGGAATCGTTCGATCTGCCGTTCCACGGTAAGAAAAACGAGAATCCGTTTTGCGCTTTTCTCGCCGATCGTAAAGGCGCCTGCACCTTTTGTCTCAAGACTCAGGAGTGTCTGGTGAAACAGCAGGGTGCGCAGCCACGAAGCGTCGCCTGCCCCTTTGGCCTCACGGAAACGCGTGTGCCGGTGCAGGTGGGAAACCGAGTGATCGGTCATCTGCGCATCGGCCAGGTCTTCACCCAGACTCCAAAGCCATCCGCTTTTAAGACGGCGATGCGCCCTCTCTTTCCTCCCGGTTCGGCTGAGGAGAAAAAGGCGGCCAAGTTGTGGGAACGGACACCCGTCATTCCGGCTGAGAAATACGACGCGACAGCACGTCTGCTGACCTTTTTCGCCAAGCAACTCTCGGCCCTGAGCAACCAGATTCTGCTCGAAGAGGAAAACGCCGAGCCGGCCGTCATCACACGAGCACGCGAATATATCGCTGCGAACAAAACGGCCCCGCTTTCACTCTCTACGGTCGCGAAGGCGGCCGGAGCGAGCGTCTTTCACTTCTGCAAGATTTTTCACAAGTCGACCGGCCTGAACTTCACCGACTATGTCGCACGAGTGCGAGTGGAAGACGCGCGCGGGGATTTGCGCAATCCCAACCGGCGGATCAGCGAGATCGCATACGACGTCGGCTTTCAATCGCTCACGCAATTCAACCGCACCTTCAAGCGCATCTTCGGGCAATCACCGAGTGAGTATCGGGAGAAGATTTTCCATCGCGGCGCATTGCCCGCCTAACGAAGGCGAGACTTCCCAGGCCGGAGCAAGAAATGGTGCAACTTCGGCAAATGATGCGGAGCGAGGTGCGGGGCTTGCCGCAAATTGTCGAGTTATGAAGAAACCCTGGATCCGCAACATTCTGGTCCCGATCGATTTTTCGCGGATGTCGATCGAATCGGTCGCGAAAGCAAAAAGCATGGCCCAGGAGTTTGGTGCGGCCATTCATCTCGCTCATGTCCATCATCAGCAATACCCGGTCACATTCATGGGCCCGGTTCTGTCGTCTGGTGAACCGGCCACCTCTTTCGAAGAGCACCGGAAAAGAGCCTTGCGCGACGAATTGAAAGACGTGGCGCGGCAAAACAGCCTCTCACCCGACGTTTCCATTTACCTCTGCGAAGGCGCGTCCGCCTACCACGAGATCTGCCGGCTCGCGCAAAAGATTCCGGCGGATCTGATTGTGATGCCGACCCACGGTCGCACCGGTCTCAAGCATACCTTTCTTGGGAGCACCGCCGAGCGCGTCGTCCAGCATTCGCCCTGTCCGGTTCTGGTCACCCGCACCCGAAAAGGAAAAGAGGCCAAAGCCGCGACGGAGAAAACGTCGCCTCGTCGCGCACGAACCATTTTAGTACCGGTCGACTTTTCCGAGGCTTCCTCGGCGGCCCTCCGCTATGCCATCGAGTTCGCAGAGCAGGTCGCCGCCAGGCTGACCATCTTGCACGCTGTCTATGTCGGGGACGCTCTGAGCACGGAAGGCATGGGTATTTACCGGATTTCCGACGTCAGGGAAAAAGCCGGCGAAGAAGCGGAGCGCCAGTTGGAAGCATTTCTACGCCCGGTAAATTTCGGCACTGTCTCATACCAGACGCTGCTCAAGACCGGCCATCCCGTCGCGGAGATTTGCGCCGTGGCGGACCAGCAGAAGGTCGACCTGATCCTCACCGCCACCCATGGCCATACCGGTCTGGCCCATCTCCTGATCGGCAGTGTGGCGGAGCAAGTGGTGCGGCGCGCGAATCAATCCGTGCTCGTCGTGCCCTCCCATCCGGAAGAAAGAATCGAGGGGCTGAAAAAATTCGTCAGGCACGGCAGTCAGGCTACGAACCGCAGCATGAAGCAGTTGGTTTCCGCTCCGCAACTGACAAGGAGCGCGCGGACGCTGATGGTCTGAAATCGTAGAGAGAGGAGGAGGAAGATGAAAAATCCCAACATCAAAACCATTCTCGTTCCGGTCGATTTCTCCAAGTTATCGGAACCGGCGATCGAGGCAGCGAGGGATTTGGCGCGCCGCTTCGACGCCGCCATTCATCTCGTCCATGTCCATGAATTCTATTATCCGCCGGGTTTGCTCGCACCGGTGCCGATGTCGGTGGTGATCTATCGCGACGACGCCGCTACCCGGCGAGCGCGTCGCCTCCGGATTCTGGCGAGGAAGAATGGCGTGGCGGCGGGAAACTGCCACTTTCTGGATGGTGCGCCGACCTTTCAGGAAATCTGTAAACTTGCCCGGCAGATTGGCGCGGACCTGATCGTGATGCCGACGCATGGCTATAGCGGGATCACGCGTTTCTTTGGCGGGAGCACGGCGGAACGCGTCGTGCAACACTCGCCCTGCCCCGTTCTGGTCGCGCGGGAAGGCGGCAAAAAATTGCGCCCCATTTCCGCGCCGGGGAAGACGAGCATTAGTCACATTCTTGTCCCGGTCGATTTCTCGCAGCCTTCATTCCAGGCGCTCGAATATGCGATCGAGTTTGCCGAACGAATGGCTTCCCGGCTGATCATCTTTCACGCGGTCCCGCTCTGCGACGCCTTCACCGCCGATGGTTTTGCGATGTACGATCTCTCGGCTCTGGAGGAAGCGGCGCGCCGGGATGCCGAGGCACAGATGCAAAAATTTGTCGGGCTCGCCAAGTTCCGCCGGGTCCCGTTCGAGACGGTGGTCAAGGTGGCGCCGGCGGTTTCGGAGATCTGCGCTTTCGCCGAGGAAAGAGATGTCGACCTAATCGTCACTGCGACCCACGGTCGCACCGGCTTCGAGCATCTGCTCATGGGTAGCATCGCCGAACACCTGGTGCGTTATGCCAGCCGGTCCGCGCTCGTGGTACCGACGCATCCGGAGATTCGAATTGCCGGCCTAACGAAATCAGCTTCGCGCAAAGCGTGGCCAAAGGTCGCGCGAATGGACGGGAAACAGCTACCGGCCACGAGCGAAACCCCGACCAAACGCGGCCGTAAACTTCTTGCTCATCCGGCGCCGGAAAGACGCAAGACCAACCGTTATCGAGAGTCCCATTCGGTTTGAGCCAGCTCTTTCAAATGAAGACAAGGACTGCCAGCGGTGAACCACCGATTGCGCCGGATCTCTCCCGGGCCAGTCGCGCGCCTGTGACCCTGGGACGGGCATCTCCCGCCGGAGAATCTTTGCAGCTCAAAACCATTCTTGTCCCGCTCGATTTCTCCAACGCTTCCATGCGGGCGCTGAAGTACACGGTCCCGCTCGCGGAAAAATTCAAGGCGGCCATTCATCTGGTTCACGTGCAGCCGGCCGATGAACTCACAGCCATCTCGCGCGCCGGAGACCTGATGCTTGACTGCGCCGACGCGATCGCGCTCATGCAGGATCGCCTGGCCGAGATCGAGCGCACGCACGAAGTTCAATTCTGGCCCGATAACTGTCATGTCCTCTCGGGCCGGCCCTATCAGGAAATCTGCAGGCTGGCGGGTGAAATCGACGCGGACCTCATCGTTCTGCCGACGCACGGCTATACGGGATTGAAGCACGTTGTCCTGGGCAGTACGGCGGAGCGAGTGGTTCGTTTTTCGCCTTGTCCCGTGCTTGTCCTGCGAGGGACGAAATACCAGAAGACGATCCTGGATGACCTCGCTGGAATGACTGAGTTCAGGCTCGGTCAGATCCTTGTTTCGACTGACTTTTCCAAGTGTTCACTTGCCGGAGTGCGCTATGCCGCGCGCCTGGCGCGGAGCACAGGGGCAAGCCTCCGCCTTCTTCATGCCGTCTATCCTTATGCTCAGGTTATCGCGTTCGACCGGATCGGTTCCAGCTCCGAGTCGGTGATCAAGATTGCCACCGAAAATGCCGAGGAAGAAATGGCCAGGCTTAGGGCAAGGAAGTTCCTGCGCGACATCGCCTGCGAAACAGAAGTGCGAGTGGGTCCCGCCGCCGACGTTATTTCAAGCTCGAGCCGGCAACCCGGGATTGACCTGCTTGTTACTTCCACCCATGGCCGCACAGGGTTCAAGCGCGCTTTGCTTGGAAGTGTGGCCGAACAAGTGGTTCGCTACGCTGAATGTCCGGTCATCACAGTGCCGAGTCGAAACCGCTTCTGAGCGTCGGGAAGAAGGACGCAAGCGTGGAAACCTCGCATGTTGTCGAGCTCCGCGAGGTCAGCCTGAACTTTGGCGAGAAGCGAGTCCTGGATGCGATCTCACTTGCGGTCGATCCCCAGGAAAGATTGGTCATCATCGGCCAGAGCGGCATGGGCAAGACGACGATCCTGCGCCTGGTCCTCGGAGTGATTCAGCCAACCAGTGGCTCGGTTTTGTTCAAAGGGCAGGATATCTCGTCTCTCACGCGGGCCGATCTGCAGCAGATTCGGACGCGAATTGGAATGGTCTATCAGGACGCGGCACTTCTCAGTTCAGTCACCGTGGCTGAAAACCTCGCCCTGCCTTTGCAGGAGCTGACGAGAAAGAGCCGTCGCGACATCGATCGCATCGTCGCGGAAAAGCTCGACCTCGTGGAAATGGGTGGCGAAGGAAAACTCATGCCCTTCGAGCTGAGTGGTGGAATGCGCAAGCGCGTTGGCCTGGCCCGCGCTTTGGTCATGGAACCGGAGTTGATCCTCTTCGACGAACCTACCCAGGGATTGGACCCGGTCGTGAGCGCGGTGATTGACAAGTTGATCATCGATCTGACCGAACGCTCGAAAGTCACCTCGATCATTGTGACTCATTTGATGGACAGCGCCTTTCGTGTCGCCACGCGCATGGCGATGCTGCATCGCGGGAGAATCGTGGCTGAGGGAAGCCCCATGGAAATGCGCCAGTCGCGCAATCCCTACCTCGTGCAATTTCTCAGCGGCAGCACGGAAGGTCCGATGCTGGAGCGGAGCCGGTATCACATGCTCTCGCCTCCGGACTAAGACTACGGCTGTCTGCATCCGGGCTCGCGAAAGAAGGGTCACCTCGGCGCCGCGGAAGGAGGGATCGGAAAACTGCGTTCGCGTTTCGCCCGCAGGATCTCACGCAATGACTTCGCCGGACCAAGCAGCTTCACACTGCCGGCTCGGGATTCATTGCGTGCAACCGCTGGATTTTCTACATCTCCATCGAGACGAGCGCGCGGATCCGCGGCCTCCAGTCTCAAGGTCTCGGCTATGACTGACGCATTGATTGCGACGCCGAGAGGGACGCTGCCTTCCCTTTTCCCGATCCGTTCCGTCATGATGCCAACCAGTCTTGGTTTTCCATGCCGCGAAGTGAAGACCGGGCCGCCGCTGTCGCCACTGAAGATGTTGGTGTTAACCAGGAAGGTTTCCCGATCGGCCGGCGGGCCAGGGGAGTAAGAGGCGATCCTGCCGCTGCGCAAGACAGGAAAGGCTCCTTCCGTTCCAGGAAAAACACTGGGAAACCCGAGGACGGAAACGTCTTCGCCCGGATGCGGCTCGTTCTCCCGTGGAGCAATTGCGTTTTCCTCCAGAAATGACGGCAGGGTGACTTCGTTCGCCAGGTCGGCCGGAAGCCGGATCTCGAGCGCGGCGACATCGTGCCGCGGATGCTGGACAAAAGCAGGGCCCGTTTCTTCTGGTGGATCGATTTCCAGAACATCCACCTGCGGGTTTTGGCCCGACTGCGAACTGCGGTAAGCGAGATAGAAGGGACCATGGGGCGCGACCGTCAGCACGTGCGCGGAAGTGACCAGGACGGGAACGATCCCGTTGGGTGCAGATCGATCTTTTCGATTTACGATCACACAGGTCGCAATCCCTTTGGGGCTGGCGACCAGATATGTGGACCACATCATCTTTTCCGCCGGCGTGAGTCCGGTCGCGGCGCAACCGACGGAAAGCAACGCGATCGAGAACAGCAGGAGTGCTCGTGTCGCCATGGTTACCAGTTTAAGCATGGAATCCCGACGAAGCATGATGCACGACTCGCGCTTCACTCACCGCGGCTTGTTTGATCGTGTTCAGATCTTGCGTCTCCAGGGCCGGCAAAACCAAGAACTGCGCAGTCCTTCGCAAGATTCGTGGAGCGAGTCCGGCCGCAATCTCGATGAGTTGAAAATGATGAAGGCTGTAACGCCGGCGATCAGCGCTTCGGAGCCGACGCGCGACGCCTGGGACCCACGGGAGATCGATCGACTGCGGCGCGAGCTGGAGGAGATCCGCACGCATCTTCTTCGACTGGAAAATGAATTCCAACCTCGCCTGGCGCGTTACGTCGTGCACGAGAAGAGCGCGCGCAACCTGGTCCACTACCTCGCCCTGCGCGGTCACGACATCCGGCAACTGCAGGAGCGGCTGGCGGCGCTTGGCCTCTCGTCGTTAGGCCGGACGGAATCGCATGTCCTGGCGGGCATCGAGGCCGTTTTGAAGCTACTCCAGCATCTGACCCGGCGCGATGAGCAGATGCCGGTACACGCCGAACCGCCACTTGATTTTGCGGAAGGCACGAAGCTTCTCCGGGCCAACACCGGCGCGCTGCTGGGGCCGGCGCGGCGCCAGCGCAACGTTCGCATCATGGTAACGGTGCCGCGGGAAGCGGCGGATGATTTTCAGTTCGTTCGCGATCTACTGGCCGGCGGGATGGATTGCATGCGCATTAACTGTGCACACGACGACAATGCGGTGTGGACCCGCATGCTTGCCAACCTGCAAAAGGCGAAGGAGGAACTGGGTCGCGATTGTCGCGTCGTGATGGATTTGACCGGCCCGAAGCTGCGCACCGGATCGATCGATCCAGCGTCGCAGATCCTGAAATGGCGTCCGCAGCGAGACACGAGCGGTCATGTAACTGCGCCGGTGCGGGTCTGGCTCACGCCGGTGGAAAACCCGGAGCCGCCAGTTGATCTGGTCGGCGGCTGCATGCGCCTGGCCTCTGCGGTGCTCGCGGACATCGAAGAGGGCGACCGCATTAAGTTCAAAGACCTGCGCGGCAAGACGCGCGTCCTCAACGTCGGCCCACGGGAAGGCCGCAACCGCGTTGCGACCTCGAGGCAAACCGTCTACCTGAAGGCGGGGAATCCTTTGGCGGTTACGCGTGTTTCCACGCGAGCGAGCGCGAAAAAGATCACCGCGCCGGCGACCGTCGAGCCTCCCGCCAAACCGGTAATTGTCGTTAGGCCGGGGGAGACACTGATCCTGACGCGTGCTCCGATTCCCGGGCGTCCCGCGGTTTATAACGAAAAGGGCCGGGTCGTGCGCTCGGCGACGATCGCCTGCACCTTGCCGGAAGTTTTCCCCGATCTTCGCCCGCAGGAGCCGATCTGGTTTGATGACGGAAAAATCGGCGGCGTGATTGAATCGGTTAGTCCCGACGAAGTGACCGTGCGCATCACGGTGGCGAAGCCAGGTGGCGATCGGTTGGGCGCGGACAAAGGTATCAACCTGCCCGAAAGCACGATTCACCTGCCGGCGTTGACGACCAAGGATATCGAGGACCTCGCCTTCATCGTGCCGCACGCCGACCTGGTTGGTTTATCGTTCGTTAGGCGACCGGAGGATGTGGGTGCGCTTCAGTCCGAGCTCGAACGCCTGCAGGCCCCCGGGATCGGCATTGTGATTAAAATCGAGACTCGGACGGCATTCGAACAACTGCCCATGATCCTGCTCGAAGCGATGCAAGGCGGACGCCATGTCGGCGTCATGATCGCGCGCGGCGATCTGGCGGTGGAATGCGGCTGGCAGCGTCTCGCCGAGGTGCAGGAAGAAATTCTCTGGGTCTGCGAAGCGGCTCATATCCCCGTCATTTGGGCGACGCAGGTGCTTGAGAGTCTGGCCAAGAAAGGCATCCCATCGCGCGCCGAGATCACGGACGCGGCCATGGGCGAGCGGGCGGAGTGCGTTATGCTTAACAAAGGTCCACACCTCGTCACGGCCGTCCGGGTCCTGGATGACATCCTCTGTCGGATGGAAGCGCACCAGAGCAAGAAGAGCGCTCGCTTGCGCCGCTTGCATTTGTCGGCGGTGGCTAACCATGGCGGGAACGGGTCCAACTGATCGAACGCGACCCGAGAGACGCCAAGAACCGCGTACTCCTTCGCAAAATTCGCGAAGCGCGCTACGCCGACATCGCGGTGGATGAATCATGAAAACAAGAGACGTGATGACGCGGGATGTGCACACCTGCCTGCCGGATACGGATCTCGGACTGGCGGCGATGCAAATGTGGGAAGGCGATTTCGGCGTGCTCCCCGTCGTGGCGGATGGCGGGGAAGTTGTCGGGATGATAACCGACCGCGATATCTGCATGGCAGCGGCGAGCAGGAATCAGGCGCCAGGGGCCATTCGGGTGGAGGAAGTCATGACCGGGCAGGTCTACAGTTGCTCGGTGGATGACGACATCCACAATGCGCTTAAGGTCATGGAGCAGCGACGAGTGCGTCGGCTGCCTGTGCTGGAAGATGGGAAGATTGTCGGCCTCCTGTCGTTGAACGATCTCGCCTTGAAGGCACGCAGCAGCAAACTCGCGGACCTGACCGCGCAGGATGTGGAAGAAGCGCTCAAGGCGATCTGCGCGCATCCGACTTATGCGCTCGGCCGGCCCTTCAAGGACTTCGCGCGCAAAGTGGAAACGGCCGTTGCGTGAACCAGCCTAACGACGGCAGTCCAAGTCTGCCGTCGCCAGATCATGCATAACTCGCGCGAGATCTCCGCCAGCCCTAATCGCGATATTGCGGATCGGCTGGATGAGGTTGCGCGCATTTTTGCCCAACAGGGCGCGAACCGGTTTCGCGTCCGGGCCTATCGTCATGCCGCGGGCGTGCTGCGCGGCTGGCCGCGATCCGTCGCCGATATTTTCGCTGAAGAAGGAATCGAAGGTCTGGCAGAAATTCCGGGCATCGGACCGAGTATTGCGCGTTCAATTCGCGACATTCTTCTGCACGGTCGGCTCGCCATGCTCGACCGGCTGCGCGGCGAAGGCGATCCGGTTGCGATCCTTGCCTCGGTCCCGGGCATCGGGAAAATATTTGCGGCGCGGTTACACGATGATCTCGGCCTCGAAACGCTGGAGGAACTGGAAGTCGCGGCACACGACGGGCGCTTGGAAAGATATCCCGGCATCGGTGCGAAACGTCTGGCCGGCATTCGCGATTCGCTTGCCCAGCGCCTGCGTCGCCTTCGCCGGGAACTGGCCGCGTCGCCGCCGCGCCAACCTCCCGTCTCTGAGCTGCTCGATGTCGACCGCGAATATTGCGAGAAGGCGGCGGCCGGAATTCTGACGAGAGTCGCGCCCCGGCGTTTCAATCCAGAAGGCGAAGCCTGGCTCCCTATTCTCCACACCGCGCGGAAGCAGCGTCATTACACCGCGGTTTTTTCCAATACCGCGCGCGCCCACGAACTCGGCAAGACGCACGACTGGGTCGTCGTCTTTTGCGATAACGGCGACACCGAAGATCGCTTCACTGTCATCACGTCCGAGTTTGGCCCTTTGCAGGGAGAGCGCATCGTCGCCGGCCGCGAAGCCGAGTGTGAAAAATACTACGAGCGCGCTGTCATGCCGGTTCGAGAGCCGCAGCCTCTCGGTGAGCGCCAGGAACCGGGTAGTCTTCGCGAAATTCGAACAAGGCGGCGACGAAATAAAGCCGGGCAAGAATTGGATAGCGAAACGCAATTCGTGGAGAGCAGATGATCTCTTCCCGGGGAGATATATGTTTCAGAAGGAGGCATCATGAAGACAAAGGAGAAGGTAACCGGGGGTATCGATCCCGCGCGCGTCGCCTTATTGCTCGGAGTGACGGTCGGATTGGGAATTGTGGTGCATGAGGGTTTCTTCCTCGTCGCCGGAGCGATTGCGGTCGGCGCACTTTCCGCGGCGATTGCGAACGCCATTCACGATCATTCGGAGAGCATCCCAATAAGGCAGCAACATCGCCACTAGAGATGAAAGAGCACAGCCATTCGAATGTCGCTCCGCTGCCGCTGGAAGAGGAGATGGGGTTGCCCGGGGAAAGCAGAATGCTTCAGATCCCGGCTGGCGAAGTAACGCTGACCGGCGACTTGGAGATCCCGGAAAGAGCGCGCGGTCTCGTTCTCTTTGCGCATGGCAGCGGGAGCAGCCGGCGCAGCCCGCGCAATCAGGCCGTGGCTGAAGTCCTGCGCGACGCTGGCCTCGCCACCTTGCTCTTCGATCTGCTCACGCAGGAAGAGGAAGTGGAGGATGCCTACAGCGGCCATCTCCGTTTCGACATCGGAATGCTGAGCCGCCGGCTCGTGCTGGTGACTGAGGAAATCGCGGACGATCCCGTTTCGCGAAATCTAGGTATCGGTTACTTCGGTGCGAGCACAGGCGGCGCGGCTGCCCTGCGCGCGGCGGCGGCGCTCGGCTCAACGATCGGCGCGGTCGTCTCGCGTGGCGGCAGGCCGGACCTGGCAGGCGAGGCGTTGGCCCATGTCAAAGCGCCCACCCTTCTCATCGTGGGCGAGCGCGATGAAGAAGTCCTGCAGTTGAACCAACATGCCTATGCGCAGTTGCGGTGCGAGAAGTCGCTCGCGGTCGTGCCGCACGCCACGCATCTCTTTCAGGAACCTGGTGCTCTCGAAGAGGTGGCTCGCCTGGCCGGGGATTGGTTCCGCAAACATCTGAGGCCACGTCCATGAGAACACATTTCCGCGATCGCACTGAGGCCGGCGAACTGCTCGCCGCGAAGTTGACTCATTACGCCAACAAACCGGACGTCATGGTGCTGGCGTTGCCGCGCGGCGGCGTGCCGGTCGGGGCGCAGGTGGCGAAGAAGTTAGGGGTGCCGCTGGATGTCTTCGTCGTGCGCAAGCTCGGGTTGCCCGGGCATCCTGAGCTGGCCATGGGCGCGATCGCCAGCGGCGGCGTGCGGGTTTTCAACGGCGATGTGATGAACGCCTTTCGCATTCCCGATGAAGTCATCAATGCCGTTACGGCGAAGGAATTCCAGGAATTGAAGCGGCGCGAGCAATCCTATCGTGACGATCTCCCGCCGCCGGAGGTCGACGGCAAAACGGTGATCATCGTTGATGATGGAATCGCGACCGGCTCCACCATGGTGGCGGCGATTTCGGCGCTGCGACAGTTAAACGCCAGCCGCATCGTGGTCGCGGCGCCCACCATGGCGCGGACAACCTACGATTATCTGCGCGAGAACTCCGATGAGGTCGTGGCTGTGATCGTGCCGGAAGAGTTTTACGGCGTCGGTCAATGGTACGAAGATTTCTCGCAAACCAGTGACGAGGAAGTACACCTGCTTCTCGCCGAACTAAACCACCGGGATACTCCGGCCGCGGCATGAGCGCGTTGACCGATCGCATCTGCGTGGCCGCGAAACCGCTGGCCGGTTCGCCTAACGACTATGATTCGCTGGTGGAGATGGTGGGCGAGGCGCGCTTCGTCCTGCTCGGCGAAGCGAGTCATGGCACCCATGAATTTTACCGGGAACGCGCTCTCATTACCAAGAGGCTGATCTACCAGCGCGGCTTCAACGCCGTCGCGGTGGAGGCGGACTGGCCCGACGCCTACCGCGTCAATCGCTACGTCCACGGGGAAAGCGCCGACCTCGACAGCGTGGAAGCGCTGAGCGGTTTCCGGCGTTTTCCGCAATGGATGTGGCGCAACGCCGATGTGCTCGATTTCGTCGGCTGGCTGCGCGAGCACAACGACGACCAGGCTTTTCCGAACCGGAAAGCCGGGTTCTACGGACTTGATCTCTATAGTCTGCACGCGTCGATCGAAGCCGTGCTCGATTATCTGGAGAAGGTCGACCCGGAAGCGGCCAAACGCGCGCGGCAGCGTTACGGTTGCTTCGAGCATTTCGGCAAGGAGATCCAAACTTATGGTTACGCGGCCGGCCTCGGCCTCGCGCCGACCTGCGAAGACGCCGTCGTCAAGGAGCTGGTCGCGCTCCGGCGCAGGGAAATGGATTATCTCCAGCGCGACGGTCAGGTGGCGGCCGACGCCTACTTTTGCGCGCAACAAAACGCCGTCGTCGTCCGCAACGCGGAGGAGTATTACCGCAACATGTTTCGGCGCGAAGTTTCCTCCTGGAACCTGCGCGATGCCCACATGATGGAAACGCTGGTGTCGTTAGGCGAGCATCTCAGCAAAGAGCAGGGCGCGCCGGGCAAGATCGTCGTTTGGGCGCACAACTCACATCTCGGCGATGCGCGCGCCACCCAGATGGGTGACCGCGGGGAATTGAATCTCGGCCAGCTCGTGCGCGAGCGTTTTGCGGTCGAGGCGGTCTCGATCGGCTTCACCACTTACACCGGCTCAGTCACGGCGGCGTCGGACTGGGATGCGCCCGCCGAACGCAAAAATGTCCGTCCGGCTTATCGCGAAAGTTACGAAGGGCTTTTTCACGAAGTCGACACGCCGCGTTTCTTTCTCAACCTGCGCGATAACGAACGGCTGGCCGCGCACCTGCGCGACGAGCGGTTAGAGCGCGCCATCGGCGTGATCTATCGCCCGGAGACTGAAATGCAGAGCCATTACTTTCATGCCCGGCTGCCCGACCAGTTCGACGGAATCATTCATTTCGATCACACCCGCGCGGTCGAACCGCTCGAGCGCAGCACCGAATGGGAACTGGGCGAAGTGGAGGAAACTTTCCCGAGCGGGTTGTGAACGGGCGGATCTTGCGACGAACTGGTGGAGTGGATGCGAAAAAGCGAGGCAGCTGTGGCCAAAGCCTGGACCTGCGGAAGCAGGTCCCTCCGGAGAGACGCGTTTCCGCGCGTCCGGGCTCCCGCGTACACACGGAGCTCTCCGTTCACGGGATCCGCAGCGCGAGGCCCGTGAGAGGCGACTAATGATCAAAGAGCTGTTCGCCACCACCACCATGACTCTGCTCGCGTGCGCTGCTTTGCAGCCGAAGGCTGCGGCCGCGGACGAGAGTGCGGCAAATAAATTCATGCACCAGGCAGACTTCGACCAATTGTCGGCTCGCTTCGAGGATCCCGCGCGCGCCGAATGGCAGAAGCCGGAGAAGGTCATTGCCAGCCTTGGACCGCTCGAGGGCAAGACCGTGGCCGACATCGGCGCCGGCACGGGTTATTTTTCGTTTCCGATCTCGAAGCAGGCGGCCAAGGTGATCGCGATCGACATCGACCAGCGGTTCCTCGATTACATCGCGCAGAAGAAACAGACGCAGAAAATCGGCGCCAACATCGAGACCCGTTTGACCAAACCGGATTCACCGGGACTTAAGCCGGGCGAAGCCGACATGATCCTGATCGTGGACACCTATCACCACATCGAGGGAAGAATCGAGTACTTCAAGAAACTCAAGAAGTGTCTGCGCAAAGACGGCGTGCTCGTGATCATCGACTTCAAAAAGATGAAGACGCCGCCAGGCCCGCCGGTCGAGCTTCGGGTCGCGCAAGAGCAGGTGGAATCGGAACTAAAATCGGCCGGTTTCACCATCGTTTCTGCGGACAAGGACCTGTTGCCTTACCAATACATCATCAAGGCCCGCTGATCGTTCCGGCAAATCAAAACGGCGAACTTTAGCGGCGCTCTATGAGCGTCGGGCTTGCGTCGTAATTCGAGCGACGATCACAGACCGCCGCTACAGCAAAGTATTTGTGAGACGGCTCCCAGACTAGCAGACCTGCTGGGTGTTTTCGTCGCCGCTCGCGCGCCGCACATAGACGCGCAGCTTGTGTCGCGTCGCCTGCAATCGCTCCAGCAGCGCTTGGGCAGCCCGTTCCATCATCGCGTAACCCAACGCCGGATCGCGCGCGAAAAGTCGGCGCAGATCCGCGACCCGAAAAACGCTCGCCGTCACGCGATCGGTCGCGGTCGCGGTGAATTGCCACCTGTAAGGTTTCGCCAGCCACGACCACCCGAGTGCTTCGCCGGGCCCCATCTCCTGAATTTGCACCCGGCGCTGGCGCGGCAGCTCATAGTCGAGACTGACGCGGCCCTTCTCGATCAGGTAAAATCGATCGGCGGTTTCCCGCTGCCGCAAAATCGTTTCACCTGGCGCGAACTGTTCGTGGGTCGCGATGCGCGCCAGGGAAGCCAGCTGCGCCGTCGAAAGCCCTTTGAGAAAAGAATGCGATTTCGCTTCAGGCGCCATGACGCACTTTACCATTGATGCAGCGAGATAGCTGCATGCGAAAGGCAAGTCTGGTGGGCGCAATCGGCGCCCCATAGGATCAATTGACCATCAAATAAGCGGGAGCGGGATATTAGAGCGCAACTGGCTGGAAATCAGCCTGCCAAAGCCGAGCAGGAGGAGGTCTTGATCCGCCTCGGAGGCATTCCATCAAATAAGAATTCAACATGCCGCTGATGGAAGCGCCGCTACAACCTGGAAGAAAACGCCGCCCAAAACCGAGCACCGCCGAACTTCCGCTCACGTGCAGGTGGCCGGTGCCGGTCACCGTTCCTGTTCCCGAGGCCAGTGTCTGCGGTGTTGTCTCGTCGCCCGTAACGGTAAACTCTCCGAAGACGGTCGAACTGCAGAGAAAAGAGACGGCCAAAATTTTCAGAATCATCACGCGATTGTTCATGGCCGCACCTTTTAGCGAGCGACGCATCCGGAGCGAGATTTTTACTGTTAAGATCTGGTCACGAGAATGTGACGGAAAAATTCGAGGGCGTTCGAAGGGCTGAACCGCGAAGATCTCGAGCTCCAGTTTCTAGCCTAGGGAGAGGAACAGGAATAGCCAACGCAGCCTTGGGTTAGGCAAAATTATTGTAGCGGCGGTCTGTGACCGTCGAACGGCGCGCGAAACCAAGCGGATCGGCGCTCATAGAGCGCCGCCACAATCTGCGTGTTTCGGACGACGACCGAGGGGCATATCCGGCGCGCGACCCCCACAGCCACGCGCCGGTCCGTCTTGCTAGGCCACTTTCACCTCGATCGCCTGAGGTTTGGCGACCGGGTTTTTCTGCAGGTGCACCCTGAGCACACCTTCCTTGAATTCCGCCGCCACCTTCGTGCCATCGGCGTCTTCCGGCAGCGCGAAGCTGCGCATGAAGGTGCCGTAGTTGCGCTCGATGCGATGGAATTTCTTGTTCTTTTCTTCCTTTTCGGTTTTGCGTTCGCCTGAGACCGAGAGAACACCGTTCTCGACGTTCACCTTGATCTCGTCCTTCTTCATCTCCGGCAGGTCGGCCTTGATGAGGTACTCTTTGTCGTCCTCTGTGATGTCCACCTGCGGAGACCAGTCGGCCAGTTTCAGGCCGCCGTCGCCGTCTCCGAATCTCGGAAACCTTCCGCCAAAGAAACCGCCGAGGCGATTCTGCACCTCGTCCAGCTCACGGAAGGGATTCCACATGGCTAGTTGACTCATACTTCTCCTTCCTTTCCTTCCCCAGCAAACGCGGATGGCCGAATGGCACTCTCCGTTGTTTGTCGAAGTCTGTTCAGATCTTGCTTCGAAATTTGCGGTGGAATCGGCCGTATCGTTCTTTTTATCCCGGCGGTTCCTTTCCCAGGACGACACGCACCTCGTGAGGCTGGGAATCGTTGCCTAGCCTCACCACGTTGTCTGCCAGCGCCGTACCATCGAGTTCTACCAACGTGACGCCGTGGGAACAGTGATCGGGGTTCTCCACCGCGATGTGATAGAGCGTGTTTTGATAACGGTAGTGCAGTTTAAAGCCGGCCCAATCCTTCGGTATGACCGGGTTGATCGTGAGCGTGTCGCCCCGGTGCTGGAAACCGAGCACTTCCTCGAGCCAGACGCGATAGGTCCAGGCGGCCGAGCCGGTGTACCAGGTCCAGCCGCCGCGACCGACGTGGCCGGCTAACGAGTAGACATCGCCCGCCATGACGTAAGGCTCGACCTTGTAGTGCTCGCACTTTTCCTTGACCCGGGCGTGTTCGACCGGGTTCAGCATGCGCAAGAGTCGAACCGCTTTGTCGCCATCGCCGCGGCGGGCGAAAGCCAGCGGAACCCAGGTCGCGCCATGCGTGTATTGGCCGCCGTTTTCGCGCACGCCGGGCGGGTACCCCTTGATGTAGCCGACGTCGGCGGTCGTTTTGTCGAACGGCGGCGTGAAGAGCAAAATGAGATCGTCGGACTCGCGGACGAGATTTTCTTCGAGTGAGCGCAGCGCGGCATCGACGCGAGCGGAATCGCCCGTGCCTGCAATCGCGGCCCAGGTTTGCGGGAGCGAATCGATCCGGGCTTCGGTGCATTCCTTCGATCCGAGCGGGCTGCCGTCGTCGAAGTATCCGCGGCGATACCACGCTCCGTCCCACGCCTCGGCGTCGATCGTCTTGGCGAGCTGCGCGGCGCGCGCGCGGCAGTCTTTCGTTTCCGCTTCGCGTCCGCGCACCAGGAGCAACTCGGAAAAATCTGTCAGCACACAAATTTCAAACCAGGCGAGCCAGACGCTCTCGCCTTTGCCGCCGATCCCGACGCGGTTAAGGCCGTCGTTCCAATCGCCGCTTCCGATCAGAGGGAGCCCGTGCGGACCGGCTGTCGCGGCACGCGCGATGGCGCGCCGGCAGTGTTCGAGTAGAGAAGCCTCCGTTTTGGAAATGGCGGGAATGGAAAGGCTCTCGGTTTGTCCTTCCTCCAGCGGCTTGGCTTCGAGGAACGGGATCATTTGGTCGAGAATCGCGTCGTCGCCGGTGGCTCGGACGTAATGCGCGGTGACGAAAGGAAGCCAGAGCAGATCATCACTGATCCGGGTGCGGACGCCGGCGCCGGACTCGGGATGCCACCAGTGCTGGACATCGCCTTCCACGAATTGGCGCGCGGCTGCGCGCAGGATTTGGTCGCGGACGATCCCGGGCGCGGCATGCACGAGGGCCATGACGTCCTGCAATTGGTCACGGAATCCGTAGGCGCCGCTCGATTGATAAAGGGCGGAACGGCCCCAGACACGGCAACTGAGCGTCTGGTAAGGCAGCCAGCGGTTGAGCATTAGATTCGTGGAAAGCTCCGGCGTTTCCACCTGGATCGTGCCGAGGAGTCGGTCCCACCAACGGCATGTTTCCTCGAAGGCGGCTTCGACATTTTCCGGATCGCGAAATCGGTTTACGAGGGCGCGTGCTTTTTCCTCGTTCCCAGTCTGTCCGAGCAGAAAAGTCACCTCCGCGGTCTGCCCGGGATCGATCTCGACCGTGAGCTGCACGGCAGCACAGGGATCCAATCCAGCGCCGGTGTCGCCGGTCAATCCTTCGTGCTCCATGGCGACGGGATCGTGCAGGGAGCGGTTCCGTCCAATGAAGGCGGCCCGATCGCCGGTGAAGGAAACGGGTGGCGGAGTGGAAGTGGCAAAGGTGACGCGATCGCAAAATTCCGGGTCATAGGAATTGCGGGCAAACAGGGTCTGGCTTTGCAAATCCCACTTTGTCGCCACGTGAAGGCTGGTTTCCTCCCGGTCGGTTCCGAGAACAAGCGTGGCGTAGGAGGTCACGGTCAGCTTCCGCCGGCGAGATGAGCTGTTGCGCAGACGCAGCCGTTGCAGTCGCACCGGCAGGCCGCCGGCGCCATCAACCGGGACGAAGCTGAGCAGCGTTTGTTCGATCGCGTGGCTGTTGTGCTCGAATCTGGTGTAACCCTGTCCATGTCGCGCGCGGTAAGCGTCCTTCTCCCGGATCGGCTGCGGCGTGGGTGACCAGACCGCGCCGATCTCATCGTCTTTTATGTATATCGCGGTGCCGGGCGGGTCGGAGACCGGGTCGTTCGACCATGGTGTGAGGCGGTCGTCCTGACTGTTGCTGCCCCAGACGCATTCGGAACCGGCCTCCGAGACCACGGCGCCGAAATGGGGGTTGGCCATGATGTTGATCCAGGGGAGCGGCGTTTGCCGGCCGGGTCCGAGATAGATGACGTATTCTTTTCCGTCCGCGGTAAAGCCGCCGAAGTCGTTAAAGTATTTCAGCTCCATGAAGGGCAAAGGCGCCGAGGGCTCTTCATGTGATTGCTGGCCGGGCTGCAGCCGCCGCGGCTTCGTGGCCACCGGCGCGGTCGCGGCCAGTTGTTGCCGGAGGGTGCCGCGGGCCGCGACCAGGACCATCCGCGCCGCCGCCTGGATGACGATCAATTCTTCTTTCGACATCTTGTTGGCGGAACGCAGATAAACGCCACCGGGTTGATCCACGCCAGTCAGATGCGACTGCGCTTCGGTGAGCCGGCGCAGGCTGCTGATCAACGGGTCGTCGTAACTCCCCACTTCCTCACTCACGAGCACGAGATCGGTCTTCAATCCGCGCAAAGACCAAAACGCATGCGCGCTCAAAATTTCGCGCACGATGTCGATATCGCGCAGCTGAGCGATCATGACGGCGACAATCGGCAGGTCGCCGGAAATGCCCTGCCGCCAGAGCGCGCGTTGACCTTCCCCACGCCGTCCCAAACGCACCGGCGGCGGCCGGAGCTGGGCCTGGGGAAAGAGGACGTGCGAGGCGAGTTGCTGAAAGGTCTGCACATTTCCCGGGCGGATGTGCAGGCGCCGCATTTCCAGCTGGGCATGAGTCCAGGCGGTCTCGAAAGCGCGCGCGCAGGTATGGAACTCGGAGTAACGCTCGGCCAATTCGACGGCCGCTTCGCGCGTCTCCGCCATCAGGGTGACAATGGCAAACTGCAAGCGCTCGTTAGGCCGGATCTTGACCCGGCGGCGCAGACTGAAGATCGGGTCGAGCACCGTGCCGACCTGTTGCGTCAGGCTGCGCCCGAGGGCCTCGGGATTTGCCGGGGTTCGACCGCGGCCGAGAAATTGGGCACGATCGGTTTCGAACTCGATCGCATCGTTTTCCCCGTCGCCGGCAACCTCGGGCACCATCAGGTGAGCGACCCAGATCGGCTTCTCCTCGGGAGCACGGAGACGGCGCCGGGCGAGGAGCGCTTCGCAATGCGGCAACCACTCCGTCTCGATGAAAAGCTTGCTGAAGGCAGGATGCGCGCGATCGGCCTTGTGCGGCGCGAGCGCGAGCTCGAGATAAGTGGTCAGTTCCAGCCTGGACGACTTGCGTGAAGTATTGACCAAGGTGACGCGGCGGACCTCGGCGTCGTCCTCGGCCGAGATCACAATTTCGGTGGAGGTTTCGCATGGACCGCTGCGGCGGCGGAATTCCGCCTTGTGGGGCGTGAAGCTCCAGGTGTAACGGCGTTCGGGGCTGCGCACCGGTTGATGGGTGTTGCTCCAGATCGTTCCGCCTTCCAAATCCTTGAAGTAACAAACCGCGCCCGGCATATCGCAGGTCGTGTCAGCGCGCCAGCGCGTAACGTCCTGCTCGAGCCAGCGGAGGTAACCGCCGCCGGAGTTGGTCACCATGGTGGAGCAGGTGCCGTTGGAGAGCAGGTGGATGCGTGGCGTGGCGATGTCGGGTGTCGCCACCACCACGCCGGTATCGAGGCCCGGCGTCGCCCGGAGGAGCGGGCGCTCTTCGCGCATTTCACTCGTGGTCGGCAAAATCTGTTCCGGGATGTGCTCGTAGAGCAGCGGCTCCGTGGCCCGGACGCGCGGGTCACGATGGAAACGCATCCGCATGGCGTTGCCATTGAGCGCATTGTCGAAGGCCATGAGCGACATCCCCTGGTGATGCACCATGTAGCAATGAATGATGATCCCGGCCGCGCCGCCGGGTTCGGTCCGCCGCGAGTAATCGATCGCTTCGTAGTAGCCGTATTCGCCGAGGAGGGAAGAATCGCCCAGGGTGGCGAGCCGGCGCAAATTCTTCACCGCCGCGGCAGGCTTCAGGCCAAGGGCGAGCGTTGCGGCATAAGGCGCCACCACCAGTTCGCGTCCCTGGCCCCGCTTCAAGGCCAGCGCCGGCACGCCAAAGGCGCGGTATTGATAAACATTATTCCGGTCGAGCGCGCTGAAAGCCGATTCCGAGATGCCCCACGGCACCTTGCTTTTCTCGGCATAGGCGATCTGGCAACGGACCGCATCGTGACAGCCGCGGTCGAGGAGCGAGTTCTCGTGCGTCTGGGTGAAGAGGAGCGGCATCAAGTATTCGAACATCGTCCCTGTCCAGGAAAGGAGCGGCAGTCGTCCGTAAGCGGCGCCAAAAGGCCGGCCCAAAGCCCACCAGTGTTCCACCGGCACTTCGCCGCGCGCGATCGCCAGAAGACTCGTCAGGCGCGCTTCGCTCGCGAGCAGGTCGTAGAACGAAGTGTCGAGCCGGCGTTCCGCCACCTGGTAACCGATGGCAAAAATCCGGCGTTCCTCGTCGTAGAGGAAACGCAGTCCCATGCCGTCTTCGAGTTCCTGGCTCTGGGTCAAAAGTTCGTCCAGGCGCCCGAGTTCTTCCGTGGCTTTTGCGCGCGCCTGCTCCACCTCGCTCACGAGACGATCGAGCCATTCCCGCACCGCCTGGGGAATTTCCATTTCCTCGCGCCGTCCATGAAATGCGAGCAGCGCGGCCAGGCCCGCGATTCCATCGCTGGCGAGGTGGCGCAGCGAAAAGGTGGCCGCAAGCGCCTCGCGGCGGAATTCGTGGACCGCTTCGCCTAACGACACCAACTGCACCGGCGGCGCCATCAGGATTTCCACCGGCCGAAGATATTTGTCGATCACGGCATTCCAGTCCGTCACCTGCCGCTCGACCTGGCGCGCCCAGTAGGCGCGCGGATCGGTCTCCGGTTCGCGAAGGTGATGAGCCAGATCCTGCGCGAACGGGCGCGCCGCACGGAGGCGCGTGATGATTTCCTCCAGACTCAACGGTTGACCCGCGGTCAATTCTTCCAACTGAAGCAAGGCCACCGGGTAGTCAGTTTCCCTGCGCGCGGACGTGATTTGCCTCAGCACGCCGAGTGTATCCGCCAGACCGCGCAAGGCCCTCCCCTCAAGAAGCGCGCGCGTGGCCAGCTCATGGCAACTGCTCTCGAACGTCCAGAGGCTGGCGAGCAGGTTGCCGCTGTCCACGGTCGAGACGTAGCGTGGATGCAACGGCTCGAGACTCGTTAGGTCGTACCAATTGAAGAGATGACCTTCGAAACGCTCGAGTCGGCCCAGCGTCTCGAAGGTACCGAGGTTGCGCGTCACGAGGTCGTCGCTGGTGATGTAGCCAAAATCGTTCGCCGCCACCGTCGCCAACATCCAGAGACCGATATTGGTCGGGGACGTGCGCAGGAAAATTTCCCGCTTCGGAGTTTCCTGAACATTGTCCGGCGGGAGCCAGGATGTTTGCGGTCCGACAAACTCATCGAAATATCGCCAGGTGCGCCGCGCGACGGTGCGCAGAAAGCGGCGATCATCCGGCGTCAAAATTCCACCGCGGAAGCTTTTCGCCGGGCGGTTGATGAAAATGACGGCGAGTGGGAAAAGCGCCCACAAGATGAGGAACGGGCTCATCGCCCAAAGGGCCGATGGCCCGCGCAGCAGCGCCGCGACGAAGAGGACCGCGGCGGCCGCCGGAATCCAAAACCGGTGGAAAATGAACTGGCGTTGCCGATTTCTTGCGCGCTGGTGGGCTTCCTGCGCTGTCTCCCATTCCAGCAGCAAACGATGCGTGACGATTCGCCGGTAGGCCACGCGAACGATCGCATTCAGCGCCATACCCGCGTAATCCGCCAAGAAGATCACCGTGAAAACGGAGCGGACGAGGCGATCGCGCGGCTCGCGCCAGAATCTTGTTCCGGGCGGCGGCGGATGCAGCAACAGACCGAGGATGGAATTGAGGACCGGCCAGAGCATGAGGCCCGCGATCATCAGGCTCCAGCGCTTCGGCGCGGGTGTGAAGAGCCAGCCCGCGAGAAGGAGAGCGATGGTCGCGGCCGGCACCAGACTGCGACGAAGATTGTCGAAGATTTTCCAGCGGCTAAACGCGGAGAGCGGATTGGGTTCGCTCCTGCCGGCGCCCGAAGGCACGCGCGGTTTCAGCCAGTCGATGATCTGCCAGTCGCCGCGGATCCAGCGGTGCTGCCGATGCCACCACGCGATGTAACTGCTCGGAAACACGTCCAGCAGCTCGATATCCGTCGCCAATCCCACCCGGACATGGCCGCCCTCCAGCAAATCGTGACTGAGCAAATGCGCCGTTGGAAATCGCCCGGAGAGCAGTCGATGAAAGGTCCGCAGTTCATAAATGCCTTTGCCGTGATAGCTGCCTTCGCCGGTCAAATCCTGGTAAACATCGGAGACCGCGTGGGTGTAGGGATCGATGCCGCGCTGGTTGGCAAAAATGCGCGAGAACCAAGTCGCGGTGGCGCTCGGCAGGGTCGTGCTGACGCCTGGTTGAATAATCGTGTAGCCGCGCACCACCCGGCGGCCGTCGGGCGAAAGGCGCGCCTGATTGAGCGGATGGGCCAGCGTTTCGATCAACCGCCGGCCGGTCTCGCGGAGCAGTTGCGTATCGGCATCGAGCGTGATGACGAAGCGGATGCCTTCGAGTTGCGCACGATCGCCCGCGCAGAGAAAACCCTCCAGCTCGGGCGCCGCTTCGCCGATGAGGAAGCGATTGAGCTGCTCGATCTTGCCGCGTTTGCGCTCCCATCCGATCCAGCGTTGCTCGCTCTCACTCCACAACCGTCCGCGATGGAAAAGGAAGAAACGCCCAGCGCCATGCCGCTGGTTCAATTGCTCGATGCCGCGGACTGCGACGTTGAGATCCTCTGCGTCTTCCGGCATGACCTGCTGGGGGGCATCGGCAAAATCGCTCAGGAGCGCAAAGCGCAGATTCGCATCCGCATTGCCGAGGTAACGAATTTCCAGGCGGTTCACTTCGTTTTCGATCGCCGCCGGGGTGGTCAACATCATCGGCACGACCACGAGAGTGCGGCAATCATCCGGGATGCCGTCCTCTTCGAAGGACATTTTCGCAAGGACCCGCGGCCGCAGGATCGAGGTCACAAAATAGTTCACCGCCAGCACCGCCAGCTCGCTGGCGGGCACAATGAGAAGAAAGCCGAGCAAACCGAGTATTGGTCCATGGACTGACCGCGCGATAAAGAGAAGCGGCAGCGCGATCGTCACGATTGTGAGCACGAGGATGCTCCCGAAATAGGAGCCGGCGGCGTGCGCGCAGATCGAGCGACGCCACCGTTCTGCCAAAGGCACGCGCGCCTTCACCGCCTGCTCGAGCGTCGGCCGGCCCGCATCGATCAGGTAATAGCCGACGTGCCGCGCGACTTCACCCTCGGCCGAGTGAGCCAGGGTCAGCGCCGCGTCGATGATTTCGTGTTCCGATCGCTTCGACCAACGGGCGATTTCTTCCACCGCGCTGCGGCAACGATCGCGCGTTTCAAAATCGGTCCGCGCATAAATGCCGGCCGGATCCGCCGCCAGCTCGCTCTCCGCGCGGCTGGTCGCTTCGAACAGCTCCCGCCATTCGATCTGCGCGAGACGTCGGCAACTGTTGATCAAATTGGCCAGCGCAGTCTGCTGCACCGTCTGGCGCACGTGTTCCTGCTGCATCACTTCGTGCAGGGGCGCGCGGAAAAAGCGTTCCAGCCAGCCAGTCACCATCGGGAGCGCCGCCTCTTCGTCGTAGAGATGGGCCACCAGCTCGTGGGCAAAATGCGCGCTCGGCTCAGGATGCTGTTCCACGAGCTGCTCCATCATCTTGAGCAGATGCGACGAGTTGTGCCGCGCGGCCGTGATCAAACGATTCGCCCAGAAGTCCGCTTCTTCACTCTCGCCCTGCTGTTGCCCGACCTGGATCGCAAGCAGGCGCAGACTTTCGACCAGACGCAAACGCAACATCGGGGGCACGGCCCAGAGTTCCGCGATGTCGAGCGGCGCAACCTCCTGGAAGGCGACGAGAAATTTCCGAATTGTCTCCCGGTCGAGGGCCCCGCCGCTCTCCGCCACGATTTCCGCCGCGAGACGGTAAACCCGCGGGAGGCCCGCCTCCGGCCCGCTCGCGATGAGCGGCAACCCTCCATAAGATTCTCGCGGCAAACTTCCCCGCAGCTCGGTCGCTTGTTCGCGAATGAGGTAGGCGTTATCGAGCAACCACTCCGACGAAAGCGCGAAGGCCTGCTGCGCTTCGGTCCCCATCGTCAGGCTGTCGTTCGCCCATTCCAGGGTCCACTCGATTTCGCGCAGGCGGTGCAAAAAGGATGGTCCGCGCGGCTTCATCTCCCGGCTCACCGGAATCGAGGAGGCAAGGCGGGCGGCATTTTCCGCCAGGCGCTGACCCGACGGCCGCTCCGGCCAGAGCGGGCGCGTGGTTAATTCAGCCGATAAGGGCGGAGGCGAATAAAAAGCGAATGTTACTGGCGCCTCCGCCTCCACGTCCCGCAGGATTGCCAGCACGCGCGGCGTATCCTCGGCGCGGACCCGGACGATGACGGCCATTTCATCCGGCAGGATCGTGCTTGTGCACCAGTCCAGGCTCGCGTCATCGACATGCTGCTGAAGCAACCGGACGAGGATCCATCCGGTAAGAGCACCGGCCAGTGCGAAAGCAAAAAGAAGCAGAGCCGTTTGAGCCGGACCGTAACCGGCCAGCATTCCGCGCTGCCAGAAAATGAATGCGCCCAAACCGAGGCTGAGAGCACAAGCTGTAGCCGATCCGCCGATCGCCGAGACTCCACTTTCCTCGACGCGCGGCCGGCCTTTGGCCAGAGCATGGACTGCGGCGGCGCGGCGGAACTGCGCCCGATGCAGGTTCCTCAGTACAGTCCGGCCGATTTCCGGACCTTGGAAAAGGCCGATCACCAGGACGCGATCGCCATTTTTCCGCCGTAATCTCATTTCGACATAGCCTCGATAAAAACAGCCTTCCGAGTACCGACCAAATCGGTCGACTGACCGTAGCAGAATATCGGCAAAGCGGCCCAAAGGGATGGCCCGGCCAAGAAATGCCGATTGTTTCGCAAGCAGCGATAAGCTGTTTCGCTTTGTGCATGCGATCCTAATATTTGTGAGCAAGGGCCCCAAACTCCCGCTGGTTACCGCCAGCGGCCGAGCCGATCTGGACAGGATCATCACATCGACGCATGGTTATTCCAGTCTGCGTCATGCTCTTCTCGGCAGCGTGGCGGAGGAACTGGCGCGCGAGGCGAGTTGTCCCGTGCTGATCGTGCCGAGCCATCTGCGGCCGGGAACGTCAGACGCGCCTGAAGGTTGACCGATGAATGAAGAAGCCGCGCGCTATTACGAGAGCGCGGAAGTGCGGGCGCGGATCCGAGACTTTCTTGGCCATGATTCGTCAGGCGAACCGACCTGTCGTTATCTGGCCAAAGGAGAAACCACCGAGCTGCACCTGCACGAGCGTCATCCGGTGAGGGATCTCGAGGCGCTCTTCGACGAAGGGACCGAGATCGCGCGTTCGCTCTGGGATGAGACTGCGCTCATCGCCGATATCGACGTCGAGTACGTCAACTTCGATCGACCGGCCGAGGCCTTTCTGAATCCCGGGCGCGCCTTCGAGCTGCAGGTGCCGGTCGAGCAAACGATCGTACGGTTGCTCGCCAACTACGGTATACGGCCGCTCCATCTGCTGAGCGGACGCGGTCATCACTTCATCTGGCAGATCGACCAGACTTCGCCCGCCTTTCAGCGCCTGACGAACCTCGGAAATGGCCCAGCGAGCCTGTGGCGGACGACGGCCGAACAAAGATCGCCGGAAGGTGAAGTTGTCTCGCTGCAACTGGCGCGAGCTTTTGCCGGACTCGGGCAGGTGATGGAATTCCTCGCCGACCGGGTGAAGGAGGTCGCGGCGCCTGCCAGCAAAATCCCGGTCGAGCTAACCGCGGTTGAGGTCGGCCCGTCCGATCGCGGCCGCGAAATGGTCTCGCTCGACATCTCGGAATATGGCGATCCGCTCCCGGCCCGCATGTTGCGGGTGCCGTTCACCGTCTATCTCAAGCCGTGGCAGCAGCGTGGCTTGATCGCGGATGAAGCGCTCGACGAAATCAGACCGCTCTTTGTCATTCCGTTAGGCGATTTGGAAGTGAATGAAGCCTTGCCCATCATGCGTTCGGGCGAGCTGGCGGCCAGGCTCGCGGCCACGGCTCAGACGGGGATTCCGGACGCGAGTCGCGAGATGGAAAGGTTGATCGACGACTATCAAGACTCGTCGTTGGGCAAGTTTCATGTCGATTTTTACTCGCAGGAACACGAGCCGCCGGAGCGCTGGCCCGAGACCTATGATCGCGTCCCGTTGGAGGTCTGGCCGGACTGCGGTCGGTTCATGATCGAGCAGCCTAACGACCTCCTTCTCCGTCCAGCCTGTATTCGCTGCGTTGTCCGCATCCTCCTCGCGCTCGGCTGGCATCCGCGCCACATCGCCGGTTTCATTCGTTCCAAATACGAGCGCGATTTTGGCTGGACTCAGTTCACCGACTGCGATCCGGCGGCGCGTGCCGATTTTTACGTCCGCGTTTTTGCCGGTCTCTTCGTGACCGGACGCGATGATCTGGTCGACTTCAATTGCACTTCGGCGCAGGAACAGGGAATCTGCTTTCTCACCGACTGCCACGACAACCTGCTCCGCTTCAAGGAAGCGGCGCTCTTC
Organism: uncultured Verrucomicrobiae bacterium; assembly: GCA_963738045.1. Taxonomy (GTDB): domain Bacteria; phylum Verrucomicrobiota; class Verrucomicrobiia; order Chthoniobacterales; family UBA10450; genus Palsa-1392. The sequence goes on along the minus strand of CAVTUX010000001.1, from coordinate 537,115 downwards.
CGGAGAAGACATGACAAACTGGCCCATCGGCCTTTCAACCGGCTGCTTTTACCAACAGAACATTCTTGATTGCCTGGCGAGCATTTGCGCGAGCGGCTTCAGCATGATCGAGGTCTGTTCCTGGCCGGCCCATCTCGATTACCGCGATCACGCTGCGGTTGGGCGGGCTGCTGCGCGCATCCACGAGCTGGGGATGGAAGCCTATTCATTTCACGCTCCCTTCTCCGATCACATCGACATCGCCTCGCCGGACGCGAAGCAACGTGCCAGCGCGCTTTCCGAAATCCTGCGCGCGGCGGAGGCGGCGGCACTCCTCAAGGTTCACTATCTTGTGATCCATCCCGGCCCGGAATTGCCCGGTGAGATGAGCGCCGAGGAACGTTTGGCCCGGATGGAAAATGTGGTCGCCTCCTTGAGCGTGGTTGCAGCGCGCTGTCGCGAACTCGGCATCATGTGCGTGCTCGAGAACAAGCTGCCGCATCTTCTTTTCGGAAACACGAGCGACATTCTCTGGATCCTCGACGCCATCAGCACGACGGATGTCGGCGCGTGTCTCGACACCGGTCACGCTACGATCGCGGGCGACATTTCCTCGCTGGTGCACAAACTCGCCAGTCACCTGAAGGTGATTCACGCCCATGATAACGACGGCCACTTCGACGAACATCGCACGCCGGGCGACGGCGTGATCGATTGGGAGAAACTGCTGCACGACCTGGTGCAGACGCAATTCCATGGCGCCTTCGTTCTTGAGTTGAGCGGTGAAGCCGACATGGAGACGACCCTGGCCAAGGCGCGTCGCGGCCGGCAATTCCTCCGCGCCTTATCCAGAAGAATCGCGCTTGCCTCAGCCTGACGATCGCCTGACGAACTTGTGATGACACACACCGATCCGGTTTGCGGCATGAAGGTCGAGCCGGACTCGGCTGCCGGCACGAGCACGCACGCGGGCGCGACCTATTACTTTTGCTCGTCCGGCTGCAAACAAAAGTTCGACGCCAATCCGGCGAACTTTCTCGAAGCGCCGCCTAGCGAGGTGCCGGCGCCGGTTGTCCCTGGCGCGATCTACACCTGCCCGATGCATCCGGAGATCGAGCAGGATCATCCGGGCGATTGCCCAATCTGCGGCATGGCCCTCGAGCCGAAGGAGGTTGGCGCCGCGCCGGAAGACAACACCGAGCTAAAGGACATGACGCGGCGGTTCTGGATCGCGGCCGTCCTTGCCCTGCCGGTTTTCCTGCTCGCGATGTCGCATCTCGTGCCGGGCGCGCCGGTCTGGATGTCGAGCGACACGTCGCGCTGGATTCAATTCCTCTTCAGCACACCGGCGGTGCTTTGGGCGGGCGCGCCGTTTTTCCAGCGCGGCTGGCGTTCTTTGCGCACGGGTCACCTCAATATGTTTACCCTCATCGCGATGGGCGTGGGCGTGGCCTACTTCTACAGCGCGGTGGCGATGCTCTGGCCCGGGATTTTTCCGCCTTCCTTCCGCGAGCACGGGAAGATCGGCATCTACTTCGAAGCGGCGGCCATGATCACGGTGCTCGTCCTGCTCGGGCAGGTGCTCGAGTTGCGCGCGCGCCATCGCACCGGCAGCGCGGTGCGCGCCTTGCTCGATCTCGCGCCCGCCACTGCGCATCTCATCTGTCACGGGGAAAGCAAAGACGTGCTGTTGGGCGAGGTGGAGGTGGGTGACGAATTACGGGTGCGGCCGGGTGAAAAAGTGCCGGTCGATGGCGTGGTGCTCGATGGTGCGACGAACATCGACGAATCGATGATCACCGGCGAAGCGATGCCAGTCGCGAAACGCGCCGGCGACGGTGTGACCGGCGGAACCGTCAACACCACCGGCAGTTTTCTCATGCGCGCGGAGCGCGTCGGCCGCTCAACGTTACTCGCGCAGATCGTGCAAATGGTCTCGGACGCGCAGCGCAGCCGGGCGCCAATCCAGAGCGTGACCGACAAAGTGGCCGGCTATTTCGTTCCCGCGGTGCTGGCGGCGGCGGCCATCACTTTCGCGCTCTGGGCCTGGATCGGGCCCGAGCCGCGGTTTGCCTATGCGATCGTCAACGCCGTTGCAGTTCTCATTATCGCGTGCCCGTGCGCACTCGGCCTTGCGACCCCGATGTCGATCATGGTTGGGGTTGGCCGCGGCGCGGCCGCGGGTGTTTTGATCAAGGATGCCGCGGCCATCGAACAAATGGAAAAGGTTACGACAATTGTAGTCGATAAGACCGGCACACTGACCGAAGGCCGGCCGCGCCTAACGAAAATCATTTTGGCGCAAGGCGCGGATGAAAACGATTTGCTGACCGCCGCCGGGAGCGTCGAACAACAAAGCGAACATCCGCTGGCCGCGGCGATCGTGGCCGCGGCCAAAGACAAAAATTTGCCGCTGGGATCGATCTCCGATTTCAACTCCGTCACCGGCGGCGGCGTCAGTGGAAAAACGGCGCATAGACAGGTGCTGGCAGGCAGTTCGCAATTCCTGCGCGAGCGAAAGGTTTCCGATCTCCAATCGCTCGAGAGCGCCGCGGAGAAATTTCAGGCCGAAGGGCAAAGCGCGATTTTCGTTGCTTTCGACCAGCGCGCCGCTGGCGTCTTGCTCGTGAGCGATCCAATCAAGCCGACGACCAGCGCCGCGATTCGCGAACTGCATCGGCGCGGTTTGAAAGTCGTGATGCTGACCGGCGACAACCGGCGCACCGCCGACGCCGTCGCACGCGAGATCGGAATCGATTGCGTGGAAGCAGAGCTGACTCCCGGCGAGAAAAGCGAAGTCGTCAGGCGATTGCGCGACGAGCGCGAGATCGTGGCGATGGCCGGCGACGGGATCAACGACGCACCCGCCCTCGCTGCCGCCGATGTTGGCATCGCGATGGCGACCGGCACCGATATTGCGATCGAAAGCGCCGGCCTCACGCTCCTGCACGGCGATCTGGATGGGATAGTGAAAATCGTCACCCTGAGCCGCGCCACCATGCGCAACATCCGGCAGAACCTGTTTTTCGCTTTCGCCTACAATACGCTTGGCATCCCGATTGCCGCCGGCGTTTTGTATCCAGTTTTTGGCCTTCTCCTCAGCCCGATCATCGCGGGAGCGGCGATGAGCTTCAGTTCCGTCTCGGTGATCGCCAACGCGCTACGCCTGCGCCACATTTCGCTCTAACGCGTTTTGACAAAATCTCGATGAAGAAAACTCTGCTCTGCGTCCTCGTGCTTGCAACTCTGACCTCTCTTCGCGCAGCTCAGCCGTCGCCAGCCGCCGAGGGCAAGCTATTTCCTCCTCAATTCACAATGGTCGATGGCGTCCTCGTGCCGGTCCCGAGCGAGATCTTCAACACGCTCGACAAATTCCGCCATTCGAACTGGCGCGCGGTGCAGCGTCCGGACCTCGCGCGTTGGAAGCCGCCCGGCAATCAGGCGGAGAACGCGCTTTTGCTCGGGGCGGTGATTGCCGAAGGATTTATCGCTGTGGAAGCGGAAGACGCCGTCGAAACGAAAAGTCTGGGCCGGTCCGTGCTCAAATTGGCGCGCGGCCTCGGCGTGGAAAAGGCGGCGCTCCGGCGCAGCCGCAGCATTGTCGACTATGCCAAAAAAGGGGACTGGCCTGCCGTGCGCAAGGAATGGGACGGCGTGCTCCCCGACGTTCAGCGGGGAATGGAACAATTGAAGAGCGAACAGTTTGCCCAACTCGTGAGCCTCGGCGGCTGGGTGCGCGGGTCAGAAGCGTTTGCCGCGCTGGTGCTGCAAAACTACTCCAGGCAAGACGCGGAGCTTCTTCGGCAACCGGCGCTCTTTGATCACTTCGAGAAGCAACTTGCCGGCCTGCGCGGTGACGTCGGGACCGATCCGGTCGTCACAAAAATGCGCGCCGGCCTTCAGGACGTGCGCAAGTCCCTCGCGCCGGGCGACAACTCGGTCTCACGCCAACAAGTGCAGGAGATCTCCGGCCTCGCGCACGGGCTCCTCAAAAATCTGAATCGTTAGGGGAAGCTCTGCTTGAGCTTTTCCGTCCTCGCTCAGGGTTGCCTAACGAGCGACTTTCGCCCACCGCGGGAATGCCGGCTGGGACAGTCTTCCACCAGTTGGTGAAGCATGGCCCGGTCGGGATACCACTCCTGGACGAAAACGAATCTCACACCCAGATCGGGCTGCGCGGCATTCGTTAGGGCTGCAAGACTGCCGGGCCGGTGAACGGGCCGCTTCAGCTCGATGTCCGGAATGGCGTCGATAAATCCGCGTCGCTCTTTCAACGTTGCGCGCGTTTCGCCTCCTCGAGCAGGAGCGTCTTCACATCGGCCAGCACGAGGCGCGGATCGAGCGTGCCGGAACTGTAGATGTTTCGGATACGGTGCTCGCGATCGATGAGGAATACGCGGAGCGTGTGGTGGAGTGGACCCAGCCCATCGGCGGGGTTTTGTTTCCGGTCCACCGCCTGCCCGTAGCTGCTGAGGATCGCGGGCAAGTCCCCGACCGATCGCGGCGTAACAAAACGCCACTCGCAGCCCTTGTCGCTATCCCGCACCATCGCCGCGTAGTCGGCCAGCCGCTCCGGCGTGTCGTATTCCGGATCGAAGCTCATGCTGACAAGACGCATGCTTTGCGCGAGCCGTTCGTCGTGCGCGCTGGCCTCATGCAGCTGATTGAGGACGCTTGCCGCGTAGGGGCATGCCTCGCGCGTCACCGCAACGCGTGTAGATGAAGCTCAGCACAGTGATGCGACCGCCGGTCACGTCGCGCAGATTCAGAGGTTTGCCCTGCGTGTCCCGCAGCGCGCCATCGGCGGCTTCTTTTACCACCGGTAGATTGTAGGTTCCCGGAACCGGCGGTTCGTAATCGAAATCGGGATCGCGCGGAAGATCCAACCCCGTTTCCGCGCTCGCCTTGCCTAACGACAAGGCGAGCACCAGCAACGCCGCCGCCGCGATCGCTCCGATAGAGTTCTTCATGGCGTCTTCTCTCCAGCGGCTAGCGTTCGGTAACGGTGGGCGGCTTCGCGTCCCCCATTTTCCGCGCGCCAAACAACATGTGGTGGGGTCGGCCGAGTTTCAGCGCCGTAAAGTCGAGGTCGAAGCTCGGTTCCAAGTCCTTCCCATTCCAAGCGTAGGCGCGGAGGAATTGTTCGTTGTCCTTCCCGGTTTTGTCCCACTTCGCGAGGAGTGAGCTGGTGAAGTAGACACGCTTCCCGTCCCAGCTTTGCGAGATCATGTTAACCTGCCGCCCGATTTGCTTCTCGAGAATCTGTCGCGGCTTTTCCGGATCCGAAACGTCAAAGACCCGGCATTTGCCGTCGGCAAAACAGCCGACGAACAACGTCTTGTCATCAGCGCTGAGACTGATGTCGACCGGCAGAACGCCGCCTTTCACATCACCAACGGAAGCGACTTCCTTTGCTTGCCATTCGCCCGCGTCGTCTTGGTGGACGAGCCAGAGCTTGGAGGTCAGGGCCGTGGCGGTGAAGGCGTAGTTGTGCTTCTTGCCCAACGCCCAGCGGATCTCGAGGGGCGCACCCGGAACGCGGAAAACCTTCTTCGGCTGCCTTGCGTGGAAATCCCACATGACCATCGTGTTCCCGAACCGCTTCATCGCTTCCGGATCCGCGGTCACCTTGGCGAATTCCGTGGTGTAGTTATCCCAGCCAGTAAACGATGAGGTCAGGAGCGCGTTCTTCCGCGGCAGGACTCGTGCGTCGTAGCCGTAGCCGTCGGCGAACTCCGCGCCCGCCGCGCCGCGTGCATCTGTCTTTGTCGGCAGCCAATGGGTCGCGATGTAATTGCCGTCATTGCTGTATTCGACCAGCGCTGTGCGGCCATCTTTATCCTTCGCATTCGAGAGCGCCGGGATGAGCACGCGGCCGGGCAACGCATAGACGCCATGCGGTCCGACCGCCCCGCCGCTTGCTTGCGAGAAGTCCGTCGATCGTTTTTACGAGTCGTGGCTTGGCCGGGTCGGTGTAGACGTCGTAGACGAAGATTTGGCTGCTCTCGAGCCCGGCGAGCCAAAGCTGGCGCCGATCATCGGTGAAGCCACCGTGGTGCGCTTCGTGCCGGCCCCCGACAGAGGAGCTGTTGATCACCTTGCCGTAGGTCGGCGAACCGGGCTTCACATCCACGGTCACGAGTTTATCAGAACCGTCGCCCAGGCCTTCAACGCCAAGCGTCCAGACGTAGACGAACTCTTCCTGTCCCTCGATGCGCGCGAGGTAAGGTGAGGAGCAAGTCTCATCCGCCCACGCCGGCTGGCAGAGAGTACTAAGGATGACCGTGAGGCAACTCATCACGGCGCCCCGCGCGACTTTGCTCTTTCGGCTGCGCGACCGTTGTCCGCCTGACTGATCGTTAAACAAAGAGGCAATGTCCGCGCTCTTGTTGTTTTCTTGTCGGATGTTGATGTTTGATGTTGTCATGTTTGTTTGTCCCTCATTTCGGTGGGCATTTGCATACTGACTAGTCGGTATGATTCTGTAACGCGAAACGCGATCTCAGCCGTTGAGCGCTGGAGCCGTCTCCAAGAGTAGCTTCAAATAACCTTGAAATTGACGGATGCCGGAGGGAATGCGGCGCCAATCGGCATGCGCCTTTGCCAGAACAATCGAACCTTCCAGGCAGGCGAGCAGTTGCTCCGCCAGTTCCCGCGCTGTGGGGCCATCGGTCGAGCCGTGGTGCCGCGCGACCGGTTCAAGGATTGCCGCAAAGCCGTTTGTAATCTCCGAAAAAAGAGAGGAGACCTGAGCCTGCATCCGGGGGTTTGTTTCCGCCAATTCGAGCGAGAAACTCCCAAGTAAACAGCCCTGACTCCAAAGCATCGGTGATTGCTCCGCGAGGTGATCAACATACGCCAGTGCTCGCTTGATCGGATCCGCCACGGTGGCCAATGAGTCGCTGCTGAGGGCCTCCGCATGTTCCTCCAGCGAGAACCTCAGCACAGCCAACCCGAGGGCTTCCTTGCCCTCGAAAAAGTGATAAAAGCTGCCCTTACTCAGCCCTGCCGCGTTGCAGATCTGATCGACGCTCGTGGCTTTGTAGCCGTTGGCCAGCATCAGGGTCTGTGCTGATTTCAAGAGGCGTTGTTTCGTAGAGGAAGCCGCCATAATTCTGCTATCTAGACCAACCGGTCGGTATTATCAAATGGAAAATGATGGACTTCATTTCCCCCCGGGTGCTCGATTCAGGGACGGCCTGACGCCCGCGATCAAAGTCCCGCTTCCAGGACCGCCGCGCCAGTGAGCGCGCCGCTGCGGAGCGCGTGGAGCGCTTCGTTAGCCTGCTCGAGCGCGAAGGTATGCGTTTCAGTCCGCACGGGCACCTGCGACGCCAGCGCGAGAAATTCTTCCCCGTCGCGCCGGGTCAGATTGGCCACCGAGCAGATCGTGCGCTCCTGCCAGAGATCGTCGTACGGAAACGACGGGATATCGCTCATGTGGATCCCGCCGCAGACGACCGTGCCGCCGCGTTCCAACACGCGCAGCGCCGCCGGCACGAGCCGTCCGACCGGTGCGAAGATGATGGCTGCATCCAGAATCTCCGGCGGAGTTTCGTTCGAACCGCCGGCCCACTTCGCACCGAGTCGGCGCGCGAAATCCTGTGCCGCGGTGTCGCCGGGACTGGTAAATGCGAAGATCTCGCGATCCTCGTGCCGCGCGACTTGCGCAATGATGTGGGCGGCAGCTCCAAAACCGTAAATCCCGAGCCGCCGAGCATCGCCGGCTTTGCGCAGACAACGGTAACCGATCAAGCCCGCGCACAACAACGGCGCAGCCGCGACATCATCGTAGGCGTCCGGAATGGGGAAACAGAAACGGGCGTCGGCCACGGTGTAGTCCGCGTAGCCGCCATCGATCGTGTAACCGGTGAAACGCGCTCGCTCGCACAGGTTCTCGCGGTTCGTCCGGCAGAATTTGCATTTGCCGCAGGTCCAGCCAAGCCACGGAATCCCCACTCGTTGGCCAATCTGAAATCCACGCACATTCGTACCGATTTGCTCAACCCGGCCGACGATTTCGTGACCGAGAATGAGCGGCAATTTTGGATTCGGAAGCTCACCGTCGAGGACGTGAAGATCGGTGCGGCAAACTGCGCAGGCCCCGACGCGCACGAGCAGTTGGTCCGACTCTGGCGCGGGCCGTGGCACGTCCTTGGCGACGAGCGGCTGGCGGGGTGATTCGAGAACCATCGCGCGCATGTCGATGGTTACACGAACTTCGTCGCCTTTGAAACTGCGCGTTTTCCCCCCGCACGAGAACACCGCGCAATTTCCGGCCCAGCTTGGCTTCCGGGAAGAGGACAAGAAATGGGCGGCAAATCGCAAGCGTTGGGAAGCGGCGAGGACGGTTTTGCGAAGATTCTTGCCGACAAACGAAAGGAAGGAACGGAGGGCAAATTGAAAGCAGAGGCAATTCAAACGGCGGCTCCGGAGGCGGCGAAATCGGGAACTTCATCGCGACCGGGTTTCATCAAGAGATTTGACGAAATTTCGATCGAGGACGTGCCGTCGGTTGGGGGGAAGACGGCGTCGTTAGGCGAAATGTTCCGGAGCCTTTCGCCGCAGGGTGTGAAAGTGCCGGATGGCTTCGCGATCACGGCCGAGGCCTATCGCAATTTTCTCAACACCGGAGGGCTCGACCGCAAGATCGACGACCTTCTGCGTGGCCTCGACACTCAGAACGTCGAGGCGCTGCGCGACTGTGGCGCAAAAGTCCGCGACGCGATTCTGGCCACGTCCTTCCCCGATACGCTCCGGGGTGAAATTCTGGCCGCCTACGATGGGCTGCGCGCAAGCGGCAACGCCGACGCGGGCGTCGCGGTCCGGAGCAGCGCGACGGCGGAGGATTTGCCTGATGCCAGTTTTGCCGGACAACAGGAGACGTATTTGAATGTGCGCGGCCAGAACGCCTTGATCGACGCGTGTCGCCGCTGTTTCGCGTCGCTCTTCACCGATCGCGCGATTTCCTATCGGGCGGACAAGGGTTTCAGCCACCAAAAAATCGCCCTCTCGATCGCCGTGCAACGCATGGTGCGCTCGGATCTCGGCGCTTCCGGCATCATGTTTACGATCGATACCGAAACCGGCTTTCGTGATGCCGTGTTGATCAACGCTGCCTATGGCCTCGGCGAAAACGTCGTCCAGGGATCGGTTACGCCGGACGAGTATTCTGTTTTCAAGCCGACCCTGAAAAAAGGATTCCGTCCTATTCTGCAAAAGACGATTGGGAGTAAGGAGTTCAAGCTGATTTACGACGTCGGGGGCGGCAAGATGGTCAAGAACGTCCCGGTTGCGCCCGGCGATCGGAACCGATTCGCGATCTCGGACGACGACATCCTGACCCTTGCCCGATGGGCCTGCGTCATTGAAGACCATTACAGCGCGGTCAAAGGCAGGCCGACGCCGATGGACACGGAATGGGCGAAGGATGGGCAAACGGGAGAAATGTTCATTGTCCAGGCGCGGCCGGAAACAGTCGAGTCGCGCCGCGACCGCGATGTCCTCGAGAGTTACGAACTGAAGACGCGTGGTCGGGTTCTCGTCAGCGGTCGCAGCGTCGGATCAAAAATCGCGACCGGGCCGGTGCACGTGATCAAGAGCGCGCACTACCTCGGCGAATTCAAAGAAGGCGAAGTTCTGGTGACCGACAAGACTGACCCGGATTGGGAACCAATCATGAAAAAGGCCGCGGCGATCGTGACCAATCGCGGTGGGCGCACCTGTCATGCTGCGATCGTCAGCCGCGAGCTTGGAGTTCCGGCGATTGTCGGGACCGAACACGGCACAGAAATCCTGCCTAACGGGCAAACCGTCACCGTTTCCTGCGCGGAAGGCGATGTTGGTTTCGTCTACGACGGCAAACTGCCGTTCGACGTAGAGCGCACGAACCTGAAAGGCCTCCCCCGCCCGCGCACCAAAGTGATGATGAACGTGGCCAACCCGGAAGAGGTGTTCACACTTTCGTTCATTCCCAATGATGGCGTCGGCCTCGCGCGGGAAGAATTCATCATCAGCAACTACATCAAGGTGCATCCGCTCGCTTTGCTCGATTACGCGAAGATCGACGACGCGGAGGTGAAGGCGAAGATCGACCAGTTGACCGTCGGCTACGAGGACAAGTCCCAATTCTTCGTCGATAAGCTGGCCCAGGGCGTGGCCATGATCGCGGCGGCCTTTTATCCCAAGGACGTGATCGTCAGGCTGAGCGATTTCAAGACGAACGAGTATGCCAATCTGATTGGCGGCCGGGCCTATGAACCGGTCGAGGAAAATCCGATGCTCGGTTTTCGCGGCGCCTCGCGCTACTACAACGTGCGTTATCAGGCCGGTTTTGCCCTTGAATGCCGCGCCATGAAAAAGGTGCGCGAGGAGATGGGCCTGACGAATCTCAAGCTGATGGTGCCGTTCTGCCGCACCGTCGAGGAAGGCCGCAAGGTGGTCGCGGAAATGGCAAAGCACGGACTGAAGCGCGGCGAAAACGGCCTCGAGGTTTACGTCATGTGCGAGATCCCGAGCAACGTCATCCTGGCGGAGGAATTCGCGGAAGTTTTCGACGGCTTCTCCATCGGCTCGAACGATCTCACCCAGCTCATCCTCGGGGTCGATCGCGACAGTGAAATCGTCGCGGAGATTTTCGACGAACGAAATCCGGCAGTGAAAAAAATGATCGCGGAGGTGATCGCGGTTTGTCGCAGGAAAGGCCGCAAGATCGGCATCTGCGGCCAGGCCCCGAGCGATTACCCAGAGTTTGCCCAGTTCCTTGTCGAACAGGGAATCGACAGCATCTCGCTCAATCCCGACACGGTTTTGAAGACGACCGTGGCAATTTTGGAAAAGGAAAAGAACCAACCGAACCCACAGAAAAAGGAATGAAATGAACAAGCGAGCAAAGCTAATCACGATTGTCGCAGCCTTGGTTGGGCTCGTTGCGTCCAGCGTGGTTGCGCAACGAAATTACGATCCGAAGACAGTGGAAACTCTGCAGGGAAAGGTGTTGTCGGTGGAAAAAACCAGCCCTCCGGCGCAGCGCGGGCACGGCGTTCACCTCATGTTGCAGACGGATAAGGAAACCATCGAGGTGCACCTGGGGCCGGCCGGATACCTGGAAAAGCAGGCCATCCAGATCGCGGCCAACGATACTATTACGGTGACAGGTTCCCGGGTCATGATGGACGGCAAACCGGCGATCATCGCCGGGCAGATCAAGAAAGGAGACGAAGTCCTGAAACTGCGCGACGAGAATGGCGTTCCGGCCTGGTCGGCCGGCCGGCGTAGTCGTTAGGCAAGCGGTCGCGACACGATATGAAAGAGAAGCGCAGGCGAAGACCATTGGTTTGCGGGACCGATTCCTCCGCCGTGGCGGCAGAGGCGATGGATGTCGCGGCGGCGATGGCAAGACGGCTCGGGACGAAGCTCATTCTGTTGCATGTTGAAGAATATTCCGGGATGGCGGAAGTCGATCCGGGGCTTTTCGAAGAGGCGCTCTCGCAAAAGCGAGGCGAGCTCGAAAAGGCCGCGGCGCGCTTGCGCGGACTCGGGACCGAGGTTGAAATCAAACTGCTTTCCGGTTCGGTCTTTGACGAGCTGGTCACGGCTGCGGTTGACTGCAAAGGACGAGCCATGGTCGTCGGGGCGGTTGGTCATGGGCTGGCGCGACGCCTGCTTGTCGGCAGCGTGGCCGAGCGGACGGCCGAGACCTCGCCGATTCCCACTCTCGTAGTGCGTCCCGGCGGGCGGCTCGGCTCCTGGCTGCGGGGCGAGCACCCGCTGAAAATTCTCGTCGGTTACGATTTCTCGCCCGCGAGTGACGCTGCTTTGCGCTGGGTGAATGAACTGCAGCAGATCGGTCCGTGTCACACCGCCGTGCTGCATCTTGATTGGCCGCCTGACGAAGCGGATCGCCTCGGCTATCACGGGCCGATGCCGTTGACCAGGAATCCGACGGAGATCCAAAACTTCCTCGAGCGTGATCTGGCGGAACATGTCGCCCTGCGCCTGACTCCCGAGCACGTGGCGGTGACTGTCGAACCCGCCTGGGGACATCCGGCCGGTCATCTGTTCGAGGTGGTCCAGCGCGACGAGATCGATCTTATCGTGGTCGGAACCCATCATCGCCATGGTTGGAGTCGGCTTCGATTTGGTTCCGTCTCGCGCAGCGTTTTGCATCATGCCGAAGTGAGCGTCGCGGTGGTTCCGCCGCTCGAAGAGCATCCACGCCGCGCCATGCCGAAACTCGAGCGGGTGCTAGTCGCGACGGATTTCTCCGACCTCGGTAACAGCGCGGTCCCGTATGGGTGCGCAATCCTGCACCGGGGAGGAATATTGAAAATCCTTCACGTGCTGGAACCAGCCGCCGCCACGGAAAAAAACAAACCTCGGGCCGACAAGGACAATCCGAAGCTGCGCACTCAATTGCGTTCGCTCGTCCCACCGGAGGTGCGCGATCGCTTCCGCATCGAGACGGAAATCGTCGAGAATACGGAGGCGGCAGAGGCGATCAGGCAAGCGGCGGAGCGATTCAACGCCAACGTGATTTGCCTCGGATCCCATGGGCGGAGCGGTCTGGTCCAAACTTTTCTCGGCTCGGTAACGCAAGGCGTCATGGCGGGCAGTCGGCGCCCGGTTCTGGTCGTGCGCGAAGAAATCCTGTGATGCGGGCGCATTGAAAAGTAGGCTCGCGTCATGAGACAAAAGCCTGGACCCAAGACGAAGCCACGCCACCCGAGCAAGGGTCGATCTCGCAAGACGTTCAAGACTTCGGCGAAAACCGGACGCTCCTCACCACGGACGCTCGGGCTAAAGACAATTCTCGTCCCGATCGATTTCTCGTCCTCTTCTCTTCATTCGATTCAATGGGCGAAGTTCATCGCTCGCCAAACGAAGGCCAGCATCCATTTCGTGAATGTACATGATTTGGCCTATCCGATGCCGGCGGCACTCGTTCCGTCCGTGGTCGGATCGGAGGCGGAGATCAAGGATCGTTTGCACGACCATCTGCAAGCGATTGCTCTCAGCCAGAAGATCCGGAACGCGAGTTTCCAAATTCGGGTTGGCCGCGCTTTCGACCAGATCTGCCAAGTGGCGAACGAAATTCAGGCTGACCTGATCGTTCTTTCGACCCACGGACAGACCGGCTGGGAACGCGCTCTCCTCGGCAGCACAGCCGAGCGCGTCATTCGCCACGCCCCCTGTCCGGTCTTGGTGGCGCGAAAATCTAGATCGAAGCGAAAGGCGGAGTTCAAACTGGAGAAGATCGTTGTGCCGGTTGATTTCTCCACGTGCGCGGCGCGGGGTCTCGAGTACGCGGTGGGACTCGCGCGATTGTTTGGCGCAGAGCTCATCCTGCTCAACGTTGTCCAGCTTCACCACGATCTTCCCCCGGTGGTGGTCTACACGCACTCCGAGTTGAGTCGATGGGCACGGGAGGTGGCGGAGGCCCACATGGCTGACCTGCTGAGCGCGACGGATTTCGGCGAAGTCAAATATGCAGCGGCGATCAAAATGGGTTCACCGGCGCAGAAGACTTGCCGCTACGCGCAGCAAACCGGGGCCGATCTCATCGTGACTGCGACCCATGGCCGAACCGGACTCCGGCACGTCCTGCTGGGGAGCACGGCCGAACAGATTGTTCGTTATGCCAGGTCTCCAGTGCTCGTCGTGCCCAGCCGGGAAAGGGCGCAAAAATGAAGAGCGCACCGGCCGTCGACCGGACTGAGCGGACGCCGAGATTCGGAACTCGTTAGGCCGCGGCGAACCAATCAGCTGCGGTCCAGGGTTGCACTGCCTGGCCCGAATCAGGCTACAGTTGCCGCCACAAGGTCAACCGCAAATGGGGCACTCCTTTTTTACCGAATCGATTTCCACGGTGCTGGAGCATCTGACGACGGATCCGAAAAAGGGCCTTACCACCGCAGAGGCGCGCGCGCGGCTCTCACGCGAAGGGCCAAACAAGCTCGCCGAAACGCTGCCGCCGCCCTGGTGGAGGAACCTGCTCGAACAGTTCAATCAGCTCGTTATTTGGATCCTGATTGCAGCCACGATTCTCTCCGGCGCGCTCGGCGACTGGCTGGAGGCGGGCGCGATCCTCGCCATTGTCGTGCTCAACACGCTCCTCGGATATTTCCAGGAACGGAAAGCGGAGGAAGCGCTCTCTTCCCTTCGGAAACTCTCTTCGCCCAGCGCAAGGGTTTTGCGCGACGGATCTTTTCACAACATCGCGGCGCAGGAACTTGTGCGCGGCGACGTGGTCGAGTTGGAAGCGGGCGATCGCGTGCCGGCCGATCTGCGCCTGATCAGCAACTTCGGGCTGAGGACGCAGGAGGCGGCGTTGACCGGCGAATCGATACCGGTGGAGAAGGACGCGACGGCTGTCTTGCCTAACGAGTCGACGATCGCAGAGCGAATCAACATGGCGTTCATGGGCACGAACGCAGTGGGGGGCAAAGGACGCGGCGTGGTGGCCGCGACTGGAATGGGGAGCGAGCTGGGCCGCATTGCGGGTTTTCTGCAAACGGAGAAGCACGAGCCGACGCCGCTCCAGAAGCGGCTCGAGGAATTGGGCCGTGTCCTGATCTTTGCCTGCCTCGCGCTCGTTGCGCTTATTTTCATCCTGCAACTTTGGCGCGGCGAGAGTCTCGCGAATACCTTTCTCCTCGCGGTTAGCCTGGCGGTCGCGGCGGTGCCGGAAGGTCTGCCCGCGGTCGTGACGATTGCGCTCGCGCTCGGCTTGCAGCGCATGGTGAAGCGCAACGCGCTCGTCCGCCGGCTGGCCAGTGTCGAGACCCTCGGCTCGGTCACCGTGATTTGCTCCGACAAAACGGGCACGCTGACACGTAACGAAATGACGGTGACGGAAATCGTCACCGCGGCACAGCACTATCGCATTACCGGCAGCGGTTACGTGCCGGACGGGGAATTCATGGGCGATGCGGGACCGGCCCCGCTGCCGCCGAAGGCCGAGTTCGCGCGGGCTCTCCAGATCGGGCTCTGGTGCAACAACGCGCAGCTCGAGCCGCCGGACGAGCAGGACGGGCGCTGGCGGATTGTCGGCGATCCGACGGAAGGCGCGCTCGTCGTCGCGGCGCGCAAGGCCGGCCTGGCGCGCGATCCGGCCGAGGTCATCGTCCACGAAATCCCCTTCGACTCGGAACGAAAACTGATGTCGGTCGTGGTCCGGCACGCGGACGGGGAGGCCGTCATCTACACCAAAGGTGCGCCCGAGATTCTGCTCGAGCGCTGCGCCTTCGAGCAGCGGCCGGACGAAGTCGTCCCGCTCTCCCCGGCGCGCCGCGATGAGCTGCTGCAAAGGAGTCGCGAGATGGCGGGTCGCGCGCTGCGCGTCCTCGGACTCGCCTGGCGGGAGGCCGACGAAAGTTTCAAGACCTACGCCGAACACAACCTGATTTTCGTGGCGCTCGCCGGCATGATCGATCCGCCGCGCGCCGAAGCCCGCGTCGCGGTTGCGAAATGCAAATCGGCCGGCATTCGCCCGGTCATGATTACCGGCGATCATCCGGCCACCGCTCTCGCGGTGGCGCGCCAGTCGGGCGTTGCGGGCGAGCAGGATCGCGTCGTCACGGGCGCGCAGCTCGATGCTCTTTCGGATGAGGAATTGTCAGCCCAGGTCGAGAAGCTCCCCGTCTACGCGCGCGTCTCGCCAGAGCACAAATTGCGCGTTGTTAAAGCGCTCAAAGCGCGGGGCGAAGTCGTGGCCATGACCGGCGACGGGGTCAACGACGCGCCTGCGGTGATGATGGCCGACATCGGCATCGCGATGGGAATCACTGGCACCGACGTGACCAAGGAAGCGTCCGATATGGTGCTGACGGACGACAATTTCGCTTCCATCGTGAATGCAGTCGAGGAAGGCCGCGGCATCTACGACAACATTCAGGAGTTTGTTCACTACCTGCTTTCCTGTAACGCGAGCGAAATAGCGCTTGTGCTTTTTGCCGCCGTCATCGGCTGGCCGGTGCCGCTCATTCCGCTCCAGTTGCTCTGGATCAATCTCATCACGGACGGCATTCCCGCCCTCGCCCTCGCGATGGAAAAACCGGCAACCGATGTAATGCGCCGCCGGCCGCGCCCGCCCCGGGAACCGTTCTTCACCTATGAGCGCGGGAGGCGAATCCTGTTGCACGGTCTTGTTATGGCGGTGGTAACGATCGCCGGCTTCTCCTATGCCTATCTCGAGGAGGGCATCGCGCGTGCGCAGGCTGTCGCCTTCTACATCACGACCTTCGCCCAACTCTTCTTCTCCTTCGCCTGCCGGAGTCACTGGCGCACGCTTCCGCAGCTGGGTCTCTTTTCGAATCTCTATCTTCTGGGCGCGATCGTCTTGTCGAGCGTCGTGCAGCTTTCGCTCCTCTGGTTTCCTCTCACGCGAAAGGTCTTCTTCGTCTCGGCGCCAACTTTCGGCTCTGATTGGTGGCTCATTTTTCTTCTCGCGCTCGTCCCCGTTACCCTGGTGGAGATCAGAAAGGTCGTGCGGAGCCGGTTTCAGAAGGAGCAGGCAAAGTGACCGAGACGAAAGTCGCAAATAGGAGGGCTGGGGTCCCGCCGGTTTTCGCCTGCCGATTGACGCCGTGAAAACGATGGTCCGCTTACTCTACAGCGTGCTGAAGGCGGCTGCGTCCGGGTTGATCGCCGTTTGCCTTGTGCTGCTGGTGCTGGGGATTTACCTGCTAAACCAGAAGCCGGACTTGAAGGTCTGGCACACAGCCCGGCTGGACGCGGAGTTCACCGCCGCGAGTCCAGTGCACAGCTTCGCGGAGTACCTCGCGTTGGAGAAGCGGCTCTTCGCCCAACTCGACAAAGAAGTCTACGATCGCATCGAGCCGGCAGACAGGGGGCTGATCAACCGCTACAACCGCGGCAGCCTTTCGGACCCGGGCCGCTGGTCCCCGAACTGGAACCGGAGTTTTGAATTGACGATTGATCCTTCCGCCGGGAAGCCAAAGGCAGGCGTCCTGCTGATTCACGGCTTGTCGGATTCGCCTTACAGTCTGCGCAGCCTCGGCGAGCGGCTTCATGCGGCCGGGGCCGACGTTGTGGGCTTGCGGGTTCCGGGGCATGGAACGGCGCCGTCGGCGCTAACCCGGACCACCTGGCAGGACATGGCCGCCGCGGTCGTCCTCGCGATGCGCCACCTGCAAAAGCAGGCGGCCGATCGCCCGCTTTACATCATCGGCTATTCAAATGGCGGAGCGCTCGCGGTGCACTACGCACTCTCGACCCTGGACGATTCCAGCTTGCCGCCTCTCCAGCGAGTCGTGCTGATCTCACCCGAGATCGGCGTGACCCGGATGGCTGCTCTTGCGGTCTGGCAAGAACGAATCGGTCGGCTGCTCGGTCTGAAGAAACTGGCCTGGACCGCAATTAGTCCGGAGTACGATCCCTTTAAATACTGCTCATTTCCGGTCAACGCCGGCGACCTTGCCTACGAGCTAACGCGCGCGAACCGCGCACAGCTGGCCCGGGAGGCTGCGGCCGGGAAGCTTGGAGCATTTCCACCGGTGCTCGCCTTTCAATCGGCGGTCGACGCCACGGTATCGGCGCCGGCGCTGGTCCGGGACCTCTTTAACAAATTGCCCGCGCACGGGCACGAGCTGGTTGTCTTCGATCTCAACCGCAACAGCGCGATCGAGCCCCTGCTGAAAAAGGATCCGCGGTTTGAGGAAAACCTGATCCGCAAAAGTCCGGATCGTGCCTTTACCTTCAGCCTCGTGGTCAACGTCAATGCGGCGAGCCAACGCGTCGAGGTGCAAACATGGAGGCCGGGTCAGGCGACGCCGCAGGAAATCGATCCTGGCCTGGCCTGGCCGAAATCCGTTTACTCGCTCGCGCATGTGGCCCTGCCCTTTGCCCCCAGCGATCCGGTTTATGGCGGGGAACCGACGGCGAGGAGTCCCGGCATCCAACTCGGGGCCGTTGCATTACGCGGCGAAAAGGACACGCTTTGGATCTCAGCCGCGGATATGCTGCGGCTCCGGTGGAACCCGTTCTATCCTTATCTCGAGCAGCGGGTGGTCGCGTGGTTCAAGCTGGAGGAGCCGATCCCGGCGGCGGTTGATCCGGTGACTTCGCGGCGGTGATCATTCTTCTGGCGCTCGGTCCCCTTCCGACAGTTTATGGATTAGACTGAGTCATGCCTGACGAGCGAACGCTGGAAGCTGCGGAGCTGCCGCGTCTGTTTACGGCGTTGCAGGCGCGCGGCTATCAGGTCGTCGGGCCGACCTTGCGCGATGGCGCGATTGTTTACGACGCGCTGGCCGGCCCTGAACAACTTCCCGCCGGTTGGACCGATGAGCAGGACGGCGGAACTTATCGCCTGAAGAAACGCCGCGACGACGCGCTTTTCGGTTACGTCGTTGGGCCGCATTCGTGGAAGAAGTTTCTCTTCCCGCCGGAGGAGCGGCTCTTTCGCGCGCGGCGCACGACGGATGGTTTTGAGATGCTCCCGGAAAAGACCTTCGCGCCCAAGCTGGCTTTTCTTGGCGTGCGCTCCTGCGAACTGCACGCCATTGCCGTTCAGGACAAGGTTTTCCTCGGCGGACAATTTGTCGATCCGGCGTATCAGGCGCGGCGGAAGAATGTTTTCATCATCGCGGTCAATTGCGGCCAGGCGGGCGGCACCTGTTTTTGTGTTTCGATGAAGACCGGGCCGAAAGCGAGAGGCGGCTTCGATCTCGCGCTTACGGAAATCCTCGAGGGCGGGCGGCATTACTTCGTCATCGAGTCCGGCAGCGAGGCTGGCGCGGAAGTGCTCGCGGAATTGCCACATCGCGCCGGCCGAAGAGGCCGAGATTTCCGCCGCCGGCTGGGGCCACCGCGCGGGCCGCTTCGCAAATGGGCCGGACGCTCGAGACGGATGGCATCAAGGAATTGCTCTACCGGAATCTTGAGCATCCGCGATGGGACGACGTGGCGGAGCGCTGCCTCTCGTGCGCGAACTGCACCATGGTTTGCCCGACCTGTTTTTGCTCGAACGTCGAGGACACGACCGATCTGACCGGCGAACACGCAGAGCGCTGGCGCAAATGGGACTCGTGTTTCACCGTCGGCTTTTCCCACCTCGCGGGCGGCGACGTGCGGGCGTCGGTCAAGTCGCGCTACCGGCAATGGCTCACGCACAAGCTCGGAACGTGGATCGACCAGTTTGGCACCTCCGGCTGCGTCGGCTGCGGGCGTTGCATCACCTGGTGCCCGGTGGCGATCGATTTGACCGAGGAAGTTCGCGTCATTCGCGAATTGGAAATCCAGCCTAACAAACCACCCACGCCATGAAAGACATTAAGACCTTCATTCAGGAACATCCGTTCTTTGCCGGACTGGATGCCACATTCGCTCGAACTCGTCGCCGGGTGCGCTTCCAACGTGCACTTCGCGGCGGGCGAATATCTGTTTCACGAAGGCGATCCGGCGGATCACTTTTTTCTCCTGCGCGGCGGACGCGTGCGGCTCGAGACCGCGGTGCCGGGCCGCGGGCCGGTCGTGCTCGAAACCATTCAGGCCGGCGAAGTGATCGGCTGGTCGTGGCTTTTCCCGCCCTATCTCTGGCAGTTCGATGCGGTCGCGACCGAAAGCGTGCGCGCGACGGCCTTCGACGGAAAATGTCTGCGCGGAAAATGCGAGGAGAACCACGACCTCGGCTACGAGCTGGCCATGCGCTCCGCCCAAATCATGATGCAACGACTTCAGGCGACGCGGCTGCAATTGCTCGACGTCTATGGCACCCGTGCTTGAACAGATTTCCATCCGGCCTAACGAGCCGATGCTGCCCGCGCCCTGGCGCATCGCAAAGGTGCGCAAGGAAACCGCCGACACCTTCACGCTCGCGCTCACGCCGACCGACGACGCGCCGCCTTTCACCTTTGCCGCCGGCCAGTTCAACATGCTTTACGTCTTCGGCGTCGGCGAAGTGCCGATCTCGATCAGCGGCAATCCGCTCGAACCGTCGCCGCTCATCCACACCACGCGCGCGGTCGGCATCGTCACGCGCGCGATGGCGAAGCTCAAGGCGGGCGACGCGCTCGGCGTGCGCGGACCGTACGGAACCGGCTGGCCGCTGGCCGAAGCCGTCGGGCGCGATGTCGTGATCGTCGCTGGCGGTATCGGTCTGGCGCCGTTGCGCTCCGTCATTTATGAGGTGCTCACGCGCCGGAAAAATTTTGGCGAAGTTGTGCTTTTGATCGGCGCGCGCACCCCGCAGGATATTCCGTTCAAAACCGAGCTGCGACGCTGGGGCGCGCGGCGCGACCTGCAGGTGCATGTCACGGTCGATCATGCCCTCGGGCCGTGGCGCGGGAACGTCGGCGTCGTGACCCGGCTCATTCCGCAGGCCGACTTCGACCCGGCGAACGCCATCGCATTAATGTGCGGACCGGAAGTGATGATGCGTTTCACGGCGCTGGAATTGCAGAAGCGCGGCCTGACGCCGGAACGCATTTACGCTTCGCTCGAGCGCAACATGAGGTGCGCGGTCGGCTTTTGCGGACATTGCCAGTTCGGGCCGACCTTTATCTGCAAAGACGGTCCGGTCTTCCGCTACGATCGGGTGAAACCGCTCCTCAGCGTGCGGGAATTGTGAGATGAAAAAACCGCGCAAACCGAAACTCGCGGTCTGGAAGTTCGCCTCCTGCGACGGGTGCCAGCTCAGTCTGCTCGATTGCGAAGACGAACTGCTTGCGCTCGCCGGAGAAATCGAGATCGCCAATTTCGTCGAAGCCTCGCGCGCCGTCGTCAAAGGCCCTTACGATTTGTCGCTGGTCGAAGGTTCCATCACGACCGCGCACGATGCGGAGCGCATCCGCGAAGTGCGCCGTGTTTCGAAACGTCTGGTCACGATTGGCGCGTGCGCCACGGCCGGCGGCATCCAGGCGCTGCGCAATTTTGCGAACGTGAAGGAATTCACTTCCATTGTTTACGCGCGTCCCGATTACATCTCGACGCTCGCCACCTCCACGCCGATCGCGACCCACGTTGCAGTCGATTTCGAACTGCGCGGCTGCCCAATCAACAAGCAACAATTGCTTGATGTGATCAGCGCGTTTCTCACCGGGCGCGCGCCGAATACGCCGCCGCACAGCGTCTGCATGGAATGCAAACGCCGCGGGATCGTCTGCGTGATGGTGGCGCACGGCACGCCCTGTCTCGGTCCGGTCACGCATGGCGGATGCGGCGCGCTCTGCCCCGCGTATCAGCGCGGTTGCTACGGCTGTTTTGGCCCGAAGGAAACGTCGCATACCAGTTCGCTCGCCGACTGGATGAGCGGTGTTCTGCATGTCTCAGAGCCGAATCTGCTGCGCGCCTTCCGCAACTTCAACGCCGGCGCGGAGCCGTTCCGTAAAGAGAGCGAGAAACATGAAGAAAAATGACGAAACCAGAATGACGAATGACGAGGGAATGACGAAGTCCGAAGCCCGAAGCGAGCCGGCTGATTTTGAGAGTTTTTGGGCGAATGACAATGCCGAGGTTCCAGTTGTTCGGGAGGGAGAGGGGCAAGGTCCACGGTTTGACTTGGAGGAACGAACGGCGCGGTTTGCCGAGGCGGTGATTGATTTTGCGAAGCGGGTTCCTCACTCGGCGGTAAACAATCGATTGATTGATCAGGTCGTCGGCGCCGGGACCAGTGTCGGCGCGAATTACTGCGAATCGGACGACGCGGTTTCGAAAAAGGAATTCATCGTGAATATCAACCGCTGCCGAAAAGAAGCGCGGGAAACGAAATTCTTCCTCCGCATCATCGCCCGCGCCGAGCCCGGCCTGAAGGCGGAGGCGCGTTTGCTCTGGCAGGAAGCGAAGGAACTGAACCTCATCTTTTCAAGCATTGTTCGACGGGCGAAGAAATGACGAAGCCAGAATGAGGAATGACGAAATGAATCAGCCAGCGTCCCTTCGTCATTCTTCATTCGGATTTCGTCATTGCAAGAAACATGTCCACTAAAACCATAAGCGTGAACTACCTCGCGCGGGTCGAGGGCGAAGGCTCGCTTCTCGTTAGGATAAAAGACGGGGCGGTGACCGATGTGAATTTGAAAATCTTCGAACCGCCGCGCTTCTTCGAGGCGTTTCTGCGCGGGCGTGATTTCCGCGAAGCGCCCGATCTTACCGCGCGGATCTGCGGGATTTGTCCGATCGCCTACCAGATGAGTGCGGTGCACGCGATGGAAGATGCCTGCGGCGTAAAGGTGGCGGGGCAATTGCGAGCGCTGCGTCGGCTCATTTACTGCGGCGAATGGATGGAGAGCCACGCCCTCCACATCTACCTGCTGCACGCGCCGGACTTCCTTGGCTACGAAAGCGCGATCCAGATGGCGAAGGATCACGCACCGATCGTGCAGCGGGGTTTGCAATTGAAAAAGGCCGGGAACGAAATCATCACGTTGCTCGGCGGACGCGCGGTGCATCCGATCAATGTGCGCGTTGGCGGTTTTTTTCGGGTGCCGACGAAGCAGGAACTTGCGCCGCTGGCCGAGCGGTTAAAAGGAGCGCGTGACGCGGCGCTCGAAACGGTGCGCTGGTGCGGGACGCTGCCGTTTCCGGATTACGAGTACGATTACGAATTCGTCGCCTTGCGTCACCCTGACGAATATCCGTTCAACGAAGGCCGGATCGTTTCCAATCGCGGGCTCGACATTTCTCTGCGGGACTTCGACGTGCATTTCAACGAGAAACAGGTCGCGCATTCCAACGCGTTGCACGCGGTCTTGAAGGAGCGCGGCGCCTACTTCGTCGGCCCGATGGCGCGCTACAGTTTGAACTTCGACCGGCTTTCGCCGCTGGCGCAGGACGCGGCGCGCGAGGCCGGTCTCGGCCCGGTCTGCCGCAACCCGTTTCGGAGCATCATCGTGCGCGCGGTCGAAGTGCTTTGGGCGTGTGACGAGGCGTTGCGCATCATCGAGAGTTACGAACCGCCGGATGCGCCCGCGGTCGAAGTGACTCCCCGCGCCGCTGTCGGCTGCGGCGCAACGGAAGCGCCGCGCGGTTTGCTTTACCATCGCTATGCAATCGACGAGCGAGGCTTAATCCAAGAGGCAAAAATTGTCCCACCTACATCGCAAAACCAGGGAACAATCGAGGACGATCTCCGGCGCTTCGTCTCGCTGCGGGTCGATGTGCCTAACGACAAGCTGACGTGGCAGTGCGAACAGGCGGTGCGCAACTACGATCCCTGCATCTCGTGCGCGACACATTTCCTGAAACTGAAAATCATCCGCGAATGAATCGCTTGCCCGTTAGCCTCGTCATCGGCCTCGGCAATCCCTTCCGCGGCGACGATGCGGTCGGCCGCGTGATCGCGCGACGTTTGCGGGAGCTGGCGCTGCCTGACGTTGATGTGCGCGAGGAAAGCGGCGAAGGCGTGGCTTTGATGGAGGCGTGGAAAGACGCTGCCGGCGTGATTCTGATCGATGCCGTCCAGTCCGGCGCGGCTCCCGGCACGATTCATCGGCTCGACGCGAGTCGGGGTCCGGTTGCGTCCCGTTTTTTTCCGTCCTCGACACACGCCTTCAGCGTGGCCGAGGCGGTGGAATTGGCGCGCGCGCTCAATCAGCTTCCGGCGCGCGTCGTTCTCTACGGGATCGAAGGCCGCAGTTTCCGAGCGGGCGAAATGCTTTCTCCCGAAGTTGCTGGCGCGGTTGATGAAGTATTGAACGGCGTTTGCGGCGATTTGGGCGGGGTTACGGCGCTTTCCGCCTCAAAGTACTGACGATCGCGAGGGCACACCTGGCAATCAACCGCGGGGGGATCCGGCCGGCGAAGAGAGCAACCAAAACTTGCGTAGCCGGCGTGGATGACGATACTCTTCACCGGTCCGCGAGCCAGGTGGTCCGGGTCGCCGCGGATCAACCGATTTCCTGCCTCTCACTCTCATTAAGAGCCTTCCTCGCTTATGTATGTTGATCTAGGTTTGTTCGCGAAGGCGGAATACCTGGCCCTGCTCAAATCAAGATTCAGCCTTCGACGCTGGGGTTACATTCTCTTTTTCACTGCCCTCTACTGGGTGATGTGGAGCATCGTGGCCTTCGGCCGGACGCTTGATCATCTCTTCTTTCCCGGCTTCAAACGGCAGCCCGTGCGCGAGCCGGTCTTCATCGTGGCGCCACCGCGAACAGGGTCCACTCTTACCCAGCAGCTGATGAGTCTGGATGAGGAGCGGTTCGTCTACAACGCGCTCTACCAGACCATTTTTCCTGCCGTCACCTTCCAGCGTTGCTTCGACGCCCTCGTCTGGCTCGATCGAAGGTTAGGCAGGCCGCTTTCGCGGATCGTGTCCTGGGCAGAAAAGAAATGGTTCGGCGGCTGGGATGACCTGCACAAGATGCGGTTTAATCAGCCGGAGGAGGATGATGGCTTTTTTGTCTACACGTTTCTAAGCGAGGCGATTTTCCTGCTCTTTCTGCACGTCGACGAATTGTGGCAGGCGGGATTCCAGGACGATCTGCCGGCGGCAAAACGCCGCAAGGTGATGGCGTTTTATCGAAGCTGTCTGCAACGCCGGCTCTTTGCCAGCGGGGCCCAGAAGACCATCCTGACCAAGGCCACGCAATCCTCCGGCGCGGTGGAGTCACTGTTGGAGGCATTTCCGGACGCGAAGTTCATCACCATCATCCGGCATCCCTACGAATCGGTCGCTTCGCATGTCAGCGTATTCTGGCCCGTCTGGCAGGCGCACTCGCCGGACCTGCCAAAAGACGGACCGGTTTCCCAAGCATACGCCCGTCTCGCCGCGCGATGGTTTCGACATCTCTTCGAGTTCCGGAACAAGGTGGATCCGCGGCAATATTACTGCATCGATTACCGCGATCTGACACGCGATCCCAAGGGCACTTTGGAGGAGCTTTATGCTCACTTTGGATGGACGATGAGCGAGGCCTACCGGGAGAAGCTCGCGTGGGCGAACGCACGACAGCTCCACTTCAACAGCAAGCATAAGTATTCGCTCGAGGAGTTTGGCCTGACAAAGGAATGGTTGCACGAGGAACTGGGAGATCTGCTTGAATATTACGCCCTTGATGATGAGGCCGAAGACGTCGCCTCGGAGGAAGCATTGCCGGACCATGCTCAACATAGCGAACGCGACAAAACGGAGGCCATTGCCTACCACGGCGGAAACCACCTTCGTTCTGTCGAAACCCTCAATGGCCACGAGCAGGGCGAGAGCGACGTTGCCCGTCGCGCGACCAAGCGCCGCGAGTCGACCGCTATCTCTGCCGGGTCTACGCGACCGCCGGTTGAGAAGCAATAAAATCTCGCTGACACGCGTCAGCGCGAGTCGCGACTGCGATCCCCAGCCTGAAGGGCCTGCCATATTCGTTGAATTGCGCGGCGGATAAGGTCATTTCGAACTGAAGTGAACGCCATCCGAGCGACCAGCGAAGGAAAAAACCACGATTGGAGGTGGCCGCTGTTCCAAGGCATCCCCCCTTCGACAAAACGCGGCTGACTCCGGATATCATGGCCGGCATCACGCTGGCCGCGCTCGGCATTCCCGAAGTCATGGGCTACACCAAGATTATCGGTACGCCGGTGATCACCGGGCTCTACACCTTGCTGCTGCCGATGCTGGCCTTCGCGATCTTCGGCTCTTCTCGCCATCTGGTGGTGAGCGCCGATTCCGCAACGGCAGCCATTGTAGCTGCGGCCCTGACTTCGATGGCATTCGTCGCCAACAGCCCAAAATATGTCGCTCTCACCAGCCTGATCGGCCTTGCGGCAGCGGGCATGCTTTTGCTCGCGCGAGCATTCCGCCTTGGATTTCTGGCCGATTTCCTTTCGCGCACCGTCCTGGTGGGCTTCCTCTCCGGCGTCGGAATCCAGATCGCCCTCGGTGCATTGCACGGCATGCTGGGGCTCGAAAAGGGCGGCCATGGATTTCTGGGTAATCTCCTCTTTACCTTCCAGCATTTGCCGGAAACGCACCTGCCGAGCCTGTTGATTTCGCTTGTGGTGCTGGCCGTGATCGCCGGGTCGGAGAGTTTGGCGCCACGTTTTCCAGGCCCGTTGCTGGCGCTGGTGGGGACAATTGCGGCGAGCGCATATTTTCGATGGAGCGATCACGGAGTGCAGGTGATCGGACATGTGCCGGGCGGCCTTCCTCACCTTGGGCTGCCGGCTGTTTCATGGAGCGATATCGGATTGGTGCTGCCTGTTGCCGGATACTGCTTTATTGTCATTCTCGCCCAAAGCGCCGCCACCTCGCAGGCTTATGCGTTGCGCGATCGCGATCGTTTCGATCTAAATGTCGACCTCGTTGGGCTTGCCATCGCCAACGCTGCCGCCGGTTGCAGCAGCACATTCGTCGTCAATGGCAGCCCAACCAAGACCGCCATGGTGGACGCCGCCGGTGGGCGAAGCCAGATTTCGCATCTCACTGCCGCCACGATGGTGCTGCTGGTGCTGTTGTTTCTCACCCGACCGCTCAGTTTCCTGCCCAGCGCGGTCCTGGCCACGATTGTTTTTCTGATCGGCCTAAAATTGATCGATCGCCGCGGGCTGGTGGAAATCTATCGGAAGACGCCGATCGAATTTGGGGTTGCGATTGCCACTGCGGCGACGGTGGTGTTCGTCGGAGTGGGGCAGGGAATCCTGCTGGCGCTGGTGCTCTCATTGCTCCAACACGTCCGCCACAGTTATCGCCCCAATACTGGGGTGGTGCTTCACAACGTCAATGACCGTTGGCGTTTGGAAGAGGCCACTCCGGGCAAGATGATCGAGCCGGGGCTGGTGATGTTTTGGTTCGGCTCCGACCTTTTCTATGCCAACGCGTCACGGTTCGCCGAAAAGGCGCGCCAGTTGGTGGACGAGTCACCAACTTCAGTGCGCTGGCTGGTCATAGATGCCAGCGCCATTACCGACATTGATTTCTCGGCAGGGAAGGCTTTCCTCGAATTGCAGCAGGATCTCGCGAAAAAGGGCGTGGTCCTTGGAATTACCCGGATCAACCGGCGCGACTATCCCGATTTTGACCGTCTGGGCCTGGCCGCGGCGATCGGAGAGGATCACATCTTTGCCTCACGCCATGAATGTATCGCGGCCTACCGAGCGGCTATCAGGGAACAACAGCGAGACGACTGATCAATGAATTCGGTTCTGTTGTGCCGGGCATTCACATGCTTTGACAACCGATCCTTCCGGTTGAATTTCGTAGCCCCGATCTTGATGGCCACGATTCGAGTGATGGGCTGACTCTGCCGCGAAAGCCGCCAGATCACAGTGGCGGACTCTTTGATCCCGATGAAACAACCTAGCCTTCTCCTGCTCTCCGTCGTCGTAAGTCTCGCCGGTTGCGTGCCGTTTGCCGCGGTAAAGACTCAGCGTCCCGTTTATCACCCGGTGACGCCAGCTGGGCGGGTCATCGCGCAGGCACTAACGCAAGATCGCGACAAGCCTTCGGCGGCGATCGGTGCATACCTCGACGCCCTGCATGCGGCCTCCTCGACCTTGCAGAAAACACCGGGCGATGCCGCGGCGCGGCGCGATTACAACTTCGCGCTCAGCCGGATCATCGGCACCCTGCAGAAGGCGAATCTCGACCCGTGGACGCACCCATTGCGCGTTTCCGCTCCGGATGGCGCCGAATACGTTCTCACCCACAAACGCGACCCCCGCCCGGAGTGGAATCCGGCGCTCTACGACTTCACGCCTGCGGACCAATTCGACATCCACGGCACCGCCTTTCTCGAGCGCACTATCCGGCCGGGCCTCGGTGCGCCGCTCGTTGCCGTCGGACGCGCGCAGCGGAAGAATTACCGCGAAGACTTCACCTTGTCGCGCGTCTACTACGGCGTCACAGCGGTGGCCCGCTTCGACGGCCCGCGGCGGTGCGTGATCTCCTTTGAAGATCCGCTCGCCACCGAGCGTGTCACGATCGGAGAGCGTAGCTTTCCGCTCGCGGCGGATTTCACTGTTCCGGTCGGGGTGATGCTCTCGCGCGAAAAACCCGAGAAAAAACTCGGACTTTCGCGTCTCCTTCGCCCGGCGAAGTACGAAGAGACGGACCGCATTGCGCGGCTCCAACCCTATGATCCGAAGAAGACGGTCGTGCTGGTCGTCCATGGCCTGATGAGCGAGCCCTCCACTTGGACGCCGATGATCAACACCCTTCGTGGCGACGCGGAGATTCGGAAGCGTTACCAGTTTTGGTTCTACAGTTACCCGAGCGGTTACCCATACCCCTACAGCGCCGCGAATCTGCGCGACCAACTCGACGCCATCGAGAAGCGCTATCCACTGCACAAGAAGATGGTGCTAATCGGCCACAGCATGGGGGGTTGCATCAGCCGGCTCATGATTACCGACAGCGGCGACAAGCTCTGGCTGAGTGTGTTTGGCACACCGCCGGCACAGACACCGCTTTCCGCGGCGACGAAAGAGAGCCTCGAAAAAGCACTCATCTTCCAGCATCGGAAGGACATTGGGAGCGTCATCTTCATCTCCACGCCGCACCGCGGCGCCAACCTGGCGCAAAATTGGCTCGGACGCATCGCCTCGAGTCTCATCAAATCGCCGATCACGCTCCTGAAAATCGGTGCCGAGGCACTCACATTTCAAATGCCTAACACGGCAACGCTGCGTCTCAGGCGCATCCCCAACAGCGTCGATACGCTCGCGCCGAACAACCGATTCGTGCTGGCGTTGGACAAGATCCCGATCACCCCGGGCATCCCGTATTACACCATCTCGGGCGATCGCGGCAAAGGTGGGAACAAGGACAAGACATCGCCGGTGATGGGCGACGGGGTCGTGCCCTACTGGAGCAGTCACCTCGCTGGCGCCCGCTCGGAACTGGTCGTGCCTTCCCATCATGGCGCGCACCAGAATCCGCAAGCGATCGCCGAAGTGCGCCGCATCCTTCTGGAATCCAACTAACGAAACTAAGCCGTGCCTGCGCCAACATGCGCAAAACACCAGGCCTGCGGGCGTTGCCGCGTAGGCGTAGTATTCGTGGTCTGGGTCGCTTTTGCCGACGATCGACGAGCAACCTTTGATGGGAAGTGACCGAAGGTGCGGCGAAGTCGCAACTAGCGCGTAGACAAAAGCAAATAACGCGTGACCGACGCGGCGACGCGTGACGTGCCCGTCTATCACGAGTGGATCGGCATGCTGGATGGTTCCGAAAACGATCTCCAACCCTAAGGGCAAGTTTGTCTGGTAATTTGCTTATTGTCTGGAAGTTTCGCACGCCATGAAATCAATCGCGCTCCTTCTTTCCGTCTCGATCGCACTCGCGGGTAGGTCTCCCGCACAAAATTCCGCCAGCAATTCTCCTGAATGGGCCGCCGTGATGGCCAAAGACCGGGCGTATGAAGCCGCCTATGCCAAGGCGGATGTCAAGGCTCTGGCTGACTTTTTCACCGCCGACGCTCAATACACTTCGGAGGATGGCCAGACCTTTAATGGACGCGCCGCGATCGAAGGCAGTATTCGGGCCGCGTTCCAAGCCGGGAAAGAATCGAAGCTCGCGATCCATCTCGATTCGGTTCGTGTGCTCGCGCCTGAAGTCGTGATCGAAAAAGGCTCCACTACGGTGACAGCGAAGAATGGCGAAACGAGCGGCGCGCAGTATGCCGCAATCTACGTCAAGAAAGATGGTGAATGGAAGATTAGCCAGCTAATTGAAAGTCCGCTCGCCGAACGTCTCCCCACACGATCAGCTCTCGCAGCTCGCGTGGCTGGTGGGCGAGTGGAAGGAGGCAGACAAGAGCGACGATCTGGCCGTGCATAGTCAGTATGTCTGGGCGCGGGGTGGCAATTTCATCACCCGCAACGTGACGGTGAAACGCGGCGCCGAAACGACGCTGGAAGGCTGGCAAATCATTGGCTGGGATCCCATCGACAACTGTATCCGGTCATGGACGTTCGACGACGAAGGCGGTTTCGCGGAGGGACGCTGGACCCGGGAAGGAAAGCGCTGGTTGCTGCGTGAAAAAGGCATAGCACCCGATGGAAGTCGGACCGCGGCCGACAGCACTTTCACCAAGATCTCGGACGATCGATTCACTTGGGAATCGAACAACCGCACTCTCGATGGAAATCCACAACCGGGCATCCCGCGCATCGAAATCAACCGCGTGAAAGGGAATTAGCATGACGCGCCCGCGACTTGGCTTGTTTTTGGGGGTGTTAACCGGTGTAGCTATCGTTCTTGCTGACACGACCGCGCTGGCTCGCGGCGGCGGGGGACGCGGCGGCGGCGGGCGTGGTGGTGGGGGTGGCGGTAGCCGTGGCGGCGGAAGCTTTTCCCGCGGCGGCGGCGGGAACTATTCCCGAGGCAGGAATGGAGGCGGTGAGAGCTTTACCAGAGGAAGCGGCGGGAGTAGTTACGCACGCGCTGGTGGGAGTTCAGCAAACCGAGTTGGGAGCAATCTTGGCGAGGGCGGGAGTGCCTTTTCCAGCTCCTCCGGCGGAGGCAGTTTTTCCTCGTCCTACTTTTCAGGAGGCGACCTCTCAAGCTCCGCGGGCGCATCGCGACCCAGCGGCGGGCGTGTCCCATCGAGCGACTCGCAGCGTCCGTCGACTGGCAGCGGAGCCACGCAGTTGCCCTCTGGGAATCCACCAAGTCGCGGCACGGGAACCCTCCCCTCGCAAAAACCTTCCGCTGGCACCAAACCGTCAGTCGGAACCAAACCGTCAGATGGAAGTAAGGGAACCCGACCAACCGGCAAGGCGTCACAACTTCCTTCGAAAGGCTCGGGCAATTTTCTCGGTGCGGCGACTGGAGCCGGTGGTGGTGCCGCTCTTGGCGCCGTTGCTGCTGGGAACCGTCCGAGTCAGCTCCCGGCAGATCGGCGCGGTTCTGGTCAAAGGCGCGCTCGCCCTGAAGAGCGGCCGAATTGGAGCGATCGTTCGCAAAATCGCGATGACCAATGGCACCAGCGGGTGGATAACCGCAGCGAAGCCTGGACCAAACGGGGCGAACAACGCGAGGAACGGCGCGACCAATTCCAGAACAATCGTGACCAGCGTTGGGATAATCTGCAAAGTCGGCGCGATGATCGCCAGGAATGGCGCGACCAACGACGCGAGGATTGGAAGCAACATCGGGAAGATCTCTGGGATTACCGCGCCGATCGCGCGGAAGAGATCTGGGACAACGCGCAGGATTTTTACGATAATGTTTTCGACGATGCCTGGTGGGGGCATTTGGGATGGGCCGGATACTGGCCCGGCTATTATCCGCTCGACCCGTGGTGGTGGTGGGGAACTGCTACCTGGAGTTCGGTCGCGGCTTACGCCTCCATGCCTCCGGAACCGGAATACATCGACTATGGGATGAATGTCGTCTACGAAGGAGACACCGTTTACGTCGACAATCAGCCGATCCCGGCCAAGAAGTACGACGGTCAGCTCTTGCAAGCCGCCGCCAGCGTTGAACAGCCGCCGCCGCCGCTGCCGCCGCCCGATCCCAAGCAATCCGGCGAATGGATGCCGCTCGGCGTTTTCGCTCTCGTGCAGGAGGAACGCGGCGATCCGGTCATGTTCTTCCAGCTATCGATGAACCGCGAAGGCGTAATCAGCGGCGCTTTCCAAAGCACGCTCACGAACGACAGCCGCCAGGTGGCCGGCAAGATGGACAAAGCGAGCCAGCGCGCGGCCTGGCGCGTCGGCGACAACAAAAAGACGCTGTATGAGACAAGCATGGCAAATCTCACCCTGGATGTCTCACCGATCGTAATTCATTTCGACAACAACCAAACCCAGACCTGGTTGCTGGTGCGAATGCCCCAGCCCGCGGCGGCCGGCCAGCCGCAGAAACTTCCCCACGCCTCGAAAGTTCCGCCACCGCTCAAGATCACCAAGGATAGTTAGGCTACGCGTTCCTGGAATCAGAACCTTCTCGTTAGGCAAAGGGCAAGCGCCGCCTATCGACGCTCGGCGAAACGTGGAGCATTGGTCCGGTACGTAACGCCATCCCACCCCGCCCCACTCTGACGAGACTCTACGAACCATGAACAAAGTGAACTTCTGCCGCATTCAATCTCGCTGAGCACGGACTGACGGGTTCAGAAGTAGATCGCAACCTGCCACCGAAGAGCCGCACTGCCCTAACGAATAGATGTCAGGCGACCGAAGCTGCGAGGATCTCGCAATTAGCGCGTAAACAAAAGCAAATAACGCCCAGAGCTCACACGCACCGCAACTAGGCTCAACCAATGAAATGTGTCGCGGCACCCAGCTCTCGGGTTCATCTCTTGGCGATTATCTTTGACTGGCAAGGCCGAATGATTCATGTGTCCGCCACCAAATTCTCGTCCAAGCGGTGATTGTCCTTGTCCTGCCAACCGGTTTTTGAAGACTGATCCTTCGCATCCTCATCTCTCATGCTCATGAATCACCACTCCATCCGTGCGCTGATCGTCACTGCGGTCGCGCTCATTGCGCTCCCCGCCTGCCAACGCGAGGAGGCATCCAAGACACCGACCCCACCCGACGTACTCGTGACCGACGCGGCGACCCGTGACGTGCCCGTTTACCGCGAGTGGATCGGCACGCTGGATGGTTCTGAGAATGCCGAGATCCGCGCCCGCGTCACGGGTTACCTGCTGAAGCGCGATTATCAGGAAGGTTCGCTCGTGAAAAAGGGAGCTCTGCTTTTTGAGATCGATCCGCGGCCGTTCGAGGCCGCGCTGGCCGAAGCGAAGAGCCAACTCGAACAGGCCAAGGCGACGCAGCTCGCGTCGCAGGCGGAGGCGGAACGGAGCAAGGGGCTCTTTGAGAAAAGGGCCATTTCTGAGAAGGAGTACATCAATAAAACGCAGCTCAACGAATCGAACCTCGCGAAAATCGCGGCACTGGAAGCGAACGTGCAGCAGGCACAGTTAAACCTGGACTTTTGCAAGGTCACCTCGCCCGTCGAAGGGATTGCAGGCATCGCGCAAGCGCAGGTCGGCGACCTGGTGGGCACAGGAAGCAACACCGTGCTTACCTCGGTCTCCACGCTCGATCCCATGAAGATCATCTTTCCGGTGAGTGAGGCGGATTACCTCGCCGCCAGCCAACGGGTGCAGGAAGTGATG
The DNA here is from genome assembly GCA_963738045.1 of uncultured Verrucomicrobiae bacterium. Classification (GTDB taxonomy): domain Bacteria; phylum Verrucomicrobiota; class Verrucomicrobiia; order Chthoniobacterales; family UBA10450; genus Palsa-1392. Next base: position 504,116 of record CAVTUX010000001.1, on the reverse strand, counting down.
AGCAAGCCGTTCGATCAGCGGCCCGAAACCATCGAACTCATCCTGGCCGACGGCTCCACCTTTCCGCACAAGGCGCGGTTGTTTTCGGTCGATCGGCAGGTCAAGGCGTCGACCGGCACGATCCTCGTCACCGCGCTGCTGCCGAACCCGGGCAGCTTGTTGCGGCCGGGCTTCTTTGCGCGGGCGCGCGTCGTGGCGAAGGTGTTGAAGGATGCGGTCGTCGTGCCGCAGCGGGCGGTGTCTGAAGTGCAGGGCAGTTACCAGCTCGCCATCGTCGGCCCGGATGGAAAGGCGGAGATTCGTCCGGTAAAGGTCGGACCGCGCACTGGCACCGATTGGGTGATCACGTCGGGACTCAAGCCGGGCGAGAAGGTCATCTTCGAGGGCATCCAGAAAGTGAAGGCCGGCATGCCGGTCGCGGCCAAGCCATGGACGAATGCGAAGCCAAACGCCCGAACCGCCGAAGACAAATAATACCGACGCGCAACCCGAAGCCAATCGTACTTCGCGCGATCATGGCCAAATTTTTCATCAATCGCCCCATCGTGGCGATGGTCATTTCGATCCTCCTCACGATGGTGGGAATCGCGGCCTACCTGAGCCTGCCGGTGGCGCAGTTCCCGGACATTGTGCCGCCCGAAATCCAGGTGAAGACGACCTACACCGGCGCGGACGCGTTGACCGTCGAAGAGTCCGTCGCCACGCCCCTCGAGCAGCAGATGAGCGGCGTGGACAACATGAACTACATGCAGTCCGTCAACGGCAACGACGGCACGATGAAGCTCACGGTCAACTTCGAGGTCGGGACCGACGTGAACACCGACCAGATCCTCTCGCAGATGCGTAGCAACCAGGCGTCGTCGCAGCTCCCTCAGGACGTGAACAAATTCGGCGTGACGGTGCAGAAATCCACCTCGTCGCCGCTCATCATGTTCGCGCTCTATTCGCCGAAAGGGACCTACGACAACGTCTTCCTCGCGAATTACGCGAACATCAATTTGAACGACGAGTTCACGCGCGTGAAAGGCATCGCCAGCGTGACGGTTTTCGGCGCGGGACAATACGCCATGCGCATCTGGGTGAAGCCCGACCAGCTAGCAAAGCTCGGTGTGACGATCCCGGAAATCATCCAGGCGGTCCAGACGCAGAACACCGTGAACCCCGCGGGCACGATCGGTGGTGAGCCGGTGCCGAAGGGGCAGGAATTTACCTATGCCGTGCGCGCGCAGGGCCGTCTGAAATCCGCCGAGGAGTTTGGCGAGATCGTCGTCCGCGCGAATCCCGACGGCTCCATGCTGCGGGTGAAGGACGTGGGACGCATCGAACTCGGCGCGCAGAACTATGCGATCGGCGGCCGGCTCAATGGCAAGCCCGCTGCGCTGGTCGCGCTTTACCAGCTCCCCGGCTCGAACGCCATCGCCGCCGCCGAGGGAGCGAAAAAGACGATGGAGAAACTGTCGGAGAAATTCCCGGCGGACCTCGCCTATGTCGTCTGCCTCGACACCACGCTCGCCGTCACGGAAGGCATGGTGGAGATTCAGCACACGCTGGTTGAGGCGCTGATTCTGGTCATCCTCGTCGTCTTCATCTTTCTCCAGGGCTGGCGTGCCACGCTCATCCCGTTGCTTGCCGTGCCCGTGTCGCTCATCGGCACGTTCGCGCTCTTCCCACTCTTCGGGTTCACCATCAACACGCTCTCGCTTTTCGGCCTCGTGCTCGCCATCGGTCTCGTCGTCGATGACGCCATCGTTGTCGTCGAAGCGGTCGAGCACCACATCGAGCACGGATTGTCGCCGAAGGATGCGACCTTCAAGGCGATGGAGGAAGTGAGCGGGCCGGTCATCGCCATCGCGCTCATCCTCGCCGCGGTCTTCGTGCCGACGGCCTTCATCCCCGGCATCACCGGGCGATTGTATCAGCAATTCGCCGTCACGATCGCCGTCTCGGTCATCATCTCCGCCTTCAACGCACTCACCCTCTCGCCCGCGCTCTCCGCGCTCCTCCTCAGGCCAAAGAAAAAGAGCACTGGCCTGCTGCAGAGATTCTTCGATTGGTTCAACAAGGTCTTCGGCGCGGCGACCAATCGCTACGTGGGCGTCTGCCGTTTCCTCATCCACAAATCGCTCGTCGCGATCATCCTGCTCGTCGGCTTCATCGTCCTTACCGGAATGCTCGGCAAGCGCATCCCCGGCAGCTTCCTCCCGGAGGAAGATCAGGGTTACTTCTTCGCCCAGGTCATTCTTCCTGATGCCGCCTCCTTCCAGCGCACGGACGAGGTGATGAAACAGTGTGAGAAGATTTTGCAGTCCACGCCGGGGGTTGAGTACGTCAGCACCGTCACCGGCTACAACATTCTTACCGGGGTGAACACGAGCTACAGCGGCATGTTCTTCATCTCCCTCAAGGAATGGGCCGAGCGCAAAGCACCGGACGAGCAATACGACGCCATCCTCAAGCACGTGAATGGCGCTCTCAGGAAAGTGCCCGGCGCGGCCGCCTTCGCCTTCTCGCCACCGGCCATTCCGGGCATCGGCGCGAGTGGCGGCGTTACGTTCCTGCTCCAGGATCGTTCCGGCAAGGATGTCGCTTTCCTGGCCGAAAACCTGGCGAAGTTCGTTGCCGCCGCGCGCGAACGAAAGGAACTCGCAGCAGTGACGCCGATGTTTTCGCCCCAGGTGCCACAGATTTTCCTAAATGTGGACCGCGACAAGGTGCTCAAGCAGGGCATCGACCTGAGCGCGGTTTACCAGACGCTCCAAACCTTCATGGGGAGTTACTTCGTGAACTACTTCAACCGCTTCGGCCGCCAGTGGCAGGTCTTCGTCCAGGCCGAGGGCAGCTACCGCACGAACATCGACCAGGTCGGACAGTTCTTTGTGAAAAATAAGGACGGCGAGATGGTCCCACTCAGCGCCATCACCCACTCGGAATCGATCAGCGGCCCCGAGTTCACGATGCGCTACAACCTCTATCGCTCGGCCCAAATCAACGCCGCGCCCGCGCCCGGCTACTCGTCCGGGCAGGCGATGAAGGCGATGGAGGAAGTTTTCCAGGCGACCATGCCTAACGAAATGGGTTTCGCCTATTCCGGCATGAGCTTCCAGGAAAAACAGGCCAGTGAAGGCATTTCGCCGATGGTCATTTTCGGCATCTCGCTGCTCTTCGTTTTCCTCATTTTCGCCGCGCAATACGAAAGCTGGAGCCTGCCTTTCAGCGTGCTCCTCGGCACGCCGATCGCCGTCTTCGGCGCCTTTTCCGCGCTCATGGTTGGCCGTTACGAAAACAACATCTATGCGCAGATCGGTCTCGTCATGCTGATCGGTCTCGCCGCGAAAAACGCAATCCTCATCGTCGAGTTTGCCAAGATGAAATACGAGCAAGGCCTTTCGCTCATCGATGCTTCGCTCGAAGGCGCGAAGCTGCGTCTGCGCCCGATTCTCATGACCAGCTTTGCCTTCATCCTCGGCTGCGTTCCTCTGGCAAAGGCGAGCGGCGCCGGCGCGCTCTCCCGTCAGGTCATGGGCTTCACCGTCATCGGCGGCATGCTCGCCGCCAGCTTCATCGCCATTTTCCTTATCCCGGTCCTTTTCTACCTGATCGAAAAACTCGGGGGTGGGAAGCCGCACGCTACGGTGCCCGGAACGCCGGCCGCGCCCGCGGCGCACTAACTCCAATTGTTTATGAATCGCTCCGTTTGTCTCGTCGTTATCTTTGTCCTCGCCGCGCTCCTTCCGCTTCGCGCCGGCGACGATGGGAACTCCGGCTTCAATGTGCTGCGCCGCCCGCTCTCGAAAGTCGAGGCGCTCAACCTTGCCATCGCGCACAACGGCACGATCCTGCAGGCGCAAAAGGATGTTGAGGCCGCCACTGGCGTCTCCATCCAGATCCGGGCGATTCTTTTTCCACAGGTCAGTAATAACGCCGGCTATGCCGTTCGGCAGGATTCGCTCATCGAATTGAACCAGGACTTGAATCCCGGCGAACCGAAGGTGAACAACCAGGATTGGTTCACGGACATCCGGATCGTCCAATCCCTCTACGAAGGCGGCCGGATGCGCTCCGCCGTCCGCAGTTCCAAGCTCATCCGCGAACAGGCGCTGCTCACGTTTCAAAGTACCGTCGCTGACACGCTTCTCAGCGTGAGCAACGCCTACGACGTCGTGTTGAGCACGGCGAAACAGATCGAAGTGCGCGCCGCGGCGGTGACCTTTCTCACCGCCTATCTCGAAGACACGAAAACCAAATTCGCGGCCGGCAGCCTGCCCGAATTCGACGTGCTGCGGCAGGAAGTCGAGGTCGCCAACGGCGTCGCGCAAGAGGTCCAGGCCGTCGGCGATCATCGGGTGGCGAAACAGAACCTCGTCGAACTGCTCGGCTACAACCTGCCGACCACGGTCTCCGACGATCTCGCCCTCAACCTCATTACACCGCTCGAAGCCCGTCCGTATGGCAACAGCCTTGCCAGCGCGCTCTCCGCGGCGCTGGTCAACCGCACCGAGATCGCCGCGCTCGAAAAGGAAGAACTCCTGCGCAACGAAGCCATCGTCGTCGCCAAATCCGGTCTCAAGCCAAGCGTGCAAGCCTTCGCCGGCTACGACCTGACGAGCCGCGTGGAGACGCGCACCGCCGACGAACAACTCCACGGTGCCCTCGTTGGCGCGCAACTCTCGTGGCCGATCTTCGACGGCTTCCTTACCCAGGGCCGCGTGAAAGAGGCCGTCGCTCTGCGGGGCAAGGCGAGCGAAGCGAAGGCCGAGACGACACGTATCGTCGAGCGGCAGGTGCGCACCGCCTGGTCCGACCTGCGCACCGCCCGCGCCGTGCTCGATGCGGAAGCGAAGAACGTCGACAAAGCCGTGCGCGCCCTCGAACTCGCTGATATCCGCTACAAGGAAGGCGCCGGCACTCAGATCGACGTGCTGAACGCGCAGACCGCGCTGACTGACGCGCGCGGATTGTATGTTGATGGCCTGCGCAACTACTCCGTCGCCCGCGCCGATCTGCTCCGTGCCACCGGCGAAGACTTCCAGCAAGGCAGCGTGATGGCAAAGCGATGAGGCCGGCCTGACTTGCCTGCGCGCGCCGGGACAACAAAAGAGGAACAAAAGGCAAGATCCGGCCAGACAGAAGCGCCGAACCGCGTTTCGATGTGGCTGAGCAAAAACCGGGAAGGAATTTGATCAAATGCTGAAGACCATCACCAATGACTACCGGGATGCGCGGGTCATGAATCTTGGCTCCGGCGGCGAGCGCGGACCTTACCTGGTCACGCAGACCGGCATCGCGCCGCGCGCGGAGTCGCCGCGGTCCCACATGTTCGTGCTCCGTCCGGATGGGCGCTGGGTCGATTTCAACGTTTACGTGTGCCAGGGAAAGCCGGAGGTAATGGATGAGATTGTTTTTCCAACCATGGCTCAAGTCATGACCACGTTCGGCAGGCTGACCGGACCGCCTCAGGTTCTCGATTTGCCGATCGACAAGGCCGGACTCGAGGCATGGATCGCACGACAGGCAAACAGCAATCCGCTCGAAGCCGCGCGCGCCTGGGCGCAGCAATACAAGGAACGCCATCGCTAACGGCCTTGGCGCGCAGATCCCGACCACAAACCTATGAGTAAGAAATCAAAACCAAACGGTCCTGAAAAAATGAAAGCTAAGGCCTACGACAAGGAACTGCGCAAGCTCCAGGCCCGCCTGTGCGAGCTTCAAGACTGGGTCAAGGCGAAAGGGTATCGCGTCATCATCGTCTTCGAGGGCCGCGACGCCGCGGGCAAGGGCGGCACCATCCGGGCCCTGACGGAGAGAGTGAGTCCGCGGGTCTTTCGAGTCGTGGCGCTGCCTGCGCCGTCCGATCGCGAGAAATCGCAAATGTACATCCAACGTTACATGGCGCATTTTCCGGCGGCGGGTGAGATTGTGATTTTCGACCGCAGTTGGTACAACCGCGCCGGCGTCGAATACGTGATGGGCTTTTGCACGAAGGAACAGCACGCGCGCTTTCTTGAGCTCTGTCCGATCGTCGAAGAATTCGTCGTGGACGCTGGCATTCAACTCATCAAGATCTGGCTCGAGGTGAGCGACAAAGAACAGAAGCGCCGATTCGAGGCGCGGATCGAAGATCCGCTACGCCAGTGGAAACTCAGCCCGATGGACCTTCCTTCGCGCAGCAAGTGGTATGACTATTCTCGCGCCCGGGATCTGATGCTGAAGGCGACCGACACCAAGCGCGCACCGTGGTATATCCTGCGCTCGGACGACAAGAAGCGCGCCCGACTCAACTGCCTCTCGCACATCCTGAGCCTCATTCCCTACAAGAAAGTTCTGCGCGAGAAGGTCGAGCTGCCGAAGCGCTCGATGAAGGGCGCCTACGACGATGAAGCCCCGTTGAAGGGCCGGAAGTTCGTTCCGCAGAAATACTGAGGTGAGCAATCCTGCGACCAGGTCGCCGAACACATCCCGATGGCTGCCTGCTCTCGGCTGGTTGCGCGACTACAACAAGGCATGGTTGCGCGGCGACATTGTCGCCGGCATCACGCTGGCGGCATATCTCCTGCCCGCCGGGTTAGGCGACGCCACGCTGGCTAATCTGCCGCCAGAGGCGGGACTCTACGCGTGTTTGTTTGGCGGACTCGTCTTCTGGCTTTTCTGCAGTTCGCGGCACACAGCCATCACGGTTACCTCCGCCATTTCATTGCTCGTCGGGGCGTCGTTAGGCGGAATTGCCGGCGGCGACACCAGCCGGTTTAGCGCGCTGGCGGCGGGCACGGCCTTGCTCGTCGCGCTGATCGCATTTGTTGCCTGGCTGGCCAAGGCTGGCTCGATCGTCAATTTCATCTCCGAAAGCGTGATGGTCGGTTTCAAGTGTGGCGTTGCCCTGTTCCTCGCCAGCACGCAGTTGCCCAAGTTGTTCGGCATCCATGGCGCCCACGGCAATTTCTGGGAGAACAGCGGCAACTTCCTCAAGCACCTTGGCGATACCAATCCCACCTCGCTGACGGTTGGAGGGGTCGCGCTGGCGGTGCTCGTGCTCGGGAAGATTTTTCTCAAGAACAAACCGGTTGCGTTGTTCGTCGTGATCGGCGGCATTCTCGCTTCGGGCTGGCTCGGCCTCGACGCGCGCGGGGTGAAGCTGTTGGGCACGGTGCCGCAAGGACTGCCGGCGCTCGGCCTTCCCGCAATTCACTGGGCGGACTTGAACGAGTTGCTGCCGCTGGCACTTGCCTGTTTCATGCTCGCTGCGGTGGAGACAGCGGCAATCGGTCGCATGTTCACGGCCAAACATGGCGGGCGGCTGGATGCGAACCAGGAATTTCTCGCGCTCGCCGCTTCCAATCTCGCCGCCGGATTGGGCCGCGCTTTCCCGGTCAGCGGTGGCATGTCGCAGTCGCTCGTCAACGAAGGCGGAGGCGCGCGCACACCGCTCTCCGGCGCTTTCGCAGCGGGGATTATTCTGGTCGTGGTGCTTTATTTCTCGCACCTGCTGGCCGCATTGCCCCAACCGGTTCTGGCGGCAGTCGTGTTGGTGGCCGTGACGGGGTTGTTCAAGATTTCCACGCTCCGGCATCTCCGACACACCAACCTCACCGAGTACATCGTGGCCGTGGCCGCGTTGGTCGGTGTGCTCAGTTCGGGCTTGCTGCGCGGCGTCATGATCGGCGCGGTCATCTCGCTCGTGCTTCTCATCCGGCGCGCGTCCCGGCCGCACGTCGCCCTGCTCGGACGCATCCCCGGCGCGCGACGTTTTTCCGATCGCGAGCGGCATCCGGATAACGAATTGCTTCCCGGGGTGCTGATCTTCCGTCCGGAGGCGAGCCTTCTCTATTTCAACATGGACCACGTGCGCGACACGATCGCGGAGCGGGTGCGCACCGAGACGCCGCCGCAGCTCGTCGTCCTCGACCTCTCCGCCGCATCCTACGTGGACATGCACAGCGCGCACATGCTTGAGGAACTAGCCGACGAACTCAAAGCGGGAGGCGTGCGTCTGCAGGTAGTCGAGGCGCGCTCGTCTGTGCGCGACCGGCTGCGTGCGGAAGGCGTGGACGAACATTTGGGCGGGGTCAACCGGTTCACCACCGTGGCTGACGCGGTGGAGGCATTTCAAAACCAGCCACTGGAATCATGAGCCACGCTAAACGGTGCGACCACATCCCGCTCCTTGGGTGCGCTGCGTTAGTCCTCGCCAGCTGCGTGCGACGTACCACCGTTTCCGTAAAGCGTCCCGCGTATCACGATCAACCGGTCACACCGGTTAGCGCGATGGTGGGAGCGCGTCCTCAAGGCGCGGGCCGGACACTGGCATGCAGAGCATTGCCGCTTTGCTAAAGCCGGCCTGTCGGCACAGATCAGCGGATACCTCCGCGGGACCGATGCCTTCGACACTGCCATCGGTGCGTTCGCCAGAGCCTGGGCCGATCAAAGCGAATACGACCACGCAATCTTCAAGCAGGCGGTGCTTTCTGGGCAGGTGAAGGTCATCATGGAATGAACAAACCAATTAACCCAAAGAAGGACAAACTATGAAGTCAGCCCAGGATCATACCGCGCCCGTCCGCTTCCCCTTCCTGCAAGGGGTCCTGCCGATCACGGCCGCCCGGATCCCAGCCGAAATCCTCGCCGGTATCACGCTGGCCGCCATCGCCGTACCCGAAGTGAGGGCTACACCAAGATCGCCGGCACGCCGGTCATCACCGGTCTCTACACCATGCTCATCCCAACGGCGCTGTTCGCTCTGTTCGGGTCCTCACGGCATTTGGTGGTGGGCGCCGATTCGGCGACGGCGGCCATCCTCGCCGCCGGGCTCGTGGGGATTGCAGCGATCGGCTCGGAGCAATACCTGGCACTGGCCGGCGTGCTCGCGTTGATGGCCGCGGTTTTCCTGATTCTGGCTCGCGTCATGCGCCTGGGATTCCTGTCCGACTTCCTCTCGCGCACCGTGTTGATCGGATTCCTCACCGGAGTCGGTATTCAGGTCGCGCTGGGGCAGATCTCCGGAATGCTGGGCCTGAAGGGTGGCGGCCACGGCGCGCTGGAAAAGTTGTGGAACGACATTCAGCAACTCGGACAGTTCAACCGCCACGAGCTCACGATCGCCCTCAGCGTCTTGGTGGTCATCGTCGGCCTCGAGAAGATTTCGAAGAAAATTCCGGGCGCTCTGATTGCGGCGATCGGCGCACTGGTCGCAAGTTGGGCGTTCGGCTTCGACAAGCTGGTGCATCTGGTCGGAGCCGTTCCGAGTGGTTTGCCATACCTTGGTCTGCCCAAGGTGGACTGGAACTGGCAAGTCTTTACGACCTTGATCCCGACGGCCTTTGCGATGTTCGTGGTCATCCTGGCTCAGAGCGCGGCGACCTCCCGTGCCTTTGCCACGCGCTACGACGAGCGTATTAGCGAGAACACCGACCTGGTCGGCCTAGCGCTGGCCAATATCGGCGCCGGCCTCTCCGGCACCTTCGTCGTCAACGGCAGCCCAACGAAGACGCAAATCGTGGACAGCGCCGGCGGCCGCAGCCAACTGTCGCTCTTGGTCATGGCGGCGATCGTGTTGTTGATCCTGCTCTTCCTGACCGGTCCACTGGCCTTCATGCCGGAAGCGGCCTTGTCGGCCATCGTGTTTCTCATCGGAATCGGCCTGATTGACCTCGCCGGGATGCGGAGGATCTTCGAGCAACGGCGATCGGAATTCTGGGTGGCGCTGGTCACCGTGCTGACAGTCGTGGTCGTTGGCGTCGAACAGGGGATCCTGCTTGCCATCGCGTTGTCGCTCGTCGATCACACCCGTCACGGGTATCGACCGAAGAATGCAGTGCTCGTGCCTGGCGAATCGGGCAGCCGACTGCCGAAGCCAGTCGCCACGGCCGCGCAGGCCGCACCCGGCCTGATCATCTACCGATTTACCCACAGCTTGTATTACGCGAATTGCCAGCAATTCTCGGATGAGGTCTTGTTTCTCGCGGAGACCGCGGAGCCTCCCCTGCGCTGGCTCTGCCTCGATGCGTCCGCGGTGGACAATATTGATTACTCCGCGGCCGAGACCATCCGGTCGGTTTACGAGAGATTGAAGGAGAAAGGCATACGGGTAGTCGTTGCGGAGGAAATGGAGGACGTCTCGGCCGGGTCGCGCTACAATGGCCGGGAACTGTTTGGCGAGGATGCCTTCTACGACCATTTGGAAGATGTCGTGAAGCAGTACCGGCAGCGGTTTAACCTTTAGCTACCCGGAGTTGAATGAAATGAGACCGGCCAACCGTTTCACCACCGTGGCCGACGCGGTGGAGGCGTTTCAAAAGCCGATCGATACCTGAAGCCATGCTTTTAAAGATTCTCATGGCTTGTTTTCTGGTGGCCGCCACCGTGTTCGTGCATGCGGTCGGTCTCACGGCGCTGCTCAATGACCTGCTTAGAAAGCGCGTCCATCCGCCGACGTGCTTTTGGCCCGTGAGCTGGCTGCTCATTCGCGTGGCCTGGGCACTGATCTTCATTCATGTGATCGAGATTACGATCTGGGCGCTGTTCTACGCTTGGGAAGAATGCCTGCCCGATGTGCACTCGGCTTTCTACTTTTCCGGGGTCACCTACACCACCGTTGGCTATGGCGATGTTTTGTTGTCCGATCCATGGCGGTTGTTTGCTCCGGTCGAGGCTTTGACGGGCATTCTCATGTGCGGGCTTTCGACCGGGCTCTTTTTCGCTGTGGTCAGCAGACTGCTCACGCACGCTCTTGAAATGAGAACCAAGTAGGAACCTCATGCTGCCAACGCCGATGCTCGAACATCCATCCGAAAGATCTACGAAGCGTGTGCTGGAACCGATCGAGCGGGTTTCCGAAGTCCTCTTCGGCCTGATCATGGTCCTCACTTTTACCGGCTCGCTGAGTGTGGCGGAAGCCGGTCGCGATAACGTTCGCACCATGCTTATTGGCGCGCTGGGCTGCAACCTGGCCTGGGGAATTATTGACGGCGTGCTTTATCTGATGGGATGTCTCGCGGAGAAGGGGCGAGGATTGCTCACTTTTCGCGCCGTGCGCAAGGCCATCGATGCAAAGGAAGCGCAGCGCTTGATCGCGGGCGCCTTGCCTTCGGTGGTCGCTTCCGTTCTCCAACCGGCGGAACTCGCGGCGATGCACGAACGCCTAAAGCAACTGCCCGAGCCGCCCGAGCACGCCCGCTTGGGCAGAGACGATTGGCTGGGCGCTGTCGGCGTTTTTCTCCTCGTGTTCCTGTCCACGTTCCCGGTCGTGATTCCGTTCATCTTCATGCGCAACGCCGGGCCGGCTCTGCGCGTTTCCAACGTCGTCGCCATCGTGATGTTGTTCCTGACGGGTTACGCTTTCGGACGGATCACCGGGCGCAGGCCGTGGCTGGTGGGAATTTCCATGGTTGTTCTCGGGTCGATTCTTGTCGGCATGACCATCGCCCTGGGAGGATGAAAGCGATCCGTGCAATGGCCTTGATCGCGATGGCTGTCTTTGTAGACGATTACGTGCTGGCCGGAGTGGCGACGAACACTGCGCCCGAGGTCAAGAACGAAATGGATGAGAACGCCTGGTCCTTCTCCGCTTCTGCTTCCACCTATGTCGTGCCTGACGAACGGGAATACGAACAACCTACCTTCAGAGCGGATCGCGACTGGCTTCATCTCGAAGCTCGCTACAACTACGAGAACCTCGAAACGGGATCTGTGTGGATCGGCTACAATTTTAGCGTTGGTCAAAAGCTCGTGCTGGAAGCCACGCCGATGCTGGGCGGCGTCTTTGGCAATACGACTGGCATCGCGCCCGGCTATGAGGTTTCGCTTACCTATCGGAAGTTTGAGTTTTACACAGAAGGCGAATGGGTGTTCGACGCGGGCGATTCGGCTGAAAACTTCTTCTACAGCTGGTCCGAGCTGAGCGTGTCGCCCGTGGACTGGTTTCGAGTGGGCTTGGTGGCCGAGCGAACGCGGGTCTTCCAGAGCGACGTTGAGATCCAGCGCGGATTTCTCGCCGGCTTCACCTATAAGAAAATCGATTTCACGACCGACGCATTCATTCTGAGCCGGGGTAAGCCGACGTGGGTTTTTACCGTCGGTATGAGTTTTTGAACTGAGCGCGCTCCCCGGCACATCCGCGTAATCGGTGTCATCCGCGGTCAAAGAAACACGGACATACCCAGCGCTGCCTTGTGCGCACGTTTCTGGTCTGCTTCGGACGCTACTTTTTTTCCAAAAGCGGCAGATACGCTTCGTAACCGGCCTCTTTCATTTGTTCGATGGGAATGAAATGGAGAGCGGCCGAGTTAATCGAGTACTTCCGTCCGGTGGGCGACTTCGGGTCGCCGAAAAGATGACCCAGGTTGGCGTCGCTCCGTTTCGCGCGCACCTCGATCCGCTGCATCCCATCGGAGTTATCGGTTTTCTCGACGACAAGGTCGTAGGAGATCGGTTTGCTAAAGGCGGGCATGCCAAGGCCGTCGTCGTATTTGTCGAGCGAGGTAAAGAGTGGTCGCCCGTCGATGACGTCAACGTAAATGCCGGTGCGCTGGTTGTTCCAGAACGCGTTTTGGAAAGGTATCTGGGTGCCATTTTGCCGCACGACAGAATATTCCTCAGCGGTCAATCGGCTTCGCAAGACGGTGTCGCTCGGGATGGGTCGGTTCGGATCGAAACCTCTGGTCGCGTCCTTCTCCTGCTGTGAGAGATGACAAGAGTAAAACATCCCGGCAACGAACACGATCGCGATGACAGCAGCGATGTAGGTGCTGACGTGGGATGTTTCTCCGCCGGTATATCGACTCCCGCTCATTAGATTGCGATTCCGTGATTGAAGCAGAGATTGGCCGGTTCCGTCACTATTTTTTCCAAGAAATATTTTGGGGATTCCGGAATTATGAACCTCATCGTTGTTTTTATCGCGCTCATTTTTTTCTATAGCCTGGTCTTGGCCACAGCCTGAGAGACGTTGATAGTTAATAGTTGGGTGTTGAGAGCCAAAAACCCGGTGATTTGCGCCGATCTCTTCATCGACGCCAGTCTGGTTGACCATCGTGCTGAGCGCTCTGTTCACGCATCCGTGAACAGAGCGTCAGCGTCCTGCATGAACACATGACGGATGTCAGGACGAAGCAGGTAGTCGCAAGCGGCTTCGATCCGCCAAAAATACTTGTAAATCCAAAAACCAACATTAGTTTTGCAAGAAACTTTGGCAATATGATGCTGAAAAGAACCGAGCTTCTGGCCGCGATCGAAGCGGCGTTTGGCGTTCATCCCGCGGTGACCCTTTGCGGTCCCCGCCAGTGTGGGAAAACGACTCTGGCCCGTTTCCTTGCCGGGCAGGAAGAGGGTTCCACGTTTTTCGATCTCGAAAAAGCCACCGACCGCCAGAAACTGGCCGAACCCGAGCAAACGCTCGAACCGCTGCGGGGCCTGGTGATCATCGATGAAATCCAGCGGCAACCCCGGTTGTTTGAAACCTTGCGTGTCATGCTGGACCGGCCCGGAAGCCCGGCGCGGTTTATTCTCACTGGCAGTGCTTCGCCGGAGTTGATCCGCGGTGTGTCGGAGTCGCTGGCCGGGCGCTCCGCGACGGTGGATATGGGAGGATTCACCTTGAGGGAAACTGGCCCGGAAGCCTGGCCCGTCCTCTGGCAGCGCGGAGGATTTCCGCGCTCTTTTCTGGCTCCCGATGAAGCGGGTTCCTTCCTTTGGCGTGATGAATTTGTGCGGACTTTTCTGGAGCGCGACATTCCGCAGTTTGGCATCAACGTGCCCGCGGAGACGCTCCGGCGTTTTTGGACGATGATCGCGCATTACCACGGGCAAGTCTGGAACGGGGCGGAGTTCGCCCGTGCCCTGGGCACGAGCGAGCCGACGGCGCGGCGGCATCTCGACATCCTCTCGGGGGCCTACATGGTGCGCGTGCTGCCGCCGTGGTTTGAAAACATCAAGAAACGCCAGCTGAAATCGCCGAAAATCTACGTGCGCGACTCCGGCCTGCTCCACAGCCTTTTTGGATTGCGAGATCGCGATGCCCTGCTGGGACATCCAAAACTGGGGGCTTCGTGGGAAGGTTTTGCGCTGGACCAGATTTTGGGCGGACTGCGCACACGCGACGCCTATTTCTGGGCGACCCAGGGCGGGGCGGAACTTGATTTGTACGTGACGCTGAATGGCCGAAAGCAGGGTTTCGAATTCAAGCACGCCGACGCCCCCGGCACCACGAAGTCCATGCGGGTGGCTCTGGAAGATCTCGGCCTGGAACATCTCTGGGTGATCTACCCCGGAGCGGAGCGCTACGCTTTGGACAGGAACATCACCGCAGTCCCGGTTCGCGAGATACCAATGCTGATCGACGAATTAAAGACGGGAGCCAGCGATGCCTGAATCCAAGCGCCGCGTCGATTGTCTGAGCGCGTTTTAGTTTATGAACCTGATCGTTGTCTTCATCGCGCTCATCTTCTTCTACAGCCTGGTTTCCGGGCGAATCGAGCGCTCAATCCTGACCGCGCCCATCCTTTTCACCGTCGCGGGCCTGCTGGTTTTCCTGTTCCTGCCGGAGCTGCGGGAGCGGCAAGGCAGTCTCGCGGTGCTCCTCCACGTTGCCGAGATTGGCCTCGTGCTCCTGCTCTTCAGCGACGCCAGCCGCGTTGACCTCCGCCTCCTGCGGAACATTCGAAGCTTGCCGGTCCGTCTCTTGAGCACGGGTATGCTCTTGACCATTGTGCTGGGCGCGCTCGGTGCGCTGGTCGTGTTTCGCCAACTTTCCATTTGGGAAGCGGGCATTCTGGCCGCCATTCTCGCGCCGACCGATGCCGGGCTCGGCCAGATCATCGTGAACAGTCCGCGCGTGCCGCTGAAGATTCGCCAGGCGCTCAACGTGGAGGCCGGCCTCAATGACGGTCTGTCGGTTCCGTTCCTCCTCTTCTTCATCGCGCTCGCGGGCGGTGCGGCGCATGGCGGGCATTCGAGCCTGACTCGCTTCATCATCGAGCAATTGGGGTATGGGGCGCTCGTCGGCGCGGGCATCGGGCTGCTCGGCGGCTGGCTGCTGGGTTTGGCGGACAAGCGGAAATGGCTGGCCCATGGCTGGCGGCAGCTCGGCGTCGTAGCTCTGCCGATCCTGTGCATGGTGGTGTGCGAGCCAATTGGCGCGAGCATGTTCATTGCCGCCTTTATCTGCGGACTGGCGGTGCAGTTCGGGTTCAAGGGAGCCGGCAAACACAGCGTCGAATTTGCCGAAGAATGGGGCCAACTGTTCAATCTCTCGGTCTTCTTTCTCTTTGGCATCCTGGTCGCGCGCGCCTGGCCGGATTTCATCCTGGCGCACGCGCTTTACGCCGTTCTCAGCCTAACGATCATCCGCATGCTGCCGGTTGCGCTTGCCCTCGTCGGCACCGGCCTGAGCCGCGCGACTATCCTCTTCATGGGCTGGTTCGGTCCCCGCGGTCTGGCCTCGATCGTCCTCGGCCTCGTCTATTTGGAAGAGCGGACGCATCAGCCCGGAGAGACGACGATCAAGCTGGCGGTCATGATGACCGTGCTGCTGAGCATTTTCGCGCACGGATTGAGCGCCGTGCCCGGCATGGAACTCTACGCGCGACAGATCAAGGCATTGCCCGGCAGCGCGCCGGACCTCGCGGACCTCGCGATTGAGTGATCAAGACTGATTTCAGTTAACAAGACCATCAGGAGAAGCAAGCAAACCAAAACCAACATCATGCCATTCGAAGCCATACACATGGAGGAAATCACGGAAGCCCGGCGCAAAGCGATTGCGGCATCCATCCGTACCATCAGCGTCGAGGAGCTGAAGACACTCGGCGAACGGCTCTTTCCGTTCGTCGGTGATCCCTGGCGGGACAAATTCTTCGATTTCATAAGCGAGAACGCCACCGCCACGTTCCATCACGCAATGACGCACGACGGCGTGCAAATTATCTATTGTCACGCCAAAGAGAAGGGAATGTGGTTCATGCCGGGAACTGGCATGGGCCCGATGCAACCGAAGGGGCTGGCCGCTCTCAAGCAGATCGTCGAAGGCAAATAAATCTCGCAGCCCAAGGCGGGATGACCAAGCGGCGCTTTTCAGTGGGGTGCTCGCGCTGGCTGTTCCTTGCCTCGGCTTCACCGTCACCTCGACCCGTTTTCCCTCGCACAACATGTGGTTTTCATCGAAGCTGCGCCCTTCTCTCTTGTCATGCGGCATCGCTGATGCTTATGATAGGACTCCGATGATCCAGGCGAATTGTCGGACGCGGTTCACGGCGGCGGATTTTCAATTCATCGTGCGGACGCTGGCCCGTTCGCCTAACGACCAAGTGTCCCTGGTCGACCTCCTGTGCGATGTCGAGACGCGCGACGCCGTTCTCGACGATCCACGCCTGGTTGAGGCGATCCTGTCCCAGGCCGGGCATCTCTCGATTTCGTCGTCCTTCTACTTTTACGTCCTGGCCCGGCATGTCCTAAAACGGGCCGACATCACCGACCGCAAACTCTCGGATTATGTCGGCTCGCTGCTCGAGACTTTCTCGCGCACCAATGGACTTCGCCCGCCGCACGCCGAGGAGGATTCCGGCCGCCAGTATCTTTCCGACATGTTGATCGCTCTGACCCGCGCCACGGCCGAACAGAGTTTTCTTCTGCGGGCGCACGTCGGGAATTACTCGCTTTTCGTGAGCGGAATTTTTCATGAGAACGCCCAGCATCGCAGCCGGCGCGGCGCGCCCGACCTCGAGTTCTACGAAAAAATCGGGCGGACCAATTTCCAACTTGTCGCTTCGCATTCGACCGCACGGCGCTGTGAGCTAAATGATGTTTTCGAAGAGCTGGCGGATCGTTTTCACGATGTGCGACTCGCGCTCAATCGGCTCTCGGATGAACTGCTTAATCTCGACGACGACCATCACGCTTCGGTTCTTGCTTTGAACGAAACCCTATTCAGCCAGATCCAGCGCCTCTTCGAGCGCACCTATGTGCAGGTCGGAATCAATCTCGAGGAATGCCTGATCGATCAGCGGCGCTGCCGGCACCTTTCCAAATTGGCCGGTGCCACCGCAGTCGAACTGAGCGAGCTGGCGCGCACGTTCCTGCGCACGGCAAACGATCAGCTCTACGTCGGGATTTATTATTCGCGCTGGCTCATCGAACAACTCGAAGAGCACGATCCGCGCGCCGGCCTAACGAATCGAAACATTCGTTCGCTCATCATGTTCGTGGAGGAAATCAATCACGCGCTCCATGCCGCGATCCAGTTCCAGGAAGGCGAGCGCCGGATCGCCTCGGAAGATTTCGCGCGCGATCTCGAACTCCAGGCGCGGGTCGATACCTATCTCGTTCTGCTCCTCTTCGTCGCGTTCTTCCGCAAGACGCAGCGCGTCTCCCGAACCGATCGGCGGTGGCTTCGCTTCCATCTTTTCGAGGCCCAAAATCCCGGCGCTTTTCGCGATGCCAACCTGCGGGGACGTTACCTTGAGACGACCGAGCTGGCAGCGAGCTACACCCGATTTCTCGACACGCTCAACGGCCTGCGTCGAGTCGAAGAAATCCGCACGTTTCCGCGCGCTCGACTTCAACGCGAAGAAGCAGCACATCCTCGCGCTGATGGACGCTCCCGTGCGCCAGCTCCTCGCACCACCCAAGCTTCCGTCGAACTAACGAACGGTAAACTGATTCCATGTTCAAAAATCGAGGACGGAATCCAGACCGCGATGGACGCCCACCAGGGTCGGAACCTTGCGGATCGCCATGAGGGCACCATCCACATAGGGACGAGCGCTGCTGCCAGCATCGTGCCGGATGCTCAGTTTTTGGTCTGGCATTCCGAAGATGATCTCGGCGCTGAGGACGTGCCCCGGCAGTCGAACGGAGTGAATCTGTGATCCCGCCAGCGTGACGCCTCGCGCTTCACGCGACCCGATCGTCTGATCGATCGGAACGGTTGGCTCGGGTGGCCGCACTTCGGCGAGGCGGGTCGCGAGTTCGCGGGCCGTGCCGCTGGGCGCATCGGTCTTGCTGTCGGCGGCGTAGTCGATGATCTCCCACTGCGGGATGAGCTTCGCGGCCGCGACCGCGAACTTCTGCAGCAGGACGGCGGTGAGGGCAAAGTTGCCGCAGGCGAGAACGCCTCGCTGCTCTCGGCGCGCCACGGTTTCGATCTTCGCGAAATCGTTCTCGGTCAGGCCGGAAGTCCCGACCACAACGTGTGCTCCGCGCGTGAGCGCGGTGAGGATATTGGCCCGGGCAACTTCCGGGCTGGTGTATTCAACGAAAACGTCGCAGGCATGGGCCAGCGCCTCGGCGGCAGAAGCGTAAACCCGAGTCGTTAGGCGCGATTCGGACAGCACTTCTCCGAGGTTGCCTCCGGCGTGCTGGCGCGAGACCGCTGCCACAAGGGACAAGTCGCCAGCCTGCGCCATGGCCCGCGCCCGTTCGGAGCCCGCCCATCCCGTCGCGCCAGCCAGACATACTCGAAGCATGATCGGACCTTCACGAGGGAGTCCGCGGATCGCAAGAAGGAGAATCGCTTGGCGGGCGGGCGGACGATGGAAGCCACCGCGCGGATGGCGCGGGATTATTGCCTTGAATCCGGGAAGATCACTCCGGATGCGTGGCAAAACTCTAGCAACCTTTCGCGTTCCCCCGGCAACTCCTCGTGGACAATGCGAGAAACGAGGTCGCCCGGAGTGAAAAACAATCGCTGACGACAGCGATAGAGGTGTTGCTTGCCATCCTTAGTCAGGCGATCGGAAAAGGAAATGTCAGCCACATTCGCATGCGCACTTATCAGCCC
Source organism: uncultured Verrucomicrobiae bacterium (assembly GCA_963738045.1). Taxonomy (GTDB): domain Bacteria; phylum Verrucomicrobiota; class Verrucomicrobiia; order Chthoniobacterales; family UBA10450; genus Palsa-1392. The sequence goes on along the minus strand of CAVTUX010000001.1, from coordinate 485,353 downwards.
GCTTTCGTAGTCCACGGTGTCGAAAAGTGAGCGGGCTGTCCTGCCAGCGCAACGATAGGAATCGACGATCGCATCCGCTCCGGAAATCGGTCCGCCGCGTGCTTCGTAACGGCAATCGGGCGCGAGAAGAGCGCGCACCACATCGTAGTCTTCCCTGTCGAGCGCACGGGCGAATCTCAACGCCAGCTCAGTGGGGCTGTGTTTCATTTGCCGGGTAGGTTAGTTGCAATTCGTCCCTTCGCTCAGGCGCGGCTTCAAGGCAACGGGTGCGATCACCATGGACAGCCGCTCCGGATTGCCAGACCGCGGCATGCGTAAGGAGAAAATCACTCGCGGCAGTCTCCGCGCGATTGCGCTGATCTGCGTCCCACACCGGCAGACGTAAGGTCCCAAAGGGGGTGATCTGATGGATAAAACGCCAGCGCTGGGCTTGGAACTCGACGCCATGCTCTCGCCAGCCAGCGCTGCTGAAAAGCGCTCACCACCTGGGTGTAAAACTGCCGTCCACTCTCCTGCACGATCGCCACGATCTGTTCTTCCAAACTCTTGGAATCAGGCGCCAGTTGCTCCAGACTCAAGGAACACATCACCGAGACGACGGGTATCGTCGCAACACTTGAAGGGCTCATCCATTTTTTGCGACTTGGTTGAGCCTTTCATTTTGCCCTCGCCTTAGGACAACTGACAATCAACCAACACTAGCGATTTGTGTTGCATCGTCGCGCCGCCGGAGCGTAAACGGATGAATAAGCGGCGGCGCCGCCCGTCCATCCAGTGCGGGCAGTGTTGTTGTCCCCGCAGAGATCCAAACAGAAAGAAAAAATGAAAAGAAAAAGTTCGTTAATCATCGGCGTCTGCATCGCGACCATGGTCCTTTGTGCGCCGAGCCCCGCCCCGGCGAAGTCAAAGAAAACGGAATCACCCACCCCGACCGCTGCTCCCATGGCAAGCGCGTCGCCGGCTGCGGCTTCCGCCAAGATGCCCCGATCAATTCCGTTCCACGGCAAAGTGGCTGCCGTCGACGCGAGCGCGAAGACGTTCTCGATTGCCGGAAAGGAAAAGACCCGGACGATCAAGATCACCGATCAAACCAAGATCACGAAACAAGGCACCGCCGCGACGATGAAGGACATCGTGGCTGACGAAGAAGTGCGTGTTTCCTATTGGAAGAAAGAGGACGGCTCGCTCGAAGCCCGGAGCGTGAAGCTCGGTCCCCTCACGGCTGAGGAGATGGCGCAACGCGAGGCGCGCAAAAAGAAGAAGAGCGACGCTGCGGCGGAAGCATCCCCCAGCCCCAAGCCGTAGTCTGATCTCACGACTTGAAGTGAAACCTGCGATCGATGAATCGGTCGCAGGTTTTTTACTTTTCAGCAACCGTACCCTACAACGAGATCCGCTCCCTTTGCATTCCATGGATGCGATTATCGAAACGCCGCGCCTGATCCTGCGTCATTTCGTCGAATCGGACCTCGACGCGATGGCGGTCTTGATGGCGAATCCGGATTTCATGCGCTTTTCGAGCGGCGTTCTTAACCGCGAACAGACGGCAAGGTTTTTGTTCGATCGCGTGATCGCGCCAGCGCGCGAAGGTTTGCCGAGTCCATTCGCGCTCATCACGCGCGACGAGAACCAGCTGATCGGCTATTGCGGATTTCTTCGCCAGGTGGTGGATGAGGTGAACGAAATCGAGATCGGGTACCGCCTGCATCCCGATTACTGGAATCGCGGCTTGGCGACCGAAGCGGCCACCGCGGTACGCGACTACGCATTTGCGGTTTTGAAACTGGAGCGTGTCATCTCCCTCATTCACCCGGACAACCACGCGTCGCGGCGGGTGACGGAAAAAAATGGAATGATCCTGGAAAAAACGACGACGTTTCGCGGCTTCCCTACGCTGGTGTTTGCGATTGCCCGGAACTGAACTGTAGCGCTCCGGCCTGGTGGCGACGCAGGAATTCGTCCGCAAGCGCGCGATAGGCTTTGGCGCCGGCGCCGCTGGCGTCGTGCTCGAGAATGCATTTTCCGAAACTCGGCGCTTCGCTCAGCCGGACCGTGCGCGGGATAAGCGTCTCGTAAACGCGCTCGTTGAAATGCTCCCTCACTTCTGCGACCACCTGTGCACTGAGGTTGGTCCGGGCATCGAACATCGTCATCAAAATGCCGCCCAACTCCAGACCTGGATTCGCTCCGGAATCGCGCACGCGCTCAATCAGCCTAACAATCTTGACCAGGCCTTCGAGCGCAAAATATTCGCATTGGATGGGAGTGAGGAGCTCATCGGCGGCGGCGAGGGCGTTGCTCATGAGGATGCCTAACGACGGTGGGCAATCGAGCACGACGTAGTCAAACGTGTCATCCTCGCGCAGGATTTTGAGTGCCTGTCCCAGCCTGGTGAGGTGATCGTCCATCCGTGCGATTTCGATTTCCGCACCAGCCAGGTCGATGTCGGCCGGAATCATGAAGAGCCGTTCGAGACGGGTCGGAAGAACCTTTTGCGTCACCGGATCGTCGCCTAACAACGCGCTGTAGAGGCTTTGCCCTTCCAGTCCCTGCAGCCCGAGAGAACTGGTCGCGTTGCCCTGGGGATCGAGATCGATCAGGAGGATGCGCTGCCCTTTCCCGGCGAGCGCGGCCGAGAGATTGACCGCGGTGGTCGTCTTGCCGACGCCGCCTTTCTGATTTGCAATGGCGACAACTTTCATCGGAGAGCGGGATTCTGCCGTGGAGGAGATAACGGTAGGGCGAGACTCTGTCGAGCCGGAGGGAGAACGTCTCTGTGGTAGCGCCCCACCCTTCCCGGCTCGACAGAGTCTCGCCCTACCCAACCAGACAGGTCTCGCTCCACCGACAACGCGGTCCTCCGAGGGAAGTTCGCGACGACTCTCATCGCGGGAGGATCTGGGTGCGGAATTCGAACGTGCAGTGTCGGTCGGGTTCCTGCCAGAGCAACTGGTCGGACGGCGGCAGCATCTCCGCGACCTCGAGTTCGCCCGCCTTGGTCAACCAGCGGTGAAAAACTTCGAGAAACGAGTAGCTCTCCAGATCGATAAGAACAGGCTTGGTGTCCTTGTTGCGATGTTCTGTGCGGCAAGATCTGAGGCAGACTCGCGATCTCTGCTTTCGCTCTGGAGAATTCTTCCTGCGCAATTGTCAGTTCTCTCGCGATTTCAAATTCTTAGGAATGGTGGTCTGTTCAATCGTTAATGAAAGCTTCGGATTTCTTTGCGTGCTAAAACTTTCTACCGATAATCAGACCGTGGTCGCGAGGCAAAGGCTGACTTTCGACTGATCGAAAGCCCGCGTCACGCATCCATTGGCAATACTCATGCCACGTGTACAACATCCCCTCGCCCGTTGCGAGCGTGAGAAAGTAAGGCGAACCCATCGCGGCAGGATATGGCCCATCCTCGGTATCCCGCTGCATCATGTTAAAGATAGTGACCGTGCCACCCAATGGTAAACTGTCAAAGCACTTGCGAAGGAGCCATCGATTGCGCTTCTCGGACCAAATGGTTAGGAAATGCGCGAACAAAATAGTGTCGACCTCCTTAGGAAAGGGATCGGTGAAACAATCCCCTGGGCATGCACTTAGGCGATCGCTCAGTTCTTCTTTCGCGATGTTCTTCCGGGCGATCTCACAGACTGATACCGAATCGAACACAGCCGCACGGAGGTGTGGGAACTTGTGCGCGAAGGCGATAATGTTGGTGCCGTTCCCACCGCCAACGTCCAGAAGATACTTTGCCCCTCGGAGATTCAGGCTACGGACCAGCATTGCGTTTGCCTGAACCGAAATGCTCTCCATGGCATCTTGGAAAATTTGCTCACGCCATTTGTCGTGCGTCAAACGTCCATAAAGCGTGCCTTCCGCTCCGGCAAATTCTTCAAGCCCGATATTTGAATTGGCGCGAATGGCGTCGGCGAAGTGAAACATTGCGCGATAGTTGATGTGATGCTGCCAGCGCACTATATCAATGATGTTCCTGGCGGAGCTACGCACCAAGAGCGTTCGGGAAAGCATCGTATTGGAGTACAATTGGCCGCGTTTGCGCAACAATCCAAGTGTCGTGCATCCCAGGAGCAGGATCCGAATCGGTTGCTCGGCGCAGTTCAACGCTTTTGCGATCTGCGCGCGCGTCATGCGTTTGTGTCGGTGGAGAAGTGAAAACAGATCGAATTCCACAGCGGCGCTCATAGTCTGGAAAAAGATGTGGCCGCCCATGATCAGGTAAGTCCTTTGATTTAGCCATCGCAGCAGAACACGCTCTATCAGACAGCGCTGAATCCAGTTGGACGTCCTCCACAGCAGATCGCCGCCGATTTTGACAGGCAAGGATTTCATCCAAGCGTTAGATCACACCGAAGCCTGCTCGTCCATTCAACGAACACCCCTTCGCAAGCCCCGTTGGAAAAACGAAATGGTGGCCGAGAAGAAAATCGTCTTTCACAGCTTTTCGATAACCAACTCCGCGAATGACCCGGCGAATCGTGGCGTCATAGCCCAGGAATTCACGATAGACACACAAATCCTCTGGAACCGCAAAATTCGTCCGCAATGGAACCCCGTACTCCTTGGGGATCAAGGGCAACGAGTGGAATGGCCCCTCCTTCCGGAAGTACAACTCCGAGGTTGATCGCCATGGTAGTTTTGCCGACGCCGCCTTTCTGGTTTGCGATGGCGATAACTTTTTATGACGGAACGATCTGCGTCCGCAGTTCAAAGGTGCGCCGTCCATCCGCCTCCTGCCAGAGAAGTTGCTCGGGAGTTGGCAGCATTTCGGTTACCTCCAGCTCGCCGGCCTTGGTCAGCCAGCGGTGGAAAATTTCGAGGAAAAGATAACTCTCAAGGTCGATGAAGACCGGTTTTGTGTCCTTGTCGCGGCCCTCGACGCCGCTGCGCCGAAGCGCCTGTTCGGTCGGGCGGATGTAGACGTAACGCGGGAGATGGCGCGCCGCGCGCAGCCTTTCCACTGCCACGACGAGATTGCGTGAGACCCCGGTGAAATCGGCTGTCCCGAGTTCATCGAGCATCACTATCCACGACTCGCGTTGCACGATCACCTTCCCGCAGCGCAAACGCGGAGTGTGCTTACCCAACGAAAAACTGAAGGGGTGGAAGCCGAGCGGGATGACCCACCCGCGGGCAAACGAACCGAGGTATTCGTGAGTGTTGCGGGTTCGCGCGCCAACGTCGCCGGACTCGTCGATGAAGACCTCCGTATCGGCGGGGTGAAAGGTCTGCCAATTTCCGGTCGAACGTTGGGCGGCAACGAACTTCGTCGAATTGGGCAAAGCGTCGAGACGCACCGCCGTAGTAGCTGTGAAGTCAGCTGCGAAATAACCGTAATAAAGGAGCGGTTTCCCGCAAAGCGTCCGCTCCAGCGCTCTGGAAAGAGCGGCTTTGTCCGGGCACGACCAGTAAAAACCGTGATGCAGGAAGGCCGCGGAAGGATGAAGCTCGGCCAGAATCCATTGGTAGTTGCCGCGAGCTACGGCCTCGATCGACGCCGCCGCCAGCTGGAGATCTGCCGAAGGGTAGGTAAATTGGTCGAATTTCTCGTACGAAAATTGCCGCCTGACGAAATGACAATCCTCCAACGTCAACTCGTACTCCGGCGCGCTCGCCCGGTCGTGTAGCCTGGCGCGAAAGGCTTCTTTGACTTCGCGAAAACCAAGGTGGGCGAGGGCGACCATGCCCACGCCCGCCAGCGGCATTTTCGCTTCTGCGCAGCGACGCAAGAACTCGGGCAAAGGGAGCGCACCATTTTGCAGCGGAGCCTGTTCGAGCAGGTTACGGAGACCGGCGGCGACGCGACTGGCGACGAAGGCGTAATTATCGCGCCAAAGATCGATCCACGGTGCGGCCTCGGTCGCAACTTCGTTAATCAGGTTTTCACTGATAGTGAATTTGCTTTCTCGGAAACATTCCTCGCCAATCGGGTTCGTTGCGGAATAAAGAAAGCGCGTCGCGGCCTTGCGCGCGCCGAGGTTTTCCATTCGCTCGCGAGCTTCTTCAATGGTGGCCAGACGAGAACGTGGGTCGAAGATGCGGCCGAATTGTTCCGCGAGCGCGGCAATGGGTCGCAGCCGGTCGAGCCAGCGCGCGCGGACGGGTTCGTCGCGCCATTTGGAGATGTCGTTGAGAAGATGATCAAAGGCATGCGCGTCGAGCGCGGGCACTTCCATCTCCCACTGAATCAGTTTTTGCCCGGCGAGTGCGCGGAGTTTTTCAAGTTCCACGCCTAACGAATAAGCAGGCCGCGTCCCATCACAGCGGTTGAGAAGCGCTATCGTTTCGGAGTCGAGCGGAGTTGTTTGACCCGTCGCGGTGAGAACAAAATGGTCTTGTTCCAAGCGGCCGGCTGGGTGAAGGCGCGGCGCAATCTCCGCGCGCGTCTCCGGATCGGCGTTGATGGCTGCAGCAGCGCCGTGCGCGGTCCAGCGTTCAAGAAATGTTTCGCGTCGCGCGATCCCTGGCTGCGGATCGAATTTTATCCCTTCGGTTGCGGGATCGATGGCGCCCCAGCTCCCCGGCCCGAATTCGCTCAAAGTGTCATTCTTTCCGCAGATTCGCTGCAAATAGAGGAGTAGATGACGTTCGCGAGCACGCAAAATCTTCTTCCGCGGCGGAAGCGGCTCGCTTGTTTTGTAACGTCAGGAGGCCGCTCAGGCCGGTATTGGCGAAGACGAGATAAGGTGGAAGATGGCGTCGCGCCGACTTCATAAGCGCAAGCCGCGTCCGATAAAGTTCCCGTCCTAATAATTCTTCAAAGGCGGCTTCGGCGGCGGCCAACCGTGAAGCGCTTTGCCAGCATTCGGCGAAGGTGCTCGACGTTACGTCGTGAACGGGCGGCATAACTCCGTGCAGAATGGCTCTGCGCCAGGCGCGGAATTGTTCCTTCGACAGATCGTGCCCGCGCGATGCAAGGATCTGTTCAACCGCTGCCTTGGTGCGGGAAAATTCCGCTTCGGCCACAATGAGTTCGCGAGCCGCCTTGCAGGTTGCCCTCGTAGAGAGCTGCTCTAGAATTTCAAACGGTACACCGGCCATTCGAATCAAGAAAATGGGAGCAATGCGATAGCTGGCGTCCGGCACGCCTGAAGAAAACAGAAGAGACGACGCTGGCAATGGCTAATGCCAGGCTCGGGCGACGCTATCAGTCGGTCGCAACGACTTTAGCCGAGCGGCCCGGGTCCGACGCTTCCCTAGTTATTGGCCAACGGGAGGCGCATGGTGATCGTGGTGCCGGCTCCGGGAGCACTGTCGACTTTGATCGAGCCGCCGTGGTCTTCCACGACCTTCTTGGTGATGTAAAGGCCAAGGCCGGTTCCGCTCTTGCCTTGTTTGGTAGTGAAATAGGGATCGAAAATCTTCGTGATTTGATCCGGGCCAATACCGTGTCCGGTATCAGCGATCCGCACGTCGACATAAAAATCCTTGCGAATACAACTGACCTCGATCGTGCCCTTGCTTTCCGTGGACGCCTGAATCGCGTTGATGATCACATTTTGGATCGCCCGCGTAATCTGAACGGCATCGCCGGTAAGAGAGCAGGCATTGTCGGTCACCTCGCACGTAACCTTGACGCCCGTTTGCTTGGCCATCGCGCCGACGCTCTCGACGACTTCGTGGACAATCTCGGAAACGGAAACGACCTTTTGCGGCGCGGCATCCGCGCTGCCGTAGCTCTGCCACATGGTGAGCAGGTCCCGGCAAAGGCGCACGTTTTGCTCGATGATCTCGAGTTCCTTGTTTGAGCCGACTGCATTGGGATCGTCTGTGCTTCCGGATTCCTCAAGTTTCTTGGCCAAAAGCTGGACGTAGCCCCAAACGATCGTTAGGGGATTTCCGATGTCGTGGACAAACTCCGCCGACGCCTGTCCGAGAGAAGCGAGCCGCTCTTTCTGGGCCAGCTCCTGAAGCAACCGGCTGTTGAGTTCCTTTATTTCGCTCGCCGCACTCTCGCTGATGCGCTGAACGCGGGTGCGTTCAACGTTGCGGTTGATCACTTCCCGCATCTCGCGGGCATCGAATGGTTTGCTGATGTAATCGTTTGCCCCGAGCCGGAGCGCTTCCTTCGCGGTTTCGAGCGCGCCGAATCCGGTCAGCATGATGACAGAAAGATGTGGATCGATCTGGCGGATGCGGCGCAGGCCTTCGATCCCTGTCATGCCCGGCATCCGGATGTCCATGACGATTGCATCCGGTTTTTTTTCGCTTAGAAGTTGCAGGCCACGCTCGACCGAGTCGGCTGTATGCACCTGATAACTTGGCTTCAACAATATACGCAAACTTTCGCGCGGGCCCATTTCGTCATCGATGACGAGGACTTGTGGGAGATCAGCGTTGGCTATCATTACTCCCATCGCTAGAAGCTAGGGCGTACCTCCGAGAAAAAAATCTGCAAAGTCATCGTAGGGAATCCAGGAACGAGGCCGACGCTTGATTAATTTGTCTGGAAACGCAAGCACGAATTGTGAATAACTTTTGTCGGGGAAAATTGCCATGAAACTGAATCTGGTGCTCAGCTTGCTTTCTCAGACGAGGATTTGCGGAGCTTTTCTGGGAATAATATATGCGCAACCGCAATAGAGTAGTGGTCACCGGGATGGGGGTGCTTGCGCCTAACGGCACGGGGCTCAAGGCGTTTTGGCGATCATTGCTCGCCGGCGAGAGCGGTATTAGGCCGATTACACTCTTCGACGCGAGAGGTTTCAGGAGCCGGATCGCCGGCGAAGTGAAGAATTTCGACCCACTCGATTATATCGATCCCGCGGAAAAACCGTATCGCTTGTCCCGAGGGGCGCAACTGGCATACGCGGCGACGCAATTTGCCCTGCGAGACTCCAGAATCGATCTGGGGCGGTTACCGGGTTCCGGCGGTGATCCGTTGCCGATCGTTCTTGGAGTCGGGACTAGTGCCATGGATATTTTACAAACGGGGTTCGATTCGCTGCGGGACCGTGGGCCAGGCGCGATTAAGCCGTTTGCAGTGGGTGCCTGCGCACCGCAAGCAGCCGCAAGTTTTATCGGCCGAATGCTGCGGGTAACAACAAGAACCTCGACGATATCATCCACCTGCGTTTCGGGACTTGACGCCATCGCGATCGCGACAGCGGCAATCCGGAAAGGTGAATCTGATTTTGCGCTTGCCGGTGGCGCTGATGCTCCGATCACGCCGCTTGCGATCGCAAGTTTCACGACGGCTGGACTCAGCTCGTTGCGAAATGAGGATCCGGAACGGGCAAGCCGACCATTTGATTGCGAGCGAGACTCAGGCGTAATTTCCGAAGGCGCGGGTGTTGTTCTGCTGGAAAATCTGGATCATGCATTGGCTCGCGGAGTCAAGCCATATTGCGAAGTCGCGGGATCGGCGACAGAGATGGATTCTGATCCGATTTGCCCCGGTTCAGGTCTGGAGAACACGATGTTTGCGGCGCTGGCCAACGCCGGATGTAGCCCTGCGGAGATTGATTACATTTGCGCCTACGGACCCGGTCATCCGGTATTCGACAAAGTCGAACTAGCGATGATCAGCAAAGTATTTGGAGCGCGGGCTGCAACCGTTCCAATCAGTTCAATAAAAGGCGTCACCGGCAACCCATTGGCAGCAGCCGGTCCGCTGCAACTCATCGCGTCGGCCTTGGCCATACGGAACAATTTTATCCCTCCCACCGCAAATTGTGAGAATCTCGACAGCGGTTGCAAGATGGACATCATCAGAGAAAGAGCGCGGCACGCGAAGCTTGATCGCGTTCTTGTCAACGTAAGAGGGCTCGGAGGCGGGAACGGCACGTTGATCGTCGATCGAGTCGTTCCATGAGCTTTGAAACAACTGCGTTTTGGATAGCACTGCTCATCCAACTCGGGCTCGGGCTCGCAGTATTTCGCGCTAATTCGCAAAGCAAAGGCAACCAAAGCTTTTTCCTTGTCTGCGTTTCCATCTCGGCTTGGCTTTGTTCCCTCCACTATGGCTATACGGCGAAAGACGCTCAGAGCGCTGAGAACTGGATTCGCGCCGCTTCAATCTCCGGACTGCTCGTTGTCAATAGCTTTAATTTGCTAAGACTGGCAATCCTGCACAGGGATAGCAGTTGGAGAAAAATAGCGGTGGGTTCTGCCGCCTTGGCCATACCAAGTTTGGTCCTGATTTCGCTGTGCTTTACGCATCTTTTCTTGCGCACGGCTCGGCTTCAGGAGGGGTCAGGACAGCAGCAATTTGCTCCAGAGGCCGTTTACGGACCCTTGGCAGTAAGCTACGCCAGCTTTCTGGTCGGCGCTGTGGCATTGGTGATCGTTTTGTCTATCCGCGACACAAGAACAAACGTCGGGATACGAAAAGTCGAACTGCAGTTTGTCATGACTGGCGGGGCTGTGCTCGCCCTGATGGTCATGTTCATGTACGGCCTGCAAGGAGTTATTCCAGCGTTGTCGCAGCGTGCTCCGAGCGAACTTCTCGCTGCGTTCCGTATCGTCATCTTTAGTCTGATCATCGCCTACGGGATTGCGACACGGAAGATCATGGACGTTGGCTTTTTCCTACGTCGCCTGATGGGATATGTCGTACTAACGGCGTACCTTTTGCTACTTTATGCGTTAGTCTGGTGGCTTGTCGCCAGCGTCTTTGCCCCTGTCATCGGCGGTCAAAGTCGAGTCTTGGCGCACATCATTGGCGCTCTAGCGGTCGCTTTCGCGATGGTGCCTGCACGGGGCGTTTCCCAGTCGCTCGCGAACCGCCTCTTCGTTGGCACGCAGCGGATGGATTTCCAGGCAACGATGAACCAGGCGGCTTCGATCCTGCGCTCGGTCACCACCCTGGCGGATTTGCTCGAGCGTTTTGGCCTGACGATCGGACAGGCGGTCGATACGGAAAGAGTTTTCATTCTCCTTCCGGAGCGAGAATTTTACGCGCAACGATTCCCCACCGTGCAAATGGGACCGCGCACGATTCGCATGGAGTTGCATCGCGATCAGGCAATCATCTCTCAGCTCGAGCGGACAAAGGAAGCAATCGTCCTGGACGAATTGCACCGCGTGCGCTCGACGCCGGAGTTAGAGCGAGTGCGCCGACAAATGAAATCGCTCAACGTCGCGGTCGCGATGGGAATTTTCTCCCGTGATCAACTTGCAGGCGTGATGCTCCTCGGTCAGCGACGCTCGGGCCGCATCTACGGCACCGTGGAGCAGAGCGCCCTCCTTGTGCTTTGCGGTCAGCTCGCGGTCGCAATCGAGAACGCGCAACTTTTCACCGAAGTTCAGAACGCAAGAATCTACAACGAGACGCTCCTGCAAAACCTCACTACCGGCGTCGTTGCGGCCGATCGCAGCGGGCTGATCACCGTCTTCAATCGCGAGGTCGAGCAGGTCACCGGCCTCACGGCGTCGGAGCTGCTCGGGCGCGAGATCAGTAACCTCCCCGAAATGTTGCGCAACATTTTGGGTGAAACGATCGGCACCGGTGAGCGGCACGAGAATCGTGAAATTGTACTGCGCGCGGGCGACAAGATCGTGGTGCTGCGGGCAAGCAGTTCGATCTTCCACGGGCAGGATGGCGAGCCGCTTGGCGCGCTTATGGTACTGACGGATATCACGGCATTGAAGCGGCTCGAGATGCAAATCCGTCGCAGTGACCGACTCGCCAGCCTGGGCACCCTCTCCGCCGGCATGGCGCACGAAATTAAGAATCCGCTCGTCTCGATCAAGACCTTTGCGCAGTTGCTCCCCGAGCGGTATCAAGACTCCGATTTCCGAGAAACATTCTTCTCGCTGATCGGACACGAGGTCGATCGCATCGATTCGTTAGTCAATCAGCTCCTCCGTTTTGCGCGGCCGGCCAAACCTTTGCTCAAGCCGATGCACGTGCACGACGTCCTGGAAAAGGCGCTCCTCCTCGTCGGCCACCGTCTTTATCAAAAAGACATCAAATTAACTCGTTCCTGGCAGGCCGATGTGGATACTATTCGCGCGGATGCAGATCAAATTGAGCAGGTTTTCCTCAATTTTTTCATCAACGCGCTCGATGCCATGAAACCCGGAGGTTCCCTCACAGTCGCAACTGAAATTGGTTCCACCGAGACTTGGCCGACAGCTCTTCCCGGCGATTCTGAGGACGTTCGCGAAATTCTGCGAATATCCGTGGAAGACGATGGCGCCGGCATCAAACCGGAGGATGTCGCGCACGTTTTTGATCCATTTTTTACGACGAAGGACTACGGTACTGGCCTCGGCCTCTCCGTCGTGCACGGCATCGTACAGGAGCACGGCGGGCAAATCGAGGTGGAGAGCGAACTCGATCGTGGCACCAGCTTTCACATTCTTCTCCCCCTCGTGCGCTTTCAGGAAGAGGTCGCAGCGGCATGATCCTCCCGGCCGCCTGCGTTCTTTATACTCAGGATGCCGATTTCGTTAGGCGGACTCGCGCCTTTCTCCGTAGCCTGATCGAAGTTCATCATGTTGAGCAGGCCGGGCGGCTCGATCCGGTCTTGCAGCAGCACAACCCGGCGATCCTCTTGCTCGATCTGCGCGGGAAAGAGGCCCGCGATCTCATCGAGCAGGTGCAGCTGGGATGGCCCAACGTTTTGATCATCGCTTTTGGCACGCCGCGCTCGGAGCCGTTGCGCGAAGCAGAACAGGCAGGGATTTATGCGGCGAAGGATTTAGATTTGGAACGCCGGGATTTCCAGGCGCTGGTCGGCCGGGCGCTCGATCATCTGCGCGTTTTGGAAGACAACCGTGCCCTGCGGGCGGAAGCCGCGCACGCTCCGGTTCTTGCGAGTAGCCACGCGTTCCAGCCGGTCTCGGAGGCTCGTGATACGGCGCTCCCCGTCCTGCGTTTTCCGCGGCTCTTGCGGCGCTTTGGGTCGACAGAAATGCTGATGCAGAATGTGGTCGAAGGTCTGGCCGACGCCGTGATGGTCACGCGAGTCGGCATGTTCTCACGTCGCCGCCCGGGGGAGGGTTACCGGTTGCAAGCGGGCTTGCGCTGTCTGCCGGAGACATACCATCTTGAATACCGCGCACACGATCCGCTCGTCCGTTGGTTTGAGCTGCACGCTCACCTCGTCTGCCGCACGCATCTTGCGCAGGCTCGAGATTATGCGCAGCGAGAACTGCTCCGTCGCGCGCTCGATGCCGTCGGTGCTGAAGTGATCGTCCCGCTGCACACGCGCAGCCAGATCAGCGGCTGGCTTTTCTTCGGTCATCGCCAAACAGGCCAGCCCTTCGATTACCAGAGCCTCGAGACGCTCATGATCCTCGGCGATCACGTTTCCATGATCTTGGAGAACGCTGCGCTGCACGAAGAAGTAACGCTGCAAAAAACGCTGGCCGAAGCGCTCCTCACAGCGCTCCCACCAGGAATCGTGGCCAGCGATGAAAACGCAATCATCCGCTGGTGTAACCCAACGGCCGAATCGATTCTCGGCATCTCGGCTGCCGAAGTCCTGAACCAGCCGGCCGAAGCCGCTGGTAGCCGTATCGCCTCCCTTCTCCGCGAGACTCTCGCGAGCAGCACCGAGTTGCCGGCGGAGCAATGGGTCGATGCCAATACCCGGCGCTCGCTTTCCATCCAAACCCGCCGACTTATTCGTGGGCAAAAACCGTTAGGCGCAGTGGCCGTCATCCAAGATATGACGCCGGAGGAATCGCTCCGCCAAAAGCAGGAGCTGCTCGATCGGGCGGCGTTTTGGACCGATCTGGCCGCGAGCATGTCGCACGAAGTGCGCAACCCGCTGGTTGCGATCAAGACTTTCGCCCAACTGTTGCCGGAGCGCTTCGACGACCCGGATTTCCGGCGCGATTTCAACGAAATTGTGGTGCAGGAGATCGATCGCCTCGATCTCATCATCACGCAGATCAACAACTTTGCCCATCCGCCGGAACTCAATTTCAAGTCACTCGATCTCCGTGCACCGATGAAGCGGGCGATCGAGTTGGTGCGGGCGCGCAAGTTACAAAACGGTTTCTCGATTGAAACAGCCTTGCCCGACGATCTGCCGCCCATCGTGGGCGACGAAATCGCGCTCGCCGAGGCCTTCGCCCATCTAGTCGCGAACGCTGCCGAAGCCACCGTCGGCCTGCCGAAAGGGAAAATCACTCTTTCCGCCAAACCGATTCGTGAGGGCGACCACACCAGCGGAGTCGTGGTCACAGTGCAGGACAACGGCAGAGGCATTGCCGCCGATTTGAAGGATAAAATTTTCTCTCCTTTCTGCACCACGAAACCGCGCGGGATGGGTCTCGGTCTGCCGATTGTGAAACGAACCGTGTTCGATCATAACGGTCGGGTCGACATTGACTCGAATCCGCAAGGCACATCGGTCAGCGTCCTGCTGCCGACAGCCGAAAACGGCGGCTAGCGGATTTCTGATTGGAAAGTGGCGGGAGCGCCATAAGGTTGCCGACGCCTCCTAATCAGCAATCAATAGCTATCCACTCATGATCGTTACCACTCAACAGCTCTACAAGGTAGCCTACGGGAAGTTTGCCGTTGGCGCCTACAACGTAAACAACATGGAACAGATCCTCGGTCTTTTCCGCGGCAACATGCAAAGCAAGGCGCCCTTTATCATTCAAATCTCCAAGGGCGCGCGGAAATATGCCGACAAGAGAATGCTTGAGGCGCTCATCCGCACCGCGGACAAGATGTTCGAGGAGGCGATCTTTGCCGTCCATCTCGATCACGGTGACGAAGAGACCTGCTACGACTGCATCGACTCCGGCTTTTACAGCTCGGTCATGATCGACGCCAGCCACGAGGCATTTGAAGAAAATGTCGCAATCACCAAACGCGTTGTCGATCGCGCGCATGAGAAGGGGATCAGCGTCGAAGCCGAACTTGGCCAGCTCGGTGGTGTGGAGGAAGACATCAAGGTCGACGAAGGCCACGCCTCGCTCACCAATCCGGACGAGGCGGTTGAATTCGTCAGGCAAACCGGCTGCGATTCGCTGGCCGCTGCGATCGGAACCAGCCACGGGGCTTACAAATTCAAAGGGAAACAAGGGCTACATTTCGACGTTATCGAGGAAATCAAGAAGCGCATTCCTGGCACGCCGATCGTCATGCACGGCAGCTCGAGTGTGCCGATCGAAGAAGTCCAGCGGATCAACGCCGCCGGAGGCAAGCTCGATCCCTCAGCCCGCGGCGTGAACGAAAACGAGTATCTGCCGGCGGCGAAGCTTGGAGTGACCAAGGTCAACATTGACACCGATGGTCGTCTCGTCTGGACTCGCGTTCATCGCGAATTTTTCCGCGATCATCCCGAACAGTTTGATTTCCGGCCGCCGGGGAAAATCTTCGTCGAGGAATATGCGAAGTTCATCGCACACAAGAACGAAAAGCTCGGTTCAGCCAATCAACTCGACGCAATTCGCGCCACCTTGTAGACGGGACGCTGGCTATTGGTGCGGCACAGAATCGTCTCGGAACTCGGCAATCTTCTGCGTGTCGCCGACGTTGAAGGTAAGCCGCACGTAGTTCGCGTCGACTCCGACGAGCGAGAGGGCGAAGCGCCGCTTGCGCCGGAAGGAGATCGCTCCCGCTACCGTGCTCCAGAGCGGGCTTTCGGCCGCAAGTTGTCGATCGGAGACGGCGATTGAGAGTTGTCCGTCAGCCACCGAATTTTCGTTCACGAAGGTAAAACAGCGTTTCGCCTCCGGATTTGCCAGTCGAATAACAAACGACGAGGTGCCCCGCGGCAGCGCGTAGTTGAGTGGCGCGTCAGCGGTCGTTAGGCAGATATCCGTTGAAAGGGGATCGCCCATGGCGTGTATGACCGTTGCGAGTAGGATCGACGCTACCGCCGCGTATCGTCGAACGCCGGGCGACAACGAGGTGATTGAAACGCAGTCCATCGCTTTTCGATTAGAGCTTGAATCGCGCCCGAATCGGAAGCTGCGCTTACAATGCCCGGATATCGTGTCGCGTAATCGGTTCGTCGCCCCAACGTCGGAAGGCAGTAGGGCGGAAAGCGGACGATCTATGCTCGCTGTTGTGTAGGCCGAAGTTGCGCGCCAAGGTCCGAGTCGTTCCAAACGCGCTCTCGTGATTACTTCCCGACAGCGTGACTGGATTTGTCTTTGATCATCACAGGCCCGAGCCAAAGAAATCTTGCCCATCGCCTCGCGGAGTCGCTCGAACTGGGGGACAGAGCAAGTTCCGCAGATCGGCCTACACTTTTGCCCAAAATGCCCTCAGAACTCCGCGCTGCCCGGCGTGCGCGCGAAGGGGATGACGTTGCGAATGTTCGCCACGCCAGTGACGAACATCAGCATCCGCTCAAAGCCAAGCCCGAAGCCGGCATGCGGCACCGTTCCGTAGCGCCGCAGATCGAGGTACCACTTGTAATCCGCCAGATTCATGTTGTGACGGCGCAGGTTTTCTTCCAGGACGTCAAGCCGTTCCTCGCGCTGGCTACCGCCGACGATCTCGCCGATTCCCGGGACGAGCAAATCCATCGCAGTGACCGTCCGGTTGTCGTCGTTCAAGCGCATGTAGAACGGCTTAATTTCCTTTGGGTAATTGAAGACGGTAAGGGGCGACTTGAAATGTTTCTCTGTCAGCCAGCGTTCGTGCTCCGATTGCAGGTTGAGGCCGTACTCGACTGGGAACTCGAACTTCTCCCCGCTTTTGCGCAGCAGCTCGACCGCCTCGGTATAGCTGATGCGCTGAAACGGTCTTTCGATCACGAACTCGAGCCGCGCGAGCAATTCCTTGTCGACGAACTTTGCGAACAGGCCCAGCTCCTCGGGGCAACGATCGCGGATATCGCGCACGAGGTATTTCACAAGTTCCTCCGCCAAGTCCATGTCGCCCTGCAAATCACAAAACGCCATTTCCGGTTCGATCATCCAAAACTCGTTTGCGTGGCGCGAGGTATTGGAATTCTCGGCGCGGAAGGTCGGGCCAAACGTATAAACCTTGGAGAGCGCACAGGCGAAAGCCTCCGCCTCCAGTTGCCCGCTGACCGTGAGATAAGTCGAGCGACCAAAGAAATCTTTTGCGTCGTCGATCTCGCCGTCGGGCAAACGCGGCGGATTTTTTAGATCGAACGCCGTGACCCGGAATAATTCACCGGCACCCTCGCAATCACTTCCGGTAATGATCGGCGTATGCACGTAAACAAAACCACGCTCCTGGAAAAATTGATGGATGGCGAACGCGAGGCGGCTCCGGACACGAAAGACGCAGCCAAATAGATTCGAGCGCGGACGAAGGTGTGCGATCTCGCGCAGGAACTCCGGGGTATGCCCTTTCTTCTGCAAGGGGTAGCTGTCATCCGACGGGCCGACGATCTCGATGGAATCAGCGATCAATTCCCAGCTTTGGCCCTTGCCCTGGGAGGCGACGAGCTGTCCTTGCACGCGGATTGCAGCGCCGGTGATGAGGCGCTGAACGGCGGCGTAGTTAGGCAAAGTGTTTCTGGCGATGATTTGGAGGTTGCGCAGACTGGAGCCGTCATTCAGTTCGATGAAGGAAAAATCCTTCGCATCACGTCGCGTGCGCACCCAGCCCCGCACCAGCACCTCGCTGCGTGGAGCGGTGCTTTGCAGGGCGTCCTTTACCGAAGTCGGGCTGAGCATGGCAGGAAGGTTGCCGGAGGGAGGCTATCGGACAAGTGGAGAACGAGATTTCGCGGCCCGAGACCTGGCAAGGGTCGTTAGGCTGAGGAACGTCGCGCCCGCCTTTCCCTCAAAATCTCGGCGATGCAGCGGACCATATCATCGAGATGGAAGGGATTGGCGACGAAGGTGTAGCCGCCAAGGAAACCGACGGAGCCAATTTGTCCATTCTGGGACAGGCTCGTCAGGCAAACCACCGGGACATCGTGCAGCGAGTGGTCGGCATGAATTCGCTGCGCGACCGCGTCGATCTCCAGGTGTTGCGGCTCGGCGTCGAGCAGGATCAGGTCGGGCTGGAAATGCCGCGCGGCGTCCAGTGCACCTGAGCTGTAACCTTCCTGCCGGATCAGGTATTGCCCGCTGGCCTCGAGGGCCGAGCCGACCATCGCCGTCAGATGCGGCTCATGATCAATTAGCAGGATGCGTTTGGGCGTGCTCACGCGACTAACGAATTCCAGGGCAACTATTAGCAGCCGTTGTGCCACCGTGAGCGTAGCCGCGTCCCCCACGAGGCGGCTAACGCGCCTGCTCAAGTCTCACTTTTTAATCGGGCTGCCTATGCTTAATTGCAGCCTTGCCGATATGTCGAACCAAGCGAAGAAGTCCGCTCCTCCTGCGAACTTCGAACAGGCCATGAAACGGCTCGAGGAGATCGTGGAGCAGATGGAATCCGGCGATCTGCCTTTGGAGGATTTGATCGTGCGTTACGAAGAGGGAATGAAGCTGGTAAAGGTTTGTCAGGAACGGCTTGCTTCCGCTGAGCAAAGGATCGAAATCATCACTCGCGACAGTGCCGGAAAACCGGCCGTGAAAGAATTTGTACCGACTGCCGCGCCTGCTGCGGTCCCAGTTGAACCCAAAGGAAAACCAAAAAATGCCGACGTTAGTCTCTTCTAAGGCACCCGCTCAAACAACGCGTTTGCTCGATGGAATTCAATCACCCGACGACGTAAAGGCGTTGCCGGAAGAAAGTCTCCCGCAGCTCGCCCAGGAAGTGCGCGATGAGCTGATCAAAGTGCTCTCGCAAACCGGCGGTCATCTCGGTCCGAACCTTGGGGTGGTGGAGCTGACGATCGCGCTCCACCGGGTTTTTAACACTCCACGCGACAAGTTGGTCTTCGACGTCAGCCATCAGGGTTACGTCCACAAGATGTTTACCGGACGGCTCGATCGCATCCACACCATGCGACAATACGGTGGGCTGAACGGTTTCCTCCTCCGGACCGAGAGCGAGCATGATGCCTACGGTGCGGGTCATGCCGGGACTGCCCTGTCGGCCGGACTTGGCATGGCGGTGGGACGCGACTTGCTGGGTGGAGATGAAAACGTCGTGGTCGTGGCAGGAGATGCCGCCTTTACCTGTGGCATCAGTTACGAGGCGCTGAACAACGTCCGAGTGCAGACGAAACGCTTCATCGTCGTCCTGAACGACAACGAATGGTCGATCGCAAAAAATGTGGGAGCAATCGCCGCCTACCTGAACAATATCGTGACCAACCCGACCTATGCCCATCTGCACGACAAGGCCGGCCGTTTCATCAAGGCGATTGCCGGCCAAAGCATGTTGCACCTTGCACACAAGGTCGAGGAAAGCGTCAAGAACCTGCTCGTGCCGAGTGTAATTTTTGAGGAACTCGGTCTCCGATATTATGGGCCGATCGATGGCCACGATATCCCGCTTCTCACCCGCACGTTCGAGTTTCTGAAAACACAGGACGAGCCGGTCCTGCTTCACATCCTAACGAAAAAGGGCAGGGGCTACGAACCGGCCTTGGCCAAGCCGGACAAGTTTCATGGGCTCGGCAAATACAAAATCGAGAGCGGCGAAACCGCGCCCGCGCCAACCCCGACCTACTCCGAGATTCTCGGCAAGACGTTAGGCAAATTCGCCGATACCAATCGCAAAATCGTCGCCATCACCGGCGCGATGCCGAGCGGCACCGGCCTTGGCTTTTTTCAGGCGCAACATCCCGATCGTTACTACGACGTCGGGATCGCGGAGGAACACGCCGCGCTCTTTGCCTGTGGCCTCGCGACGCAGGGCCTGAAGCCGTTTCTGACGATCTACTCGACCTTTATGCAACGCGCCTACGACATGATCATCCACGATATCGCGCTGCAGAACTTGAACGTTGCGCTCTGCATGGATCGCGCCGGCCTGAGCGGCGACGACGGCCCGACCCACCATGGGCTTTTCGACATCGGCTATCTCCGGCACATCCCCAACATCGTGCACATGCAGCCCAAGGATGAGGACGAATTTTGCGACATGCTGTGGACGATGGTCCACTACAACTCGGGGCCAATCGCGATTCGTTATCCGCGCGGGGCTGGCACGGGCGCGAAGCCGAAGCCGGAACCGAAGCTGCTCGAGATCGGAAAGGCCGAAGTAGTGCAGCACGGCAAGGACGTCGCCATCTTCGGCCTCGGCAACATGTTTGAGATGGCCCAGGAAGCCGCGCAAAAACTGGAGGCGCAAGGCGTCTCGGTCGCGCTCATCAACCCGCGCTGGATCAAGCCGATTGACACCGGCACTCTGGAGTTCTTCGCCCGCGGCGTACAGGTCGTCTGCACGATCGAGGACCACGTCCTGCATAACGGATTCGGTTGCGGCGTGATGGAGCATCTGCACACGCAGAGAATCAACACGCCGGTGGTGCGGATCGGCTGGCCCGATCAATTCATCGAGCACGGCACCATCCCGATCCTGCGTCAGAAGCATGGCCTGACGAGCGACGCGCTGGTTGAAAAAGTTTTGCCGCTCCTGCAACGGCGCAAAGAACAACCCCGCCCCACCGCCGCCTGATCATCCCAGTCACGGGATGACTTGACGCCGCGTGCGGCTCTGTTGATTAGAAGGCTCCGCCTTCACCAACGCATGAGCGTCATCGAAACCTCCGGCCTGACCAAAGTCTACCGCACCTATCGCAAGGAGAGCGGGCTCCGTGGCTCGGTCAAGGGGCTCGTTAGGCGGCGCTACGACGAAACGCGGGCGGCAGACAACATCTCCTTCCAGATCGATGAGGGCGAACTGGTCGGCTTTCTCGGTCCGAATGGCGCGGGCAAAACAACCGTGCTCAAGATGCTCTCGGGGCTGCTCAACCCCACCTCCGGTCAGGCGCGTGTCCTCGGCTTCGTCCCATGGGAGCGGCGCGATGAGATGAAGCGCCAGTTCAGCCTCCTCATGGGACAGAAGAATGCGCTCTGGTGGGACCTGCCGGCCCAGGAATCCCTCGAGTTGAACCGCGCCATCTATGGGATCGATCGCGATCGTTTTAAGAAGGTGGTCGGCGGCCTGAGCGAGCTGCTTGAGGTGCAGGACAAGATGAACGTCATGGTGCGCGAGCTGTCGTTGGGCGAGCGGATGAAAATGGAACTCATCTCCGCTCTCATCCACGAGCCGCGCATCCTTTTTCTCGATGAACCGACGATCGGGCTTGATGTCGTGAGCCAGAAACGCGTCCGTGAATTTCTGCGCCTCTATAACGAGGAACATCGGATCGTCACAATGCTGACCAGCCACTACATGCAGGACATCGAGGAGCTCTGCCATCGTGTCATCATCATCGATCGCGGGAAAATTTTCTTCGACGGCCAGTTGAGCGCGATCATCGACCGTTTCTCCGGACACAAAATCATCAGTCTGACTTTCGCCGAAAAACAGGAGCGCGACTTTTCCGGACTGGGCGAGGTGGTCGAAAAAACGCCGCTCAGCGTGCAGCTCAAAGTGCCGCGCGCGATGGTGACTGAAGTGTGCCGGCAACTACTGAGCGCTTGTTCGGTTTCCGACATCAACGTGCAGGAATTGCCGGTCGAAGACGTAATTCGCCAGCTTTTCGGAGAGCGCAGCGCGGAGAATCGCGCCGCTCAGGTACCGGCCGTTTGATTTCGTAATGCCGCTACACCCAGGAGCGTTGCATCGAGCTTCTCAACTCGTGCACATAGCCTGGGTTCACCTCAAACTCCGTGGTCCACATCTCTGCTGGCGTGACCTGCTCGCGATACGGCTTGCTCTCGACGTAGCCTGCAGCAAGCAGCGCGTTCAACACGTCCGTGATATCGTCCGGCGGGATCTGGGTGTGCTCTTGAAGTTGTCGACCCGGCACCGCATCGGCGAACCCGAGGGCTTTCAAGACAGCGAGTTCGCGTCCGCTGAGTTTGATTCGACGCATCAGAATAAAAGAGCACTTCGCATACCCGGAGTTGACGCGCTTCTGGAGCGTCAATCTTTACTCCGGGAGCGCGCTCGGTAACTTTCCAGTCGGATGCCTGTTTCCGAGGATCAGATCAAAGAAGCGCTCAAGATGGTGAAGTACCCGGGCTTCAGTCGCGACATCGTGTCGTTCGGTCTGGTGAAGGGAATTGAGGCGCATGACGGAAACGTCGCCGTCCAGCTCGCTCTGGCGACGAATGACCCGGTGGTTCCGCAGACGATAAAAAACGAAGCGGAAAGCGCGCTGCGTAACCTGGCCGGGGTTCGTGAGGCAAAGGTGCGAATCGACATTCACGCTCCGCCTGCCGGGAGCGGCAGCGCAGGTGGTGGCGCGAGCAGAATTAGCGGAGTCAAACACGTCGTCGCGATCGCCAGCGGCAAGGGCGGCGTCGGCAAATCCACCATCGCAACAAACCTCGCTGTCGCACTCGAACAAACCAAAGCTGCGGTCGGCCTGTGCGACTGCGACATCTATGGACCGAGTATCTCGCTCATGTTCGGCTCGCGCGAACGACCGATGGCGACGGAGAACAATCGCATCATCCCGATCGAGCAATACGGTTTGCGGCTCATGTCGATGGGATTCCTCCTCGACGACACCTCGCCCGCGATTTTGCGCGGTCCGATGGTGACCCGTTATACGCAGCAATTTTTGCGGCAGGTCGAATGGGGCGAACTTGATTATCTCGTGCTCGATCTCCCGCCCGGCACCGGCGACATTCAACTCACGATCGTACAGACGGTCGCGCTCTCCGGCGCGATCATCGTCACCACGCCCCAGGAAGTCGCGCTCATCGACGCGCGCAAGGCCTCGACCATGTTCGAGAAGGTCAATGTGCCTGTCCTGGGATTGATCGAGAATATGAGCTATTTCGTTTCGCCTTCGGACGGCAAACGTTACGACATTTTTGGGAGCGGCGGCGGGGAGCGCGAAGCGAAACGGATTCGGGTGCCACTGCTGGGCCAGATCCCGATCGACATCGCAACCCGCGAGGCCGGTGATCGCGGCATGCCCGTGACCGCGGAAAATCGCGAATCGCCCGTGAGCCGGGAGTTCCTCCGGATCGGGCGTCGCCTGCGGGAAATGTTGCCCATAACGTAGAGCTTGCCTTTTTCCCGAAAGTTCGCCTAAATAACCGCCGCTTTGGTTCGTCTAATGCTGGAAAAAGTTTCACCGGGAAAGGACTGGCCAAAAAAAGTTGCAATGAAAGAGAACGCTGAAGTGGATTCGTCCGATGACGCCGACTCACACTTTTTGAAAAACTCGGTGCTCTACAAGGAATTCCTCGCCGAGCGCGAAGAAGTCCTGAAGCACAAGTGGATCGAGAGTGAAAAGGCCGGGAATGACATTGGGTTTGAAAAAGCGCTGCTCGATTGGATTGTGAAACATCGCTCCAATTGGCGCGAACGAAGAACGCGCGAAAACAAGCTAGCCAAAGCGCCAGTCTGACCTCGCGCGTGTCCTTTAAGGCGATCCCGTGAGGTCGCGAAGGAAGATGAAGAAAAACCGCTCGCCTAACGAAACCGATGCCGTCCGCATCTTCGATGCGGAAGAGATGCGCCGCGCTTTGCGCCGGATCGCGCACGAAATCATCGAGCGAAACCGTGAGCTTTCCGCTCTCGTTTTGGCTGGCATCCCGGCGCGCGGCGTGGAGCTGGCGCAGCGCATCGCGGCCAACATCGAAGCGATCGAAAAGGTGCGCGTCGCGACCGGAGTGATCAACGTCTCGATGCACCGGGACGACGTTGGCAAACGGACCGCCCTTCCAGTCGTTAGGGCATCGCAGCTGCCCCTCCCGCTCGAGGAGCGAACGGTGATCATGGTCGACGATGTGCTCTTCACCGGTCGCACTTGTCGCGCGGCGATGGACGCGATCAGCTCCTTTGGCCGGCCGGCCTGCATTCAGCTCGCAGCCCTGATCGATCGCGGCCATCGCGAGTTGCCCATTCGACCGGATTATGTCGGGAAGAATTTGCCCACCGCCCGAAACGAGCGGGTGCGGGTACGCCTGGAAAACATCGACCACGAGCCAGATGGAGTCTGGCTCTTGAAACCGGAGAAAGATGAATAGCACCACGCAGCGCTGGACGCGCAAGGATTTGCTGGGCCTGCGCGAGCTGTCGGCGGAGGAAATCGCGCTCATCCTCGAAACGGCGGACGCGTTCAAGCAGGTCGGGACGCGTGAGGTTAAAAAAGTCCCGGCGCTTCAGGGCAAGACATTGATCAATCTTTTCGTTGAGCCGAGCACGCGCACTCGAACCTCCTTCGAGCTGGCGGCCAAGCGTCTGAGCGCAGACATCATCAATATTTCCGCCGCTGCTTCCAGCTTAACGAAAGGAGAAACACTTAAGGACACGGCCCGGGTTCTCGAAGCGAATCACGCCGACATCATTGTTCTGCGGCACAGCTCCGCCGGCGCGCCGCAATTTCTCGCAACGCGGATTGGTGCCAGCGTGATCAATGCCGGCGATGGCGCGCACGAGCACCCGACGCAGGGGTTACTCGATCTCTATACGATTCGCGAAAAGAAAGGCGCGGTGGCCGGTCTGCACGTTGCGATCATCGGCGACATTTTGTTCAGCCGGGTCGCGCGCTCGAATATTTTTGCTCTCCTCAAAATGGGTGCGCGCGTCACTTTGGTGGGACCGAGCACACTGGTGCCCCGCGCCTTCGAGCAGCTCGGGGTCTCGGTTTCGCACAACCTCGAAGAGGTGCTGCCCACTGCGGACGTCGTCAACCTGCTCCGCATTCAGCACGAGCGGCAGCGAAAGGAATACTTCCCCGGGCTCGGAGAATACATTCGGCTCTTTGGTCTGACGAAAAGACGGGCACAGCTTTTGAAGCCGGATTGTCTGATCATGCATCCCGGACCGATCAATCGCGGGGTCGAGATCGACAGCGAACTGGCAGATGGTGCCCAGAGCGTGATTCTCGACCAGGTCACCAACGGTCTCGCCGTGCGTATGGCGGTCCTTTATCTCTGCGGAGGACTGGCCAGATCATGACGACCCTGATCCGCAACGGCCGCATCGTCGATCCGGCCAATGAACGCGACGAGGTTGGCGATCTCCTCATCGTCGACGGCCGCATCGCTCCCCTCTCTCAACTCTCAACTCTCAACTCTCAACCGGATGAGATCGACGCCGCCGATCTCATCGTCAGTCCCGGCCTTATCGACACCCACGTTCATTTCCGCGAACCGGGATTCGGTTGGAAGGAGACGATTGAGTCGGGCGCGCGCGCAGCGGCAGCAGGTGGATTCACCACTGTCGTCTGCATGCCGAACACTTCGCCAGCCGCCGACAGCCCGGGTACAATCGCGTGGATCAAGGACCGTGCGGCGGCGGTAGCCTGCGTTCACGTTCTGCCGACCGGTGCGATCTCAAAAAATCTCGCGGGCGAGGAACTGGCGCCGATCGGTTCGCTCGCCCAGGCGGGTGTGGTCGCGATCACCGACGACGGGCATTGCGTGCAGAATAACGAACTGATGCGACGCGCGGTCGAGTACGCGCGCATGGTCGGCGTGCCGCTGCTCGATCACTGCCAGGATTACAACCTCGTCGGCAACGGTGTCGTCCATGAAGGCTATTGGAGCACTTTGCTCGGCCTGCCTGGTTGGCCCAGCGCCGGCGAAGAAGCGATCGTCGCGCGCAACATCCTCCTCGCCGAGCTTTCTGATCATCGCATTCACTGCCAGCACATCAGCGCGGCTGGAAGCGTGCGGCTCCTGCGCGAGGCACGGGCGCGCGGGGTGAAAATCAGCGGTGAAATTTGCCCGCATCACATCGCCCTGACAGATGAGTCGATCCAGGATTTCGACACCAACTACAAGATGAATCCGCCCTTGCGGACGCGACATGACATCGATGCCCTCCTCGCCGGGGTGGCCGACGGCACAATCGATATCCTGGCGAGCGATCATGCGCCGCATGCGAAGTTCGAAAAAGAGGTGGAGTTCGACGCTGCGCCTTTCGGAATTGTCGGGCTCGAGACCGAACTCGGATTGTTCATCGATCTCCTCGTGCACAAGCATCGGACGATCGACCTGCCTCGGTTGATCGCGATGTTAACGGTCAATCCAGCGCGATTGTTAGGCCTGGCAGCCGGGACCCTTTCGTCGGATGCGTCGGCCGACATCACGCTCATCGATCCGAACCTGGAATGGACGGTCGACGCGGACGCCTTTCAATCGGCCTCGCGCAACACGCCCTTCGACGGCTGGCAACTCAAAGGTCGCGCGGTGCGCACGATCGTCGGGGGAAAAACGGTCTGGCAGGCGTAACACAGCCGTCCCGGCTGTCGCGTCGCGCGGGCGTCTCGCCCGGCGTTTCTGGCACAGCGTGCAGGCGAGACGCCCGCACGACATAACAGCCGAGACGGCAGTGTTACGAAGGGTAGCCGCCGGAGATGTAATCGCGCAACTGGTCAAGGGTCGCACTCTGGGCGGAGATGACCTCTTTGACGAGGTCGCCGATGGAAATGACTCCTCGCAGCTCTCCATCGCAGACGACCGGCAGATGGCGGATGCGTTTTTCTGTCATGAAACGCAGGCAATCCTCCACCGTTTCCCGGGGATGCGCCGTTGTCAGTTCCGTCGTCATGATTTCGCGCACGATGCTGTTGCGGGAAGTTTTGCCGCGCAGCATGACCTTACGCGAATAATCACGCTCCGAGACGATGCCGACCAGCCGGCCGTTTTCCATCACGAGGAGCGCCCCGACATTTTTCTCGGCCATGAGCTTGATCGCATCGTAGACCGTCGCATCTGGAGAGGTGGACCAGATCTCGCCACTTTTCTGGCGCAGGATCTTATCGATCGTGCCGCTCACGTCCATGCTCACGAGAATACCGGTCCCGCAAAAATGACGCAAACAATTAACGCGCGCGCTGCGCGAACTTCGCGGCAATCAGCGCCTCGAGTTTTGCAACCAGAACTGCGTCCGGCAGACGCTCGAGCACTTCATTGAGAAAGCCGCCGACCAGCAACTGACGCGCGACAGGCGCCGGGATGCCGCGCGCGAGCAGGTAAAACATTTCGTCGTCATCAAGCTGACCGGAGGTGGCGCCGTGACTGCACTTGACGTTATCAGCAAGGATTTCCAAGCCCGGCATGGAATTCGCCTCGGCGTCGTCGCTCAGGAGGAGATTGCGCACTTTTTGGTAGGCGTCGGTGAAATGGGCGTGCGGCTCGACCCGGATCAAGCCGCCAAAGGTATTGCGGGCTTTTCCGTTGAGCGCGTTTTTGAAAAGCAGATCGCTGTAAGTGCGGGGCGAGACGTGATCCTGCAGGGTCCGGGCGTCGAATTCCTGGCTGTCATCGCCAATTGACACCGCCAGCATGTCGCTGTGCGCGCCCTCGCCGGTCAGGCGGCTGAGGCTTTCCAAGCGAGAAAACTTTCCGCCCAAGGCGAGGTGCAGATTCAATGCGGTCGCGTCGCGTGCGACGGTCGTGGCGTTGATCTGGATGCTCAGGGTTTGCTCGCTCCAATCCTGTGCACAGACGTAGGTGACCTTCGCGCCGGCGCCCACGATCAGATCGTTGACGCCGCAGGCGAAGCCGGGACGGCGGCGATCGGTCGAGCGGAAATTCTCCACGAGCGTGACCTTCGAAAGTTCCTCGGCTACGACGAGCGTGTGCGGGAAAATCGCGGCGTTCTCAGCGTGAAGCCAGTGGAATGTCTCGAGCGGCAATTCCACTTCCACACCGCGCGGGACGTAAAGGAAAATTCCTGATCGGACGAACGCTTCGTGCAGCGCGGCGAACTTGGCGGAGCCGAGCGTGGCCGGCTGGCTCATGAAATAGCGCCGAAACAGCTCTTCGTGCTCGATCATCGCGCGCTCGAGGGGTTGAAAAATGACGCCGGCCTTGCGCAGCGTTTCGGAAAGGCCGTCCCGTTCTAGGAAATGATCGTCGGCAAAAACAAGCCGGCCCGAGGTTTTATCGAGGCCGATGGAGCGATCGAGAATCTCGCCACCATCGGCGTCGGGCAACGCGCCCACGGGCGAGTAGGGCGAAAGATCGAGCGCGCCGATATTCGAGAAGCGCCACGCCTGATCCGTCCGCGCCGGCATGGGCAGACTCTGGAATTGTGTCCAGGCCGCGCGCTGCTGATCGATAAACCAAGCAGGCAACGTATCGTCCCTCTGCCTTTGAATTCCGCCGAGGATGCCAGCCGTTTTCGGCTGGGCAGTAGCGGTTTCTTCGAGGACAGCTGACGAGTTACTCATAGCGGGCAGAGACGCGAACGGCGGTCCCCCGACCGCCGTTCAACTGCGTCCGTTTCTGCGGTCGAAAAACTAGCCGACAGAGCCTTCCATCTCAAGTTCGATCAGGCGTTTGAGCTCGACAGAGTATTCCATCGGGAATTGGCGGACAAGATCGTTGACGAATCCGTTGACGCTCAGGCTCATGGCCTGCGCTTCGGTCAGGCCGCGCTGTTGCATGTAAAAAATCTGCTCGGCGCTGACCTGGCTGACGCTCGCTTCGTGCTGCACGGCGTTGCCCGTGCCGCGGACGGTGATCGCCGGATAGGTGTCGGTGCGGCTGTTCGCGTTGATCAGGAGCGCGTCGCACTCGGTGTTGTTTTTGCAGTTCTTGAGATGCTTCGGGACGTGGACGAGGCCGCGATAGGTGGCGCGGCCGGTGCCGATCGAGATGCTCTTGGAAATGATGTTGCTCGTCGTTTCGTCGGCGGCGTGAACCATCTTTGCGCCGGTGTCCTGGTGCTGGCCGTCACCGGCGAGCGCGATCGAAATGACTTCGCCGCGCGCTTTGCGGCCCTTCATGACGACGCCCGGATATTTCATCGTCAGGCGCGAACCGATGTTGCAGTCGATCCATTTCACCTCGGCTTCCTCGTGGGCGAGGCCGCGCTTGGTGACGAGGTTGAAGACGTTGTTCGACCAGTTTTGGACGGTGATGTACTGGATCTTCGCGCCCTTGAGCGCGACCAACTCGACGACCGCGCTGTGCAGCGTGGCGGTGTTGAATTTCGGCGCCGTGCAGCCTTCCATGTAGGTCAGCTCGGAGCCTTCGTCGGCGATGATGAGGGTGCGCTCGAACTGCCCGAAGTTCTCGGCGTTGATCCGGAAATAGGCCTGGAGCGGGTGCTTCACTTTCACCCCCGGCGGCACGTAGATGAAGGAGCCGCCGCTGAAGACGGCGCTGTTGAGGGCGCTGAATTTGTTGTCGCCGGTCGGGATGACTTTGCCGAACCACTTCCGGAAAATCTCCGGATGATTCTTCAAGCCTTCCGCGCTGCCGACGAAGATGACGCCCTGCTCGCCAACCGCTTTCTTGATGTTGGAATAGACGGCTTCGCTGTCGAATTGCGCTTCGACGCCGGCGAGGAATTTGCGTTCCTGCTCCGGGATGCCGAGCCGCTCGAAGGTGCGCTTCACGTCGTCCGGCACTTCTTCCCAAGTGCGTTTTGGCTGGGTGCCGCCGCTCAGGTAATAGCGGATATTGTCGAAGACGATCGCTTCGAGATCCTTGCTCGCCCAGTGAGTCGGCATCGGCTTGCTCAGGAACGTCTTGAGCGCGTTGAGACGAAATTCGCGTAACCAGTCGGGATCCTGCTTTACGTCCGAGATGTAATGGATCGTCTTCTCGCTCAGGCCGACGCCCGCGTCGTGAGTATGGGTTTCCGGATAGAAGAAATCGCCGATGTTCCGTTCGATATCGAGAGTTTTGTTTTCCTTGACCATTGCAGTGTCCTTCTCTAGGCGAGCGCGGGCTCGCGCGTATCTTCCTTTACCCAATCGTAGCCTTTTTCCTCGAGCTGCAGGGCGAGTTCCTTGCCGCCGCTCAACTCGATCCGTCCGTGCACCATCACGTGCACTTGATCGGGCACGATGTAGTTCAAAAGCCGCTGATAATGGGTGATGAGGAAGATGCCGAGCTCCGGACCGCGCAGCGAGTTCACTCCGTGCGCGACGATCTTGAGCGCATCGATGTCGAGGCCGCTGTCGGTTTCGTCGAGCACCGCATATTTCGGGTCGAGCATCGCCATTTGCAGAATCTCGTTCCGCTTTTTCTCGCCGCCGGAGAACCCTTCGTTGACCGAGCGCGACGTGAACGAACGATCCATTCCGAGCAGGTCCATCTTCTTGTAAAGCTTGGCGTAGTAATCGGTCGCCTCGAGTTCCTCGCCCTCCGGCAGGCGCGCCTGCACCGCGGCGCGGAGAAAGTTGGCGATCGTGACGCCGGGGATTTCGCTTGGATATTGGAAAGCCATGAAGAGGCCCTTCCGCGCGCGTTCGTCCGGTTCGAGCTCGAGAATATTTTCGCCGTCCATCGTGACCGATCCGGAAGTCACGATGTAATCGGGATGCCCGGCCAAGACCTTGGCGAGCGTGCTTTTGCCGGAGCCGTTCGGGCCCATGATGGCGTGCACCTCTCCCTTCGGAACGGTGAGAGTCAAGCCGCGGATGATCTCCTGCGTCGGCGATTGAGACGTGTAAATCTTGAATGACCAATTGATCCATAATTACGGATTGTAGGATACCCCGGATTCGGTGTTTTGGCGAACGCGATTCGGCCTTCGGCGACGGTCGAGTTGTCGAAGCCGCTGGTTCACTGCTAACGTCCGGCTTCAAGCCATGATTGATCCAGAGAGGCGGAACGAGAGCCGAAGCCTTCGGGCTTTCGTGCTTTGTGGCGGACTGGGGACGCGCCTGCGGACCGTGTTGAGCGATCGGCCAAAGTCGATGGCACCGGTGGCGGGAGTGCCTTTTCTCGAGCTGCTCCTCCAGATGCTCAGAGCCGAGGGAATCCATGAAGTCGTTCTGGGCACAGGCCACATGGCGGAGCAGATCAAGCGCCACTTCGGAAATGGTCGAGGCTTGGATCTTTCGATTCGATATTCCCGTGAAGATGAGCCGATGGGTACGGGCGGCGCGCTCAAACTGGCCGAAGAACTATTGAGCGATCCGGTCGTCGTCCTGAACGGAGACAGCTACGTGGAGTGGAGACTCGGGTCCCTGTTGAAGCTTTTCGACGAGAAGGACGCGGCGCTGGTCATGGTGCTGCAAGCAGTGGTGGACGTGAGCCGTTACGGCAGCGTGACGATCGATTCCGACGGTCGCGTAATCGAGTTCGTTGAGAAAGGGAGGCGTGCAGGCGCGGGCTTGATTAACGCTGGAGTTTACCTTTTGCGGAAGGAAATCGTAGCTGGATTGCCGGCAGGGAAGGCCGTTTCGCTCGAGAAGGATGTGTTCCCGGAACTGCTGAGCGGCAAAGTTTACGGTTTCGTGTCGGGCGGGCTCTTCATCGACATTGGAATACCGGCCGATTTGGAGCGCGCGCAGACCTTGCTCGCCCCACAGCTCGGGCCAGTGGCGAAGGGGCCGTAGCGAAGCCCGATCGCTAACTCTCCACCGGAGGGCTATTTTGCGACCGGTGTCAGTTCGTTGACGAGACGACGCCGATCGATCTTTCCGTTGTCGGTTCGCGGCAGCGAGTCGCGGAATTCTATTTTCTCCGGCACCATGTAGGCCGGCAACTTTTCCGCGCAGTGTTGCTTCAGTGTTGTGACATCGAGCGATTGACTGTCCGCGAGCGTCACGACGGCGTGAATGGTGTTGCCGATCGCTTCATCTGGAATCGGCAGCGCCACTGCCTCGGCAACTGCCGGGTGCGCGACCATGACCGCTTCGATCTCACCCAACTCGACGCGATAGCCGCGGGTTTTGATCATGTGATCTTTCCGGCCGACGAAGAGGTAATTGCCTTTCTCATCGAGCGTAACCCAATCGCCGGTGCAATAAAGTTTCTCCTCCCGACCGGCCGCGAACGGGTGCGGAATAAAAGACGCGGCGGTGTTTTCCGGCCGACCGTAATAACCCTGCATCACAGTTGAGCCGCGAGCGTAAAGCAGGCCTTCTTCACCGGGACCGGTGACCCGTTTGCCTTCGGCGTTAATCGCGAGGAGCTCGGTGTTGGCACAGGCTTTCCCGATCGGGATTGGCGCCGTCTCTTCGGGGGCGAGTGGCTCCACGTTGTACCAGGCGCAAACGTTGGTTTCCGTCGGACCATAGAGGTTGGCGTAGCGCGGATGGGGGAGTTTCTCCATCAAGGCGCGGAGGTGTTTGGTCGGGAAAACTTCGCCGGCAAAGAGAACGCAGCGCAACGCATTCAGGTCGCGCTCCTCCAGTTTGCCGCGGGCGAGGAGAAGAGTGAGCACCATCGGAACGGAGTACCAGATGGTGATCTTCTGTTCCTGGATGAAGGACGAAAGCTGCAACGGAAAAACCGACAAACCCTCCGGCACCAGCGAGAGCGCGGCACCAGCCTTCGCGGCAACAAAAATGTCGAAGACCGAAAGATCGAAGTTGAACGGCGCGTGATTTGAAAGGCGATCGTCCGGGCCGACGGCGAAGGTGTCGCAGGCCCAATTCACGAAGGTGAGGGCGTTGAGGTGGGAAAGCATTACGCCTTTGGGCGTTCCGGTGGAGCCGGAGGTGAAGAGAATGTAAGCGAGATCGTGGTCGATGACCGGGACGCCGGGATCTTCGCCCGGTTGCTGCGGGAGATCTTCGGCAAAAGTGAGCGTGGGCACCGGGAGAGATTTTTCCGGTTTCTTGTCAACGAAGATGACCGCGTTGACCGGACAGTCCTGGTAAAACTCCGGACCGAGTTTTCCGTAAAGAGTGTGACTGGTGACCAAGGCGCGGAAGCCGCATTGCCGTCCGATTTCCTGCAATCGCATCCCCGGCGCGTTGGCGTCCACCGGCACGTAACACGCGCCGGTTTTCATGATGGCGAATATGCTCGCAATCGCGTGCGGGGATTTGTGCAGATAAAGCCCGACACGGTCCGCGGGCCTCACCCCATGCGCGATCAGCGTGTGGGCCAACTGGTTGGCCAGGCGCTCGAGTTCGCCGTAGGTGATGCTCTCATTGCGCAGCCTAACGGCTTCGTGATTCGGCTGCCGGGCGGCGCTTTTCGAAAGGAGGTGATGTAAAGTAAAACTCATGGCGATTGGTGCGAGACCCACGTGGGAGCAGTGATCTCGCTCAAGGCAGATTAGTAACTGGCTCCAGAGGGAAGCAGTAAGTTTGATGGCACTCTGTCTGCTTACTGGTGGTGACGGCAGGGCGATCCACGCCAGGCGCGCCAGGCCAAAAATCCGTGATGCCGCCTAAGAAGCATTTCAATTTCGTCAGAGTCAACAACGATCGTTTCGGAGCCTGTTCCCAAGGCGGCCTGGATCCTTCCATCTCGATTGGTGCGAGCTGGAATCGGACCAGAGGAGAGAATCGATTGTCCGCTACGCGGTCGATTGTTTCTCGGAGTGGCATTGGTCGCCAATACGAGGACTCGGGATCGTTAGTCGGTAGGAGCTGCTTTCCCTTGAAGGAACTTGAACGATCGGTTGCGAGCCGCTTCTATAGGTGAGAATTTCCCCGCTCGACACGGCTAGAAATCCAAATGACGGCACGTTTTTTTCGCTACGCTCTCGGCTTCGGCGCCACGGCGATGCTCCTGTTTTCCGCGCCCAGCGGATGGGCCCGGCCGCCAATTCCGGCGGGAACGAAAGTCCTTCCCAATCTGATTTACGAGGAGGTCAATGAGCGTTCGCTCATGCTCGATTTGTTTCTCCCGGCGGACTCATCGGGGACCGTCCCGCTAATCATTTACATTCACGGCGGTGCCTGGGAAAAAGGAAGCCGCCACCAATGCCCGGCGATTGGCATGACGGCCAAGGGTTTTGCGGTGGCGAGCATCGACTATCGTCTCAGCCAGGAAGCGCCTTTTCCGGCGCAGATTGAAGATTGCAAGGCGGCCATCCGCTGGCTGCGGGCTCATGCCTCGGAATATCATCTCGATCCCGATCGTTTTGGCGTGTGGGGAACCTCGGCTGGTGGACACCTGGCCGCCTTGGTGGGAACGACTGGCGGGGCCAAGAGTTTGGAAGGGGACGGTGGCAACCTGCAGTATTCCAGCCGCGTGCAGGCGGTCTGTGCCGTGGCCGCACCGAGCGATCTCACCGAAATGAGTTCCGACACCCATTCGGTGGAGGGAGTATCTGCGAATCCACGTGCAGGACTGCGGGCGCGAGAGGCGGTCTCCAGCCTGCTTGGGGGTCCACCCGATCAGGGAAATGCCGCGGCCCAGGCCAGTCCGATCACATACGTCTCAAAGGATGATCCGCCGTTTCTTCTGATCCACGGCGCGCACGACCGGATCGTGCCACTGGAGCAAAGCCAACGCTTCGAAGCCGCGTTAAGAAAGGCCGGCGTGCATGCGACGCTCAAAATTCTTCCAAATGAAGGCCATCAAGGATCGCTCTGGAGTGCCGTTCCAGACGCCGAAACGTTTTTCCAGAACACGCTGAAGACTCGCTAAATTAATCGCAGAGAATTTCGTAGACGCTTAAATAACCCTTTTGCTAAGCTCCGCCATGCCTAGGAACCGCATCCGACCAATCGCCTGGATCTTGTTAGCCGCGTTACTCGTTTTCGCGCTCATTGTGGTCTTTAGATCCATCACCTACCAAAAGCATTACACTGCTGCCGAGGCCCGCAAAGCCTCGCGGCCGATCCCGATCGGCGCGGCGGAGGCGAAAGTGATGAACCTGGATGCGACCATCGGCGCTGGCGGCCAGGTGTTACGGTACACCACCGTCACGCTGACCTCGCGGATCGCGGCCACTGCGCAGAAGGTATTGGTCAATGTCGGCGATACCATTCACTCTGGCAACGTCCTTCTGCAGGATGACCAGCGTCCCTTCCAGGCGGCTTTGGACTCGGCCAAGGCGGGATTGGACTCGGCCCAGGTGGCCTTGGAACAATCCGCCGCAGCGCTGAAATCGACTCAGGATTTGAAGGCTAAGGGAATGGCCACCGGGCTGGAGGTGTTGAACGCAGAGGTGGCTTACGCCGCGAAGAAGACCGCCTTCGCGGAGGCGAAATCCCAATTGCTCAAGGCGCAGCTCGATCTCGAAGCTACCCGCATCGTTTCACCAGTCGACGGCATCGTGCTCGCTAGGTTCGTCAATTCCAATGAGCGGGTAGAGGTCAACGAAGTCCTGATGCAGCTGGGCAACCTCGGTAAAGTCTACCTGCTGGCACAAGTGCAGGAAGAGTCGATCGGCAGCATTTCCGGAGGGCAGCCTGCGAAGGTATTCTTCTCATCTTATCCGACCACAACTTTTAAAGGCAAGGTTGAGCGTGTCGATCCCCGGGTCGACCCCAAGACGCGCGCCTTTACAGCCTATGTCGCGGTGGATAATCCGAACCTGAAATTGAAGCCGGGTTTGACCGGTTTTGTGCGGATCCGTCTGCAAAAGACCGCACTCGCTGTCCCGACGACGGCGGTGATTAACCCGTTTGGCGAAAACGCCAGCGTCTTCGTGATCAACTCCGATTCGCGGGCGATCCTAACGCCCGTTCGGGTGGGTCTCGAGGCCAATGGCATGATGGAGATCGTCGGTGGAATCAAAGAGGGAACTCGCGTCGCGACCGCTGGAACCGTGGATCTGAAAAACAATGATCGAGTATCTGTCGAATTGTCTCGATGAACTCCTCTCAGCGCGTCGCCAAGAACACGGCATGGATGCTGGTGGCGGGCGGCTTGGGTGCCGTCCTGCAAATGCTCGCTGTTTTGTTGGCGGCGCGTGGGTTGCCCCTGGGCGATTTCGGCACCTTTAATTACCTCCTATCCTTCGCCACGGTCTTCCAGTTTTTGGCGGATTTTGGCCTGACCAATATCCTCGTCCGTGAGGTGGCGCGGCAGCCGGACAAGGTGGGTCACCTCTTGGCGAGCGCGAAGGGGTTGATGTGGGCGCTCTTTTTGTGCTCCACCGCCATTCTCCTGGGAGTCGTGCTGGTGATTAACCTGCCGCTGCGGACACAGGAACAGTCTTTCGTCATGGGAATCGCGAGTCTGACGCTTCTGCAGGCGATCAGCTATTCGGCCGTCCTGCGCGCGATCGAGGAGATGGAGTTCAACGCCATTGGGTTTACCCTGCATAAGGCGTTTTTCGCAGGGTTCGTCGGTCTGAGCCTTTTCTTACACCTCGGTTTGTGGGGTGTCGTTTGTTCGCAGCTGGTCGCCAGTCTTTTTTTCTGGTTTTTCAACTGGCGAATTGTGAGCTGGCGCGTCGTTCGAGTCTCGCCCCGAATCGATTTCGCCCTCTGGAAGCGCATGCTTTTTGAAGCGGTGCCTCTCGGCAGCGGACTGGTTCTACGGCAATTTGCCTGGCAGGCCGACATTCTCATCCTCATGTGGCTGGTCGACGCCAGCGCTCTTGGGCTTTTTAGCGGGCCCTACCGAATTTTGCTCAGCGTGCGGATGTTTTCGATGGCTTTCGCGCTCCCCTTGTACCCGGCCATCATTCGGGCCACTCTGGGAACCACGGAGGAGTTCTCCAAATTCTACAATCGCGCCATGAAGTGGTTTTGTTGCCTGGCCGTGCCGGGCGCTGTTCTTTTTATTGTCTGGCCACATGTAGTGATCTCTGTTCTACTTGGGCACAAGTTTCTGGAGGCGCAGACTGCCATGCGGTGGTTTGGATTGGCCTTTATTCCGATGTTCGTTTCGTCGCTTTCTCCATTTATTTTCACGGCCTTGGGACGGCAGGGGATCTTTTGTCTGGCAATGGCATTGGCGGTCGTCGTGCGCGTCGGGGTAGATCTCGCGATCGTGCCTTATTTCGGTTACATCGGAGGTTCGGCGGTTGCGGCTTTTAGCGAGATTACGGCCTTTGCCCTGCTCGCCTGGATTCTTGCGCTAAGAGGTTACCCACTGCGGGTGGCCGATTTTCTGGTGAAACCGATCGTCGCGGGTTTGCTCATGGCCGCGATCCTCTACCCCGCGCAGCAGTTGACGCTCCTGCCGGCCTTGCCATTCGCCGTCGGGAGCGTGTTCGTCTATGTGGGAGCACTCTTCGTCTTCCACGCGTTTTCCGATGAAGAGCTCCACCTCATGCGGGATGGACTCAGTTTCTTTAATGTCTATCTGCGGCGATTCCGGTCGCAGAGGGAGGGTGAGGCGTGAGATTCAGCGCGAAAACCAATTATTGGGCGGTCGGATTCCTGGTTGTCCTGGGGAGTCTGGCGCTTCCTTGGTTCGACCCGGTCATGACTCCGCGCTTTAGCGCTCTCAATTTCCCTCTGGCCCACTCGGCCTATTTGTGGCCCTCGCATTTAAACCTCTTCTCCTACGGGATAGTCGCCCTGCTACTGGTGGCAGCGGGGGTTTTCTTCTGGTGGCGTAATCGTGGACTGGCCGTCCTATCTATCGGCGGGCTGCTCCTGTTCCTTGCCATGACTTTTTACCTTCAGATAACCTGCTGGGAGCCTAGCTGGCTGCGGGCAGCCCTGATCGGTGGCCAGGACTTTGAGCATTGTTATCGTTTCGAGGTGGCTTACACCCTTCCAAACGCTGTAATATCCTCTCCGGCGAAGGGGCTTTTCGAGCCGGTAGAAGGTGTCTCTGCTCGCTTTTTTGCGGCCACTTCAGCACTTGGAGTCGGCTGGTCTTTCTTTATCGCGGGCGCCATCTGGGTATGCGGTGCTGGTCTGGCGCAGATGGAAAACTGGAGGCGGTTGAAGCTCTTCCTGCCGGTGATGATTGCGGTTTTCGCACTCTTCGGCTTCCTGCAGATTTGGCGTCCGATTGCCGCCCAGCGTGCCTTGGCCGCCGCTGAGATCGCAGCGGCGCACGGTGACTTCGCGGATGCTGAGAAGGACGTTAATCATGCCATGAACCTGGACGCGTGGTATCGCCTGACACAGGATGCCTATGTCCAATTAGGGCAACTCTACGCGGCTATGGGAAATCATGATCGGCCGGAAATTTATCTCGCCAAAGCTGCCGACCTGCAGGCACGCGGGCTGGTCCCAGAAGCCCTCTTCGCCTACACCCGGGCCACTAATACCGACGATGCGGCCCTAAAGCGAGTTGCTTTGGAAGAGAAGGCTCGCCTTGCCTCGCACTACGCCAGCGCTCTCTATGGCAAGGGTTCGATCGGCGAAGCGGCTCATTATTGGGAAATCAGCATTGCGGCCGACCCCAGGCTGGTCGACGGCTATTTCGGTGCGGGCCGCGCCAATTACGACGTGGCGGATTATCCAGCGGCGATCAAATACCTCGAGCCCCTGCTGAATAAGACATCGCAGTTTAACGTTCTCTCCGATGCCGCGAGTTATCTGGGCGATTGTTACTATCGAATGGGCCAGGTGGAAAAAGCGCGAAAATGGTACATGGCCTCGCGCGACTATGATGACCGGGCGAATTTCCGCGCGCTCAAAACTCTCACGGAAAGCTATTACAAATGAGAGAGGGTTTTCGCTTTCATTACTTCAATTGGTGGCTGTCACGTCGCGGTGCGGTTGCGTTTTTGATTGTCCTAACGACTGGTCTTCTGGTCGGCTATTACGGGCGGCTTGCTCTTATTTCTCCACCCACTCGGACTTATCGGCTCAATTTTGGGGATGCTAAGTGGATTCAGCCTTCGCAACCCGGGAATAACATTTGCTTCCGCAAGGATATCTACCTTGCTGAGACCCCGCGGCATGCCTGGTTGCAGATCACTGGGGTTGATGCTTTCCGACTCTTCGTTAACGGCAAACGTGTGGGCATTACTTCCAAGGTTGCCAAGAGTGATCCTACCATTCGGAGTCTCTTTTTAGGAGGCAATGAGTCGGTCATTTGTGACATCACGCAATTCCTCGTTCCGGGGACCAACACCATCGCGGTTAACGCGACGCGAGGCAGCTTTCCTGGAAGAGCCAAGTTGATTTGCCGAGGCGCGATTATTTCTCCTCAAGGAACCACGCAATTTGTCTCTGATAAGAGTTGGCGCGTGTCCCTGGTCCCGGGCACCGTCCAGTCGCTCGTCTCCTGGGTCGATCCGTCGTTAGACGATTCGTCCTGGAAACACGCTGAAGAAACGGTGCCCGACCGCCGCAGCCTCGATCAACCGGTACCGCTCCCACCTGTCCTCATTCAGGGGGCAATTCAGGGAAAGTGGATTATCGATAGTCACCCCGGAGCCGGGGGGAACACGACCTTTAAACGGCGCTTTGACGCCATTGGCGGGAATCGTGACACCTGGCTGCAAATCGCCTCGACCGGCGCCTGCTCCGTTATCTTAAACGGGCATTACCTTGGGTCTTTTAACGATGCAGCCCCGACGGTTAAGCTGATCAATGTCCGGCGCTGGATAAAAGCGGTTGGTAACAGTCTTTTGGTGCGCGTGCAGTCCCCCGACAGTCCCCCGGCAATTATTTCGGAGGTCTCGTTTCTGTCTGGCGGTGCCAAGGTCGGCGCGGTTGTTTCAGATAATAAGTGGAGACTGCCGGATTCCGAGGCCGCGACCGTCGTCGGCAGCTATAACTACACCGGTGATCGCTGGGGTCCTCCGGCGAAGATGAGCGTGCCGACAGAGTTATCCGACGTCGAGGTGACCCACGAGCAGATCACAGGCATTTCTTTCATGCTGGCTTTCGCAGCCCTCGTCGTCTTGGTCTGGCTTTGGTTCGGAAGGTTTTTATCAAGAAACGAAATCGAGGCGGAGCGCTTGCTGGGAGTGGATGCGGCTTTGCATCTTCCCGCCCTGGTCGCAACGACAACCCTGCTCCTGCTGTGTAACGACATTCGGTTACGGCCGGACGCGCCGATCAATGGTGGATTTTTCCTGGGCTTGGTTGTCCTCCTTATACTGCCCCGGCTGCTCACCTTCTTCTGCAGAGAGCGAGAGGAGCCTGTCCCGGTCGCCTTACCCCGCCGAGATCGACGGGGGCTGTGGGCTCAAGGTTATGGATTTTGGGTGGCGCTGGGTCTGATCGTTCTTGGAGGCCTCGTCATTCGTTTGCATAACCTCAGCATCTTCCCTCTTGATCAGGACGACATTTTGATTCGCAACTACGCGCAGGGCGTTTGGGACCGCGGTTACGGCTCGCTCGATTTTTATGGCTACATAATTCCAACCACCACTTACGAGTTGTTGCCGTATCCAATTGCGCTCTCCTGCCTGCTCTTTGGCTGGAGCGATTGGGCGGTGTTGTTACCAGCGGTGATTTTTGGGACTCTGACGATCCTGCTGGTAGGACTAATGGGACGCAGTCTTTTCGATTGGAGGACTGGCTTGGCCGCAGCCTTGATCCAGGCTTTCAACCCTTTGAATGTTTTCTGGTCTCAGCACTGTTTTCATCCTTCGCAGGATCAGTTTTTTGCCGTGCTCACGGTGTGGACTTTCTATCTGGCGATTCGTAAACCGGGGAAATTGCACGTTAAGTATTTCTACTGCGCCTGTTTCGGCTTTCTCTTCACCTACTTTTCCTGGGAGGGGGTCGGCTTTTTGCTTCCGATCCTGGCCGGCGCACTCATGCTGGTTCATCCCGGGCGCTGGACATGGCTGCGAGAGCCTCACCTTTGGATAGGCCTGATCATCGTTAGTTCTCTTGTCCTCATACAGCTTTCCCTGAGAAAAATGGCGGCGCCTGGTTTCCTTTTTCTCGGCTACGGCTTGGCGCAGCTGGGTGGTCCCCAGGCTTACTTCCTCAACCCAGAGTCGATGCCATTTTACTATGTCTCGAATTTCCTCTTGACCGCGCCGCTGGTGCCTCTTACCATTTTGGCGGCGATGGGGGTGCTTTTTGCCTGGCAAAACAGGCCGGTGCGCTACTGTCTGGTGATTTTCGCCGCGCTGCTGGCAGCTTTCTCCCTTTGCATACCGGTTTATTCCGTCCGCTATTTTTATTTTTACGAATTCCTTCTGCCGCTCCTTGGCTGCGCTGTTTTCTTTATCCTTTGGGATCGAATTCGGGACCTGACGATTAGTTGGTGGCCGGCTCGCCCGGTTGTCTGGGCCAGTGGCGCGGTGGTTCTCTTGCTGGTCTTTGGCGTTACGACGGAGACTGGTCTAAAGGTTTTGCGCTTATCGGATCGACGGGAGCCAAGCTTGCGTTATGGGGTGGTCCGCCAGGATACACGGGGACCGGCCCAGTATGTCGCTTCACACCTTCGCCCTGGAGACATCGTGCTGGCCAATCTGACGCAAGCGTTTTATCTCTATGGGAATCGAATGCCCGACTATGCGCTGAATACGCTGCTAGCTACCCGAATGATCTATTTGAATGATTTTGGGACTTACCGCC
Source organism: uncultured Verrucomicrobiae bacterium (assembly GCA_963738045.1). Classification (GTDB taxonomy): domain Bacteria; phylum Verrucomicrobiota; class Verrucomicrobiia; order Chthoniobacterales; family UBA10450; genus Palsa-1392. Next base: position 444,412 of record CAVTUX010000001.1, on the reverse strand, counting down.
ATCGAATCGTCGGCGTGCCGATGATTCGAAACCTGCGTGACACCAATAATATCTTCGGCGAGGGGCGACGCGTCTGGTATATCGGCGGTGGCCCTATCACTGTAGGGCGCTCAGAGTTACGGGATGCACTGGATTATGTCACACAACGCTCGAAAGTGGTTTTTAGCACCTATCATACCAAGGTTTATCTTTGGGACGGCGCCGTAACTCTGGCGCAGTCGACCGTACTCAACCCGGCGTTACCGCCGCAGCCCGATCTGGCTCCGGAGAAACCAGCACCACTGGATCGTATTGTGGAAGAGTACGGCGATATGGATCCTAACCAGCCAATCTTGAATCCACAGGTTAACCCGAATAACCTATATCCGCAATGGACGCATCAGAAAGTCTCAGAACCCGATCCGGCACGTAAGAATGCAGGCCCGATCGTACAACCACTGCAACCGCCCCCCAAGCCGGAGAAGCCCAATTCCGATGAATAACCTTGTTAATTGTCCTAAAATTAGAATGGCGTTGTCGCCGGCCTTCCTTTTGTTGCTTTGTTGTTCTGCACTGCTGCCGATCCCTCGGCAGCTGCGTGCGGGCGAAACCGCTAATCGTCCACGGCAGAAGCCGGTTGTTTCGTTAAGCCTGCGTCAGTTTGTCGACGCCGTCGTGGCTGAAAGCCCAAAGATCCTGGGTTCGCGTTTAGATGAAGCGGCCGCCGACGACGAGGCCCGTTCTGCATACGCATCCTATCTTCCTCATCTCACGGCTGAGGCAAGAGTGGGTTATATCAATGGCGAAAGGCTCACTGGCTTTGCTTTGCAGGAGCCTGGACCTGGCGTTGTTGCCAGCCAGGTGATACCTAATCGCAGTTTCACGCAGGTAGGTCCGGTGTTGACGATTCCGGTTTTCAAAGACGGCAGCTTTTTGGGGATTAATATTCCTCCGGAGGTTACTCGTAAGCGCGCCGAAAGACAGGTCGTGAAGTTTCGCGGATCGTTAACGAAGCATGACCTCGTCTTTTCGGCTACGCAGGCCTACCTCGACGCAATTAAGGCGACGCATTTACTGGAGCTTCGCAACGAACACCTCAAGGTGGCGCAGAAAGAAGCCGCCCGTGTCGAAGAGCGCGCAACCAAAAATCTGGCCACTGCAGAGGAATTGGGAGTAGCAAGGTTGCTAGTCCTAACTAGCCGGGCCGCTTTCGAGGCGGAGCGCTGGGATGTTATATATTCTTTTCTTGCGGTCGCCGATCTCCTGGGCCTCGAAGCCAGCGAACTTCGGATCGAGCAAAGCTATCCTACGCCGGCGCCGTTGCCGAATTTTGAAACCGTCGCGAGTCTTAGTTCCGTTGAGCACCCCAAAGTGCGCTTACAAGAAGCCATCGTCGACGGGGCAAAAGCTGGCGTTGCGTTGCGGCGAAGTCGACAGTATCCAAGCCTAAGTGCGGAGAGCTTCGATTATCAATATGGCGATTTTCACGGCCATGCTACAAATGAGTGGGTGTCAGTGATGACCGCGAGCGTCCCGATTTTCGATTTTGGTGAAGCTGCTTCGGCGACGAGGGCGGCCACCTTGAACGCGCGGGCGGAAAAGCAGCGCCTTCTCGCCGTACAGCAGGATGTGAGAAAGGAGTTGCTGGACGCGTTGGTTCAGGTCAGGCAGTCGGAGTCGGCGTCCGCCAAAGCTGCCGGCGACGTCGCCGAACAACAGCGGATCGCAACCCGGCTTCAAGAACAGGCGAAAACAGATCAGGCGGTGTTGGCTGATCTGTATACGGCGGAATTGAAATTGCTGGATTCCAAAGAAGTATTTGAGCAGGCCCAATATGACGTTTTCTTTCAATATGCCCGCGTCCAAAGGGTATCTGCCGGCGAGTGGCAATGGATTAAGCGATAAGCGTCTGGCGTTTCGAATCAGGTCGCTTTTCAGCACAGGTCGATCGGCGCGATCTGGACTGAGGTGGCGTATCGCAGGTAGATTCCTCAAAGCTTTTCTCGCCGCGGTCATGTTCTCTGAGGTCGGTGGCGCAACGGCACAACAGAAAGCTTCGGCCTCAGGCATCATTTATTTGCTTAAAGCCGACCGAGCGGACTCTCCGTCCCGCCATCTTTCGACCGAGCCTTGCTGGACGAATCCCCACGTCGACGGAGTCCTGCTTCGCACACATTGGAACAAGATCCAGCCGCGACCGGGAGATATCGACTGGTCGTTCCTCGATCAAGGCGTTGCCCTCGCGGCCAGGTACCACAAGAAGGTTGGTTTGTTGATCACCGCCGGTGTTACGACCCCGAGCTGGGTTTATGCGGCCGGTGCCCGTCGATTTACGGTGAAAAAAATGGGTAAGCCCATGGGGTCGGTCCCGATGCAGCAACCGCTCCCATGGGATCCGGTGTTCAAGGCGAAATGGGGTGAGGTTATCCGCGAGTTTGGGGCGCGGTATGACAGCAATCCCCAAGTTGCCTACGTTATCATGGGTGGCTCGGGACGGAAGGCAGAGTCCTTCTTTGCGTCTGCTCCCGAGGATGTCGTCGAATTCTATCGGATCGGAGGACTCGCCTCTTGGAAAGCCGGCGTGGAGTGGATTACGGACCAATATGCCAGGCAGTTCCATACTACCCCATTCTTGTTGGATTTGGGTGCGCCGGTCCCAAATCCGCAAGGTCGCGCAGCGCTCGCGGATGTCTGCGAATATGGAGCTAAAACCTATCCGCATCGGTTTGGAGTGAAATCAGATGGCCTCACCGCCAAATATAATTTGAATTCATTCGGGGCGAAGGAGGTTCGTTCGCTGACCGACGCCACAACCGTTGGATTTCAGATGTCTCTTCCGTCAAAAGGAAAGATAAATCCACAGGGCGGGTCGCTCCTAGGAGATGCGCTCAAATTCGGAATTAGCTGCGGAGCGCACTTTATTGAGGTCTACGCGGTTGATTGCAACAATCCGTTCGAGCAAGAGATCCTCGACCAGGCATCGGACCAATTGAAGAAGACCGGCCAGCGGACGAACGGCACTGGCGTTGAGCGGCGCCCCGAAACCCGCACCCAGTAAACAATGCCTGCTGTACAATCGGTTTATCGCCAACTCCGGTACGCTGGTATTGTCCAACGACCGTAGTGCCAAAATCTGGCTTTCACGCCAGAGCTGAGTTCAGGCGTGCAGTAGGCGAGACGTTTCCTTCAATCTCGCACCGAACGTTTTCCCCCTTCGGCGATTCGGGACGGCGGCGGCAATTTCTTGTTCAGAGGGCATAACGGGTGCTATAAAAACCATAGTTTCTCGACTTTTAATGCACCGGTCAACAAGGAACTCATTTGGCTGCTCGGAGCACGGCTCCGCTTCCTGGCACACCCATGCTTTAGCGTCTCGAGGTCGGCATCGTCAGATGCTGACGGACGTGAAAGGTCTCCGAAGCGGGCAGGTTTCCCGATTCAATCCACTCGATTTGCTCTCTCACCCGACCTGCTCGAGACCAACGCTTCGACGCGGAGGGCAATCTAGGTTTGCCTGGGCTTTCCTCTCAGCGATCATAGTGTGCGCCTCAGCCAACGCGCAGATGTCGAAGGGAATCGGCGTCATGTACCTCACGAAAAGCGATGCAGTGGGAGATCCGCCGTACGATCTCGCGAGCGAACCATGCTGGACAAATTCACTTGTGCAGGGAGTCGCCCTCAGAACCCAATGGAGCAAGATCCAGCCCACTGAGGCAGCGTTCGATTGGTCGTTCCTCGATCAGGGAATGGCCCTGGCAGCGCAGCACGGCAAAAAGGTTTCCATCCTGATTACAGCTGGCGTGACGACCCCGCAATGGGTTTATGATGCCGGGGCTCTCAAGCTTATGGTCACTACAAAGGCCGGACCCGTAATGCCTATGCCGCTCCCTTGGGACCCAATTTTTCAAGCGAAATGGGGAAACGTGATTCGCGCGTTTGGAAGGCGATATGGAGGGAATCCACAGCTAGTCTACGTCGTAATGGGCGGGTCGGGCCGCAGGGCCGAATCATATTTTGTCTTTACGGCGGAGGACCAGGCGATATTCGCCCGGCTTGGCGGCCTTGACTCTTGGAAGACTGGGGTTGAGTGGATCGCGGACGAGTACGCCAGGAACTTCGCCAGCACTCCCTTCGTCTTAGATCTAGGCGCGCCAGTTCCTACCGATGCCGGTCAAGCTGCGTTGGCTGAGGTTTGCGCTTATGCAGTGGCGAACTATCCGGGTCGCTTCGGAGTCAAATCGGACGGTCTGGCCGCTGGCTACGGGCCGAATTCGTTTGGAGCGAAGGAAATCCAATATCTCTCGCCCACGGCGACGGTAGGTTTTCAGATGGCTTTGCCATCCAAGGGGGAAACGGACGAGAAGGGTAATCTCCTTCTGAGGGTCGCACTCACTATTGGGATCGACTTGGGGGCGCATTTCATCGAGGTCTACAGTGCTGATTGCAATGATCCGACGGAGGCGCAGTCTCTCGCCCAAGCTGGCGGAGAACTGCTTAGCATGACCCGGCCGCCGAAGGTACTTACCGGGCTCCGGATAGTGTTGTAATAGAGTCCCGACTTTCTAAAGACCGGCTAAGATTCTGTCCCAGCCGCTGAGAATTCCCTCGTGGCATTCACTGAAATGCGAGACTTGCCGAGCAACGCGTCATAGATGCGCTCGATCTTTCGGCAAATCTGCCGCCAATCGAACTCTGCCAAGACGGTGGCGCGAGCGTTCGCGCCCAGTTCACGCGGCGAGCGACCGATCATGCAAGAGAGTCACAATTCCGCGGCCGAGAGCCTTCAAAATCGTGATTCGGCACGATGAAAGCGTCGTGCAGATGGCGAACGCCCTTGGCGCCGCCCGCGAAAGAAACGACGGGTTTGCCGGCCAGCATGTAATTGAACAATTTGACCGGATGACCGGGACATTCCGGCCGGGGCACGACGGTCACATCAGCGAGGGCAAGGTAACTTGGGAGGTCTTCCAGCGCGTGCGGGGAGATCCAGATGATCGAGCGGGAGATCCCGAGCCCATCGCGCGAGGTGTTGGTGTTCCTTTTCGTGCGCTTCCGAGACCAGCGGACTAACGACCAGCAAAAGCGCATCCGGTTTCTCTCGCAACGCGACGGCGAAAGCGCGCAGCAGATAGTCGACTCGCTGGAAGGCATTCAGCACACCAGTATACATTACCACTGGGCGGTCGTTGAGATTGAATTTTTCGCGAAACTTTTCGGGCGCGGGATGATCAAACAATCCCGGCTCGATCCCGGCCGGCACCATGTCGACTTTTCGCAGCCGGAACCCCATGCTCAACAAACCAATCCCTTAGTTCCGGAGACACCGCCGTGATGTGATCCGGGAAAATCGGGGTGAACCAATCAAGGCCACGCGCCAGTCCATGCGCCAGCCAGGCTGGCCGGATAAAACGATATCCGGCCAGCTCGTCCGTCATGAGATTAACCGCGTTATAAAGCAGCGGTCGGCGCGTCAGCCATTTGGCCATGATCCCGATGAGCGCGCCTTCGTAATTATGCGCATGGATGATGTCGATCCGCTCCTGACGAATGACGCGACAAAGCAAGCGAAGAAGCGTGAAAGTCGAGCAGGAACTTTTCCGAGGAAGGCCCGACCTTGGCGTTCGTCTCCGGGCGAAAAGCGGCCGTGCGATGCACCTTGGCGCGTCGGACACGGATTTCCTCCTGGCCAGTGGGATAAGTGACGATATGAACGTTGTGCCCCATGTCGGTAAGAGTGTCAGACATCTCGCGGATGCTCGCGGCGGAGCCATGGTTAGCCGGAAAAGGGCAAGCCGCCACCATCGCAACGGAGTAACCGTTGCTCCAGTGCTTCCGGTTGGGCGTCCGTGTGTTCACTTCGTCGTTGTCGCCAGTGTTGTCACGGGAGCCACGGGAGTCTTAAGGTAAGGGCTTGAAACCTCGCGCGAGATAATGCGCGCCGGAACACCCATGACGGTGCATCCGCTTGGCACATCACTAATGACAAGGGAGTTTGCCGCGACAACGACGTTGTCGCCGATGGTAACTCCTCCCATGACTTTACAACCCGCTCCGAAGTAGCAATTGTTTCCAATCGTCGGACGACCCGATCCCCGGATATTAGCACAATGCGACGCCTTGATTGATGGTGCAGCTGTGACCCATGCGCCTTAACAAGCACATGGATACAGGAGAACGTATGGATCACGAGTCCCGGACCAATTTCGCTTTCCGGGTGAATTTTTATTCCTGTAACTGCCACACAAAACACATCAACAAACAGGTAGATGGCGATGAGGATTTGGCGAATAACCGGAATTCTTATACCATACGCCCACCGCCCGAACCGATAAACAATTACCGCGATCGTGCCAAATTCGAGGAATGGTGTTATCCATTGCCGGAAGAAAGTTTTGTCCTCCGGCCGGACACCATAGCTCTGGCGTTTGCGATGCAGGTCAGCACGAATGAGTTCAAACATAGTTGTTGATTAAATGATTCGTTACTCGATGTAGCCGAGGGCTTGCAGCCGCTCCTCGACTTTGGCCGACTCTTCGTCGGTGTAACCGCTGGGGCGGTCGCCTCCTGACGTGCCAGAGGCGGCGCCAGACTTGACTGGATGTTCGCGCGAGGAATTCCGGGCGGAAGGCATCGACCAGCACGCTGCCATCCATGTCTTCAGGGACTGAGACTCCCAGAAGATGAAGGATGGTGGGAGCAAGATCGATGAGGTGCGGATTTTCGATTTCCGCTCCTGTCTTCAAAGCCGGCGCGCGGGCGACGAGGATGCCGTAAAGCCGATGAGTGCCGCCCCATTCGGAGGTCTCGGAGGGTTCGTGCTCGCGAATGATAAGGGCTGGCTTGTCGGTATCTTCCGGGAAACTCGGCTGGGTAGAGAAAAGGCTGTTCTCGCTCCACCAGTCGAGCACGAGGTCAGCGCCTTCGTGGGCGAATGGCCCATGAAAAATTTCGTCGCGACGGTAGACACGATTGATGACCGGCTTGCCATTGCGCGGATCCTTCAACTCGGCCAGTTTTTCGATGATGAAGTTCACAAGGGCGTCGTAATCTGCGGGATCAACGATGCCTTGCGGCTTCACACCTTTGAGATTGATCCAGATGCTTGGTGGCGAAGCGAGCACTTCGCTGCAATAGGCTTTGGTGCGACTCCAATCGATGCTCGTGAAATGCCGAGTAAGCCAATTCGCTCTTCTGCAGAATCTTTGGAAAGAGATGGGCGAGACGGCTTTTCTGGCGCGAAGTGAGCGACCGTCGCAACAGTGAAAATCCGACTCGCAAGACTTTTGTGCCAAGGGTCTCGGACACCTGACGTAGCTTCCTCCTTGTAATGCAAGAGGCCAAGCTGCGCCAGATAGCGGTTGAGATAGATCGTGCGGTCGACAACCGGTCCGCCGCCATGATCGGACACGACGAAGATCGCGGTTTCGGCGGGCAAGCCGATCGATGATCTGGCCGGCGGCGGCGTCGAGGCGCTCGTAGACCTTGCGGATCGCATCGCCAAACTTCGGCGCCAGCTTTGGATCATGGATGAAATGATTCTTGTCCATGTGCTGCCAGAAGTAGTGCTGGACGGTGTCGATCGACATGAAGACGAACATCATCACGTCCTGCGGATGATTCTCGAGCAGATAGAGCGCGGCTTTTGTCCACTGCTTATCCATTTGCTCCATCTCGGCGAGCACTTGGTAGCGCCGCTCGTCGGTCGACATCGCGCCGAGGAAACCGGAGATCGAGCTGAATTCCACCAAGGTACCTAACCAACTCCTCCCGCAACTCGGGCGGATGAATGAATGGGCTCGTCTCGGAAGGCGTATCCATGCCGGAGATTTGGAATCCCTTCAGCTGCTCCGGCGGATAAGTGAACGGGATGTTCATCGTCCCGACGGTATAGCCCGCATCGTTCAAAAGCTTCCAGACAGTGGGCGAGCGGCGCGAGGTCGCGTTCGCATAATTCATCGCGTAGCCGCCGTGTTCCGTCTCGACGAAATGAAAAATGCCGTGCTTGCCGGGATTCTTCCCGGTCATGAACGAGGTCCAGGCCGGCGGAGTAATCGGCGGGAGAATGGACTCGAGCGTGCCCGACACTCCAGCCTTCATGAATTTCGCCAGGTTCGGCATGCTGCCTTCCGCCATCCAGGGCCGGATGACAGTCCACGTCGCGGCATCGAGGCCGATAACGACTACCTTCGGAACCTTCTTCATGTGGCGAGCAGGTTAAACGCCATGCGGGTTTCCGTAAAGTCTTGCGGGCGAAGCGAACGGCAGGTGTTCATTTGTAAACCCTCCATGTCTGCATCCCGACGGGGTCGAAGCGAAAATCGGTCACCGAAGTTCCGAGCGCATGAAGACGCTCGCGGACGATGTGCCGTTTGTTAAACGGGCAATAGAGCAACAGATGGCCGCCGCCTCCGGCGCCGGTGATCTTACCGCCGATTGCGCCGGCTTTGCGCGCCTCTTCATAGAGTTCATCAATGCGCGGCGTGGTGATGCCCTTGGCCATCTGTTTTTTTTGCAGCCAGCCCTCATGCAACATCTCGCCAAAACGATCGAGATCGCTCTGCGAGGAGCGCTTTTTCATTTCGTAGGCGATCGCTTTCACCTGATCCATGGCCGCTACCGGCGCTGCTTCGTTCTTCTTCGCACTCTCCATCTGGCTGTCGATGATCGGCTGCGATTCACGGCTGCCGGTGAAGCAAAGGATGAGGTTGTATTCGAGTTCGTTGATCAGATAGTCGCTCAAGCGCAAGCGGAGTGACGACGACCTCTTCGCCGTTGAATTCCATGAAATTGAAGCCGCCGAAGGCCGCGGCGTATTGGTCCTGCCGGCCGCCTTTGATTCCGACATCGTTGCGCTCGATGTCGTAGGCGAGTTTGGCCATGCCGTCCGAAGTGATGGGCAACCCGAGCAGTTCACGGAAGAGGCCGATGAGCGCGACGGTGAAGGTGGAGGAACTGCCAAGCCCGGATCCCGGCGGAGCATCGGCGTGAACGAAAAGATCGAATCCTTCGGTTCGGAACTTATCCAGTTCGAAGCGTTTTAGCACTCCCTTGACGAGATCCATCTGTCCGTCGAACTGGAAATGTTCCTCCTGCGTCCAGTAAACGACCGTGCCGTAGTCGAAGGAGCGAAAGCCAATCGAGCGTTCCGACTTCGGGACCAAGGTCCCGTAAACGTAGCGGGAGATCGTGGAGTTGAGCACGCAGCCGCCGTGGATATCCGCAGTAAGGTGATACGTCCGTGCCCCCGCCGCCAAAACTCAAACGGAGCGGCGTCCGGGCGCGTACCATTTTGATCTGACTGAGAAAGTTTTTCGGTTTCGCGTGCATCGTGCGCCGAGGGCCGACTCGTTAGTTCCGGAGCGGCGTAGCCCTCCATGTCGGCGGGAACGGGCAGACCGAGGATTTCCAAAATCGTGGGTGCCACGTCGGTGATTTTTGCGCCCTCGAGTGTGCGGGCTGCCTGCGTCCCACCGGCCGGATGCCAGATAATCATGCCGTTCTGCGCGTGGTTCGCGCCGTCGGGCCCGGTGTCATTTTCGAAGGTGTGGATTTTTCCTCCGCCAACCGTGCCGACGGAGCGCCAGTAAAGACCCCCGAAATATACGATCAGGTCTGGCGCCACGCCGCGCACTTCCTTGTAAAGCTCCTCCGGTCGGAAGACCTGCGTGCCGATGTCGCGCTCCGTTTTCGCCCGGGATCGACTTCAGTCCGGCGATGAGTTCGTCGCGCACCTTCTCGTAATCCTCTGGCGCGATCGTGCCTTCCGGTTCGCGGCCGGCGACGTTGAGAAAAACGCGGGCGTAATAACCGCCATCGCCCCACGCCTTGGTGCGCGGCCAATCGATCTTCACTTTGGAAAGTGGAACCGCGCTCTGCGGTAGCTCCTTGAGTGTGAGATAACCATTCGCCATCAACCATTCGTTCACGCAGATGCCGCCATCCATGCGCTTTGCCCCGTGATCGGAGACGACCAGCACATCCGTCTTCGCGTCGGCAAACTTCAAGAGCTCGCCAATCTCGCGATCGACCTCCTTGTAGTAGTCGTGGATCGCGTTCTCAAACTTGTTCCCGGCCTCGTAGAAGCGATGCGCAGGGTCCATGTTGTCCCACAAGGCGTGATGGATGCGGTCGGTCCCCATCTCGACCATGATAAAGTAATCCCAGTCGTTCTTGCGCGAGGAGATGACGCGCGAGCTGGAAGCGCTTCCGCGTCATCTCGTAGATGTCGGCTAGGATCTTCTCCTTGTTGCCGGAGCGAAAATCGCGCACATCGAGAATGTATTCCCCGACCACGCTTTCGATCTCCTGTTTGAACTCGGGCGGGTGCGTGTATTCGCACGACGTATCGGGGGTGAGGAAATCGGTCACCATCGTCCCATTGAGCGGTTTGGGCGGATAAGTGCCGGGGACGCCGATAACGATCGAGCGCTTGCCCCTCTGCGAAAGAATTTCCCAGAGCCGGTCTTCCTTGATCGCCAGCGAATTGGCGATTGAGTAACGATCGTAAGAGTGGTCGGCCCGATTTCGAAAACCATAGACGCCAAGGCGGCCCGGGCTCTTCGAGGACATCATGACCGACCAGGCGGGAACGGTGATCGGCGGATCGCAGGAACGGAGTGGACCGTGCATCCGTCTTGGCAGAGCGACTTGAGATTTGGGAGATCGTCGAGCCAGCGATCGAACACCAGCTCCGGCGCTGCGCAATCGAGGCCAATCACCATTACCCGCCGGTGCGCTCCGTTGGCAGAGGCGGGCGCGGCGACCGCGACGGGGGATTGGCCGGTGGTTTGACGGGAAAAAGGATTCTTTAGCATCAGGAAATCGGCCGGCTCAATTTAGCAGATACTGCGCCATCGCGCGCGGTGGGGAAAGCCCGGGGCGGCCTGCTGCTGCCGCAGTAAAACCGCTGCCCGTGAATGGTCATCGCAAAATGAAAACCGCGGTCCTCAGAAAAATCAGCGCAAGTTACAAAAATGAAAGCATTTTTCATTAAACAATCTTTGGTCGTCGCTCCAGTTCGGCACCGGAGGCATGAAGGCCAGTTCACCGGGAGTGAACTGGCCTGAGCAACCCGAATTCGGTGCCGACCCTGGCCCCTTGTTTTCCCGCCTAACCTTGAAGGCAGGAATTTACGGCCGCGTCAGTCGGCAAAACACCTGTTGGTGACCCTGGACTGAGCCGCCGCTTCGACCCTCAAGGAACCGGAAATGACCGATGTGCCACCTGTACCGGAATTGTACGCGTCGCCTCGCCTGACTTTCGTCGCCGCGCTCGCTGGCAACTCGGTCTGAAAGAGACCCGGTTGCTCGTGCGTGACGTTGCGCAACTGCCCCCAAAGCCGGAAAAGCTCCCGGAAGGCCTTCGCGATGACACGCAGGTTGGCGCCTGACGCCTTCCCGGCGCGCCGCGGATAGTGGGTCACCTTGATTTCGTGGATGCGCATGCCAAAGGCATTCGCCTGCGCCAGGATCTCGGTGTTCACCATTGCGCCGACGGAACGGATTTGCACTCGATCGAAACACCGTGCGCTGGAAAACCTTAAAGGCACAATCGATATCGCGAACTTTTACGCCGAGGAGCATGCGGACCAGCGTTTTCCATCCCCAGGCATTGATCAGGCGATGGGGCGGGTCCTGTCGTTTGGCGCGGTAGCCCGTGACGATGTCATAGTGGCTCGCCCACTCGATGAGATTTTCGAGTTCTTGCAGGTCGAACTGCCCGTCTGAATCGGTGAAGAAAATGTAGTCGTAGCCGAGCCGCCAGGATGCCGCTCTTCAAGGCAGCCCCGTAGCCGCGGTTATCGATGTGATGGATCGCCTTGACCTCCGGATATTGCTCCGCCAACTCATCACAGATTGGGGTTGTCGCATCCCGGCTGCCATCGTTTACCAGGATGATCTCCCAAGTCTGTGCCAGTTTTGGAAGCACCGCGCGTGCTGCCTCCACCGTGTGTCGAATGTTCGCCTCTTCGTTGAAAGCCGGAAAGATTACAGAGAGCGTTACGGGAGAAGCGAACTGGGTGTGATTGCAATTTTTCCGGGTTCCTTCTGCGCTGATTACGTTAGTCATGTATTTGTGATAATCGCTTCTGGTTCCTGCATAGAGTTTATGAACTTTTGTGTGTTCTGTATATGAAATTCTTCCGCGCAGGGGCGTTTGCCGCGATAAGCCGATCACGTGAGCAGGAAATACGCCGATCTTTTTTTGTAGAAGACCGCAAAACTCCCCCGCGCGAAACTGAGATCAAAAAAGCTTGGGTCAGCCGCATAAGCCCAATTGATACTGTTTGCAACCTGCGCCTCCAGGTTGTATCGGCAGGCCGACCTCCCAGCACGCTTCTGGAGACCAATTTATGGCCGATATCACGATGCATTTGCAGGATTCAATTCGGGCCGCGTGCTGTACGTTGGAGTCGTTGCAGGAACTTGCCGAGCCGATCGGGAGGGCGGTTGACGTGATAGCCGGCTGTTTGTGCGACGGGAAAAAGCTGCTCGTCTGCGGCAACGGCGGGAGCGCGGCCGATGGGGCCGATTTCTCGGCCGAGTTTGGCTGTCGTTTTGTGACTGATCGGCGGCCCTATCCGGCGCTCAACCTCGCTCAGGGCGGCAGCCTGATGAGCGCGATCGGCAACGATTACGGCTACGACGAAGTGTTTGCCCGACAGGTGGCAGGGCTCGGTCAGCGCGGGCGACGTCCTGGTCGCGATCACGACGAGCGGCAATTCCAAAAACATCCTGCGCGCCCTCGAAGAAGGGAAGTCCCGTGGCCTAACGACAGTGGCCCTGCTCGGCCGGAGTGGCGGACCGGCCAAAGGCATGGCGGAGATCGAACTGCTCGTGCGAAGCGAATCGACCGCTCGCATCCAGGAGGCGCACAAGTTCATGCTCCACGTCATTTGCGGACTGGTGGATGCGCGCCTGCCGAAGGACGTCGTGAGCGTGCGCGTGTGCCCGGTGTAGCTCGTCAGTCAACGAGCAGGCTCCGAATCGCTTCGTCGAGCCTTTCGAAATTGATCGGCTTCGTGAGGTGCTCGGAGAAACCGGCGGCGCGCGCTTTGCTGATGTCGTTTTCCATGCCAAACCCGCTCAGCGCAATGCCGCGCAGCGCAGCTCTTGGCTCGCAACTCCTTCATCAATTCGTAGCCGCTGCGATCGGGCAATCCGATGTCGCTGATGAGCAGATCGAACTTTTCGACCTGCGCTTTCTCGATCGCCTGGTCGGCGCGTGTGCGCGAGGGTGATCCGGTAGCCGCGGCGCTCGAGGAGCATCTTCATGCCGACGCAGGTATCGTGATGATCATCCACCACGAGGAGATGCCCTTTGCGATCCGGCCGCTTCGTCTTCTCTTCGTTTGGCAGGGGAGCCGGCGCGGCTACAGCGTTGTGCGTCCGTCGGGTGCCGGAACCGTGTTCAGCATAACGCTGAAAGTCGTGCCTTGGCCGAGACCGGCGCTCTCCACGGCGATGCGAGCCGCCGTGCGCCCGCACCATCGCTTTGGAAATCGCGAGCCCGAGCCCGAGGCCGCCGAATTTTCGCGTGATCGAGCTTTGGCCCTGCTCGAAAGCGTTGAAAATCTTGTTCGATCTTTGCGCGGTCGATTCCGATGCCGCTGTCGATCGTCCGGATCACGATCCGGTCATCGCTCAGGTTCGAAGTCTCGACAACGATCCGGCCGCCGCTCGGAGTGAACTTCACTCCGTTCTTGATCAGGTTCCAAAAGACCTGCTGAAGGCGGGCCGGATCGCCATTCGACATAGTCTTGCTCCGCGTTGAGGCGGAATTCGAATCCCAGATTCTTTTGCTGAATGTCTTCGCGGCAAATTTCGTAGGCGCGGTGGAGCGTTTCGTGGACCGATGTGACTTCGAAACTGAGCTGCAGTTTGCCCTTGGCGATGCGGGTGATGTCGAGTAGATCGTCGATCAAGCGCGCCTCCAGTTCGACATTGCGGCGAATGACCGCGAGCGGTTGGCGGATCGGAGCCATCCTCCGGCGCGCGCGCCTCCAGCTCGCCCACCATCGCGATCACGGGCGAGAGCGGATTGCGCAACTCGTGGGAGAGGAGGGCCAGAAACTGATCCTTGGCTGCATTCGCCGAGATTAGTTCCTGGCGCAGGCGCACGTCGCGCGTTTTGTCTTCGACCAGGAACAACACGCCCTGCACGTTCTGTTTCGAATCCTGGAGGCGCAACAGATTGACGTTGACGAAGTTGGTCACGCCAGCGCGATCAACCAGCGGCTGCTCGACAAGTTGGAAGGGCGTGCCGAAGGAAAGCACCTTTTCGATCGCTTCCGGCGGCGCGATGTTCACCTCCTGATAGGTCGCCTCGCGTATCTCCTTTTCCGCTGGCAAGTCGCCGAAGCGTCGCGCCATTTGCCCAAAGGCTTCGTTCGCCTGAAGGAATCGCCGAGTCTCCGGATCGACCAGGGCGATGCCGCTCGGCATATTCGCGAGGATCTTATCGTTGAAAACGACTTCTCGTTCGATTCGCGCGGCCGCTTCGCTTTGGCGCCGGTAAAATTTGCTGGCCAGCCAGGCGATGATGGCGGTGCCAACGATCAGCCAGCTCGCCAGAAAGGTCATCTTTTCGAGCAGCACGTGCACCGGCCGGTAGGCCACCGCCCGGGGCTGCCGCACCACCGTCACCCAACCGGTCGACTCGATTCGCGCTGAGGAGTAGATCATCCCATTTTCTTCAATGTGGCCCGATTTATCGTCGCGAATCTTTTTGAAAAGAGCCCGATCGGCTGGAGAAACTGTGCCTGTGTTTGCCTTGAAATCCTTGCTGAAAAGCGCGGTTCCATTCTGATCGACGATTTGGCATTCCGCCTGGTCCGCGAGATCGATCATCGACAGGCGCCGACCGATGCGTTCGACCAAAACCGAAACGCCGATGAATCCAAAGGTCGGGCCGTTGGGTCTGTGCACCGGGCTTACGAGATCGGTCGCCAGGCGATTATCCGACGAGCGCGGATGGACCGGTGAAACGTAGAAGTCTTTCGCGTTGCGGGCGCCTTCCAGCCAGGTCTTTGAAATCTCGTTCTGCAACGTCATCGGCGGGTCGTCCGGTACCGATGCGATAAGCCGGCCATCCCCCGTCGTGATGAACATTCCGTCAATCCGCGGGTGAGAGAAGTAAATTTCCTGCAGCCATTTTTTGGCAGCCACGTCAGGATAACGAGCGCTGAAAAGATGTGCGACCGGAGGGTAGGTTTGGTAGTAGGACACGATCTCGCCGCTGCGCCCGAGGTCGTCTCCCACGAGATGTGCGATGAGTTGCACAAAGCTTTGCCGATCGCGCAGGATTTTTAATTCCAGCGTGTTGCTCAGGATCGTGTAGGAGATCAAGAGCATGAAAATTACCGGCACCCAGCCGGCGATCAGGATGCTGATGACGACGTTGAGTCGCCCGAAACGGCCAAAAGGCCGGCTCCGCAGTTTGTCTTGCTCTTGCACGTTTCGATCGGGCTGCCGGTCAGTTTTCAGCCGCTTCGCCCGCGACGCAACCGGCGAATCGACCTTACCCTCTACAAGCTCCAGGCGTGCCAGCCAGCCGACGGGTAACGCCTGGATGCGCCCGAAATCGCAGAACTCCATTCGGGCGCGCGCCATGGAACGATCGCGTTTTGTCCGATGAATCGCCCCCTTCCGCCTCTGGACTCGGCGCTTCTTCGCTGCATCTTTTCCCTCACGTGGCACCCGAGAATTTGATTTGACGCAACACCCGGAAGCGGCATCATGACGCCTCTGTGGGGCCTTAACCGAGCCACCGTCGGGCATTGTTATGGGAGGAAACGTTGTAGAAGTGATCTGGACCTTCTGTTACCTGAGCGTCCTGATTGGACTCTCCGGCTACGGGCTGCACCGGTACTTCATCGTCTACCTTTTCCTGAAAAATCGGAAGCGGGTGCCGCAGCCGCTTGCGCATTTTGAGCAGCTCCCAGTCGTCACCGTGCAGTTGCCGCTCTACAACGAAATCTATGTCGTGGAGCGCCTCCTCAAATCGGTGAGCGAACTCGATTATCCGCGCGAGCGTTTGCAGGTCCAGGTGCTGGATGATTCCACCGACGAGACGCGTGAGCTCACTGGCTCCTGTGCCCGGCGACTCGCCGCGCTCGGTTTTGATGTCGAGTTGATCCAGCGTACCAATCGGATCGGCTACAAGGCTGGAGCGCTCGAGGCAGGGCTGTCCACGGCGCGCGGCGAATTCATCTGCATCCTCGATGCCGATTTTGTTCCGCAACCCGAATTGCTCAAAGCGACGGTGCACTTTTTCACAGATCCAAAGATCGGAATGATCCAGACGCGCTGGGGTCATCTCAATCGTGGCTACTCGCTCCTCACCCGGGTGCAGGCGATGTTTCTCGACGGTCATCTGCTCCTCGAGCAGGTCGCACGCAGCCGGAGCGGACGCTTTTTTAACTTCAACGGGACCGCCGGCCTCTGGCGTAAATCCTGCATTCTGCAGTCAGGTGGCTGGCAACATGACACCCTGACGGAGGATCTCGATCTCAGCTATCGCGCACAGCTCGAAGGCTGGAGGTTCGTCTTCCTCGCCGATGTCGTAACGCCAGCGGAACTACCCGTCGACATGAATGGCTTCAAGTCGCAGCAGCACCGCTGGACCAAGGGCTCGATCCAAACGTGCAAAAAATTGCTGCCGCGGATTTGGCACAGCCGGTTGCCGCTGCCGATCAAGATCGAAGCCACCGGTCACCTCATCTCAAACTTTGCTTACCTCCTCCTGGCCTGCCTTTGCGTGCTTCTGCATCCCGCCACTGGCGGGCCGCAATCCGGCTGGATGCGGCTTTTGTTGCTCGACGTGCCGATCTTTCTCACCGCGTCGCTCTCGGTCGCGGTCTTTTATATTTGCGCCCAGCGCGAACTCTATCCGCGCACCTGGATGAAGGAGATCCTGCTTTTGCCGGCTCTGATTGCTCTCGGAGTCGGCCTTTCGATCAATAACGCCCGTGCCGTACTCGAAGCTGTCTTCAATCATCGCTCGGAATTCAAGCGCACTCCGAAGTATGGAATCGAAAGCAAATCCCAGAGCTGGCGTTCGTGCCGCTACATGCCGCTAAAGTCTTTTCTGCCGTTGATCGAAATCGCGTTCGCGATTTACTTCAGCTACTTCATCTGGTTTGCTCTCCGGCACGGGCAATATTTCACCTTGCCGTTCCTGGTCATGTTTGAAGGCGGATTCCTTTACGTTGCACTCTGCTCGCTCGCACAATGGTGGCCGCGTATTAGTCTCCGGCCGGCGCGGGAACTTGTATTTCGTGCGTGACACAATGCCAGCTCGTTCGCTAAATATGATTCCCATGATGTTTCGGGTCAGCTTTTTCGCTGCCGTTCTTCTCGCGTGGTCGAGCATTGATCTGCTCGCTGGAACTCAGGCTGTCATTCCGCCGCGCATTATCATTAGTGTGCGCGACCAAAAACTCATGGTGCTTGAGAACGGCCAGCGCGCCGCAATTTATCCGATCTCCACTTCGAAATTTGGAATCGGCGATCGTTGGGGCAGCATGGCGACACCGATAGGCTGGTTACAGGTGGCGGAGAAAATCGGTGATCATGCGCCGCCCGGCGCGGTCTTCCACCAGCGTCGCTTTACCGGCGAGATCCTGAGGCCTAACGCCCCGGGCCGCGATCCGATCGTGACCCGAATTATCTGGTTGCGCGGTTTGGAGAGGACCAACGCCAACGCCTTTTACCGTGGCATCTACATTCACGGTACGCCCCAGGAAAAGATCATCGGCAAACCGGCCAGTTACGGCTGCGTACGGATGTCGTCCAAGGATGTGACGGCAGTTTACTCGCAGATCCGGGTTGGCGAGCTTGTTCGGATTATCCCCGATTCGCTGCCGAAACTACCGCAATTCAAAGGCAACCCTGGCAGTGTGGTTTTCACCGCAGCCGCGCCGAACGGTAAGGGTGCTGCTCCGGTGGCGAATTCAGCGCCGAGCAATAAATCGAAATCTTCTCGCAAGCGCGTTTCCGCGATGGCGCGCCCCTTGGGCGACGACGCCTGACGACGGCGCAATTTCCGCGGCGTCGAGAAAATTCAGGTCCCTCCGGCAGGCGAAACCTGCAAACGCTTTGACCCCGCCTTGCGCATTTCTATAGTGATGAAGGATTCATCATTATGGCACTCGCAATTGGCAGCAAAGCACCTGATTTCACCCTTCCTACGAAAACGGTCGACGGCCCCCGCCCGGTTCGCTTAAGCGAAAATTTCGGCAACAAAAACACGTTGCTGCTTTTCTTTCCGATGGCCTTTACCGGTACCTGCACGACCGAGATGTGCAGCGTCGGTAATGGCTTGCGCGAGTTTGGTGATCTCAATTGCGAAGTTTACGGCATCAGTGGCGACAATCCCTTTGCTCAGGAAGCCTGGGCGCAGAAGGAAAAAATCAATGTGCTGCTCCTGAGCGACTACGAACACGAAGTGGCGCAGCAATACGGCGTCGCCTACGACTCCTTTCTTCCACAGCTCCATCTCGGATTTGCGGGTGTCGCGAAGCGTTCCGCGTTTCTGATCGATCGCGCCGGCGTCATTCAATACGCGGAAGTGCATGAAGACGCGCGTGAGCTGCCGGATTTCGACAAGATCAAAACGAAACTCGCGGAGCTGAAATGACGCTCATCCCACGCACAGTCGGGCGTCCCGCCCGCGTCCAAATCCCGGCTTTTCTACGCTCTGCTCAGATCGAATAAAAAATGACCAACGAATTCGACACCCTGCAAAAATTCGACGCCGGTCACG
This sequence comes from uncultured Verrucomicrobiae bacterium, assembly GCA_963738045.1. Lineage (GTDB taxonomy): Bacteria > Verrucomicrobiota > Verrucomicrobiia > Chthoniobacterales > UBA10450 > Palsa-1392. The sequence continues at coordinate 425,668 of CAVTUX010000001.1, read as the reverse complement.
GCCGCGACGCTTTTTTTCACTCGCTGCCGGTCCTTGAGGAAAAGGGGATCGGTCCGATCTCGCGACTCCCGGTCAGCATCCGGATTGTTCTTGAATCTGTCCTGCGAAATTGCGACGGCAAAAAGGTCCGGCGCCAGGATGTCGAGACGCTCGCGAACTGGAAGGCGAAATCACCTGCCAACGCCGAGATCCCTTTCGTCGTCGCGCGCATTGTTCTGCAGGATTTCACTGGTGTTCCTCTGGTCGTCGATCTCGCGGCAATGCGCAGCGCGGTGCGGCGGTTGGGCGGCGATCCGAACATTATCGAGCCGCTCGTGCCGGTCGATCTCGTCGTCGATCATTCCGTGCAGGTCGATTTCTTTGGCTCCGCCCAGGCACTCCGCCTGAACCTCGAGATGGAATTCAAGCGCAACCGTGAGCGTTACCAGTTTCTGAAATGGGGCCAGCAGGCCTTCAAGACCTTCGGCCTCGTCCCACCCGGCATCGGCATCGTGCACCAGGTGAACCTCGAGTATCTCGCCAAGGGCGTGCTCAGCTCTCAACTCACAACCGAATCGACTCTCAACTCTTCTACCCCGATACGCTTGTCGGCACCGATTCACATACCACGATGATTAACGGCCTCGGAGTGGTCGGCTGGGGCGTCGGTGGTATTGAAGCGGAAGCGGGCATGCTCGGGCAGCCCGTCTATTTTCTCACCCCGGAAGTGGTCGGCGTGCACATGATCGGCGCTTTGCGCGAAGGCGTGACCGCGACCGACCTCGCGCTCCACATCACGCAGATGCTCCGGGCGCAAAAAGTGGTCGGCAAATTTGTCGAGTTCTACGGCGAGGGCGCCGCCTCGCTGCCTCTGCCGGATCGGGCGACGATCGGCAACATGTCGCCCGAATACGGTGCGACCATGGGCTACTTCCCGGTCGACGCCGAATCAGTGAACTACCTGCGCGCGACCGGTCGCAGCGAGGAGACCTGCGCCGCGTTCGAGAATTATTTTCGCGCTCAAAAAATGTTCGGCATGCCGCAGAAAGGCGAGATCGATTACAGCGTCGATCTCGAACTCGATCTGCGCGACGTGCAACCGAGCGTCGCCGGCCCGAAGCGTCCCCAGGATCGCATCAACCTGCCGGAGCTCGGTCGTGTCTTTCGCTCCCTCCTCGAGAAACCGGTCAAGGACGGCGGCTACGGAAAATCGAACGGCGACCTCGGCCAGACACACCTTGTTAGGCTAAACGGCACGCCGCCGCGCGATGAGGAAATGCCGTCGACCGACCAGTGGAACCAGGGAATCCAACCGGGCGACGAGCGCAACAAGCTGGAGATGATTTCCAATCGGCCAACTCCCGATCCAGTCGACGAATTGCCCGCGGAGCCGCCCGCCGCCCAGCATCACGGCGAGAGCCGGATCGGCCACGGCAGCGTGCTCATCGCCGCCATCACGAGCTGCACCAACACAAGTAACCCGAGCGTCATGCTCGCCGCCGGGCTCTTGGCGAAAAAAGCGGTGGAGCGCGGCCTAACGATCAATCCGGCCGTCAAGACTTCGCTCGCCCCCGGCTCGCGGGTTGTCTCCGATTACCTGACAAAAACCGGGCTGCAAACCTATCTCGACCAGCTCGGCTTCAACATCGTCGGCTACGGTTGCACCACCTGCATCGGCAACTCCGGTCCACTCCACGCGCGGATTGAAGAAGCGATCAACAAGTTCGATCTCGTCGCCGCCTCCGTCCTTTCCGGCAATCGCAACTTCGAGGCGCGCGTCCATCAAAACATCAAGGCCAACTTCCTCATGTCGCCGCCGCTCGTGGTGGCCTTCGCCCTTGCCGGCCGGGTCGATCTCGATCTCGCAAAGGACCCGCTCGGCCGGGACAAGGAAGGACGCGACGTTTTCCTCAAGGATCTCTGGCCATCGTTAGGCGAAATCCGCCAGGTCATGCAGTCGGCGCTTACGCCGGAGGTCTTCCGCAAACTCTATCGCGACTTCGCCGATCAAAACCCCAAGTGGAACGAAATTCGCTCCAGCACGGGCGAGATTTACCAGTGGGACGAGAAGAGCGACTACATTCACGAGCCGCCGTTCTTCGCCGATTTTTCGATGGCAGTCGGGAAAATTGAAGACATTCGCGAGGCGCGCCCGTTAGGCATCTTCGGCGACTCGGTCACGACCGATCACATTTCTCCGGCGGGTGCGATCAAACCCAATTCTCCGGCCGGGAAATACCTCGTCTCGCGCGGGATCAAACCGGAAGACTTCAACAGCTACGGCAGCCGGCGGGGCAACGATCTCGTCATGACCCGCGGCACGTTCGCGAACGTGCGGATCAAAAACCTGATGGTCCCGGGAACGGAAGGCGGCGTTACCATTCACCAGCCGAGCGGCGAGCAGATGTCGATCTTCGATGCGGCCATGAAATATGCGGAGACGAAAACGCCGCTCATCATCCTCGCCGGGACGGAATACGGAACCGGATCGAGCCGCGACTGGGCGGCAAAAGGAACGCGGTTGCTCGGTGTGAAGGCGGTCGTCGCGGCCAGCTTTGAGCGGATTCATCGCTCCAACCTCGTCGGGATGGGTGTGCTCCCGCTCCAATTTCGAGAGGGAACGAATGCGCAATCGTTGGGCCTGGATGGTTCCGAGATTTACAGCCTGGCCGGGCTCTCGGAATCGATCCAGCCGGGCCAAGACCTGACGCTCGAAATTAAGCGCGGAGAGGGCAAGACGCAGAGTGTGCCGGTCAAGCTGCGCATCGATACGCCGATCGAGATCGACTACTACCGGCACGGCGGCATTCTTCAGTTCGTCCTGCGCGAATTGCTCGCGAACAAGTGAACCAGGTTAGGCGGCCTGCTGCATGAAAAAACTGCGCGTGGCAGTTTTGTACGGCGGTCGCTCAGGGGAACATGAAGTTTCGCTGCAATCGGCTGCGTCTGTCATTAACCAGTTGGATCGCGATCGCTTCGACATCGTGCCCGTGGCGATCGACAAGCAAGGCCGCTGGCATCTGAACGATCTTTCTCTGATCGAGGGAAGGATGTCCCTCCCAGTTTTCAAGGACGCGCCCCGAGTCGTGCTTCCCCCAAATTCCACCGACACGAGTGCGCTGGTTGGTCTGGGCGGCAGCGAAGAACCCAAAGCGATCGATGTGGTTTTTCCCGTCGTTCATGGGCCATTGTGCGAAGATGGGACCATCCAGGGACTGCTGGAACTCGCGGATGTGCCCTACGTCGGGTGTGGAGTGCTGGCCTCGGCGGTAGCCATGGACAAGGAGGTCGCAAAACGACTGGCTCGGGACGCCGGCGTTCCCATTGTGCCCTACGTCTCGCTCAAGCATGACCACTGGAAGAGAGATCCACAGCGCCGGGCAGACCAGATCCAGAGGGAGCTTGGTTATCCGCTCTTCGTCAAACCGTCGAATCTCGGGTCGAGCGTTGGCGTGCAAAAGGTCAAGGAACCCGCGGGATTGAACGCCGGGCTAGAGAAAGCATTCGCCTACGACACCAAAGTTCTGATCGAAGTCGCGGTCGATGCGCGCGAGATCGAGTTGTCGGTCTTGGAGAATTCCGATCCGGGAGCCGAACCGTTAGTGAGCGTCCCCGGTGAGGTCGCCCCGACGCATGAATTCTACTCTTACGAAGCCAAATATCTGGACGAAAAGGGGGCCGCGTTGATTATCCCGGCGAAACTCGCCGTCGAGCAGATCAGACGCGCACAGGACATCGCAGGAAATGTTTTCCTGGCGATCGAGGGTGAAGGGATGGCGCGAGTCGACTTGCTGCTTGATCGAACCAGCGGGGAATTCTTCTTCAACGAGTTGAATACGATCCCAGGTTTCACTTCGATCAGCATGTATCCGAAGTTGTGGGAAGCGTCGGGAATTGGCTACACCGCGCTTTTGTCCAGACTCATCGATCTTGCGATGTTGCGGCACGAACGAAAGAAAGCGCTGGTGCGGGAGTTTCGTTCGTAGCGCTCCCACTTTTGGCGGCCAGGAACGGCTTCCGCGCTTGTTAAGCGCGCGGGTTAGCGCAAGAGCTTGTCCAGCGCCGGGTCGGGCTGGGCGCCAAGGGCAAGAGCCTTTTCATAATGGCGCCGGGCCAGTTCTTTCACCGGCGGCTCCGACGTTGAGTAGACGACGGCGAGATTAAAATGTGCGTCGGCGTAATCCGGATCGTCGGCAATCGCCTCGAGCATTTCCCTCTCGGCCGCTTCCTGCCAGCCCTTCTGGCTCGCCGTAATCCCGAGGTAATTGTGCGCCGCCGCGCTCTTTGGGTTGATGGCGAGCGATTTCGTTAGCTCGGAGAGCGCGTCGTCATACTTGCTTTGCTCATAATAAACGATCCCGAGGGTGGTATGGGTGAATTCATCCTGCGGCGCCAGGGCGATCGCCTTCTTCAGGGTGAGCTCGGCCGCTTTGAATTTGCCGTTGCGAAAAAGAGCAACCCCGAGATTGGAGAGCGAGTAGAGATTGTTGGGGCTTTTGGCCAGGATTTCCTGATACTGCTTTTCCGCTTGCCTGAATTTCCCCTGGTCGAAGCTGGCCCTGGCCTCGCGGGCGAGGGAGACAAGGTCGGGCGGTACGCCCGGTTTGAAGGTCGCGCGGGCCGGCGGACCGATCGGGTTGTCTTCCCCCTGCGCGACTGATTCAAGCGTGGACTTTCCGTGAGGCGAAGAACTCGTTGGATTGGCCGGTGCATTGCTGATCGTGGTCGGAACAGGCGGTTTTGCCATCGTGAGGCTGGCCTTGACCGTGCCTGGAACTGAATCGGAAATTGCGACCACCGGCGTTTTCAAGAGCGCCAGCTCTTCCTGGCTCAACTTTGTAATCGGCTCGGCGAGGAGATGAATCTGCTGGTCAAGCACGTCGGATTTGATCTTCAGCTTGTCGAACTCCGCCAGCATCAACTTCTTGGCCTGTTCGCGGCGGGCCTCCTCCTGACGTTCTCGCATCAGGATAGCGCGCAGCATCTCGTTTTCTTTGAGCAACTGCGCACTTTCCTCGGGCGTTGCGCCGTTGAGTTTTGCTGCTGCGAGCCGGCCGCTCGTTTCGTCGAGTTGCACGCGCAAATCAGCAATCGTTTTTTCCGAATCCTGATTGGCTCTTTGACTGGTGACGAGCTGGTCACGCAGCTTTTCCAGCTCTTGCTTCACGGTCTGCAACTCCTGCATTTTGCGCGGACGATCCTCGCTAATTTCGCGTACTGTCTTCTCGGCTGCGGCCAGCTTCTTTTGCAGGTCGCTATTTTTCGCCACCAGCGCCTGGACGCGGGCCTGCGCATCGCCCGTGGCCTTTAACTCGCGTCGAGCATCGTCGCGTTCACGCTGCATCGTGTCGCGTTCCTGGGTTACGCTGGCGACCTGTTTCCGGGCGTCAAACACCTTGCTGTTCGCTTCCGCGCTTTCTTTCTCGGCGAGATTGCGGCCGGTCTCGGCGGTCTGAAGCGCCTTTTTCAACTGGACAATCTCAACCTGCAGCGCGGCGGCGGCCTTCTGGTCGACGCTGCCGGTCGATTGAATGACCTGGAGAGATTCCTGAGCCGCGGCCAGCTGGTCGCGCACTTCTCTTTCGGCCTGCGAATCTTGGCCAGGTCGCCCTTTGCCTGTTCGAGTTCGGCGTTGGTCGCCTGCAATCTGCCGGTGAGTTCGAACTTCTCCTTTTGCGCGGTCGAGATGTCCTGTTGCGATTTCTTTAGTTCGGTTTCCAGCGCTTCGACCCGCGCGCGCAACTCCTTGGTCGCATCCTGAAGGGCTGCCTGGTCATCGGTCGGCTTGGTCGTCGGCAGTGCCGCGGCAATCTCGACGCTCGGTTCGGCTGCGGAGGCTTTTGGCGGGGCCGAAGCGCTGTTCTCAGCCGCGGGCGATCCCGCGGTCGCGGCGAGATCGCCTTGCGTGGTGAGCTTACTTTGCACGCGCAGGATAGCCTGGGCGATCTTGCGACTCCGATAATCGACAATCGCCGGCTGCCAGTCGCCGTGATTCTTCTTCAACTCCTCGAGCATGGAACCGGCGAAGCGAAATTTCGAAAGAGCCGGTTTGAACTGGTTCTCGCGCTCGAGTTTTTCACCCTGCTGCGCGGTCATGTAGGCTTTGAGAAAGACTTCCGAAGGGTCAACCTCCTGTGCGAGAGCGAGCGGCTGGCAACGCGAGAAGCGCCAGAACGGGAAGAAAAAGCAGCCCGATTTTGATCATCGCCAGAAGGGCCGGACAATAGCCGACGTTCTTCGGCGTAGCAATGTTCGTGCGCGAGGCGTGCGCTGCTTTGTCTTTGCAATTGAGCGCCGGAAAACTAGAGTCCTGCGCGACGGTGGCCATAGCTCAATGGTAGAGCCCCAGATTGTGGTTCTGGCTGTTGCGGGTTCGAGTCCCGTTGGCCACCCCAGAACAAAATTGCCGGCTCGATTTTTTCGCCGTTGTCCGCCGTTGTCCGACCATTTCGTCAGGTGCCTGTAGCTCAACCGGATAGAGCTTCTGACTTCGGATCAGAAGGTTGGGGGTTCGAATCCCTCCAGGCACGACGGGTTGGTAAAAGGCCACTTTGGCTTCAGCTTGCCTGACGACAAACCGGAGCTAGGACGCATAAATCGCATCGACCAACCGGAGCGATTTTTCGTTCGGCAGAATTTGCTGCTCCATCTGGTTCATCACATACGCAAAGGCGAGGTTGTTTTCCGGGTCGGCAAACGCATGGCTTCCGCCAGCGCCCGGATGGCCGAACGCCAACCGGGAAGGACCAAAGACTCGCGGCCGGTTTCCGGTGGGTCTTTCATGAATCCAGCTGAAAACGCTGTCGGAATCTCGAAAATCACGATCCATGCCCGCGGTCAGGGTCCTGGTCATTTGCTGGAGGGTTTCGCTGGAAAAGAAGCGCCGGTCGTCAAGCGCGCCGCCGTTCGCCAGCATGGCATAGAACTTTGCCAGCGATGTCGCACTGCCGATCCCGGCAAAAGAAACAATGGCCCGCGCCCGATTCTCCGGCGAGTTCATCGCGCTGACCGCGTGCAGACCGCGGGGTGAGGTGAAGGTCTTTCGCTGAAGCGTCCCTGGAGTCGCCAGCGCCCGGTAGAATTCATCCCGGCGGCGCGCCTGAAGCCTTTGCCGGGTAAATGGTCGCGAGGCGGTTGTTCTCTTCGGCCGGTAAACCGATCCAGATGTCGAGGCCGAGTGGTTCTGCGAAAACGTCCCGCCAATACTCGCCGATCGAGCGGAAGTCGATCCGCCGCACCAGCTCGTCGATGAGAAAGCCGAAGGTGCGCGCGTGGTAGCCATGCGCAGTGCCCGGCGGCCAGAGCGGCTTCTGTTTCTCCAACGCCTTAACGACCGCCGCGTAGTCGGTCACCTCGACCGCTTGATCGAGCGCGACCAGGCCAGCCTGATGGGACATCAGTTGCGCGAGCGTGATCGCCGCTTTGCCGTTTTGAGCAAACTCCGGCCAGAATTCCGCAACCGGTTGTTCCAAAGCGATTCCGCTTTCCTGAAGCAGGTGCAGAAGACAGGCGCTGCCGAGGCCTTTTGTCGCCGACCAGAAAAGCACCAGGGTGTCGTCCGTCCACAATGTTTCGCGTCGGGCGTCGCGAAAGCCACCTTGGAGTTCGAGCACTGATTGACCGCGGTGCCAGATCGAAACCGCTGCGCCCAGTTCGCCAAAGCGGGTAAAGTTTTCGTGGAAGAGCGTCGAGATGCGCGCCGCCAAATCCGCATCGATCGTCATCAGAACCTTGCCCGCCTAACGAAGGGCTCAGTACTGGCGGACGTAAGGATATTTCGATTCGTTGCCCAGCTCCGGTGGGAATTCGCCATAGCCGCGATGAACCCACGGGATGTCGCTCCGCAGCACGGGGAAATAAGTATCCTTGTAAACCGGGATCGGCCAGAGGAGAGCTTCGTAAAAGCCAACGCCAAAGCGGACAAAGGCGCGTCCCGTTCCGCGCACGACGCCGTAGCCGGCCGCAGTGGAATTACCCTCTTTGCCATTGACTGTCGCGATCGTAACGGGGATCTCCGACCAGCCAAAGAGCATGTTGCCAAGGCCGCGACCGAGCTTGCGCGTCGGGCCGTAGTCGGCCGACGGCGGATCCTGGATATCGGCGAAGGAAGTGGCGGCGAAACCCAGGGTGAGAAGGATCAGGAACAGGATCTTCATACGCGACGGACAAGTAAATCGACTCGCCAGACTGATTGCAATGTTTGTTTCTCAAGCGGCGTGCGCCGCGTCCTTCTTCGTCGCCTGAAGCGAGGCGAGGGTGGTGACGGCAAGGAGCAAGAGGATGATGACCAGCGAGAGCCAGCTCGGCACTTTGACCCACGGTTCCGCCAGCATTTTTGAACCGACGAAGCAAAGCACAATCGCCAGACCCAGGCGCAAATAAATGAACCGCGTAACCAGATTGGCGAGGAGAAAATAAAGCGATCGCAACCCGAGAATTGCGCAGATGTTGGAGGTGTAGACAATGAAGGTATCGCGCGTAATGGCGAGAACCGCGGGAATGGAGTCGACCGCAAAAATCAGATCCATCGTTTCGATTACGATGAGCACGAGAGCGAGCGGCGTGAGCATGCGACGCGCGCCGACAAGAGCGATGAATTTCGGCCCGTGATAGTCGTTCGTCACTGGCATGAGGTGCCGGATCGTTCGCAGAACGAGGTTATGCTCAAGCTCGACCGGTTGAGATTTGCCCCGTAGCATGCGCGCCCCGGTGACGACGAGAAAAGCCCCGAAAAGATAAAGGACGAAATGAAACTGTGCGACGAGCTCGACGCCCAACCAGATCATGGCTGCGCGCATCAAGAGCGCGCCCACGATCCCCCAGATCAGGACCCGGTGCTCGTAGCGCGGCGGCACCCGGAAGTAGGCGAAGATGAGACCGAAGACGAAGATGTTGTCGACACTGAGCGAGTACTCGATCAGGTAGCCGGTAAAAAAATCAATCGCCTGATCGGCGCCCTGCCACCACCAGACAAAGGCGTTGAAACTCAGAGAGAGAGCAACCCAGAGAGGCTGCGCCTTACCGCGCTGCGCAAGCTGATTCGTTCGTGCGCCCGGTCGCTAAAAAGATCGATGGCCAGCGCGGTGAAAACTCCAGCGTGAAACGTAACCCAAAACCAGATGCTGACCGACACGAGGCGCTAGGTTTCCACGAGTGAGGAAAGGGAGCAACACGGAAACAGAAGGCCCGATCGTTTGCGCGGACGCGACCTGTCGTGCATCATAACGCTCAACCTTTTTATGGACGCAGAGCTGCAAAAGTTGGTCGACTCCGGGAAACTAACGACTGCAGGCGCCGAAACGCTCGAACAACTCAAACCGGGCACCTTCTGCCTCCACAAGAGCTGGGGTTTTGGCCGCGTCGCTTCCTGGAACCTTCTCCTCAATCAGGTCCTGATCGACTTCGAGAAGAAGAAGGCGCACCCGATGCAGCCGCAGTACGCGGCCGATAATCTGACGCCGATTCCGGCCGAACACTTCCTTGCCCGTAAGGCGACCGATCTTCCCACGCTCAAGATTGAACTGAAGGCGAACGCTGCCGCCGTGATGCGGAACATTCTCCAGAGCCTTGGCGGCAAGGCGACCCAGGCGCAGATCAGCAGCTGGTTGGTAGGCGACGTTTTCAGCGAGCCGGAGTTCAAGCGCTGGTGGGAGGCGACCAAGAAGCTGCTCAAGAAGGAGGGCGATTTCCTCGTTCCGACAAAAAGAACCGACCCGATCGAGCTCCGTGCCGGACCGGTCGATCATGCGCAGGAGTTGCTCGAGTCCTTCAAGCAGGCCCGCCAGCTGAAAGAGCAGACTTCGGCACTCGACCAGATCATCAAGTCTCACCAAGAATTCAAAGAACCCGGGAGGCAGCTACAGCCTTTGATTAGCGAAATCGAGGAGACCGCGCGCCGCAATCAACGACTCAATCCCGCCATGACCTTCGAGTTTGTCGTCGGTCGCGATGATCTTCTCCAGCGCGAGCCGACCCTAAAAACGACCCATCCCGATCTCACCCTCGAGCGGTTGATCATGGAAGAAGAACCGCGCCTCGCAACCATTCTGGCCAAGCTTCCGTCGGCCAAGGAAAAGCGCGTCATGCAAGTCCTCCCGGCCGCGCTCGGCGAAGGCTGGCCAGCGCGCGCCTTGCAGTTGATGCAGGGGCACAATGCGCGACTGGTCGGGCAGGTGCCGCGCTTGTTTGTCGAGGCCGGCAAACAGGCTGACATGCTCCAGGCGCTCGATCGCAGCCTGCGCGAACATTCTGCGACCAGCGAAATGCTTTTCTGGCTCTGCAAGAACCGCGCCGACTGGCGGGAGTTGATCACGCCCGATTTGTTAGGCGCAATCCTTTCCGCGATCGAGCGCGATCAGCACAACGAGAGTAATAGTCGGAGCACGCGCCTGCGCGATCTGCTTCTCGACGATCGCGAGTTGATCCCCGACATGTTTGAGGGCGCGGAGCCCGGCCTAGCCCGCGACTCAATGCGCCGACTGATGCTGAGTCCCGTTTTTGACGAGCTGACCAAGCGCTCACTGATGGCTCGGATCATCAAACTTTATCCCGAACTGCAAAGTCTGCTTAGCAGCGGACAAGGCGAGGAGAAGAGCGACGCGCTGGTCGTTTCCTGGAGCAGCCTGCAAAAACGCAAGGCCGAGCTGGAAGAGTTGGTGAACAAAAAGATTCCCGAGAACAGTCGGGAGATCGGCGTCGCGCGATCCTACGGCGATCTGCGCGAAAATTTCGAATTCAAGGCCGCCAAGGAAATGCAGGCCGTCCTCATGCGTCGCAAATCGGAATTGGAGCGCGACCTCCATCGGGCTCGCGGCACGGCCTTCGAAAACCCCGATGTCTCCCAGGTCTCGATCGGCACGATCGTCACCCTGCGCGACGCCAACACGAGTGAGGAAGAAACCTATACCATCCTCGGCGCGTGGGATGGCGACCCGGAGCGTGCCATCATTTCCTATCAAACCGCGATCGGCCAGGCGTTGTTAGGCCGGCGTCTTGGTGAAATCGTGGAGCTGAACGCCCAGGAAGACACCGGTCGTTACGCCATCATCGCGATCGAGCCCGCCCCGGTCGACGAAGTCCCGGCCGATCCCGAGCTGCTCGAAACGGTCGCTGCGAACGATTGATCGCTCTTGCCCGCCTGCGCCTGCTGGCGTCCAACGATCAGAGCTTGAGCTCGTCAAAGCGTGCTTCCTCGTCGAGCACGCGCTCGGCGTGAGCGAAGATCTTGCGCGCCTCTTCTGGGGAATTCCCCACAGCGGTCAGGCCCAGCCGGCCTCTGCTCCCGAGCGCGCTCAACATGTGAAAGACGACGCCGGTTTGGCAGACCTGGCCAAAGTGCAAGCCGCGCGTGACAACCAGGTCGAAAAGGTCGTCCGGGGTGTAGCCGCGATAGCGCGGCGATTCGAGATGGTCGCTCGCGACCAGGTATTTCTTCCGCCCGTTTGGCGCGGTGAACGTCGCGGCCTCCGCGTCGTAGGTGCCGCCGACCAGGAATTGCAGCGTCAGGAACGGATGCGTCGTGCCGCCCTTGCGCAGATTAATTTCGATGGCGTAGGTCTCCCAGTCGGCGCGGTCGTTGGCGCGGGTCACGACGAAGTCGAGCGCAAAGCGGCCGATCACCCCGGCGTCGCGCAACAGGTCGCCCACCTTGGCCGCATCGCGCGTGATCGTGCTCGCATAGGCCGGATCAGCCGGGAAAATGCAACCGAGATAGCTTTGTCCGCTCGGTCCGCCCAGCATCTGGTCGTGGGTTGAGAGCAACTCCACTCTCCCGAGCGGCGTCACGCGCAATTGCACGCTTGGGCTGCGCACTTCGGCCGCCCCCACGCCGACCCGTTCCTCGACTACCCCGCCGCGTTCGCGAAATTTCTCGGCGTATTCCTCGAAACGGGTATCGGCTTTTTCAAAGCGCATCGCGCGCACGCGCTCGGCAATCGCACTCTCGAACGGCGCGCCGAGATTCGAGAGATCGACCAAAGCGTTGCCTTCGCCGGAGACGCCTTCGTTCAACTTCACCACCGCCTGCTGTATCGACGGTCGCTCGGCGTGCATGCGGCCCAGGGCGGCGACCACCTCTTCGATACTTTGGAGATTATCGAACCCGAGTGGGTGACTGATGCCCGCCCGCGCGAAGAGTTGCCGGCAACCAGTCTTCGTCCCAAAGGAGAAATGCTGCGGATCGGCACCGTAGAGAGGAATGCCGAGGCGCAAGGCAAGGTTCCGTTCCAGATAGGTCGTGTTGTAGCAAACGAGATGGGCGCGATCTTTGTCCTGAATGCCGGCCTCGATCCGTTCGAGCAGCCGCGGCCTTTCGAGAAGCTTGAGGCTAAGCGGCCGCGACGAGTCGTCGTAGGGAGAGAGCAGGGTGAGGCGCCTCATCGCGTGGCTGCGAATGACGCTCGGCAAGAGGTCGAGATAATACTCGATCACACTCGGGTGAATCGCCTGCGAGGTGACATAAGTGAGCCGCGCGCGCGGTTGCGCGAGGAGAAAGAGCAAAAAGAGGAAGCGCTCCTCGTAACCTTGAATCTCGAAACCGGTCACATCCATGTCGAGCGAGATGGAGGGAACGACCACGATCGTCTGCTCGTCCTGGTTGAAGGACTCAATCGACTTCCAGAGTGGAATCAGCTTCTTTTGCAGGCGGTCGAAATCGGTCGCGGCCTGGGCCGCGGAAACATCGTTAGGCAGGCCGGTCAGAGAAGGATCGCGTGTCATGCGGCGAAAGGGACGCGGTTCGGTCGGCCGAGGCAAGCAAAAATCTATTCGCCATGGACTTGCGGAGGCTTTTCGCGAGAATGGCCCAGACGTGAAGTCGAAAGCCCTAACGATTGGTCCGGTGGTGCTGGGTGGGAAGCGGCCGGGGTTCATTCTCGGGCCGTGCGTAATCGAATCGGAAGCATTCGTCAGGCGAATGGCGCGCAAGCTGGCGAAGATCTGCCTGGAGGAAGATCTGCCCTTCATCTTCAAGGCATCCTACGACAAGGCGAACCGTACTTCAGTGCGCTCCTTTCGCGGAGTTGGGGTGCAGGCAGGCTGCGCTTTGCTCGCCGAGATTGGACGGGAGATCGGGATGCCGGTCACGACCGATGTGCATTCGCCTAACGAAGCGGCGATTGCGGCCGAATTCATCGATGTGCTGCAAATCCCGGCCTTCCTCTGCCGGCAGACCGATCTGATCCATGCGGCAGCAAAAACCGGCCGGGTGGTGAACATCAAGAAGGGTCAGTTTCTCGCGCCGTGGGATGTGCCCAACATCGCTGAAAAACTCATCGCTTTCGGCGCAAAAAAATTCTTCTTCACCGAGCGGGGTACCACTTTTGGCTACAACAATCTCGTCGCCGACATGCGCTCCCTCGCCTGGCTGCGTGAGGCCGGTTATCACGTCATTTTCGATGCCACCCACTCCGTGCAACGCCCGGGAGGCGCGGGCGATGCCACATCCGGCGAGGCCGCGTTTGCACCGGTCCTGGCCCGGGCCGCGCTGGCGGCGGGTTGCGACGGGATTTTCATGGAGGTGCACGAGAACCCGGCCCGCGCCCTCTCCGATGGGCCAAACCAGGTTCCGCTAAAGGATTTGCCGAAGCATCTCCGCATGTTAAAAAAGATTCATGCTGCCGTCTCGTAGCGCGCGCTGGTTTAAAAGCGCGCGCTTAAGTTTTGTCTTTTTGCTCGTGGGCGGCTGCGTCGCTTTCGCCGGAGGCAAGCACCGCAAAGCCACTGCAACGCCCGTTCCGAGCGGGTCGGAGGAAGACGTCGGGCTCAAGAACATTCCCCTTACCGTCGGTCACGAAGCCAAGGGCCTTGTCCTGCCAAATTACGATCTGCAGGGGCACCTCCTCGGCCGCTTCGAGGCCGCCACCGCCGCGCGTATCGATGAAAACCACGTCCGTTTCAAAGACCTCAAAATGCAGACCTATGACCAGCAGGAGAAGCCCGACTTTAACATCGACATGACCGTTGCCACCCTCAATCTCGATACCCGGGTTATCGAATCGGACCAGCGGACTACCATCAAGCGCGCGGATTTCCAGATCGCAGGCGACGTCATGTCGTTCAGCACCATGACCCACAAGGGAACGATGAAGGGCAATGTGCACATGACGATTTTTAACCAAAAGGAAATCGCCGGACAGGCCGCGAAGAAATGAGACGCATCCCTTTCGCCGCCTTTCTCTTTTTCCTTTCAAGCGTCCCCTGGTCAGGCGCACAGGAGTGCGCGCGCGCCGCCGAGGCCGCCCCGGCGGCGAAGCCACCGTCGGCACCCGCCCCTGCCTCCACGCCCCGCAAATAGTCAGCCGATCACGACCGAGATTTATTCCGATGAAACCTCCTTCGATACCGAAAAACGGGTTGGCGTTTTTACCGGGCAGGTCCGCGTCTTTGACCCGCGCTTCAATATTCAATCGGACAAGTTGACGGTTTACATTCACAAAGAGGAAGGCGAAGGCCTGGAAAAAGCGATCGCCGAAGGACACGTCGGTGTGGTCCGCGAAAGGGCTGATCCCAAAGGCGGCCCGCCCACAAAAGCAATCGGACTTTCCGAGAAGGCAGTTTATACTTCCTCGGATGGGAACGTGGTCCTGACCGGAAGCCCCCGCGTGCAACAGGGTCTGGATACTCACATCGCTACCAGCCCCGATACGGTCATGGTCTTGAATCAGGAGGGACATCTCACTACCCACGGGCCGAGCCGGACCGAGATCCGGCAGGACAACAAGACGGCCTCGCCGACGCCTTCTCCTACTCCGAAACGGCCGCGAGGCAGGAAAAAGAAATGATCACTTCGAGCGCACCGCCACCAGTGGCCGCAGCGTCGCCCGCCGCGAATCTTCAGCCTAACGAACACCCGGAAGTCCTGCGGACGGATGACCTGGTCAAGATTTACGGCGGCCGCGCGGTCGTGAACGGGATCAAGCTCGAACGTCGGCCAGGGCGAGATCGTGGGTTTGCTCGGCAAGAACGGCGCCGGCAAAACAACCACCTTTTACATGATCGTCGGTCTCGTCCGGCCGAACAGCGGCCGGGTTATTTTCTCCGGCACGGACGTGACCGATTACCCGATGTATAAGCGCGCCCGGCTCGGGATGGGCTATCTGCCGCAGGAAGAGTCGATCTTTCGCAAGATGACGGTCGAGCAAAACATTCTCGCCATCCTCGAGACTCTTCCCTTGAGCAAGAAGGAACGGCGGCATCGTTGCGATGAGCTGCTTCATCAGTTCGGGATCGATCGCATCGCGAAAAACACCGCCCTCACCCTGAGCGGCGGCGAGAAACGCCGCCTGACGATTGCCCGTTCTCTCGTCACCAAGCCGAAGCTGCTCATGCTCGACGAGCCTTTCAGCGGGGTCGACCCGATCGCGGTTTACGATGTGCAACAACTGGTCGTCAATCTGCGCAAGTCCGGTCTCGCCATTCTCATCACCGACCACAACGTGCGCGAGACGCTCTCCATCGTCGACCGCGCCTACCTCATCGACGAAGGCCGCGCGGTCAGCGAAGGGACCAAGGATTTCCTGATCAACGACCCGATCAGCCGCCAGCTCTACCTTGGCGAACGCTTTCAGATGTAAACCAAAGGAGCCGCATGCAAACTGCCAACGCCAATCCAACCGTCAAAGTCACCGGCCGCCATCTCGCGATCACGCCTGCGATTAGCGATTACGCCACGCGCAAGATCGAAGGCCTGCATCTTGATTATCCCAAGATCATCGAAGCCCACGTCATTCTCGGCGTGGAAAAATACCGGCACTGGGCTGAGGTCGTGCTCGTTTGTTCCAATCACATCACGATCGAAGCCTGCGAGGAAACCAATGATCTCTATGCCGCGCTCGATGCCGTGACGGACAAGATCGCCCGCCAGATGCGCAAATATAAGACGCGCCTCCTGCGTCGGCATCGTCCGCGCAAGGAAGATATCCGCCATCTTGAGGAGCAAATTCTTCATCCCGATCCGATCGAAGAAGACGAGCACCACGAGCACACCGTAGTGCGCACCGAGCGTTATCCGGTGAAGCCGATGTTCGTCGATGAAGCGGTCCTGCAACTCGAGATGTCGACCCGCCAGTTTCTCGTTTTCATGAACGCGCGCAACTCGCGGGTCAGCGTCCTCTACCGGCGCAAGAGCGGCGACTTCGGTTTGATTGAGCCGACGCTAGGCTAGTGTCGGCGGACCCGTCGACCGCGTCGGTGCGGCCGTCTTTCAGCGCTTGAGTCGTTTTCAAGCTTGACACGGTTGTTCCCAAGTTAAGACACGACGCAGCCGCGCCGTAAACGGTGCGACCAGAAAATTCCACCATGCTTACCATCTCCGCCTTCCTCGTCGTCATCGGTTTCGTGATCGGCAGCGTTTGGTGGGCCTGCCGCAAAGAGACCGCGCCGCCAGCCGACGCGCCCTCCGACATCGCCTCTACCTGAGGTCAGGCACCGAGCATCGGATACGCCGGCAGCACCGAGATCTCCATTCCGATTTGGAAAGTCGTGAACCTTGGTTCCCAACCTAGCGCACGGAGGTTCCGGTTTGAGACTCGTTTGTTGCTCGTCCCACGTTTGCGTTCGCCGGTTCGTGTCGCGACCGCAGGCAGTGGTCGATTCAGTTTTGCCGCCAGCCACTGGTAACTTTCCCGTTGTGTGATCGGCTCGTTGTCCGTCACGTTGATGATCGGCGCCACCGGCCAGGGCTCGCCGGATAACGTGACCAGAAAGAGCAGCGCGGCGGCGATGTCGTCGCGGTGCACTTGATTCTGATAACGCCCGCCTCCGTCCTCGAGGCGCGCCTCGCCGGAAAGGAATTTACGCAGGACGGCCGAGCGCCCCGGCCCGTAAATTCCCGCCAGACGCACGACCAGACCGCCCTCTTGCCTAACGATTTCTTCGGTCTCGCGCAAGATGCGGCCGGTTTCGTGTGATGGCTCAGCTGCGCTTTCTTCGTCAACCCATTCGCCATCTGTCTGCGCATAAACCGATGTGCTGCTCGTGAAGACGAACCTGCCTGGCCGCAGCCTGGCGAAAAGGTTTCTCGCACCCTCCAGATAAACGCATCGGTAGCTTTCCGCGCCGCCGCCGCCGGAGCTGGCGCAATGAATCACTGTGTCAAACGCATCGGCGGCAGCTTCCACTGCGTCGCGTTCCCCGATATCCACCGCGCGCACCCGGTACGGCTTCGTCGCCAGTTGCGCCGCGGATTCCGGCGAATGGGTCCAGCCTTCCACCTCCCATTGCGCAGCGTGAAACAGGTCGGCGGTTGCGACACCGACATAGCCGCAGCCGGCAATCAGAACCCTCCCCATCACGTCGCGACCGGCGCGATTTCGATCTCCGCAAACTCGTCAGGCTGGAGCGCCCGCACCTGCTTGAGCCGGATCAATTCGAGCAAGGCAAGGAACGTCACGACCACTTCCACCCGCGACGCCATATGGGCGAACAAATCCGAGAATCGGATCGAGGCACCGCCGGCAAGGCTTTGCAGGATTCGTTCGATCTTGTCCGAGACAGTGAAATTTTCGCCAAAAATCTCCTGCAAATCTTCCCGTGCCTCCAGCCGCTTGATCACGCTCTGGAAGGCGTTGATGAGCTGGAAAATTCCCACCTCTCCGAGATGAAGCGGCGCGATTTCGGGCACGATGCCGTCGCCGATCCGCGCAAAAATCCGTTCCTGTTCCAATTCGCGCGCCTGCAGTTGCGAGGCCGCTTCCTTGAACTTCTTGTATTCGATCAATTGGCGGATCAAATCCCAGCGCGGATCATCCTCGTCGACATCCTCCTCCGGAGGCTGCTGATCGGCCGGGAGCAGGCTGCGGCTCTTCAGGTAGATCAGGTTCGCTGCCATGACGACGAACTCGCCCGCGACATCGATATTCAGTTCCTTGAAGGCCTGGAGGTATTCGAGGTATTGCTGCGTGATCCGCTCGAGCGAGATGTCGTAAATGTCGAGCTCGTCACGCTTAATCAAATAGAGGAGGAGATCGAGCGGGCCCTCGAAAATCTCCAGGCGAACTTTGTATTCGGTCTCCATTGTTAGGCGGCGATTTTAATGGCGCGGGAGGGGGTTGTCATCTCGCGTTTCGGCCTGCAACTTCACCCGATTCCAGATCTCATCCATCGTCACGAGATCGACCTCACCCAGCCGCTGGCCCCGCGTCTGCAACTCGCGCTCCATGGCGTGAAAGCGCGTGACGAATTTTTCCGTTGCTGCCGCCAGCACGGTCTCGGCGTCGAGCTTGTTTTTGCGGACCAGATTCACGACCGCGAAAAGGAGGTCGCCGATCTCATCGGCGATCGCCTGGGCGTTCCGCGAAGCGATGGCGTCCTTCGTTTCGGCCAGTTCTTCATCCACTTTTGCCACTACCTCCTTGATTTCGCTCCAATCGAACCCGACGCGGCCGGCTTTGGTTTGGGCTTTCTGCGCCAGCATCAGCGCGGGCAAGGCTCTCGTTAGGCCGCTGAAATACGATTCGTTGCTTGATTTCTTTTCCGCCCGTTTGATCGCGTCCCATTGCTTGAGGACGGCCCCGGTATCGCGCGCGTCGCTTTGCGCGAAAACATGAGGATGCCGCCGAACCAACTTGTCGGCGACCTCGCGGCTCACATCCTCGACCGTGAAGCGCCCCTCTTCGCTCGCAATCTGCGAATGCATCACCACCTGGAGCAGAAGGTCACCCAGCTCTTCGCGCAGATTCGCGTCGTCGCTCGCCCGAATCGCCTCGGCGACTTCGTAGGCTTCCTCGAGCAGATCCGGGACTAACGACTGATGGGTCTGTTCGCGATCCCACGGGCAACCACCGGGCGCTCGCAGCCGGGCCACGATCTGACAGAGGCGCCGGAAGTTCTCGTTCTCCAGTGATTCGTTAGGCGAGGACGTGTCCACGTTCCCTTTTCGACCATCCCTGCCGCACCGGCAACGTCTCAAATCCGCCAGAGCGAACGATGGCTGCCGAATTCGGAGATTTCTCCCGAGGATTTCCGCCCGACGTAAATCGTGATGCCGATCACGCCGACGAGGGTGCCGACGAAAATAACCGCCACCAGCCAGGACGGAATGTAACCGACGCGCAAGGCGCGATAGAACGCCGGGATGCTGTCGATCGGCTCTTTCGCATGAATGAAAATCTTCATTACCCACGCGATCATGATGAGAACGAAGATGAAAATGTAATTTCGTTTCAAGCGGCGTCCGACCGCTTCCAGCTTGCCGATCTTGAACGAGGGCAGGATCAAATCTTCGCAGACCAGCTTCTTCCATTCGCCCTGCAGGAGGTGGCGATTTTCCATCACCATCGGAACGAGAAAATGCGCCTCGAGCATGCGAACGCGCGCGCGAAACGCATCGTAAAAACGATAACGCCGCGCCTCGATCCAGAGCATGATCCAAACGATGGCGAGATTGAAAAAGAAGATCAGGTGCGGCACGCCGGCGTTGGAAAAGGCGATCGTGATGATGGCGGTGCTGCTCGTTACCGCCCAATTGGTGGTCGTGTCGAGTCGGGTCCGCCAGATCATGATGCGGCCCATTTCGCCCCGGTAAAAGTGCGACATCGCATTGACGTAGCCCTGATCGTAGAGGCTGCCTTGGGCAGCGGGTGCGACATGCTCAGCTGATGGTTGAGTTTCGTTCGCCACGCTGCGCGAATGATTCGACATCGTGGCACCGCGCGTCAATCTATCAATTCCATGATCTCTCCTTTGCTCGATGCCCTGCTCGATCCGAAGCATGTCGCGCTAGATTTACGCGGTCGCAGCGGAGGCGAGGCGGTCTGGGAAATTGTCGAGTTGCTGGCGGGAAGCGGCGAATTGCGTACCCCGAAGGAATTCTTCGAGGCGGTCATGGAAAGGGAAGGGAAAAGCTCGACCGTGGCCAACGGCGGGGTCGCTTTCCCGCACGCGCGCACGGAATTGGTCAATCAGCTTTTGCTCGGGATTGGACGCAGCCAGGCGGGCGTTTCCTTCGCCGGGGGGAAGGAGCTGGTCCATCTGATTTTCGTCATCGCTGTTCCGCAACAGATGGTGAACGACTATCTCGTTTGCGTCGGCTCGCTCGCGCGGCGGCTCAACCGGGATGCGACCCGCCAGTCGCTCCTCGAAGCCTCAACGCCCGCCGAGTTCTTCGAGCGACTGCGCGGCGAGGACTGAATCGTTAGGCGCGGAAAAGCGGTCCTGGTAATACCAGCGATGCAAAGATTCATCTGGAGGCCGCGATTGGGAGCGCTCGCTCGGAGATACATTCCTCCAGCCGCGCGTACGGCTTCCGAGGCGACCGGTCCGGCGAGGCATCGACCACGATCACCTCGTGGAATTCGTCCAGCCCAACCAGCGCCGGAATAAGCTGACAGAGATTGTCGCAGTCATTCCAGGACGGAACAATGACGCTCAGCCTTAACGAGGCGGGCGCCGGATCGGTCACTTGGATTTGTTCAAGAGCTGGTTGCGCGCGCGATCAAGGGCGCGCCGCTCGCTCGCGGTCAGGCTGCCAATGCCGGACTTGGAAATTTTGTCCAGCACCGGGTCGATCGAATCGTAAATATCCTCCGGCTCAACGACCCGACGCGCGGAAGGCGGCGGCACGACTCGCAAAGAGCGTTTCGAACGCCAGCGCGAAGTCCATTCGGTTAACCAGCCGAGGTCCGGGCCCGCGCCGCGCATTTGCACGAAACCACAGGCCAGCCCGGCGCTTACCCAGAGCACGGCCAGCTCCGACCAGCCGTGATAGGCCAGCAGTTGGAGTGAATAGGCGCCGACGAAAATAAGCGCGACCCATTTCGCCATGATGCGGAGGAAAAGTTCGACGTTCGGATAAATTGCCGCGAACGCGATGAAGATGGCGAAGTGAATCGTGGCGGAACCGGCCAGCCCGGTGCGTTGCCAGAGGCCCCAGAGAGTGAGCAAGACTGTCGGCACAAAGAGCAACAGGGCATAGAGCGCGACAAAGGAGCGGCGTCCCATAAACCGCTCCACTTCCCGCCCAAAGATGAAGAGCATGTACATCTCGATCGCGAACCAGAGCAATCCGGAAGGCGGATGCACAAAGGCGTAGGTGGCGATCTGCCAGAAGCGACCGGCATGCAGGACTTGCGCGCTATCGAAGGCAAGGAGGCCGAGGACCGCTCCGCCACCGAGCGCGAGGAGAAAGCAGGCAACGATCATGCAAGCCACGTGCACGATGACGAGCAAGGTGGAGACGTGAATCGGGTACGGCCCCACCCAGGCGACCGGTTGGTAGTCATCCGATGTCGCGACGCCGAACATACTGACAGTAAACGACCCCGTATCGCGAAGCGCAAGCGTCGGTGTGGAGGCGGCTTTTCAGCCGCAACGACGGATCATGCTGCCTCTGAGCGCGCCTGGCGTCGCGCGCAGCGGATTGCGGAGCAGCCCCAATTTTTTCTTGGCGTCCCGGCTGAAGAGCGCAAACTAGGGATTCGTTCCGTTCGCTACGGACCCAAGACTATGGAAAACATCGCTCCTGCCATCTCAGCGCCCAGTGGCATGGGTGAGAACAAACCGGCCAACAAAGCGGTCCTTAATTGGGTCCATCAGGTCGAATCGCTCACCAGCCCGGACAACATTTTTTGGTGCGACGGCTCGGCGGCGGAGAACGACTACCTGCTGGGCGAAGCCTGCCGCCAGGGCGTGTTGGTCAAGCTCAACCAGGAGAAGAATCCCGGCTGTTACCTGCATCGATCCAACCCGAACGACGTTGCGCGGGTCGAACAATTCACTCTCATCTGCACGCCGACCGAAGAAGAGGCGGGCCCGACGAACCACTGGGCCGAGCCCGCCGCGACCTATGGCAAATTGCATGGCATGCTCAAGGGCGCGATGCGCGGACGGACGATGTTCGTCGTCCCCTACATCATGGGACCGCCGGATTCACCCCTGGCCAAGATCGGTTACGAAATTACCGATTCGATTTATGTCGTGCTCAGCATGCGGATCATGACCCGGATGGGCGCGCTCGCTTCCGAGCGGTTGGGGGAAAAGATCGATGCCGAATTCAATCGCGGCGTTCACTCGCTCCTCGATGTCAGTCCGGAACGGCGCTGGATTTGCCATTTTCCGCAGGACAACACCATCATCTCGGTCGGCTCCGGCTACGGCGGCAATGTTCTCCTGAGCAAGAAATGTCTCGCTCTCCGCATCGCTTCGTATCTCGCGAAAAGCCAGGGCTGGCTCGCCGAGCACATGCTCATCCTCGGCGTCGAATCGCCGAAAGGAAAAAAACATTACGTCGCGGCGGCTTTCCCGAGCGCCTGCGGCAAGACCAATTTTGCCATGCTCGTTCCGCCGCCGCATTTTGCCGGCTGGAAGATCACCACCATCGGCGACGACATCGCGTGGATGGAGATCCGCAAGGATGGCCGGCTCTACGCGGTGAATCCGGAGAGCGGTTATTTCGGTGTGGTGCCGGGCACGAGTTACAAATCCAACCCAAACGCGATGCATTCGATCGAGCGGGACACGCTTTTCACGAATGTCGCCCTGACGACCGACGGCGATGTCTGGTGGGAGGGGAAAGATGGCGATCCGCCCAAGCAGGCGATCGACTGGCGGGGCAACCCCTGGACGCCGGCTTCGAAGGAAAAAGCGGCTCATCCCAACAGCCGATTCGCCACCCCGATGCGCAACAATCCGGTGCTCGATCCCGAGGTGGAAAATCCGGCCGGAGTCCCGATCAGCGCGATCATTTTTGGCGGGCGCCGGAGCAACACCATGCCACTTGTTTTCCAGGCCGACGGCTGGACACATGGCGTTTACGTCGGCGCGACCATGGCTTCCGAGACAACCGCGGCGGCGACCGGGGCGGTCGGGCAGGTGCGGCGCGATCCGATGGCGATGCTACCCTTCTGCGGCTACAACATCGGGGAATATTTCCAGCACTGGCTCGCCACCGGCAAACGCCTGACCAATCCGCCGCTCATCTTCCACGTCAACTGGTTCCGCAAGAATGCCGGGGGAAAATTTCTCTGGCCTGGCTTCGGCGAAAACCTGCGCGTCCTGAAGTGGATCGTCGATCGTTGTGAAGGCCGCGGTGGAGCGGGAGAAAGCGCAATCGGAGCTGTGCCCCGTCCGGAGGATCTCGACCTTGGAGGTCTGGAGGGCGTTTCGCCAGAGATGTTGCACGAGATTCTTGCGGTCAATCCGGCCGAATGGGGCAGGGAGCTGGAAGGTCAGAAGGAGTTTTTGACATCGCTCGGGCCCAAAATACCGCAGGAGCTGCTGGCCGAGTACCAGAAGGTGGCGATGCAGCTCGGTCGTTAGGCGCACCTATCGATTCTGCTTGCCCACGCAACGCCATCCTCGCGCTTCGCCGCGATCTGGCAAAGTAGAAAGACGCGGTACAATCCCTGGGCGCACTGGGTGAGCATGGTTATCGAGCAACGCTCAGAGCCGCGGCCTGCACCCGTGAAGAATTACGTCGCCCCTCGAGAGAAAGACTGATTCGCTCCATCTGAAGAGCGCAAACTGGTTGCGCGGAATCCATTCCACCGCAATTAGACGATCGATGCAACCTTCCGAGTCATCCCCGACCAAGAGACCGGCCGCGAGCAGCGGCCCGGCGTCGACCTGGGTGGTAATCGCATTACCCTTGCTCGTCGTAATGGCTGCTTTCCTCGGTGGCGCTACCCAGCGCTGGAGCGAAGCGATCGTCATCGTTTTTTTTGCTCTCATCCTGCTCGCCCAGCCGCCGCGTTTTTCGCTTGGCCCGGTCTTGAATACGGCCGCCCTGCTTTTCGTCGCGCTGGCGGCGGCGGCTTTCTTTCCCGCGCACTGGTTTTCCCTGCCGCCGTGGCGAATTGCCGTAACGAAGGATTTTGGGCTGCAGCTCGCGGACACCGTTTCGGCGCAGCCCTGGATGACGCTCGACAGTCTGTGCCTTCTCCTCGCCGGTCTTGCCTGGACGTATTACGTCACGGCGTTTGATGCCCATCTGCGCGGCATTCGGACTTCGGCGCGCGTTTTTTCCGGCGCCATTATCGCGCTCGCCCTGCTTTGCCTTTACCTGCGCTTCAGGGAGCAGGCTCTCCCGTTCTGGCATGACGCATCGGGCTTTGGTCCCTTCCCTAATCGCAATCAGACCGGCGATTTGTTTGGCATCTCCACGCTCGTCATGCTCGGCTGTCTGCAGGATGATTTCCGCCGCGGCCACAAACGTTGGATCATCTGGCTGATCGGCTTTGGCGTCCTGGTCGCGACCCTGATTCTGGCGTATTCCCGCGCCGGCATTCTCATCCTCGTGGTTGGGTTTGCGGCCTGGTTGGTGCGTTTCGCTTTCCGAAAATGGTCGGGGCCGGGAGTGGCCATCGCAACTTCGCTTCTTCTCGTCCTTTTCGCCGGGCTGCTGGTCTTTGGCGGCGAAACGATCGAACGTTTCCATCTTCGCCTCGGGAGTGAGGGCGCGGTCACTGCCGATTACCGCTGGCTCATTTTTTGCGACACCTGGACGATGATCAAAGCGTCGCCCTGGTGTGGGATCGGGCTCGGGAATTTCGAGAGTGTCTTTGCCCTTTTCCGCGATGTGTCACGCGACGTCACCCACTCGCTCCATGCGGAAAGCGACTGGCTCTGGGTCTGGGCCGAAATGGGCTGGCCAGCGCTGCTCCTTCTTCTCATTGCAGCGGTCGCCTTCGTCAGACGAGCGTTGCCCTTAAAGGAGGGAACGAACCAGCGCCTGCGTTACACTGCGCTCGTCGGCGCGCTCCTTTTCGCGCTGCACGGTTTCGTTGACGTCTCCGGACACCGTTTCGCCTCTTTTCTCGCCGGCACTTTTCTTCTTGGGCTCGCGCAGGTTCGCCCCATGGCGAAGGTGCCGAGTCGCTGGCTTCCCATTCTCTTTCGCATCGTCGGTCTGTTCCTCGCGGGCCTCAGCGTGGCCTGGTTCATGGCCTGGCGAAGCATGCTGCCGCTGCCGGGA
The DNA here is from genome assembly GCA_963738045.1 of uncultured Verrucomicrobiae bacterium. Classification (GTDB taxonomy): domain Bacteria; phylum Verrucomicrobiota; class Verrucomicrobiia; order Chthoniobacterales; family UBA10450; genus Palsa-1392. Next base: position 400,782 of record CAVTUX010000001.1, on the reverse strand, counting down.
ACCATCGGGGTGGACAACGCCCGGCAAGCGGTGGTGGTTGCGAATCGCGGCCATCGTTTTGCGGAAGCGATTGCGAAGGCGAATCAGGGGTTGGAATGGGCGCCGCTCGACTGGAAGCTTTATTTCCTCCGCGCCATCGCCCGAATCGGGCTGCGGCAGCCGATCGCTCTGGCTTTGGATGATTTTCGACGCGCGCGTTTTTTGGAACCCAACGCCTACCAGTTGCCGTTTGCGGAAGGCAAAGCCTGGCTCGGCTGGCAGTCGACGCTCGCGATCAGCGCCTGGCGCGAAGCGCTCCAGCGGCAGGGCGCGGACGAAGCCGGCATCTATGCGCTGATGCTCACGGATGCGGCGAATTACGACAATAACGTGCACGAAGCCCTGCGCGAGTTTGCCATCGATCGCCCCGGCCTAACGATCAATTATCTGGAAGCGGCGACTCCGGCACAGTTTGAGGCCGAGATGCGCGATCTGCTGGCGAACGATCCATCGCTCCAGAGATTTTCGCTGAAGCAAAAACGGCGACTCTTTGAGCTTTGGTCGACGCACGACCCACTCGACGAACTTCTGCGCGGCGTCGAGGCGCATCCCGAGTGGCTGGAGTTTGCCTGGCTCGGAGTCGCCCGCCATCACGCTGCGCAGGGTGAGTTCGCCGATGCCTGGCGGCTCGTCACTCGTTATGAGCCCCTGCCGCTCCTGCCCAGGGTGGCGACGGATGAATCGATGACCGCGCTCGAACAAAAGTTCGCCACCAATCCGGCCGACTTCGCGGCGGGCTACGCTCTTTACCGTGCGCAAATGGCGGCCGGCAAAGCGGACGATGCACTTGCGACGGTGCGGCATTTCACCGCTCAGCCGGAGGCTCCGGCCTATTTCTATTTCCTGGAAGCTGAAGCCTGGGCTGCGCAACAGAACTGGGAACGCGCCTGGCGGTCCTGGCAGGAATACGAAACGCGCCGCGCGAAACCGTGACCACTGATCTTCCTCCTTGCCATCCACGAACCGATACGGAAAGCTCCTCCGCAATGCGCGTGCGCGACGACAGAAACTCCTTTTCGTTAGGCCGATTTGGTCTTGTCGTCTTCCTTGGTCTGGCGATTTTCGCTGCCATGCTGCTCAGTGTTTCGCCCGGTCTTCACGAACAGCTCCACCCCGGCACGACCTCAACGCACGTCTGTATAGTGACGCTCTTCGCTTCCGGTCAGTGTCACGCGACGACTGCTGCGCCGGTCTGCGTCGCACCTGCTGCTCTTCCGTTTCTCGCGACCCTGTCTTCGCCTGTGGTCGCGCTTTTCCCTGGCGACCACTTCTTTTCGCTCCTCGAGCACGCGCCGCCGTCGTTCACCTAACGATTGGGCTGAACCGCGCTCTTTGCACGGGAAGGTCGCGCGCGCGCGTTCCGCGTGACTCCGCATCCCAAGGCGCGCCAAACGCACTCAATTCGAATCTGGGAAAATCCCGCTTGTCCCTGGAGCAGTCAGATAGAAGGTGAAATGTGAAAAGACTATTTATCGTGGTGGCGATACTCTGCGCGCAGACGGCAGTCTTTGCGCAAAGCCCGTCCCCGTCCCCTTCGCCTAACGACGTCGAGGCGTTGCGCCAGCAGGTCCAGGCGTTGACCGAGACCGTGAAAGCGCTCCAACAACAGGTCAAAGAGCAGCAGGAAACCCTCGCGAAAATGAACGCCGGGCCCGCCACTTTGCCGGCCAGCGAAAGCCCGTCTGCGACGCCAGCACCTGCCGGCAGCGCACCGCCGGTTTTTCCCACCACAGACGAGTCGGTTGTCGCGACCACGGCGCAGCCGACGCCCATTCCAACATCCGCGACTGAGCTGGCCGCTCCTGCGGCAACCGAACAATTCCCGACGACCGACGCCTCCGTCACTACTTCGAATGAAACGATTTCGACCAGCGGCGCGGGTGCGTCGCTGACGGCGCCGATGACGATCATGGGCGGCGGAAAAACCTACATGAATATTTCCTTCGACAACGTCTCTACGTTTGCCTATTCGACCGACGCCAACCTCGATCAACTCGAGGTTGGCGACCACGATCCGCAGCAGCGCGGCTTCAATGCGCGCAACGCGGAGATCGCGCTCGACGGCGCGGTCGACCCTTACTTCGAAGGGTTTGCCAACATCGTTCTACTGCTCAACAACGACAACGAAACCGAGATCGAGCTGGAGGAAGCTTTTGCGCAGACGACCGATCTGCCGTGGGGCTTGCAGGTGAAATCCGGCCAATTTTTTGCCGCCTTCGGCCGGATCAATCCGACCCATCCCCACACCTGGGATTTCGCCGACGATCCTTTGGTCAACGGCCGTTTCCTCGGGTCTGACGGGCTGCGCGGTGTTGGCACGCAAGTCTCCTGGACGGTGCCAGTCTCCTGGTATTCGCAGCTGATGCTAGGGATGCAGAACGGGCAAGGCAACACCGGCTATTCCTTTCGGAATCCCGGTGACAATGGCCTGTTTTTCGAGCGCGAAACGACCAACCGTGCGCTGCGCGGGTTGCAGGATTTTGTCTGGATTCCGCGCTGGGAAAACTCGGTCGATCTGAGCCCGACCCAGGTCGTGCTCGCCGGGGTCTCCAGCGCTTTTGGTTCGAACGAAACCGGCGCCAACTCCCGCACCCAGATTTACGGCGTCGATCTTCTTTACAAATGGAAATCGCCGCGGGCGGAAGGCGGATTCCCCTTCGTCAAATGGCAAACCGAAGCGATGTATCGCCGCTACGAAGCCGGCCGCGGCGTTGATCAATCGTTTCCAGTCGCAGAAATCTTCCACGATTGGGGGATGTATTCGCAGGTCATCTGGGGTTTCAGGAAAGGATGGACCACCGGAGTACGCGGCGATGTTCTGCAAATGCAGAATTCGGCCTATACGGATGATCCGACCCGCCAAAGCCGTTCGCGCATTTCGGGCGACATCACCTGGTATCCGACGGAGTTTTCCAAGCTCCGCTTGCAGTACAACCACGATTTCCTGGACGCGAACGACTTTCTTCCGGCGAGCCAGGCCGACTCGATCTTTCTCCAATTCGAATTCATCCTCGGTGCGCACGGTGCGCACAAGTTCTGATCTCATGAACAAAATCAAACTACTCTGCAGCGGTTGCGCACTCTTCTTCGTACTCCTCCTTTCGGCTCAGGCGAAGATCAACGTTGTCGCGACCCTGCCGGATTACGCCGCGATCGCACGCGAGATCGGGGGTGACAACGTCGACGTCACGGTGCTCGCAAAACCGACCGAAGATCCACACTTCGTTGACGCGCGGCCGAGTTTCGTCGTCAAGCTGCGCCAGGCCGATGTCCTGATTGATGGCGGCGCAGAACTCGAGATAGGCTGGTTGCCGCCGCTCCTGCAAAACGCGCGCAATCCAAAAATCGAGCTTGGTCAGCCCGGTCGGGTCCAGGCTTCGGTGGGAATTCGGCTCATGGAAGTGCCGGAGCAGCTGACGCGGGCGGCGGGGGATGTGCACGCGATGGGCAACCCGCATTTCATGGTCGATCCGATCATCGCCAAGGCGGTCGCGCAGCATATCGCGAACGCCTTTTCCACGGCCGATCCCGCGCACGCGGCCGACTACCAGGCGAACGAGAAGAAGTTCGAGGCGACGATCAACGCCAAGCTCCAGGAGTGGGGCGCAAAATTGCTGCCCTACAGAGGCCAAAGCCTCGTCGCCTATCACGATTCATGGGTTTATTTCGCGCATCGTTTTGGGTTCAACATCAACATCTTTCTCGAGCCAAAACCGGGTATCCCGCCGTCACCCTCGCATCTCGCGGAGGTAATCGCGCAGATGAAGGCGCAGAAGATCAAGGTCATCATTGTCGAGCCCTACCACAACCGGAAGATCGCGGAGAAGGTGGCGCAATCGACCGGCGCCAAAGTGGTCGAGTTCGCGCAGTTCCCCGGCGCACTCCCAAACACGGATACTTACGTGAAACTGATCGACGCCCTGGTGAACAACCTCGCGGCCGCGCTGAAGTAACTGAGAGTGAATAGTGAGTAGAGAAGAAACTGCAATGAGCCACCATTCACCGGTCACCGATCGCCACTCACCTTCTTAGAAAATGTGGGACGTCATGTTCTGGCCGATCGTGGCCTGCGTTCTCTTGCCCTGGCTGCTCGTCTATCTCGGCCTCCATGTCGTGCAACGGGGAATCATCTTCATCGATATCGCGATGGCGCAGATGGCCTCGTTGGGCATTTGCGTCGCCGTCCTGCTCCATCTGAACCTCGAGGGCTGGCTTGCCTTCTCGATCGCGCTTGCGTTCACTTTGTTCGGCGCCGCGATCTTTTCCATCACCGGGAAGCGCTCCAGCCAGATTCCGCAGGAGGCGATCATCGGCATCAGCTACGTGGTGGCCGCGGCCGCGGCTGTCCTGCTCCTCAGTCGCGCCGCCGAGGGCGACGAGGAAATCAAGAACATGCTCGTGGGTAATATCCTGCTCGTGAGTCCATACGATGTCTGGAAGTGCCTTGGGCTTTTTCTCTTTGTCGGGAGTGTCCACTTCTTTCTTCGCCGTTCTCTCCTGCTCGTCTCCTTTGATCGCGAGGCGGCATACGAACGCGGTTTGCGCGTGCGCTGGTGGGATTTCCTCTTCTACGCGCTCTTTGGCCTGGTCGTGACCAGTTTTGTCCGCATTGCAGGCGTCCTGCTCGTTTTCTCCTACTTGATTGTGCCGGCCGTCTGCGGAATCAATCTCGCCAGGTCGTTCGGCATGCGTCTTTTTCTCGGGTGGCTAATTTCGCTCCTGGGTGGAATCGCCGGGTTGTTTCTTTCTTTCCACTGGGACCTGCCTTCGGGCGCGGCGATCGTTTGCACCTTCGGCGTTCTCCTCATCCTGATCGGATTTGCAGGACTGTTACTGCGCAGCCAGCCGGACTGATCGTCCCTTGCGCGCTCTTCCGTTCCGCGCATAGATAGTCTTCACTTCAAATCATGAAACAGCGCCTCGCCATTCTCCTCTTTCTCTGCGTCGCGGTCACCGCGCAGGCGCAGCAGGGGCGGGAATACATCGTTTGTGTCGGCGGTCCCTCGCTTCATATCTGGGAGCAATATAAAGGTCCGATTGCGCACGATCATTGGTGGGCCAATTTCGTTCACGCCGCCCGGGTGCGGACCGAGCAGTTGCGCGCCCAACTTGGCCCCAACGCGATGATCACGTGGCTGGTTTACAAACCGGGCTATATCGATCGCGGCAAACAGGAGAAGCAGGACCTGATCGCGAACATCAACAGCGTGCGCGACAAGTTTCACCTCAACCTGGTTTATTTTTACCACAGCGGCGACGTGATTAATTACCTGAACAACGGGCAGCCGCGGAATCAGATCAAAATATCCGGGTTCGAATATTTCGGACACTCCAACAAGGCGTGTTTTCTCTTCGACTACAGCAACGTGATCGATAGCGCGTCGAAAGCGTGGATGCACGAATCGGAGCTGAAGCAGATCAACCGGCGCGATTTTGCCCGCGACGCCTATGTCAAAAGCTGGGGCTGCCATACCGGGGAAAGCATGAGCAAACTCTGGCGCGATGCGACCGGTACCCGCATGTGGGGCGCGGTCGGGAAAACCGATTACTCGACCGGTGAACTTCCCGCCCTCTCGTCCGTAGGCGGGAAGTGGGTTTACTGAGATGGGCCCCTGGACATTTCGCGCTGCGAAGCGAAGGGGAGGGCAGCGCCGGTTCTCGCGTCTTCCAACGGGAGAGGTCTGTAGGACAAAACCTCCGGGAATAACATCTGCTCCTCTTCGCTCGCATCTCCCAAAGACGGAATCCGTCTAGTACGGTTGATTTACTTGGCGGCATAGGCACGCCGATGTACGGTCGCGAAGTGGCGGCTGTCGACTTTGAAAAACTCGTGGAAGATTTTTACACACCGCTCTACCGCTTTGCCCTTTCGCTCTCTCGCCAGGAGTCCGACGCAGGCGACCTTGTGCAGCAGACCTTTTTTCTCTGGGCCTCGAAGGGCCACCAATTGCGCGACCCCTCGAAGGTCAAGACCTGGCTCTTCACCTCGCTGTATCGGGAATTTCTTGGACGCAAAAGGCGGCAGGATCGCTTCGTGGAGGCGGAGAATAACGCCGAGGCTATCAGCGCGCAGGCAATCCCGGCCGCGGTCGTCAACCAACTCGATGGCGACATTGTGCAGCGCGCGCTCTTTTCCCTGGAAGAAATCTATCGCGCGCCGCTTACTCTTTTCTATTTGCAACAACTTTCCTATAAAGAAATCGCGGAGACGCTCGAGATACCGATTGGCACAGTCATGTCGCGCATCTCGCGCGGTAAAGAGCAACTGCGCAAAGCCCTCGCGGATCGCGTCGGCCTAACGACTAACAAAGATCGAGAACAAGAACATGGATGAACAAGAGGCCCGCTTGATTTTGCAGGCGTACGCGCCCGGTGCGGAGCGGCACAATCCAGAGGTCGCGGCCGCCCTGGAGGCGGCGGCGCGCAATCCGGAACTGGCCGGCTGGTTCGCCGAGGAGCAAGCCTTTGATCGCGCGATCGCGGCCCATCTCGAGGCCGTCCCGGCGCCATTTGGCTTGAAAACTCGCATCCTCGCTCAGCTGGCTCCGCCGCCGGCGGCGTCGCGCCCATGGAGTTTGGCGGTCAAGCTGGCCGGCGTCGCCGCGCTCCTTTTTCTGCTCGTGCAAGTCGTTAGTTTCTTCCGCCCGGCCGCGCCCGAGGCGCGGGTTTCGAATTACGCGCAGGAGATGGTGAGCTTCATCCGGCTCGGCGGTGCGCTCGACATGGAGAGCCACGATCTGGGGAAAATCGAAGCATGGCTCTCGCAAAAGAACGCTGCCCCACAGTTTGTCCCACCCAATCTGGCTTCCTTGCGGCCGCTGGGCTGCCGGCTCCTTTCCTTTCGCGGACAAACGGTGACCCTCATTTGCTTTCAGCGGGGCCCGGATCGGCTCGCGCATCTATTCGTGGTGGATCGCGCCGCCCTGCCTCGACTGAAGCCGGGCGACGCGGTCATTTTACAGCGGGAAGGCGATTGGACGACCGCGACCTGGGCGGAAAAAGACCGGGTTTACATGATCGCAGCCCAGGGGGATGAGACGGCGGTGCAACCCTACCTGCCGCATGCCTAACGAAGGGTGATCAAGGTTGGGAGGCTGTTTCGCCGCCGGGCGCGGCCTCCGGTTCGACAGAGTCTCGCCCCACTCCGCGAGCACTCTGTGAAACTCAGGCGGCGCGGGGTAGCGCCCCGTTGGTGGGGCGAGACTCTGTCGAGCCGGCGGCCCCGAGGCCAGCTCTTGGAAGACCGAGATTCCCGCTACTCATCTTCCGCTACCGTGAAGGTCACGTTGTCGATCTTCGCTACCGCGAGGGCGTCGAGGACGTCAATGGTACGGCTGTATTTCGCCTGCGTGTCGCTGATGATTGTGACTACGGCGGGCGTTTTCGCGGCGTCGGCGTTTTGCTTCAGACGCATCAGCGTCGCTTTCAGCTGCGGCAGGTCTGTGCTCGTCGCCGAATCGAACGGTTCGTCGTTGAGCGCGATCTCGCCGGTGTCCGAGATGGTAATGATCTGCTCGTCGACAAAGTCGGTCGAGGACGAGGTTTCGGCCGTGCCGGGAAGTTGGGTGTTGAGCTCGTTTTCGATCTTCACCGCGCCCGCCATGACCATGAAGAAAAGCATGATGACGAAGACGACATCGATCATTGGCGCGATCTGGAAACCGAGGTTTCCTTCGCTAGGATTCAGTTCGAGGCGCATGATCGTGAAACGAATGGCGAATCACCAAGCGGTGGAGCGAGACTCTGTCGAGCTGGGCCAGGACGTTGTTCGCGCAGAGATGCGGCATCCCCGGCTCGACGGCGTCTCGCCCTACCATCTTGTCATTCGAATTTCGGACGTTGTTTCGGATTTCGATATTTCCCCCTCACTCTTTGTTCACGGCCGAGAACGAGATGTCGCTGATCCCGGCTTCGGCGCACGCGTTCATGGCTTGTGACACAAAAATCGCCGGCACGTCGCGGTCGCCGCGAATGACAGCGCGAAAGGTGGGGTTGGCGCCCGCCGTTACCTTTTTCTCGCCGGTTATGCGCGCGGTCTTGAGCGGTCCGACCATCTCGGCCGCCTTTTGATAAACGTGATCATCGAAGACGAATTGCGCCTTCTTTACCGGCAGTTTCCAGCGCACGTTCAAGGATCGCCTCGGCACGGGTGTTGTCCTTTTTCTGAGCATCCTTCGCGATCGGCAACTGGATCGTCTTGTCGACTTTCAAAACCTGCGCGGAAGTGATCGTCATGAAGAAAACGAGAATAGTCAGGAGCACGTCGATCATCGGCGCGACCTGGAATTCCGGTTCGCCTGCTTCGCTGCCTCCGCCTCCGCCTGCCATCGTCGTCAGGCCGTTTGCTCCGTGGGATCAGTCGTCCCGTGCACATCGCTCGCCAGCCAATTCGGCGTGGCGGCGAAAAGTTCTTCATCGCCGAGCTGCACGCCGGCGAGCGATTCATAAGGCATCCTGCGGAAGAGGCTGTTCGCGATGTCCTGGATGTGATGCAACGAATCGGCTGCGCGGTTGCGCAGGAAATAAAAGGCGCCAAAGGCGGGGATCGCTATGATGAGACCGCTGGCGGTCGCGACCAGCACCTCCCCGATGGCGGCGGAGAGGCCGGAGGGATCGCCGATGCCGCTCGAGCCAAGTTTAGCGAAGGCTTTGATCATGCCGGTGACCGTGCCTAACAAACCGATCATGGGCGTGGTGACGCCGATGACCGAGAGGTAACTGATGTGGGTCTGCATCTGCGAATTTTCCTTCGCCAGCGCGCCGGTCATGCCCTCTTCGGCCGCTTGTTTGCCCTCGCCGAGGAGAGCGATTCCCACCCGCAGGACGCTGGTGAGGGGAGAAGGATTGGTTTTGCAGTAATTGTGCGCGCCGACGTAATCGCCCTCCCGGAAAAGCGTCTTGAGCGATTCTTCCTGTCCGGTGGGCGCAGTTTTTTTGCGGCTCGTGCGAATCACGCCATCTCCGATCAGATAAAGAGTCGCGATCGAGCAGAGGGCGATCGGGAACATGACCCAGCCGCCTTCCTGGATCTGTTGCCAAAGGGTTTTGGATTGCACGCCGGCGGGCGGCGGCCCGGGCGAAGCCTCCTGGGCCAGGACTGGGATGGCGAGCAGGAGCAGCGCGGCCGCGGCCGCAAGCAGGCGGGCCGCGCAATTTCGTTTCGTTAGGCGGGATATCTCGCGAATCAGTTTTTTCATTTTGGCAGTTTCTTCAATTCGGCCCGGGCGATCTCCGCCTGCGCTGATTTTGGAAATTTGGCCGTCAGATCATTGAGGGACTTCTTCGCTCCCTCCAAGTCTCCCAGACCGCGGAAGGCGCGGGCGCTCCCGAGGAGCGCGGACGGCATCCAGAGTTTTTCGTCCGCGTAAAAGACCGGGACGTGGAGATAGGCGATGACCGCATCATCCCATTGCCGCTGGTCGAGGAAAGTGTCGCCCTTTCTCACCCACGCCTCAGCCAGGACTTGTGATTTGGCGCTTTCCTTGATCACGGCGTCGCAGAGTTGCAGTGCCTTGTCGTAGTCTTCGCTTCGCACCAGTCCCGGGACGAGCTGCAACTGGGCGGCGCGCGCCGTCTCGGGATCGGTCACGTTTTTACGAATCCTTTCGCCAAGCGCTTCGGCCGCCTTGTCGAGTTGCATGCCGCTCAAGGCAGCGACTTCGAGGAGCGCGGCCTGCGCCCACCAGTTGCCGGGCAGATCGCGAAATTGCTCATAGTATTTTACGACCGGGCCGATATCGGCGAGTGCCTTTGTCGGTTCGCCCTGGCTGAGGAATTCCGCAGTGGTTTTTAGCTGCGGCGGCTCAGGGAAATCGATCCTGCTAATCGTGAGAACCTGATAACCGACTTCGCCGCTGCTCGAACCGACTTGTATCTTGCCCATCACCATGTCGCCGGAACGGCGGACCCCTCTGGTTTCGATCGTCTGGCCGGTTTTGAGGATAATGTTTTGGGCGTGGACTGACGTAACAAGGACGAGGAGGAGGATGAGGAGGAGCGGGTGGGACATGAGGCCGGGTCGAGAACAAGCGGGGGCGTGAGAGCAATTCGTAGGTCTTCATCATCCGTCTCCCAGCGCCTCGAGGCGTTTCTGGGCCTCGGCTGCTTCGGAGAAGTTCGCCAGCTTCTCGTTGTGCAGCAGCTCGCGGTAGGTGTTGGTCGCTTCCTGGGTTTTGCCCAGCTTTTCAAAACTCTCGCCGCTCGCGATGTAGGCTTTCGCGACCCACGGCAGGAACTTTTGATAGCCGACGTAGACGCGCTGGAAATAGGCATTCGCCTCGGCCCACTGGCCGCGCCTGGCGGCAATCTGACCTAACGAATAAACGCTCAAGGCGGTGGCTTCACCGCGCCATTCGCGCACCGATGCGACCTGCTCGAAGGCCTTCTGCGCTTCATCCAGTTTGCCGAGGGCGAGGAATGTCCTGGCGCGACCAAGGGAGAGATCCTTCAACTTTTGCGCCGCCACGATCTTCTCCGTGCCGTCGGTGAAATAGCGCAACGCTCTTGGATAATCCTTCTTTTGGTAGGCGATCTCGCCCAGCCCGTTGTAGGCAAAATCGACCATCTGGCTCTTCGGGAAATCATCCAGCAGCCGCTGATAAAACTCCGCCGCCCGATCGAATTTGCCCTGGCCTGACAAGTAATCGCCCGCCTCGCCCAAAAGCAGCGGGCTCAGGTCCTCCGGCTTAAACGCGTTCGCGATCTGCGCGATGTTCTTCTCTTCTTCAGCCGGTTGTCGGCGGAGCCGCGCGAGTTCCGCTTTGGCAAAGAGAATGCGCGCTCTGGCGGTGGCTGAGGCGTCGTTGGCGGATGAGGCAAGCAGACGGTTAAGCTCTGCGCCCGGCTCGACGGAGTCTCGCCCTACCGAGGCCGGACTCGCGGCGGACTCGCCTTCCGCGGGCTTCCTTCTCTTTGCGCAAAGTTGGGCCAACTGCGTGATCAGCTGCTCGACCGTATCGCGGCCCGGATCATTGATGTACTTCTTGATCGTGTCGGCGGCGAGTTGCTTGGCTTCGTCGAGCTTGCCGTCGTGCGCCCTGGCCTTGCCGATCCAATAAATCGCGGAAACGACGGTCGGATTATCCGGCTTGTCCTTGACGAAACCGCTGAAGAGTTCCGCCACCTTGTCCCATTCGCCCCGTTTCTGCAGGAGCTTGCTCGCGGCAAAGAGCGAGTAGTTCATCACCTCGTCGGTCGTCGCCGTCTGGTAGGAGCGGATGTAAACCGGGGTGGCGGCGGCTTCGCGATCGCTCGCGGCGTAAGCGTCGCCGAGGAGGGCCAGCACTTCGCCGAGCTGCGGATTGTTCGGGAAATTGCTTTTCCCATGCCTGGCAATCGGCGATCACTTCGTCGTAGAGCGAGGCGGCATATTTGCAGACGGCGAGCCGGTATTTGGCGTCGGGAAGAAAACTGCCACTGGGATGTTTCGCGACGTAACTCCTGGAGCTGGTTCATCGCCTCCTGGTATTTCCCGGCGAAAAGCGCGCAGAGCGCGATCCGATATTTCACGTCCTCGACGTTTCCGCCCTTCGGAAATTCGCTGAGGTATTCTTTGTAAGCCGCGACCGCCTCGTCGTAGTTGCCGGCCGTGAACCTGGCGTTGGCCAGCAGGTAACGAATCTGCTCACGGAACCGGCTCTTGGGCTGGGTCTCGAGGATGCGACCAAAATACGTCTCCGCCGCTTTCGGATCCCCCGCCTGAAGCGCAACCGCGCCTAACAAATAGCCAACCGTATCGGCGTTCGGCCCGCTCTTGAAATCGCGCAGGTATTGCTCGCAGCGCTCCTCGGCGCGTTTTGGCTGGTTGACGTCGGCCAGCGCCACGATCAGACCGAAGAGAGCCGGCTCGCGCTCGGGTCCTTGCGGAAAGCGATCGAGAATTTCCTGGTTCACCACGATTGCTTCCCATTTGCGATCGAGCTCGTAAAAGCAGCGACCGAGGCGCAGATAAATCGCCGGCGTGATCGAAGGCAGTTTCTCGAATTCGGCGAGCAGCTTTTGCGCGTTGGCGATCGATTCTTTGAGTTGATTATTAGCCGGCGCGAGCTGGGTGATCTTGGACCTGTCAACGCGGGCGGCGGCGAGGTTTTGCTCGATCTGGCGCTGCATGCCGGCGATGCGCTCGTTTTGCAGGCGGACGATCTGCTCGCGCGGCCAGGCGAGGCGGTAGCAGGCGAGCGCTTCCTTGTATTGCTGGTTGTTGTAGAACTTGTCGCCCAGCTCCACCGCGAGCCCGTTCAACTCGATGATGTTTTCGGCCAGGGCGATTTTTTGGTGGATCGCATCGAGCATGTGGAGCGCTTTGACGCCGTCGCCTTTCTGGGTGTAAAGCTGGGCCAGCATGGTCGCGCCGCGCATTGCATTGGCCGTGTTGATTTCTTTACCCGCCAGCTTTTCCAGCGCGCCAATCGCTGCCGTCGATCTTGCCCGCGGCCTTGCAGGCTTCCGCTTCGAAAAGGAGCGCCTGCTCACGCAACTGCGGATCGTTTTCCAAAGCCGCCATCTGCGCGGCGGCTTCCTTGAAGTTCTTGTTCAGCAAATTCGACTGCGCGATGGCGAAGGCGACGCTACCGGCGTGCGGGCCTTTCGGAAATTTTGCCTGGTAATTTCTGAAGGCGGCAATCGCCTTCGGGTAATCGCCGGCGTTAAACCAGGCGCAGCCGATCGTGTAAAAGATCGGCTCGACCTGGGGCGTCACTTCGACGCGGGCCACGAGCGCTTCGAGCTGCGTTGCAGCCCTGGCGTAGTTGCCGGTTTGAAATTCCGCCATCGCCTGGCGGTAGGCGGTGGGCAGGTCGGCGGTCACATCCTCCGCCGGGGCGGCGCCGGCGAGCAGGAGGAGAACCAGCGCGGTGGTGAGCGCACTCGTCAGCCTGGGGAAAGGGGGCATGGGCGGGGAATATAGCAAACCGCCCCGGCGCCAGTCGACGATTTTGTTTCTTCTCTACGACCTCTCTTCGCGGGAATTGAGGCAATCGATTATATCGCAACAATCGGGCTCGGCCGGACTCGGATTCCTTTGCAGCGCGCTGCAGCGTCCGGGACGCTGATCGAAGGATCCTTCAACGAGCCGCCACGGAGTCTTTGCGCGGGCGGCTGGCCGTTCCATTTAAGGCTCAGCGAAGCAACGCCCGATTCTGCTTTAGCGTTCAGACGTGATGGCCGCCTTGGGCGATCCCGTGCCGCAGCCAACTGCCTATTAAGATTTTGCTGCCTGATCCCTAGTTCCCTAGTTTCGACAAGCTTCGCGCTAAGGTTGCGTCTCGGTTGTTTTCACAATGCGAATCGAACGGACCAACCGCTTTAGATCGGGAGCGTACTCTTTGAGCTTGGAAACACCAGCCTCGCTCCTGAGTGCCGCCTCGATTATACACCCTCGCGCTGGATGATCACAAGATAATAACTATACGCTCCACCGCGGATTAGCCATAGCGGGAGCGTTCCATATGGTCCGGCATCAATAGACTCTACCTTCCGAAACTCCTCTATGGGAGTACCACCTTCCATCCATGTTGCCGTCAGGCTGTATTTCGGGTCTTCCAGACGCTCTTTTGGTACAGTAACCTCTCTAGCCAAATGACTCGTTACCAGTAGCTGTACCTGCGGAACAAGATTCACCCCCGGTGGCGGGGTTGGAGTGCCGTGGAGCACAAATCCTAACATTGTCTGCGAGTCCGGTCCCCGATATTGCCACCCTTCTGGGGAGGTACAATGATCTGGATCCCGCAAGGCTTGCCAAAGTGCTGGATAGGTATGATCGCATATTCGTGAGCGAATGCTGAGCAGCCGCCTAGCCCTGCGATTGCTGATGCGATTCTCACGATCCAAACAAGCGATTTGCTGGTGAATCATAGTGTCTGCGGGTTCAGGGTCTCAACGGGGCCGTGTCCGAACATATCGGATTTGCGCCACGTATGGCAAAACTATTCGGTGCCAGTCGACGATTTTGTCTCCCTCCCGCGACCTTGTTCGCGGGAATCGAGAGGATCGGCCGGACGGAAAGTCGCCTAACGACTCGTTTGCGCGGTGCTGGCCGTCTTGGGCCGGCGCTCAATTGCACGAGGTCGGTCAGGATGTTGAGGGTCTCGTCCCGTTCCGGATCGATCGCCGCGGGCTTGCTATCGTCGCCGTCGGCGAGATCGGAATCCGGTCCTCGTCATCCGTGTCGGGCGCAACTTCAGGCGCGATCTTGAGGTCCCCCTTGTTCTTCGCCTCGGCGATTTTGCCCGGATACATGATGAACTCGAGCTTCGGATTATCGAGCGTCTCGAGGGTGAGCCGATAAATGCTCGGCTCTTCCTGGTTGCGGGCCAGCCGTTCCTTGGAGCGCGCTTCCTTGCGCGCCTTTTGTTCATCGACTTCCTTGCGCCGCACGTCTTCGTTCAGCGAAATGCGGTTGTCGTCGAGTTTCTTGCGCATCCGCTCCATGTCCTCCATGACGTAATGAAACTCCGGATCGGCCGCGACGCGGGCGGCGGAGCGGACGCGCAATTCGTTGATGAAAAGCGAATGCGAGTCGGACCACTTTGTGTATTTGGCCGGCGGCACTTCGTCATAAGGCAGCGCATTTTTCAGCGCGCCCTCGCCGAACTCCGGCAGATCGGTCAGGGTCGGGAGGACGATGTCGGAGGTCACGCCGTGCAATTGGGTCGAGCCGCCGGCGATGCGGTAGAATTTCTGGATGGTCAACTTGAGCGCGCCGTCGTCCTGCGATCGGCTGCCGAGGAGAGAAGTGAACCGGCCGATCTCCAGCATCGTCTGGACCGTGCCTTTGCCGAATGTGCTTTGGTCGCCGACGATGACGGCGCGGCCGTAATCCTGCAGCGCGGCGGCGAAAATCTCGCTGGCCGACGCGCTCTGCCGGTTGGTCAGCACCACCATCGGCCCGTCGTAGGCGATGCCGGGATCGGGATCGGTCGAGATCACGACGCGTTCGTTGGCGCCCTTCGTTTGCACGACGGGCCCGGACTTGATGAAGAGGCCGGTGAGCGAGATCGCCTCTTCGAGCGAGCCGCCGCCGTTGCGGCGCAGGTCGATCACGAGGCCGGCGATTTTTTCCCTCTTCAGCCGTTTCAGGAGCGCGAGCACGTCCTTGGTCGTGCTCTTCTTGTGCGAATCCATGTCGGCATAAAACGACGGGAGGGTGATCCAGCCGAGCTTCACCGGATCGCCGTTGCGGTCCTTCTTGATGATGATGTCGGCGCGCGCTTCCTGGTCCTTGAGCTTAATCTCGTCGCGCACCAGCTCGACGGTCTTGCGCTGGGCGGGGTCGGTCGCATTCGCCGGGATGACGAGGAGCCGCACCTTCGTCCCTTTCTTGCCGCGGATCTGCTCGACCACCTTGTCGAGCCGCATGTCGCGGACATCGACGAAATCCTTCGATCCCTGCGCGACCGCGGTGATGCGATCGCCGACTTTCAAGCGGCCGCTGGTTTGCGCCGGGCCGCCCGCGACGAGGCTCTCGATTTTGGCGTAACCGTCTTCGCTCCGCAGCATCGCGCCGATGCCGACGAGCGAGAGCCCCATGTTGATGCTGAAATTCTTCAGGTCGGACGCGCTCAGGTATTCCGAGTGCGGATCGTAGGCCTGGGCGAGCGCGTCGAGGAACAGCTTGACCTGCTCTTCGTCATCCTCCTCGTGGATGTTGCGCAGCATCCGGTCGTAGCGGCGCTCGACCAGTTTCGGTCCGGGCTCGATCGGGTGCTCGCTCAGTTTTTCCTGGAGCAGCTCGTTCTCGATCCGCTTCCGCCAGAGATCGTCGGCCTCCGCTTCGTCCTTCGGCCAGGGCGCCTTTTGCCGGTTGAGGACTACGGTTTCGTTCGTCTTGAAATCCATCGGCTGCTTGACCAGCGCCTTGATTTTCTTGACCCGGTCCTCGACCCGCTTTTGGAAAACGGCGAAAATTTCGTGGGCCGGCTGGAGGTTCCCGAGCAGGATGTCGTCGTCGAGCGTGGTGGCGTATTTTTTCGGTGAAAGCGTCGATGTCTTTCTGGGTGAAAAAGAGGTGGCTGAAATCGAGCATCTCGAGGTAACCGGTGAGCAATTTGCGCGAGATCTCGTCATCCAGCGGATGATGGGTGTAGTGGCCTTCCTCGAGCAGGCGCCCGACGGAAAGGCCGATCTGCTCGGAATCCGACTTCGCGCAGACCGGTTGCGCAGCCAGCGCGACGACCATCAAACCCGGCAGCAGCGCAACGAGAGCGACGAAGAAATTTATTCATAAAAAGCGGACAAAAAAGCTCGCAGAATTCGATTTGAAAGCAAGGTGAGGGGCCGGTCCCGAAACCCTGTGAAGTGAAGAGTGAGACAACGCTTCCCCGGCGAAGATTCAAATTTAGATTCGGCGGCGGGCGCGTCCTGAGTGGTGCAATTTCCGTTCCCTCCGACTCTTGCTCCTGCTTGTGATCGGAGCGGGAGCCCAGAGAGTGGCGTTCGAGCACGATTAGGATTACGAGCAAGAGCACGAGAAAGAAAAGGCATGATCGAATACCGAAGCTTCACTGGCGGAATTTTTGAGACAAATTGCTACGCGCTGGAGGCGCCGGAGGGCTGGATTCTCTTCGACGCTCCAGACGGCGCCTGCGACTGGCTCGTGCGGAAGGGAATCGAACTGCGGCTGCTGCTCCTCACCCATGGCCACATCGATCACATCCAGGACGTGGCGCAGGATCAAACGCCGCTTTGGTTGCCCGGTGGGTGTTCATCCCGAGAGCGCGCCGATGATTTCCGACGCGAATTTCTTTCGCGACTTCGGCTTCCAATTCGAGATCGAGCCGGTCCAGCCCGATCTCCTGATCGAGGCGACGCCTTCGCGGGATTTTCTCGGGATGAATTTCGAGATTCTGGAAGTGCCGGGGCATTGCCCGGGGAGCCTCTGTTTTTTCTCGCGTGAAAACGAGCTGCTCATCGGCGGCGACGTTCTCTTTGCGGGCGGCGTCGGCCGCTGGGATCTGCCGGGGGGCGACGGCGAGCTGCTCTTCGCCGGTATTCGGGAAAAACTCTACTCGTTAGGCGACAACGTCACCGTCCTGCCCGGCCACGGGCCCGCGACCACGATCGGCGCGGAGCGGCGGGGCAATCCCTTCGTGCGCGCCGCTGTAGCCTGCCTGCGGCGCGATATCGCCTGCCTTTGAACGGCCCGTGCGACCTCGAGGAGCCAGCGCGCGCAAGCGGCGCCGACTCCTTCGATGCCAGCGAGAACTTCGCCTAACGATTTGCATGGCCACCGGAATGTGGGCGAGGAATCCTGGCTATCCTTTCATCTCGCCGAGATAACCGTAGGCGCCGAGCGCCTGCATCAGCCGTTGCATCGCGCAGAGCTGGAACTTTTCCGCAAACGCCGGAGTCGCTCACCTGCCCTTCGCTCCGATAGAACTCGAGCAATTCCTCCCGCTCGGCCGGCTCAGGTGCACGTAAGGATCGTAAAGGAGCGAAGCGAGATCGTATTCCGCCAGCCCGGGGCGCATGCCCTGGAAATCGATCAGATAAGCCTGGCCGTCGCGGATGATGATGTTTTGCGATTGAAAATCGCGATGGACGAGGACGCGCGGAAAGGTCGCCAGTTGCTCGGCGATTTCCTTCAGTCGAGGGAGTTCGGGACAATTCGCGCAATTTCCTCCCCTCGACGCCGAAATGACGGCCGAGGCAATGCTCCATAAGTAATGCTGCTCCCAACGATAAAGCGCGGCGTCGAACTGCGCCGAGAGATGGCGCCGGAATCTCCGCGGAAGCCGGGCGCGGGATGCGATGGAGTTTGACCGAGTCCTCCAGCGCCGATTCGTAAAGGGACGCCGCCGCGCCAGCTTTCCTTGCGATGACTCCAGAGATCGTTTTCGCCCAGGTCTTCGATCCAGATCAGACCTTCCTCCGGATCGTGGAAATGAATCTTGCGGCGCCCGCATTTCCTGCTCGACGAGGAACTCGCGCGATCTCGACGTAGCGCTGATTTTCGGCCTGAGTCGGGGTGTATTTCACCAGCGACGATCGTCTGCTCCGGGGAAAACTGGACGCGGTAGAACTTGCGGCCCGAGCCGCCTTTCTCGATCGGAGTGATTTGCACCTCCGCCCCCTCAAAGCGCGGGAAATGGAGGCGCGTCTGGCGCAGCAGTGTTTCGGGAATAATCATGTTTCGTGCGGATCAGGAAAAGACGGAAATGAATCAGGAAATCAGGAATGTAGGAAAAGAACCAAGTCTCGTTCCCCGTTCTGGTTTGCCTTCGGCTTTGGAGCAGTTTCTGGGTTCCAGAATCATTTTTTCACAATCTAAATCACTGCGTCGGCTAGCGTGTCCTCGGCATGGCGCTGGGTGCGGACGATACAGCTTTTCAGACGCGCGCAAGGAGCAATTTGTGCCCTGGGCCAGAGGATCGAATCCTCGACCACTCGCCTTCGCACCGATCCGGCAACCGGCGCCGATGGCAGAACAGCCGGCAATCTCGGCGCTCGGATCGATGATCGCGTCGGGCGCGATCCGCACCGGCCAGTCGGGCGGCGACAGATAATCCGGCCGCCAACCTTCTGCCATGATCGTGCGATGGATCGCGAGGTATTCGGCGGGCGAAGTGAGATTGAACCAGCGGCCGTCCTCGATCACTGCCCCGCCGATATTGCCGCCGTCCGCGATCCACTCGGCCAGGACGGGAACGAAGGAGATTTTTTCGCCTGGCGAAAAGCGAGCTAAACGCGCTTCGGTCCCAAACTGAGACGTTGGCGTAATCAAAGTTGCCGGCATGGCCGCGGCGGTTCCCGATGTCGATGACGCGGCCGTCGTGGAAGGCGACGTTGCTGGCCACGCCGGTCGAGCGCAGCGCAAGCGTGACGGCGTTGCCGGCGCGAAAATGCTCCTCGAGCAGCGGAGCCAGCGGCAGATCGGTCAAGATGTCGCCGCTGTAGACGAAGAAGGTTTCATCCGTCAGGAAGCGTTCGGCGTTCTTGATCCCGCCACCGGTTTCGAGCAGGACCGGTTCGTGCACCAGTCTCAGCGGCCGGCCGCGATAGCCGTGTTCGCCTAACGATTCCTCGAATCTGTCCGGCAGATGGTGCGTGTTCACGACAAACGATTCCACGCCGGCCGCGATCAAATGATCGAAGGCAAAAGTGAGAAGCGGTTTCCCGAAAATTGGAATGAGTGGTTTGGGCGTATCGTCGGTCAGCGGACGCATCCGCTGGCCCAGTCCCGCGCCCAGAATAAAAGCCTGGGCAATCATTCGCCTAACGAAAACAGAATCAGTTTCATGGCGCTGCGGGCTGCATCGGGCGGGCAGGCCGCTGTGTCAACTGATCGTGTCTTCGGGAATCCTCCGGGAAAGTGGGACGAGTTTGTGAATCGGGAACCGTTACATCACGAATCGAATCACGTTTCCCAATCCCTGCCACCGGCCGGCTTACGGGATATTGTAGAATTCGACCAGTCCGACCCCGGTCGTTGCATTCGTCCCCTGCACGATGGCGGTGTATGCGCCGGCGACAAGCGTGGCGAAAATCGCCGCTTCCCGGGGGTCGGCGGGTGCGAGACCGGTGGAGGCGATGATTCCGCCCTGGCTATCCTGCCAGTTGTCGTTCGCGGCCATCGGTCTCCGTTCGAGTCGTGCAGCTCGAGCGTTGGATCACTGAGCGTTCCGCTTACGCCGGCTGTGCCTAACGAAGGCCCGAGGGCGCGCACCACCACATTGGCCTGGCCCGATTCCTCTGAAGAAACGATCAGGCCGCCGATCAGGACGTTGGAGCCCGCTCCGACCAATCCGCGCGTACTGATGTTGCCAAATCGCGAGGCGAGCGTGGCGATCGAGGTCGTAGGCTTCGACCAGCGCCGTCCCCGTGGTGTTATTTTTTCCCTGTAGGATGGCGGTGTAAGCGCCCGGATCGAGCGTAGCCACGATGGCCGATTCCCGGTCGTCGCTCGGCGGAATACCGGTGGCCTCGATCGCGGCTTCCTGGGTGTCGCGCCAGTTGTCGTTCATGAAAATGGTCGCGCCCGAGGCATCGTGCAGCTCGAGCGTTGGGTCCTGCAAAACCCCCGTGAGGCCGAAGGCGGCGAGAGAAGGCCCCATCGCGCGCAGGATGACCTGCTTCGATGTCGTGCCGCTGATGATAAATCCTCCGATGAGGACATTCATCCCCCGTCCCGACCGTCTCGCGGGTTGAGATGTTCAACTGCCGCGAGGTGTGAATGACCGAGGCCGGATCGTTCGGATCGGTTCCCGGAAAGAAACTCGGAAAGATTGATCTTCGCCATCGCCATCGGCGTCGCCCATTCGGGCCGCCAAGCTGCGGGTCCTCGATCTGCGCGAGCGAAAGGCGCGAGGCCTGGAAACTGGTGAAATCAACCTCCGGCGCAATCCCGACGCGGGTGATAAAGGGATCGGGGTTGCCGGTGCGGGTATCGACCCAAACCGGCACCGCCGGCACATCAGGGTCGGTCGTTTCCGCGATGCCAAGGTAATCTCCCAGCATGTAACCATCCGACGTAAGGGGCGCGAGGCTGGCGTCGGTCGTGACACTCGTTAGGCGAATGTTCGGCTGCCAGGTCGCGCCGCCGTCGAATGACTGGGCGAGATAAAGATTGCAGAGGAGGGTGTTGCCGCCGCTGTCGCGCTGATCGTAAAACGAGACGGTAAGCGTTTGCCCATCGGGCGAGGCCGAGATGGCGGAGTTGAAGACGCCCGTGCCCGGATTGTCGGTCACGGCGATCGGGCGCCGACCAGCTCGCGCCGGCGTTGGTCGATTTGGTAAACAAGATCCGCGGCAGAGAGGCCGTGTCGAGACCCTGATAGACGACATAAAGATTCCCCGTGGTCCGATCGGTGGTGGCCGAGGGAAGAAAAACGCCATTCCGGATGCTCGGCTGGTTGTAGCGTGCCACGGTCGTGACCAGCGTCGGTGCGCCGAATGTCACGCCACCGTCGTTCGACAGCACCATGTCGATTTCCTCCGGCCCCGGAGCCGGGTGTCCCCGCCGCTGTAGCCGCTGTCGGCAAAATTCCAATAAATGATCGCCGACTCGCCCATCATGAAGAAATACCGGCTGCGAGCCCTGGGCGGAGGTGCTGGCCGCGTGGATGGCCGCCGCGCTGCTCCAGGTCGCGCCGTGATCATTGCTGTAGGAGCGCATGATCGGCGAAGCGTTGGTCGTGCCGAAAAGCGTCCAGGTCACCAGAATTCGTCCGACGCTGGCCGAGGTGCCGGCAAAGGTATTGATCGCCATCCAGGGTTTGTCGGGGAAATCGTTGTTGCTCCCTGGTCTAAAAACGACAGAAGGCGCGCCAAAAGTCGCGCCGCCATCGAAGGAACGGCTTACCAGTATGTTGCCGTCTGCAAAGTTCGACGTTTGTTGCGCCTTCGGTGTTAAGAAAAATTGTGCCGTTCAAATCGATCCCGGCTACCGGATCGGTCGCGCGAAAATACGGACCGCCCGTTATCATCGTGAGGTTCGGAATCAGCGCGCGGGTCCAGGTCAGTCCGCCGTCATGGGTCACCGAATAGCCGCAATCGACCGCGCCGCCATCGATCGCAAAGCGGCCCTCCTGAAAAACCGCGGCCAGAAATTCCGGATCGACCGGGGAGCGAAAGATATGAGGTTCGGCCTGCGCGCGCATCATCGGTGGCAACTGGCTTGGATCGTCGCCCGAGCCGCAGATCCGGCGCCACCCGCAGGTCGAGCGTGACCGCGGCGGTTGCCTCCGTCTGGGTGCGCGGTGGTGGCGACCGCCTGAACGAGGTCGCCGCCCCGATCGAGCAAACTGATCGCGCCGGACGAGAGCCGTTCGAGCGGGACGATTGCGCAGGGCAGCCGGCCAGATCGCTGCGATCGACCGGGGCGTTGATCGCAGCACCGGGGATGCGGTGCGCCAGCGGCCGGCAGGCGTAGCAAGAAGGAGCGCGGCCAGCATGAGCCCAGAGCCGAAGAAGGAGATTTCTTTCAATTCGCGGAAATTTATCCCGAAGTGATGTTCACACAAGCGACGCAGACGGCCGACCTTTTCGGACATTGAGGCTCCGAGTGCGCAACAACGGGTTTGAGTCGTTAGGCGCGGTTGTGCTGCGACACCAGCACGCGCAGCGCTCGCAGACGGAGATGCGCTCCAGCACTAATGCAGATTGTAAACTTCCACCAAACCGACGCCTGTGCCGCCTGGCTGCCGCTCTCGATCGCGGTGTAGGCGCCGGGCACAAGGGTGGCGATGATCGCCGCCTCGGCGGCGTTGCTCGGCGCGAATGCCGGTCGCTTCAATCTCGGCTTGCTGAGTCGCTCTTCCAGTTGTCGTTCGTGGCCACGAGCGCGCCGTTGCTGTCGTGTAATTCGAGGATCGGATCGGCCAGCGGGTCGGCAATCCCGAATGCGCCTAACGACGGTCCGAGCGCGCGCACGTATGCACCCGGCCGCTTCCGCCGGTGCCGCTCGCGGCGATGAAGCCCGCGATCATGACGTTGCTCCCGGTATCGACAAAGCCGCGCGTGCTGATGTTGGCCAGCTCCGGCCCGAAGCCCGCCGCTGAGATCGTAAATCTTCCAGCAGCCCGACGCCGGTGGTGTCGCGCTTGCCGCGCTCGATCACGGTGTAGGCGCCCGGCGCTGAGGGTGGTGATGAGCGCGGACTCGGCATCATTGCTCGGCGGAAGCCCGGTGGCCTCGATCTCGGCCTGCTGGTTCTTTTTCCAATTGTCGTTTTCGGCGATGATCACGCCGGTAGAGTCCGCTATGCAGTTCGATGATCGGATCGGCCAGGCTACCCGGTGACACCGGCATCGGCCAGCGACGGGCCGAGCCCGCGGATCAGAACGCGCTTCGTGCCGGAGCCGACGATGATGAAACCCGCGTCGAGCACGTTCTCGCCGGTCAGGATGTTGAGCCGGGTCGAAATGTTGACCAGGGTCGGCGTCTTTTGGACTGCGATGAAAGCCGGGCTGAAACCGGTCGTGGCGAAAATCGATTCTGCCCCGCTCGGGGTAGATTTTTCGATCGTCGAGGTCAGGCCATTGACCACGTAGAGATTTCCGTCGCGTGTCGAAAGCCGAGGCCGACGGGGCCGTGACAGGCTGGCGCTCGTGAGCGCGCCGAGGTCGGCGCCGCTCGGGCGAAAAAACCTCGATCGTGTCCGAGCCGTTGTTGGCCACGTAGAGGTTGCCGGACGAATCGAAGGCCAGTCCCTCGGGATTGTTCAGGCCGAAGGTGGCAAAGGCCCCGAGCGGCGTCCCGTTCGGCGCAAAGCGCTCGATTGTGCTCCCGAAATTTGCCACGTAGAGATTGCCCGCGGCATCGAAGGCCAGCCCGGTCGGGCTGATGACGTTGGCGAAGACGCCGAGGTCGGTTCCGTTCGGCGCGAACTTCTCGACCGTGTTGCCGACGAAATTGGCCGCGTAAAGGTTGCCATTGCGATCGAAAGCCAGGCCCATGGCGAAGTTGATGCCGGTGCTGGCGAAGACGCCGAGATCGGTGCCATCGGGCGCGAATTTCTCAATCGTGTTGTTGTTCGTCGTGACGTAGAGATTGCCGCTGGAATCGAGCGCGAGGCCGTAGGGCCCGGTGACGAATGCGCTCGTGAAAGGCGAGCCGATTCCCGTTCTCGTCGTATTTCGTGATCGTGTTGACGCCGGAGATTGGCGACGAAGAACATTGTCCGCCCGGCCGGGGCAGCGAGGAGGAGCAGGCCGAGGGCAATCTTCAAGGCGGGCGGAATTTCATAAAATTGGCAGAAGAGAGTAGCGCAACTCTCAGAGCAGGACGCGCACCGCGCTCCCCGGTAAGATTGTGCCGTTTCCGGGCATGGCGCATATTGCCGTGAATGTCCTACGAGCTCGAATCCAGCTACCGCCCGCGCGGCGACCAGGGGCAGGCGATCGCCAAAGCTCCTCAAATCGGTCGAGGCCGGCAACCGCCATCAGACCCTTCTCGGCGTCACCGGGCTCGGGCAAAACGTTCACGATCGCCAATGTCATCCGCGAACTCGACCGGCCGACGCTCATCATTTCGCACAACAAGACGCTCGCGGCGCAGCTTTACTCGGAGTTCAAGCAGTTCTTCCCGCGCAACGCGGTCGAGTATTTCGTCAGCTATTTCGATTACTACCAGCCGGAGGCCTACATCCCGCGCTCCGACACCTACATCGAGAAGGACTCGTCGATTAACGAGGAGATCGAGCGGCTCCGGCTTTCGGCGACGAGCGCGCTCCTCTCGCGCCGGGACACGATCGTGGTCGCGAGCGTCTCATGCATCTACGGCGTGACTTCGCCGGAAGATTATCTGCGCATGCTGTTGACGGTGAAACGCGGCCAGCAAATCTCGCGCGAAACCGTGCTCGGCCGGCTGGTCGACATGCTCTATGAGCGCAACGATGTGAATTTCGTCAGGGGAAAATTTCGGGTGCGCGGCGACGTGGTTGAGGTTTATCCCGCGACCGCGGATGAGGAAGCGGTGCGCCTCGAGTTTTTCGGCGACGAACTGGATGCGATCACGCGCTTCGATCCGCTCACCGGGCATGCCCACGAGTCGTTAGGCATGATGACTTTCTTTCCCGCCAAACAATTCGTCACGCCGGCCGACAAATTGAACCGGGCGCTGACCTCGATCCGCGACCGAGCTCGAGCAGCGGATCATCCAGCTCGAATCGGCCGGCAAATTGCTCGAAGCGCAACGCCTGAAAATGCGGACGGAGTACGACCTCGAGATGTTGCAGGAGATGGGTTTCTGCAACGGCATCGAAAACTATTCGCGACATCTTTCCGGCCGGCCGCCGGGCTCGAAGCCGTTCACGCTTCTCGATTTTTTTCCGAAGGATTTCCTGCTCGTGATCGACGAATCGCACGCCACCATCCCGCAGATCGGCGGGATGTACGAGGGCGACAAATCGCGCAAGACGGTCCTCGTCGAATACGGTTTTCGGTTGCCGAGTGCGCTCGATAATCGGCCGCTGAATTTTCCCGAGTTCATGGGCAACGCGAACCAACTCATCTACGTCAGCGCGACTCCGGCCGAGTTTGAGATCAAGAACAGCATTGTCGGCAACACTGGATATTTCCCGCACAAGCGCGCCCGGATTGGCGAAGAAGAATTGGTGCCGTTTGTGGTCGCCGGAGGGACGAGCGTCCGCTCGTCCGCGGAACAGGGCAGGCGACGCGCCCGCCCCACAATCTCCCGCACCGATCAGCCGCCGGAAGAATTCGATGTCCATACCCCGGGCGCGCCGCTGGTCGTCGAGCAAATCATTCGCCCGACCGGGCTGCTCGATCCGAAAATCACGCTCAAGGGATTGAGGAACCAGATCGATGACACGATCGAGCTTTGCCGCCAGCGAGTGGAACGCCAGGAGCGCGTTCTCGTTACCACGCTCACAAAACGCACAGCGGAAGATCTCTCCGATTACCTGCGCGATGTCGGCTTGAAAGTGCGCTACCTGCACAGCGACATCGACACGATCGAGCGGGTCGAAATTCTGCGCGGCCTGCGTGCGGCCGAGTTCGACATCCTCGTCGGCATCAACCTCCTTCGTGAGGGCCTCGACCTTCCGGAAGTCTCGTTGGTCTGCATTCTCGATGCGGACAAGGAAGGCTTCCTCCGCAGCCAGACTTCTCTCATCCAGACCGCGGGCCGCGCCGCACGTCATATCAACGGCGAGGTCGTTCTCTTCGCCGACACGGTCACACAAAGCATGCAGGCCCTGATCTCGATCTCGGAATACCGCCGCACCAAACAGATGGAGTACAACGAAAAGCACGGCATCACTCCGCAGACGGTGCGTCGCGCGGTCCAGGAAAGCCTGCACACCATTTTGCGTGGCCGCGAAATTGCCGCCGCCGTCATCCAGGAAGCCGGTGGCGACTTCAATCTCACTGAACTCCTGCGAGAGCTGGAAGACGAGATGCAGCAAGCCTCGGCCAACCTCGAATTCGAGCGCGCGGCGTTGCTCCGCGACCAGATCATGGAAGTAAAAAGCGGAACCGGCCTGACGAAGATCGAACCAAAGCGCAAGCCGGTGAAGTACACCCGCGGCTCCGGCCGGCGCCGCTCGCGGGTTTAATTTCCGGATACGAAAACCCGCTCGGTCAGCGACGTATTCCGGAGGGACGGAAGCTCAGAGCGAAAAGTTGATCGGCACCTCGATCACAGTCCAGACGCCGGGGTGACAGCGCCATTGGGAAAAGGCCTATTTGCATTCTGCGTCGAGCAATCGAACGCCGGTCGAACGCAGAACCGTCGTGCTCGCGACAATTCCATCCGGCTTGAAATGAAGTTCGAAAACTCCGAATCCGCAGGAGGCTAAAATGTTGCCGTCACCAGGGCCAGCATGATCGCCAAGAATTTATTCCTTAGAGCTCCTGATTGTTTTCGACATTCTCTCCCGAGCGTAATCGATTGCGAACCAGTCGACTAGACAAAGTCAAGGCGATTGCCAGCAGTGCGGGCGTCGGCGTGATCTCTTGGTGCAGAAAAAGGAATTGTAACCGCTTCGCGGTATTGTTTGTCACTAGCTGGAGACAAGCGAAATCACAATGCTTGCCACGCAAAAATTGAAACCAATGAAACGAAAACTAATTGCTTTGACCGCCTCAGGTGCGCTCGCTTTGGGAGCGCTGGCGGTCGTTCATGGACAGAATTCGGCCGGCACGAGTGGTTGGTCAGGTCATCATCAAATGGCTTGTCACAGTTGGGGCAACCCGCTCGATCGGCTCAGCCACGAGTTGCAGTTCACAACTGACCAACAGGCCAAAGTGCAACCGATCATCGACCAAACCAAGACGCAGCTGAAGACCATTCGCGAGACTGCAGCCCAGCAGTCAAAGACGGCGATGCAAAACGCCGTCGCACAGGTTCGCCCGTTGCTCACGGCGGCGCAGCAACAGAAGCTCGACGCCATTCAAAAGGCCTACGCTGACATGGAAGCTGCGCACCAGGAGATGCAGGCTGCTCTGCAGCAATAACTTTCAACGCGTATCGATGAGAATGACGGCAGTCGCCGGAACTGCCGCCATTTGCGGGAGACACTGGAGCCATAGGGTGTCAACCATTGCGTTTTGACGTTTTGCAACGTTGGCCCGTTGCGAAGAGCTTGAAGCGTAGATAAGCCGCACTGCGAAAATACCAACGCGCAATCTCGTTGCAGGCTTGATAGGGATAGGTTGCGAGAATGCGCTGAGTTTGAGAAAGCTTCGGGTAAATCCCGGGCTGAACAGAGGAAAGAAAATCACTCTCGCTCTGCGAAGCGGGAAAAGGCGAGATGCACGCCGCTCGCAGCCCAACGACCCATTCTCGATCGAATGCGTGGTCGAACGGCAGCCGCATCGGGAGGAGTCGGGCGAGAAACGCCGCCGCGGCGACGCGGTCAATCACATACGCACCCGCGCCTTTCAGGCGGCCGAGACTCACACAAAGGGTGTAAGGGCCACAGAGTCTGACCAGCGGCCAGGGATGGCCCTTACTCAGACCAGTGACCCGCAGAATGTTCCAGAAACGCGCATACCGCATTGCCGCCTCGATGACGGCGTCGAAATCGTGGCGGAGCACGAGATCGTCCTCACCAATCAAGGCATGTTTCTCATCGGTCGCAAGAAAGGTCTCCATGGCCTTGAGATGGCTGAGATAACAGGCCAGCTCACGCACATTCGGCGTCCTGCCGTGAAACCAACGATAGAGTCTTTCGGAGTATTCGACGTGGGGTAGTTCAAGGGTTGCTGCGTCAACCGCGGGCATCCGACAAAGGACAAGCCGGCTTCCGGCGAACGACGCCTGTATGAAAGTCCAGCGGTCGGTTGCGGAGTCGAGATTAATGATGAATGCACGCATCGTTTAGCCTGACTCGGCGTCTTGTTAACGGTCGCCGAGTCAGGTGCAGGACAGGTCGGCGACCGCGACCGCGATCAGAACAGCCATACAAACATGTTTGCAGCGATTTCCTCTCGCCGGTTACGATCGGCCGACTGGATTTTGGCCAGGCGTTTCCAAATTGCAACAGATAGTCAGGCGTTGATTGCACCTTGTTGGGAGCGCTGCTGCAGGATCGCGTCTTTGAGTTGGCGCCACTCCGTCCAACACGGCACGGTGAGTCTGCCAAAGTTGAATCCGTGGAAGCTGCGGAAGGGTGAGCCAAGGCGACGAAGGATCCTCCTCTCCAGCCACTGAGGATCAAAACCTGTCCACTCTCCCGCGATACTGGAAAGATTCGAGCGGCATACTGGATACACCTCGTCGATGAGAATCTGCTCTAACTCGTTGAGCGAATAGGGCGAAGCGACCAAAACTGCGATGCGCCCCGCATGAGTGAAAGAGTTATCCGCATCGAGGAACAATTCGGAGAGGGCCTCCCAAACAGGTCGGCGATATTCGAGATCCTTCGTAGTGAGTTTCACTTATTCGGGTCGCCCGGTCTAAAAGACGGGCCGCGCCATCGCCGCGCGGGCAATCCTTTTAACAACGCGACGGCAATCATGTGCGGTGATGACTTCGGTCCAGACTGGCGAGCTAATCACTCTCGCGCGGAGGCTGCAAGACTTCTTCCCATCAGCTTCTGGCGTCTAGAACCCCATCTCATAAATGGGGAACGGGTGCGTTGCCAAAGGTTTGGCGCGGCGGTAAGGCGCGAGGAGAGAGAATATCCTTCATGGATCTTTAACCGACGAACAACGCCGCCGCCGCGTCAAAGATCGGCAGCCCTGCGCGCTCAGCGATGACGGGCCGCTCGCGACGCTGCTTCTCATGGCAGCCGCCCGTTATCGGCTTAGCGCACCCCTTTCCCATTTGTGAGATGGGTGATGGGTTCTAACCTCAATCTTCACGGGGCGCGGGGGGAAACTCTTTCGCTTCATCGGAAAGCCGTTGTTCTTGATCACCCAGGCTGATTTTTGTCGGGCAGCCTGTTTTCGAAAAAGCTTGCGGAGATCCTATGGATCGCCGTTCATTCGGCCATGAAAATGCAAGCATGGTTGAGTTTGGTTGCCGCCGGGAGCCTCGCCCTGAGCAGCACAGTTTTTGGTCAAACAATGACGATGACTGGGAAGGTGCTCTCCGTCACGAGCAAGATGATTACCGTGCAGACTGCGACTGGGGTGTGGGAAATTACGCGAGCTTCCGACGTGAAGGTGACCGGCAACCTGAAGGTCGGTGCGACGGTGACGATCAATTACAGCGCGCCTGACGCCCAGAAGAAGGAAGGTCCGGCACAGGGGCAATAAGCTGAGACGCAGCTCCGGCGGAGGCGAGGGAAGCTGCTCGATTCGTTAGGCGGAGGTGCGGTTCATCCCGATGAACCCTTCGCGTTCGAGGTGCAGGATGATCTCCTGGGCCGCTTCCTCCGGGCTGAGCTCAGCTGTGTTAATGTGTAGTTCGGCGTCGGTCGGTTCCTCATAGGGGTCGCTAATGCCGGTGAATTCTTTCAGGATGCCAGCGCGGGCTTTAGCGTAGAGGCCCTTGCGGTCGCGCTGTTCGCACACGTCGACCGAGGTGGAAAGGTGGACCAGGATGAAGCCGCCGAGCGGCTCGATGAGCGCGCGTACGTCTTTGCGGGTGGAATCGTAGGGGGCGATCGGGGCGCAGATGGCGATGCCGCCGTTTTTCGTGATCTCGGACGCGACGTAACCGATGCGGCGGATGTTGATGTCGCGGTGTTCCTTGGAGAACCCGAGCTCGGAGGAAAGGTGCTTTCGCACCAAGTCGCCGTCGAGGAGAGTAACAGGGCGGCCGCCAACTTCGAGGAACTTGGTCATAAGCACATTGGCGATGGTGGATTTACCGGCGCCAGAGAGCCCGCTGAAGAAAATTGTGAGACCTTGCTTGTGGCGCGGCGGGAAGCTGCGGCGCAATTCGGTCGCCACCTCTGGATAGGTGAACCAGCTCGGGATGTCGCGGCCTTCGTTAAGACGGTTGCGCAATTCGGTGCCGGAAAGGTCAAGAACACGGGCATCCTTCGGCACTTCGTTTGCCGGGAAATATTTATCCTTGTCCTCAAGGTAAACCATCATCTGGAACGGCACCTGGGTGACGCCGATCTCGGCCTCGTGTTTAGCGAAAAGTTCCTGCGCGTCATACGGGCCGTAGAACGGTTTGCCATCGCTATCCTTGCCCGGGCCGGCATGGTCGCGCCCAACGATGAGGTGGGTGCAGCCGTAGTTCTTGCGAATGAGAGCGTGCCAGATGGCTTCGCGGGGACCGCCCATGCGCATGGCAAACGGCACCAGGGCGAGCTTGGTCGTGCCGGCCGGATATTTCCCGACGAGGAGCTGGTAACAGCGGACGCGGGTGAAGTAATCAACGTTGCCGGGCTTGGTCATGCCGACGACGGGGTGAATGAGCAGGCTGGCCTCGACTTGTTTCGCGGCGCGGAAGGTGAGTTCGACATGCGCCCGATGCATCGGATTGCGTGTCTGGAAGGCGACGACGCGGCGCCAGCCTTGGTTGGCGAA
This sequence comes from uncultured Verrucomicrobiae bacterium, assembly GCA_963738045.1. Taxonomy (GTDB): domain Bacteria; phylum Verrucomicrobiota; class Verrucomicrobiia; order Chthoniobacterales; family UBA10450; genus Palsa-1392. Next base: position 370,357 of record CAVTUX010000001.1, on the reverse strand, counting down.
GTCGGCGCGGAGTTTGGCGGGTGTCTGCCGCAGAGTCTTGAAATCGTAGTGACTCGGGAGCTGGAGGCCTTCGAGCCGGCCGCCAACGTACCAGGGATGGCTCCGATTCATAAGGTAAGCGACGCCGGGATGGGCGATGCTCGGTCCTGTTGAAGACGGCTTTGCCTTCCGCCTGACGATCGGGTTGCCAGACCTCCTCGACGTGCAGGATGGCAATCATGACCCCCTCAGCGTCGCGCAGGGCGATCTTCGTGCTGCCGGGCTTGAGGGTTTTGGCAAAGGCTTCAGTGACGTCGAGCGTGACCGGCATCGGCCAAAGCAGGCCGCTGGTGAGATGCATGTCGCTGCACACGCTCTCGTAGTCGGCCTTGTTCATGAAGCCGATGAGGGGCGAGAACCCGCCATTGAGAAGCATCTCGAGATCGCAGACCTGACGCGGGGTCAGATCCCAGGAGGGAAATCGCGGGAGGCGGCTTTGGTGTCGGCCGCCCGCTCGCGGTCGAGAATGAGGTTGACGAGTTCGCCGCCGTGTGGCGGGACGAGATGGCTGGTTTTGTTAGGTGTATTCAAAGATGCGATTCTACTGGTAAGTGATTGACTGAGTGAATTTCCGCACGGACGCGGCTGCCTTATTTGCCGGTCCAGTCGGGAGCGCGGAGCAGACATTGTAGGGAGGATTCCCCATCTGTCCACTGGCGGCGGGCACCCAGGGGCGATCGCCGAGCGACACTGCGTCAGCAGGGCGACGGCGCGTCGGGCGCGGGCGCGGCAGCCGGGCTCACATCCAATTGCACCGACCTGCTGGTGACGCTGCCGCAGGGGTTGCTGACGACGGCGGCAAGGATCGAGCCGGCGTCAGCGATAGGAGCCCCGGGGGCGTGCGGCATGTGGCAAAGGTGCCGCTAGTGGGCCGGCGCGACACGTTGTCGATTGCCGTCAAGACTGTGTCCGCGGACAGCGGCTGACTCCCGAGAGGCAGGAGGGAGAAGATCGCGCCGCTATTAATCGTCACCGCGTTTGGCTAGCCTCGTCAGACTCGGCCGCGGCAGTGTTTAATTCGCAGTTATACGTCCCATCCCATCGCTATTGAAGGTTAGCTTCTTCTGTATCGTGAGCGTGCCCGCATTATCCGCTCCCGAAGAACTCTCCACCCAAGCCCTCGCCGTCGATTCCACCCAGCAGTCTCCCAGGCTCATAACCTGCTCCTCGGCTTTGTGCCCTTGGAGACCGCCGCCGGGCAACGCACCGAAGGCGCCAACCGGTCTCGGGATCGTGCCGTGGCGACTCCGCGGAATCGTTAGGCGAACAGGAGATAACATGTTGCGTCCAGTATTCTTCGCGTTTGAGTTTGCGGCCTTGGCTGCGGGAATCGTCACCAGTAGCGCCTCGGAAGAAGGGCAGCCGTCCGGGCTCAAGGCACTGCCTGAGGTCGAATTTTCGACCCTGAGCAGTCAGGATCAAAATCCCCTCGGCGCGCAGGCCCTCGCCCTGCACCCCCAGGAATGGAGACATGGCGAAACGGAACACTTTATCTATCACTTCATCCACAGCTACGTCGCCACGCCGATCTCAGTGGAGGCGGAGTTTTGTTTTCGCGTGATCACGGAAGAGCTTGGCCCGGAGCCGAGCGCCAACCCAGGCGTGAAGTCGCACATCTACATTTTTGAAAAACCGGATGATTGGAAGGCATTCCAGGCTAGCGCGCGGCTCGAGCCGTGGACCGGAGGTATTCACTCGCGTGGCAGCCTCTTCATCGTGCGCGATCCGGCCTACAGGTTCGCCGATAATTCGTTAGGCCACGAGATTAGCCACCTGATGCTCTTCCGGCGTTACCAACGCGCGCTGCCGCGATGGCTCGATGAAGGCTTCGCCGAATACACCTCGCGAGTCGCACGCGCGAGCTATCAGCGAGCACGAAACTATGTCGCGGCGCCGCATTCACCGTCGGTTCCGCCCGGACAGTTCATCCCGCTCGCGCAACTCGTCTCGATGGTCGACTATCCTCCGGCCGATCGGGTCAGCGCTTTTTATCATGAATCCGAGCGACTGGTGCGGTTTCTCGTTGCCGCGGATCGGACGGCATTTTTGGCACTGCTCGATGGCGTCGCGCGGGGTGACTCGTTTGACACGGCCTTGTCGCGCAACTACGGCAGCCGTTTCTTTGATGTCGCCGCGCTCGAAACCGAGTTTGCGCCCTACGCATCGAAAGATGCGAAACCGGTATTGTCGGCCAACTGAAGACTAAACGAATGCTTCCGCCACGCTGTCTGCGAGAAAACGACCGGCGCGCGTCAGGACGTAGCGTTCACCTTGCGGCTGCATCAGACCCAACCTGACGAATTCCTCAACTTCGTCAGGCCGATCCTTCACCCACTCCGAGGGAATCCCCCGATTGGTGCGCAACGACAACGCGATCGCCTCTGTGCGCTTCATCGCGGGTGTCAGCCTTTCGTCGCCGGTCACGGCTGGCTGACCGGTCAGCACGCGATCACTGTAGATTCGGTAGTCCGAAATATTCTGCCAGCGCCGCAGCCCGATCGTCGAGACCGCGCTCGGCCCCAGCCCGAGGTAATCGCACCCGCTCCAGTAGGCCCGGTTGTGGACCGATTGAAAGCCAGGTCGCGCATGGTTTGAAACTTCGTAATGCTCAAAGCCCGCTTTGCCTAACGATTCGTCGGCCAGGTTGAAGAAATCCGCGTCCGCCTCCGGATCGCTGCGGAATTCGCCTTCGGTGTGGCGCCGGAGAAATTCCGTGTCTTCCTCATACGTCAGGCAGTAGGTGGAAATGTGCTCCGGTCCGAGAGCGATCGCGCGCTGCAAGGTCGCTTCCCATTGCGCCAGCGTCTGGCCAGGCAGACCGAACATCAGGTCGATATTCAGATTCTCGAACCCGTTCCGGCGCAACAAGTCGAACGACGCTTCGGCCTGCGCCGCCGAATGCTCGCGGCCGAGCAACTGGAGCAGCGCATCGTCGAACGACTGCACCCCCAGGCTGATGCGGCTCACCCCGTACTCGCGCAAGAGCCGTGCTTTTCGTTCCGAAACGCTGCCCGGATTCGCTTCCATCGTCCACTCCCGTAAACCTGACAAATCGAGCTGCACGCGGAATCCGGCCAGCAGGATCTCCAATTGCGCCGTCGTGAGAGCGGTCGGCGTTCCTCCGCCAAAAAAGATCGTCTCCGGACGAAAATGTTTGCCCGCAACAGCCACCGAGAGTTCGTGCACGATCGCTTCGCAAAATCGGGCCGCCTGCGCCGGGTCGGCTCGCTCCTTGTAAAAGGCGCAGTAGGGACAAATGCGGGCGCAAAACGGAATGTGTACATAAATATGCAGCGCCGCGTCCGCCACCGCGGGGTTGTCAATTGGCCCCTTGCCCATAGAGTTCATCATCGCCGCTCGCCTCTCTCGCTCAATTGCTTTTCTGCTCGCCAGCGTCGGGTGCGCCGCCCTCTCGCTCGGGAGCCTCGCTGGCCAAAACCTGCCGCCGCCGGCCCCTCCACCGCCCGCTCCCACTCCCTCCATCGTCTATCGTGCGCATGACGAGGACGCGATCCACGACTATCACACCAACCCGGAAATCGTCCGGCGCATGACCAACGCGCTCGTCCTCGCCGTCACCCATCAGCCCGACATCGCGAGCGCCTGGCGTTCGCTGGTAAAGCCTAACGATCGGGTCGGGATCAAGATCTCAGCCGTCGGTGGCGAACTTTTCACCACCCATCGCGATATCGTGAACGCGCTCGTCGACGGTCTCGTGGCGGCCGGGCATTCGCGCCAAAGCATCATCGTCTGGGACCGATCGCTCGGCGGGATGAAGGCGGCGGGCTACACCGAAAGCGAGGGCTACCAGTTGCGATCCATCCCGCCGCGCGATGGCTACGATGAGAAGGCGGTCATCTCCGCGCCGTTTCTCGGCAACCTGATCTGGGGCGACTTCGAATACACTGGCAACCGCGGCGAGATGCCCCTTCTGAGCGAGACGGAAAACACGAGCAGCGTCAGTCATTTTTCGAAGATCGTCGCCAACGAAGTGACCAAGATCATCAACGTCCCGGTCTTGAGCGACAACGTGCGCAACGGCGTTGCTGGTTGCCTTTACAACGTCACCATTCCCAACATCGACAACTGGCGGCGCTTCGGCGTGCCGCCCGACTTCGGCGCCTCGAGCATCCCGGAGATTTACAACGATCCGCATATTGGACAGAAAGTGGTGCTCAACCTGATGGATGGATTGCTGGCGCAATATGCCGGCGGACCGCAGTCGCAGCCGGGTTATGCTTTTCCGTTCGCCACGCTTTACGCGAGCAAGGATCCGGTCGCGATCGATGCCATCGCGCTGCGCCAGCTCGAGGAGTGGCGGAAGAGGGGGAAGGTGCCGCCGATCAAGCGCCTCGGCGCTCACGTGCAGGTGGCGCAGGAATACGGACTCGGCAACGCGGATTTTTCGCGAATTGTGATTCGCGACGTGGGGCCGTGAAGGCGGTCCTCAAGTCGGTCTCGCGATCGTTTTATCTTACCATCCGGTTTCTCCCGCGCCCGCTCCGCGAACCGGTCAGCCTCGCCTATCTCCTGGCCCGCGCGACCGACACGGTTGCGGACACGGCAACGATCCCGGTGGCCAGTCGCCTATCGGGGTTGCGCACCTTGGCCCGCGTCATCGCCGGCGAACTGGATTTCAATGGGGTCGAGGAACCGCTGCGGGATTTCGCCGCGCAACAGCGGGATCCGGCCGAGAGAACGCTTATTCAGAATTTACGCGGTTGTCTCGACTGGCTGACCCGTCTCGCGCCGGCCGATCGAGCCGACATCCGGGAAGTGCTGCAAACCATCGTGAGGGGACAGGCGCTCGATCTGGAACGATTTGGCGATTCGACCGCGGTGGTTTCGCTGCGATCCGCCGCGGAGCTGGATGAATACACCTACCTCGTAGCGGGTTGTGTCGGCGATTTTTGGACGAAGCTCGGCTTTCGGCGCCTGCCGCCTTTTGCCAACCGGTCGCCGGGCGAGATGAGCGAACTCGGGATTTCGTATGGCAAGGGCCTGCAATTGATCAACATCCTGCGCGACCGCCCCGCCGATCTGGCCAACGGGCGTGACTACCTGCCGGCAGACGAACTGGCGACCACGTCGGTTACAAAGGTCTTCCATCACTGGCTTGATCGCGCCGAAGAAAAAATCGGCGCCGGCATCGACTATTCTTCCAGCCTGACGAACTGGCGCGTGCGGTTTGCGACCGCGCTGCCCGCCTTGATCGGCGCCCGTACGATTGCGCTTCTACGCGTGGCTGGGAGCGAAGCGAGCAAGGTCAAAGTTCCGCGCAACGAAGTGCGTCGAATCCTGGTCGGCGAGCTAAAGGCGTCCGCGTCTGCACCCAGGCTCCTCGCACTTTTCCAACGCCTGCTCGCTCCACCTCGTTAGGCGCGGCTCTCTTTCCGGGGAGCACAGGCCGCTGGCCTGTTCGTCGGGACGGTCCGCCCCGGCGAACTTCGTTACCGCTTCGCTTGGTATGGATGGCTAATCTTCCAAAGGGCGACCTAACGAAATAATCCAAGCCTGTTTTGGCGGGCCCCAAAACCAACAGGCCAGCGGCCTGTGCTCCCCGGAGTGTCACAATGCAAGCTAGAAGCTTCCGAAGGAAAATTTACCGACATCATCACCGTGAAAGGCGACGTGTTGCGCCATACCGATTTTGCTCCAGCGGGTCGATCTCGTGATCAAACACGGCCATCGCTACAAGTGAGTGCGTAGTTGCGCTGCAGGAATAACCGACTTGTGACCTGGTTGGCATTGACCACCTCGGACGATTGGTGCAAGGGAGAAGCGGATCTCACGCGCAGATCCCCTTTGAGTCCATGGAAATACGGCTTCTTTATGTCCCTTACGATTCCGGCCAGCGCAACGTGCGGATGGGGGCCGGCCCGGAGCACCTGCGCTCAGCCGGTCTCGCCGAGCATCTAGGCTCTCAGGGACACGAGGTTGACGCGGAGGTGATCGAGCCGGCTTCGATGAATTGGCGGGCCGAAGTCCAGACCAGCTTTGAGTTGATGCGCGCGGTCGCGGAGCGGACGGGCACGGCGCGCGCGGCGGGTCGATTCCCAATCATCCTTTCGGGGAACTGTCTTGCTGCAGTCGGGGTGATCGCCGGTCTGGGCGGCGGCACGGGAATACTCTGGATTGACGCACACAGCGATTTCAACACGCCGCAAACCACCATGAGCGGTTTTCTCGATGGCATGACGCTCGCCACCGCCACCGGCCGTTGCTGGGCGGAACTGGCACGCAGCATCGAAGGGTTCGAGCCGGTGCCGGACAACGCGGTCGTCCTCTTCGGAGTGCGCGATCTTGATCCTGGCGAAGCGGCGGTGCTCGCTCGCTCGGAGATCGTCAGGCTGAGTGCGGGTTCCGTGCCGAACGAAATTGAACCGGTTTTGCAAGCGCGCGTCCAAACGATCGGGAAATTCTACATCCATCTCGACCTGGATGCGCTCGATCCGAGCGTGGGACGGGCGAATGGATACGCGGTCCGCGGCGGTTTCTCGAATGAGGGCCTGCAAGAACTTCTCGCCTTGATCACGAGTCACCTTCCGGTTGAGGCTCTGACCATCTCCGGCTACGATCCCGCCTGCGATACCGATGGCAAAGTTTGTACGGTTGCTTTGCAGGCGGCGGCCACGGTTCTCCGCGGAGTCCGCGCGCGTCGTGATTCGATTCGTTAGGCTGGCGTCTCGCGTTTAACGTTGGCGGGTGCCTTGTCTTCGCGCAAGCCGAGAAAAACCGGTGCCCGCAGCTTGGCGTCGCGTGTCCACTCGGCAAATTTTACCTCGCAAACGAAGACCGGATTCACCCAACTGATTTTGCGCATCATCCCGGGAGTGATGTCCTGCACCCATTTGCCGCCCTCTTTTGACGGGAGATTGGCGAAAGGACAATCCTCGCGCCCTTCGGCCCGCAACCTGGCGTGCACTGCGGCGAGCGTTTTGTTGTCGAACCCGGTGCCGACTTTGCCCGCGAAGAGAAGCTTCTTCTTTTCGTAGTAGCCGACAAGCAATGCGCCGAAATGTTTCCGCGCGCCCGCTGGGGGCGTGTAACCGCCGATGACGAATTCCTGTTCGTTCACGCACTTCAGCTTGATCCATTTGCCGCTCCGTCGCCCTGGCTCGTAGACCGAATCGGCCAGCTTGCCAACGATGCCTTCGAGGCCACGGCGGTGCACTTCACGGAGAAGGGTGGGGGCGTCGTCGCCCAGTTCGCCGGAATACCGGATCGGGTCGCCTGCGCTGCCGCAAAGCTGGCGCAGCACTTCTTTGCGAGTCGTTAGGGGAAGTCCACCCAGATTTTTCCCGTTCAGCTGAAGGAGATCGAAAACGTAGTAACAAAGGGGCGCTTCGCCGCCTTCCATCTCGCGCCCCTGGAGGAGTTGGAACGACGAGCGACCTTTGTCGTCAAGCGCGACCACCTCGCCATCGATCACGCATTCCGCGCAGGGCAGCAACGCGATCGCGTCCGCCACTTCCTGGAAGCGACTCGTCAGGTCGTTCTCGTTTCGCGAGATCAATTTCACTTTCGCGCCGCTCTTCACCGCAAGGATGCGAATGCCGTCAAACTTCAGCTCGTAGATCCAGCCGCCCTGCGTGAACGGCGTCTCGACCAGCTTCGCCTTCATCGGCTCGATAAAGCGCGCCTTTCCGGATGGGAGCGAATCAGGCACTGCCGGCGCGCCGTTTCTTCCTTTTTTTCCCACCGGCCGATCCTTCTTGTGGCCGCCGCTTTCCTTGCGCGCGACAGCTTTCCGGATTCGCGCGCGCAGACTCTTCTGAGCGCTCTCGTCTCCGGCGTGATTCGATTGCCACTCCGCGTCGCGATCGCGCGCGATCTGCTTCATCGTTCGGCCGGTCTTGACCGATTCGTCATCGCGCTTCTTCGAGACCGGCTTCGCGTCGGCGTCGCTTTTCAAAAGCAGCCATTGATTCTTTCCGCGATCACTGCGGGTGCGGATCAGAGCCCAGTCGCCTTTCACCTTCTGACCTTCGAGCACGAGGTGAATCCGCCCTTGCGCCAGGGCTTCGAGCGGTTTCTCGCCATGCACATAATAGTTGCCGCGGTCCCAGACCATGACCGTGCCGCCGCCGTAATTGCCTTCCGGGATCACACCCTCGAAACCCGCATACTCGATCGGGTGATCCTCGACCTCGACCGCGAGATGTTTTTCGCCCCGCTTCCACGGCAGCCCTTTCGGCACCGCCCACGATTTCAAAACGCCCTCCATCTCGAGCCGGAAATCGTAATGCAACCGGCTCGCGTCATGTTTTTGAATCACGAAATGCGACGCGCCCGCGACCCGCTTCGGGCGCGGTTTCTTCGCGCCCCGCGGCTCGCTGGTGACGGCGAAGTTCCGTTTTCGCTTGTAGTCGTGCAGGCTCATTCGTTAGGCGGTCACAGGCCACACGCCACAAGATAGGACAAAACACGGTCCGAAGTCCGCTGCCCGTTGGCTCTCGCGATTTCGTTAATCCCACAATTCCACTGTCACATTCGCGCCCGCTGCGAGATCGCTCCCGGGCGCAATGCGCAAAAGAGCATTCGCCCGGCTCAGGCCGAAAAGAGCGTGCGACTCCTGCCGACCGACCGGAGAGAAAGACCCGTTCGTCAGTCTTCCGCGCAAATAATGCGGGCGATCTCCCGGATTCGTCACCTCGTTCGCCAGCCGCGCCGGCACTTCGCGCAAACCGAGAAACTCGTCCGCCGCGCCCGCCATTTTCAAAAGCGCCGGCCGGACAAATTTCAGGAAAGTCACAAACGCGGAAACCGGATTCCCTGGCAAACCGAAGATGCAACAACGTCCAGCGCGGCCAAAGAGAAACGGTTTGCCCGGCTTGATCGCGACGCGCCAGAGATCGATCTCCGCGCCGAGCGCGCGCAACGCCGGTTTGACCAAGTCGCGATCGCCGACCGAGACTCCGCCGCTCACGATCAACGCGTCAGCCTGCAATCCACGCCGGAACAGCTCCGTCAGGCTTTCCAGATCGTCTCCGCAATGCTCGACCAGGGTGATATCGGCGCCGGCGCCGAGCGCGAGCGCACGCAGCATGATCGAGTTGCTCTCGAAAATCTGCCCTGGGCCGGGTGTTTCCCCGACGCGCAAAAGCTCGTCGCCCGTCGAGACAATCGCTACCTGCGGCAGACCGCCCACCTCGATCTGCGCCATCCCCTGCGAGGCGAGGAGCGCGAGAGTTTGCGGCGCCACCGGCGCGCCGCGCGCAAGAATCTTCTGTCCTTCCGCAAGGTCGGATCCTCTTCGTCTGACGAACTCGCCCGGCTCCGCGCCGCCTTGCAGCACGATTGTTTCGCCTTCCTGGGTCACGTCCTCCTGCATGATGACCGCGTCGGCTCCCGCAGGGAGCGGCGCGCCGGTGAAAATACGAATCGCTTCGCCCGCCCCGATCGTCAGGCCGCGATCCGCCCCGGCCGGTTGTTCGCCGATGACGCGCAATTTAGTTCCAGGCTGGCTGGAAGCCGCCTGCACTGCGTAGCCATCCATCGCCGAATTGTCGAAAGTCGGGAGCGGCCGTTGGGCAAAGACATCCCGCGCCGCAAATCGGCCTAACGAATCGAATAACGCGACCGAACGATCCGGCAACGCCGTCACTCTTGCCAGGACCGCGGCAATCGCTTCCGTTTCGCTCGTCATCGCACCACCTGATCGCCCACCGCCGGTTCCCCGTCGACGATATCGGCCGCAATAAAGGGTCGCTTTTGTTCCGGCGTCGCTTTCAAATGCGCCGTCTTGCCCGAGGCGTTGGTCGTGTGCAGCGCGGTGCCGGACGCCGGGACGTAAAGATTGGATTGGAGATCGATCAGGACGAATCCCTTCGTTTCATTCACCAGCGCAATTTCTCCGACGATCATTGGCTGTCGTGGAGGAGGGGCCGTGGCCAGCGTCTTCTTCAGATTGGACCCGCACCCGTCCAAGGCGATCGACAAAACGGCGGCGACGCAGATCGTCAGGCGACGAAGGAGAGAGAACGAAGCAAGTCGCATGGCACGTCAGTCAAGCAGGTTGACGAGCATGGAACGACCCCGATATTCTCGCAACTTCGACGGCGCAGTTGGTGAGGTGGCTGAGTGGTCGAAAGCAGCGCTTTGCTAAAGCGCCGTACCCCAAAAGGGTACCGAGGGTTCGAATCCCTCCCTCACCGTTTCCATCTATACATGTCATGGATGCGCAGTGGCATAACACTTTGGCATAGCCTTTCCACTCAAATCCGCCCTTGTTTGTCGATGCGTGTTTCGCTGCCTTGCACAGATTTGCGCTCAAAAATTCGTCGACCGTAGACACGACCGTAAACGGATTTCCGGTTGGACCACTCCTGCGCGCGGGGCGGTCGGCAACGCTTGCGGAAGGGCTTTAGCGCAGCGTTGGCCCAATCGGCCAATCGCATGCGGCACCAAACTCAAGCACCTTATTCGCCATGAGATTCCGGTGAAACTGGTCGGAATTGATCGACAAATCCAAATGGCTCACTCTACCATCGCACGATGAAGCCGGCGGCGAACAAGGTGGTCAACGCCGTTCAACTCGGCATTGGGTGGGGAAGCTTTTATTTCGTCCGATTCTGCGAACGGACGTTACCCGTGCCGCTTATGAGCATCTTGTTATGGCCGCTGGCGGCTGCGTGGGATTTGATGCAGGTGAATAAGCGCAGACCATGGGTGAATTGGCATCGGTTCCCCCGGTCATGGCGCCCAAAGCGCTGGCGTTACATTCTGCGGCACAGTCTGGGTCTCTATCACTCGCAGCTGTTTTATATGTGGCCCGACCGTCTCTCCAATCCGCGCTGGATGAGTCGCTGTCGCTTCGAAGGCGACCGCAAGCTACTGGAACTCTCAGAGGACGATCGAGGAATTGTTCTGGTGGGGATCCATTTTGGTCCGTTTGAGATTCTCCCCTACTGGCTGCGCGCCTACGGCATTCCCGCGACGAGCGTGCGCGCTGATCCGCCGGCCGCGCTGCAAAGCCTCACGAATTACCAATACTCCCTCACACCGCCGCCCGAGATCCCGGTCTTTATCTTCACCAGGCAATTGAGTCCTTTCCCGCGCTTACACCTCCAGAAAATTCTCGGGCCGGGACGGCGACTACTGGTGATGGTCGATCCAAATCGAGGCCTGATGACCGATATTCCATTCGAGGACCGGCTTTTTCACATGGCCACGGGCGCGATTCGCCTGGCGCAGATGGCGGGCGCACGGCTCGTACCATGCATGATTACGGAAGATTCCACCTGGAAATTCACCATCCACGTCGGCACGCCGGTGCCGCAGGAATGGCTCGGAAATTCTCTCGACATGCACCTAATTGGAACTCATTTGCTGGCTGAATTCTCGAAGGTCGTGACGCGCTTTCCCACGCAATGCAAGATGCGATGCCTGCGTGCAATGTGGCCACTGCCGGAAAGTGGCGTTGCCGGAACCGCCTGAAGTCCCGGCTCAAACCTCGGCCCGAAGTTTTCGCATCCCGGCGTCGCCGGCAACGAAAACTCGAATGTAGGGGCCTCTAACTTGCAACCAACTCCGCAGACTCGGCCACTGCTTCTTTCTGACCGTCGGCATCATTTTCGGAAGCGTTCACATCAATCCCCAGCTTCTGGTAGATAAACAGCTCCGTGGCCCTGATCGTCTGGAAATTCTCCGGGAGCATATCTGTATCTTCGATAGTCAGCGGGAAAGTTGTTTCCAGAAAATCGATCATTCGCAATGAGCCGAGCGAATCGATAATATTGTTGGTCAAAATCGGTTCGTCGTCCCCAACCGAGATGACTCCCCGGCCGCCTGCATATTCGAGCACGAACGCTCGAACCTTCTCTTTCACGTTTCCCAAGGAGCCATTAGAATTATTCGTCGTCATACTGACGATCCTGTGAAACCGTGCCGGCTCTTGTCCAGCACATTTTTTCATTCGGTGATTGACATTTAGATTGCGGGACAGTGACATGGTGTTGCGCCCGGGTCTGGCGAGAACTGCCGACTGCGGATGGAAGAGACACCGTGAAACCATCAGTTGGAATCTTGTCGGCCTCGTATCGCGTGCCTACGAGCAAGCACTCGGTCGAGGATCTATTTCGAGCGGAAGGCGCAAGCTACACTCCCGAAATCGCGAGCAGGCTCGGAATCAAGCACGTTCATCTCCAAGACGGAGCGGCAGACGAGACGCCTTCAAATATGGCGGTGGCGGCAGGCCGCGAGGCCTTACAGCGTGCAACGGTCGACCCCAAGACGGTGGATGTGGTCGTGGAGTATTCCATCATGCCACAGGAATATCTCGTGCCGGTTTGGAATATGAGTAACAAGGTGCAGGCCGAGGTAGGAGCGCCGAAGTCCTTTGTCGTCGGCTTCAGCGGCGGCGGCTCAAGTAATTTCATGGTCGCGCTCAGCTCCGCGGCCGCAATGCTGTCGGAGAACGACGCGCTCAAGACGGCGCTCCTGGTTACGGGCGATGTTACCATTCCAGGTAACCGCATCCTTAATCCTCCGGACCCGGTAACGGTCCTGGGAGACGGAGCCAGCGCGCTTGTTCTGCAACGCGACGCGTCCAGCGGAATTGTGATCGATACTGAGCTCTGGTCCGATGGTGATAATCACGACATCTGTTACATTCCAGGCGGCTCACTCGTTCATCCCGAAGAAATATCGTTATACCGGATGCAGTTGGACAAGGGTCGGTATGACGCCTTTCCCAAAGCAACAAAACTTCGAGAGATGAGTGATAGACTACTGGCGCGCGCCGGACTGACCCTGGATGACATCGCCTGTGTGCTTTGTTCTAACGTCTCGGCGGAGGATGAAGCCGCCTTGCAACAGGCCTTTGCCAACAAAGTTTCCTCAGTTTGCGCAGCTAATCGTGAGCAGCACGGGCATCTCTTCGGAACTGATTTCCCGCTGAACTACCTCTCCGCGGTCGAGAGCGGTCAGGTAAAGCAGGGGGATCACATCCTTGCCGTGTCTCACGGCATGGGCGCAACTGCAGCAGTGACGTTGATACGCTATTAGGGCCGACCTGCAAAGGATCTATGAAGACGAATATTGGTATCTTTGAAGCAAACTACTATCTGCCGCCAACAAAGAAGGCTTTGTCGCACGTTTTTGCCGATGAAGAACAGTCTACGGAAGTCTTTGATGCGAACGTCGACTTCGAAAAGGATATTGGGATCGATGCCTTGCACATCGCAAAAGACGAATCGGCCGCGGACCTTTGCATCAATGCGGCCAGGCTCACGATGGAGAAATCCGGCATCGAGCCGAACGAGATCGACCTGATCATCGATTTCACCAGCATTCCGGAGGATTATGTTGCTCCGACCTGGTCGGCCGCCGGCCAGGTCCAACAGGCTATCGGCGCAACCCATGCGTTCACGACCGCGATCAACACGGGAGGGTGTGCCAGTTATCAAACGACTCTCAAGATCGCCTGCTCACTCATGTCCGCCAATGATCGGTACAACACGGCGTTGCTGGTAGCGGGAGATAAGGCCCCGGAATTTAACCATAACTATTTTCCGATCACGGTCGTCTCAGACGGCGGCAGCGCGGTGATTCTGAAAAAGAACATGACCACCCGGCGGATCCTCGGGATCGAGGTAGCGACCGTCGGAAGACTGCACGACATGTGGGTTATTCCCGGGATTCATAACCGCAAGGCCGAGGACATAGGCGGAAGATACCCGCGCTGGCTGCATGTCTGTGGCGATATCCAGCGATTCAATAAGGAATTGATTCCGATTAATCTTTTCATGTTCCGCAAGGTCATGCTGGGGGTGCTGAAGCAGGTTGGCAAGAAAATGCAGGACGTCGATTACTTTGTTTATCCGACATTCTCGCGATGGGACCAAAACGCGTTCCTCAAGGCTTTCAATTTGCCCCGGGAAAAGGTTTCCACCGAAAACATGCACCACGGGCATCTGCAAGAGACCGATATGGTGGTGGGTTATGTAGACGCACTTGCGGCGGGCAAAATCAAAGAAGGTGACCTGGTCATGCTGGCGACAAATGGTGCCGGATTTTCCTGGGGAGCATCACTTGTTCAACATTAACTGCGGGAGGGTCCTGTGATACTGCAAGAAACAAAGCGCCAGTTCGATGTGGCCATTTTGGGTAACGGGCTGTCGGGTTCGCTGCTCGCGACAATCCTGAGCAAGCAAGGCGTAAGCGTCGTCCTGATCGACAGCGAGCAACATCCTCGTTTTGCTGTTGGCGAGTCCACTATCCCGCACACTTCGCTTCTTATTTCTGTCCTCGCCGAAAAATACGATCTCCCGGAACTGGACGACATGATTGATGCCAACGGTCTGGCCCAGCGAATCTGTTCCACCTGCGGAATTAAACGTCACTTCGGTTATATCTATCATCGCCCGGGCCAGACCTGTGATCCGACCGAAGGCCTGCAGTTCGGTACCAGCGCGCGTGACGAAAACCATTGGTTCCGCCAAGACATAGATGCCTATCTTCACAACCTGGCGATCCATTACGGCGCAATTTCACGCCAGAAGACGAAAGTCACGGATATCGAGATCGATACCGGCGGAGTCAGACTTCAGACCGCAGCGGGCGAGAAGATTCAAGCTCGATATCTTGTTGATGGAACGGGCTATCGGAGCCTCCTGGCCGATCGCTTTGCTTTACGCGAAAACCCTACTCGCCTAAAACACCATTCCCGAACCCTTTTTACTCACATGGTAAACGTCCCCCCTTTTGACGAAGCGAATAACCCGCTGCCGATTTCGTATCATGCCGGCACGTTGCATCATTGTTTCGATCGGGGGTGGTTCTGGGTCATTCCTTTCAACAACAACCCGCTCTCGACTAATTCGATTGTCAGCGTTGGCCTGACGATCGATCCGCGCCGGTATCCGAAGCGGGAAATTTCAGCCGAACGGGAATTTAGCGAATTTCTCCAGCGCTATCCGAGCGTCGCGGAACAGTTCAAAGACGCGAAGGCGGTTCGACCGTGGGTCTCGACCGGTCGTTTGCAGTATTCGTCTAGGAAAACTACCGGCTATCGCTACTGCCTGATGTCGCATGCCTCCGGCTTTGTGGATCCGCTCTTCTCCCGCGGCATGTTCAACACGGTGGAGGTAATCGACGCTCTGCTCGACCCGCTACTCGAGGCGCTGAAAACCGATAATTTCGATGAAGAACCTTTCCGCTCGATCGACATCCAGCAACAGCTAATCCTCGACTACAACGACGACCTCGTGAATGGCTCCTTTATCTCATGGGTTGACTTCGACCTCTGGAATGCCTGGCTTCGCGTCTTTGGCCTCGGAACCTTCCTCGCGGAGTTCCATCTCATGAACGGGATGAGTGACTATACCCGGACGGGCGATGCCTCTCATTTGAAAGGTCCGACAAAAAACCCCGTCTTCTGTGAATTTGAAGATCCGGATTACAGGGACTTCTTTAAAACCTCGGTTGAGACGGTTGAGTCGGTCGAAGCCGGGACTCTCGCGCCCAAGGAGGCCGCGAAGCGAATCTTTGGTCTCGCCAGTGGTTACGCCTTCCCGATCCCGCTGCGCAAAGATGCCCTCGTCCGGGCTCGCTGGATCAGAGAAGAAGACGAGATGACCGAACGGGGTCTCGGCCGTGTCCGTCGCGGATTTCGCTGGGCGCTAACCTCGCCCATGACTCGTGATTTGGTTAACAGTTCCCAGACGTTTTTCCGCTGGTGCGCGCACCAACCCGATCCTCATCTCATGTCCGCTAACGGTTCGAAAGCAAAGACCCAGGCCCAGTCAGCAGAGCCCCCGACCCTTCGCGCTGAATTTAGCGTCAGGCCGAGCTGAATCGCTGCTTTGTTTCCTGCCTCGGTGCGGATCCGGACGGCGCGCTCGACATCGAGGATGAAAAGTTTGCCGTCGCCGATCTTGGCGGCCTGCGTCACCGCGGCCGCAACGCTCTCCAGCAAGTTGTCCGAAAGCACGATTTCGATCTTGATCTTGGGCAAGAAATCAATCGTATTTCCGCTCCGATTTCTGTGGAAGCGCGCTGGGAGTTGCGGATCGCTGGGCAATGATCGGTCGGTCGCCCTTCTGCTATTTGTATTCAGCGCCGAACATTTTCAGGCGGCGCGGCGCGCGGAATCCGGCCACACAACGATCTCTTCGGTCCGTCGCAAAACCAACGGTCGCAGTTTTCTGGCAAAGCTCTCACGATTGATCAAGAGTGGAGGGCATTTGGAAGGTGATTGAGCTTTAGAAATCTAAATTTTACGAGCGCGCGCGATGGCTGGTAGGAGCATTGGCCAATAATCCTGCTTTGTCTCATCGCCGGCATCCGGGTGTTTCTCTTTTCGGCCGCTTTTCCGTTTTTCAATAACGTCGATGAGCAGGCGCACTTTGATTTGGTCGTCAAATATTCACTTGGCAAGATTCCCACCCGGCTGGACTTCATCGCGCCCGAATCGGCGCGTTACATGGTGCTTTTTGGTTCGCCGGAATACTTCTTTAAACCGGAACAATTTCCCGACGGGAAAATTCTAACGCCGCTTTGTAATCTGCCGGCCGATCAAACTGGGCAACGGTACGAACACCAAATGGCCCTCTGGCAAAAGGAGGTCAACCATGAGGCATCCAGCGCCCCACGCGGTGCGTGGATCTTCGCCTCGGAATTGATTGCAAGCTTCTGGCGCGGGGAATTCGTCTGGTCGCTGCGACGCCTGGCCTGGCCAATGATGGATAAGTTCTATTTGATTTCATCTGTGCTACTGCTCGTGTCAGCTCTGGTTAGCCTGCTCCGGAAGTCGGCCGACAAAACCTCAGTGCAATTTCTGGGACTGTGGCTGGCTTTGGCAAGTTTCGCCGCGGTAGTTGCGTTCTTGGCTTTCGTGTCCATCGCCTTCGACTTCGGTCAATGCTTTTATCCTTCTCGGGAACATCCTTACTTTACCTCGGGACGATTGCTTTGCGGGGCTTTGATTCCTTTTCTGCTCCTTTATGTGTATGGACTGGACCAGGTTCTTGGACGGATAAAAACCAAGGCAACTCCGATCCTGGTGCTGAGCGGCGTAGTCCTGCTGATTGTAATTTCAGAAATCGGTATCAACCTTCCTGCCTTCTACAGCCAATATAATTTCTTCCACTTGTGAACGGGTCAATATCGTTCGAGCGAGACAATATCTTCGAAGCGCTGGCGTTCGCGAATAACTCTGAACTGGTCTCCCTCGACCAGGATTTCCGGCGGCAGACTGCGCGTGTTGTAGTTCGATGACATCGCCGCGCCGTAAGCGCCGGCATTGAGGATCGCCACCAGATCGCCGGACTCCAGTCTTGGCAATTGCCGATTGGTCCCGAAGATATCCGATGATTCGCAGACCGGCCCGACGATGTCGTAGGACTCCGTAGGAGTCGCCCTGACGGACCGGGATGATTTCGTGGTAGGCGCCATAAATCGCGGGTCGGGCGAGATCGTTCATGCCCGCGTCTAACACGGCGAAGCTTTTGCCCTCGGAATGCTTGATAAACTGAACTTCGGAGACGAGCACCCCGGCCGACGCGGCGATGGAGCGACCCGGTTCGAGAAAAAGCCGCAGGCCGAGCGGCCGGACGTGCTCCGTCACGGCCTCGGCATAGTCTGAAACGTCCAGAGCATTCTCATCCCGGTATCTGATGCCCAGGCCGCCGCCGAGATCGATGCGGCGCAAAGCAAAGCCATCGGCGAGTAACCGGCGGGCCAGATCGGTCATCTTGGCAAAGGCGGCTTGAATGGAGCGAGGTCAGTGATCTGACTCCCGATGTGACATGCCACGCCTTCCACCTCCAGGTGCGAAAGGGTCCGCGCCTTTTGATAAGTCTCCCAAACCTCGTGCCAGGGAACGCCGAACTTATCCGACTTCCGACCGGTGGAGATTTTCTCGTGCGTGCCGGCGTCCACGTCCGGGTTTACCCGCACCGAAATCCTTGCCCTCACGTTTCTGGCCGCGGCGATCCCGTTGACGATCTCCAGCTCCTCCGGCGACTCGACGTTGAGCTGACCAATCCCGGACTCGAGCGCAAAAGCGATCTCTTCCTTTGTTTTGCCGACCCCGGAAAAGATGATTTTCTCCGGTGCGATGCCGGCCAGCAAGGCGCGTCGAATTTCGCCACCGGAAACGGTATCAGCGCCCGCACCGGCGGCCCCAAGCAATTTGAGGATGGCGATGTTGGAACAGGCTTTGACCGCAAAACAGATCGTCGCGTTCGCGTCGGAAAAAGCGCGTTTGGTAAGCGCCGAAGTTCTCTCGGAATTGCCGCGCGGAGTAAACGATAAAAGGGCGTACCGACATGCGCAGCGATATCCGCGACCGCGACTTTCTCACAGACAAGCTCCTTGTTTAGATAGGCAAATGACATGCACTGAAACATCGTGCGCCTCCGGAGCCGGCGCAAAATGCTGGTCAGTTTCACGTCGCGCTGCGAAATTCGCCAGCGCGATGTCACTGTGGAAAATCGTTCTGCTCGATCGCCGGGCTGGCCGCTGCTCTCTGGTGGCTCTCAACCCCAGCGGGCGATCGCGCCTAACGAGCCGGGCGTGGTCGAGATCAACTACACCGGAGACGCCGGCGCGAACAAGGCGGCCATGGACGATGCCTTTCGCGATTTCGAAGCCCAGAGCCGCGAGCTGCATCGAAAAGATCCGCGCCACCCGATCTATCGGGTGATCAACGGCCAGAGCGCCTCGCGCGATCAGACCGCGGACCCAACGCGCTTCCTGGTCAGCGTTGCCGGCGGTCAACCGCCCGATCTGTTTTTGTTCGATCGTTATGCGGTAAGCGAATGGGCGGCGCGCGGCGCGTTCGCCAAGCTTGATCCGTTCCTCGCCCGGGAAGCGAAGAGCAACGATCCCAACGCCATTCGCCCGGAGAACTACTACGACGCCTGTTGGAAAGAGGTGGTCTATACCGATCCGATCACAGGCGAGAGCGGGACGTACGGCGTGCCAGAGCGAGTGGACGATCGCGCCCTGTTTTATAACAAGGACCTGCTCAAGCGCGGCGGGTTCGTCGATGCGAAGGGCGAGGCACGCCCGCCCCAGACTTGGGCGGAGCTGTCCGAGATGGCGGTGAAACTGACCGAGCGCAATGCGAATGGGGCGATCACGCGGCTTGGCTTTGCGCCTAACTATGGCAACGCCTGGCTTTATCTCTATGCCTGGATGAATGGCGGTCACTTCATGACCCCGGACCGGCGCCAGGTGACGCTGAATTCGCCCCGTGTGGTTGAGGCATTGAAATGGATGACGCGCGTTTATGATTCGTTAGGCGGAGCCCCGGCCGTTTACGCTTTTCAAGGCAGCGCACAAACGGGACAGCTCGACCCTTTCGTCCTGGGGAAGGTAGCTCTAAAGATTGACGGTTACTGGACCTTTAACTACAGCCTCGCGCAGTACGGCCGCGACCTGAATTACGCCGTCGCGGTTCCGCCGATGCCGGCGGCACAGCTGGCACGAGGCCAGCCCGCGATCAGTTGGGTCAGCGGCTGGTGCTTTGCCATCCCGGCGACAGCGCGGAACAAGGAGGGCGGCTGGGAGCTGCTGAAGTTTCTCTGCAGCCGGCGCGGCGCGAAGGTTATCGCGGAAGCAAACCGTTTGCGGATGGGCAGCCAGGGCCTTGCCTATGTGCCGACGCAAAATGCGAACCGGAAAATCAACCAGTGGCTTTTCGAGAAGTATGTCGCCGGCAATCCAGCGATCCCGCCCAAGGTCCGGAACGGCGTGAAGCTGTTGAACGAGCTGCTCGAGACATCACCCATCCGTCCGGTCACGCCCGTCGGGCAGTTGCTTTTCAATGAACAAAAGCGCGCGACGGAGAATGCTATCTTTCACAAACTCTCGCCCGAGGCCGCGCTCGACGAGGCCAATCAAATCGTCCAGCGCCAGCTCGATCGCGCACTTAACCCACCACGCGGCCCGCTCGTGCCCTGGAAGTATTTTATCGCGGTCTATCTCGGGCTGATCGCGCTTGGCGCGGCGGCGGCCTACTGGTGGGAAACAAAACCGGCACACGGCACGGTCGCCGCGCTGGAGGGAACGCGCAGCCGTTACTTTCGTTCGCAATGGCGCGGGGGCTGGCTCTGCGCCTCGCCCTGGATCATTGGCTTCGTCGCTCTCACTGGCGGTCCGATCCTTTTCTCCATCATCATCAGCTTTTGCCATTACGACATTCTCAACCCAGCGCGTTTTGTCGGGCTGGCCAACTATCACTGGATGTTTACTGGTGACCGGTTGTTTTGGAAATCGGTCGGCAACACGGCCTACATGATCATCGGCATTCCGCTCGGCATGGCGCTCAGTCTCGGAATCGCGCTTCTCCTCAACCTGGAGATCAGGGGTGTCGCGGTCTGGCGCACGTTCTTTTATCTGCCCTCGATCGTGCCGGCGGTCGCGGCAAGCATTCTCTGGATCTGGATTTTGAATCCGAACGCCGGGTTGATCAATGCCTTCCTCGCCAGCTTCGGCATTCATGGGCCCAACTGGTTGCAGGACGAAAGCACGAGCAAGCCGGCCCTAATCCTGATGGGTCTGTGGGGCGCGGGTGGCGGCATGATCATCTGGCTCGCGGGCTTGAAAGGAATCAGCGACACTTACTATGAGGCGGCCGCGCTCGACGGCGCGAATGCCTGGCAGCGATTTCGCCACATCACTCTGCCCCTCCTTTCGCCCTACATCTTTTTTAACCTGATCATGGGCTTGATCGGCACTCTGCAAATTTTCACCCAGGCATTCATCATGACTCAGGGCGGGCCGGTAGACTCGACCCTTTTCTACGCCTATCACCTCTTCAACAGCGCCTTTCGTTTCCTGCAAATGGGCTACGCCTCCGCGCTGGGCTGGTTTCTCTTTCTCGTCGTCTTTGCCCTGACGATCCTACAACTCAAGTTTTCGAAACGCTGGGTCCATTATGAAGGCGGGTAGTGGGAAACCGAAGGCTGTGATGACGCTCCGCCCTCTTCTCATCTACGGCCTGCTTATCGTTGGCTCACTCGTTTTCGTCTGGCCGTTTCTCTGGATGGCGGCTACCTCGGCCAAACTCGATCGCGAACTCTTTGGCGAGAGTTTGCGTCTTCTCCCGCAACGACCGATCCCGCGTCTCCGTTCGCCCTACGTAGATGATCGGCTCTACGAGGACGTTTCCGGACCAAGGACGAAAGAAGCCCTGGCAATGATTGAACAAGATTTGACGTCCGTCGATTATCTGTGGCCCGACGATGTCGATCGCGCCTCCCTGATTCACCAAACTGCACGCGGAATCTACTCGAGACTCCTAAGTATTCTACCGGCCGCATTCTGGGAACTGCCGGCGGAACAACTTCGTGCGAAGATCGCGCGCCAAATTTCCCCGGCATTGATAGGCGAAGTCGTCGCACAACTGCGCCGCACCGTCTGCCTCGGCTCCCTGCGGGCCCAATCTGTACGACCAGGAGGAAGATCTTCTCGTGCCGGCGGAGCGAGCCGCGACGATGTGGCAACTTGGTGGCAATGCACGAGCGCAACTGATTCCGGCCGGAACGCCTAACGAACCATGCGCCGAGCTGGAATATGATTTCACGAAGGGCGACACGATTACCCTGACGCAGAGCTTTAAGACGACTTTCCCTCTGTCTCGACTGCATCGATTGCTCCTCTCGATCCGTTACGACGACACCTGGCATGGGCTCAGGCTCGTGGTCGGAAAGGACGGACGACGTTATGAGGCGGCACGCAGCCTGCCGCTCTCGGATCATGAATGGGTGGTCGATACCTGGCAGGAACACGGACCGGATGATCGCCCGACCAAAGTCAAGACATGGACCTTGCTCGAGCCGGATGGAGCTGCAGCCACGACTGGACCTAGCGAAATAAGGGTCACACTCGAACTGCAACGGACGAATCAGCTCGGAGCGTGGCTGGCGAAGATCGAACGCAACTACCGACTTACCTTCGACCAGATCCCTTTCTGGCGTTATGTCGCGACGAGCCTGTTCCTCGTCATTCTCAACCTCGTGGGAACGCTCCTGAGTTGTTCGCTGGTCGCTTACAGCTTTGCGCGACTGCAATGGCCGGGCCGCAACGTCTGTTTCGCACTCCTGCTCGCGACGATGATGATTCCGGCCCAGGTCACAATGATTCCGCAATTTCTGGTCATGCAAAAGCTCGGCTGGTACAACACCCTCCAGCCACTCTGGATCATGAGTTTCGTTGCGCCAGCCTTTTACGTTTTCCTCCTGCGCCAGTTTCTGAAGGGGATCCCGCGTGATCTCGAGGATGCCGCACGGTTGGATGGCTGCGGTTTCCTCCGCATCTACTGGCACATCATGCTGCCGCTTGTCAGACCAACCCTGGCTGCGATCGCCATCTTTACCTTCCTCGCCACCTGGAACGAATTCATGATGCCGCTCATCTATCTGGCGGATCAACGGCTTTATCCGCTCTCCTTTGGTCTCTACGCTTTTCAAGTGCAGGTCTCAAACCCTGGCACAGCGAAAGGCATGGGAATGGTGATGGCCGGCTCATTTCTCATGACCTTGCCGGTGATCGCGATCTTCTTTTTCGCCCAGCGCTATTTTCTGCGCGGCGTCACTCTGACCGGGATGAAAGGCTAGACCGAAAGTCCGTGGAGTTCGTTAGGGTGTTTTGTCCGCTTCGACGTTGATTGAGATGGTCACTTCCCCGCCCACGGCGGCGATGCCTTCGACCACTTTGCTCCAGTTCAAGCCGTAATCCCTGCGCTGGATCGGCTCCGGCGTGACCTGCCAGCCGCTGATCGCCTTGCCGCCCATCCCTTTGCCTTTGCCGAGGAATTTCACGTGCAGAGTCATCTGCTTCGTTACGCCGTGCATCGCGAGGTCGCCGATGATGTCGCCGCTGTCGGGGCCGGTCTGTTTCACGCTCTTACTTTTGAAAGTAATCCTCGGGTATTTCGCGACATCGAAGAAATCGGCGCTGCGCAGGTCCGCATCGCGTTTCTCGTTTTGCGTGTCGATGCTGGCGGCGTCGATCGTGGCGGTGACGGAAGATTTTTCCGGATGATCGGGATCGACGCGGATCGTGCCCTCGAATTTCGTGAAGTTGCCATTCACGTAGCTGAAGAAGTGGCGCACCTTGAAACTAATCGAGGAATGGACAGGATCGATCTTGTAGGCGTCGCCAGCGCGGGCCGGCAGGCTTGTGCAGCAAAGAGCGGCGACGACGAGAAGAGGAAGGCATTTCTTCATGGTGCTGGGACGGTAATGACAAGTGGCGCGACGGCCAGAAATTTCGCAAGGGAACGAGTTCAACCCAGCGCCTTGAGCAAGGCTGGGCGCCCGCGCGGCAACCGGCCGAAGAGCGCGCCGAGGGCCATGGCTGGGTCCCTCTTTAGCGTCGCGACGTCGTGCACGCCAGCGAGTCGGGCCAGCTCCGCCTCGAAGTGGCGCACCGCGCGAAGGCTCGCATCCTGGCAATCGAGAAAACCGAAAGCGCGCTGCAACAAATGAAAAAGTTCCGGCGCCGGGTGTTCCAGCTCCGTGCTGATCTCGATCAATTCGACAAAATAGGAGGCGGTTTGGGTGCGAAGGTAATTCTTACGAATCCCAGCAAACGGGTTGCGCAGGACCGTCTCGGTCAGCGTGTGCAGATGTGATTTTCGACTGCGCTTGATCTGGATTTCCACTTCGAAAAACAAATCGAGCCTGCCGGAGAAAACGCTTTTCGGGCGACGGGCACCTCTTGCCACCGTGTCGATATCGCCCAGCAATTCGGTGCACCACGAGATGATCAGGCTGGTGTCGCTCAACTTGCGTTTGCGGAGCAGGATCGCGTTGGTTGTCTCGGTCATCAGCCTCTACTTCTTAATCGCGCGGTGAAGGTTCCGCGGGGCGACCGAAACCGGCGGGGGCGCTGCGCCGGCCGAAAAGTACCTGCCAGCAGCCCAACCTGCTACGGATATGCAGCTACAATTTTGTTCACGGCCTCCTGCACCGCTGCAACATTCCGCTCCGACACGCTGCTTACCGCCGCCTGGGCCAAACCGCGGAAGACGAGCAGATGCGTCTTGGAGTCCACGAAATCGATCACGAGCGAGCCCTCAGTGTATTCCTTCACATTCGCGTTCAACGCCACGTTGCCCGGACGGTAGAGACCATCGCTGGAGCGGTAGAGGGTAACGCCCTGGGTGGGCATGACATTAACCATTTGCTTGGTATAGACCCTCGGAACGATATAAAGGCTGGCATTTCCAGCTGAAGTTTCCTTGAGCCCTCGACCGGCGAGGCCCGTGCGCAATGTGCTGAGCAACATCGCCTGGGCGGATGAACCAAGGCCCGTCGAAGACGTGTCGATTGTGTAGGTGCGATACTTACCGAATGACGCTGCATGATCGTAGTCGGTCTTGACGGTGACCGTGGGCGCGATCGAGCAGGCGAAGAGCGTCAGGACAGCAACCGCGATGCTGGCGTGAGCGAGGATTTTTGGATTATGTTTCATTGGTTCTTTCTACGTTAGGCGTTGGTTACGAAAACTTACTCTTTTGGACTCAATCCCCCAATGATGGACAGGCTCGCCGACTCCGACACATGGTCTCTTCGCACCGATTCTGCCTTTGATGGATGGACGACTGCGAATGCGTAAGCGCCCGGATAGGACCGAAAAGCCCAACCGACACAATTATCCGGATTCGTCATGTGCGATCGTTTTTATTCCGCTCTGAGAGCCTCGATCGGCACACCGAGCCATTTCGCCGCGCTGGCCAAATCGCCAAAAAGGTCCACCTCCAGTGGCGAATAGTCGGTCAGCATGGCGTGTAATTTCGTGTAATGAGTCGTTGCCTGACTCGTGACATAAAAGGCCGACTTGATTGCCGGATACTTTGCATAGGAGAGGCGCCGGTGGAGCGCGATGTGGAAAACGAATTTGAAATTCAAATCTACCATATCGAGCGCCGAGAAGTCGATGAATCGGTTGAATGGTTTGCTGACTCGCTTTTCGACTGCTTCGATGAACGCGATCATCTCTTTGACCCGCGCCTCGTCCAGAACGCCACGGGGCTTCCAAAGCATGAGTGACAAGTTCTTGCGGTAGAGGACGTGTTCAGGAAGTTTCACGCTTATCTCCGGTCCTTTTGGTCTTGCAGTTCTCATTCTTGTCCCTCCCCGAGCTATTGAATCTCTTACGTGACGAATCCGGGATACCAGAAAGAAGTTCGACCTGCGACCAAAAAACATCGTCGTTTGGCTGGCCATGTCGAGTTCGAAACTGCTCCCCGCGCAAGTTTTGCCTGCGCGCGGCACGTCTCCCCTTCTTGCGGAATCGACGCTTCCGCAAAGCTTCAAGCGCGTTTGCGGTGAATTTGCAATCCCGGAAAAACAAAACCCAATCCGATTATCGTTCGAGGAATCAGGCTCGCCCGCTCGACCACGACTCCCCGGCGCGCTGAGGGCCGAACCGCCAGAAAGCCACATGGATCAAGCCGAGCAGGATGAGGAGGAGTCCGTTCGCCACGACCGCCGGCACCACGCCGGTGCCGCCGAAAGCCTGGAGCGCCACGAGCAACGCCAGGGCGATGTTACGATTGCTCGTGCCCAGGCCAACGACTTGTCGTGCAGTTCGATTCTTTCCACCAAGCGAATAGCCCAACAGCAGCGAGATTTCACTCGTCAACGC
This sequence comes from uncultured Verrucomicrobiae bacterium, assembly GCA_963738045.1. Classification (GTDB taxonomy): domain Bacteria; phylum Verrucomicrobiota; class Verrucomicrobiia; order Chthoniobacterales; family UBA10450; genus Palsa-1392. The sequence continues at coordinate 344,713 of CAVTUX010000001.1, read as the reverse complement.
TGTGACTCCCAGCGCGCGCCATCCGATCCCCACGATCGAGCTCCAAGCCGTGGCCGTGACGAAAGCCAGCGACGCTGCTCCAGCGGCTTCGGAAGCCATCTCGACCCGCCGCAGGATTGAACGAACGAACAAGGGCGCGACACGGTTTAGTCCCATCCCGACGCAGAGCGGCAGGACGATTGTCGCGCTGAGGACGAGCAAGGCCGCGGTTGCATTGAACTGGACGCTGCCGCCAGCGACAATCCGGGTCAGCGCAATCTGACACACCAAAGGAGTCAGAAAAACACAGAGAAGTGGAAACAGAGCGGTCAACCCGGCGGCCAGGGCCAGATCGGCCCGGGCCATGCGCGCAAATACCGGCACGACCGGCGCGAAAGGCGCAGCTGCCAACAGGATCATGCCAGTCGACACCTCGGTCCCGAGACCGCAAAGCCTCGTTGCCGCCACAACGAGGGCCGGCACAACGGCGAAATTTGCGAGGATGATGAGCGTGAGATGGCGTTCGCGCAGGGCGTGAACCACTTGCCTCGCCCTGAGCCTCATCCCAACAGCCAATAACAGGCCACCCAGGGAGACGGTCGTTAGAATGCGGACGATGCTTTCGGTTTCCCACATTGGCGAGCCGCAAGGTTGCAGGAAGGTCTATTCCTGTCGAGATCTGCTTCCCTGGTCCGCCAGGCGAATCCAGCGCGATGTATCGCTCGTCGTTTGTGGGAATTCCTGATTGCTTGGGCCTTTCCGCAGACAAAAAATGGAGAGGGACTGCCAGGCGACAAAGAGCGCCAGTTTTTTCGCTGCGGTGGGTCGCGTCTTCCCAAGCATTTTTACGAAAAACATCTTGAGAAAAGCGACAGCGAGCGTAATCGCAGCGGGTCAACTCGGGAATCCAAGGAAGTCCAAACCCGATCAAACAACTATGAAAAGAATGAAAAGCGCTCTCTTTAGTGGAATGCTCGCAGTCGCCATGGTGGCGATCGCGCCGTTAGCCCTGGCCCAGCAAATTAACGGCACACCCGGCTCACCCGATGCCACCGTCGTGATTGACGGGAAACAACTCCCGCCACCCCCGCTGCCCTTCGGTGGCGTGATCAAGGAAAGTGCCAAAGATTCCAAGCCCTACTGGCCGCCACGCGTCGTGCCGCCCAAGGGTGCGCCCAACGTGCTGCTTATCATGACGGATGACCAGGGCTATGGCGTTTCGAGCACGTTCGGCGGCGTCATCCCGACGCCAGCGCTGGACCGCGTCGCCAAGGCAGGGTTGCGTTATACCCAGTTCCATTCTACAGCGCTCTGTTCGCCCACTCGGGCAGCGCTGATCACTGGCCGCAACCATCACGCGGTCGGCTATGGTGTGATCGGTGAGCTAGCCACCGGCTACCCGGGTTACGATTCGGTCATCGGACCGGAGAACGCTACCATCGGCGAAATCCTGAAAGAGAACGGTTACTCCACATCATGGTTCGGCAAGAATCATAACACTCCCACCTATCAATACAGCCTGGCCGGACCGTACGACCAATGGCCGTCGGGCATGGGTTTTCAGTATTTCTACGGCTTCATGGGAGGCGAGACCGATCAGTGGACGCCTTATCTGTTCCGCGACCATACCCAAATTTTTCCGTGGGTCGGCCATCCCGGTTACAACCTTACGACCGACATGGCGGACGAGGCTATCAAGTATATGCACGGCCTGAACGCGGCCGCGCCCGACAAGCCATTCTTCGTTTATTATGTGCCCGGTGGCAGCCATTCGCCGCATCAGCCGACCAAGGAATGGATCGCGAAGTTCAAAGGCAAGTTCGACATGGGCTACGAAAAGCTGCGCGATCAGATCTTCGAGAACCAGAAGAGGCTCGGAGTCATTCCCCCAAATACCCAACTCACTCCATGGCCCGACGGACAGACGGAATACGGTGGCGCAAAATTGCCGAGGTGGGACTCGCTCTCCTTTATTCAAAAGAAACTCTACGCCCGTGAGGCGGAGGTATTTGCCGCCTACACTGCCTACACCGACCATGAAATTGGCCGGGTGATTCAGGAGGTTCAGGACGAGGGCAAACTCGACAACACGCTCATCATTTACATTTGCGGCGATAACGGCACCAGCGCCGAAGGCACCGAGGAAGGCACGTTCAACCAGTTGACAGCCTATAACGGCATTTTCACCCTCCCGGAGGCGTTGCAGATGTTGCATTACGAAGCCTGGGGCTCTGCCAAAACCTACCCCCACATGGCGGTGCAATGGGCGTGGGCGTTTGATACGCCGTTTAAATGGACCAAGCAGGTGGCGTCGCATTTCGGCGGCACACGTCAGGGTTTGGCCATTTCGTGGCCCGGCCACATCACGGACGCTGGCGGCATCCGCACCCAGTTTCACCATGTCATTGACATCGTGCCCACCATTCTCGAAGCCACCGGCATCAAGGCGCCGGACACCGTCAACGGCATTCGGCAGAAGCCGATTGAAGGTGTAAGCATGGCTTACACATTCGATCCCGCGGCCGCGGGACCAAACGCGCGATCGAAGCACGAGACGCAGTATTTTGAGATGGTCGGCAACCGCGCGATTTATCATGACGGCTGGATTGCCGCCACGACCCCTCCCGCCGCACCCTGGCTCTTAGGCACAACCAAGATGCCGGAACTCAGCGATTACCACTGGGAGCTTTACAACGTCGGCAAGGATTATTCCGAGAACAACGACCTCGCGGCGAAACAGCCGGACAAGCTGAAGGAAATGCAGGCGTTGTTTCAAACCGAGGCGGCGAAATACCAGGTCTTCCCTCTGGACAACTCCGGTTTTGTGCGCCTCCTGGCGCCAAAGCCCAGCGCGACCTCCGGCAAAACAGTTTTCACCTACACGGGTGAGAATGCCGGAATTCCTGTCGGCAATGCTCCCAGCATCTTGGATAAGGATTATACCATCACGGCTGAGATCACCGTTCCCAAAGGCGGCGCGGAGGGAATGATCGCGACTTTAGGCGGCCGCTTCGGTGGCTACGGGATGTTCCTGCAAAAAGGCAAGCCGGTCTTCGAATACAACATGCTCGATCTGGAGCGATTCCGCTGGCAGGGTGGTGTCGGTGGCAGAGTAGGCGCGGACGTGTTCGGCCGTGCGCTCACGCCAGGCAAGCACACCCTCGTATTCGACTTTAAATACGACGGTCCTGGCCCTGGCAAGGGTGGCACGGGTGTCTTCACAGTAGACGGCAAGGAATTGGCGAAAAAGACGATTGCGCACACGATTCCGTTGCTCATGTCCATTGATGAAACGTTCGACGTTGGCCTGGATACCGGCACAGGGGTGGACGATAGCTATGACCTTCCGTTTAAGTTCACCGGGACCATAGACAAGCTGACCATCAAGCTCGGTCCGTCGCAGATGTCGGCGGAAGAGCAGAAGGCCGCCGCAGATGCGGTCGCCAGATCCACAGACTAATAACTCATCCTGCAAGACAGGAGATCAGAAATGACCGCCTGCTTTTCGCTTCAACCGCCATGAACCGTTTGCTTACAGTGACCGCCATCATTGAAGCGGCCACGGGCCTGGGATTGATCGTCGTGCCTGCGATGGTTGTCCGGTTGCTACTCGGTGTCGAAATCTCTGGCGCGAGCATTACCCTCGGGCGCGTGGCTGGGATGGCGCTTCTCGCCTTGGGCGTCGCCTGCTGGCTGGCGCATTACGATGAGCAAAGCCGGGCAGCGACGGGATTGGTCAGCGCGATGGTACTGTATAATCTGGGTACGATGGTCATTCTTGGTGCTGCCGGTGCCCGTTCGCAATTGGTTGGGATCCTTCTGTGGCCGGCAGTCGTCCTGCATGGGGCGATGGCCGTCTGGTGTTGCGTTTGCCTGTGGCAGAGCGCTCCTTGATTAACCGCGCGTTACCCATCATACTTCGGCCATGAGAAAACCTTTCACCTTCCTGATGTCTGCCATTTGCCTTGGCACATTTCTGGCCGTTGTTCCCGCTGCGCCGGCTCAGAATCCCGAGGCGGCCGCAAAGCTGCAAGCCTTGTCCAAGCAGCTCAACCTAACGCCCGAACAAAAGGTGAAGCTGCTGCCGATCCTCGAGACAGAGGCTCCCAAGTTGAAGGCCATCAAAGAGAATACTTCCCTTTCCGGAATGCAGAAAATGAGGCAACTCCGAGCTATCCACGCCGAAAGCGCGCCGCAGTTGCAGAAGATCCTGAGCCCCGCACAGTATCAGCAACTGCAGACCATTCGCCAGCAGGAGATCAAGGAAGCGATTGAGAAAAAGCGCGCTGGAGGTTAGCCCGCGCTCGCGCTCGCGCCGCTCTATCTCAAAAAGATCGGACGCGGATCTCGCAGTCAGCCTCGACTCCTCGACTGTTTTGCCGAGCGGCAGGCGCCATCTGCGCGGCGAACAAGTCCGGATCGGGATTCGACTCAGGGAAATAACACCAGAGATCAACCTCACCCGGTTTGCCGCTCTTGATTTCGTCCGCGCTTGCCACCGGCATCATTTGAAGGTCTCTGCCACCCAAAAGGAATCCGAACAGGGTACGAACCTTCCTGACATAAGCTCGTTCGGCGAGGGGCGAAGCGGTCGTTTCGAGCTGGCCGGTCCGGAACGGATTGTCTCGATGAACTCGTCCGCAAATATTTGCGCGGGATCAACGATCCACGCGAGGTGGTCAGCGACGCTGAGGCATCCTACTTCGGCATCATAGTGAACGATCAGTCGCTCGTCCCCGGCACTAATCCGCGTCTAGGCGCGACGCATTTTGCAGACTGGCTCAGTCACCCCACCGCTCACCAGGAGATGAGCTACGCGGCATGACGACAAAGGATCGGGCGTTTTCGGTCGCGGTCGTCACGATCATGGCCCTCAAGGCCTCTTTCGGACCGCTCGCCTCTTGGGGCTGACGACGTTGACAAGCGCAGGCCCACCAGCCCGAGACCCTAACGTCTCAGCCCTTGCCAGATGCAAGGTGTCGCTCAATTATTTTTGACTTCGCCAGATGGCTGTTGGGTCAAAGCCTGAAGAACGATGGCGACAAACGTCACACCGTGCGTGGCCCCAAGAAGAGCTGTGCAGATAGAAAGAAGCTTCCCTTGTACAGTCAGCGGGGTTACGTCGCCGTAGCCAACTGTCGTGAAGGTAATAACCTCATAGTAGAGATAATCAAACAGAGGCCGCAGCTTGGTCGATCCCTCTGGCGTGTGGGGAAGAAGATCGTATTCGATAGCGAAGACTGCGAGAACGCTGCAAATAAAAACTGACCACAGTAGAAAGGCAATCCAAGCATAAACTGGCTCTCGCCTGGTGTGCCGCAGGAAAAGAAAGACGGAGCGGATCGTTAACCCGTACATTACGAAGACCAGTCCAAGCCCGATATATAAAAAATAATAGGTTTTGGCTCCTAAGAGAGCCCGCTCGGTAAATGGCAAGACCAAAAGAGCGATCCACAGAATAGCCAGCTTTGTAATAAGCCGGGCCGCAGAAAAGTTAATCGCCTCATTCATGGACGGTCTCCGAGATCACGCCGTCGAGCTCAAACAGAACGGCATCGGTACTGGTCGCGCTTTTATGACGATCCGCATTTTTCACCCCACCGTTGGAGTGTTCATGATCACTGGATCTCGAGGTTAGGCTTCTTTGAGAGCCTTCTTTCAGCCGATCGACTACGCCTCGGGAAATCCGATAACCAGCCCGATCAGCGAAGTGAGGATGGCGAAGCAACGCGCTTCGAACTCGAGCTGGCTTGGCTCGGTAACCGAGATTGACCTTCAGGATTCGGTCTACGTCTGCAATCGCGTCGGGATTGCGTTGTGCCGTGTGACCCGAGTGAACGACCAGTTCGGATTGTGCGCCAGCAAGGTGAGAACTCCAGTAAGGAACAACACCGTCGGAGCTGTCAGGCGTATCGCCGCGGCCGCGATCTCCCATAATCGAATGGTAGGGGATGCCGGGTGCGATCGGGATCTTGTTGAGTGCTAGCAAGAAGCGATCGTTTGGTTCCAGTGTATCGACACTGTTAGGAATCCGATTGAACGGCGCCGCAGCGGGATCGTCAACCAGGAGCGGTTTCACCTCTGCGTAAAGCGATGTGAATGACTGCGGTTGTTTCATTAACGACGCCGCGATGCGACCGAACCAGCTCGTGGCCAGTGGGCTGCCGCGGTGCGGAGTGGAGATAAATATGACACGGCTTATCTCCGGACAATGATTGAAAATGAACACCTCTTTAAGCTGACGACGCGCTTTGGCCGTTAGCGGGGTTTGCGTGGGAGAGGTCCCAAAGTAACTGCGCCAGATCTTGTCTCCGGCGTCGGTGATCATCAGCCGGCAAATCATTCCACCCATGCTGTGACCGACGAGAACAACACGCTTCATTTTCGGGTAGGCGCGCTTCATATCCGCGAGCCGACGACGGAACAACTCGGCGGAATAAGGAAAGGGATAACCACTCGGGTAGCTGAAGAACCAGAATTGATAATGCTCCCGGACCCACCGATCATCACGCAAGGTGTTGACCATCGGAGCCCAGTCGGCCGGAGTTTCTTCCAAGCCGTGAACGAAGATGACGGGCGTCCGGTCCGGATCGAATCTCTGCAACATACGCAACTGAGTTGTGTCGACATAAGCGTCCGGGTTCATCAAGCGTGAAAATCCAAGTCGCTCCGGCCGCTCTCGAGCAATCAGCACCGCGATCGCAGCGCTAAAATTGGCAGCGAGGGGAAAATCGTGTTGTTGAAGAGTAACTCGCTCTGACTCTAACGGATCAATGAAATCCAATTGCGCTTTCCGGCCAGAAAATCGAATTACGGCCGTGACCGGCGCATAGATGTGGCGCAGCAGGTGTTTCCGACGATATTCGGGAGTTGCCGAGCGTTCAGCTGCAACCAGCGGTGCGCCAATGCCGCTGACTGAATGTGTCTTCTTAAAATCCTTCCCGCCGATCTTCAGCGTGTCGACTGGGATCAAATCGTATCGGCTCAGGTCATGATCGACGTCGGTCGGCCGCGGAGAAAGTAGAAGGTATTTTCCGTCTTTCGTTTCAACTTTGATTGGGTGCCGCTGCGGTTGCAGCTGCGTTTGTTCAGTGATTTGGACAGTGCGGGCGACGGCAAAGTTGTAAATGGTGCGCGCTGATTCATCCGCAGCGTGTCGCCCGAGCACACCGTATGAGATCCTGGCCGCCGATAGATCATAACCGAGAGCAGAAAGCGGGGGCTGATGTTTGGCTGCGACCAGGTACTTCGTCGCCAAACCAAGAGCCGCTTCGTGGTCCGCCGTCGCGGGGAGATGAATCGGTTTCGTTTCGACGGTGGCCAGATGTGCCGCACAACCACCGCAACCAAAAAGAATTAGCAGACAGCAAATCTTCGTTACGATTCGCCGGCCTTCCAGAGATGTCTTCGGCCATACCCGGAGGGGACTCATAGCCCCGGTAGTCGATTCATAGCCACTCCTTTCTCACGCCTTTTATTGCCGACATTTGCGGGCTCATTCTGCACCGACGTGAGCCCCTTTCTCGGCGACCGAACGTTTCATAAAGAAAACCAGCGTGACGAGCACGACGGCGACAACGGCAAAGACGAAGAACGTGTCGAAGAAGGCGAGCGCCGACGATTGTTGCGCACGCAGGTTGGCGAGAGTTTGTAGTGCCATTTGTTTCGCTGCGACCGGGTCGCCGGTTTGTTGGAGAAAAACTGACTGTGCCTGATGGAGGTAGGAATTTACCGCGGGATTGAGGTGATCGAGATTTTCGCCCAGCCGCAAACTGTGGAATTGATCGCGCCGCTCCTGAATGGTCTGGGAGAGGGAAGTTCCAACGCTGCCGCCTTCATTGCGCAAGAGCGCGAGCAAACCCACTGCTGCACCGCGAAGCCGCGGTGGGATGTAGAGAAATGCGGCGACGTTGAGCGGAGCGAAAATGGTGGAGAGACCTGCGATGAAGAGCACCCGTGGCCAGACGATTTGCCAGGGACTAATCTCGAGATTCAATCGCGACATCCAGTAACCTCCGAGAGCGAGGACTAAAAGGCCTGCGGCCATGAGGTAGCGCGCGTCCACTCCCCGGCCAAGAAGACGGCCGACGATCGCGAGCATGACGATCGCGAATACGCCCGAGGGCGAGAGGACCAATCCCGATGTCGTTGCATCATAGCCGAAAAGCGTTTGGAGCAGGATCGGAATGCTGATCGTATTGGCATAAAGAACGGCGAACGCACAAAAGATGATGATGCAACAAATACAGAAATTCCGGTCTCTGAGCGTCCGGAAATTAATCAGCGGATTATCGTAGCGGGTCTCGCGAAAAATGAGACCGAGCAAGCCAATTACAAACAGCAGCGAGAGCGTTTGCACGCGGAGAAATGGATCGCCGAACCAGTCCCATTCCTGGCCTTTGCTAAGCAAAATTTCCCATGAAGTCATGGTGACCGCAAGCAGGGTGAGGCCGAGCGTGTCGAACGGGCGGCTTCGTTTGCGAGCTTCGGCACTTTGCGCTTTCAAATAATCCGGATCGAATACGAGCGCGTTGCACATTAGCAGCGCCAGAAGTCCAACCGGCACGTTGAGATAGAAAACCCAGCGCCAGCCGTAATTGTCGGTGATGTAGCCACCGAGAGTTGGGCCTACCACGGGAGCCAGCAGCGCCGCGATTCCGAATACGGTCTGGGCCGCGCCTTGCTTCTCTTTGGGAAACGCGTCAAGCAATACCCCTTGGCTGGAGGGCTGCAATCCGCCGCCGGCTAGACCCTGCAGAACGCGAGAGAAAATCAGCATGTTCAGGCTCACCGCCATCCCGCACAAGGTCGAGGCGACGGTGAAAATCAGGATCGACAATAGAAAATAATTGCGTCGACCAAGGCGAATAGAGAGCCAGCCCGAGATCGGCAGGATGATGGCGTTAGCCACCAGATAACTCGTAATGACCCACTCTCCGTCGGTCACCGCCGCCGACAATCCACCCGCGATGTGACGCAACGCCACATTGGCAACGGTCGTGTCCAGCACTTCCATGAACGTCGGGATGACGACGGCGACGGCCACCATCCACGGATTAACCGCGCGCGGAATTGCCGCCGCCGAATAACTCGGAACGGCGACCGATGAGGAGCTCATCATTTTTTCGCCGTTGCGCCGCCAGCGGAGGAGGACTGCGGAATCAGCTCTTGCAAAAACCGGCCCGCGTTCGGCCCGGTTGGTTTGCTCCACAAATTGACCGATGGCGTGACCGAAAGACCCACGAACAAAGGCAGCTTGTCGGAATCGTAATTCAACAGGTCGATCCGGACCGGCAAACGCTGTACGACTTTTACGTAATTGCCGGTTGCATTTTGAGGCGGCAGCAGCGCAAGCGTGGAACCGGTCCCATATGTAAAGCCGGAAATTCGGCCTTCGAATCGGTGTTTGCTGCCATACATGTCAACTTCCAGGTCCACGTGCTGACCTATCCGAAGGTCTCGCAGTTGCGTTTCCTTGAAGTTTGCATCTACCCAGATATCGCGCAGCGAACGGATCGCCATCAAGCTCTGGCCCACCTGGACATTGTTCCCGGGATTCACGTTGCGGCGCGTGATTACGCCATCGATCTCCGCCACGATGGTGCAGTAGCGCAGATTGAGCTTTGCTTGATCGAGATCACGCTCTGCCTGCATCAATTTCGCCTCTGCTTCTTTCAAACCCGGCGCGGTCTTGATGATCTGGGCATAAATTTTGTTGATGTCGCCACCCGGATCACGTCGATAAAATTCCGCGAGCGTTTGCTTTGGCGTCAAGTCCCAGGACGAAGGGACCACGCCGAGTTGGGCCGCGCTTTGCAATAGCTCACTGAGCGCTTCGCGAACCGAGGAAAACGTTTGATCGAGATTGGGCGGAACATCGGCGAGGTTCGTCCCTTCAGCCGGTTGTGCTGGCAAGCCGAGAGCCGCGCGCGCTTGATAGACGTTTTCCAGCGATTGTTTTACCTGCGCATTTGCGACATCCAGTTGCTCGCGTTTTTGGTCGAACTCTTCTTTGCTCGATACTTTTGTCGCGAGCAATTTCTTCGCGCGCTCGAATTCCGCCTCGGCCAGCACTTGGGTTGCCTTGGCCTGTTCCCATGTAGCAATGCGCGCACGGATGAGCGCCACTTGATTGTCCACATCTTCAATCGCGTGTTGAAGTTTGAAGCGAAGACCGCGCGCCTGCCCGATCTGGCTGCGCACCGCTGCTTGGGCTACGACCAGTTGGGCCTGCGCGGAATCGACTGCGGCCTGCTTGATCGCGACTTGCACGCGATACGGTTCCGGGTCGAGCTCAACGAGAATATCGCCTTTTTTGACTCGATTGTTGTTATCGACGAGGACGCGCGCAACCTGTCCGCTCACACGCGGCGCAACGAACGTGACGTAGCTGTTCACGTAAGCATCATCAGTCGAGACGGTGTGCCAGGCGTGAAAGGCTTTCGGGATAATGACGAAGACCGCGATGATCGCGCCGATGACGATCAGGGCAGTTCGCAACCGGCGTTTTTTCGGACCTTTGACTTTTTCGCTTTCAGCCGGCTTGGGGGAAGGTTGCGGCTGATTCGGTGGCGCCGACTTTGGCTCGTTACCCATATCTCTCCTCCGATTTCGTCATTGTTTTTCAGGCTTTCCTAGGACGCATTTGAACGAGTCTGGATCGTATATCCGCTCCCCTTTAAGGGATTCAATATTTCGATTTTCATCGGTTTGAAAAGAGCCGCTTTGCTTTGATTGTTTCTACAACGATCGGTGGGACCATTGCTTCCCAGGAAGCGTCGCCTTTCTGAATCCGAGAAAGAACGTCGGGCGTTTGAATCGAGAGATACGATTCGTTGTAGGAACGAATGGGCACAACCCGACCGAGCTCGATGAGGAGCTGCTGGAGGTGATGCCAAGGTGCGGGTGGCTTGGCATTTGCCAAGGTTCGAATCTCACCCGTAGCCGGGTCGCGCGTCGGGTAGACATACATTTTCACCGAGCGTTTGAATAGAACGTCCGACCGACTCGAGCACGCCGCCTGGAAGTTCGGTGTAGTATTTCTCATCTGCCACTTGCTGGCGAACGGTGGGCAGCCCGGCCGCGATACCGATCAGGCCATCGGTGTAAGCTGAAAAATAATCGGCAAGTCGGTAATGTTGCTCAAACCGGGAGATCAAGACATCGAAGCCAAGGGCTCCGAGAATGTCCGCTCGGCCAAGGAAGTCGTCGTGTCCTGCCTGAACTCCCGGGCTCAGACTGCGCAAAGTCATTTCCGCGAACACGACCGGTTCCTTTCCCCGTAATTCCGGTTCTTCCAGGAACTGTTCGCGCGCTCGTTCCAGCAGGTCCAAAGTCAGATTCGTCGCCGGACGAAAGCTGCCTCGCTCAACCAGGATCGGCTTCTTGTATAGCACCTCCGAGGGCTGCACCGTCTCGCCCTCGGCGGTGAACATGGCGGCGTCGGTCAGTCCTTGCTCGACGAGTTGGAGGCTCATGAGCCGATTGTCCACGTCGGGAAATGCCGGGCCGGAGAACTTGATCATGTCGATCTCAACCCTTTGCCGGCCCAGGTCGTCCGCCAGCGAACCGATGAACCTCACTCGATCCTCAGAGGAAAAGAACGCCGCGTGCACGAGATTCACCCCAAGAATCCCTAGCGCTTCCTGCTCCAGTGCGGCGGTTGAGTCGAGAAGGTGTGCATGGATGACAACCTCGGATGGCTCTTCGCCTGGACGGGTTTGAAAGCGGATGCCGAGCCAGCCCCGCCCATTTCCGGCCTTGCGAAAGGCGCGAGTCGCGACGGTGTTGGCGAACACGAAAAATCTTTTCGTGTTGCCTTGCTTTGCCGCCAAGCTCTCGAGCAATTGGGCAAACTCATGTTTGAGCATGGCCTCAAGCCGCTCTCTGCTGACGTAGCGTTTGGTCGGACCGTAGCGTCGATCGCTCAGCGCCATGTCATAGGCGGAAATCGTTTCTGCGATTGTTCCTGCCGCTCCCCCCACGGAGAAGAACCAGCGCGCTACTTCCTGGCCACCACCGATTTCGGCGAAGGTGCCATACCGGGTAGCGTCGAGGTTCAACGCCAGTGCCTTCTGAGGAATGCTAATCGGGCCACCGTTCATTGGTCGTGCCGCTCAGAGTCTGCTTGAATGCAGGTTCCCTGGCAATTTCAAAATCTGACGCTTAGCCTGCATGGCTGAGTTCTTTATGAGGTGTCGAGTGACTCAGCCAGTCGGCGAAATGCGTTGAGCCAAGTCTGGGGTTATCTCCCGGGACGAGGCTTTGGTCGTTCACCTTTATCCCGTAGTAGAGCGCGTTGGCATCCGTAACCACCTTGCGCGGATCGTCCGTTGTGCTCAGGAAACGCCGGACGAGTTCATCCATTCGGATCGGGTCGGGACCGGCAATCTCGACCGTACCGTTCAATGGTTCGGCGAATGCGACATCGGCCAGGGCGGCAGCGACGTACTCGGCCGCGATCTGCTGCATGAGAGCGGATGGCAACCGAACCGTTGTCCCTTCTCTGGCAAATTGGGCGATGCTCCCCACGAACTCGAAGAACTGCGTGGCGCGGACGATCGTATAGGGAATTCGCGAAGCCCTAATCAGATTTTCCTGGGCCATCTTCGCGCGGAAGTAACCGCTCGTTAGAAGACGATCAGTACCCACGACCGAGAGCGCCACGTGGTGCCCCACGCCAGAAGTGGCTTCCGCGGAAAGAAGATTACGGCCGGAGGTCTCGAAGAAATCCAGAACCGCTTTGTCCTCCCACGATGGCGCATTCGCGACGTCAACAACGACCTGAGCGCCTTCAAGCGCTTCCGCCAGTCCTTCACGAGTAACTGTGTTGACGCCTGAGGAGGGTGACGCAGCGACTACCTCCTGGTCGCGAAGACGAAGAATATTTACCAGTTTTGTTCCAATCAGGCCAGTGCCTCCGATGACCACGATTTTCATTTTCTCATTCATCTATTTTTCCCTTTCTGTTTTGTGTTTCATAGCGAGGGGGTAAACCCCAAAGGGGTCGTTGCTCATAGCGATCGCGAGGATAGACGGATCGAACTGGGGCAGAGTTGTTTGCCGTGGCGATGTCTTGCGCATCAAGCCGGCGAACAGCCGCGATGTCGAACAGGGTGTAAGGCGGCGGCCAGTACGCTTCACCAGATGCGGCCAGCGCTTCCGTGCAGCCATATCGGAATCGGCCTCGCCTGCCTGCAACACGGCTGTCCAGTGCGTCGTTTGGAACGGCGCACCTCCCTCTCGCAGCGTCCCTGGCAACGATTTCGTAGGTCAGTTCCGTATCAGCGGATCTAGGCGTTTTGGCGATCAAAAACGAGACCCAAAAAATTAATGCACGATCGCAGTTCTTCGGATGCCAACAGTTTTTCGGATGCCAGCAGTTCTTCGGATGCCAGCGAGCAAGTTGCAATTGTGTGACAAGCCTGACGCCTCTGCGACTGGGAAGACACGCGCCCAGTCAGGTATGAGCAACAAGCGGCCAGGACTTTTTCTCCGCGAAAGGGATTGAGGCCGCAATCCGCGCTCCGCGTGCGCCGGCGAGCCGCCGTGCGAACCGGTCGCGAAAAACGGCGTCCGGTCATTCGCTCTCGCGCGCTCGATAAACTGCCACCCGGCGTGCGCCGTGTCCGAGATGCGACGAATCTCCGATTCAGGCTGGTTCACATCTGCCGGCCTGTCCTCAAGGGCCGGGATCCCGGAGCCTACACGGTTCGGTTCCTTTTTGTCGCTTGCGGCTTTTCTTTAGTCGAAGCGGAAAATCTCGGAAGGCGATTTCTCCCGAGACGAGCCCTTGAAGGCGTCCATTTGATACCCTTTTGACACTCTGCAATGAGTGCAGCACGTCGGCTTCATCAGTAGTACCAGACCGCATAGAGTGTCGCGAGCATGACCAACATCGATGCTCCTAAACTTTAACTACCAACTATAGCCGGATATGACGAACGCCCGGGCCGTCGCCGTACTTCAACGACTCCGGGCGGCACGTGGCAGACTTAGACAGCAGCCACAGCTACCGCGGCCGGAGCTTGCGTCGAGACGCAGTTCGAAGTAGTTGGTTCTCGGTCTTCCCGGATTTTGAACCAGGTAATGTAAAGCGAGGGCAGCGCAATCAGCGTTAGCAGTGTGGCCACTGCGAGCCCGCCCATGATGGCGTACGCCATGGGGCCCCAGAAGACAGTCGGCGCAATCGGCGCCATGCCGAGGATCATCGCCTGCGCGGTCAGGATGATCGGACGGAAGCGCACCATGGAGGCTGCGACCACGGCATCCCAACCGCCGCTTCCCGCAGCCTTCTCGGTTTCGATTTGATCGACCAGGATGACCGAGTTTCGGATGATCATTCCGATGAGCGCGACGGTGCCGAGCATCGCGACAAAGCCCATCGGCTTTTGTGTGACTAACAATGCAAGGACGACACCAATGACGCCCAACGGCGCGACGCTACAGACCAGAAAGAGGCGGCTGAAGTTCTGCATGCTAATCATCAAGACCGTGACCATCAGAATCAGCATGAGCGGGAAGACTGCGAGCACGGAGGCCTGTCCCTTCGCGCTTTCCTCGACGCTGCCGCCCTCGACGATCTTGTAGCCGACCGGCAGTTGCCGCTTCAGCTCGGAGATTTTTCCGGCGAGGTTTGCCACGGCGGTCGCCGCCAGCACGCCATCCCTGGGCAAGGCCTGGACCGTCAGAGTGGGCAGCCGGTCCCGACGCCAGATGAGGGGCAAATCCTGCGCATATTCAACGCGGGCCAGTTCGGTCAAGGGCACGGATCGTCCGTTCGGAAGCGGAATCTTCAAAGTCCGGATCGTCTCCAGCGACATGCGTTCCGACGCTTCGGCCCGCACCACCACGTCGATCAGATAGATGCTATCACGCACCTGAGTCGCGGAGATGCCCGTGACAGCGGCGTTGATCATCTGTGCGACGGCCGCCGAGCTGAGCCCCAATTGTCTCGCCTCATCCTGGTCGACGCGGATCCGGAGTTTGCGGATCGGATCCATCCAATTGAAGTTCACGTTTTGCACGTCGGGGCTCGTCCCCAGGATGCCGCCCAGCTTGTCGGACAATTCGCGCACCTTATACGGATCCGGGCCGCTGACCCGGTATTGGATTTGCCAGCCAACGGGCGGCCCCAGTTCGAGCGGGGTAATCCGCACGACCGCCTCCGGGAGCTTTTCCTGAAGCGCGGCCTCGAGGCGTTTCTTGACCTGCTCACGCGCCTTCAGGCTCTTGGTGACAACGATCGTTTCCGCGAAAAAGTCATTTTGAAGCTGCACGTCGAGCGGCAGATAGAAACGGATCGCGCCGCGCCCAACATAGGAACTCCAGTGGGCGACATCGGGGTCAGTGCGGAGGATTTCGTCGAGTTTTTGCGAGGCCCGGTCGGTCGCATAAATCGAGGCGTCCTGCCTGAGGCGCAGATCGACCACGAGCTCCGGCCGGTCCGAGGCGGGGAAGAATTGGCTGGGCACAAACCGCGCGAGGTAGAGGGAAATCCCGAAAACGACGATCGTTATTGCCAGAGTCATTTTCGCGTGACGCATGGTGAAGAGCAGGGCGCGGCGGTAGAGACCTAGGAAGCGTCCGCCTTGCTCATGACTACCCTTGTTCTTGTCCTCATCCTTAACCTTGTGGGGCTTGAGGAGCATCGTCCCAATGAGCGGCGTGAAGAGCGCGGCGACGACCCAGGAGGTGAGGACGGCAATCACTACGACGGCGAAAAGAGTGAAGGTATATTCGCCAGCCGAACTCTTGGCAAAACCGACTGGCACGAAGCCGAGCGCGATGACCAGCGTGCCGGTGAGCCTGGGATAGGCCGTGGAGGCATAGGCAAAGATCGCCGCCTTAATTGATTCCCAGCCATGTTCCAGCTTGGAAACCATGCTCTCGATCGTGATCATCGCGTCATCGACCAGCAGCCCCAGCGCAATGATCAGCGCGCCGAGTGAGATTCGTTGCAAGTCGATCCCGAGGATCTCCATGGTGATGAAAACGATGGCCAGGACAAGCGGGATCGACGTCGCCACGACCAGGCCCGCCCGCAGACCGAGATTGAGGAAGCTAATAACCAGAACGATCGCGATAGCTTCCCAGAGCGCCTTCATGAACTCATTGACCGAGTCGTGAACCACCTCTGGCTGATTGGACACCAGGAAAGTTTCGATGCCGACGGGTAACTCCGCTTTGAACTCCTCCATCGCCTCATGCAGATTTTTCTCCAAAGCCAGAATGTCGCCGCCCGTGCGCATCGAGAGCGCCACGCCGATGGCCTCTTTGCCGTTGACGCGGAAGATCGGTTGCGGCGGGTCGGCGTAGCCGCGCTTGATCGTCGCGATGTCACCGAGTCGCAGCATCTTTCCACCGAAGGAAAAGTTGACTTTCTCGAGGTCCTTTTCGGATTCAAACCGTCCAGTCACATCCATGAGGATGGCCTCATTCTTCGTCTGGATCACGCCAGATGGGACCACGGCGTTCTGGGCGATGAGTGCCTTGACCAGTTCCATGCGGTCCATGCCGAGCTCGGCCAGGCGGTGCGTTGAGAATTCGACATAGATGCGCTCGTCCTGGGTGCCGAGGAACTCGGCTTTGGAAACGTCCTTCACCCGGAGCAGGCGCGAGCGCGCTTCTTCCGCATAGTCGCGCAATTCCCGGCGACTGAAGCCGTCCGCGGTGAAGGCATAGATGATCCCATAAGTGTCGCCGAACTCATCATTGAAGAACGGACCCACGACGCCCTGCGGGAACGTCTGCTTGATATCTCCGACCTTCTTGCGGACCTGATACCAGAGTTCTGGCACATCCTTTTTCGGGGTGGACTCGAGCAGATAGACAAAGATGGTGGACTGCCCGGCGGTGGTATAGCTCTTTAAGTAATAGAGGTTAGGCGTGTCCTGCAGCTTCTTCTCGATGCGATCCGTTATCTGTTGCATCGTTTCTTCCTGGGTCGCGCCGGGCCATTCCGTATGAACCACCATCGTCTTGACCGTGAATTCAGGGTCTTCATTGCGCCCCAGGTGCAGGTAGGCCGAGACTCCGGCCAACATGCACACGATCATGAAGTAGATGGCGAGAGCCTTATGACGGATCGCCCACTCAGTCAGATTAAAGCCGCTCATTATTCGCCTCCCAACAGCTTCACAGTTTGACCTTCATAGAGCTCTTGGACCCCGGCGGTCACAACTCTTTCGCCGGAGTTGAGCCCGTGCGTCACGATGACCGAGCCCGGCGCGTAGCGCGCAATGGTGATCTCCCGCCGGTGAACGCGCTGATCCTTGGGATCGACTACCCAGGCAGCGGGTTTGTTTTCGATCATCGTGAGCGATGAAGCAGGAACTTCAATTACCGACTCGGCCTTCAATTTCAGCCGACCGAGGACCGTCGCTCCCAGAAACATTCCCGCCGGCGGATCGACCAGTTCGACTTTGACCTGATAGTTACGTGTGACCGGATCGGCCTGCGGCGATATTTCCCGGACCTTGCCCTCCGCCTTGATCTCTGGATGGTCCGCGAGCCAGACGTTACCCTGCGCACCGATCGACAGGCCGTCGCGAAGAGCCTGGGCCGGCGCGTCGAAGACGGCATCGCGCCCGGTTTCCTGCGCTACCTGCAGGACCATCTTTCCCGCCGGCACGACCTCGCCTACCTCGGCTCCTTTATCCGTGACTACTCCGGCGGCATCGGATTTCAGTTCGGTGTAACTCAACTCTTCCTCGGCGGATTTCAGTTGAGCTTCCGCCGCGTCTAGCTGCGCTTTGGTCGTCTTTAGTTGGCGCAGGGAGATATCGTATTCATTGGGGGATATCACTCGGTCGTTCAGCAATTGCTTTTGTCGCCTTTCCGAAGCTTCCGATTGGTCGAGCGCGGCGCGGGCCGCCGCCACATCGGCCTTGGCGGAGTTCCGAGCGTTTCGCTCCACTTCGGAATCCAGCAACGCCACCGTCTGCCCCGCTTGAACCTTGTCACCCACGTCCACGTTTCGTTGGATTATCCTCCCGCCAATCCGGAAGGCGATATTGACCTCGTTGCGCGCTCGCACATGGCCGGATGCGACCTTTGGGTCTGTGACCTGACGCTTCTCAACAGCGAGCGAGCGGACCGGGCGCACCGTCGGCGGCGTCTCCGCTTTCTTCTTACAGGCGCTTAGCGCCATGAGCGTAAGAGCTACCAGGATGGCAAGGCGTCCGAGGCCGAGCAGTGGCTGGCAAATGGAATTCAAGGTTTTCATGAGTGTCTGCAGGTTTTGGTTTTTGGATGCGGGTGTCGGGAAAGAGCAAAGAGGTCTCGCAGCAGTTCTGATGGAGCATCACCTTTCATCTTTTCGCTTCGGTCTTTCCTCCCGAAAGATGGTTTGCGATTGCTTCCTTCATCAGGTTCTTCGCCGTCGCGTCGAGGCCTCCGATGCCGCAGTGCGGCAGAACCCAGAAGCCAAAATCCGCATCGTGGCAGTAATAGACCTCCGCGTCCTTCTGCGGTATCGCGTGAAAAAACGTCGCGTGCGGCGGCTCGGCCATCAGGCGCAGGAACTCATCGCGCCAGGGAGTGCCCCTAAACTCTTCCTCGTGCTCTGCCTTCACACTCATTAGCTCGTCGAGTGTCATCGTTCGCAAGGAGTGAGCGACCATTTTGCGTCGCTCTTTCCAGAGCTCCTCGGGGTAGATTAATTTGTCGAATGGCATCGCTTTTATTTCATCCACCGGTTGTTACCGGTTCCGTTGATCCTGTTTGGCTCTTTCATTTGTGAGCCAATGATCGCTCCGGCCAGGCTCTTTGGTGAAAGACTATGTTTCTTGCCTGAGCATGCTTGGCGGGCATATGTTTGAACCGTGGAGCTTCGGCACCTGCGCTACTTTGTCGCCGTGGCCGAGATGGAAAACGTCTCGCGGGCGGCTATGCAGCGACTGCATGTATCGCAACCGTCTCTCAGTCGCCAGATCCGTGACCTCGAGGATGAGCTCGGCGTGCGGTTACTCGAACGCACGGCGAAGTCTGTCCGCCTAACAAATGCCGGGCGCGCTTTTCTCGACGAAGCGCGCGCAATTCTGAAGCACACCGACGACGCGGTGAGTAAGGTGCGCGCGATCGCCGGCAAAGGCGAGACCGAGTTGCATATCGGCGATTGGCCGCTGGCAACCGGTCAAATCATGCCTGCGCTTCTTCGTGCGTATCAAAGGGCGATGCCGAACGTGAAGGTGAAGATGCACGATTGGCCGGTCGAGAAGAACATCGCGGGAGTGCGCGACGGTCGATTGCACCTCGCGATCATCCTTCCTCCGCTCAAGGCGAACGCGCTCGATGAGCTTCGGTTCGAAACCTTATTAACTACGCGTGTTCGTTTGGCAGTTTCCTGCGAACATTCATTTGCGAGAAAGCAGTCCGTTTCCCTGGCAGACGCGGCCCGGGAACCATTCATCGGACTCACGCGCGAGGAGTACCCCCGTTACAAAGAATATCTGGATGCGATCTTCGCGCGCGTGAATGAGAAGCCGCGCATGGTCGAGGAGCATGACGGGTGGTCCGGTGTTTTCTCTGCGGTCAGCGCCGGGAGCGGAGTCGCGCTCGTGGCGGAGGCGTTTAATTACGCGTTTAACGATCGCATCAAACTCTTACGCCTGACGCCTGAACCGAAGCGTGTCGCGATCGGAATCATTACGCGGAAAGCGAGACTTACTCCGGCGGCGGAGAAGTTCTGCCAGTGCGCGAAGGATGCGTTTGCGGCTATTCGTTAGCTCGGCAGGCCGGCCGTGGCGACAATGCCCGCCATGCACCAACGATGGTCGTGTCCATTTGAGTTAGGCCGCGCGACGTTCGCGAATGCGCACCCACCGTTCACTCAGTTCTTTGACGTCGCGCGACGTAATCATCTGTTCGATGTCGCGCCCGAAAAAGAGATCGAGAGTCCACGCGATCATGACCCGCAGTTTCTTCACGAATCGCGGCAGCTTCATCAAATAGACCGAACGCCACATCCACCAGGCGATAAAACCCGAAAACTTGAATCCAAACAGGCTCGCCACGCCGGTGTGATGGCCGACGCTCGCGAGCATGCCGATCGTTCGGTAGCGGAACGGCTTTAATGGTTGATCGAGAATTGTCCGCTCGATGTTTTTCGCCGCGATCACCGCCTCGCGCATTCCGTGCTGCGCCGTCGGCGGATAAAAGATTCCTGTCTCGTAGCCATCCGGGACCGCCGCACAATCGCCTGCCGCCCAGACTCCGGGGTAACCCGGAATATGCAGATATTCGTCTACCCGCACGCGACCCTTTTCCTTGTCGCATTGCAAAGAGGCGACCGCCGGGTTGGGCTTCACCCCTGCAGTCCAGACAAGGGTGGTGGCGGGAATCGACATCCCGTTATTTAGCGTCACGACCCATCCATCGTAGCTCGCCACGCGCGCCCCTTTGATCACTTCCACTTTGCGCTCGCGCAGTTTTCCTTCGGCATAACGACCAAGTTCTTCGCCCAACTTGGGCAACAAATAATCGCCGGGATGAATCACGATGACGCGAATTTCCTCGTCGCCAACCTGCGGGTAGAACTTCGCGGTTTCGCGCACAAAATCGTTGACCGCGCCAGCCGTTTCCGCACCGGCAAATCCGCCGCCGGCAACGACGAAGGTGAGCCATTGCCGGCGCGCGGCTGCTTCGCGCTCCAGGGTCGCTTCCTCTAGAAACGCCACCATGCGATTTCGCAGCAGCGCCGCGTCGCTGAGATTTTTCATCGTAACAGACCAATCGCGGATGCCCGCATTGTCGAAAAAGTTTGTCTCCGAACCGAGCGCAAGCAGCAAATGATCGAAGTCGTACTCGAGCTCGCCGTCATCGAGTCCATGTGCGCACAGAACTTTCCGCGCGCTCAGATCGATATTCTGCACGCCGGCTTCAACGACGTTGACGTGCCGCAGAATCCGTCGCAGCGGATTGACAATGTCGGCGGGCGCAAGATCGCCAGCCGCCACCTCGTGCAACATCGGCGTGAAGAGAATGTAATTCTCCCGCGCGATCAGCGTTACCTCGACATCCGGCCTTTGGGCCAGATGCTTGTCGAAATATTTCGCCGCGTAGAGCCCGGCAAATCCGCCACCGGCGATTACGATTTTCGTCTTCTTCATGTCAAAAGTCTTCGCCCGGCGTTGTCCTGTGGTGAAAGACGATCTTTCGCTCCTCAGCATAACCGGCGAGCATGGTCGCACGCGGTCGGTTTGGAGCGCGGCTGCGAAGTTCCTGCCGAAGAATCCGGATCACTTCAGTCCGCGCGGCAGGGTTATTAAGCGTGTTGTGTCCGCTGCGAACGACCAGCTCTGAAGTTGCCCGGTCGAGATGCGAACTCGCATAACGAACTACGCCGTCGCTCTCGGCGCCGGCGTGCTCCTGGCCAATTATGCTGTGAAACGGCACGGCGATCGGTAAACGCGCCAGCGCGAGCAGGACCGGATCGTGCGGCGAAAGCGTATGCACGGATGTGAAGTTCAGTTGTCGGTAGAAAGCCGCCGCCTCTGCTGTCCTCACCGGCGCGTTTTCCTCCGCAATATTCGTGAAGTCAGTTTGTAACTCGTCAGGCAACCGAATGAGCGACTTCGCCAGACCACCGATCCACGAATCGGCCATTGCGCTGCCGCGATGCGGAGTAGCCACGAAGACAGCTCGCACCACACGCGGATTGCGTTGGAAAAACAACGTACGCTGCAAAAGGCGAATCGTCTCCGGGTTACCGCGCAATTGCTTTGGCGGAACAACGAAAAGGCTCTTCCACAAACGATCGCCGCTCGAGCTAACCAGCGTGTGCGCCAGGAGGCCACCCATGCTGTGGCCGACGACGATGATCCGGTGCGTCGCAAGATCGTTATCGTCGGGATCGACAATGTGCACCGTGCGCTCCAGTTCCTCACGCAACCTGAGCGCGTTCAGCAGAACCGGTGTGCCGGTACTATAATAGAAGTGCCAGAACTGGAAGCGCCGTGCGATTTCCGGATCACTTTCCAAGGCGGTGACCAATTGTAGGAACGCGACCGGCGTCGATTGCAGACCGTGCAGCAGCAACATTGGAATCTTTTTCGGATCGTAGGGTGCAGTAAGAACAATCTCCGCTTTCGCGCGAACGTCCGGATGTAACAGGTTTGTTAGCCCGCTCTGCGCCACGCGCCGTGCCCGACGGACGAGCAGGGAAGTTGCCGCCTCTCGGTCGGTAACAAGCGGATAGGTGCGCCGACCAAGCGCTACTCTGTTCGCGGCGGCGACGAATGAAAGACGCCGTTGGCCATTCGTGCACCGGTAAATCGCCGTCGCGGAAAGGAACATGCCCTCGCGGGGATAAATCGAGGCGCGGCTGGTGTCGTATTCGAGCACGACGGGCGTTCCAATCGCCAGGGACTCGTTAGGCTCCGGCGATGGTCGAACACGATGATAGCGAACGAGCGGCAACTTCACCGCGGGCTCATCGATCTTTACGCCAGCCCTGCTGAGCTCGCTGTGCAACACCGCAGGTGTGGTCAAATCAAGATCTCGCGCGATTGAACTGACCGCATTGTTGTATGCACGCGTATCATTCCGCGCGAACTCGCGATAAGCCGAGTCAGCCGCAGCAATATCTCGCCGCAACCGATCCGGCGAAGCAACCCGCGTCGACGCGCAACCGCTGCAGGCAATGACCGCCGCGATAGCAATTGCGAATCCGCTGCCGCTTCCGGATTTCATTCGCTCAGTGCGGACGCGCCTGTTCAAACGCCAGGAACAGACCAAGCAAGTGCGTGAGACGCGATTCATACGAATCACACATTGGGCAATCGCCGTTTGGTCTAATCCAATCTGGGTGTTGCGCACGCAGCGCGTCATGCATCTCGTGTTGCAGCGCGACATAAGCCGGAGCTTGAGCCGTGAGATTTGTCGATAGTGTCGAATTCATCGTTAGCACCACACGTTCTCGCGCTGTGGAATCGGACTGGAGATTCGGTTCCAACTGCTGCCCGAGTTGAAGAGCGACATGTTCAACACCAGCATCGGATCGTGCCGACGCCGGCGCGCACGAAACCACCTTCGCGACTTCTTCTGGTTCATTTTTGCTGTGTTCATGATTGTCTCCTTTCAATGCGCGAGGACAAAAATTCCAAACGCGCCTAACAAAACGCCGATCACCGGACTGAGCGGGGCAAACCAAAAAGCCAAATCCATGTTGCCCGTAACCTCACACTTCGTCTCCATGAGGGTCATTTTCTTTCGTTAGGCTGATCGCCCTCGATCGCGAACAGACAGATGACCAAAGCCCATAAAATCGATGTCGTAATCATGGCTGCTTCTCCTAATTGGCCGCACTGGCGAGCTGCGTCGGCGCAATGGTGAAGCGCACCTTTCGTGATGTGACTCCGGAAAGTGTTTCTGGTCCGCGTTGCTGCCATTCCGCAATCAAGCTGGAAGCGGAACTCTGAAGCCCAAGCTCACTACCGGATGAGTTCGTCCAATCGGCGCACCGGAGGGGCGGACCTGCAGGTCTCGTCCACGACTTTATCTTGTCCACCGGAGCTGCAATGGTTCTGCTCAGATCGTTCCTCCAAGTAATTAAGTTTTTCATGCGGCTATCATCCGACCGGATCTGCCTGCTCGTGAAAGACTATGTTTCTTGCCTCGGCATGTCCGGCAGGCATGCTCCACCCCGTAGTGGAACAACAGGTTTTTCGAATTCCGTGGGCCAAGACCAGAAACGCCGCCGCAATTCCAACATGATCAGACTTCCCATTGGCTTTCGGAAATCCGGGATCAAGGCGCGGCCTAAATGGCCCGACAGAAACCGCGGAGCCTACGGGGCTCGAACCCGCAACCTCTGCCGTGACAGGGCAGCGCTCTAACCAATTGAGCTAAGGCTCCTCGAAAAGAGAGGCACCGTAGGGCGCAGGCCCGCGTGCTGCAATCGATTTTTGCGACCGCCGCAGGCATGAAGTTTGCGACCTGAATCCCGCGCGCGTATTATTTTATGGCAGCGTCAGAAAGAGTGGGAAAAGGGAATGAGCGACGAATGGAATCAAAATCCGGAAAAAGGCGGTTCGCCTAACGACGAGCGCGAAATCAGCCGGGCGCCTCTGGCGGAGCTGGTTCATTTGCGCATCAGGAGCGCCGCCAACTCCTGTAAAATTTTTGAAAAAGGGGGTTGATGCCGAACCTTGAACCTGATCAAAAAAAGAAAATAACCAAAAATCATATGAAAAATGTTCCTCACAGATGGAGCGGCTCGGGGAGCCGCGATATAGAAGGGCAGTCCGTCGTAACGCAGCCCCGCAGGTGCGGGGCGAGGCCGGGCTTTCAAAGGCCAGGCAAGCGGCTGGGAAGTCGCCGTGCTCGCTCTTACCTGCATCAACTGAAACGAAGGGACCTATGTATTGGTCGGGATTCAGGCTTTCGTAGGTACCGTCACAGAATCCTCTTTAGTTTGCCTGCCATTATCGCGGTTGCTGTAGTGTCAACATTACAGGCTTCGGGGCCGTTTACGGCGACGGGTTTTAAGCCGTCGACGTATTATAATCTGGGGCTATGTTTCGGGACCCGGACGGGGACGACGGCCGGGTGCCCGGATAATGCGCCGTGTGGGACTGGTGAGCCGGCAGACGGTAGCGCTATTCCACCGGCATGTAGCAATTACTGGTTCGTTAGTTTCTCGACTGATGGTTCAGGCAATTACAGTTATGCGGGTGTGCCCGGTCATGAGATTAATTCGTGTGGGAAATTTCGTGACGGTAACGGCTACGGTTCGGGAGTGGTGATAGGAGGCGGGATGAGTGGGACAGATCTGCATTGGAGTGGTGTTCTAACTGGTTCCACATGGTGCGGTGGTCAAGACCATGCTGAGTTAGCGGTAGCACTGACTGGAGATTATGATCCAACTCCAACTCCGACACCAACACCAACACCAACACCGAGTGCAGAGACCAAGTGCAATGACGACAGGGTCGGTGGAGATCGGCCGAGTTGCTCCAGCTGCAGCGGCGGCGCAACTTCCGGCAGCTCGAGCACCGTTGGGATGGCGCGATACAGCGTTCATTCGATGCTGGTCAGTCTTAACATCCAGGATACTCCGCTCCGCTATCCCCCCGCGTATGGCCCGGTCGCAGACTTCACCCTCACCTACAACCAAAAGGACAGGCAGCAGCCGGCGAGCTTTAATTACTCCAATCTCGGTCCGAAATGGACCTTCGGCTGGCTTTCCTACGTGAGCGACGATCCGAACACACAGCTGCCGCTCACCGGCGTTTACCGTTCCGGCGGCGGCGCGGAAGTCTTCTCGTTCGACACTGGTTCGCAGACATTTACTCCCGATGCGCAAAGCCATGCTACCCTGGTCAAGACCGGGCCCGCCACCTACGAGAGACGAATGCCAGACGGATCTAAGGAGGTTTTCGGCCTAAGCGACGGTTCGGCCGCCTATCCTCGGCGAATCTTCATGACGCAGGTAATCGATGCGGCCGGCAACTCGCTCAGCATCGGATACGATTCAAGCTTCCGCGTGACCACGATCACCGACGCCTTGGGGCAAGTCACAAACCTGTCCTACGAACTGACCGGCGACCCGCTCAAGATCACCAAGGTGACCGACCCGTTTGGCCGCTTTGCCACTTTTGATTACACCGATGGGCAGCTGACCAAAATTACGGACCAGATCGGTATTCAATCGCAATTCACCTATACTCCGGGGACGGATTCGATCGATTCGCTCACCACTCCCTATGGCACGACAAATTTCAGCAGTGGCCAAAGCGGAACCAACCGCTGGATCGAGATCACCGACCCGCTGGGAGGCCAGGAACGAGTGGAATATCGCGACCAGGCTCCTGGGATTGCCGCCAGCGACCCGGTCGTCCCGAACGCACCCGGGGTGACGAACGCCGGCCTGGACGTAGCGAACACCTTTTACTGGGACAAGAAAGCGATGCAGGTCGCGCCTGGGGATTACACGAAGGCGAAGATCAAACACTGGCTTTACAAGACTGATGGATCGCTCTCAGGGATTCTCTCCAGCGAAAAAATGACTTTCGAAAATCGCGTCTGGTATACCTATGCCGACCAGCCGGACTACCAACACGTCGGCTCAACTGCAAATCCAGCCGAGGTTGCGCGGGTTCTCGGCGATGGCAGCACCCAGCTCTCGCAATTCGAATACAACGCGACTGGCCATATGACGAAGGCAACCGATCCAGTCGGCCGTGTCACCAGTTCCGTCTATGACACGAATAATATCGATCTGCTCACCGTTTACCAGCGTAATCCGAGTGGAGCCAGTGTCGATCCTAGTGGCGCGCCAGCGGACAAGATCTCCAGTTACACCTACAGTGCGTTGCACGAGCCGCTAACCGAAACGGATGCTGCCGGCCAGACGACCGTAAATTTTTACAATTCCTTCGGCCAGATCCTGACGCGCGAGAATGCCCGACACGAGGTTACGACCTACGGCTACGGCGATGGCACTGCAGGTCAGCCTGTCGGTTACCTCATCTCCATCACCGGTCCGCTCTTCAACGGCAACTCCGCCATCACCAGCCTTCTTTACGACTCTGCCAATCGCGTTCGCACTGTCACCGATACCGATGGCTACACAACAACAACAGACTACGACAATCTCGACCGCAAAACCAAGGTAACTTACCCGGATGCGACTTATCAGCAGTTTCAATACATGGATAACGTAACCGGCGTGATGACCCTCGATTTAACCGGGAGCCGCGACCGGCGCGGCCTTTGGACTTATCGCCATTACGATGCAAATCGGCACATGGATTCCATAACCGATCCGCAAAATCGAACAACTCACTACGGCTGGTGCACATGTGGCGCGCTTGAGAGCATCACCGATCCGAATACTCACGTCACGACGTTCAATCGGGATCTCCAGAGCCGCGTTTATCAGAAGGTCTTCGACGACGGAACATCGATCAACTACCTTTATGAAGGGCAGACAGCCCCGCAGACCGCCGGCGCGACGAGCCGCGTGCAATCAGTGACCGATGCCAAAAGCCAGCGCAGCAACTACACCTACTTCCGGGACGACACGACCGCGCAGATCACCTACACCGAC
Organism: uncultured Verrucomicrobiae bacterium; assembly: GCA_963738045.1. Classification (GTDB taxonomy): domain Bacteria; phylum Verrucomicrobiota; class Verrucomicrobiia; order Chthoniobacterales; family UBA10450; genus Palsa-1392. The sequence continues at coordinate 317,682 of CAVTUX010000001.1, read as the reverse complement.
GCGAACGGTCAACCACTCAATCCCCCGACGCCCTCGGTCAGCTTCACCTACGACCCGAACTACAATCGTCCGGCGACGATGGCGGATGGCAGCGGAACGACCGTTTACACCTACAATCCCGTGACCGTTCCGCCGGTAGTGGGCGCGAACCGCCTAGCCAGTATCGATGGACCGATCAACAACGACACGATCACTTTCACCTACGATGAGTTGGGCCGGGTGAGCAACCGATCGATCAACGGGGCCGCGAATTCCGAAACTTGGACCTACGACAGTCTCGGGCGACTGAGCGCGGATGCCAACAAGCTGGGAACGTTCAATTACAGCTATGTCGGCGTGACAAATCGGCTTCAAACCCTCACCTACCCAAACGGAAGCACAACGAATTACACCTTCTTCCCGAACCTGCAGGACAAGCGCCTCCAAGAGATCAAGAATCAGACGAGCGCGAGCGCCCTTCTTTCGCAATTCGACTACACCTACGATACGGAAGGCCAGATCCAAACATGGACGAAGAACTATCCTGGGCTGAATGTGCCGCAGCGCTACGACCTGGGCTACGACAACGCCGATCAACTGTTGACCGCGCCGCTGAAGAAGAACACGAACAACGCCCTGATCCGGCAATATACTTACGGCTACGACCTGGGGTCCAACCGCACCTCGGAGCAGATCGGCAATGCCACCACCACCTCGGTGCCGAACGATGTGAACGAGATCACGAGCCAGAGCGGCGCGACCAACCGAACATTAAGCTACGACCTGAACGGCAGCCTGACCAGCGACGGCGGGACGCGGACTTTTGAATGGGACGGAGCCAACCGGCTGGTGGCGATCAACTACACCGGTACAACCCAGCGCACCGAGTTTACCTACGACGGGCTGAGCCGGTGCGTGAAATTGGTGGAGAAGAATGGCAACACAACAGTCTCGACGCGTCGTTTTGTCTGGAACGGGAACGACAAGTGTGAGTTCCGCAACAACAACGGAGCGGTTCAGGTGCAGCTTTACTCCCAAGGTCAATACCAGAGCGGCGCGCCATATTTCTACACGCGCGATCATCTGGGCTCGATTCGCGAAATGATCGACGCGAGCGGCACGGTGGTTGCTCGCTATGATTATGACCCCTGGGGTCGCTCCACGACCGTGATTGGCACGAACAAACCCGACTTAAATTTCACCGGCCTCTACAACCACGCCAAGAGCGGGCTCGATATGGCGGTGTATCGTTTTTACGATCCCGACCTAGGAAGGTGGCTAAACCGCGACCCAATCGAGGAACTTGGCGGACTCAACTTATATACTTATGTTTCGAATAATCCTCTGATCATGTTTGATCCCTCCGGGCTAAAGACCTGTTGGAGGCGAGTGCATATGACTAGTTATTACACTAAGTACGGTGCCTACAAGCAGGGACGAAGAGGGAACGACTTACCCTTGTCCGACAACGATCTTGCCGTAGGCAACTACGGCGCCGGGCCTAACAGCCCTGTTAACGGGCTACTAGCGCCAGGAGGAAAAGATCAGCCGGCCTATCCACGCGGTTCGCTGATCGGAGTGTATCCTGACGATATCCCATCGTTTGTTGGACGAGTAAGCGACTGGGGCGCATACAACATACTTCATCCAGATGTTTCCACTGCGGGATGGGTGGATATTTGGAGGACCGATGGAGAGACAAATCCTCAAAGCCATGACGGATGGATCCATTTTGAAGTCGACGATTGCACTGATTGTCCGCCGGGATCCAGCCAGTATCCTAACGGTGGTCCCGGTCAAAGCGCAAGTCCTGGAGCCCTTTTGATCTAAAATGAGAACCCTTTCAGTAGTAATTTGCATGGCTGTGCTAACCTGCCATGCGGAGACGACGACATCGAAGAACTGCGAAGAGATGCATTTTGATATGGGAACAGATGCAGTTAGTCCAAACGCTGCTTGGAAGCTTACAATGACCGAAAGCAAAGTGTCTGGTCCCTACGATGTTCCGCATAAGGTTCCGAGCTACCCCCCCCTCTTTGTTGACAAGTATTTCAAAGCCGTCAGCTACGGTTTGTTGGAGCGATGATGGAAGGTCTTTGATCCTGTTGAAGAATATAGGGTTTACGACGATGGCTGATGTATTTGACCTTAACCCAAGCACGGGGAAAGCAACATTGATCTTTTCGAGCGAAAAATACAACAAACGACCGTTCGTTGATTACAAACTAGCTCGTGTCGAGGTGAACAAAGGTGTTGTTGTATTTGATGTGTATGAGAACGTCAAGGGCATCGAGTCGAAACGACCCAAACGATTGCTTGCCGAAGAGTATATTTACCTAGACGGGCAAACGAAGGTACTACATTCCCGATTCGTCGACGGAGCGGTAGATATGTAGGAGAATAGGGGTCAGGGGATTGGGGTCGGTGTGCATATTCTGACAAACGAAGCCTGCTTCCATTGGGCAAGGCTGGCTCGCAGAACACCTAGAGATGAGCAGTGCTGCTAATGTGAGTCAGCTGTTGCGGCGGACCAGAAAAAAACGGAGGAGCGGAGGGGGGATCGCATGGGGAGAGGCGGGGTCGCGTCTAAAGGGCGTGTTGCCCAAATCGGCTTGGGCAGTAAGAAAAGGAGTGACCCAAGCCGGCTGACCTGTGTAAAGCTGCGATCCCATGATGGGCGAGCAGAAGAGCGAACCGGAGTCATTCAACTACGCGGTGAACTTGGAGAAGCTGCTGCGGCGCCGTGGTCGGTTTCAGCTTCGTGCGGGAGGAGGTAGCGCACTGCTATGGGAGCAAAGGGAACGTGTCGGTCGATCCGGAAGTGATCTTGACGTTGAAACGACGCGCGACGCATTACGCCGAGGCCAAAGGTTGGACGGTTCGCGAGGTTTACCATCTCGAGGGTGTCAGCGGGAAAGCCGTGTCCGAACATCCGGAGACGAAGCGGATGCTCGCCGACATTAAAGCGCGGTCGCATTTCGGCGCTCATCTTTTCAAAGCTCGCTCGACTCGCACGGAATACGAAAGAGCTACTGGAATTCGCGGACATGTTCCGCGACTGCGAGGCCGATCTCGTCTCGCTGCAGGAGTCGATTGACACCTCCACGCCCGCGGGTCGTCTCTTCTACACGATGATTGCGGCGATGGCGCAGTGGGAGCGCGAAGAGATCACCGAACGGATCGTCGCGTCGGTGCCGATTCGCGCGAAGCTCGGCAAGCCGCTCGGAGGCAGCGCACAATTTGGTTATCAGTGGAAGGATCGGAAGCTCGTGATTCATCCGGAAGAAGGTCCCGTGCGCCGCCTGATGTATGAACGTTTCGCGGAACTGAAGCGGAAGAAGGCCGTTGCTAACGAACTTAACCGAACGCGGAGCGGCGCGAAATTCTCGGCTTCAACGGTTGGTCGGTTAATTCAAGACCCGACCGCAAAAGGTCTCCATCGCACGAACTATATGAAACGCTCGGATGACGGTTCATGGGTGCTGAAGCCTGAAAGCGAATGGATCTACGCCGAAGTCTACCCACTCGTTTCTGAAGAGCTTTGGAGACGTTGCAACGAGCTTCTCGGCAATTCAGTCAATCATATCGCGCGCCCCGCGAAGCGCACGGTTCACCTCTTCGCGGGATTGGCGTTCTGCAGCTGCGGCGAGAAGATGTATGTGCCGCGCAACAGTCCGAAATACACCTGCGGAACGTGCCGGACGAAAATCCCAACAGATGATCTGGAGGGAATTTTCTTCGAGCAGTTGACCGGCTTTCTAGTCTCAGACGCCGAGGTCGGCGCCTATCTCCAACGCGCACGAGACGGATTAATCGAAAAGCAAGCGCTTCTCGAGACCCGCCGCCGTGAAGCCGCACACGTCCGGCAAGAAGTCGAACGGACCTATCGCCTGTATCTCGACAATGCGATCAGCAGCGAAGCGTTCGGGCGATTTCACCGGCCGATCGAAGAGCGCCAGAAGCAGCTCGACGAAGAGATCAGCAAATTGCAGGCGGACATCGACCTGCTGAAAGTGGACTCCTTCTCACGCGAACAGGTGATGAACGATGCTACGTATTTGCAGGAAGCCTGGCCTCGTCTCGATCAGGCGGAAAAGCGCAAGATCGTGGAGTGCATCACGAACAAAATCGTGATCGGAAAGGACGAGGTCGAAATCGACCTCTGCTATCTTCCATCCTCTAAAGACATGTCAAAAAGGGACCGGAGCCTACGGGGCTCGAACCCGCAACCTCTGCCGTGACAGGGCAGCGCTCTAACCAATTGAGCTAAGGCTCCTCGAAAAGAGAGGCAACCGTAGGTCGCAGGCCCGCACGCCGCAATCGATTTTTGCCGCCGCCTCAGGCATGAAGTTTGCGACCTGAATCCCGCGCGCGTATTATTTTACGGCAGCGTCACGAACGAGGGGAAAAGGGAATGAGCGACGAATGGAATCAAAACCCGGAACAGGCGGCTCGCCTAACGACGAGCGCGGGATCAGTCTGCTTGAGGCATTCGATCGCGCGGTCCTGCTCCTGCCGCCGGACAATTTTGCCCGCGACCGTCTGATCGCGCTCCGGGCCGAGATCGCGGCGCAGGAAGAGATGGTGGGCGACGCGCGCGAAATGATCGAGAAGCTCGAGCAGGTGATCAAAAAAGTGACCTCGCCGGCGAATCGCATCGGCACTTTTCTCGGCAGCCCGGCCCGCGACACGGCGCAGATCGTGGTCGGCGGCGCGGATTATTATTGCAACGTCGACCCGCGCATCAGCCTGGCGAAACTGCAGAAGGGAACGCGGGTTCTGGTCAACGAAGCCTACGTCATCGTGGGCGATCTCGGTTTTGAAAATGCCGGCCCCGTGACCAAAGTCGCGGAGGTGCTGGCGGATGAGCGGCTGCGCGTCGGCGCGGAGCATGGCACGCAGTCGTTAGTCCTGCAGCGTTCGGCGCAGCTCACGAAGACGCTTTTGAAGGCGGGCGACGACGTGCGGGTCGATGCCAATTATCGCGTCGCGCTCGAGCTGCTCGCCAGTCCGCAGTCGCGCGACCATTACCTTGACGAAGTGCCCGAGCTGCCCTGGGAAAAAGTCGGCGGCCAGCAGCAGGCGCTGGAGGCGATCCGCGATGCGATCGAGCTGCCGCTTTTGCACGAGGAGTTGTTCCAGAAATTCCAGCACGCCACGCCGAAGGGCTTCCTGCTTTACGGGCCGCCCGGCTGCGGCAAGACGCTCATCGGCAAGGCGACGGCCTATAACCTGACGAAACAACTGCGCGGCAAATCGGGCGCCGACATGCGCGAATATTTCATGCACATCAAAGGCCCCGAGATCCTCAACATGTGGGTCGGCGAATCGGAGCGGATGGTGCGCGAAATTTTCGCCACCGCGCGCGAGAAACGCCGCGAAGGTTACATGCCGTTTCTCTTTATCGACGAAGCCGAAAGCATTCTCGGCACCCGCCGCGCCTCGCGTTACTCGAGCATTCTCTCCACCCTCGTCCCGATGTTTTGCACCGAGATGGATGGGATCGATTCGCTCAACGAGGTTGTGATTATCCTCGCCTCGAATCGCGCCGACCTGATCGATCCCGCGATCCTGCGCCCCGGCCGGATCGACCGCAAAATCAAGGTGAGCCGGCCGAACAAAGAGGGCGCGCGCGAAATTTATCGCATCTATTTGACGGACGACCTGCCCTACGACGCTGCGTTGCTCGAAGGCGCGGAATCGAAAGCGGCCGCAATCGACGCGCTCATCGGACGGTTGCTCGAAACGCAGTTTGCGAAGCGGGAAGAGAATCGCCTTCTCGAAGTGACGTTGCGGAGCGGTCGCAAGGAAGCGCTTTATCGCAGCGACGTGATCAGCGGCGCGATCATCGCCTCGGTTGTCGAGCGCGCGAAAGGCATGGCGATCAAGCGCGAGATTGCGAGCGCTTTAGCCGGGAGCGGCGACCCCGAACGGGAAGAAGGCATCAGCGAGGTGGATTTGCAGGTCGCATTCAACGCCGAGTATCTGGAAAATGAGATCCTGCCTGCAACCGACATCACCGAAGACTGGCTCAAGCTGATCGATTACGATCCCGACAACGTGGTCAAAATTTCCCCGGTGCGGATGCTTGACCGCGTGAAAGCCAAGGCGCCATCGGGCATCATCTAATGGGTTGCAGCAAATCCGGGGAGCGCACGCGACTCGCGTGCTGGTTTGAGGGCCCGGCCCGAGCTACGGCGCTGCTTGCGGTGACTCGCCGAAACAGGTTTGATTCAAAACGCCTTGCCCGAAGAAAGAGTTCGCGATGGCGGGTCGCCATGGCCGGCACGCGGGTCGCGTGCGCTCCCTGGAGTTTTCCCTCGCGCGTCCGGCCTTTTGCGTGGATAGAAATCGCCACACCGATGAAGACACTTCCGCTCACCATCGCCGTTCTCGCGGCGACCACGGCCATGGCTCCAGCGCAGAACTCCAGCCAGCCCGACCTGGCAAAGCTCGAGCAGATGACAGCCCGCTTCGCGCCGACCGAGATCACCGCGGACGTCACGAAACTTTCGCCTAACGATCGCAAAGTGCTGGCCAGACTGGTCGAGGCCTCGCAAATCATCGACGGCATCTTCCTCCGCCAGGCGTGGGCGGGAAATCCCTCGATGCTCCTCGATCTCGCGGGCGAGACGAGTGCCGAAGGCCGGGCGCGTCTTCATTATTTCATCCTCAACAAAGGCCCTTGGTCGAGGCTCGATCACAACGCGCCCTTTGTCCTCGGCGCGCCGCAAAAGCCGGAAGGCGCCGGCTTTTACCCGCTCGACGCGACCAAGGCCGAGATCGAAGGGTGGATCAAATCCCTGCCCGCCGCCGAACAAGCGCGGGCCAAAGGCTTCTTCACCGTGGTCCGTCGCAAAGCGGACAAAAAGCTTACGCTCGTCCCCTACAACATCGAATACGAAGGCGAGCTGACCCGCGCCGCCGCGCTCTTGCGCGAAGCGGCCAAGGCCGCGAGCGAGCCGACCCTCAAGCGCTTTCTCACCACCCGGGCCGAAGCGTTCCTGAGCAACGACTATTACCAGAGCGATGTCGCCTGGATGGAATTGAAGGGCGCGATCGAGCCGACCATCGGACCCTACGAGGTCTACGAAGACGAGTGGTTCAATTACAAGGCGGCTTTCGAGTCGTTTATCACCGTTCAGGACGAAGCGGAAAGCGCGAAGCTGCAGAAATTTTCCGGCCAGCTACAGGACATCGAGAACCATCTCCCGATCGATCCGAAATATCGCAACCCGAAGCTCGGAGCGCTTTCTCCGATTGTGGTCGTGAACGAAATCTTCTGCGCCGGCGACGCCAACCACGGCGTCCAGACCGCCGCCTTCAACTTGCCTAACGACGAACGGGTTACGCGCGAAAAAGGCTCCAAGCGCGTCATGTTGAGGAATGTGCAGGAGGCGAAGTTCGCCAAGACGCTCGTCCCGATCGCGAAGATCGTCCTTTCGCCTGACGATCAAAAGTATTTGTCCTTCGACGCCTTCTTCACCCACACCGTGGTGCACGAACTGATGCACGGCCTTGGCCCGCACGACGTGACGGTCAACGGCCGCAAATCGACCGTGCGCGAAGAACTGAAAGAAACCTACAGCGCGCTCGAGGAAGCGAAGGCCGACATCTCCGCCCTCTTCGCCATCCAATACATGATCGACAAGGGCGTGCTGCCGAAATCGCTCGAGCGTCCGCTCTACACGACCTATCTCGCTTCCAGCTTCCGGACCATTCGTTTCGGCACGAGCGAAGCGCACGGACGCGGGATGGTGGTGCAGTTCAACTATCTTTTCGACCACGGCGCCTTCGTCGCCAAGCCGGATGGCACCTTTGCGGTCAACATGGACAAGATCAAAGGCGCCGTCGAGGGCCTGACGCACGAGATCATGACCCTGCAGGCGGAAGGCAATTACGAGAAGGCCAAAGCCCTCCTGCCTCAACCGGGGTCGATCAGGCCGGAAGTGGAACGAGCGCTCGGGAAAATGGGCGGTGTCCCGGTCGACATTGAGCCGAAGTTCACCACCGCAGAGCAGCTCGTGCGTGAGAATCCTTAACGGCGAGCCTGCCGGCCCCGTCATTCCCGATCAGATCTGGAAGCTGTTTTCCCTGGGGCAACCCTGTTTTCTTGAATCCAAAACGCCGCCCGGCTGCATCCATTGATTAGACACCATGGAAACGACCTATCCGACACCGCCACCGCTTCCCGCCGTTCCCGCCCTCACCAACGTCCGCACTTGGGCCGCGCTCTGCCACGCCAGCGCCTTGCTCGGCGTTTTTCTGCATTTTCCCGGTCACCTGATCGGGCCGCTGATCGTCTGGCTGGTCAAGCGGGGCGACGCGCCCGAGATCGACGCCCACGGCAAGGAAGCGCTCAACTTCCAAATTTCGATGCTCATCTACAACATCGTCGCCGTCGTCTTCTGCCTCATTCTGATTGGCTTCGTCTTCCTCGCCATCCTCTGGGTCCTGAACGCCGTCTTCGTCATCATCGCCGCCATCGAGGCGAGCGACGGGAAATTCTATCGCTACCCGATGACCATCCGGTTCATTCAATAGGAACGACGGCCTCTGTCCTCTACTCCGGTTCCTCTTCGACCCGGCAAATTACCATGCCCCTGGCCTGGTAATTGGCGAGAGCGTGCGGATGATCGCACGTGCAGGTGTGAACCCAGACGCGATTGACCGCGGGTGTCGTTCGCCAGGCTTGCTCGATCGCGTCGGTCAATAATGCGCCGCCCAATTCCTTCCCGACAAACGCCGGTAACAAACCAAAGTAAGCGATCTCGATCCCGCCATCGCCATCACGCCCCAGCTCGTAGTAACCGGCCAGCGCTTCGCCGCAATAGCCGCCAAAAGTCTGTAACTCTGTGGCAAGCCCATATTCCTGCCACTGCTCATGGGTCCAACCTCGCTTATCCGTCCACGCCCAATCCGCCCCGACGGCAAAATAGAGATCCCGGTTGAACCGCCAATCGCCCTCCGCCCTCTCGCGGATTTGCAAACGTCCATCCGCACATCGCTTCGGAAGCAGATGCTCCGGCGACAGCATCTCGAGATAAGTGGTGACCATCGGGGAGACCGGCTCTCCAGTAAGGGTAGCGCATCCCGCCTTTTCGCAGCAATCCGACTGCCGAGATTCAGAATTCACGGATCGCCCCCTCTGCGCCCTCTCACCACAGCGGCTTCGCTCTCACCGTTCTCCCCGCGCCGGAACCAAACGACATAGATGAAGGTCGCGATCGCCGCCGGCACCATGAAAACGCTCGCTTCGGTCCCCAGTTCGCCGCCATTGAGCAGGGCCGGCCCGTTGAACGTCACCGCCAGGAGATGCCCGACTGGTTCCTGTCCGCCGTTATGGGTGCCGATGAGGAAGAATTGTCCGAAATCAAAGGCGGCATGCCACCCCACCGCCCACCACAGCGTGCCCGTGCGCTGCACACTCAGGCAAATCGCCAGACCGAGGATAAAGATCATCCCGATATCCATCGCGTTCTCATGCGGCTTGCTCATGTGCAATCCGGCAAAGATCGCGGTCGTGATGATTGCCGCCGGCCAGAACCCGGCCCCGCGCCAGAGCACTCGCAGGGCGTAACCGCGAAAGAGATATTCCTCATTCAAGCCCACGAGCAGATTCGCTCCCAGCCAGAGGAGGGCGAACCAGGGCAGCGCGCTCCCGTTGAGGGCCAACCCATGCACCTGCATGGCTCCGGTCGCGATCATGCCGCCGGCCACGAAGATCACTACAAGCAGACCGGCCAGCATCCCTTTCCAAAACAACCGGCCAAAAGCCCGCGAGGCCGGCAACCCGTAATCATCCACCCGCCGGTGCTCGAGGAACGCGGCGATCCCGGTCACGAGCAGCACGATCAGAAGACCGACCAGTTCCTCGAGGAAAAGGCTCGGCGCCGAGAGCTCATCGAGACGAATCCCCAAGCGGTGGCCGATGAGGGAGATGAGCGGCTCGCGCAGGGCGAACTCGGCCAGCTCAATCCCGAGCACAAAAAGGAGAAAGCGCCAACCCGCGCGCAGACCGTCCGGCCCGACGAAGATCGATCCTAAGCCCGCCAACAGGTTCCGCTCCTTCATTTCAGCATTTCCAATTTCAGATTCTCAGCTTTCGGACTCGCCCGGCCGCTCGCCCAGTTTACCCGCCGCGGCGAGTCCAGGAAGCGCGGAAGCGCACCCCCCATTTAGGGCAAGAGCGCGACGAAAGAACAGATCTTTTCCCGCTGTAAAATGTCAGAGGGTTTGCAGAATGAGCCGAGGGTGCAACCGTAAATCTGTCCGCTCGAGTCCCAGCGCTTCAGCTCCCGGCGGATCTCTGGCTCCTGATTTCCGATCTCCGAAATCGTCGGATTCTTGTCCGCTCGGAATTCGCATTTTGAGTGGCGGCCGCGTTTTGGAGAGCTACGGTCCGGCCCATGCGTCGACTTTCATTTCTCAGCATCCTTCTCGTCTCGGCGAGCCTCACCACGGCACATGCCGAAACGCCGGCCTCGCCTTCGCCTTCAGCCACGCCGGCACCCGCCACAATGCGCTCGCTCCTCATATCCGAGCTGCATACCACTCACGACAAAGCGGAGTGGTTCACCCCGATGAATACCGCAGTCGCCGGCCTCACCGCCGAGCAGGCGAAGTGGATCCCGCACAACGCCCAGGGCAAGCTCGATCCCAACGCCAATCACTCCGTCGGCATGCTCGCCCATCATCTCGTCTTTTGGAACGAGAACGTGCTCGCCCGCCTGCGGGGCGAAAAGCCCGCCGATCCCAGCAACAACGACGCGACCTTTAATGACTTCGACGCCGCCCATTGGGACGACCTCGTGCAGCGTCTCGATCGTGTGATGAAAGACCTGGAAGCCGAGGTGGAAAAGATGCCGGAGGAAAAGCTGGTCACCGCGGCGTCAACCGTTTCCCACATCTGCACCCACAACGCCTATCACACCGGGCAAATCCTCTATGTGCGCAAGCTCCAGGGATCGTGGAACTCGGCCAATGGCGTGAAGTAAGCGATCGGACCAGCGTAGGCGAGCACCTGTTCTAGTCAAGATTTGCACCCTGACTCCCATTCCACCCATTCCCTCCCATTCCGACCCCCCTGGAATCCGCGGATGCGTCGCAGTCCCTTCTCCCCACCGCGGTGCCGATGCGGGAGCTTAGTTCGGCTGTATGTAGAGGCTAAACTGGCCCAGTCGTCGACAAAGCACTCATGTCAAACTTCTCTTCTATTGGAAGCTGAGTGGATCCAACGAAGCGAATCAGCATGTTGAACCAACCCATCAACCAGATCGCCTTTGCAGCCCCATTCTTGCCATAGTGGTTGACGAGTCTATCAAGCGACGCACGACTCAACGTGACATTGTCAGTGATTTCTTCACAAATCTGACAGAGTTCAACGGTCCAGCTGTCGAGAATCCCGAAGTCACGTCGGATAATCGCTTCGATCGTTTCGGTTTGCATCCCAACGTTCTTTGCAAATAACCGATGTTGCGGAATTGGGTAGTCAACATGTTTATGTGCTGCGATGCGCAGAATCATCGTCTCACGATCCTGAGGCGGGAACTGAGCGGCATCAAACATCTCTGAAAGGACGCTTGATATGGTATCCAGCCAACCCGTTCTGCCGAGCATCCATAGAACATTGAGCGACGGCATCGTCTTGAGTTTGTTAAGGACCAACGGATCAAGGCCATCAGGATTGTCAGCTGTAGGGAGCGGAAGGATGTCCATAAAGAGAGCGTAATTGCAGGCGAACGCGAACAAGATCAGCCACCGCGAGCGAAAGCGCGGGTGTCGGCGGGATGAATGGTTGGAGCCAGTAGGACTTGGGCCTGCGTCGGCCAGTGGTTGGTTGCATCGCGACGCTGTGTGAAAAGTATCTAGGGTTTGCGATGATGTTGTTTTAGCGAAAAGGGGGTATGGCTGGCAAGCTCCGATTCCAGGAAATGAACCATATTCGAGGGAGCGAGCTGGGGCGGAGTGCTACTGCTCCAGATGATGGCGTGAAGGATCCCGGTCGCGTTTGATTGGCCCATGGCGGATCTGCATCAACGGCGAGTCCGACTAATTCCGTTTACTTTACGCCGTTGGCCGGATTCCAGGAGCCCTGCAGCTTGCGCACGTAGAGGATCTGCCCGGTGTGATAGGCGTTATGTGTGCTGATGTGGGAAATGGTCGGCGCCACCTCGGCCAGCTTTTCCTCCGGCATTCTCTCAACCTCGGCTTCCAGGTTCTTCATGACGCGATCGAGCCGCTGCACGATGTCGTTCCAATGGGCCGCATCGAAGTCATTAAATGCCTCGTCGTTGTTGCTGGGATTGGCGGGCTTTTCTCCATGCAAACGCGCCAGCGTATTCTCCTTCCAAAAGACGAGATGATAGGCCAACATGCCGACCGAGTGATTGGCCTTGGGGTCGAGCTTGCCCCGGGCGTTTTGCGGCACCCACTTCGCCTGCTCGGCCGTCAGCCCGGCGACGGCGGTATTCATCGGAGTGAACCACTCCGCTTTGTCATGGGTGCTATGAAGCTCTGACAACAGAACCGAGCGCAACGTAGCCGGCGCCGGCGATGGAGAAGGGGTGGCTGGCGTTTGCGAGAAGAGCCTGGTGACGCTCGCCGAGACAAGCAGAAGAATACTCAGAGTGCATAATTGATGCATGGGCCCGACCTTAGCCATCTGCGGCGCGGCTCACACGCAAAATATGAATGTCTTGGAGGACAAGAATCCGACAATTACAGACGCGGAGGCGGCCATCAACGTAGAAACTGGAGGAGGGTGGATCGGAGTCGGTTCTGGGTCGGTCAGCCCGCGGCGCTCGCCCGCGCCGGTCCGCATCGCTCGTTACCTGGCAGGTCTCGAGCGAGGCCAAAACGCTCTTGCCCCAATACCGCGGCGAACGCCGTTCTTGTCAAGATTTGATGCCTGACACTAGGACTGACACCTATCCTGACCAGGCGCTCGCGGAGTGGCGCGAAAAGCGTCCTGCGTTGGAACCACGAATGAGCGAGGCGCGGGAACGAGCAAGGCTAAAAGCCCTGCAAGCGATAAAAGCGGCGGGAGACCGCGACTGGCGGGCGCACGCAAAGTGGCTGGAGCTTTCGCATCCATCCGACTATCGAGGCAGCACGAAAATCGACCTCTCCGCTAATGCTTGGTGTCGTCGGTCGTGACCATGACTGAAGAGCGGCGGATGGAGCTCGTCCCAAACCACTAACGGCTATGCCCGCAATTGCCACTTCGCGGCTTTAGTTTCTCCTTCTGGGAGTCGACGGAAAAAAAGACCGCGGACAGATTGTCTGCCCGCGGTCTGCCAAAAATTTGATGTTCCCTAGCTCGCCAGTTTCCTGCGGAGAAATCCAATCCCGGCGAGGGTCAACCCCAGAAGAGCGACGGTCGAGCCGCCATCAGGTACGGTATCAAAATGCGCAAAGGCGGCGTCAAAAACAAAGTCGCCACCAAAAGCTCTGACTCTGTAATTCACAATCCCGTCCGTCTCGATGTCGCCAATCACGGCGAGATTGCCGCCAAAATCGAGAACTGCGCTGCCGGTGAACGAGCCGTTGTAGTAGATCAAATCTAACGGACCCAGATTGATTTTTTCACCTTCGGAACCGCCGTTCGGATCGCGGAGGAAGAACGTGAAGAATAGGCTCGTCGGGTCAATGGTCGTACCAACAGGGTAGCCGAGCGCGGACGAATACGTCCCCTGTTGGTTTGGATCATAGGGCAATCCGATCGTAAAGCTCGGCGTTCCATCATCGGTGACGAAATTGAAGGACGAAGTCATAAAGGGATGCCCCCCTGCACTAATGAGAACTCCATTCGGATTGCCATCGGAGTTGGTCCCACCGAAGAAGTCCGCGTCGGCATACATGGTGGCATAAGCCGAGGTTGCACCGCAAAGGGCGATAATAATCGCCGTGATAGTATGTTTTTTCATTCTATTGGCTCCTTGTAACAAATGTTCATAGTTAACAGCAACATTAATGCCAAGGGCGGATCGTCAGATTCAAACTGCTAATAAACAGAATGTTATCTTGCTCAAGTGAATTTACGACAATTTCATTTGTTACGAATTGTGTAAGCTTTCTCGACGAATTGAAAAATTGGGGTCAGAGTGAGGGTCAGTGTGGGGTCAGAGTGGGGTCAGAGTGGGCTTGCCCCGCTTAAGTTCGTTTGCGACGAGGGCGCGGTTCGAACCTTCGCTATCACAGCCGATGGCCATGCCTTTGATCGCCGGCCCCATAATCGGACCACATCAGGATATTGTCGCATGATTTTGAGAAGCAGAGCATCCGGTAATCCTTGGAAACGTTTTCGACGGCTCGCAGACAATATGCCTGAAGGCCATCTGGCAATGTTCTCAACCAGTCGCGAAGTTTGTTTGGATTGCCGTTACCCTGTGACATTGACTCCTCGGGGTTGGGGCTGACGAGCCGCGAAATACCTGAACCGCTCTTTGTCAGAAAGCAATCGGTCTGCCATCTCGATTGTCACTGTCGCCGATCCGGGGCCGAGGGTCTCATCTCGAAAGGATCGTCCACGTCAGCAGGCGAGGTCAGCTTTAGTTTGAGATTCGATAGAAATTTCAATCCATGGCTGTGAAGATATTTGTAGAGCAACATGACACACCGTTATGACCCACTCTACGCGCAACTGTCGAGCACACAGCGACTAGTCTGTCCATCCAAAATCCTTACCGAAAATTGGACGTATGATGGAAATCCTTCGAGTTGCTCCCAATTGCACCTCGGCACCGAATTTGGACAGCGCGCATGCGCTCGGAACTAAAGGATGAACGGGATGATTCGCTTCACTCGCTCTCGATAGGCGGGGTATTGATCGGGGAATTGGTTGCGCATCACTTCTTCTTCGTGGCTCGATTTGATCCAGAAGCTGACGAAGATGAGGATGAGTCCGATGATTCCCCCGAGGTGCCCCAGTTGAATTGCCGTTGCGACGACCATGGCAAGCAAGCCGGTATAGATCGGATGGCGGACCAGCCGGTACGGACCGCGCACGATCAATTCGTGATTTTCTTTCAGGGTGACGGTACCGCTCCAGTTGCGTCCGAGAACAGCGCGGGCCCAGAAACAGAAGCCAACTCCGCAGACGCATAAGATCGAGGTCGCAACAAGCAGAGCGCCGGTGTGGGGAATGATCTGGACGTTGAACGGGTAAGGGAGACGATAGCCGCGAAAGAGGAGATAGCAGCCGATCAGGATCGGGATCGTGTAGCCATAACGTTGCGCTCTGCTCTCGCGGTAGACGGTGCGCTTGGTGACGATCGCAGCCAGCAGCCAGACAACGATAAAAATGCCCCAGCAAGCGCTGATAATATTTTTCACGACCGGATCAATATAGGAAGCAACGGGGATCGCGTCGCTACATCTGACATTTTTCGTTGGGCCAAAGCGCCGAATTTGTGTTGACGCTGACCGGCATTTCTGCCGCAATCCACCCCACGATGAAAACTCAAATTGCAGCAGTGGCTACGGCACTTTCGGTCATGGCGACAGCAGTCTGTTTTGGGACCAGCCCTCAGATGGGCATCTGGAAGCTCAACGAAGCGAAGTCGAAGCTCGCTCCAGGAATGGGCAAGAACACGACGGTGGCTTACGTAGAGCAGGGGGACAAGATCAAGGTTACGGTGGATGGCGTGGACAAGGATGGGAATCCGACGCACGGCGTTTGGATCGGCAAATGGGATGGAAAAGCCTACCCGTCGAAGGGAAATATGTCCTGGGACTCCGCCGCCTACACCGTGGTAAACGACCACACCAATGACATCACCACGATGAAGAATGGCAAGGTCGTCTGGAGCGGAAAAATCACGGTCGCGAAGGATGGCAAATCACGCACCGTCACGGTCAATGGCACGGACGCGAACGGGAAGAAGTTCCACTCCAAGGCCGTCTACGATAAAGCGTAGAGAAGGACAGGACAGAGAATCGAAAGCGTCATCGCGCGGCTTTGATTTCCCGCGGTGCCGCGCCTTTTTTGCGAGCCCCTTGCCCGCCAGCGCTTGCTTGATGAACGGCCCATTTGGCGCCTGAACCGGCCGCGGAGGCGGCGGCGGTAGAGCGGTTGCAGGGTCCAGATGCCCAAGCGCTTCGACAAACCGCCCTGCGCAGCGGAGTGTCGCTCGATGGAGATTCATCAGCTTCGCTACTTTGTTGCGGTCGCGGAAGAGGGAAGCTTCTCCCATGCGGCGGAACGCGAGCATGTCTCCCAGCCGTCGCTGAGTCAGCAAATCCAGAAGCTGGAAGCGGAGCTGAACCAGCAGTTGTTCGATCGCCTGCCGCGCGCGGTCGTTCTGACCGACGCCGGCCAGTCTCTGCTCGTCTACGCCCGGCAAGTCCTCACCGCGATAGCCGATGCCCGCCGTGCGGTAGCCGCGCTCGAGCAGGAGGTGGCCGGAAAGCTGGCGGTTGGCGCGATCCCATCGATCGCGCTCTACGTGCTGCCGCGGCTCATTCGGCAGTTTCAGCAGCGCTATCCGAAAGTCACCTTCGAGTTGTTCGAGGATACGACCGACAAGCTGGCGCAGCGTCTGGAGGACGGGACCCTGGACGTGGTGCTGGCGTCGTCGGGCGACGAACCGCCCACGCTCGAGCATCATTCACTGGGCGAGGAGCCGCTGCTCATGCTGCTCCCGCAGAGGCATCGGCTGGCGCGCAAGAAGAGCATCAAGTGGAGCGATCTGGCGACGGAGAAGTTTCTCCTCCTGCACGAGGTGCATTCGCTCTCGAAAAAGGTTCGGCAGTTGCTGGCGGCCAACAGGTTGAACCCGGAGGTGGTGTTGCAGGGCGCTCAGCTCGTCACCATCGCGAGCATGGTGGCCGCGGGACTGGGGGTGACGGTGATCCCACAGATGATGGTGGGGGCGGGATTTACCCGGGGATGCGCGGCCGTCCCTTTTGCCCGCCCGGTACCGGTGCGCGAGCTGACTTTGCTGCGCAATCCTTTGCGGTTCGAGAGCAAAGCTGCCGCGGCGTTCCGCGAGGAAGCCACGGCAGCCTTCTTAACCGGGAATATCTCTCAGGAACGCAGGAAAGCAGGAAACAACCTGGATGGAAGGGAGGCAGTGGAGCGAGCTTAACCATGAGGGTGAGTGAAGCGCTCGCGCCGCCTTCGACCCTCCCTCGTCAGGTTAAGATGGCTCTCGAACCGCAAAGGTTTCGCGGCACTCCATTCTCTGGCCGGCTCCGCCGGATCTTTTCAATTGGTACATTTTCCTGTTTTCCTGCGTTCCTGAGAGATCAAGTCCGCCGTCAGGCGAAAGTTGGCTCGTGTTACCGGCTCAGGCCGAGGGCGTGTACCAGCGTGAACATCGGCCAGATGGCCGTGAAGACGATCAGTGCGAAAAGAAGGAATTCGACGGCAACACCGGGCCGCTCGCGCTGCGCGTAGCGTTCGCTGAGGAAGCGCGACAGGCGCAGACGCATCGAAGTTTTCGAATCGCGCAGCTGACCATTTCTCCCATGGCTGCCTAAGGTTAGTGTTTGCATGCCTTACTAACGAGTAGGGGACGTTCGCTTTGAAATACTCAGTACCTTCTGGCTGGTATAGGTGGCGCCTATCGCCGGTTTCCATTTGAGGATTGTAACGGCCCGCCCCTGCCCAGAGAC
The DNA here is from genome assembly GCA_963738045.1 of uncultured Verrucomicrobiae bacterium. GTDB lineage: Bacteria > Verrucomicrobiota > Verrucomicrobiia > Chthoniobacterales > UBA10450 > Palsa-1392. The sequence goes on along the minus strand of CAVTUX010000001.1, from coordinate 300,084 downwards.
GGCAGGCGACACGCCTGCCCTACAAAGGATCTTGCTGTTCCAGCAGCATGCCGACGGTTCGACGATCCCGAACAGGTTCGAGCTGGCTGATGAATTCGCGAAAGCGCGTCGAGAAAAGCTCGCTGCGTATCTCCCAATACCGAGCGATGCCAGGCGCGGAGATGTAATGCCGAAGCAGTTCCTGCCAGCCGCGCCAGAGTTGCTCGTCCATCAGCCCGTTGACGTGGTGAAAATGAATGGTCTCGAGGGCCTTGAGGAATTGATGGGTGGCGTGAAAGAAACGGGCCTGCTCCTCCCGTGACAACGTTTTGATGTCTTCCAGACCTGCTCCCCAAATGCGCGACATATCCGCGCTTTCCATGAAGGTGTTGGTCACATCCCGGACAGCCGAGGCGGCGGCATCCTGGGCGGCCACCTTCGCAACGCGCGTGCTGCGGTGCACCTCCTTGGCGAGATAAAGCACCGACAAGACGACGGCGATCGAACTAACAAATTGCGAAATCGCATTGATCGCATCCCAATTCATTTTTGGTCGAGTCGGCTCCGTGAGTTCGAGTGACCAATATCGTTTGCTATCCCGGCGACGCCATGTCGATCACGAAACGATTTCAGATGGCGTCTCAGGATGCGCTCGCCGGCTTCGTCGACCGTGTCGATCGTCGGAGCCCGGAGGAAGCCGTTCTCCTTTCCGCTTCCCGACGACAGCAGAGACGAGTACGATCCGCGCTGTGAAGAAAACGAATCTCATTGTCTCCTTCGCTTTACTCTTTGCCGGTATGGAATCGCCCATGGCTCAGGTCACGCCGCAACGCACGCCCGATGTCTCGAACAAGGCGCTGATTACAAATGCGACCCCGAATCTTGCCTCGGCAAAGACAGCCGGCCCGGCCGCGCTGCACAAGCTGGCCAATGAGTTCTACGATTGGCGCAACCAGCAATTCCCGGTGCGGAGCAGCGACGCCGGACTCCACACATGGGATGATCGGCTGACGGATTATTCGCCGGCCAACATCGCGGAACGCGCGGAGCATATTCGGGCGCTGCTCGCCAAAGTGAACGCGATGCAAACCGCTACCTGGCCGAAGGACGAGAAGATTGACTGGATTCTCTTTCGCTCGCAGCTCGAGAGTTTCGCCTTCGACGATCGCGTCTGGCATTCCACCGCGCGCGATCCGCAGACCTACGTCAGCGAATGCAGCAACGGGATTTTTTCCCTCCTGAAGAAGGACTACGACACTCCGGAAAATCGCGCCCGGGCTGCGACCGCCCGGCTGCGCGCGATGCCGGCGATGCTCGCGCAGGGGGAAAAGAATCTGCGACAGCCAGTCAAGCTTTTCGCCCAGCTCGCGATCGCTTCGGCGCGCGCGATCGACCCGCTCTTCAACGAGAGCCTGATGACGCTGGCGAAAGATCTTCCGCCTAACGAACGCGAAGACCTGACGAAGGCGCGCGACGCCGCGCTGACCGCGATCCACGATTTCGCGGACCACCTCGAGAAGAATCTGCCCCGGATGGTGGCCTTCACGCCGATGGGCGAGAAGAATTACAACTTTTACCTCAAGCGCATTCTGCTTCTTCCGCTCGATGCCGCGGAGGTGGAAATGATTGGTCGGGTGGAGCTGGCGCAGTATCGGGCCTACGAGGCGTGGCTGCCGGACCCGTCACTGGCCGATCCCGATCCGAAGCGAAGCAAAAATATCCCGAAAGATCAGGCGGCGTTTCTGAAGGCCTACGAGAGCCGCGAGGCGGAGATGATTCAGTTCCTGAAAGATCGCCGGCTGGTGACGCTGCCAGCCTACCTGGGGAAATTCGAGATCCGGCAACTGCCTGAAGCGTTCAAGCCGACCAGCCCGGGCGGGTTCATGAATCCGCCGGGGGTTTACGACAAGGATCCGACCGGATTCTATTTCATTCCCGACCTACAGCCCGGACTCGAAAAACTTCTACATTCGGGCAGCGATCGAAGATCCGCGGCCGATCCTCGGGCACGAAGGAATTCCCGGACATTTTCTTCAGCTCTCGATCGCGAATCATTTGCCGGATGAAATTCGCCGCCAGCATGGCAACAACGTCTTCATCGAAGGCTGGGCCCTTTACGGGGAGGAAATGCTGATGCGTGAGGGTCTTTACCCGCTTGATTCGGCGTCGCAGGGCCAGGTCCTGCGGTTGGCGCGCTATCGCTCGGCGCGAATTGGTGTGGATGTGAATCTGCACACCGGCAAATGGACCTTCGAGCAGGCGGTGAAATATTTCATGGAAGCCGGCGGCCTCGATCGGGAAGCAGCGGAGGGCGAAGCGGCTGGCGCAGCCTCGAATCCGACGCAGAAGATCAGCTACATCATTGGGAAATGGCAGATCATGCAATTGTTAGGCCGTTATCGCGACAAGATGGGAGCGAACTTCCGGCTCGGAGAATTTCACGACGATTTGATCAGCCACGGCAGCCTGCCACTCTCGGTCATCGATTGGATCATGCTCGATGATCCGTCCGACGTGGAAAAGGCGCTGAAGTAAGCGGCGCGAAGGGTCACGCCTCGCTGGTCGGAGCGTCAACAAACCGCAAGTTTGGTGACGCGATGCCGCCTTACGGTTTCTTATGCCGCGGAACCGGAGTCTCGTCTGGCGGCAGGTAGCGGCGGGGCCGGGGAGTCGGCGTCGGTGTGGCGTTCGCCTTTTTCAGCTCGTACTCGAGGCGGGCTTTGCGGTTCTCCGCGTCCGCGTTATTCGGATCAAGGCTCAAGACCTTGTCGCAATCCGCGATTCCCTTGGCATAATCCTTTTTCATCTCATAGACGTAGCTCCGATCAAGGTAGGCTTCCTTGTCATTTGGCTTGTCTTTGATGATCTGACTGAAGTCCGCAATCGCCTTGTCGTATTCCTTCAAGTTCCAATAGGCGAAGGCGCGTCGGTCGAGGATTGGATCATCGTCCGCCTTCGCTTTGATAACGATGTTGTAATCCTCGATCGCCTTCGCGTAGTCCTGCGTCTGAAGGTAGGCAAAAGCGCGGAAGCGATGCGCGGCGATGCTGTCGGGTTTCTCCTTGATCGCCCGGTCGAGATCCTCAATCGCCTTGTCGTATTTCTTCTGTGTAGTGTAAACCACGCCCCGATTCACGTAGCCCGCGGCATCGTTGGGCTCCGCTTCGATTCCGTCGCTAAAGGCTTTGATTGCCTCATCCAACTTGCCCGCGCCCCTGTAGGCGAGGCCGAGATTATTGTAATTGTTGGCCTCTTTCGGGTCGGCCTTCAGCGCTTTCTGAAAAAGAGCGATTGCCTTGTCCCATTCCTTGTTTTTGGCGGCTTCGATCCCTTCCTTGCCGTATTTGTAGGCATCTGCTTTGGCGTCGGCCCGCGACGTGGCGGGCAGGGAGAGGACCAGTGAGAACAAGGCGGCAGCCGCCGCGTGACGATGCAGATTTTTCATATCGAATGGGTACTTCAGTAATACGGGCGAGCCGGCACTTTGGCCGCAAGAATTTCCTCCCGCAAGTGGAACTTGTGGGCCGGCGGAAAAATTAACCCGGAGGCGTTCCAGCGGCTGCCGGGCCCGGTTCGTCGACGCGCCTGATGCGGAGCGCGCGCCCAGTCGTTTCATCGATCTCCAGCAGGACCCCCCGGAGCCGAGCTTCCCCCTCGGCAATAGGGAAGGAAGCGGGCAGATTGGAAATGAAACGCCCGAGCACCGGCTCGATTGCGCGCCCGAGAATCGAACGGACCGGGCCGCACATTCCGGCATCGCAGATGAATGCCGTGCCGTGCTCGAAAATCTGTTCGTCGGCCGTTTGCACGTGCGTGTGCGTGCCGAGCACGGCCGAAACGCGACCATCGAGATACCGCCCGAGGGCGATTTTCTCGCTCGTTGTCTCCCCGTGCGCATCGACCACGATGACCGGCGTCTCGGCGCGCATCGTGGCCACCGCGGTGTCGAGCATCGGGAACGGATTCTCCAGGATCGGCTGCATGAAGGTGCGCGCCTGCACGCTGATCACGCCCACTTTTCCTTTCGGTGTCTCGAGCACGATCGTGCCCGCGCCCGGCGCGCCGAGCGGATAATTCAGCGGACGCAACAGGCGGGGTTCTGTCTCGATGAAAGGCATGATTTCCTTCCGGTCCCAGATGTGATCGCCAGTCGTGATGACCGAAGCTCCGGCGCGCAGGAGGTCGATCGCAAGCTTCGGCGTGATGCCGCGCCCTGCGGCTACGTTCTCGCCATTCACGATGATGAAATCGAGCGCCCATTCGCGTTTCAATTCCGGCAGGCGCGCGATCACCGCGCTGCGACCCGGCTCGCCGACAATGTCGCCGAGGAAAAGAAGCGTGAGCATGCGCCGATCATCGTATTAAACTCAAAAATCCCAAATTGATGTTTCGTCCTCTTGTTGTGCGCGGGCTCGCGCTCCTGCTCCTCGCGGGTGCGACTATCGCCCGCGCGATCGACGAAGAATCGCCTCACGAACGGGCTTCGAACCTGAGCACGCTTGGACGCGCGCCGGACTGGAGCGCGCTGGAGAAATACCAGGGAACCATTACGCACGACGAGTTTGTCCATCTGCTCGACGACGTTTATTGCACCCGGGGCCATGGCGCGGAGTTGATCAAGATCGAGCCGGAGGAGGCGCGGATTCTGACCAAAAGCGGGACGCAGGATTACTTCGTTCTGGACTTTGCCAAAAACGCGGCCGACCGCCTCCCGCTGACGCATTGGTGGACCGAGCCTCGGAATCTGTCGACGCCGACCCCGGGCAAGCCGCTGGCTGGATTCCGGATCGCGCTCGATCCCGGCCATATCGGCGGGACTTGGGCGCAAATGGAGGAGCGCTGGTTCAAGATCGGCGACGCGGCTCCTGTGCAGGAAGGCGACATGACCTTGCGCGTGGCGCAGATGCTCAAGCCGCGCCTCGAGTCGTTAGGCGCGAAGGTCGCTCTCCTGCGCGAGAAGGCGGAGCCGATCACGCCTTATCGCCCGTCGGATTTTGAGAGCACCGCCCGCAGGGTCCTGGAGCAGGCCGGGGTCAGCGATCCCCGGGAGAACTTCGACGGCCCGGCCGACCCGGAGAAGGAAAAAACGGTCGCGTGGCAGCGAGAGTTGCTCTTTTACCGGAACAGCGAAATTCGGCGCCGGGCCAGCCTGGTGAACTTTCAGCTGCAGCCGGACCTCGTGCTCTGCCTGCATTTCAACGCCGAGCCGTGGGGCGATCCGAATCGGCCGACCCTGGTGGAAAAAAATCATCTTCATCTGCTCGTCAACGGGGCTTATTTGCCTAACGAACTGCAACTGGACGATGAGCGCTTTGAAATGTTGCAGAAACTCCTGAGCCGCGCCTTTCCCGAGGAGCTCGAGCTGGCTGAGACCATTGCCGGGACGATGGGGAAGGAGACCGGCCTGCCGCCCTATCATTACAAAACCGAGAATGTGACGCCGGTCGGCGCGAGCGGCTACGTTTACGCGCGCAACCTGATGGCGACGCGTCTCTATCGTTGCCCGACCGTTTGCCTCGAGCCGTATGTGATGAACAGCGAAGAGGTTTTTGCCCGGGTGAAAGCGGGCGACTACGAAGGGGAACGCCGCGTGGCGGGGAAACAGCGCCTGAGCATTTATCGCGAATATGTCGAGAGCGTGGTCGACGGGCTGCTCGCGTATTTCAAGAAAACGAGGTAGCGCAAGTTTGCCGCTTGCGGCCTAACGAAAGGCAAGGTGGCGCTACCTTGCCAAGGGCCGTGCTACAATGCAGCGACAGCGGCGCGCAGATCTTCCGTTGTCACTTCGGTCGAGATGCTGGCGCGACCGATTTCGTGCGCGACCACAAAACGGATCCGGCCCCCTTCGAATTTCTTGTCGCGCGGAAGCGCTTCGAAAATCCTCTCGCGCGGGAAATTTGCCGGCAAGGCGATCGGAAGATGATGCACCTGCAAAGCCGCGCTGATTCTTTTTACTTCGCCTGACGACAAGCCGACCCGGCAAGCAGAAACATGAGCCGCCGCCATGATCCCGAGGCTGATCGCTTCTCCGTGCAGGATATTGCCATAGCCGGCAGCATACTCGATCGCGTGCCCGATCGTGTGACCGAAATTCAAGAGCGAGCGCGTGTCATTCTGTTCGCGTTCGTCGACCGCGACGATCTCCGCCTTGATCTGGATGTTGCGTTCGATCAATGAGGGTAGAGCAGGCTTCCAGCTTTCGTAATCGCCCGGCTGCCAACTGGAAGCTTGCGCTACTATTTTGAAAAGTTCGGGATCCCGAATGATGCCGTGCTTGATCGCCTCGGCGAAACCTTCGTTCCAGATCCGTTCCGGTAACGTCCGGAGTGTGTCGGTATCGGCCACGACCAGTGCTGGATGATGAAAGGCGCCGATCAGGTTTTTCCCAGCGCTGGCGTTGACTGCGGTCTTGCCGCCGATGCAGCTATCGACTTGCGCGAGGAGGGTCGTTGGGATCGAGACGTACGGAATCCCACGCAAAAATATTGCGGCAACAAACCCGGCCAAATCGCTCACCACGCCTCCGCCTAACGACACGACGAAGGAAGTGCGATCGAGACCGGCACCGCTCATGCGTTCGCAAAGCTGCCCCGCCTGCGCCATCGACTTCGCCGGCTCTCCGCCGACGATCCTGAGCAATTCTGTGGCAAAACCCGCCTGCCGCAGACTCGCACTGACCTGGTCACCGAAAATTGGTGCGACATTCGCGTCGGAAATTACCGCGCAGCGGGAGCCGGCAGAGCGTGGCCTAACGAATGAGCCAATCTCTCCCAAGAGCCCGGAGCCAATCAGCACCTCGTAGCGACGGTGGCCGGCGTGGACTTCAATCGACTTCACGGCGTGTGGCTGGCCGGATCCCAGCGTCGCTCCCCGTGTTCGTGGTATTCTGGTCGAGGATAAGATCGGCTTCTCACAGGCAAAATATCCGGCGAGCGCACCGTATCACCCTGGCTCCGTTTTTCGTAAGAGAAATCGCTCGTGAAGCAAAGCTTGCTCACCCGCGGCGGGTTCATGTAAATTAAGACATGCCTGATCCAGTCGATCCTGTCCAACCGCCCTCTCCGCCGCCGATCCCCGAACCCGGGGCGACACCGTCGCCCAACTCCACCGGGTTGCCTTCCAATGTCGCGGCCGCGCTGGCCTGTTTCCCGCTCATCGGGGGCATCATCTTTTACATTTTGGAGAAGCGCGACGGGTTTGTGCGCTTCTACGCAATGCAGTCCATCATCTTTGGCGCAGCCTGGTTCTTGTTTAATATTTTGTCGTCGATCATGCATGCCATCTTGCGGGCGATTCCCGGGGTGGGACTTCTGCTCGCGGGCCTTTGGGCGCTCGCGGCGGCCCTGGTGCAAATCGGCTTCCTCGTTGTTTTGATCATCGCCATCGTGAAAGCCTTCAGCGGTGTGCGTTGGGACATCCCGTGGGTCGGGCCGATGGCGCGCAAGCAGACGGACAACGCTGCGTAGAGGCGTTCCGCGCGTTGCGTTGCGCAGCGCGCACGGTCTACATTGTTAGGCGGAAGCCAGCAGTTTCACCACCACCTGGTTCAGGATCAGCTGATGGTCGAGCTGAGTCGTGACGATCTGCAGGTTCGCCTTCAGGCAGGCTTCCAGGCCCGCGATCAGCTGCGCGGTCTCGAAGTGATGCGCCTGCATCGCCGCGATCCCCAGGCTGTAGCCGTTGATTGAGCCGTCCTTCTTTCGCGGCAAGTGCGCGGTCGCTTCTACCGGGAGACGATTCAGGGTTGAGATAAAGATGTAGGGCGCGCGCGGCCGCGGCAGCCTGTGACGCTGCATCAGGTCCTTGGCCAGAAGTAGATTGCGGACCGTCGGGATGATCGCGACAAGCAAAATGCCAATGGCCGATTCGCCCTGATCGAGCAATCGCCTGACGAGAGTGAGCGCGTGCCCGAGATTGCGGGCCGCGAGTGCGTTGCCAAGCTCGAAGATGACGCCGGCGCGCGATATCGGCACGAGCGTGCGGACGTTTTCCAATGTCACTCGCCGCTCCTTGTCGCCGAGGAAAAGATCGAGCTTCTCGAGCTCGTTGTTGATCGTGCGCGTGTCGCCGCCGGTCAGGAGAACGAAGAGATCGAGCGCCTCTTCCTCAAAGTGCAATCGTCTTTCTCGCCCTAACGACTGCACGAGATCGGTGGCCGCTTCCTCCCAGCCACTGCGGCTCGCGTCGAGCTTGTCGAAGACCTGAAGCTCGGCCCGTTTCGCAAGCGCCTTGTAAAATGACCGGCGCTTGTCCACTTCCGGCGCACTAAGGAGAAATTTCACGTCGCTGCCGAAATCGCTTTGCAAAGCGGCGCTCAATTCCTCGAGCGCTTCCTGCACCGCGATCGACGCACCCAGCTTGCTGTCGCCGAGAAAATTGGCGTTCTTCAGCCAGACAAGTTTGCCACCACCGAAGAAGGGCAGGGTCTGCAACGCTTCAATCGTCGAGCGAATCCGCGCTGCCGCCTGGTCGGCGTTGTCCGCGCAACCGTCGATGATCTCGACCCCAAAATCGCCTGCCACCGGCGGGGCAAGCGTCGCCGCGAGTTCGGTCGCGACTCGCTTTACCTCACTTTCGTCGGAGCCGACGACCGCATGGATGTTAGCGGTGGATGGCGCGGCTTTTTTCGTTTTCATCCGTGGATCAGCGAATCACTTTCCGCGGCCGACTGCAAACCAGTGATCTGCAGAGACCAGCGTCTAATGCAGCTTGTCGGCGAAGGCGAGAGTTACCCCGTGCGCCAGGCCGTGGACGCGCGGAAGCGCGTCCCTCCGGAGGGACATGCTTCCGCATGTCCAAGAGCCTGCGCTACACCCCGCCGTAGCGGCGCTGGCGGCGACCGAATTCCTTCACCGCGTCGAAGAGATCTTCCTTCCCGAAGTCGGGCCAGAGTTTCGGCGTGACATACATCTCGGTGTAGGAGAGCTGCCAGAGGAGAAAATTGGAAATCCGCATCTCGCCGGAAGTGCGGATGAGCAGATCGGGATCGGGATAGTAGCGGGTGTAGAGATGCTTGCTGAACATCTCGACGTCGATCATGGCGGGGTCGATGTGCCCGAGCTCGATCTCGCGCAGGAGGCTCTTGATGCCGTCGATGATCTCGAGCCGGCCGCCGTAGCTGAGCGCGAGGATGAGCGTGAGGCCGTTGTTCTGCGCCGTTTGTTCGATCGATTTGTGCAGTTGCTTGCTGGCAGGCTTCCGGCAATTCCGTCAGGCGGCCGATCGCCTGGAGCCGGACGTTTTTCTCGATCAGCTCCGGCGTCTTTTCCTTCAGGAACCGCTCGAGCAGCTGCATCAGCGCAAAGACCTCGGTCTTCGGGCGCTGCCAGTTTTCGGCGGAGAAGGCATAGAGAGTGAGGAACTCGACCCCGAGCTCGCCGCAGCCTTCGACGCAGGCGCGCACCGCCTCCGCGCCTTCTTCGTGGCCCTTGATCCGGGGCAGTCCGCGCTCTTTCGCCCAGCGGCCGTTGCCATCCATGATGATGGCGATGTGGCGCGGGATCGCTTTGTTCGGAGCGGCCATGATCCTACAGGTAAAGCGTCTGGCCGCGCGCCGGGCCGACACTGACGATCGTCAGTCGGGCGCCGGTCAGTTCCGCGAGGCGACGAACGTAGTTTTTCGCCTCGTTAGGCAAATCGGCGAACTTTTTTGCCTTCTCGGTCGATCGCTTCCAGCCCGGCATCTCGAGGTAAACCGGCTGGCATCGTGTCCACTGCGCGGCGTCGCTCGGCGGGACGTCGAGGATTTTGCCGTCGAGCCGGTAGGCGACGCAGATCTTGATCGGATCGACACGTATCGAGGCCGTCGAGGTTGGTGATGGCGAGCTCGTCGATGCCGTTGATCATCGTGGCGTAACGCGTCGCGACGGCGTCGAACCAGCCGCAGCGCCGCGCCCGGCCGGTGGTCGCGCCAAATTCGCGCCCCATCTCGTGCAACATGTCGGCGATCGCCGCGTCCTCCGTCGGGAGCGCGCCTTCGCCGACGCGCGTGGTGTAGGCTTTCATCACGCCGACGACGCGGTCCATCCGATGCGGCGGCACGCCGGAGCCGGTGCAGGCGCCGCCGGCGGTCGTGTTCGAGGAAGTGACGTAGGGATAGGTGCCGTGGTCGATGTCGAGGAAGGTTCCCTGCGCGCCTTCGAAAAGAATCTCCTTTCCCTGCTGCAACGCCTTGTGCAGATAGACGACGGTGTTGGCGACAAACGGCCGCAGTTTCTCGCCCGCGGCAAGAAAGTCGGTGTTCACTTTGGCAAAGGAAATCGGGCGAGCGCCGAGCGCTTTGAGGATGCTGTTGTTCTCGCGCATCTTGGCCCGCGAGTTTTTCCGTGAAAAGCCCGGGCTGCATCAGGTCGGCCATGCGCAGGCCGGTGCGCGCGGCCTTGTCGCCGTAGGCGGGACCGATGCCGCGTTTGGTCGTGCCGATTTTGGCGTGGCCCTTGCGTAGCTCGCGCTGTTCATCGAGCGCGCGGTGATAGGGGAGGACGAGATGCGCGCAATCGCTGATGAGCAGGTTCTTCCCGATCTTGACCCCGACTTTGCGCAGGCCCTCGATTTCGCCGACGAGCGCGATCGGATCGATCACGACGCCGTTGCCGATGACGCAGATTTTGCTCCGCCGCAAAATGCCGGAGGGAATGAGGTGCAGGACGTATTTTTTTCCGCCGTGGATGACGGTGTGGCCGGCGTTGTTGCCGCCCTGGCTGCGGACGACGATATCGGCGTTGCCGGTGAGGACGTCGATGATTTTGCCCTTGCCTTCATCGCCCCATTGCGCGCCGACGAGTATCGTGTTTGCCATCGCGTTGCTGGTTGAGAAGCAACCGCCAGAGACCTGAACTACGGCCGTTGCGCTCGAACGATAGGGTGACGGCCAGCAGGCGCAAGCCGGTTTTGTTTCGGCGCAACACCCGAAAAAGGACACCAGCGCAGCGCCAACCAGCGGAAGCCCGTTCGTTAGGCTTGTTTGACTTGCACGACCGGCAGCGGGAAGCGCAACTTGAGCTCGTCGCCGAGGTAAATCTCGACGTGATGCAAGCCGAATTGCTGGAACTGCACGCCGCCGAAATAATGGACGTTGGTGGCGTGTCCTTCCATTTGTTTGAGATCGAAATCGACTTCCGCCTGCGCGATCGTCTGGGAGTCGTCCGGTCCGACGATCTTGGAGCGTTGATGAAACCGGCCCGTGCCGCTGCACCAGCGCGTCCAGATGCAAAGCCGCATGTAATTGACCGGTAGTTTCGGCGTCGGGACGATGTTGAGCACACCGACGAGCGTTTGCATTCCGTTGAATTCGCAGCGGACGTCCTCGCACAGAACGCAGCTCTGAAGATCTGGCAGCATGATCTGGGTTTGCACGGTCGAGAGTTTACTTCCTTTCGCTTCAGTGGCCAAGCATTCCGCGCCCCAGCGCCAAAAGCAGGACCGTGCCGAGGAAAATGCGATAAATGGCGAAGGGAGTAAAGCCATGCCGCCGAACCCAATGAAGAAACCAGGCGACCACGGCATAGCGCACTAAAGAAAGCGACGACAAAGCCGATCAGCAGCACGATCCAAAGATGTGGCGTCATGGCGAGGGGAGCGATCGCTTCCGTGGCCGCCTGCGGCTTAAGCGTCTTTAATAAATCGTAGCCGGTCGCGACAAACATCGTTGGGATGGAGAGAAAAAAGGAAAACTCGAGCGCGGCTTCGCGCGACATGCCCGCTACCTGCCCGGCCGCGATCGTGCACATGGAGCGTGAGGTGCCCGGAAAAATCGCCGAGAGCACCTGCACTGCACCGATCCAGATCGCCGTCGGAAGATTCATCTCCTCCATGTGCAGAATCGTGGCCTGACGAAAACCGCATCGACGATCCACATCGACGACGCCGCCCGTAAGGAGAGCGAGTGCCATGACGTGAAGGTTCTCGAGATTCTTGCCGATCAACTTGCTAAGGAGAAACGCGGGGATCGCGGTCACGACGAAAGCGATCATGACCAGACTCAACGGATGATTCAGGATCGTGCGGTCACCCCGTTCGCCACGAGGGAACGTGTAAAGAAATCCCAGGATCCGGCGCCAAAAGAATGCGGTCAGGGCCAGGATCGCGCCCAACTGAATGACGATGGTATACATCTTCCAAAAGCCGTTCCCCAGATCGATCTGGAGCAGCGCTTCGGCGATGCGCAAATGCGCGGTCGAGCTGACCGGAAGGAATTCCGTCAGGCCCTCGATCACGCCAAGGAGGACCGAAAGCAGGTAATCGTTCACGTGAAGGGAAAATCGATGGCTGCGGAGTGCGCGTTAGATCGCCTCGGCCCCGCGCTCATCCGTCCGGATGCGGACGGTCTGCTCTACGTCGCTCACGAAGACTTTGCCGTCGCCAATCTTGCCGGTTTTCGCCGCCTGGGTGATCACTTCCACCGCGCGCTGCGCCACCTCGTCGGTCAGGACGATCTCAATTTTCACCTTCGGCAGAAAATCGACCGTGTATTCGCTCCCGCGATAAATCTCCGTATGACCCTTCTGGCGCCCAAAGCCTTTGACCTCACTCACGGTCATGCCTTCGACCCCGATCTCGGCGAGCGCTTCCCTCACGTCCTCCATTTTGAACGGCTTGATGATCGCCTCGATTTTTTTCACGCGGAGATACTAGAACCGGCGAATTAAAGCGCAAGCCTGGTCGGTCGGCCGCTCTAAGGCGGCGTTTTGTCTCAGGTATTTGGCCGGCGACAAATTGATGACCGCGAAAGCTGCCTCGACAAGCCGTCGATCGGTGCGTGCCGCTCGACGTTCGCCCCGCCGCGAGTCAGGTTGGTTGCTCTTGATGAACCGGGCAACACTTGTCGCGCAGTTCGAAAGACTGCTGCCATTGGCTGCGAAATGGGCCGCCACGGTCGAAGGGCGAATCTTGCGCGAAGGCGTTCCGTTGACGGAGGAAGGAATGGCGGATGCCAGCGCGCTCGGAGTGCGCGAACCGGAGCGCGTGCGCCTGCTCGCCCTGGCGCGCGTGCCTACTCCATCTGATCTCACTCTCAGGACCGCGGTGGCCGCGATCCGATTTCTCACTCCGACGACGTGCGGTCTTGCCGTGCGCTACGGGATCTTTGTCCGGAGCGACTACTGGGGTGATCGCAGATTGGTCGCGCACGAGCTCGCCCATACCGCGCAATATGAGCGCCTCGGCGGTATCGAACCGTTCCTGCGACAATACCTTTATGAATGCCTCACCATCGGTTATCCCGAGGCGCCGATGGAACAGGAGGCGATCGCCGCCGCCGGCCGGCTCGATTTCGGCGACCTTGCCTAACGAGTAACGAAAGGCGACGTTCTTTTGATTGCCGCCCGGAACTGAGTTGTTAGCATGGCGGGAGCCATGCAAGTTTTCGTTCCGCGCGAGATTGAGCCTGGAGAAACCCGCGCCGCCCTCGTGCCCGAGGCGGCGCACAGACTGCTCGGGCTCGGGATGGAAGTGGCGGTCGAAGCGGGCCTCGGCGCGTCGATCTCCGCCTCGGACGATCTTTATCAAAAGGCCGGCGCGCGCTTGTGCAATGATCGGCGCGAGGCGTTGCGCTCGGCCGATGCGATCCTGCGCGTGCGCAAACCGCCTCAGGAGGAAATCGCGCTTCTTCGGCCTGGCACGCTTCACATCAGTCTGCTCGACGCTTTCAATGAGATCGAATTGATTCGCGCCCTGGCCGCCGGTGGCATCACCGCGATCGGTCTCGAAATGCTGCCGCGCACGACACTTGCGCAAAAGATGGACGCGCTCAGTTCCCAGGCCAGCCTCGCCGGATATGTCGCCGTGATCGTGGCTGCGTCCAGAATTGATCGCATTTTTCCCATGATGATGACGCCGTCCGGCACGCTCAAGCCGCTGCGGGTTTTCGTTATCGGTGTCGGAGTCGCTGGCTTGCAGGCAATCGCGACCGCGCGGCGTCTCGGCGGGCGCGTCGAAGCGTTCGACACCCGGCCGGCCGTTGAAGAACAGGTGCAGTCGTTAGGCGCGAAGTTTGTCAAAGTCGATCTTGGCGAGACTGGCCAGACGACGCAGGGTTATGCGCGGGAGCTGACGCCCGAACAACTGGAAAAGCAACGCGAAGTCATGGCGCAACATTGCGCCAAAGCCGACGTCGTCATCACCACCGCGCAGGTCTTCGGCCGTAAGGCGCCCTTGATCGTGACCACGCAGATGGTCAAACAAATGCAGCCCGGAAGCGTGATCGTCGACATGGCGGTCGAGAGCGGCGGCAATGTGGAATGTTCGCGCCCGGGTGAGACGGTTGAGGTCAACGGGGTCAAGGTCATCGGCCTGAGAAATCTGCCGGGCCGGGTTGCGCGCCACGCCAGTGAAATGTTTTCCAATAACCTGGTGAGCCTGCTCGAACATTTGTGGGACAAGGATGGCAAAACGTTCCACCTCAACCTGGAAGACGAGATTCTGAAACACTGCATCCTGACCCACGGCGGGAAGATCGTCCACGAGACGATCAAAAGACTTTCCAACGCCTAACGAACATGACCATCCCGGATTGAACGACACATGATCCTCTTACTCTTCATTTTCGTCCTCGCTGCTTTTCTCGGCTTCGAGTTGATCGCCAAGGTCCCTTCCCAACTGCACACACCTCTTATGTCCGGGTCGAATGCCATCTCCGGGATCACGATCGTTGGCGCGTTGATCGCCGCCGGAACAGAGGGCGGCGCCGTCGCCACCACGCTGGGAGTCTTGGCCGTGATCTTCGCCACCATCAACGTCGTCGGTGGTTACCTCGTGACCGACCGCATGCTCGCGATGTTCAAGAGCAGGAAGAGATCGAAATAGGTTACCCGGATGCCAGTGCTCATCGATTGGTCCTACATCGCAGCGGCGATACTTTTCATTCTTGGCCTGAAGTTCCTCGGCAAACAGGCGACGGCGCGCAAAGGGAACCTGATCTCCGCCGTCGGCATGCTTCTGGCGATGGTCGCAACACTCCTTGTGAGTGGTTTGCACTATCAATGGATTGTCGTCGGCCTGTTCATTGGCGCTGCCATCGGTGCGGTTGCGGCGCAGCGGGTGCAGATGACCGCCATGCCTGAAATGGTCGCGCTCTTCAACGGCGCCGGTGGCCTCGCCAGTCTGCTCGTTGGCTGGGTTGAATACCACAATCATCGGACTCCGCCGCTTTCCGCCGCGATTCCCATTTTCCTCGCGGTCCTGATCGGTGGCGTGACTCTAACCGGCAGCGTGCTGGCGTATGCGAAACTGGCGGGGAAGGTGCAAACGCGTCCGGTCCAGTTTCCGTTGCAGAGGACAGTTAACGCCGGATTGGTGCTGTTGGTCCTGTTTGGTGGCGCGATCTTTTGCGAATCTCCGGCGCGCAGTTACCCGATTTTTCTTGTTCTCATCCTGCTCTCTTTTGTCCTCGGAGTGCTGGGGGTCATTCCGATTGGCGGGGCGGATATGCCGGTGGTCATCGCATTGCTCAATAGTTACTCCGGGCTCGCCGCCGCCGCCGCTGGCTTCATCATTCAAAACACCGTGCTCATCGTTGCCGGCTGCCTGGTCGGGGCCAGCGGAGTTATTCTCACCCAGATCATGTGCAAGGCGATGAATCGCTCAATCTTCAACGTCCTATTTGCCGGTTTTGGGTCCAACGTCGCCGCGAGCAGCGAGGCGATCACGGGCGAAGTCAAGGCGATCACTCCCGAGTCTGCCTACTATGTGCTTGAGGCGGCGTCACAAGTCGTGCTTGTCCCAGGCTACGGCATGGCGGTCGCGCAAGCTCAGCACGTCCTGCGTGAGCTGGCTGACCTGCTGGAAGACAACGGTGCCGAAGTCCGTTATGCCATTCATCCCGTAGCTGGCCGCATGCCGGGCCATATGAACGTGCTCCTCGCCGAGGCCGATGTGCCCTACGAGCAGTTAGTCGAGATGGACGCGATCAATCCCACCATATCCACCATGGACGTCGCGATTGTGGTCGGCGCCAACGACGTCGTGAATCCAGCCGCGCGCGAGATCAAATCCAGCCCCATCTACGGCATGCCCATCATCAACGTTGACGAAGCCCGCACCGTCTTTGTCCTCAAGCGCTCGATGGCTTCCGGCTTCGCTGGGATCGAAAACCCGCTCTTCTTCAAGCCAAATACCCGCATGCTTTTCGGCGACGCCAAGGCCAGCCTGCAAGCGCTGGTTGGTGAATTCAAGTCAAGCTAACGGATCCGAAGCAACAGCGTCTGGCTTATGGACTTCAAATCAGCGCGACCACTGGCTGTGTCGGCCTAACGATGACTCGACCCGCAATGTTAAGTGCATAGGGCGTGTTGCCCAACCAACTGATTTAGGAGGCATCGGGGGTCGTTGGGTTTAGGTCGACGGGCAGATTTTAGAATGGCGTAAGGGAGAGAGATCGCCTCGGTCGAGCTGCGACCGCATTGCAGGTGCTTTGATGAAGAAAAAGACCGAGGAAGCGAGGTGGTTGAGGCGGCAGGACCATCATTGCCGCACTTCGCTTGCCGGGATTTTGCCCCAAGAGGATGCGTCGGCTTTCATGGCCGTGTTAACGTGGGCGAGAGTCGCCAGCACCTTTGCGCACCATGGCCGCATCAGGATCGGTGCGACTCATCATCCGGTCATTGGCCGCCTCGTAACTTTCCGGCGTGGTCGAGTCCGCCAACTTGCTCTCGGTCGCCCGGTAGACGCGCTTCAACGCCGCGATCAATTCCGGTGAGCCTTTGATGACCGATTCCTTGGCCGCATGTCCCTCGATCAAGCTCGAATCCACGTGGACGTTCTGGCAACGAATTTCGGATGCGCCGTCGCGGAAGTTTGCAGTGACCGCCTTTTGCGGTTGCCTTTCGCGGACATTGCCGCTCTGATTTGCGAAATCCGAGCGAAAGGCAGCTGCCAATGTCGAAGATCGATCTGAGAAATCCACCTAACGCCGTAACGCAGCCCCGCGGGCGCGGGGCGAGGCCGGGCCAGCCAATGCCCGACGTCGCCGGGGAGTGGTTTTCCTTTCCTCGCGTCGCTCGGCCAACATCCTAACGAATATGGGAAAAGAACTTACCGTCCGCGGGATCATCATCGGCATCGTCATCACGCTGGTCTTCACCGCGGCCAATGTTTACTTCGGGCTCAAAGCCGGGCTCACCTTTTCCACCTCGATCCCGGCGGCAGTGATCTCGATGGCGATCCTGAAGGCGATGCGCAACGCCACCATTCAGGAAAATAATATCGTGCAGACGATTGCTTCCGCGGCCGGCACGCTCTCGGCGATTATCTTCGTGCTCCCCGGTCTCGTCATCGTGGGCTACTGGACGGGATTCCCGTTCTGGACCTCGGTCGCAATCTGCGCCACCGGCGGCATCCTCGGCGTCATGTACACGATCCCGTTGCGGCGGGCGATGGTCACGGATTCGGATCTTCCCTACCCGGAAGGCGTAGCCTGCGCAGAAGTGCTGAAGGTCGGGTCGGGCGAGGCACGCGGCACTGAGGCGGAGAGGGTCGAAACCAGCGGCGCTGGCCTTAAGGCCGTCGTGTGGGGTGCCATCGTGTCGGCGGTGTTCTATGTCATGGTGCAGACGAAAGTGTTTGCCGAAACCGTGACCGGCTACTTCCGCGTCGGGGGAGGCGCGAGGAGCGGGGCGACTGGGTTCGATTTTGGGTTGTCGTTCGCTTTGCTTGCCATCGGGCATTTGGTCGGCTTGTGGGTGGGCATCGCGATGCTGGTTGGCACGCTTATCGGTTGGGCGTGGGCCGTGCCTTACTTCACGCATATCCACTGGACGGCGGGTCCGGCGGCTGACGCGGCCCGCGCCGGTTGGACCCACTACGTACGCTTCATGGGTGCGGGCGCGATCGGTGTGGCCGCAATCTGGACACTGGGGAAGCTGGTGAAGCCGCTGGCCGACGGCCTCGCAGGATCCTTCCGCGCTTCGCGCGCACGCAAGGCTGGCACGCTCGATCAACTGCCACGCACCGAGCACGACATACCGATTGGCGTCGTCGGACTAATCTCGCTGCTCTGCTTTATCCCGATCGGCTGGTTGCTGTGGACGTTCGCGATCCAAAACGGGCTGGGCGCGGCCGGCGCAACGCTCGTGATCGGCGGCGTGGCGTTCGTTGTCCTGATGAGTTTTCTTGTGTCGGCCGTGTGCGGCTACATGGCCGGGCTGATCGGCTCCAGCAACAGCCCGCTCTCCGGGATCGGCATTTTGGTCGTGGTTGTGGCGGCACTGTTACTGGTCCTGGGGGTGAAGCCATTCCTGCCCCCGGGCGCGGACAAAGCGCTGGTCGGATTTGCATTATTCATCACCGCGATCGTCTTCGCAGTGGCGTCGATCGCAAACAACAACCTCCAGGATCTCAAAACCGGCCAACTGGTCGATGCCACGCCCGCGCTGCAACAGTGGGCGCTGGTGATCGGCGTCCTGGCGGGCGCAGTCGTCATCCCGCCGGTGATGCAGTTGCTGCAGAACACTTACGGGTTCCTCGGGGCGCCGGGCGCTGATCCCGCGCGGGCGCTTCCCGCGCCACAGGCGGGCCTGATCTCGGCCCTGGCCAAGGGCGTTATTACCGGCGACGTGCCGTGGAACATGATCGGGCTCGGCGCCGGAATCGGTGTCGCCATTATCATCCTTGATGAAGTTCTTGGGATCGTGAAGAAGGGTCCGCGCCTGCCGCCGTTGGCGGTCGGGCTCGGCATTTATCTGCCCACCTCAACCACGCTGATGGTTGTCGTCGGAGCGCTGGTCGGCGCATGGTTTGACCGTTACGCGGAGCGCCGCGAGAACGCGCAGGCGATCAAGCAGCTGGGAGTGCTGCTCGCCTCGGGTCTGATCGTAGGCGAGAGTCTCCTGGCAGTAATCTACGCCGGCGTCGTAGGTTTGAGTGGCATACAGAGCCCGCTCGCCTTGGTGGGCTCATCCTTTGCAACGCCCGCCATCTTCATCGGCGGCGTCGTCTTCGTCGTAACGACGTTCGTGCTCTATCGCTGGGTCATCAAGATGGCGACGCGGAGGGCCGGCGCAGTCTAATGGGCCGGAAGTTTGGGAAGAAGCGTGTGAGCTCCCGAGCAATTGCCGAAGGGCCGGTAAAACGGCACCTCCCTCCGATATTCTCATCGCCGCCTGCGCACGCCATCATGGGGTCGAGGTCGAAAGCGCTGATGCGCACTTCAAATGCCTGATGGAAGTCTGAACGACAGGCAGACCGAGGTTTAAATTTGACGCAGATCGACCTGAGAAACCCGCCTAACGAAATGCCCGACATCGTCGGGTACAAGCCGGAGAATCCGTTCGCGGCCAATTTCAAGCCTTACATCTCCCCGGCGACGCGGATGCGCGAGCTGACGCCGGTGCCGCTGATCGTCGGGACGCTGCTCGGCGTCATCTTCGGGGCGTCGTCGCTTTATCTCGTCCTCAAGGTTGGTCTCACGGTCAGCGCGTCGATTCCGGTCGCCGTCATTTCGATCACACTCTTCCGGATTTTCTCCAAGATGGGGATGCGCGACGCGACCATCCTCGAGAACAATATCGTCCAGACGGCGGGGTCGGCCGGCGAGTCGATCGCCTTCGGTCTCGGCGTGACCATGCCGGCGATCATGATCCTCGGGTTCGATCTCGAGATCACGCGCGTCATGCTCGTCGCGGTCCTCGGCGGATTGCTGGGCATTCTCATGATGATCCCGCTCCGGCGTGCGCTCATCGTCGATCAGCATGGGTTGCTCAAGTATCCCGAAGGCACGGCCTGCGCGGAAGTGCTGAAAGCGGCCGCTTCGCGCGAAGGGATCGAGACCAAAGAGGCGTCCGAGGAGAACACGGCCGGCGGCAAAACCATCTTCAGCGGTTTCGGGCTTGGGTTCATTTACTACACGGCGATGGAGGCCTTCAAAGCGTGGAAAGAAGTTCCCGCGAAGGTTTTCGGCGCGCCTTTCAAATCCGGCTCGATCTCGCTCGAACTCAATCCGGCATTGTTAGGCGTGGGTTACATCATCGGTCCGCGGATCGCTTCCATCATGTGCGGCGGCGGTGTTCTCGCCTACCTCGTGCTCATTCCCGCGATCAAGTTTTTCGGCGAAGGCGCGACCGGGATTCTCGCGCCCGGCACGATGCCGATCAGCCAGATGGGCCCGGATGATATTCGCGAGGCTTACGTTCTTTACATTGGCGCAGGAGCGGTCGCGGCCGGCGGCATCATCAGCATGGTGCGCTCGCTGCCGCTCATCTGGCACGGAATGAAAAGCGGCTTTGCCGATCTGCGGAAAATGCAGGGCGTCGTCGTCGCCAAACCGGAGCGCACCGATCAGGATCTGTCGATGAAGTTCGTCATCGGCGGGGTGATCGCGCTGCTCCTCGCGATCATCATTGCACCACAGCTCAATCTGCAATGGAACTTGTTAGGCGCGCTCCTCATCGTCGTAATCGGATTTCTTTTCGTCACAGTCTCCTCGCATCTCACCGGCGAGATCGGTTCGTCCTCCTGCCCGACGTCGGGCATGACAGTGGCGACGCTCCTCCTCACCTGTCTGGTTTTTCTCGCCGTCGGCTGGACCGGGCCGCCTTACTTTGTGACCGCGCTTTCCATCGGCGGCATCGTGTGCATCGCGTCGTCGAACGGCGGAACAACCTCGCAGGATCTAAAAACGGGATTCCTCGTCGGATCGACGCCAAGACTTCAGCAGATCGCGATCCTTGCCGGCAGCCTCGCTTCGGCTCTCGCCCTCGGCCCGATTCTGCTCGGTCTGAACAATTCCTACACCGTCTATGTGCCGCCGACGACTTTCCAAAAAATCGAAGCCGGCGCGACCCCTCCGCGCGTGCAGATCGCCAATCTCCCGCCATTCCACGAGAAAATTAAGCCGGACACGACGGGCCATTATCGCCTCCTGCATAACGAAAAAGGCGGCGTGAACTCGATCGTTCCCGGACTCAATCCGGGTGATTACTTGGTCAACGAAAAGGGCGAAGTAGTTTACCGACTCGAGCACAACTTCTCGCCCGCCCTGCGCGCCCCTAACGACGCCGAACTGGGTCCGCCGGAACACCTCAAAGGCGCGCAGGCCAACATGGACCCGCAACTTTACCGGTCCTGGCAGCGCTCGGATCCAAATGGCGGCGGCGCCCAGCGTTTCCTCGTCAACGACCAACGCGAAGCGGTCTACCTGGTCGATCCCGGGATCAACGGCACGCACAAGATTCGTCCCGACGGCTCGACCGTGACGAAGTTCGACGCCCCGAAAGCGACGCTGATGTCTTACATCATCAAGGGAATCCTCGGCCACAAACTCCCATGGGCGCTGGTCTTGTTAGGCGTGATGATCTCGATTGTCCTCGAGATGAGCGGCATTCCTTCGCTCGCGTTCGCGGTCGGCGTTTATCTGCCGCTCTCTTCTTCCACTCCGATTTTTGCCGGCGGAATGATCCGCTGGCTGGTCGATCGCTGGTTGCGGCGCCACAAATTCAAAGATCACGATCTGACGCATGAAGAGCTGGTCGCGGAAGGCGACAAGAGCTCCGGCGTGCTTCTCGCCTCCGGTTATATTGCCGGCAGCGCGATCACCGGCATTGTCATTGCGCTCATGAACCTCGTCCCCAGTCTGGCGGCGACGAGCGATCGACTGACCGCGTGGGCGACCGCGCACAATCCGTTTTTCGCCGGACCTCATGCCGACCTGCTGGCGCTCATTCCTTTTGCAGTGCTTTGCGTTTTGCTTTACCTCGTCGGGCGCGACGTGCTCCTCGCGCCGAAGAAGAACAAGGCCTGACGATTTCACATTCGATCCTCGCCACGGCCGCAGCCTCGCGTTACGATGCGGGCCGCAGCATGGCGACCCTGACCGCAGACCGTTCCGCCCAGGGCCAACCCCGCTTGCGCCGTTATTCGCCACCAGTCCTGATTGGCGTCGTCGGCGTTGCACCTATCTCTTTGGCGGCGTTGCGGCCTTCTGGGTCGTCTCGAAATATTCCGCGACGCGCAAACTCACCTTTAACGCCGGGCCCGAAATCGCCCAACCCGAGCGAACGCGCGCTCGAACATCGCGTCCAGTTGCAGAAGAAAATGCAATCGACCAGCGCGCCGGCCGCCGTCCCGAAACGCGTTCTCACCACCGGCGTGGCCAAAATAACGCTGCCGCCGCTGCCGGAAATCAAGGCTGCGGACAACGCGCCGCGAACCATGATGAGTCGCGGGCGGCACGGGGGCCGCCTTCGGCACGAGCAACGCGACCTCGTTAGGCGGGGAGGCGGCGGAACGGCACGGCGATCAACTTCTTCGGCATCCGCGACATCAGCACCAGCGTCGTGATCATGATCGATGTCTCAGATTCGATGTTCACCCGCACCGGCGATGCTTCCGGGCGCAAACTCGTCCGGCACGGGCAGGATCAGAATTTCCAGATCATCCGCGACGAAGCGATCAAGCTCGTGCAAAGCCTGACCCCGCAGACGCGTTTCGGAATCGTGCGCTGGGCCGGCGGTGCTTACGCCTGGAAACCGGAGCTGGTCCCGGCGACAGAGGAAAACAAGCAGGCCGCGATCGCGCACATCCAGAACGAAATCGATTACAAGACCGCCAAACCGCAGCCCGGCAAACCGGGCGGGACGCGGCATGACTACGCGTTGGAGGAAGCGTTCTCGCTCAAGCCGGAAACGATCTACATGCTGACCGACGGCAACGCGACCGCCGCCCAACCGGACGGTGGACTGAAACCGATTCCGCCATCCAGGAGATTTACAAAGTGGCGCAGGAAGGCCAGAAGCAGCTGACGAAGAAGGCGCATCTCCACGTCATCTATTATCTGAACGCGCAAAGAAAAATCCGACGAGGTCGAGATGCTGCGCGGGTTGGCCAGCCGGAACAGCGGGAAATTCCAGAAGGTGGAAGCCAAAGGCCGGAAAAAGTAAGCCTTCCCGGTAGGGCGAGACTCTGTCGAGCCGGGGAGAGCGGGTCGCTCCAGGAGCATCATCTTCCCCAGGCTCGACAGAGTCTCGCCCTACCGAGATTCGGATTACCAACGCCTGGCGGGTTGCCTTTCTCCTGCGCACGCGCAATCTGATTCTCCATGCGCAAAGTCAACGTCAACGAAATCCCAGAGGACGAACGCAAATCGCCCAAAGGGCAAATTCCACAAATTCGTCAAAGACATCTCGATCGCGCTCGGCCGCGAAAAGGATTCGCTCGACCTGGCCAAACGTCATCCGTTTGATCTCGCGCTGGTCCGCATTCCGAAAGGCAAAAGCTACTGTCCGTATCATGGGCACGGCGCGGAGACGGAGCTCTATCTCGTTGTTTCCGGGACGAGGAAAAGTGCGCGACCATGGCGGCACGACCGAAGTGACCGTGGGCGATTCATTTTTCTTCGCGCCGGGCCAGGCGCATCAGCTCTTCGCCGCGGACGACGAGGATTTCGTCTATTACGTGATCGCGGATAACCCGCGGGGCGATACCTGCTATTACCCCGACAGCGGGAAGTGGGTCGCCTTCCAGGAAGGAGCCGAAGAGATCATCGCGAAGGGCGCGGAAGCCGATTACTACGACGGCGAAGAATAGCGCTTCGACGTCCTGTCGCTTGTCTCCTGCTGGGGAGCGCACGCGCCTTGCGTGCTCTTTTCGGCGCCCCGCCGAAAAGCCGTCGGCGCGAAACGAGCGGTTTTCGATCGCAACGCGTCCACTCCGCGCAAAGAAGGTCTCCGGCGAGGCGCCGGAGACGGCACGCGAGGCGCGTGCGCTCCCCAGGCGGGCCAGCGCGGCGTTGCTGCTCTCGGGCAGCAATGGTAATCAATCGGATGGTTTCCCTGCGTTCATTTGCCGGCGGCTTGTTCGTCCTGGCCACGCTTCTTACCGCGCCCGCCATGCGTGGTCAGAAGTTTCAAGGCCGCGAACTGGTCGAGGCAAAGCTCCTCGCCGACACCACGGCGGTTGTTCCCGGGCAGCCGTTCACCGCCGGGCTGCTCCTGAAAATGGCGCCCGGCTGGCATACCTACTGGCAATTCCCGGGCGATGCCGGCATCCCGACCGAGATCAAATGGAATCTGCCGCCCGGTTGGAAAGCCGGCCCGATCCAGTGGCCCATTCCGCTCAAGCTGAACGAGCCGGGCGACATCCAGGTTTTCGGCTATCACGACGAAGTCCTGCTCATGATGCAGCTCACGCCGCCGCCCAAAATCGACGGCGAGTTCCGTGCAACTTTCGCGGCCGCAGCCGACTGGCTCGTTTGCGAGAAAATCTGCATGCCGGGCAACGCCAACGTTGCAACTCGATCTGCCGGTCGGGTCCCAGAGCGCGCCCGCTAACACCGATCTCTTCACGAAATTTCGCGACCGTCTCCCGCGTGCCGCTCCCCGCGAGCGCTGCGAGCGCTTTGCACTGGAGCCGCCAGCCGAATGCCTTTCGCCTAACGATCGCGGATAAGAGTCTCGCGCAAGCAGTCTTCGGTCGATTTTTTCCCGCTGCCGAAATCCTCCGCCACCGTCATCGGCCATCCGCGCCGCGAGCAGACGAGCGACGGTTCGCTCGTTTTCACGATTCCCGATCGAGTCGGCGGATCAAGAGTGTGCAGTCGCTCGACGGATTGATCGTGGCCGGCGATCACGCCTTTTCGTTAGGCGAAAGCGACAACCCGCGACCGGCGGCGCACGTCAAGAACAAGCGTCCGGCTGCAGCGACCGCGCCGGACGGCCTGCTCAAGCTGCTCCTCTTCGGTTTCATCGGCGGCTTCATCCTCAACCTGATGCCGTGCGTGCTGCCGGTGATCTCGCTCAAGATTTTCGGATTCATCCAGCACGCCGGTGACAGCCGGGCGCGCATCTTTGGGAATGGCCTCGCCTTCACCGCCGGCATCTTCGCCTGGTTCCTCGGGCTCGCGCTCCTCATGATCGCGCTCAAGTCCGCGGGGCACGAAATCACCTGGGCGTTTCAATTCACCAACCCTTATTTCGTCGTCGTGATGAGCGCGGTCGTGCTCGTTTTCGCGCTCAATCTTTTCGGCGTCTTCGAGATCATCCTTCCGGCCGCGGCCACGACCGGGCTGCTCGGCTGGAGCGCGCGCGAAGGATATGCCGGATCGTTTTTTCAGGGCGTTTTCGCGACCGTCCTCGCCACGCCCTGCACCGCGCCCTATCTCGGCACCGCGCTCGGATTCGCCTTCGCCGCAATCGGCCGGCGATCATCCTGCTCATGTTCGTCGCCATCGCGGCCGGGATGAGCGCGCCCTATCTGCTCCTCAGCGCGCAGCCGGCCTGGCTCCGCTTCGTCCCGCGGCCCGGCCCCTGGATGGTGCGGGTGAAGCAATTCATGGGCTTCCTCCTCATCGCGACGTTGCTCTTTCTTCTCTGGGTGATCGGCGTGGCGCGCGGCATCGATGCCGCCATTTGGGTGAGCGCGTTTCTCCTCGCCCTCAGCATCGCCTGCTGGATGCTACGGCTCCTTCTCCACCCCGGTCGCCTCGCGCGCCCAGCGCTCCGTCGTGCTCGTCCTCATCCTCCTGCTCGTCCTCGGGAGCGGCTTCTATTTCATCGGCCAAAAATTCAGCGCCACCAAAACCGCCGCCTCCAGCCTAACGAAAGGCGACTGGATCGCCTTCAGCCCCGAGCGCCTGCAAACCGAGCTCGCCCAGGGCCACACCGTCTTTCTCGATTTCACCGCCGCCTGGTGCATCACCTGCAAATTCAATGAAGCCTCCGTCCTCGAAAGCGCGGCCGTGAAAAGCGCCTTCGAGCGCTACGGCGTCGTGAAAATGAAAGCCGATTGGACGAACGCCGACCCGGTCATCACAAAAACTTTGAAACAATTCGGGCGGGTCGGTGTCCCATTATACGTGCTCTACCCGGCGGCGACTCCGAACCAACCGATCGTCCTGCCGGAACTGCTCACCCAGGCTCTCGTCCTGGATCATCTTGCAATCCGCTGCGCCGAAAGTCGCGGCATACCAAATAAGCTTATGAAAACAAAACTTCTCTCACTCACCCTCACTGACCCTCTGCACCGGCGCGCTCTTTGCCGCCGAGGCACCCAAGGTCGGCGCGCCCGCGCCGAATTTCTCCCTCCCGGCTGCAGATGGCAAGACCCATTCGTTAGGCGATTTCAAGGGCAAATACGTCGTCCTGGAATGGTTCAACCCGGGCTGCCCGTTCGTGCAGAAGCATTACAAGAGCGACAACATGCAGAACCCTGCAGAAGGAATTCACCGGCAAAGGCGTCGCCTGGCTGACGATTGATTCCTCGGCCCCGGGCGAGCAGGGCCATCTCACGCCGGACGGAAGCGAAGAAGCAGATGGCGGATTGGAAAATGGACTCGACCGCGCTGCTGCTCGATCCGGACGGCAAGGTCGGCCACGAATATCGACGCCACCAACACGCCCGCACATGTTTGTCATCGATCCGGAAGGAAAGCTGATCTACTCAGGCGCGATCGACAGCAAAGCCGATCGACCGACCCGGACGACATCAAGAGCTGCGACCAACTACGTGAAAGCCGCGCTCGAGGAAGCGATGGCGGGCAAACCGGTCGCGACCGCCGACCTCAAGCCTACGGCTGCTCGATCAAATACGCGCACTAGCGATCGCCTCGGAGGGACATCGCGTCCGCACGTGCCAGTCGCAGGATCGACGTGCCTCGCGCGCTTTGTGGAGCCTGTCGGTGCCGGCGAGCGGCAAGCCTGGCGATCGTTCGAGCGAAGCCACGGCGCGCTTCCCCGAAGGCGCTGAGCTAGCCTCGCTTCGCAATCAAGCGATTGCCAGGCGAAGCAACGGCAGCGGCGTCAGCCTAACGACAGCCATCCCGAATCTTCATCAGCCCCCCCGGAATGACGATCGGCCGGTTGCGCTCGATGCCATGCAAAGCCTCCGCCACCACCTCCTCGACCGGACGTAAGCCAGCTCCGGCTCAGGCAGCGACCGGGCCGCCGGCGCTGGCGCCGCGCCACCTCGGTAAACTCCGTCCGCACCGGCCCCGGGCAGAGCGCCGTGACGCTGACCCCGGTCCCGTGCAGCTCGCCGCGCAACGCTTCGGAAAAACTGGTCACGTAGGCCTTGGTCGCTGCGTAGACCGCAAAGTTCGGGATCGGCAGGAAGCTCGCCGACGAGCTGACGTTCAGAATCGCGCCGCGCTTGCGCGCGATCATGCCGGGCAGCAACGCGCGCGTCAGGCGCGTCAGCGCCACCATGTTGACCAGCATCATGTGATCGACCTTCTCCGGGTCGGCGGTGGCGAACGCTCCGAGATCGCCGAGCCCGGCGTTGTTGATCAAAAGATCGATCGCGAGGTTCTGCGCCGTCGACCCAGGCGATCAACTCATTCGACCGCGTCATGCTGCGACAAATCGGTCGGGCGAATTTCCACCTGCAAGCTCGGATGTCGCGCTGACCAACTCCGCGCGCAGTTCCTCCAGTCGCTCTTGGCGCCGCGCGACCAGGACGAGCGTGCGCCGCGCGTCCGCGCCAGTTGCCGCGCAAACTCGCGGCCGATGCCGGCGGAAGCGCCGGTGATGAGCGCATGGCAACCGTCGAGTCGCATCATGATCCGCTTCTTCGTCAGGAGCGGCTCGAGCACGCGCCAGACATTTTCCGCCACGATTTTGTGACCGGCCGCGGTCGGATGAATGTGATCGGCGCTGATTCAAATCGATCATGGCCGCCCACGCCTTCGAGGAGAAACGGAATGAGCGCGGCATGGTTCTCCCGCGCGAGGTCGGCGAAAACTCGCGCGAAAATCTGCTCGCGTATTCGCCGCCCAGATTCGGCGGAATCTGCATCCCGGCGATGACGATTTTCACCTGTGGATTTTTCGCTTTCACCCGATCGATGATGGCCTGGAGATTCGCCTTCATCTGCGCCACCGGCAGACCGCGCAGCCCGTCGTTTGCGCCGAGCTCGAGAACGAGCACGTCGATCTGCTTCTGCAAGACCCAGTCGAGCCGGCGCAAGCCGCCCGCGGTTGTGTCGCCGCTCATGCCGGCGTTGATCACTTCGTAAGGGCAGATTTTTCGCGCGGATCTTTTCCTGAATCAGCGCCGGAAATGCCTGCGCCTCCTCCACCCCCGAGCCCGGCGGTCAGACTGTCGCCGAGAAAAAGAATCGTCCCGCCGAAAGCGGGCGAGGCGAAGAGAGAGCGCAAGAAAGCGCGAGACAGAAAATCTCGACGCATCAATTTCCTCATGCGCGCCGTATCACCATCGCGTAAGCAAGACGCGCCGCCTGCAACCGTCAATGAACTCGCTCCCGATTCTCAACGTCCGCGACCTAACGAAAAGCTACCCGACCGGCGCGGGCCGCCTGACCGTTCTGCGCAACATTTCCTTCACCCTCGACGCAGGGCGCGACCTGTTCGATCCTCGGTCCGTCCGGGCAGCGGCAAAACCACCTTGCTCGGGCTGGCGGCCGGGCTCGACCTGCCGACTTCCGGCTCGGTCCTGCTCAACGGCATCGCGCTAGCCGAGATCAGCGAGGACGAACGCGCCCGGGTGCGGAATGAGCATGTCGGCTTTGTTTTTCAAAACTTCCAGCTCATCCCGACGCTGACCGCGCTCGAGAATGTGACCGTGCCGATGGAGTTGCGCGGCGATCGCAGCGCGCGGACGCTTGGCGCTCGACCTCCTGCGAGCGCGTCGGGCTCGGAGAGCGGAGCGATCATTATCCGGCGCAGCTTTCCGGCGGCGAACAACAGCGCGTCGCGCTCGCGCGGGCCTTCATCAACCGGCCGAAAATTCTCTTTGCCGACGAGCCGACCGGCAATCTCGACGCGGAGACGAGCCAGAAGGTGATCGAGATCATGCTGGAATTGAATCGCAACGCCGGGACCGCGCTCGTCCTCGTGACGCACGATCCCGAGGTCGCGCGCCTGACCGAGCGAACGATTCGGCTGCGCAACGGAGAGATGATCGAATGACGAGGAAGCGCGCAACTGTCATCCCGATCGGCGAGCGGAGGGACGTGCTTCCGCATCGTCGCCGAGGAGTCGGATTGCAGTGCGAGCGTCACTCTCAGCATGACTGGACGTGCGGAAGCTGACGTCCCTCCGGAACGATGCGCATAACACGAATCGGAGCAATTCGCCTTCATCCCGCGCATGGCCTGGCGCGACAGCCGTTCCAGCCGGCGGCGGCTCCTGCTCTTCTCCATTTCGATCTCGTTAGGCGTGGCCGCTCTCATCGCGATCGGGCTTTTCCGCGCCAGCCTTGCCCAGGCGATCGACGACCAGGCGCGCTCGCTCCTCGGCGCCGATCTGGTGGTGGAAAGCTCGCGCCCTTTCACCGCCGAGCAGGAGCAGATGCTCCGGTCGTTAGGCGAAACGCAGGCGCGGGAAGTGCGTTTCCGCACCATGGCGCTTTTTCCGAAGACCGGCGGCACCCGGCTCGTCACGGTGCGCGCGCTGGGCGGGAATTTTCCCTTCTACGGCAAGATGGAAACCGCGCCGCCGTCCGCCGCGCAGACTTTCCGCAACGGCGGCGAAGCGGTCCCGGAGGAAAGCTTGCTCTTGCAATTCCGTGCGCACCCGGGCGACCCGATCAAAATCGGCGAGGCGACCTTCACGATCGCGGGCGCGCTGACCAAGATGCCGGGCGAAGCTTCGCCGGCCGCGAGTTTCGCGCCGCGGGTTTACATTCCGCTGCAAAATCTCGCGCAAACCAATCTGCTCAAGCCGGGCAGCCTGGCGCGCTATCTGAATTTCGTGAAGTTCGCGCCGGACGTTGATGTCGCGGCCGAAGTGAAAAAGCTCGGCGCCGCAGCATCGAGCACGCCGGACTCGAATACGACACGGTCGCGAAGCGCAAGAAGGACCTGGGCGAGGCGCTCGACAATCTTTATCGCTTCCTCAATCTCGTCGGCTTCATCTCGCTTCTCCTCGGCGCGGTCGGCGTGGCGAGCGCGATCCAGGCGCATCTGCAGCAAAAGGTGCGGACGGCGGCGGTCCTGCGTTGTCTCGGCGCGGCGGGCCGCACCACGGTGGCGGTTTATCTTCTGCAGGCGATCGCGATGGGCATGATCGGCGCGCTGGCCGGCGCGGCGCTCGGCCTGACGATGCATCGATTCTTGCCGGGCGCGCTGCAGAAGTTCATCCCTTTCCCGCTCCCGACGCGCGATCGCGTGGACACCGGTCTTGGGCGGGATGGTGGTGGGGTCTGGCGGTTTGCATTCTCTTCGCGCTCCCGCCGCTCCTGCGTTTCCGGCGCGTCTCGCCGCTGCTCGCTCTGCGCGCCTCGGTGGATGAAAATGCCGCGCCGGGTGCGGCGCGATCTCGCGACCTGGCTGGTTTATCTTTTCATTGCCGCCAGCCTGACGGCCTTCGCGATTTCGCAGGCCGAAACGTGGACCGATGGGTTGTTCGTCGCGGGCGGTCTGGGCCTGGCGATCGCCGATCCTGGTCGGCGTCGCGAAGCTGCTGATTTTTCTGGTGCGCAAACTTCTGCCGCAAAGCTGGAGCTTCGTCCTGCGGCAGGGACTGGCCAATCTGCACCGGCCGAACAACCGCACCCTGCTTCTCACGCTCTCGTTAGGCCTGGGCACCTTTCTGCTCCTCACCATTTACCTGACGCGCGACGTGCTCCTGACCCAGTTCCGCTCGATCGACGCGAACAATCAGCCCAACATCTTTCTCTTCGACATCCAGCCGGATCAGACCAAGGCCGTCGCCGATCTCGTTAGGCAGGAACAGCTGCCCGTGATCCAGGAAGCGCCGATCGTGACCATGCGCCTGATCGGAAGTGAAAGGCCGCAAGTCGTCCGACATCCTGAAAGACCCGCAGCAGAAAGTCCCGGAGTGGGAACTGGAACGCGAGTATCGCTCGACCTACCGCGCGGACCTGAGCGAGACGGAAAAGATCACCGCCGGCAAATGGATCGGCCATTTCGATTATCATGCCGGGCGATACCGTGCCGGTTTCGGTCGAACAGGATATCGCGAAGGATCTTGGCCTGACGATCGGCGACACGCTGGTCTTCGACGTGCAGGGCGTGCCGATCAAGACGCGAGTGGCCAGCCTGCGCGAGGTCGATTGGAAGCGTTTCCAGACCAATTTCTTTATCGTCTTCCCGACCGGCGTGCTGGAAAACGCGCCGACCTTTAACGTGCTCGTGAGCCGGGTGCCGACGCCCGCCGCTTCGGCGCGATTGCAGAATGCGGTCGTGGCAAAATTCCCGAATGTCTCCGCGATCGATCTGACTTCGGTGATTCAGACGGTCGATTCCATCCTGAGCAAGGTCGCGCTCGTCATCCGCATCATGTCGCTCTTCACCGTCGGCACCGGATTGATCGTGCTCGGGAGCACGATCTGGAGCGGGCGCTATCAGCGGCTGAAAGAGAGCGTGCTCCTGCGCACGTTAGGCGCGTCGCGCTGGCAGATCTGGAAGATTCTCGGCGCGGAATATTTGTTTCTCGGCCTGCTCGCGAGCGCGACCGGGATTGTGCTCGCGCTCGCTCGCCAGTTGGGCGCTGGCGGTTTTCACTTTCAAACTCGCCTACACGCCGTCGTTCCTGCCGGTCGCGCTGGCGGCGGCTGATCGTCAGCTCGTTAACGGTCGCTGTCGGTTTGCTTACCAGCTACGGAGTCGGATCGACTCCGCCTCTCGCAATTTTGCGGGACGAGCTCGAGTGATTGTAGGATGGGCGCTGTCGCTTGCGCGAGGCGAAGCGCCCGCCCTACAATCGCAACTTCGCCAGCTCGCTTTTCGTTAGGGGACGCCAGCTGCCGCGCGGCAGATCGCCGAGCCGTAGATGGCCGATGCGGGTCCGGACAAGCCGCTTCACTTCGTAGCCGAGCTCGTAAAACATCCGGCGGATCTGGCGGTTCAAGCCCTGTTGCAGGACGACGCGCAGCCGGGTCGGGCCAAATTGCTGCACGCGAGTGAGCCGGGCGCGTTTCCCATCGAGAAAAATTCCCTGACGCAATTTCTCGGCGAGCTTGGGCTCCCAAAGCTTGTCGAGCGTGACCTCGTATTCCTTCTCCACCTTGTAGCGCGGATGGGTGAGATGCTGCGCGAGGTCGCCGTCGCTCGTGAGAAGGAGAAGACCCTCGGTCTGGGCGTCGAGCCGGCCGACGTTGAAGAGGCGGGAAAATTTCGCCGGCAACAAATCGTAGATCGTGTCGGTCGCGTTCGGATCGCGCCGGGTGGAGACGAAGCCGGCCGGTTTGTGCAGGAGAATGGTCAGGTTCTCCGCCTGCCTAACGAGCCGGTGATCGACCTTGACGTGGTCGCTCGCTTCAATCTGCGTGCTGAAATTGGTGCACGGCTGACCATTGACCGTGACCCGGCCTTCCGCGATCAGCTCGTCGCAATGCCGGCGCGAACCAAGCCCGGCGGCGGCGAGGAAGCGATTGAGGCGCATGGGCGTTGCAGCGGTGAAGAGTTGAAGCGCTTACGCGGCGGAAGTCCGCTGCAACGCTTTATCGTTTCAACGCTTCAACGCCGCCTAGAGATCCGGCTTGGTCTTCGGCAGGCCGACGACTTTGCTCGTCTCTTTCCACTGGCCACGCTTCTTGAGCAATTCGACCCGCTCGAAACGTTTCAAGACATTGCGCTTGGCCGTGATGGTGCTGGCGCCTTTAAGACTGCGATGCTGCGACATAAGTTGCTCCGGGTTATGGTCCGAAAATGAGCCGGCAAGGTAGCTGGCCTCGCTGATTTTTCAAATGGATTGCCGATTCTCCTCACGACGCATCTCGGGAGCGGTCAGTTTTCGACTGGCGGCGGGAGTGGGCGTCCTGCTGCTCTGCGCTCTGGGATTGCTCTCCTCCCGGAGCGTCGATTGGTTTCTCGTCAAACGTTCGCTGCGGAACAGATTCAGCGATATCCAGTGGATCACGACGGCGGAGCTGGCCGATTGGCTGGCGGCCAAGGATCGCCCGCAACCGGTCCTGCTCGATGTGCGGACCCGGCCGAATGGCGAGTGAGCCATCTGCCGGGGGCGCGGTGGGTCGATCCGAAAACGGATCCGAGAAGCGCAGTGGAACGGTGGCCGAAAGATGTGCCGATTGTCAGTTATTGCGCAGTCGGCTATCGCTCGGGTAAAGCGGCGCGAGAGTTGCGAGCCGCTGGTTACACGCACGTGCAAAATCTCGAAGGCTCGATTTTCGAGTGGGCCAATGAACATCGCCCGCTGGTGCATGACGGAAAACGGGTCACGCAGGTGCATCCGTACGGCGCGCCCTGGGGCTACCTGCTCCAGCCGGCAGTGCGCGCGCCGATGCGGTAGAGGCCATTAGACTAGATCGCCGCGTGTCCCCGATCTTGATCGGGCTTCTAACTGACTCCGCTTCGAGCAAGAGCAGGAGAAAGTTGGCCTAACGACGATTACTCAGCAGCACGGTTGTGCCGCAAGTCGTTAGCTCCTCGGCGGTCGCGCCGGTTGACTTGAGGAGTGCCTCGCCAATGTGGCAGCCGCGCTTCGCTCAACTAGCAGGTAAAGCCGATCGGGACCGCCCCATTCGCGCACGACCGTCTTTTCCTCGAGGAAGACATCCGGCGCCCCCCGCAGCGCCGCTCCGGGCTCGGAAGCAGGATCCTGATTCACGAGATAAAATTTCCGCCCCAGATAAAAAAGCAGGCTGCTGCCGACGTGCATCTGTCCCTCATAGATCACCTTATCGTTAGGCGCGATCCGCTTCGTGGATGAACGTCGGCCGCGCCGGCGAGCGAAAAATAGGGCGCCATCCGCGCCACCCCATCCATCATGCTAAAGCCGATCGGCACCATGGCGGCGGCCAGCGCAGTGAGAGCAATGCGCGGACGTTCCCGATAAATGAACCAGATGGCGATGAGCGAAAAGAGAACGAGGGCGAGCCCGATGACCACGAACATCGAACGAAAATCCAGCCAGGTGGAAATCGGAATCGCCTGTAGCGTCCGCCAGGCAGTCGAGCGTTCGGCCGTCTTGCCCCAGTGCGCGCCTGCGCTCTGCAAGAGCTCCGGCAACCGCCACGCGACGCCGCCGGCGATCAGGCCGACCGTGAGCACGCCGACTACCCCAACGATGTGAGTCCAGCGCGGCATGCGCTCCCAGGCGGTGGCGGAGAAAATGGCGAAGCCGCCCCACATGCTCATGGAGTAGTAGTCCTGCCGCTGCCCGATGAGGAAGAGCGGGAGGAAGACCACCGCCATCCAGCAAAGCGGGACGGCATCGGCGAATTCAATTTCGCGCGGACGAAACACCCGCCGCCATGCGAGCAACACGCCGGGCAGAATCGCGACCGACCATGGAAACCACCAGGCGAGGTGCAGCCCGAGAAAAACATGGCGCGGCACGTTGTCGTAGGTGTGACTCGGATCCGTTGCGCCCGCGAGGTGGATCAACCATTCCCGGGCGGTGAATTGATTGATGAAGCCGGGATGCTGCCACTCCAGCCAGACGTGCCAAGGCGCAGCGATAAGAAGAAAAATGAGAATCCCATCCCAGCGCAAGAGCTCGCGAAACCGGAGGCGCGCTTCTCGAAAAAAACAGCAAAGCAAACCGATGATCGCAGCCGGATAGAGCAGGCCGTGCAGGCTCTTCGTCATGCAGGCGAGCGCGGCACAGATCCAGAAGCCGATGAACCACCCGCGGCGGCCGGGTCGTTTTTCGTAGCCCCGAATCGCGCAGTAAATCGCGCCCGCGATGAGAGCGCTGAAGAGCGGCTCGGGCATCACGATGCGGCCGAGAAGAAAAGTGCCGCAGCAACAGAGATGGATGAGACCGGCGAGGAAACCGCGCCACGGCCCGCCAAGGCGGTCGCCGATCAGGAAAGTGAGCGCAACCGAGGCCACGGTGGCGAGCGCGATTGGCAGACGTGCGGCCGCCGTCGTTAGTCCAAAAACCTTCAAAGAAAGAGCGATCGCCCAGTAGAGGAGAGGCGGCTTTTGCAGCCGTGGGATGCCGTCGTTCGTGGGCATAAGCCACTGATGCGACTCGATCATTTCGCGCGCGGCGCCGGCATACTGGCCATCGGTTTCGTTGTAGAGGTCACCCCAGCCAATCGTCGCGATGTGCAGCGCAGCGGCGAGGCAGAGGAGGAAAAGAAAAAGTGTGCGCCGGATTGAAGGCGCAATCAGTGCGCCAGGCGTGAGAAAAACTTCATCGAGGCTGAGCGCGGGATTGCCGGATGACATCGTCGTTAGGCTAGCTCTTGCGGCGAAAATGTCTTCCGCGGACTTCTAGCGCTCCTGCGTCGAGGCAGGCGCGCGATAGCGCTCCCACGTTTCCGGCAAGCGGAGCAGCTTCGCCTCCGGCATCTGGATGAGAGCCAGCATTTGGCGGCATTCCGCGATGAGGGCATCGTCGCTGATTCGCCGGATTTGAAAGGCGCACCAAAAGCGAGCCCGCTCGAGCCGGTCGAGCCAGCCTTCGATGCGCAGGCGATCACCCAGTTTGGCGGCGCGCCGGTAGTCGATTTCCGTCCGTACGACCACCGGGTATTGCTGGGTTCCGGCCATTTCGACCAGCTTCATGCCGAGTTCTTCAGCCAGCAGTGTCCGGGCCGTCTCGATGAAACGCAGATAAGCGATGTTGTGCACGACGGCCCCGCAATCGGTATCGAAGAACATCACCTGCACTTCGGTTTGGATGCGAGGGGCGGATTCGATCATCAAAAAGCCTTCGGCCTAAATCCGAAATCCAAAACACGAAATCCGAAACAAATCCGAATTGGGAAAATTCGAATGAAAGGAATCCGAGCGACGCAGCCGTTTTTCGGATTTCGGAATTTCCCAGTTTGTTTCGGATTTCGACATTCGGATTTCGGGTTTCCCGCCTTCAGAGGCGGACCAGGTCGAGCAGGAACTGGCACCAAAGATAGATCATCCCGCGCCAGGAATACTTGATCTCGCCACCCGGGGTTTGCATGAGCACTCCAG
This sequence comes from uncultured Verrucomicrobiae bacterium, assembly GCA_963738045.1. Classification (GTDB taxonomy): domain Bacteria; phylum Verrucomicrobiota; class Verrucomicrobiia; order Chthoniobacterales; family UBA10450; genus Palsa-1392. The sequence goes on along the minus strand of CAVTUX010000001.1, from coordinate 264,318 downwards.
CCTCGATGTTATGCGCGATCTGGTCGCGCAGGTCGTTCTCGATTTCCTCCTGGATCCGATCTTCATCGAGCGGATCGATCCGATCGGTATCGATGCTGTTTTCACGCAGAAACGCTTTGTGACTTTGATAAAGCTGCCAGAACGATTGGTCGGGCCGCTGCCGGTTGATGCGAAAATACGGGGTTAATTTCAGGCCGTAGGAAAGTGGATAGTTCCACGTCGTCCAGATCGTGCCGTCCTGCGCGCGGGAAGAAATGCGCAGGTAATAAAAGGAAAGATCGTGTTGTTCGTTCAGGCAGATCGTGGCCTGGGCGCGGTCTTCCTCCTTGTAAAAAAGGCGGAAGAATTGCCGGTAATCCTCCCAATCCCAACCGGCATCACTCACATGTACGAAGCCTTCGCTCTCGATCTGCGCGGTGATTTCGTCGAGCGTCGGGAAAACCTCGTGCGAAGGAGGACTCTTCGGGCGGAGTGTTTTCTCGCGCGGGAGCCGGAGGGCACGGATGCGGGTGAGAATTTCCAGCCAGGGGAGAAAGAGCCAGCTAAGGGCGCTGAGCAGACCCAGCACCCAACTGCCGGTGATGTAATAGATGGCGAGAAACGAGGCGGTGAGGATGCCGAAGGCGCCGACCTTCTGCGAGACGGATGATTGATAACTTCGCAGCGCAACGCTGAGCACCGCGACCCCGAGGGTGATGAAAAGCCCGAATAACATTTACGGGGCGATGGCGTGCTTGCGCAGGAATTTCTCCAATTGATCCGTGTCGAAATTCGCAAGCACCTCATCGCCGGCGACGAGCGTGGGCACGTAGGTCTGGTCAGACAGTTCCTTCATTTCCCGGAACGCCGCGCGATCCTCGCCGACATCGATCTCGGTAAATTTGAAACCGCGCCGGGTCAGGTAGTCCTTGGCATCGATGCACCAGGAGCACCATTCGCGGCTGAAGAGCTTCATCTCGGTCGGCACCGGGGGAATAAACAATCATCGTGTAGGGCGTCAATTGGGTTCATCCTCCTCTTGCTTCGGCTGGTGCTCCTGCTTCGTGATCGCACTCGTAATCGATTGGTCAGGGCTGATCTGAACTAACGACCGACGATTTTTCCCACGACATTTTCTTTCTGCGGCTGACGAAGCCGCCTTCCGTGGCTTGTGCTCCTATTTGCGAGCACGAGTCGGACCAGGAAGCGGACTCAGTAAACAATCTCCCAGCTTCCGTCTGGTTTGCGCACCGCCATCAGTTTGCCCGGGTAAATCATCGAGAGCGCAACCCCGGCGCACATTTGTGTCTCTTCGTCCTTGATCGGCGCGAACGTTTTCTCATCCAATCCGAAAAGCGGTCCTCCCTTTTTTGTCACGACCACTTCCGGGCCGTTCGTCGTCACGAAATCCAGCGCGCCCGCCTGCGGCGCGGTCACTCGCACCCCGGCCTTGTAAACGGCCTCAATGCATTGCGCTTTGCGCACGTCCTCCACCTTCAGCGATTCGTTTTCCTCCAGCGCCTTGTAGAGCGCGGCAAAATCCGGCTTGAACCAGTCGGCCCGTGTTTTCAAGAGCGCCGCGATCTTCTGCTTGTCCTCCTGCGTCAGCGAGGTGACCGCGGGATAATGATGCCACGGCAGATCGAGCGCAAAATCCGCCGGGAATTCGCGCTCGAAGACGACCTTGCCTTTGCCCGCTTTGCGATCGTCGACTCCTTCGTTCGCCTGGTTGGTCGAGCGCATGCTCCCCGGCTCCTCTTCTTCCCTGGGCGTGTCCGTCACGAAGGCCCAGCGCAACTGCGCGCGATAGGTCTTCGTCGCGTCGTTAGGCGTGAACTCGATCCGAATGGTGTTTTTCCCTTTCCGCACCACCGGACCGACCGAACTCATCGGCACCCAGACGGACGGCCCCACTTCGTGTTCGTCGAAGAGCACCGGCAATTCAGCCTGCCGCACTTCCTGCTCCGCGAAAGGCACGTTATTGATGAAGACGGCCGCCTTACCGGGCACGGTCGTGACTTTTTCATCCTTCGCCGGATCCCCAACAAACGGCGTGAACTTAAACTCGACATTGATCACTGCGGCGCGGGCCAGCGGCACAAGCAGCAATAGCACAAGGAGCGGTCCGGCAAACTTTCGCATCCGTCTCTTATCTTGAAAATTGCCCATCAAGGCGAGACGAAAAATGCTCGCCTTGCCGCCGGCGATTTCCGTTTTGCAGCTTTCGAAAAGTATTCACCCAAACTTCGCCTCCGGCCCCGACATCGGATTCTTGCCCCCGCCGTTGAATTGCATCCATTCTCCGGGAGGCAACGTATTGAACCGATGGTGCAACAGCCACCCTGAAGCCATGATCGAAGATTTCCTGCAGGACCGAGCCGCTCTTTATGTCGCCGGCTTGATGACCCAGCCGGAACGGGAGGAATTCGAGTTGATCCTCGAATTCCATGGTGAACTCTGGGAGCTGGTTTGCGATTTGCAGGAAGTCGGAGCTGCCGTTGTCGTCTCGCACCTTCCGCGCCATTCTCCCGCGCCCCCGGCGGAGCTGAAATCGAAAGTTCTGCGCGCGATCGCCGCTCAACCCAGGTCGGCAATTCCGGAAAGTTTTGTCGTGACCGGGCCCGACCGGCTGGTTCAGTGGGTCAATCCTGCCTTCACCCAGATGTGTGGCTATACGCTCGATGAGCTGCGCGGGAAAAGCCTCGGACCGATTTTACAGGGTAAAGAAACCGATCCGGTGGCTGTTTCACGGATACGCGCCGCGCTCCACGATCAACGACCCTGCCACGAGACGATCGTGAATTATCACAAGGACGGTTCCGCCTATTGGGTCGACATTGCCATCACTCCGATATTGGATGACGCGGACCGCTTGCGTTGGTTTGTCGCGCGGGAACGCCTCGCGCAACCGCTCGCTGCCTAACGAATCATCGCTCTGCGGACGACCGCATCTTTTTCCCGCGCCAAACATGAAGGAACATGATGGGCGGCAACGCCAATCCAACCCAAAGATGGGCGGCGCTAATCCAGGAGCGAAGACGTTCGCCTCCGGTGTAGTAGAGTCCGTAACCGGTCAGGACGAGGAAACCAAACAAGCCGAGAAGCGAGAGACCGGTGCGAAGATTTCGCCCTGCCCGCCAGGCAAATTTGACGTGCAGCGGCAGCAACGTCCCGAGGAGGACAAGAACCACCATCGCAGTGGCACCGTGCGCTTTTAGCATCCAGCTTTCAGCCGGACTCGTGCCGCCGAAGTCGTTAGGCGAAGTGCTCAGGTAATGCAGCCAGGCCCAGACCGCACCGGTCGCGAAAACCGATGCGCCGACCGCGTAGGCGAACCATTCGTGACGACGGCTCAGCCGAATGGAACTGCGACGCTTCATCGCCGTGAAAGCCAGCGTGGCGAGAGATCTTCTTCGAGCAGGAACGCATCCGCCTCGTAGCGGGTGAGCAACTCCTCCGCTTCCCCGCGCAAAGCGAATGCGATTTTCGTCAGGGAGTCGGCCGTCATGCAATCACGCGCGGCCACCGTGACACTGGTTTCGCCAGGTAGCGAATCACCGGTTCGACCGTCGACGAGCGCGGACGAGAAATAGGGCCCTGAAGTCGCGAGCGCGCGATCGCGCAGATGAACCACGCCGGCCGGGCGGCCCGGATCGAGAGGATGGCGAACCTGCACGGCTCGAACTTCGTCGCCGAAGACTCGCAGGTCGCCTCCCGCGTTTACGATTCCAGAAACAGCGCCTGCCTTTCGCAACGCTTTTATCGCGCGGTCCACTGCGAATCCTTTCGCAATCCCGCCGAGATCGATCGTGAGCGGGCGGCGATAATGAACACGGCCATCTTCATCGATCAGGACGTTGCGCCAGCTGCACTCCGGCCCGACCGTGATGTCAAAGGCTCCGCCACTTTCCCTGGCAAATCTCTCCGCCGCGCGCAGCACCGCGAGGGTCGAACGATGCACCGCGACCTTGCGCCGCGCGGCCTCGCGATTGAGCCGGCTCACCTCGCTCAGGGGATCATGACGGTTCATCCGCCCCTGCACTTCGGTGATAGCAATGAAGCCGACCGCGATTGCCCGGCACAGAATGGTCTCGTTAGGCGCACGCGCCGCGATCTCCACAAACGTGCCCAGGAGGGGGCGCGCCCGGCGCGCTTCAACGCAACGCGATCTCATACAAAGCAAGGACCCTGCGCACGCCGTCGGTCAGGTGGCGCGAAGAAAGGGTCGCGCCGCTGATGTTCTTGATGTCGCGGTCGAGGACGAGCGGGTTAGCCCTTGTCTTGCCGACAAACTGCGCCCGCCATTTGGGATCGCGCACCTGCCCGCCATAGCTCTCGCGGTAATCCATGATCTCAAGCCCGCGGACGGCGCCATTACTCGTCAGGCCAATGGCGTAGGTGATGAATTCATGCTTGCCGATCACTTCGTCGACGATGAACCAGCCGCCACCGCTCACCCGCCAGATCTTCGGCGGCTTGGCGGTAAGGCGGACGCGACTCTCCTGCTCGACCGATTTGCGTTGCGCATCGGTCAGTTGCAGCGGAAAAGCAGCGAAGTTTTTGCCGGGAAAAATCGCCTGCTGCGCCTGCTCGGCATTCAGGTAAGTGACTGCAAAACCGGTACTGACGAGGGCAGCCGAAAGCGGCGCCGCGACAAAAATGAACTGCGGCTTCAGCATCACCTAGAAATTGATTCCCACCTTGAGCCGAAACTCGTTACACTGCTCCTCGGCAAAGGTCTTGCCGTCGTTAGGCTCGTCTACCCCTTTGCCATAGACCTGGTAGTTCCAGGTCAGCGTCGCCCACCAGCGTTGCTGCGCATAATGGATCGATGGGCCGGCGTAGAGCACGCGATGCTCGAAATTATAGAAATCGAATTGTGGATATTCCGTGCGGTAGTGCGCTTCCACCCCGGCATACCAGTTCGGGGCGAAGCGATAGGTCACGCCACCCGCGGATTCGAGAGCGAGTTCCTTCGGATATTGCTCGGCCGGTTGCTTGCCCCACGCCCACTCGGCGTCAAAGCTCAAAACCGTGATAAGGGTGTCATCGAGAAAGTCCTTTTGCAGGTCGATCTCCGGTTTGACGTAGCGTTCGTGCTGCGGCAGGCCGTCGACTTCGTCGTTCAGCAGATAACCGCCTTCCAGGCGCAGAGCCAGGCCGAGTGGATCCTTGAACGGACTAAGCAGTCGATATTTCCCTGAGGCCTCGACACCGCCAAAGCGATAATTGTTCCGGTTAGACAGATCCGGCACATCCTGATTGTAGAAGTAATGATTGACGGCGGAGAGACTGGCCTGGAATCGATCGGTGAAGCCATATTCGAACTCCGTTTCGTAGTCCGAGCCGTAGTATGTGCCTTCGTCCTTGCCCGTGCGCAGGGTGACGAATTGATAAACCTCGGCGTGACCTCCTGGGAGAGTCTCGGCCCCGCGCGCGAAGCCGAAGAATTGTTCGTCTGCCCAGGCCGTGCTGACAGCGGCAAAGTGTAAAAAAATCATACCCGCGAAGAGCGCAGGTGAAATGAACCTCATCCCTCCACGCTATGCGACCGGCAGATGATCCGCTGCCGGTCGCTTGCCAATTATTAGCGGCTCCTTGTCACCGCTCTCGGCCGCCAGGGAGGCTGAGGTTACCCGATCACCGCTCGGTAGGCGGCCGCGTCCTTCAGGTCCTTTAGCTGATCGGGGTTGTCGACTTGCAGGACGTAGATCCAGCCATCGCCATAGGGATCGCTGTTCACCAAGGCCGGGTTCGATTCCAGCGCCTTGTTTACTTCCAACACCGTGCCCTTGGCCGGCGCGTAGATGTCGCTCGCGGCCTTGACCGACTCGACGACCGCGATCGTGCCACGCGCTTCATACGTCGCGCCCACTTTCGGCAACTCGACGTAAACCACGTCCGTCAATTCAGCCTGCGCGTGATCGGTAATCCCGACCCGGATCTTGTCGCCTTCGCGGCGGACCCATTCGTGTGATTCGGTGTAAAGGAGGTCGTCTGGAACGTTCATGACTTCTTGTAGAGCGGTTTCTTTTCAATGACAGCCGGAAATTTTTGGCTGCGGATTTCAATCTCGATTTCTTCGCCCGGCTTCGGCGCCGGTGTCGTTAGGTAAGCCATTCCGATCCCGTAGTTCAAGCTCGGCGAAAGCGTGCCGCTGGTTAGCTCGCCCGCCTCCACCCCGTTGCGAAAAACCCGGTAATGCGGCCGCGGCGGCGGGCTCTTCCCTTTCATCTTGAAGGGAACCAGCCGTCGCGAAGACCCTGCTTCCTTCTCGCGCAGTAGCTTTTCGCGCCCGATAAAATTCGGTTTCGTCAGGTCAACAAAAAAGCCCAGCCCGGCCTCGAGCGGGTTGTGCTCCGGTGAAAGGTCGGAACCGTTGAGCGGATAACACATCTCGAGGCGCAGAGTGTCGCGCGCACCCAGCCCGCAGGGCCGAATGCCTGACGACTCCCCTTTTTGCAGAACTTCGTTCCAGACCCGCGGTGCCGCGCTGGCCGCGAAGAAGACTTCAATCCCGTCCTCTCCGGTATAACCCGTCCGCGCCACCCAAAGCTTTGTCCCGCCAAGATCGAAGGCCGTAATTCGATTGCGCGCCGGCAACTCCTTGTCAGCACCAAACAGGGCCTGGAAAAGCTCGCCAACTTTCGGTCCCTGGATGGCCAGGCCCGCATATTGATCGCTTTGATCTTCAAACTCCACTTCCATCGCGCGATGCGATCGCAGCCATTGAAAATCGTCCGCGATCCGCGATGCGTTCACAACGAGCAGAAACTTCTCGTCTTCGATCCGGTAAACGATCAGGTCATCGATGATTCCCGCTTCGTCGTTGAGCAAAAAGGTGTATTGCCCGGTGCCGACCTCGAGCTTCGTGATGTTGTTCGTCAGCATCGTGTTGAGCCACTCGCCGGCCCGCGGCCCAGTCGCGACCAGTTCGCCCATATGCGAAATATCGAAGACGCCGACGGCCTTTCGCACGGCCTCGTGCTCTTCTTTGATGCTGCGGTATTGCACCGGCATCAGCCAGCCGCCGAAGGGGATGATTTTCGCCCCCAGCCTCACGTGTTCGTCGTAAAGAGGAGTCCGTTTTTCCGCGGCGTCGCTCATCGCGGCCAGCCTAGATGTTGCGCTCCGGGTGTCAATCGCTCCACCCCACCCTTCGTCGATCCCAGTTTGTTGAACTGCCACCAGCCCGCCTTTACGGTGAGGTAACCATGGCTTTGCTCGATTCACTCGAACGCCGTTTCGGCCGATTCGCCATTCCCGGCTTGATCCGCATCGTAGCCGGGTTTAACGCGCTCGTTTTTGTCCTTGCGCGGCTGAACCCGGGCTTCGTGCATATGCTCGATCTGAATCGCGGCGCGATCCTGCACGGCCAGGTCTGGCGACTCGTTACCTACATTTTTATCCCGACTACCGATAGCCCGTTCTGGATTATCTTCGTGCTTCTCTTCCTCTGGTTCATCGGCGAGGGACTGGAACGCGCGTGGGGCGCGTTCCGGCTCAACCTTTTCTATTTCATCGGGATGATCGGCACGACGATCGCGGCCTTTTTCTTCGGGAGCAATTTCTCGAACACGATGCTGAACGCTTCGCTCTTTTTCGCCTTCGCCAATTTCTATCCGGATGAGGTCATCTACATCTTTTTCATTCTGCCGGTGAAAGTGAAATGGCTCGCCTGGGTCTCGGCCGCGCTTTTGCTTTTCGGATTCGTGAGCGGTCCGAATGCCTATCGAATGGCACTGGTCGCCTCTCTCGCGAACTATTTCATCTTCTTTGGACCGGACATCGTGCGGGCAGCGCGCAATCGCCAGGAGGTGGCCGGTCGGCGCCGGCGCTTTGAGGAAAAGGCGCGCCCGGAGGACGAGGCGCTGCATCATTGCGCAATCTGCGGGGCGACTGAGCTAACGAATCCGAATCTTGAGTTCCGCGTCTCGCGCGACGGCGAGGAATACTGCCTCGCTCATCTCCCAAGCGCGACGCAGGTGGAAGCCTGAGGATTGGAACCAGGAGTCACCCAGCTTGACCCCGTTGCCGCGCACGGGGAAACTCCGTCCATGGATCCGACTGCCCGCGCCGCTCATCCCGCAGGAGGGCTGGCATTGCCTGCACCTTTTCTACCGGATTGAATACGGCCAGTGGCAATTGCTCGACCCCGACGAACAACGCGAGGCGAAAATCGCTCTCTCAACCCTCGTCCAGGAAGTCCGCGCGCTCGAATCGACCCAGCTCCTCACCCTTAGCCAGGTCACATCCAAAGCCGATCTCGGGTTCATGCTGGTCACGCCCGATTTGCAGGTCGCGAACCGGGTCGAGAAGCAGCTCACCCTGTCGTTAGGCGCAGATGTCCTCATCCCGGTTTACAGTTATCTCTCGCTCACCGAGGAGAGCGAATACACCACGTCCGACGAGCAATATGCCGAAACGCTCGAGACCGAACAGAAACTGCAACGCGACACGCCGGAGTTCGAGACGGCGATGCAGGCCTTCCGCGAGCGCATGCAAAAATACCGGCACGAGCGCGTTTATCCGACGCTGCCTGACTGGCCGGTCGTTTGTTTCTACAACATGACGAAACGGCGCGGCGAACAGAGGCAATTGGTATTCACTTCCGTTCGAGGAACGCCGCGTCCTGATGGGCGGCCACGCCCGCGTCGGCCGGCAATACGCCGGCAAGGTGAAGCAACTCATCACCGGCTCAACCGGGCTCGACGACGCCGAATGGGGCGTGACGCTTTTCGCGCACGACACCTTCCAGATCAAAGCCATCGTCTACCAGATGCGCTTCGACGAGGTGAGCGCGGCCTACGCCGATTTCGGCGAATTTTACATTGGCATTCAACTGCCGCTCGACGAACTGTTCCGCCGCCTGCAGTTGTAATCCGCGCCTAACGGATGGGTGACAGAGCGGTCTATTGTGCACGCCTGGAAAGCGTGTGTGCTGAAAGGCACCCGGGGTTCGAATCCCCGCCCATCCGCCGCTCGCTTATGACGCGTCGTTTCCCTGGCGCCGGCTCAGCACCTGCGTCGTCTGTCGCACCTTGACGATGCTGTTCGCGGGCAGGACACCGCGGAAGTTTGTCCCCGGATAAATGATGCAGTCGCGCCCCACGACGGAGCCCGGGTTGAGGACCGCGTTGCAGCCGATCTCCGTCCGGTCGCCGATGATGGCGCCAAACTTCCGCAGGCCGGTTGCGATCAGACCATCGGTCGCTGAGCACGGAAATCTCGGCATGATCGAGTTTGACGTTAGACAGGATCACGCCGGCGCCGAGATGCGCTTTGTAGCCGACAATCGAGTCGCCTACGTAGCTGAAATGCGGGATTTGCGCCTCATCAAAAACGATGCAGTTCTTGAACTCGCACGAATTGCCCATGACCACGCCGTTACCGACGATGACGTTTTCGCGCACGTAACAACCGGCGCGCAGGTGGCAGTTTTCTCCGATCCACGCCGGGCCTTTTAACATCGCGCCCTGCTCAACGATCGTGCCGCTGCCGATGAAAACGGCGTCGCTGACGTAGGGCTTCCCGATCAAATCGCCGAGCACGGCCGGTTGGAGCCGGAACTGCAGATAGCTTGGGATTTGCTTGAGCGCGTCCCAGACGTACTTGTCGGCCTCGAAGAGCTTCGAATGCGCCGTGTGTTCGAGTTCGAAGAATTCGGCGGCGGTAAACATGTCGTCAGGCAAGAAACAATCTGCGCTCGTCAGGCTCCGGCGCGGCGGGTGAGGACCTGACCGTCCTTCGTGTCCCGCACATCCCAGCCGCGGCCCTGGATCGCATCGCGCAATTCATCACTTTTTTGCCAATTCTTGGCAAGCCGCGCCTGCACTCGCTCCTCCGCCAAAGCGGCGATTTCCGGCGCTGGCTTTTCCTGCCCGCTTTCAAAGGCGAGGATCCGGTTGATCTGCTGCCACCAGTTCAGCCAGGCCCGTGCCCGCTCTGGTGTCACGCCACGATCGAGTTCCCGATTGCTTTCGCGAATCTGTTCAAAAAGATGTCCGAGCGCGGCCGAGATGTTGAGATCGTCATCAAGCGCCTCGGCAAATTTGGCACCACTGATCGCCTCCGTCTGACCTTCACCTGCGGCGATTTCGCGCAACCGGCGGAGCCATTCATCGATCCGCGCCAGCGCCTGACGCGCCTCTTCCATGCCTTCCCAGGTGAAATTGAGCGGCGCGCGATAATGCACCCGGATGAGCGCATAACGAACCTCCCGGCCGCTGTATCCTTTCGCCAGCACATCGCGCAGGGTGTAGAAATTGCCTAACGACTTCGACATCTTCTGGCCGTCGACCAGGAGATGCGCGCAATGCAGCCAGTAACGAACGAACCGTTTCCCGCTGCACCCTTCCGACTGCGCGATCTCGGCTTCGTGGTGGGGAAAGATGTTGTCCACCCCGCCACAATGAAGGTCGATCTCTTCGCCTAACAATGATGTAGCCATCGCGCTGCATTCGATGTGCCAGCCGGGCCGCCCGCGACCCCACGGACTCTCCCACCAGACTTCGCCGTCCTCTTCGTCCCACGCTTTCCAGAGCGCAAAATCGCCCACGTGCTCCTTGTCGTACTCGTCGCTTTTCACCCGGCCGGTCGAGCGCAGTTCCGACAAATCGAAGTGCGCGAGATGTCCGTATTTTGGAAAACGATTGATGCGATAGTAGACCGATTTGTCCTCCGCCTGGTAGGCGAGTCCGAGCGCGATCAGTTTTTCAATCATCGCGACCATCGCCTGGATGAAACGTTCTTCCGTCGCCGCGGGGTAGGCATTGGCCCGCTTGATTTGGAGCGTGTCGAGGTCCTGAAAGAACGCTTCCTTGAACGGCGCGGTGAATTCACCCAGTGGAAGATGCGCAGCGCGACTGCCCCGGATTGTCTTGTCGTCCACGTCGGTCAAATTCATCACCCGATCGACCGCGTAGCCGCGCGCCTCGAGATGCCGCTGAAGCAGATCCTCAAAAATGTAGGCGCGAAAATTTCCGATATGCGCGTGGCTGTAAACCGTCGGCCCGCAGGTGTACATCTTGACCGTGCGCTCGTTGGGATCGAGCGGATCGGAACTCCTCGATCTGACGGGAGTAGGTGTTAAAGAGACGCAAGGCCATCGAGAGTGGGGAAAATTAATGAAGTGGTGGAGTCGTGGAGTGATGAATCTGCATTGCCGGCACACTACTTCACTACTCCGTCTCCACGCTCGCCACGGCCAACGCGGCCATTCCTTCGCCGCGACCGAGCGCGCCCAAGCCTTCGTTCGTGGTCGCCTTGATCCCGACGTCGCCGACTCTAATCGCCGAGCGCGGTCGCAATCTTGTTTCGCATCGCTTCGAGATGCGGCCCGATCTTCGGTGCTTCCGCGATCAGGGTCGCGTCGACGTTGATGACGCGGCAGTTTCTCGCCGCCAAAATTTCGCCGACCCGCCGCAGGATGTCGAGACTGCTGATCCCGCGGATGGATTCGTCGTTGTTCGGAAAATGATGGCCGATGTCGCGCTCGCCGATCGCGCCTAACAATGCGTCGGCGATCGCGTGCGAAAGCACATCCGCGTCCGAATGTCCCTCCAGTCCCAAGGCGTGCGGAATCTCGATCCCACCCAGAATCAGTTTCCGCCCCTCTTTGAAGCGGTGCGCATCGTAGCCGATTCCTGATCGAAACATCTCGTTAGGCTAGCGCAATTCGAGCCGGCCGCTCGAGGCGATGATGCAAAACTTGTCCGGCATGTCCGGTCGCGGCTCCAGTTCGACCTGACCCCCGGCGCTCTCCACCAGGAGCATGCCGGCGGCGATGTCCCAGAGGCTGATCCCCTGCTCGATGTAGGCGTCGAGGCGGCCGCAGGCGACGTAAGCCATGTCGAGCGCGGCGCTGCCCAGCATTCGGCATTTGCGCACCCGGTGCACCATCTCCTGCAGAAGGGGCAGACCCACCTCGATCGTCGCGTTCGTCTTCGCGAAACCGATCGAGACAACCGCGTCGGCCAGTTCGTCGCGCGGGCTGACGTGAATCGCACTCCCATTCAACAACGGAGTCTGGCCTTTTTCGGCACTCCAGAGTTCTTCGCGCATCGGATCGTAGATGACCCCGACGATGATTTCGCCGCGCAAACGGAGCGCGATCGAAACGCAAAAATGCGGGATGCCGTAGAAAAAATTCACCGTCCCATCGAGCGGATCGACGACCCACTGGTGATCGCTCGACTGGTCGCCGACGATGCCTTCTTCGCCGTAAAGCGCGTGGGTGGGAAAACGCTTCAGCAAGATTTCTGTGATCAGATTTTGCGCCAGCACATCGACCTCGAGCTTGATGTCGTGCGCGGTCGTGGCGTTGACGGTGAGCGATTTTCCGAAGTGCGAACGAAGCATCCCACCGGCGGATCGGGCCGCCTCTTGCGCCACTTCCAGAGGTTGAATCACGAAGCGAACCTAACCGATTCCATGCCTGCGCCGCGAAGTTTTTTCGGCAAAAAAATCGGGAGGAGAAAATGAATTCTCCTCCCGGGTTGAAGTTAACGTGAGGAAGAACGGCTACTGCACCGCCCTTCTGTGGAGATCCAGCTCTAGTGTTTTTTCTTGCTGGCTGCCTTTTTCTTCGTCGCCATCTTTTTCTTGGCTGGTGCCTTCTTGGCGGCTTTTTTCTTAGCTGGCATTAGGGAATCCCCCCTTTCAATCCGCAGAAGCGGTGTGTGAACAGTTGGTGAATAACTTCACTTTCATCGAGTCACTAATCGTCATGTTTTTTTTGTCAAACATTTTTCGCGCACATCCAGGATTATTTTTAGCAATGCGCGCGCCAACTCCGTTTTTTTTCCACGCGAAAGTTTTTTTTGTTCGCCGTTTCTGAAAAAAATCAGGAGCTCGTTCTCGTCCGAATCCATCCCGATGTCTGCACGGCTGACATCATTCGCCACCATCAGGTCGCAATTCTTCTCCGCCAGCTTGCGCGCGGCGTTCGCTTCCAACTCCTGGGTTTCGGCCGCGAAGCCGACGACAACACAAGCGTGTGGCATGTTCGTTAGGCTGGCGAGAATGTCGCGCGTCGGCCGCAGGGCAAGGGAAAACGGTGCGCGCTGCTTCGGAGATTTTTCCGACGCGTAATGCGCGGGTTTGTAGTCGCAAACCGCGGCACACATCACGAGCACGTCGCACTGCGCGAGCTGCGCGGAGACAGCGGCGAACATCTCCTCGGACGTTGTCACTCGCAGAACTTCCGCGCCGTACGGCGGGGTGAGCGCGACCGGTCCCGAGACCAAGGTCACCGCATGCTTTTCTTCGAGAGCGGCGGCGGCGATGGCGTAGCCCATTTTCCCGGAGGAGCGATTGCTCAGGTAACGAACCGGATCGAGCGGCTCGCGCGTCGGCCCTGCCGTGACGACGAACTTCACGCGATCAGATTTCCCTGACGCGCGAGCAGGAACTCGGCGCGGAACGCGATCTCATCGACTTTCCACAAACGGCCGAGACCCTCGTAGCCGCAGGCGAGCAAGCCCGCTTCCGGCCCGATGAATTCGACGCCGCGCGCGCCTAACGTCGCCACATTTTCCTTCGTCGCCGGGTGTTCCCACATCTTGCCGTTCATGGCCGGCGCAAGCAGGATCGGCGCGCGGGTCGCGAGCGCGATCGCGGCCAGGGGGTGACCGGCCAGACCGTGCGCCAGCTCCGCGATGATGTGCGCGGTCGCGGGCGCGATCAGGAGGATGTTGGCACGATCGGCCAGCGCGATATGCCCGGGATGCCAGCTTTGTTTCTCGTCATAGAAACTGGTCGTGACCGGATTTTTCGAGAGCGTCTGCAGGGTAAGCGGGGTGATGAATTCGGTCGCATCCTTCGTCATCACGACATGAACATCGTGACCTTGTTTGACGAGCAGACTAGCGAGCTCGGCCGCCTTGTAGGCGGCGATGGAACCGGTGACACCGAGCACAACCGATTGCTTTTTTTTCTTCATCGTTAGGCGTTTCTGCGACCTTGGTCAGGCAATGATCAGGCGGCTGCTCAAGATTCGCTCTGCACCCATGAGTTGGCGAAACTTGAGCAGGTCCTCCTCCATCGAGCGACTGATGATGGTGTAACGATAATCACGCCAGAGTTCCATTTCACGCGCGGCGGTTTGCAGCCGCAACTCGATTTGTGCCGGTGTCTCTGTTCCGCGTTTCGTCAGGCGACGCCGCAATTCCTCGAGATCGGGCGGCATGATGAAAACATCGGCCAGCGCCTGGCGCACGAAAGCATCGTCGAACTGCCGGATGGCAGCCGCGCCCTGGGTGTCGACGTCGATCAAAACATCGACGCCCTTGTGCAGGTTGCTTAGAATCGGTTCGCGCAAGGTGCCGTAATATTTTCCATGCACATTGGCATGCTCGAGAAACTCGCCCGCCGCGATCCGGCCGAGAAACTCCTCCTCGGAAATGAAATGGTAATCCTCGCCCTCGATCTCGCCCGCGCGCGGCACACGGGTGGTGCAGGAAACGGAATAAACGAAATCCGGCGTTTGACGCAGCGCGTCGCACAGCGTCGTCTTGCCCGCACCGGAGGGCGCGGAAACGACGAAGAGAATTCCGTAACGGCTGAATTCCTTATTCAAGATTTTGGATTTGCTCGCGGATCTTCTCCACCTCGGATTTGCAGGCGACCACGTGGCGCGAAATTTCGGCATCGCCCGCTTTCGCGCCTAACGTATTCAGCTCCCGAGAAATTTCCTGCGTAATAAACTCGAGGGTGCGCCCGACCGGTTCGTCCTTGCGCAGGTGATGAGCGAACTGCGCGAGATGACTTTCGAGGCGAGTCAGCTCCTCGGAAACATCGGAGCGGTCGGCAAAGAGCGCGACTTCCTTGAGCAAACGTTCGTCGTTAGGCGCGAATTCGAGCCCGGCCTTGTTCAATCGTTCGCGCAAAGTGACGCGATATTTTTCCGCAACCGCGGGATGCAATTTGCGCACTTCCTTGAGCGACTGGCGCACGACCTTAAGGCGGTGAATCAAATCTTTCGCGAGATGCTTTCCCTCGCGCACGCGCATCCTGACCATTTCGTCGAGCGCGACCGCGAGGGCTTCCTCGAGCGCAGGCCAGGCTTCGCCGGGCGCAAGGCCGTCGTCGGTGAAACGCAAAACACCCGGTGCCTGTAAAATCATCCCGATCGTGATCTCGCCCGTAACGCGCAATTCATCCTGCAAGGCGCGCATGCTTTCGTGGTAGGAACGGGCAAGAGCGCTATCGAGCGCGAGGCTGCGCGCAGCACTCGCGCTGCGGTCGTAGGCCACGACGACATTTGTGCGTCCGCGTGACACACGATCGCTCACCGCCTGGCGGACCCGCGGTTCGAAGGCGCTCAGCTCGCGCGGCAGATTAACCACAATGTCGCTTTGCCGCCGGTTCACAGAGTTGATCTCAACGCTGATCTTCGCGCCGCCGCGTTCGCTTTCGCCGCGGCCATAGCCGGTCATGCTTCTCATCGGAATGCAGCTTCGAAAAATACCGCAGGAATAACAAATGGAAATGCGCGGCTTTTCACGGCGTCCCCCGGCCATGAGTCGAGTCGCGCAAGGGAACACCTTGCTGATAAAGTGAGAGATCGCGCTCTAACAACTGCGCGATGGCCGATTGCCCTTCCGCCTCCGCTCGTTGTTCGCCCTCCTGTGCGATCCGGATTGCTTCCTGAAACTGGCCGTTCGCGGCGTAGGCGGCTGCGAGCACTCGATAGGTTATGAGGTTTTTATCGGCGGTGGTTTGGAAGGCATGCTGTGCAAGTTGGAGCGCACTCTTTTCATCGCGCAGTTCCGCTTCGGGTGCGGTCGACAAGATCCAGGCGAGGCTGATTTCCGTCGCGAGTTTGTCCGGCTGAAGACGAAGGGTCTCGCGCCATTCGACCACGGCCTCGGCGATCCGGCCCTGGCCGAGGAATGCAACACCGAGGTTGTTGTGCATCTCGGCGTTGCCGGGTTGGATTTGCAATGCGATCTGCCATTCCGCGATCGCCTCCTTCGTTAGACCTTTTTTGAGGAGCGCGATCGCGAGGTTGTTGTGGGCGTCGACTTTCCGCGAATCGAGGCGCAGCGTCTCCCGGAACTCAGTGATCGCCGCAGCGAGCTGGCCGTCGTGCTGCAAGGCGATGGCGAGATTGTAATGCGCCGCGACGTTTGAGGGACTCAACTTGATGGCCTTTTCAAAATACGGGATCGCCGCGCTCGTTTCGCCTTTTTGCAGGAGAGCGTTGCCGAGGCTGTAGGCGGCATCGGAATCGCCGGGCCGGATTTTCAGCGCCTCGCGAAATTCCGCGATGCTGTCGTCGATCGCGCCGTTCTGGAAAAGCGCTTTGCCGAGATTGCGCCGGTCCTCACTGTCGTTAGGCCGAAGGTGGACGACTTCGCGAAAGCGTTCAATTGCCTCGGGCAGCTCGCCCTTTTGAAAAAGCGCGTTGGCAAGGTTGGTCAGGCCATTCAGGTCGCCGGGGCGAATCCGCAGCGCAGCGCGATCGTGGGCGATCGCTTCGTCGATCTGGCCAACCTGCAGCAAGGCCGTCCCGAGACCGCGCTCGGCGACATCATTATCCGTTGTGACCGCAAGAGTGTGGCGCCAAAGATTCACCGAACTCGACCAGTAACTCACCTGCCGCCATGCGAGCAGCATGAGAGCGATAACGACCAAAGCGCCCGCGCCACCCAAAATCAGCCGTTGCCTGGGCCAGCCGGCCGTGAGATCTACGGCGCCCCAACTGAGCATGAGATAGATTCCGATTTGCGGCAGATAAGTGTAGCGATCTGCGTGTGCCTGCCATCCCACCTGAACAAAGCCGAGGACCGGCACGAGCATGCCGAGATACCAAAACCAGCCGGTGACTAGATAAGGATACTTCGCCCGCCACATCCAGACGAGCGCAGAAACGGCCAGCAACGAAATCAGGGCAAGGATCGCCACACCCGCGGCGAGGTTCCCACCCGGGTGCGGATAGAAGAGCGCCAGCTTCGCCGGCCAGACCATCTGACGCAGATAGATCCAGACTGTGATGAGAGCATTTTCCGCTCGCGCCAGAAGCGGCCATTTCGCGGCCGCTTCCAGCGCTGGTTCCTGGGCCACAACCGTCGCGACCGCCGTCGCCGCCGCGAGCAGGAGAAACGGAAGCTTTTCCAGCACTAACCAGGAGAATGACTCCACCTTTCTCTCTCTGCGATCGGCAGGGAACTCCAGGGCTGACCCAAAACGCCTTAACGGCCAGTAATCAAGCAGAAGAAGCAGAAACGGAACTGTGACCAGCATCGCCTTGGCGAGGAGCCCCGCAGTCAAAGTCACCGCTACCAACAGATAACTTGCCCAGGACGGTGATTTTCGCGTGTAAAGATAGTAAGCACCGAGCGTCAACATGAAAAAGACGCCACTCAAGACATCCTTCCGTTCTGAAATCCAAACCACGGATTCGGCGCGCAAGGGATGAACCGCGAAGATCGCCGCCACAAAAACACTCCGCCAGACGACCCCGGTCATCGCTCTTAAGACAAGAAAAAGAAGGACAACCGCGATTGAATGCAGCAGAACATTAACAAAGTGATAGCCGCCCGCGTTCAGATGGAAACACTGCGCGTCCAACATGAGAGACAGAGAAGTCAACGGATGCCAGTTTCCGACCAAAGGACGCGTGAACGCCCGGATGAATCCAGCGTATGTTAGGCCGTTGCTGACCGATGGATTCTGATAGACATAGTAACTGTCGTCGTAGTTAAGAAAATCAAAGCGCACTGTCCGGCCGAAGACGATCCATGTGATCGCGAGCAAGCCGAGACAGATTACCGGAATCAGCCAGGGACGCGTGGAAAACGCCGGAAAGCCGGCCAAGGCGGCCGGTTGGGCATGGCGCGGCCTCCCCCGCTTCCTCTTTTTCCTTGAACGCGACCCTGTCATGACTAGACTTCGCGCCCTAACCAGTCGCCTGCCTTATACGGACACTATGGTTTGAGTTCATAAATCAGGATTCGATCGGGCGAAACGCGGGCGGGAGTGGATTCAAGGGGCAGGTAATACTCGGGCGGTGCAGAAGGAAAGATGTTAACCAGGCCAATCCCGACATAGTTGGACCCAAGGTAATCGTTGATCCAGTTGAGAATGGTTCGATCCGATTTCTCTTCCATAAGCCAGGAGGGAGTTACAGAAACAAAAACAACCAGCTTTGGGCGCGCCTTTTCGATCTCCTGGATCATTTGAGTTTGCATCTCCCCGGCATATCGCTGTGCTTCCATGAGAGCATAGGTATAGATATAGCCGGTCGCGGAATGGCGGTGCGAATAGAAATAGATTTCCGGTTCCGAACCGAGGACGGCGATAGTATCCGACGGGTCGGAATGTTCGCGGAGGAATTTGGCGATCGCAATTGATTCGACAAATGGATTATTGAAATAGATTTCCCGAGAAGCCGCCTCGGGCGAGAGGGAGTAGAAGATGTTTCGCCTGCCTACTAGAGGAAGGACAAGGGCGACCGCAAAGAGCAGGAGCGGCGCAAAGCGTACGACAGTTCGGCGCGCGGGAATCAGATCGGTGAGGCTGGCGACAGCAGCGCCTGCAAGTAGCGTCACCGCCGGAAGGACAAAAATAAAGTAATGCTTTTGAAAATAGAGGCCGGCGGAAAGAGCCAGAGCAGAGAAACCGAGAAAGCCGAGCAGGAAGATGGCGCGCTGCCGCGTCAGGGTGTTCCAAAGGCAACTGATCGCTCCAATTCCAGCCAAGGTCCAAAGGAGCCAACCGTCGCCCACGACCTGGGGAAAGTTCCGGGCAAAATATTGAAGACCCCGGCTAAAAGAAGTCTCGCTCCCGTAGGCCCGCGCATAGTCGATCGTCCAAAACCAGAACCTGGCGAAGACACCGGCTCGCCAGAGAAGAAGGAATGTGGCGGCAATCGGCAGGCCCACCCCGCAGGCAAATATGACGCTTCGGGTAGCAATCGTTTTCCATCCCAAACGCGCTCGGAAATCTGTCCAGACCAGATAGCCTGCGCCGAAAAGTCACGAAGGCAACTCCCGGCTGTTTCATGAGGAGACCGAGGCCGAAAAGGAAGCCAGAAACACCGAGAGCCAGGAGGGAGCGCCGCTCTGGCGGAGAGAGCAAAATCAAAATCGCCCCGAGCACCGGCAGCATGACGAAGTGCGTGGCATGAGCAGCGAGGCCCAGGACTGACGGGCTAATTGAAAGCACCGCGTAGGCGCTGGCCGCCGACAGGCCAGCCGTCTCACTCAGGAGCTTTTGCCCGATAAGGAAGATGAGCGCGATCGCAGCCAGGTTGACGATTAGAAACCCGAGGTGCACTCCCGCGGGCGTCTGACCGAAGAGAGCCATGATTAGAGCGTAGGCCGCATAAACGCCCGGGAATTTCATGTTGTAAGCCAGTTGATATGGCGGAATTCCCTGGAGAAGAAGTTGGCCGGCGTAGGCATACTCGCCTTCGTCGCGCTCGAGTGGAATCTCGAGAAGACGAATCCTGATTCCGACCACCGTGATCAGCACGAGCACGAAAACTACCCACCAGGCGATGCGCAGCAGCGTTCGCGCACTCAGGCGTTCGCGCTGGGTTGCCTCGCGCCTCATGGCTTCGCCGGTAGTTGATGCCGTCGCGCGGCCCGGCAATAACGAATAGCCGTCGCCAGACAGCCAATTCCATAGCGAACGCTCGCGCGGAAATCGATCGAGGAGGCTTCCGGAAAATACTTGGTCGGACAACTGATTTCGCCGATGGAACAACCCAGGCTCAGTACCTGAACCAGGATCTGGTTATCGAAAAGGAAATCATCAGAGTTTTCTTCCATGGGCAGGCGTTCGAGGAGCGACCGATGAAAGGCGCGATAGCCGGTGTGATACTCCGAGAGCTTAGCCCCCAGGAGGAGATTCTCCACCAGGGTGAGAAGCCGATTAGCGACGTATTTCCACCATGGCATCCCACCGCGACGCGCGCCCCCGCCGAGAATGCGCGAGGCAAGCACACAAGAGTAAAGGCCGCTCGCAACCATCGCCGTCATCGCGGGAATAAGGGCGGGCGTGTACTGGTAGTCGGGGTGAATCATAACCACGATATCCGCTCCCGCTGCGAGAGCGAGGCGATAGCAGGTCTTCTGGTTGCCACCGTAACCGCGGTTCGTCGGATGGACTTCCACCTGCACCAGCGGCAGGCTCCGCGCCATCGCTGCCGTCTCATCCTTACTCGCGTCGTCGACCAGAATGACGCGGTCAACAATCCCGTGCGCCATGACTTCGTCGTAAGTCTGGCGCAAGGTCCTGGCCGCATTGTAAGCCGGCATCACGACGACAATTTTTTGACCGTGCAGCATGCGCTTAATTTCGCGGCCGGCGGAGCGGTTGCCCATCGGGCAGCAGGAACGCGAGCGCGCGACGATGGGGAGAGGGGAGCGGCAGCCGGTCGAGCGCGCGGCGCGAAAACCATCGCTGCTTTTCGTTAGGCAGGATTGCGTCTGGCCCTGCGAAAACGGCGAGCGTGATGCGGTGGTGAGTGAAGGGAAATTCCATTTTCAGGAGCGGAGCTTTCTGCGGATTCCGCGACAGGCGCGGCAAAATCCACATTCCGCGCCAGCGTTCGCCCGATTGCTCGAGAAGGACGCGACTCTGGCATTGCGCGAAGATATGCGACTCGGTCAGTTGAATGATCGTTGGCCGCTTTTTCTTGCGCGGGAGCAAGGCCGGCTGCTCGGCGCGGCAGAACCGTCGGACCGGACATTCGCCGCAGCGCGGCCGGCGTGGCAGGCAGAGTAGCGCGCCGAGATCCATCAGAGCGGAGTTGTGGACACGGGCGTTGTGCGCGGGGAGGAACGCGGTCGCCGTTTGCCAAAGATGGGCCCGCCCCGCTGTCATATCGATCGGGATTTGCAAATTCGTCAGGCGGGCCAGCACGCGCCCAATGTTGGCTTCGACGATCGGCACGGCGCGGTCGAAGGCAAAAGTGACAATCGCGCTCGCCGTGTAGCGGCCGACCCCGGGCAGCTCGGCGATTTTGGAGGGCTCGTCAGGCAATTTGCCCCCAAAGTTTTCAACAACGCATTTGGCGGCAGCGTGAAGATTCCGGGCGCGCGCGTAATAGCCGAGTCCCTGCCAGGCGTGCAAAACCTCCGCTTTCTGCGCCCGTGCGAGCGCTGCAAAATCGGGGAAGCGCTCGAGCCAGCGCCGGTAGTAGGGGATGACCGTCGTCACCTGAGTCTGCTGAAGCATGAACTCTGAGACGAGGATCGCGTAGGGATCGCGCGTGCGCCGCCAGGGAAGATCCCGGCCGCGGAGCCTGAACCAGCGACGCAGGCTGCGCTGGAATTGGTAATGGTTTCGCGGTAACTCGGAAAACTCAGCGCGTCGTGGCATGCGTCCGGTAATGATGCCACGAGTAGACGAATCCCCAAGCGGCAAGCAAGAGAATCGAGGCAACAAAGAGCCAGCCGAAGATGCTTTCACTGAGAAAGAATTGCGCGATGAAAAGGATGACCCCTCCGAAAAACATCAGGCGTCCGCCCAGGCGATGCGTCGCCCGCCAGGTCTCGGGATCTTCGAGGGTCCACGGGGTGCGGATACCGACAAAATAGTTGGGACGCAAATTGCCCAGATAATTTCCCAGGATGACGAAGAAGACGAGCAGGCAGGACATGATGATTCGACCACCGGCGACGTTCCGGCCTAACGATGTCGCCATTTGCACGAAAAAGATCGTGTCGAGCAGCAATAGAGAAGCGATCCGAACAATCGGAAGAATGGCGGACATGCGGCTTTCTTCGTCGGCTGTCTTTCCCAGCTTGGGATCGAACCAAGGCAGGATGCGCAGGAGCACAACCACCCCGAGGGCGGTCAGCGGGATGATGAAAATCCCGGGCGTTTTCGCTGCCCATCCGTTGATCTGACCGTGAAGATCCCAGTGAATGGGAACCCGGGCGGGCAGATCGTTCCAATAGATGGCGAGCGCGACCAAGGGGGCGGCGAGCAGGAGAGCTTCCAACCAACTGAGTTTTGTTTTCATTTTCGTTTTTCTTTCTTCATCAGGTCGAGAATCCAGCCTAACGAGTCGTCAAGGACCGTCGTTTCGAGGGAATAAGTGACGAACTGGCCTTTTTTGCGGGAGGAGACGAGCTGGGCGTGCCGGAGGAGATCGAGATGATAGGAAATGCTCGGCGCGGTCATGGAGAAGGCCTCGGCGATCTGGCCGGCGGTGAGGTCGCGTTCCTTAAGCATTTCGAGGATGCGGCGGCGGGTCGGATCGCGGAGGGCTTTAAAGAGGAGATTCAATTGAGATAATTAGTTAAATATCTAAATACTCAACCACCTTTTTCAGTAGGCAATCAATAAAATCTCATGGCCGAGAGCTGAACGGGGAGCTCGCTTTTCTGGTCGGGTCCGTTTTTTTTCGGCAGCGATCGAGGTGGCCCCGGGCAGATCAGCAAAAAACCTCGCCTCAAGCGACGAGCAATGATCTCGTGTGAGGCGCTGTCATGCCCGGCCAACCACTTACCACCTATACCGCGCTGCTAACGAACGAACAGGTCAAGGCACTGCGACAACTGCTCGAAGTGGCCGGATTTGAGTTTTCGCCAAAGCCCTACACGCTCTTCTTCGCGCGGAAGAACAAGCTGAGCGTCGCCGTTTACGAGAAAGGGCCGAAGCTCCTGCTGCAAGGCAAGGGCATCGATGACTTCGTCAGCTTCGAGCTCGAGCCGAAGATTCTCGGCGAAGCGCGGCTTGGCTACGAGGAAGTGCATTCGCCGGAAATGTTCGAGCCGCATTTCGGAATCGACGAAAGCGGCAAGGGCGATTTCTTTGGGCCGCTCGTGATCGCTGGCGCCTACACCGATCGCGAGATCGCGCGACAATTTTTGGAAAACGGAACCCAGGACAGCAAACGGATCGGTTCCGACGCGCAGGGTTCGCGCCCTGGCGAAAATGATCCGGCAAACGCCGGGCGTCGCGTTCGACGTCGTGCTCATCGGCCCGGAGCGTTACAACGATCTCTACGAAAAGTTTGGCAACCTCAATAGCCTGCTCGGCTGGGGCCACGCGCGCGTGATCGAAAACCTGCTCGCGAAACGGCCGGATTGTCCGCGCGCACTTTCCGACAAGTTTGCCGATGCGCGCGTGATCGAAAAAGCGCTCCTCCAACACGGCCAGCGTATCCAGCTCGAGCAGCGGACAAAAGCCGAATCCGATCTTCGCGGTCGCGGCGGCGTCGATTCTGGCGCGGGAGGCGTTCATCGACTGGCTCGAGCGCTACGGGGAAGCGAGCTTGGCCTGCCGCTCGGCCGTGGCGTTTCCGCGACGATCAAAGAAACGGCGCGCAAGATTGTCGAGAAGGAGGGCCCTGCGGCTCTGCGGCGTTTCGCCAAAGTTCATTTCGCACCGCGCATGAAGTCGCTCCGAGCCATTTTGCCGCGCCTCCGCCGCGACGCGAGTGGCGGCAGATAGCGCGAGCGGAGTCGCCGGCCGGTTAGCGGCAAGCTTCCTGCTCTAATTCCCAAGGCGATTGCTCATGCGTGGAAACAAGACTGCTCATCCTCAATTGCGATCCGGTATTCCAGGACCGAGCGCTGGCGATGTTCGACGCCATGCGCAACGTGGAAATCCGGATCGTCCGCTCCCTGACGGAGGCGGTTCATGTCTTATTGCGGGAAGATCTTGACCTCTTCGTCGTGGAAGGCGAATCGGCGATCTCGATCGAGCAGGCCACCGACGCTCGCCAGCATTTCCCATCGCTCGAGATTCTCTGCCTCTCGAACGAAATCGAAGACGCAACCCTGCACGAACAGGCGATGCGGCAAAATCTCCAACTGGTCGACGACCGAATTGCCGCGATCGCTCGCTGCGCAGGCAGCTCCGCGAAATTCTTGCCACCTTTGAAAGAAGCGAAGCAATCGCCTCCGAGGGCATCGACCCCTGCCATTCGCTGGTCGGCAATCTTAACCAATTTTCCGCCGCCGAAATTCTGCAAATGAGCTGCATGGGGCAACGGAGCGGGCGCTTCACTTTCAAATCAGGCCGGGGCAACAGCGAAATTTACCTGCACCACGGGATGGTGCGGCACGCGGTTTACGACACCCTCGAGGGCGAGACGGCCGTGGCGGAGATCTTCCGCTGGCGGCAGGGCCGGTTCTTTTTTGAGGAAGGCATCATCAGCCAGGTACAGACGGTCACCCGCCCATGGACCCACCTCCTGATCGATAACCTGCAAAAGCTCGACGAAACGATGCAACTAATGAGCGCGCACCGGAAAGTCGATGAGAGATGCCACTCTGGAAACGCATCTTCGCCTGCTCACCCTTCAGGTAGAGTCCTGGAAGAAGCTGCACGACTTCATCACCTATGCGCTCGACAAAGCGAAGCCGATCATCTCCGCCGACCATGAGCGCCAGTTCACCGAAATCCGGGGGATTCTGCTCCAGGAAAGCGAGCACGTTTTCACAAAGCTCGGGTCTCATCGCGGAGCTTTCCGGCAAAGCGATGAATGTGCTGCAACGCGTCGTCTCGCTGCGCGGCGTGCGCGAACTCTCGAGCGAAGACGCCCGCCGCCTCGAGGCGGACTGGAATTCTGTCTTCACCAGAATCGGGCTCATGCAGGGGCAGTTGAAAGCGCGTCGCAAGGAGCTGCTCGGACGCAGCATCCTGGCCCAGTACTCTCGCGCAACTGTTTGGCGGCAAGAAGGTGGCGCGTTAGCCGCTGGGCTACAGAACCTGCGGCTGAGCAAGCCCTTCCGGCCGACCATCTGTTCCGGGCGCTGCGCAAATTATTGCGCAATGCATCCGCCCATGGGAGAGTCGGCAAACGAATCCCATACACCATGAGCAAGCTCACAAAACGCGACATCGTTGTGTCGATCAGCAACCAAACCGGAATGGTGCAACACCAGGTTTTCGAGGTGGTCCAGCGAACCCTGGACCAGATCACTGACAGCCTGGCACGCAACGTGGCGGTCGAATTGCGCAACTTCGGCGTCTTTCAACCCCGCCTGACCAAACCGCGGGTGGGACGCAATCCAAATCAACCCGGCAGCAGTTTCGTGATCCCCCCACGGGCAACCGTGAAATTCAAAGCCGGCAAAATTATGCGGCAACGCGTTGAGAAGCTGTCCCGCGAGATGAAAGAGGCCGCGGAACGGCAGGCCAATGGCGCTCCTCAGGCATCGTCCGACGGAGCCGCCGCTGGAAACGCGGACCACAGCTAGAGGCCAGCCGCCGGCTCTGGCCGAACGACCCTCGAGAAGGAGCAGCAAAACGGACCAAACGCCGGTTCATTCCGGTGCCTGCAAAGGTTGTGCAAAAGCGGAGTTCGCTTTGTGCCCATCGCACGATTGCGCTAAAGAAGAACTTCGTTTCATGAAGAGATTTTGTTTCACCTTTTTTTGCGCCGTCCTCTTCGCCCTCCCCCATGTCCGCGCAGGGGTGGAGGCGGAGAACAACGCCGTTCCGATCACTACGCCGACCCCCGGACCCGTGCCGCTTGATGTCTTCCAGTTGGAATCCAGCTATGTCTTTGGGAGCGACTTGAACCACGGCGGCAGCTTTGGGAAACAGGATGAGCTTCAAACCGATTTTGAATATGGGCATCGCATTCAGTTGATGGGAAATTATTACCTCCGCCTTGGAATTGCCTATGAGCGTTTTGATTTTGGAAGCACCAGTGCACCCGTGCCCAACCATCTCCAGTCGATGGCTGGCGTGGTGGGAGTGGAATACATGCACGGCAGTGACGTGGGCGCCTTTTTGCAACTCCGTCCCGGATTCTATTTCGAGAACCAGATTGGGATCTCGTCCTTCGACGTGCCGATCGCGTTAGGCGCGATCTTTGTCGTCAAAGAGAGAAAACTCTACATTTTCGGCGGCGCCTATGTGGCCTTCCTGCGCGGTGAGTTTCCGGCCCTCCCACTGGCCGGGGTGATCTGGATCGCGAGCAGTGACGTGCGCCTCATGGCCATCCTCCCGAACCCGAAACTAATTTACTCTCCGACCAACAAGCTCGACCTCTGGGTCGGTGGCGAACTTGTCGGCAACTCTTTCCGAACCGATCGCAACGACAACATTCAACCGGGAAAACTCAGCGGCGCGCAGGTGGATTTCGCCGACTATCGCGCGGGCGTGGGTCTAACCTATACCATCTCGAAGAATTTCCTGCTGGATGCCGGCGCCGGATATTCAATCCAGCGCAATTTCGACTTTGCGCGCGCCGGCGAAACTTACCGTACCAATCCCTCGCCTTACCTTCGACTTCAGCTCTCGGCTTCGTTTTGAAGTTTTCCGGTGCTTTCAATATCCTGCGCAGTTCGTCGGGCAAAACGCTGGGCGGACTGCTGCTCGCAACTGCCCTTGGCACGCCGCTCCGGGCCGGCCCCTTAGAGGAGCTGCGTTCCGACGCGCAACTCTCCCAAAGAGTCGACCTCGCCAGCCTCAAGAACGGCCAGATCATTTGTACTCGCGGAGCCCTCGGCGCCTTCTCGCGCGGAATTTCGCTCCAGTCCTGCTACTTCATTCATGCCCCGATGCAGAAGGTGGGAGACGCGCTCCTCCACTGGGATCCTCCAAAGCACAAGGAGTTGGAGATTCATTCCTATCACGAATATTCCCTGCCCGGCACAGCCGCTGTTTTCGCGAAACTGCGGCTCGACCCGGGACTTCCGGAAGATCACTGGCTCCTCAAGCAGACAGATCGTGCGATCCAGACCGGCGAGGCCGGCGACCTCCATCTGACGAATGAGGAAGCCGCTCGTCTCGCAAAGGAAAAAACGCCCGCGAGCACCGCGTGGCAGGAGATTCTGCACCGCCGCAGCGATGCACTGGCGCAGGGCGGACTTGCCGCTGTCGCGCCCTACGGCGCAGATCGATCGCTCTCGCCCGCATCGGAATTTGAAGGCTTGCTCTCGCTCGTGCCGCAAGCCGCCCGCCATTTCCAGCCGATCGCTGAAGCGTGGCCACACGTTGCCGCCGGCCGGCCTGCGAATGAACTGATCGCTTACTGGGAGACCCCCAAAATACGGGATCACCACATCTTACAACTCGGATTCTTCGTCGCGCAAAAAGGGCCCGATTCCTGGCAGGTGGTCGATTGCGTTTATTATCCGTCCGACACCTACTTCATGTCGCTCAATTTCTTCCAACTCTGGCCGGTGGACGGCGGCACACTCGTCTGGCACGTCGGCCTCGTTTCGGCGCCGTTCCGCAGTTATCTCGGCGGCATCGATCGCTACTTCGCCGGGAAAATCATGACTCAGGCCACTCTTGCCACGATCAAGGCCTTCCGCGCCGATCTTGAGCAAAAACCCTGAGCCGGCATCACAGGATCTCGGTCGATTAATCGTGGATGCGTCGCAAAAGCAGGGCCGCGCCAAGGAAGGTCACGACCGCGCCGACGAATAGAAAGATGAGATCGCCGCCGTAAAAGGTCGGACCCGCCTGATAAAGATTGACCAGCCGAAACGCCCGGCAAAAGTGCGTGAGCGGAAAGCATTCCGCGAGGTAACGGATGGCGGGCGGGAGCCGCTCCAGCGGCGCAAACGCTCCTGAAAGCACAAAGATCGGGAGCAAGAAGAAAACGGAAAGCTGGATAGCCTGCGTCTGCGTGCGCGAAAAGGCCGAGATGAGCAGCCCCAGGCCTAACGAGCAGAGAAGAAAGAGCAGACACAGGAGCGCCAGCACCAGGTGCTGATGAAAGGCGACCTGAAAATGCCAGCCCGCCACCACGATCACGACCAGGATGAGCAGGATTGAGATCGCGAGATACGGCAGAATCTTTCCCAGCACGATCTCCCAGCGCCGGAGCGAGGTCACCATCAACTGGTAAAGTGTGCCAGACTCTCGTTCGCGCGCGATCGTGCAGGCGGTCAGTGTGACGGTGAGCAATTGCAGGATGATCCCGATAATCCCCGGCACGACGTATTCGATGAAGCGCTCGTCGGGATTGTAAAGCACGTGCGATTTGACTCCCCATTGCGCCATCGCGGAGACAAAAGTCTTCTGCACCGTGACCGGCAACTTCTTCGCCAGATCGATCACGCTGTCGGGTAATGCCTCGACCGTTTCCTCCAGCTGCTTCTTTTGAAACTTGCCGAGGTCTTCCTGGATTCGTCCTTCCAATTCGTTCGCCGTGTTCGTGTCGCCTCCGTCGAGATAAAGTGGGAGAGCAATCGGATCGCCGTTTTTCAAACCTGCGCCCCAACCCGGCGGAATGAGCAGGGCCGCCTTCACATGTTCATTCAGCAAATCGGGATGACCCGCGATCTTGGCAGTCTGCTTCCACTGGAAGGTCGGATCCGCGGCCAATTCACTCACGAGTTCCTCGCTCGCCGGCGACTTGTCACGATTCTCCAGCAGGGCCGGGACGTTGCTTGATTTCGTGGCCTCGAAGGCGTGGCCGAAGATCAGGGTGAAGACGGGAGGCAAAATGAGCAGGAGGACGAGAATCCGCCAGTCGCGATAGATGTGGATGAACTCCTTCACCGCCACACTGCGGATCGCCTGCAGGGAAGAGCGGCCGTTCATCGCAGAGCATCCTGACTGAGCATGACATTGTAGCCTTGCGAGTAGGCGGTGAAGATATCTTCCATGTCCGGCTCCGCCCAACGGTGCGCGACCAGTTTCAAGCCAGGGAAAGGCCATTGCCGTTCCCAATCCGCGATCAGACTCTCTGCGTCCGGCGCATAAATCCGCAGGCTGCCGCTGCGCAGCGAGACACCGAGGATACCCGGCGTCTCGCGCAGCTTGACGAGCGCCTCCATCACCGGCTTGGCATCAAGCTCGAGCAGCTTGGCCTTGAAGGTGGCCTTGAGAGCGCGCGGCGACGCCTTGGCCAGAAGGCGTCCTTCATGGAGAAAGCCAACCTCGGTGCAACGCTCGGCTTCATCCATGTAATGCGTCGTGACAAAGATCGTCATCCCGCCATGGCTCAGGTCGTACAGCAAATCCCACATCTGTTGGCGATGGACCGGATCAAGCCCCGAGGTCGGTTCATCGAGAAAAAGCAGGGGCGGCTGGTGGACCAGCGCGCAGCCGAGGGCGAGCAGTTGCCGTCCCCCACCGGAGAGGCTGCCTGCGGTCGTGTGCCGCTTCGCTTCCAAATCCACCTGCAGGAGGAGACGGTCGACCCGTTTTTCCAATTCGTTAGGCGGGACGCGGGAGGCGCCGGCAAAAAAGCGCATGTTCTCGAGCACGGTCAGGTCGGGATAAAGACTGAACTTTTGCGCCATGTAACCAAACTTTGACCGCACCGCGTAACGGTCTCGCCAGACCTCACCGCCATCGATCGTCGCGTGTCCCGATGTCGGGCGCACCAGCCCACACAGCATCCGCATCGTGGTCGTCTTGCCTGCGCCGTTCGCGCCCAGAAACCCAAAAATTTCTCCACGCTGGATCTCGAGCGACAGATCGCGCACCGCTGCGAGATCGCCATAGCTTTTCGTTAGGGCAGCAAGGACAATGATCGGTTTACTCATCTAGGCGCAGACGCGGCAGGCGTTCATCCAGTCTCTCAGTAGGGAAAACTAGTTTTTTTTCAAGAGCGCGCCTTTCCCGCACGTTGACAGCCGGTCCATCCGCTTAAGACTGGAAGAGGCAATCGATTCCGCCATTTCAAACGCTTTCCATTTACCATGAAGAACTTCTTCCTGCCTCGATTCGCTGCCCTCGCCCTGCTCCTGCCCGCCGCCGCCCTGGCCGCCGATCCAGCCGCGGAGATGGCTCAGTTTTCCGTCTTCCCAAAAGTTGATCTCGTCGCGCTGGCCAAGGGTGACATTCGAACCGCCACCGGAGCCCCCATGAGCACACCGCGCTACCTCTCGGTCCAGGGCTGCTACATCATCCCAACCCCCCCCGCCCAGCTGATCGAAGCCATGAAAAAATTCGATCCGACCGCCTATCGCGAGCTCAAAGTTCAGCTCCATACCGACCTGCCGCCTTCACCGACCGCTGCGAATTTTTCGAAACTTAATAATCTGCCTGATAACACTGCGGTGAAGGCCTTGATCGCTGCGACGCAAAGCATGTCGCCCAAGCTGCAGATCAGCCGCGAGGAAGCGCAAAAATATTCCAGTGGCCAGCCTGTTAATGCCTTTTGGACCGACCTCCTGCTCAAACGCACCCAAAGCTTCATCGCCGGCGGCGCGGCGGCCGAGGCGCCCTACGATCACACCGCCATCTCCGTCCAGCCGGGAAAGGAGCTGGCCGAACTCGTTAGGCAACAAGCCCGGGTGGACCGGCAGTTTGGCGGGTTTCTCAACAGCACGGGTTTGATCGGAGGTAAAGGCTCGCTCAAGCCCGATCTTTATTGGGAACTGGTCGAAGCGCAGGACGAAGGCGTGCTCACCCTGGGCGCTTCCTACCACCGCGCGATGCCCGGCGGCGGCTTTCAGGTCGCCGACGGTCTTTATTATTCGAGTGGCGGCTACAATGTCGTCCTCAGCCTTTACCAGCTCTGGCCGGTCGACGTCGGCAACCGCGCCTCAACCCTGGTCTGGCGCGGTAATTTCGTTTCGGCAAATGTCCTGGCCGATCTGCACGGCATCGAGCGGGTCGCCTCCGAATCGATTCTGCGAAAGGACATTCTGAGGTCCGCCAGCATCTTCCGTCGCGAGGCCAACCGATAATTTCCCTTTGGCAGGATCCTGTTCACCGCTCGAGGGAATGTCCTTCCTCGGACCGATTCACCTCGTTAGGCCAGATGCCTGTCTAGCGCTCCGATCTTGCGCGTTTCCGGCCACTTGAAGGCGACGGCGAGCACGACCAGGATCGTCCCGATTCCGCCGCCGATAACTGATGCCATCGGACCAAAAACCGCCGCCGTCAGGCCTGATTCGACCGCGCCGAACTCATTCGAGGTGCCGATGAAAATATAGTTCACGGCGGAGATTCGGCCCCGCATTTCGTCGGGCGTGAGCAATTGAACGAGCGTTTGGCGGACGATCACGCTCACACTGTCGAAGACGCCAGTCAGGAACAACATCAGGAGCGAAAGCCAAAACCAGCGCGAGGCGCCGAAGACAATCGTGGCCGCGCCGAAACCGCTCACGGACCAGAGAAGAGCGCGGCCGGCGTGCCGCACCGGCGGCAGATAGGCAATCGTCACGGCCATGACAAACGCGCCGACCGCCGGCGCGGCGCGCAGCCAGCCGAGCCCGATCGGTCCGCAATGCAAAATCTGATCGGCAAAAATCGGCAGAAGTGCAGTCGCGCCGCCGAGCAGGACCGCGAAGAGGTCGAGCGTGATCGTGGCCAGAATCATTTTCTTGCTCAGCACAAAACGAATTCCCTCCCCCGGACTGCGCCAGGCGTCTCCCGCCACGCGACGCGCGCCCCGCACTTTTTCGATTGGCAGGACGAGGAAAAAAAAGCTCAGCGCACAAACGGCGTCGAGCGCGTAGATGAACGGGAATCCCAGCCTGACGATGAGAAATCCGCCCAACGCCGGACCGAGCACGCAACTGACTTGAAAGATGCTGCTGTTCCAAGTGACGGCGTTAGCGAAATTGTCCCGCGGCACCAGGGTCGGAAAAAACGAGCTGCGCGCAGCCCAGCCAAAGGTGCGGACCGCGGCCGAGAGGAGCAGCACGAGGTATAGGCGCGGCAGCGACAGATCGTCGAAATGAAAGGTTGGATGCCGTTCGAAAACGGTCGCGATGGCGCGCAGAAAATCATTCGCCCGAAGCAGGATCGCGAGCCGCGAGAGGTCGAGATGCTTCCACGAAATCAGGGCAAGAGAGATCGAGCAAAGCGCGCTTAAAGCCTGCGTCCAAAGAATGATCGATTTGCGGCGAAAGCGATCGGCCAGATGCCCGGCGGGCAGGGAAAGTGCCACGATCGGGAGCGCGGCCGCCAGACCGACCAGGCCGAGGGCGGTGGCAGAGTGGGTGCGGGCGTAGACTTCCCACTCGATCGAGATCGTCAGCATCTGGCGACCGGTGATCGCAATGAAATTTCCGAGCGCGTAAAGGGCGTAGGCCCGAAAGCGAAAGGCCGCGTAGGGATCACGCAGGGCCGGCGCTCCTCCGGCGGTGGGCGCCGGCGCGTACGGTTTTCGCTCGAGTATCGTCGCGCGCGGCCATCGCCCCGGGCGCACGAAATTGTAGATTCAGGCGGTGGCGTCGCAACCAGCGCCCGTGCGCCGTCTACAACCGGAACGTACTGCGTCGCCAACCGGTGTGATCGTTAGGTGAGAACGTCGCACGCTCGAAGCGCGGGTCTTGCAGATGGGCCGATTCGCTCCCGTCGTCCGGCGCGCGAGGCGCTTCCGGTGCCGGGGGAATTTCAGGCAGTTCCTGCTTTTCCAGCTTTTCGAAACGCTCGCGCACATTGGCGGGAAGCTTCGCCCGCTCTTCCTCAGTATCGATCGGGCCGTTGAAAAGCTCTTTGCCCTGGGCGTCCCTGGCGGTCAGCATCTTTTTTCCGTTGACCCGTTCCAGTTTCAGCTCGCCCTGGTCGTCCGAGAAGGTGATGGTCGCCTTCCCGAGATCGACCCTGGTTGATTTCGTCGTCTCGTCGTCGGTCGTGACGATCCGCAGTCTGCGCGCGGCCTTGCGCGCCTCATCACCCGCTCGCATCGCCTCGTCTTTGGCGCGCTGCACCGCCTCGCGCACCGCGGTCATGTCCGGCATCCGAAAATCAAAATTCATTTTGTCGAAGTCGTCGAAATTCCATTCCTTCTCGAAACCAAACGGACCGTGACCGCTCGGGACATCGTGCTTCGCCAGCTTGACCGTCACTTTCACCTCCTGCCCTTTGCGGAGCAGCGTGAGGTTGATGGTCGTGCCTTCGGCAAAACTGCGTACGAGTTTCCCGAGCTGCTCGGGACCGACGATGATCTGGTCGTTCAACATCCGAATAATGTCGCTTTGTTGGACGCCGGCCGCCGCCGCCGGACTACTAGGAGCGACGTAATCGACCACCACTCCGAAACCCCGCGGGAGCCCCATTTGTTCCGACAAAACGCGCGGCACGTCCGAGGTCTCGACGCCGAGAAAAGTGACCGGCTCTTTCGGCCCGTCATCGCGCAGATGACGGACAGGCGGAACAGGTGGGACGGGCGGAGCCGGTGGAGCGGGAGCGGCAATCGATTGCTGGGCCGGTTGCGCGGTGCCGGGCGCGGGGGATTGCGCAGAAGCGAGCAGCGGAAGCAAGGCGGCAAGCGTTGTCGTTAGGATGGCATGTTTCTTCATGGGTTTCTCCATTGGTTATTGAAAGGAAACCGGCGTGAGGACGACCTGCTCCGCCGGATAGGAGACACGCAGCGAGGCGCCCGTCTGCGGATTGCGCCATTGCATTGTCTCGCGGGTGTCGTAACGGACCCGCCGGAGCAAACGCTCCGATTGGTTAGGCGAGAAAACGAGACCCTCGTCGCGCTGGCGATAAACCACCTGGGTCAGTGCCGAAGGTTGAAAACCGTTCGTTCGGGGAGCGGAAGGCGTGGCAGTCTTTTGCATCACACTCGGCTGCGGGTGCGGTGGCTCGGCCAAAAATCCCAGGCCAAGCAAGACAAGCGCGCTGGCACCCGCGAGCCCGAGGCCGAGCGACCACCAAATGCCGGAACGGCGTGCTGGCCGCGCGAGAACTCCGGCGGTTGGCATCGCGGCCGGCGCTGCCAGGGCGCATTCGATCCGCGTGAAAAGCTCGTCCGGGACCGGCAAGGGCTCGAGCCGCTTCAATTCTCCTTCGAGTTCAGCGAAGTCATTCATGGGGTTGCAATGTTTTCTTGAGCGCGCCCAGCGCATAGCGATAGCGCGAGGCGGCGGTGTTTTGGGAGATTTCCAGGATACTGGCGATCTCGGCGAAAGTGAGTTCGTTCCAGATTTTCAAAATCACGACCTCCCGTTGTTCGTTAGGCAAACGCTCCACCGCGGCGGCGAGGATTTGCTGGCCTTCGTCGAAGGTCGTGAATTGCGGCTCGAAATGTTCCGCGCCATCGAGAGCGACGGCCGCTTCGCGCCGGGCGCGGCGCTGGTCGCTGCGCAAGCGATCGAGCGCGGTTGAGCGGACGGTGGCGTAAAGCAGCGCGCGGTTCTCGATCGAATGCTGGCGCCGCCAGAAACGGACGAACGCTTCCTGCACGACGTCTTCGGCATCGGCGCGGCAGTTCGTCCAGCGGCGAGCGAAGAGAAGCAACGCCGGGCCGAGCTGCGCCAAACAGGTTTTCCAATCTTCATTCGTGAGCGTTCTCTCCATGACCTCTTCACGGTCTTTTAAGATTGAGACGCCGCCAAATGCCGCTTTTGTCTTGGCCGATGAAATTTTTCTCCGCGACACGGGGACGATTGACGCGCGCGCCGAAATTCAGGAGTTACTTTGCCGGCGTCGCCGGACGAAGAATCAACCGGCCCACCCAGTAGGGATTGGCCACGCCTTTTCGGTAGGCAGCGAGCGCTTCCGGTGAAGAATTGATGTGCAGATTGCTGTAGGTCTGGTCGTCGTTCTGCCAGCGCTCGTGCCAGTAGACCGCCGCTCTTACCCGGGGCAGTTTCGTGCGCATGATCTCAAACGCCTCGCTAATCCATTTCGCCTTGTCGCCTGAACCAGGGAATTGGCCCGTCGCCCATTCCGCGATCATGATCGGCTTTTTCGGATCGAGCCGCGCGATTTCCTGGTAGGGCCAATCGACCAGAGGCCAAAAATCCGCCCACGGTTCTTCGATGAATTGCTGGCCGTAAACGCTCAAGCCCAGCCAGTCGACATACTCGGAGCCGGGATAATAGGCAGGAGCCACGTTCCAGGTATCAAGCGGAAAGGAATAATTATTTGCCTGGAACATCCACTGGATGTTGTGCGCGCCGCGCGCTCGCACCCGGTCGACCACATAACGATAGGCGCGCTTGAACAACTCGGGGCCTTCCCATTCGTTAGGCCGGCCCGGCATCCGTTTCGCGCCTCCATAATAGATTCCCGACCAGGGAAACCAGTCGCCATTCATCTCGTCGCCAAAGGAGACAATCAGGGGGTGACCAAACTTGCGTGCGGCGTCGGCCCAGTCATCGATGTAGCGATTCCACGTGCCGGCGAGAATCGCGTTGAGGGAGAATCGGTCGGGTCCTTTTTTCTGCTCGTAAGGCCGATCCCACGGCGACCAGAAGACGAGCGGAAGGGAGCCGTGACGCCAGACCATCTGCAAGTTGGCGCTGGGAAAGCTCTGCTCACCCCAGTAGCTTGACGACGCGATGATCGCCTGATGTTTGCCGACCATCTGCTCGAAGTCCTCGATCGTCTCCAGCGCGACAGCGTCTTCCGCCTCGCCAAAATCGATGTAGGCACCGGTGTAGGCCCCGTGCTCGGGCAGAACGACTTCAACCTTTCCGTTCGGATCGACTGGCGACGCCGGCTTCGGCTGCTTCCGACACCCTGGTGAAAACCCAGCGAGCGCCAGGAGGACGGCGATCGCGCAAATGGTGCGGAAACGCTCCATCAAACCCGCACCGGCACAGACGCGGTCCGCTCGAGTTTGCCCCAGCCAACCCAGGCGCCTTTGATCGCGCGCAGGATCGCCTTCCAGATCACGTAGCTGAGCAATGGCCGATAGATCAGCCGCATCGGGAGAATTCGCCAGGCGCGCAAGATTGGTTCGCGCTCCAGGATGCAGGCGAGGGTGGCCAGAATCACGTCCATCGCGAGAAAGATGACCACGAAAGGCAGGACCGCACGCCACGCGCCGAAAGGCAGCGAGGCGACGAGGAAAAGATCGACCATCGGAGTCAGCGCGACGAGCAGGATTTGGAAAAACCAGACGCTCGGCAGGCTAAACCAGCCCAGCGCGCGATAGCGCCAGTTGAAGACTTTTTCGCGATGTTTCCAGAGACACTGCAACGTCCCGTAGGCCCAGCGAAAACGCTGTCGCGCCAGGGTGCGCAAGGTCTCGGGCGCTTCCGTCCAGGCGATCGCATCCGGCGTGTAAACGATCCGGTTGTCGCCCCGGTATAAGGTGAGCGTAAGATCGGTGTCCTCGGCCAGGGTATCGAGGCTGAGGCCGCCCACGCTCGCGATGGCGGAGCGACGGATGGCGCTGATCGCACCCGGCACGACGGTAATGCAATTCCAGCGATCATAGGCCCGTCGATCTAGATTGAAGCCGCAGGTGTATTCGAGCGCCTGGCAGCGCGCGATGAAACTGCGCAGGTTGCCTACCTTGGCGTGACCGGAGACCGCGACCACCCGCAAGGCACTCAGCGGCCGGACAAGCAGTCGCATGGTGTCGGTTTGCAAATGCGTATCGGCATCGAGGAAAACCACCAGTTCGTGCTGGAGCAAGGCGAGACCTCGCCGCAACGCGACCGCCTTGCCGCGATTCGTTTGCCTAACGAGTCGAACACGGCCGTCCGTCTGCGCGATTTTTTCCACCTCGGCCGAGGTTTCGTCGCGCGAGCCGTCATCCACCACCAGCACCTCGATCTGCACCCAGGTGATCGCTCGCCAGCACGGCGCGCAAGGTTGCAGCGATCACTTTCTCCTCATTGTAGGCCGCGATCAGCACGCTCACTGGCGGCGCGAAATTTCCTTCGGACGCCGGCATGCGGCGAAAGCGGGCGGCAAGGAAAATCACCATCAGGGTTCGCACCACGATCAGCGCGGTAGCGACAATCATGAAGGCCCAGAGAAATTCTTCAGTCGCATGAAAAACGCGGAAACCGGCACTGCTCACAAACCGCGGCATCCGTTGTCCGCTGCCAACCAGCGGCATGACCGCGTCGCGCGAGCTTCCGAGGAGCGTGCTCAGCGGCACGATGGTGTCGCCGCGGACGTGCAGCCAGTCGATGATCTGCGGTAGAGCCGCGATCGTCTGCGAGCGGTCGCCCCCGGCATCGTGGAGCAGGATGATGCTACCGTCGCGGCGTTGCTGTTTGATCCGCTCGAGAATGACATCGGCGCCGGGGCGCGCCCAATCCTGGGGATCGATGTTCTCGAGCACGACGAGGTAATTCATCTCGTTCGCGATACGCAGCGGCGCGAGATCGGCGAGCGACGAGGGGCTGGTATCGGCGTTGTAGGGAGGCCGGAACAGTGTCGTGGAGCGACCGGTGATCGTCTCGATGAGCAACTGGGTCGCGTTCAATTCCAGGCGGATATGTTCCGGCCAGCAAATCGAAAGGTTGGGATGGTAATAGGTGTGGTTGCCGATCTCGTGCCCCTCGGCCACGATTCGGCTGACGAGATCGGGGTATTTCTCCGCGTTGACTCCGACGAGGAAGAAAGTGGCTTTGATTCCGTTTGCTTTCAGGATGTCGAGCACTTGCGGTGTCCACTTCGGATCGGGGCCGTCGTCGAAGGTGAGCGCGACCTGGTGCTCCCCGCCGGCACCCTGATGATAAAGAGTTGGAAATTTCGGAAAGCGAAGATAGGTCGCGCTGAGGTAACCGTCCGGTCCGGCCTCGATCTTGCGCGCGCCGTCGCTCTGCGTTTCATCGACGCTCACGATTTCTCCGTCGCCCACATCGGTGATCGTGTCGGTCCCCTTGAGCGTGCCGAGCGATTGCATCGCCGGATCGTTAGGCGAAATCCGGCGCGGAAGGCTAAGCGCATCCCAGATCGCGGTGTCTTCCGTGCCGAGCCGGTAAATGGCGAAACCGCCCGTCTGCGCATCGCGCAGCGCGTGCAACTCGTTGAGAAAGCTGACGACGTCGAGGAACCAGACCGAGTGTTCCTTGTCTCCGTCATCGTAATCGAAATCCGAGCTGTGATCCGGCGGCGCGACTGCGCCTTCTTCGACGCCCGCGACGCTCGCGCGACTCATCGCTTCTGGAAAGCTTATCAGTTCGGCGCGATGCGCGCCGTTTGTCCAATCGTATCCATAGCTGCCGAGCGCGATGATCCATTGCTCGGGGATCTGCGTCCTCGAGGAGCGCGTGCAGCCAGGACTCAAACCACTGGCGCGAGGCGAGCGGCCCGGGCGAGTCGGTGTCGGAAGTTTCATCGAAAAGGAGCGCGACAAAGCGATCGACCTTTTCCGAGACATTGTCGAAATCGATGTAATCGAGATCCTGCCCCGGCGGAACGCAGACCCAAAGTTGCAGGCCGGCGGCGTGTAGCGCGTCCGCCATTTTGTTCAGCAGCTTCGTGATGTCCGATTTGTAGGCCGGATCGACCTGCTCCCAATCGATCACCACCCCGGCCGCCCTGGCGGCGCGCAGATCGGTCACCAGTTTTGTAATGAAGCGCTCCTGCCGCTCAGCCGGTCCGTGTGCGAGATTCTCGACCGCTTCCGGCTGCCAAACGTCTCCGACGAGATTGGTCAGCTGTGGCATGAGCGCGAGGCCCTTCGCGGCGGCTAGTTTTGGCAGGCGCACATCTGCGTCCACCTGCATGTTCCCAAGCCCATCAACGAGCGCGAACCATTCCGGGCAGACGTGGGTCAACTGGGCTGCATGTTGTTCCAGCGACTTGTAACTGTAGGGATCGCCGTTGGTATAGAAAGCCATCCGTACTTCGCCGCCGGCCAATTTCTTCGCGGAAGCCGCCGGTACCGGCGGTTTCTTCGCCGCCGCGCGCGCGGCGATGAATTTTTCCCAGAGCGGAACGTTAGGCTGGAGCTGACCGGCCGGATTTTTTTTCTGCAGCGATTTCAACTGCCCCTTCAATTGCCGCAGGGTAAACGGCAGCCGCAATTGCGGGGTCACGAAAAGGGTCTGGACGAAAAAGACCGTCGCGATAAAGACCGCGATGCCGGCAAAAAGCAAAGTGAGCCGGAGGCGCGGCCATCGTCGGCCGGCCGGGTCGGAGAAAACGAACGCAGCGCGCTCGTTTGGAAAATCAGCGTCCATCAAGCCCTGGGGGCGCAATCTTAGCCGAGGACGCAAGAAATGCCAAAAGTGATTGTCCTCCGCAACACGCCTTTCAACCCTGGCACCGATCCTCATAACCGGCTTATGGATCTGTGGAATTCGTTAGGCTGGAACGGATGGAATGCGTATTCCAAATCGGTCCCGTAATGCGGCCCTCGCTGCATGATAGCCACACATCCCGTGGACGCCGCCACCGGGTGGCGTGGAAGAGGAACAGAGGTAAAACCCGCGTAGCGGCGTCCGATAGGGCGTCGGACTAAGGACCGGCCGCGCGATCAGTTGCCACAAATTCGCCGCACCGCCGTTGATATCGCCGCCAATCAGGTTGGGATTGGCGCGCTCCAGTCTGGCTGTGTCCAAGGTGTGGCGCGCCAGCATACAATCGCGAAACCCAGGAGCAAATCGCTCGATCTGATGCTCGATCGCTTCCGTCATGTCGCGCTCGGAGCCGTGCGGGACGTGGCAATAGGCCCAGAGAGTATGGCGCCCCTCGGGCGCGCGCGTCGGATCGAACAGGCTTTGCTGCGCGACGAGCACGAACGGTCGCTCCGGGTGCCTCCCTTCGGCGACTTCGCGTTCACCGGCCGCTATTTCCTCCAGCGTGCCGCCAAGGTGCAGCGTTCCGGCGGAGCGGCATTCCGCCGCGCGCCACGGCACAGGCGCGGAGAGCGCGTAATCGATTTTGAAAACACCCGGCGCATGGCGGAAACGCTCCAATCGTTCGCGATAACGCGCCGGCAGTTGATCGCCGGCGATGCGGGAAAATTGCCAGCAGGTCGTGTCAAACAACACCGCGCGAGCGGGCGGGAGTTGCCCGAGATTCTCTATCCGGCAATTCGTTTCAATTTCGCCCCCGAGTTCGCGCAAGTGGGCGGCGAGCGCATTCGCGATCGTTCGCGCACCGCCGCGCGGCAGCGGCCATCCGACCGCGTGACCAGCCGCACCCAGCACCAACCCAAAGGCCGCCGAAGCGACGGTCTCGAGTGGCAGAAAGGAATGCGCCGCATTTCCGGCGAAAAGAGCGCGAGCCAGCGAATTCCGAAAACGAAATCTCGCCAGCATTCCCGCCGGGAGAATGGCTTGAACGCCAAAGCACGCCAGGGTAACCGGATGTCGCGGCAGGTGGAGCATCGGCTGCAGAAATTCCGAGCGGAGTTTTTCCCAATCGCGAACCAACGGGCGCATCAAATCGCCCCAGGCAGGTCCGTCCGGGCCCAACGAGCCGGCCGTTTCCTCCAGGCTGCGGTGCAAGGCCGCGGCCGAGCCATCATCCAGCGGATGCGCCAGAGCGATCGGCGGCTGGATCCATTCCAAGCCGTAGTTCGCCAGCGGCAGCGTCTGGAAAAACGGCGAACTAAGCGCGAGCGGATGGATCGCCGAACAGACATCGTGCGTGAACCCGGGCAGCGTCAGCTCCCCCGAGCGCACCCCGCCTCCGATCGTCGCGTTCGCTTCCAGCACCCGTACCGCGCAACCTGCGCGAGCGAGGGTAATCGCGGCTGCGAGGCCGTTCGGACCCGAGCCCACCACAATTGCGTCGTGTTCGGCGGTTCTCACTTTTTGCGTCGATCTGGCAGCTTCCTTTCCACGCAGACAGCGAAAGCGGAAACGAACCTTGCGAGGGAAAGGCGCGAATCAGCCCGGCTTCGCGAATCTGCGAGAGGTAGCGCGTTGGGTTTCATGATGGTTCAACCGGCAGCGTAATGCGGGAGTTTCCGGAGAGCACGGGCGGGACGCTGGCGCGTCGCGCGTCGCGGACTATCTTTGCCAGAACCGATTTTGTGAAACAAATTCCACTACTCCTTGTCGTTAGTCCCCTGCCATCGCGGCGGCCTCAGCCGCGCCGCCGCACGCGCGTGAAATCGCAGCCCGGCATCCAATTCGGCGCCCTCGGCGAAATGAAGCTTTATCCACCCGATCACGTCAGATCGCTCGAACCTTAGCAAAACCCAATCATGAAACGGCCAAACCTCGCTTCGCTCATTGCCGTCGTTGCGTTGACGTCCTGCTCCACCATGCACGACGCCGCGATCTCGACCTTCCGCGTCGTCGATACGCCGAACCGCTACCTGCGACGCAAGCTTGGGGTCGATGAAGAACCGTCTCCGACGCCCGCCACTTCGACGGTTCAAGCCGTCTCCTCGAACAACGCGGCCTCTCAGCCGCAGCAACCTTACCCGGTTCAGTCGCAGCCTTATTCATCTCATCCGGTCCAGCAGCCGCCGGCGCAAACGCAGGGCCAGGTCGCCACCCAGCAACGTGAATCGGAACCGCCGGCTGAACATGCGCCGTCCGCCACACCGCCCGCTGCCCAAGAAGAGCGAACCACGACCGCGCGCACTGTAAGCGCCCACACCACAGAGCCGAAAGCATCCGCCGGTCCGCGAGCGGCTTCATCGACTCCGCAAGCCGGCGATCTTCCCTATGCCAAGCCGGTCCCGGGCAAACCCGGATATGTCTTCAGTCCATACGATAAGAGCGGCGGCTACGTCGACGTCACCGGATACGCTCCGGGACAAAAAGTGAAAGATCCCTATACCGGGAGGATTTTCCTCGTGCCGTAAGCGAGACTCCGCCAGCGGGGGGAAAGTGTGCCTAACGAGACAGCCGCGGACCATTCCGGCGAGCGGGCTCGCAGTCGTTAGGGCGATTTTCCCAATCGCTCCTCCAGCGCTTTCACCCGCTCGAATAGTTTGCCGAGCCGGCGCACCCAGGCGAGGTGCTGCATCGATTCCTTCAGCGGTAGCGCCGGCGTCGCCCACCACGTGCCCCCGTGCAGGCTTTTCGAGACGCCCGTTTGCGCGCCGATCATCGTGCCATCGTCGATCTCGATGTGGCCGATGATCCCCGCCTGTCCGCCAATTACGACGCCCGCCCCAATCCGCACACTGCCCGCAATCCCGACCTGCGCGACGATGATCGAATGTTTCCCGATTACGACGTTGTGTCCGATCTGCACCAGGTTGTCAATCTTCGCGCCTTCCTGAATCCAGGTACGCCCGAAGCGCGCGCGATCGATCGTCGTGTTGGCGCCAATCTCGACGTCGTCATCGATCTGTACGATGCCGATCTGCGGAATCTTCTTGTGTCCACCCGGCTCCATTTCGAATCCAAAACCGTCGGAACCGATCACGACGCCGCTGTGCACGATGACCCGACTCCCAATCCGCGTCCGCTCGCGAATCGTGACGTTTGGGTAAATCACACAACCGCCACCGATCGTTGTCTCGTGTCCAACATAGCTGTTGGCGCCGATCCGCGTGCCGTCGCCGATGCGCGCGCCCGGCTCGATCACGGCGTGTGCGCCGACCGCGACCTCTTTGCCTAACGATGCCTGGCCGGCCACGACCGCGCTCGGGTGCACTCCCGGAGCGAAAGTAACCGGCTGCGGCGCAAACCGGAGCACAACCTGCTCGAATGCCCGGGTCGGATTAGCGACCCCGATTTGGGCGTCGACGATCTGTTCTTCGAAATCCTCTGGAACAAAGGCCGCCGAAGCGCGTGTCTTACGAAAGGCTGCAAGGTAACGCGGATTGCCATAAAACGTGATCTCGCCCGGAGTCGCTTCCGCGAGCGGAGCTGCGCCGGTGATCGTTAGGCCAGAGTCGCCGGCGATCTTCCCGCCGCACATCTCGGCCAGTTCTTGCAGCATCAGGTTCACAAAAAGCTGTCCTCGGCTACCAGGCGAGAACCCGGATGGCACCCCCTCCTGCCCTCGACGAAACGGCCCGGAGCGTCGATGCGATCGGATTGATGAGAGGCGAGCCGGAGAGCAAGACCCGCAATGCGATTGGCTTCGATTAACATTGAAGCGCAGCCTTATTTTCGAACCCGGGGAAAGCAAGGGAAATTCCATCATCGCACGTAGCAACCCGGCACAAATCTAGCTTTTATCAGGATGCGGCCATGGCCGTGACCGCATGGCGACAGCAACCGTAAATCCAACCAGGCGAACGCCCAGAAAAACTGATGACGATGAAACCAGTGCGAGGAAGCAAAACGGGGTTGACCCGCAGGACGTTGTGGCAACGAGCACGGATTACTTTGAAATCCTTGCTCGGGCTACGAACGATGCGATTCGGGATTGGAATATAAGGAGCGGCGCGCTTGCCTGGCCCGGTGGCGCGGCAAGCCTGCTCGGAGATCCTCCGAGGGCGACCGACAAGATCGGCTCCTGGTTCAGCCATCTTCATCCCGATGATCTGGGGCGGATCCAAACGAGCCTGCAGGAGGCTTTCCAAAGCGCCGCGGAACATTGGACAGGCGAGTACCGTTTTCGGCGGGCCAATGGGGAATACCGTCACATTTTTGAGCGGGCATTGATCATTCGATCGGCCGCCGGAGCGGCGGTGCGACTCGTTGGCACGATGATGGATGTGACCGAGCGCAAGCAATTGCAGGCCCAGGCCTGCCGCTCGCAGCGCATGGAAGCGTTTGGTCAATTGGCCGCCGGCGTAGCGCACGACTTCAATAATTTTCTCACCACTATTCTCGGCTATAGCGATCTGCTTCTCTCCGGGACAGCGGTGAAAGGGCCGGTCGCAAATCAGATTCTGGAAATTCGCGATGCCGCCGGGCGGGCTTCCGCCCTCACCAATCAACTCCTCGCCTTCAGCCGCCGCCAGGCGCTCGAGCCGACCGTTCTTGAAGTGAACAGCCTTATTAACAACCTCGAGCGTTCACTCCTCCGTTTGCTGGGCGACGACATCTCGATCGTTTGCCACCTGCATCAGCTCAAGGAAGGCGCGCACATCAAAGTCGACTCCGGGCAGTTCACCCAGATCATCGTCAACCTCGCGGTCAACGCTCGCGATGCGATGCGCAAGGGCGGTTGCCTGACGATCACGACCTCGACCCTCGAAGTCGCCCCGGAGGCACAACCGCTCTGTCCGGGCGCACCCGATCTTTCGCCCGGCGAATACGTTCTGATCGCGGTGGCAGACGACGGCGTCGGAATGAGCGACGAGGTTAAGGCGCGGCTTTTCGAGCCATTCTTCACGACCAAGGATCAGGCCCGCAATAGCGGACTCGGCCTCGCCACCAGCTACGGTATCGTCAGGCAAAGCGGCGGCCAAATTTGTGTGGAGAGCGAGCCGGGGCAGGGGGCAACCTTCCGTATTTTTCTGCCCCGCGTTGCGCCGCCGCCGGCGCCTGCCTACAAGAAAGCGGCCCAGAAAAGAACGCCCACCGGAACCGAGACAATCCTCGTCCTGGAAGATGAAGTCGGCGTGCGCCATCTCTCCGTTCGCTTCCTCCGTAGCCTCGGTTACGAAGTGCTGGAAGCAGCGCACGGCGACGACGCGAAGCGGCTCATCACCCGTCGTGGCGCGGCGAAGATTGACCTGGTCCTCACCGACATGGTGATGCCCGAGATCAGCGGGCGCCATTTCGCCGATTGGCTGCGAGAAGCCAGTCCCCTCACCAAGGTAATTTTCATCTCCGGCTATCTGGAGGAATCGCTCCACCCGCACGACCGACGCGATCCGGAGATGTATTTCCTCGCCAAGCCTTTCAGCACCGAACAGCTCGCGAGCAAGGTGCGCGAGGCTTTGGATGGGGGAGCGGAGATGAGAATCGAGAATCGCTAAATCGGAAGAGTCCGACTTGCGGTTCAGCGCAAGTTGCCGCTCATGGGTTGATGAAGGAAACTTCTCTCCCGCGACGCTGCCACGATTCACGATTCTCGCCTTGATCATCTTCTCTGACATCCAAGCAGCGGCCGACCGTATCAAGGGCGCGGTCTACCACTCCCCGTGTCCGGAGTCGATCCCGCTGAGCGAGCTCACCGGGATGCAAATCCATTGCAAGCTCGACAACCATCAGCGCACCGGCAGTTTCAAAGAACGCGGCGCGCGCAACGCGCTCGCCCAGCTTTCGCCCGAGCAGAAGAAACGGGGCGTCATCGCCGCCTCCGCCGGTAATCACGCTCAGGCCCTCGCCTACCAGGGTCGATTGCTAGGCCTACCGGCCACTGTCGTGATGCCGAAGTTCGCGCCGCTGATCAAAATCAACAACTGCCAGAAACTTGGCGCGAACGTCGTGCTGCACGGGAAAGATTTCACCGAAGCCAAAGCGCGTGCCTATGAAATCGCGGAGGAGAAAGGCCTCGCCTACATCGATGGCTACGACGATCCCGCCATCATCGCGGGACAAGGGACTGCCGGGCTCGAG
The DNA here is from genome assembly GCA_963738045.1 of uncultured Verrucomicrobiae bacterium. Lineage (GTDB taxonomy): Bacteria > Verrucomicrobiota > Verrucomicrobiia > Chthoniobacterales > UBA10450 > Palsa-1392. Next base: position 219,427 of record CAVTUX010000001.1, on the reverse strand, counting down.
ATCGTTGCGCAGGTGCCCGACCTCGATGCCGTCATCGTGCCGGTGGGCGGAGCGGGTCTGCTCGCGGGCGTCTCGCTCGCGGTGAAAACGTTGCGTCCGCAAGTGCGAGTGATCGCGGTGGAAGCGGACCACGTCGCCAGTTTCTCCGCTGCAATGAGAGCCGGGAAACCAGTGCGCATCGAGACGCGCCCTACGCTGGCCGACGGTCTCGCGATTGCACAGGTCGGCAACAATGCCTTCGAGATTGCGCGTCAGCACACTGACAAGGTGGTGCTGGTGAACGAGGAACAAATCGCGCTCGCGATTTTGCGCATCGTGGAATTGGAGAAAGGCGTCGTGGAAGGTGCGGCCGCGACCACCCTGGCGGCCTGCATGTCCGGACAACTTCCCGAGCTCGCCGGCAAGCGCGTGGTTCTTCTCCTTTGCGGCGGCAACATCGATCCAAACGTGCTCAGCCGCGTGATCGAGCGCGGTCTCGTGGCCGACGGCCGCCTCTCGCGTTTCACTGCGGTGATCAGCGATCGGCCGGGCGGCCTCGCCGATCTCACCGCGCGAATCGCGGCGGTCGGCGCAAGTATCAAACAAGTGGTGCACGACCGCGCCTTCGCCAGCCCCGATGTCTCAGCGGTCAACGTCCTTTGCACGGTCGAGACGCGCGACCGCGCTCACCTTGAGGAATTGCTCGCCCGCCTCGAGGAACACGGCGTCAGGATTTCCGTCATCCGATAAGTCGTGCTCTTCCTTCCCCGCCGTGCGGCTTGAATCGCCCACGTTCCCCCGTAGGATTCGCAATGGATTCAGTTGAGACGCCGGCGCCGGAGAAAACGGCTTATTCGCAGACCGAAGAAGCTTCCTTCCCGTCGCAGGAAACGCCCGAGGAACTGAGCCGTTTCGTCGGCCGCCATATTGGGCCTAACGACGAGGAAATCGACGCCATGCTGGCCGAGGTTGGCTTCCAGAATCTGGACGATTTCATCGATGCCACCGTTCCAAAAGACATTCGCCTGACGAATCCGCTCGATCTTCCCGCGGGCAAATCGGAGCAGGAAGCGCTCACCGAACTGCGCACCATTCGCGCAGCAAAACAAAGTCGCGCGCAGCTTCATCGGTGCCGGCTATTCCGATTGCGTCGTGCCGCCCGTGATCCAGCGCAACGTGCTCGAGAACCCCGGCTGGTACACCGCCTACACGCCTTATCAGGCCGAGATCGCGCAGGGCCGTCTCGAGGCGCTGCTCAATTTCCAGACCATGATCACCGACCTGACCGCGCTCGACATCGCGAACGCGTCGCTCCTCGACGAAGCGACCGCCGCAGCCGAAGCGATGGCGCTGTGCCACGCCGTCGTAAGCGGACGTGACACATTTTTCGTTTCGCGAAATGTGCCATCCGCAAACGATCGGAGTCGTTCAGACCCGCGCCAAACCGTTAGGGATCGAAGTCGTGGTCGGCGAACGCGGCGACTTTTCGGCCTAACGAAAAGGTCTTCGGCGTCCTTCTTCAATATCCGACGACCGATGGCGCGATCGTCGATTACGAGCCGTTCATCAAATCGGCGCACGACGCCGGCGCGCTCGCCATCGTCGCGGCCGATCCGCTCGCGCTCACTCTGCTCCGTCCCCCGGGCGAAATGGGCGCCGATGTCGCCGTCGGAAGCACGCAACGTTTCGGCGTTCCGTTAGGCTTCGGCGGACCGCACGCCGCCTATTTCGCGACGCGCGACGAATACAAACGCCATCTTGCCAGGCCGGCTCGTCGGCGTTTCGCATGATGCCGCCGGGCGGCCCGCCTACCGGCTCGCGCTGCAAACGCGCGAGCAACACATCCGGCGCGACAAAGCGACGAGCAACATTTGCACGGCGCAGGTCCTTCTCGCCGTCATGGCCTCGATGTACGCGGTTTATCACGGCCCGGATGGTTTGCGCAGGATCGCGCGCCGCGTCCATGACTGACCTGCCGCCTTGCCGGCGGTCTCGAACAGCTCGGCTACGGTCTCGCGCACGACGATTTCTTCGACACCATCCGCGTCGATCTCGGAACCAGAACGAGCGGCGAATTCTCGCGCCGCGCGGCGCAGCGAAACTGCAATCTTCGCGTCTCTCGGCCCGCACAGCGTCGGCATTTCGCTCGATGAAACGACCACGTCTGACGACGTCGAATTGCTCCTCGCCATTTTCGGCGAGAACCGCATCGTCCTCCCCGGGAGCCGCGCCGGCCACGCGCGATTCGCAAATCGAAAATCGCACATCCGCCTTCCTCACCCATCCGGTCTTCAACACGCACCACAGCGAAACCGAGATGCTGCGCTATATCCGCCGGCTGGAGTCGCGCGACCTCTCGCTCTGCCATTCGATGATCCCGCTCGGCTCCTGCACGATGAAGTTGAACGCGACCGCGGAGATGTTTCCCGTCTCCTGGCCGGAATTTTCGCACGCATCCATCCCTTCGCGCCTAACGACCAAACCGACCGGCTATCGCGAAATGTGCTGACCAGCTCGAGCGCTGGCTGGCGGAGATCACCGGTTTCGCCGCCGTCTCCCTGCAACCGAACGCCGGTTCGCAGGGCGAATACGCCGGCCTCCTCGCGATCCGCGAATATCACGCGGCGCGCGGCGAAGCGGCATCGCAACGTCTGCCTCATCCCGACTTCCGCCCACGGCACCAATCCGGCCAGCGCCGTCATGGCCGGATTCCGCGTCGTTCCGGTGCGATGCCTCGACGACGGCGATATCGATCTCGCCGATCTCCGCGCCAAAGCCGAGCGAGCACAGCAATGATCTCGCCGCGCTCATGGTGACGTATCCGTCCACCCACGGCGTTTTCGAAACCACCATCCGCGAGATCTGCGAGATCGTGCACGAACACGGCGGGCAGGTTTACATGGACGGCGCCAACATGAATGCGCAGGTCGGCCTTTGCCGCCCGGGCGACATCGGCGCGGATGTTTGCCATCTCAATCTGCACAAGACTTTTTGCATTCCGCACGGCGGCGGCGGCCCGGGCGTCGGCCCGATCGGCGTCGCCGAGCACCTCGCGAAATTTCTTCCCGGGCTTCCTTCGCTCACTTGCAGGCCCGTCTCGGCGCCTGCGGCAGCTGCGTTACGGCAACCCTCAGACTCAACCGCGGCCCGGTCTCCGCCGCGCCTTGCGGCAGCGCCAGCATCCTCACGATTTCGTGGATGTATATCCGCATGATGGGCGGCGCCGGCCTGACGAAAGCGACGAAGGTCGCGATCCTCAACGCCAACTACATCGCGCAGCCGGCTCGATTCGCATTTCCCGGTTCTCTTCAAAGGCACGGGACGGCCTCGTCGCGCACGAGTGCATCCTCGATCTGCGCCCCTGCAAAAGCGCGGGCGTGGAAGTCGAAGACGTCGCCAAGCGCCTGATGGATTACGGCTTTCACGCGCCGACGGTTTCCTGGCCGGTCCCCGGCACGATCATGATCGAGCCGACCGAGAGCGAACCGAAGCATGAACTCGATCGTTTCTGCGACGCGATGATCGCGATCCACGGCGGAGATCGACGCCATCGGCACCGGCGACGCGGATCGCAAAAACAACCTGCTCAAAAATGCGCCGCACACCGCCGAGCAGGTGACGGCCGACAAATGGGACCATCCCTACTCCCGCGAACAGGCCGCCTACCCGGCGAGCTGGACGCGCGAGCAGAAATTCTGGCCGGCGGTGGCGCGGATCGACAGCGTCTACGGCGACCGCAATCTCTTCTGCTCCTGCCCGCCGATGCGAAGAGCTGGCCGAGGAAAGTCGCTGACGGCTAGGCGAGGTGAATTGTTCCCTCGACGTATGTGAGCGCTTCGCCGCCGATGCCGACACGATCGCCGCGATCTTCGCAGAATAGTTCGCCGCCACGCGGCGGAGATTTGGCGGGCGAAGAGCTCGCGCTTGCCCAGGCGCCGCGACCAATAAGGGATGAGCGTGCAATGGGTCGAGCCGGTCACCGGATCCTCCGGAATCCCGGCGGCAGGCGCGAAATAACGCGAGACGAAATCGCAATCGTTTCCCGGCGCCGTCACCACCACCCCCTGCGCGTCGAGTTTCGCGACAGCGCGGCGAAATCCGGCTGGATCGCCGCCACCTCTCGCTGCGAAGGAAAGACGGCGAAATAATCGCGACCCTGCGAGAACTCGCTCCGGTTTGGCGCCTAACGAGCTAACGAGATCTTCGTGAGATAGGCGTTTCTTTCGCCGGACGCGCTGGAAAATCGAGCACCAGGCGGTCCCCGTCGCGTTCCACCGTCAACTCGCCGCTCTTCGCGTCTGAAAATGCGTCGTCTTCCCCGCGTAGCCGCGATGCCGAAAGAGCACGTGCGCCGAGGCCAGCGTGGCGTGCCCGCACAGTTCCACCTCCACCGTCGGCGTCATCCAGCGCAGATCGAAATGCTCGCCCCGCTCGCAAAGGAACGCCGTTTCGGCCAGATTGTTCTCGGACGCGATCGCCTGCAATTGCGTCGTCAGGCAACCATTCCTCCAGCAGGCAAACCCCGGCCGGATTGCCGGCGAAGAGATGGTTGGTGAAGGCAACAACTTCAAAGAAGGGAATCGAGGTCATCAGCAAAATAATTTCAGCTCTCACAAAATAAGGAAGACTGCGTAAAGTGCGAAATTCCGATGCGCATTCTGATTGCACCCGATAAGTTCAAGGGTTCGTTAGGCGCAGCCGAAGTTGGCAGCCGCATTGCCGCCGGGGTACGCCGCGCGCTGCCGATGGCGGAGATCGAAACGGTCGCAATCGCCGATGGGGGCGAAGGGACGGCGGAGGCCATTTGCCTGGCAGGAGATGGTGAATGGATTATCTGCGCGGTACACGACGCGCTCGGCCAGCCGTTTGATGCTCGTTATGCGTGGCTGCCGGAGACGCAGCTCGCCGCCGTCGAGATGAGCGCCGCGGCCGGTCTTGCGCAACTTCTGCCCGACGAACGCAATCCGCTAAAAGCCTCGACCTTCGGTGTGGGCGAAATGTTGCTCGCCGCCTCCGCGCGCGGAGCGCGCGAGATCATCCTCGGGCTCGGCGGCAGCGCCACGAATGACGGCGGGTTCGGCCTCGCTCGTTGTCTTGGCTTTCGCTTTCTCGCGAACGACGATCGCGAACTGACCGGAGCGGTTTCCGATTTGCTCGATTTGGCGCGAATCGTTTCGCCTAACGAACTCTCGCTCCCACCGCTCATCGCGGCCTGCGATGTGACGAATCTCCTGCTCGGTCCCAATGGGGCAACCCGGACCTTTGGCGCGCAGAAAGGAGCGACGCCGGAGCAAATCGAAATCCTCGAACGGAGCCTGGCGCGCCTCGCGGATGTCGCGGCGCTTACCTTTGGTCGCGATCATCGCGGGGAACCGGGCGCAGGGGCGGCCGGCGGCTTGGGCTATGGGCTGCTCACCTTTTGTGACGCGACCATCCGATCCGGCTTCGATGTCGTCGCCGATCTCATTGATCTGCACAAAAGAATCGCGCGAGCCGACATCGTCATCACGGGCGAAGGAAAGCTCGATCACCAAACCCTCGCGGGCAAAGGTCCGGCCGGTGTCGCGCGCATGGCGCGGGCGGAAGGCAAACGCGTTTTTGCAATTGTCGGCCAGGCCAGCGACGACGCGGCAGCCCGCGAACTTTTCGATCAAGTAATGACGCTGGACGACGAGAGCACCAACTACCGCGAAACGGCCCAGCTACTTGAAAGCCGCGCTCAAGCCCTCGCAGCCGGCTGGCATTAGGCGAACATTCGCCGAAGTGCCCGGACCGGTAGCTCTATCGCGCATTGAACGCCGAATGAACTTGCACACAGCGCAATTGAAAATCATGATCCGATCCACTGCCAACTGGCGCAGCGGGGCGCTCTGATTCGTTGTCTCGGGGAGCTACGGTTTCGTGTCGGCATCCCATATTCCATGATTTGCGAATTCCGCATGAGTACCGAGGAGATCGGCATTACAGAAGAGCTGCTACAGGCAACGCTTCGGGAGATCGATGACGGAAAAGCCTAACCAATCGCGGGAGACAGGCGATGGCTGGTCTCAAGGCGACCGTCCTCAGTTCGACGAAAGCTTCCTCCTCGATGAGCCCGCCCGCGGCACCCGGTTGATTCGCGAGTTTTACGAGCAATACAGCGAGCCGCGCAATTACAAGGGCCGGGGTGGTCAGCACGAGAAAATCAAAGCCGAATTTTTCCAAAAATGCCTGGATGCCAATCATCATGATGCAACGAGTCTGGGCGTGGATGTGGGTTGCCGCGGCGGTGCATTGATCGAGCTGGTCGGCCGGATTCGCTGGTTCGGAGTGGACATCAATTCCGAAGCGCTCCGAGTCGCGCGAGCCTCCGGTATCCCTTGCGTGGAAATGGATTTCACCGCCGGAATTTCGCTGCGCGACGAAACTTTCGACGCCCTGATGATGACGGAGGTACTGGAGCATCTGCCGTATCCGTCCATCACCGTGCGCGAGGTGCATCGCATCCTGAGGAAAAAACCGGGCAGTGTCTTTCTCGGGTCTGTGCCGTTGGATTATCATCTCCATCGCCGCTGGAAAGTACTCCGCGGCAAGCGGCTCTCGGGTGAGCAAACTCATGTCCATCACTTCTCCTTCAAGGAACTGGATCGTCTCCTGCGATTTTATTTTGAGCAGGTCGATTACCTTCCCCTTAGCGGCACCGCCCAGCGCCATCCCAGGCTCAAGCTCTCCTTGAATCTTTTTGTGCGCGATATCGCCTGGGCGGCATCCTTCCCGAAGACAAATGTCGGCCGTTGGGATGTAAGGCCAATGCGCAATTGACTCCGCCCGCCGGCGTAGCGCGATTCTTTGGTCCGCCTTCCTCCGAAGATGCTCAGAAAAAATGGCCAAGAAGTGACCAAGCGAGCCTCCCCTAAAAAGCGGAAAACCGCCATTCAAGAGGGAGCCGAAGGCGGGGGTTGAACCCGCGACCTGCTGATTACGAATCAGCTGCTCTACCACTGAGCTACTTCGGCGCGCGAACGAGGCCGAAGATGGCATCCCGGCGCAACTTGGGCAAGAGCGGGCCGCGTTTCCCGGCTCTGGGCGCCATTCTCCGCCAAACGATCGGACGCTGCGTAAATCTTTCCGCGAAGCGAACGCGCCAGCAGATTCGTGATCGCATTTTGCAAAGCCAGGAGTCTCGGCACGGCGCGAGCAGGAGCGCCAGCGGCCGGGATCGTTCCGCCAACGCGGCGGCCCCGGGTTCCCGGGGCCGCCGCTCCCTTTCTGATAGTTGATTTGTGAATCGCTCAGCGCGCGGCTAATCCGAAGGCAAATGCTGGTAGACCTCCCACCGACGAAACCGGATCGAGACCGCCGTCGAACTGCCGAACTCGAAAGCCAACAATCTCGTTCGTTCCAGAGTTCAACGCATAAAGAAAGCGGCTCTGATTGCTCAGCACCTCATCGATTGGAACGCTATCCATTCCGGTCTCAGCCGTGATCCCATCGGGATCCAGCGGGGTCAGCTCGCCAGTGTTGTCGATCCGGAAACCAGTGATCGTCCCGCTCGCCGTATTCGTGGTGTAGGCATAATGGCCAGAGTCTGTCGTCACGATCCAACAAGCAGCTGTCTGGTGGGTCGGCCCTGAAGGATCCACCGTCTCCAGCTCCCCATTCCCATTGACAATATAAGTCGACACCGCACTCAGGTCGGGCTGGCCTCCAAAGGCCTCGGAAACGACGAGATAGCCGCGCCGATTGAAGTCGAACCCAAAAGGAGTCTCTCCGGCGGACGGGTAGCTGACCGGCGGAGCCGCCACTCCGGTTCCGTCAACCGCGTAGAGATCGATGAGATTTGTCGCCTTCTCGGTTACGACAAGCACGTTCCCTTGCGGGTTGAACTGAATCTGGGCCGGCGCGGGGGCCGTCATCCCACTGAGCGGCTGCACTGATCCCGCGATCGGCGTTAGTTCCCCCGCCGGGCTGAGTCTGTAACCCGAGATATTCCCATCGCCCCCACCGTTCAAGACATAGACCAGCCTCCCATGAATGGTCACGCCGATCGGCAGGACGCCGTTGGATGGCTCCGTGTCAGTAAGAGACAGACTTCCGTTAGGCGCAACTCGAAAGGCGGAAACATCATTTGACCCGGGATTGACCACCAGAAGCCAGTTGCTGTCCTCGCTCATGATAAGCCCGCCCTGACTTCCCAATCCAGCGTCGTTGCCGGTGCCTCCAGTAGCGAACACCTGGCGAAAAGCCAACTGCCCGCCTGGAGACCGCCTATAGGCGAAGACTTCGTTTCCACTGGAAGAATTGCTGGCTGTATAGACAACCCCGGCAGATGCCCCACGACCATCGGCCTGTGTGGCATCTATCGTGTCCGCCGCTTGGAGGAGAGGAGCGAGGGACAGGACGCATGACACGACGACTGCGAGCGAGCGCGAGAGCGCCGCCGAGCCCGAACTACAGAATACTCTTGGTTTATTCATAGCGGTGCGAGTCTGCTCGAGTGCGCATTATTCCGATCGACGAAAAATTGTAACATTCCCGCGGCGGTGGAAGATCTGCGCGAGTGGATGCGAACTTCACGCTTTCCAGCGCGAATTTTCCGGAACGCGCTGGCTTCTGCGGCCCAGTCATGTTTAACTTTTTCGTGGCGCGATTCCCTTGGAAGTTTTTTCTCGCTTCGCTTGTTTTTTCCTCATCTCTTCCGGCGCAATCGCCGACACCTGGCAGTCCGTCGAAGCCATCTCCGAGCCCCGCCTGCATCGCACCGGAGTTTCGGCAGTTCGACTTTTGGTTAGGCAAATGGAATGTCACCGACTCGCAGGGCAAACCAACCGGCACGAGCGAAATCAGCCGCGCGTCCGAAGGCTGCGCGATCCGCGAGCAATGGACATCGGCTCGCGGCACGACCGGGATGAGCATCAACTATTACGACTACGCCGACCACCAGTGGCACCAGGATTGGGTCGGCGGCAACGGCACCATTTTGCATCTCCGCGGCGGCCTTAAGTCGGGTGCGATGGTTCTGACCGGAGAAAGCAGAGGCACGAAAGGCACAATCATCAACCGCCTTACCTGGACGCCTCTCCCGGACGGGAAGGTGAAGCAGCAATGGGAAACCTCGACCAATACCGGCAAGACCTGGAAGACAATTTTCGTCGGGATTTATGAGAAGCAGCAGACCGGGCCCACAGGAGGATAATGCAGCATGAAAATTTTTGGCATGGTTGTCATCGGCCTCACGATTGCGCAGGCATCGTGCCGAGCACAGATCACGATCAGCAGTCCCGTCTTTGAAGCGGGCGGCACGATTCCGGCGCAGTTTACCTGCAAGGGCGCCAACCAGAATCCGCCGCTCCGGTTTGGCAGAATTCCGAAGGAGTCAAAAAGCCTCGCCTTGATCGTCGATGACCCCGATGCGCCGGGCAGTTTGTTTACTCATTGGCTCGTCTGGAACATCAATCCGACGGCCACGCAGCTCGGCGAGAACAGCGTCCCGGCCGGCGCAGCCCAGGGGACGAACGACTTCGGCAGGATCGGCTACGGCGGTCCGTGTCCGCCTTCCGGCACGCACCGCTACTATTTTCGTCTCTTCGCGCTCGACCAGAAGGTTGATCTCAACCCAGGCGCCAAACGGAGCGCCTTGGATCGGGCGCTCAAGGGACACGTTCTTGCGCACGGCGAATTGATGGGACACTCCAGTCATTAGCGCTTCCCTCATGACAAAGTCTCGAGACGAGTGGCATCACCTTGCGCTGCTGATTTCCATTCTTCTTCTCTTCGCCCTTGGTCCCGTGGTGGAGGCCCTTCCTCGGGGCACAATAATCATGAATGTGCTCGGGGTATCCGTCCTCGTCACCGGTTCCTACGCGCTCAGAGCGCGCAAGGCTCTTTTCACCGCTGCGGTGATCATTTCCGGGATTTCCCTCATCGGCACCTCGCTCGTCCAAATGACGCAACGGGAATGGGCCGCCGTTTTCTCCTTCAGTTGCTTTATCCTCCTCGTCGTCTATTTCTCCGTCACAATCCTGGCTTACGTCTTGCACGGCACGAGGGTCACGACGGACAAGATCTTCGCCGCGGTCTGCGTTTACCTGCTCATCGGTCTCGCCTGGACCTTCGCCTTTGCGTTAGTCGACGCGTTGAACCCGCACTCCTTCGTCGCGCTCTCCGCGGCTGGGCATGAGAAATACATCATTCGTTTGCTGGAACTGCGCTATTTCAGTTTCATGACCCTGACCACGGTGGGTTATGGCGACATCGTCCCGCACTCGACTGCCGCGCGCACTCTCGCCGCGTTTGAGGCCATCGTTGGGCAAATCTATCTCACCGTGCTCGTGGCGCGGTTGGTCGGATTGCACATCGTGCACGCCCAGAGCTCAGCGACTGACGAAGATTGAGCGAGCTTCCCAATTTGACGCATCTTTCTCTGCTCGATGCGCATCCGGGGTCGTCATTCTCCAGATTTGCGCTATAGTCCGCGATGTCCAAACCATCCGGCACCTTCTTTTCCCGTCGCGCACCTGACATCATCACCGAAGAACTGGTGGCGGTGCTTTCCTCCAAGACCGCCTTTGAATTCAAACCGTTGTTCGACATCCTCCTCGTCAATCTGCGAGAGCGCAACGCGGCCAGTGGCGGCGAAGAAATGCTGCGGCTGCGTTCCTACGAAAAACTCCAGAGCCTGGTGAGCCAGGGCGCGGTCGACCGCAAGGTCAACGGCACGACGAAAAAATACAAAGGCGTACCCGCGCGCATGGTCGCCCTCCGGGCCGAGATGAAAACCCTGCGCGCCGACTGGAACGAGCGGGCCCAGGCCAAGGCCGCCGCGGCCAACTGATTTGGGGGGCTGGTCGGCCTTCATTTTTTCCTGCTTTCCTAATCGGATTCTCCCGCCTTTGTTTTCTCATGATCAAAGGCAGCGAAAAGCGCAAGGCAGACTACCCGATTCAATCTTTCATCCTCGACCGCTGGTCGCCTCGCGCCATGACGGGCGAGAGCATCTCCAGCGAGGAACTAACGCGTCTCTTCGAGGCCGCTCGTTGGGCGCCTTCCTCCTTCAATGCGCAACAGTGGCGCGCCCTCTACGCCCGGCGCGAGACGGAGCATTGGTCCACCTTCCTCGGTTTGGTGGTGGAAGGGAACAAAGCCTGGGCCCAAAACGCCGCCGCCCTGGTCGTCTTCATCTCGCGCAAGGATTTTGAACACAACGGCGAACCGTCCATCACGCATTCCTACGATTGCGGGGCCGCCTGGGAGAACTTCGCTCTGCAAGGCTTCAGCCAGGGCCTCGTCGTTCATGGCATGCAGGGCTTCGACTACGAGCGCGCCCGTACCGAACTCAAGATTCCCGATGAGTTCGAGGTCGAAGCCATGGCCGCGGTCGGCAAGCCGGGCGACCCATCAGTCCTTCCCGAAAAGTTGCGCGCGAAAGAGAGCCCTAATGATCGCCGCAAACTGAGTGAGAGCATCTGCGAAGGGGCATTCTCCTTCGAGACCTGAAACCCTGATTGGCCCGCCGGCTTTCGCCGAGCGCAAGTCAATCGCGTCAGGCGGACCGGGGCATCCACTCTCCCGGGCCAAGAAAAGTCGACACCAGGTCATCTAATTCGACCTCGAGATATTCAGACGCCGCCGCCGCGCCTGCGTCCTTGCGATCGGCGTGGAGCAGGAAATCACGAAAACGGTGACGGCGAAGGTCGCAGATCCGTCGCAATGAGATCCATCAGAACACGACTCAGACCATAGGCCAGTTCCTGTCCCTCCGGTTTTGAAAAGGAAGCACCGCGCCAGAATTCCTGAATGGTTTGCGCACTCCAATATTCGGCATGGCGGGCCGCCAGCTCTCGCGTGACTGAGGGCCAGCGATGACCAGACACGTCGCGCTCGAATTCCATCGCAAGCCCTTCGTTCAACCAACGGGGCAGCGAAAACCCTTGCAGCAGGTTATGCGTCAGTTCATGGACGAGCGTAACGCGATCGATTCCCGGCGTCTCATGACGAAGGCAGGCAATGTGCAGGTACCCGCCGGACAAGAATCTCCCGCTGGAGCCCGCGTATTCACCCTCGAGATCGAAGTAAGAGATATAGCGATAGTATTCCTCTTCGGCCGTGAAACGCATCACGACATGTTTGCCGTGATGTCTCGGGAGCGAGAGATCGCCCAGAACGCGCAGAATGCGAGCCCGGGATTGCTCAAGAAACTGAAGTAAGTCATCTGCGCGCTGCGCGTCGAGCTCGGAAAGAAGATGAAAGTTCTCTGACTCGGCGACCCCGTAAGAATTATCCAGGCAACGGCAGGTACGCTCCAGCCAGACTCGTGCAACCTCTCGCCAGGCATTATCCAATCCCTCCGGCAAGACATTCAGTCGAATCCACGCGCGGATCATTTTCCAATCCGGGCGCGGAAAACCGTCGATCTCCGGAAACCAGGCATGAAAATCGGGCGTAGTGGAGGTCATGCCGGTCTCTTAATCGCAGATCTGCCTGATCATACCAAGCGGGAGAATGGCAATGAAATTCAGCGGTGATGGAACTTTCGCGGCCGGTCGCGGCTGTCGCGACGCTGACTGAATTAGCTCGACCGGCGCAGGCACAACCTCAAACATTTCCACCAGTCGCCCAGCCTGATGAAGAGTCTTTGCTTCCTATTCTTCGCGGCGTTCGTCGCCATCACTGCCCAGGCGCGCGTCGAACGCGTGGAAATACTTTCGCGCGCCGACGTCCTCGACGGCCAAGCATTCGGCGTCGCCGGCGCCTACGAGAAGGTGATCGGCAAGGTGCACTTCGCCGTCAAACCCGAGACCGCCTCCAATAAGACCATCGTCGACCTCGACAAAGCGCCGCGTAACGGCGCGGGCGAAGTCGAGTTCGCCGCCGATGTTTACATTCTCAAGCCGAAAGACGCCGCGCATGCGAGCGGCACGGCGCTCATCGAGATCCCAAACCGCGGCGGTAAAGGGATGCTGCGCGTGGTACAGAACGCCAAAGGTTCGCTCGATCCCAGGACCGCGGACGAATTCGGCGACGGCTTTCTGATGCAGCGCGGCGTCACGCTGATCTGGATCGGTTGGCAATGGGACGTGCGCAATGAACCTGGCCTGATGCGTCTCTACGCGCCGGTCGCGAAAGGTCCAGAGGGCAAGCCGATCACCGGTCTCGTTCGCTCCGATTTCGTCGTGGACAAGGAGACGATGGAGCAACCGCTGGGGCACGTCATCATCGGTCAGATCGGCGGGACGGAGTACGCCTGCTCCGATCCAGATGATCCGGCCAATGTCCTGACTGTGCGCGACTTACCGATGGGCGAGCGACGCACCATTCCGCGTAAGCAATGGAAGTTTGTCGAGGCGCCCAAGATTGGGCCGGGCTTCGCGCAATTCGCCTGACGAGCGGATTCGAGCCGGGCAAAATCTACGAGATCGTCTACCGCGCGCAGGACCCGGTCGTGGTTGGCCTCGGGCTCGCCGCCGTGCGCGATTTCGCTTCCTACCTCAAGAGCGAGCGTAACGACGTTGCACCGGTGAAACGCGTCGAGGCGATGGGCATCTCGCAGTGCGGTCGTTTCCTGCGCGATTTTCTCTACGAAGGATTCAACGCCGACGAAGAGGCCGGCGCGCGATCGACGGAATGCTCATCCATGTCGCCGGCGCGGGCCGCGGCAGTTTCAATCATCGCTTTGCCCAGCCCTCGCGCGACGCGCAACCGACCAACACTTTCTTCTACCCGACCGACATCTTCCCCTTCGCCGACATTCCACAGACCGACCCAGTCACCGGTCAGACGGCCGGCCTGCTCGATCGCGCGGTCGCCGCGCATGTCGCCCCGAAAATCTTCTACACCAACACCTCCTACGAATACTGGTCGCGCGCCTGCTCGCTCATTCACACTTCGCCCGACGGCAGGCGCGACCTGCCGCTGCTCGACAACGTCCGCATCTATTTTCTCGCCGGGCTGCAGCATTTCTCCTCTCCCTTCCCGCCCGAGCGCGACGAAGGTGGCGTCCTGCTCGGACAGAACCTGCCGAACCCGAATCCGGTGCTCTATTTCTGGCGCGCCCTTTTCACCGCGATGGACGAATGGGTGCGTGACGACAAAACACCGCCCGCGAGTCGTTATCCAAAATTCTCCGACAAGACACTCGTTAGGCGCGACGAGGTGAGGTTCCCGAAATCCCACACGAGCACTTGCCGGAACGCGTCCATCAGGCGTTTCACCTCGACTTCGGTCCGCAGTGGAAAAACCGGATCATCACCAAACAACCGCCCGGCGTCGGCAAACCGTTCCCGGTCTTCGTCCCGCAAGTCGACAAGAACGGCAACGACCTCGGTGGCGTGCGCCTTCCCGAACTGGAAGTGCCCGTCGCGACTTACACGGGCTGGAACCTGCGTGACCCGAAAACTGGCATGCCCGGCGAGCGGGTCAGCTTCATCGGCTCCGACCTGCCGTTTCCGAAAACCAAGTCCGACGCCGCCTCCACGGGCGATCCGCGAACCCCGATCGCCGAGCGCTACCCCTCACGCGACGAATACTTGGAAAAATTCCGCAAATCTGCCGACAAGCTCGCGGCCGACCGCTTTCTCCTGCCCGAAGATATCGACGCGCTGGTCAAGCGTGGCGGCAAGGAATGGGATTGGGTGACGAGCCAACCAATGTCAGAGAAAGGCACATCCCGCCGTTGATTGTCGGTGCCCGATCAAGCCATGCGACACCGGCGGAAGGGGAATGATCCCGCTTCGCCCTGGCCGTTAAGTGTCAGATATCAGCGGCCGCGCCCCTGAATTCCCCGCGAATGTCAGGCCTGCTGACTCTGGCTCTGACTCTGACTTTGGCCGCCGAGGCTCTGAAGGAGCGAGGGCAGGAGCGCCGCGAGACCCTGCTGATGGTCCGCGTTGGGATCGACCTGGCCGGTGGGGGTCAACTTATCCACGACCTTGGGCAGGAATTGGGCGATCAACCCCGATGCCACCGCGGGATCGACGCCGATCTTCGCGGCCAGCGCCTGAACCTGCTCGGAGCCGAGCGCATTTTGAACCTGCGACGCTGAGACAGGCTGGTTTTCGCCTGTGCCGACCCAGGACGAGAAGATCCCGCCGAGGCCGCCCTGCGAGAATTTGTTCATCAGCCCTTGCACGCCGCCGTTCTGCGCCAGCACCGTGCTCAGCACGCCGACGAGCGCCGCCTCTGTTCCGCCAGCGGCCGGTGTTTTGCCGGCGGAATCGCCAAGAAGTGAATCGAGTAATCCCATAATGTTTTTCCTCTGTTTTGTTCTTAGTGAAACTAGATACGATGGAACTATTTGTCGCCAGGATTAACAGCTCCAAAAGCGAGCGCGGCGACCAATCCGCCAGTGAAAAATGCGGGACCGAGCCTTTCTGGTGCGCCGTAGTCTTGGCGAAGGAAAAAGCGTCGCGACATGGATCGCCCGCGCATCCGGCGCCGTCGGCCATGGGGTTCCCCCTTTGAGGCATATGAACTGCTGAAGTTTCTCCCTTGATGCCACACGATCCTGTCTTCGATTCGACTGAAAACCGGGCCCTCCTCGTCGTCTGCGCGCGCCGAACGATCCGCACCGCCGCCATCGCGGGCATCGTCTGGGGCGGCATCAACCTCGCGCTTGGCTTCGCCACCGTGCAGATCAACCCCTTGAACCTGGGCCTCGTGGCGCTCGCCCTCCTCATGCTCGCGACCGGAGTCACCGCGCTGACCAAACCCTCCCTGCATGCGCTCCTTGCCGAGGCTTTCGTGAGTTTGCTCTTGCTCGTCTGGAACATCGGCATCACTGCCCTGAACGTGCGTGTCGGGGACACCAGTCACGTCAACGGGCATGGCTTCATCTTTCCGCTCATCGCAGCCGTCGCTTTCTTTCAGCAATACAGAAAGCTCGGTCACTTGAAAGAAGCCATCGCCACGATGGACAAAAAGACGGTGGCAGAGGCCTCGAAGGTCTGCAAAGAGCTCTTCAAAGCCAGGATCAAGACATCACCGGATGTGGCCGAGGCTTCCTCCCGACGCTGCCGCATCCGATTCATGAAGGATTCGGTCTTTTGCGCGCAAAGAAACCTGGCGCGCGCCTTTCACATGAGCATGGCCAATTTCCAGCGCTCCATCACCGATCCCAGAGGGAAAACGATCCGGGTCGTGGTGCAGCACCCGCTTGGCAAAGTGACCTACGCCTTCGACAAGAAGAACTCCGAAAAGATCCGAGGCTGGCTTGGGTCACCAGCAGCATTGCTCAACTGAGTGCGGACCCCGAACTCGTGGCGCCGCGGGCAAAAGTCACCTGAAAGTAACGCACCGGAACTCGACAGCCCATCCGACTGGCTTAGCTTTTCTCCATCATGAGAACCAACACTTCGATACAGAACGCCCGGCTGCGGCAGTCTGCGATCGGTGTCTGATCGCGACCCGGAACGCCAGCGGCGAACTCTCCGGCTCAACCTTTGTCCTGCGGGACACTTTCTCTTCGTCCTTCTGAAGGAGCCTCAAACTTTCCTCAAACCTCAACCCACCAAAACAATATGAAGCCAACCTCTATCTCAAAAACCGAATACCAGCTCGCGCGGCACGACTGCCGCGCGCGGAGCAATCGCCGTTTCCCGGCGACCGACCATTTTTTCCGTCCGCAACCGGACGTCACGCTCGGCCGTGCCGGGCATCATTCCAGCGGCGATCCGGCCCGCAGCGCGTTTCGCAGAATGACCGCGGAAATGATGGAAACTCAAAGCCGACGCGATTCGGCGGAGATGATCGTACTCGCGATCGTCATTGCGATCATTACCTGGCCGCTGATCTCGCTCCTGATCGTGCTGGCGCAGATCGCGAACGGGTGATCGACGCAGGATAATCTCCGAGGAACGCAGGAAACCGAATTTTAGGGCGGGCGTGTCGCCCGCCCGGCTTTTTGAGTCGATTTGCAGGGCGGGGGCGCATCGCCTGCCGTGCCGCCGGTCCGCATCGCCAAAGCAGATCACCGGCCCATTGCTGGAAAACGCCACCGCGTTAGAGTGTGCCCATGAGCGGAGTGATCGTGATCGTGGCTTACAAACCGAAAGCCGGCAAAACGAGCGACGAAGTCCTTGCGATCGTCCGTCGCCGCATGCCGCTCCTGCGCGGCGAAGGACTCGTGACCGATCGCGTGCCCGCGATCATGCGTTGCCGCAACGGCACCATCATCGAAGTGTCGGAATGGAAATCGCAGGCTGCGATCGACGCCGCGCACAAGAACCCCAACGTGCTCGCGCTTTGGAACGACATGTTTGCCGTCTGCGACTGCGTGCCGCTGAACACGCTGCCGGAAGCGGAGGAAATGTTCGCCGGCTTCGAGCCGCTCGAAGAATGAACAGGCCGCTGTCTTTTGATCCGCAGTCGCCCGCCCAGGAAATGCTCGGCGCCATGTCCAAAATGCGGGGGCTTCTGGGTTCCGGATTCGGTCCTTCGCCATTGGAAAAAATCTCACCTCAGTCTCTCACAGAGGCGTAACGGTGTGGAACCGGCAGAGGCTGTTTCCGCTTGTGACCGCGCCTTCGTTGCGCAAGGAGTTTATCCTTATTGCGGTCAGCCATGGATCTCTCCACTATCGCGAATGTTGCCACCGCGCTTACGGTATTGATCGCAGTGGCGTTCGGGGTCATCGAAATGCGCCGGGCGCGTCTCGAACGTGAGGAACGCGCTGCCTTCGCAGCGGTGAAAGCGATTCTCAGCTCCGAATGGATGAAATCGATGATCGTCGTCCACAGTATCCCCGACGGCTCGACTGCGGCCGAGATCGAGGCCGACCCGCGCGTGCTCGAGGCGGCGCATTCGGTCGGAGTGATTCTCGAAGGCCTCGGTTACTCTGTTTTTGCCCGCATCGTTCCTTTGCGCGTGGTCGCCGATCTGGTCGGCGGCACAATCCGCCTGGCGTGGCGGAAACTGAGTCCTTACGTCGAAGAGGAACGCCGTCGCAGCGGGTCGCGAAAAAGCTTCGAATGGTTCCAATGGCTCGCCCGCCAACTGGAGCGGCATTCCCCCGGGGCCACCAACCTGCAAAGAGGCGCACAGGACGCCTACGATGACTGGGACCCGTAAGGTGAGATTTGCGGGAAATGAAAACTGCGTTCGTCATGATCACCTCGGCCGGTCCAAATCGTGACTTAACGAAGGGCACGCGAGAGCAGGCCTTTTGGGACGAGCACGCCGAGTTTATCGATCGACTCGTGGCAGAAGGCTCTATCTGGATGGGCGGCCCGCTGGTCGATGAAGGCGGCTCGCTACTCTTCTTTCACGCCGCCGACGAGAACGAAGTGCGCGAGAAAATGAAGAACGACCCCTGGCTCCAGCAAGGCATCCTCAAAGTCGAGAGCATCAAGCGCTGGGAAATCTTCATCGACGAGCGGAAGTAAATCGCCCGGCACGATTCTCGGATCCAGGTTCTCCTTCGCCATCGACCGCTTAGCGCGCTGCCAGCGAGGCTCCCGACGATGTAGGCATTACCGATCCCGTGGATGACCGCCACGATCCAGAGATTGCCCGATCGCCAGAAAAGAAGACCAAAAAACAAACCAATCGCGAAGATAGACGCGAACATCGGCACGGCGAACGAAGCCTGAGCCGCAAAGTAATACCAATGGAGCGGGCCAAAGGTGTAGAGCACATTGGCGCTCAAGATCCCGGCGAGCGCACCCCATCGGCGAACGAATTCGGACTGTAGAATCCCGCGGTAAACGACCTCCTGGTAAAAGCCAAAGAAAAGGTAGGGCACGAAGCTTCCAGACCGTCGACAAGAGCGGAAGGCTGGGCCAGAATCAGCCGGAACCGGCTCGCGAAGACAAGCGGGAAAACGACATTCGCGATCACCAACAGTTGAATGAAATACGACTTCTCGACCGGAGACCATTCGCTCCACGGATACAACCCGATCCGCGACAGCTTGAGCGGCGCGGCGAAATGAACCAACCCCAAGGCACAGGCGAGGAGAAGCGGGACAAGGATCAACAGCGGCACCGTCGGGTGGAGCCGTCTTACGGCGACCAGCCGGATTGCCTCGACCGCGAGTGCGATCAACAAGAGGCGAGCTCCCGTCGCGACGTCCCAGTGAGGCGCCGACCGCTTATCGAACAGGAGGAAGTGTCCGCGGACTGGACACTCAGCCCGCTCCATTTTCGCCGAACCGACGTGTCGGATTTGGCCATGGCGATCAACTGCGCGCGGCGCGCGTGCGCAAAGGCGGATTGGTTTCACAGGTCGCAATTAAAGCGACCGGCCGGGCAAAATGGAACAACGAACGCGAGCCCGGTCAGCCGGCGTCGCTTTTGATTCACTCCGGTGGCGAAGGGAAACCGACGACGCCACATCACAGGCAGCGCCTGCGATGTTGGTCGGTTCAATAGTCACCGACGAACGGCACGGATTGCTCATTTGGGACTTTGATTTCCAACGGCACACGTCGCAATTTCGTGCATGCGACGAAACCAAAGAACCGCCTTCGTAACCGGCGCAAATAAGGGAATCGGGTTCGAAGTGGCGCGCCAACTCGTCCGCGAAGGTTTTCGGGTCTTTCTCGGTGCGCGCGATGAGGAATCGGGGAAAGCGGCCGCCGAAAAATTAAATCAGGAAACCAGGAAAGCAGGAAATGAGCAGGTCAGTTCTCTCCGGATCGATATCGCAAAACCCGAAAGCATCCAGCGCGCGGCCGAAGAATTTGCCAGGCAAAGCGATCGCCTCGACGCGCTGGTCAACAATGCCGGCATTCTCCTCGATGAAGACAAGGATGTCCTCGCGCTCAGCGCGGAAATGTTTCAGACGACGCTGCGAACCAACACCCTCGGGGCGCTCCTCGTTGCGCAGGCTTTCCTGCCCTTCCTGAGAAAGAGCGACAACCCGCGGATCGTCAATGTTTCCAGCGGCGGCGGACAACTGGCCGACGGCGCCGACGGTTGGGCGCCCGCCTACTGCATCTCCAAGACAGCGCTGAACGGCGTCACCGTCCAGCTCGCCGCCGCCCTGCCAGACTTTGCGGTCAATTCCGTCTGTCCCGGCTGGGTGCGAACTGACATGGGTGGCGCAAACGCGACCCGTTCCGTTGCCGAAGGTGCGAGCGGCGTGGTCTGGCTGGCATGTGAAGCACCTCAATCGTTGACGGCGAAATTTGTTCGAGATCGTAAGGTCATCCCCTGGTAGCACCGCGATCGCAATTGCGTGTCCCGCCGTAGTTTTGCGAAGGCGGATCTGGCTCGCGGCGGACGCGCCCCAAGGCGAAACGGGAAAGTTTCCTGCCACGCCCGCAGCTTCAGCGGAGGCGGGTGGCGCGACCGCAAAGTGATTCCGTGGTGATCTTGGACCAGGCGGCCCGGACTTGGAGTAGCGGCATTCGCCAAACGAAGTTCTTCGGTCCATAAGGTAGGCGATGGAAAAGAAATTCGCTCTTTGTCTCGCGATCGTTCTCGTTTCCCTCGGCTCCGTGCTCGCGCAGTCGGACTACGTGAAGTCCGTCGAAAAATGGCGAAGCGAGGAGGAGACCGATCTCAAGAAGGAGGACGGGTGGCTGACGCTGGCGGGGTTGTTTTGGCTGAAGGATGGGGTGAACACCGTGGGCGCGGGCCCGCAGTTCGATGTGCGGCTGACGGATCACTTCACCCAGGGGAAGTTTGGAGAAATCGACTTCAAGAACGGGGTCGCGACGTTGCAGGTGGCCAGCGGCGTCGAGGCCAGGTGCGATGGCAAGCCCGTTTCGACGATCGATCTCGTTTCCGATGAAAAGGGGAAACCGACGGAGATTCGCGTTGGGAGCCAGATGTTTTATTTGATCCGGCGCGAGGATCGCTTCGGCATCCGGCTGAAGGACAACCAGAGCAAGGCGAGACTGGCGTTCAAAGGCTTGAATTGGTTTCCGGTCGACGAGAGCTACCGCGTGCCGGCTCACCTCGAAGCCTTTCCCGAGCCGAAGGAGTTGATGGTTCCGAATGTGCTCGGCGGTCACTTCAAGATGAAGAGTCCGGGCCGTCTGCGGTTCGCTCTGCAAGGGAAGGAATACTCATTGCAACCCGTCCTGAAGGACGACGGATCGCTCTTTATCATCTTCCGCGACGCCTCCAACTCGAGCGAGACTTACAGCGCGGGGCGATTCCTCGATGCAGACAAGCCGGTCGATGGCCAGACGACGCTGGACTTCAACAAGGCGGAGAATCCGCCGTGTGCTTTTACTCCCTACGCCACCTGTCCGCTCCCGCCGGAGGGGAATGACTTGCCCGTTGCCATCAAGGCCGGCGAAAAGCGCTACGACCACTGATCTGCTCAGCCGAGCGATCCTCGAGCGACCACGATTCGCGGATATACGTGAGTCACGTATATCATCGCAACAGCCGGCGGCTTGAGTTGAGCGACGGAAGCGAATAAGGAACGCAGGAAATCAGGAAAAACCGCCTGGCAGGATGTCCGGAGGTGGTACCAGAGGTGCTGAACAGATGAGGGATGGCCAATTTTCTCGACACGACTGAAATCAGTTTCCGGATTGAGCGCCTCCTCAAGACTGCGGAAAAGCGCATCATCCTGATCAGCCCTTACCTCAAGCTCCGGCCCAGAGTGCGAGAGTTAATCGAGGATGCTGTGCGACTGGGCGTTCGGGTACATGTGGTCTATGGGAAGAAGGAAATCTGCGACGCCGCCGATCAGCTCCGCGGAGTTGCCGGCGTGAAAGTCACATTTTGCAAAAACGTCCACGCGAAGTGCTACCTGAACGAGAAGGTCGGGATCATCACCAGCCTGAACCTGTACGACTTCAGCGAAGCGAAGAATCAGGAAATGGGCGTCTTCTTTGATCGTGAAAGCGACCCGGAGTTGTATCAGGAGGCCAGCAAGGAAGCCGACCGCATCATCCGGATGAGCGGAGGCAGCACCGGCTATCAGGAATCCGCTGTCGCCGCGGTCTCCCCGAAAGTCGAAGAAGCGGCGAAGGATTACACCAAGCTCACAACCGCCAAACTCGCGGCGAAGCTGGGAGTGCAAACGACGCAATTATTCAACAAGCTGATCGGGCGCGGATATCTGGAACTGCGCGACGGAGGCAAGCACTACATCACCCCTCAGGGACGGGAAGTCGGCGGCGAATTTCGGATGGGCAAAGGGCCCTATTTCCTCTGGCCGCCCGACCTCCGGGTCTGAGGTTGTCTTGGTAAGGTGATTCCGGTTCTGGGCCAATCCGCGACGCGCCTCAGAAGGGGATGAACTTCGGCGTCAGTGATGGATTGGCGAACAGGGTTTCGTCGAAAACTCTCGCCTCGTAGGGCGCGCGTTTTTACAGTGCTCCGCGATGGCGCAACCCGGCACAATCGCGATAACTGATTTCGATTGGTACACTTTCCTGAGCCAGCGCCGCTCATGGGATGAGGTGAACTTTTGGAAGCCAACAACGACGCAGCGGTTTCGAGCACCTGAATTCTCACCATTCTTTTTTAAACTCAAAGCTCCCTATCGCGCGATCGCCGGCTTCGGATATTTCGCGAGATACTCTGAACTGCCGGAGTGGCTGGCGTGGGACTGCTTTGGTCCGGCGAATGGTTCAGGCTCATTCGAGGAGATGCATGCGCGACTGGAGAAAATCAGAACCAAGATCAAGGCCGCTCCGCAGCCCGGGATCTTGCAGATCGGCTGCATTGTGGTGGTGAATGCTACGTTCTTCTCGCGCGAGGAATGGATCCCACAGCCGCGAGATTGGGCTGAATCTAATCTTCGCCACACGGTCTACGATCTGAATGTTGGTGAAGGAGCGCGAGTGTGGTCTGAATGTCTCGCACGGGTCCAGCTGATGAGGGATTTAAAAGTCGCGGAGGGCGACGAAGTCGGCGAAGCTCCCGCGATATGGTTCTCCGATTTTGGTGCATCCCCGTCTCGGACAGGGAGCGTTTCGCGTATCGGTGACGGAAGCATACGACCGAGCGTGTGCCGTAACTCGTGAACATTCCCTGCCAGCGCTCGAAGCAGCGCACATCCGACCTTTCGCGAAAGAAGGACCGCACGAAGTGCGCAACGGTTTACTTTTGCGAGCGGATTTACATCGGCTCTTTGAACAAGGTTACATGACGGTCACACCTGATTATGCTCTCAATGTGAGTGATCGGCTTCGACGACGATTATCACAACGGCAAAAGTTATTATCCCCTGCGAGGCACACGAATCACAATGCCAGCCTTGGAGACCGAACAACCAACGCGCGAACTTCTCGAATGGCACAATCAAAACGTGTTCTTGCGATAATCACCCTGTGGAGTTGACGGATACACGAAGCGGCAAGGCGTTCTCCTCGCGCTTTTGGCACGGCGCTTCGATTGCGGAGTTTCTCGATGCGGCTGATGAAGCTGTGTTGGGCGAGCTTGCACGAAACTGCGACTTCGCCTTGATCCCAACCCAGCGAGACGCTTGGCTCGCGCAGATCGAATTTCTCCGCTCGCAACTCATAGGCCTCTCGGGATCCGTCTTCTTCGAGTTCAACATCCCGCGAATGGGCCGACGCATCGATACCGTTCTCGTGATTGGGCCGGTGGTCTTCGCAATCGAATTCAAGGTCGGCGAGAAAACGTTTGATCGTGCGGCAATCGATCAAGTTTGGGATTACGGACTGGACCTCAAGAATTTTCACGAAGCGAGTCACGACGTTTCGATTGTTCCCATTCTCGTGGCGACCGAAGCAACGGAATCTCCGCCTCTCGAACTCCGTGTCGATACTGACAAACTCTGTCGGCCCGTTGTTGTTGATCCGGCGAATTTTCGCGGCGCTGTCGATCTGGCGCTTCGCACAACTGACGGCGGGCTACTCGATCCGCAAATTTGGTCGCGCGCCCCGTATCATCCGACACCGACGATTGTCGAAGCGGCGCGCTCTCTTTATGCGCAACACTCCGTTGAAGCCATCGCGCGCTTCGACGCTGGCGCGCAGAATCTGCACGTCACGTCCGGACGCATCGAGGAATTGGTTGATGAAGCAAAAGCCAAAGGTCGAAAAATCATCTGCTTTGTGACGGGCGTTCCCGGAGCGGGCAAAACTTTGGTTGGTTTGAACCTCGCGACGCGACGCGAGGCTGACCAGCCGACGCACGCTGTCTTTCTCTCCGGCAATGGGCCGTTAGTCGCTGTGCTTCGCGAAGCGCTGACACGCGACGAAGTCGTACGCCGCAAGAAACAAGGCGAGAAGGTGAGGAAAGGTGAAGTCGGCGAAAGCGTGAAAGCGTTCATTCAAAATGTTCACCATTTCCGCGATGACGCGCTGATCGATTCCGGCCCGCCGATCGAGCACGTAGTGATTTTTGATGAGGCGCAACGCGCGTGGAATCAGCGCCAAACCGCCAACTTCATGCTCAGAAAAAAGAAGCGACCCGGCTTCGCGCATTCTGAGCCGGAATTTCTGATCTCCTACATGGACCGCCGTCAGGATTGGGCCGTTGTCGTCTGCCTGGTTGGCGGCGGACAGGAGATCAACATCGGCGAAGCCGGCATTGATGCGTGGCTTGAGGCGGTGAATCGAAGTTTCCCGGATTGGGAGATGTTCATTTCGTCCAGGCTGATCGACAGCGAATACGCCGCTGGAAAGGCGCTTGAAGTGGTGCGGAACCGCCCGCGAGCTCATTTCGATGATTGTCTCCATCTCGCCGTTTCGATGAGATCGTTTCGGGCGGAAAACGTTTCAGCCTTTGTTAAAGCGCTTCTCGATTGTGAAAAGGACCAGGCCAGAACAGCGTTTGCGGAATTAGCCGCCCGTTATCCGATCGCAATCACGCGCGATCTCAATGCCGCGAAAGAGTGGGTTCGCTCCCGCGCCAGAGGAACGGAGCGCTACGGCTTGGTCGCTTCGTCAAAGGCGATGCGGTTGAAGCCTCACGCGATCGATATCCGCGTGTCGGTTGATCCGGTGCATTATTTTCTGAACGAACGGAACGACACGCGATCCAGCTTTTATCTCGAAGACGCCGCGACCGAATTTCAGGTTCAGGGATTGGAACTCGATTGGGTCTGCGTGACGTGGGACGGCGATTTCCGATTCAATGGATCGGGCTGGGACCATCACGACTTCCGTGGCAATCGGTGGTGCAACATCAACAGTTCCGAGAACCGAAATTATCTACGGAACGCCTACCGAGTTCTGCTCACCCGCGCGAGGCAGGGCATGGTTGTTTTCGTTCCGCCCGGCAACGCAAACGACCCGACACGCGCGCCCGCGTTCTACGATTCGACTTTCAATTATCTGAGGGAGTTGGGCATTCCCGAAATCGCGTGACGGTTCGCGATTCGACGCTCCGCAGAGCGAAAAAGGCAAATTCTCGGGGAAGCCGCCGGCCAATGGAGCGTTGAGCCTCAGCCAATGGAGCTGTCAAGATTTTGTTGCCTCACCCCCATGACCCCCATTCCCCATTCATGAGCAGACAGGACGATTGTCGGAGCAGGAGATTCGTGAACGATGTGACTCATAGTCCGTGGACTGAAATTCCACCTTCAGGTCAAGTGTGTGGATGCCATTGCGACATCCAGCGCTTGCTCGATTCGGCAAGAATGTTCGCCATCGGCGCGAGGTTGTTGGCCTTTCCCAAGAGGAGCTCGCCGAGAAAGCCGACGTTAATCGCACCTACCTTAGCGGCGTGGAGCGATGCGGCCGCCTCGTCGATCGAAAATGTGAGCCGAAGGTGATAACTGATCGGCCACATGCTCCCGGATATCCGTCTGCGCATAGTCGCGCTGGGAAGCAACGACAACGCGCACAATGAGACTTATCGTCCGCAGACAAAATGGCGTTTTCGCTTCCAATCAGACAACTGATTCTGCGATGAACGTCCGATCCCACTGCGCGCATGGCCAAACCGAGAGACTGGAGCCGAGAGGAGCACGTGCTTGCGTTCAACCTCTACTGCAAGATTCCCTTCGGGACGATCCACATGCGAAACCCGAAGATTATCGAGTTAGCGGAACTCTTGCGTCGAAGCGTCGGAGCGGTCTCATACAAGCTCGCGAACTTTGCTCGGCTCGATCCGACGCTGCAATCGCGCGGAATCCGCGGCTTGGCCCACGGCGCGAGAGGGGAGGAAGAGATCTGGCAGGAGTTCGCTACGAACGGGGAAAAACTCGCGTACGAAAGCGAGAAGTTACTGGCCGAACGAACTGGAACTCCGCTCGAGCAATTAGCGGAGGTCGAAGAGAGCGAACTACCTGCCGAAGGGATCGATCGGGACCAGTTAATAAGAACTCGCGTCAACCAACACTTTTTCCGCGCCGCCGTCCTCGCGGCTTACAACTTTCGTTGCTGTGTGAGCGGCCTGGCGGTGCAGCCATTACTCGTAGCGAGCCATATTGTGCCTTGGTCGATCGACCGCAAGAACCGGATGAATCCGAGGAACGGTCTTTGCCTCAATGCGCTGCACGATCGCGCCTTCGATCGTGGTTTGATGACCGTCACGGCGGATTTCAAAGTGCAAATGAGCGATGCATTGAAACCGACCAACAAAGCGGACGAGGAGCCATTCAGTTGGCTGTGGCGATTCGACGGAAAAGCGCTCGCTCTGCCGAAGAAGTTTCCCCCGGACGCGGCGCTCCTCGCCTCTCATCGCGAACGCTGGAGCCGCTGAAGAAGGAGCGGCCATGAAGTTGGTCGCTTTTCACAAGCTCGGCGAAAACCGGAACAGTCCGAGACTTTGGCTGGAATCACGCCGGCTCAACTCATTCGGGTTTTCCGCGGGAACCGCATTTTCAGTTCAGCAGATTCGCGACGGCGTTCGCCTCACGCCCGCACGTGACGGCACGCACCATGTCTCACAACGACGTGCCGCCGGTCGGACACGGCCAATTATCGATCTTGCCAGCCGCGCCATACTTGAGTCGCTCGCTAGATGGGCAGAAGTGCGGGTCGATGCGAGCCATCAAGTCATTGAGGTGAAGCCCTCCGTTCGCGCGTTCTCGATTCGTGATCGTCTTCGCGCGGCGCCGCCATTTCAGACATTGGAGATCTTCTGCGGAGGCGGGACGCTCTCGGCAGCTATCGCCGCCCATCCAGACTTTCAACTCGTAGCAGGCGTCGAAGTCGACGCGAAATTCGCCGATGTTTGGCAAGCCTCACACCCGGCGGCGACGCTCTTTCAAGCCGATGTGCGGCTCATCCATCCATCGGAATATCCGGCGCACGATGTCCTCGTAGCCGCGATTCCATGCACCAGTCATTCCATGCTGGGACGCGCAAAGAAAGCGCTCGCGGGCCGGCCGGAACTTGGCGATAGCGGCGACCTCTTCCTGTGCATTGCCGAACTAATCGCGACTCGTCTGCCGCTCGCTTGCGTGTTCGAGAACGTGCCGTCATTCGCAACTTCACTCGCAGGCCTAAGTCTCAGCCATCATTTGCGCCAGATGGGTTATTACGTGACCGAGACCATTCTCGATCCACACGCGGAATGGAATGAGCCGCAAGACCGCCGTCGTTGGCTCATGGTTGCGACGCTGCGACCCGGTTTCGCCTTGGAGTCGCCGGGTCACACATTTGCGGGAGATCTGTCTTCGTTTCTCGATTCGCCAAGCGAACAAGACCGCGCAGATGCGCAGCGCATCGCGGGAAGCATCGCCGCGTTGCGTCGCCACAGAGAACGCCATCGTACGCTGGGTCATGGTTTTGGCTTCTCCACGATCTCAGCTAAGTCCCAGCGAGTGCCAACACTGGTTCGTTCGTATCATAAGATAAACGTCGGTCCATTCGTTGAAACCGCCCACGGACTGCGGCTGCTTCGCAAGCACGAGGTTGAGAAACTCATGGGTTGCACGATTGCGTGCGAGCACTACGCCACCGCGATCGAGATTCTCGGCCAAGGGGTGCAGACGCGCGTGTTCAAAGCCGTTCTATCTCAGTTGGCTGAGTTCCTCTCCCGGTCTTCTTAATGTGGGGTTTTTGTTGATGGCCTGTTTCTGGCATCGACATCCAGTGTTTTGGCAACGCCTCAGCTATTCAGGCCGAAAACACGGGCCGAACGTTTTGGCTGCCGAAGTTCGAGCGGAATGTCGCGCGGGATCGATTGGTGACGCGGACTCTGCGGAAAGCGGGCTGGCGGGTTGTGCGAATCTGGGAGTGTCAGCTCACGCCGAAGAAACAGGCACGCGTCGTCGCCAGGCTCAGGAAGGCGATGAGGGAAAGCGAGGGACTTCGCCACATGATTCGTCAAAAACGTTGAATCGTTAGAACGGAAGTGGGCTGGCATTTGGCTTCCATTGACATCATGATGCAATGACCATATGCTTTGATGCATGAGAACGACGATCTCGATCGAGGATTCGCTGTTGGAAAAGGCCAGGAAGGTTTCTCATGAACGCCATTGCTCCCTCCGAGAGGTGATTGAAGACGCTCTGCGAGCCGCCTTCGCCAAAGGGCGAAAGACATTCCGCTCAAACGCGGAACGACCGCTGAAGACTTTTAAGGGTTCGGGTCTCCATCCCGGGATCGACCTTACGTCGTCATCTGCACTCCTCGATGCGATGGAGTCGCGATGATTCTGTTGGACGTCAATATCCTTGTGAGTGCGCATCGCGAGGACGCCGATCAACACCGCCAGATAAAGGACTGGCTGCAATCGGCCCTCCGGGAGCCGCCCGGGGTGGCGGTCTCGGAGCTGGCACTGAGCGGTTGCCTGCGCATCATCACGCATCCGAAGATTTTCAAGAGGCCCACGCCGCTGCTCCAGGCTCTGGATTTTCTGGAGGACTTTCGCGCTCGGGAACAGGTTCATCTTCTCGGACCCGGCACTGGACACTGGAAGATTTTTATCGACCTCTGCCGCCGGGGCGACGCTCGCGGCAATCTGGTGCCCGATGCTTTCCACGCGGCGCTTGCCATCGAGCTGGGTTGCGATTGGGTCACCCTCGATCGCGGCTTTGCTCGCTTCCCCGGCCTCAACTGGCGGCATCCGCTCGATTAAAATGAACCTCCCAGGTTCGCCGCCCAATCGACCAGTTCCGACTGGCTGACTTTACCGTGCAGATAAGCCGGCGATCCTATCAGCGGTAATCCTACGCGTGATCTTTATCGCAATCCTCTTCTCGCCTGTTGCAGGAGCACGGATTTGTGAAGTCGCGGCAATCCGGCAGTCACATTGTCCTGCGCAAGCAAACCGCGGATGGCGGAAGACGGAGGAACGTTGGAATTGGGGGTCAGGCAACGAAATCTTGGCAGGTCTGGGGGCCAAAGGCCGAGAACTGAAAGCTGAAAACTGAAACGCTGACGAAGCTGAAATGGGAGGGAAGCGGGACATAGCCGAAGGCAAATCAGAGGTCGGAGATCGGAGCCGGTCGTCATTCCCCCCGTGTAATTAATTCTTTGCGAATCCAATTTGGATTGCGCCGCAAATCGAGAACGGCGAAAACCTGCGCCTCATTGCCGCGCTCGCGATAGTAAATACCAAATGGAAAGCGGCTCGCCAGCATCCGGTGAAATTCGAAGTGCACTGGGTGAATCCCGCTGAAGGAGCCGAGAGCCTCGATGCCGGTCAATAATGAATCGACACAATATTCGCCGATACCGGCTTCGAGCGCTTCGTAGAAATCCCTCGCTGCTTCGATGTCCTCAGCGGCATCCGCAAGAACGACAACTTGCTTCAACGGCGCAGGCGTTCCTTGAGTTGGGCGACACTGAGAAATTGCGCTTCGCCCGAGTCCACCTTTGCCTTACGCGCGGCGAGCACTTCGCCGTGCCATTCGGGTGACTCGATGTCCTGTTGTTCCTTGGAAAGCGACGCCCAGAGCCATTCCATTGCCTGAAGCCGTTCGGCCTTGCTCAGGCGGGACACCTCCTCTTTCAATTCAGAAACGCTCACCGGCTTCGATCATAGCAGTCGCTGTGCGCACACTCAAGGATTTCGCCCCCGAACGCTTTCGGGGGAATTGGGGGATTGGGGTCAGGCAACAGCGGACTGAGGAAGGGACCGGGGCCAAGGGCCAAAGCTGAAATTCTGAAAGCTGCCGTAACGGATGCGCAGCAACGGCCGGGCTCTGAAGTCAGAAGTCTGAAGTCGGAGGGCAGAGGTCAGAGGCCGGAGGTGGAAATTCGTGCCCGGGTGATCGAGCTCGGCGGCAAGATCAGCGCCGATATCTTTTCCTTTCCCGGCGGGCGGCGGTTTCATTCCAGCCCGGTTTCCTGCCGCGTCGTAGTCCAGAACGACCTTTCGATACTCCGCGGCTCCGACGCTCGGCTTTTGCGAGAGGTCGATGTAGAGCGAATCGGTTCTTGAACCACTTGGAAGAGTGGCTGGCAGATCTTGATGCGTTCGAGGCCATTTTCGCACGCGCATTTTGTGCCGGAAAGGCGATTCAAAAGCGGAGCTTCCATGAAGCGAAGTCTTTTTGGATCTTTTTGGTTGTCGATCGCGATTGGACTCACTTGTCAATCGACACAGGCGGGAGATCAGAAATCGATCGGGGCCGCGCAGGGGACGGCAAGGGCTATGCTTGCAGCGCCCGCGATTGATGCGCCGGCGACACAGGCTGCAATGCAACGCTCTTCGGCCGTCGGACTTTTCGAAACCGAGGATTTCGTAAGTCAACGTGCTGGCAGTGACTCGGAGAGAAGGGGCGAAGCGAAGCGGGAGCACAAAGTCCTGACGTTATTCCACATCAACTCAAAATTTGGAGGCGTTGCAGTGCAACCGGTCATTGGAAAAGTGAACGGTGCGCAGTTTTCCATCGGGTTCTAGCCCAGGACAGAGGACAGCGGACGGAGGACAGAGGTCAGCGGACGGAGGACGGAGGACGGAGGACAGGTTCCCTTGCTCAGTTTTCGAGTTCGGTGAGATCGGCCAGATCCTGAGGGCGACCCACCGCACGTTTATTCGCAATGAGCAGCGTTTTGCTCAAGAAGGATACCGGGAGCTTATCCAACTCCGCCGAGACTTTGGTCGCAAAAGCCTCCTCCATGCTGACACCAGTGATGCTCGTAAGAAAATCGATCCGGTTGGGAGCGCGACCAAGCTGAACGATCTGTTCGGACGTGGTGAAGTCTGATGCCTTCACTCCTAAATCGGCGAAGCCAAATTCATTCAGGACGGCGAGGATTTTCGCGGCGTTCTCTGCCGTTGGCCGGATGAGGATATCGATATCGCCAGTAAAACGAGGCCGCGCGTGAAAGGCGAGGCTGTGGGCGCCGACGATCAAATACTCAACGCCGTGCGAATTTAGTAACGCGATAAGTTCTCTCGAGTCGCTGTTCAGGGCCATGGTTGAGGAGTTCAAGGAGAATCTCGAGACGCGCCTGCGGAGTGAGCTTGTCGTAGAAGTCCCGGTCGGCTTTCTCCGCTTCCTCGAAGCTGCGGAATTTCACAACCTTCTTCTCCATCTCTGATTCTAACATACGGCCGCACGAAAACGAAGCTGAACTCGCTTCTCGGGCAATGAACGAAAGGCAGAGGGCAGAGAGTGGCTTGACATTGCCCTGGGTAGCGAACGGCAAGAGCGGCGGATGACGTTGGTTACCTCCCGTGCATCGTTGCGACCAGCATGGCAAGCACGTCGCTGAATGCGTGCGCGGCGATCGGCTCGAGAGCGGAGCGCCGGCGCAGGTAGACGAGCGCGAAGATCACTCCCGAGACCGCGGTCGAGATCGCGATCCCGAGCCCCTGGTAGCGGTGACCCAAGCCAAACATCAGTGAGCTGAGCACGATTCCCAGAATGAGGCCGGGACGCCCCAGCCATTTCTCGAAGGGGGTGAAAATGAAGATCCGCTGGAGTTCCTCCACCACGCCTCCACCGAAGATCCCGATTGGCAGCCAGGCCAGCAGGTTCCGCGGCTCATTGAAAAACGATACGACCGTGGGCCCGTTCCCCGTCGGCCGGGGCAGCAGCGACTGCATCACCGCGCCCAGCGCCACGTTCAGTGCGAAGAACATCCCGAGGCCGAACAACAAACCCAAGCCGAGATGCTTCGGCCATTGCTGACCGCTCAGGCCCAGTTCTTTGAATCCTTCCCCGTCGAGACGGAGGAGCAGGAAAAGCGCAACGAACACGAGAAGCTTGGTGCGCACGATCCGCCAGACCAACTCCGAGAAATGCGCAGGCAGCGGCGCCCCCGCTTGTTGCGAGGCGATCTGGTAGATCCAGTAAAGGACGATCGCGGCCAGTGAAATGCCGAGAGCGCTACGCTTCGACACGATCATGCGCTGGTTTCCATGACTTCATGAATAGGATGCAGCGATCGCGCGGTTTGGATTCAGAAAAGGGCGGCATGAGACGAAAGGTCCTAGCTCCCGAGTTTCTTGCCGAGTCACAATTCGCTCTTCTCTCCCTCCGTTCTGTCCGAGAAAACAGGGCAAACCCAAGCTGACAACTCTCCTACTATTTTCTTGGCGCTCACGAGCGGGTCGATTTACTCGCGGTAGTTAGTTCCCAAAGCCGAGCCTATATCTCTCTATGTAACTCAGATCATCCGATGGACTGGCCATCGTCGAAGGTCGTGGGGCGTTCTTTTTCTCGGCCCGAGCCCGCGAGATGGAACTTCGCGCCGGCTTGCACGAGGAAATAGAGGACGCCGAAAGCGATCGTGATCTGGGGTGGCTGTGCCTTTGGGTTGGGGTGGCCCGACATGGAGAGCGAAGCGACGAATTGCGGGGTCAGCCCGAGGGCCGGGAGCGGGATCTTGTTCACCGCGATGGTGCCGACAAAGAAAACCAGCAACGAAACCACCCAGAGCGTAACGGTGCGCCGTGTCTCGGCTGCGGCTGATTCCGGGTGGATGAGGATGAAAGCGAATCGGCTGGTGAACAACCAGAAGAAGGCGAGGATCGGCGCAGCGGTCTTGAGCTGCACGGCCATCAGCGTGATGGGGATGAGATAGATGACGGTGAGTCCGCCGAGTATCCAGGTGCGCCGGGCCAGCCGATCCTCGCGTTTGGCGATGCCAAAGCCGTAGAGGGCGCTGGCGTGGAGGACGAGAAATTCGATCATGATCGCGGCCAGCAGGTTGCGGAACTGGGCGGGGGCCAATTGTGTGGGGGCGATCCAGGCGACGAGGTAGGTCGCCGCGGTCAGGCAGTCGGGCGTCGCGGCGCCAAGGCGTGGAATGACGTTTCGCATAAGATAGTGAGGGCCAGCGTGGCGCAGACTGATCAGTGAGGCATTCTCTGTTTTCCAGCACCGTAATCGATCAAAATCGCGCCATTAGAGGGCGGAGGCGGAGGTCAGAGGTCAGAGGTCAGAGGTCAGAGGTCAGAGGTCAGCAGTCAGAGGTCGGAGGTCGGAAGTCGGAGGGCAGACGTCGCGGGGAGCCCCGCCGAGGAGCTTGCCGCCCCGGCGGCGGAAAGGCATCCTCTCGGCGTGCTGGCGCTAATGATCGGCGGTTTTGGATTAGCGGTCCTTGCGATTGTCGCGAGCTCATTACGGGAAGCGGCGGCGATGAAGCGTTGGCCGGTGGCGGAAGGTCGGGTGTTGTCGGCCAAGGTGGAGGAGTATCGGAAGAGTGTGGCCCGTGGGGTTGGAGGCCCTCGGGCCCGGCTGACGCTCTATCGGCCGGTGTTGCTCTATGAGTATAAGGTGACGGGAAAACGCTTTCAGGGCACCCGGGTTGCGCAAAGCCCGGGACTGGACCGAGGCGTGCCGGAGTTTGCGCAGAAGGTGGTGGAGCGTTATCCGAGCGGAAGCGCGGTAGCGGTGCGCTACAACCCGAAACGGCCGGATGAGTCGGTGCTCGAACCGCGGGTACCTGGCAGCTGGATTTACGGAGCGGCGTTCGGGGTCGCGCTGCTGGTGCTGGCGGCCTACACCTATTACAAAGGGAGGTAAGACAATGCGGAAAAGCTGAGGTCGGAGGTCAGAGGTCGGAGGTCGGAGGTCGAGGGCTTCCAATCAGAAGTCAGAAGTCAGAAGTCAGAAGTCAGAGGGCAGA
The DNA here is from genome assembly GCA_963738045.1 of uncultured Verrucomicrobiae bacterium. Lineage (GTDB taxonomy): Bacteria > Verrucomicrobiota > Verrucomicrobiia > Chthoniobacterales > UBA10450 > Palsa-1392. Next base: position 185,616 of record CAVTUX010000001.1, on the reverse strand, counting down.
GGGCGCGGGAGAGAATCTATGCTTTCGCGGCGAGAGGAAGCTGGCTCGTGACCAGTTCGCGCAGGTCCAGTTTGCGGCTGGCATGGTCGATATCGATTCCGGCAAGATTCCCCTCGGCGTCGTAGTCAAGTACGACCCCTGCGGAAACCTCCCTGCTCTCGACGCTCGGCTTTTGCGAGAGGTCGATGTAGAGAGAATCGGTGTCTGGAAAATAATTGAGCTTCATGGCCGGAATCCGCGATCCAGGAATGCGTTGTGGATGGTGAGCTTATTGGAAAGTGTGACGACTCGCAAGAATCGGCCTTCGAGTTCCTCGACCGAAGCCCAGAACCGATAGCGATCCTCCTCCTGCAGCTCGACACGTGCCGGCGATTGAACGACCCTGATGCACATCTCCTTCGTGAGGTACGGTCGCTTGCGCATCACCTGTTTCTCAAAGTAGGCGGTGAACCTGTATTCCGGCACGGCGGCAAACGTATCAGAAAGGGTTCGGTCGGGACATCAGTAACACTTTGTTGTTTGTCATTGAAGCATCGTTGGATTGATCTGCAGCATTATTCGGGCGGATATCCGCCGCCGAATAAAACCGCTCGTCGCCAGCCAAACAAATCGCGAATAAGCGCAACCAATCCCATCACCCGCCGGTGAGGAAGATTGCGAGCGGCAGGGTGACGATCATGGCGAGGGTGGTGAGGACGAGGGTCGAGGCGGATTCAGTCTCGTAAACCTGATAACGCGGCGCGAGCAAGGGGCCGAGAACGGCCGTCGGAATCGCGCAAATCAAAATCGCTTCGTTTCCCATCGGCTCGGCGACCGCCACGGCCGAAACCAGAGCCGCCACGAGCACCGGTTGCCCGACCATTTTCAGCAGGACGTTGCCGATGATCTCGCCGCTCAGCTTCACCTGGTAGTTCGCGATGATCAATCCCGCGAGAAAGAGGGAAAGGCCGCCTGTGGCGGAACCGATCAGTCCCAGCATGTTGTCCACTTCCGTCGGCGTGGGGACGTTGAGGAGCGAAAGAATGGCCCCCGAGAGCGGAGCCCAGACGAGGGGTTTTTTGCAGCTTGCGACCAGCCCGTTGCGAATCAATTCGGTCACGTGAGCGGACTGATTGCGCGCCGCGCGCTGAGCGTGAATCTCGAGCAGGACGATGGTCAGGGGCCCGATCGTGACCAGGGCGAGCACGGTCGAGAAGATGATCGAGACCAGGCCCGACTCGCCGAAGAGGTCGTGAAAAATCGGAGCCCCAAGGAAAGCGGTGGACGGGAAGCTGACCAGATTCGCCTGCAGCGCCGCGGCGCCGAGGGAATGGTGACCCACGTAGACGCTGAATAACAGCACGAGAAGGAAGAGGCCGACGAACGAGAGAGCGATAACGACGAGGAAGGGAACCTCGGCCAGCATTTCGCTGCGCGAGGTGCGGACAATACCGGTGAACATGAGCGCGGGCAGCGCGTAATCGAGAACGACCGAATTAATGCCCTGCAACTGATCGGCATTGAATTGTTTCCTGCGTCCCGCCCAATACCCCAGAGCGATGACGAAGAGAACAGGAAGCAGAACAGCGAAAGAGTTGAAAAGCATGACAAGATCCCCTGCGGAAACACGAGCTTAGCAAGAGGAGATGCGGGGCGGCGAATGCTTTTCGCAACAGCGCAGCGAGCGGGAGCAGAGATCAGAGGACGCTTCTCGGTCACAGATTGGAACTCTCGATCTCCGGGGGAATCGTTCGGTTTGACGAACGACTATTGCGTTTTCAAATAGGCAGGCATGCTCAACCAATTGGCCGTCGAAATTCAGCGGCTCTACCCGCAAATTTATCTCGCCTGCCACGTCGATCACGTGCGGAGCGCGTCGACAAAGTGGCGACTCTCATCGCAGGATTCCTCCCTCCTTGCGCATCTGGACAAGAATCACGCGACCAGTCCTCGTGTTCTTGCCCATCATCTTGGTGTGGCGCCTTCGACTTTGTCGGCCACAATCGGCCGCCTCGAGCAGTTGGGTTACCTGACGAACACCTCCGCGCGACGGGATAAGCGGCAACGGTGCCTGCACTTAACCACTTTAGGCGCAGAGGCGATGTCTGCGACCAGCGTCCTCGATCGCGCGCGGGTGCGGCGCCTTTTGCAGGAGCTGTCCCTGCGCGAACGAGATCTGGCTGTGGAAGGGATGCGACTGCTCGCCCGCGCCGCTCGTGCCAGGAAACGTCGCAGATGAGGATTATCATCACGATTCTTGTCGTGGTTTGCAGCCTGCTCGCGGCCGCAGGAAGTATCGTGGCATTGGGTGGCGCGTTCCTGCCGCGGCGCCATAGGGTTTCGCGCTCGATCCTCTTGCGAGCAGCGCCTGCTCAGGTTTACGCGTTGATCGACGATTTTGCCATGGCTCCGGCCTGGCGACCAGACGTGAAGCGGGTCGCGATCCTGAAATCCGAAAACGGCGAGGTTCGTTTTCGTGAATCCGGAGCGCACGGAGCTGTCACTTTCGAGGTCGTGACTAACGTCCCGAACGAACGTCTCATCACGCGTATCGTCGACCGGGATCTCGGCTACAGTGGTTCGTGGGAGTACCGTCTTTCTTCGGTCGAGGGCCGAACCCGATTGATAATTACCGAAGACGGTGATGTCTCAAACGTCTTCTTCCGTTTCATGTCGCGCTTCGTCTTTGGTCACACCAGCACGATCGACCGATATCTCGCCGCCTTGGCCAAGCGCCTGGGCGAAAACGCCAGACCGCAGTAGAAAAGGCACGAAAATCCAATCGCTCATGAAATCGCGATCCCTCCGCTTTCACCGATTCTTGAATTGCGATTCACTATTCTCGCTTTTTCTCCTATTATTGAACCGATTGTATCTGTTTGGGGTGTCAATTTCTTCCTTCAGAAGACGCCACTGCTGAACCAAGAATCGCAGAAAACCGAATTCAAATGCTCGAACAACACTACCCGGCACTGGTTATCGCGTATCTGGTGGCTCTGGGGGGATGGCTGCTCGCGAATCGTTTGCTGCCCAAAGTATGGCCAAGTGGGCCCCCCGAAGACATGGCGAAGCCATGGCGCGAATTCGGGATCGCTCTGCTTGGCGCCATCGGAATTCTGGTCATGGGTCAGTTATGGACGAGAGGTATCCGCCTTCCGGAGCGCGGTGCGCTCGGGCCCATCCTGGCCTCGATTAATCAGCTCATGATCTTCGCGCCGATCCTGTTGGTCATGATCATTCGCCGGCAGTCCTGGACCTCGGCATGGCTTCCTCGACCCCATATCGCGGTGCGATTGGTCGTAGGAATCGTGCTCGCTACTCTCGCTATCACAGCCTACTCGCTTCTGCGGAAGGGCGCTGATGCACCATGGGTCATGATTGGCCGAATCTGGCGCTACGAGCACATCGATAACATGGTCCAGGTGTTTCTCGAAGATCTTACGATCGCCATCCTGTTTGTTCGGCTGGCGGCTGCGATCGGCAAGCGCTGGGCCACAGTCGTCGTGGCATGTCTGTTCGCGGCCGGGCACATACCGGTAATGATATCGAATGGCGTGACCTGGTTCGAAGCCGCTGGCCTGCTGCTCGACGCTGCCCTCGGCATTGCCGTGATCCTCGTTTTGCAGCGGTCCCGCGACGTGGTCTGGTTCTGGTGCATCCATTACTGTCTTGATATGACTCAATTTGCCAAAATCGGCGGCGGTGGATAAACCAGCTGGAAGGAAATAAGGGGTTTGACATCGCCGGGAGCGACGGTCGGGAGCAGAGGTCGGAGAAGGAATTGGCAAGAATTGGAGTCAGGCAACAACAAATCTTGACACCTCTCCGCCGACGAACTGACGAAGGCCGGGCTTCCAGTCAGAAGTCGGAGGACGGCCCGGCTAAGATTTCTGGCTGCTTCGATCGGATGCGATGTAGCGCAAGGCGCGCAGGCTCGGAAGGAAGAAATAGGCGCCGCCGCGCACGGTGACGAATTGCGGCAGGCCGGAAACGCGCTGCCGCAGCCCGCCGGCGCGCGGCTGGTTAAAGTCCGCCGTCACCGGGCAACCGGGAATTTCGGCGCGGGTCCCGAGCAGCGGATCGCTCTCCCCGGTCATGGCGGAGAACTTCGTGTTCACGATCCAGGCATTTTGGAGGAACTCGAACTGCCGCGAAATATTGGCGTTCAGGCAAACGAAGTGGAGGCCGCGTGCCGGTTCGTTAGGCGGAGCGGGCACCAGCGCGTCCTCCGGCAACAGTTCGGATCCATATTCCCGGCCGCGGCGCAGGATGCGATGGAAGCGGACGGGTGACATCAGGTCATCGCGGAAACCTTTCGGACCAAAGCCCAGCATGGTGATGAGCCGTTGCAACAGGCTGGCCGGGCGCCCGGGGAAATCGGGATTGCGCGGATTGGCGCGGCGAATATGCGCACCGAAGGGACAGGCGCTCCCCGTCGGATCCTGCTCATAGGTGAAGCGGTTTTGGCGCGCCTCGTCCGGGTTTGATCCGATCCCGGGAATCGGTTCCTGCTGGATCGGGACCAGAGGATCGCCGGCACGAGTGCGACCGACCATCGCCGCCGCCAGCTTCTCACCGGCCGCGACATTGCCAGCAGTTTGCTGACTGACGAATTGCCAGAAAGCCCGCACGTCCTGCTGAAGATCGCGCATCACGAGATAGGTGCCGTTACAGCCCAGATCCTTCTTCTCGGGCGCGTCCTCCGCGGGGAGCAGATCCGCGCTCGCGGGATCGGGGTCGAGCAGAGGCCGCTCGGTATATTTGTTGTATTCGTTAGGGTAACCGAGCAGGAATTCTCCCAACGCGACAACGTTGCCGTAATCAATCTGGGGGCGAGTCGGATCGCGCTGGCGCGTCCAGTCGAGCTGCGGCTGGCTAATGCCGTCCGCGAAACCAAAAGGCTCGATTCCGTCCAGATCGGCCGTTTTGAGCCAGCGCATTTCCTCGAAGGCGTCGGACCACCGCAGTCCGGTCACGCTCTGAATGAAATCCGTCAGACTACCTGGCGCCGCGAAAAACATCACCACCAGATGTGGCACACTGGTGCCGTAGCCCCAGGCCCATTGCGACGGCGCATTCGTGCCCACGTCGCCGAGTCGGCGGGTCCGACTCTCCTCTGTCATCCCGGCTAAGAACTCAGGGGAAAAACCTTCAATGACGGATTCCGGCATGCCGATCTCCGCCAGGCCGCGCGCGGTGAATGCAACCTGGAGCGCGGCGGAAGGAGGCGGAGTCATATCTGGCCGCGGTCGTGACCGACGCCGCCCGCAACCACTGACGCGCTGCAGCCGCGTCCTTAATCCGCAGGAGCGCGTAAGACGCCTCCGTCATTTTTCCGTAACCGAAGCGGACCAGGCCCTGCACGTCGCTGAAATCGACGTTCGTCTTGCTTCATAGGAGTGCGACCCATTCCCTGGCCTCCTCTTCGTTAAGCGATGTTGCCTCCAATCCCTGCGCGGATGCGGCTGTTTCGTTCCAGGTCGATCGCGGTCAATCCCGGATAGGCTTTGTACCAGACCTGACTTGGCAAAGTGTGGCGGCGGAGGAAATCCTTATATTTTTGTTCGTCCTGACAGCCGTCGAGCGCGAGCCAGTTGGTTCGCGGATAACCGACGCCGTTGCTGAAAACCATGTTGAGACCAAATCCGGTCTTGTTGATGAAATCGTCCATATAACTCTCGACCGTGCCATCGTAATTACTGAAAAAGACCATCCGTTTGCGGCCATCGAGAAAGACCCAGCGTGCGAAGTGAATCGTGCGAATCCGCGCCAGGCGACCGCGGGTGAAAAGATGGCGCGCGCCCCAGTTCACCGTCCAAAGAATGCCAATCGTGGTCACCAGCCTAACGAGTCCAGGTTTCAAACTGCCCATGGCGGTGAACTGATTGGTCACGAGACGATCTTCCGCCTGAGCCATCCCATCCGAGTAAGCCTGATCGACGCGCGCGCAAAGCTCCGGGATCAGTCTTCTCCAGCCGCCGCAGGCGCCAGAGATAGAACGGGGAGAGGATGACGAGGAACGGCAGCGCGATAAGGAAGAGGAGCGGCATGCCCACGAGATGGAGCATGTTCATGATCCACCAGCCCAAATGGCGTTGGTCCTTCGGCTGTCAGCGTCAAGTCTTCCCGCAGCTTTCTCCGTCCTGGACGAACTGTCGCAATTGCTGATGAATCTCGACGGGCGGAAGATCCGCCAGCGCGGCGGCGTTCGGCTTCGAGGTAATTCCTCGATCGCGTCGTGCAAGTCTCGCTTCCTCCCGGGCACGGACGCACCGTCCGGCCCGGCCAGTTAACATAATTGGCGATCGGCGGCGCTTCGTGCTCCTGCATCCACCTGACGAGATCGGTCTCGGACATTGAAATCTGCGCAGCAGGAAAAAAGCGCGCGCAATCCCTGGCGGGCGCGGTAGCGCCAACTGCTCGAGAAAAGATTCCGCGTCCCCATCGACATCCCCCAGAAAAGCGAGATAGAGCGGATAAGTCCGGGCTCCAAACCGTAGACTCGGATGTCACCCGTCGTCTGGTCGTTCAGGATGACCAACCGCCCGTAATGAAGCCGATCGAATTGCTCGAAAGGGATAAGCGCATTGCTCGGGTTGACCCAGCCAGGTCCTTCGCTCATCGAGTCGAGCAAGGCACGCAGCTCGGCCTCGCGCGACGGCTCGATCGGCGCCAGCACCATGAAATTCGATTGCGGAGTCATCGGAGTTCACTCGAAGACTTCGTCTCCCGTCGGCTCGTAATGCGGCACGGCGTTTTCGCATGGCGAAGCCTGGAGAGCGTCTCATACATGCGGCGGCGGGCGCGGCTTTGATTGCCTAACGGACGATGCTCCGCGATCGTGTGCCACGGGTTGTAAGAGAGCTTCTTCGCAAATTCCATCTGGGCGCGGGAATCAAACTTCTGCTTCGGCAGGCGCAAGCGTGGCGACCGAAACGCGCGGCGAAAGCTCCTCCGGCCAGAGGACCCCGGCGTTCTCGATCGGCATGAGATGCGGATCGGTTTGCAGTTGGAGGCGGAAATCGAATTCGACGTCGCCTTCGGCCAGCGCGGCGACCATGGCGTCGCGCAGATAATCGTCCGGCGGGCGCAAGGGCAGGCGCGGGATGGGGGTGCGCCGTTTCGACTTGGGCCAGACCGAATACTGCATCGCCCGACCTTCGCCTAACAAATAAGGAACGCAGCTAAAGTAGGGCGCCTCGAAGGGGCTGCTTTGGGTCTTGATCCAAAGCGATTGCATGATGAGGTCGAGGATGTGCGGCCGATGGAAATTCAGGAAATAATAGATCTGCGCGTTCTTCAGGCTCTCGACCTGGAGTTGCGCGTTCGCCTTCACGTCGGGGGTGACGAAGGTCGGGGGCGAAACGCCAAACATGTCGAGGGTCGATTTCTCCTCCTCCATCAGCTTCGGGCCCGGCACGCCCATGAGCTTGATGCTGATGCTCATGAAACCGACATCGTCGATGTCGGGCGTGATATAGGGGCCGGGCCCGGAGAAGCGGACCCAGGCTCTGAAGGTCTGCGGCTGGGCGTAGATGCCGCGCCGGAACGGCTCAGGGAGTTGGTCGTGAACGATAAACTCGCCGCGGACGATGCCATGCGTCTTGGTGTTGCCGCCGCGCTCCATCCCGCCCGGTTTCCAGAGCTCGCGCATCTGTTTCTCGAAAGTGTCGATGATCGAGTCGAGATAAGCCTCCTCGTCGGGAGCGAGTTTTTCCTCTGCGATCCTGAGTCCCTCGTTAGGCCGTTTCCGGTTGATCAGGTCGGTCGTGAGCGGGCGAGCGGGTCGCGCAGGAGGCATCGAAGGCGGGGCGAAACCAGGGATCGATCCGGCGCTCCAGATGGAGGAGGAAGGTAAAGAAATCGCTCAGCCCATTGAGGAAGACCGAACCGGTATTGGCCCGCGGCATGGGCCGGCTGGCGTTGGAATTAAACGCCGGCGGCGGGCTCGAAGTGGCTTCGGGAACGTCAGCCATGGCCGCCAGCTTTTCGTTAGGCCGACGCTTCCGGGAAATTCGAGCGCGAAATCGATCAGGCGCTTCTTGCTCCAGTAAACCTTGCCGAGATAGGTGCGGGGCGCGATCTCGCGGATCTCGTCGCGGATCCAATGGGCGAGGAGCGAGGTGTCGGAGTAATCGAGCACGATGCACTCTTTGCCATCCATCCAGCTCTCGCCCTTGTAGACCTTGGCGATGATCGCGTTGAGGCCGAAAGGGCGTGATCTTGTTGCGCAGGACGCCTTTCTCCGGGTCGAAGACTTTGCCCTGCCAGGCGAAGTGATTGACAAAATTCGCGATGTCCTCCGAGTAAGTCGTCCCGGGCGCGACGATCGCGGTCCCTTTCGGCTTCGCCCGTGGGAATTTCGCCGGCCGGGCTTTTCGTGAAGAGATCGTCCAGCTCGGCCTGGGACATTTTTAGCATTTCGGCAGCGGTCATGTGGTTCCTTTCTTTTAGGTTGTCATCCTGAGCCGCGGAGACGGCGAAGGACCTCGCATACTATCTTGAGAGCGCCTTGCAGAGCGAGCATCGCAGGTTGCTTGCGAGGTCCCTCTCCGCGCTTCGCCGGATCGGGATGACAAACGTTTTTGGCGCAACTGGGTCTGTCGGTTCATTAGAAAGTTTTCATGTATTCGATCAGCGCGCGCTTGTCTTCATCGGGCAGATCGGTGCCGAAGTAATGGCCTTCTCTTCGATGAAGTCGGGACATTTGTTGGCCGCGAGCAATTGCGGCACGGTCTTGATCAGCTCGTCGCGCGCTTCTTTCGGCGAGAGGTTTTTCGCGTGAATCGCGATCAGCGCCTTGCTCAGCGTCGTGGTGAGGGTAGCGAGCTGGCCGAAGTCCGGCTCGAGATTGCCGAGCAGGTTAACCGGCGTGCCCTTCGGGATTGGTCCCAGCTTTAACCAGCCGTCTTTGTCGGCCAGAGCCCGGAGCGCCTTGGGGACAAATTCCTTTCGCAAATGCAGGTCACACTCGTTTTGGGTGCGCCAGATGGAGGCTTTGCCGAGGCGCTTCTCCGGCCAGAGCAATTTCTCGGCGGCGTCGTTGTAGGCCTCGAGCCGGCCCGCGACCGAGGGGTCGCCGGTGAATTTGCCGAGCGCGTTGTTGTGCAGGAAGGGCGCCGAACTCCAGACACTAACGAGTGAAGCACCCGGTAATAGCCGGGGCCGGTGTGCTTCTCCTTCGGCCTCGAACTTGATCGGCTGCGTTTCGTTGAACGGATTGTAAGAACTCGACCTCACCATTCGGGCAGCGGCAGCTCCTTGTAGGTCTGGGACGAGAAGTTGTCCCAGATGTGGCTTCGGCCATGGCGTTGGTGCCGAGGGCGCGCGCTGAGTTGGTCTGGATTTTTGTAGAGCGGATAACGCTTGTCGTTCGAGAGAAAATTGTCCTCCAGAAAATCCGGCTCCATGACCGCGGTGCGGAACCAGGCTTTGCCATCGCCCGATTGCGGGTCGACTCCGGCCGGCGGTTGCTTGCTCGAGTGGCAGGAGGCGCAGCTCTTGGCGAAGACTTGTTTGCCGCGGTTCAGGACCGCTTCGTCGCTTGTGATGTAGGCCGGCACCACCCGGCGCATCGGCGAGGTGAAACGGTTTCAGTCGTCGGAAAAACGCGGCGACATTGGCCGACTCGTCTCCTCCGTCGCGCGCCAAAAGACGGAATGCTCGTGCGCGTAGGGAATTTCAAATGGCTGCTGCCGCTTAGACCGATGAGCCGGTCGTGGCGGGTGAGCCAATACTCCGAAAACATCCCGATGTTGACGTAAACGCGGATGGTGGCGCCGGCCACGCCGATCGAGTCGGCCCCATCCTTGAGGATGTGCGGGACGGCCATTTCCTCTTTCTTCGCCTGGCAAGGCGAGCGTGCCGCCGGCCATTTTTTCGCGCGGCGGCGATTCGCTCGCGCTCGGCGAGGAGGAAGATGGCGTTGATCGCGTTGGGGTTGTTGATGTGATCGGTCGCGATGCGCGAGGTGTCGGAAGTGCCGGGCGGTTGCGCGGCCAGCATTTCGTAAAAGAAGCCGCCTTTTTCGACGTTAGCGCGCGAAGACTTTGCCCTCGCGGATGTACTGGTTGCCGATCGCGGAAGCGAGATTTTCCCAGCGCGGATTTTCCGGGTCGGCTGGCGGGTTGGAGGGGTTGGGCGAGATGTGGCAGGCGCCGCAGGCGACCCCGACCCGGTACGGCCTAACGAGCTGGTTGTCGCTGAAGTAAGTGCGGGTCGTCCATGAACGCTTGGCGCCGTCCCATTTCTTGCGCGCTGCCTCATCGAACTCCGGATTGGGAAAAAGGCGGAAGCCGAGCACGCCGGATGGTTTGCCATAAACCTTGTCGTCAATCCCCGGCGGCTCGGGTTCGACCTGCTCGTCGAGCCAGAGGCCGTATTCATCGGGGTTGGTCGCGGCGCGGAAGCCGGGCTCGTTGACCAGGCCGAGGATCTTGAAACGCTCGCCGCGGGATATTTGCGGTTGTCGAGCATCTTGAGCAGATCCATCAGGCCGAAGCTGTCCTGCGCGACGTGATTCCAGAAATGCTGGTTGCCACCGCTCCAGAGATTCCAGGTGTTGCGGCCCATGATTTCGTCCGGCGCAAGCTCGATCCCGCCATCCATCGGCTTGAAAACGTCGGCGGTGATCTGCGGAAAATCTGCGATTGTTAGGCCAGCCGCTTGCGCTTCATCGACTGGCTCGTTTTTCTTGCAGGCGCTAATCGAAGCGCAAATGGCGAGCCCGCAGCTGAGAACGGAGACGATGTGGAGAATCTTCATCGGATCTCCTCGCGAGAACACGAGAGCCTTTACCAGACTCAAGTGTTACGGCCGACGCAGATCGCGTGGCAAGAACTTTTAATCTTCTTCGCGAGTGGCGACGCGCTGCTTTCTCGAGTTAAAAAGTACCGAGCAAGCGCTGAGCGACCGCGAGGAGACCAAGACCGCCAGAGGGGTAAAGTATCGCACGCACAAAAGGCTGTTCAGTCAGTGGGGCAAATGCGCCTTTCTTCAGTCCGCGAATCTCGGCGATGAGTTCGTCGAACATCTGGCGCCTCCTTTCCTCGCCAGCTGCGTAGCTCCGGACACGCAATAATTTTGGATTCCCTTCTTGAGCGAAGAAAGAACTCCGACAAAAACTCTGACCCAGCCATGGCAGGAAGATCACAAGCAATTGGTCGGCACGGTGGTGTTTCTTGCACAAGAGATCGCTTAGGGTCCGGTTTGGAGATTGCGATTCTCTTTGGCGATTACGTCGCTCGCTTTCTCGGAGATCATATAAACATTGGTGACAATAAAGAGTCCCGGTATGCGAGGAAAAACGCTGGCGTCCACGACACGAAGATTTTTCACACCCCGCACGCGAAAGCGGCTGTCGAGGACGGCCATTGGGTCTTCGTCGGCGCCAATCGGACATGAACAGGATGCATGATGACCCCACGCTTCCTTCGCTATAAAACGGCGAATCGAATCGTCGTCTTCAACATTGTCCTCCGGTCTCGGCCAGATTTGATTTCTTACTACGCCTCTCTTCGTTGCAATCTCGTTGATTTTCCGGACAAACTTAAAACCCTCCGTGATCGCATCGAGATCTTCGCCCTCACCGCGGTCAGTGCCTTCGTAGAAATAGTGGAAATTAATTTCGGGAACATCGAGCGGACTGGCTGAACGAAGTGTGACCGTTCCCGCTCGGTTCTTCGTGTGCGCTTTCATTACAAGCCAAGTCAGGATGTTGTGCTTGGTGGCAAGATCGGGATTCGCTCGATCGACAGAGTAACCTTTGTAATAGCCTTTGAAGAATCCGGGCACGGCGAAAATGAAAAGATCCGGCGCCGGCAAATCGGGCCGGGATTTTTTCAAAATCCCGATAATGATTGCGTTGCTGGTGTAGAGACCGGTTTTCCTTTCGCGCCATTCCTTCAGCGCAGGATCAGGCGGTTGTCCCGGTGCCGGTACACCCATGGCAAGGTCTTTGAGAAGCTCGAAGTCTTCTTTCACTTCCGAGATAACGCCGATCTCGTAGCGGTCCTGCAAATTTGTGCCAACACCGGGCAAATCCACACGAACGGGAATTTGGAACGCCGCCAACTCAGCTCTCGGACCAATGCCGGAAAGCTTTAGCAGTTGCGGCGTATTATAGGCGCCGCCGCACAAGATGACTTCGCCGCGGCAAAAAACTTCACCGCTTATTCCGTCTGCATTACTTGCTTCCGGGTGCGCTTTGTAAAGATGTTTACCGCGAAGAAATCGCACACCAATAGCAACCGGTTCTCCCGTCGCTTCGGGTTCCCGATCGAAAATGATTTCGGTTACCAACGTTTCGGTCTGGATCGTGAGCCTCTTTGGGTATTGCCTTTGCACCTCGCTCAAGTAATCCCGCGGACTGCTGCGCTGGCCGTCGCGAACCGCGATCGGGACCAGCATCAGTCCCTCCGGACGTTGCTTCATTGTCTCCCAATTATTTGGATCGAAGCGCGCCTCAATTTGGTGCCCGAAAAAATCGGATACGAACGATTCGATTGTTGCAATAGCGCCCAAACCCCGGTCGATGAGGGTTGCGGCAAGCGCGCACACAATTTCCTCGGTTAGCTGGCGGTCTCCCAAGCCGAGCTTTGGATCGGCGACGTTTGTATGCAGCCAGCCATCAAAGCCGTGGCGACCGGCGTTGGCTGCGGGACCAAGCCCGAAAACTTCTCGAATCTTTGTCCAGATTTTCGCCGAAAGAGAATCGCCCTTTGATGCCGGCCGCGTCACGTACTCGCAATGTTCGAGGCGTTCGAAAAAAGCGCGCATCTGTTCACCGCTCCATGAATCGTCGCCCGTTATTCTCGCGATCTCATCCCAATCGCCGCCTGGCCCGCAAAGGGTGACCATCGCATTGTGGACCGTGCAGCCGCCCACCGTCGCCGCACGCGGATAAAAGATTCCGTTTCTTTCTGCATTCCACTTGGAATCCCGCTCCTCTGGATTGGCGTAATGCTTTACAAAGAACTCCCAACTCAGGTCCGGATGTTCGCTGGCGTGCGCGTGAAAGGCGGGGACTTGCGCCACTTCGGGCGCATCCCATCCGCCGGCTTCCAAGACCAAAACGCGAAAACCATTTTTGGCGAGGTTGCACGCCAGCGGCGCACCGCCAGCGCCTGAGCCGACAGTAATGAAATCGTACTCCGCGGTTTGTTGTTTTGGATGAAGCGCGGTCTTGTTCATTACATGGGACACGCCGCAGCCCACCTGAGCTTGCGTGCTAGAATGTCTTGAGCAAATCGATCAAGTCGTCGAGTTCCTGTTTGCTCAGATCCTTCGCAAAGTAATGCCCGCGATCCAAAACTAAATCCGGCGACGTACTCATCCCGAGAAGCTTGGCTACTTCCTTGCGCTCGGCATCGCTGCCCGAATTTTTTAGACCCTTCATTCCCCAAGTGACCGCGACCAGATTACCAGGTTGGGTGATCGTGATTTCCGCGGGATCCAGGTTCGCGAGGAGATCAACCGGTGTGCCCGCCGGCAAATGCAACATGTTCAGATCACCGAACCATCCTCGAACGAAGGCGGCAAAAAATCCCAGGAGCACCGCCAGCAAAACGACGATAAATCCGAACGCGCGTTTGTGCGTTGCAATCAAAATAAGAATCCCGATCAGTAGCAACAGGGCGAATGAAACCCACGGGAAATTTACGAGCCACCGGATCCAATCAGGACTCACCCCGGCAATGAACTGCTGAATACCGCTGGCGGGAATGTGCAGATGTGTTTCAACCGGCGTCCGCCAAATGAGGCCATGGTCTTGCTTGAACCGCTCGGCGGTCGCTCGATTGATCGCTGCGTCCATTTCCATCGAAGGTCCGTTGGCCCAGAGATAACGGTTCGCCGCCGCTACCTCATCTGTCTGGCCCGGAGTGAGCAGCCGACGGATTCCGTCATCAAACGCCTCCAGGCGTCCTTTGATCGACGGATCGTTGTTGAACAAACCACAGGTGTTGTTGTGGAGAAAAGGCGCCGTCGCCCATATCCCGATCAAAGGCGGAGGCCGATAATAACCACGGCCGTTACCGGGAGGTTGCCATTCGACGTTTTTTTGCGCGGCCGGATTCCAATACGTAATTTTTTGAACCGCGGGGAGGTTCTTATAAGTGTCGGACGAAAAATCCTCCCACATGTGTCCCGCGACGGCGTTGCTTCCCAGGGATCGCGCCGCGTTTGTCTGGATCAAAGTCACGGGAATGCGCATCTCCGTGGAAAGAAAATTGTTTTGCCAAAAATCTGGTTTTTCGACTTCAGCCAATGCCCATTGCCGGTAGCCGGGGTTTTTGAGGTAATCGACCAACTTATAGGGATCGATCTTCTCCGGCCCCAGTGGCATTCCATTCATTCCATTAGGCTGCTTGCTCGAGTGGCAGACGATGCAACGCTCGGCAAAAACTTTGCGGCCCGCCGCCAGTGCCGGATCCCACGGCACTCCTTCGCCTTTTAGCTGGCCAAACTGCTTCCCTCCCGGTGCATCCTTGAGCCGCATCGGTCCGGTCGATTTGAGAAAAAACTTCGCCAGATAATCGACGTTATTCTCGGTAACGCGCCAGTAGACCGAATTTTGTTCAGCATCAGCGATTTTGAACGGAAGCTGTTTTCGAAAGCCGATAAAAATGTTGGAAAGCGTGATCCAACGCTCCGAAAACAAACCGATATTCAGATACACGCGGGCCAGCGCGCCCCAGGCACCAACAGAATCCGCGCCTTCGAGCAGAATGCGTGGCACCGGACGCGGATTCGCATACGCGTCCTGAAGGCCATGATAAAGCAGAACCGGCATCTTCGTGGAGACGGCTGAGACTTTTTCAAATTCGTTATGCCCATAGCGCGCCAGATAATCTCTGACATATTCGGCATCGCTGCGATAACCGGGAGAGACGCTCAGCAGGCCGGAACGATCGAGGCGTGCGCCGAAATCCCAGAGCGCGTTCATCGTGCTCGTGTTGTTGATCTGATCGGTCGCGATCAACGAAGTGTCTATGGTTCCGGGCGGCTGGCTATCGAGAAGGTGATAAATAAAATTGTCTTCTTTTAGAAGGTTTCCGAACACGGCGCGCATGCGAAGATATTGCGCCCCAATCGTCGTTGATAGATTTGCCCACTTTGGCGCTTCTGGGTCGGCCGGCGGATTCAAGGGATGCGGCGCGACATGACAAAAAACGCACGACATTCCCACCCGGTAGGGACGAACCAGATTCGGATCGTTGTAGTACTTTTCGTTTCTTTGGTACTTAACTGCATCCCAATGTTTCCGGGCCTTGTCGTCAAACTTTGGATTCGGGAAAAGACGCAGGCCGACAATACCGGAAGAACGCCCGTAGATCTTTGGATCAGGTTGAGGAGCAGTTGGATCTTCTGGTTGCCGGATGTACAAACCGAACTCGTCCGGCTTGTCTGGCACTTTCGTGCCGGGTTCGATCGTAAGCCCGGCAGGGCCCCATCGTTTCCCGCCAAGTTTATCCTCCGGCCCGAAGTCACACAGCTTGAGCAAATCCATGAATCCGTAGCTATGGCCGGCAAGGTAATCCCAAAACACCTCATTACCGCCGCACCACAAAACCCACGTGTTGCGGCCCTTGATTTCGTCTGAATTTAACTTCAGCGGCTCCAGCTTGCTGTTGCCGTTCGCGTCCACTGTTCCATCTGGGCGCATGTCTGCGTCCCGAAAGTAGTCTTTTCCATCGGCCGGAAAATCGGCCGCCGTCTTTCCCAGAGCTTTAGCTTCATCGCCAATCTCCGCCGCCGCCGGCGTGCTGCCCAGCCAGAGGCAGCAAGCTGCAACCATGCCGGCAAGGAAGAAATGAAATGAGGAGCATGTCTTAAAGTTCATAAGCCAACATTCCTAGGGGACTCAGGTTGCTGCTTCGCGTCCAGCGGACACGCAGCGCGGCTACTCCGGCGAGACGATTCCAAGAAAAGGTCATGGGCGCAGCTAAGTGCGTTTCCAGCATCTTCACAGTCCGCAGGCTCACCGTGCAAGAAAAAACGAGCCATCCTGCGTCCCAAAATCGATCACGATCGCAAGGGCTTGGAATGGGGACGAAATTCCGCGCTGTCGACCTTCTTCAAGTCTGGGCCGCAATTACGTTTCCAGCCACGTCGGCGCCGGCGTACCGAGATGATCACTCAAAATCCTGCGAACAAAATCCGGGAAATCGCTGGCAAAGCCGGCGCAAAGTATTGCCGTAAATCTTTTCGTAGACTCCGGCCGGCTCGACCTGTTCGTCAAGCCAGAGGCCGTATTTCATCCGGCTTGGTCGCGGCGCGGAAGCCGGGTTCGTTGACCAGGCCGAGCGTTTTGAAACGTTCCCCACGGGGATACTTCCAGCTGTCGAGCACCTTGAGCAGGTCCATCAGCCGGAAGCTGTCCTGCGCGACATGATTCCAGAAATGCTGGTTGCCGCCGCTCCAAAGGTTCCCGACTGGACGCTCAAACGGCTCCGGTTTTTGCCCGCGCCAAATCTTCTTTCACCTCGGCGAAAAAGTGTGGCACGTCCTTGGGCAGCTCGTCCTCTGCGCAGATCGACTCGATGGCGTGCAGCCCGAGCAGCCGATAACTCTCCAGTTGCGATTCGCTAAACCACTGATCGCTCGTCGGCTCGTGCGGAAATTCGGGATGAGCGGCGGCATAGTTTGCGACATCGGGCGGCTCGTCGCCAAAGATGGTCGGCTTGATGTAGATGAGAGCGCCGTCGCTCGTCGTTCCATCGACCGCCGAATAGCCGATCGTGCCGAAAGCGCAGCGCGGGACCGCGCCGTCGGCTTTTCTGGGCGACACCACCCTGATGTCGATCGGGATGCCGAGATCGATCCGGATTTTGCGAATGGCGTTGCCGAGATCTTCAAACACGTAATTGGAATCCTGCCCGGCATCGATCGCGAGGATGAACCGGCAGCGGCGCAACACCATCTCGTAAAGGCCGAGATTATCGAAGTGCCCGCCATCGGAGAGATTGACGTATTTATAGGAATCGGTCGTGTTCCCAACCGCCTCGGAGAAGAGCGGCCCGACGGCGTAATGCGGCCCGCTGCGCCGCCAGGTAGCAGCGCCCGGGCGTCCCCGGATTCCCGAGCCACCAACCGAGGCGCACGTTGAAGAGAGTCATGATAAAACCGACCAGCGGCGAGGAGTGATACCCCATGTTAGGACTGGCGGCCGCGCCCGAAATGGTCAGGGCGGTGCCGAGGCTGATCCCGTCGCCGTAATCCGATGAAGCGCGGTAACCGAGATGCCATGAACCGCAGTGCAGCCGGCTCATGGTAAAGGATTCCGCCTTGCGCTCCTGCCACGCCAGTTGCTCACCCTTTACGAGGTTGAGCGCCGCATTGATGACGTGAAAAGGCTTCCCCGGCCGCAGGTCGCGCAGCTTGATATTGTCTTCCGGATCAAAGCCGGTGAAGAGATGCGGCCGGCGCTCTTCCGACTTGCGCGAGGCGGCGAGAAAGGCGCGAATGAGCCGCATCCGGTAGGTGGCGTGAAGGGAAAACTTGTTCACGTTAATGAAGTAACCCATCACGATGCCGAATAGGAGATTGGCGGCCGTGAGGAAGAAGACGACGAAGAGCTGCGTCTGATAGGCCTCGCCCTTGCCGAAAAACAGGCGGCTGGCGTTTACCGCCCATGATCGCGAGCCAAGAACAAGAAGAATCCAGGAGATAACGAGAGAAAGAAGCACGAAAAAGACGATGGACGCGAGCACCAGGATTCCCTGCGAGCCGCGCCCCGAGCCAAGCGCCTTGGAGAATTTCGAGCGCAGCGCGAGAAAAGCAGCGATGATTCCGGTCACTCCACCGAACGCTCCGAGAAGGGCCTTGGCCACGGGATTCGCGCGCACCTGGCCAAGGAAAACAGCCAGGCGGTTATCGGTTTGAGTCGTCAGGGCCTGCGCACCCCAGAGGACGAGGACGTTGATCGCGATCCAGGCGACAATCGTGATGAGAATCCAGGCGGCCGATCGAGCCCACCATTCGCGGTCCTGATCTTGTGAGACCCAACTGGCGAGACCCGTGAAAAGGAAGTTTACGATCAGGAGCATCGCGAACACGATTGCCGGTGCGAAGCAGACATAGTTCAATGCGCTATTGGCCGGATTGAAAAAGACGCGCGTGGCGGCGGCCCAAAGACAAAGACCTCCGAATGCTGTGGTCACAAGAATCGTGCTGAAGCGCAGGGTAGAGGCCACAAAGTTGCGGGCCTTCGTCGTCCGCCGCCGAATCCAGAGGAAGATCGTGCCGAGCACACCGCCGCTCAGGTAAGCTGTGACCGCAAAGGCGACAAACCTAAACAGCCCGGTGCCGGAATTGAACGTTTCGCTACCGTGGACGTTGCAAAACAAGGCCCACCATTCCGTCAGAGCCAGGGCCGCGATGAGCAGGGGAATTTGTCGGACTTTAAGAAAAGTCCTCTGTGGAAAGCCGGCATTGCCGGTCGCAGGAACGTCAGCGATCGCGTAAGCCATCGCCACCGCCACGAGCACGAAACTCGCGGCCAGCAGGACGTTGAGCACAATGTCGTAGTGCTGCACGATGCGCGTGTAGTCCGGTGAGGACGCCCAACCGGTCGGGGGCAGCAGGATGGCGGTCAGGTAAAGCCGCGGCACCATCATGGCTGCGGCCAGCCAGGAAATCAGCACCAACCAGTTAAGGAAAATGTTTCGGAGATAGGTGGCGATGAGAGTCCAGGAGTCGACCGACGTCATGCCAGTCTTGGGCGTCAGGTAGTTGCTGAAGGTACGAAGATGGCGAATCGGCTGCGGCTCCGGGTTCAGAGTGAGATCTGGCGGGCGTCGGAGGTCCTCCAAGACGCCGCTCATCCCTTGCGGGTGATTCTTGATCCACGCCGTCAGCCAGCCACCGACAAAGCCACCGCCCGAGACGGTCGAGAGAAAATCAAATTTTCCGAGCAGGTTTTTGCGCGCCAGACCCTGGAGGACGCCGAGGCCGAAAATCGCACTGCGAATGCCGCCGCCAGAAAGGCAAAGCGCCGAACGCTCCGGCTGTTCCGTCTCAATCCGGTCGTAGACATCGCGCAGGCGCGGTTGCTTTTCGGCTACCGACAATGCCTGCGTTTCATCCTTCCCGAGCTGGCCATCGAGTTCCTCGGCGAGGATATCTCCGAGTGACTTTGGTTGTGGCGCGAGTTCCGGGTTATCACCCATGGGCAAACCTCCCTTCGCACCGGTTTAGGCTGCGTCGGCGGAAGGGGCAAGCCAATTTGTTTTCGGCGCAGGTCCGCGATCCATCCTCGCCGAGCACGGGAAAATCGATTATGAAGTCAGCGGCGATGAAACTGCTCCCACCCGCCTGACGGCCGGTGAAGTTGCACCCGGTTCCGCATGCCTAACGAACGAGACCTGAAAGCCGAGATCGGCCACGTGCTCCCGCAGGTCAAGGCGGCTGGGGCCAACGGAAAATCGATTCAACTGCCGAGAATTTGAGGCGCGATGATACCTGCACCAGAGGAAAACCTTCGGCTCGAGATAGGGCATGTGCTCTTCCTCGATGTCGTGGGCTATTCCAAGCTCCTGATCGACGAGCAGAAAGAGCAGATGCGCCAGCTCAGCGATATTGTGCTGGCCACACCGCAGGTGCTTGAATCGACCAACGAGCAACTCGTCAGGCTGCCGACCGGCGATGGGATGGCGCTGGTCTTTCGCAATAATCCGGAAGAACCGGCGCAATGCGCCCTGGAGGTAGCGCGCGCTCTCAAGGAGCATCCCGAGATTGAGGTGCGGATGGGCATTCATAGCGGCCCGGTGAGCGAAGTGACCGATCTGAATGAGCGGACTAACATCGCGGGGGCGGGGATCAACCTGGCGCAACGGGTAATGGATTGCGGTGACGCCGGCCATATCCTCCTTTCCCAACGGGTGGCGGAGGATCTCTCCGAATACCGGCAGTGGTCGGCCCATCTGCACCCTCTGGGGGAGTGCGAGGTGAAGCATGGGGTGAAGCTCTCGGTCACCAATCTTTTTGGGGATGATTTTGGGAACGCGGCGGTGCCGGGAAGGTTCGCCCGTTCTCGGGCCAGGCAAGGCGCGGCGGATAGCTCGTGGCTGGGGCTGGAAAGGAAGAGCTTTTTCGGCGAGCTGCGGCGGCGCAACGTGTATCGGGCGGCGGTGATCTACGCGCTGGCGGGCTGGCTGCTGATCCAGATTGCGACCCAGGTCTTTCCTTTTTTTCAGATCCCGAACTGGGTCGTCAGGCTGATTGTCCTGCTGCTTGTGCTTGGGTTTCCGGTTGCGCTCGTCCTGGCCTGGGCCTTCGAGATCACCCCGGAAGGGATCGTCAAGACGGACGAGGTTCCGCCGGGAACATCGACCCGATGGAAGGCGGGCCGGAAGAACGACTTTGCCATCATCGGCATTCTGGCGATGGCGATTGCCGGTTTGCTTTATCTGCGCCTTTCCCCTTCCCACCAGGGGCAGCACGGCGCGGACATTTCCGAGAAAAGCATCGCCGTACTCCCCTTTGAAAACCTGAGCAGCGATAAGGAAAACGCCTACTTCACCGATGGAATCCAGGACGAGATTCTGACCCGCTTATCCAAGATCGCCGACCTGAAGGTGATCTCGCAGACCTCGACCCAGCAATACAAAAGCGCACCGGAAAACCTGCCTGAGATCGCCCTGCAACTTGGGGTCACTCACATCCTCGAAGGCAGTGTGCAAAAAAGCGGCGACACCGTCCGCGTCAACGTTCAACTCATCAAGGCCACTGAGGATTCCCATCTGTGGGCGGAGAGTTATGATCGCAAACTCACTGACATCTTTTCGGTCGAGAGTGAAGTGGCTAAAGCAATCGCTGGTCATTTACAGGCCAAACTGACCGGTCAGGAAGAGCGAGTCATCGCCGCCCGGCCAACCGAAAATCCGGATGCGTACGATGCCTATCTGCGGGGGCTGGCTTACAATCTGAAAACGGCCAACTCCGCCGCTAACTCCCGGGGCGCGCAAAGATATCTTAGGGAAGCGGTGCGGCTCGACCGGAAGTTCGCTCTGGCCTGGGCGCTGCTCTCATTCGTCGATGCGCGCGGCTACCTTACGCAGACTCTCCAGCCAACCGATGACCTCCGGGAAGAAGCGCGGCAGGCAGCTGCCACTGCGCTCGCGTTGGAGCCCAACCTTGGCGAGGCGCTGCATGCCGAGGGATACTATTACTATGCCTGCCTGAAGGATTACGACACCGCCGTACGTTACTTTGAGCGGGCACGGCAGTTCCTGCCTAACAGCAGCCGAATTCCCGAATCGCTCGCCTATCTCATGCGTCGGCAAGGCAAGTGGGACCAGAGCGAGTTGTATTTCAAGGAAGCGGAGCGGCTCGACCCGCGGAACGTTTATGTGCTCTCGCAGCATGCCCAATCCTACATCGCTCTCCGGCGCTTTGCGGATGCGTTGCGAAAGCTTGACCAGGTTCTGACGATCATTCCCGGACGACATGGACACCATCGCGGTGCAAGGGGCCATCGCTCAGGCCCAGGGCAACCTGCCACGGGCCGCCGTGCTTCTCGCTCCGCTCCACCCGCCGGTCAACGATTCCAACGTCCTCTACACGCAGGTTTACCAGGCGATCCTGGAGCGCCATCCGGCGCCAGTCATTCCGCGGTTGCAGGAAATTTTGGCCAAGCCTGATCCGGGGTGGGGTTACAACCTCGGGGAACGGCGCTTTTGGTTGGGCTGGGCGCAGGATGTTGCGGGCGACCATGCGGCCGCCCAGGAAAGCTGGCGCCGGGCCCGCGGCGAATTGGAGCCTTTCCTCAAGGAACAGTCCGATAATTACAATCTTCTTTACGATCTCGCACTCACCATGGCGGGCCTGGGTGACAAAGACGCCGCGTTGACTTTCGCGCGACGCGCCATCGCCGCGATGCCGATCGAGAAAGACGCCTTCGATGGGCCCGCGCCGATCGAGATCCTAGCCCGTGTCGCGGCACAGGTCGGTGAACCCGACCGCGCCATTGCTGCTTTGCAGAAAGTGCTCTCGATTCCCTACGAGGGTCCGCTCGGTGGAGGACAGGCACCGCTTACTCCGGCACTCCTCCGGCTCGATCCCATGTTCGATCCGCTCCGGAACGATCCGCGCTTCCAGCAACTCGCCGGCGCGAAACCTTGATTCCGGGGATTCGTTAGGCGTCCATATCGAGCACGACCCGGAACCGCGCCTTGCCGCTCATCATTCGATCATAGGCTTCGCCTACCTTCGCCATCGGGAAAATCTCATTCATCGATTTCACTCCGGCGAGCGCGCTGAACCGGAGCGCGTCCTGGGAATCGATCGAGGTTCCGGCATACCAGCCTTCGACCGAGCGAGTGCCCGTGATGAGCAAGAGCGGGTCAACCGAGATCGGACCGGCGGCGCCGATCACCATAAAGACGCCTTTTGGTGCGAGACCGCCCATCGCCGCGGACATTGCGCCGGCGTTCGTGACGGTGGCGATCACGACTTTGGCACCACCTAATTTCTGGAGTTCCGCCGCCGGATCCTGCGTCGTGCTGTCGATGTACTGCGCGGCGCCCAGTTTTCTCGCAAGCGGTTCCTTGTCTTTCCCGCGAGCGATGGCGATCGTCCGGAACCCCATCCTGGCCGCGTATTGCACCCCGAGATGGCCGAGTCCGCCAATCCCGAGCACCGCGACCACGTCGCCGGCGCGCGCCACGCTGTTGCGCAGGGCATTAAAGGTCGTCACCCCGGCGCACATCAGCGGCGCGGTTTCCACCGTCCATAACTCCTCGGGCATCAGGGCCAGGGCTTTGGCTGGAGCGGTCATGTATTCCGCGTAGCCGCCATCGAACGAAATCCCGGTCGTGAGCAACGCGACCTGGCAGGCAAAGAAATCACCCCGCCGGCAATTGTCGCAATAGCCGCAATGCCCGCCGTGCCAGCCGACCCCGACCCGCTGCCCGGTCTTCCATCCTTCCACGCCCGATCCGAGGGCATCGATTGTCCCGATGACCTCATGCCCGGGTACGCGCGGATATTGGATCCCCGGCCATAGCCCATCCTTGACCAGCGACGTCGCTGTGGCAAATCCCGCAAGCCTGCACCTTCACCCGCACCCAGTCTGCCGCCGGCTCCGGGATTTCCCTTTCCACGATCTCGAACGGCCCCTTCGCCTCCGACACCTGCACTGCACGCATTTTTTTCGACATGCTTTTTTATCGGCCGATTTGCTCGAAAAACAATCCTGAGTTGAACCTTGGATTTGTCGAAAATTATGCTTGCAATCGGGTAAGGGGAGACTCAAACCGGAACCCATGAAAACCCGTTTGATCTTTGCCCTCGGTCTGTCGGTCGTGGCGCTCGTATCCTGCCAGCGCGCTCCCAATCAATCGACCACCTCTGGTCGCAGTCTGGTCCAGATTGACGAACATTCGGTTCTGATTCCGGGAACAGCGATCTCCAGTGAGGACCAGGAGGCGCTGAACAGGATCTTCCAGAAGTATAACGACTCGCTCTATCGGATTGCTGTTTACGAGAATGGCAGCCTGAAGAAACAGATCGGCAATATGGACGAAATTCAGATTGGGGAAATCGGTCGGGAATATTCCACGAATGCGACCGCCAGCGGTTTGAGTAACTGGACAAATCAGATCGGCGCCAGGACGCATGTCACGCATTACCCTCCGACGACGCATGTCACGCGCCCCGGCGACACGACGCACGTCACACATCCTGGCGACACGACGCATGTCACCACAGGCCAACCGACGCACGTGACGCATCCTGACTTCGCAAGCATCGACCAGGAGTCTGATGCACTGGTCAAAGAGGTCACGCCAATCCTGGAGAAGTACAGCGGAAGTACAGCAAATAACTAGCGACGGGCGGGGAGCGGAGTCTCCGGGTGTGGCGCGGCGGCTTGCCGTGGCCTTCATTGGTTTCCACCTTTTCCTGATCGTGACCGTATGTCTGCGCGACACATTCTCGGTGTTCGCGAGCACACCAACGATTCTTCCGGCGTCAGCCAACCAAATTTGGGTCGACGGTGAGCAAACCGCGGCGGCACTGCTGGGAGAGCGACTGGGCCATTCGAACTGGCTGCGCAACGGAATCGCCGTCTACCTGCACACCGCGGGGATTGAAGCCGGCTACGGGTTTTTCGCTCCGAATGTGCCACCGAATTACAAACTGGTGTTTGAATTGCACTATCCCGATGGCCGGACTGGGTACGAGATTCCCGCGGTGAGCAGCGCGGCGACCGGCCTGCGTTTTTCGGGGTTGCTCGACGAACTGGCTGAGATCAGCTACGCGCCTTTGCGAGAGACAATGGTGAAAATCGTGGCCTACTCCGTTTGGCAGGCACATCCCGACGCCACCAGAATCCGCGCCTACCTCGGCTGCGCGCATCTCCCCACTCCCGGAGAATTCCAAAGAGGAGGGAAGGGTTCCTACGAGCTTCTCTTCGCTTACGATTTTACCTTCCGCCACAGACGATCGGACGCACCGTGATGCGACACTCAAGGCAGCGCCTGGAGGAATTCCTTTTTCTTCCCGACTCAGATGCCTGGCTTGGCTTCCTGCGCGTTGGTGTCGCGCTTCAGGTCATCTTCTATTGCTTCTCGCTGCGGGGGGACTGGAATGAGTTGTTTGCAATCGACCGCGCGGGAGTGATCAAGCGCGATCTGGCTGAAGCCATCCTTTCCGCGCAGAGCCATTACATCCCGCGTTTCGGCTGGCTGGTGGATTTGGTTACCAGCTTTGGCGCAACGGAACAGACTGCGCTCGCGATCGTCTGGTGGAGTCTGCTTTGCGCGGTCGGCCTCTTGCTCATGGGTTTGTTCAGCCGGGAAGCGGCGATTGCCGTTCTTTTTCTCCACTTGTGCGCGGTGAAAAGCAGCAGTGGATTGACCTACGGAGTCGATAACTTCACCAGCATCGGCCTCTTCTATCTCATGATCGCCCCGCTGCCGGACAGATGGGCGGCGGATCGCTGGCTCCGGGGCGTGCCGGGCAAAGCTGCCCAGTGGCAGGGATTCAACCGACGCATTTTGCAATTGCACCTTTGCCTGATCTACTTTTCCAGCGGCATCACGAAATGCGTGGGGACCGGTTGGTGGGACGGAACGAGCATCTGGTACGCGCTGATCCGGCCACCCTTCAATTTGCTCCCACCCGAGACACTGATTCCGTGGAAGAGTCTGTTTCCCGTCCTGGGCATTTCCGTCTGCCTTCTCGAGACGGGATATCCGTTTTTCATCTGGCTGCCGAAGACGCGGGCGTTTTGGCTTCTCGCCGTCATCGCGATGCATCTGGCCATCGGGCTGGCCATGGGCCTCTATCTTTTTGCCTTCGTCATGATCACTCTAAACTTCGCGGCCTTCGGGCCGGGGTTCGCTTTTTGCGGGATATGGAGCAGCCCGTCGCGACAAATTGCTGGGCCGCCTCCGGTTTCAACCTGATCGAGGATCAGGTTGATGGATTGGGTTGTTTCCATTCGACACTGGCGATTGGACCTGAGATGATTCAACTCAATCGCGGGGAGCGATGGCTGCGGAAATCAAATGCGATCCTGAGTTGGAGATGGCCCACGTCTTCGTCGACACGGCGGGCGACTCGGGAGTATTGATCGACCGGGAGCTGCGCGGACAGGGAGGAAGCGAAAACCAGCCTTTGTGAGCCCGTGGAAATTTCTTGCCGAAGTGAGACGGCATAATGTTTGCAAGGTGGCGATCGCCTGCGCGGTCGTCGGAAAGAAGACGAATGGCACCTGACTCCAAGAGTAATCTTCGACTCCAGATTGGCCACGTCCTCTTCATTGACTTTGTCGGCTATTCCAAGCTCTTGATCGATGAGCAAAAGGAGCGGCTCCGCGAGCTCACCGAGATCGTGCTGGCGGCTCCGCAAGTGCTCAAGTCGACCAACGAGCAACTGGTCCGCCTCCCGACGGGAGATGGGATGGCGCTGGTCTTTCGCAACAATTCGGAGGAACCGGTGCAATGTGCGATCGAGATTGCCCGGGCGCTCAAGGAGCACCCGGAGATTGCAGTGCGAATGGGCGATTCATAGCGGTCCGGTGAGCGAAGTGACGGATGTCAGCGGCCGCGCCAACATCGCCGGCGCCGGCATCAACGTGGCTCAACGGGTCATGGATTGCGGCGATGCCGGGCACATTCTGCTCTCCAAACGCGTGGCGGAAGATTTGGAGCAATACGGCCATTGGAAGTCGCAGCTGCACGACCTGGGCGAATGTGAAGTGAAGCACGGTGTGCGGCTGGGGGTGGTCAATCTCTGTGGGGATGGCGTGGGCAATCCGCAGCTGCCCGAAAAAGTTCCAGGCGCTCAAGAAGCGACGGACGCGAGTGCTTTGGGGAACGGCGGCCGGAGCGTTGCTCGCGCTCGGCGCCATCGTCGTTGGCATCTTGATTTTCTCCACGCAATCGACTCGGGCGGCGCCGGCGAAATCGATCGCCGTCCTGCCCGTTCGAAAACCTGAGCGACGAGAAACAAAATGCCTACCTCGCCACTGGCCTGGTGGATGAGATTCTGACCGACCTGACGAAGGTGGCTGATCTCAAGGTGATCTGCCGCACCTCGGCGATGCAATATGCGGCTGGCGGATCGCGAGACGTGCGAAAAATCGGGACCGAACTCGACGTTGCTTACATCCTGATGGGGAGCGTGCAGCGCGCCGGGCCACAACTCCGCGTTCATGCGCAACTAGTCGACGCCGCCACTGGCACCCAGGTCTGGGCGGAGGGTTATGACCGTGGGATCACAGATATTTTCGCCGTCGAGAGCGAACTGGCCCAGGCCATGGTGGCCCAGCTCCATGCGAAACTTTCGCCCGGGGAAAAAGCGGCGATTACGAACAAGCCGACGCCCGATCTGGACGCCTTCGAACTTTACACGCAGGCACGCGACCTTCTCACAACCTCCGCGATTGCCCAGGGCGAGGAGAAAAGATTGCAGGCCATCGGGCTGCTCGATGAGGCGACGAAGCGTGATCCGAACTTTCTGCGCGCCTATTGCGCCCTCGTCCGGGTGCACAGCGAGCTTTACCTCTTGGGCATGGACCACACGCCGGCGCGGCTGCGCTTGGCAGAAACGGCGTTGCAGAACGCGCAGCGCCTCCAGCCCGACGCTGGCGAGACCCATCTCGCCGCGGCCTTTCTCCGCTATTGCCAGCTCGATTACGATGATGCTCGCCGCGAACTCGCCCTCGCTCAACAGGCCCTCCCAAACGAGTCGTTCGTCTACGAGCTTGCCGGCTATATGGATCGGCGTCAGGGCCGATGGGAGGAATCCGAGCGCAATCTGCGCCGCGCTCTCGAGCTGGATCCGCGCAACTTTTATTTCCTGCAACAGTTGTCCTTCAGTTATGAAAAGCTGCGCCGCTTTGATGAGATGCGCGTCTACATGGAGCGCGCTCTGGCCGTGGCCCCCGACGATCCCGGTGCGCGCATCAATCTCGCCCAGGTCGATCTCTTCGCGCGCGCCGACACCAAGCCGGAGCGCGCGGCTTTGGACGCGATGATTCGCGAGAACCCGCAAATCAGTCACGATCTGGCGGTGGAATCGATCCAACTCGCGTTGTATGAACGCGATTTCGCCGCCGCCGATCGCGCAATTGCCGGGATGGCGGAGACAGGCGGGCTCGAGGGCGCGTTCAGTTTCCCGCGGACGTGGTATGCCGGATTGATTGCGCAGGCGAAGGGAGACGGTGCTGCGGCCCACGAAGCGTTCACGGCCGCGCGCGCCGAGGTCGCCAGGACGTTGAGTGAACGAGGCGAATTTCCCCAACCTCTTTCCGTTTTGGCTATGATCGACGCCGCGCTCGGAAACAAGGAGGAAGCTGTGGCAGAAGGTCGACGCGCGAGCCAATTGCTTCCTGTGGCTCAAGATGCCATTACCGGTGCGGATATCTTGATGCATCTGGCCGTTACCTATGCCTGGTGCGGCGAGAAGGATCAGGCGCTCGAACAATTATCGATCCTGAGCAAGATCCCGAGCGAGGTGAACTATGGGATCTTGCGTCTCGATCCCGTCTGGGACTCGCTCCGGGGCGATCCGCGCTTCGAGAAGATCGTCGCCGATCTCGCGCCGAAGGATCCGAAGTGATTGGGGATGCCGCTGATGTAGGGCGCGCCATCCTGGCCGCCTGACATGAATCCCGACATACCCTGGGCGGCCAGGATGGCGCGCCCTACATCGCGCCTGTAACCTGCGCTCATGAAATTTCTGGTCACGAACGACGACGGAATCGATGCCCCGGGCCTCGCGGCGCTCATCGGTGCCGCGGGCACTCTGGGCGAACCGGTCGTGGTCGCGCCGGCCGATCCGCAATCGGGCGTGAGCCACGCGGTTACCTGGCTGCGAAGGTGTCCGGATCGAGCCACGCGGCGAGCAGCGTTTTGCCATTCACGGCACGCCGGCCGATTGCACGCGGCTCGGTCTACTCCATCTGGTGCCGGAGGCCGAAAGTGGATTCTGAGCGGGATCAATCACGGCGCGAACCTCGGCGCGGATATTTACTACTCGGGCACGGTCGCGGCGGTGCGCGAAGGCGCTTCTGCACGGCTGGCCGGGGATCGCTTTCTCGCTCTACCGCAAGAGCGGGGTCGAATTCGATTGGGCGCGGGCGCAGCGCTGGATCACACCGGTGCTGGCGGATCTTCTGGCGAAACCGGTCGAGCCGGGAGTTTTCTACAACGTCAACCTGCCCCTGCTCCCGCTCGAGGCGCCCGATCCGGAAGTCGTCTGCTGTCCGCTCGATCCAAAACCGCTTCCGCTCAACTACCGGCACGAGGAAGAAAGCGGCCTTTATTTTGCCGGCGATTACAACCTGCGGCACCGCACTCCGGGCGCGACGTTGACGTCTGCTTCGCCGGCAACATCGCGCTCACTGCCGTCCGACTGCTCTAAGGTGTGTAGCGATCTCGCTGGTTGCCCCGCGAGCATTTACCAGCCAGAGCCGGTTGTGTCACGCTGAGAAACCTTAAGAGCGTATCGATTCGAGAATTGTCGGCGCGTCCTAGATGAAACTCCTCACCGAATTCAAGCGCCGCATGCGACAAACATGACATCCAGTCAAGTCGCGAGCGGGTCGACCACTCGGACGAAGGAGAAGCGGTGAAAGTCACTGTCGCGGGTAATGATGCGCTGGATGCCGTGTTCGCGCATCAGCACCGCCGTGCTGGCATCGTGCAGGATGTTGCCGCGCAAGTGCGGAAACTCGGCCAGAGTTTCGCTCAGACTTCGGCGTGCCGATCGCCGGCGAGCAGTACCCACGCGGTCGGCGCGGCTAGGACGGCATCCAGAAACTGCCACGCACTGGAGAGCGACCACGGTTTGCAGAATACCTTCGGATGCGTGCTCACGCGCAGGAACTCGTAGCAGATACTCCAGGTCAGATACCAGGGCGAGCTTTGCCGGCGCCACTGGTCAAGCAGGGCCCGGCAGCGCGAGTGAAACTCCGAGTCCTGATCGGCGGCGTAGTTCAGCACGTTGGTATCGACCACGAACATCTAGCCCTCGTCCATCGCCTGGAGAAGCGCGTCTCGATCGGCCACGTCCACACGGTGACCGCCGCTGCGCAGTCTGGGCAAGGCCGGCAGCTTTGGCGCTGGCCCGGAACTCCCGGATTGAAAGAGCAGGCGAAGCCCGGCTTCGACCAGCTCGGACATGGTCCGCTGGCGCCGGGCCGCTTCCCGGCGCAGGCGTGCCATCACGGTATCGTCGATGTTCAGAGTGGTCTTTATATGGAAAGCCATATCCTCGATATGGCAATAAGTCAACGCCGCCACGCGCCGCCGAAGAGCCAGGGGAATGCGATGAACTTCTTCACCGAACTCAGGCGCCGCAACGTTGTCCGCATGGCCGGGCTTTCTCTGGCCGGCGCGTGGTTGCTTGTGCAGGTGGCTGGGAATGTGTTTGAGTTTTTTAAACTGGCAGATTAAAAAACTCAAACCATGCGCTACCTGCAACGGGACCTGGCCAAACCCATCACGACCGCGGCGCGGAGTTTTCCCGCCCTCGTCCTGACCGGCCCGCGGCGTGCCGGGAAAACGTATCTGCTCCGGCGCCTCTTCCCCGAGGCGAGTTATTATCTCTTTGAAGATCCGGACGTGGTCGGCCGGTTTCGCCACGACCCGCAGGGCTTTCTCGATGGCGTGCGCCTGCCGGTCATCCTCGACGAGATTCAAAATGTGCCCGAAGTGTTCAACTTCGTCCGCGCCCGCATCGACGGCGTCCCGCGGCGGATGGGCCGATGGTTTCTCACTGGGTCGCAGGAGGCGGGACTGATGCGCAACGTCACCGAGTCGATGGCGGGGCGCGCTGCCGTCCTGCAATTGCTGCCCATGTCCGCGCGTGAGACGTCGAAAGTGAGCCTGCTGCGCGGTGGATTCCCCGAGGTCCTGGCGCGTCCGGCCGCAGCGGCGCTCTGGTTTAGTTCCTATCTCCAGACCTACCTGGAACGCGACGTGCGCTCGATCAGCGCCGTGCAGGAGCCGGCCCGGTTTCGCCGATTTTTCGCGCTCGTCGCCAGTCGGCACGGGCAGGTGCTGAACAAGTCGGACCTGGCCGCGCCGCTCGGCCTGAGCGTGCCGGGCGTGAGCCGCTGGCTGGATATTCTCGAAGCGACAGCGCAGATTTTTCTCGTTCCGCCTTATTTCGATAATCTCGGCAAACGGCTGATCAAGTCGCCGAAGGTCTATGTGGCCGATTCCGGTCTGGCCTGTCATCTCCTTGGCATCGAGACGGCGGCGGAGTTGGAGAAATCTCCCTTTCTGGGCGCGTTGTTCGAGGGATTCGTCGCGGGTGAAATAGCGAAGGCCCAGTTGAATGCGGGCCGCCGTCGCGAGCTCTATTATTTTCGCGACCAGCAAGGCTTGGAAGTGGATTTCGTCGTGCCGGGCAAAAACGGCACCCTGCGTCTGGTCGAAGCGAAGGCGGCCCGGACCGTTTCGCCTAACGACGCGGCTTCGATGCAGCGGCTCGCGGCCACCTGGAAGAAACGTCCCGGCAGGAAGGGAAGGGTGGAGCAAGCGTTGGTGCATCGTCCAGCGCGGGCGGCTGTGGCCTCACGTGCCGTGGCGCCCGGAGTGCAGGCGTGGCCCTGGCCGGAGTTCGTGAGGAAGGTTCTGACCTGAGTGACAGCTCGGAGAAAATCATGAGCGACCAGCCTTCTTTCTTCACCGAACTGACGCGCCGCAGCGTCTACAAGGTCGCGGTCGCCTATGTCGTGGTGGCCTGGCTGCTCATCCAGGTCGCGACCCAGACATTCCCGTTCTTCGAGATTCCGAACTGGATCGTGCGCACGATCATTCTGCTCCTTTGCCTTGGTTTCCCGGTCGCGCTTGTTCTCGCCTGGGCGTTTGACCTCACGCCGGAAGGTTTGAGGCGAACCGATTCTGACGAAGCAAAGCCGGCACCAGCCGGAGGTCGGACGTGGATTTACATCGCCGTGGTCGGCGCGCTCCTCTCGGTCGCGCTCTTCTTCGCCGGGCGCTACACCGCGCCTAGCCAACAAAGCAGGTCGACGGAACGCTCGCTCGCGGTCCTGCCCTTCGAAAACCTGAGCGAAGACAAAGCCAACGCTTATTTCGCCGATGGCATGCAGGATGAAATCATCACGCGCCTGGCGAAGATCGGCGAGCTGAAGGTCATCTCGCGCAGCTCGACCGAGCGCTATCGGAGCAAAGCCGAGAACGTGGCCGAGATCGCACGGCAATTGGGCGTGGCGAACCTCGTCGAGGGTAGCGTACAGAAAGTAGGCGACCGGGTCCGGATCAATGTGCAATTGATCGCGGCAGAGAAGGACGAGCACCTTTGGGCCGAGCTCTACGACCGCAACCTGACGGACATCTTCGCGGTGCAAAGCGAGCTGGCGACGCGTATCGCGGAATCTTTGCGGGCGACGTTGAGCGGAGCCGAGCGCAAAGCCGTGGCAGAGAAACCGACCGGCAATCTCGCCGCCTACGACGCCTATCTGCGCGGACTCGATCTCTTTTCGCGGCCGGGACAAACCGAGGAGAATGAAAGGAAGGCAGTCGACGCCTATACCGAAGCGGTGCGATTGGATCCGCAGTTTTCCCAAGCCTGGGCGGCACTGTCACGGGCCAATGCGAGTATTTATTTCCTCCAATTCGATACGAGCGCAGCCCGGAAAGAAGCCGCGCGTTCCGCAGCCGAGAAGGCCACGCGTCTCCATCCTTCATCTCCGGAAACGCTCCTGGCGAATGCCTACTATCGCTATCACATCGAGCGCGATTATGAAGGCGCCCGGCTCCTTTTCGAAAAATTTCAGCAAGAAATGCCGAGCAATAGCGAGGTTCTGGAAGCGCTCGCGCGCATCGCGCGCCGGCAAAGCCGCTGGGACGACAGTGTGCACCTTTACGAACAAGCCGCGCAATTAAACCCGCGGGACCTCAGTCTCTTTATGGACCGTGCCTGGACTTTTTCCATGCTGCGGCAATACGCCTCTACCGCCGACATGATCGCACGGGCCCTCGCGATCAGTCCCGACGATCCGGAAGTGTTGGTCACAAAAGTGAAGCAGTTACAAACGACCGGTGACTTGCCGGCCGCTCGCGCAGTTCTGGAGCGACTCCCGCCGGGCTCTGCCGGTGGACAGTCTGATGGGCTTCGATTCTTGCAATTGCTCTGGGAACGGCGTTCCGACGAAGCCGCCCGGCTGATGCAAGCCCAGATCACAAAAGAGAAATCGGAGTCGTCGGCAGAGGTTGCAAACTCCCAGGTGCTTCTCGGCGATGCCCTGTCATCAGGCGGAAATAAAGAAGGAGCGAAGCAAGCGTATCTCGCAGCCAAAGCAGGATTTGAAGCGCTTCGGCAGCAGCAACCGGAAAGTCCATTCTTGGCGGCCAATCTTGCCTTCACCGAAGCGGGGCTTGGAAATAAGGAGGCCGCATTACGCGAGGCCGAGCGGGCCGTCTCGCTCTTGCCAGTCTCGGAAGATCCGGTCTTTGGCCCGGGCATGGAAGAAGCCCTCGCCGGCGTCGAGGCGCAGGTGGGCGAAAGTGATCGCGCAATCACGCGCATCGAGCGGCTGCTCACCACTCCCTATGGCGCCTTTCCGCTCACCCAGGCCGCCCTGCGCCTCGATCCCACCTGGGATCCATTACGCTCCCATCCACGTTTCAAAGCGCTCGTCGAAGGCCCGGAGCCGAAGACGATTTACCAGTAAAGGCTCATGAACCCGCCCAACTTCTTCAGCGAGCTAAAGCGCCGCAACGTCGTCCGCATGGCCGGGCTCTATCTGGTCGGCGCGTGGCTGCTCGTGCAGGTGGCGGGGACGCTGTTGCCGGTCTTCGATGCGCCGGCCTGGGTCATGAAGACGCTGGTCGGCGTGCTCGCGGTCGGGCTCGTGCCTGCGCTCATCTTCTCCTGGGTCTTCGAGCTGACGCCACACGGATTGAAGCGCGACGAAGACGTGAAACCCGAGGAATCGATTGCGCCGCAGACCGCGCACCGCATGAATCGCCTGATCATCGCCGTGCTCGTGCTCGCGCTGGGCTATTTCGCGGTCGACAAGTTCGTCCTCGCACCCCGGCGCGCGGCCGCCCCTAACGAATCGCCATCCGGCGTGAGCGCCAAGTCGATCGCGGTTCTGCCCTTCGAGAACCTGAGCGAAGACAAGGCGAACGCCTATTTCGCGGAGGGCGTGCAGGATGAAATCCTGACCCGGCTGGCAAAAATTGCAGACCTCAAAGTGATCTCGCGCACTTCGACGCAGCATTTCAAAAGTTCGCCCGAGAACCTTCCCGAAATCGCCAAGCAACTCGGGGTGGCGCACATTTTGGAGGGCAGCGTGCAGAAAGCGAACGACCAGGTGCGGGTCAATGTCCAGCTCATCAAGGCCGCGACCGACGCGCACCTGTGGGCCGACACATACGATCGAAAATTGACCGATATTTTCGCGGTCGAAAGCGAGATCGCAAAAACCGTTGCCGACACGTTGCGAGTGAAGCTGACCGGCTCGGAGAAGATCCAGCTCGCGAAAAAGCCGACATCGAATCCCGACGCCTATGAGCTTTATCTGAAGGGCCGTTTTTTCTGGAACAAGAGGACCGGGGCTGACCTGCGGAAATCGATCGAGTTTTTCCAAGGCGCGATCACGAAAGATCCCGGCTACGCACTCGCCTATGCGGCGCTCGCCCAGGCCTGGATCCTGTTGCCCTCCCAGAATGCAGCCGCGCCTAAAGATTGCGGACCACCGGCTGAGGAAGCGATCAAAAAAGCGCTCGCCTTGGACGAGACTTGCTCCGACGCGCATGCAGCTCTCGGGGAACTGCGGGCCAGCTATGAATTCGACTATGTCGGCGCGACTCTGGCCTTCGACCGGGCAATCCAGTTAAACCCGAACGATGCCACGGCCCGGCATTGGTCGGGCATGAACATGGGAAGCCTGGGCAACATCGCGGGTGAGGTCGCGCAGATGCAGCGCGCCGTAGCGCTGGATCCGCTGTCGCTCATCATCAATACCAACCTGGGGCGGGCTCTCATTCATGCTCACCGTTTGGACGACGCGATCGCGCAGTTGCACCGGACGATTGAGTTGAACGCCGGTTTCGCCTACGCCCACCGGACGTTCAGGGATGGCCCTTGAGTTCGAGGGGAAAACTGCGGACGCCATCTCCGAGTATGAAAAAGCGCTGTCGTTAGGCGAAGACATCGCGGCGCCGGCCATGCTGGGTCATCTCTACGGGAAAATTGGCCGCCGGGTTGAGGCGACAAAATTTCTCCGGCAGCTCCAGGCGGAGAGTGCGCGCCGCTATGTCGATCCCTTTTGGCTTGTGATCGTTTACGTCGGCCTGGGTGATCGCGAGCACGCAATGGGCGCGCTGGAACAAGGCTATGCCGACCGCAGCGGCGATGAGTTGAGCTACCTCCGGATCGATCCGTTGCTCGATCCGCTGCGGGGTGATCCGCGTTTCGCGGCGCTGGCGGAGAAGATTGTGCCAGCGCGTGAGTTCGCAAAAGCAGCGGCGACATCAAAATGAACGAATTCCATGGCGCCTGAATCTGAGAACAATCTTCGGCTCGAGATCGGGCATGTCTTGTTCATCGATCTGGTGGGCTATTCCAAGCTCTTGATCGAAGAGCAAAAGGAGCGGTTGCGTCAGCTTACCGAGATCGTGCTGGCGACTTCGCAGGTGGCGAAGTCAACCAACGAGCAACTCGTTAGGCTGCCGACGGGCGATGGCATGGCACTGGTCTTTCGCAACAGTTCGGAGGAACCGGCGCGCTGCGCGCTGGAGATTGCGGAGGCGCTCAAGAAACACCCGGAGATTTCGGTGCGGATGGGGATTCACAGCGGCCCGGTGAGCGACGTGACCGACGTGAGCGGGCGGAACAACATCGCCGGGGCCGGGATTAACATGGCGCAGCGGGTGATGGATTGCGGCGATGCCGGACATATCCTGCTCTCGAAGCGGGTGGCGGAGGATTTGGAGTCCTACCGGCAATGGGCGCCGCACCTGCATTCGTTAGGCGAATGCGAAGTGAAGCACGCGGTGCGCATTCATCTCTTCAATTTTTATACCAACGAAATGGGAAACGCTCAGCTACCGGAGAAATTTCGTCAGCTCGAAGAGAAAAACGCCGCGCCGATTGTCTCCCGGCGTGAAGAGGAACTCAGGATCGCCGTTCTTCCATTCAAGAGCGCTGGTGATGCCGAGACGGAATCGTTCGCCGAAGGTCTGGTCGAGGATGTGACCACCGGTCTTTCGCGGTTTGGCTATCTCTCGGTCGTGGCCGGCGCCTCGGACGCGCGCTACGTCCTGAAAGGGAGCATACGCAAAGGAGGCTCGAGCATTCGGGTGATCGCGCAGTTGGTCGACACACGAGCCGGGACGCAGCTTTGGGCCGAGACTTATAATCGGGACCTGCACGCGCTGACAATCTTTGACGCCCAGGAAGACATCGCCGCGCGCATCGTCGCGACCGTGGCCGACAGCTACGGCGTGCTGGTTCACTCGATGAGAGAGGCCAGCGACCAGAAAGACGACGCCGACTTCACCCCGGCGGAGTGGCAGTTCCAGTATTTCGCGTATCGGGAACAGATCACACCGGCCTCTCATGGCGCGCTCCGAAGCCGGCTGGAAGCGCGGCGAAGTCGGGCAATCGGCCTTCCGACTTGTGGGCTTGTCTGGCACAGGTCTACGTCGACGAATACGCGTTTGGCTTCCCCGGCGACGATGGGAAGTCGCTCGATCGCGCTTTGGCAGCGGCGCGGCGTGGCGTCGAACTGGATCGGGCGAACCAATTCGCGATGGTGGCGCTGGCGCAGACCCACTTCTTTCGCCAGGACCTCGCCGCGTTCGGTCCCGCAGCCGAGCGCGCGATGGCCCTCAATCCGCTTAACACCGACGCGCTCGGGATTCTGGGACTGGAAATTGTCCACACCGGTGA
Source organism: uncultured Verrucomicrobiae bacterium (assembly GCA_963738045.1). Lineage (GTDB taxonomy): Bacteria > Verrucomicrobiota > Verrucomicrobiia > Chthoniobacterales > UBA10450 > Palsa-1392. The sequence goes on along the minus strand of CAVTUX010000001.1, from coordinate 149,256 downwards.
GTTCGAGCGCGGCACCGTCATCGTTAGGCGAGCGATGGAGTTGAATCCCAATCATGCCGGGTGGATGCATTTTGCTCCGCTCTGGGATCACTTTCACAAGGGCGAATACGAGGAGGCCCTCGAGTGCGCTAACCGGGTCGACGTACCCGGACTCTTCTGGCCCTACCTCGTCATGGCGTCGGCCTGTGGTCACCTCGGCCGACGCGCCGAAGCCGCGGCCGCGGTTCGGGATTTGTTGGCGCTCGATCCGGAGTTTGCCGCGCATGCGCGCTCCAACGTTGGTACCTGGCATTTCGCGAGCGGCCTGATGGAGCCGATCCTGCAAGGGCTGCGCAAAGCAGGGCTTTCGATCCCCGAGCGATGAATCTTCCGACTCGCCCAGTCGGAGCGGGAAGGTCACGGCGAGAGCAGATCGCGCAAAGTCTGGCCCGAAAGCGGGCGCGGTCCGGACGGACGAGGGCTTCTGGGTCGCGGTGCTGCCGTTTAAGCATAGCGGTAGCAACTCCGATCTCGCGGCCCTGGCCGAGGGAATGACGGAGGAAATCGTCACCGGACTTTCCCACTTCTCGTATCTGCGCGTCATCGCGCTCGGCTCCACCGGTCGCTATGCCAACCAAGCCGTGGATGTGCGCTCGGCCGGGAAAGAACTCGGCGCCCGCTATGTCATGGAAGGAAGTCTGCGGCAGGCTGGAGCCAGGCTACGCGTTGCGGTGCAACTGATCGACACCGCTTCCGGTGCACACCTTTGGGCAGAGACCTACGATCGCGCCTTCGTCCCGGAAGAAATCTTCTCGCTGCAGGACGATCTAGTCCCGCGCATTGTCTCCACGGTCGCCGACATGCATGGTGTTTTGCCGCGCAGTATGAGCGAAGTGGTGCGGCTGAAGGCAGCCGATCAAATGAGCCCCTACGAAGCGTTGCTGCGCAGCTTCGGTTACAACGAGCGCTTCACTCCCGAGGACCTTGCCGAAGTGCGGACCTGTCTGGAACGGGCCGTGCAACGGGCCCCCGGTAATGCGGAGTGTTGGGCCATGCTGTCGTTGATGTACGCCAACGAGTACGGGCACTGGGACAATGCAGAGTCGGATTCCCTCGACCGGTCACTGCGAGCCGCACGGAAAGCGGTCGAAGCCGCGCCCCTGCATTCTCTGCCTTACTACGCGCTGGCCCAGGCTCTCTTCTTCAAGCGAGCGATTCCGGATTTCCGAGTTGCGGCGGAACGGGCGGTTTCACTCAACCTCATGGACGGAGCCACGGCCGCCTTCATGGGTATGCTCATTGCCTACGCCGGAGATTGGGAGCGCGGGTGTGCTCTATCGGATAGAGGTTGCCAACTCAATCCCAATCACCCGGGATGGTATCGCTACCCCGCGTGGCACGATGCCTACCGACAGAAAGACTACCGCAAAGCGCTGGATGTAGCGCTCCGCCTCAACGCTCCCCAGAACTACTACACGCATGCGGTCTTGGCCATTTGCTACGCGCAACTCGGCCGGATGGAGGAAGCGCACAAGGCGCTCCGGGATATGCTCGCGCTGAAACCGAACTACGCTGAAGTCGCGCGTGAGTTACATGGGAGATGGATCGAGACGGATTTGGTGGAGCAGTTGATGGATGGGTTGCGCAAAGCTGGGCTGGAGATTGCTCCGAAGGAGGGAGCGCAAGCCTCGGCGGCCGGTCGCACCGGTTCTTTCCCGCTCAACTCAGGCGCGGTTCGTGCCGAAGAAGGATTCTGGGTCGCGGTGCTGCCGTTTAAATACAGTGGCGGCAATGCCGACCTCGCCGCATTGGCCGAAGGGTTGACCGAGGAGATCGTGACCGGCTTGTCACGCTTCTCTTATCTCGAGGTCATCGCGCGCGGTGCGACCTCACGTTACGCCCAGGAGTCGGTTGACGTTCGTTCCGCCGGCAAAGAGTTAGGCGCCCGCTACGTCATGGAAGGTAGCGTGCGGCAGGCGGGGCCGAGGCTGCGGGTTGCTGTGCAGGTGGTCGACACCACGTCGGGTTCGCACCTCTGGGCGGAGAACTACGAACGCTCCTTTTCGCCGGAAGACCTCTTTGCGCTGCAGGATGATTTGGTCCCTCGCATCGTCTCAACGGTGGCGGATCAGAACGGCGTCCTGACTCGCCGGATGAGCGAAACGCTGCGCAGCAAGAGTGAAGACGCCCTAACGCCGCATGAAGCCGCGCTCCGTGCCTTTACCTATTTCGAGCGGGTGACCCCCGAGGAACACGCAGTCGTTAGGCGCATTCTGGAGCGCGCCGTGCGCGAGGCACCAGACCATGCCGACTGCTGGGCGATGCTCTCCATCATGTATAGCGTCGAGTTCGCAGACGACTTCAATCCCGAACCGAATCCTCTCGACCGCGCCCTGACCGCGGCGGAGCGCGCGGTGCAGCTCGCCGCCACTCATGCCCTCGGCCACTACGCGCTGGCCTTCGTTTACTTTCTTCGCAAAGAGATGGCTTCCTTCCGGGCCGAGGCAGAAAAGGCCCTGGCACTGAATCCGATGGATGGATCAATCATGGGCATTCTCGGCGTGCTCTTCAATTGCTCCGGCGAGCTAGAGAGGGGTTGTCAGATGGTGGAAGCGGCCATGCAGCTCAATCCGAATCATTCGGCCTTGTTCCGCTGGGCCGCGTTCACGAAGGCTTATGCGGAGGGCAATTACGCGGAGGCGTTTGAGTGCGCGGTTCGCATCAACATGCCCAATTACTTCTACGCCTATGCGGCGCGGGCGACGGCGCTCGGCCAGCTCGGTCGGCACGATGCGGCGAAGAAAGAGCTACGGGAATTGCTCATCCTTCGTCCTGACTTCGCCACCGCGGCGCGCCGGGAATACGCCAAGTGGCATGACGCCGAGACGGTGGAGCACATGCTTGAAGGCCTGCGCAAGGCGGGGCTGGCCGTGAACTAGAAGAAATATGGCGGCTGAACCTGAAAGCAATCTGCGCCTCGAGATCGGTCACGTCCTGTTTATCGACCTGGTTGGCTATTCAAAGCTGTTGATCGAAGAGCAGAAGGAGCGATTGCGTCAGCTCACCGAGATCGTGCTCGCGACAGCGCAGGTTCGTGAGTCGACCAACGAGCAACTCGTCAGGCTACCGACCGGCGACGGGATGGCGCTGGTCTTTCGCAACAGCTCGGAGGAGCCGGCGCGCTGCGCGCTCGAAATTGCCGAAGCGCTCAAGGCGCACCCGGAAGTCCTCGTCCGCATGGGCATTCACAGCGGGCCAGTAAGCGAAGTGGCCGATGTGAGCGGGCGGACCAACATTGCCGGCGCGGGCATTAACATGGCGCAGCGGGTCATGGATTGCGGCGATGCCGGTCACATTCTGCTCTCCAAACGTGTGGCGGAAGATTTGGAGCAATACGGCCATTGGAAAGCCGCGCCTGCACGACCTCGGCGAATGCGAAGTGAAACACGGCGTGCGGCTGGAGGTGGTCAATCTCTGCGGGGATGGTGTGGGCAATCCGCAGCTCCCGAAAAGGCTCAAAGCGCTTAAGCAGCACCGGAACCGGATCCGTTGGACCGGTATCGCTGCGGCGCTCCTGCTGGCAATTGGCGGCGGCTTCGTCTGGCACTTCGCCGGTGCTTCGCACGCACGGGGCGTTACGTCCGCTGCCGCGCCTGCTCTGGCCGCGACACCGGTTGTCTCCCCGGCGTCGATCCCGGAAAAGTCGATCGCAGTTCTTCCCTTCGAGAATCTGAGTGATGAAAAATCAGAACGCCTACTTCGCCGATGGCGTGCAGGACGAGATCCTCACTGACCTGGCCAAGATCGCGGACCTAAAAGTGATCAGCCGCACGAGCGTGATGCAGTATCGGGACACGGCGGCGCGCAACCTCCGTGAGATCGGGCAACAACTCGGCGTCGCCCACGTCCTCGAAGGAACCGTGCAGCGCGCGGCGGACAAAGTCCGCGTCAATACGCAGTTGATCAACGCCCGCACGGATGCGCACGAGTGGGCCGAGAATTACGATCGGCCGCTGACGGATGTTTTCGCGATTCAAAGCGAGATCGCGCAGGCCATCGCCGACCAGTTGCAGGCGCAACTGTCCCCGGGGGAGAAAGCCGCGATCGCGAAGGCGCCAACCAATGACGTGATCGCGAACGATCTCTACGTCCGGGCTGCCGCATTCGACGACATGTCGAACGATCCCGGCGCCAAGGGCTACCTGCTCCAGGGAGTGAGCCTTCTCGAAGAAGCGTTGCGCCGCGACCCGAACTTCCTCCTTGCGCAATGCCTGCTCAGTGAGATCCACAGCGACCTCTACTGGTTCGGATTTGATCACACTCCGGCGCGCCTGGAAGAATCCCACAAGGCTTTGCAAGAGGCGGAGCGCATCCAGCCGGATGCAGGCGAAGTGCACCTGCAAAAAGGGGTCTATGCCTACCACGGTTTCCGCGATTACGACCAGGCGCTGGCCGAGTTCGAGCTGGCCCGGAAAAGTCTGCCTAACTCCTCGAGACTTTATCTCTATCTCGGCGTGATCGATCGAAGACAGTCGCGTTGGGACGATGCGATCAGGAACATGAATCGGGCAGTCGAGCTTGATCCGCGCAATTTTCTTATCCTCGAGGAAGCCGCCTTTACCCTGGGAGGTGTGGGCCATGCGGCCGAGGCAACCAGGCTCCTGCAGAGAGCGATTGAATTAAGTCCCAAAGACTACTTTGCCCGAATGCAACTCGCCATGACCCCGTATTTCGAGCGAGGCGACCTTGAGCCTTTGCGCACCCAGTTGGACGTTTTTGAAAAGGAGGGAGCGGAAGCGACCGCCGATGCGTCGCAGAGTTTCGTGATTTACGCGCTGGCGAAGCGTGATCCCGTGGCGGCGGCGAAAGCACTCACTTACATACCGGCGGAAGGTTCCATCTTTGAAAACACAAACTTTCTCATGCCGCGAGATTGGTTTGTCGGGCTGGTCGCCCGAACCTTCGGCGACGCGAAGGAAGCCGAGCGCGCATTTACTGCGGCCCGGACAATCGCGGCTAAGACGGTGCAGGAACAACCGGATTATGCGCCGGCCTGGAGCCTGCTTGGGATGATCGATGCCGGCCTCGGTCGCAAAGCCGACGCGATCACCGAAGGCAAGCGGGCTTGTGAGTTACTGCCCATTTCCAAGGATTCCTGGGAAGGACCGATCTACGTCACTAACCTCGCTCTCATCTATCTCTGGGTGGGCGAAAGGGATCTCGCCCTGGAACAACTCGCCAGCTCCGTCAAAACTCCCGGCGGTATAACTTATGGCGAACTCAAACTGGACCCGACATGGGACCCGTTGCGCAAGGACCCGCGATTCCAGGCATTGCTGAAAACAACGGCGGACAGAAAGAAGACGCCGCGCTATGAACGAATTCCTGCAACGCCTGAAAGAGCGCAAGCTGGTGCAATGGGCGGTGGCCTATGTCGCAGCGGCGTTCGCGCTCCTTCAGGGCATCGACATCGTCGCGCAACGATTTGGCTGGCCCGAACAAACCATGCGCTTCGTCATCATCGCGGCCATGTCGGCCTCTTCGTCACGTTGGTCCTGGCCTGGTATCACGGGGAACGCGGCGCGCAGCGTGTGACCGGGACCGAGCTGCTGATTCTTGCGCTCCTGCTGGCGATTGGCGGCGGATTCCTCTGGAGGTTTTGCCGGTGCTGCGCGAGAGCCGATCGTTAGGCCGTAACTGTCGTGCCTGCGACCTCGGCCCGATCCCGGAGAAATCGATCGCCGTCCTCCCCTTCGAGAACCTGAGCGCCGAAAAGGAGAACGCTTACTTCGTCGAAGGCATCCAGGACGAAATCCTCACCCGTCTGGCCAAGATCAGCGCCCTCAAAGTCATCTCGCGCACTTCGACGATGCGTTACGCGAGTCACCCTGACAACCTGCGCGAGATCGGGCAACAGCTCGGCGTCGCCACGATTCTTGAAGGCAGCGTGCAACGCGCCGCTGGCGCGGTCCGCGTGAATGTCCAGCTCATCGACGCCGGCAGTGATACCCACCTTTGGGCCGAGACCTACGATCGCGAGATGAAGAATATTTTTTCGGTCGAAAGCGAAGTCGCGCAAAGCGTCGCCGACGCGCTCAAGGCCAGACTCCTCCCGGCAGAATCGGCTCAGATCGCAAACGTGCCGACGAAAAACACCGGCGCCTACGACCTGTTTTTGAAAGGCCAGTATCTCTTCAACCAACTCCAGACCAGCGCCGCCAAGGATCCCGTCTCGGTGGGCGAGACGGCGACGGAATTATTACCGCCGCGCCGTCGCGGCCGATCCGGCTTTTGCCCTCGCCTATGCGCGACTCTCCTATCTCGAGAGTTATCTGCATTGGTACGGGGTGGATAATCGCGAGCGCCATCGTGAGCGCCGCGCGCGCCGACGCCGATCGCGCCCTCGCCTTGCAACCGGATCTGCCCGAAGCCCACCTCGCGCTCGGCTATGTTCACTACTGGTGCCATCGCGATTACCCGGCGGCCTTGCGCGAATTTGGAATCGCACGCGCGAGCTTGCCTAACGATGCCGAGGTGATCGCGGCGATCGGCTATGTCCACCGCCGCCAGGGCGATCCCTTGCGCGGAGTTCCGGAAATGCAGCAGGCCACCGTGCTCGATCCCCGCGATTCCGTCCTGCCCCGCGAGATCGCCAATTCCTATGTCGCGCTGCGTCGCTATGCCGAGGCCGATGCGGCTTATGCGCGTTCCCTCGCTCTCTTTCCCGGCGACGTCGAGGCCCAAGTGCAGCGCGCCACCAGCATGATCTTCGCCGGCCGTCTCGAAGCAGCCGAGCGCGTCCTCGCGGGCATTCCGGCGGACACAGACCCACAGGGTTCGGTCTCGCTCCTCCGCTATCGGCTCGCCATGCTCACCGCCAGCCGGACGCGGCCCTCGCCACGATCGCGCATTCGCCCGACTGGCTCATGACCCGCTGGGAACACAGTCTCGCGCCCTCAGTCTGCTCCGCGGGGAGGCGCTAGCGAGAAAAGGCGAGCGGGAGGCGGCGCGCGCCGCTTTTCTCGCAGCGGAAAAGCAATTACTCCCTTGCTCGATCACCCTAACGAGGTCGCCGACGCGAATAGCTACCTTGGATTAGTCTATGCCGGGCTCGGCAAAAAGACGCCGCCCTCAGAGCCGGGCGCGCCGCGGTCGAAGCGCTTCCCCTTTCGCGCGATGCCATCGTCGGAGCGTTCCACGTCGAGCGGCTCGCCCGGACCGAGGCGCGGCTGGGCGAAACCCGGTCCGCGATTTCTCACATCGAGTCACTGCTCTCCACCGCCGGTGGCGAGACGATTTCTGTCGCGACCTTGCGGATCGATCCGGTCTGGGATCCGCTGCGCAAGTTCCGCGTTTCCAAAAACTGATCGCCGGTGGAGAAGCGGCCCAGGCACAGGCGCAGGTCAAGCCATGAGCAAAGGGCCTTCGTTTTTCGCTGAGCTGAAACGGCGCAACGTTTACAAGGTGGCGATCGCGTATGCCGTCACCGGCTGGGCGTCCGCCGAGGGCGCATCGCAGATTTTTCCTGTTTTCGATATTCCGAACTGGGCCGTCCGCCTCGTCGTGCTCGCGATCGTGATCGGATTCCCCATTGCCCTCGTGATCGCATGGGCATACGAATTGACGCCGGAGGGACTGAAACGAACCGAAGATGCCGATCGCACACCGTCGGGCCACCGACCAGCAAAGCGCGCCTGGATTTTTGTTGTCGTCATTGCCGGCGGGATTTCGCTCGGTCTGTTCTTCTTTCGGCCGCTTCACGGCGCGCACGAGCAGCAATGCGTCTTCCGGCGAGTTGCCGGCAAAATCGATCGCGGTCTTGCCCTTCGTCAACATGAGCGGGAAAGCGGGCAACGATGATTTTAGCGATGGCATTACCGAGGAAATCCTGAATGCGCTATCCCAGCTTTCCGACTTGAAAGTGGTCGCCCGAACGTCGGCGTTCCAGTTCAAGGGCAAGAACGTTGATCTGCGTCAGGTTGGTGAGACGCTGGGCGTCGCCTACGTCCTGGAAGGTAGCGTGCAACGCGCTGGCGACGAGGTCCGCATTACCGCACAGTTAATCGATGCCCGCAGCGGCTATCATCGATGGTCCGAGAAATACGACCGCAAGCTGACCAGCATCTTTGCGATCGAGGATGAAATCTCGAAGGCCATCGCCGGGCAAATGCAGGTAGCGCTGGGCAATGGTCCGGAGCAACCGTTGGTCAAGCCCGCGACGACTAATCCCAAAGCGCATGAATCTTACCTCAGGGGTCTGGCGCGAATCACCGAGCGCGGGTCAGCGCTGAGCGATGCAGTAAAGTCTTTCCAGGAAGCGATTGCGATTGATCCAGATACAGCCGCCTGGGCGGGTCTCGGCCAGGCATACGAATTGTTCCCGTGGTACAAGCTGGGCACCTGGAACGCGTCCCTTGCCGAGGCCGAGAAGGCGGCGCGTCGAGCCCGAAGCATCGATCCGCAACTGGCCGAAGCGCATGCCGCACTGGCCAATGTCCTGCGCGACCGGCGCGATTTTGCCGGCGCGACGAAAGAGTATCGGACGGCGCTGGAACGCAATCCCGGTTCGGCTGAAACGCTCAATCAGTATGCTCAAATGCTCTCGCGCATGGGTCAGCTCGAGGAATCCGTTAAACAGGAGCGAGCGGCGGTGGCACTCGATCCCCTCGCGCCAAATCCTCGCTACCAACTCGGCGCAACCCTAGGCTATCTGCATCGATACGGCGAAGCCATTGCGGAATTGAAATTGGTTGTCAGCCGGAACCCGAATTACGCCTATGCCCGTTTCTATCTGGCGTATCTTCTTCTCTACACGGGAAATTATCCCGAGGCCGAGAAGCAGGCGCGGACGGCTGCTGCCCAGGTGAACGAGGATCCGGAGATAATTGCCGCGCTCGTGCGCGCCGTGGCCAATCCATCCCAACGAGCAAGCGCATTAGAATTGGTGCGTGAGGGTAAGGTCGGGCAGTACGCGCTGCTTCAACTTACGGATGCTTTTTGGTAGAGCATGCTGGGAGCGAACGAAAAGGCCCTTGAGAGTCTGGAGCAATGGGCGGCAAGTCCCCATGAGGAAGGAGTAATATTTGCCACTAACCAGCTGCTCTGGGCCCCGGCTTTCGATCCAATTCGCAGCGATCAACGTTTCCAGGCGATAATGAAGTCGGTCGGCCCCGCCCCCGCGACTCCGGTCCAGCCGGCCCCATGAACCCGCGCAACCTTCTCGCTGAGCTGAAGCGGCGCAATGTTTACAAGGTGGCGGTCGTGGCTGGCTGCTCATTCAGGTCGCGACGCAGGTCTTTCCCTTCTTCGATATCCCAAGTGGGCCATTAGGCTGGTCGTGTTTGTGATCGTGGATTGGATTTCCGATCGCGCTCGTGATCGCGTCGGCCTTCTCATCCTGCCGCTCTTGCCCGCGGTTGGCGGCGGTTCCATTTACCCCTAATTGACAGGAGCCAGTCTTCTGGAAATGTGGGCGCATGAAAACGACGCTCGATTTGCCGGACGATCTCATGCGTCAGGTCAAGATTCGCGCCGTCCATGAACATAAAAAACTCAAGGACGCGATCGCGGAGTTTCTGCGCAAAGGAATGGCCGCTGGCAAAACGCGGCCGGCCAGAGCTCCCAAGCCGGTCAAGCTGCGCAGCGGGTTCACGCCCACCCTAAAGATATGAAAGCGGCGATCGCGTGGGGCCGCGACTGATCGCGACCCTTTGCAATGCTCCTGGTCGATACCAATATCATTGCGCCGCTTTACGTGCGGAGCGCGCGGAGCGAAGCGGTCGCGGAGTTATTTGCGCGCGACGCCCTCTGGCGGACCGAGCCTTTGGCGCTGATTGATTTCGCAATATCCTCGCGACATATCAGCGGTTGCGCTACATCACCGCAGCCACGGCGCATGACTGCCTCAACCGCGCCACAGCGTTTCTCCAACCCTATTTTTTTTGAGCCACGAAGCGGCCTTGGAAGCCGCGCTCCGTTATCGCACGACGGCGTATGACGCTCGTTTCCTCGCTCTGGCAGATCAACTCGGCATCCCGCTCGTGACCGAGGACGCACGGCTGCGCGCCGCCGCCCCGACGCTGACCCAATCCCTGGCTGAAGCGCTCGCCGGAAGTTCGCCATGGCCCCCGAACCTGAGCCCAATCTTCGGCTGGAGATCGGGCATGTCCTGTTCATCGACCTGGTCGGCTATTCGAAGCTTTTGATCGAAGAGCAGAAGGAGCGGCTGAGTCAGTTGACCGAGATCGTGCTCGCCACCGGGCAGGTCGCGAATCGTCCGACGAACAACTCGTTCGGCTGCCGACCGGTGATGGGATGGCGCTGGTCTTTCGCCACAGTTCAGAAGAACCGGCGCGATGCGCGCTTGAGATCGCCGAAGCGCTCCAGAAACATCCGGAGATCCCGGTGCGGATGGGCATTCACAGCGGGCCGGTGAGCGAAGTGACCGACGTGAGCGGGCGCGCCGACATCGCCGGGGCGGGCATCAACATGGCGCAACGGGTGATGGATTGCGGCGACGCGGGGCACATCCTTCTCTCGCAACATGTAGCAGAAGATTTGATCAATATGGTCAATGGAAGTCGCAGCTGCACGACCTGGGTGATTGCGAAGTAAAGCACGGCGTCCGGCTGGGCCTGGTCAATCTCTACGCCGAAACAGTGGGAAACGCCGCGTTGCAGAAAGAAGCTGAAATCTTGCAGCCGCTGTCTGAACACCAACGGACGAGGCCGCAAAAGCGTAGGGAATGCGTCGCATGAGTCATTCTCATGGCTGTGATGCGCCGCCTCCTGATCGCTGCGCGATGTATTCTTATGCACTTCCGCACGCGACCGCGGCGCCGCCAGTCCCCGAGAAATCGATCGCCGTGCTGCCGCTGGTCAATTCCACCGGCGACCCGGCGAACGAGTATTTCTCCGACGGCATGTCGGAGGAATTCATCTCTTCGCTCTCGCGCTTGAGCGAACTGAAGGTGATCGGGCGCACCTCGTCGTTTCAGTTCAAAGGCAAGACGGATAACAGCAAGACGATCGGCGAGAAGCTCGGCGTCCGTTATTTGCTCGAAGGCAGCGTGCGCAAATCGGCCGATCGGGTGCGCATCGCGGTGGCGCTGGTAAAAGCGGCCGATGGCGCCAATGTCTGGTCGGAAACCTACGACCGGGAACTTAAGGACATCTTCGCGGTGCAATCGGAGATTGCCGGCGCGGTGGCGAAGCAGCTCAAGGTCGCGCTGCCTCGGCACTAACGGCCAGGCGCGCAGTTGACCACCGCGGCCACGCCTTCCAATCAGAATGTCGAGGCCTACAACGCCGTCCTGCAGGGAAATTTCTACATCGAGCGCGCACCGCCGACGATACCCGCAAAGCGATCGGCTACTACGAGGAGGCGATCCGGCTCGACCCGCGTTACGCGCTCGCCTATGCGAAGCTCTCGCTCGCGGCGCAGAATTGGCCATCCGCTACGGGGGTGTTGCGCCGAAAAAAGGGAAGAGCTGATCGCGACAGCGCGCGCCTCGGCGAAGCGCGCGCTCGAGTCTAGATCCGAATCTCGCCGATGCGCATCTGGCACAAGGCGTGATCCTGATGGATATAATTTTAATTTCGCCGGCGCGGAAGCGGAATTCCGCCGCGCCCTCGAGCTCGCGCCGCAGAATCCGCGCGTGACGGCGAATCTCGCCATCCTGATGTCCACCCTCGGCCGGCTCGACGAAGCGCGTCGCGCTCGAGCAGCGGGCGATCGCGCTCGATCCGTTAAGCGTCGGAGCCCACTTCAACCTCGCGCCCTATCTCACCGCGCTCGGCCGCTACGACGAGGCCGAGGCGGCGCTGCGCAAGGCCATCGAACTGCAGCCGCAGTCCGCCAGAACTACATACAGCTGGCGATCATTCAGATTCTGCGCGGCAAACCCGGCGCGGCGGTGGAATTGGCGAAAAAGGAAACCGGTCCGTTCTGGCGCACCTATGCACTGGCGCTGGCCTACTTTGCCAACGGCGACCGGGCGAGGCCGACGCGGCCCTGAAAAAACTGATCGACGAAAACGCCGACGAAGCGGCAGCCAGATCGCCAGGTCTATGCCCTGCGCAAGGAGCCGGACAAAATGTTCGAGTGGCTGGAGCACGCCTGGACGACGCACGACGCGGGTGTGACGGAGTTACTGACCGATCCCTTCCTGCGCGCCTACAAGGACGACCCGCGCTTCATCGCCTTCGCGCAAAAGATCGGGGTCATGCCGAAAGCCGCCGCCAACCAGTGAGCGCCGAGTCCACGAATGGCGCCCGCGTTCGAGATCGGGCATGTCTTGTTCATCGATCTCGTGGGTTATTCCAAGCTCCTGATCGAGGAGCAAAAAGAGCGGCTGGGCCAATTCACCGATATCGTGCTGCGACAGCACAGGTGTGCGACGCTCCAGACGAGCAACTCGTTAGGCTCCCAGTCGCGGATGGAATGGAGTTGGTGTCTCGCAATAGTTCGGAGGAACCGGTAGGCTGCGCACCGGAAAACATGTCGCGCTTTGTGAAGGCGGTGGGGACAACTGGACTGGCCGTGTTGCTTGCGATGGTGGCAAGCGCCGCGCGGGCCGACTGGCGCGTCGATGCCGAAACGGGCGCTTTCTACGACAGCAACCTTTCCAACTCGGATCGCGCCTCGGACGTGAAGAACGACTGGGCCTGGCAGAGCAATCTCCGGGTCGGCAACGGCTTTCAACTCGCTCGTGACCTCCGCTTGAATCTCGGGGTCGACTTGCGCGAACAGGTCTGGGCTCGGTTCGACGCGTTCAACAACGTGGCTCCAGGAGGGACCGCGAGTCTGCGTTATCGATTCGGACTTGGGCGCCTGGCGCCGTGGGTCTTGGTCGAGGATCGCCTCGCCTACGCGTTCTTCAAGGAGGACGATCGCAGCGGGGTCGACAACAGACTTCAGGATCAGAGGTGGATTCGGAATTACCGAACGGCTTTCGGTGGAGGCTGCATACACGTTTGACGACTACGCGGCAAAAACCCCTTTCTGGGACCTGAGCGGAAACAGCGGTGCGATTCGTTTAATGTTCGATGCAACTTCGTCGCTCCAGGTGGCGGTGGGATACCTTTACCGCAATGGTGAAGTGATTTCCTATGCGCTCCCGCCGCGACCCGACATTGTCGCTCTCAGTTCGGCCCGCGAGTCAGTGAACAGTTTCGGCAGTCCGCCTTACACGGCCTACCGATTGCGCGGCGTGACGAACGCGTTTTCCGCGTCGGTCGGTTACACGTTAAGCAAATACATTTCTCTGCAGGTGAACTACGAGTTTCGCAACACGACCCACGGTCCGCTCGAATACGTCAATCATTTGGTCGAAGCGAAAGTCGCTTTTGTTTATTGAGGCGTGAACGCGCGAACAATCATTCTTCTCGCCGGCTGCCTTGCGTGCAGCGGACTGGATGCCGGTTCGCTGAGCGTGACGGTGAAGGATGGAAAGGGCGCGCCAGTTTCCGATGCGGTCGTATATGCGAAGTCGAGCGCCACCGCGGCGCGCGCCGAGAAAAAGGCTGTGATTGATCAGCAAAACAAACAGTTCATTCCTTACGTCACGGCGGTGCAGGTCGGCACCTCGGTGATGTTTCCAAACAAGGACAACATTCGTCATCACGTCTATTCGCTTTCGCCCGCGAAACGATTCGAGTTGCCGCTTTATGCCGGTGTTCCCGCGAAGCCGGTCGTTTTCGACAAGGAGGGATTCGTAACCCTTGGCTGTAACATTCATGACTGGATGATTGCCTACGTCGCAGTCCTTGCGACGCCCTATTTTCAAATCACCGGCCGGGACGGCCGCGTCGTCTTGAAAGATTTGGCGCCGGGGCAATACACGGTCGCCGTCTGGCACCCGCTGCTGAAAGGACGGCCGGATGCAGCGGCGCAACGGGTCGACGTTAGGCAAGGCGACGCAAAACAATTGGTCTTCAGTTTGGATTTGAAACCGGACTTTCGCGTCAGGAGAGCGCCCGGGCTATCGGACGGAGGTTATCCCTGAGGTTTCAATTTCGCAGTTTCAGGAGCCGGCTCCTCTTCTCTCTCGTCGCGCTTTTGACGCTCCTGCAAAGCGTGACTTATCTCGTTGTCCGGCACGCGAATCGGGAGCACGCCCTCGCGCAAATCGACGCGCGTCTGCGCGCGGGCGCCCAGGTTTTCAAGAAGTTGATCGAGGAGCGTAGCCAGCAGATCACGAGTACGGCGGCAATTCTCTCTCGCGACCACGCCTTTTTGGAGGCCTTTGCCGGCGCGGATCAGGATCGCGCCACCACTTTGTCGGCCTTGGAAAGTTTGCGCGGCCGGATCAACGCCGAGCGCATTCTGATCGCGTCGCTTGAGAAGCAACTTCTTTTCGATACTCGCCAGCCCGAGCGGCGATCTGTTCCGTTTCCCTTTCCGAAGCTGGCCGACAAGGCGGAAGCAGACGGGGCGGCCTACGCGTTCGTCATCCTGGACAAGGAGCTATACGCCTTGGCGGTGACGCCGCTGCTCGCGCCTGCTCCGATCGCGTGGCTCTGCCCCGCCTTTCTTATCGACGACCGATTTGCCCGTGAAATCCAGGCTTTCTCTGATTTGGAGATCACATTTTTCGATCCAGCTGAGTTGGCGAGTCTGTTCGCCTCCACCTTCGAGGGGGAGAAACGCGAGTCGCTGCTGACGCATTTGCGAGCGCGGCGGCCTCCTCTCAAACAAATTGTCGATCTTCAATTTGGTGGAGAACATTTTGTCAGTTACTCGCTCCCGCTCCCGACAGAAAACGGGACGGCCGTCGCGCTTCTGGAAAGGTCGCTCGACAAAGAACTGGCTCCCTATATGCGTCTCGAGCGCACTTACCTTTTCCTCGCGCTCGCCGGGTTGCTTATCTCTGTCGCTCTTGGAATTTGGATCGCACGCAGTGTTTCCCGACCGGTTTTGCAACTTGCCGAGGGCACACGCAAAATCGGCGCGGGCGATTATTCGCACCGCATTAAGGTGCGAACAGAGGATGAAATCGGTCTGCTCGCCGGCGCCTTTAACCACATGAGCGAGGGTTTGGCCGAGCGCGATCAGGTTCGCGATTTGCTCGGCAAAGTCGTTTCGCCGGCCGTGGCTACGGAGCTGTTGCGCAAAGACGTGACCCTCGGTGGCGAAGAACGCGAGGTCACCATTCTGTTTTCCGATCTGCGCAGCTTCACCAGCATGTGTGAGGCGCGTTCTGCGCAAGAAATGCTGGGAGTTCTCAATCACTATTTCACCCGGATGAGCGACGATCGTTGAAGCGCACCGGGGCGTGGTCGACAAATATGTAGGCGACGCCATGATGGCGTTGTTCGGCGCGCCGCTGGCTGGTCCTGACGATGCCGATTGCGCCATGGAATCGGCCCTGGAAATGTCCGAAGCGCTGGATGAATTGAACCGGGAATGGCAGGCGCAGGGCCGTCACGCGCTCAACATGGGGATCGGGATTAACACCGATGTCGTGGTCGCGGGCAATATGGGATCGCAGACGCGACTCAACTACACCGTGATCGGCGACGGGGTAAATCTCGCCTCGCGTTTGGAAGGACTGACCAAGACACCTGAATACGGAACGCGCATCATTGTTTCACAGTTCACACTGGAGAGAGCAAAAGGGCGTTACCGCACCCGGCGACTCGGTGAAGTTGCGGTCAAAGGGAAGCAAAAGCCGACGGAAATCTACGCCCTGCTTGGCCGCGAGACTTAGCGCAATGCCGGTAGCAGTCAGTTTGCCACCGACAAAGCACCCCGTTCGCTGCAAAGAGAAAATCACAAATGAGAACGATCACAGGCATGCGCATATTCATAACATTCATCGTAGCTCTGGCCGGATTGACGCACGCGTCAGCCGATCAGCGCACAGACAAAATATTCATTCAGGGCAATCCGGCTGGCACGCAGACCGTGCAGAGCGACTCGACCGGCACAACGCGCGTCGAATATTCCTACAATGATCGCGGCCGCGGCGATCACATCATTGCCACCTGGAAAGTCAACGCCGCCGGCATTCCGACCGAATACGAAGGCCACGGCAATGATTACATGAAAGCGCCGGTCGAAGAGCGCTTTGCCATGAAGAATGGCAAAGCGAGCTGGAAAAATCGCAGCGAAAAAGGCGAGCGGGCGGTGACGGGCGAGGCGTTCTATCTGCCGATCAACGCGCCCCCGGAATTCCTTGGAGTGCTGGCGCGTGCTTTGCTCAAAGCGCCGAATCACAAACTGGCATTACTCCCGGCCGGCGAGGCGAGCATCGAGGAGGCCGGCAAAGTAAGTGTCGCTTCCGGCAAGGGCGAGTTAGCGCAGTACCGCATTACGGGGCTTGGCTTTTCGCCGCAATCGATCTGGCTCGACCAAGGCGGAAATACGGCGGCGTCCCTCTCGTCGTGGTTCTCGGTGGTGTCGGCTCAAGACGAAGCGGCGATGGCGCAACTGCGAACGGCTCAGCAGAAAACGGACGACAACTGGTCAGAGCGCATCGCGCACGAACTTGCCCACACTCCGAAAGGCGACCTCGTGATCCGCAACGCTCGCCTCTTCGATCCGCGCGACCTGAGCGTGACTCCGGGGACGAGTGTTCTTGTGCGCGGCGATCGCATCGTGCGTATTGCCCCGGACGCCGACCTGAAGCCATCGGCCGACGCCGAGATCATCGACGCGCGCGGCCAGTTCCTGATGCCCGGGCTGTGGGATAACCACCAGCATTTTAGCGATGTCGATGGCGCGCTCGATCTGGCCAACGGCGTGACCAGCGCGCGCGACATGGCGAACGATACCGATAGCTTTTTGCAGCGCGTGGCGCGCTTTGACGACGGCCGCGAGCTTGGACCGCGTGTCTCGAAGGCTGGCATCATCGACGGCACCGGGGAGTACGCCGGCCCGACCAAGATGCGGGTCGACACCGCCGAGCAGGCGATCAAGGACGTCGATTGGTATGCCGACCACGGCTACGTCCAGATTAAGATTTATTCTTCCGTCAAACCGGAGCTGGTTCCGATCATCGCCGATCGCGCGCACGCGCACGGGTTGCGGGTGAGCGGGCACGTGCCGGCCTTCATGTCAGCGCGCCAATTTGTCGAAGGCGGCGCGGATGAGATCCAGCATCTGAATTTTATCGAACTGAACTTTCTCTATCCGGAAGTGAAGGAGACGCGCAATCGCGATCGCTTCATCAAGGTGGCTGAGCACGCCTACGAGTTCACGCCGGATAAGCCGCCGGTGCGTGACTTCATCAATTTCCTTAAGCGCCATCACACCGTGCTCGATCCGACCATGAGCATCTTCGAAGCGCTCTTTTGCGGAAACCCGACCGCCGTCCCGCCCGGCCTGGAAGCTATTGTGCCGCGGTTTCCGGCGCAGGTCCGGCGCTCGATGTTGAGCGGCGCACTCGAAGTCCCCGCCGCCAAGGCAGCCGCTTATCACGCAGCCTTCCCCGCGATGCTGCGCTTGCTCAAGGCTCTTTACGACGCGGGTGTCACGATTATCCCGGGGACTGACACACTGGCTGGTTACACGCTCCATCACGAACTTGAGCTCTATGTGCGCGCCGGAATCGCTCCGGCTGAGGTGTTGCGGATGGCGACATGGACGCCGGCGCTCGTCATGGGTGTGAACAAAGACCGCGGTGTCATCGCCGCGGGGAAACTGGCCGACATGATTCTGGTCGAAGGGGATCCGACGAAGAATATTCGCGACATCAACAACATCAGCACTGTGATCAAAGGCGGGAAGGTCTACGACCCGACCGCGATCGAGAAAGCACTCGGCATTGCACCGCGCAAGGGTGGACCGTAGGCCGAACGATACCGCCATGAACCCACGCAATTTCTTCGCCGAGCTGAAGCGACGCAACGTTTACAAGGTGGCGATCGCGTATGCTTGTTTCCAGCTAAGCTATTCTTTAAGGACCGTAACGTAACTAAGTATGTTTCTCGTTTACTACGATGAGTCGGGAGACGACGGCTTCCCACAGACTTCATCACCGTTGTTCGTCCTCACGGCCGTCTACCAGCATCATCTGGTATGGAAGGAAAATTACGAGCGCATTAAGGCCTTTAAGAAGCAACTCGCAGGTGATTTCCCCTTTCCTTTTCATGAGGAGCTTCACGCTCGTGAGTTCATCCTAAACAAGAATCCGTATTTCAACTGGAATATTTCTGACGAAGATCGCGCCTACATCATCGATTTATATTGCCAACTCTGCGCGCAGCTTAATCTCAAAATCATCAACTTGGTCATCGTTAAGCCGCGCTTCCAGAAAGCGGAGGTCGATATCCTCGACACGGCTCTCAGTTTCTCGGTGCAGAGGATTGAAAACGACCTCGCGCCTGAGCCGCACAATCGCTTCATGATCATTACCGATTGGGGTCGGGTTGGCAAAATGCGTAAGACCACGCGTCGAGTGCAGAAGATTAATTTCATCCCCTCGAAATTTGGACCGACGCCGCGCCGGCAAGAGATTCAAAAGTTGATCGAGGACCCGCTGCCGAAGGATTCCAGCGAATCTTATTTCATCCAGCTTGCGGACATGGTCGCCTGCATCGTCTCTCTCTACGGGGTCGTCACACAACATGTGGGCTGCCTGCCGCGAAGACTCCCCGCCACGATCCACGCCGCGCGGATCGAAGCGTGGATTGAGATGCTGAAACCGGTGCTAAACACGAAGGCAGCGGGTGACAACAAGTTCGGGGTGAAATTTTACCCGTCGCAGTAAAAAAAATCAGCACCTACGACGCATACGCGTTTTCGGTGCTTCGAAAGGAACGTACCGGATTTCCCGTTAGGGGACAAGCAAAATAATTTCGCCGCAAGTGGCTGATCATTCACACATCGAATGGACGGAGGCGACGTGGAATCCGGTGACGGGTTGCACGAAGATCAGCGCGGGCTGCAAGAATTGTTATGCCGAGCGGCTGGCCCTGCGCCTGCGCGCGATGGGCAATCAGCGCTACCGGGGCGGGTTTCGCCTCACGCTGCATGAGGATGTGCTCGATCTGCCGCGGACGTGGAAGGCACCTCGGCGGATTTTCGTGAACTCGATGAGCGATTTGTTTCATGCCGACGTCCCGCTTTGGTTCATTCGCCGCGTTTTCCAAACGATGGAGGAGTGTCCGCAGCATACCTTTCAGGTGCTGACGAAGCGGAGCGACCGGGTGCAACAGCTCAGTGCGAAGCTTTCCTGGCCAAGGAATGTCTGGATGGGCACGAGTGTGGAAGACAGCCGCGTCCTGCGACGCATCGATGATCTGAGAGAGGTGCCCGCCGCCGTCCGCTTTCTGTCGTGCGAACCGCTCATCGGGTCGCTGGCGGAACTTGATCTGCGCGGGATTCATTGGGTGATCGTGGGCGGCGAATCCGGTCCGCATGCTCGCCCCATGCAAAGTGAGTGGGCCCGAGAGATCTTTCGCGCCTGCCGAAAGCAGAGGGTGCCGTTCTTCTTCAAGCAATGGGGCGGCGTGCGAAAAGATCTTACGGGGCGACTGTTCGGCGGACGCACTTACGACGAGATGCCACAGCGCGTGGCTGCCTGAGCGGCCTTTGATGACGTGTCATTGGTCGCTCGGCCGTCGCTGACCGACTGCCACTTAAAAAACCTCCTCGATTTCAAATGCGATCGGTGCCTAACGACCGCGTTGAGTAGTTGGGAGCTTTTCAAGCATTGGTAGTTGGAGCAAACTCCGCCCGAGCAAAACGATTTTGAATCCACGCAATTTTTCGCCGAACTGAAGCGGCGCAATGTTTATAAGGTCGCGGTGGCCTATGCGGTCGTTGGTTGGCTGCTCATGCAAGTCGCGGCGACGGTGGTGCCGGCGCTTCATCTGCCCGATGGCATCACGACGGCGGTGGTCGTGGTTACGCTGCTCGGTTTTCCGATCGCGCTCTTGATCGCATGGGCTTTCGAAATGACGCCGGAAGGAATGAAACGGACCGAGAACGTTTCGCCTGACGAGGTCATCCCGCAATGGAGCGCCCGGAAGTTCGCCGCCATGATTGTCTTCGTCGCTTTGCTCGCCGCCTCTCTGTTGGTCTTCCAGATTGTGCGGAGCAAGTCGACCTCCCCGGCGCAGCTCTCGCCAGAATCTACGACTGCCGCCGACGGCGAATCGATTGCCGTGTTGCCCTTCGTCAACATGAGTTCAGACAAGGAGCAGGATTACTTCTCCGATGGCTTGTCCGAAGAACTGCTCAACCAGTTGGCGCAGATTCCGCAGTTGCGCGTGATCGCGCGCACTTCGTCGTTTTCGTTCAAGGGCAAGGAAGTCGATGTCGCGACGATCGCCAAGGCGCTGAATGTGGCCAATGTGCTCGAAGGCAGCGTGCGCAAATCCGGCAATACCTTGCGCATCACCGCACAGTTGGTCCGGGCTTCCGACAGTTCGCATCTCTGGTCGCAAACCTACGACCGCCAGATGACGGACATCTTCAAGGTGCAGGACGAGATCGCGGGTGAAGTCGTGGCCGCGCTCAAGGTGAAGCTGTTACCGACGCAACAGCTGCCGAAAACGCAGCGCACCAACAATCCCGAAGCCTACGAACACTATCTCCTCGGGATGAATATTCTGCGGCAAGACCGCATGCAGACGAGCTACCTCGCGGCGGCGGAATTCCAGAAAGCGATCACGCTCGATCCTGACTATGCCAACGCTTACGTGGCGCTCTCGAACGCACAGGCCCTGGCGGCGGAAGTTGTCAGCAGCCCGGCGCAGCGCGCAGAGGGAATCAAGCAAGCGTTGGCCACGGTGGAAGAGGCGATCACACTGGCTCCGGACCTGGCCTCGGGCTACAGCAGTCGCGGATACCTTCGCTACAGTCGTGCCTGGGATTGGCAGGGTGCCGCGGCGGATTTCAAGCGAGCCCTGGCGCTGGATCCCAACAATGCCGCATTGCTCTCCTCCTACTCGCAGAGTTTGTTCTTTAGCGGACATCAGACGGAAGCGATCGCGATGGCGCGCAAGGCGGCCGTGATCGACCCGTTGTCTGTCGAGACATGGCGCTTCCTCGGCCTGCTCCTTTTTTGCTCCGGCCAGGACGCCGAGGCGCGTTTGGCCTGGCAGCATGCCCTCGAGATCAATCCCGGAACGAGATGGCCCAACTATCTCCTCGGCTATCTCGACTTAAAGCAAGGTAATATCGAGCGCGCTCTCGCCCACTTCCATGCCGCGGATGAGGCCTTCCGATTGACCGGGACCGCGATGGTCGAATACACCCTCGGTCAGGCGGACGAATCGGACCAGGCACTGGATGCGCTGAAGACGAGATACGCGACCGGATCGGCCTTTCAGATCGCTACGATCTACGCCTGGCGCGGTGAAAAGGACCAGGCCTTCGAATGGCTGGATCGTGCCTACGATCAGCACGACACCGGTATGCCGCGCCTGCGCTACGACCCGACGCTCGCCAGCCTGCACGACGATCCGCGTTTTGCGGCGCTGGTGAAGAAGATGGGGCTATCGGAGTAAAGACATGAGTCTGCGTAGTATTTCTTACGGCTACCCGCCAATCACCGTTGCGACGCTCCGCCTCGACCCCGATTTCGACAATCTGCGTGACGATCCGCGCTTCCAGAAAATGATCACCGATGGCGAAAAGGCGATGAAGGCCCAGGCCACGCCATGAGCGATAGGCCTTCGTTCTTCGCCGAGCTGAAGCGGCGCAATGTTTATAAGGTAGCAATCGCGTATTCGGTGGTTGGCTGGTTGCTGATCCAGGTTGCAACGCAGGTTTTCCCCTTCTTCGAAATTCCAAACTGGGTCGTCAGGCTGGTCGTGCTCCTTATCCTTCTCGGCTTTCCGATTGCGCTGGTGATCGCATGGGCCTTCGAGCTGACTCCGGAGGGATTGAAGCGCACCGAAACGGCCGACGCCGAGCCGCAGCTCCGAAGGCGGCGCAAAGTCGCGTGGATCTACGTCGTCTTGGTCGCGGGCGCGGGCGCGACTGGACTGTTTTCGATTCAGCATTTCACCGGCTGGAACCCGGCGAAGGCCGTTCCGCAGTCATCCCAAAAATCGAACACGCAGCCGGCCGCGACTCCGGCCAAACAACCCATCGATCAGAAATCCATCGCCGTTCTTCCCTTCGACGACCTGAGCCCGGCGCATGATCAGGCGAACTTTTCCGACGGCATGGCGGAGGAAATCCTCAATGCGCTCACCCGCATCAAGGCGTTGAAGGTGATCGCGCGCAGTTCCTCGTTCCAGTTCAAGGGCAAGGAGATCAGCCCGGAGCGGATTGGTGCGGAGCTGGGCGTGGCCCACGTTTTGGAAGGCTCGGTCCGCAAGCAGGGCGAACAGCTGCGAATCACGGCCACGCTGGTGCAGACCTCCGACGGTGTGCAGCAATGGTCGAATACCTACAACGGTCAGCTCTCCGATGTCTTTAAGCTGCAGGAATCCTGCGCGCACGATATTGCCGACCAGTTGAATGTGGTGCTGGGCGACGATGGCAAACAGCGACTGGTCGACGAGACGACCGACAACGCCGAGGCCTACGCGCTCTTTATCGAAGCGCGAACGATGGTGAACGCCAGAGTGGGCGACAATCTGCCGCGCGCGATCGCGAAACTGAACCAGGTTACGACGCTCGATCCCAAATTCTCACACGCCTGGTCGAAGCTGGCGGTGGCCCATGCGGTTTTGCCGCAGTATGTCGGCGGCGATTGGGCTGAGAACCTAACGACCGCGGAAACGGACGCGAAACGCGCGCTCGCGCTCGATGCCGACAACGCGGAAGCCTACGCGGCGCTCGGCTACATTGCCTTTTCGCGTCGTCAGTATGTTGAAATGGTCGCGCCCGCGGCCCGGGCTCTGGCGTTGGATCCGGACGACGACACCGCAAATTTTTGGGTCTCCAACGAGCTGGCCGCCATGGGACGAAGCGAGGAGGCGGAAACTTTGCTCGACCACATGCTCGTTCGTGATCCGGCGAGCGCACGGACGGTCTATTACAAAGGATTGATGCGCTGGCGGGCAGGCGATGCGAAGACTGCGGTAACGCTGAGCAAGCGCGCCATCGCCCTGGGGTTTCCCCTCGGCGGCGGCACGCTTTCGTCGATTTTCGCGATGAAGGGCGACTTCGACCAGGGTGCGAAAGAGTTTGCCCGCGGATTCGGGGCTATCGGCGCGAAATTTTCATCTACTGAATTGCAGACGATCTATCGCGGGATGTATCTGGGGGCGACCGAACACGCCGCGGCGTTGGCCGTGATCGCCACGCATAAGAACGAACAGTACGTGCCCACGTTCCTCCTCATGCTGGGCGAACCCGAGCGCTCGTTCACGGATTACGAGCAGAGCGCGACCGGGCTGTCCGATGCGTATCTCAATTTTCTCTGGCAACCCGATGCCTGGTCGCGCAAAGCCCGCCAGAGCCCGGCGTTCCAGGGCTTCGCCAAACGCATCGGACTGGTCGATTATTGGAAGCAGAATCACTGGCCCGACCTGTGTTCCCCAACGCCTGAAGGCGGCCCTGACTCATTTACGTGCCGATGAATCTTTTCAGGGAACTCAAGCGCCGCAATGTTATCTGGATGGTGGGGCTCTATTTGGTCGGCGCTTGGCTGATCCTGCGCGGCTGCGCAGGAACTCATCGCCCGTGGGCCCCACTGGTGTAACTGGGAAAGCCCGGATGCTGGCCATGCTTGGCCAATACGACCTTGCCCTGAATGAACTCGAACGCCTCTTTGCCGCGCACGACCGATATCGTGTCTAACTTATGCGATACCGGAGTTCGACCCACTGCATCAGAACCCGCGCTTCCAGGCGTTGCTGAAGGGGATTGGTTTGCCTGCCGCCGCAGGTTCCCCTGGCCGCCTCCATCTTGAGAGATGAAAAATAACGGCGACCCACCACTGGGTCGCCGTCAATTCCAAGGATCTTCTTCGCCGCCGTTAGCGCACGTCGATTTTCAAGATCTGGCCAAGGCCGTTAGGCGGCGGGCCAAATCCAACGTTCGAGACATAGAGCTTGCCGTCCGGGCCGAAGGTCATGGCCGTGGGCAGGAAGAGGCCTGATGCGATCACGTCGCGGGTGCCATTCTTGTTCAGTCGAATGATGTCGCCAGTGAACGGCGTCGGAAACGGATTGCCCTTCGTGTTCTCGAGCACATAAAGACGACCACCCGAGTCGAAAGCCACGCCTAGGATGGTGGTGAATCCCGTGGCAGAGATGCTTCCCCTCCCGTCCGGTGTGATCTTCAGGATCTTTTCCATGCCGTCAACGATGGGAAAGGTTCCGAGGTTGCCCACGTAGAAGCTCCCGTTCTTTAGGGCCACCGCGGTCGGCACAATATGCCCTTGTGTTGCTGAAATGTCTGCCACGCGAGTGATGACGCCCGCAGTGGTGACCTTGTCCAGCTCGCCGTGGTTTGGTTCGACGGCATAGAGATCGCCATTGTATTCGACCATGCTGTAAGGCGTGCCATCGGGTTCAAAGTCAGCCGGGTTGGGATTCCTCACCGGGTTGTTCATGTAGAACGTGCTCAAGTCGGCGATTAGAGTGTAGGTTCCATTCGCGTTTACTTGGATCACGCTATTCGGCATGTTGGGAACGCCATGTGAGCAACCGGCGCCGCTGATCAGTGCGTAGAGCGTGTCACCGACAAAAGCGACGTTGGCGACGCCGCTGGTCAGGCTGCCGCTATCTGGATTCGTCTGGCTGGAGGGAAGGTTGTCGATCACTGTCGTGCGAAAACCGCTCACCGGGTCAATCTTCGAGACGCGGGAACCGGTGACGTTGGCGGTGTAGGGACCGACGTCGGGAACTTGATCGCAGACTCCATCGGTCCCGTTCAAGCCGCCTGTTCCCCCTTCCGCAACATAGAGAAATCCGTCAGGTCCGAATTTGAGGCCGCGTGGATTGTTCAATCCGGTGGCGAAGACGGAGACGACGTTGGGCGCGACGGCCTGTGGACCGGCCTGTTTGAGCGGTTTGTCTCCTGCGACCGCAAATGATGCGCTCGCCAGGCAAAGAGCCAGAACGCAAGCCGCGTTCAGCCGCTTCGTGATGATTGTCTTGGTTGTTTTCATATGGTTTTACTCCTGTTTGGTTGGAAGCGATGATCGCTTTCCCTTTCCAAAGGGATTCCAGCAGTCGCGCTGCAAGAAATCCTTAATTTTTCCAGGCTTGCTTTTTTCTGTGGTCTTGTTAGACCGGTCGCGTGCAGTCTTTGTCGGCGACGATTCGCGGTCAGAGCGAGCCGTTCGCCCCGACTCAGTGGAGCGTCATCCTCGCGGCCGGGGAGAGCCAATCGGAGCCGGAAGCGGCGCGGACTGCCCTGGCGCAGCTCTGCCAGACTTATTGGCCGCCGCTCTATACCTTCGTGCGCAGCCGGGGCTACGCGGTCCATGATGCGCAGGATCTGACCCAGAGTTTTTTTGCCTACCTGATCGAGCACAAGCTCTATGCGCGGGTCGATCGGCAGAAGGGGAAGTTCCGCTCCTTCCTCCTCGCCTCGCTGAAGAATCTCCTGGCCGACGCGCACGACCGCGCGCAGACGCTCAAGCGCGGCGGCGGCCGTGAGTTCTTGCCCTTGAACGAAGCACAGATCGAGCAAGCCGAGTCTCTTTTTCAAACGCACAGCGGGACGGAAGACTCGCCTAACGAAGACCGGGTCTACGAGCAAAGTTGGGCGGAGATACTCGTCGCCGGCGCGCTGGCGCGACTGGCGGCGGAATACCAAGCCGACGGCAAAGAGAAGCTCTTTGCCGACCTGAAGATTTTCCTCACCGGCGGCGCCGAGCCGTTGCCAACTTATGCCGAGTTATCCACTCGGCTGGTACGCCAGCTTCGTCTCTGCGCAGCGACGTTACCCGGCTAAGAGCGCGTTACCGCGAGGCATTGCGGGACGAGGTGCGCCGCACGGTTGAGCGCGAGAGCGAAGTCGAGGGCGAATTGCGCGAACTCCTGCGCGTCTTGACGAGCCGGTGAGGGAGATTCGCGATGCATGCACCCACCGTTTGCTCCAGTGTCTGCGCGATCTGCGGCGAGCCGCTGCACGGATCGGGCGATTGCCTCGCCTGCCTGCTGCGGGGTGGACTGGACGAGCCTGACGACGGAGCCGTTCCTTCAGCGAATTCGCTGATCTTCGGCGATTTCGAAATTGAGCGGCGCGGGGACGGCTCTTCGGGAGCTAGGCCACGGTGCGATGGGCGTGACCTATCGGGCGCGCGACAGGGTGCTGCAGCGCGATGTCGCGCTCAAGGTGGTTGACGTGCCGGTGCTGACCGACGGCGTGGCGACGGCACGCGAACGCTTCCTGCGCGAGGCGCGCGCCACGGCGGCTTTGCGACATCCCAATGTGGCGGGCGTTTTTCAGTTCGGGGCCTCGTTAGAGATTGATCGCTGCTATTACGCGCTGGAGTTGGTCGATGGGGAAACTCTGGAAGCGCTCGTCAGGCGAGAGGGCCCAATCTCGGCAGACGCCGCGCTCGGGGTAGCGATCCAGGTGACGCGCGCCCTGGTCGCGGCGGCGACCCATGGCTTGATCCACCGCGATTTGAAACCAGCCAACATCATGCTTTCGCCTAACGACTCCGGTGCTGCGGGAATGGAGGTCAAAGTGATCGACTTCGGCCTCGCCAAGGCAACTGCCGGGGTCACAGAAATGGACCTGACCCACGGCGCTTTCGTTGGCACGCCGACCTTCGCCAGCCCGGAGCAGTTTGCCGGCAAGGCAGCTGACGCGCGCTCCGACATTTACTCGTTAGGCGTAACGCTCTGGTATGCGCTCACCGGGGAAGTCCCATATCCCGGCAAGACCATCGAGGAAATTCGCAAGAGCCAAACGCAGATCATGCTGCCGCTGGAGCAATTGCGCGCGCGGAGAATTCCCGCGCCGGTGATCAAACTCTTGCGCCGCCTCCTCACGACCGATCCGGCGGGACGACCGCAATCCGCCCGCCTCTTGTTAGGCGAACTGGAATCCTGCCGGGTCGCAGAAGAGCCGCGGCGCCGGCAGCGCAGGCGGCGAGCAGCGGTCGCCCTGGGAGTTTTCGTCGTCTGTGCTGCTGGCCTGACGAGCTACCTCTGGCGCCGCGAGCAGACGGCAACCGCTGCACCGCCGGACAAATCGATCGCAGTACTGCCGTTTGAAAACCTGAGCAAAGACGAGTCGAATGCGTATTTCGCCGCCGGCATTCAAGACGATGTGCTCACGAGTCTCGCCAAGATTCACGAGTTGAAAGTCATCGGCCGCACGAGCGTGATGGCTTATGAAAAGCCCGGGACGCGCAACATCCGGGAGATTAGTCGGGCGCTCGGCGTGGCGAATGTGCTCGAAGGCAGTGTACGCCGTGAGGGCAACCGTGTGCTGTTGAACGTGCAACTGATCGGCGCGCGCAAGGACCGCTACATCTGGGCGGAGCGCTACGACCGGACCGAAGCCGACTCGATTGGTCTGCAGGGCGAGCTTGCCACACAGATCGCATCTGCGCTCGAGGCGAAACTCGCCCCGGAGGAAAAAGCCCGTCTCGAGGAAAAGCCGACCGATAATCCCGAGGCGTATGCGCTTTACCTAAGAGGCTTGGGGCGAGAAAGAGCGGTCAATGAAACAAAAGAGGATCTGACTGTTGCGGAGCGACTCTATGCGCAGTCGGTCGCGCTTGATCCCAAGTTTGCGCTGGCCCAGGCGCGGCTTTCGATCGTAAACAGCTATCTGGCCGCCGCCTCGACTTCCGACGCCCGCATCCCGAGAGCGAAAGCGCGTGTTGCAGCGGAGGAGGCGCTGCGCTTGTCGCCATTCTCTTGGGGATGCCCATATGGCGATCGGACTCTGTTTGTATTGGGGCGACAAGAATTATGCTGCGGCGCTAAAGGAATTCTCCGTCGCCGCGGCAACGTTGCCAAATGAGCCCGACATCCTTGGTTACATCGCCGAATTTATCGCTGGCAAGGACGCTGGTCGTGAATCGCTCGCCACCTATCAGCGCGCCCAGAACCTCGATCCCCGTAATCGCGACGTTTTCTTACGGGCCGCCAACAATTACCTTTTTGTCCGTGACTGGGCCGGAGCGAACGCGTGTTACAAGCGCGCGCTCGAGATCGCGCCCGATTCGGCCGACGCCGAATCAGCCTTGCTTACATCGAAGTCTTTCGCAACAGCAATCCCACCGCCGGCAGAAAATTCTTGCAGAACATCCCAGCCGGCATTGATCCCGACGGCATCGTAACGGAGTCGCGCTGGGATCTGGCCATGCTGGAGCGGGATTATGCCTCCGCGGAAAAGATTTTGACGGATTTTCCCTCGGAGGAATTTCCGCGGGCCGGAGAGGGTGCGAAAACATTTTTACCAGGGCCGCACTGCTATCGCGCGGGGCGACGTTCAATCGGCCCAGCGCTATTTTGCAGCGGCAACATCAGATTTCGAGAAACAAGTAAGCGACGATCCCGATGACGCGTCCCGCCATGCTCGGCTCGGATTGCTCTACGCCTACATGCACAGAGTGGAAGATGCTCTTCGTGAAGGGCATCGAGCCGTCGAACTCGAGCCAGAAAGCCGGAGCCCATTTTTTGGCGCTACCCGATCGGCCAACCTGGCGCTGATCGATGCGCTTGTAGGCGAGCCGGACGAGGCGGTTCCACTGATCCAACGTCTTCTTGCTACCCCCGGCCCGGTCGATTGGCCGGATTCTCCACGGAGCATCACGCTCGCCGACCTGCGCCTGCGCTGGGAATGGGATCCGTTGCGGAGCGATCCGCGTTTCCAAAAAATCCTCGCGGGGCCGGAACCAAAGACCATCTATCAGTAGCGGCACCAGCTCGTTGCGCCCGTTCTTCTGTGTTCGTCCGCGGATTTCGCGAGGCTCACCAGGGAATCAGGCTGCGGGATCAAGCACAGTGAGAAAGGGGAAGCGGTGGAAGTCCAGGTCCCGCGTGTAGATTTCCTTAATCCCATGTTCACGCATCAGAGTGGCGGTGTGGAGATCGTGCAAAATGTTGCCCCGCAGTTGGGGCGCTTCGCCGATGATTTCACCTAGCAGAGCGGCATGCTGCGCGGTTGGCAAGAGCACCCCGGCGCTCGGCGAATCAAAAATTGATTCAAGGAATCGCCATCCCTGCGCAATCTTCCATGGTTGCCGAAAAACGCGCGGATGTGTGCAAACGCGGAGAAATTCGTAGCAAATCCCCCACGACACATACCAAGGCGAAGCCTGCTCGCGCCACAGCTCCAATCGGCGGCGACAGAGCTGGTGAAGCTCGGAGTCGGGATCGGCGGAATAAACGAGCACGTTCGTATCCACTACTAACATTCAGCGGTGCCCTTCCATCGCGTCGGTACAAAGCGTTGCGATCGGCGATATCGACCAGGTAGCCCCCGCTGCGAAAGGTGGGGAGTGGACGAAGTTTTGGTTTCGACTTGCGCTTGCCAGATTGAAAGAGCAGGCGCAGCGCCGCTTCCACCAACTCTGACATGGTCCGCCCCTGCCGCACCGACTCGCGCCGCAGCCGCGCCATCACCGTGTCATCAATGTTCAGTGTGGTTTTCAGATGGTTTACCATATCGCTGATATGGCAACATGGTCAAACCTGAAATGCCTCGACAGTCCTGGGAAATGAGGCTCTTTTGCGAAGGAGTGAAACTCTTGACCTTTGATTCGAGGAAATTTTTTGCCGAACTGGCAGTTTGAGGAACGATGGCGCCTGAATCAGGGGACAATCTTCGGTTGGAGATCGGGCATGTGCTCTTCCTCGATGTAGTGGGTTACTCCAAGCTCCTGATCGACGAGCAGAAAGAGCAGATGCGCCAGCTCACCGATATTGTGCTGGCCACACCGCAGGTGCTTGAATCGACCAACGAGCAACTCGTCAGGCTGCCGACCGGCGACGGGATGGCGCTGGTCTTTCGCAATAATCCGGAAGAACCGGCGCAGTGCGCCCTGGAAGTGGCGCGCGCTCTCAAGGAGCGCCCCGAGATTAGGGTGCGAATGGGGATTCACAGCGGCCCGGTAAGCGAAGTGACCGATCTGAACGAGCGGACCAACATCGCGGGGGCGGGGATCAATTTGGCGCAACGGGTGATGGACTGTGGCGATACGGGCCACATCCTCCTTTCCCAGCGGGTGGCGGAGGATCTCTCCGAATACCGGCAATGGTCGGCCCACCTGCATCCTCTGGGGGAGTGCGAGGTGAAGCACGGAGTCAAGCTCTCGGTCACCAATCTCTTTGGCGATGATTTTGGGAACGCGGCGGTGCCGGCAAAGTTTGCCCGCGCTCGGACCAGGCAAAGAGCGACTGATGCCTCGTGGCTGGGGCTGGATTCGAAGAGTTTTTTCGCCGAGCTGCGGCGGCGCAATGTGTATCGCGCGGCGGTGATCTACGCGATGGCGAGCCTGGCTGCTCATCCAGGTTGCGACCCAGGTCTTTCCTTTTTTTCAGATCCCGAACTGGGTCGTGAGGCTGGTCGTCCTGCTCCTTGTGCTTGGGTTTCCGGTTGCGCTGATCCTGGCCTGGGCCTTCGAGATCACGCCGGAAGGGATCGTCAAGACGGACGAGGTACCGCCGGGAAAATCGATCCGTTGGAAGGCGGGCCGGAAGATCGACTTCGCCATCATCGGCATTCTGGCGATGGCGATCGCCGGTTTGCTTTATCTCCGCCTTTCTCCTTCCCACCAGGCGCAGCTCGCCGCGGACATTTCTGAGAAAAGCATCGCCGTGCTCCCTTTTGAAAATTTCAGCGCTGACAAGGAAAACGCCTTTTTCGCCGATGGCATCCAGGATGATTTGCTGACCAACCTGGCCAAAATCCAGGCCCTGACCGTGATCAGTCGCACGAGCGTGATGAGGTATCGGAACACAGGCGCGCGCGACATCAAGGAGATCGGGAAATCGTTAGGCGTAGCCAATATTCTTGAGGGGAGCGTGCGGCGCGAAGGCAACCGGGTGGTGGTGAATGTGCAGTTGATCGATGCCCATTAACGATCGTCACATCTGGGCCAATACGCTACGATCGCACGATCGCCGATTCGTTAGGCCTGGAAGGCGAGCTGGCGACGGAAATCGCCGATGCCTTGCGCGCCCAGCTCACGCCCGAGGAAAAGGTGCGTGTCGCGACCAAGCCGACGCAGAACCCCGAGGCTTACATCCTTTACCTGCGCGCTCTGCCCTACGAACAGGGCCCCGACACTTTGCTGCAGGATTACCGGCAGGCGGTGGACCTTTACTCGAAGGCGATCCCGCTCGATCCGAATTTTGCCCTGGCCCGCGCCCATCTCGCCTCGACCTGCGCGGAGATCTTCCATTTTCACGAGCCGCTCGATTCCTGGAAAGATCGCGCGCGGAGCGAAGCCGAGGCCGCGCTCCGTCTGCAGCCGGACCTGGGCGAAGCGCACTTCGCGCTCGGCCAATGCGCCTACTGGTTCGACGAGGATTACGAGCGCGCCCTGAGCGAATTTGCGACCGCGCAAAAAACTCTGCCTAACGACAGCAACATCGGCGCCTACGTCGCCGCCATTCGCCGGCGACAGGGACGCTGGGAAGAATCGCTCGCCACCTACGAGCGGATGGAAAAGCTCGACCCGCAGAATCCGAACGTCCTTCGCAACCTGCTCTTCACCAATACCTCGATGCGCCGCTGGCCGCAGGCGGCACAGGCCGCGGCCCGTTTCCGCGCCGTCGCGCCCGATTCGGTCGTGGCAAAGATCCAATCCGGTTATGTCGATTTCTGGTGGAAAGGCGACACTTGACGGCCTCTACGACGTTGGCTCGACGATATTCCCCTCGGTGACGATCCGGACGGGATCGTAACCTGCGACGCGCTGGGAAGCTGCGATGCTGAAGCGCGATTTTGCCGGCGCGGACTGATATGCTCGCCAAGTCGCCGACGACCGAGTTCGCCTATCTATAATGCCGGATTGCAGCCGAAGAGTTTCCTTCCCGGGATCACGGCCATGGCGCGGACGATGGCGCAGCCGCTGCCGAAAAGAATCTCGCCGCCGCCGCGCCCGAACTTCAGAAGGCGGTGCAGGAAGCAGCCGATGCGGCCGATCGCCATGCCAATCTCGGCCTGCTCTACGCCTTCATGGGCAGGCGGGATGAAGCGATCCGAGAAGGGCGGCTGGCGGTAGAGCTAAAGCCGCTCTCGAAAGACGCCACCGATGGGGCACTCATGCTCTGTTATCTGGCCCTGATCTACGCGCGGGTGGGGGAAAACGATCAGGCGATCCCGTTGATCGAGCGCCTGCTCAAGACGCCGGGCGCGGTCGACAGCGTCGATTACAGCATCACCCTCAACGACCTGAGGTATCGCTGGGAATGGGACAAGCTGCGGAACGATCCGCATTTTAAGAAATTGCTCGAGCAAAACTCGCCGCCGCCGAAGTGAGTTTAAGGGAAACGCGCTCTGCTGCCGGAGACCAGCGGTGGCAAGCGGGAGCGCTTGCCCTACAAACCTTTTATCTTGATCAGAGCGACAGGGAAGAAAGGTGCGTGGAGTCATTCATCTCTGAAAATTTGTGTTCCTCTGTGGCTCCCTGCTTTCTGTCCGAATCCTTGAACCTTCGTCGGGTCAAGGAAGCGCTGACAAGACGGACCGAATCCTGGACTTCGACTTTTTCTTCCGCTCCGTTCGAGCTCAAACAGCTCGCCGCGACCGTTCCTTTCGTCAAAGCAGCGGACATTCTGCAAAGTGGGCCAAACACCGTCACCCTCAGGATTGATCGTGGGGTCCGGTCTCAGTCTCCTTTTTCGGCAACTGCTCTAGCTTCCCGATCCGACGTATTCCGCCGAGTAGGTGTCGAACTTCGCGGTCGAGCCCACCGGCGGCGGGCTCTTTACGTCGTAAACGTTGTTGCCGACCACCTCCTGCGATTGCGTGTCCCAGATCATCACGCTCTTCTTCGCCTTCGGCGAGGTCTGGTCGTTCTTCTCCGTATCGACCGCGATGTAGCGCGTCTTGCGCGCTTTCATCTGGCTTTTTTGCTGCGCATAGGCGCGCTTCGCGCGTTCTTCCGCGATCTGGCGCTGGCGCTCCGTGGCCTGATGTTCCGCGATGATATAAGTGACCGCGGCGACGACCGCTCCGGTGGCGGCCCCGATCGCAACCGATTCGGCCGACCCCGGCACCGGCGGCGCTCGCGATTCCTCCCGCCGCGACGCCACTGGCGGCCCCGAACACGCCGGCGTTTTGCCCTGGGGTGAGATCAGCGCAGCCCGTGACGAAAATCGACACGGCCGCCAAAAGCGAGGAAGTTTTCAGCATCGGAATTTTCATGAGGCGGCGAGTCTTAGGCCGGGCGCTTCCACGTGACAAGCTTTTTTATGTAAAGACTCTTTGCTCGATCAGGGCGCCGACTCGGTCTCAAAATTCACATTGTGTTGCCGGCACCAATCCTGGGCCGACCGATTGCCCGCCGCCGCCGCCCGCCGATACCAATCGCTCGCCTCGGTGGGATTGGCTTCAACCCCGGTGCCAAGTTCGAAGCAGCGCGCATAGAGATACATGCAAAACGCATTGTTCTGCTTCGCGCCGTCGCGAAAAAGATCGACCGCTTTTTGCGTGCGCGCGGCCTTGTTCTTTCCCGAGATCGGTTTCATCGCTCGTCAGGTAAAGCACTCCAAGATTCCCGACCGAGTCGAGATAGTTCAGCTTCGCCGCCGCGCTATAAAGGCGAAAAGCCTCGCGGTCGTTCCGTGTGATTCCAATGCCTTTGTGATAACAGGTTGCAAGTTGATCCATCGCGCGCGGATCCTTGGCCGCGGCCGCATCCTGCAGAAGCGAGACGGCTTTCGCTTCGTTCTTGGTCACGCCTTTGCCGTAGAGATAGCACTCGGCGAGCAGGGTTCCGGAGCTTACGTCGCCGGCGGCACGTGCCTGCTCGAACCACTGCGCCGCCTTCACAAAATCGCGCTCAACCCCTGCACCATTTGAGTAACGCAAACCGATTTCCGCCATGGCATGCGCCTGCCCGCGCGCCGCGGCCGCGCAGAGCCAGTTGAAGGATGCTTTCGGGTCGCGCTTGCGCAGAAATTCGCCGAGAATCTCCATCGCGCTCACCGCGCCGAGCTTTGCCGCCTCGGTCAACGGATCGCGCAACGCGTCGAAATTCTCGTCCCGCAAAGCGCCTTTTTCCGACTGCAACTTGCTGAGCAACAATTCGAGGCGCACCCGGCCGACTTCGCTCTGGGGAAAATCTTTCGCCATCTGTCACGTAGGCCATGATGGCGCGCGGCCAATCCCGGGCTGCTTCAAATTTCTCCGCCTCGGCGATCGCGTCTCTCGTTAGTTCAGGCGACTTGCCTAACGACGCGCTGGGCGAGGGCGTCTGGATCAAAGGAGTCGCGCTCGATTGCGCGACGACCGGTTTCGGCGTGGCGGCGATCGAGGGCGCGGGCGTAGCGCGCGGGAGCGTGACCGTTTTCCCGGTCGGGCGCATTTTCCAAAAAACGAGCAAACCAGCCGCGAAGAAGAACCACCGCGATCGCCGCCCAAATGATCCCGCTCGAGGATTTCCGGACGATTGCGGCGGCGCCTCTTCCGGCGGAAGCCGGTGTCGCCACCGGCAGGGGAGGCGGCGTCGCCTCCACTATGGTCGGGAAATCCTGCTCGTCCGCTTTCGGAGTCGCCTCGATTTCCGCCAGACATTTTTCCAGCTCGGCGCGGAGCACAGCCGGCGTTTGCGGCCGCTTCGCCGGGTCCTTTTCGATCATGCGGCCGACGACGGCCCGCACGCAGGCCGGGAAATTCTGCAGCTTTTCGAGTGGCGGCGGCTTGTGCAGATGCTGGCTCATGACCTGGGCGAGCGAGCCGCCAAAGGGCGCCTGCCCGACGAGCATGTACCAAAGCGTTACCCCTAACGAGTAGATGTCGGAGCGAACGTCGATCTCTTTTTCCTCGAGCTGCTCCGGACTGGCGAAGTGCGCCGTCCCGACAAACCCGCCCATGGAGAGTGTCGCGAGGTCGTCGTCTTCCTCATGCTTGATCGATTTGGCGAGGCCGAAGTCGATCACCTTGACGAGGAAATCGTCGTCTTCCCTGACGAGCATCAGGTTCGCCGGCTTGATGTCGCGATGGACGAGGTGATGCTTCTCCGCCGCCGCGAGCGCGCGCGCGACCTGCAACGTGATGCGCAACGCAACCGCGGGATCGATCGGTCCCTGGCGCTTGATGAGCGATTCGACCGTCTCGCCATCGACAAACTCCATCGCGTAAAAAAAGGCGTCGCGACTCGTGCCGAGATGAAAAACGGAAGCGACATTCGGGTGCCGCAACTGCGCCGCGGCGCGCGCCTCGCGCAGGAAACGTTGCTGCGCGATTTCGCTCTCGAGGTATTTCGAGTTGATTACCTTGAGCGCGACGTTCACCCGCAGGTTGGTATCAAACGCCTTGTAGGTGATTCCCATCGCGCCCGCGGCCGAGTTCGAAGGGCGAGCCGTCTTCGCGGGTCAGCACCTCGTAGTGATCGAAGATCGAGTTTCTCGGCCATCGGGAAAACGGACTATATCGCCCGATTCGCGTCTGGCGCCATCGGATTAAGACGATCTTGTCGCACGCGACCTGCTACCAGATACTGCCAGCCGCCATGCCCGCCAAACTTCGAGTCACGCCTCTCGCCGGCGAACCGTTCGAACTCACGATCGGCAACACCGCCACGATCGGTCGCACGAGCGACAACACCGTTTGCCTGAGTGGCAGCCCGCTCGTCTCGCGCCAGCACGCGCTCGTTCGCTGTCATGACGGTTATCAATATCAGATCATCGATCTCGGCAGCCGCAACGGCACCTTGGTCAACGATCAGCGCGTCGTGATGCCGATGACGCTCGCGCCCGGCGCGCGCATCCTGATCGCAAGAAACGAACTCGTTTTCGAGCAAATCGAGGATGATTTTTCCAACGCCCAGCTCGAAGTCACGCTCGCCGGTTCGATGGCCGGCGTCGCCTCCGCCATCCGGCCGGTGGCATTGCTGGTCTGCGATATTCGCGGTTTCAGCAGCATGGCCGAGAAAATCTCCAGCTCTCATCTCGCGCAACAGCTCGGGGTCTGGTTTCGCGAGGCCGGCAACCTCGTGACGAAAAGCGGCGGGACGATCGACAAATTTATCGGCGACGCGGTGCTCGCCTATTGGAGTGGTGCGGCGAGGAAGGAGTCGAATTGCGCGGCGACCCTCCAGATCGCGCGCGATCTCCTCGGGCTCGCGGCCGGGACCAAGTGGGCCAATGGCGAGCCGTTTCACGTCGGGATCGCGCTCCATTTTGGCTCGGTCACCTGCGGCAATGTTGGGCTCGACGCGCAACGCGACGCGACCATCATCGGCGATGTCGTGAACACCGTTTTCCGTCTCGAATCGGTCATGAAGGAACTGAACCAACAGGTTCTGCTCTCGGCCGATTTCGCCGAGCGCCTGCCGACGACAGAGAAATTGGTCGACCTGGGCGAACGAAAATTGAAGGGCAAACAACAAGCCGTCCGCATTTACGGTCTGGGGTAGATAAGCCAAGTCGGGGGATCAGGCCCTAGTGCGGCGGACCGTTTCCAGCGGGTGAGGGGAATCGAACCCCCGTTTCGGTCCCCGCCCCTCTTAAGAAACGATTTTACCTATGTAGAAAGACATCCCTGAACATGGCCTATACACGGCTGGACGTTATGACTAATTTATGACCGCAGGGTCGGCGTTTACGAGGACTGCGTTTTCCGAGGTCGGAGCTCGCTACGCTAAAAGGTCGCAAGAACACTCCAATGGCACGGTGTAAACGCGCCGCTCTACCGCTGAGCTAACCGCCCTAAGTCACTTCTTCGATAAAGGAGACGCCCCGTCCCAATAGTGCTGAGCGCCCTAATTCCACCTTTAGTTATCGTCCGTTGGAAAATCAATCAGATTCTTGATTTCCTTCTTTAACCGCCTCTTTCGGAGCGAGCGAGGCGACGATTTTTTCGAAGCGCGGATCGCCGCGGAGCGGGTCCCAGAAGGGGAACAGTTTTAAGGCGCCGTAGCTCAGCATGAGCGATGCGGTGGGAGCACGCAGCCCAGCTTCCAGTTGCTGCAAGGCAAGCTCCTTCTCGCCCGCCCACGCTGCTGTAATGGCGAAATATTGAAGGACGCGGCTGCCGTTGTTGACATCTTTTTCCAGCGGCGTGAGCGCGATCGCCCGACGGCCTTCGTCCAACGCCAGGTCTTTCCGCCCAAGAGCAGCGTCGATTAAGCCGAGGACGCAGAGCGCCGGGCCGTAGTCTGGCTGCGCCTGCACGATCTTTTCCTGCTGGGCGCGAGCCGCTTCAAACGCAGTGCGCGCTCGTGCCTCATCTTTGGTCATGCGCGCCAGCAGACCTTCACCAAAGCTGCGGCTCAGATTAATCGCGCCTTCGCTCCAGCATGGATTGTCGCCCAGCGCGACGAGTGCTCGTTCGGCCGCAGCCGGATCGCGTTCGGCCAGAGCGCAAAAGAACCAGATGTCCGCGGCGCTGACAATGGCGCCCGGTCCTTGGGCGAGGATTGCATCAATTGTCTGGTGGAGCGGCCGGGTGTCCGCTTTCCAGCAGATGTAAAATAGTCCACGATTGGCCCGCGTTTCGACGTTGTCGGGCACGATCGCTAACGCGCGATCCAGCGCAGCGATCGCCTCGGCATAGCGCCCCAGGATTTGGTAACTGAGCGCGATCTGTTGCAGAGTATAAAAGTTGCGCGGGTCCAGCTCCACCGCGCGCTGCAGGTTCCGCAGACCTTCCTCCTGCTGGCCGCGCCGCCGCAGAATGTAGCCGGTGAGTTCGAAGAGACGCGGATCATTGGGTAACGCTCGCCGCGCGATCTCCAATTCGGCGAGGGCGCCGGCATAGTCGCGCAGCCCGAAGTAGAGATATTGTGCGCGCGCCAAATGCGTTTCGGCAGCATCCGGCCGCAGTCGGGTCGCGGCTTGCACCGCAGCTTCAGCCAGCGCCAGCCGGGCGGGAGTGTGATCAGACCCCGATACTGCATAAAGGTATTCGTGCGCCCAGGCGAGCTGGCAGTAAGCGTCGAAAAATGAGGGATCGCGCTTGACCGCTTCATCCAGAAGTTCAATTGCCTTCCGCAGGTCTGGCTCGCCCGTCGCGCTGAAACTTGCCGTGAGGAGAAGTGACTTCGCCCGGCTGTAAAGGTCGAAAGCCGCCAGATCAGTGGTGGGCGGCTGCTCGATGGCTTTCTTCTCGTTAGGCGAGAGCTTCGCCTGCAACTGATCGGCAATCGCCTTGGCGATTTCGCTTTGGATGGCGAAGACATCGGCCAGATCGCGGTCATAGGTCTGCGCCCACAGATGCGCGTCGGTGCGGGCATCGATCAACTGCGCGTTGACCCGCACTTTGTTGCCCGCGCGTTGCACGCTGCCTTCGACAACATGGGCCACGCCGAGTTGCTGGCCGATCTCGCGCAGGTTGCGCGGCGCGCCGCTCTTGTACTGCATCACCTCGGTGCGGCTGATCACTTTCAGGTCCGCGATTTTCGCCAGATCCGTCAGAATCTCATCCTGCACGCCATCGGTGAAATAGGCGTTCTCTTTATCGCTGCTCAGGTTTTCAAACGGAAGCACGGCGATGCTCTTTTCCGGAACCGCTGGACCGGCCGCGAAGGTGACGCGGCTAGTGGCCGCCGCCGGTGGCCACGGTCGATGCAAAGAAACCGGGCCATCAGATAAGGCCGGCAGGGAAGGCAACTGACGATTTCATGCCACGAGCATGCGCTTCGGCGGCGTGAGCGCGTCGACTCGGACGCCGGACGCGGCTTGCTCTGCGCGCTTTTAACTTCTCCGGCGGCCGGGTTGCCCAACTCCTCCGTGTAGAGATTCACAAAGTGGAGTCGGACCCCGTGCTTCACTTCGCATTCGCCCAGATCGTGCAGGCGCGGCGACCATTGCCGGTATTGCGCGAGATCATCCGCCACCTGTTGGAAAGAAGGATGTGCCCGGCATCGCCGCAATCCATCACCCGCTGCGCCATGTTGATGCCGGCCCCGGCGATGTTGGTGCGCCCGCTCACGTCGGTCACTTCGCTCACCGGCCCGCTGTGAATGCCCATCCGCACCGGAATCTCCGGGTGCTTTTTGAGCGCCTGCGCAATCTCGAGCGCACAGCGCGCCGGCTCCTCCGCGCTGTTGCGAAAGACCAGCGCCATCCCGTCGCCGGTCGGCAGCCTGACGAGTTGCTCGTTTGTCGCTTCGCGCACCTGCGCCGTCGCCAGCACGATCTCGGTCAGCTGGCCCAGCCGCTCCTTCTGCTCCTCGATCAGGAGCTTGGAATAACCGACCAGATCGATGAACAGCACGTGCCCGATCTCGAGCCGAAGATTGTTCTCAGATTCAGGGGCCACGCCTTTTACTTTACAGGGGTCGCAAGCCACCCGCGATCATTTTCCGCCAGCGCAGATTCAACAGCGCGTGGGCTTCGTTCGGAAATGGAGCGGGTGAGGGGAATCGAACCCCACTGTTCGGTCCCCGCCCCTTTCAAAAAACGATTTTGCCTATGTAGAAAGACGTCGCAGAACATCTGATACAAGGCTGGACGTTATGACTGATTTATGACCAGATGGCCAGTATTCGTGACGACTTGGCTCGGGTAATTGCTCCTCGATCAGGAGCTTGGAGTAGCCGACCAGATCGATGAACAGGACGTGTCCAATCTTAAGCCGAAGATTGTTCTCGGATTCAAGGGCCGTTTATCCTACTGTCCTTATGGTCGCTTTTCTTCACAAAGTTTCTGGAAACGCGGATCATTCCGGAGCGGATCGAACATCGGATCGAGCCGGAGGAGTGCAGGAGTGAGCGGCGTGCCCGTCGCACCCAGAGAAGGCATCGACAAAAGTTTCTCCAAAGCGGCAAGGGCGCGATCGGACTCGCCCACACCCGCTGCTACCCGGGCCAGGACCTCGAGCGAGACAGCAGCACCTAGCGTGTCTTTCTCGATCGGATTCGCGGCTACGCCGCGTTCGGCCAAAGCCAATGCGGCGGCTTTGTTACCCAGTGCCATATTCGT
The DNA here is from genome assembly GCA_963738045.1 of uncultured Verrucomicrobiae bacterium. Classification (GTDB taxonomy): domain Bacteria; phylum Verrucomicrobiota; class Verrucomicrobiia; order Chthoniobacterales; family UBA10450; genus Palsa-1392. The sequence continues at coordinate 109,354 of CAVTUX010000001.1, read as the reverse complement.
CACCGCGAGATCGCCAATAAGGCTATCATTGTCCGGCTGGTCTTTGAGAAGCGATTCCATTTCGGTGCGTGCTTCTCGCCAACTTGCCTGGGCCGCGGCATGATCGCCGGCAACTCCCTGCGCCCAGCCCAACCAAGAGCGCAGTTGGCCATTGTAATAGCCCAACGCTGGATCAGGCTTGGCCAGTAATGCCCTCAGCCGGGGGATAATTTGTTCAGGGCGGCGCTCCAGAATCGCCTGGTAAACTTGTATTTCCAAGGCACCGGGGTCGTCGGCATTTGGGTGGAGCGGAGCGAGCAATAGAGCGGCACGCGGCAGGTCGCCCTCCGCTTGGGCGATACTCGCCTTGGTTACGAGAGTATCGATATCGTCCGGTGTAATATCGAGAACCTGATCGAGTTTTTTCAGCGCTTCGGGGAAACGACGAAGGGCCATATAGGAAAGCGCGTGCTGGGTAAGCAGGTTGACGTTGCGTGGGTCGAGCCGCTCAGCTTCGTTGAAATACGACCCGCTCCGCTCCCACTGGCCTTGCCGACGTGTGATATAGGCGAGCAATTCAGGAATCCGGCTGCTGTTGGGCAGGAATTGACGTGCCTGCTCATAATAACGCTCGGCCCTCTCGTAGTCCTTCAGGTAGGAGTAGTAGTAATAGCCCTTGGCCACTATGGCCTCGCCGAGATTGGGCTGAAGAGCGAGCGCGGTTTCCGCGGCCTGCTGCGCCTCTTCCCGGAGGGCGACCGTTGGTTGAAGATCGAGCGTGGCGTAACCGCGCGCATCAACGTATGAGAGCAACGCCCAAGCCAGAGCAAACTTTGGATCCATTTGCACCGCTTCTCTGAGATATTTCTGCGCGGCCAGGGAGTTGGCGGGTGTGCTCACCGCTTTCAGTGTATAAGCCAGACCACGCAGATAGGCATCGTAAGCCTCGGAGTTATCGGTCGGTTTGGCGGCAATCACCTGCTCTTCCCCTCCGGTAAGTTTTGCCCGCAACTGATCAGCGATTGCCTTGGCCACCTCACTCTCGACCGAAAAGATATCGGTCAGTTTGCGATCAAAAGTATCAGCCCAAAGATGTGAGTCGTCGGCGGCTTTGATCAGTTGCACATTCACCCGCACGGTATCGCCGCTCTTCTGCACGCTTCCTTCCACAATGTGGGCAACCCCAAGTTGCTTGGCGATCTCGGGCAGGTTTTCCGGCGTGCTCTTGTAATGCTCGGTTGAGGTGCGCGAAATCACCTTGAGATCGGCGATTTTCGATAGGCGCGTCAGAATCTCGTCCTGGATGCCGTCGGCAAAGTAAGCATTCGCCTTGTCTTCGCTCCGATTTTCGAACGGCAGCACCGCGATGCTTTTTTCTGGAATACTCGGAGTCTCCGGTGCGGCTGCCGGCGTTGGCGAAGGAGACGCGGCCTGAGTGGAAACCGCTGCCGAGGTCGCCCACGGTCGATGCCAAAAAAACACGAGGCCACTAATAAGCGCGCCGGCGAGAACAATCGCGGCCAGGACCATGGGCCAACGCGACTTCGGCGGCGGAAGGCGTCGACTTGAGACGGCGGGACGTGGTTTGCTCTTGCGTCGCTTCTTCAACTTTTCCGGCACCTCCGGGTTCCCCAACTCCTCGGTATAGAGATTAACAACGTGCACCCGGACCCCGTGCTTCACTTCGCACTCGCCCAGATCGTGCAGTCGCGGCGACCATTGACGGTATTGCGCGAGTCTTCCGCCACCCGCTTGGAAAGAAGAATGTGACCCGGCATCGCCGCAATCCATCACCCGCTGCGCCATGTTGATCCCTGCCCCGGCAACGTTGACTGCGCCCGTTCACGTCGGTCACTTCGCTCACCGGGCCGCTGTGAATTCCCATCCGCACGAGCAATCTCCGGGTGCGCCTTGAGCGCCTGCGCAATCTCGATTGCGCAGCGCGCCGGCTCCTCCGCGCTGTTCCGAAAGACCAGTGCCATCCCATCACCCGTCGGCAGCCGGACAAGTTGCTCATTAGGTCGACTTCGCGCACCTGCGATGTCGCGCACACGATCTCAGTCAGCCGGCCCAACCGCTTCTTCTGCTCTTCGATCAACAGCTTGGAATAACCGACAATGTCGATGAACAGAACGTGCCCGATCTCGAGCCGAAGATTGCTCCTCAGATTCAGGGGCCACACTAGTGATTTTACAGGGTCGCAAGCCACCTGCGATCATTTTCCGCCATCGAAGATTCAACGGAACGCGGGGGTTTCGTTCGGAAATGGAGCGGGTGAGGGGAATCGAACCCCCGTATGCAGCTTGGGAAGCTGCCGTTCTGCCATTGAACTACACCCGCGTGGGACGGGAGTGAATGGTGATCGGTAAATGGTGATTAGTCAAAAGCAAAAGAGGAGACATCACTGCCACGAGATCACGTCGTCAGCGTAGGTCCCGGTGTTCTTATTGCCGCCCGATGTGGCCGTCGTTGCCCCAGCTCGATCTTTCCCGATTGACCATGCAATCACTCCCAACTGGATTGGATTGAACCCAGCATTCTGAGAGTAGGGATTTTCGACGGTGCCAGAGAAATTATTATCGATGCGGACGCGATAACAGCTGCCCCATGGGTCGTAGAGCCGTCCGTTTCCCCCGATGCCTGATCGGGGGTTGTTTGGATCCTTCGCGATGGTTGGCTGAAAGAATGCGATGGCCTTGGGATTATGGGTCTGCACGTTCCCGTTATTAGGATCACCGCGCAAAATATCGAATAACGTATTGTTTGAATTGTCGTCTGCCGCAAAATAATCCTGGGCGTCAGTTCCGGATTGGGCATCGCACGGATATTGTCCATACTCGGTGTAGAAGGCATTTACCGCGGTCACGATCTGCATCAGGTCGTTTTTGGCCTGCGTTCGTTTCGCCTGGTCTTGCACGCCCCGGAATGCTGGAAACAACAACCCCATGAGGATCGCGATGACTGTGATCACGACGAGCAGTTCGATGAGCGTGAAGCCGCCGTCGAATCTCGAATTCCCATCCCTCATGTCCATTTCTGCATCTGTTCGGGGAATGGACATTGCGCGCAGTCGGAGTCGTCTTGCAAGCAAAAGTCTTCGTAGATCTGGAGCAGTCCCTGTTGCCACGCCACCGTGCGCAGGAACCGCGACCGGCGGGGATCGTCCCCGAAAAGCCGCGCCGCGCCCGTCTCGATTCGCCGGTTCGTCAGGCGCGCGGGCAGCGCAGCGTAATCCGGCCAGGCGCCAGTTCGCAGCTGGCGCCAGGGCAGGACGACATTGGCCAGGATTTCAGTGATTCGCGTTTCGCCAACCAGGGCCATTGGCGCCGCCGAAGCTTCCGAGGTGAGCGTGTAGTGGAAATTCCAGTAGGGATGCTCGAGCTCGAGGAAGAAACTTCTTACGGCGGCGAGATTTTCTTTGCCTAACGATCGAAGCAGTCGCGGCCAGTCCGCCGCAATGCCGGCAAGCGCGGCGAGACGGCGCTGCGGATGATTGAGGGGGCGCGTCCCACTCAGGCGCCAGGTGCGCGCCGGGAGGATAAGCCGCTCCAACTCCGCGCGCTGCGGCCACCAACGGTCCCAGAGCACCCGCAGATATTGGCGCGTGCCCGGCGCGAACCTCGCGAGGTCCAGTGCGCCCAGAAATCCGGCCACGCCGAAGAGGACGGATTCGATTTCGTCAGGCTGAGCACGCAAGCCCTTGAGCGGGAGACGTTGGGCGAGGAGGGTGAAGGGCAGTTTGTTTTGTTTGTAGCCAAGGGTGGCTGCCAGCTCCTGAAAGAGCGCTTCGTGGTTCCCATGCAACTCCGTCAGTCGCTGCAACCGGAGCGCCTTGCGCTGGAGGCGGAACTGCGCCGCCGCATCGAGGATGCTGATGATTTTTTCCTCCGGCAGATCACGCAGCGGCGCGTGGCAACGTCCGGGGCGCGCGAGTGGGAGATTGCTCGAGAAGGCGGCAGGCAGGGTTGCTGGGTCAACCCGCACCTGCGGTACCTGCCGGTTCGCGCTTGTCCGTGCGAAGAAATCGCGTCCGCCCGCGTCCACAAAAACGTGCAGTACGGTTTGATCGAAGGCCGGATTGGTCGCGTGTCCGTGGGTTTCCCAGTTCTGGTCGACCAGATCGAACTCGATGTTGCCACGTTGGACTTCGCCGCGATTGATCCGGATGGCGGCGTCGGTAAAATCGGGGCCGGTTTCGCGATTCCAGATGCCAAACTGTACGATCTCAATCTCCTCACCCGCCGTGCCGGTGAATGACCTGCCGAAATCGCCCGCAAACCAACGCGCCTGCAGGTCCAGCTCGCTGAAATTTCTCGGCAGCGAGAAGAGCGGGCGCTCGCGTACCTATCGCGGTCGCGCGCAGCTGGGAATAGCGTTCGGCGGGGAACATTCTGCGCAGGTTAGGACGCATCCGGCCCCGTCTTCAAGGCGGAAAGCGTCGGCGCGATGACGAAGCGCAGGGAGTCACTTTGAATCCGACGAATGCGGCGCGCTCAACGACTGGCTGCAATCCGCGCCCCAGGCATTTTCGGCCTGCGTTTCCGCTTGCTGGCCGCTTCGCCCGCAGGTTGCCAGGCGTGCTGCTGCCAGAAAGCTTGCAGACCGGCCAAGCTTCCTCGGAAGATATTACGTTCCGCCTTTCTGATGTTAGCGACACTCTTCGGGAACCTGGCGCGCGGAAGATCACACGTACCATCACCCGTGTATTGCCAAAGATGCCAACGATCCCAGGGCGCCGTGTTGCGCGGCTCGGAATGATAGTTCGCGATCCATAACCAGCAATTGGCGAGAATTTGTCGTTGCGACGAGCTCACGCCGCGACCGTTCAGCATGGTACGAAGCCGATTCTCACTGCCATAAACGCCGGGATATTTCCCGGTCCGCTGCCGAATCCGCTCAACAAAGGTGACGGCTTGATCGACTCGCATCGTACCGCCCGGATAGTGATCGTTCTTCTCAAAATCGAGCACCAGCAATACTCCGTCCGGGCGCAGGTTTTGGCCATGCCACTGTGAAGCTACCATGTCGAGGAAATGGTCGGCTTGTCGAACGGGATTGGTAGCATCGCCAAAATGATAGGCGCCCCAGAGCAAGCCCGCGCGCGTTGCCGCGTCTTGCCGCCTTCCGTAGTAGGAGTCACGATCGAAACGCGGATACGTGGCTTCGTGAATCACGCCGACGATGCCTTCACGCTTCATCAACTTGAAGTCCACGTGCATCAAGTCGTAGTGCGACAAATTAACGACGCTGTTTGATGCAAACGCGCATACTTGGAAAAGCTGAAACACGAGCAGAATGCGAGTGACGGAAATTTTCATCGGGCGACCTTGAGACCTCCGTTCTAACCGAAGCCTCTCTCGACAATGCCGACTCGAATCTACCCTCTAGAAGCGGGTCGGGACTTTATCCAGTGGGGCTGAGGTAGGCCACTATTAGGCCTGCGTCGCCCGGCGGGTGTCAACACAAATCTTTGAGTATCAGGGGAACCAGGTGCGACGGCGTCTTGAGCGAAGGGCAAGCCGTGGAGAGCACTGGCGTTTCGCTTAGCCGATCCTGGGCGGCACGGTACGGTACGCCGGCGCGACGGGCTCCCACGAATTCTCCTGGCGGTTGTTGCTGGGGGCCGAGGACCGCACGATCCAGGGACGCGCCATCGACTTGAAGGGCCGCGCTGCCAGGGCGGGCACCGCAGGCGTACCCAAATGACCAAACTGGGATTGAATCTCAGGCAGCGGTTTGGAGGCGTTATTCATGGTTCGAATTCAGGCGGGGCAGCGCGCTTGTTGGAGCACAAACGACAAAGCCCGGAAATGCCTTCGGGGCTATTCATGCTTCCAATCCATGCGGGGAAGCGTGATCATTCATAACTTTCCGGCGCACACGAATCGCAGCGTTTATGAGCTATTGTTTGAAAACCGACGCGACTCTGCCTGCAGGAATACGCCGGATCGCGCGCGAGGAACTCGAAAGTGCGCTCTGCGAAATCAACGGCGTGACCGCCGGCCGGCAAGCGCGCGCGGTCCACGAAACGCGCAAACACATCAAGAAAGCGCGCGCCCTCCTGCGCCTCGTGCGGGAGGAGATCGGAAAGGAAATATTCAAGGAAGAAAACCGCCGCTTGCGTGATGTCGCGCGGAGCTTCGCTGGCTCGCGCGACAGCCGCGTTCAGCTCCAGGTGCTCGAACAATTGCGCGACCAAATCGGGCCCGAAGGCATGGCTTTTCCTCGAAGCGTCGCCGTTCTGAAGCGAAAGATCGAGGCGGCCGCCGAATCTTTTGGACCTCGCCAGGGGGAGGCCCTCACGGCCCTGCAGCAAGTGTGCGACCGGATCGAGGGCTGGCCGCTGGAGAATCTCGGGATCGATGATCTCTGCTGCGCGCTGAAGGATGCCTACCGCCGTGCGCGCAAGTATTTTCGGGCCGTCCGCGCGGAGCCAACGGCGGAGAATTTCCACGCTCTGCGCAAACGCGCGAAAGACATCTGGTACCAGGCGCGTATTCTGCAAAACCTTAACCGCGCGGTCTTGTCCGAGTTGGCGGAAGCAGCCAAGGCTCTCGGTCAGCAATTGGGCGACCTGCACGATCTTGCCTCGTTCCGCGGCTGGTTGGAAGGGGGCGACGATTCGCCGGAGGAGGAACGCGCCATCCTGCTCGGCCTCACCCAGACGCGCGAGCGAGAGTTAGAACGGAGCGCACTCGATCTTGGGGTGCGCTTTTTTGTCGAGAAACCGGGCGCGTTTGAGCGGCGATTCATCCACTACGCGCGCGACTGGCCCGCGCGCAGGACTTCCGCCTAACGAGAAGATTTTTGCCCGATCAGTTCCCGCAAATCCCCGAGTGTGGCGTCGATTTTCTTCAGGTCGCGCCGGCGACCCTTGCTCGGTTTGCCATCGACCTTGCGCACCAGCGTAATCATGTCGCCGAGATCGCGGATGCGCGCTTTTGGCAGATCGCTTTCCTTGGCGCGTTCGCTCGCCCAGGCGGCGACTTCGTCGATCTCCGCCTCCAGCCGGCTGAGATAGGCGCGACCGGTGCGGCGCAATGCCCGGCGCAAACTAACGAGATCGGTAAGCAATGATCTTGCCGGAGAAACCTCGTGGTTCGGTTTCTCCCGGCGCGCAGTCGGTTTCTTTTTCATGAGTTTCGTTCGGCGCCAACCCGAGCCGCTCCGGGAGACGTGGTGCCGGCTGGATGTCTGTTCGCATTCTCGACCCCACGCAATCGGTCAGCAACTCGATTTGCCCGTCCTCGTGTTCAACCAGGGCGGAGCAATTCTCGACCCAGTCGCCGCAGTTGTAGTAGGTCTTGTCGCCAATCTGTCGAATGATTGGGCTGTGGATGTGACCGCAGAGAACGCCCTCAACATTGAACCGCTCGGCATAACGAACGATCGCATCTTCGTAAGCACCGATGAAGCTGACCGCGTCCTTGACCCGCGCCTTGACCGCCTTGCTCAACGACCAATAGCCGAAACCGAAGATCCGGCGCACCGCGTTGACGAGCGGATTGAGCGCGAGGAGGAATTGGTAACCGAGGTCACCAAGGAACGCGAGCCACTTGATGTTTTGCACCACGGTATCCAGCTCGTGCCCGTGCAGGACGAGGATGCGGCGCCCATTCGCGGTTACGTGCACGGCGTGCTTTTGGATCGTGATCGCACCGTAGGCGCCGAAGTGGCTGGAGAGAAATTCGTCGTGGTTTCCCGGGATGTAGATCACTCGCGTCCCTTTGCGCGCCTTGCGCAGGAGCTTTTGGATGACGTCGTTGTGTTCCTGCGGCCAGTAGATTCCGCGCCGGAGCGACCAGATGTCGATCAGGTCGCCGACGACGTAGAGAGTCTCAAACTCGTTCTCCTTCAAGAAAGCGAGAAAGGCTGCGGCGTTGCTGCCCCGGGTGCCCAGATGCACATCGGAAATCCACGCAGCACGATAGCGATTCGTGCGATTGATCACCACGCTTCCCTTTCTAAGCAAAGCAAAGCGAGTGGGCAAAAGCTCAATTGTTACGTTTCTGCGACAAAAGCTCTTGCGCAAAATCCAGCAACCTTCTTTCGATGAGGAACAGCCGGATTTATCGGCATTAAGTCCGAAGAACCGGCTTGCGTAAAAGGCGATCGCGGGCGCAAGCTTCTCAGCATGAAGACAGCAAGCAGTTGGGGACCTCCAGAGGCTGGCTTGGCCTTTGCCCGACAAATGCTTAGGCCGGCCGCCGCCATGTCCAAATCGCTTGTGGGCTTTCTTTTGATTTCTTCTTTGGTCGCCAGCTGCGCTGCGCCGCCTCAAACCGCCCATCCTCAGGCCTCCTCTGACCAATCGGCGACCGCAGCCACGCTTAATACTGCTCCCGTTGATAATGATTCAGACTATGAAACGATGTTCGTTCCGCCCCCAGTCGGCAGCCTGCTCGGGGGCGGTTCGGTGCGTGTTGCGAAGAAGAAAATCACGGGGAACGACGAAAACGCTCTGCTCGGTTGCATTAACCACCTGGATGCTGCGGCTGGCGCACGGGACGAACGTCCCTATGTCGTCTCCGCAATCTCAAAGGCCACGGGAATAAGCGGGCGGGAATTGCAGGCCCAGCAGGATGTAATGCAACTCCGTTTTGGCGAACTTTGCGCGATCAACGCCATCGCCCGCGGCGACAGCAACAAGGTGCAGGAAATTGCGACTCTCAAAGCCAGGGGGCGAACCTGGACGCAATTGGCAAACTCCAATGGCCTGAGCATCGCGGCGGTCGTGCAGACGACGCGCAATGCGGATGAGATGACGGTCGCGTCCTATAGCAACGCGATGGAGCGGGCCAAAGGCGGCCAGGATAAGATGAAAACAATTAACGCACATCCGCAGCGAAGACCTGAATTGGAGAGGTAGCCTGAATCAAGCTCGGGTACTGGAGAGAGAGATGGTTTCCTCCGGGGTGGGATAAGCGAAGGTTGGCGAAACAATCGGTGTCGGCGAATCGGCAGGCGATTCGTTAGGCGAAGGACTCACACTCGGGCCTGGCGACGGCATTGGGCTGGGAGTCGGCGGGGAGTCGGAATGAGATTCTGCCATTGATACAACGGCACACTCGCGGCCCCGAGTTCCTGCACCAGCGTTTCCCAGCGAGCGCGCATTTTTTCCAAATCAGGCGGTCCGAAGGGCGTGTCGATCGTCGGCGCAAGCTTCTCAGCATGAAGAAGACAATGAATTGGGAACCTCCAGACGCTGGCTTGACCTTTGCCCAACAAATGTTAAATCCCTCCGCCATGTTCAAATCTCTCGTGGGGTTTCTTTCGATTTTTTCTTTGCTGGCCGGCTGCGCCGCGCCGTCTCAAACTGCCCATCCTCAGGCCTCCGCTGGCCAATCAGCGACCGCAGGCGCGGTTAACACCGCTCCCGCTGATAATGATTCAGACTATGAAACCATGTTCGTTCCGCCTCCGACCGGAAGCCTGCTCGGCGGCGGTTCGGTGCGCGTTGCGAAGAAGAAAATCACGGGGAATGACGAAAACGCTCTGCTCGGCAGCATTAACCACCTGAATGCTGCGGCTGGTGCACGGGACGAACGTCCCTATGTCGTCTCCGCAATCTCAAGGGCCACGGGAGTGAGCGAGCGGGAATTGCAGGCCCAGCAGGATGTTTTGCAGCTCCGTTTCGGCGAACTTTGCGCGATCAACGCCATCGCTCGCGGCAACAGCAACAAGGTGCAGGAAATTGCGACTCTTAAAGCCAGGGGACGAACCTGGACGCAATTGGCAAACTCCAATGGCCTGAGCATCGCGGCGGTCGTGCAGACGACGCGCAATGCGGATGAGATGACGGTCGCGTCCTATAGCAACGCGATGGAGCGCGCCAAAGGCGGTCAGCGGAAGCTGAATCAGCTGGGAATCCACCCTCAGCCAAACGGGAGACCAAACGGCTAACCCCGGCACCTGCTACGAACTCGGAGTGGACGTAACGATCGGAGAGGTCGTTGGGATCAAACTCGGCGAAGCCGTCGCAGAAGGCGACTCCTCCGCGGTCGGATAGGCGAAGGTTGGCGAAACGATCGGCGTTGGCGAAGCGGTCGGCGATTCGTTAGGCGAAGGACTCGGACTCGCGCTTGGCGATGGCGTCGGGCTGGTAGTCGGGGTCGGGGTCGGAATAATGTTCTGCCATTGATACAACGGCACGCTCGCGCCCCCGAGTTCCTGCACCAGCGTCTCGCAGCGAGCGCGCATTTTTTCCAGATCAGGCGGTCCGAAGGGCGTGTCGGCCGTGCCGGGAAAAATCAGATAGGTCACCTTCAAATCGCTCACCGGTCGGTTATTAGCCGTCGCGAGCGCGTTGATCTGTTTCGCGATCCGGAGCGAGGCTTCACCCACTTTGTCGTTGGGGCCGACGTCCCCCACGATCGCGGGGTAAATCTGGTCGCCGTAAACGACCACTGCATAATCGCCTACCTTGCCGCCTTCCTTTGCGTGCACGAAAATTCCCGGGAGGACAATGAAAGGATCGGTTGAGGCGATAAGAAAACTGAAGCGTTGCAGGGAATCGACCTCCGCTTTCATCCGCTGGATGCCGATCCGCAGATCGCGGTTGCGTTCCATCGTCAGGCCTTTTTGCGCGAACTCGGTTTGGTAGCGCTGCAGTTTCTCTTCAGCCGGAACAAGGAACGGGCTCGGACGGGAGGTCTTCTTCTTCCAACGGTAACTGGTGAAGGGCTTGAAATTGGCCGAAGAGCCGTCGATGTCGGGCAGCCGGTCGGCATCGGATCCATCGGCATCGACGTCCATGTCGGCCTGGAGCAGGATGGCGTCTCTCTTGGTTTCGGGATGGCGCAGGCGCAGGATGGTCTGGCAATCGTAGAAGTTGTGGCGGGAGAGGAGTTGATCCAGCCGGACGAGATCCTCCCGTAAGGTCTGGACCTTGAAGTCGTATAACTCCTGGAAGAGCGGCGAGACAGGATCGGAATCGATTGTGGCCGCCAGGTTTGGCAGCAGTTTCGGCAGTTCCGGCGTGACTCTGGCCAGTTCCTCCAGCGTCCGGTTCGGTGTCGGCACCCGCACCTTCAGTTTCAAATCCAGAACGTAACTCTGCGGATCGAGCCGTTCGACCGAGGCCGCACCCCCCGGGGTTGGATCGACTTCGGCATGTACTGTGATGCCGCTCCATAATTTCGCGGTGTCGAGTCGCCCGACGATCACCGGCGTTCGCCATGGTGTTGGAGTCGGGATTAATGCCGGAGTCGCCGTCGGCGTGGGAAGCGTCAAAGGACCAAGCCGCTGCATGGTCAGCCGCAGGCGTTCGAGCGAGATCCAGCGCAGCACGATGGCGCCGAAAAGCCCGAGAAAGAGCAGCAGAGCGAGCCAGCCTAAGGTACTCCGGCGAAACTTGCGCACGCGCAGCGCCTATTTGCGGACCCAGGCAGCGATCACAAAGACCATGCCGAGGATGCTGAGAAGCGACATCATTCCAGCCGGCATCATCTTGCGGCTATGGAAGAACGTTGGCAGGAAATAACCGATGAGCAGGAGCGAAAGAATCCCTCCGAGCGCAAGGCCGGCAACCAGATGTCCCGGCAGCAGAATACCCGCCACCAGCAGCAACAAGCCGCTGATCGTGCCTGAGATGAGCGAGATCGGTACTGCCGGCTTTGACGTAGCCCATCACGCCGCCCGCGATTGTCAGGAGGCCGAAGATAATGAAGTAAATTTCAGTCGGACCAAACATGAGAAGAAGTGCTCTGCATCGTTAAGCCAGATCGTGGATGCTGTCCACCGGAGCGGCCAGCCGCCGACTATCTCCAAGCGCGAAACCGCGCGCGCGACTTTTTTTCACCTCTTGGCCTTGAGCAGCAGCACCGGCACGTCCACCTGGTGCCGCACCTTATCCGCGGTGCTGCCGTGGAGAAGATCGCTGATGAAGCGGTGCCCGTGAGTGGACATCGCAACGAGGTCGACGCCGCGCTCCGTAGCCACCTTGATCACTTCGTCGGCCGGTTCCCCGAGCGCGAGGAGATAATCGACCGTAAAACCTTCGGCCCGCAGCTCAGCCGCACGCGCGGCCAGATAAGCCCGGTCCTCGCGCATCTCCTCGCTCTCGGCCAGCTCGAGCCGGTCGTAATTGCGCGCCACCCACCCATCGGCGACGTGCAGCAGCAACAAGCGCGCGCCGGTCAGCTTCGCGAGCGGCTTGATGTGGTCGAGGATGACCTCATCCGCCGCGCTGTTTTCCAATGCAATCAGGATGTGCTGATACATTGCGATCGTTTACTCCGTGGGCAACCCGAAGAAACCATAGAAGGCTTTGAGCATCGGAGCCGGGACAAAGGTATCAAAGAGCAGCTTGACGTTAAGGATAATGATGACCGCGGCGATGAGCCAGCCCAGCACCCGCAGCCAGAGCCGGTTGGCGAACTCGCCCATTTTCGCCTTTTCATCGGTGAAACGCATCAACGGCCAGACGGCAAATCCGAGTTGCATGCTCAGGACCACCTGGCTCGCGATGAGCAATTCCGTCGTCTTGCCCTTCGCCGTAATATCCGATCACGCAGATCGCGGGCACGATCGCGATCGCCCGCGTGATGAGACGGCGCAGCCAGGGGCGCAGGCGGATGTTGATGAAACCTTCCATCACAATTTGCCCCGCGAGCGTGCCGGTTAGGGTCGAGTTTTGGCCCGAGGCGAGCAGCGCGACGGCAAACAAAAGCGCTCGCGACCCCGACCCCGAGCATCGGGCTGAGCAGTTTGTAGGCGTCCTGGATTTCCGCCACATCCTGATGGCCCGACCAATGAAAAACGGCGGCGGCGAGGATCAGAATGGCGCCATTGATGAAGAGCGCGAGCATGAGAGCGACGGTCGAATCAATCGTCGCGAACTTGATCGCCTCGCGTTTGCCGGCGGGGGTCGGCTCGAATTTTCGCGTCTGCACGATGGAGGAGTGCAGATACAAATTATGGGGCATGACGGTCGCGCCGATGATGCCGATGGCGACGTAGAGCATCCCGGGGTGAGTAATGATCTCCGTGCTCGGAATAAATCCGAGGAGGATGCCGGTCAGGCTGGGTTTGGAGAAAAAAAGTTCGGCCGCGAAGCAGCTGCCAATGGTGGCGATGAGTGTGATCACCACCGCCTCGATGTAACGGAAGCCTTTGTTTTGCAGGAAAAGCACGAGGAGCACGTCGAGCCCGGTGATGGCGCAGCCCCAGACCAGCGGGATGCCGAAAAGAAGTTGCAGCGCAATCGCCGAACCGACGATCTCGGCCAGATCACAGGCGGCGATCGCGATTTCGCAGAGGATCCAAAGAAACCAGACTGTCGGGGTGGAATAATGATCGCGGCAGGCTTGCGCCAGATCGCGTCCCGTGCCGACGCCGAGTTTGATGCATAAATGCTGGAGGAGAATCGCCATCAGATTCGAGATCATGATGACCGAGAGCAGGGTGTAACCGAATTGCGCGCCGCCGGCCAGATCGGTCGCCCAGTTTCCCGGGTCCATGTAGCCGACCGCGACGAGAAAACCCGGCCCGGAGAATGCGAGCAGCTTGCGCCAGAAGGAAGCGTTCGCCGGGACAGTGATGCTGCGATGTACCTCGGGCAGCGAGAATTCCCCGGCTTTCCGGCGCCAACCGGGGGTGGCGGTCGCTTCGATCGGGTTTTTCAATTCATTCATGGCGGTTCGGCAACTCCACAATTACGCGAGCAAATCTCAGAATCTAATCGTGATGCCGGTAAGGGATTAAAGTCGTCCGGCGCCCGCGTGAGACCCGAAATTGCAGCCGCCATCCAGCTGAATGTTTTCGGTCAACAGGTATTCGAGCTCCGGTATCAATCGTCCCGACCCAGCCCGAGTGCCGCTCCGTGCTGAGGCCGCTAAAAAATTCCAGGTAGGCGCTCAATTTTCCGACGAGATCGTGGCCCACCGTAATCGAGATTGGATGAACTCCTCATGATAGCCAGCGATCGGCGCCGTTCCGCAGAAAGCTCAAACCGCCGTCTCCGTGCCGAGATCGAAATCAGCCGGCAACTTTAACCGCCAGCGGCAAGATCACGCCGCCTTCGACCGCGTCGTTCCCGAGTCCGTCCGGTGTTCGTGGGGAATTTCGATGAAAGGACAGAAGCGCGAAGGCGGTCGAGCCTCCGTCGTCGCCCCAGAGATTGATTTTTAACCGCGTCGCGAAATCGCCGATCGCCTGACTGCGTCGTCGTCTCTGGCTGTCGCCCCAGGATCGTGCCTGCGCACGTGAAGATAATTGTCGAAAACAAACTGGAGATCGACCTGGTTGAGCAGCCCGATCTTAAAGTTGATCGGGGCGACATTCCACGCCCGGATCCGCGCTCCCTCGGTATCGGTGGCGGTGAAATTGGCAAAATCCATCTCCAACTGAAAATGACCTGCATCGACCGTGTAGGGGCTTTCCGTCTTGTCGGGCCGATCGGGCGAGAGTTCCCGCATGAGATCCGGGGGCGTTGGATTGAAGAGCGTATAGACGCTCTTGTCCGGCGCGACCGCCCCCGGCGCCGGCTCGCGGATTGCGCCTGCGTCCCCGGCCAGCGGCAGAACGAGGGTGCCCCCGCCCAGCAGAAGGCGCGAAAAGAGTGCGGGCAAATCAAGCATCGGGTCGTCGTTATTAGCACACACTCAAAAGTGTAGCAACAGCTACAATTTTGGAAGAGAAGTTGTCAAAAGAAATCTTTTCGGTTTTGCTCCCGGGGAAAACAAATGGCTCTCCAGACTTTGAAAATCCGCGCCCGCCGCGCCGCGGCGACCCGGCGCACGCGCGACGAGCATGCCCAGGAAACGGCGCAGGACTACGTGGAATTGATCGCCGAGCTGATCGCCGAGGCGGGCGAAGCGCGTGCCATCGATCTGGCCCGCCGTCTCGGCGTAACCCATGTCACCGTCGGCCGCACCATCCAGCGCCTGCAGCGCGAAGGCTTCGTCACCGCCCAACCTTACCGGTCGATTTTTCTCACCGCGGCCGGGCGCCGGCTCGCGCAGGAGTCGCGGCGGCGCCATGAAACCGTCGTCGAGTTTCTGAAATCGTTAGGCGTGCCCGAGCCTGATCGCGCAATCCGACGCCGAAGGGATCGAGCATCACGTCAGCGCGGAGACGCTGCAGGCCTTCGTGAAGCATCTGCAAGAAAACGTCGACGCGAAGAAACGTTGAAGCGAGGTTCGAAGTCAAGGCGCGGCATCGGCTGCTACCGCAGAAGCGCCGTGCAGGCGCTTCCCTCCAGGCACTCAGCCGAGCCGGAAGCGCAGGTCGCGGATCACTCTGCGCCGCCGAAACGCTGTTTCAATTTGCGCAGGATCTCCGGTTTGTTACCCGCTCCAGCTCGTAATGCAGGGCCGGTTGCAGGACGTGGACGTAGAGAATGCCCTCGCGCAGCGAGATCGGGCAGGAATGCGCCGCGATGAATTCGCCCACGAGCGCTTTCCAGGCGCCGAGAATCTCGTGTCTCCTGCATGCGCTCTTTCAGCCCGAGCTTTTGCATCACTTTGGGCAGAAGCTCCGCCGTCGATTGCGTGCGATCAGGCCGCGGCGGATCGGAAGGCAAACCGCGCCATTCGGCAATGACGGCGCGGCGGAAAGAGGGAGTCATGGAGAAAAATGCTGAAAAGCTGAAACTCTGAAAAGCTGAAACCGGGCATGCTATTCTCAGATTTCAGCGTTTTCCTAATACTTCCGCCGCATGTTGCTCGGCAGAATATTCAGCTCGGTCCGGTATTTCGCGACCGTGCGGCGCGCGATCGGGATGCCGCGCTGGCCGAGAATTTCGACGATTTCCTTGTCGCTCAGCGGCGCGCTGCCCGACTCGCTTTTCACCAGGTCGAGGATCGCTTCTTTCACGCTCGTGTTGCTCATCGAGACGCCGCTCGAAGTTTGGTAGCCGGGGGTGAAAAAGTATTTCATCTCGAAGACGCCCTGCGGCGTGGAGATGTATTTGCCGGAGATGGCGCGGCTCACGGTCGTCTCGTGCACGCCGACGGCGTCGGCGATCTGCACCATCGTCATCGGCTTCAAATGCGCCGAGCCGTGCTCGAGAAATTCCTTCTGCCGGTCGACGATCTGGTGCGCGATGTTGGAGATCGTCTGCTGGCGCTGGTGGATGGATTTGATGAGAAATTTCCCGCTCCGGATTTTGTCCCGGATGTAATCCTTCACTTCGCCGCCGCTGCCGTCCTGCGACATGATGTCTTTGTAGGTGTTGCTGATGCGCAGGTGCGGAATCTGTTCGCCGTTCAGGATGACCTGGTATTGGCCCTGGATTTTTTCCACCGTCACATCGGGCAGGACGTAATTCTGCGGCGCCTCGGCAAAGATCTGGCCGGGCCGCGGATCGAGCTGCGCGATGCTGTTGGCGGCCTTTTGCACCTGCTCGACCGTGATCCCCATCCGGCGGGCGATCTCCGGAAAGCGCCGCTTGCCGAGGTCGGCCATGTGATCGGAAACGATCCGGTATTCGAGGCTCTTCTCGCGCCCGTCGCGCTTCAGTTGAATCAGGAGGCACTCGCGCAAATCGCGCGCGCCCACGCCCGGCGGATAAAAGCTCTGGATGAGGGTGAGCATGAGCTCGAAATCCTCCTGCGGCGATGCCGGTGTTCATCGCCATCTCCTCCGGCGTGGTCTGGAGGAAACCGTTGTCGTCGATGTTGCCGATGATGAGTTCGGCCGTTTTGCGGTCGTCGCTGCTCAGCGCGGTTTGGTTGAGCTGCCCGACGAGATGCTGCTGCAGGGTTTCCTGGGTGGCGATGGAATCGAAAAAGAACTGGCGCTTTTCCTCCTCCTCCTGCGAGCGGCCGCTGTAGCTGCTCGATTGCGCCATGTAATCGCGCCACTCGTCATCGAGTTTGGCCAGCTGATCGAATTCCTCCTTGAAATTATCTTCCGCCGGTTCGCTCTCGGAAACCTGCCGCTCCTCCTCCGTCGCCTCGGCCAACTCCTCGAGCACGGGGTTGGTCTCCATTTCCTGCTGCACGAGGTTGCGCAGCTCGAGCAGAGGCGCCTGGAGAATGAGCAGACTCTGCTGGAGCTGCGGCGCAAGGACCTGCTGCAGGGAAAGATTCTGCGATTGAAACATTCCCGGGCCGGCCATGGGCAGAGGGTATCAACTGAGCCTCCTTACCGCAAGCAGTTTTCGCGCCGCGCGCCCCGCTGAGCGCTTGCCGCGACGCTCCAGCCGGGCGAAGGAACGTGACTTGCTTTGCTATCCGGGCGAAACCTTGCCTATGAAAAAACTGACGCTCCTCGGCGCGCTCGCTCTTTTCGCCACCTCGATCGGCGCCCAATCCCCGCGCCGCCAGCGACCAAAAACAGCTCGAAGCGCTCTTCAAGGAAGTGCAGGCCCAACAGATCCAGATCGCCGACAACCAGGCCAAGATCGACGCGAAGCTGGCGACCCTGGCGAAGCCATCCGCGTCGCAAGAATCTATGCCAGCCGGGGAGGTCGCTAGGATGAAACGACCTTGCTCCTCGCCGCGCTTCATTTTCGTTGCGCGCTCGCGATTTCGTTCATCAAGGCGCAATCGCCCGCCCCGTCATCGTCCAGGCCGCGACTTCCGCCCCCGCTGCCGCTGCCGCCGCGCCGGCTGCGCCGAGATTCCGCCGCCGGTCCGGCCTCGACAACCGGGTATGCTGCAGCTTTTGCAGGAAATGCAGGCCACGAACGCGGCCACGATTAAGAAACAGGAAGCCACCCTGCTCACCCTCGACGCGCTGCAGAAAGCCGCCGAAGAAATCAAGATCTTTAGCAAGCGCGGCTAGGCCGCCGCCGCCCCTTCTCCCAACGCCAGAGAAGACGAATCTGAGTCGCATGTTTCTGGCGTGCGATACGCCGCGTTGCCGCGTTTTGACACGGACTGCACCATTCGCTATCACCCGCATGCCGGCCAGCCCTTGGTTTCGTTTGGAACGCAGCGCGGAATCAAGGAAGCTCTCCGCAACGTCTGTCGGAAGACTTGAAAAAGCTATCCACCCTTCTCAACGTTGCGCTTTGGTTCGCGGCTTCACCCGCCTTCGCCGCCGAAACGCCCGAGGTCATCGATGTCAAAATGACCGGCCACGGCAGACCGGTCATCTTCATTCCCGGCCTTGCCACGTCCGGCGCGGTCTGGGACGGCACGGTGAAACGTCTGCAGGAAAAATACGAATGTCACGTCGTTAACATTGCCGGCTTCGGCGCCATGCCGCCGGTCAAAACCAATCGCCTGCTCGAGGACGTCCGCGACCAGATCATCGCCTACGCTCGCACGCGGAAACTCGACAAACCCGCCATCATCGGCCACAGCCTGGGCGGCACACTCGCGCTCGCCATCGCCGAGCAGGCGCCCAACTTGCCGGGCGACATTATTGCCGTCGACGGTCTGCCTTTTCTCGCCGAGTTCAGGTTCCCGAGCGTCCACGACGCGGAGGACGCGAAAAAAGGCCGTCGCCGCGGCCCGCCAGACGATAGAAAAGCAAACCGCGGATCAATTCGCGTCGCATCCACCTGCGGAGTCCAATCCGTCGCCGGCCACCAAGTCGGAATACGCCCAGCGAATTAACGAGCTTTGCGGTCAATCCGATCCAGCCACCGTCGCCCAGGCAAGGATCGAAGTACTCGGCACCGATTTCCGTCCGGCGCTGGGCAAGATCAAATGCCCGATCCTTGTTCTCGGCGCGCTGGCCGGCAAGTCGCAAACCGCGTCGCGCGAAATACTCGAAGAGAATTACAGAAAACAATATGCGAACGCGCCACAGACGCGTTTCGAATTCTTCCCCGGGTCGCGGCATTACCTCATGCTCGACGATCCCGCCGGATTCTACGCCGCGCTCGAGAGGGAACTTGCCACCCATGAGTCCGCGCCTTAGGCCGCCGCCGGCGCAAAACCCGGCATCGCTTCATCCACCTAGGGATGCGGCGCGCTCGAGGGTTGCGCTTCGTTAGGCTCCGTTCGCGTCGCCTTGCCCGTCATCGGCACAAAGCGCACCGGCAACACCGTCCGTTGCTCGAGCCGTCCCTCTTTCTTCTCGAGCAGGTAAAGCGTTCTGATCGCCCGCTGAACCCGACCGGGATGATGATGCGCCCACCTTCCTTCGTCTGCTCGACCAGCGGCCGTGGGACCTGATCCGGCGCGCAGGTCACGATCACCGCATCGAAGGGCGCATGCTCCGGCCAACCCTCGTAGCCGTCGCCGATTTTCACGTGGACGTTCTTGTAACCGAGACGCTGCAACGTCGCCGCTCGCCCTTTCGCCTAACGGGGCGACGATCTCGATCGTGTAAACCTGCGCCGCCAGCTCGGCTAGGATCGCCGCCTGATAACCGGAGCCCGTTCCGATCTCCAACACCTGATCGGTCGGTTGCAGTCGCAGCTTTTCCGTCATGAGCGCGACGATGTAAGGCTGCGAAATCGTCTGGTCGTAGCCGATCGGCAGCGGCTGATCGGTGTAACTCAGATTGCGCACCGCCTCGGGCACAAACGCGTCCCGCGGCACTTTGCGCATCGCGGCCAGGACGCGCGGGTCCGTCACACCCCGCATCGCGACCTGCTCCTGCACCATTCGCTCGCGCTCGGCGGCTGAAATCGCGCGCGGGGGCCGCGGCCGGTTTGCAGCTCGCCAGCGTCACCAGGAGGCAGAGCGCGACATGTTTCGGTCGGACTGCCATCGTGCAAATTCGCCGTAACCTGCTTACCTTGCAGCCCGTAATTTCCGCTTTTTGCCTGCCCATGAATGATGAAAAATCAGTTGCCGAAGACGTCGCCGCCGCGGACGAACCGCGCGCCCATGAAGGTCCGCCGATGACGGAGCTGGAACGGATTCGCCATTCCTGCGCCCACGTCCTGGCGACCGCCATCCTGCGGCTCTGGCCGGAAGCGCAATTCGCCGCCGGCCCGCCGGTCGAGAACGGCTTCTACTACGACGTCGAGCTGCCGCACCGCATTTCGCCGGAGGATTTCGAAAAGATCGAGGCCGAGATGAAAAAGGAGATCAAAGCCAACCATCGCTTCGAGCGCGTGGAAGTTTCGCGCGCGGAAGCACTCGCTCTCGCGCACGCCGGCGAGCTCGCCGCGCTCGGACCACGGCCTGAGGCGAGTAAGTTCAAACTCGATATCGTCGAGAACATCCCGGAAGACGAAACGATCACGCTCTATCGCAACGGCGATTTTACCGATCTCTGCGCCGGCCCGCACGTCATGCGCACCGGCAACATCGGCGCCTTCCGCCTAACGAACGTGGCCAGCGCCTACTACAAAGGCGACGAAAACAATCCGCAGCTCCAGCGCATCTACGGCACCGCCTTCAAGAACAAGACCCAGCTCGAAGAATACTTCGCCATGCTCGAGGAAGCGAAGAAGCGCGACCACCGCAAGCTCGGCAAAGAACTCGAGCTATTCACCTTCGACGACGATGTCGGGCCCGGGCTTGCCGCTTTGGCTCCCGCGCGGCGCCGCCATCATCGAGGAACTGGAAAAGCTGGCCAAGGAAACCGAATTCGCCGCCGGCTATCAGCGCGTCCGCACTCCGCACATCGCGCGCGAGAATCTTTACCTAACGAGCGGCCATCTTCCCTACTACGCCGACTCCATGTTCCCGCCGATGGAGCTCGATGAATTCAGCAAGAACGTGATCGCTTCGGCAAAAGAAGCGAAGCAGAGCTTCGCCTCGCGGACGCGACAGAAGACCTGTATGGCAGGGAGGTCGAGCAGCTGGAGGCCAGATAACGCTGGAGGGCTGAGCTACCCCGCACGAGCAGATCCTGACCTTCGCCGAGATGCTTTCGATTGAGCGCAGAGCAACAGACGAAATGCTGGTCTGGATTGCGGAGCGCGAGCGATTCGAGGCGAAGCTCAAAAAGCTTCCGCCGATCGCTATTACCTCAAAGCGATGAACTGCCCGCATCACCACAAGCTCTTCGCCGCGGTGCCGCACAGTTATCGCGACCTCCCGCTGCGCCTCGCGGAATACGGCTGCAACTACCGCTACGAACAGAGCGGGCGAACTCTTCGGCCTCATGCGGGTGCGCTCGCTCCAGATGAACGACGCCCACATCTACTGCACCGAGGAGCAGTTCGAAGAGGAGTTCAACGCCGTCAACCAGATGTATCTGAAGTATTTCAAGATCTTCGGGATCGAGAAATACGTCATGCGCTTCTCCACCCACGACCCCGAAAAGCTCGGCCAGAAAGTTCGTCGATAACGCTCCGAGCTCTGGCTCAAGACCGAGGAGATGGTCCGCGGCGTCCTGCAACGGAGCGGGATCAACTACGTCGAAGTGCCTAACGAAGCCGCCTTTTACGGACCGAAGATCGACGTCCAGGTCTGGAGCGCGATCGGGCGCGAGTTCACGATCGCGACCAACCAGGTCGATTTCGCCGTCCCGGCCCGCTTCGGCCTTGTTTACAAAACCCGCGAAAACACCGAAGCCACCCCGCTCTGCATTCATCGCGCGCCGTTAGGCACGCACGAGCGTTTCATCGGTTTCCTCATCGAGCATTACGCCGGCAACTTCCCGCTCTGGCTCGCGCCGGAACAGGTCCGCATCCTCCCGATCGGCGATGAAGCCCCGCTCCTCGAATACGCCCGCGCCATCCAAAACGAACTGCGCGCCCACGAAGTCCGCGCCGAACTCGACGCGAGCAGCGACCACATCAAAGCCAAAATCTCCGCCGCCGAGCAAATGAAAGTCCACACCATGCTCGTAATCGGACAGCCGCGACCTCGAGGCCAATGCCGTCAGCGTCCGCGTCCACGGCCAAGGCAATCTTGGCGCAAAACCCCGCGCTGAAGTGATCGCTGATCTCTTCGCATCGATTAACGAGCGGCGTTCTTCATGACCAGCGCGCCCCTCACGCGCGGGAACGAAGAGAAAGCCGTTTCTCCTTCAGGTCGCGGCTTCAATCCTTGCCTGGGAGCTGCTTTCCCTGGGCTACGAGGCACGGCAAAGTTTTTTTTCAATTTCTTATACAACGAAAAAGGAATGGAGCGGGTTTGGATAATCATACCCATCACTTTCTCAGGCAATGGAGGCATCAGCAGGGTCACGGACTGATCATCCCGGAGCACGGTCATGGGCACCGGACTGTCGCTGAGACGGGTGCGCTCCGCGAGAAAGCTCTCCTCGATGCGCCTGGCGATGTCTTCCAGTTTTCTTTCTGTGTGTCGTGCGCGTTCCAAGGACTCCACCACAGACCAGTCCCCATAGCGCCACAGGACGTCCCCGACCTCGACCCCGGTTTTCGCCGCCGGTTGCTCGAGCCCGTCGAGTTCCGTAACAAAAATCACGGGGACAAGGCTCTCCGAGCCTAACGAGCGGAGGATATGATTATCAACGTCGAAATACTTGACCACGTCCCCAGTCGAACCAAGCTCGCGCTTCATTAGGTGGTAACCGCCTGGACCCGGCCGCGGCTCGCGGCCCGCCCCAAAGAATGCTTCTTCCAAAAGAGTTCCATCCTCCCTCCGCCTTTGCTGCACCTCCGCGAAGCCTTCCGGCCCGTTGATGAGCGCACCATCGGGATCATAATAGGACTTTTTTGTGACGCCCGGACTCACAGACACAGTCTCCTTGCTGGCAAAGCCAACCAACCGGTTCAAAACCGGTCTTCCATCCAAACCGACATAAGTGGTCTCCCTCTCGCCTCCCTTGTCATCATAGCGTTCTTCCAAGGCGTGATAGCCGTCATGGTTCAGGACTGGTTCGCCGCTGACGCCGAGATAGCTCGTCCGCGTCACTCTGCCATCGGCATCATAGGCCAAACGTTTCGTCGCGAACCCGTCAGCCAGCAAGGTCGGTTTCCCGTCCAGGCCGAAGTAGGTGGTTGCGACCTTGTTGCCGCGTTCGTCGTACTCCGCTTCCCAGCCGTGATTGCCATCCCGATGTAAAACAGGTTCCCCGCGCACGCCGTAATAGGTCTGTTTGGTGCACCAGTTCCGGCCGTCGTATTCCGACTTGATTGTGGCCAGCCCGGTCGTGATCAAAACTGGCTTCCCGTCGAGCCCAAAATAGGTAACGGCAGTCTGGTTCCCCCGTTCGTCGTAATCCATTTTCAATCCGTGATTGCCGCTGCGGTGCAAAACAGGTTCGCCATCGACGCCGAAATAGGTCTGTTTAGTGCGCCGGTTCCGGCCGTCGTACTCTGACTTGATCGTAGCCAGTCCGGTCGACATCAACACCGGTTTCCCGTTGAGCCCAAAATAGGTAACGGCGGTCTGGTTCCCCCGTTCGTCGTAATCCATTTTCAATCCGTGATTGCCACTGCGGTGTAAAACAGGCTCACCATTTACGCCGTAGTAGCTTAAGCGAGTAAGATTCCCTCCCGTGTAGATCCATTTTGTGCTCGCGTATCCATCGGGCTGGAGAATCGGTTTCCCGTCTACGCCGAAGTAGGCCATGACACATACGTTGCCGCGCTCATCGTATTGCATGTCCCACCTGTGGTAAGTTGTATAAAGAACAGGCTCATTGTTCGCGCCGTAATAACTAGTGCTCGAGATCCTCCCGTGAGCGTCATAGGCCCAGCGAACGATCGCATAACCAGCGGGCAGCGTGATGGGGCGGCCGTCCAGCCCAAGGTAGATAGCCACCGTTTCATTTCCAAGCTCGTCGTACTGCATCTCCGCTCCGTGACTGCCGTCCTTCTGTAAGACGGGTTCACCGTTTACCCCCTCATAACTTTTCCGGATGATTTTGCCCCGGGCGTCGTACGCCATCCTGAGGGTGGCGTAGCCGTCGCCGAGAATCGTCGGTTTGCCGTCCATTCCCAGGTAGGTGAGCACGGTCTGGTTCCCCCGTCCGTCGTACTGCGCGGCCCAGGCATGGTAGCCGTTTTTGTGCAGGGCGGGCTCTCCACTAACGCTGTAATAGCTGTTGCGAGTAATCTTGCCCCGCGCATCGTAAACGCTGACGCTCCTGTGAAATCCCGTATTTTTGTCAATTGCCGGCTTGCCGGCGGCATCGAAGTAAGCCACTTCGAGCTCATGACCATCCGAATCGAAAATCTTTTTCAGGGTGGCATACCCAGCCGGCAGGCTGGATGCTTTCTCGTCTGGGCCAAAATAGGTTATCATGATTTGATTGCCGCGATCGTCGTACTGGGCTCGCCAGCCGTGATAACCATCTTTTTGAAAGACCGGTTCTCCGGCCACTCCGTAGAGGCGCGTTTGAACAACTCTGCCGCGGTCGTCGTAGGTTTGCTTGACCATCGAATAGCCGCCGGAGATAGAGGTCGGCTTTGCGTCCAGGCCGAGAAACCGCAAGGTAGTTTGGTTCCCATGTTCGTCGAGCTGCGCTTCCCAGGCATGGTTGCCATCGCGATGCAAGACGGGTTCTCCTCCCACTCCGTAATAGCTCACACGAATCATCCTTCCGTGGGCGTCGTAGGAGGCTTTCCAGGTAGAATAGCCGTCGGCCAGAAGGGTCGGCTTGCCGTCCAGACCCACGAAGGTCGCGGCAATTTGGTTGCCGTGATCGTCGTAGACCGGCTTCCAGCCGTGATAACCATTCTTATGCAAAACCGGCCGGCCAGCCGCGTCATAGTAGGTAATCAAACGCAGCCGGCCGATTTCATCATATTGAAATCTGTTGATCACCCACCCGTCTTTGAGTGGCATCTGCTTCAAATCCGGGCCCACTGACCTCGCTTCAATCTCCCAGCCCTTCGCGTTAAAAGTCGCTATGAGGCCGCAATTGCCCGCATCATCGAGCATGGGTTGTCCGTTCGCGTCGAGTGAGAGTAACCGGGTTATTTGACCGCGGCTGTTGTAGCGCATGTCCTGCCCGAATGCTCCGAACGGTCCTGCAGCGGGTAGGTTTTTCCCATCGCGAAAAGTAACCCGATCCTCCCGGCCGTCATTGTCGTAGTGCAATTGCACGTACTCCGCGCTCGAACTGCGTTGGAGTTGCGGAAAGCCGTCCGCTCCGACAAAGCGCGCGAGGCGCGTCCCGGGAGGACCAGAGCCGGGCGGTGAATAGATGAGTCCGTACATCATGCGGCCGTCGCGATCGAGCCCGCGTTCATAGATAATCTCACCGGTCGCGGTGGAGACGAACTCCCATTGGCAGACCATCTGTAACCCCAGGCGTCGCCCTTTCTCGTTAGGCTGGTCGCCCTTGGCAGTATTGGCCTCAAAGGAACCCTTCCAGAGGTAGGTAGTCACACCGTGCCACGTCGTCGGCTCGAGCAGGCCGTTGAGGGCAATCACCCGAAAGGCAGGTTTATGTCGCAGCTTCCATCCTCGACGTGTCACACCTTTCTGGATGAGCAGATAAGAGACTGGCTGTTTGCGGGCTTCGGCTTTTGAAATAGGATCGACTCCGACCGGAAAACCGTTCTGTTTTGACCAGGCACGATAATAGGCTTTGTGCTCCTGGACGAAGGCGGAGTAGGTGCCCCAGATGGTGGCGAGCAAGGTGATCGCGAGGGCCAGGGCAAGGGCTGCGGTCAAGCGTTGTTTGCGTCTTTGCGTCGCCTGCCGGGCGCGCAAGCGCTCCGTCTCCGCAATGGCTTCAGTTGTTAGGCGAGCGTCCCGGCTAGTCCTGATAACGGGGAGGAGGACGTCGTGCGTAAGCTCGACTCTTCTCGTGTGGTGGCGATCCTCGTAGGCTAGCAGCCGGCGATCGACGAGTGTATCAAGAATCGGTTGGGTCACAGCCGGTTGGGCGAGCGCATCATCTAGCGCACAACTGTTGCGGTGGCCGCTCGCGGTCAGCAGTTTGTCCTCCACGAAAATTCGCACGCCCGCAGGGACGTCTTTCAGCGTCTGCAGGTAAAAATCCTCCAGTATTTTTTCCTGTTCGAGGTCGAGAAGATCGGGCGTGATTTTGGCGTCCGGCCCGCGCGCCAGGCGTCGCTCATTCAGTTGGCGCAAAACCAGGCTGAGCAAGGCGGGCGCAACGGTGAGTTCCATCGCTTCGCCGTTTTCGCCGGCCCCCGCCACAAACTTGACGATGCGATCGGCAACGCCCGGCGCGAGAAACGACGCGCCCAGAGCAATGACTTCGCAGGCCTGACGTCCCCCATCGGTTGCAGACGCAGGCGACTCTGGCCCAGGGCGCGAAATCTCGACCGAATGCCATCAAGTTCGCCGAGATAATCTTCCCGCATCACGAGGAGGACGGTGAGCGGCACCGTTTTGAAATTAAACTCTTTCGCGCGGGCGGGATCGTCCCGGAGCGCTACGGGAGGGCGATTCTCCACCAGATCGGCCAGCTCGCTGATGAACTCCGCGGCGCGACGAGCGCGATCCGTGGTTTCGCGGCCGAGCGTGAAGAATTCCTCAAACTGGTCGAAAGCGAGAAAAGGAGTAACGAGATCGTTGTGCGGACTCCAAAAATGGTTGTCCTGGCGATGGAAATATTCCCAGAGCGACTCGCCCGAGCAAGGGCGCGGCGCATCCACTTGACCCTCGGCTGCAGCCGCGGCGATCCCATCGAGCACTTGTGTCGCAAGAGAGTCGGCGCCCTCCACGTGGTCGAGTCGGATGGCAACGGGCAGATGGTCTTCTCCTCGTAACGCCGGGAACAATCCTGCCTGGAGGAGAGATGTTTTGCCCAGACCCGAAATGCCATAAAGCAAGGTGAGCGTATCGCGGCGCACGAGGCGGAATAATTGCTCGATCTCTTCGCCGCGGCCGGCAAAGAACTCGCGATCGCCTTCCGTGAATGAAGCCAGACCTATCCACGGATGCTGAGCATCGGCCGAGTGTGGCGTAGCGGCGTCCTTCATTGGTCGGCCGCGTGCAAACGACGTTTCCGCACGATTCCCTTCAGAGTCTCAATGAAGTCCGCTGTCAGCTCTCCACCGGCGGCTCGAGCATAATGAAATTGGCGGAAGCCACTGAAAGAGACGGCCGCCTCCTCAGTGTCATCGATTATCACGGGATGAATAAGTCGAGCGCTCGTTCGGTCCATGTCGTCCAATCGATCCAGGGCGCGATTCCATTCTCGGATAAAAATGCCTTCGTCGCGACCGTTGGTGTGCGCCGAGATGACCGGAACAAAGACATCGCAAGTGGCGATATTCTGCTCGATCACGGGCCACCATGGATCGCCGGACTGAAGACGCGCTTTGTCAAACCAGACTTCCAATCCCGCCTGCCCCAGACTGGCCTGCAGTCGCTCGACCGCGGCACGATCCTGGCTCGCGTAGCTGACGAAAACAGCGGGAGGTTTGACTCTCGCCTTCCGCTCAGGACCCTCCGTCGCGGCAAGCGCCGGCTTATCCGGAAAAGCTGCCCATTTCTCCGCCAACTGCTCGACGAACTCAATTGGATTCGCTACGCCGAACGATTTGGTCTGTGGACTGAAATTATCGAGGAATTCCCGCAGGTGGCTGTCGGTCACGACGGCGCCGTCAGCCACGAACTCCCGCGCGTCATTCCCGCTGTAGAGACGCTCGCGTCGAGCCAGGCGGACAAAGAAGCGCGCCAGCCAATCGGGATGTGCGTTGCCGATCAAGAGCAGGCGTTTACTGCGCAGCTCATCAAAGAGATTGGCGAGGCGCGTGGACATTGATTCCTCGTGCAGTTTCCAAATGAACTCGAGCGTCTCTTCATCAATCAGGGCGCTATCGGGGATCCCTGAGATCCGGCCAAAAAGGTGAAAGACGACGCGATGCAGCGAGCGGGCATAATCGCGCGGAATATCGACTGGGCTGGAGTTTGGCGAGTAGCTGAAAACGTGATCCGGCGGTGAACCGAGGGCGTGCGCGAGGAGTGAATCCGGCGTCGTGGTGATGAAGAGTCGCAATGGCTCGATCGTAGCCAGTTTGCGCAGCGGCTCCGCGACCAAGATGCCTCCATCTGCGCCACGCAGGTGTTTCAGAATTTCCCACGTCTTCAAATTGACGTCGTCTCGCGAGTTTTGCCGGCGGGCGTTGAGATAAGCTGCCACGACCTGGTCGATGCTGGCGGCGGGCCCGCAATCAACTTCGAGTTGGGTCGTGAGCTCGTGCGCGAGGTACTCGTGAAGCAACTGTTCGCGCCCGCGGACCTGAATGCGCAGGAGATCACGTCCGACGATGGGGATGACGACTCCTTTGGCGATGGCCTGCAGAAGCTTGCTCCATTGCTTCGAGTCGTCACTCATAGCCCTAGACTATCCAACCGCGTCAGCGGAGTTTCTCAGGAACAGGAAGAAAACGCAATCCTTCGAACGCTTCGGTAGTGGTACCGTTTGACCAAACTGTACCACTACCAACGCTCCCTGACAAAACGCCGCATCTCGAGAGCGACTTGTGTCAGCGCCGCGGACCGGTCCCGGTGCGCAAGCCGCGAGGCGGGCTCAGGTGCGAGCAGGGCAGAGCTTCTCAACGGTCCACGATCGGATTCGACGAATCGAGTCATTCTTTTCCGAAGCAACTGTTTCCGTCCAGCTCCGCTCGTTGGGCGTGATTCCACGGCGGCTTCGCTGCGCGGAACGATCGTCGGTCTCCGTCAAAACAAGCAGCCTGTTAGAACTGGACGAAATGCGCTGCTTTCACCTTCTCCTTCGCCACCGCTCGTCCGACTTCCTGCATCTCGGAAATGTGGTCCACTGAATCCATCTGCTGCACGTTGCCGGGATTGATGTGCTCGAGGCCAAGAGCGTCAAGTCCTGGGCGGGAGAGTTCGGCGTTGTAACGCGCGTAGGTGAAGAGCTTCGGCACGTCTTTGATGCCCTGCCCGATCACATCGCCAAGCTCGCGATCGAGCAGATCGCCCGCGAGGCATTTGCCGAAGACGCGGCAGAGGAAATCCTGCTCATGCAACGCTGCGGCCATCAGGGCCGAGGGAATGTTGCTTGCGTTGTAGATGAGGTTCATCTCACGCGGGGTGAGATTGTTCTTCGCGTTCGCGCTTGCGCCAGTGCCAACCGAAATAATCAACATTTGGTCTTCGCCCGTGGGCCAGCAAAGTCGATACGGTTCAGTTGTCGCCATCAGGAAAAGCTGGAAGGCGGGGTTGTTATACATGGTGACTCCGCCATCCACGAAGACGAATTGCTGCGGCCCGACATTGACTACCTCTGGCGGAAAATAAGTGGGCGCGGCGGTGCTGGCCCGCACAAGTTGCCAAAGCGGCAAATGAAGATTGCTGCCTGCGCCGCGGACCGCGAGATCGTTATACTTGGCGCTCGGATTGTTGCTCAGCGGCCAGGGGGAGTCGGTTGTGGCATTGCGCAGGACGATCATGAGCAGCGTGCGCAACTTGTCGGAGCCGAGTGTGGTCTCTTCGCCCGTCACTTCCTTGAGCATCCTGGTCAGGTTGTCGTCGTCGAACTTGGTATGCAGCCGCTCCCAGAGCCTGGCGGGCTGAAACATTTCCGCGCCGCTTTTCAGATAAAAATCGCGGATCGCGTCCACGCTGAACCCGAGTGAGACGAGGGTGGCGATGATCGCGCCGGTGCTCGTGCCGGCGACGTAGTCGAAGTAATCCGCCAGGACGAGATCGGATTTACCGCTGGCGGCGCGAAGCTCCGCTTCGATGCGAGCCAGGATTTCGACGGAGATGATTCCCCGGATCCCGCCGCCGTCGCAGGCGAGGAGCTTGCGCGGACCGGTCTTGGTGAGTTTGTCTTTGAAGGAAGATGCGGGCTGGGTCATAGCGGAAGAATTGAAGTATCAGCGTCGCGGGCAACGCCAGAGATTGATCATGTTTCGTTAGCTCCAGCGCCGTGGGCGCTTCGTTGAGTCTCAATAAACTGCGAGGTCGTGTTGCCGATCAGATTTTCCGCGCGCTCCACGAGAAGTCGATTGCGCCCGGCGTCATCCGCCTTGGCGTAGTCGGCGGCGCCCACTGAATAAAGTTCTTTTTCCCGCTCGAGCGCTTCGGCCAGCGCGCGGTATTGCAACCAGTTCTCGTGAAACTTGAAGAGCTTCCCGACGGCCGCCGCCACGACAACGACTCCGCCGAGAATGGCCGAGAGCACGCCCGCCCAAAAAGCATCGTGCACCAGCCAAAGATTAACGACCGGGATTGCGGCGCCGGCGAGCAGCGTCGCGACTTCCACGACGTAGAAGCGGCGCTTGTTCCAGGTCGCTTTGTCGTTATGCCATTTTCGCTGCGGCTCGAGCCGGCGCTCAACGTATTCAAAAGTTTTTTCACTCATGGCAGTTTGGTCGGGTTGATGATCTCAACGAGACCCCCAAGATCGCGAACTTTTTGTTCGAAATCCGAGGTGCCGCCCGGGCCATCGCCGGTCGGCTTCTCGTCCCAAACGAGCAGCGCATAAATTTTGGCGCTGTCGGCCGCTTCGACCCGGGCGGTGTTGATGATCCAGAGATTGTTGCGCGCGTAAATTGAGACATCGTTAGGCTCTTTCCCGAGCCGCTCGGGTTGAGTCGCAACCTCGGCCTTTTCGCGCAGGGCGTGAAAACGCTGCACCCAGTCGTTCCCGGCATGACGCACGGAATCGCGGACAAAATCATCGACCTCCTGCGCGAGAAGCAAGCGCAGTTGGGCGCCGCGACGGAGAGATTCTTCGGCGAAGAGAATGTCGGCCCCGCACGCCCCGCCGCAGACCGCGAGGTCGCCGGCGCCGATCTTCCATTGCTCGAGCTGTTGCGCGATTTTCGCGCGCACAGCTTCTGCCTTGCCCGCGGGAAAGCGTGGTGTCTTCCGATCCGGCTTGTCGATCATGTGCCCGCTGCAAATCACAACCTTGTCGAAGCGCGCAGAACGATGCGGAAGTTCCGCCAGTCTTTGCTCGAGCAACGCCGCGACCGGCTCAACTGTTTCGGGTTGGTAACCGAGGAGTTGGAAAAGCTGCACCTGCTCGAACATCGATCGGATGTTGAACCAGCTGAGGCTCGGGTCCGCGGTCGCCTGCTCGTAATCGTCGAGCGCCTCCTGCGGTTGGCCGAGCCCGAGATGGAGTTCGCCGAGCGTGGCGCGCGCCCAGACCGTATCACTTTCCAGTTTCCCGGTCGCGGCGAGTCGCACGGCTGTCTGGAGATCCGCAAGATCGGGGACTTCCGGTGTCACCGTGCGCTTGTTCGCGCGCGCCACATACTCAAGCAGCACGGCAAGAGTGACGACGTTGATGCCATTGAAATAGCTGTCGAGATCGTTGCGGATGGCGACTTCGTAAGTAACGAGCGATTTGCGCGCGATGGCGGCGTTGCGACACGCGAGGGAAAGACGTTCCTCCATTTTTTCCGCGCGGCTCCATGTCGTGCGCCACATATCCTTGTAAACCCGGCCGAGGATGCCTTGCGCCTCGTTATCACCGGGCATGGCTTTCGCCAGGTCGCTCAGTCTTCTGCTCCGCTTCGCGCGTCTGCGGCCAAGGCGATTGGCCAACAATGCGAGTTGAGTCTTGACGCGGAACTCTTCCGCGGAGCCGGCTCCGTCCAGATCCTCGCACAACTCCTTGAAGACCTTTTCCGACTGTGCAAACCGGCCGAGCGCGAGCAGCGAATCACCGCATTGTCGCAGCAACTTGCGGCGATAGTAGGGCGACGGCACATCACCAGCGAAGGTGAGAATGTCCTCGGCGTGGCCTTCCTTTCCCGCAATCGTCACCCGCTGATTCCATTCGTCGGATTGTGCCTGGTAATGCTTGAAGCGCGCCGTGCCGATGTGACTTGCATCGATCGGTTTGAGGTCCGGGAGACTGGCATATACTGGGCTGCCCTCGGTCGTGCGATCGGCCGCGACGGCGTCACGCAGAGTCTTGCCGAGGCGCGCAACCTCCGCGG
Organism: uncultured Verrucomicrobiae bacterium; assembly: GCA_963738045.1. GTDB lineage: Bacteria > Verrucomicrobiota > Verrucomicrobiia > Chthoniobacterales > UBA10450 > Palsa-1392. The sequence continues at coordinate 77,748 of CAVTUX010000001.1, read as the reverse complement.
TTACTCGGTCCTCCCAGGCAGCGTCGTGTTCCAAAGCGGCCACGAAAAGCTTGCCGTCGTATCCGAAAGTGCGTTGCGGCGCGACGTCGAACGGACGATCCGCCCATCCCGCGTGCACACAGATCACACCGTGCGGTCCAACCGTGTGGCGGATGCCGAGTTCGTAGAAGACGTTCGCGTTCAGAATCGAGATGTCTGCGAGAACGAAATCCGCGGTCACGAGCTCCGCGAACATGTCCTTGAGGATGTCCCCCGCTGCTTCTTCATCGTCGGCGCGAAAGGGCTGCAACCCCGCGACTTCAAGCGCAGGACGAAAAAGCCTCTCGTAAACCGCGTCAAAGTCGACTTGAAGTGTTGTATCCTCCTCTTTCGATCCGAGCGGCGGATCGACCCGCGGTCTTTTCGGCACCTCTTTTTTTCCAAAAGGCATGACCACGAAGACGCGACGCCTGAAACTCGCTCCGGTCGCTGTCATCGCCGCAATTACAGCTTCGCGTCTTCCTCTAAACAAGGAGAATTAATTGGCCGACCAGCGCGCGGCGGACAGGTGCATTCCTCCTTTCCGCTTTTGTCTCGCTCATCATGACGACCGCCGCAATAGTCAAGGCGATGAAGCAACCGCGACTTTCCCTGCTCCCAGGCTTCGTCCCGAAGCCTGGGCCGAACGAGCTTTGAAGGCTTTCCCGCGATGGTTCGCCGGATTTTTAAACTCCTAATCTTCGGAGCGCTCGCGGCGTTTCTTCTCCATTTCTGGATTGAGAAACAGGCCACTTCCACCAGGGAAGGCGGCCGCTCACGTCCTCTGCCCGGGCAAACCTTTTCGAGAACCGCGACCGCGAATCAAGCCGCTCCGCGGGCTGCCGAAACCTGGGGAAACTTGGCCACCCTGCCCGATCATTTCGCGCGGCATGGCTCTGATTTCGGCGCGACGAGCGCGGAGGATTACGCGCGCCTCGCCTGGCAGTTTCTTCAACGCGCGAGGGCGGAAGGATTACCCGCGAAAGTTGACCCGACAGGAACGCTGCGCGTCTACGATCCCGGGACCGGTGCGTTCGCAGCTTACAATCGCAACGGCACAACGAAGACGTTTTTCAAACCCGGCAGCCCGGGCTATTTCGATCGGCAACCGGGACGCCCGGTGAACCTCAAGACGTGGAAATAAGATGAATCACAAGTGCCCGGTCTGCGGTTACCCGAACCTCGAGGAAGCGCCGCGCACCCATACCGGTGGCGGCTCCTACGAGATCTGTCCAAGCTGCGGTTTCCAATTCGGCGTAAGCGACGACGATCGCGGGTTCACCTACGCGCAGTGGCGGGAAAAATGGCGTGCCGGCGGAATGAAATGGTCGAGCAAACAACAGCCGCCCGTCGGTTGGGATCCAGCGCGACAACTGGAAAAAGTTCGGAAAAGGCACTGATGAGGATTTTCCCGCATCACCGAGGAATCAGTCGTCTCGTCGCCCGTGATAGACGGCCTTTCTTTTTTCCTTCAACAATTGCCGCCTGCGGAATAATCACCGAGGGAAAATAATGGAACGAATTCGAGTCGCCTCCTTGCAGTATTACATCCGGCCAGTCCAGACCTTCGAGCAGTTTCGCGACCAGGTGACTGCGCTGGTCGACACCGCGGTCGATTACAAATGTCACCTCATCGTCTTCCCGGAATATTTCACCGTGCAGTTGCTCACTCTCGGCAACGTGCGCCGGCCGATCCGCGAGCAGATTGTCGATCTCGCCCGGTGCGTCTCGCGCTATGTCGAACTTTTCGCCGGCCTGGCGCGGCACCATAAGATCTACATCGTCGCGGGCACGATCCCGGTGCTCGATGAAGCGACCGGCATGTTGCATAACGAATCGCATCTCTTCAGCCCGGCCGGCGAATACAGCGTGCAGGGAAAAATGCATATGACCCGTTTCGAGTCGGAGGAATGGGATGTCCAACCGCGCAAACAGCTCAAGGTTTTCGAGACTGATTTCGGGAAGATCGCGATCACTATCTGTTACGATATCGAGTTTCCCGAGATCTCCCGCGCCGCCGCGCATGAGGGTGCGCAGATCATCATCGTGCCGACTTGCACCGACGATCGGCAGGGATTCCTCCGCGTGCGCTACTGCGCCCACGCGCGCGCAATCGAGAACCAGATTTACGTCATCCAGTCGTGCACGGTAGGATCGCTCCCGATGGTGCCGGCCGTCTCGCTCAACTACGGGCAGGCTTCCATCCTCACCCCGAGCGATTTTTCCTTCTCGCGCGATGGCATTCTGGCCGAGGGCTCGATCAACCAGGAGATGATGGTGATCGGCGAGTTGAACCTGAAGACGATCCATGAAGGGCGCGAGTCGGGAACGGTGCTGCCATTGCGTGACAGCAAACGAACCCAGGACATGCTCGCGCACACTGAGTTGGTGAAGCTGCGATGAGCGAAGCAAACGCGCCGCGCCTCGAAGTCATCGTCCGGAACACGCGCCCGGAGGATTTCGCGCAGATCATGGAAATGACGCGCGAGGTTTATCACGAGAGCCCTTCCTGGAAAGCCGAACAGCTCGCTTCGCACCTTGCAGTCTTTCCCGAAGGGCAATTCGTCGCGGTGGAGGAAGAGACCGGGCGAGTCGTCGGGATGGCGGCAAGCCTGATCGTGCTCTGGGATGATTACGATATGACCTCGAGCTGGCGCGATTTCACCGAGCACGGAACCTTCACAAACCATGATCCGAAAAATGGCCGCACCCTTTATGGGGCGGAAGTGATGGTTCGGCCTAACGAACAAGGCCGGGGCATCGGGCAGAAGCTTTATGCCGCCCGGCGCGAGCTGGTGCGACGGCTCGACCTCTTGCGCATTCGCGCCGGCGCGCGTCTCGCCGGCTATTATCTCCACGCCGATCGCCTGACCCCGGAGCAATACGTGAAAAAGGTCGTGGCCGGCGAACTCAAGGATCTGGCGCTCTCCTTTCAGCTCAAGCAGGGTTTCGTGCCCCTGGCGGTGGCCCCGGATTATCTCCATCACGATCCGGAGAGCCTCGGCTTCGCCGCGGTCATCGAGTGGCTCAACCCCGAGGTGGCGACGCCCGAAAACTATTCGCGCCAGCAAGAGAGATTCCGAAAGCAGTTCCCTTGAACCTCGCCTCCGCCCCGCGTGAGATTCTCGGCGAATCGCGTAACCGGTTTCGTTTGCCGATCGCGGCCTCTGTAAGTTTCCCGACCACACTCTTATCTTGCAGGCGCGAGGAAACTAATTAAACTATTCTGGTTTCCTAAGTATTTTAGGAGCAAAACGAGATGCAGCCTGCGACAAAAAGCACAAAACGAGACGCGCCAAAGCAGACTTCCCTTGCACCGAGGGCGGCCGCGCGCAGCGCCATTTCCCCGGGCCGCCGGGTGCTGGAGGCGGCCCGCGGCCATTTCTTTAGTCATGGTTTCCGTAACGTGACGATGGACGATCTGGCGGCCGAACTGGGCATGAGCAAGAAGACGCTCTACGCTCACTTCCCGAGCAAGGAGGCGCTGCTCGAAGCGGTCATCAAAGACAAGTTTGCCCGGGTCAGCGCGACGCTGGAGACGATTCAACGCCGGCAACCGGATGATTTCGCCGCCCGGTTGCGCGCCATGCTCGACGGAATGCAGCGCGAGCTGGGTGAGCTCAAGCCGCCCTTCGTGCGCGACATGCGGCTGAAGGCGCCACACATTTTCAAGCGTCTCGAGCAACGACGCGCGCGTTTGATCGAGACGCACTTCCGCAGCTTGTTCCACACCGGCCAGCGTTCCGGCGATGTGCGCCGCGATATCCCAGTCAGGCTCATGATCGAAACCATCCTGTCGGCCATCCAGGCGATCATGAATCCGCAGAAGCTGGAGGAGCTGGGGCTCTCACCGAAAGAGGCCTTTGCCGGAGTAATCGGAATCGTGCTCCGCGGTGTGCTCCCGCCGCAGAAAGGAGGAAAACGATGAAGACTTTCCCGCCGCCAGGACGACGAGCTTTCCGCGGCGTTGTTTGCCTAACGAGTACGGTCCTGCTTCTCGCCGGTTGCGATCAGGCACCGAAAGATCGCTACCAGGGCTACGTTGAAGGTGAGTTTGTTTACGTCAGTTCTCCGCTCGCCGGCATTCTCCAGAACCTGGCCGTACAACGCGGGCAGCAGGTCGCCGCCGGACAACTGCTCTTTGCGCTTGATCCGACGATGGAAAAAGCCGCGCTCGACCAGGCCAACGCAGCGCTGGCTCTTTCCGAGGCAACATTCAAGCGACAACAGGAGTTGTATCGTACCGGACCGTCGGCTGCGCAGGATTTGGACAATGCACGCGCGGTCCGGGACCAGGACCAGCAACGGCTCGCCCAGGCGAAATGGAATCTCGAGCAGATGAAGCAATTCGCGCCTCAAGCCGGTCTGGTTTACGACACGCTTTACCGGCAGGGCGAATGGGTCGCCGCCGGCAAACCAATCGTTTCTCTCCTTCCGCCAGCCAACATCAAGGTACGCGCTTTCGTCCCCGAAACACGTGTCGGCTCGATTCAACCCGGTGATACGACGCGGGTGATGCTCGATGGTGTGAGCGAGCCTTTCATCGGCCGCGTAAGTTACATTTCGCCGCGTGCTGAGTACACCCCGCCAGTCATCTACAGCCAGGAGAGCCGGGAGAAATTTGTCTTCATGGTGGAATCGGTTTTCGATCCCGCGACGGCGGCCAAACTGCACCCCGGGCAGCCGGTGGACGTGCAATTCGAAGCGAAAAAATGAACGGCGAACCAGCGATCGACGTGCGCGGAATGACCAAACGCTTCGGCGCGCGCACCGTGGTCGATCACGTCGACTTGCAGGTGCACACGGGACAGATCTACGGATTTCTCGGCCCGAACGGCAGCGGCAAAACGACTTTCCTGCGCATGCTTTGCGGCCTGCTGCGCGCGGACGACGGCAGCGGCTACGTGCTCGGCCACGATGTCATCACGGAAAGCGAGGCGATCAAACGCGAGGTCGGCTACATGACGCAGCGTTTCAGTTTCTGGGAAGACCTGAGCATCCAGGAGAATCTGGATTTCGTGGCGCGCATGTACGCGGTGAACAACCGTCGGGCGACGGTCAGGGAAAGCATCGCGCGGCTCGGGCTTGCGGGGCGGCAAAAACAACTCGCGGGTCAACTTTCCGGCGGCTGGAAACAGCGCCTCGCGCTTGCGGCCTGTCTCATTCACAAACCAAAGCTGCTCCTGCTCGATGAGCCGACCGCCGGGGTGGACCCGAAAGCGCGGCGCGATTTCTGGGAACAGATCCACCAACTCTCCGCCCAGGGGCTGACCTTTCTCATCACGACGCATTACATGGATGAAGCCGAACGCTGTCACCGGCTGGCTTACATTTCCTTCGGCAAACTGCTGGCCGACGGCTCGGTCGATGACGTTGTCGCGCAGGTTGGCCTAACGACATGGTCGGTTAGCGGTCCCGATCTGCCGCATTTGGCCGAGCAGCTCCGCGCTCTGCCCGGCGTGCAACAAGCGGTCGCCTTCGGGAACGCTTTGCACGTGAGCAGCGACGACGCGGCCGAGCTCACCGCGGCGATCGCGCCCTTCCGCCACTCGCCCTACGACTGGCGCGAAATTCCCTCGGGATTGGAAGACGCGTTCATCAGCCTGATGGAAAGTTCCAAGGACAATTTCACGCCATGACGCGATCATCCAAAATTCTCCTTCGGCCGCCTGCGCGGGATCATCGTGAAGGAATTCACCCAGATGCGGCGGGACCGGCTGACCTTCGCCATGATGCTCGGCATTCCGCTCATCCAGCTCACACTTTTCGGTTACGCGATCAACTCCGACCCGCGCCATCTCCCGGCCGCCGTCGTCCTCGCCGATCGCGGCCCGTACAGGACGGACACTGCTCTACGCGATGAAGAACAGCACCTACTTCAATTTCGTGCAGCAGGTCCCCACGGAGAAGGAAGCGCACAACCTGCTGGCGCGCGGCGAGGTCCAGTTCGTGATCAATATTCCTGAGAATTTCACCCGCGACCTGCTGCGAGGCGATCGCCCGTCCATTCTCGTGGAAGCCGATGCCAGCGACCCGGTGGCGACCGGCAACGCCCTCGGTTCGTTAGGCAACGTCATTAACACCGCACTGCAACAGGACCTGAAAGGACCGCTCGCCTCGCTCAACGCCACCGACGGCCCGGTCGACGTGCGGATCCACGCCCTCTACAACCCGGAGATCGTCACCCAGTACAACATCGTGCCCGGCCTCATGGGCGTGATCCTGACCATGACCATGATCATGATCACCGGCCTCGCCATCACGCGCGAACGCGAGCGCGGCACGATGGAAAATCTGCTCTCAATGCCCACCCGCCCGAGCGAAGTGCTGATCGGGAAAATCGTCCCCTACATCATGATTGGCTACATCCAGGTCGGAGTCATTTTGGTCGCGGCCCATTTTCTTTTTCATGTGCCGATGGAAGGCAGCATTCTTCTCCTGCTCGCAGTCGCGCTTGTCTTCATCGCCGCCAACCTCGCCATGGGCATCACGTTTTCGACCATCGCGAAAAATCAACTGCAAGCGATGCAGATGACCTTCTTCGTCTTTTTGCCTTCCATCCTGCTCTCCGGCTTCATGTTCCCCTTTCGCGGCATGCCGCGCTGGGCCCAGGCGGTCGGCGAATTTTTTCCGCTCACCCATTTTCTGCGGATCGTGCGCGGGATTTTGCTGAAAGGAAACGCCTTCAACGACGTAATCCTGCAACTCTGGCAGATCGCGCTCTTCGCTGTTATCGCTCTCGTCATCGGGGTCAAGCGCTACCGGCAGACTTTGGATTGATCCGCGCAGACTTGGAAGCCAGTGCGCGGTGAACTATAATCCGACGCGTTACCCATTCTCGCATGCGATTGCCTCAATCTCAGTCAATCCTGGAACCGGACGCGGAATGGCTTGCCTGGTATAGGCTGAGTCCGGCAGAACGTTGGGAGGAGAGTCAGAAACTGTGGTCCACATACCTGTCGCTGGGAGGCTCGCTTGATCCGGAGCCCGATAGTCAAAGTCCTTTCGACGATCCGGAAGCATGGCGTCAAAGCGCTGCTCATGGGCGGCCAGGCGTGCGTGTTTTACGGCGCGGCGGAGTTTAGCAAGGACACCGATATTGTCCTGCTCGCGGAGGCGGAAAATCTGGCTCGGCTGCGCGCGGCGCTCGACGAACTCATGGCACGACAGGTCTACGTGCCCGGGTTGGAGATGGATGCGCTGAAGCGCGGTCACGGCGTTCACTTCAAGTGCGCAAATCCAGAGGCAAAAGGAATCCGTCTCGATGTCATGTCGAAATTGCGCGGCGTCGATTCGTTCGAAAAACTGTGGGAGCGGCGCACCACGATCGAAGATCGGGAGGGCCAAACGTACGACCTGTTGAGTTTGAACGACCTTGTCCTGGCCAAGAAAACGCAACGGGCAAAGGATTGGCCGATGCTCACCCGTTTGGTTGAGGCGCACTATGTCGAACACGGCACGAAACCCACGGAGGAGCAGGTTCGTTTTTGGCTGCGCGAGTTGCGAACCGGGAGTTATTTGATCGACGTGGCGAATGCTTATCCAGAACTGGCGCGAGAGGCTCTCAAGAACCGGCCGTTGCTGGCCTTCGCCACGGCACAAGATCCCGCCGGCTTGGAAACAGCTCTGATGGAAGAAGAGCGAGCGGAGCGCGAGCGCGACCGCGCCTATTGGCAACCGCTTAGGGCGGAACTGGAACAGATGAGACGGGCTCCCCGGGATGAATAGCATCTCCCTCCCAAACGCCCTCAAGAAGCACTTCGGCTACACGGCCTTTCGGCCCCTGCAGGAAGAGATCGTGCGCGACGCGCTCGCGGGGCGGGATGTTTTTGCGCTTATGCCGACGGGCGGCGGGAAGTCGCTTTGTTTTCAATTGCCGGCCCTGTTGCGCGACGGCCTGACGATTGTCGATTTCGCCCCTCATCTCGCTCATGAAAGACCAGGTCGATGCGCTCCAGGCGAGCGGGGTCGCGGCGACGTTTTTGAATTCCGCGCTCGATGGGACGCAGGCGCGCTCGCGCCTGCGCGGACTTGTACAACGGCGAGTTCCGACTCCTCTACGTCGCGCCGGAGCGGCTCATGCTCGAGTCGTTCATCGAGAAAGTGAAGGATTGGAAGATCGCGCAGATCGCGATCGACGAAGCGCATTGCATCAGCGAATGGGGCCACGATTTCCGGCCGGAATATCGCGAGCTGGTCAGGCTGCGGGAAATCTTGCCTGACGTCCCGATCATGGCGCTGACCGCGACCGCGACCGAGCGAGTGCGGCGACGACATTCTCGAGCAGCTCAAGTTGCGCGACCCGCGGTGCTACGTCGCCAGTTTCGACCGGCCCAACCTGACTTACCGGGTCGTGCCGAAATCGTCGCCCTACGATCAGTTGCTCGACTTCCTGGAGAACCGGCCTAACGACAGCGGGATCGTCTACTGCGCCAGCCGCAAGATGGCCGATTCCGTGGCCGCGAAGCTGAACGCGGACGGCATCGCGGCGAAGCCGTATCACGCCGGGCTGGAAGCGAAGGAGCGCGCGCAGAACCAGGAAATGTTCCTGCGCGACGACGTGCGGGTGGTGAGCGCGACGATCGCCTTCGGGATGGGAATCAACAAACCGAACGTCCGCTTCGTCGTGCATTACGATCTGCCGAAGAACATCGAGAGCTATTACCAGGAAACCGGCCGCGCCGGGCGCGACGGGTTGCCGAGCGAATGTGTCCTCCTTTTCAGCGCGAGCGACGTGGTCAAGCAAACGCGTTTCATCGAGGAGAAAAGCGAGAGCGAAGCGCGGATCGCGCGCGAGCAACTGCGCCAGATGGTGCATTACGCGGAGACCCGCGAATGCCGCCGCACCACCCTCCTGCGCTATTTCGCGGAGGAACGGCCTGACGAATCCTGCAACGGCTGCGACAACTGTCTCAACCCGCGCGAGACTTTTGACGGCACGGTCGCGGCGCAGAAATTTCTCTCCTGCGTCCTGCGCGTGCAGCAGAAGAGCGGGTTCGCTTTCGGCCTCAACCACATTGTCGAAGTGTTGACTGGCGCCGACACGGAGCCGATCCGCCAGCGCCGGCACAACGAACTCTCGACCTATGGCATCGGACGCGAATTGAAACGCGACGCCTGGCAGGCGATCGGACGCGAGTTGCTGCGCCTCGGTCTGGTCGAAGTCGCGCCCGGAAAATTTGCCACGCTCCAGGTCACTGCGGCCGGACGCACGGCGTTACGCGATCGCGCCTCGATCACCCTCACGAAGCAGATCGAAAAACCGGCGGCGAAAGTGAAACAGCGTGCCGGCGAAATCGAATGCGACGAAGCGCTCTTCGAAAAACTGCGCGGCGTCCGCCGGGTCCTGGCCGACGCCCGCAACGTGCCGGCCTACGTCATTTTCTCCGACGTCGCGCTGCGCGAAATGGCGCGAACCTATCCCACGAAACCGGCCGAGTTCCGCCGCATCCCGGGTGTAGGCGAACAAAAGCTGAAGGATTTTGCCGAGCCCTTTCTCGCCGCGATTGCGGATTACCTGCGAGAAAACCCGCGCCAATCGTTCGCCGCGCCTAACGACACCCGGGCCGCGGCGCAACGGATGAAGTTGAACGACAGTGAAGCGGAAACCCTGCGCCGCTTCCGCGCCGGCGAATCGATCGACCAAATCGCGCGGACCCGCGGCTTTGTTCGCAACACCATCTTCGATCATCTCACGCGCGCGATCGAGTGCGGCGCTGCCCTGACAACCGATCAATTCTTCACCGCCGCGCAGGCAGAGGAAATTGCCGGCGCGCTGCAGCGCAGGCGGACCCCGCAATTTGACCGGGTTGCGCGACTATCTCGGCGGCCGGTTCGAGGTCGGCGAACTGCGCATCTTCCGCGCCCTGGCCGGGCGGCGGTAGAGGTCTACCGCTGTCAGATTCGGACCATCAGCCGCACAGCTGTAAATATTGCCGCGATGACGACCGCGAGAAAAATGCGGCGTCGCCGTTGAGGTTCGCAATCCGCTCCAGCCCAATGGACAGGCCGCCTCGCGCGTCCTGTTAGCGGAGCACTCCCTTACGGGCGAGGCGCTGGGCGTAAATCAGCAGTGCGACGGCGATGACAAAAATGAGTCCCGTGAAGATCAACGCTCCCGCTCCGCCCATCACCGCCAGCCCATTGCTGAGCACGAAGTTGTGGAACGAGGTCAGCAGCATGGTAATCAGCGATACAGCGAAAATCGCGACCGCCCAGCGCTTGCGCAAAAGGAGCAAGACCGACCCGAGAACGCCTCCCCAGACGCTCAGCGCCCAGGAGCTGACTACCCATTTGGGTAACCCGTAGAAGTAGGCCAGTTGCTCGGGAGTGAACGAGCCCATGTAGGAGGCGTTGTGGGTTTCGGTCATGAGGTAGTCGAATGCGCCGATGCCGTTCCAAATCAAGGCGAGCACTCCGATCAACCAGAGATGCCATGGCGTAACGGCGTTGGATGTGGAATTCGGATTATTCATAAGGCCTCCTGTCGCTTGGCTAAGTCTGTTCGACGAAAGTGTCAAAGCCAAGCCCGCCTCTCTGCGTGCTTTTAAGGGATGGGTCCAACATGGAAACTTAGAATACTGCAGGAGAGGCACGGCCACGCTGCTGACGGCGTTATCAAGACCAATCCATTGCAGGGTCAGCGGTCTGATCGTGCGATAGAGGGCAACGCCTCCAGATCATCGTCGAGTCGACATTTCGACCGTGCCAGGTAGAAACGATCTGTTGATGCTCGTCGTATTCCACATGGCAGGCACGACCGGGACGATTGCCAATCTCTCGACTGCTGCGCAAAAAGCATGAGCCTTCTCCATCAACGCCAGGGCCGGATCGCAGTCTTCACCTTGCTCTACCTGAGCGAAGGCGCGCCCATCGGATTCATCTGGTGGGCGTTGCCGACGATGCTGCGCACGGCCGGAGTCGCAGTGCCAAAGATCACCGCGCTGACGGCGATGCTGGTCCTGCCGTGGGTCTTCAAGTTTCTCTGGGCTCCACTGGTGGACGCGATGCGCACGCCGCGCTGGGGATTTCGCGCCTGGATCATCTCCGCGCAGCTGGCGATGGGCGCGACGCTGTTGCCGCTCATCTGGCTGGATCCGACCGGGCATTTTCAATTGTGGGGCGTGCTCCTGCTCTTGCACGCGTTCTCCGCCGCGACGCAGGATGTGGCCATCGACGCCATGGCCATTAACCTCGTGCCCGAGCACCAGCGCGGGACTCTCAACGGCTGCATGCAGGCTGGGATGCTGGTCGGTCGCAGCCTCTTCGGTGGCGGCGCTCTGCTCGTGGCGGCGGCGGGCGGAATCGCGTGGGTGATCGTCGCCCTTGGTCGCGTCCATCTGGATGACGCTTGCTCTTGTGATTTTCGTCCGGGAACCGCCAGAGACGGCCGGCATCAGGCATCGCTTCGCCGACTTTCGACAACACCTGCAAGCCGCGCTGCGCCGGCGGACGACTTGGCTGGGGCTCGCGTTTGCGCTCGTGGCCGCCGCCGGTTTCGAGGCCACGGGCCAGCTCGCGGGACCCTTCCTGGTGGACCGCGGTGTGTCGGAAAAGACGATCGGCGTGTTTTTTGGCCTGGTAGTGGTCGCGGCCACCCTTGTCGGCGGTTTGATTGGCGGGAGGCTGTCGGACCGCTGGGGACGCATCCGCTGCGGTCGCGATTTTTCTCGTCGGCTTCGTCGCGATGATTATCGGCCTCGGCTTCTCCGACCTCGCGCTGGCCAAGCCGGAGCCGGCCGTCCTCATGGGCTGGCTCACGGGCATGTATTTCTTCATTGGCCTTTTCACCGCCTCATCCTATGCCCTTTTCATGGACCTGACCGATGCGCGCCTCGGCGGGACCCAATTCAGCGCGTTCATGTCCGCCACCAACGGCTGCGAATCGTGGTCCGCCTGGGCGGGCGGAAGAATCGTTGGTCCCGGCCACTACGCCGCCGCCTTCCTGACCATGGCCGCCGCGTCCCTGCTCGGTCTCCCCTTGCTAAGGTGGCTGACGCAGGAGCGCGGGCGGGTCCGGCTCGGCGCGAGATAGAAAGCGGTAGGCCAGCTACAGCAGCCAAACTGTTGCCACCACACCGGCGAGCGTCAGGCAGCCACTCCAAAAAGCTCTGACTGGGGTTGCACCATTGTCACTTGCGAACCGATGCCCTGTGCTGTTCGGCGCCCGGGCCGGGCGGTATTAGCCGCGACCCCCGCTTAACGACTTGCAGTCGTAAGAGCACGGCGCGCGATCTCGAAGTTGTTTTCGATGTCGCGCTTGTCCCGTTCGTTAGGCGAAGCGGCCACGCCATCCTCGCGCACCGCTCGCGCATGCTCCAGGAGAACGGTGCGATCGTGCTCGCGCACGAGATGCGGACCGACCCGCGCCAGCACATCGAGGAAACGCACCGTCACCGCCACGCTGCTGCAGCCGTATTGCCGCACCTGTTTCAAGGCTGAGTTGGCAATCCCCTCGAAGTCCGTCGCACCGGTGATGACGCGCAGTTTCCCCGCGTCGTCGTAGCACCAGCGGGAGGGAATTTCGCGCCCCGCCATCTGGATCAAGGCCGCGCCGAGCCATTCGAGGCAGGTGATGGCGGTAAAAGGATCGTTCACTCCCGGCGACAACGCGCGCACCGCGACCTCGACCAGTTGATCGATGGAATACTCGATGTCCTGGGTCGGCGTGCGATCGCGGCCGAAGAAAACATTGCGCACAATCTCGCTTGCGAAGTCCTCGTCCGCCCGTGCGCGCGGTACGATCTCGGCAAGCACATCGCCCGCCGCGATGAATTGTCCCGGCCGCCGCCGGAGACGAATGATTAACTCCTTTGCCGCGGCCAGCCGGAGCAAATTTTCCATCGCGATCGCCTGAATGAAGCCGCTCGTCTGGGCAGCGATCGCGTGCGGGTCATGGGCGAACTGATCGGGCAGTTTTTTCTCACTGCGCGATTCGTTAGGCGAATTCGCTGCCAGTTTTTCCGGATAAAGCCGATCGATATTGGAGCGCAAGTCGTCCGCCACGCGCGCGATCACGTTCTCGGCAATGATCGAGCTCGAGATGTGGTGGATGAAAAATATCAGGAACCCGACACTGGCGACGGCAAAGACGACGCCGCAGGTGACGGAGAGAAACGGGACGACCGTGACTTGATCGGTCCCACGAATCGCGCGCAGCACGAGCAGGCAATAGAGGTAGGTGGCAACAAAAACGCCGAGGACGAGCTGGGTGCCGCGGTCATTCATGAAATTGCGCAGGAGGCGCGGACCGAACTGCGAGGAGGCGAGGGTGAGCGTCACGATCGTGATTGAAAAAACGACGCCGGCCACGGTGATGGTGGAGCTGGCGATGGTGGCGAGGACGTTGCGCGCGCCTTCCGGGCCGCCGGCCCAGATCCAGGCGGTGTCGCGGGCCCATTTCGGGTTCAGAGTGGTGTCGATGTGCAGAGTAAATGCAGAAAGAAGAATTGCACCGAGCGCGAGCAAGGAGGGGAGAAACCAATAGCTGGAACGCAAGCGTTCCCACCAGTTGCTCAGAAAAGTCTTCACGGCCGCACTCTAAGCCATCTTTCGGCTCGAAGCAGGAGGCCTCGCAGCAAGGGCCACGCTGGATCCGACAAACTCAAACCCCTAGGCTCATCCTGGGCTTCCACAGCTCGAAATTCAATCTCGCCAAAGCCGCCTCAGTCAGCTGCCGTTAACTTCCCCCAACATCCTTGACGGACTACCTCGGATGTATGGTTACATATCGTGTTCACGTCGAAATCGGCCGCGTCAAAAGAATCCGCGGAGGAACGCCGCCGCTTCATCTGAGATGCCGACGATCTTGTTCGTTGCCTGACGATAGAATTTGAAATTGAGCTCGGTCTCGGGCCGACCGTCGTTCCAGTCGGAAAAACGTTTGAGCTCGCTCCGCCCCAGGCGTCGCTTCGCCAGCGCGGTGCGTCTGACGGTGATGCTCACGCGCGGCGTTTGCCGGGCGATCCCGCGTTTTTTTGCGATCGCTTTGGCCGAGGTGACGACGCCGCTCGCGATGAGACCTGGCCCGCCTTCGTTCTCGCTCGCGAAGACGAAGATCGTATCGCCTTTGGCGATGTGCTTGCCGCCATACATCGTCTTCTGCGCGCTGAACGCGAACGTCTCCGCCAGCGGATCGCTGACCTCGGCTTTGATCGCGAACGTCATGCTTTTCATCTCGCGCCATTATTTCGCAGCTGTCCACAAAGGCCAGGCCGAACGAGGAGTCGGAAAAAACCGGGTCGTACCTGCTCGCCATCAGCTGCAGCGAGCCCCGCGCAACCTTCGGCCCTGCTCGTCTTGGGTTGCACAGACACTGTAGCGCTTGTGAATGTCGATTCCAACGTAGTTCATTTTACAGTTCTCCTTTCGCTTTGGTTTGTTTCTCAAACCTCGTGCCTCCTTGAACTGCTTTCATGTTATCTGACCTCTACACCGATGACCTTAAACTTGCCCTTCGGGGCACGTCGCCCGTAACCTCGAACCGTTCTGGGGGGGAACAATGATCGGGCGTGGTCGACTTCGTCGCTGTGCCCGATTCATTTTCAACGGGGAAAGCCGTCTGGCACTGCGCCTGCGCGGCCCCCAATTCGACCGCGTCTGCTTGGGCAAACCCGGCAGCATTTCCGCCCTCAGCCGTCACGTCCAACCGGGTGGCGGCTTTTTTGTTTTGCTTCTGAAGGTAAGATTCTTGCTCGACAAACAGAAGGCGAATTGATAAACCTCTCGCTCGCATAGATCTGGATCTTGGCGCGGACGTTTATCCCTTGGGGGCCTCCACCCTTCTTTCGGACCTGGCAGTCACAGGTAAATCCCCGGGCAAAGGAACCTCTATATGTATGCTTCGATTCAGTTCACCAAGACAACTTCATCCCGCAATAAGGAGACAAACGTGAGGTCCAAAACCTTGAAGTTGTTTACCGCAATAACCGTATTCGTCGCGCTGGCGATCCCACTTCAATTGTCCGCGCAGACTCCACTGTCCGCGCCGACCATCACCACCTTTGATCCCCCGGGCTCACGGAATTACCTTCCCTGTTAGCATTAACCCAAGGGGGGCGATCACGGGATACTACGAGGACGCGAACCACGTGTATCACGGCTTCGTCCGCCGTAACAACGGAAACTTCACCACGTTTGATGGCCCGGGTTCCGGAGAAACCTACCCTCAAAGCATTAACCCAGAGTGGGTGATCACGGGATACTACCGTGACGCGAACTACGTGGGTCACGGCTTCGTCCGAGATAACAACGGAAACATCACCACGTTTGACCCCGCGGGCTCCGAAACCACCATCGCTCTCAGCATCAACCCAGAGGGAGCGATCACGGGATACTACCCTGACGGCTCCGGGATTCACAGCTTCGTCCGAGATAGCAACGGAAACATCACCACGTTTGATGTCCCGGGCTTGCCAGTCACCATCGCTGTTAGCATTAACCCAATGGGGGCGATCACGGGATACTACTATGACGCGAACTACGTGTCCCACGGCTTCGTCCGCGACAGCGACGGAAACATCACCACCTTTGATGTCCCGGGCTTGGCGGAAACCTCCCCTCTTAGCATTAACCCAATGGGGGTGATCACGGGGTACTACGAAGACGCGAACTCCATTAAACACGGCTTTGTCCGCGACAGCGACGGAAACATCACCACTTTTGATGTCCCGGGCTCGGCGGAAACCTCCCCTCTTGGCATTAACCCAATAGGGGTGATAACCGGATACTGCTATGGTCCGCGCCTGTACAGGGCTCACGGCTTCCTGCTCAGAAGATAAGCGCGAGAAGCTAGTCGCTTGTCCTGACGTTCGTTTTAGTGGATCTCAGTCTCTGGTTTCCCTTTACGACGTAACGTTTTATCGCGCATCGCTCGCTTTTGGCTCGGGGGCCAAGATTAATCAACGGCAAGAGGCGACCATTGCGCAGCAGCAACGGCGCGACAATAGCGGTCAGGCAGTTTGTTGACAGAGCAATCCATTTCTCCGGCTAGGATAGCGGATTCGCCGGCGGACCGCCTTTGGATGGAGAACGATTTCACGATCGGGGTGATCAACGGATTCGAGCGCTTGTGGTCGATGGAGGATATCAAACAGCCGGACCGCGGTGCGTCCAGCATCAGAATAGCCACGGGACGATTCGCGCAGTCGAAGCGGCGTAGGTCAGATAGCGTTCTCCAAAGGCTTCCCGTAATGCCTGTTCCTCCACGTGCATCCGCCAGAGAAAGCGGCGGCGATCGGCAGAAAAATGGCGGCGAGGGAGAAAATGTTGAGCATGCAAAGTCCGAAGCCGAGGAAAATCAGGAACGTGCCGGTATAGGAGGGATGGCGGACGTAGCGGTAGGGGCCGGTGGTGATGAGTTTGTGATCCTCCGCGATCGCGACGTTGACGGTGAAGAAGCGGCCGAGATAAATGATGGCCGCCCAGCGGATGATCAGGCCGAGAACGAAAAGATCAGACCGATGATGTAAAAGATGCGCGGATGAGGCAGTCTTCCCTGCGGGAACGCCTCGCGGAGAAAAAAGGCGGCGAAGATGCTGAGGCCGATCACGGTCCAGAGGAGCGGCAGGGTGAGGCGATCTTTTCCGGTCGCCTGGTTTTGGAGCGCTTGGCCACGGCGAGTGCGACTTCCGAGGCGAGGAGGAGCGCACTGAGAGTGTTGAAGCTCGGCAGTTTCATCGCGCGCGGCCGGGATCAGCGATCCGCAGAGCTACAAGCTGAAACCGGGCGCGTTCGGTTCGGAGAACGCTTCGAGCGCAGGGCGTGACGGACGAAATTGTTCCCGATCTCCCACATTGGCCCCGGGAATTTCCGGCATTCGGTCAGGGTCGCGTCGAGCGCGTTGACGAACATGTCCACTTCGCTTTTCGCCGATCATGAGCGGCGGCAGAATCTTGACTACGTCCATGGCGTGGCCGGCGACCTGGGTCAGGATGCGATGCTGGGCCAGCATCTGGGTCACGACCATTTGCGCGAAGAGGACCTTGTCGACCTTGTGCAGAAGCTTCCACGCCATCTTGAGCTTAAACTCGTTAGGCTCGTGGAACTCGATCGCGATCATGAGACCTTTGCCGCGCACTTCCTTGATGAAGGAATGTTTCGCGCGCAGCGCGTCGAGCCGCTCGACCAGGAGCTGGCCCATGCGCGCGGAGTTCTCGATCAGCTTCTCGTCGTCGAGCACTTCGAGCGCGGCGAGGCCGCAGGCCATGGCGAGATTGTTGCGGCCGAAGGTGGTCGAGTGCACCACGCAGCGATCCATCCGGCTAAAGGTCTTCTGGTAGATATCGCGCCGCGCGACGATCGCGCCGCAGGGGACGTAGCCGCCGCTCAGGGTCTTGGCCAGGGTGATGATGTCCGGCTCGAGATTCCAATGCTCGAAGCCAAACATCTTGCCGGTGCGCCCGAGACCGGTCTGGATTTCGTCGCAGATGAAAAGGGTGCCGTATTTCCGGCAAAGCTCCTGGGCGCGGTTAAAGAAGTCGCCCCGCGGATAATTCACGCCCTTGCCTTGCACCGGCTCGATGACGAAAGCCGCGACATCGCTCTTTCGCCAGCTCGCGTTCCAGCGTCGGCGAGGTCATCGAGCGCGATGCGGCCGTCGAATCCCTGCATGAGCGGCCCGAAGCCTTCGGTAAAACTTTCGCAGCCCATGAGCGAAAGGGAACCGAGGCTGAGTCCGTGAAAGGCTCCGCCTAACGAAAAGACGCGCGGCCGCTGGGTGGCGGCGCGGGCAAACTTGAGCGCGCCTTCCATCGCTTCCGTGCCGGAGTTGCAGAAGAAAACCGCGTCGAGATGTTTCGGTGTTCGCTTCGTCAGCGCCTCGGCCAGCAGGCCGCTGAGGAGCGAGCAATCCATCTGCACCATGTTGGGCAGATCGAGATCGAGCACGTCGCGGATCGCTTTCTGCACCGCGGGATGATTGCGTCCGATATTGAAAACGCTGTAGCCGCTCAGGAAATCGAGGTAGGCGGCGTTATCCATGTCGTAGAGGTAGGCGCCCTCGGCCCGGGCATAGACTTTGTCGAAACCGATCACGCGCTGGGCCGCGACGAGGGTGCGATTGAGATGCCGCTCGTGCAGTTCGTAGTTCTCGCCGAGACGCGCCGCGACCAGTTCCTTAAGATCAATTGCCACGCGGCAATGCTCTGCGATTTGCCGCGGAAACGCAACCGGCGCGCGACTCTCAGGGTTTCCAGTCGCGATGGGCAATGAAGGCACCGGTTTGCAGGTTGGTCCGGCTGGCGGCGGTGACGGTCGAGTTGTTCCGCCAGCCATTGGAACCATTCCCAGCTCTTCTGGGTTCCGGTGCGCTCGCGTTCGTCGAGGACGAACGGCCGGAACTTGCGCCACGCGATCCGCGCCATGCCGCCGACGAGATCGTCGGCCACCGACAACGGCACGATCCGCGCGAAAACCGAGTAGCCGATCCCTTCCATGATGGTCGCGATCTTGAGCGTTGCTTCCAGGACGCGCGGGTTGTTTTCCAGTTCCGCCGCCGTCGTCCCCTCGGGAATCGACGCCACGATCATCGACGAACTCATCCACTCCGGGGTCATGAGTGCCTGGACGGCGGCGAAGGCGGCCCGCTCCTCGCGTTCCCGCCGCGCCCGGCGCATCTCGATCAGACCGAAGGCGACGCCGGTGAGGACGGTGAGCGCGGTCGCGACATTGGCGAGCGTCGAAAGATCCATCGGCAGAGCTTAGCAATTCGAGCGCGTAACGCGAACCAAATTTCTTTGCCGATTGCACTCCGCGCCTCGCGCCCTTAACGTGCGTTCTCCATGTCGGCCGTCGAACCGAAAGTCACTCCTGAAATCGTCGCGAAACATGGCCTGACGCCGGAGGAATACGAGCGGATCAAGAAAATTCTCGGGCGCGAACCGAACTTCACCGAGCTGGGGATTTTCTCCGTCATGTGGAGCGAGCATTGCTCCTACAAGAACTCGCGCAAAGAGCTGAAGAAATTCCCCACGACCGGCCCGAACATTCTGGTCAAGGCCGGGGAAGAAAACGCCGGCGTGGTCGATATCGGCGATGGCTGGGCGGTCGCGTTCAAGATCGAGAGCCACAATCATCCGAGCGCGATCGAGCCGTTCCAAGGCGCGGCGACCGGGGTCGGCGGGATCATCCGCGACATCTTCACGATGGGCGCGCGGCCAGAGTTTCTGCTCAACTCGCTGCGCTTCGGGCCGATCACGCGGCTCAAACCCGCAGTGGTGGCGCAAGACTTCTCGAGCTTGCCGCCTAACGAATCGCGCAGGCTCGACGAAGTCTCGCCCTACCGACTAGCGGATAGCTGCCAATCGCCGGCTTTTTGCCGGCGTCATCGCGGGCATCGCGCACTACGGCAACTGCATCGGCGTCCCTACGATCGGCGGCGAAATTTATTTCGACGAAAGCTTCGAGGGCAATCCGCTGGTCAATGTTTTCTGTCTCGGCGTCCTGCGGCATGAGCAACTGGCGCGCGGCGCGGCCAGCGGCGTGGGCAATCCGGTCTTCTATGTCGGCGCGGAGACCGGGCGCGACGGGCTGGCGGGCGCGGCCTTTGCCTCGCGCGAGCTGACCGAAGAATCGAAGGAAGACCGGCCCGCGGTGCAGGTGGGCGATCCGTTCAAGGAGAAGCTCCTCCTCGAAGCCTGTCTCGAATTGCTCGCGACCGATGCCGTCGCCGGCATCCAGGACATGGGCGCGGCCGGGCTGACCTGTTCGACCTGCGAAACCGCCAGCCGCGGCGGCACGGGGGTCGAGATCGATCTCGCGAAAGTGCCGAAACGCGAAACCGGCATGACGCCCTACGAAACGCTCCTGAGCGAATCGCAGGAGCGCATGCTGATCATCGCGCGGCGTGGAAAGGAAGATGTCGTTAGGCGGATCTTTGAGAAATGGGACGTGCCTTGCGCCGAGATCGGGCGGGTGACCGACGACGGCATGATGCGCGTGCTGAACAACGGCTCGACCGCGGCGGAGATCCCGGCCAAGCCGCTGGCGGATGAAGCGCCGCTCTATTCGCGGGAAGCGAAGAAGGCGACCGCGGATGACGCGGATTACACGGATGAAGATTTGCTTAAAGAAATATCCGCGTCATCCGCGACCGTAACGGATGCGAAGCAACGGCCGGGCTTTCCATCCGCGGTTGAATCTCTTCGACAATTGCTGCGCGACCCGTCGATCGCCTCGAAGAACTGGGTTTACCGGCAGTACGACCACATGGTCCGCACCGGCACGGTCGTTAGGCCGGGATCGGATGCGGCGGTCTTTCACCTCCGCGAGGCGAACAAGTTTCTCGCCGCCACGACCGACTGCAATTCGCTCTATTGCCGGCTCGATCCGCGCGAAGGCGGGCGGATCGCGGTCGCGGAAGCGGCGCGCAATCTCACCTGCTCCGGCGCCGTCCCGCTCGCCGTGACCGATAACCTCAACTTCGGCAATCCCTACAAGCCGGAAAATTTCTGGCAATTGCGCGAAGCGGTCGAAGGTCTCGCGGAAGCCTGCCGCGCTTTCGAGACGCCGGTCATTGGCGGCAACGTCTCGCTTTACAACGAAAGTCCCGGCGGGCGTGGTCGATCCGACGCCGACCGTTGCGATGGTCGGCCTGATCGAGCGCGAGGAATGGATCACGACGCAATTTTTCAAGGCGGCAGGCGATGTCGTGATTTTGCTCGGCGATTTCGGCGATGAGATGGGCGGCTCGCATTTTCTGAAAGTCGTCCATGGCCGAAGGCCGGTCTGCCGCCCGCGGCTCGACTTCGCGCGGGAGCTGGCGGTGCAGAATGCGCTGCGCGATTTGATCCGCGCCGGCGGGTGCGCAGCGCGCACGATTGCAGCGAAGGCGGTCTGGCGGTCGCGCTGGCGGAATGCTGTTTCAATCCCGGCTGGTTCGTTAGGCGCGCAGATCGATCTGGCCAGGCGGCCGGACGAGAAGCGGCTCGATCAAATCCTCTTCAACGAAACTCAGTCGCGGATTGTCATTTCTACCGTGCCGGAGAATGCCGAGGCGGTTTTGCAGTTTTTGCAGAGCCGGAATTTGCCCGCGCATCGTCTCGGCACCGTCGGTGGCGATGCGCTCGCGTCACGGTTGCGGGCGAAACGCTGACGCTGGCCGCTCGCCGAAATTCACGACGATTGGTTCAACGCCATCGCCAACGCGTCTGTGCGAGCGAGCTGACCACCTGCATGAAAATGGAGAAACAGCACACTTACGAAAAGGTGATTCTTGGCCTCGAACTCCTCGGGTTCGGCGCGGTTATCGCTGTCCTCTGGCTCGATGAATACGTCGACCTGCCATTTCGATTTCTCGGACGCGCCCAAGACGCCACCGCGGCCGCAGGAATTCTGTTTGGAAGCGCTCATGCGTTCTGTCGTCGCCACGGTGTGGTGGTGGCGACGCTCTGGGTTTTTCAGCGGCTGCGCCTGTTTGGAAGGCTTCATCCAGGTCTGTGCCTGGTGCCGGAAAGTCAACCTCGGCGACGAATGGATTTCGTTTGAGCAATACCTGAAACGGGAGCACGACGTGCAATCGACCCACGGCATTTGTCCTGACTGTCGAGCCGAAGCGAGTAAGCCGAAACGGCAGTCTGTTCCCGCCTGAGCGGCTTAACCAACCGCGCCGATTGTTTCTTGCCTGACGAGGTAAGCGACCAGATCGTGGTGGATTCCAAAGCTGCTCTGGGACTCAGGGGAAACGGGCGAGATGCAGAGGAGCGCGGAATGAGTATCTTTGCCGCCCCGATGGTCCAGGAAGAACTTTTTCCGCCACCGTTGCCGCCTTATCCGATGCACGAGTGCGGCATCTTCGGCGTGTTCGGTCATCCGAACGCGGCCGTCCTCACGTACTACGGTCTCTTTGCCCTGCAACATCGCGGGCAGGAGAGCGCCGGCATCGTCACTTCCAACGGCCCGGGCTCGACGTTTTCTGCTCCATCGCGACATGGGGCTCGTCTCGCAGGTCTTCGGCCAGGAAGAACTGGCCCGGCTCAAAGGGCACGCGCGCGGTCGGGCACACCCGCTATTCCACCACCGGCTCGAGCACGGTGAAAAACGCGCAGCCCTTCGTGGTCGATTGCTTCCGCGGCCAGCTCGCCATCGCGCACAACGGCAACCTGATCAACGCCGACATCCTGCGCGACGAGCTGGAGCGCAAAGGCTCCATCTTCCAAACCACCGCCGACAGCGAGATCATCCTCCATCTGCTCGCCCAGCCTTCGCGCAACGGCGGCAACATTCTCACCGCGCTGCGCCGGATCGAGGGCGCCTTTTCCCTCATCCTCATGAGCGAGCGCGAGATCATCGCGGTGCGCGATCCGTTTGGCTTTCGCCCGCTGTCGTTAGGCAAACTCGACGGCGCCTATGTCCTCGCCTCCGAGACCTGCGCCTTCGATCTCATTCACGCCGAGTTCATCCGCGAAATCGAGCCGGGCGAAGTCCTCATCATCAGCGAGGACGGCCTTCGCTCGGAATGGCCCTTCAAGGAGGAGAAGCCGGCCTTTTGCATGTTCGAATACGTCTACTTCGCGCGGCCCGACAGCATCATCGGCGGAGTCAATGTCGCCAAGGTGCG
This sequence comes from uncultured Verrucomicrobiae bacterium, assembly GCA_963738045.1. Lineage (GTDB taxonomy): Bacteria > Verrucomicrobiota > Verrucomicrobiia > Chthoniobacterales > UBA10450 > Palsa-1392. Next base: position 55,175 of record CAVTUX010000001.1, on the reverse strand, counting down.
GACCGAGATGGGGCGCGAACTGGCGCGACAATTTCCCGTCGAAGCCGACCTCGTCGTGCCGGTGCCCGACTCGGGGAACTACGCCGCGCTCGGTTTCGCGCACGAGCTCAACATCCCCTACGAGCACGCCTTCGTCCGCAATCACTATATCGGGCGCACCTTCCTCCAGCCGAGCCAGCTCATTCGCGACTTCGACGTGCGGGTGAAACTCAACCTGATCAAGGAAGCGGTAGAAGGAAAACGCGTCGTGGTGGTGGATGATTCGATCGTCAGGGGAACGACCGCGCGCGCCCGGGTCGTCAACTTGCGCGAAGCGGGCGCGAAGGAAGTGCACATGCGGGTGAGCTGTCCGCCGCACCGGTTTGCCTGCCATTACGGGATCGATTTTCCCGATCCGGAAAAGCTGATCGCGAACCAGAAAACGATGCCGGAAATCTGCGAATATCTCGGGGTCGACAGCCTCGGCTATCTCGATCTCGAGGGGATGATTCGCGCGACCGGCCGGGACCCGAACAGCTTTTGCCTGGCCTGTTTCACCGGCAACTATCCGCTCCCGGTCGATCCCGAGCTGGACAAGTTCATCATGGAAAAGCGCGAAGCGCGGGCCAAAGCCCTCGCCGAGGAAACGCAGCCGACCCTTGTTTGCCGGGCTGAAATAGATCGTCCGCGGATTTCGCCGATTTGCGCAGATTGGAGAAGGCAAGTTTGGCCGCTCGGAAAAATCTGCGTAAATCTGTGAAATCTGTGGACAACGAAGAAAAAAGCCTACGCCCGCGCCGGCGTCGACGTCGACCTCGGCAATCGCCTGAAGCGCAAGATCCAGGGACTCGTCCGGCAAACGCACGGCCCGGAAGTGCTCGGGCAAGATCGGCGGCTTCGGCGGCCTGTTCGCGCCGAACTTTGCCGGAATGCGCGAGCCGGTCCTGGTCAGCAGCATCGACGGCGTCGGGACGAAATTGAAGATCGCCTTTGCGATGGATCGGCACGACACCGTCGGGGCCGATCTCGTCAATCATTGCATCAACGACATCGCCGTCCTCGGCGCGCGCCCGCTCTTCTTTCTCGATTACATCGGGGCGGAGAAACTCGAGCCGCGCGTTTTCGATCAAATCCTGCGCGGTTTCACGAAAGCGTGCCGCGCCGGTGGTTGCGCCCTGATCGGCGGCGAAACGGCGCAGATGCCGGGAATGTATCGAAGCGGGCGAATACGATCTGGCGGGCTGCATCGTCGGGGTGGTCGATCGCGCGCGGATGATCGACGGCTCGCGCATCAAGCCGGGCGACGTCATCCTCGGCCTGCCTTCCAATGGCCTGCACACCAATGGCTATTCGCTGGCGCGGAAGATTTTCTTCGAGCAACTGCGGCTGAAACCGTCCATCGCGGATCGCAGGTTTGCGCTTGTCGTTAGGCGAAGAACTCCTTCGGACGCACAAGAATTACCAGCCGCTCCTCGCCAAAGTGCCCGCCGGGAAGCTGAAAGGCCTCGCCCACATCACCGGCGGCGGCCTGATCGACAACCTGCCGCGCGTTTTGCCTGACGATTGCGATGCCGTGATCGAAACCGGGAGCTGGAAGGTGCCGGCTATTTTCCAAATCCTGCAGGACCGCGGCCGCGTCCCGCGCGACGAGATGTATCAGGTCTTCAACATGGGCATCGGGATGGCGGCGATCGTCTCGCCTAACGACGCCGCGGTCCTCGGAAAACAACTCCGCGCCAGACCGATCGGCCGGATGGTGCGCGGTCGCGGCGACTGTTCGGTTTTAGACGCCACCCTCTGGCGGCACGGGCCTGGGCCTGCTGCGGGCGGAAAAAGATCGTGACGGGCTTATGACCGCTGCAAGAATACAGGCGTGGCTCCTGAATCTGAGAGCAATCTTCGACTCGAGATCGGGCATGTGCTGTTTATCGATCTGGTCGGTTATTCGAAACTGTTGATTGAAGAGCAGAAGGAGCGACTGCGCCAGCTTACCGAAATCGTCCTGGCGACAGCGCAGGTGTGCGACGCGACTAACGAACAACTGATTAGGCTGCCGACGGGTGATGGGATGGCGCTGGTCTTTCGCAATAGCGCGGAGGAACCGGCGCGCTGCGCGCTCCAGATCGCACAGGCGCTCAAGTCGCATTCGGAAGTCCTCGTGCGCGTGGGCATTCATAGCGGTCCGGTGAGCGAGGTAACGGATGTGAGTGGGCGGACCAACATCGCCGGCGCCGGGATCAACATGGCGCAGCGGGTGATGGATTGTGGTGACGCGGGCCACATCCTGCTCTCCAGGCATGTCGCAGAAGACCTCGAGCAATACGAGTTCTGGCAGCCGCTCCTGCACGACTTGGGTCCGTGTGAGGTGAAGCATGGCGTGCGTGTAGAGCTTAGCAACCTCTACTCGAACGAGGTCGGTAATCCGAAGCTCCCGAGCAAACTTGAAGCGGTCAGGAAGCACCGCTCTCACGTTCGTTGGACGGAGGTTGCGATGGGACTGATTGTGCTTGGAGCGATCATCGCCGGCGCGTTCTTCTTTGTGCGTCGCCCGATTCATTCGGCGCCAGCCGTCGCTGAGAAAAGCATCGCGGTGCTGCCGTTCGAAAACCTGAGCGCGGAAAAACAGAACGAATACTTCGCTGATGGCGTGCAGGACCAGATCCTGACGGATCTTGCGCAGATCGCCGATCTGAAAGTGATCAGCCGCATGAGCGTGATGCAATACAAGAGCGGGATCGCGCGCAATCTGCGGGAGATTGGCCAGCAACTTGGCGTTGCTAACGTCGTAGAGGGAAGCGTTCAGCGCGCGGGCAATCGTGTGCGGGTCAACGCGCAGTTGGTCGATGCCCGCACCGACGCGCATCTCTGGGCGCAGACCTACGATCGCGATCTGGCTGATGTCTTCGCCATCCAGAGCGAGATCGCCAAGGCGATTGTCGCCCAGTTACAGGCGAAGCTCTCGCCTAACGAGAAGAAAGCCATCGAGCAACCGCCCACCACTGATCTGGCGGCTTTCGACCTTTACAGCCGGGCGAAGTCACTTCTCCTCAGGGCAGGTTTCAGCCTGATGAACGAGCCAGACCTGCACAAGGCAATTGAGCTTTTGGATGAAGCGGTCAAGCGCGATCCCTCATTTTTCGATGCTTACTGCCTGCTCGCCTTTGCCCACGAACAACTTTATGCAGTCAGCGGGTTTGATCATACTCCCGCCCGGCTTGCGCTGGCTGAAGCTGCGGTGCAAGCCGCCACACGGCTCCGGCCGGATGCCGCCGAAACGCATTTGGCGCGCGCCCAATATCTCTACTACGGGCTGCGCGACTATGCCGGGGCTCTCGCCGAATTGGAGATTGCGCGGCGAGCATTACCCAATGACCCGCGTCTCTTCGAACTGACCGGCTACATTCTGCGGCGGCGCGGACAGCAGGAGGAAGGTCTGCAGAACCTGCAGCGCGCGGCGGAGCTGGACCCGCGCAACATTGATATTCTGCAACAGATCGCGCTCAGTTACCAATTCCTGGGACGCTATGCCGAGGCGATCGCTGCGTTGGATCGCGCATTGGCGATCGCGCCCGACAACGTCGGAACGCGCACCGCGCGGGCAGAATATGAACTCTTCTGGAAAGGAGAAACCCGGCCGCTGCACCAGACAATTGATGCGATTCTCGCGCAAGGGCCGGGCGCTATTGCCAGCGCCGCCGGTGACTGGCTCGATTGCGCTCTGGCCGAACACGATCCGGCTGCCGCGGAACGAGCGCTTGTCGCGGTGGGCGACAATCCATACTGGGTCGAATCCACGATTATTCTGAGCCGCAGCTTTGGTGAAGGGTTGCTGGCGCGCATGACCAAAGACGAGGCAAAAGCGCGCACTGCGTTTGAAGCGGCGCGCGCCCAGCAGGAGAAAATCGTGCAGGGGCAGCCGGACTACGGCCCCACGCTCTGCGTCCTCGGCTTAATCGACGCTGCTCTTGGGCGGAAAGACCTGGCCTTGGACGAAGGCCGTCGGGCGATCGCGCTCACGCCGGTGGAAAAAGATGTCAAGAACGGCAGTCTCGTCCTTCAATATTTCGCCATCACGGCAGCGTGGGCGGGTGAGAAGGAGCTTGCCTTGCAGCAACTGGAAGCTGGGCTGCGTGCTCCCGCCGCATCGCTCATGCTGAGCTACGGTGCCTTGAAACTGTTCCCCTTCTGGGACCCGCTCCGCGGCGATCCACGCTTCGAACAAATCGTTCAATCACTCGCTCCTAAATGATTGTTAATCTGCCAACCACGCCGGAGCCCATGGCGAGCCGTAGCCCCGCGCGCAGGCTGCCTGGCGAAGGCGGGTCGCCTCGTTAGCGCCGAAATGAGCTACTCGAATGGCGAAGGGCAGCGCGCGGCAGATTGACGAGGCCTTTCGGTAATGTTCGAATGAACACTTGCAACTAAACCGGCTTCACCATTTGTGACGCCGACAGAAGCTGCACTCTTGCGCTCGACCGCCGTGATAGATGGCGAGGCGGGCCAGCAGCACCTCGGGCAAATGGCGGCAGCACGGACCGATCTCTTCCAGTTCGGCATTGCCCTCCTCGAACATTTCAGCTCGATATAGCCAACCGCAGCGCGCAGGTGCAGTTGATCAGGGCCTTCGAGGGGCATGGCAGCGAAGGTTATCAAAGGTTCAGGCGAGATCACCAGATCTTTCCGCGGCTGGCGACCGCGTGCGATGCGCTTCGAAATCGACAGCGAAGTCCCGGCCATTTTAAATCCTGCAGGAGCGCGGTCGCGTCCCACGCGACGAGATGTATCAGGTCTTCAACATGGGCATCGGGATGGCGGCGATTGTCTCGCCTAACGACGCCGCGGTCCTCGGGAAGCAACTCCGCGCCCGGCCGATCGGCCGGATCGTGCGCGGTCGCGGGACTGTTCGGCTTTAGACGCCGCCCTGAGGGCGGCGTGGGCTTGCGCGCTCAGCGAAAAGGCGGGGACCGAATCCACAGCTCTGGCGCCAAGCGAATCGCGTCCAAAGTGTGTAGGACTCCCAGCGTGCCGACCGGGCTTGGGAAAAGATCTGAAGGAGGCGCGCGAGATTACACCCCCGCGTTTGTGTCGATAGGCTGGCCCCGCTTGTCCTAAACGTGTAATTTCAACGCCGGCGATAAGCGTCGCTCCGATGCCTCACCGCGTAAACTGATATGACGCGTCTCTCGAAATCGATGTCGTATAAAACTCGATAATCGCCGACCCGAATTCGGTAACCCTGACCTCCTTCGAGCTTTTTGTAGCCATGCGGGAATGGGTTGGCTTTGAGCGCCAGCAGAACCGCCACGATCCGTTTTTGAGCATCTTTGCTCAGCCGCTTCAGTTCGTGTTTTGCAGATCGCGCGACTTCAACGGAAAAGCTCACTCATTCAAGCCGAGTTCATCAATGACGGAATCTAGATCCTCCATTGATTCGGAGCGACGAGAAGCGATAATCTGAGCATCCATCTCGTCTTCGCTCAGCTCGACTTTAACCGGGGCAGATTTGATGAAGCGAGAAATTCCCCATACAAATCGACACAACGGCATCTGCGATTGCGGTTCCGGTGGGCATCGTTTCTGTTGCAGCACTCATTGGTTTGGCCTCGGTTGATGGACGACATTGAAGTCTCGCCTCCCGACTTCCTCCCCGTTTAGCAGGATGAGTATCGAATAAATTCCGGGTCTTGGGAAGAGCACATTATCGGCCGCCGTGGCGAACCCGACAACGGCCGTGCTATCGAAAATCGTCTCCTCTTGGAATTGAACATGTGCCGCCCCGCTGAAAACAACATGGCCGGACTTTTCTTTGTATTCGCGTCGTCAATTCCAGCGCACTCAGTTCGCCGACGATGTTATTGATCCAGGCAGTAATCCAAAAGCGAAAGTATCGCGCCGGAAATTCATGAAAACCGAGCTGATCAATGCAGCCGATGATCGAACGTTTCTGAGTCCCGTGCTCTACAATGGAGGCGTCGGAGAGCAGGATGCCGGCTATCACGGTTGGTTCTGACTTCAAAGGCATGGCGGTCGGAGACTGTTGACCAGGTGAAGTGCCTGTGGCAAGCCCAAACTCATGCCTCGGTGGTGGCCCACCCGCCCGACGGTGCCAGCGGCGGCGAAGAACGGGTCGAATCCGTTCCTCAAATGCGATCCACGAGCGTCTGAGCGATCGGAGTCGATCCTTGACACTTGACAGATTCATCCAAGGTCATGCCGAACTCATTGCCCGGCGCAATTGAAGCATCCGGCTCCGCGCTTCAGCGCGGTATGCCGCCCGCTCCAAGGTCTCGCGTTCCGCTCGCGTTCGGTGCGCCCGCGGGCGCTCACAACGCACCCACCGCGCGTGAAATCAGGAGCACGACGATCGAGAGCGAAATGAAAACTTGGATCATCGCGAGCACCTTGGCCCACCGCGCCAGGAGCGGCGCGTCCGTTGGTCCGAAGGTCGAGCTTTGCGTGAACGCGACGAAAAGGTAGTCAACGAAGTGCGGGTGCCAACCCGTGCAGGCGAATTGCCCGCGCTCATCTCTCGGAACCTGCATTTGAGGGAAAAGAAAACTGAGACTGCCAAACTCTTTGCGCTCCTGACGTTTGGTGGGTCCGCCGCCGTCAATGCGCCAATACCAAAGCGCGAAGACAAGGACATTGGTCAACCACAACAAGGCCGCGGAAAGCAAAAGCTGGAGCGGCGGTTCCTTATGTGAGGGCAGAGCGTGCACCAACAACACGACCGACCCGATCAGGGCAAGGGTGATGATCGAACTGATGGCGAAGCCAAGAATGCGATTAAGGGAAAGCTTTCCGAGGCGATGACTGACCACTGTCGGGACGAGCAACCCGCCGATCAGAGTGGGCAGCAGCCAGGTCGGACCCACAATGAGCGACGAAGGCAGCGCGAGATAAATCGCGGCCACGGCGACAAAGGCGAGCAACGCCTGCCAGCGCGGCTCCGGCTTGTCCACCCGATGCCCTCCCTGATTCATGACGTCGCTTATACCACGAAGAGTGGTGTGTGCGCGAGACACCCGTCCACCTGAGGTGCGCACTCGCCTGGCCAGTGCTTCAAAAGCAAGCCATTACGCCGCCGAATTCCTGGTTGGGCGAATCTTAATCAGTCGCATTTTGGTCTTGCCCAGCGGAGCCGTCGCCTCCGGCGCACTGGCGAGGTTTTTAACGCGATCGAGCATCGAGAGGCGGCTTGCCAATGCCGTCACGAATTGAAATGATCGTTTCCGACTCCCGACCCCATGACCAAGATTCGATTCGATAGCGGAAGCACCGGGACAATTCGAGACGGCATTGTTCAAAGCGCCGTCGCTGACAATGACCGCGTTCCTCGACACGCTCGCCGCCACGCTTCCGGGCTACGGCTCGCCGCCGTTTGAACAGGACGCCGACTTCAACATTGCCCGAGGCATCATCGAGAAAATCGGCATTCGTAAGATCGTGGCGTGGCGATCGAATCACAGACCCCTTGAGGATATTGGCTGCGACCGTCAACACGGCGCCGAACTCCAAAACGCAACGGGGTAAAGTGTCTCGAATGCAGAGCCACGGTATTCGGGCATCAACGAGCGCACCATATTGGCCAAGTCTTTGGACCGGCTCAATCATCTATTTAGTTTCGTTGCTTGGCACCTTGTTGTTAGCAAATGAGCGTGCCCGGCAGTGGGCCGTTTTGCTGCTCAGTACAACAGCAGTGCTCACGGTGCTGCTGTGGGGGCGCCAAAAGTGGATACCTGCGTTTTCGAACGATGTTAATACTCCTGCGGCTGTAAACCGCAGTCGTTTTTCTTATTGGATCACACTAGCAGTCGCGGTGCTGCTTGTCCTGGCGGCAGACCTCCGTTACGCCGCGGCTCCCAATGAGACATTCGGAGTCGCAGGTATGTTGTGGCTCGCAGGTATAGGCCTGCTACTCTTTGCTGCTTTTCTCGACTCTCATTCGCTAGGGACACTTTCCAATGCAGCGTGCCCCGGGCGATGGGCAACTTGGGAGATCGCCCTAATTGTCGGACTGTTCCTGGTAGCCCTGCTCAGTCGAGTTTGGAACCTCACGAAGTTTCCCGACAACATTTACCCGGATGAAATCATGACCGGAACGGTCGCGACTCAGGCCTACCTCAGCCCGGCTCGTTCGTCGGCATCACTCTTCAGCACGGTGTGGAGCGGGATTGATTTGCCCGCTCTTTGGTTCTGGATCACAGCTGTATTTCTAAAGCTGGGCGGGAACTCGCTTGCAATGCTAAGGCTGCCTGCCGCCTTATTCGGCGCGGCTACCGTTCTGCCGGTTTATGGCTTGATACGGGAAACGTGGGGAAGATACGCGGCGACAGCGGGAACGGCGATCATGGCCTTCAGCGTCTCTAATATTCATTACAGCCGGCTCGCCCTGAACAACATCACGACGCAGTTTTTCTGGGCGACTTGTTTCCTTTTCCTGTTGCGGGGACTTCGATCACGCCGGCGGTCTGACTGGGCGGTAGCAGGCCTCTCAGCCGGTTTAAGCGAGGACTTCTATTACGGAACACGGCTCCTGCCGTTCCTTCTCCTGGTATTTGTTGTTTTCGTGCTCGCTCTTCATAGGCGGCAAGCACGAAAATACCTAAGCGGCTTTCTCGTCATGGCCGGCGGCTATTTCGTAGGGTTCGGTCCGCTGTTGGTTCACTTTTTTTGGAACCCGAATCTCTATCTGGGGAGAGGAGCAAGCCTTCTGATCTGGTCGCATGTTCCAGGTAAGTTCGCGGATCTCCAAATGGCCTGGAAAACCCTTTGGCCGGTATTCTCCGAGAACCTGCTGGGAGTCAGCACTCACGGTTCGCAGGACATCATATTCTATGCACCGCTGCTGTTACCTGCCGAAGCCGCACTGCTTGTGCCAGGCGTTGCGCTGCTCTTGTGGCACTGGCGTCATCCTGCTGCGTTTCTCATGCTGGCTTCCGGCCTGGGCGTGTTGCTCGTAGGCGGCACTCTGGTCGCCTATCCAAACAGCCTTCCGCCTCTGATCAACCATTGGACTCCAGCTTTCCCCGCCTTCTATGTGGCGTTGGCTGTGCCTGTGGGCGCATGGATGGCAGCCAGTGAACCGCGTTTGCCGAGTCGTCTACGCTGGATCTTGCCGGCAACACTCGCAATCGCGTTGCTCGTGCTCGGCTGGCTAAATTTAGACTTTTACTTCCATCGTTATTACGCCGACCCCGAGAGCCTGAAGAGTAGCGCATACAGGTCGGCCCAACAGAACTACGAAATACAAACCGCTCAGAGCCGTTACCTGGCGGCACTCGGCAGCCAATACCAAGTGTTTAGTGTAGGCCGAAGCCCGTGGCCGTATGATCCTGTAGCTACGCGATACCTGGTGCCGGAGCAGACCTGGACGGTGCTGACCAATCCCGCTGCGGAACTGCCCTCCATAAATCGCGACAGCAAAGGTCTGGCGTTCCTCTTTTTTCCGGGAAGCGAACAATACCGCGAGTTAACTCATGAACTTTTTCCCAGCGGCAAGGACGGTGAAGTAACGACCCGGCGCGGCAAGCATTTGTTCGACACCTACGTGCTCACACCCGCGTATGCGCAGCCGATCGAGAAATAGATTTCACCTTCGCTTTGGCTCGACGCCCGGAACCGTAAAACGGCATCCAGGCCCCGGGGAACCTCTTCGATGGCCGAGTCTAAATGATTTTCATTTGTTGACACGCTCGGCTCCCTTCACGGCTAATTCCAGCTCCAGAAACGCCGTTAGCTTTTCGTCCGAGATCCTCTGCCAATGGGAGCGATTGATGGCCCGGGCAGGGGCAGAGGCAATCTCGAGCCCTGTCATTGAAGCATCTCAACCCTCACTAAGAGCTCGCTGCGCACAGCGTGTTTTGATCTGTCGTCCCGTCCGGGACTGATCCTCTTCTTCGCCCGGTGACCCGGTGGTTGGCACCACCGGCTAATGTCCGAACACCCTCCGGGTTTTCCGATAGGCGCTGCCTCTTTTGGAAGAGTCCCGAAGGGACAAGGGGAAATTAGCCGGTGGTGCAAACCACCGGAATCCGATAATCTCAAACCTCAACGCCCCGGCAGGGGCAGAGGAAGACCCCAGCCATGCCATCGACCCACCTCAGTCTCCACTACCACCTCGTTTTCGGCACTAAAGATCACGCCCCGATGATCGCACCCGCATGGCGCGACGATCTGCATGCGTTCCTGGCCGGCATTGTGCGAACCCTCGGCGGCGTGCCCGAGGCAGTAGGTGGCGTTTCCGATCATGTCCATCTGCTGGTGGGATTGCGCGCGACGCATTGCCTGGCCGACGTGCTGCGCGAACTGAAGGCGGTTTCCTCGCGATGGGTGCATGAAACGCCGGGCGTGCGTCAGTTCGCCTGGCAGGAAGGTTACGGTGCCTTCACCGTGAGCGCGTCGCAACGGGACGAGGTCCGGCATTACATCCAAAATCAGGAGGAGCATCATCGCACACGGACTTTTCGAGAGGAGTATCTGGAACTGCTTGAGCGCACCGGTGTGGAGTTCGATGCACGCTACGTGTTTTGAGCCGTCGCCCGTGCCGGGGCTAATATCATCTTTCGCCGGTGACCCGGTGGTTGGCACCACCGGCTAATTTCCTAATCAACCCTCCGGGTTTGGGTGCATCATCCTCGCATTGAGCGACAGACAGGTGGAAAGAGGAGGACGAGGAGGAGAACGAGCGGGAATCACCCCAACTGACAATTGGCGAAAATTTGTCTTGCCATTTTCGCGGAGCCTGTTGCACTCGGGCAAGAGCGACGCGGCGTCCCGGCCCGGAAGGGGTTAGCTTCGAGCACATCAACCCGGAGAAAAACCCATGAAAACGCAAGAAAATCCGCAGGACCAAATTCAGCGCACCGGCTCACAAAAGCGAAAACTACCACTCCTCCTTGCCCTCGCCATTATGATCGCGGCCAGTTCCGCCCAGGCCACGATCATGATATCAGCAGACCAGGTCGGCAGTGATGTAGTTTTCTCGTTTAACGGGACGTTCAACACCCTTTCTGGAACTTCTACCGGGGCCCTCTTCGGCATTGCCGCCTTGATCCCGAATCAAGGTGTTGTATCTATCGGGGGTAGCAGTTTGGAAAGGTTCCTCCTACCCAATTTCACGGGTCCTACTGGTTTTGGCGTTGGCTCTTCATATCCTGGCTTTCCGACCTTTATGCCCGGTGATGAATTTGCGTTTTCTGCCTTCGATAAGAGTCTCTTCCTACCTTCCGGCTACGCCAGTCCGGCAAACCTGAGCGGCTCAATGATCCTCGCCTCAAACACTTTCATGACCCTGGGTATCACGCCCGGAACCTATGAGTGGTCGTGGTCCAATGGTGGTGTCTCAGACAATCTCATCTTGAACATCGGCCAAAACGTCCCTGAGGGCGGCTCAACCCTGGCGCTGCTCGGCCTCTCTCTGGGCGGCGTGCTCTTGGGGGCGCGGCGCTGGAAACTGGCGACGGCCTGAGACGCGGCGCTGCCGAGGAAATGAGCTGGATGTAGCCACGGCGCAGCTCACTGCCGAATGAGCGGACTGTCGATACACCTGCAGTCCCGGCGGGACATCGGAAATTAGCCGGTGGTGCGAACCACCGGAATCCGATAATCTCCAACCCCAACGCCCGGGCAGGGGCAGAGGCAATCTCGAGCCCTGTCATTGAAGCATCTCAACCCTCACTACGAGCTCGCTGCGCCCTGCGTGTTTTGCTCTGTCGTCCCGTCCGGGACTGATCCCCTTCTTCGCCCGGTGGCCCGGTGGTTGGCACCACCGGCTAATTTCCTAATCAACCCTCCGGGTTTGGGTGCATCATCCTCGCATTGAGCGGCAGACAGAGAACCGGCTGCGCCGGCGCAACGGCGGCCTTTGCGAGCACGCAGATGGGTCTTGCATTGCCTTCCCCGGCCAAAATTTGGTTGAAAATCAACCATTCTCTGGTGGAATATCTTCCATGAAGCGGCGGAATCTCAAGCCTCAAATTCTGGCCGCGTTGCGGGATACGCCGGTCGTCTATCTGCAGGGACCACGGCAGGCGGGCAAGTCCACGCTCGCCCAGGCGCTGCGAGACGACGGTTACGAGGCGGAATACTTTACGCTGGACGAGGCCGCCACGCTGGCGGCAGCGCAAGGCGACCCGGATGGTTTCATCGCGGGGCTGCCGGAACGCGTCATTCTCGACGAAGTGCAGCGCGTCCCGGAGTTGTTCCGCGCCATCAAACGCAGTGTGGATGCGAAGCGGAAGCCGGGACGTTTTCTCCTCACCGGGTCGGCGCAAGCGCTCGTCCTGCCCAAACTATCCGAATCGCTGGCCGGGCGGATGGAGGTGTTGACGCTCTGGCCGTTCTCCCAGGGCGAAATTGCCGGACGGCGCGAAGGTTTCGTGGACGCCTGCTTCGCGCGGGAGTTCAAGCCGGGCGCATTCCGCAACACCGGTTGGCCGTCGCTGACGGAGCGCATCGTGAACGGCGGGTATCCTGAAGTGTTGACCCGCACGGAAGCGACCCGGCGGCAGGCGTGGTTCGGCTCTTATATCACCACGATTCTCGAACGGGACGTGCGCGACCTGACGAATGTGGCCGGTCTGCGCGATCTCCCGCGCCTCTTGCGGCTGGCCGCCTCGCGCACGATGGGGTTGCTGAACTTCGCCGATTTATCGCGTGACGCCGCCATGCCGCAGACGACGCTGCAACGTTACTGGGCATTGTTCGAGGCGACGTTTCTGGTGCGTCCGTTGCCACCGTGGCACGCCAACCTCGGCTTGCGTCTGGTCAAGACGCCAAAGGTTTTGCTCGCCGACACCGGGCTGCTCTGTCACCTGCTCAGCCTCGACGCCGCGCGGTTGCAGGCAGACGACTTGATGACGGGCGCGGCGTTGGAATGTTTCGTCGCGACCGAGTTGATCAAGCAAATCGCGTGGAGTGCAACCCGCGCGGGACTTTTTCACTACCGGACGCACACCCAACAGGAGGTGGATTTCGTGTTGGAAGACGCGCGCGGGCGGTTGGTCGGAATCGAGGTGAAGAAAACAGCCAGCCCGACCAGTCGCGACTTCAAGGGGCTGCGTCATCTGGCCGGCCAGACCGCCAAAAACTTCCTGCGCGGCATTTTGCTCTACACCGGGTCGGCCACGGTGGCGTTCGGGCCGAACCTGCATGCGGTGCCGGTGAGCGCGCTTTGGCAGACGGCGACCCAACCGGCTAAGCGCTGAAAACCAGGCGCCGCGCTGCAGCCGAATTAAGCGGGCGGTCGAATACACCTACAGTCCCGGCGGGACACCGGGAATTAGCCGGTGGTGCGAGCCACCGGAATCCGAACCCACAAACCTCAACACCCCGGCAGGAGTAGAGGAAATCTCCGGCCCTGTCAGCGAAACATCTCAACCCTTATGACGAGCTCGATGCGCACTGTGTGTTTTGATCTGTCGCCCCTGCCGGGGCTGAACCCTTTTTTGCCCGGTAAGCCGGTGGTTGGCACCACCGGCTAATGTCCGAACAACCCTCCGGGTTTGGGTGCATCATCCTCGCATTGAGCGACAGACAGGTGGAAAGACGAGGACGAGGAGGAGAACGAGCAGGAATCACCCCAACTGACAATTGGCGAACATTTGTCTTGCCATTTTCGCGGAGCCTGTTGCACTCGGGCAAAAGCGACGCGGCGTCCCGAGGCATCATCGAGAAAACCGGCGTCGGTGAGATCGCGCTGCGCGATCCATCGCGAGCGTCGCGCCTGAGACCCCTCAAATCGTTGATTGCGCTCCGGGGAGCGGACTGGGGCGCTTGGGGTGAACTTCACCTCAAGCTAAAAACGACTGTCGTTGCCAACTTACAGCACTCTCGTAATCATCAACTCGCAACCCTGATCTCGCCATCTAACAACATTTACGCGCCAAGACATAGAGCATCCAACCGATCTACAGAAAACAAATCCGGCTGCTCTAAGAATAGCTTAAACACTAATCGAGCAATATTCATCGCTTCTGGAAGGATTGAAGCCAGATGACGGTCATGGCCGGAGTGTACCAGACGCGAGCGGGTGCTGTAGATAGTCTTCCCGAGCTTGTATGTCTTAGATATGTCGAACGCGAGCTTTCGGGCCAAAACGTTGGCGAGCCTCAAGGCGAATCGATAAGAAAGCTCTGTTGTGACGTTTGGTAGTAACAACGTCTCCAAAAGGATGCTGAGCTCAATGAACCGTGTTTCTTGCCTCAATGCTCGGTCGTACATGCCATGAAAGAAATCGCACTTGACGTTAAATCCCGTGCCGCTCTTTTGCTTTCTTATGCAGTTCACCAGGTGAACTAGAGCTGAACCAAGCTCCGGTAACGAGTCTAGGGGTTTTCGTCCGTAAAAGCCGCGGCGCACGTATGCGGCGGTGTTTCCCTTCACGCCCACGCTCAAGCTTGAGTTGGAAACGTCAACAAGTTTCAAAGCAAGTTGAAAATCATTCGCAGCGTGGTGATCCGGTGTAATTAGGACGTGATTGCTCGCGAGTAGATGGAGTGTTTCATTGATATCGAACATGGCAAGTGGGATGTACATTTCCTCCTGTTGCCAATTTGCGGCTTACGAGACGGCCGTTTTCGTCGACCTTGCGGTCGGCTACTCCCAAAAGGAGCACCCGCATTTTGTCAGACAAGGGCTCGATGCGCAGATCAGCCGCAACATCAATTGGTTTCAATTCACCTAGGAGCTGAAACGGGAAGTAATAGTGTGGACCGTTCAACCGGCCTCCGTTGAGTGAAGATCAAAAAGGCGATAAACGCGCCGGATAATGCAAGGAAGATGCGCCTTCGCACGCGTGATGGCCTCCGAAAACTCTTTGAATCCCGGTTCGCCTGCCTCTCCTCGTGACATCCAATCGAAATAGGTGCTTTCCGCGATTCCGCAAGCGGCGCAGGCGGTTTTGATCGTGTTGGAAGACGCGAGAATCTCGCAGATTGTTTTCCGGAGCGTCCGCGTCAGGAGTGTTTTGCGCGTACAGTGGGGGTCGATCCTTGACACTGACAGATCCATCCGAGGTCACGCCGAACTCGTTGCCCGAGCGCAATTAAAGCATTCGGCTCTGCAGTTTCAGCCAGGTAAAGCGGTGAGTGCCGTGACTCGCCGGCGACAACTCGACACGCGGCGGGGTTTGGACTAAAGAGTCGAGACGCGCGAACGGGCGGTTAGCTCAGCGGTAGAGCGGCACGTTTACACCGTGTTGGTCGGGGGTTCGATCCCCTCACCGCCCAATCATTTTTGATTGCCGATTTTTGACTGCTGATTGCGGATTGGTCGCACTAGACGTCGGTAGAATTGCCAGCGCGATGAAGCTTTGCACGACCTTGTCATTCTGGTTTTTCGTCAGGCTGCGATAGCGGATGAGACCGTAGCCGGGTTTTGATTTCGAGAGGCGCGCCTCGAGAATTTCGATCTCGACCCGGATGCGATCACCGGGATGGACCGCGGCGGGCCAGCGCAGTTCGTCGATCGCCCGGCCGATGATGCCGCCTTCAACCTGCATCGTATCGATGAAGAGGCGCATTGAGATCGCCGCCGTCTGCCAGCCGCTCGCGGCCAGGCCGCCGAGCAAATTTTTTCCGGGATCGGAGGTGAGGTGGAAAGGCTGCGGATCGTAACGGCGCGCGAACTCGACGATTTCCTCCGCGGAAATCGTCTGCTCGCCGGAAACGAAGCGGCTGCCTACCGGAAAATCTTCGAAGGCGCGGCCCACGTCGCAGCATCAACACATTGCCGGGAAAGACGCAAGATGTAAGGTGTGCCTAACGATTACCATGACTGATGACGCGTTAATGCAAGCCGCCATCGTGCAAGCCCGCAAGAGCCTGGGTGAAGGCGGAATTCCGATCGGCTCCGCGCTGGCCCGAAACGGCGAGCTGCTTGCCGTTGGTCACAACAAACGGGTGCAGGAGAGCGACCCGGTGACGCACGCCGAGATTGATTGTCTGCGCCATGCGGGCCGGATTGGGAGTTTCCGCGACACCGTTCTCTATTCGACCCTCATGCCTTGTTATCTCTGCGTCGGCGCCGTCGTGCAATTCGGCATTCCGAAAGTAATCGTAGGCGAGAGCCGCACTTTTGCGGGCGCGCCGGAATTCATGCGCAGTCACGGGGTCGAAGTGGTCGATCTCGATCTGCCGGAGTGCGTGGAAATGATGAAGCAGTTTATCGCCGCCAATCCGCAGCTCTGGAACGAGGACATCGGTCGTTAGGGGAGCGTGCTCCGATGGGATCGCGGATTATGCGGATTTAACGGATTGGAAGAGAAGAGAAAAGGAGTGATGAAGTGGCTCTTTTTTGTCTTTTCATCCGTGTTATCCGCGCAATCCGCGGTTCAAAACTCTCCGCCCGCCGCGACCGGTCATGTCTTTGATTGTTGACCAGCGCGTTCACGATCGCTTCCTCGACCGCTTGAGCGGTGGGACGAGGACATCGGTCGTCAGGGGAGCGCGTGGCGGTTTTCGATTTAACCGCGGATGACGCGGATTACGCAGATTTGGAAGAGAAGAGCGACAGAGTGCAGAGGATTTTGTTTTTCATCCGTGTTATCCGCGCAATCCGCGGTTGAAACGCTTGATTTACGGCGGCGCGATCAAGGAGCCCTAACGAATTGGAGCGTGCTGTCGTTAGGGGAATTAGCGCAGGCCGGTGAGGATGGCCACGAAGATCGAGACCACTCCGAGCGCGCAGAGCATCAGGTAGAGCGGGAAGACAAACTTCAGCCAGTCTTCATACGGCACCCGCGCCGCGGCGATGATCGCCACGAGCGCGCCATTGGTCGGGGTGAGCAATTCGCACAAGCCGGCACCGTATTGGTAGGCGAGGACCGCGACCTGCCGTTGCAGACCGAGCAGATCGGACACCGGCACGAGGACCGGCATGGTGAGCACCGCCTGACCGCTCACGCTCGGGACCGGAAAATGGACGAAGGTATGCATGATCATCATGCCGAGAGCGGAAAGCGCGACCGGCAAATGGGTGAGCGGCGAAAACCATCCCGTGCACGATCGTGTCGATGATCTTGCCTTCGTTCATAACGACGAAAATTGCGCGCGCGAAGCCGATCAGGAGCCCGGCGAAAGCCATCGATTTGAACCCTTCGACGAACGCTTCCGCCGTCCCGCCGATCCGGAGTCCGCCGATCAAGCCAACCACGATGCCCATGCCAAAGAAGAGGGCCGCCATCTGGTTGAAGTCCCATCCGAGCCGCATCACGCCGAAGATAAAGAAGGCGAAAGTTCCGATCACGATGAGGAGAACGGTCAGCTTGCGCGCGGTGAAATTGCCGGGCTCGGCGCCGCTATCCGCCTCCGGTTCAATCCGCGTTTTCGCCGCGTAACGCATCGTGCCTACAGTCCAAAGTGCGACTGCGAGGACGAGAAAGACGACGCGAAAACCCAGGCCCGAGAGACGCGGCAGACCGGCCAGTTTTTGGGCGATGCCGACCTGGAATGGATTGACCGGGCTGAAGGCCGCACCAACCGCAGCCGCGCCGATGCTCATCGCGACCGCGGTCATCGCGTTGTAACCCATCCGGCGCGAAAGCAGCAGGAGAACCGGGACGAGCGGGATGATTTCCTCGGCCAAATTTTCCAGGACACCGCCCGTCGCGAAAAAAGCGCAGATGATCGGAATCACGAGCACCTCGCGGTTGCGCAGCATGCGGACTAACGAACCGACCGCTTCGCGCAGGGCACCGGTCTGGTCGAGAACGGTGAACGCTCCGCCCGCGAGGAAGACGAAGAAAATGATCGACGCGGCATCGACCATTCCCTTGGGAACGGCGACCGCGGCCCGGAAGATATTTACGGGCTGTTGCGGGACGCGATGATAAGTTCCCGCCACGACGACTTCACTTCCTGTCACCGGGTCCTTCGCGCGCTGATATTCGCCGGCGGGCAGCAAATAGCTCAGCAAGGCCGCGAGCGGGACGAGGGTGTGCGGAAATCTTGCAGCGGTCTTTGGCTTCGGTCGCGGGCGGAGCAGTGTCGCAGCGGACTACTCGACAAAGCGATTGTATTTCTTCAGGAGCTCGCGCACGCGCTCGTGGGGCAAGGCTTTCACTTCATGGCCGTCGCGCCCGATCATGTCGTGGTTATTGACGAGGGCGTTGACGATTGCTTCCTCGATCGTCTGAAAGGTCGCTTCGAAGATCGGATCGAGTCGATTGTTCGGCGCGGTTGGCATTGTCTGCGTCGGCTTTTCGGGAATGGCCGCGCCACGATTTGCAATCGAACCGGCGAGAGAGAAATCATCGAAGCGAGATTTCCCGCATTTCTCTATTGACGGATCGGCGGGGATTTGTTTCAAAAAGGGCCACTACACTTGATCTGATCCAGTGGAGGACGTCCCTCCCGATGGCTTCTTCTCCTTCTTCAGATCGACAGCGGCAAAAAAATGATCGGGAAAAGGAAGAAAAATTATGCATCAACCAATTCAGTTCAAAACGACAATTCCGCATCCGATTAGTCGCTGGCTGCCTTTACGGCGCAGCTTGGTTCTAATCCCGCTCGTGCTCGCCTGCTTTGGGTTTTCGCCTGCCATGCAGGCGGTCAGCCCGCCGCCCGACGGTGGCTATACGGGCGCCAACACGGCGGAGGGAACCGATGCCCTCTTCAGCCTGACCAGCGGACTGGACAACACGGCGGTTGGTTATCGGGCGCTCTATAGTACCACTACTGGGGGCTACAACACCGCCGCAGGGTTCCTCGCCCTCCGTAACAACACCACCGGCACCCGCAACACGGCGATCGGTTATCAAGCCCTCTACCTCAACACCACCGGCAGCTACAGTGTGGGGATCGGATTGAATACGCTCTATCACAACACGACGGGCAGCTTCAACTCGGCCAATGGCTACTATGCGCTCTATAATAACACGACCGGCAGCTCGAATGTGGCGAACGGTCTAAATGCGCTCTACGCCAATACCAGTGGCAGCGAAAACACGGCCAATGGCCTCAAAGCGCTCTTCTCCAACACCACGGGCCAAGAAAACAACGCAGTTGGGTTCCAAGCGCTCCGGAGCAATGTGGTTGGTTTCTACAACAACGCCGTTGGTCGTGAGGCGCTCTTCAGCAGCACCGGCGACGAAAACAATGCGATGGGCGATCTTGCCCTGGAAAACAATACCACGGGCTCCAGTAACACAGCCATCGGTGACGATGCGCTCCGTAACCTCACAAGCGGTGATTTTAACGTGGCTATCGGTGACGAGGCGGGCACCGTCTACACGACGGTCGATAACGTTATTTGCATCGGCTCCCCGGGTGATGGCACTGCCTTCACCACACCCGACCGAACCTTTATCGGCAACATTCGCGGGGTGACTGTAGGAAACGGCGACGGCATAGCCGTCATCGTAGACTCCGACGGCCAACTCGGCACGACTAACTCCTCGCGCCGCTTTAAGAACGACATTAAACCGATGGATCAAACCAGCGAAGCCATCCTGGCGCTCAAGCCGGTCACGTTTCATTACAAGAACGAAGACACCAAGAAAGCCGAAAACACGCCCCAATTTGGTTTGATTGCGGAAGACGTGGCCGAGGTAAATTCCGACCTGGTGGTGCTCGACGCCGACGGCAAGCCTTTTACAGTGCGCTACGATGCTGTCAACGCGATGTTGCTCAACGAGTTCCTCAAGGAACACAAGAAAGTGCAGAACTTGGAAGCCACCGTCGCGCAGCAACAAAAAGGGATGGAGGTTCTAACAGCCCAACTCAAAGAGCAGGCTGCGCAAATCCAAAAGGTGAGCGCCCAAGTCGAACTGAATAAGCGTGCACCGCGAACAGTCGCTAACAAATAACACACTCGGTAGCCTCGGTCGTTGACCCCGAAAGCATTCGGGGTTGACCGAGGTCGGAGATCGACGATCTCGATACAAAAGCAAGAGCCGTCACGCCTCACCGGCGTGTCGGCTTCTTGTTTCATGTGATTTGCTGACAGCTTCGCGGGAGTGTTTTGTGGGTAGCGGCCCCCGAAAGCTTTCGGGGCGTATCATTCGGCGACGGTCACCGAACGAAGTTTTGAAGAATAAAAGGCCAAACCTCCAATGCCCAATGACGCCCTTTTCGTGCGCTGCGATCGCGCTATCGTCGCCCGGAACCAGCCTTTTGCCTTCGCCGCAGCTCATTCCTCTCATACTCCCGCCGCTGACGCTCCTGTGCTTCTAGTGGGACTGCCCTCAAATTTTGCTGAAGAGCGTCAACCCCGCCGGTGCCAGGCGCCTGAATCGCGCCTGACGGCCGCGGCGGCGGTTTATTTTGGGGCGAACGCATATACTGGGGCACTGGAGCAGGAGCTGGCGGGGCGTTGGGCGCCGCTCGTTGTGATAGGAGCACTTCGTTAAATGTGAGAGTGGTAAATTTTCCATCCTTGCTAATGGTCACTTTCGTCGTGCCGACTCGATCTGACCATTCAATGCTGACGAGATGATAGCCGTCGACAGGCTCCCCGGCGGTAAGATATTTCTTGAAATTGCGATCCGAGCTCGAAGCAATGGTAGCCATGTCACCGTCGGGCGAATGCGCGGCGTTGGCCACGTAAAGGTCTTTGGCGAAATTGGGCGTTGCCGCAGGCAAAGCCACTGCCGTGGCAACTGCGAATGGTGAATGATCTACCATCGCTGAATAACGATCAAAGCTAAGACTTGGCGGAAGAATGTCCTCTCCTCTGCCGGTAATCGCACCGAGTAGCGCGAAGGCCGACATCAGGGCCAGAGAATATTTCATAATCATCTAGTGGCTTTCGATGAAAGTAACAGCCCACCCGAAGTTTGAAAAGTAGCGAATGGATCAAACCCAGCCGCAACGATTTCGGGCTCTGGACGGGCGCGGTTCTGAAGCTGATGCGAACCGAATTGCCGGCGCCGCGCGCGGACAATCGTCATGATGGCTCAAGAATCGATAGGTGCAGCAACTTACGGCCCCAGTCGATTGTATTTTTTCAAAACCGCACGCAGCCGATCGTGCGGGAGCGCGTCGACCTGGTGGTTGTCGCGCCCCGTTATGGTGTGATTGTCGACAAGGGCGTTAACAATTGCTTCCTCGACCGCCTGAACGGTCGCTTCGAAGATCGGATCGAGCCGATCGTTAGGAACAGTTTGCACACTGACCGTTGGCTTTTCCGGATTAGCCGCGCCCGGGTTGGCGGTCGAGAAGGCGAGGAATAAATCGCCGGAGCCGTTCCCAGAGGTGGCTCCAGTACGCGCCAGGCCGAGACTGGCGCGACGGGCAAGGCGCTTGAGCTGGCCCGGGAGAAGCGGCGCGTCAGTCGCGACCACGATGATAATCGAGCCGGTGTCTTTCGGGTAAACTGAGCCGGGAATTTCTTTGCCGATCGGAACGCCGGCGATCGTTAACTGCGGACGGCGTCCGCAGTTGGCCTGGACGAGCGCACCGATGGTGTAACCGCCATCCTTCTTGTCGAGCACGCGCGAGGCCGTGCCGGTCCCGCCTTTGAACTCGTAACAAATCATTCCGGTGCCGCCCCCAACGCTGCCCTCGGCGACCGGGCCGCCTTGCGCGGTGTCGAGCGCGTGCGCGACATCCGCCGGCTTCACATGGAAGCCGTTGATGTCGTTCAGCCAGCCGTCCCAGGTTTCGGCCACGACCGGCAGGCTCCACCAATAACCTGTCTTGTCCGCCGCGCCGTGCGCGAGGCGCCAGGCGATAACGGCGTCGCGCACCACGCCGACGCTGTGTGTGTTGGTGATCATCACCGGCCCCTCTAGAAATCCGCTCTCCTCCACCCAGGCCGTGCCGGTCATCTCGCCGTTGCCGTTAAGGCTGAAGGTGCCCGCGTAGACCGGATCGTTGAGCGAAGCGTGACCGCGCGGAATGATCGCCGTCACTCCGGTTCGCACGGGGCCTTTCCCGACTTCGAGTTTTCCTTCGCCGCTGATCAACGTCGTGAAACCGACTTCGACTCCGGCGACATCGGTGATCGCATTCCATTTTCCCGGTGTGCCGTCAAAAGGAACGCCAAGCGCGCGGGCGCGAGTTACTGCGGAAGGCGGCGGCGAGGTCTGCGGCTCACGCGCCTGCGCGCAGAGCGTGAGGACGAAGAGACAGACCAAGATTCTTGTTTTCATCTTTTCAGAGCGTAGCAACCGCGCCGGCATATTTCTGCAGAAGATGATCGATGTAAACGCTGTAGCGTTCGGCGAGCGCGGCGCTTTCGAGGAAGAGGATGTTTTCGGCATTGAACTGCGCGCTGCGCGAGAAATTGTAGGAACCGGTGATGACCGTGTCATCGATGATCAACACCTTGTTGTGCATGAAATCATGCCGGCTGTTTGGTGTGTAAGGTGTGGAATTTTTTCCCACGAGATGCGCGCGCGCGATGATCTGACTGCACCGCCGGAATCTTCCATTGATTCGAAGGCACGGCCTGCCATTGCCGAAAAACCTCTTCCATCTGGGTGCGATCGAAGATCCCGTCGACCTTGACCTGGCCTTCGGCCAGCAAGTGCCCGAGCGCGGCGATGAGTGTCCCGGAGTTAATGAGCAAACTGCAGAGTCGCACCCGCCGCTGCGCCCCGCGCACCCGGCGCGCGATCTCGGCATCGATCTCGAGCCCGCACCCGGGCGAAAACATGACGCGGGCGCGGACCGGCTCGCCCGCGAAACGCAGGGTCGCGTCGCTCGTCTTGAGATGGCCGGTGCCTTCGAAGTTTCCCTTCCGCCAGATCTGCTCGAAATCCTCGGCGTAAAAACCGGCCAGGGCAGGCGAGTCGAGTGTGACGACGTTGTTCTCCATCAGGGTGAACGCGTCATCCGTTAGGTTAAGCGAGCCGGTCCAGATCGCGGCGCCATCGCGCACGACAAATTTGTCGTGCATCAACTTCATCCCGCCGATCCGCCGCCAGGGAAATCCGAGACTCCGCACGAACAATTCGGTGCCGGGCGGCGACGGATCCTGACCGGCCGCCATGTTCGGCACCTCCGGCTTGTCGCCGTCGTAGCAGATCCGGATTTGGACCCCGGCGGCGGCGCGTTCCTGCAAGGTCTGCAAAAGCTGGAGCCGCAAGGTTTCGTCCAGCCGCATGTCGTAAACTGCCAGGTCGAGGCTGCGTTGCGCCTCCGCGAGAAAATTCGTTAGGCGCGCCATCACCTCGGTGGCGGATTGCTCATCCTGGGCGAGGAAAAAGACCGCGAGATCGTCCGGCACGCGAGAATCCGTAGCAGGATTCGTCAGTTCGGGGAAATTCTGTTTTCGCCCAACCTTCGACGCACTAGATTGAGCGCGTGAGCTACCAGGTTTTCGCGCGCAAATATCGGCCGCAGACGTTCGACGATCTGGTCGGCCAGGCGCACGTGACCCAGACGCTCAAGAACGCGGTCGAACAGAATCGGCTCGCGCATGCCTATCTGTTTGTCGGCCCGCGCGGGATCGGCAAAACCTCGACCGCGCGCATTCTGGCCAAGGCGCTCAACTGCATTCATGGGCCGACGATCACGCCTTGCGGCGTCTGCGATAGCTGCAAGGAAATCACCGCGCGGCAACAGCCTCGACGTGCTCGAGATCGATGGCGCGAGCAATAACGGCGTCGAGCAGGTGCGCGAGCTGCGCGACAACGTTCGTTATGCACCGGCCAAGGGTCGCTACAAGATCTACATCATCGACGAAGTGCACATGCTCAGCTCGCAGGCTTTCAACGCGCTTCTCAAGACGCTCGAAGAACCGCCGGAGCACGTAAAATTCATCTTCGCCACGACCGAACCGCAGAAGGTGTTGCCGACCATTCTGAGCCGCTGCCAGCGCTTCGATCTCCATCGCATTCCCGCGAACCTGATCGCGCAACATCTGCAGTTCATCGCCGGGCAGGAGAAGATCACGCTCGATCCGGCTGCGGCCCACGCCATCGCGCGCGGCGCCGATGGCGGTCTGCGCGATGCGGAGTCGATGCTCGATCAATTGGTCGCGTTTTGCGGCGAGACGATCGCGGAGAGCGACGTTCTGAACGTCTTCGGCTTTACGAGCGAACAAACCGTGGCCGGTTTCACGGAAAAAATTCTGCGCGGCGAAACTTCGGAGGCGCTCGCGGTGCTCGACGAGCAGGCGGCCGCGGGCAAGGAGATGATGAAGTTGATGTCCGATCTCATCGCGCACCTGCGCGACCTGCTTGTCTTCAAGGTCCGGCCCGATGCGCTTTCCGAGGAGGCGGCGCCGGAGCTGCAGTCGTCGTTAGGCGAAGAAGCGGCCCTGATCGAGACCGATCGTTTGCTCGAGTTGATCGAACAATTCGCCGAGGCCGAAGGCCGGATGAAATGGGCGCCGAACAAGAAACTGCATTTCGAGGTCGCGGTCATCAAAGCCATTCAAACCCTGAGCCAGGTCACGCTCGACGAGGTGATCGAAAATCTCACCGCCCTGCGCGGAGGCGACGCGCCGGCAAAGAACGCGGCGACGGTCGTTAGGCCGACACCGGCCAAACCGGCACTCTCATCGAAAAGGATGGCCTCCGAGGAGAAGGCTGCGCCAAGGGTTGCGGAGAGCGCGCCTGCGCCCACAACTCCGGAATCGACCGACTTTTCGACGATCTGGCCGAAAGTGGTCGAGCTCACTTCCGCCCGTCGGCCCCTGGTCCGTAGTTGGATCGACGCGGCTCAGTTGCTCGGGATGGAAGGTCGCCATGTTTTGCTCGGGTTCGCGCCCGAACAAAAGACCAGCATGGAATCGCTCGAGCGTCCGGCGACCCGCGGCTTCATCGAAGCGCTACTCCAAGAGCTGACCGGCTCAAAATGGGGAGTGAAAATGAACCTTGTGCAAGGATTGGCGCCGGTGGAAAAGACTCAGCGCGCCACCGAGGCAGACAAAGCCGAGCCTAACGATTCGGTCGAGTCCTTTAGGGACGATCCGTTAATCAGGGAAGCGCTCGAAATTTTCAAAGGCGAAATCAAATCCGTAACCACCTGACCCGATGAATCTCAACAAGTTGATGAAGCAAGCGCAGAAAATGCAGGAGCAAATGGCCAAGACCCAGGCCGAGCTGGAAGAGAAAACGGTCGAAGTCACCTCTGGCGGCGGCAAGGTCACGGTGGTCGCGAACGGCGCAGGCGACGTCCTTTCGATCAAAATCGCCAAGGAAATCGTGGACCCGGAGGACGTGGAAATTTTGGAAGACCTGATCCTGAGCGGGGTGCAACAGGCGATCGCGAAGGGAAAAGAAATGGCCGGCTCTGAGATGTCGAAGATCACCGGCGGGATGGGCCTTCCCGGAATGGGACTGTAGGGCGGGGAGCCAGCAGCCGATTAATCTAACCGCAGAGAACGCGAAGGAAATTTTGGTCTTGTTCCGGCCCAGCTCTCAAATTTTCGCGTTCGTCGTTGCCGCGCTTTTTCCCGGCTGTGCGACACAGACGAGAACAACGACTGAAACGTTGCCCGAGGTGCGGGTGTTGCCTAACGACTCTGGGGTTACGGTTGGGAACTTCGAAAAGCATGGCCCGAAATACCTGTTGGGTGGTATTCCTCTGGATCGAAGCGGTCGGCCGGCACCCTACGACGTTTCCACCGGGGTCTGGGCACGGGCGCAAAGACTCGAACCGCTCCATAACACCGAGCCGCGTTATTTCATCCCGGCATCGGGTTCAATCCAAGTGGTCAGCATCGAGAACCCGATGGCCTACAACACAGAATACAAGAATTTCGAAGCGGAGTTAAAGCTCTGGAAATGGCTCATCAACTCCGCCCCACTCGATCACCAGACACAAGCCTACCTTAATCAGCGGCAGCCGTCCGAGATCCCCTGGACGAATGCCGGTAGCTGCTTCTACGCCAAGCTGCGGCGGCGATCCTTTCCCTGGGGCAATGCTGTCATGTATCTAACCAGTTACGTACAGGGCAGCACCGGCGGCCCGGTTAACAATGACATGCTGGTTCTAGTCTTGCAGGGCATCACAAAGGATGGTCGCTACGCTGTAAATGCACACATGGAGATCCGCCATCCGAAGCTACCCGATTCGCTCTGGGACAAGCGCACGCAAGGCCTCAAGGTGTTCTCGATCGACGATCAAACCGACCAGGCTCAACGGTGGCTCGACTCGCAACCGGATGACTCTTTCGATCCTTCTTTTGAGCAATACGAGAAATTCTTCGATTCGCTGCGAATCAGTCGCGGACATCCCTTGATGGAAGAAACAAAGCGACCCACCGGGCGGTGATGGGCGAGCTGTCGCTGAGGTCGGCGAAACCGGGGTGGAGAAAGTAACCAAATGAGTCGAGTCACTGGCATTGGTGGCATCTTCATCAAGGCGAAAGATCCGGATGCCTTGCGCGCGTGGTATCGCGAGCATCTCGGGATTGATGTTCAGGAATGGGGCGACGCGACTTTCCGCTGGCACTCGCCCGATTGTGCTAATGCGGACGGCGTGACGGTCTGGAGTGTTTTTCCGGAGACTTCTGAATACTTCAATCCGAGCAGCGCGCCTTTCATGGTGAACTATCGGGTCGATGACTTGCGCTCCTTCCTCGCCCAGCTCCGAAGTGAAGGTTGCGAGGTGGATGCGAAGACCGAGGAATCGGAATTCGGTAAGTTGGGCTGGGTGATGGATTGCGAGGGCAATCGGGTGGAATTGTGGGAGCCGCCTTCAACGCCTATTGCCAACTAGTGTGGTGACAGCGCAATAAGGGTGACAATGTCGAAGCGGTGCTTTTATGAGCATGCCCGCCGCTTCACTTGGACTTATCACAGCCCAGGAAAACGAATCCTTGTTCCCCTTTCTTCACTTTCGCGACACTAGTGCAATCTATCACTTGAACCGAGACGGTCGGCTACGGGCGCGAGCGTGGACGCGCGGAAGCGCGTCCCTCCGGAGGGACATGCTTCCGCATGTCCAGGCTGTGCCATGGCGGTCTCAATTTGTCTGATACACTGCACGAAACTCGGCCGGGATGACGCTAGTTGTCGGTGCGACGTTGAGTTGACGTTTGAGGGGAGAATGAAAGGTTTCTTTGTGAAGACGCTGATTCTCTTTGTCGGGTGGTGTATTCTCCTCGTCCTCTCGTGGCCGCTGGCCCTGCTCGCGTTGGTGCTTTTTCCAATCGTCTGGCTGGTGGCACTGCCGTTCCGTTTGCTCGGGATGACTTTTGAAGCTCTCCTCGCGCTCGTGAGCGCGGTGCTCTTTCTCCCGGCGCGATTGTTCGGCTGGCGACGGGCCGCCTGAAACCGGAGGAGAATTCCACGGTACCTCGGCTATGCGGAGGTCGATCAAGCGGCAAATCGGGGTCGCGAGAGCGCCGCATCGATCAAAGCGCAACCACCGTGCGTCGATGCCGGTCGAAAACGCTGACTTCGCGGATCCCAAGCTCCATCATTTTTTGCGCTAACCGGTCGAAGTTTTCCCCCTGCTGCACATGTGAATGTCCGTCGGACGCGGTTGTGAATGGGATTCCCTTCGTCATGGCCCGACGGATGATTTCGTCGCTGGGATAAAGCTCGCCGACCGGTTTGCGCCAGCCCGCGGTCGAGAGTTCCATCGCGAGATTGGCGCCGTGAATCTCGGAGAGGACGGCCTCGAGCAGGTCGCCGAGGTCGTTCGTCGGGCGGAAGCCAAAGATTTTTACAAGGTCGAGATGCGCCATGCAATCGACCAACCCGCTCGTCGCCATCGCACGAATCCGCGCGTAGTAGTCGGCGTAAACTTCGTCGATGTCGCGCCGCTTGAACTCCGCTTCTTCGCCGGCGTGATCGAAGGCCCAATCGCCGCGCAAAAAATGCACGGAGCCGAGGACGAAATCGAGCTGGTCCCAATTCCTTTCCACCCAGGCCCGACCGTCGGCGGAGTGCACGGGATCATTATCCAGCTCGATCCCGGCGCGAATCTTGAGATCGGGATTCGCTGCGCGCAGCCGGTCGATCTGGTCAAAATCGACACCGCGATGATAGCGATCGTGATCCGTCAGGGCGATGTCGCGCAGGCCGATCGCGCGGGCGTGATCAGCCCAAGGCTGGAGCAGTTCCTGGGAGTAGGGTTGAAGTCGGTGGCCTTGTGGATGCAGGTGGTAGTCGGAGAAAAGCTTCATGTGCTTCGAGATTCGTGAATTGTCGGGAGCGCGTTCTTCTGAATCTCGATTCACGGATCCCCATTATTGCGCGGTCATCGACTTGCGTTTCGCGTCAAGCTCTGGATAAGCCGGCACTACCACCTCCACGGTGAAAACCTTGCCAGGACTGAGCTCGCGAGTTGCGATTGTCTCGGAGTAATCGACGTGCTCGTTTGGGTTGATGAGGAGCGTTCCGGGCTGTTCCTCGAAAGCGCGGTTCTCGGACCAGCGGGTCACGACGCGTCCGGTCGAGTCGTGGAGCAGGATCTCGATTCGTTGCTCGGTTGGAAAATCAAGCTCGACGGCGTGATCGCCGCGATTGGTCAGGAGGATGTGAACCGGCAGTTGGCGCATCTCCGTGAGCTTCACCGCCTCGGAAGGAAGGTCCACGGTCAGAACGAGGCCGCGAATTTTCGGGTTGCGATATTCCGGGATTTTTTCGGTCGAGCCAAAAGGGTGGAGAACACGGCCGAGCCAACTCCGCTTCTCCTGCGCGGGCGCGACGCCGGTCGCGATGAACAAGATCAGCGCGGCAAAAACAAACGTTAGTCTCATTCGCTTCAAAAAGGTCAAACGTTGCAAAAACTGTCAAACCCTTTATCAATCCGCGATGAAGACTTTGTTCGCTGCCGCGCTCGATTCCTCGCGGGTCGGGAAAGCGAAAATGGATGCACGGAGTTGCATCTTCCTCGTCCATCTCGAGGCGAATGTGGAGGCGGTTCGGACCTTGCCCAGCCGATTCGAATGCCGGCATTGAACTGATGAACAAGGACTGGAAATTGATCGGCGGGCGGGAGCGAAAATGAGCGGCTGGTTGCGCGCTGCGGTGCTGCTCATTCTGGTCATGACTGCTCTCGCCCAGGCGGAGGATGCGCCGGTGAGTCTCGCGCTGCCGACCGATAACACGGCGTTGCTCCGTGGCGACAAGGCGGAGTTTTACCAGGTGATCGAACGCAACCTGAATGGCGTCGCTTCCTACCCTTGGGAGGGCGGGCAATATGGCTTTGTACGCGATCCGAAGCAGTTGGCGGGCGAGACGGTTTACACCCGTTTCCACGAAGGCATGGACATCCGCCCAATGCGCCGCGACGCGCAGGGCGAACCGATCGACGAAGTGCGCGCGATGGCGGACGGCACGGTCGTCTATACGAATCGGCAGGCTGGCGCTTCAAACTACGGCCGCTACGTGGTAGTCGAGCATCGCTGGGGCGGCTGCCCTTACTACAGTCTCTACGCGCACCTCAACACAATCGCGGTCGAGGCTGGGCAACGGGTGCGACAGGGAGAGAAGCTCGCCATCATGGGACATACCGGGGATGGCATTAATCGCGAGCGCGCCCACGTGCACGTCGAGCTCAACCTGTTGCTCAGCACCCATTTCGAGGGTTGGCATGCTGCGGTCTTTCCAAGTGAGATCAATCACCATGGCATTTATAATGGAATCAATCTCGCCGGCCTCGATCTGCCGCGGCTCATCCTTGCCCTGCGCAGCAACCCGGCGCTCACCATTCCCGCCTTCCTCAGCAGGGAAGAGACTTTTTACAAAGTGATCGTTCCGAACTCGCCTGACTTTGAGCTCCCGCGGCGTTACCCCTGGATGACGGAAGGAGCGCCTAACGAAAAGCCGGCCAGCTGGGAGGTTTCCTTTCCCCGCAGCGGAGTGCCGTTGCATATCGCGCCGAGCAACCGCGCGGTGAGCGCGCCCGAGCTCTCCTATCTCAAATCGAGCCGAGTTGATGCCCGCTATCTGACCCGCGATGTGGTTGCCGGGCGCGGCAGCAGTGCGCATCTGAGCGAGAGCGGCCGGGCGCTAATGCGCCTGTTGATTTTTCCAGACTGACGGGGCGAGCGGGTTGGGTTGAGGGGTTAAGGCGGAAAGACTCGGCCGGCTGAATAATCCTTTGACAGCGCGGACCGGTCCGATACCTTACGCACCCCATCGCACTGGATTCAGTGCAGACTAGATCAGGAGAGCCTTCTGGCTCGTTGGAACTGAAATCACCATGCAAAGAAATCGCAGCAAACGTTATCGCGCGGCCGCCGAGCAGGTGGATCGCAGCAAGGCATACAGCTTCCCTGAAGCGGTCAATACGCTGAAGAAGCTGCCGCCGACCAAGTTCGATCAGACGGTCACGATGTCCTTTCGACTCGGGGTTGATCCGAAACAATCGGACCAGATGGTGCGCGGCACATGTCCACTCCCGCACGGCAGCGGCAAGCAAGTGCGCGTGCTCGTCTTCGCCCAAGGCGCGGCGGCGGCAGCCGCGAAGGAAGCTGGCGCCGAGCATGTCGGCTTTGAGAATTTGATCAAGAAATGCCAGGAAGGTTTTCAGGATTTTGATGTCGCGATCGCCACCCCTGCGGCCATGGCCGAGGTGCGCAAGCTCGGCAAGGTGCTCGGCCCGCGCGGCCTGATGCCGAATCCAAAGACTGGCACCGTAACTGACGACACCGCCAAGGCCGTGCAGGAAGTGAAGGCCGGCCGGGTGGAGTTCAAGCTCGACAAGAACGGCAACGTCGCCGTCCCGGTCGGCAAATTTTCTTTCGCCGAAAATCAGCTGGTGGAAAACGGAACGGCCATCATCGAGGCGGTGGTGAAAGCCCGGCCCGCCACGGCCAAGGGTCGCTTCGTCGAGGGGATGACTCTTGCGGCGACGATGTCGCCCGGCTTACGCATCGATCCGTCGCCCTACCTCACAGTTTAGAACCTTCTCAACATGAGACCTGAAAAATCCAACATCGTCGCGGACCTCTCGGAGAAACTAAACCGCTCGCCGTTTCTGCTCGTAACAGATTACCAGCGGATGAACGTCGACCACTTCGGCGAACTTCGGAACCGGCTTGCCTCGACCGGGGCCGAGGTGCACGTGGTGAAGAACAGCTTTTTGAAGCGTGCCATCGCAACCAGCGAACTGCCGGACATCACGGGGCAGCTCACCGGACAGACCGCGGTCGTGACCGGCGACAAGGATGTCGCGCCGGTGGCCAAGGTGTTGAAGACTTTTGCGGCCGAGTTCAAGCTCGCCGTGCTCAAGATCGGCGTGGTCGACAAGAACGTGCTGTCGACTGCGGACGTGGAATCGCTCGCCGACCTGCCGACGCGCGATATTCTCCTCGCGCAGCTGCTTGGCGTGCTTTCGGCCCCGGCGACGAAACTGGTCCGCATCCTGAACGAACCCGCCTCGGCACTGGCGCGGCTCTTGAATGCCAAGGCCGAGAAGGAAGGCAAAACGGCGGAGGCCGCAGCTTAACGACTAACGAAATTTCGTCCTGTCAAACGCAGGACGAGCAACAACAAACACTGTCCGGCTCGATGGCGATCGGGCTTAATTTTCCGGAAGCTTCCGGGAGCGGCAATTGGAGGAAAATAAAATGGCAGATATGAATGCATTGGTGGAGCAACTCAGCGGGTTGACCGTTCTTGAGGTTGCTGGATTGGTGAAGCAACTCGAAGAGAAATGGGGCGTGAGCGCAGCAGCTCCGGTGGCGATGGCGGCGGCGCCAGCGGCCGGTGGCGCGGCTGGCGCGGCAGCGCCGGCGGCCGAGGAGAAGACCACTTTTGACGTGATTCTCAAGGAAATGGGCGCGAACAAGATCGGCGTGATCAAAGAAGTGCGCGCTGCAGTTCCCGGACTCGGTTTGGCGGAAGCCAAAGCCCTTGTCGAAGGCGCACCGAAGCCTCTCAAGGAAGGCGTGACCAAGGAGGAAGCCGAAGAGATCAAGAAGAAGGTCGAAGCGGCGGGCGCCAAGGTCGAAATCAAGTAATTTCCACCGGCCGACGGGGCGCGGGGCCTCTGGGATTTCGTGAATCGTTACATCGGGAAGGGTGTTCCGTGTCCGGCGCGCTCTTCCGATTCACGATTCTCGAATAAACGTCTCCAAAGAAATCCCTTGCGCCCTCCGGCCGGGTGGGGATATTGCAGTCCCCCTTTTCCGAGCACAGAAGGTCGCCCGACGTATTTTTAACCCGCTCTCGAAGGCAGCATCCAAGATTGGCAACAAAACGGTGGAGGTCAGTTTGACAGACCGCCGTTTTGCTGTCACTTTTTTTGCCCGCTATTTCCGGACGAAGCCGTAGCTCCGGATTCCTCGCGACCTGCATCCAGGGTCGCTGCAGGTCTTAAAAACCATTGGAGATTGGTGCACCAGTTATGTCAGACCGTACTGCAACAGAACGTATCCATTTCGGGACCATCAAGGAGGCGATCGAGCCCCCAAACCTGATCGAGGTTCAGCTCAACTCTTACGTCGATTTTCTGCAAAAAGACGTTCCGCCTAACAAACGGAAGAACACCGGACTACAGACGGTCTTCAAGGAGGTTTTTCCGATCGAAAGTTATGATGAAAAAGCGACGCTCGATTTCAGCCACTACGAGATTGGTGAACCGAAGCTGACCGCGCTTGAGGCGCAGCGTGAAGGACAAACCTACAGCGCGCCGTTGCACGTTACCTTCCAGCTAAAGGAAGAGAAGGGGACGAAGGAAGAGAAAGTTTACATGGGCGAGATCCCGCTCATGACGCCCTCGGGTACGTTCGTTATCAACGGCGCGGAGCGCGTCGTCGTCAGCCAATTGCATCGCTCACCGGGCATCGCCTTTGAATCGAGCATTCACCTCAACGGCAAAGTGCTCTACAGCTTCCGGATCATTCCGGACCGCGGCTCGTGGATTGAAGTGCAGTTCGATACCAGCGACCTGCTTTATATCTATCTCGATCGGCGCAAACGCCGCCGAAAATTCCTCGCCACCACTTTCCTCCGCGCTCTCGGTTACGGCCCGGACGAAGAGGTGATCAAACTCTTTTACAACATCGAAAACCTGAAACTGAGCGAGAAGCTCGATGAGGAAAGCCTCGCCACCAAGGTGCTGACCGCCGATGTGCTCGACGGGGAGGTGACTGTGGCGCGCGCCTTCGAACCGCTCACCCTCGCGGCCGTTCGCCAGATCATGGGCCTCGGTCACAAAGAGGTGAAGGTGATCGACATTTCCCATGATGACACCGTGGTTAAGGCGCTGAAGAAGGATCCGGCGCACGACCAGGAAGAAGCGCTCAAGGACATCTATCGCAAACTGCGTCCCGGTGATCCGCCGACGGTTGCGAACGCGCGCGCCCTTCTCAAGAGGCTCTTCTTCGATCCGAAAAAATACGATCTCGGTCGAGTTGGACGCTACAAACTCAACCAGAAACTGGGTATCGACGTCGATCTCGGTGAGCGCATCCTAACCGACAAGGATTTCATCGCCGCGATCAAATACCTGATCAATCTCCGTCGGGGCGAAGGCACGCTCGACGATATCGATCACCTCGGTAGCCGCCGCGTTCGTACCGTCGGCGAATTGCTCGCCAATCAATGCCGCGTCGGTCTGGCCCGCACCGAACGTCTGGTGAAAGAGCGCATGACGCTGTTCGACGTCAACATCGATGGCATGACGCCGCAAAAGCTGATCAACCCGAAGGCGCTCAGTGCCGTGGTGCGCGACTTCTTCGGTCGTTCGCAGCTCTCGCAGTTCATGGACCAAACCAACCCGCTCGCCGAGCTGACGCACAAGCGCCGTCTGTCTGCCCTCGGGCCAGGAGGCTTGAGCCGCGATCGAGCCGGATTTGAAGTGCGCGACGTTCATCCATCCCACTACGGCCGTATTTGTCCGATCGAAACGCCGGAAGGCCCGAACATCGGTCTCATCAGCTCGATGAGCACTTTTGCGCGGATCAACGAGTTCGGTTTCATCGAAACGCCCTACCGAAAAGTGGAGAACGGGCGCGTGACCGATCGGGTCGACTATCTGACCGGCGACCGCGAGGAGAACTTCATTGTCGCCCAGGCCAATGCGCCGATGGACGCGAAAGGTCATTTTACCGGCGAAAAAGTTTCCGTCCGCTACCGCGGCGACTTTCTCGAGGTTGAACCCTCGAAAGTCCACTACATGGATGTCTCGCCCAAGCAGCTCGTCTCCGTCGCGGCCGGCCTGATTCCGTTCCTCGAACATGACGACGCCAATCGCGCGTTGATGGGTTCGAACATGCAACGCCAGGGCGTGCCGCTGATCGTTTCCGAAGCGCCGCTCGTCGGCACTGGTCTTGAAGGCAAAGTGGCGCGTGATTCGCGCGCGGTGGTGGTCGCGGCTGAGGCTGGCCGCGTCGCCTCTGTGACCGCCGACCAGATCGTCGTGACGAAGGACGGCGAAATGCCGGAAGGCCGCAAGAAGCTCAAGACTGACCTTGAAGCCGGCGTGCATGTTTACGAACTGCGCAAGTTCATGCGCTCGAATGCCGGTACCTGCGTGAACCAGAAGCCGATCGTGAAAAAAGGCCAGCACGTGAAGCGCGGCCAGGTTATCGCCGACGGCCCGAATACGGAACACGGCGAGCTCGCCCTCGGCCGCAACGTCCTTGTCGCCTTCATGCCATGGAATGGCTACAACTTCGAAGACGCCATCATGATCTCGGAGAAGGTAGTGAAGGAAGACATCTACACTTCCATCCACATCGACGAGTTCGAGATCGGCGCCCGCGACACCAAGCTCGGCCCGGAAGAAATCACCCGTGACATTCCCAACGTCAGCGAAGAAGCGCTCCGCAACCTTGGCTCCGACGGTGTGATTCGTGTCGGCGCGGAAGTGAAGCCGGGCGACATCCTGGTCGGAAAAATCACGCCAAAGAGCGAAACTGAGCTGGCGCCGGAAGAGCGTCTGCTTCGCGCGATCTTCGGCGAAAAGGCGGCTGACGTGAAAGACACGTCGCTGACCGTTCCGTCCGGCACCTACGGCATTGTGATGGACGTGAAAGTTTCATCGCGGCGCGAGGTGGCGCGAGAAAAACTCACGCCGGCGGAAACGAAACGGCAGCTCAAGGCGATCGCCGAGGACAATCGCAAGAAAAAGGACGAACTGACGGAGCAACTCACCGACGCACTCTCCAATGTGCTCCTCGGGGAAAAAATCCCGCTCGACGTCGTGAACGCGCAGACTGGTGAGATCATCATCCCGGCCAATCGCAAGATCACGAAGACGCTCCTCCGTAAACTGGCGATGTCGCACGATCACATTGAGATCGATCCGAGCCCGATTCGGAACAAAATCCGCGAGATCGTCGCGCAGTACGAACACAAATTCGCCGAGCTCGAGCTGGAGCGGGAGCGTTCGATGGATCGCGTCGAAAGCGGCGACGACATCGACCCCGGCATCATCAAACAGGTAAAGGTTTTTGTCGCCAGCAAGCGCAAGCTAAGCGTCGGCGACAAGATGGCGGGCCGTCACGGCAACAAGGGCGTGGTCGCGCGTATCGTGCCGGAAGAGGACATGCCGTTCCTCGCCGATGGCACACCGGTTGAGATCGTTCTCAATCCGTTAGGCGTTCCGAGCCGTATGAACGTCGGCCAGGTGCTCGAAACTCACCTCGGCGTGGCGGCCAAGGCGCTCGGCTTCAAGGTCGCGACTCCGGTTTTCGATGGCATTAAGGAAACGAAAATCCGCGCATACCTCAACGACGCGCGGAAGATCGACGGCTTTACCTGGGTGCAGGAAAACGGCAAGGCGCGCCTCTTCGACGGTCGCACAGGCGACCCGTTCGATCAGGAAGTCGTCGTCGGTTACATCTACATGCTGAAGCTCGGCCACCTCGTCGCGGACAAAATTCACGCTCGCGCGGTCGGCCCTTACTCCCTCGTCACGCAGCAACCGCTCGGCGGCAAAGCGCAGTACGGTGGCCAGCGTTTCGGCGAGATGGAGGTCTGGGCGCTCGAAGCCTACGGCGCCGCCTACACCCTGCAGGAACTCCTGACCGTTAAGTCGGACGACGTGCAGGGGCGCACCCGCATCTACGAGTCGATCGTGAAAGGCGACAACTCGCTCGAAGCCGGAACACCGGAATCTTTCAACGTGTTAATCAAGGAAATGCAGTCGTTAGGCCTCGACGTCAAAGTCGGCGGTCAGGCGCCCAGCTTTCTCGAAAACGTTGCCTAACAATCTACCAAACTTAGAAATACAGCTCTCATAATATGAACGAACATTCCTGGCGGGAATTGGTGGGTGAAGAACGCACCGTGGGTTTCGATCAGGTCGCGATTGGCGTTGCTTCCAGCGACACGATGCGCTCCTGGAGCAAGGGCGAAGTCAAGAATCCGGAAACGATCAACTACCGGACGTTCAAGCCCGAAAAAGGCGGCTTGTTCTGTGAACGCATTTTCGGTCCGACCCGTGACTGGGAATGCTCCTGTGGAAAATACAAGCGAATCAAGCACAAGGGCGTGATCTGCGATCGCTGTGGAGTGGAAGTGACCCTCGCTCGTGTGCGTCGTGAGCGCATGGGCCACATCGAATTGGCGGTGCCGGTTTCGCACATCTGGTTTTACAAATGCATGCCGTCGCGCCTCGGCCTCATGCTCGACATGAGCGCGCGCCAGCTCGAACGCGTCATCTATTACGAGGATTACATCGTGATCGATCCGGGCAATACGCCCCTCACGAAAACTCAGCTCCTCACCGAAGTGGAGTTTCGCGAGGCGCAGGAACAATACGGCGATGAATTCAAAGCCGGCATGGGCGCCGAGGCGGTCAAGGTGCTCCTGGGCGAAATCGACCTCGCGAAGTTGAACAAGGAGCTCGAGGAAGCGATGGGCAATACGAAGAGCAAACAGATTCGCAAGAAACTGGCGAAGCGTTTGAAACTCGTGCAGGGCTTTGCCTCCTCGCATTCCCGCCCCGAATGGATGGTGCTCGAAGTCCTCCCGGTCATCCCGCCGGACTTGCGTCCGCTCGTGCCGCTTGAGGGCGGCCGTTTTGCCACCTCGGATCTGAACGATCTCTATCGTCGCGTCATCAACCGCAACAACCGGCTCAAAAATCTCCTCCAGCTGAAAACGCCCGACGTCATCATTCGCAATGAAAAGCGCATGTTGCAGGAAGCGGTCGATGCGCTCTTCGATAACGGTCGTCACGGCCGCGCGGTGACCGGCGCGGGCAATCGTCCGCTCAAATCGCTCAGTGACATGCTCAAGGGCAAGGGCGGACGCTTCCGTCAGAATTTGTTAGGCAAACGCGTCGATTATTCGGGTCGCTCCGTCATCGTCATCGGCCCCGAGCTGAAACTGAATCAGTGCGGCTTGCCGAAAAAGATGGCGCTCGTGCTCTTCGAACCCTTCATCATCCGTCGCCTGAAGGATCTCGGCTACGTCCACACCGTGCGCAGCGCGAAGAAAATGATCGAGCGCCAGACGCCGGAAGTCTGGGACATCCTCGAGGAAGTGACCAAGGGGCACCCGGTGCTGCTGAACCGCGCGCCGACTTTGCACCGTCTCTCCATCCAGGCCTTCGAGCCACTCCTCATCGAAGGTGAAGCGATTCGTATCCATCCGCTTGTCTGCACCGCTTATAACGCGGACTTCGACGGCGACCAGATGGCGGTGCACGTGCCGCTTTCGGTCGAGGCGCAGATGGAAGCGCGCATGCTCATGCTTGCGCCGAACAACATCTTTTCGCCCTCGAGCGGAAAGCCGATCACAACTCCGTCGCAGGACATCACCCTTGGCTGTTACTACCTCACGCAAAATCCCCGGCGGGCTGCCGGCGCCGCCGTCGAGTCGCGGCTCCCGCTTTTTGACAACCCCTTCGAAGTCGAGTTCGCGATGGCGGATGGCGCGGTGAAAACGCACGATCGAATCCGCTTCAAGAATCCGGATTTCGGCAAGGACACCATCTACGGCGACAAGGAAACGCGCGTCATCGAAACGACCGCTGGCCGCGTCATCTTCAACGAGATTTGGCCGGACGGTCTTGGCTTCTTCAACAAGGCGGCGGGCAAGAAACAGCTCAGCGACATTATCTGGCGTTGCTATCAGGTGGCTGGCCAGCAGGGCACGGTCGAGACGCTCGATCGCCTGAAGGAGCTTGGCTTCGCGGAAGCGACCAAGGCCGGCATCTCCATTGGCATCTCCGACATGATTATTCCGAAGGAGAAAGAGCTTCAGCTCGCGAACGCTTACAAGCAGATCAAGCAGGTCGAGCAGCAGTACCGCAAAGGCATCATTACCGATGGCGAGCGCTATAACAAGATCATCGACATCTGGACCCACGCCGGCGACGAAATCTCCAATGTCATGTTCCGCACCCTCGAGCATAACGATGGCCGCAAGGAACTGAATCCGGTCTTTCTCATGGTTGACTCCGGCGCCCGTGGCAATCGGCAGCAGGTGAAACAGCTCGCCGGCATGCGCGGCTTGATGGCCAAGCCTTCGGGCGAAATCATCGAGCGGCCGATCACCTCAAACTTCCGTGAAGGCCTGAGTGTGCTCGAGTATTTCATCTCTACTCACGGCGCCCGCAAGGGTCTGGCCGACACCGCGCTTAAGACGGCCGATTCCGGTTACCTGACGAGAAAACTCGTCGATGCCTCGCAGGACGTGATCATCAACGAGATCGATTGCGGCACAGTTAATGGCATCGTTGTCCGTTCGATTTACGAGGGCGACGAAGAAGTCGTCGACCTCGCCACGCGCATCATCGGTCGTGTCAGTTGCGAAACGGTGGTCGATCCGGTGACGAAGAAAAAGGTCGTGAAAGCGAATCAGCTGATCGACGAAACGGTCGCCGCTGCCATCGAGAAAGTGGGCGTTGAAAGCCTCAAGATTCGCTCGGTTCTCACCTGTGAATGCGGACGCGGCGTCTGCGCGCATTGCTACGGGCGCAACCTCGCGACCGGGCAATTCGTCAAGCTCGGCGAGGCGGTCGGCATCATCGCCGCGCAGTCCATCGGCGAGCCCGGCACGCAGCTGACCATGCGGACGTTCCACATCGGCGGCACGGCGAGCCAGACCTTCAAGCAGCCGATCATCAAGGCAAAGAATGATGCTGTGGTGCAGTTCAACGATCTGCGCACCGTGCAATCGCTCGACGGCAACTGGATCGCGCTGAACAAAAACGGTTCCATTAGCCTGCATAACGAAGAAGGACGCGAGATTGAGCGCTACAACATCGTCATCGGTTCCGTTATATCCGTCGCCGACGGCGGCAAGGTGAAGAAGGGCGAAACCTTCGTGCAGTGGGATCCCTACAATGTGCCGATCCTGACCGACAAGAGCGGCAAGATCGAATTCCGCGACATGATCGCGGGCGTCACGATCAAGCGCGAAGTCGATGAAGCGACCGGGCTCATGGGCACGGTCATCATCGAACACAAGGAAGATCTGCATCCGCAGATCGTGATCGTGGGCGACGGCGGCGAAGTGGCTGCGAGCTACTCGATCCCGGCCGGCGCGCACGTCATTGTCGAAGCGAACCACAAAATTCGCGCCGGCGCCTTGCTCGCCAAAACGCCGCGAAAAGTCGCCAAGACGAAGGATATCACCGGCGGTCTGCCGCGTGTCGCGGAATTGTTCGAGGCGCGCCGTCCGAAAGATGCCGCCGAGATCGCCAAGATCGACGGCATTGTCGAAATCGGCGGGACGGTTCGCGGCAAACGGAAGCTCATTTTGAAGGACACCGAGACCGAGGCCGAAGAAGAGCACCTCATCCCGATGAACAAGCACATGATCGTGTTCAAGGGTGACTTCGTGAAGAAAGGCTCGCAGTTGACCGAAGGTCCGGTTGTGCCGCACGAAATCCTTGAGGTGTGCGGTCCGCAGGACTTGCAGGAGCATCTCGTGAACGAAGTGCAGGAAGTCTACCGGCTTCAGGGCGTCGAGATTAACGACAAGCACATCGAGATCATCGTTAGGCAGATGCTCCGCAAGGTGAAGATCACTGATCCGGGCGACACCTCGCTCCTCTGGGGCGACCAGATCGACAAACTCGATTTCGAACGGGAAAACGCTGCGGTCGTGAAACAGGGCGGCAAGCCCGCCGAGGCGACTCCGGTGTTGCTTGGCATCACCAAGGCCTCGCTCGAAACCGACAGCTTCATCTCCGCGGCGTCGTTCCAAGACACGACCCGCGTTCTGACCGAAGCAGCCACCCTGGGCAAGATCGACAAGCTGCGCGGCTTTAAGGAGAACGTGATCATGGGGCACCTCATCCCGGCCGGCACCGGCTTCCCGGCGGTGCGCGAGATCAAGCTCGTCGAACTGGGCGAACAGGTCGGCGCCCCGCTGATGGAAGAAGCGGAGCCGCAACCCGCGCTCGGCTAACCAAACAAGATTCAATGCTGTAGAAGTGAGAGCCGCACATTGGTTGCGGCTCTCATTATTTTAAGATGTCAATCGCAACCAAAACCGGCGATGCCGGCGAGACCTCCCTCATGTATGGCCGGCGTGTGCCGAAGACGGACGCGCGGGTCGAGGCTTATGGTTGCGTCGACGAACTCAACGCGGCCTTGGGAATGGTCCGGGCGAGCGTCGGCTCTTCCTCGATCGCCGACCAGATTCTCTCGATTCAAAAGGAGTTGGTTATCGTGATGGGCGAGCTGGCGACCGCGCCGCAGGATCTCGAGCGCTATGAAAAGGATGGATTCAACCTGACGACTGCGGTGATGGTCGATCGCCTGACCGCCGCGATTGACGACTTGGAGAAAGACAAAACACTCTACGGGAAAGGCTGGGCGACTCCCGGGAACACACCGCTCGCCGCCACACTCGATCTCGCGCGTACGATCTGTCGTCGCGCCGAGCGCCGCGTGGCCGCGCTCGACGGGGCGCAGCATTCCATCGCGGAAATCTTGCGCTATCTGAACCGGCTTTCCGATCTCTGCTGGCTCCTCGCGCGCCTGGCGGAGAAACAGAGCGCCTGATTTCCGAATGTGGGAGGGGCCTTCGTGCCCCGATCCGCTGGCGGCCCGCAACCCCATCGGGGCACGAAGGCCCCTCCCACATTGATCTCGCGCCTACCTTGGCACGTCATCGTCTTTGCCGAGATACTCCCAACGCTGCAACGAGATCGGCACATTGCCGTTCTTCCAGACGAAATCGTGGAAGGCGCGCAAATTGAACTTCTCTCCCTGCTGGAGACGCGCCTCTGCCAGCATTTTGGTGATCTGGAGTTTGCCGATCTGATAGGTGATGGCCTGCCCCGGAGCGGTGGAGAAGGAGGTCGCTTCCTGATGGGCCGTCCCCACATCCATCGGCACTTTTTCTTCGAGATATTTAGCCGCCTGATCGAGCGTGAACTCCCCGAGCGCGAGTTTCACGTCCACTTCCACCCGGAGCGCGCGCAGGCGCATAAAATTGTAAATGATCTCCCGCGTGTGCGGACTGTCGTCGAACAAACCGGCCTGCAGCATCATCTCCTCGGCATAAAACCCGATGCCTTCATTCGCGCCCGAGTCGTAATAATGCCGCCGAATTGGATCGGACTGTTTCCAGGAAAGACAGAGCTGCAAATAGTGTCCGGGAATTCCCTCGTGCACGATGATCGGACGCGGATCTTCCGCCGTCGCGTGCCAGAAATAACCCAGCTTGTCCGACGGCTGATCGACGTAGCGGATGCTGTTTTCCGTCAGGCGCGAAGGCGAGGTAAAATCATCGGCCTCGGTGAAACCAAGTGCGCTCAAGTAAGGCGGCGTCGGGTGCAGGGTGTAATGCCGGACCCAGTCCGGCACGGTAAGAATGTCCTGCGCGCCGAGGAATTTCCGGATTTGGCCCTCTTTCGTGGTGTTATCCGCGATCCAGGCGTCCATGTCCGCGGCGATCTTCAGTGGCGGGATGTTCTTGTCGCGATTCTTCTCATAGCTCTCGAAGGCAACCGCGCGATTCCATTCCTGCCGGCCCATGGCCAGCAGTTGCTCCGGCTCGAACGGCATCAGCGCCACCTTGCGCAGAAAATAAACGTAGGCGTCGCGGCCGAGCGCGGTTTCGTTAGGCAAAGTCGGAAGGATTTGCTCCAGATGGGCACGGAATTTTTCGAGCGCATCCGCCGCGCGAACGACAGCGGCGTTCAACTCCGGATCCTTCAAGGTCGTCGATCCGACCAACGCCTTCGCCATCTTCTGCAGGTGCGGTCGCACATCCTGCAGACTCTGAATCGCCACGGTCGTAAACGGCGCCGGCGGCTTCTGCAAATTGTCGATTCCAGCCTGGACGATTGACGGAATGTTTTCGATCCGGGTAAGGATTTCGCGGCTTCGCGTCTCATCGAACGGCGGCGGGACAGTGAGCGCTTCCGCCAGCGCGGTTAGCGTCTGCGCGATATAGAAATTCGGATCGCGTTTCCAGCGCGGATTGATCTCGAGTTCCCAGTGCACCCGCGCCAACGCCGAGCCGATCAGCCGGTAATCAACCTGTTGCGGAATCGTCCACTGGCTGGCGTCGATTGCTTTCAAACGCTGATCGAATCGCGCCAGATCGGCTTTTTGTTTCGTGATCGCCGAGGCCGACCAATCGCGCGGCCCTCCCGGGCGCTCCATGCGATTGACGTCATCGTCGGTGAACGGCCCGAATTGCGCGCGCCACTTCCAAAAATCCGCAGATATCTGCTGGAGTGGAGTGTTCGGTGGCTTTCCGTAGCACTGGCCAGCGAGAAGAAGCGAAAGGGCAAGAATGGCGACTTGTTTCATAAAGATTGAGCAGGCGACTCGAGTGATCTCGCGCAGCGGGTGGAGGAAGATCGAGAATGAATGTGTAGCGTACGCGAAACCCGGACACTACCTGTTCGTCCCGGTTTAATTCAGATTGTAGGCTTCGACCAATCCTACGCCGGTGCTATCACTGACCCCGCGCGGGGGTGAAGCTGAAGTGGTTCTCGCTCTGTCGTAACTCAGGCTTCCAGCCTGATGGGTCACGCGGGCCTCTGGCCCGCAGGTGCGGCGAGACACGCAGGCGAGACGCCCGCGCTACGAGACAGCCGGGACGGCTGTGTTACTCGTAGCGCAGCGCCACCATCGGATCGACCCGCATCGCGCGGCGCGCCGGAATGTAGCTCGCGATCAAACCCGCGCGCGGCCAGCACCATCAGCACGAGCCCGTGGATCGAGAGATCATGCGCGCTCACGCCGTAGAGCAGGCTGCCCATCCATCTCGTCAGGGCGAAAGCGCCGAACAGCCCGATCGTTAGGCCGATTCCGATAATGATCATGCTCTGACGCAAAATCATTCCGCAGCACGTCGCCACGCTGCGCGCCCGAGCGCCATCCGGATCCCAATCTCGCGCGTCCGTTGCGCCACGCTGTAGGCGATCACGCCGTAAATCCCGATCGCGGCCAGGACGAGCGCGACGGCGGCGAAAGTGCCTAACAACATCATGTTGAAACGCGGTTGCGCGAGCGTGCCGCCGATCAATTTCTCCAGCGGCACCATTTTCGGCACGAAGACATCGCGATCCATTTCCTGAATGATGCGCCGCAACGCCGCCTCGAGGCCGGACAAGATTCGCGGTCGAAGTCCGAAAGACGAGATGGCATCACCCGGTCCGGATTCTGCGCCAGCGGCACGTAGTATTCGGGTTTCGGCGCGAGTCGCGAGCGACTCGTGCCGCGAACTGCCGACCACGCCCGACAATCTCGGCCGGATGCGCCGTATCCTCGTCGAGCAAGAGATGCTGGCCGATCGGATTCATGTTTGGGAAAAATTTCTGCGCGAAGCGCCTCGTTCATCATCACGACCGGCGGCGCGTCCTTGCGTGTCGCGCCGATCGAAGACCGTCCGGCGAGGAGCGGGATGCGCATCGCGCGAAAGTAATCGCCCAGCACACGTCAGGTTGGAGGCATCCGGGATGATTGCCTGGACCCGGATCCGGACGGCCGGCGATCCAGAAAGTAGCGCGCTGTCGTTTCCGGAAAACGGCAAGGGCGAAGCGCCGCCGACCGCTTCCACCCCCGGCAGCGCGGCCAATTGCGGCAGAAAGCGTTCGAAAAATTGGCGCTGCTCGTTCCGGCTTCGAGATATTTCGCCGCGCGGCAAAACGAACTCGGCGGTCATCACCCGGGTCGGATCAAACCCGGGATCGGTCGCGCGCAGATTGCGCGAAGCTCTTGATCAACAAACCGGCACCCGCGAGGAGGAGGAGCGACAAGGCGACCTGCGTCACGACGAGCAGTCCGCGCAGCCGATGCGATTCC
The DNA here is from genome assembly GCA_963738045.1 of uncultured Verrucomicrobiae bacterium. Lineage (GTDB taxonomy): Bacteria > Verrucomicrobiota > Verrucomicrobiia > Chthoniobacterales > UBA10450 > Palsa-1392. The sequence continues at coordinate 11,168 of CAVTUX010000001.1, read as the reverse complement.
GGCCCGGCCCCGCCGCGATTTCCTTCCTGCAACGACAGCGTTCACATTCGGACGCGTCACTTGCAGCGCCGGCACGAGGGCAAAGAGGAGCGTGCTCACGAAAGACACGCCGAAAGTAAAGAGGATCACGACGCTATTGATCCGCACTTCGTCCAGGCGCGGCACATCCTGCGGACCAAAAGTGCGCAGGAGATCGACGCTCCACCAGGCGAGGAGCAGGCCGCCGAGTCGCGCCGAACAATGCCAGCGAGCAAAACCCTTCCGCCAGCAATTGCCTGACGAGGCGCAGCCGCGGCTGGCGCCGAGCGCGGTGCGAATCGCGATCTCGCGCTGCCGCGCGGTGGCGCGGGCGAGCAGCAGGTTGGCGACGTTGGCGCAGGCGATCAGCAGGACGAAAGAAGACCGCCGCCAGGACGACGAGCAAGCGCGGAGCGGACGTCGCCGGTCAGATCCTGCATGCAGCGGAACGACGGTCGCGCTCCGGTCCGTGTTCGTGTCGGGATATTGCTTCTCGAGGCGGGCCGCGATCGCCGCCACTTCGGCGCTTGCCTGGGCAGCGGTCACGCCTGGTTGCAGCCGACCGACCGCGCGGAGGAAATGCGCCCCGCGGTTTTCAGGCCGCGTCGCGGCCAGCGGATGCACCGGCATGAGATATTCCGTCTCTCGCGTCGAGCGGAAACCGGAATCCACGCGGCATCACGCCGATCACGGTGTAGGATTGAAGCGAGAGCCGCACCTGTTGGCCAATGATCTTCCGGTCGCCGTTGAAGTAACGCTGCCACGCTTCATAGGTGAGAACGACGACCCGCGCACCGGGCGTGTCTTCCGCCGCGGGTGTAGGCGCGGCCGAGCATTGGCGTGACCCCCAGCACCTGGAAAATTCTGGACGTCGCGGCCAGGCCGTTCAGTTCGTGTCGCATCGACCCACTGTTCAGAACGGCGCCCGTCCGTGTGTAAAGCGGCGAGGGCGGAGAAAGATTTGCCTGCTCGCGAAAATCCACGTAGTCGGGGAAGGAATGCGTCTCACGGTCCGCGCCCTTGTTCGGTGCGCTCCAGAGCATCGCTAGTTCGTTAGGCTGGGGAAACGGCAGCGGCTTGAGCAGGACGGTATCGATCACGCTAAAGATGGCGCTGTTCGCCCCGATCCCGAGGGCGAGGGTGATGATGGCGATGAGGCTGAAGCCGGGGGACTTCAGGAGCATGCGGAAGGCGTAGCGAAGATCATTCATAGTAATTCAGCCTCTGGCCTGACAGGTCGAGCGGCGCGTGTCGGCCGCAGGAATGCATGGAATCGTGCCAGGCGGGACGCCTACGACGACGCGACAGCCGGGACGGCCATGTTCACTCATAGCGCAGCGCGATCACAGGATCGACTTTCATGGCGCGACGCGCCGGGAAAAAGCCCGGCCAGAAGCGCGGCGGCCCGAGCAGCAGGATGACCGCGCCGTAGGTCAGCAGGTCGGTCGTGCCGACGCCGAAAAGCAACGCGCTCAGCAAGCGCGTCGCGGCAAACGACGCCAAGCAATCCGACCCCGATGCCGATCGCGGCCATCGTCAGGCTTTGCCGCAGAATCATGGTCAGCATCTGCCGTTGCTGTGCGCCGAGCGCCATCCGGATGCCGATTTCCTTGGTTCGCTGGGCGACGTTGTAGGCGATCACGCCATAGATCCCGACGGCGGCGAGAATGATGGCAACGGCGGCGAAGACGCCGAGCAGCGCGGTATTAAAACGGGTTTGCGAAAGCGTCCGGCTGACCAGGCTCGAGAGCGATCTGATCTCGGGAACAAATTGCTGGGAATCGATTTCGTGCACCGTGCGACGGATCATCGACTCCATGCCGCTGGATGTCGCCGCGCTCGTGCGCACGACGATTTCCATGTAGCTGTCCGGATCCTGCGAAAATGGGACGTAGAACTCCGGCGATTCCGGCTCGGCCAGACTGCCATGCTTCGCGGTTCCCACGACCCCGATGATTTCCCGCGGCGGCGCACCGTTCGCTGGTCCCGCGCCGATGTTCACGCGCTGTCCGAGCGGATTTTGCTCTCCGAAATATTTTTCGGCAAAGGCCGCGTTGATCATCATGACCGGCGTCGATTTCCCGGTGGTCGCGCGCGTCGAAGCTGCGCCCGCTCTGCAACGGGATGCGCATGGTTCGAAAGTAATTTCCGTCAGTCGTCAGGCGCGACGCGGAGGGTTCCATCCCCTGTGGCGGCGCGGGCTGACCGACGATGGTGAAAGTGCGGTGCTGATCGTCGCCGCTGAACGGCAGTGGCGAAACCATGCCAGCGTTTTCAATCCCCGGCAGAGATTTCAGTTTCGGGAGCAGCTTGTCGAAAAATTGAACTTGCTGCTCTGGCCCGCTGTAGCGCGCTTTCGGCAGCGCCTGCCAGAATGTGAGGACACCGTCTGGATCGAACCCTGGTTGCACGGCGCTCAGGCTGGCGAAACTACGAATGAGCAGCCCTGCGCCGACCAGCAAAACAAGCGAGAGCGCAAATTGCGCGACGACAAAAGTGGAGCGCAACCTTTGACTGCGCGCGCCGCCGGTCGATCCCCGCGACGCTTCCTTAAGAGATTGCTCGACCTCCGGGCGCGACGCTTGCAGTGCGGGGATCAAGCCGAAGATCAAACTGGTCAGAAGAGCGATACCAAAGGTGAAGGCGACGACCGCGCCGTTGACGCGGATCTCATCGAGCCGCGGCAGATCGGCTGGGCCCATCGCGACCAGCGCGTCGGTACTCCACCAGGCGAGCAAGAGTCCGGCTGCGGCGCCGAGCAGCGCGAGCAACAGCGTCTCGATCAGAAGCTGGCGCACGATCTGAAACCGACTCGCACCAAGCGCCGTGCGGATCGCGATCTCGCGCTCTCGCCCGGCCGCACGAGCGAGAAAGAGATTGGCCACATTTGCACATGCAATCAGCAAGACGAGCGCGACCGCCGCGGTCAGCACAAGGAGCGCGGGACGCACGTCGCCGACCACATCGGATTGAAGATCGACGGCCCGCTCGGTCCGACCGGCGTCGGTATCGGGATACTGTTTCGCGAGCTGCGCGGCGATCGTTTGCAAATCCGCCGTCGCCGTGCGCAGATCGACGCCCGGTTTCAACCGACCGACAACCGAAAGTAAATGAGCGCCGCGGTGAGTGAGGTAATCAACTGAAGAACCGGAGAGAAGCGGCTGAAGCGGCGCGATGTAATCAACCTTTCGCGCTGGACGGGAAATTTCCAGCCGCGCGGCATGACTCCCGTGATGGTGTAATCATGATCAGCCGACCTGATCTGTTTGCCGATAATGTTTGGATCACCGGCAAAACGCCGTTGCCAGAACCGATAACTGATCACCACAACGCGCGCGGCGCCAGGTTCCTCATCCGCGCGCGAAAAACCGCGGCCGAGGAGTGGCTTCGTCCCCAGCACGGCAAAAATATCCGAGGTCGCGGCGAGACCGGGCACGTCAGCGGAGTCTTCGCCCGTGCCCCAGATTGTCGAAGCGCTGGTGTAGGCCGCCAAGGCCGCGAAGGTGTGATTTTGCGCGCGGAGATCGAGATAATCCGGATAGGAATGCACCTGCCGGTCGTCGCCCGGATGCTGCGGCGCGGTCGCCCAGACCATCGTCAGGCGATACGGCTCAGGAAACGGCAGGGAACGGAGCAGGACCGCGTCGATCACACTGAAGATGGCGCTGTTCGCCCCGATCCCGAGGGCGAGGGTGAGAACGGCGACTAAAGTGAAGCCGGGCGACTTGATCAGTTGGCGAAAGGCGTAACGAAGGTCAGTCATGAGATTGCTGATTTATGATTGCTGATTGTTGAGTTGGGCTCGTTTCGTCATTCTGCGCAGCGGCTATTCATAACGAAGCGCCACCATCGGATCGACTTTGGTGGCGCGGAGCGCGGGAATGATGCTGGCGAAAAATGCGGCCGCTCGCCGAGGAGCGCGATGACGAGGAGATAAGTCGCGAAATCGAGTCGCGCCGACGCCGTAAAGCATCGTGCCTAACAATCGCGTCGCGAGCAGGCCACCGGCACGCCGATGACCAGTCCCATCAAGACCAGAATGCCGCTTTGCCGCAGGACCATCCGCAGCATGTCGCTCCGCTGACCGCCCAGCGCCATTCGGATTCCGATCTCCTTCGTTCGTTGGGCGACCGAATACGAGATCACGCCGTAAAGACCGATCGCCGCGAGCAAGGTCGCGAGCCCGGCGAAAATCGAGAGGAGCAGCATGGCGAATTTTCTGCGCAAAACCGAATGCGCGAGCACGTCCTGCATCGTGCGCGGATTCGCCAGCGGGACATTGCGATCGATGCTCCAGACCGCTTCCTGCACCGCAGGAAGAAGGCTGAGCGGATTCGCCACCGCGCTCCGCACCGCGACGAACATCGATGGCCACGCGTCTGCGTCAAGCGGCACGTAAATCTCCGGGCCGCGCCGCCTTCTCCAGCGCGACGTGGCGCACGTTTCCGACCACGCCGATGACCTGCAGCTTTTCGTCGACTTCGGTCCGAAGTTGGTCAGGTATTGGCCGATCGGATTCTGGCCGGGGAAAGCGTTCGCCGCCGTTGCCTGGTTGATGATCGCGACCGGCACGAATCGCTCGTGTCGTGCGCGGTGAATTTCCGGCCCTGCAGGAGCGGGATCGCCCATCGTCGGGAAATAATCCGGCGTGCTCACGCGGATGTCGGCCTCGTAGGATCTGGCTGCTCGCCGGGCACGTTGAAGGAGCGCGAGCTGTTCCCGCCGGCGAGCGGCAGCCGGCTGACCGCGCCGACCGCCTGCACGCCCGGCACCGCGCTGCATCCGCTCGACCACCTCGCGATAAAAATTGTCTGCTGCGTCGCATCGGCCGAGGTGGCCAGTCCGATATTGAAAACGAGCAGACTGATCGGGATTAAAGCCGGGATCGACACGCGTCAGGCGGACGAAACTTTTCATCATCAGCCCGGCGCCGACGAGCAGGACGAGCGATAACGCGATCTCGGCCGCGATCAGGGCCGAGCGGGCCGGACTTTTGCCTAACGAACTTCCGCGTTCGCCTTCGCGCAGCGATTCGTTCGGGTTGGCGCGCGAAGCGAAGACCGCCGGCGCGAGGCCGAAGAGCATGCCGGTGACGCAGCGAGGCGAGGAGGCTGAAAAGCGAGCACTTCGCGATTCAGGCCGATCCCGCGGAAATCGCTGATCTCCGCCGGGCTGAGCGAGAGCAGCAAGCGGCAGCGCCCAGAGTCGCGAGGAGCAGCCCGAGCGCGCCGCCGAGAAGCGCGAGAAGCAGCGCTCTCGGTCAGCAGCTGCCGAATCAGCCGCAAGCGCGACGCGCCCAGCGCGGTGCGAATCGCGATCTCGCGCGAGCGGGCTCGCGGCCCGGGCGAGGAGGAGATTGGCGACGTTGGCGCAGGCGATGAGCAGGACGAACGAAACCGCGCCGAGCAACATCAGCAGCATCGGCCGAAGGCCGCCGACGATTTCCTCGTGCAACGGCACGAGCGCGACGCCTGTGTTCTCGTCCGCGTCAGGATATTGCTTTTCGAGGCGCCGGCGCGATCGTGTTCATCTGGGCCTGCGCCTGCGCCAGAGCTCACGCCCGGCTTCAACCGCGCCCAGGCATCGAGATAGCTGCGGTCGCGCATCGCGCGCGGATTTTCGTTAGGCGAAAGCGGATGCGTCGGCACGTCCCAGGGCGACGGCACCCAGAGTTCGCCGTAATCGTCCGGCGAGAAACCCGGCGGCATCACTCCGATGACGGTGAATTTCTCGCCATCGAGAATCAGGTCGCGTCCAATGATTCCCGCGATCGGCGCCATAACGACGCGACCAGAGCGCATGGCTGAGCACGACGACGTGGGCATTCCCCGGTTTCGCGTCCCCAGGTCCGAAGGTGCGGCCGAGAATGCGGCTTGACTGTCGAAGAGCGAGAAAAACTGCGCCGAAGCCATCGTGGTGCGGACGCGTTCCGGTTGTTCGCCGCCGGAGAGATTGCCTGCCAGCCGCGCGCGCAGGCCATCGCGGAGAAGACGGAGTTCTGCGCCGACCAATCGAGGAAGTTGGCGGGCGAAGCGTCCTCGGTCGAGACGCCGGTGCTGCGGACGGTTTGCGAGACGGTGACGATCTGCTCGGAGTGCGGATAGGGCAGCGGATGGAGCAGGACCGCATCGACCACGCTGAAGATGGCGGTGCTGGCGGCGATCCCGAGGGCGAGAGTGAGGATCGCGACGAGGGTAAAGGCGGGCGATTTGAAAAGTTGACGGAAGGCGAAGCGGAGATCATTCATGGGATTGTTGATTTATGATTGTTGGATGTTGATTTGGGGAATGAGAAGCTCGAACGGCGCGGCGTAATGGCGATAGAAATGCGCGAGGCCCTTGCCTTGGGGAGCGCACGCGCCCTCCAGCGGTTACTCATGGCGAAGCGCAATCATGGGATCGACTTTGGTGGCGCGGCGCGCGGGGATGAGGCAGGCCACGAGTGAGACCGCGGTCATGACCAGTGCGGTGCCGAGAAGAGCGGCGACGGGCAGTGCGGGCACGCCGAAGAGAACGCTCTGCATCGCTCTGCCAGCGAGCCATGCGCCAATCAGACCGAGGATGGTTCCGGCGGCGAGCAGGCGCAGGCCTAACGAGAGGAATTGTGCCCCGATCTGTTCGCGCTGCGCTCCGAGCGCCATGCGAATGCCGATCTCGCGCCGGCGTTGCGCGACCGCGTAACCGAGCACGCCGTAGGTTCCAATCGCCAGCCAACAGCAATGCGACTCCGGCAAAAATTCCGGCCAAGCAGCGCCGGTGAACGGCGCGCGATCAGGCTGTCGTCGATGCGGGTTTCCATCGACTGGACATCGTCGATCGCCAGATCTGGATCGGTCGCGCGCACCAGTTTTCGCAGCGTTCCGGCAAACGCTTCCGGCCGCTGGCTGGTACGAGTGACGACGAAAATATTGGCGCCGTCCCGATAAGCGAAAGGAAGGTAAACCGCGCCCTGTCCCTGCGGTTCCGTCAGCTCCGCTTGTTTTACCGCGCCGACGACGCCGACAATGGTGAACAGGCTCGCGTTGTCGGTATCGTCGGCCTTTGCCGGTGAAGACAATCTGGCCATGAAACACTTGTTGCCCGAGCGCACCGCCGTGCGGCCAGTAACGCCGGGCAAAATCTTCGTCGACGACACAGACCCGTTCCGACCGATGAGAATCCGCCGAAGTCAGGAACCGTCCTTCGCGCAACGGAATGCCGAGAGCAGAGAAGTAATCGCCGTCGACGCCATAGGAATAATGACCGTGCACTGATTGACCTGGCGGCGGCACATAGCCTTTCGGGGCGACCGCGGTGTTGCCGTTGTCTCCGCTCAGCGGAATGTTCGTGATCGTTCCGGCGGCGGCGACTCCCGGCTGTCGGCCGATCAATTCCAGCAAGCGATCGAGGATCGCGACGCGTTCGGATCCGTGCATCAGACTCTCGCCATGGGAGCGTGAATTGGCCGGTGAGAACGTGATCGGCGCGGAAGCCAGGAGAAACGGCCATGACCTTTTTCAGGCTCAGCCCGAGCAAGCGCCGCGCCGGCGAGCAAAACAAAAGCGAGTGCGATCTGCGCGACGATGAATCCGTGGCGCAGGCTTTGCGCGGCCCGACTGATCGTGCCAGTGCGCGATTCGGATTGGAGCGCGTGGCCAGATGGCTGCTCAGATTGAACCAGGCGATCGGCAGCGCGATGACGACTCCGAGAAGAATAGCGCCGACCGAGACCGATCGACGCCAGCCAGCCATCAAATGCAATGTGCGCGCCGAGCGGCAACCGATCCGCGCCAAGAATTTCGAAGCAGCCGGACTCCCCACGCGCCCGCGACGAGCCCAAGCAATCCGCCGAGCAAGGTCAGCAAAACGGTTTCAACCATCACTTGCGTCACCACATGCCGCCGACCCGCGCCCATCGATCGGCGGATCGCCATTTCTTTCGCGCGCCCGCTCGCGCGGATCAGAAGCAGATTCACCAAATTGACCGCGCCGATGAGCAGAAGAAAAAATACTCCGGCCTGCATCAGCAAGAGTGTCGGGCGGATGGAGCGTACGTGATCGGCGTGGAGCGGAAGCACGAGCGAACGGAAACCGGCCTCGGCCATCATTTTCGCCTGCGGATCGTCTTTCTCGACAGCGGCGTTATGCGCGTCGATCTGTGATTGCGCTTCGGCGATCGTCGCGCCCGGTTTCAAGCGCGCGATCATGTGCGTCCCGCCGCCACCAGAATGGCGCTGCTTCGGCGTGCGCAGGTCCGCTCGCGAGGTCAACGGCAGGAAGAACCGCGCTTCGGATGAGAGAAAGCGAAAGCCCGGAGGCAAGACACCAATGATCTTTCTGCGGCATTCCGTTCACGCGGAGTTCGCGGCCGAGAACGTTCGGATCGGAATTGATAGCGCTCGCGCCAATAGGCGTCCGTCAAGATCGCCACTCCGTGATCTTCAACCGGAGTGATTGTTTCCGATTCGGTAAAGTGCGACCCATCACATGTCGCACGCCAAGCGTCGCGAAGAAATCCGGCGAGACGCGCATGAGTTCTTCCTGCTCGGTCGAACCAGGTTCGCCGACGACTTCGCTGCCGTAGCGGAAGATGGAAAGGCTCGAGAAGGCCGGGATGTTGCCGCGCCGCTCGTAATAATTGGTCAGCGAGGAGCCATCGTTCTCGACCCCGGCTTTCGGATAGGTGTTGTAAATTGTGACCAGCCGATCGGATTGCGGAAATGGCAGCGGCCGCAGCAAAATGGAATCGATCACCGCGAAGATGGCGAGGTTCGCCCCGAGGCAGATCGCGACCGTGGCGAGGGCCGTGATGGTGAAGGCTGGGGCCTTGCGAAGTTGGCGAAGGGCGAAGCGGAGATCGTTCATGGGTGAAAATGACGAATGAGGAATGACGAAACCCGAAGGAATGACCAAGCCCGAAGCTCGAAACCTCCGCGCGATGCTTTTGTCATTGGGTCATTGCTCATTCCTTCGGATTTCGTCATTTGGAATTGGTCATTCCGCGCAGCGGTCATTCGTAACGAAGCGCCACAATCGGATCGACTCGCGTGGCGCGCCGGGCCGGGATGAGGCAGGCGACCAGCGCGACCGCACCGAGCAGAAAAGTGGTGCCGCCGAGCAGAGTCGGGTTTTGCGCCGAAATCTGATAGAGCTGAGAAGCAAGGAGGCGGCCCAGCGCCAGGGCGGCCGCGAGACCGACGAGCAGTCCAAGAGCGACCGGCTGCATTCCCTGCGAGAGGATGAGCCGCAGAACGTCTCGGGTTTGCGCTCCCAGGGCCATGCGCACGCCAATCTCACTGGTGCGCTGTTCGACCGTGTAGGCGACCGCGCCGTAGATCCCGACCAACGCCAGAAGAAGCGCGATTCCCGCGAAGGAGGCGAGCAAGGTCATGGTGAGACGTTGCTCGCCTAACGAATCACTGATCACCTTCTCCATGGTTTGAGGCTGGATGAAGGGCAACTGGCGATCGACGCGGTCGAGCGCGGCCCGGGCTGTGCCGAGAAGCGTTTCCGGCCGGCCGCGGCCACGGATCGCGACGGAAAGAAACGAGTTTGGTCGCTGCGCCAAGGGCCGGTAAAATTCGATCTCGTCTTTTTTCCCGAGCCGCTCCGAGCGGACATCGCCGACCACGCCGACGATCTCGGTCGGCGTGCCGCTTCCGTTGACTCCGCCGAGGAGGAGCTTTTGCCCTATCGGATTCGTGTTTGGAAAAATCACGCGCGCGGTGGCGCGACTGATCAAGACGACCTGCGGATGATCCGCGGTATCGTTTTCAGTGAAATCGCGGCCGGAGATCAGCGGGATGCCAAGGGTGCGAAAGTAACCCTCGGAAACACTGTGCATGATCCCGAGAGGGCGCTGCGTTACCGGCAGGAGAGCGCCGTCGGCTCGCGCATAAGGCGTGTGCGAAACTCCGGTGAGGGGGAGAGTGTCGGCGAGGGCGGCCGCTTCGACGCCGGGCCTGGCTTGCAGTTCGCTACGCAACCGCCCCACGAAGCGCGCGCGCGATCCGTCATCGCCATAGTTCGCGACCGGCAAACCAATCCCGCCGATCCAGATTCGTTCCGGACGAAAACCAATCTCTTCATGGCTCAGCCTAACGAAGCTCGCGAGCAAGAGCGCTGCGCCCGCGAGCAAGAGCACGGATAAGGCGACCTGGGCCGCGACCAATCCGCGGCGAACCCGCTGCTGAGCGCGGCTTCCGCTGATCGCGCGTTCGCCGTCCTTTAGTTCGCTCGCCAGTCCCGTGCGGGAGCTTTGCCATGCCGGATACAATCCCATCGCCAATCCGGTAAGGAGCGAAAGAGCCAGGGTGAAGACAAAGACCGGCCACTGCAGGTTGAGGTTCGGTTCGATCGGGAGATTGTTGCCCGCCAGTTTCGGAACGGCCGAGATGATCCACGCCGCAAGGATGAGGCCGGCCACGCCTGCCACGAGACTCAGAGCAGTACTTTCAAAAATGAAAAGACGCGCCAGACCGGTGCGCGATGCGCCGAGTGCGGCCCGCAACGCAATCTCGCGCCGACGAGCGGTGCACCGAACGAGCAACAAATTTGCGACGTTGCTGCAGGCAATGAGCAATACTGCGGCGACGGCGGCGAGCAGAGTGACGAAAGCCGGACGCAGATTGCCGGTCACGTCTTCGACCGCGGAAACAGCTGTCGGAGTCCAACTGCTGTCGAAGATCCCCGGGTAATGAGCGCGATAACTTTCCTGCAGAACGGAAAGAGCGGCGCTCACCTGTTCGTTCGTCACGCCCGGTTTCAGGCGACCGATGACGCGGAGATAACCGACGCCGCGCATCAGCGTCTCGCGCGTCATGCCGGGCAGCGCGAAGGGCTTGGTGGTCCAGACTTCGCAGTCGGGACCGAACCAGGAGAGCGGCATCGTCGGAATCACACCTACGATCGTCGTCGGGACGCCGTTGAGGGTAAGATTGCGGCCGAGCACCTGCGGGTCGGAGGCGAGCCGCGTCCGCCAGAAATGTTCGCTGATCACGGCGACATCGGCGTTTTCCTCCTCGTCAGGCAGGAAGAGCCGGCCGCGCAGCGGACGCACGCCGACGAGGTCGAAGTAGTTCGCGGTCATGATTCCGCCGTTCAACTGCACTGGGTCGCCCATCCCGGTGAGGATAAAACTCATGCTGCTGTCCGCCGCGAGGCTGGAAAAGA